>NZ_CBDDGH010000004.1:0-541127 GCF_965227725.1 Shimia sp. | reverse complement strand
ACATGAGCATGGCGAGTTTGGCAGCGTCTTTGCGGGCATAGCCCATCTGACGTGCCCCTGTGATGGTGATACCTGATCGCGAGGTGCCGGGAATCAGCGCGATGGCTTGCCATAGGCCGATTTTCCACGCGTCTTTGAGGTTCCAATCCGCTTCGGTTTTGATCTGCGCCCCGAAGCGATCGGCCCACCAAAGCACCAGACCGAAGAGTATCATGGTCCATCCTATCACTGCGACGGAGCGCATGGCTTCGTCGACACCGCTGAGTTTGAGCAGCAACCCCGTAGCGATAACTGGGAGTGTGGCGATGATCAGCAGAAACGCGAGCCGCGCGCCGGGAGTGTCACGTTTGCCTGTTGCAAGGCGCGGGAGGCCAGCTACAGCGCCGCGTACATCCGCCCAGAAATAGATGACGACAGCGCCGAGAGTTCCGAGGTGTGCGGCGACATCTATGGCGAGTCCCTGATCCGGGAGAGGAGTCAGCTTTGAGAGGAGAATCAGGTGCCCTGAGGAGCTAACTGGAAGAAACTCAGTGAGGCCTTGAATGATTGCCACCAAAAATATGTGAAAAAGTGCCATAATAGGGGCGACCTCGCGTTGAACGACTCAGATATAATTGGCCAGTGATTCAAGGGAAATATAGAATTTAAGCACTGTTCGGACCTAAAATTTGGTTTTTTTTTGATCCGATTACTCAAAAACATCAAAAAACCAGAATAAAAGTCAGTCTTACTGACTTTTATGCCGATTGAATATTCTTTAGACAGCCGGGACTGGAAAAATCTGGAGGCAGCTGGCATGGCTAAGCAACCTATGTTGAAATTTGTGACCGTAGAGCGCGATATGCCGGAGAAGCGTGATGCGTCGGTGCGCAAGGAAGATTTCAATGAGATCTATGCGGAGTACGCCAAGGTAAAGGCGGAAGAGCAGGCGAGTCGGTGCAGCCAGTGTGGTGTGCCTTACTGTCAGAGCCACTGCCCGCTTCACAACAATATCCCGGACTGGCTGAACCTTACGGCGACCGGCCGCCTCAAAGAGGCCTATGCGGTGAGCCAAGCCACCAACACTTTCCCGGAAATCTGTGGCCGCATCTGCCCACAGGACCGTCTGTGTGAAGGCAACTGTGTGATTGAGCAGTCCGGCCATGGCACTGTGACCATTGGGTCTGTCGAAAAATACATCACCGACACCGCCTGGGAAAACGGTTGGGTGGAAGCGCTGGCGCCAAGCCAAGAGCGTGGCGAGAGCGTAGGCATCATCGGCGCGGGCCCCGGCGGTTTGGCCGCCGCAGACCGTCTGCGCCGCGCAGGGTTCCAGGTGACCATCTATGACCGCTATGACCGCGCAGGCGGCCTGCTGACCTACGGCATTCCGGGCTTCAAACTGGAAAAAGACGTGGTCATGCGCCGCAACAAGCTGCTGGAAGATGGCGGCGTGACCTTCAAGCTGAACTGCAACGTGGGTGAGGACATTTCGTTCCAAGATATCCGCGATGCGCATGACGCTGTGATCATCGCCACTGGCGTGTACAAAAGCCGTGATTTGCAAGGCCCGGGCGCCGGTGCAGAGGGCATCGTGAAAGCGATTGACTACCTCACCGCCTCCAACCGTCTGAACTTTGGCGACACCGTGCCTGAGATCGAGAGCGGCGAGCTGAATGCAGAGGGCAAAAAGGTTGTGGTCATCGGCGGTGGTGACACCGCGATGGACTGTGTCCGCACCGCGATCCGCCAAGGCGCTGAGAGCGTGAAATGTCTCTATCGCCGCGACAAGGCCAACATGCCTGGCTCCCAGCGCGAGACACAGAACGCCGAAGAGGAAGGCGTGGAATTTGTCTGGCTGTCCGCCCCGAAAGGCTTCACCGGTGGTGACCGCGTAGAGGGTGTGATGGTGCAAAAGATGCGCCTCGGCCAGCCGGATGCATCAGGCCGTCAAAGCCCTGAGGTGATCGAAGGTGCGGATTACGTGGAAGACGCGGATCTGGTCATCAAGGCGCTGGGCTTTGAGCCGGAAGACCTGCCAACCCTCTGGGGTCAGCCTGAGCTGGAAGTGACCCGCTGGGGCACCGTGAAAGCACAGTTCACCACCGGCGCCACCGATCTGGATGGCGTCTATGCGGTGGGCGATATCGTGCGCGGTGCAAGCCTTGTGGTCTGGGCGATCAAAGACGGACGGGATTGCGCAGATGCGATCATCGAACGCTTTGGCGCAACGCAAGCTGTGGCTGCTGAGTAATCGTTAACGCGCTCGGAAAAGGGCAAAAAACGACTGTCTGTATCGCGTCGGTATTGCGACTGTATCGCGACGGTGCCGAAAACAGCAGGCAAAAGTAAATAAGACATAAGCGCTGACCAAACTGGCTTGAGGAGCCGACAGCGCAGTTCGCCGGAAAAAGGCCACGTGCCACCCCACTGCGGGACACCCGGTGCAAATGATGGAGATAGCGAATGACCAAATTTGATCAGAACTGGGTCAGAGCCGAAGAAGCCAAACGCAAGTGGATGGCGGAGAACGGCCTCTATTCCGAAGAAGAAGAGCACTCCTCCTGTGGTGTGGGTCTTGTGGTTTCCATTGACGGCAAGCCCAGCCGTCAGGTTGTGGAAGCGGGCATCACCGCATTGAAAGCGATCTGGCACCGTGGTGCGGTGGACGCAGACGGCAAGACCGGCGATGGCGCGGGCATTCACGTGCAGATCCCTGTGCCGTTCTTTTACGACCAGATCGAACGCACCGGCCATGAGCCCAACAAAGACGAGCTGATCGCGGTTGGTCAGGTCTTCCTGCCACGGACAGATTTCGGCGCGCAGGAGCACTGCCGGACCATCGTGGAAACCGAAGTTCTGAAGATGGGCTATCGCATCTATGGCTGGCGCCATGTGCCGGTGGATGTGAGCTGTCTTGGTGAAAAAGCCAATGCGACCCGCCCGGAGATCGAGCAGATCCTGATCTCCAACTCCAAGGGTGTGGACGAAGACACTTTTGAGCGTGAGCTCTATGTGATCCGTCGCCGCATCGAGAAGGCGGCGCTGGCGGCCAATATCGGTGAACTTTATATTGCATCGCTGTCCTGCCGCTCGATCATCTACAAAGGCATGATGCTGGCGGAGCAGGTTGCGGTGTTCTACCCCGACCTGATGGATGAGCGCTTTGAAAGTGCCTTTGCGCTGTATCACCAGCGCTATTCCACCAACACCTTCCCGCAATGGTGGCTTGCACAGCCGTTCCGCATGCTGGCGCACAATGGTGAGATCAACACGCTGAAAGGCAACCTGAACTGGATGAAGAGCCATGAGATCCGCATGGCGTCTGACAGCTTTGGCGACTACGCCGAAGACATCAAACCGATTGTGCCGGGTGGGGCGTCTGACTCCGCCGCGCTGGACGGTGTGTTTGAAGTTCTGGTGCGTGCGGGCCGTTCCGCACCAATGGCAAAAACCATGCTGGTGCCGGAAAGCTGGTCCAAGCAGGCGGTTGAGCTGCCGCAGGCGTGGCGCGACATGTATTCCTACTGCAACTCTGTGATGGAGCCATGGGATGGCCCTGCCGCGCTGGCGATGACCGATGGTCGCTGGGTTTGTGCGGGTCTGGACCGCAACGGCCTGCGCCCGATGCGCTATGTCGTGACCGGTGATGGCCTGCTGATTTCCGGCTCTGAGGCCGGCATGGTGCCGATCGATGAAGCCAATGTGGTGGAAAAAGGCGCGCTTGGTCCGGGCCAGCTTCTGGCTGTGGATATGAAAGAGGGCAAGCTCTACCACGACACGGAGATCAAGGACAAACTGGCCAATGCCAAGCCTTATGGCGAATGGGTTGGCAAGATCCGCGATCTGGCAGGTGAGCTGGATGCGGTGACGGAAACCGCGACCTTCACCGGCGAAGAGCTGCGTGCGCGTCAGATCGCGGCGGGCTTCTCCATGGAAGAGATCGAGCAGATCCTTGCGCCGATGGCTGAGGATGGCAAAGAGGCGCTGGCCTCGATGGGCGATGACACCCCGTCTGCGGTTCTGTCCAACATGTACCGTCCGCTGAGCCATTTCTTCCGTCAGAACTTCTCTCAGGTGACCAACCCTCCGATCGACAGCCTGCGCGAATACCGCGTGATGTCGCTGAAGACCCGTTTTGGCAATCTGAAGAACGTGCTGGATGAGGACGGCAGCCAGACCGAAATCGCTGTGCTGGACAGCCCGTTTGTGGCCAACGCACAGTTCGCGCGGTTGCTTGAGGCGTTTGACGACACGGTGGTGCGCATCGACTGTACCTTTGCGGCGGGCGCGGATTCCCGTGCGCTGCAGGTGGGTCTTGAGCGCATTCGGGCAGAGGCCGAAGACGCGGTACGTTCCGGTGCAGGCCACATTGTGCTGTCTGATGAGGCGCAGGGTGCCGATAAGGTCGCGATGCCAATGATCCTGGCCACCAGCGCGGTGCACAGCCATCTGACCCGCAAGGGTCTGCGGACCTTCTGCTCGCTGAACGTGCGGTCTGCGGAATGTATCGACCCGCATTACTTTGCCGTTTTGATCGGTGCAGGGGCGACCGTGGTGAACGCCTATCTGGCAGAAGACACGCTGGCGGATCGCATCGAGCGCGGTCTGGCGGATGGCACGCTGACCGAGAATGTTGCGCGTTATCGTGAGGCGATTGACCAGGGTCTCCTCAAGATCATGGCGAAGATGGGGATCTCGGTGATTTCCTCCTATCGTGGTGGTCTGAACTTTGAGGCGGTGGGTCTGTCCCGTGCGATGTGTGCGGAATATTTCCCCGGCATGACCAGCCGGATTTCCGGCATCGGTGTGAGCGGCATTCAGAAGAAGATCGAAGAGGTGCACGCCAAAGGCTTCCTGTCGGGCACGGATGTGCTGCCGATTGGCGGTTTTTATAAGGCGCGGAAATCTGGTGAGACCCATGCCTGGGGCGCGCAGACCATGCATATGATGCAGGCGGCCTGTAACCGCGCGTCTTATCAGCTGTGGAAGCAGTATTCCGCAAAGATGCAAGCGAACCCGCCGATCCATCTGCGCGATCTGCTCGACATCAAGGCAATCGGCAAGCCTGTGCCGCTTGAGGAAGTGGAGAGCATCACCGCGATCCGTAAGCGCTTTGTGACGCCGGGTATGTCGCTGGGGGCGCTGTCGCCTGAGGCGCATAAAACTCTGAACGTGGCGATGAACCGGATTGGCGCGAAGTCTGACTCCGGTGAGGGCGGCGAAGATCCGGCGCATTTTGTGCCAGAGCCAAATGGCGACAACCCCTCTGCGAAGATCAAGCAGGTGGCGTCTGGCCGGTTTGGTGTGACCGCGGAGTATCTGAACCAGTGTGAAGAGCTGGAGATCAAAGTGGCGCAGGGTGCGAAGCCCGGTGAAGGCGGCCAGCTGCCGGGGATGAAGGTCACCGACCTGATCGCCCGTCTGCGCCACTCCACCAAAGGCGTGACGCTGATTTCCCCGCCGCCGCACCATGATATCTACTCGATCGAAGATCTGGCGCAGCTGATTTATGACCTTAAGCAGATCAACCCGCGCTGTAAGGTGACGGTGAAGCTGGTGGCCTCCTCCGGTGTGGGCACGATTGCGGCCGGGGTGGCGAAGGCGAAGGCCGACATCATCCTGATCTCGGGTCACAATGGCGGCACCGGGGCAAGCCCGGCGACCTCGATCAAACACGCGGGTCTGCCGTGGGAGATGGGTCTCACTGAGGCGCATCAGGTGCTGGCGATGAACAATCTGCGCGAGCGGGTCACGCTGCGGACCGATGGTGGTCTGCGCACGGGGCGTGACATCGTGATGGCGGCGATGATGGGGGCTGAGGAATACGGAATCGGCACCGCGGCGCTGATCGCGATGGGCTGTATCATGGTGCGTCAGTGCCAGTCCAACACCTGCCCGGTTGGTGTTTGTACACAGGATGAAAGCCTGCGTGCGAAATACACCGGCTCTGCGGACAAGGTGGTGAACCTGATCACCTTCTACGCGCAGGAAGTGCGGGAAATCCTCGCCTCCATCGGGGCGCGCAGCCTTGATGAGGTTATTGGCCGTGCCGACCTGCTGGCGCAGGTGAGCCGTGGCTCTGCCCATCTGGATGATCTGGATCTCAACCCGCTCCTGATCACCGTCGATGGCGCACATGACATCGTCTACAACCGCGACAAAGACCGCAACTACGTGCCTGACACGCTAGATGCGGAAATCGTGCGGGATGCGGCGCGCTTCCTGCAGGAAGGCGAGAAGATGCAGCTCTCCTATGCGGTGCAGAACACGCACCGGACGGTGGGCACACGCACCTCAAGCCACATCGTGCGCAACTTCGGCATGCGCAACACGCTGCAGGAAGACCATCTGACCGTGAAGCTCACCGGCTCTGCGGGCCAGTCTCTGGGCGCCTTTGCGGCTCCGGGTCTGAAGATCGAAGTCTCCGGCGATGCCAACGACTATGTGGGCAAGGGCCTGTCGGGGGGCACCGTGGTGGTGCGCCCGCCCATGGCGAGCCCGCTGACAGCGGCCGAGAACACCATCATCGGAAACACCGTGCTTTATGGCGCCACCGACGGGCATCTCTTTGCCGCGGGCCGCGCAGGCGAGCGCTTTGCGGTGCGCAACTCCGGTGCAAAAGTGGTGGTCGAGGGCTGTGGCGCCTGTGGTTGTGAATACATGACCGGCGGCGTGGCCGTGATCCTCGGCGAGATCGGCGCAAACTTCGGCGCAGGCATGACCGGCGGCATGGCCTATCTCTATGATCCGGAAGGCAAAGCCGAGGACGTCATGAACATGGAAACGCTGGTGACCTGCCCGGTGACGGTGCAGCACTGGGAAGATCAGCTTAAGGGTTTGATCGAGCGCCATGTGGCCGAGACCGGCAGCGCCAAGGCACGCGACATCCTGCAACACTGGGATGTGGAAAAAGCCAACTTCCTGCAGGTCTGCCCGAAAGAAATGCTGGTGCATATCCCGCATCCTCTGACGGTTGAGGAAACAGCGGTTCCGGCGGAATAAGGCTGGGATAGAGACGAAAAAAGACCCCCGCTGGCGCTGGCTGGCGGGGGTTTTTGTTTGGGGGGGCGGGGGTAGCTGGTTGCGTCTATTTTCGTGCTAAAACGAGACATTAGAGGCTGTAGCAATATTCACGACACTGCAGATGCGAAGCACAGGAGATGTTTTCCAACAGCGGACCTTCGGAGATCTCAAGCAACACCACTGTAAATTGTTAGTTGTGCCGGCGGATCAGACGTTTAGATAGCAACTTTTAATTTTGCAGGATCTCCGTCTCTTCCTAGAAATGGACGCCATTCTGCCGAAGCATTTGGTAGGGCGTTATCGTCGAAATCCCGTGCGCGCTGGCTGCGTCCGGAATTTTGATCCTATTCTTTGATCCAGGGGCGCTGGTTTCGAGTGTTACGATCTCGTGCCTGCCAAGCATGGCGTAAGCCACGAGATACGAATCGGCCTTGCTCAAGAATTCAGCGACTGCCGCAGTGGTATAGCCGTTGGAGTTTGCCCACATCGAAACCTGCGCCATTGTATTCCTTACGGCGGAATCGTCGGGCATGAAGATGTCAGCCCCGTGCATACCGATCCAATTCTTGATTTGGTCGTCCTTTTGGCACAGCTCCCGCTTTACTGGAGAAATGCTTTTGACGTCACCGGCTGCAGCTGCCTGTGCGATCCAAGACCAATAGCTTCCGCAGATGTCGAATGCGTAATACGTCATTGCAGGTGTGAGGAACGCGTTAGAGTCTAATAATAGCGTCAACTTAACACTCCAAGGTGCATTGCTTCTTTTCGGAAGGTGGTCGAGTTTTTGATGCTAAGAAGTTCAAACGCATCACCCATTAGCGTTTGACCTTCAAGCGCCGCCGAAATTACGGCTGATGCGAAGTGCGGGTCTACCCTTGCACCCATCGTATTATAAAAGTCGCCGCCTCCAGACTTCCTTTGTTTTGCCCTCTTCTTTAGAAAATCAAGTTCGGCATCGTAGGCGCCTTGGAAATCGTCATGTGACAATCTGCCAAGATCCTTCAGACGCCGGAGCGCAACTAATGTGCTTACCCTGAAAGTTTTAGAGATTGAGGATTTTGCCAGATCGACATCCTCCGGCAGGTCCATATTGGAGAGCTGTGCCATCGGAACCAAAATCTCTGCCGCAACAGCATTACAGAAGCGCTCCACATTGAAGTCGGGCTCAAAGTGTTCTGGCAGATCATCTACGGAACTGTTGCTTACACCACCCCTGCCAATCCAGATATGGGCTAGTTCATGTGCAAGAGTGAAGATTTGCCCGGCCTTGGTATCAGCACCATTGATGAACACTAGCGGGGCAAAAGGATCGGAAATAGCAAATCCTCTAAACTCCCTTGGGTTTAAAGTGCGGTGGGTGTTATTCCCTACCACGCCATTGATCATAACCAGAACACCTGCTTCCCGTGCAAGTGCAATAAACTGACGCAGGAAGTCTTCCCAGTTGGACGCCTCATTGCGGCTACCGATTTCGAGCTTCAAAGCTGTTCGAATATGTCCGGCTACTACGCCGGGCTGATCGCCGACATCGGCGGAGCCAACGAACGCTATTACGTCAGAACCGGACCCTGCAAGGTGCTCGCGATACCACCTCTGACGTCGTTGGCAAATGTGGATCGTGTCAATTAATTCGGCACTCGGACGTTGAAAGCCGCCCTCAGCCATACGCCTGAAGTCAGGTAGTGGGAGTTTTTCTTCCGGTGGTTCTGGCAAGAAAAACATACCCGTCGGTAATCGAAGCACGCTGGCCAAAGTTTCGAGCTGCTTGAATGTCGGGCCGCCTTGCCCCTCGAGCCAGTTGGGGTATTTCTTGAAGCGTTTGGAGAGCGTATCGAATGGCATATCAACACGCTTTCGCGCCCATTCCAGCACGTCAGGCGATATTGCTACCTGTGCCATGTGATCTCCCGTTTCTCCGCTTTAATTTGCGAGTTTATTTTCAGGCGTGTAAACTATAAAGATGCAGGCTCCTTATAAGTGTTGCGTCAAGCCTACAATTCTATCTTACTACAATGCTAGGCCTTCGGCTCTGTGCTCGAACTCATGTTTTCAGCGACTAGCGATTTGATGATGCGTAGTGGGCTACCTTCCAATTTGAACTGATATCGTAGGACCTTAACACTTGGCTTTGCACATCTTACTCGGAAGGCTGAGGTTGCATGAGTTTCGGTCTCGCTGAGTACCCTAGTCTTTTCAGCGTTCTTCTGCCATTGATCACGTTTGATACAAGTTTATCAGACAATTTCTCTCACGCCGACATCTGCTGTTGCTCAGGCTCCTCCTCCACCGGACGGGTTTTAAATGTCCCCACCAGCTCGGTGAGCTGCACGGCATTCGTATTCAGCAGATTGCTGGCCGCTGTGGTTTCCTCGACCATGGCGGCGTTTTCCTGGGTCACGTTGTTGAGCTGATTGACCGAGGCGTTGATGTCGCCCAGCGAGGCGGCCTGATCTTTGGCGGATTGGTGAATGTCGGCGACCATTTCCGCGATGCCTGAGACATGATCCACAATCGCGCCCAGTGACGCGCCGGTGCGGCCGACAAGCTCGACGCCTTTTTCCACATGGTGGCTGCTGGTTTCGACCTGTTCCTTGATCTCGGACGCCGAAGTGGCGGCGCGCAGAGCCAGCGCGCGGACCTCGGATGCCACAACCGCAAACCCGTTGCCCGCATCCCCTGCGCGGGCAGCTTCGACGCCGGCGTTGAGCGCGAGCAGGTTGGTCTGAAAGGCGATGTCTTCGATGGTGCCGATGAACTGGCTGATCTCGGCAAAGGAGCGCTCGATTTCGGCCATGGCCTGCACGGTTTCGCGCACGATGTGGCTGCTGTCTTCGGCGTCGGCGCGGGCGCCCATGGCGGCGTCTTTCACGGTGTCGACGTTGCGGGAGGTGGCTTTCACGCTGTCGGTGACCTGATCGATGCCGGTGGTGGTCTGTTCCAGCGTGGCGGCCTGACGTTCGGTGCGGTGGGCGAGCTCCTGTGTGGCGGTGTTGATCTCGGTGATCTCGGTCTGGATATTTTCCGCCGCTTCGCCGACCTGCACCACCACATCATTGAGGCCGATGAGAGCGTCGTTGATTTTGTAGCGCAGTTTCTTGTGGGCTTCGGGCAGGAAGATATTCACGTCGTTGCGGAAATCGCCTTGGGCGAGATCGGTGAGCGCCTTGCTGAGCACATCCACCACCAGAGCGTTGCCGCGCTGGGATTCGGCCTCGCGTTCCTGCGCCTCGGCACCGTCTTGCAGCCGGACGCGGAGCCGCTCCACGGTGCGGGCGATGTCGCCGATCTCGTCGCGGCGGCCGGTGTGCGGGGTTTGCTCGGTGAGCTGGTCTGCGCCGAGTTTGCCGATGGCGGTGTTGAGGTCGATGATGCTGCAGACGATGGAGCGGCGCAGGACGTAGCCGCCACCCATGCTGAGCGCGATGGCGCCGATCATGATGAGGGCGGCGATGAGGAAGGCGCGTTGTTTTGTGGCGGCAGCATCAGCGACAAAGGCGGCGGTGGAGGCGTCAGAGGCGGTGCGGATGGCGCTCAGGGCTTCGCGGATGTCGTTGAGCTGGGTCGGGCCGTGGGTGCGGAAGGCCTCGTAAGCAAATTCATGCCCGCCGTTGGCCGCCATCTGGAATACGCCAAGCCAGAGAGGGCGCCAGTTTTCCACGGCGCTGCGCAGGTTGGCGATTTCTTCAGCGTTTGCAGGCGCGAGCTGTTCGATCTCTGTCAGAAGCGTGTTGATGAGTGCCTCGCTGGCCTTGGCATCCTCAAAAACGGCCTCATGGGTTTCTGCCGAGGTGTCGACAAGCGCTGTGAGCATGTCGCGGTTGATGGTCACGAGGTGAGTTTCCACGTCGCGCAGGGAGGCAGCGATCTGGTATTCTTTCTCAAACAGCGCTTCGGTGAAGCGGGTCAGCTGGGAGATTTCATAGGTCAGGGTCGCGCCGACAATGACGGTGGAGCACAGGCAAATGGTCATGACAGCGGTGAGCTTGGCGCTGAGCTTTGAAACAAACTTCGGGGCAGATAACTTCATGAATGCGCATTCCAAACTTAGGACGTTTCGACAAATCTCTCATTGAGACAGCAGAGTACTTTCTGCCTCACGCTAGCTTAGGCCTACGGATTTCGTCCTAATTTCGGGTAAATGGGACTTTGGGGTTCAACCTAAAGGACGTGACGTGACAAAGCCTGCACCCGGCCTTCAGGCATGTGTGCTGGGAGATCACGCCTTACCAAATCTTTACCGCATGAGGCCTAAGGTGGCCCAGTAAGTCCCGCGTGCACAGAATGTCGCGCCACCGTTGAAGATGGAGGTGACGCATTATGAAACCATGGGGTGTTCTGTCGCTGATGATCGCAAGTTTGGCCTGCACGGCCCCAGTTGAGGCGCAGCAATGTGGCTTTGCGCGCTGTTGGGGGGCTGTGGGAGTCGGACCAGAAGGCGCGCGTGGCTATGCCTATAGCCAGTATTCCGAGGATATGGCGCGAGAGCGGGTGCAGGCGATCTGTGGTGACAACTGCGACACGGTGAAGACCTTTTTCAACGGCTGCGGAGCGATGGCGCAGGGTGATCGCGACCAATGGGGTTTTGGCGAAAGCCATTCGCGCATGGCCGCCGAGGATGTGGCGCTGGCCTTCTGTCAGAACTACGGTGCGGGCTGTGAGGTGCGGGCCTGGGCCTGCTCGCCATAGGCGGCGCTTGGCAAAGCATTGCGTGACTGACTTGTCAGGGCGGGGCCGAAGCTCTACTCCCTATGCGTAAAACACGTGGCAGGGTCATGGCCAAGAGCAAGAAAAAGAGCAGCAAAAAGTCAGATGCCGGTCTGGTGAAGCGCCAGTGGAAACGGCTGCGCTATTGGCTGCGGCGTTTGGCGATCTGGGGCGCCGCCTTTGTGGTGCTGTCCGTGCTGCTTTACGCGGTGGTGAACCCGCCTTTTACATGGACCATGGTTGGCGAGAAGCGGCGGCTGGGCAGCATTGATCGGCAATGGGTGCCGATTGAAGAGGTTGCGCCGGTGATGCGCCGGTCTGTGGTGGCGGCTGAGGATGCAAATTTCTGCCTGCACTGGGGATTTGACATGCGCGCGATCCGCAGTGCGATCGAAGAGGGCGCGGGACGCGGGGCCAGCACGCTGAGCCAGCAGACCGTCAAAAACGTCTTTTTCTGGCAAGGGCGCAACTGGCTGCGCAAATCGCTGGAGACCTTGATGACGCCGCTGGTTGAGATGGCCTGGAGCAAGCGGCGTATCCTCGAAATCTATCTCAATGTGGCGGAGTTTGACGAAGGTGTCTTTGGCGTGGAAGCCGCTGCGCGGCATTACTTTGGTGTTGGCCCTGAAGATCTGACTGCGGTGCAGGCGGCGCGGCTGGCAGCGGTGTTGCCCAATCCGAAGGGGCGCTCTGCCAGCAAGCCCACGGCGGGGCTGCGTAAGCGGGCTGCTGCGATCCTGGATGGGGCGGCAACCATACGCGCAGACGGGCGGGATGCGTGTTTTGCGGATTGAAAAATGCGCTTTCGCAGGGCATTGAGGATCAAAGCCCAAAATCAGATTCAATTGCACTGTGACCTTGCTGATGAACCGTTTGTTCCACGTTCCCCTGTCTCCGTTCTGTCGAAAAGTGCGCCTCTGCATGGGGGAAAAGCGGCTTGAGGTGGAGCTGGTCGAGGAGCGCTACTGGGAGCAGGATCCGGATTTTCTGCGCCGCAACCCGGCGGCCAAGGTGCCGGTTCTGAAGATGGACGGCAAGATGATGGCCGAGAGCGGGGCGATCTGTGAGTATCTGGAAGAGAAATATCCGGAGACCGCGCTGATGCCCAAAGATGCGGACGGGCGTTATGAGGTGCGGCGTCTGGTGGCATGGTTTGATGACAAGTTTCATCACGAGGTGACTTCCAAGCTGCTTTATGAGCGTGTCAATCGCAAGCTGATGGGCACAGGCTATCCCGACAGCACCAATGTGAAGGCCGGGGCCAAGGCGATCAAATATCACCTCGACTACATGCATTGGCTGCTTGATCACCGCCGCTGGCTGGCCGGGGATATGATGACGCTGGCGGATTTTGCCGCCGCTGCGCATCTGAGTGCGCTGGACTATATTTCCGACGTGGACTGGAACCGCTCTGCCGTGGTGAAAGACTGGTATGCGACCATCAAGTCGCGTCCGGCATTTCGGCCGATTCTGGCGGATCAGGTGCCGGGTTTCCCGCCCCCGGCGCATTATGCGGATCTGGATTTCTAAGACACGGGAGAAGGGGGCTGTTTGCCCCCTCGGCCTGACGGCCTCACCCCGAGGATATTTGGCGAATGAGAAAGCCGCGCTGACATGTCCCATGAGCTGACAGACCGGATGAAGGCCGAAGCGCATGCAATGGGCTTTGATCTGGCGCGGGTGTGCCGTCCGGATGCGGTGGGCCATGTGGGCGCGGATCTCGCGAAGTTTCTGGACAAGGGCTATCACGGGCAGATGGGCTGGCTGGCTGAGCGCACCCATTGGCGCAGTGACCCCAGCGAGCTCTGGCCTGAGGCGCGGTCTGTGATCATGCTTGGGGAGAGCTATACCCCCAAACATGATCCGACCGCTGTGCATGGGCAGGCTGACCGGGCGGCGATCTCGGTTTATGCGCAGAACAAGGACTATCACGACACGGTCAAAAAGCGGCTGAAGCGCTTGGCGAGGTGGCTGATTGCAGAAGCCGGGCCTGAGACGGAAGTGAAGGTTTTTGTGGACACGGCCCCGGTGCCGGAGAAGCCGCTGGGGCAGGCGGCGGGACTTGGCTGGCAAGGCAAGCACACCAATCTGGTGAGCCGCGATCTGGGCTCGTGGTTCTTTATCGGCTCGGTGTTCACAACCGCCGAATTAGAGACGGATAAGGCTGAAATTGATCATTGTGGATCCTGTCGGGCCTGTCTGGATGCGTGCCCGACCAATGCCTTTCCCGCGCCGCACCAGATCGATGCGCGGCGTTGTATTTCGTATCTGACCATTGAATCACACGGGCCGGTGGATGAGGCACTGCGCCCGCTTTTGGGCAACCGGATTTACGGATGTGATGACTGTTTGGCGGCCTGCCCGTGGAACAAATTTGCCCAGGACGCGCGGGAGATGAAATACCATGCGCGCGACGCATTGGTGGCGCCGAAACTGGCCGAGTTGGTGCAGTTGCAGGATCAGGAGTTTCGGGCGTTTTTCTCGGGCTCGCCCATCAAGCGGATCGGGCGGAACCGCTTTGTGCGTAATGTGCTCTACGCCATTGGCAATTCGGGGGATGCCGCGTTTTGCCCGGTGATCGCTCCGCTGGCGCAGGACGCGGATGAGACCGTTGCGGATGCGGCGCGCTGGGCGCTGGAGCAGCTGCGGGTAGGGTGAGGTGCTGAGGGGGCTGGAACGCTCAGAAGATGTGCGCCTTTGGCCGTCGGTGCCCTTTGGCGTGCGTTGCCTCTAGATCACCTTATGTGAGGCTGATGCGGGTAACTTTCTCTTAGAAAAATCGTGGTTCGGTGGCGCCAATGATTAGACCCAAGAGGAAAGGAACGCCGATGCGCGCTTCGAAACTGGTATTCTCGTTGGCGGTTGCGGCTTTTGCGGGCCTGCGGTTCACGCGGAAGCCTGGAAACTGACCACGCTGGAGTGGCCGCCTTATGTGATGGCGGATGGCAGCGGTGCGAGCACTGAGGCGGTGATTGGCGCCTTTGCGGCGGCGGGGGATGAGGCCACCGTGCAGGTGTTTCCCTGGAACCGCGCGGTGAATCTGGCGGCGAAGGATCCTGCCTGGGTTGGTGTGTATCCGGAATATTATGACGCGGGCTCTGACGCGGATGCGGGCGGGGACCGGTGCCTCTATTCGGCGTCTTTTGGCACCAGCCCCGTGGGGTTCATCTATCGCACCGACAGCGGGTTTGACTGGGCCAGCCATGACGATCTGAAGGCCTATAAGATTGGCGTGGTGCAGGGCTATGTGAATGAGGCCACGTTTGATGCGATGGCGGCTGAGGGGGCGCTGACTGTGGATGCGGGTCCGACGGATGCCAGCAACGTCAGCAAAGTGGCAGCGGGCCGGATTGATGCGGCGGTGATTGACCGCAACGTGTTTGAGCATCTGGTGGCGACCGAGGCGACTCTGGCAAGCCACGCCGGGGCATTGGCGTTCCATGAGGTGGTGCTGGAGGATCACAGCCTGCATGTGTGCTTTGAAAACAGCGACAATGGCCGCGCGGCACGGGATCGGTTTAACGGCGCGCTGTAAGGTGCGCTGACCTCAAAAACGAGTGCCCCGTACATCTGAAGGTGTGCGGGGTTTATCTTTGTCTGGCACACCAGCGCGCGGTGGTGTCAGGAAGTGTTGATCTCTCTTGCGCAGGGTTTGGGCAGTTTTGGCCACATCTGCCTGAGAAGGACCGCGCGATGCCCCAGAGATCCCCGAACCTCGATATGCCTTATATTCAGCCGTCGCAGGCGCAGAAGCATGTCACCCACAATGAGGCGATAGAGCAGCTGGATGCGCTGGTCGGGCTGTCGGTGAAGGCTTTTGATGCGGTGGAGCCGCCTGCCAATCCGGCGGAAGGGGAGCGCTATGCGCTCGGGGCAGGCGCAAATGGGGATTGGGCAGGGCAGGACGGGATGCTGGCGGTCTGGGCCAATGGCGGCTGGCTGTATCTGACCCCGCAAGAGGGCTGGCGGGCCTTTGGCGAGGCGGAGCAGGCGTTGCGGATTTACCGTGGTGGGCAATGGACCGGGCTGTCTTTTGATCAACTGGGGCTGGGGGCAACGCCGGATGCGGTGAACCGGCTGTCGGTGGCGGCGGAGGCGACGCTGCTTTCGCATGACGGGGCAGGGCATCAGCTGAAGCTGAATAAGGCATCCACTGGCGACACAGCCTCGCTGTTGTTTCAATCCAATTGGACTGGCCATGCGGAGATGGGGCTGGCAGGGGAGAACGACTGGTCGATCAAAGTTTCGCCGGATGGGAGCAATTGGACAACAGCGCTCAAGGTTGCGGCGGCGACGGGGCATTTGAGTGGGAGCGCGGTGCAGGCGGATGCGCTGGATGCCACTGAGGGACGGCTGCTGACGGTGGGTGGCTTTGGGCTTGGAAGCGGTGCAGCGCCGGAGGTGACGGATCTGGATGCAGCAAGTTCAGGTGGAATAGTCTCTGTCAATGCGGGCACGGCAGCCAATGTGCCGACAGGGTTGAGCGGGCGGCATGCGGTTTTGGTGGCGAAATCAGAATCCGATGGCGGGTTTCAAATGTTGTGTGATCAGAGTGGTGGGGCGCTTTATCTGCGTAGGCTTGATGGTGGTGTTTGGGGCGCGTGGCAGCGGCTTTGGGACAGTGGGTCGCTGGTGGGCAGCGTGTCAGAAAGCGGTGGCGTGCCCACGGGGGCGGTGATCGAGCAGGGGAGCGGTGCCAATGGGGCTTTCACCAAATGGGCGGATGGGACGATGATCTGTGCGCAGACGCTGGATCTGGATTTTGACGCGGTGCATCGGCTGGCTGCTGACTGGAGCTATCCGGCCAGTTTTGCTGCGCCACCTGTGGTGACTGCGACGCTGGATGGGGATGATCTGGCTAGCAATGCGACGCCCGTGGCGAGCGAGGTTGGCGCCGTGGGGATGGAAGCGGTGAGCGCAAGTTCCGCGCGGGCGGCGTTGCACCGGATCAGCGGGCTGACGGACTTTGCTGCAGGGGACAGCGCGCAGGTCTATCTGAGTGCGCAGGGGCGGTGGTTTTAAACAAAAGCCCCGGCGCATGGGCCGGGGCTTGGAATGTTACGCTGAACTTTACCCTGCGCGTTTGGGCAGGACCCAGTCGGGGCGGGCGAAGTGGCAGGTGTAGCCGCCTTTGTTTTTCTCCAGATAGTCCTGATGATACTCTTCGGCTTCCCAGAAGTCGCTGACGGCGGTGACTTCGGTGACGACTTTGCCGGGCCAGAGACCGGAGGCTTCGACGTCCTTGATGGTGTCAATCGCCATCTCTTTCTGCGCGTCATCCACATAGAAGATGGCGGAGCGGTAGGAGGTGCCGATGTCATTGCCCTGACGGTTCACCGTGGTCGGGTCATGGATCTGGAAGAAGAATTCCAGAAGCTTGCGGAAAGAGGTCTTGGCCGGATCAAAGGTGATTTCGATGGCCTCGGCATGGGTGCCGTGGTTCTTGTAGGTCGCATTGGGGACATCGCCGCCGGTGTAGCCCACGCGGGTCGCCAGAACCCCATCCATCTTGCGGATCAGGTCTTCCATGCCCCAGAAGCATCCGCCTGCCAGTACTGCGCGTTCGCTCATTGGTCGATCTCCTTTACTTGGTCGAGATAGGCGCCATAGCCCTCTGCCTCCATATCGTCGCGATGCACGAAACGCAAAGAGGCGGAGTTGATGCAGTAGCGCAGCCCGCCACGGTCGCGGGGGCCGTCAGGGAACACATGGCCCAGATGGCTGTCGCCGTGCTTGGAGCGCACTTCGGTGCGGATCATACCGTGGGTGGCGTCGTGATGTTCGGTGACAAAGGCCGCTTCCACCGGTTTGGTGAAGCTGGGCCAGCCGCAGCCGCTTTCATATTTGTCAGAGCTGACAAAGAGCGGCTCGCCAGAGACAACATCCACATAGAGGCCGGGTTCTTTGTTGTACAAAAGCTTGCCGGAGCCCGGGCGCTCTGTGCCGTTTTCCTGTGTGACCCAGAATTGCTCGTCATTCAGGGCTGCAATGGCATCCATATCACGTTTGTAGGTGGTCATTGGCCTCTCCTTCCCGCGCTGCGGTTTTGCAGCGGCGTGTCTCTTTGTTCCCTTGGAATATGGGAGATATGGAGGTGATGAAAAGGGGGATCACGCCAGCGTCATGATGGCCGAGGCTGGCGTGGCGCTTGTGAGATCAGGCGTTTGCGGCGCTGAGAGCGGTGTCCAGCAGGCCTTTGATCTGGGATTTGGAGGTGCCTGCAACGATGCGGCCCAGCTCCTGATCGCCTTTCAGCACCACCAATGTGGAGCGGCGCGGGATCTTGAGGCTCTTGGTCAGCTCCGCCTTGCGGTAGGTGTCCCAGTCGACCTTGATGAAGGTGATGGTCTCGCCATAGGCCGGGTTTTCGTCGATCAGTTCGTTGACCACGCGCTCTTGCGTGGCGCAGGTGGCGCACCAGGTTGCGGAGAAATCAAGGAAGACGATGTCTCCTTTGGCGAGGTGCTGTTTCACGAGGCCTGGCGTGTAGTCGGTGGCGGCGCGGGCGGCAAAAGGCGCCAGAAGCGACGCGGCTGCGGCGGTCAGGAATGTGCGGCGGTGCATGGAAAACTCCTTTGATTAAACGGATACAGACAAGTCGATGAGCCATGCCGGCATGATGCTGAGCAGCCAGCCTTCGATCATGTGATGCAGGCTGAAGAAGAGCGCGAGGCCGGTGGCAAGGAAGATGGCGCCCATGATTGGGCGGGATTTTGCGGCGATGGCGCGCATGGTGGCCTGATGGCGGCCGATGGTGGAGCGCGCGCCGTAGCCAAGGCCCAAGATCAGGGTCGAGACACCGGCGGCAAAAGCGACCATGATCAGCGCCGCAAAGCCGAGGTTTTCCCCTTGGCTGGCCAGAGAAATGGCGCCGCCCAATGTTGGGCCAATGCAGGGGGACCAGACCGCCCCCAAGAGCAGTCCGCCAAGGAACTGGCCGCGCAGGGTGGAATTGTCCACCGCGTCCATGCCGCTGTCTGCCTTGGCGGCAACACCGGCGGTGGCGGTGGAAAACGCCATGGAGAAGCGCGGAACCAGCAGGATGGCCCCGAAGATGATCATCAGAACCGCACCGGCCTGAGACAGGGTTTCCGGTGTCAGACCGATGGCATAGCCAAAAGTGGTCACGAGCATGCCCAGCACCACGAAGCTGATGCTCATCCCGAGGGCGAGCGCGGCGGGGCCGTGTTTGGAGGCCTGAAGGGCTGTGGCCAGAACAATCGGCAACACGGGCACCACACAGGGGTTGATCAGGGTCAGCAGCCCTGCGGCATATGCAAAGACAAATTCCATGGCCACCTTTTGCCAAGGCGGCGCTGTTCTGTCATGTGAAACCCGTCTGACAGGTGATCACGTGGTCGTGTGGATTTGTTTCGTCTGTTTGGAGAGTTGCACCGCGAGGATGCCTGCGCAGATGACGATCACGCCGATGATGTCGGTCATCTGGAGCCGCTCGCCCAGCACAAAGGCGGCGATAGCGACACCGAAAAACGGGTTTAGAAAGTGGAAGGTAGAGGCTTTCACGGCGCCGATGCGGCCCACCAGCGCAAACCAGATCCAGGTGGCGAGCAAGCCGGGGACAAGCACGGTGTAGGCAAAGGCGGTGATCATCACGGGGTTCCAGTTGAACGCCCAGGTCTCAAAGACCAGTGATGCAAAAAACAGCGTTATGGAGCCGACAAACATCTGCAGGCCAACGATCATCAGGACATTGCCGCCGCCGGAGGCATTGCGCACGGTGAGCGTGGCCACTGCGAGGGCCAGCGCAGCGATGACGCAGAGCAGCACGCCAAAGAGATCCACCCCCTGTTGCAGGCGGCCGGCCATGATCAGGATCACGCCGCCAAAGCCGACGATCAGCCCGATGGCGGCGATGGGTGTCAGGCGCTCGCCCAGCACCGACCAGCCCAGTAGCGCCACGATGAGCGGCATGGTGGAGGCGATGATGGAGGCAAGCGAGGCTTCGACCGTGGTCATGGCGGTGAAATTCAGACCCAGATACAGCGCGTTCTGGCAGAGGCCAAAGATCAGGGTTGCACGCCATTGAGAGGGGGTGAGCTTCCAGCTTTGCCCCAGCGCGCGGGCGATCAGCACGCCGATTGCGCCTGCCAGTGCAAACCGCAGAGAAGAAATCGCAAGCGGCGGCGCGTCGGCGACAATAATGCGGGCGGAGGTGAAGGCTGAGGACCAGATCAGGGCAAACAGCAGCCCCATGCCTATTGCGCGAAAGTCCATCCAGCCGGTCTCAACTTATTGTATTGTGTGTAGGTTTTTCCGATGTAACCCCATCAGAGGTTGTGTCGCAACCAGACAGTTGGCAGAGGGCTGAGGCGTAGGACTGAATCGGGCTTGGGGCACGGACCACATAGCGGCGCTTGCCAAGCGGCTTTTCTTGCGCGGGACGTTGCGACTAGGGTGAGGAAAGACGGCCAGACGGGGCGTGAATTTGAGGACAGATAGGTGAGTGAAACGACGGATATTCCGGCCCCGACTGGCTTTGTTGAGACCCATCGATGGTCGATCCTGCTGGTGTTGCTGGTGGCGCTGATCCTGCTGGACGGGTTTGAAGACCGCGTGCATTGGGCGGATACTGCGGGGCTTTGGGGGCTGAGCCTGCTTTTTCTGGGCGTTGTCGGGGCCACCGGACGCAACACGGTTCTGCGCTTTGTTATGGGCGTGCCGGTGGTGATCTGGATTGCTTTGATCGTGCTAAACGAGGTTGCCGGTGTCAGAGTGGACGGCAGCCTGGCCATTCTGGCAGGGATTTTGTTGTTTGGGTCGATGCTCACCAGTTTCTGGCAGCTGATCGGGCCGGTGCATTCCGAATATGAGCGGCTGTCCAGCGGGGTGTTTGGCTATCTGTTGATGGCGATGCTGTGGGGCGTGATTTACTGGCGGATCGAGGCGGTGCATCCCGGGTCTTTCAACCTGCCGGGGGATGTTGGGGATGAACGCGCGCCGTTTGTCTATTTCTCGATGATCACGATGACGACTGTGGGGTACGGCGAGATGACCCCGGCGGCGAGCCTGCCGCGGGTGCTGACCGGGTTGCAGGCGATTGTGGGCACGATGTTTGTGGCGATCTTTATCGGACGGATTGTGGGGCGGCTGAAATGAAGGGCGTGCAGTATCAGATCACCTGGGTGTATACCGAAGCGCTTGCGCCCTGTGTGACGTTCTATCGCGACACGTTGGGTCTGGCGGTTGCACATGACGCGGGCAGCGCGGTGATTTTTGAAATAGCGCCCGGCGCGCGCATCGGTGTGTGCGAGGCCTTTGGCGATCGTGTGGTGCAGCCCGAAGGCAGCATGATCACACTTGTGGTCGAGGATCGCGCCGCCGTGGATAGAGCCTATACCACCTTAAAATCTGCCAAAGTCGCCCTGCAGGGCGCTCCGGAAGAGATGGCGCGCTTTGGCATCTACAGCTTTTTCTGCACCGATCCGAACGGGTATCAGATCGAGGTCCAGTGTTTTCTTTAGGATAGGGTTGCGAGAGTCGCCTTCCCCATAGCGCGCATTCTGTTTAAAGGTGCCACAAACAGGAGCCTGCGCATGTCGATGAATAGCTTTGGACACCTTTTCCGCGTCACCACCTGGGGTGAGAGCCATGGGCCGGCGCTGGGCGCGACCGTGGATGGCTGCCCTCCCGGTGTGCCTGTGGATGAGGCGATGCTGCAGCATTGGCTGGACAAGCGCCGCCCGGGTCAGAACAAGAACACCACCCAGCGCAATGAGCCGGATGCGGTGAAAATCCTGTCGGGCGTGTTTGAGGGCAAGACCACAGGCACCTCGATCCAGTTGATGATTGAAAACACCGATCAGCGCAGCCGCGATTATGGCGAGATCAGCCAGACGTTTCGCCCGGGCCACGCCGACATCACCTATCATCTGAAATACGGCAATCGCGACTACCGCGGCGGCGGGCGCAGCTCCGCGCGCGAGACAGCGGCGCGTGTGGCCGCTGGCGGCATCGCGCGCGAAGCGATCAAGGCGCTGGCCCCCGATCTTGAGATCAAGGGCTACATGACCAAGATGGGCGCGCTTGAGATCGACCGCGAGAATTTCCAGTGGGATGCGATTGACCGCAATGATTTCTGGATTCCGCAGTCAGCTGATGTGGCGCAGGAGTGGGAAGACTACCTGCAGGCGCTGCGCAAGGAGCACGACAGTGTCGGCGGCGTGATCGAGGTGGTGGCGCGCAATGTGCCTGCCGGGATCGGTGCGCCGATTTACAGCAAGCTCGACACAGATCTGGCCGCCGCGATGATGTCGATCAACGCCGTCAAAGGCGTGGAGATCGGTGAAGGCATGGCCGCCGCCGGGCTGAAAGGTTCGGAAAATGCGGATGAGATTTTCATGGGCAATGATGGTCAGCCTGTGTTCTCCTCCAACCATGCGGGCGGCATTCTGGGTGGGATTTCCACGGGTCAGGACGTTGTGGTGCGTTTTGCGGTTAAACCGACAAGCTCTATCCTCACTCCGCGCAAGTCGATCCGCAAAGATGGCAGCCCGACCGAAGTGATCACCAAAGGGCGGCACGATCCCTGTGTGGGCATTCGCGCGGTGCCGGTGGGCGAGGCGATGATGGCCTGTGTGATTCTGGATCACCTGCTGCTGCATCGTGGTCAGGTCGGAGAAAATCAGGGTAAGATTGGCTGATGCTGGACGGGACGGAATTGCAGGAGCTGAGAACGGCGCTGCGAGACGTCGCCGCAGAGCGCATGGCACAGGACAGCGGCCATGATCTGGCGCATCTGGATCGTGTCTGGTCCAATGCGCAGCGGCTGGCCCGTTCCGAAGGCGAAGTGGATCTGAAAATCCTTCTGGGTGCTGCCTATCTGCATGATCTGGTGAACCTGCCCAAAAACGCCCCGAACCGATCCAAGGCCAGCACATTGGCGGCTGCGGCTGCCGCGCCGGTTCTGCGCGAATTGGGGTTTGACAATCATCAGGTTGCCGCCACGCAGCACGCGATTGCTGCGCATAGCTTTTCAGCCGGCCTTGCGCCCAAATCCAAAGAGGCCCGGATATTGCGGGATGCGGACAGGCTGGATGCGCTGGGCATGATCGGGATTGCCCGCACCTTTGCGGTGAGCGGAGCTTTGGGCACGCCGCTTTATGATCCTCAGGATCCGTTTGCCACATCGCGGGACTTGGATGATGGCGCTTTTGCGCTGGATCATTGGCCGGTGAAGCTGTTCCGTTTGCCGGAAGACATGTTGACCCAGGCAGGCAAAGCCATCGCTAAGGAGCGTGTTGCCAATATGCGCCGCTATGCAGCTGTTCTGGCGAGTGAGCTGGGCATCGTTCTGCCAGACAGCTGGAGCTGAGCCCGCGGCCGTTCGCGGGGTGATCCACTGGACGTGGAGCTTACCAAGGCAGTTTTGTTGATAGGCTTGGTTATCCCTGTGGTGTGATGCCGGGGCGCGCTTTGCCGCGCTTGAGGCCAAGCTGGCGCTCCCGCCAGATGATCAGGAAGCCTGCTAGGATCACCACAGCCGCGCCAATCAGCATCTGCGGTGTGGGCACTTCGGCAAACCAGACGTAGCCGATGAGCAGGGCAAACAGCATGGCAACATAGTCAAACGGGGCCACCACGGAGGCGGGGGCAAAGCGGTAGCAGGAGGTGAGCAGGATTTGTGCAAAACCGCCGATGAGGCCTGCAACCGTAAGCATGATGGCCTGCTCCCATGTGGGGATCACCCAGCCAAAGGGCAGCGTGAGCAGGGACAGGCAGGTCGCCGTGAGTGAGAAGTAAAACACAATCGCCGAGGTCTGGTCGGTCTGCACAAGTTTGCGGATGTGGATCTGGGCAAGCGCGCGGAAGGCGGCAGAGCCGAGCACCAGCATGACCCCCAACGTGGCCAGCGTCGCGGCCTGGCTTTCGTCAAAGATGGTGATGCGGGGCCAGAGGACGATGGTCACCCCCACAAGGCCCAGACCGACCGCGGACAGTCGGAAAGCGCGGACCTCTTCACCCAGGAACATGGCGGCAAAAATCACTGTGAGCAGCGGGGCGGCGAAGCCGATGGCGGTGACTTCGGGCAGCGGTAAAAGGCCGAGGGCGGCAAAGTTCATCCCCATGGAGGTGGTGCCGATCACCCCGCGCCAGACATGGCCCATGCCGTTTTTGACGCGCAGGCCCTGAGGCATCTCGCCCCGATAGATCAGCCAGCCAAAAATCACGAAGAGTGCAAAGAAGGAGCGGAAAAACACCGCTTGGCCAGCGGGGACATCAGAGGCGGTGGCTTTGATCAGCGCGGCCATGACGGAAAACAGCGCGATGGCGCAGATTTTCAGGGCGATGCCTTTGAGAGGGTTCATGGGGATGTCCGACGCTGACGTAAGGTGCGGCTACACTGGACCGGAGGCTCTGGGATGGCAAGGCAGAGCCCCAAAACAAATCAGAGGCCCGCAGGCCCCTGATCATTTCGCAGATTGTTTCGCCTCAGGAGCGAACAAGCTTTTCGTAGGATTCCGCGATGTCGCGGGTGATGTCGCCAACCTCAAAGGTGTAATCGCCAATCTGGCCCACCGGGGTCACTTCGGCGGCGGTGCCGGTCAGCCAGCACTGCTCAAAGTCGGCCAGTTCTTCAGGCATGATGTGACGTTCGATCACGTTGATGCCTTTGTCTTTCAGCATGCCGATCACGGTCTGACGGGTGATGCCGTTGAGGAAGCAATCAGGCGTCGGTGTGTGCACTTCGCCGTCTTTCACAAAGAAGATGTTGGCGCCGGTCGCCTCTGCAACATAGCCGCGGTAATCCATGAAGAGCGCGTCAGAGCAGCCCTTGGCTTCGGCTTTGTGCTTGGAGATGGTGCAGATCATGTAGAGACCTGCGGCCTTGGCGTGTACCGGAATGGTTTCCGGGCTGGGGCGTTTCCACTCTGCGATGTCGAGCTTGGCGCCCTGCATCTTGGCGTCGCCGTAGTAAGCGCCCCATGGCCAAACCGCGATGGCCACGCGCACCGGGTTGGCCGCAGAGGCGACACCCATGTCGTCACCGGAGCCGCGCCACA
Source organism: Shimia sp. (assembly GCF_965227725.1). Classification (GTDB taxonomy): domain Bacteria; phylum Pseudomonadota; class Alphaproteobacteria; order Rhodobacterales; family Rhodobacteraceae; genus Shimia. The sequence goes on along the minus strand of NZ_CBDDGH010000004.1, from coordinate 516,396 downwards.
CAACCACGCGCACATAGGCGTCTTGCAGGCCGGACTTCTTCAGGGTTTCCAGCTTCGCCGCTTCCAGCTCCTCAAGGGAGAGTGGCATCGGCATGTCCAGCGCTTCAGCGCTTTTAAACAGGCGTAGGTTGTGTTCGTGGCTTTTGAAGATTTTGCCGTTGTAGGCGCGCTCGCCCTCAAACACGGAGCTGGCGTAATGCAGCGCGTGGCTCAGGACGTGGACCTTGGCCTCGCGCCAGTCCACAAATTCGCCATCCATCCAGATGACGCCGTCACGATCGTCATATGCACCCGCCATGGTCGTTCCTTTCGCCTTTCAGAGCTCATCTCAGTTTTCATTTGTTGCGCCGTAAATGTCCGGTCCGGTCATAAAGTTGCGCAAATCCTGCGATTCGCTATCAGTTAGGACTTGGAGTGTCAACAAAGCTGACGTATTGTGACGGGCAAAGCGGTCAATTGTGATCTCAGGAGGTATCATGGGCGAGGGCATACGCAGCGAAAGCTTGCTCTATCTCACCGACGAGCAGCTGCGTCAGGGCATTGAGGCGATGTATTTCGCCTATCGCGGTTTTACCGCGGATCCGGACCGTATTCTGGAGAGCATGGCCTACGGGCGGGCGCATCATCGGGCGATCCATTTTATCAACCGCGCGCCGGGCACCACGGTGACTAACCTGCTGGCGATGCTTGGGGTGACCAAACAGTCACTCAACCGTGTGTTGCGCACCCTGATCGAGGACGGGCTTGTGGAAAGCCGAGTGGGTACCTCTGACCGGCGTGAGCGCAACCTCTATTTAACCGAGGCTGGTGTAGCCTTGGAGAACCGTCTGTCGGACTCCCAGCGCACCCGCATGCGCAGCGCGTTTCGCGATGCCGGACCGGAGGCAGTCGCGGGGTTCCGCCGTGTGCTTGAGTCGATGATGGACGGCGAGCTGCGTCGGCAGTATTTGTCGTTGCGGGAAACTGGTCAATAATTGGGCCAATGAGGAAACCAGAGCATGAATGACATTGCCCCGCATTTGCTGATTGTGGATGACGATGAGCGCATCCGCACCTTGCTACGTAAATTTTTGATGCGGCACGGATTTCTGGTGACCGCCGCGCGGGACGCAAATCATGCGCGCCGCATTTTGTCGGGGCTGGATTTTGACCTGCTTGTGCTGGATGTGATGATGCCGGGCGAGGATGGCGTGAGCCTGACGCGCAGCATCCGCGAAGACTCCGAAACCCCTGTGCTGCTGCTGACCGCGAAGGGTGAGACAGAAGACCGGATCGCCGGTCTGGAAGCAGGCGCGGATGATTATCTGGCCAAGCCCTTTGAACCCAAAGAGCTGTTGCTGCGCATCAACGCGATTTTGCGGCGCATGCCGGAAGTCGATGAGGCGGCGACGGTGCCCAAGGTGCTGCATCTGGGCGACATCCGCTATGACATTGATCGCGGGGAGATGTGGCAGGGCGAAGAGCCTGTGCGCCTGACAGCCACCGAAAGCCAGTTGATGCGCATATTCTCCAAAACGCCTGGCGAGCCGATCAGCCGGGGCACGCTGGTAGAAGAGCTTGGCCGCGACAAAGGTCAGGCGCAGGAGCGGGCGGTGGATGTGCAGATCACCCGGTTGCGGCGCAAGATTGAAGAAGACCCAAAACAGCCTCGCTATCTGCAGACGGTGCGCGGTGCGGGGTATATGCTGGCGCCAGATTGAGGCGATTGGGCATCAGATTTTAGGCCTCCGGCGGGGATATTTAGAGCAAGAGGAAGGGGGCAGCGATGACAACAGCGCTTTTTGGTCACGAGAGTTCGTTAGAGCATATGACGCCAAGCGGGCATCCCGAACAGGTGGCGCGTATTGAGCACATCAAGGCGGCGCTGAAGGGGTCGAGTTTTGCGGCGCTGGATCGTCGGGACGCACCTGCCTGCAGCGATGATGATATTCTGCTGTGCCATCCCCAAACACATCTTGATGCCATTGCGGCGGCTGCCCCAGCAAACGGTACTGTGGCGTTGGACGCTGATACGCATATGTCGCCGGGGTCGCTGGCAGCGGCGCGCCATGCGGTTGGCGGCTGCATTGCTGCGGTGGATGCGGTGCTTGCGGGAGAAGTGGGCAATGCCTTTGTGGCCTGTCGTCCACCGGGGCATCATGCGGAGACATCCACACCCATGGGGTTTTGCCTCTTTGGCAATGCGGCCATCGCGGCGAAACATGCGCTGGAGCGCCATGGGCTGAGCCGTGTGGCGGTGGTGGATTTTGACGTCCACCACGGCAATGGCACGCAGGATCTGTTGTGGAACGAGGCCCGCAGCCTGTTTGTCGGCAGCCATCAGAACCCGCTTTGGCCCGGAACGGGTATGCCGGAAGAGACCGGCGGACATAACAATGTGATGAACCTGCCGTTGCCGCCACACAGCGACGGACGGTTGATGCGCGCCACCTACGAAGCGGAGGTGTTTCCCGCGCTGGCGCGGTTTGAGCCCGAGCTGGTGATCATTTCGGCAGGCTTTGATGCCCATGCCGACGATCCTCTGGCGCAGCTCAATTGGCGGGAAGACGACTTTGCCTGGCTGACAGAGCGGCTCTGTGATGTGGCGGATCAACATGCCGAAGGTCGGGTGGTCTCGACTTTGGAAGGGGGATATGATCTGAACGCGCTTGCGGCTTCGGTGGCCGCACATGTCAGCGTTTTGATGGAGAGAGCCGGATGAGTGACACGCCTGTGGAAGAGATGAGCTTTGAAGCGGCCATGCGGGAGCTGGAGCAGGTTGTGGGCCAGCTGGAACGCGGCGACGTGGAGCTGGAGAAATCCATTGCCCTTTATGAGCGTGGCGCGACGCTGAAGGCGCGTTGTGAGGCCAAGCTCAAAGAGGCTGAGGAAAAGGTGGCGGCGATCACCCTGGATGGCAACGGAAATCCGGCCGGGTTGACCCCGGTTGAGGGGATGTGAGGCCGCTGCGCCTTTGATAAAGGACTCGCCGGATCGTGTTTGAGACCAGATTGAGAGAGGCCGCCCAGCAGGTTGAGGCCCATTTGCAGCATGTGATGGCGCCTCTGGGCGATTTGCCGGTGGTGCAGGCCATGCGCTATGCCAGCGCGGGCGGAAAGCGGCTGCGGGCGTTTCTGGTGCTGGAAAGCGCGCGCCTGCATGGTGTGGCTGCCGAGCACGCGATTTGGCCTGCCGCGGCGATTGAGGCGATCCATGCCTATTCGCTTGTGCATGATGATCTGCCCTGCATGGATGATGACGACATGCGCCGGGGGCTGCCAACCACCCATGTAAAATGGGATGAGTGCACTGCTGTTCTGGCGGGAGACGCGCTGCAGACGCTTGGCTTTGAATGTGTGAGCCGGCAGGAATGCCACCCGGAGGCCGTGGTGCGCGCAGAGCTGACCGTGACGCTGGCCCGCGCTGCGGGCGCGCAGGGGATGGTTTTGGGGCAGGCGCTTGATATTGCGGCTGAAACGGCACCTGCGCCTCTGACGCTTGAAGAGATCACCCGATTGCAGGCCGGTAAGACCGGTGCGTTGATTGCCTGGTCCGCCACCGCAGGGGCGGTGATGGCGCAGGCGGAGACCGCGCCGCTGATGCGCTATGCCACCGACCTTGGGTTGGCGTTTCAGATTGCCGATGACATTCTGGACGTGGAAGGCGACGCGGCCAAAGTTGGCAAGGCGGTTGGCAAAGATGCGGAGGCTGGTAAGGCGACCTTTGTTTCGCTTCTGGGTCTGGAAGGCGCCAAAGCGCGCGCCCGCGACCTTGTGGCAGATGCCTGTGACGCGCTTTCCTCCTATGGTAAGGATGCTGATGCCTTGCGGGAGGCGGCGCGCTTCGTTATCTCGCGGGACAGCTAAGCGGAGAACGCCCCATGTCAGCCAGACCCCAGACGCCACTCCTGGATCAGGTCACCCATCCGGAAGACCTGAAACGGTTTTCTGACAGCGAGTTGACGGCGCTGGCCCATGAGCTGCGAGCGGAGACCATCTCTGCGGTCAGTGAGACCGGTGGGCACCTTGGTGCGGGTCTTGGTGTTGTGGAGCTGACCGTTGCGCTGCATTCGGTGTTTGAGACACCACGTGACAAGATCATTTGGGATGTGGGCCACCAGTGCTATCCGCATAAGATCTTGACGGGGCGGCGGGACCGCATTCGCACCCTGCGTCAACAAGACGGCCTGTCTGGCTTCACCAAGCGCAGCGAGAGCGTCTATGACCCCTTTGGTGCGGCGCATTCCTCCACATCGATTTCCGCCGCGCTGGGCTTTGCCACGGCGCGTGATCTTGGCGGGCAATGTGACGGCGGACTTGGCGATGCGATTGCGGTGATTGGCGATGGCTCGATCACGGCGGGCATGGCTTATGAGGCGATGAACAACGCAGGCCATCTGGGCAAGCGGATGTTTGTGGTGCTGAACGACAATGACATGTCGATTGCGCCGCCTGTGGGGGCGATGAGCGAATATCTTTCACGCCTCTATGCGGGGGAGCCGTTTCAGGAATTCAAATCCGCCGCCAAAGGGGCTGTTAGCCTGTTGCCGGAGCCGTTCCGCGAAGGGGCGAAACGCGCCAAGGATATGCTGAAGGGCATGGCTGTGGGCGGCACGTTGTTTGAACAGCTCGGTTTCAGCTATGTGGGGCCGATTGATGGCCATGACCTGGGCCAGCTGCTGCCGCTCCTGCGGACCTTGCGCCAGCGGGCGACCGGGCCGGTGATGCTGCATGTGATCACCAAGAAGGGCAAAGGCTATGCCCCGGCGGAGGCCGCGCGCGACAAAGGCCATGCCACGGCGAAATTTGACGTGGTGACCGGCAAGCAGTTCAAAGCGCCGTCCAATGCGCCGAGTTATACCTCGGTCTTTGGCGAAGCGCTGGTGCAGGAGGCCGCAGAGGACAGCCGGATTTGTGCGGTGACCGCCGCGATGCCGGATGGCACCGGGTTGAACCTTTTTGCCGAGCGCTATCCCAGCCGCTGTTTTGATGTGGCGATTGCCGAGCAGCACGGGGTGACTTTTTCCGCGGCTCTGGCGGCGGGCGGGATGAAGCCGTTCTGTGCGATGTACTCGACTTTCCTGCAGCGCGGCTATGATCAGGTTGTGCATGATGTGGCGATTCAGCGGCTTCCGGTGCGCTTTGCGATTGACCGTGCCGGGCTGGTCGGCGCGGACGGGGCGACACATGCGGGCAGCTTTGACGTGGCCTTTATGGCAAACCTGCCGGGCATGGTGGTGATGGCTGCGGCGGATGAGGCGGAGCTGAAACATATGGTGGCCACGGCTGCGGCGCATGACGAGGGGCCGATTGCCTTCCGCTATCCGCGCGGTGAAGGCGTGGGTGTGGATGTGCCGGAGCGCGGCGAGATTCTAGAGATCGGCAAAGGCCGGATGGTGCAGGAGGGCAGCCGGGTGGCGCTTCTGTGCTTTGGCACGCGTCTGGAAGAGGCCAAGAAAGCCGCCGAGGCACTTTCGGCCAAAGGTATCACGCCGACCATCGCGGATGCGCGGTTTGCCAAGCCGCTTGATAAGGCGCTGATCCTGGAGCTGGCGTCCAAGCATGAAGCGCTGATCACCATCGAAGAGGGCGCAGTGGGTGGCTTTGGCAGCCATGTGGCGCAGCTTTTGGCCGAGGAAGGCGTGTTTGATGAGGGGTTGAAGTACCGCTCCATGGTGCTGCCGGATATTTTCATCGATCAGGCGAGCCCAAAGACGATGTATGACATCGCTGCGATGAATGCAGAGCACATTGAGGCCAAAGTGCTGGATGTGCTGGGTGTGGCGTCGCTGGACAGCAAGCGGGCCTGAGGCTCTGAGGCAAAGGGCGGATAGGGGCGCTGCCCCTGCCACCGCAAACGGTGGCCACCCCGGGATATTTTCCGAATGAGAAGACATTAGCGCGTTGGGTCCGGGAATGGAGCCGGGTGACGCTCTGAGTTTGTCGCTTCGCCTAGCGCGTTAGCGTTGCTCTTCTTCCAGCATGGCTTTGAGCGCATCCCGGTAGTTGGGGTATTTCAACGCAACGCCGAGTTCTTCTTTGATGCGCGTGTTGCGCACGCGTTTGCTGTCTGAATAAAAGCTGCGCGCCATCGGGCTCATATCGGCTTCTTCAAACGGGATTTCCGGGGGCGGATCCATGCCGAGCAATTCGGCGGCGTAGGCGAGAATGTCCTGTGGCGGGGCGGGGGTGTCGTCACAGACATTGTAGATGCGCCCCGGATTTGGGGCCAGCATTGACGCCTCAAGAACCCGTGCGATGTCGTCCACATGGGCGCGGGAAAACACCTGATTTTTCTTGATGATCCGGCGCGCGGTGCCGCGGCGGAGTTTTGCAAACGGGCCGCGGCCGGGACCGTAGATGCCCGCAAGGCGGAAAATATGCAGCGGCAGATCTGGCACAGAGGACCATTCGGCCTCTGCTTTCACACGCATCTGACCTCGGATGCCGCCGGGATCAAGCGGGGTCTCTTCGTCCACCCAGCCGCCATCCATATCGCCGTAAACCCCCGTGGTGGAGAGGTAGCCAACCCATAGCAGCCGTGGCGCAGCCGCCTGAAGCGCGTCGCGGCCAATCTGCAGCACCGGATCACCGTCATCATCCGGACGGATCGAGCTGAGAACATGGGTGACGTTCTGCAGCGCCTCGTCAAAATTGATCGGCCAATGCAGAGGGGTGACCCCTTGGGCGCGCAGCTTGTCAGCCTGATCCGGGTCGCGGTGGGTGCCAAGGATGGTCCAACCCTGGGGCAGCAAACGCTTTGCCAGTGCCTGGGCGGAGTATCCGTGACCTAGGGAGAGGAGGGTTTTGCTCATGAAGGCACAGTGCCTTTCCCTGTCAGGAGGGGCAAGGGGGCGGGGTTGATTTTAGGTATGATGATGGGGTGAGATAACGCATGTGTGCAAAATCGAAACCTTATCTGGACGCGGCCTATGCGCTTATAACGCCGGAGGATTCCCGACGCCTCTATGCCGCATGGGCGGAAACCTACGACGCGGGGTTTGCTGAGGCATCTGATTATGTGCTGCCCAAAAAAGTGGCGGAGCAGTTTGTCGACGCAGGCGGAGGTGGGGCCGTATTGGATATTGGTGCCGGAACTGGGCTGTGTGGCCAGGCGCTCGCAGCGCTTGGGGTGATGCTGGTTGATGGCACCGATATTTCGCCTGAAATGTTGGAGGTCGCACAGAAAAAGAGAGTCTATTCCAGCCTATTTGCCGCAGATGTGACCCTCGGTTTGCCGGTTTCAGACGGTCAGTATGACGGGATTGTCAGCTCCGGCACTTTTACAAATGGTCATGTGGGACCTGACGCTCTGGATGAGCTGTTGCGGGTTACGCGGGCAGGTGGGCTTTTGGCGTTGTCGATCAATGGGGCGCATTTTGAGACATGCGGATTTGCGCAAAAACTAGACGCCCTTGCAGGGCAGATAGTGGACCTGCGTTTGCCGGAGATACGGTTTTACGGGCGCATGCCACCGGCGCACATAAGGATGATACGGGTTATGTAGCGTTGTTTCGAAAGCGCTGAATATGAGCCTCGGTTTCGGGGCATTTTTGCCCGCCGTAGAACATCGTGAGCACTTCGGCAAACGCCGGGTCGGCATTGTCGATGGAAGCAAAGAGCGTCGCCGTGCTGCGGACCTTGAGCGCGTCCACCGGCCCCAATATGTCGACGATGGGTGTGGTACGGTGCCGGAGCAGGGCGTTGCACATCTCGATGAGGCCGGGGCCCAACAGCGGGTGGTTGAGGTAGGCGGTGGCCTCAGTGAGATCTGCCAGACCGTAGTCATGGGCGCGTTGTGAACGACCCAGAGTGCGCAGCTGCGGCATTTCCCACCAGATCCAATGGGTGGCTTTGCGACCGGCGGTGAGCTCGGCCAAAGCCCGCGTGTGGGTCGCTGCCTGACGGGGCAGAAACCGCGCGAGATCATGGATGTCCGGTCTGCTCATTTGCCCTTCCAGACAGGGTCACGTTTTTCGGCAAAGGCACGGGCGCCTTCGAGCTGATCCTCGCTGTCGTAAAGCACATCAACGCTGCGCAGCTGGCGCTGGGTGATGCGGTTCATCGCGTCCTGGAATTTGGCATCCTCCGCGTCTCGCACGATCTCCTTGATCGCGGCATAGACCAGCGGTGGGCCGGAGGCGAGCAGGCGGGCCTGCTCCCATGCGCGCTCCATCAGGGTTGCAGCCGGCACAATTTCATTCACGAGCCCCCAGCGGTGCGCCTCTTCGGCATCAAACCAGCGCCCTGTTAGAAGGAGCTCCATGGCGATGTGATACGGGATGCGTTTGGGCAGCTTTACGGAGGCCGCATCCGCAACAGTGCCGGAGCGGATTTCGGGCAGCGCAAAGGAGGCGTGGTCGGCCGCGATGATGATGTCGGCGGACAAAGCGAGCTCCAGTCCGCCGCCGCAGGCGATGCCGTTCACGGCGGCAATCACTGGTTTGTTCATATCGCGCAGCTCTTGCAAGCCACCAAAGCCTCCAACGCCGTAGTCACCATCCACCGCGTCGCCGTCTGCGGCGGCTTTCAGGTCCCAACCAGGGCAGAAGAATTTCTCGCCTCCGCCGGTGAGAATGGCCACGCGCAGGTCGGGATCATCGCGAAAGTCGCGGAACACCTCGCCCATGATCCGGCTGGTGACAAGGTTGATGGCGTTGGCTTTGGGGCGGTCCAGGGTGACCTCAAGGATGGCGCCGTCGCGCCGGGTTTTTACGGGACTGTCGGTCATGACATCTCCTTTCGTATCAGCGCATCTGCAGCCACAGAACGTGTGGGCGTGCAGATCAGCGGGTTGATTTCAACCTCTTCCAAGGTGGAAGCGTTGGCAAGGACATAGGCTTGAAGCGCCTCTGTTGCGTCGAGAATGGCGTCTATGTTCGCAGCATCGCCTCCACGATAGCCAGTGAGTAATTTGGCCGATTTCAGCTGCATTAGAGACTGATATAGGTGATCTCGGTTTGCTGGAACGAGAAGTGATACGCTGTCTTCCATCAGTTCCGTGAGTACGCCGCCTGCTGCCAGTGTGAGCACAAAGCCATGTGCCGGATCACGAGTGATGCCGATCAAAAGCTCAGCCACCCCGCCATCGATCATCTCTTCGATCAGGAAGTGATCACTTGGCATGGCAGCGGCCGCTGCATCGAGATCTTCCGGTGTCAGATTGAGTTTGACTGCCCCGGCTTCGGTTTTATGGGCGATGCCCTGACCTTTAAGCACGAGAGGGGCCGAGAGGTTTTCCGCAAGCTTGGCGAGATTGCCAGTTTCCTCGCGGGCGCCTGATTGGTGCGCCGGGATATCCAGCCCAAGTTCGGTGAGTGCGCGCTTTGCTTCCACTTCACTGAGCACGGTGGCATTTGATGGTGCGCCTGGCAGTGCGAGAGGGAGGGGTTCTGGGGCAGTTATGCTGGCCGCCGCATCTGTTGCTGCGAGCGCTTCGTGCAGGCCAAAAAAAGGCACTACTTTACCTGAAATCAGCTCATTTGCCACGTCAGGGGGCATGAGTTCCGGCAGGCTTGCGACCACGGAGATGGGACATCCTGTGCGTTTGCGTGCGCCAATGGCTGCTGCGGTTGCGCAGTCCCAATCCGTGCGGTTTTCATGCGGGTAGTCGACCACTGTGAACGTCATGGCGGTGTCGGGTGCCATCATCGCGGCCCAGGCGCGTGTCATCGCCGCTTCGTCGCGCCAGATGTAGGTGTGATAGTCCAGTGGATTGGCGAGCGCGACCATGGGGCCAAGCACATCGCGCAGCTCTTGGATTTGGCTTTGCGTGAGCGGGGCGAAGCGCAGATTTGTGCCAAGCGCGGTGTCGGCCATCAGGCTGGCCTCGCCGCCCGAACAGCTGATCGAGGCAATGTTGCGCCCTTTCGGTACGCCGACCATATGCAGGAGCTTGAGGGTTTCGAGAAACACGGGAAGCTCTGTCACACGGGCAAAGCCAAGGCGCGACAACAAAGCGCGTGCGCCGGCGTCACTTCCGGCCAAGGAAGCGGTGTGGGAGATGGTTGCAGCCTGTGCTTCGTCGCTGGCCCCCACTTTGAGGGCGACGACGGGGACGTCTTTTTTATAGGCCTTGTGCGCAAAGGTCTCCCAGGCGCGCAGATCGGTGAAACCCTCGATATGCAGGCCAATCGCGGTGACGCGTGGGTCATCCAGAAAAGCAGAGGCAATTTCCGCCTGATTGAGCTGCGCCATGTTTCCGCAGGTGGCGACATAGGCGATGGGCAGGCCGCGGCGCTGGTTGGTGAGATTGATGGCGATGTTTGAGCTTTGTGTGAGGATGGCCACGCCCTTGTCGACAGGGCGGCAACCGTGTTGGTCGGGCCAAAGCGCGGCGCCATCCAGCGCGTTGATAAGCCCGTAGCAGTTGGGGCCAAGAATGGGCATATCGCCTGCGGCCGTGATCAGCGCGTCCTGAAGGTTGGCTCCTGTGGCGTCCTCAGACGCGGCCTCGGAAAAGCCAGAGGCAAAACAGACCGCGCCGCCTGCACCGCGACTGGCGAGCTCGGCAACCGCTTGGATGGTGGCGTGGCGATTGATGCCAATGAAGGTGGCGTCAGGTGGTACTGGGAGGGCAGCGATTTCAGTGTAGGCAGGCAGGCCCAACACAGACTCGGCTTTGGGATGGACCGGCCAGATATCTCCGGAGAAGCCAATGTTCTCACATTGGCGAATGACCTCAGCACACCAAGCGCCGCCGCCGATCACGGCAATAGATTTCGGGCGGATCAGCCTTGAGAGATCGCGGGTCATGATACCGCCCTCTCGCACTGACTTTTGGCCTCCGGCGGGGATATTTGCAGCAAGAGGAAGTAAGGTTTTGTTAACCAGTTTTGCGCAGATTTTTGGGGCGGTACAGGCTGGGAAGCCGATGACCGTGCAAGGGGAAGCCCGAGAGGGGCTTTCTGGAGGGGGTGGCCGCGCGTCGCCCCCTTTCCTCTTGCTCTAAATATCCCGGGGGTGCGGGGGCTGGCCCCCGCTGCAGCAGTTGCCTCTAGCGATCCGAGTGGCCGAGATCCCTTTCCGGTTCGATCACATCGCGCAGGCGTTGTTTCAGCTCTTTGGCTTCCGGGAAACTTCCGTCGCGTTTGCGATCCCATAGGATCGTGCCATCCACAGTGATCTTGAAGGTGCCCGGCACTTCGGCTGGTGCGATGGTCACGCCGCCGAGGGTTTCGCCAAATGTCTGCAACAGTTCCTGCGCCATCCAGCCGGCGCGCAGAAGCCATTTGCAGCCCACGCAATAAGTGATTGTGACGACAGGTTTCATGTGGCTTTCCCCTCGGATCTTTTCCGAGGTTGTGCCGCAGCCGCGAAGGTAACACAACGCTTTCCATCATGCGCCGAGTGGCCGCAGAAGATCGCGGCTGATGATGTGGCGCTGGATTTCGCTGGTGCCATCCCAGATGCGTTCCACACGCGCGTCGCGCCAGAAACGCTCGATTGGGAAGTCATCCATCAGACCCATGCCGCCAAAGATCTGCAGGGTGGTGTCGGTGACACGGGCAAGCGCCTCTGAGGCATAGAGTTTGGCGGAGGCGATTTCGCGGTTCGACGGCAGGTTGTTGTCCAGACGCCAGGCCGCAGAAAGGGTGAGCCAGTCGGCAGCATCGATTTCGGTGATCATATCGGCGATCTGAAAGCTGACGCCTTGGAATTTGCCGATGGGTTGGCCGAATTGTTTGCGCTCAGACGCATAGTTTAAGGCATAATCAAAACAGCGGCGGGCGCGGCCCACGGAGAAGGCGGCAACGGTGAGACGGGTGGCGTAGAGCCATTCGTTCATCACGGCAAAACCGCCATCGACCTCGCCAAGGACCTGCGCATTTGGCAGGCGGCAGTCATCAAAGGATAGGATGTAGTTTTTGTAGCCCTTGTGACTGACGGAATTGTAGCCCTCGCGCACATCAAAGCCGGGCGTGCCGCGATCCACGAGGAAGGTGGTGATGCGCTTTTTGGGGCCTTTGGGCGTGTCATCGACGCCGGTGGCGATGAAGACGATGAAGAAATCCGCATGTTCTGCGCCGGAGATGAAATGTTTGGAGCCGTTGATGACCCAATCCTCTCCGTCGCGCTGGGCCTGACACTTCATGCCGCGCACGTCGGAGCCTGCATCAGGCTCTGTCATGGCCAAAGCGTCCATTTTTTCGCCGCGCACAGCGGGCAGAAGATAGCGTTCGCGCTGCTCGTCGTTGCAGGCCATCAGGATGTTTTGCGGGCGGCCAAAGAAATGGGTGAGCGCCATGGAGCCGCGGCCCAGTTCGCGCTCAACCAGTGTGAAATCCAGATGAGACAGTCCGGCGCCGCCGACCTCTTCAGGGAAGTTGCAGGCGTAAAAGCCAAGGTCGATGCACTTCTGTTTGATCTCCTCGCCGAGCTCATGTGGCACCTGACCCGTGCGTTCGACCTCCGCCTCATGGGGATAGATCTCGTTCTCCACAAAGCTGCGGACGGTGGAGACAATCATCTCCTGTTCTTCGGTCAGGCCAAATTGCATGTGCCACGCTCCAATCCTGTTTCGCAGAAATCGTCCTTTGGCTTGACGGAGAGTATCATGCAGAAATATCCCTGAATCATGCGAATTTGGGAAAATCATCACGCCGCAGCGCAGAGGGTCGGGGTTCTGCTGTTTGATGGATTTTCCAATCACTGCCTTGCCAATGCGATTGAGCCTATGCGTGCGGCCAATATGCTTTCCGGCAAGGCGCTGTTTCTGTGGCAGTTTTTCTCTCTGGAAGGGGAGCCGGTGGAGAGCTCCTCTGGCCTGTCTGTTGCGCCGCATGGGCGTATCGCAGAGGCCACGGGGGATATGTTGATTGTGATGCCCTCTTACGGGTTTCGGGATCTCGGTGGGTGGGCCACACAGGCAGCTTTGAGGGCGGCGGACAAACGCTTTCCGGTCATCACGGCCATGGACACGGGCAGTTGGCTGCTGGCGGAGGCCGGGCTGCTGGAGGGGCGGCGTGCCACGATCCACTGGGAAGAGCTGACGCCCTTTGCGGAGCGGTTTCCAGACGTTGAGGTGTTGCGCGAGCGGTTTGTGGTCGACGGCAATCGCATCACCTGTTCGGGGGCGATGGCGGCGTTTGATTTGGTGTTGCATTTGATTGGGCAGGCGCATGGACAGGCCTTGGCGCTGGAGGTCGCGCAGCTGTTCATGACGCGCGACAGCGCGCGCTCTCACAGCGGGGGTGCCAGCCCGGCGGGGCGGTTGGTGAGCCGCGCGCTGGGGGTCATGCAGGAGCATCTGGAAGTGCCGCTCAGCATCGGGCAGGTGGCGGCGCGCGCTGGAGCCACACAGAAGACACTTGAGAGCCGGATGCGTGCAGAATTGGGCGCGCCACCGACAACGGTGTATCGGCGTATGCGGCTCAATCTGGCGCGCAAGCTTGTGGCAGAGACAGACCTGAGCGTGGCTGAAATCGCCCTGCGCGCGGGTTATCAGACTCCTGCCGCCATGACGCGGGCGTTCAAAGAGACCTTTGGCACAACGCCGCGCGCGGTGCGCCAAAGCAGCTGATTACCGCGTGTACATCTGCTTCTTGTGGGCACGCGTGCGGCGGGTGCCTTCGGCGGAGCCGTCATGGAAGGTGCCAAACCACTTATCAAACGGGATCTCAGAGGTGCCGTAGTTGCATTCAAAATAGCGGTGGTGCAGCTGATGAAAGAAGTCTCCGGATTTGGCGACTTCGGCGTCTTTGGCGATCAGCTTTTCAAAGCCGCAATGGGAAAACACCGGGCTGATTTGCTGAAAATAGCTGTGAAAAAGCAGGTGCAGGGGGCCTGATGGAATGATCAGGTGAATAAAATATGTGGTGAAATAGAGACTGTTTTCATACCAGTGATTGGAAATGCCGGACCATGGGCCGACGTTGACATTGCGGTGGTGCACCGCATGCACGTGTTTGTAGAGCTTGGGATGATGCTCGAGCCTGTGGACCCAATAAAAGTGCAGGCCGGACCACATGGGGATCAGCGCGAGCCAGAGCACAAAGAGCACTGGGGCCTGGGCGAAGCTGAGGGTTGGCACCCATCCATTGGCCATGACCCAGAAAATCAGGCACTGGTACAGGGTGGCGATGGTCATGGCGCTGCCCAATGTCCACCAGATGTTGTCGAGCACCTGATTGTTGAAAGTAAAGGTGCCGTTTTTGCGGGTGAGGTCGCGCTTGTCGAATTTTTTGCGCATGCCCTGGCCTTTGCGCATGTAGAGCCACCAATGCAGTCCGCCCGCGACCACGGTTTGAGGGACGACATTCATGAGCCAGACGGTGAGCACCCAGGACCAATGGAACTGTGCCATATCCGCGAGCGGTGGCAGAACCATCACATAGATGAGCACGGCGATCAGGAAGGGCACCGTGAGCGCGGTGAGCATGAGCCATGCGCCGCGGTACCATTGCAGGATGGCGCGTGGTTTCGGGGGCCATTCAAACAGCGGGTTCAGGCGCACCGGCTGTGGCGGGCGGTAGTGCCAGCGTTGGGCTTCATCATCAGTGGTGTAGTCATGTGGCATGGCGCTGGCTCCCTTTGATCTTGGCGAGGTTCAGGTGGCGTAGGGATCGCCCTCTCCGTCCAGAATGGCTTTGAGTTCCTGCAGGTGGCGCACATCCTGCTCCGGGTAGGCTTCAAGCTCCTGCGCGGTTTTCTCAGCGATCTCGTCAGACAGCACTCGCAATGGCTGGCCGGTTTGCAGCGCGCGGATGTAGGTTTCGGCGGCGCGTTCGAAATAATAGAGCCTGTTGAAGGTGTCTGCGACCGTGTCGCCAATCACCAGGACACCGTGGTTGCCCATGATCATGACCTTCTGTTTGGGGTCGGTCAGAAGCGCGGCACAGCGTGCGCCTTCGTCCTCAAAGGCCAGACCGCCATAGCCATCATCAATCACATAGCGGTTGAAGAAGGTGGCGCAGTTCTGGTCGATCGGGGGCAGGCGGGAGTCGGCCAGGCTGGCCAGCACTGTGGCGAAGATCGAATGCACATGCATGACGCAACGCGCGTGCGGGCAGGCGCGGTGGATGCCGCCGTGCAGGCCCCAGGCGGTGGGGTCTGGCGCATCAGGGCCGGTCAGTGCATCTGGGTCATTGGCGTCGACTTCGATCAGATCACTGGCGTTGATCCGCGCGAAGTGGCGCTGGTTCGGGTTCATCAGAAAGCGGGTGCCGTCCTCGTTGATGGCGAGGCTGAAATGATTGGCGACGCCTTCGTGCATATTGAGGCGGGCCGTCCAGCGGAAGGCGGCGGCGAGATCCACGCGTGCCTGCCAGTGTTCCATGTTGGGTCGAATGTTGGTGATGGCCATGATGTCTCTCTCCCTAAGGTCACCTCAGCATGGCACAAATTTGCCGGTCTAAGACATTTGCGACGTCGCAAATGCACCTTGAGCGCATGTGAAGTGCGCGTGAGCCTTTCAAAATTTGCGAGAAACATCTTTTACAAAAGCTTCAAACGACAGCCGCTTGAACCTCCTGAAAACGCGTGGCACCTTGGGCCATGGAACATATGCAATTTCAAAGCTGGGCTGATGTGGCCCCACAGCTTGTCGCCGTCGCCGCAGGGCGCTCCCCTGCAGATCTCGTTATTCGCAAAGGCCAGTGGGTGAATGTGCACACCCGCGAAGTGCTGCCGGATCATGACATTGCGGTCATCGCCGGGCGCATTGCCTATGTCGGGCCGGATGCCAGCCATTGTATCGGCTCAGATACAGAGATCATTGAGGCGGAAGGGCGCTTTATGATCCCCGGTCTGTGTGACGGGCACATGCACATCGAAAGCGGGATGCTGACGCCAGCGGAGTTTGCCCGCGCGGTGATCGGGCATGGCACAACAACGATGTTCACCGACCCGCATGAGATTGCCAATGTGCTGGGTCTTGAAGGTGTGAAAATGATGCATGATGAGGCTCTGATGCAGCCCATCAACATCTTCACGCAGATGCCAAGCTGTGCGCCCTCAGCTCCTGGACTTGAGACCACAGGCTATGAGATTGGTCCGGATGATGTGGCGGAGGCGATGAGCTGGCCGGGGATCATCGGGCTTGGGGAGATGATGAACTTCCCGGGCGTGATCAATGGCAGCCAGCAGATGCTGGCCGAGATCGCCGCCACGCAGAAGGCGGGTAAGACCGTGGGGGGGCATTATGCCTCGCCTGATCTGGGCAAAGATTTCAATGCCTATGCGGCGGGTGGACCTGCGGATGATCACGAAGGCACCTGCGAGGCGGATGCGATTGCGCGGGTGCGTCAGGGCATGCGCATTATGATGCGGCTCGGCAGTGCCTGGTATGATGTTGAGACCCAGATCACGGCAGTGACCGAGAAGGGTTTGGATCCGCGCAGCTTCATTCTGTGTACCGATGATTGTCATTCCGGTACTCTGGTGAATGACGGGCATATGAACCGCGTGGTGCGCCATGCGATTGACTGTGGATGTGATCCGGTGGTGGCGCTGCAGATGGCCACGATCAACACTGCCACACACTTTGGCTTGGAACGTGATTTAGGCTCTATTGCACCCGGAAGACGGGCGGATGTAATCCTGACAAGCGATCTGAAGACGCTGCCGATTGAACATGTGATCGCGCGGGGCGTGACGGTTGCCAAGGCGGGGGAAATGCTTGTGGATTGCCCGCATTATGATTGGCCTGCGCATGCGCGCCAGACTGTGAACCTTGGCCGTGCGCGCGGCGCGGAAGACTTTGTAGTCAGCGCTCCGGATGGTGCGTCCCAAGTTACAGCAAATGTGATTGGCGTGATCGAGAACCAAGCCCCAACCAAGGCGCTGACCGCGGAGCTTTCCGTGGTCGACGGCGTGGTGGAAGGTGATCTCGCACAGGATGTCTGTCAGATCGCTTTGGTGGAGCGCCACCTTGGCACCGGCGGCGTGACCAACGGCTTTGTGTCTGGCTTTGGCTACAAAGGGAAAATGGCGATGGCTTCGACAGTGGCGCATGACAGCCACCATATGATCGTGGTCGGCACCGACCGCGAGATGATGGCGAAGGCAGCCAACCGACTGGGCGAAGTTGGCGGTGGTGTGACCGTTTTCAAAGATGGCGAAGAGATTGCCTTGGTCGAGCTGCCCATCGCCGGTTTGATGTCCGATGCTCCGGCAGTCGAAGTGGCCGCCAAGGCGCAGAACATGGTTGAGGCGATGGAGGCTTGCGGCTGTACGCTCAACAACGCTTATATGCAGCATTCCCTATTGGCTTTGGTGGTGATCCCGGAACTCAGGATCTCTGACCTCGGGCTGGTGGATGTGACCAAATTTGAAATGACCGACGTGATTAAGGCTGCGCAATGACACCACAGAGTATTCCTGTACATTCCCCCGCTGTGCCAGCTCATGAAACCTTCACTGATGCCAAGGCGGCGGTGGATCGGTTGGAAGAGCTGTATACCATTGCGACCACATATCTGTGCGACCAGTTCCGCCGCGCGCTGCGCAAAGGGCCGGACGGGCATCGCATTCGTGCGTTTTATCCGGAAATCCGCATCACCACGACAAGCTTTGCGCAGGTGGACAGCCGTCTGAGTTTCGGCCACGTGGCGGAGCCCGGTGTGCATGCGGCGACGATCACGCGGCCGGATCTGTTTCGGCATTATCTGGAGCAGCAGATTGCGCTGTTGTTGAGCAATCACAAAGTGGGCGTGATGGTGGGTGTTTCCAGCACGCCCATTCCGGTGCATTTCGCCGTGGCGGTGCGGACCGATATGACCGTGCCACAGGACGGGGCTGCGGATTTTACACTGCGCGACATCTTTGATGTGCCCGATTTGTCGACCACCAATGATGACATTGTGAATGGTACCGCCGGGCCCGACGAAAACGGCGTGGGGCATCTGGCTCCGTTTACGGCGCAGCGTGTGGATTACTCGCTTGCACGTCTGAGCCATTACACGGCGACGGACCCGGAGCATTTTCAGAACCATGTGTTGTTCACCAACTACCAGTTCTATGTGACCGAGTTTGAAGCCTATGCGCGCGCTATGCTGGCGGATGAAAAGAGCGGCTACATCAGCTTTGTCAGCACCGGAAATGTGGAGATTTCTGATGCAGAGACCCCAATTGCGCCGGTAGACAAGCAGCCGCAAATGCCGACCTATCACCTGAAGCGCGCAGATGGCTCTGGCATCACGCTGGTGAACATCGGGGTTGGGCCATCCAATGCCAAAACCGCCACCGACCATATTGCGGTTTTGCGTCCGCACGCCTGGATCATGGTGGGGCATTGTGCGGGTCTGCGCAATTCGCAGAGCCTTGGGGATTTTGTGCTGGCGCATGCCTATCTGCGCGAAGATCACGTGCTGGATGACGACCTGCCGGTGTGGGTGCCCATTCCGGCTCTGGCCGAGGTGCAGACCTCTTTGGAAGAGGCGGTGGCCAATGTCACCAAACTGTCCGGTTATGAGCTGAAGCGGGTGATGCGGACGGGCACCGTGGCGACAATCGACAACCGCAACTGGGAGTTGCGGGAGCATACCGGGCCGGTGCAGCGTCTGAGCCAGAGCCGTGCGATTGCGCTGGACATGGAAAGTGCCACAATTGCTGCAAATGGGTATCGCTTTCGCGTGCCATATGGGACATTACTGTGCGTGAGTGACAAACCTCTGCACGGCGAATTGAAGCTTCCCGGAATGGCCAGTGACTTCTATAAGACCCAGGTGGCGCGCCATTTGCTGATTGGAATTCGTGCAATGGAGCGTTTGAGGGAAATGCCACTTGAGCGGTTGCATTCGCGGAAATTGCGGTCATTTGACGAGACTGCCTTCCTTTGACCCTACGGAAACCTGTGGAAAACCCATAAAAAACACGGTTTTTGGCATCACAATTTGTTGTGTTCACCCACCATATCCCGTTAAATGCCCGCCATGAGGCCCAATATTCGGGCAGACTAATGGAGACCTGAAATGGCAAAACCGATGACCAAGACCCAACTCGTTGCTGCTCTGGCCGAAGACATGGGCTCTGACAAGAAATCCGCAGGCGCAGCTCTGGAAGCCGTTTGCGCGTTGATCACCCGCGAAGTTTCCGCAGGTGGCGCAGTGACTCTGCCGGGTGTTGGCAAAATCTACTGCCGCGAGCGTCCTGAGCGTATGGTTCGCAACCCAGCGACCGGCGAGCAGATCAAGAAAGAAGCCGACAAGGTTGTGAAAATGACCATCGCCAAAGCGCTGAAAGACAGCGTGAACGGCTGATCGCTTCGATCACTGATTACGGAAAGGGTCGCCCCGATGGAGCGGCCCTTTTTGTTTGTGCGGTTCGATGTGCGAGGTCTTAGATTTTAGAGCTGTGCGCTGGGCGTGGATTTGGAGATTTCGATCTCTGCGTCACTCATCTCCTCGGCAATGCCGTCAAAGAGGGGTGTGGACAGATAGCGCTCTCCGGTGTCGGGCAGCATGACAAGAATGTTTGCGCCTTCGGGTGCATCTTTGGCAGCCTCAATCGCTGCGGCCAAAGTGGCGCCGGCGGAGATGCCTGTGAAGATCCCCTCTTCAGCGGCGAGGCGCTGGGACCATTTGATGCCATCCGGCCCTGACACTTTGATCAGCTGATCAAAGCCATTGTTGTCGAGCGCTTCCTGCAGCACCCATGGGATGAAGTCCGGGGTCCAGCCCTGTATTGGATGCGGCTCAAAGGAGGGGTGGCTTTCGGTGGCCTGATGCGCGTCGTTGCGGGTGTTCACATAGCCGGAGTCCACCAGCGCAGCGTTGGTTGGCTCAGACAGGATGATCTTGGTCTGCGGGCTTTCGCGGCGCAGCACGCGGGACACTCCGGCAACCGTGCCACCGGTGCCATAGCCCGTGACCCAATAGTCTAGTTGCTCACCAGCAAAATCATTGAGAATTTCGCGCGCGGTGGTGTTTTCATGCATGTCGGCGTTGTCTGCGGTCTCAAACTGACTGGCCAGGAACCAGCCATTTGCCTCTGCCAGTTCTTTGGCCTTGGTGTACATGCCAAAGCCTTTTTGCGCCTTTGGGGTCAGCACGACTTTTGCGCCCAGAAACCGCATCAGGCGGCGACGCTCGACAGAGAAAGCCTCGGACATGGTGATCACCAAAGGGTAGCCTTTTGCGGCACAGACCATGGCGAGACCAATGCCGGTGTTGCCAGAGGTCGCCTCAACAACGGTTTGCCCGGGTTTCAGACGGCCGTCTTTCTCTGCGGCTTCAATGATATTGAGGGCCAGACGGTCTTTCACGGAGCCCGCCGGGTTTGCGGCTTCAAACTTGACGAACATGTTCACATGGTCTGGCGCGATGCGATTGAGACGCACCACTGGGGTATCGCCCACCGTGTCCAGAATGCTGTCATATCGCTGTCCGCGTCCTTTGGTTTGTCGGGTCATGGGCCTCTCCTCGGGTTTGAACCATGCCAAAAAGGTAAGCTCTGTCAGCGCAGAGCGGTAGGCGTGTTGCGGTGATCACCCAAATTAGGGACGCAAACGGCGAAGCCCCGCCAGAGCCGCGACGGCATTCCACCGCGAGCTAAAGAAGTGGAACCCTGCGATGTGTTTGCGGGCAGATCAGGGCGATTGTTTTGTCGGCGGACAGGACCGTTTGGGACACAAGGACAAAATGACGGGATGCCCGCACTGTACTGAGACATTTTGGGTCGAATTTCCCTAAGGTCGCAGGTGGCGGGTATTTTACTTTCGCTCGGACTTGCCAACTCGTAAAAATGCTCAGATCAACACAAAATTCCGAATTGGCGGTACCTAGCGCTGTGTTGAGTGAGGGAGGCGGTCTCAGACCGGGCGGATGAACGACATTCTGGCAGGGCTGTTGCATGCAGCCCATCTGATTTTCACCTTGGATGCGGATCTCATCGAGATCTCTTTGCGCTCTCTGCGGGTCACGCTGAGTGCGGTTTTGGTGTCTTCGTTGATTGGCTTGCCGCTGGGATGCTGGCTGGCCGTGCAGCGCTTCCGGTTTCGCCGTTTGGTGATTGCCACACTCAATGCATTGATGGGGTTGCCGCCGGTTGTGGTGGGGCTGATAGTTTATCTGCTGCTGTCCCGCTCCGGGCCATTTGGCGTCTTTGGGCTGTTGTTTACACCAACCGCAATGATCATTGCGCAGGTCGTCATTCTGACCCCGCTGATCGCCTCGATCTCACATCAAGCGATCCGCGATCTTTGGGCGGAATACCATGATCTGTTGATTTCGCTGAACACCACGCGGCGTCAACGCATTATGACCTTGCTGTGGGACGGGCGACGGGCCCTTCTGACCGCGTCGCTTGCCGGCTTTGGCCGCGGCATTGGCGAGGTGGGGGCAATCATGATTGTGGGTGGCAATATCGACCACGCCACAAGGGTTCTGACCACGGCGATCTCCCTAGAGACGGGCAAAGGCAACTTCGCGCTGGCGTTGGCGCTTGGCTTCATTCTGATCGGCTTGGCGGTGGCGGTGAACCTGATCATCCACAGTCTTTCACGCACGGAGGTGAGTGGACGATGGTAGAGACGATCCTGCCTCTAAGTGTGGAGAATGCGGTGGTGCGCCGCCGTGGCAAGGTGCTGGTTGGCCCGATCAATGCCGAGGTATCCGAGACCGGGCTGACCATTGTCATGGGGCCAAATGGCGCTGGCAAAACCACGCTTTTGCGGCTGTTGCACGGCATGGAGCGATTGGCACCCGGGGGGCAGCTCAAATGGCAGGTGCCAGAGCCGCAGGCACGTGGGCAGCAAGGGTTTCTGTTTCAGGCGCCAATCATGATGCGCCGCAGTGCGCTTGAGAATGTGGCCTATCCTTTGACAGTGCATGGTGTGTCCCGAAAGGACGCGCGAAAGCAAGCAGTTGAGTGGCTTGCCCGTGTTGGTTTGCAGGACAGTGCAGACAAACAGGCGACGGTGCTTTCAGGAGGCGAGCGGCAAAAGCTGGCGCTTGCCCGCGCTTTGATCCGCCAACCGCAAATTCTGTTCTTGGATGAACCCTGTGCCAACCTTGACGGGCGCGCGACGCGCGAGTTTGAGGCCTTGCTGCACAGTGTTCATGAAGAGGGCACTCGGATCGTGATGTCGACACATGACATCGGACAGGCCCGCAGACTGGCGCAGGACGTCTGGTTCATACATCATGGCCAGATATTAGAAGCGACCTCTGCAGAGTTATTTTTTGAAGAGCCAAAATCCAAGGAAGCGCGCGCTTTCCTTCAAGGAGACATTATCGAATGAAAATGGGACCACTTTTTGCGCTGACACTCTGGGCATTGAGCACCGTGTCCGCGCAAGCCGAGAGCCTGAAAATGGCTGTCACAACGTCTTTCCACAATTCCGGTTTGGCCGAGGTGCTGCTGCCGGAAATTCAGAAAGACACCGGGATCGAAGTGCAACTGCTCGTGGTGGGGACCGGGCAGGCTTTGCGTCTCGGGGAAGCCGGAGACGTGGATGCCATTTTGGTGCATTCCAAAGCGGCGGAAGAGGAATTTGTTCTAGGCGGGTTCGGCGTGCATCGCCGCGAAATCATGTTCAATGATTTTGTGTTTGTTGGCCCGTCTGCTGATCCGGCCGGTATTGCAGGCGCGGCTTCTGCAACGGATGCGCTTGGCCTGATTGCACAAAACGGCGCTGCGTTTGTGAGCCGTGGGGATGACAGCGGCACCCATAAGAAAGAGCTGGGGCTTTGGGCGGATGCTGGTATCGATGCCGAGGCGCGTGCCGTATCCTGGTACAAAGAGGCCGGCGCGGGCATGGGGGCTTCGCTGAACACGGCCTCGGGGCTGAACGCCTATATCATGACGGATCGCGCCAGCTGGTTGAAGTTTGGCAACAAAGGCGATCTTGCACTGCTTTATGCGGGCGATCCTGCTCTGTTTAACCAATATGCCTACCTGCCGGTGAGCCCGGAGATGCACGGCCATGTGAAGGCGGAGCTGGCGCTCCAGCTTGAGGATTGGCTGGTCAGTGACCGCGCACGTGACCTGATTGATGGGTATGTGCTGGAAGGCGGGCGGCTGTTCGTTTTCAACGCCAAACGCTGAAGTATTTTAGGGGGCTTTGATCAAGCCCCCTCATCCGGCACGGAATGTATCGCAAACTGCTCCAGTTCAGCCTCTGCCGGGGCGATGGAGCGGAATTGTTCGCGCACGCCAGCTTCGGTAAGCTCGCGCACCACTGTCAGCAGGGTGTTGGGGCTGTGATCGGCGCAGAGATCAGCCATATGCGCGAGCTCTTCGGCCGCCACCGGTCGGGCGGCTTCCAGAGAGGGGGCGCCGTAGATCTCGACAAAATGCTGCGCAAGGGCATCTGTCAGGGCTTCGAGTTCGGCGGGTTCGATGGCTGTTACGGCCACGAAGGTCACGCGCCCGAAAGTTTCCACACCCAGCCAGCCATTGGTGAAGGCCTGACGGGCCTTGCCGGTGAGATCCGCGTCCGACCAATTGGAGAATTCAAAGCCGCCGCTGATGGCCCATTCGCCGGTGCGGGCGGGGCTGTGGTAGACCCTCTGGTCGCTTTCATCAAAGTGGATGGCGCGTGCGAGCAGCATCAGGTGTTTCCTTCCAAAAGCGTTGTCAGCGGGAGCAGGCGGGTGTCTTCGTCACTGCGCAGCATGGCGCCGAAATGTTCGTCGGTGCCGACAAAGGTGCCGGTCTCTGAGTCGTCACCGATCGTCCAGCTCACGTCTTCTCCAAGATTATGCGCAAGGCCACGCCACTCGCTGTTGAGCGGTTTGAGGCCGTCTTCTTCCATGCGGTTGACCCAAACCAGCGTGTGGCGCACCCAGGCGCTGAGCAGGTCTTCGGGCGGGATATCGATACAGCCTTCCTCATAGAGCGCGGTT
The DNA here is from genome assembly GCF_965227725.1 of Shimia sp. Taxonomy (GTDB): domain Bacteria; phylum Pseudomonadota; class Alphaproteobacteria; order Rhodobacterales; family Rhodobacteraceae; genus Shimia. The sequence continues at coordinate 492,632 of NZ_CBDDGH010000004.1, read as the reverse complement.
TGGTCAGGTGTGTCCCCCGGCGTGTCTGCGTTGGCCGGGATCAGGGGCAGTTCGAGGCCGACCACAATCCAGTCGGGCATGGCGTTGGCCTCTTCTGTCGAGGCCGCCACGCGCAGTTGACCGCAGCGCGCACCGTTGACCAAAATACCGCCCGGCCATTCCAAGTGTACGGCAACCTCGGGCGGGGCCAAGGCACCAAGCGCATTCTGAAAGCCGATGGCGCAGCTGATCAGCACCGGCATGGCTTCGCTCAAGGAAACCTCAGGGGCAAAGACAATCGCTGCGCGCAGCTGGTCGGCGGCCAGATTGTAGACCACCAACCCTGCGTCACAGCCCATGATCGCCTGCGTTTGCGCCTTGGCAAAGGGGTCCGCCGCGCCCGAAAGCGCGAGGCCTTCAAAGAGCGGCGGGAATTGCGGTGCTGCCCTCATGCGGTGCCATCCGCAATAAGTTGACGCGCCAGTTTGCGGAAGACCTGTGCTTGCGGCGAGTCCGGCTTGGAGACAACAATCGGTGCCCCGCCATCCGCGGCCAGACGGATGTCCATCGCCAGAGGAATTTCCGCCAAGAGCGGCACGTTCAGCTTCTCAGCTTCCGCTGCGACGCCGCCATGGCCAAAGACATGTTCTTCGTGCCCGCAGTTGGAGCAGATATGGGTGCTCATATTTTCGATCATGCCCACAATGGGCGTGCCGAGTTTCTCAAACATGTTGATGCCTTTGCGGGCATCCAGAAGCGCGATGTCCTGCGGGGTGGAGACCACGAGCGCACCGGTGAGCTCTGCTTTTTGCGCCAGCGTCATCTGCACATCGCCGGTGCCGGGGGGCAGATCGACGATCAGCACGTCAAGCGCGCCCCATTGCACCTGATTGAGCATCTGCTGAAGCGCGCCCATCAGCATGGGGCCACGCCAGACCACGGCCTCTTCTTCGCGGGTCATGAGGCCAATGGACATCATGGTCACACCGTGGTTGCGCATGGGGAGAATGGTTTTGCCATCCGGGCTTGCCGGACGGCCGGAAACGCCAAGCATACGCGGCTGTGAGGGGCCATACACATCCGCATCCAGAAGACCAACACGCCGGCCTTCGGCGGCCAAAGCGGCGGCAAGATTCGCTGAAACCGTAGATTTTCCCACACCGCCTTTGCCCGAGGCGACGGCAAGAATACGGTCGATACCCGGAATTTTTTGCGGGCCTTGCGGCTGGCTGGGACGGGAGGGTTTGAGATCGGGCGGCGGGGATTTCGCCTCATGTGCGGTCATGACAATGGCCACTTTGGAAACCCCTTCAAGCGCGTTCAGGCGGCTTTCAATGTCGGCCTTGATCGGCTGCATTGCCTGTGCGCGAGATGGGTCGATTTCCATCACAAACCGCACCTCGCCATTGTCGACGGAAAGCGCGCGCACCATGCCCGAGGCGACCAGATCGCTGCCGGTGGCGGGGTCAGTGAAGTCTTTGAGAATATTCAGAATGTCGTCGCGGTTGGCCATTCATTCGCGTCCTTTGATATCGCCGGTCACCACGTGCTCCATCTCCAACCCGTCGATGGTGAGCACCACTTTGGCATTGAAGGTTTTTCCTGCGGTGGAATCTTCCCCCGCCGTGCGCATGGCTTCCTCGATGGCCTGCTGGCTTGTCACGCCAACCTGCTTGAGGAACTTGCGCATACTCATGTTGAAATCGTCGCTCATTGCGGTGTCCTTTGCTAAAACGCGCGGCTTTCGCGCGCGTGTTGACGCGAGCCGTGAGCCGCGCCTAGGTTTGCTACATGGTGATATCTCGGATGGCACGATGGGTTTTGGCAATGGCGATCAGCATCGCCGCCATGGCTGGTGCCGCTTTGGCGCAGGGGAAAACCACCACGCTCTACGTCTCGCCGGACCTTATCGAAACCGGTGTGATCAAATTCATGATGCCGCGGTTCATGCTTAAGCACGGGGTGCGGGTCACGCTTGTGGAGGATGCCAGCGCGGGCGCTGCGGCGCTGGTCGAAGATGGTAAGCGCGCGGTTTTTTCCAAAGATGGTGTGACCTATGGGCTGACCGTTTCCAACGCAGATGACGTTCACATGGCCACCTTTGCCAAATGGCTGACCGGAGAGGTCGGCCAGCGCACGGTATTGACGTACAAACGCGACGGCGCAGAGATTTTTGCGCCCCCGCTTGTCACTGAAGCTATGGTTGAGGCGACGGTGTTTGACGGAGACGCCAAGCGCGGGGCGGATCTTGCGCTCACGGCCTGTGGCCGCTGTCATGTTGTAGGCGACGCCAATCGGATGTCGGGCATCGGCTCCACACCCAGCTTTGCTGTGCTGCGCAGCTTGGCGGATTGGGAGGAGCGTTTCGCGGCCTTCTATGCCCTGAACCCGCATCCGGCGTTCACGGTGATCCCGGATTTGACCGAACCGTTTGACGAAACCCGACCGTCGCCCATCAGCCCGGTCACCCTCAGCCTTGAGGAGCTGGAGAACATACTGGCCTATGCCGCGACGGTGGTTCCGGCAGATTTGGGCAAGCCGATTGCGCATCAGTGATCTCGGCGTTTGCTGAAGTAGTCCTCGGATGTGCGCACGCGCGGGCGATCTGCGGCGGCAAAGGGATTGCTGGGCTGATGGAACTGCGCGTTCACACGGCAATCATCACACATCTGGATCATCCGCGCCGCATCTGAGGTGGCGAACATGGCGTGTTTGCCCGCGAGTTTGTCCATGATGCGCTCGATGGTGGATTTCACCCCAAACGGAGTGCCGCATTCCACGCATTCGAAGGGCTCTTCTTCATGCACAACCTGTTGGGTGAGCGCCGCATCAGAGGTGTCAAACTGGGGCACCAGAGAAATCGCATTTTCTGGGCAGACATTGGCGCAGAGACCGCATTGCAGGCAGGCGTCCTCCTGAAAGCGCAGCTGCGGCTTGTCAGGGTTGTCCCCAAGCGCGCCCGCCGGGCAGAGTGACGCGCAGGACAGGCACAATGTGCAGGCGTCTTTGTTTACCAGTACGGCACCGTATGGTGCGTGCTCCGGCAGCGCAATGGGCGCTTCTGCGCTTGGTTGCAAGGCCTTCACGGCAAGACGGGTGACCTGCCTGCGGTTGCCAAGCGGCAGGATGGGGTTTGCCAATGCGGTTTGCGGCGCGGTGTCATAGAGCATGTCGCATAGCGCCGAAGGCTCTTGCGGTTCCAGAAGGCGAAGCGTGTTATCTGCGCCGCTTAGGGCTTGCGCCAGAGTAAGCTCGCTGTCCAAAGCGCTGCGATCTGTGGTGGTAGACACCAGAACGTCCACGCTGGCAAAGCCGCTGGCGAGGCTCGCGAGCATTTCGGCGTGGCCAAATCCGCTGACACGTTCGAGATCCATCGGGATCACATCCGCAGGCAGGCCGCGATCAAATCGTGCGGCGAGGGCGATCATCTCTGCGCCGAAACTGCGGTCATGTACCAGAAGGCGCGGCGCGGTGCCGCCCGCAGAGCGATAGGCCTCCGCCAGAGCGTTGATGCGTGCAAAGAGCGCGCTGGTGGGCGGGTCATCGTAGGTGATTGCGCCAGAGGGGCAAAGGGCTGCGCAGGCACCGCATCCGGCGCAGATATTGGGATCGATGTCCACATGATCGCCGGACGGCTGGATCGCAGACGTGGGGCAGGCATCGAGACATTTGGTGCAAGCGGTCTGCTCTGCGCGTGAGTGAGCGCAGAGGCTTGGCTCAAGTGCCAGATAGAGAGGTTTCTCAAATGTCCCAACGAGATGGGAGGCTTCGAGGATCGCAGCGTGCACGGCGGGCAGGCTGTTTGGATCCGCTCTCAGGTAGCCTTCGCGCTTTTCCGGAGCGGGAACCAGCGTGGGTTCACCACGCAGATCAAGGATGATGTCGCAGGTGGTTTGTGCACCGTTTCGGGCATCGCCAAACTGTAGTAGGCCACGCCCGCCGGGCTCCAATTGCTGCAGAGCGTCGATGTAAACGTCAAACTGTCCGAGCGCACCGGTGACACGTTTGATACGCCCGGCGATGACATCGCATCCACGCTCGGTCGGGGCCTCGCTGCCGCTTGGAACAAGCACTGTGACGCTCAAGAACTCTGAAAGCTTCCGTGCTGCCTCCATGGTCACATCCGGTGCGCCGAGGACCAGACATTGGCCGTCAGAGATAATGTCGTAGGTTTTGGTTTCTGGCGTCGGGCGCAGCGCATCGGCGAGAAGCGCGGCCATTTTGGGGGCCGCTTGATCTGCATTCTCGGACCAGCCGGCGCGGTCGCGCAGGTCAACACAAAGGGGGCTGTCCACCTCAAGATCTTCGGCCAGTTCGACAAAGAAATCCTGTTCCTGCTGACAGGCAATGATTGCATTTTCACCGCCGCCTGTTGCCTTCAAAAGTTCGGCGGCCGCAGAAGCGTCTTTGGTGCAAAGGCCGTTGTGGACTTTGGAGCAGCTCAGACCGCTGGCCGCGGACAATTGCTCTGCGTCCAGAGTCATGCTGTCAGAACAATTACATAGAATCAAAGTCTTGGACACGATTTCCTCCCCTGTTCGGCGGCAATTGGTGCGATCGAACGCACCTAGGAATGCATGAATCTTTGATGCCGTAAAGCCCTGCGAAGACGCGAGAGGCTCAGGAGAATCGGAAGGCTAAAGCCTAGTGATTCTCTTGGTTTTGACCGCAGGTGGACAATCTGACCTAACGTCAGAATGTCGCAGCGTCTCTCGGATCAAAATGTCCAGTTTTGAGAGCGGATTGTCGGCTTTGTGCGTTTTCCTTTGGCAAACGGAGATGTTGGGGGGATCATATCTGTGCCTGCAAAAAAATTTTGTAGGCATGGGAGGAGAACTAGAGCCGCATGCGCCAAGCGCCGGTTTCATTGCCACTGGGCATCGTTATTCGCAGGACACCCTCGGCCAGCCGTTGGGTGCCTTTTGCGTGGCAGGCTGTTGCTGTCTTGCCGGGAGCGGCGCAGGCCGACTGGCAGGTGCTGCGCGAGGAGGGGGATGCAGTGGAGTTTCATGCGGCCACGGTGTCGCTGGAGCTGTGGCACACCGATACGGAGGCGTATCTGACCACGCTGTCATCGCGCGTGCCGTCGATCGGTGTGGTGATGCGGGAGAACGAAGACCCGGATGCAGATCATCCCTACGATATCCTGCTGGCCACGGCCTCTGCCTACGAGTTTCAGGACTACGCGGACAGCGGCGAAGAGCTGCTGGAGCTTGTGCCGATGCCCGAAGGGTTGATCGCCTTCTTGCGCGACTTTGTTCAGGCCCATCACGAGGAAGAGGTTTTTGTGAAGCGGCGGCGTGACAAGAAACGCACCGACCTGACGGAAGATGGCCGCGGGGACGCGCGGATTACGCAGCTGAGCGACGTGTACCGCGCGCCGCGCACGGGGAGGCCGCATTGAGCCGGGGTGGAGATTTCTGGGCGCGCCGCAAGGCGGCCGTTGCAGAGGAAGCTGCTGCAGAGGCGCTGGCTGTTGAGAAAGAAGTGCTGGCAGAAGAGCACTCAGCGCTTGAGGAAAAGACAGACGCGGAGGTTCTGGCAGAACTGGAATTGCCGGATCCGGATGAGATGGAACAGGGCGACGATTTCTCGGTCTTTTTGGCCAAAGCCGTGCCGGAACGCATTCGCCGCCGCGCTTTGCGCAAGCTTTGGCTGACCAATCCGGTCTTGGCCAATCTGGATGAGCTGGTCGATTATGGTGAGGACTTCACCGACAGCGCCATGGTGATCGAAGGCATGCAGACCGCCTATCAGGTGGGTAAAGGCATGTTGAAACATGTGGAAGAAATGGCCCGTCAGGCGGCGGAGAAAGAGGCCGCTGAGGTCAATTCTCTCGCCGAAGCTGAGGCTGCCGATGAAGCGGGCGAAGATGTGACTGCGGTGACGCTCTCTGAGGCGGAAGAAGCACAGGACGGCGGTTTGGAAGACGCCCCTGCCGCCACAGTGTTTGAGGGCAAAGACACAGAGATTGCGGGTGATATGGCCGAAACCGAGGAGCCGGAGCCTGCAGTGCCCGTGCGCCGCCGTTTGCGGTTTGCTTTCGCCGCACAAGAACAGACTGGGGAGATGACACAGGGATGAGTGACGTCGTCAAAGACATCGTGATTGCCGAGGAGGATCTGCTGCGGGCGGATCTATATGATTTTCTGGCGGCGCTTTTGGCGAACCCGCCGGACAGCGGGCTTTTGCAGCGCGCAAGCAGTCTGGGCGGTGACGACAGCGCGCTTGGTCAGGCGATCAGCACGTTGGCGCGTGTTGCCAAGGCCATGAAAGAGCCGGCAGTTGAGCGCGAGTTCAATGCGCTGTTCATTGGCCTTGGGCGTGGCGAATTGATGCCTTTTGCGTCTTATTATCTCACCGGGTTTCTTAACGAAAAACCGCTTGCCACCCTGCGGGCCGACATGGCGGGGCTGCGTATCACACGCGCGCCCAATGTGTATGAGCCGGAGGACAACATCGCGAGCCTGCTGGAGATGATGGCGGGGATGATCCGTGGACGTTTTGGCGAACCGACGCCGCTGACACGTCAGAAGGATTTCTATTTCACCCACATCGCCCCGTGGGCCGAGCACTTCTTCACAGATTTGGAGGGGGCTCAGAACTCGGTGTTTTACGCCCCTGTTGGCACCGTGGGCAAAGCCTTCCTTGAAATTGAGACACAAGCGTTCCGCATGGGGGCGGAGTAAGCGCAAAACGAAACGTCGGGCCCCAACCGACATGAAGAAGGAGCAGACCATGAGCCAGCCAGAGGAAAAAGGCGCCAGCCGGCGCGATTTTCTGAAGCTCGCCACGACGGCAGCCCCAGCTGCAGCCGCAGTGGTGGCCCTTTCGCCTGATACGGCGGAAGCCCAACCGGCTGACCTGTCCAGCGACAAGATGCAGGACACTGCGCACACCCGCGCTTACCTCGACAGCGCCCGGTTCTGATCGGACGTTATCCCCGCCCCCGACCACCGGTTGCGTGACGCCCACCGGTCGGGATCAGAGAGTTACCTAGCAAGTTCCCGTTAAGGGACAGCAAGGGAGGAAACTATGCTTAGGAAAAAGACCAACGGGGTTGCGCGACGCCCCCAGCGGACAAGTATCCTGTCTGTTGCAGCTGAAAAAGCTGTAGACCGCCGCACATTCCTGCGCGGATCCGGCCTCGCCATTGGCGGGCTGGCAGCAATTGGTGCCACAGGAGGCACCGTCACTCAGGCGCAAGCCCAAGACGCCGCAAACACTGCCGTTGAAACTGTCAAATCCGTCTGCACCCACTGCTCTGTGGGCTGTACGGTTGTGGCAGAGGTTCAGAGCGGCGTTTGGGTCGGTCAGGAACCAGGTTGGGACAGCCCGTTCAACCTTGGTGCACATTGCGCGAAAGGCGCTTCGGTACGCGAGCACGCCCATGGCGAACGCCGTCTGAAGTATCCGATGAAAAAAGAGGGTGGTGAGTGGAAACGCATCAGCTGGGAACAGGCGATCAACGAGATCGGCGACGGCATGATGAAGATCCGCGAAGAAAGCGGCCCGGACAGCGTTTATTGGCTCGGCTCTGCCAAGCACAACAACGAACAGGCCTATCTGTTCCGTAAGTTTGCTGCCTATTGGGGCACCAACAACGTGGATCACCAGGCGCGTATCTGTCACTCCACCACTGTTGCAGGTGTTGCGAACACATGGGGCTACGGCGCCATGACCAACTCCTACAACGACATCCACAACTCCAAAGCCATCTTCATCATTGGCGGCAACCCGGCCGAAGCCCACCCGGTTTCGCTGTTGCACGTGCTGCGCGCAAAAGAGCGCAACAACGCGCCGCTGATCGTATGTGACCCGCGCTTTACACGCACGGCGGCCCATGCAGATGAATATGTGCGTTTCCGTCCCGGCACCGATGTGGCGCTGGTTTGGGGCATCCTGTGGCACATCTTCGAAAACGGTTGGGAAGACAAAGAGTTCATCCGCACCCGTGTTTGGGGGATGGACCAGATCAAGGAAGAAGTGGCCAAGTGGAACCCGGAAGAAGTTGAACGCGTCACAGGCGCGCCGGGTGAACAGCTGCGCCGCGTTGCACGCCAGATGGTGAACAACCGTCCCGGCACCGTGATCTGGTGCATGGGTGGCACGCAGCACACCAACGGCAATAACAATACGCGTGCGTATTGTGTGCTGCAGTTGGCGCTGGGCAACATGGGCACAGAGGGTGGTGGCACCAATATCTTCCGTGGCCACGACAACGTGCAAGGCGCAACGGACCTTGGCGTTCTGTCCCACACGCTGCCTGGCTACTATGGCCTGTCCGCAGGCGCATGGGCGCACTGGGGCCGTGTCTGGGGTGAAGATGGCGATTGGCTGAAAGGCCAGTTTGCGACCACCACAGGTGCTGACGGCAAAGAGAAGTCGCTTCAGAACCTCACCGGTATCCCGGTGTCGCGCTGGATCGACGGTGTGCTGGAAGATCCTGAGAACATGGACAACCCCGACAAAGTGCGGGCCATGGTACTTTGGGGCCATGCGCCGAACTCGCAGACGCGCGGTAAGGAAATGAAAACAGCGATGGAGAAGCTGGACATGCTGGTCGTTGTCGACCCGTTCCCAACCGCTTCTGCTGTTATGCAAGACCGCACCGATGGCGTGTATCTTCTGCCGGCCTGTACGCAGTTTGAGACCCGCGGGTCCGCGACCGCGTCCAACCGCTCTTTGCAATGGCGTGACCAGATCATTGATCCGCTGTTTGAGAGCAAGCCGGATCATGAGATCATGGGCCTCTTTGCCAATAAGTTTGGCTGGGCAGACCGTTTCTTCCGCAACATCGAAATGGAAGACGAGAACACCCCGAATGTGGAAAGCATCACCCGGGAGTTCAACGCAGGTCTGTGGACGATTGGCTACACTGGTCAGTCGCCTGAGCGCATCAAGCTGCACATGGCAAACCAGCACACCTTTGACCGCACCACGCTGAAAGCGAATGGAGGTCCGGCTGACGGTGACTACTACGGTATGCCGTGGCCATGCTGGGGCACGCCAGAGATGAAGCACCCGGGCACGCCAAACCTCTATGACATGTCCAAACGTGTCTCTGAGGGTGGTTTGACCTTCCGCGCCCGCTTTGGTGTGGAGCGCGACGGTGACAACCTTCTGGCCGAAGGTGTGGCAAGCCTCGATTCCGAGATTCAGGATGGCTATCCAGAATTCACAATGCAGATGCTGATGGATCTGGGTTGGGATGGCGATCTGACGGATGAAGAGCGTGCTGCGATTGATGCGGTGGCCGGACCCAAGACCAACTGGAAAACCGACCTGTCAGGCGGCATCCAGCGGGTGGCGATCAAGCACGAATGTGCGCCATTTGGTAACGCGAAAGCCCGTGCCGTGGTTTGGACCTTCCCGGATCCGATCCCGCTGCACCGCGAGCCGCTCTATACCAACCGTCGTGACCTGGTGGCGGATTATCCGACCTATGAGGATCGGAAATTCTATCGTCTGCCAACCATGTACGCCTCGATCCAGAAACAGGACTTCAGCAAGGACTATCCGCTGATCCTGACCTCTGGTCGTCTGGTGGAATACGAGGGCGGCGGGGATGAAACCCGTTCCAACCCGTGGCTGGCCGAACTGCAGCAAGACATGTTTGTCGAGATCAACCCGCGTGATGCGAACAATCTCGGTGTGCGTGATCAGGCGCAGGTGTGGGTCGAAGGTGCCGAAGGGGCCAAGGTCAAAGTGATGGCCATGGTGACTGAACGTGTCGGCGAAGGTGTGGTCTTCATGCCGTTCCACTTTGCGGGCCATTTCGAAGGGGAGGACCTGCGGAGCAAGTATCCGGCAGGGGCCGATCCATATGTGTTGGGCGAAGCCACCAACACGGCGCAGACCTATGGCTATGACAGCGTGACCCAGATGCAGGAGACCAAAGCGACTCTCTGCAAAATCTGGGCAGCATAAGGAGGAAGAGAAATGGCACGAGCGAAATTTCTCTGCGACGCGGAACGCTGCATCGAATGCAACGCCTGCGTGACGGCCTGTAAGAACGAGCACGAGGTGCCTTGGGGCATCAACCGGCGTCGCGTTGTGACAATCAACGACGGGACACCGGGTGAACGTTCGATTTCTGTGGCATGCATGCACTGTTCAGATGCGCCTTGTATGGCGGTCTGTCCGGTGGATTGCTTCTATCAGAACGAAGAAGGTGTGGTGCTGCACTCCAAAGACCTGTGCATTGGCTGTGGCTATTGCTTCTACGCGTGTCCGTTTGGCGCGCCGCAATATCCGCAGGCAGGCAACTTTGGCAGCCGTGGCAAGATGGACAAATGCACCTTCTGTGCAGGTGGTCCGGAAGAGAACCACTCCACTGCGGAATTCGCCAAATATGGCCGTAACCGCATCGCGGAAGGCAAGCTGCCGATCTGCGCGGAGATGTGTTCAACCAAAGCCCTTCTGGCGGGTGACGGGGATGTTGTCTCCGCGATTTACCGCGAACGCGTAGTGGCGCGCGGTTTTGGCACCGGCGCTTGGGGCTGGGGCACCGCCTATGAGCAAAAAGGCGGCTGATACCGTCAAAATCACCGGCGGCGGGTTTCCTTGCCGCCGGTTTGATGTTTCTAGGAACTCTTTCATGCGCGGTTACGGGCAGAGCCCTGACCCCATGGTTTCAGATGATATGAGGATGTGATGCGCGCGCTTCTCTGGATGGCTCTTTCGTTCATGTTGGCATGGCCAGCTTTGGCTCAGGACACGGCACCTGACCGCAGTTCAACGGGCGGCGCTCAGACGCTGGAAGATATCATGGCGCGACAGCGTGGTGAGAAACTGGACGACAGTTTCCGGCGCGATGCGACCGGGCAGGGCAATGTCGAAGCGTTGATTGGCCAGCTGGGCACGCGCGGCGTGGCGTCAGATTCCGAAGTGTTTCGTGCATTGCGCTATGGCAGTGCCAACACCACCACGCAGGCCAGCGGACCGACTAGCACATTGCTTATTCAAGACAGTGGCATGGCCTGGCTGACGTTCCGCGAAGGGCCGCTGCTCACCTATGGGCTTTATCTGCTGGGCGGCATGACGGCTGTTATTGCATTGTTTTGGCTGATCCGCGGCAAAATCATGATCGAAGGGGCCAAGACCGGGCGGAACATCATCCGTTTCTTGGCGATTGAACGGTTTGCCCATTGGCTGATGGGCGTGTCCTTCATCGTTCTCGGAATCACCGGACTTGTGCTGATCGCTGGTCGTAAGTTTATCCTGCCCTGGATGGGGCACGAAGCCTATGCCACCATCGCATTGGTCGGAAAATGGGGGCACAACAACATCGCTTGGGCCTTTATGCTGGGACTGGCGATGGTCTTTGTCATGTGGGTGCATCACAACATTCCGGACCGCACGGACATCAAGTGGCTGGCCAAAGGCGGTGGGTTGTTTTCCAAAGGCGTGCATCCGCCTGCCAAGAAATTCAACGCGGGACAGAAGATCATTTTCTGGTCGGTGATTGTGCTGGGCGTTTCGATCTCGGCGTCCGGCCTCGCGCTGCTGTTCCCGTTTGAGCTGCCGATGTTTGCCAAGACGTTCAATATTTTGAACATGACTGGTCTGCCGCAGCTGCTGACGGGCGGTGCATTGCCGGAAGTGCTCTCCCCTTATGAAGAAATGCAACTCAGCCAGCTCTGGCATGGGATCGTGGCCTTTGTCTTTATCGCCATCATCGTGGCGCACATCTATCTTGGGTCTGTGGGTATGGAAGGTGCGATTGAGACCATGGCGACCGGTGAGGTGGATGAGCAATGGGCGAAGGAGCACCATTCAATCTGGTATGAGGAGGAGCTTGCCAAAGCGCAGGCAAAATCTGGCGCTGATCGAGCGACACCAGCGGAGTAATCATGCGGGCTGTCGCGCTGTTTCTTGGTTTCCTGGGTTGGGCCACCGGTGCGGTGGCTGGGGAGTTCTTTCAACTGACTGGCCACGGAGGCCCGATTAAAGGCATCGCGGTCTCTCCGGACGGCCGTCAGATCCTGACCGCAAGTTTCGACAATTCCCTTGGTTTTTGGAGAGATCAGGAACCGCTGTGGCTGGAAGGGCATGAGGCAGCGGTCAACTCGGTGGTGTTTGTGACTGACACTCTGGCGGTTTCCGCCGGGGATGATTTTGCCGTGCGTCTGTGGGATCTGAGTGCTGGAACGTCACAGCTCCTTGGGCAGCATAAGGGCAAGGTAATGGCGCTGCGGGTGGCACCTGATGGGGGCAGTGTGGCAAGCGCCAGCTGGGATGGGACGGTTGGCATCTGGCCGCTGAGCGGTGGTGCGTCACGATCTATTCAGGTGGACAGCAATGTGAATGACGTTGCCTTTGCACAGGACGGTGCTGCGCTGTTTTCTGCCTCTGCAGATGGCAAAATCCGTCTCTATGACACCGCGACTGGCGATTTGAGGCAACTTTTCCTGACCAATGGGTTTGGCGTGAACACTTTGGTTTTGCGCGAAGATCTTGGTTGGCTGGCTTTTGGCGCCGTGGACGGTGTCACAAAAATTGTCACCCCTGACACTGCGGAGCTGATCAAGGACATCACGCTAGAGCGGCGGCCGATATTGGCCATGACCAGCAGTCGGGATGGCCGTCATCTCGCTGTGGGCGACGGCGAAGGTTATATTCTGATGCTGAACACTGAGGATTGGTCGATTGCCAATGACATCAGGGCCACCCATCGCGGGCCGATCTGGGCGTTGGCTTTTTCGGCTGATGGGGAAAATATTCATGCGGGTGGGTTGGATGAGGCGATGTTCAGCTGGCCGCTGTCTGATCCGGATGACACCCCCCGGATGGTGGCGGAAGGCCGTGCGTTTTTGAACGGCAACGACAGTGCCTCCAATGGCGAGCGCCAGTTTCAGCGCAAATGCTCCATTTGTCATACGCTGACCGGAGACAGTGCCAGACGGGCAGGGCCGACGCTCAAGGATGTTTTTGGACGCGAAGCGGGCACGGTTTCTGACTACAGCTACTCCGACACCTTGCTGACATCTGATGTGATTTGGACAAGCCAAACCATTGATGCGCTTTTTGATTTGGGGCCGGACGTGTATATTGCGGGAACCAAAATGCCGGTTCAACGCATCACCCGCGCCGAAGACCGCGCAGATTTGATCGCCTATCTGCGCCTTTACAGCGACTTTGAGGACTAAAGATATGAGAGTGTTTTTCCTGGCCTGCGCAGCTGTGGCTGCCATTTCCGTGGGCGCCTACTACGGGCTGCATGCCATCGGGTTTTCTGCCAGTGATGTTGCCAGTGGAACAGCCGTAAGGTTGGATTGACCACATGAACCAAATAGACCGTGCGTCTGCGCAAACCAAACGTCCTTCTGAATTTGGCATTGGCCTGTCGACAGCTTCGGTGCTGGTGGTGGATGACGAGCCGGGCATCCGCAACTTCATCGTCAAAATTCTCGACCCGGTGGTCGGACGCATAGAGCAGGCGGCCAATACGGATGTGGCTAGCCGCCTGTTGGATCAGAACCATTTTGACATCGTCATTCTTGATAATGTGATGCCCGGAACCTCGGGGCTTGAGTGGCTGAGCGAGCAGCGCAAGCTTGGGTTCTTTGCTGACACCATTTTGATCACCGCATTTGCAGATATGGACACCGCGATTGAAGCGATGCGCGCGGGGGCCGTCGACTTTGTTTTGAAGCCTTTCCGCTCCAACCAGATTTTGAACGCGGTGGCACGCTGTGTGGATCGGGTGAACCTGCGGCGGGAGAATTACCTGCTGAAGTATGAGCTTGCTGCGGGCAACGAGCATGTGCGTGCGCGCCTGCTTGGCAGTTCGCCGCAGATTGAGACCATACGCTCCACGATGGCCCGTGCCGCGCCTTTGCCAACGCCGGTCTTGCTGACGGGGGATACCGGCACGGGTAAAGAGGTTGCCGCACGTGCCTTGCACATGATGTCGCCGCGCGCCGACAAACCTTTTGTGCCAATCAATTGCGCGACCATTGCCGGTGACATGATTGAGCACGAGCTTTTTGGTCACATCCGGCAGGACGCAGGCGGGCGAACGGTGCGTCATGATGGTGTGTTCATGAACGCCAATGGCGGCACGCTCTACCTCGATGAAATCGTGGAACTGCCGCTTCCGGTGCAGGCGGCACTGCTGCGTGTGGTGGAGCATCAGAAAATCCGGCCTGTTGGCTCCTCGCGGGAAGTGCCGCTGGACCTACGGTTTCTCTTTGCCACCAACGCCGATCTTGAAGCGGCGGTCAAAGATGGGCGCCTGAGAGAAGACCTGTATCACCGCATCAATGTGCTGAATATTCAGATGCCACCTTTGCAAAACCGCGAGGGGGATTTGAAAGAGCTGGCTTTGATGTTCTTGCAGCAGATCTCAAAGTCACTTGGCGTGCCGCCCCTGACCCTGTCTGAGGGGGTGCTTTTGAACCTGGCGCGGTATGACTGGCCGGGGAACGTGCGCGAGTTGCGTAACCTGATTGAGCGGTCGCTGATTGTGGGCGAATGGCCGGCGGAGTTCGCAGCCAACGGCGCCGAAGAAGAGGTTGCGGCGGTGGACAGCCTCGCGGCGGTGGAGCGTCGGCATATTCTGACGGTGCTGGCAGCCTGCGACGGCAATCGTGCGGAGGCCGCACGGCGATTGGGGATTTCCCGCAAGACCATCGATCGGAAATGCGCGATGTGGAATGACTGACACAAGCGCCAAAGGGTCGCCTTCGGCCTCTAAGTCAACCTGGGCCTGGCTGCCTAGACGCCGCTCCGCCTCTGTGCGGATGCGGCTGTTGGCCATCGCGCTTTTGCCAACGCTGGTCATCATGCCGCTGTTCTTCATCATTACGGCGGTGAATTGGTCTTCGCGGTTTGATAACCTGCTGATTGCCAAAGTGAATGGCGAGCTGACCATTGCGGATCAGTACCTGTCTCAGTTGCTTGAAAACAGTGACCTGCGGATGCAGGCGTTGGCGGCCTCGGCGGATTTTGTGGATCATGTTCGCTCTGACGATCAGGATGGCATCGCGCGTCTTCTGCAGGTGCAGCGGGTCCAGCTTGGGTTGGATTTCCTTTATTACCTTGCCGCGGATGGCTCTGTGACCGCCTCTCCCCGCTTGGTGGATGACAGAAATCTGGCGCGGTGGCCTGTTGTGTCTCAGGCGCTGGCCGGGTTTGGTTCTGCCCAGATTGACGTCTTTTCAGGTGAGGATCTGGCTAAAGTCTCCTCTGATCTGACTGAGCTCGCAAGGATTAAGCTGGTGCCCACGCAGGCTGCGGTGCCAACAGAGCGTGTCGAGGAGACCCGGGGCATGATGGTGCATGCGGCCACGCCGGTGTCAGAAGACGGACGCCACGGTGCTTTGGTCGGGGGCGTTCTGCTCAATCGCAATCTCCCGTTTATTGATACGATCAACGACTTGGTCTATCCGACCGCGAGCTTGACCGAAGGCAGCCAAGGCACCGCCACGCTGTTTTTGGATGATGTGCGCATCTCCACCAATGTGCGCCTCTTTCAGGATGAGCGTGCTTTGGGAACCCGTGTTTCCGCCGTGGTACGTGAGGCTGTTTTGGATCGCGGTGAGGTCTGGCTCGATCGTGCCTTTGTGGTGAACGATTGGTACATCTCAGCTTATGAGCCGGTCACGGATAGCTTTGGCAATCGCGTCGGGATGCTCTACGTCGGCTTTTTGGATCAGCCGTTTCGGGATGCAAAGTTTTCGACCATCCTGACCTTTGCGGTCGCTTTTGCGGTGATTGTGCTGATTTCCGTCCCGATCTTTTTGCGCTGGGCGCGACAGATATTTGCGCCGTTGGAGCGGATGCTGCGCACGATCACGCGGGTGGAAGGCGGTGATCTGGGGGCGCGGACTGGCGTTGAGAACAGTGATGAGGAGATTGCACGTGTGGCGGCACAGATGGATGCGCTGCTGGAGCAAATTCAGGAGCGCGATCGGGAGTTGAACCGGCGGGTGGCCGCAAGGACGCAAGATTTGGCAGAAGCAAACCGGCGGTTGGAAGCCACGACGCGGCAGTTGGTTGTGTCCGAGAAACTGGCGGCTGTGGGTGAAATTGCGGCAGGCATCGCGCATGAGATCAACAATCCCATTCAGGTGATCCAGGGGAATCTGGATGTGATACGCGTGCAGCTTGGGGATCGGATCGAGGATATTCGGACCGAGCTGAAACTGATTGATGAACAGACGCATTCGATTTTTCTGATTGTGAACAAGCTTTTGCAGTTCACCCGCCCAGATGAATACGCGCAGGGGAGCGAACTTCATCAACCCTCGGCAGTGATGGTGGATACCGTGCCGCTGGTGCAGCATTTGCTGAACAGCGGCGACATCGCGTTGCAGTTGGAGCTGGAAAGCGAAGGGGCGGTTGCGATCAACCGTACCGAGCTGCAGCAGGTGTTGATCAATCTGATCGTCAACGCCATTCACGCGATGCCTGAGGGCGGATCTTTGCGGGTCTCTACCGATGACGACACGCGAGACGATCAGGCTGGTGTGTTGATCGAGGTGGCGGACACAGGTGTGGGCATGACAGACGCGCATCTGAGCCGGATTTTTGACCCGTTTTTCACCACCAAACAGGGGGAGGGCACCGGGCTAGGTTTGTCGATCTCGCGCAAACTGGTGGAGCTATATGATGGCACCATAGAGGCGGACAGCACCATTGGCGAAGGCACAGTGTTCCGCCTCTGGTTCCCATGCGCAGATCAAGGTTAGGGCATTTTAGCCCTTCAAGTATTCCTCATAGGGCCTGGCCTTCAGACCGCGATATTTCACCGTCAGCTCAAGCGGCGCGTCGTTTTCATCATAGATCCCGATCACAACACCTTTGCCTCCAGATTTGGTGCGCATCTCGTTGAGCTGTTCCTCTGAGCGTGTTGTGCGTTGGGATTGGCGGCGGGTCCAAGTGAAGAGGTGGTCATACATCATCGCGATGATCTCGGCATGCTCCGCGCTTTGTCCGAGATCGGCGAGCTCATTGGGGTCGTTGACCAGATCAAACAGCAGCGGAGGGTAACCGCCCTCGCAGTGGATGAGCTTCCAGTCTTTTGTGGCGACCATGAATAGTACCGCATCCCGAACCGATGCGTTGAGCCGTGTGGCGATGGGGCTCGCGGAGTAGTCGTATTCGCAAATTACGAATTCGCGGTCTGTTGTCTCCTTTTGCCCATGGATAATGGGCAGCAGGCTTTCCCCTTCCAGAATGTGATAGGCGGGTTGCTCGCCTGTGACGTCGACAAATGTGGGGGCAAGGTCAATGGACTCTACCAACGCATCACATACGGTACCGCGTGTGGCATCTGCCTCCGGGCTGGGATCGTAAATGATCAGAGGCACCTTGGTGGCTGCGTCCTGAAAGAAAGTCTTTTCTCCCATCCAATGATCGCCCAGGAAATCGCCGTGATCGGAGGTCAGCACAATCATTGTATCGTCCATCCGGCCAGTTTCCTCCAGCCACGCAAAGAGGCGTCCCATCTGGTCATCGGCCTGTTTGATCAAGCCCATATAGGCAGGGATGACGGCGTCGCGGACATCTTGGCGTGAGAAGGTTTCTCCAATTTTGGTGTCCATGAAAGCTCTTAGAACGGGGTGGGCCTTCTGCCGTTCGCTGTCGGAGCGGACAACAGACAAGACGTGTTCAGGGCCAAACATGGAGGCGTAGGGCTCCGGGACGATATAGGGCCAATGGGGCTTGATGTAGCTGAGATGACAGCACCAAGGACCGTCAGCTTGAGCGATGAAGTCCATGCCGCGGGTGGTCAGATAAGGCGTTTCGCTGTCCTCTTCGGCGATATTCGCCGCCTCTGAAGAATTCTTCAGAAACCAGCCAGAGAGGACGTTGCCCTCGTCATCCAGACCGGAGTTTGCGAAGTCATGCCAGGGGTTGTCGCTCTCGTATCCTTTGTCTTGCAGATAGGCGTTGTAGGCTTTGGCGCCGTCAGGGTCATAGCTGCCCTCGGGGCCTTCGGGCTTCATTCCGTCATCGCGTTCAAAGACATCAAAGCCGCATTCGGCAACACGGGCGCCAATCAGGCTGTCAGGTTCCAAGCCCAGTCGCGCCATGCCTTCGGCGTCTGCGCGCATGTGGGTTTTGCCCACCAACCAGCAATCCATGCCCGCCTTGCGCAGGTGATCTCCGATGGTCATTTCGCCGACTTTCAGGGGAATGCCGTTCCAACTTGCGCCGTGGCTGTGGACGTAGCGCCCTGTGTAAGTGGACATGCGGGAGCTGCCACAGATTGGGGACTGGATATAGGCGCGTGTGAAGCGGACGCCTCGGGAGGCCAGCCGGTCGATGTGCGGGGTTTGCAGGTGCGGATGGCCGTAGCAGCTGAGGTAATCCCAACGGAGCTGGTCAAACATGATGAATAGGATGTTTTTGGCTTTTGCCATTGTTCCGCTCCCCCAAAGTCTTTGCGCTATCTTGAGGGGCAGGGCAGCTAGGTCAACCAAAGAAGCGGGTAAGGCCTGATCTTCGGCGTCGCCTAAAATGCCACGTTGTCTGTTGGCAGTATCGGGATGGTATTGCGTCGGCGCCGTTTTCCGGGTGAAAAGCGGGCGAGGGGACCGGATTGACCGGCATAAGTGAGCTGTGTGAGCATCAAAGCCAAGACCAATATCGCGTCTCAGACGGCGGAACCTGATGGAGCCTTTGCCCGTCGCCTTGAGGTCGTGCGCTTTCTGCTGGATGCGGGTGCTGGCATGCGCGATCCAATTGTTTTTCTCACGCTGATATCCGGATTGAGCCGCGCTGGTATGATCTTTGCGATCAATGAAACCGCGCAACGCTACAGCGAAGGACCTGGATGGTCGGTTGCGATGCTGCTGATCTGTGCCGCGGCGATGGTGGTATCGGGCTATTTTCAGAAGGTCCGCGCCTTTACCCTCATCACCCGGATTGAAGCGCAGATGCGCAATCGGCTTTCCGCACTTCTGCTGCGTGCCAACATCGATTTTCTGATCTCGCGCCGTCACGGCAAAGTCTATGGCGCGATGACGGCAGAGGTGAACCAGCTTGCGCAGGCGGTGATCCATCTGGTGGAGGCCATTGGGGCAGCATTGGTTTTACTGTTTGCGATCCCGTATCTGTTTTATGTGAGCTGGATTGCTGGTGTCGCGGCAGTGGCGGCGATTGGTTTGGGGGGCATTGGCTTTGCCCTGATGGATGGCCCTGCAAGGCGCTGGGCGATCAATGCCTCAGAGTCCTTTGCAGCGTATTGTGACCGTGTGACGGATATGTTGAGCGGCTGGAAGGAACTGCGCTTGCGTGGCAGCCGTCGCGATGCGCTTGAGGGTGAAACCAAAGCCGTGATCGCAGCGCAGGTGGCCCACAAGATGCGCTCAGAGCGCTTGTTTGCTGCGAGCACCGGTGGTGGGCAACTGGCTGTCGCGCTGCTCATGTGTTTTGTGGTGATCATTTTGCCGATGCTTTCTGGCGGTGATGCGATCGTGATGTTTCAGGTGCTGACCATCATCTTCTTGGTCAATGGCCCGACCGAACTCGTTTTCAACACTCTGCCGATTTTGAGCCGCGCGGAGGCGAGTTACTACAAGATCAAAGGGGTCGAGGCCGAACTGGCTAAGGCGCAGAGCCAAGCGCTGCATGTGGTGTCCAAACCGCTGGATCGGTTTGACAGTATTGCGCTGCGTGGTGTGGAGGCCAATGTCGGCGAAATCGGGCGAGCGGATGTGACGCCGTTTCACCTTGGGCCGATTGATCTGACGTTTCACCCCGGGGAGACGGTCTTCATCTGCGGGGGCAATGGCTCGGGCAAAACCACTTTGCTGTCTTTAATCACCGGCATGCGCCATCCGGAAACAGGTGACATCCTGCTCAATGGAGCGCCGTTGACGGATGACACGACCGCAATGTATCGCGAGCTGTTTTCGGCGGTCTTTGCGCAGTTCCATCTGTTTGAACATGCCTATGGCATGCCGGAAGCGGAGTTGGCGGCCTTGGAAAGCCGGATTGCGCAGCTTGGACTGGCAGAGCGGGTACAGTTGTTGGGGGATAAGTTCTCCAACACTTCGCTTTCTGCAGGGCAGAGCCGCCGCCTCGCACTGGCAGTGGCCCTTGCAGAGCAAAGGCCGATCATTGTGCTGGACGAGTTTGCTGCGGATCAGGATCCCGCCAATCGGGCGTTTTTCTATGATGTGCTGATTCCGGAGCTGTCAGCATCCGGGCGGTTGGTGCTGGCGGTGACACATGATGATCACCAATTTGGCAAATGTGATCGCTTGATCAAAATGGAGGCGGGGCGCATCGTATCGGACGAGCGCATGCGCGCACGTAAAGAGGCTTTGGGCAGATGACCAATACGCAATGGACGCCGTCACGCGGCACAGGATTGGCGATGTTGATTTCGCTGATCTGCACCGGGTTTGTCACGCTGGTGGTGAATGCACAGATTTACCCGGCGCGTTGGCAATACGCTCTGTTCTACCCTGAAAAAACCGCCGAGCGCCCCTATACCATCAGCGAGTCCATAGGAGATCCGCGCATTGGCGAGCCGTTTGCGGATTGGATGCTATTGTGTGCGCCGATCTTGTTTGTTGGTGTGGTGCTGCTGTGTCTGCCTGCTTTGTGCGAGCTGCGGGTAAGCGCGCCCGATGCCAAGATGGTGCGGCGTATCACGCTGCTGACCTGGACCCTGTTGGTTTTGCAGGCGATGGCCTGTGTGGGGCTGGTGGTTCTGAGCCAGTATCGCTTTCCGCATTTTCGCGATGAGCACATGTTGGGCAGCTATCTGTTCTTCTTTAGCCAAGCCCTGGTGGTGGTGTGTGGTGAGTTCCTGTCGCGCAGCTATGCACAGCTGGGCGCAGAAGGCCGCGTTCTGACCCCGCGCTTTGCGGCTTGGCGGCGCGCCTATGTTTGGGTGCCGATCGCGCTGGGTGTAAGCTACCTGGTTTTCTTTCTGGGCAAAGGGTACGCGCCAGCGGGGCTGCGCTACGAGGTCTATTATGTCTACACAGGGCTTGAGCTCTTGCTGCTTTCCTCGTTCTTGCTCTACCTCATGACCTTTGCGCCTGACATGTGGCGGACGTTGCGTGTGAGCCGAAGCGGCGCCTATGTTTCAGCAGAGTCTTCAGCATCCTGAGCGCGCAGCATTTGCGTGGCGCGATGCGCACGCTGCAGGGCCGTGAAATGCGACAGGAGCGCAAAGCCGCCTAACCCCCAGATCACCACCCAGCTGCCAAGCGCGCCTGCGATCAGGAGCATGGCGCAGAGGTAGATCACGCGTTCCATCCGCTCAAAGAAATCGGGCCAGTCCGTGTTGGAGACAGGAATTTCAATGGCTGTGCGCGCCTTTGCGTAAGAGGTGATCACCGAGCCTGAGAAACAAGCCAGTGCGAGTGGCCAAGCGTCGTGCATGTGGGCCAGAGTGGCCAGCACAACAAGCTCTTGGTAGCGGTCAACCATGGCGTCAAAATAGCCCCCCGCTTTGGTGGACATGCCGCGTCGGCGGGCAACCGCGCCATCCAATGCGTCAAAGACAAACGCCAGAATAAGAGTTAGGCCGTAGGCTACGGGCGAGCCGTGCCAGAGGTAAGCCAGTGAGACTGCGATCACGAGCAGCAGGCCAATGAATGTCACCTGATTGGGCGTTAGCTTGGCTTTCACCAAAGGTGTGGCCATTGCCTCCCACAGCGGGTCGATTGTCGATTTCATGAGCCCGTCGATCATGGTGTGTCCTTCAAGTGTAGCTGCGGATGAGGCGGCGGCGGATTTTGTCCAGTTTTTCGGCGCGTGCGGCCAGGGCGTCTGCGCGATCCGGGTTTGGCGAGTAGAACGCTGAGCTGCGCAATTTGAGTGTGGCAGCGGCATCGGTCACCGTAGGTGCCCAGCCCATAAATGGCGCGGCCAGAGTGGCCGTGCCCAACATGCCGGCGTGGCGTGCGCTGCACACGCGGATGTCGCGGTTCAGCGCGTCGGCGAGTGTCTGGGCAAAAATCGGGTTGGCGGCCACACCGCCTACGATGGATAGCGCCCCGGAAGTTTGAACGCCTTTTTCGCGCTGCACCTTGGACATGGCCCACCGCAGGTTCAGCGCAACACCCTCGATGGCCGCGCGGCGCATGGCGGCGCTGTCGTGATGCAGGCTGAGCCCGTGGAAGGTGCCGCGCAGGCTGTCATTGTCCACAGGCACGCGCTCTCCGGCGAGCCAAGGCAGGAAGAAAGGATCATCCGCTTGAGGCGCTCCGAGATCATTAAAGCCGGTATCAACCGCGCCGCCACCGGTGACGCTACAGACCCAATCAAGCGCGGAGCCCGCGTTTTCTTGACTGGCGATCAGCAGAGGGCGGAAGTCGAGGCCGGTTGTTACTGTGGCGTAGGAATGAGGCACGCTCAGGCGGCGGTTGGGGAAGAAGCCTGCGATCCAGGCCGAGGTGGCGATGGAGATATGCAGAGCGCCATCGGCAACTTCGCCAGATCCCAGCGCTGAGGCCATCACATCGGATGTGCCGCCAAGCACCTGTACCTCCGGTGGCAAGCCGAGTTCTGCCGCGGCCTGCGCGGTGAGCGGACCCACAACGGAATCTGCTTGGGTGATCGGGGCGAGCTTGCTGCGGTCTATGCCAGTGAGCGCGCAAAGCGTATCGGACCAGCCTTCACGGCCCTGTCTGGTGTCCATCACCCAGCTCAGGTTGGCGCTTTCGGGGCTGGTGGTGAACTCGCCTGTGGCACGATGGATGAGCCAGTCTTTTACGTCCAGCATCCAACGGGTGCGGGCGTAGATCTCTGGCTCCTGTTGCATCACCCAGAGCATTTTTGCGGTGGGGTCCATGCCGTTTTTGGCCGGAGCGCCATTGGCGATGCGCAGCCATTTGGCCAGTCGCGGGATGTTGTAGCCGAGCACCTCGGGGAAGCCACCGATGAGTTTTTGACCCAAAGGGGCTGCGCGTTTGTCGAGCCATGTGAGGCATGGGCGCAGCGGGGTGCCATTCTCATCACAGCAAATCAGGCCGAGAAGCTGGGAAGAAAACACAAGCGCTGACGCGCGTTTGGAGAGATCAGGCACGTCACGGCGAAGAGCGGCGAGCGCATGCGCCAGAGCGCCCCACCAGTCTTCAGGCGTTTGTTCAGCCACACCACCGGAGGCCAACGACAGCGGATAGGTTTCGGTAACGCGTGCGAGCACGGTGAGAGAGCTGTCCACCACACCAACTTTTACGCCGGATGTGCCAAAATCTGCCGAAATAACCAGATCGCCCATAGTCGCTCTCACATGCCTCAAAGTCTTTTAACCTGTGTTGCCCCAAACGTCTTAGAAGACTTCGTCGAAGGGACGGGAATGGGTCTGTCATGCTCCGGAATGCTTGGCAAGTTCAGGTTGCGTCAGCTGCGCTGTTGCAGAGCGTCTTGGAGGAGCGTGATGTAATCTTGCCCGACAGTATCAACGTCAAAACGATGTGCGTGATCTGCTGCCCAGCTCTGAAGTGTCGCGCGCTTGGGGGCATCGGTGGCCAGTGTTTTGATCTTATCAGCGAGCGCTTGGGCATCTCCGGGTGGCACGAGAAGGTCTTTGCCCCGGCCGGTCATAACGGTGCGGAAGCCTTCGTTATTCGCGGCGACAGGGAGCGCGCCAGCGGCCATGGCCTCAATCAACACAAGTCCAAAGCTCTCTCCGTGCAAGGCAGGTGCCGCGAAGATATCAGCGCTGGCAATCAGAGCGCGGGCCTCGGCATTGTTGGGGGCAGGTTGGAACGACAAGTTGTGTAGGTGGTGCTGTTGCGCATAGGCGCGCAGGCTGTCTTCTTCATCTCCGGCGCCGGCGATGATTAACTCAGCATTGGGCAGTTGGTTTTGCAACTCCCGCCAGGCCTGAAGCAGGACGGAAACACCTTTGCGCGCCTCAAGGCGACCCATGTAGACAACCCGAAATGTTTCAGAGGGATTGGTTGCCTCTGCGGCTGCGCGCCAAGAAGAGAGATCTATGGCGGGTGGCAAGATCAACGGCAGCGGGTTTGCTTTGTCGGCTTTCCATTGCGCGTAGGGAGCCTCGGACGGCACAACGATGCGGTTGATCCGGCGGTTGAAATAACGCCCCACGCGCCGCAGCGCCCAGGACATAGGATCAAAGCTTTCATTTTCAGGCAGGGTTGCATGGAACGTGGCGATGGCGGGCAGTTTCAGTGCGCGCCACATCTGCCAAGGCAGAAGCGGAGTCCAAGGGGTGTGCATATGCACGACTTCAGCGCCCCAGCCCCGCAGCTCTGCAACAGCCTGTGCGCGTTGGAGGCGGGTGGCGCGGCTGACCTCAAAGGCGGTGCCATGGATTGCGAAGGGCCGGGCGGTGCCAACTGTCATCAGGCCTTCTTCCGCATGATTTGGTTGGCCGGGGGGGGCGACAATGCGCACCTCATGGTCTTGGCTCCGCAACCAAGCGGAAAGGTCGCGCACGTGGGATTGCACTCCGCCGGGGCGATCCATCGCGTAGGGGGTGAGCTGCACAATTTTCATGACGCGACCTTAGGGGAGTTCTTGAAACGGACTGTGGGCAAGTAACCAGCGAGCCGAAGTTGGAGGAGTATGGCGAGACCAAGCGCGAAGGCGGCGGGCAGAGAGGCGGCAAGCATCGGGTGCAAGACACCGTGAATGCCGAGCGCCCAGAAGACTTTGACCGAAACCACGGAGAGATAGCCCACGGCCGCGAGCGCCAGAAGCAGGAAGGGCGACAGGCGGCGCCCGACCGCGCCCTGACCGGCCAAACTCACGCCAAGCAAAGCGAAGATCGCGGGCAGAAAAATCGCAACTTTGCGCACCGCAAGAGCGGTAGCGGCATCAGAGGCCGCCGGGCTTTCTGGTGCTGAAGCGATGGCGCGCAGGGAGGTGTTGGGGAGATAGTAGGCATCCACCCCGAACCAGCGGACGGTTTCGGGGGCCAGCTCAAAGGGCATATCAAGGCGCTGTTCCAATTTGGGGGTAGCGGCGTTTTTGACGTCCCAGTAAGTGACCTGCTCAAAGGTCCAAATTCCTTCACGAAAGCTGGAGCGCGCGGCTTGGGCGTGAAGAACGTGGCTGAGTTCTGGCTCTGACAATCCCTCAAACAGCATCACGTCGCTCAGGTGGGCGGCGTCGCCCCGGGTGAACGTGGCCCGCAGCGCGCGATTGTCCGAGACCACCCATTGGGTGCCCAACTCATTGTAGTGGTAACGCTTGCCATAGTCGCCAAGATTGGCGGCCACCTGTCGGGACACTGCTTCTGGTCGCAGCCAGTTTTCTCCAGCCATTTGAACAAGACCCAGCAGCAAGCCGGAAATCAGCAGCGCGGTGATGCGGAAGCTTGGTCCAGCACCGGAGGCGGCGAGGATCACGTCGTCCTGTCGTTGGTGGCGCAGCAATGTGACGACAAAGCCGCCCGCAAGGCATGCCATGGTGAGCAGACGGGTGATGATGTCGACGCTGCGGTAGCCAATATAGGGAAACAGGACCGACCAAAGTGGGGCATCAGTGGCTGCGGCCTGCGTCTGAACAGAGCCAAGCCATTTCGCGAGATCAATGGCCAAGGCCACCACAAGCAGGGTGAACATCATGAAGCCGATGGCAGCGAGGTCCCCGCGCACCATGGCGCGTACCGCTAGCCCGGTGTGCCGGCGACCAATCATCGGCGCACCTCCGGTTTCATGAGGGCTTCTCCCCGCCAGATCAGAAATGCTAGCGGTGGCCCAAGATAGAGCAGGGCTGCGGCTGCACAGATCAGAAATGTAGGCAGGCTGGATGCGAGCCCAGAGAGGATCGCGCCGCTGGCGACATCGCTGCTCATCATGATGAGCGCGGCCATTGGCAGGGCGGCAAATCGCAGTGGTCCACCACCGCCTGCCACCAGTGCCGCCAAGGCCAGCAGCCCAGCCATGGGCACCATAAGCGCGCGCGACAACAGGCGGGTGATCTGACTGGTTTCGCTGTCTGACAGGCTGAGAAGCCGTTCAGCCGCACTGCGTTCTGTGTCGGTTTCCGGCAGCGCATCGGACATGGAGAATGCAAAATCCGCGGATTTGGTAGCGAAGCTGTTGAGCGGTCTGGGTGTCAGATCTGCTGACGGGTAGGGACCTTCGAGCACGTTGAGCTGTTGCAGCTGGATTTTATGGGTGTCGGAGACTTCCGGATCGGTGACGTGCCAGTTCTCTGAGTTTGCTGCACGCCAACCTCCGTTGATGTCGGGTTGAAACACAAACAGATGGCCTCGTTCCTCGGTACGCTCAGACGTCGTGGCTGGTGGGTTGGCAATAAAGGTCGTGTCGCGCAGGGTTTGCAGGGTGGTTTCCTTGCCGCCTTCCTGAATACGGGTGAGGACAAAGTCTTTTTGCAGCTCAATCAGCGCCAAGCGCTCGCCAAATTTGGCGCTGGGCAGGATCAGGCCTGCGTTGGCAAAGCTGAGCGTGCCGCCGATGAGGCCAAAGACCAGCACAAAACTCACCACCCGCCCCCAATGCACACCGGCGGTTGCTAGGATCATCAATTCGCCCCGGTTGCGGGCATCCTGCGTGGCAAAATACGTGGCGATCAACAGGCTCATGGCAAGCGCGAGGTCGAGGATTTCCGGAACCTTGAAGCCCAAAAGATGTGCTACATCCACAGGGCCGCCACCCAGGCGTAGGGCGTGTTCCATCAATGTGGTGAAGCTTTCAGCAAGAAAGATCGCCTCGATCACGAGCAACAGAAGCAAAAGCCGCAGCAAAAGCGGTTTGCCCAGCACACGCAGCACCGGAAGGCGCAGGAAGGTTCCCAATCGGCTCATGGGCGGAGTGTCACCATGTGTCGCGCCGCTGGCAAGATGCTCACCACAATGCGGTGAGGAAGTGAACCGCCACAAGGCCAGCGCTCGCGGCAATCCAGCTGTCCAGACTGTCCAGAAGTCCGCCTTGGCGCGCAAGGACGCGGGGATAGTCCTTCACGCCAGCGATGCGCTTGTGTCGTGAGGCGGTGAGATCTCCGGCTACGGCGAGCGCGCCGACCAAAAGCGCGGTGGCGGCGGCTTTGAGCGGGGAAAAGCCCCAGATCGTTGCGGCCACAACAAGTGCGATCACAAGTGCCATTGCGCCACCGGCGAGGCCCTCGATGGTTTTGTTGGGGCTGAGGATCGGGAAGGCTTTGGTGCGCCCCAGAAGGCTGCCAATAAGGAGGGCGAAACTGTCAAAAATCTCAACCAGAACGTAGGCAGCCAACATCAGCGCTGTGAGTTCCGGGTGTGCAGCGCCATATGCCAGCAGCGCCATGGGCAGTATGGGAAATAGAAGCACATCAACAGCGGCGTTGGACGATGTTCCGCGGGCTGCCAGTTGGCGGGCGAACAGCAGGAACCACAGGCCAGCGCATGCGATCGCGACCGGGGTAAACAGCGCGCTGATCACAGTGAGACCAGCGGCAGCAAGAGCCGCCAGAATCACGTGAGTTTCTTTTGCAAGACGCAACGTGGCGACCTCGTAGCCGATCCGGGCAGCGGCGAGTGTCAAACCAGCGATCAGAGCCTGCGGCCCCAGAAGGAAGAGCGCGAGCAGACAGATCAGGATGAGGGTGGCACTCAGCAGAGTGACGACAAGGTCGAG
Source organism: Shimia sp. (assembly GCF_965227725.1). Classification (GTDB taxonomy): domain Bacteria; phylum Pseudomonadota; class Alphaproteobacteria; order Rhodobacterales; family Rhodobacteraceae; genus Shimia. The sequence continues at coordinate 465,123 of NZ_CBDDGH010000004.1, read as the reverse complement.
GCTTTTGCGGCGGATGTTTGGGATCAATGCCAGCAAAAGCAGCATGACAAATCCCGCGCCGATGATGACCGCTGCGGCCATGGCAATGTCTTGGACAGTGGGCGTGGTCATTGGTTGCCGTGCTGGGAAATGATACGTTTTTGGTGCCAGCGCAGCAGCGGAGCAATCAGGCTGCCAAGGCGGTTGAGCGCGGCCATCTGAAAGCCCGGTGCAACCGTGGCGTGGCCCGCTTTCATGCCAGCAATAAGGCGCGAGGCGATGTCTTCAGGCTGCCAGAGGCCTCCCCCTTCGGTGATCTTCTGGGTGGCCATGGGCTTGGTGCGTTTCTCTTCGATCAGCTGAGGCGTATCGGTGTCAGGCGGATAGATCACCGTTGTGGTGATATTGGCAGGAGCTAGTTCGAGATGCAAAATCTCCGCTAATCCGCGCAGGGCAAATTTGGACGGAGCATAGGCGCCATAGCCATAGATGCCAAAGAATGCCGCGCCGGAGGAGATCAGGCCGATGTGCCCGCCACCTGCGTCCTGCATCGGTTTGGACAACGCTTGAACAAAAGTGAGCGTGCCAAAGTAGTTCACGTCCATATGTCTGCGGTGGAGGTCTGCGCTTTGCGCGTGAAAGAGCCCCGGCTGGGCGATGCCCGCGCTGGCGATGGCCATTTCAGGAGCACCCAGCTTGAGGACAGCATCGGAAAGCGCCTCTGCCAGCGCGATCTCATTGGCGACGTCGACGGCATAGGTCTCCACATTTATGTCGGGCGCTGCCTGCAACAGGGCGTCGCGCGCGGCCAGCAATCGGCTGGCGTCACGCGCAAACAGTGCGAGGTCGTGCCCCTTCACCGCAAGCTGCATCGCCGCGGCAAACCCGATGCCGCTGGAGCCGCCTGTAATGAAGGCGGCACGCATCAGCTGGCCTCATTGACGAACCGCAACACCACGTCATGCGCGTCGGTGTCTTCGATCTGTTCTGGCGGATGCTTGAACAGGAAGGCGCTTGCTTCGGTGATGGGGCCGGTCAGGCCACGATCACGTGCGATGCGTGCCAGACGGATCGCCACCAGCGCTTCGGCGGCGGCATTCGGGCTGTCTTCCACATCTAAACGCACTTCGATGTTGGTGCGCGCGCCCCCAAAGAGACGGCCTTCAAGGCGCACATAGGCAACCTTACGGTCGTTCAGCCATGGCACATAATCTGAGGGGCCGATGCGGATGTCATTTTCGTGCAGGCGCTCTTCCATCGCGGATTGCACCGCCTCGGTCTTGCTTTCCCGCTTGTTGGCCAGACGAGCGTTCTCGCTCATGTTCAGGAAGTCGGTGTTGCCACCCACGTTGAGCTGATAGGTGCGATCGATTTCCACGCCGCGCATTTCTGCCAGATTGGCAAGCGTACGGTGCAGTACGGTTGCACCCATTTGCGCTTTGAAATCATCGCCAAGGATCGGGATGCCTGCAGCGCGGAATTTGTCCGCCCATACCGGATGAGACGCAATAAAGACTGGGATGCCGTTCACAACGGCCACGCCTGCTGCAAGCGCGCACTCTACATAGAACTCAACCGCTTTCTGAGAGCCGACGGGGAGGAAGATGATCATGATTTCCGCTTCAAGCTCTTTCAGCTTGGCGACGATCTCTTCCTTGTTGAGCGCGTCATCTGAGGACAGGCGGAAGCTGCGATCTTCTGGGTTGGCCAACATGTGAGCAGCCACTCCATCGAGATCGGGGCCGCGCAGGACGGGGCCGGTTTGCTCTGCCAGATCGGTGTGGAACTGCTCTGTGCAGTTGGGGGCAGCAAAGGCCGCTTCGCCCAGCGTTTTGCCAACCTTGCGGCTGTCCACGTCAAAGCCGGCGACCAGTTCAACATCCGCAGGCGTATAGCCTGCCAGGTCCGGGAAGCTTACGCCAACGGCCTCATCGCCAAGAGCGCGGCAGTAGGAGACACCTTGGATCAGCGAGCTGGCACAGTTGCCAACACCAACAATCACTGTGCGGATCGGAGAAGAAGGGGATTTTGTCATTCGTTGAAAGCTCCACCGGAAACGGCAATAGTGTGGGTCACATAGAGCCCCGTTTGGGGGTCGGTTGTATAAAGACGCAGACGGGTGACTTTGGGCAAGAGCCCACTTTCGTCAACATCGAGATAGCCATAAATCAGCTGGTATTCGCGGCCGTCCTGTTCTGTAAACAGGGCTGCTTTGAAAGGTGCAATCTGGCGCAGTTCCAGCTTTTGAGATTTCAGTGCATTGAAGGCCAGAGTGCGCGATGTGGCGGAAGCGTGCGATTTCAGGCGCACGCCAAAGCCAAACACGCGCTCATACCAGCGCAGCGCCATGGTCTGGCCCTCATCGGCATAACGGCGCCAGAAGACTGACACGGGTGACTTGTCAATCAGGCTGCCGGCGTCGTCAAAACGCGCGCTGTAGACCACGGTGTTGGCGTTCATATTGCGTTGCAAAAAGAACAGCTGGCCGGGCTCATCAGGATGCGGGAAGTCCGGATTGGCCAATGGCAAGACGTCGCTTTGCTCTGAAGAGGTGAGCGCGAGGTGCGGCTTTGCGTTGGCGGCGGTGGCCTGCAGTGTCAGGTAGAAGGCGGCAAAAAATGCCAACGCCATCGCAAAGGTCGACCCGTTGCGATGCGTCAGGGAAGTGCCCTGAAAGCCCGTGTGAGCAGTCAGGTGCATGGGATTATTCCGCGCTCATACGTTGCCGCAAAGCTGCTGCAGCCTCAGAGGCCTTCGCGACCGCATCGATCACGCGATCCAGATCGGCTTCGCTATGGGCGGCGGAGATGAAGAACCGGATGCGTGGCATGTCTTTGGGCACGCCCACATGCACCACGGGCGGCGCATAGATACCTTGTTGCATCAGGGCTTCGGCGACAAAAACGCAGTCTTCGGGCGTTTCAAACAGGATCGGAACAACCGCTTCACCGATGGCGGTGCCGGTATCCAGGCCTGCTTCGGCCGCCTTGGTGAGGAAGCGTCGCGAGTTGGCGCGCAGCTTGGCAACACGGCTTGGCTCATCCTTAAGGAGGTTGAGCGCTGCGTGAGCGCTGGCAACCGTCGCCGGAGGCAGGCCTACGGAGTAGACAAAGCCCGGAAGACAGAACCGCATCCATTCAATGACGTCGGCATTTGCGGCGATGAAACCGCCAGAGGAAGCGAAGCTTTTGGACAGTGTTCCAATAGCGATTTCAACTCGGTTGGGGTCTTCGCCGAAGTGTTCGCAAAGACCGCGGCCGGTTTCACCGAGAACGCCATAGGAATGAGCTTCGTCCAGCAAAAGCCACGCGTCATAGGCGTCTTTCATATCCAGCAGACGGGGGAGGTCGGTGATGTCACCGTCCATGGAGAACAGCCCATCGGTGCCAATCAGCACACGCCCGTGCTCGGCGCGGTTTTCGCGCAGAATGCTCTCCAGATCATCCAGATCATTGTGCGCATAGGTCTCAAAGCGCGCTTTTGTGCCGCGTGCGCCCATGATGATGGAATTGTGAGCAAGTTCATCGACAATCACGAGGTCGCGCGGGCCAAGCAGGAGGCCAATCACGGAGACATTGGTGAGGTAGCCCGAGATCACCGAAAGCACGCCACCGACACCGAGGAATTCGGCCATGTCGTTTTCAAGCGCACGATGGGCGAGCCGTTCACCGCCTACAAGACGGGAGGCGCCCACACCTGTGCCCTGCGCATCAATGGCCTCTTTGGCAGCACCTGTCGTTTCCGGATGATGCATAAGGCCGAGGTAGTCATAGTGCGACATGGACAGGAAACCATGTGGCCATTGTTCTGCCTTTGCTTCCAGATCATCGGTCGGAACAAAATAGGGATGGCCGTTTTCGATCAATGCGCGGCCGCTCAGGCGAAAACGGCGTTCAGCAAAAGTGAGAAAGCTGGTGTTTTTGGTTTTCATCCAAGTCTCCGCAGCCTGCGCTGCGCTTATTTTTTAGAATTCAAAAGTGATCCAACAACGCGGCCTCCGCGATGGGTTGGTCACGAAATTGCAATATGACCGCTTCGTGGCATCCGGTCCAGCACAATGCAAGGGCAGAATTCTTTGGGCGCATTGCTTTTGCGCTTGTGTGGCTTGGTGAACGCCATTTGGGCAGATCGTGAACAGAAGCTGTTTCTAGATGCTTGCTCCGACAAGAATAATCATGTTCAGATGAACCAGAACACGCCGCCGCAAGGTGGATTAAAAAGAGCGTGGCAGGGGACTATTGCTTTGACAGCACTATTAACTGTGCGAAATCTTACAATTGGCTTTGAAAAAGCCAAACCTGTGGTGGATGACGTCAGTTTTTCAGTCGCCGCCGGAAAGACCCTCGCGCTGGTCGGAGAAAGCGGGTCGGGGAAGACCTTGAGCTGTCGCGCGGCTTTGCGGATTTTGCCTGCGGCGGCCCAGTTGCGCGGTGGTCAGATCGAGTTTGCGGCACGTGGCGGAGATGCGCCGATCGACATCACCAATTTGAGCGAACGCAAGATGCGCAGCATTCGCGGCAATCGGATTTCGATGATTTTTCAGGAGCCGATGCGCTCGCTGTCCCCGCTGCACCGGATTGGCAACCAGGTTTCTGAAGCGCTGAAGCTGCATCATGATTTTGACGCTGCCAAGCGCAAGAAACTGGTTCTTGAGAAGTTTGAACGCGTTGGCTTCCCAAGCCCTGAGCGCGTCTACAATTCCTATCCGTTTGAGCTCTCAGGTGGGATGCGCCAACGTGCTATGATTGCGATGGCGATGGTTGGGCGGCCTGATCTGCTGATTGCGGACGAGCCGACAACCGCGCTTGATGTGACAACGCAGGCGCAGGTTTTGGGGCTGATCAAGGATCTTCAGGCCGAGACCGGCATGGGAGTGATTTTGGTGACCCATGACCTTGGCGTGGTGGCCAATATGGCGGACGATGTGGTGGTGATGAACCGTGGCCGCGTCATGGAGGCGGGGCCAGCCCCTCTGATCCTTCGCGATCCGCATCATCCTTACACGAAAGACTTGATGGCAGCGGCACCAGAAATTCCGGCCACGCCAGCAGATCGTCCTGATGAAGAGGAGCGCGACTACATCCTAGAGATGCGGGACGTGAATAAAACCTATGAGCTCAAAGCCTCCTCGCCTTGGGGTGCCAAATCCGTGGTGAACGCCGTGCGAGGTGTGGACTTTGGGGTGGAGCGCGGCAAAACACTGGCGGTAGTGGGTGAATCCGGATCCGGTAAAACAACATGTGCGCGTATGGCGCTCGGTGCGGAACGTGCGGATAGCGGGGCCTCAATCCTGTTTCGCGCAGAGCCCGGCGCTGAGCCGGTCAACCTTCAGGATCTGAACCGCGCGGAACGTTTGGCGTTTCAGCGCAAGGCTCAGATGGTGTTTCAGGACCCCTACAGCACGCTTAATCCGCGTATGCGGGTGAAAGATGCGCTTTGTGAACCTCTGGAGATTCACAACATTGGATCTCCGTCAGAGCGTGTTGATCGTGCCGTGGAAATTCTGCGCTGGGTTGGGCTGAATGAAAACATGCTCACACGCTTTCCACATGCCTTCTCCGGCGGGCAACGCCAGCGTCTCTCAATTGCTCGGGCGTTGATGCTTGGGCCGACGTTTTTGGTATGTGATGAGCCGACATCAGCACTGGATGTTTCTGTTCAGGAGCAGGTGCTGCGCCTGCTTGAAGACATTAGAGACCGTCTCAACCTCAGCTACCTCTTTATTAGCCATGACCTTGCTGTTGTGGCGCGGATTGCGGATGAAGTCGCGGTTATGCGCGCAGGGCTTGTGGTCGAGCAAGGTCCGCCAGAACAACTCTTCTATAATCCGCAACACCCCTACACCAAGGCGCTCATTGCGGCTCAGCCTGAGCCAGATATTGCGCGCCCCATCAACCTCAAGATCGTGGCACAGGGGGCAGGCGCGCCTTCCAGTTGGCCCGATGCTTTCCGCTTTGACGGTGTGAATGCGCCGCCGTTGCGAGAGACCGAGCCAGGACACAAGGTGCGTTACCATGCCTAAAAGACTGATCATTGCCTGCCTCTTTGCGGCCTGTTCGTTGCTAGGTGTCCACGCTGTCTCGGCGATGGAGCTTCAGGAAAGCGGTTTTTGGCAATCAGATGTTTCTGCCGGAAATTTGCCGCCGGTTGCAGAACGTGTGCCAGAGGCGCCAAAGACCGTAGATCTGTCTCTGCGCAACCGGGAGTTCGGAAAACAGGGTGGCACTTTGCGCACCATGGTCACGCGCTCCAAAGATGTTCGGCAGATGGTTGTGTACGGCTATGCGCGGCTTGTGGGCTACAACGAACGGTATGAGTTGGTCCCCGATATTCTTGCGGGTCTCGACAATGAGGACGACAAGAAATTCACCATGCGCCTACGCCCCGGCCACAAGTGGTCGGACGGTCATCCGTTTACATCTGAGGACTTCCGCTACTGGTGGGAGGATGTTGCAAACAATCCGTTGCTGTCCCCCTCAGGTCCCGTCGATTTCTTGAGAGTTGAAGGAGAGCTGCCAAAGGTCAGCTTCCCGGATGCACATACGGTTATCTATGAGTGGAGCAAGCCCAACCCGCAGTTTTTGCAGATGCTGGCTGAGGCGCGCCCGCCGTTCATCTACCGCCCCGCGCATTTCATGAAGCCGTTCCATGCGGACTATACGGATGAAGAAGAGCTGAGTGAGCGGCTGTATGAGGCGCGTGTGCGTAGCTGGGCCGCGCTGCACAATCGTCAGGACAATATGTATAAGTTCGACAATCCGGATCTGCCTACGTTGCAGCCTTGGATCTTGGCGACGAAAGACGGCAAAAGCCGGTTCCTGTTTGTCCGCAATCCCTTCTATCACCGGATCGACAGTAATGGGGTGCAGTTGCCCTACATTGATGTTGTTGAGATGCAGGTGGTTGCGCCGGGTCTTGTTGCGGCAAAAGCCAATGCAGGCGAAGTGGATCTGCAGGCGCGGGGATTGGACTTCAAAGACACTGCGATCCTGAAAAAGGGTGAGGCGCAAGGCAACTACAGCACCATGTTGTGGGGCAATGGCACGGCCAGTCAGATCGCGATCTATCCCAACCTGAACTACAACGATGAGGGCTGGCGGGAGACGCTGCGCGATGTGCGTTTCCGTCGGGCGCTGTCTCTGGCAATCAATCGCAAGATCATCAACCGCGGCCTTTACTTTGGCTTGGCCAAACAGGGTGGCATGACGGTTTTGCCGGTGAGTCCTTTCTTCAAAGAGAAGAACCGCGATGCGTGGGCCATTCGTAATCTGGATCAGGCCAATGCGCTGCTGGATGAGATGGGCCTCGATAAGCGCACCAAAGAAGGATATCGCACGCTGCCCGATGGCCGCCCCGTATGGGTGGTGATCGAGACAGCAGGCGAGCGTCAAGAAGTCGAAAACGCGCTGCAGATTATCACCGACAATTGGGCGGAGATTGGCGTGAAGCTGATCATGCGCCCCCTGGAACGCGATATTTTGCGCAATCGGGTCTACGCCGGAGAAACCATGGCCTCCACTTGGTTTGGCTGGGACAACGGGCTGCCTCAGCCCTACACTTCACCGGGCTATCTTGCGCCGTGGGATCAGGCATTCCTCTCTTGGCCAAAGTGGGGGCAGTACCATCAGACACATGGAGAAGTTGGTGAGGCCCCTGATCTTCCAGCCGCGATTGAACTGAACGATCTCGCGCATCAGTGGACACAGGCCTACACGTCGGTGGATCGCGCTGTGATCTGGCAGCGTATGGTGGACATTCATGCTGACAATGTTTTTGCCATTGGCCTGTTGAACGGCGCGCCACAGCCGGTTGTTGTATCCAATCGCTTGCGCAATGTGCCGGAGAAAGCCATTTGGGCTTGGTCTCCTGGTGCCCATTTCGGGGTGCATCGCCCCGATGAATTCTTCTTTGCGGAATAGGAGCAAGGAATGGCTCTGCTGCGGTTCGCGGTTTTCCGGTTTCTGACCATGCTAGCGACACTTCTGGTGGTGTCGGTTTTGGTGTTTGTCATCATCAACCTGCCGCCGGGGGACTACCTGTCCAACCAAATCAACGAGCTGCGCGCGACCGGGCAATCCAACGGGATCGCCAAAGCGGAGTTTCTTCGGCAGGAGTACTCGCTCGATCAGCCTTTGTGGAAGCAATATCTGATCTGGGCGGGGTTCCTGCAGGGGCCGCATGGTTTTGCGGGGCTGTTGCAGGGCGAGTTTGGCTGGTCCTTTGAGTTCGACAAGCCGGTGGCTGATCTGGTCGGCGGCGCGCTTTGGATGACGGTGCTGGTCAATCTGGCTGCGGTGCTTTTCATCTATGCTGTGGCGCTGCCGCTGGGCGTTTTGGCAGCGGCGAAATCCAAAACCTGGATTGACTATACCTCTGCGTTCATTGGCTATCTTGGTCTCGCGACGCCGAACTTCTTGCTGGCGCTGATCCTGTTTTACTACGGCAACCGCTATCTCAACCTGCCGATTGGCGGGCTGATGGATCCGCAGTTTGAAGGTGAACCGATGAGCTTTGAAAAGATGAAATCGGTGCTGGTCCACTTGATCATTCCAACCTTTGTGATCGGCACCTCCGGTGCCGCGGCGATGATGCAGCGGTTGCGCGCGAACCTGCTCGATGAACTTGGCAAGCCCTATGTGGAAACCGCGCGGGCCAAAGGTATGAGTGAGCCGCGCATGCTCACCAAATATCCCCTGCGCGTGGCTTTTAACCCGTTTGTGGCCGACATCGGCACGCTTTTGCCGTCACTGGTCTCTGGCTCGGTTCTGGTGTCTGTGGTTTTGGGATTGCAAACCATCGGGCCGCTGCTGCTTTCAGCGCTTAAGTCGCAGGATTTGTTCCTGTCTGCTTTTGTGTTGATGTTTGTGGCGCTTCTTACGCTGATTGGCACGCTGGTGTCTGATCTCTTGCTCGCGCTGCTTGATCCGCGCATTCGATTTGGAGGGCGGGACCGATGAGCATTCAGCCAGACGGACGTTTTGTCGATCAGGCTCCGTATAATCCGGAAGCGGCTGCAGAGGCGCGCAGCGCCGAGTTGGACATGTCGAACGCGCGGTTGCTGTGGCTGCGTTTTAAACAACATAAGCTTGGCTTGATCTCAGCGATCTTTCTGCTTCTTGCCTATCTGTCGCTGCCTTTTGCTGGCTTCATTGCGCCTTATGGGCCCAACGAGCGTTTGGAAGATTACATCTACGCCCCTCCGCAGCGGATGCATTTCATTCATGACGGCCGCTTCATAGGCCCGCATGTTTATCCGACCACGGCGGAAATGGATCTGGAGAGCTTCAGTTGGAAATATGTGCCGGATACCGACACACCAATGATGCTGGAGTTCTTCTGCGAAGGGGCTGACTACAAGCTCGCAGGGTTCATTCCGGCCAACACGCATTTCTTCTGCGCTCCTGAGGGAGCAACCCTGTTCCTCTTTGGTGCGGATCGATTGGGGCGCGATGTGTTTTCACGTATCCTATACGGCGCGCAGCTTTCCTTGACTGTCGGGCTTGTGGGTATCACCGTTTCCTTTGTGATCGGGATCATTCTGGGGTCGATCGCTGGCTATTTTGGCGGCTTTCTGGATTGGTTCATCAACCGCGTGATTGAAGTATTGCGTAGCCTTCCAGAGCTGCCCCTCTGGCTCGCGCTGTCAGCGGCTGTGCCCTCTCACTGGGGGCCTGTGGCGGTGTTTTTCATCATCTCGATCATCCTTGGTATTCTCGACTGGCCGGGATTGGCCCGTGCTGTGCGCTCCAAATTCTTGAGCCTGCGTGAAGAAGAGTTTGTGAAAGCCGCTGAAATGATGGGAGCGAAGCCAAGCCGGGTGATCAAAAAGCACCTTTTGCCCAACTTCCTCAGCCACCTGATCGCAAGTGCGACGCTCTCGATCCCGGCGATGATTTTGGGGGAAACGGCGCTGAGCTTCTTGGGGCTGGGGCTGCGCGCGCCAGCGGTGAGCTGGGGTGTTATGCTGAACGATGCGCAGAACCTTGCGTCGATTGAGATCTATCCCTGGACGGCGATTCCGATGCTGCCAATCGTGATTGTGGTTTTGGCGTTCAACTTCTTTGGTGATGGTTTGCGGGACGCCATGGACCCGAACCGAAGTTAAAACTGAAAGAGGGTGGTACCGGACCACCCTCAGCGTTTTGGACTAAGTCGAGACAGCTCTAGTGGCAGACGGAAAAGAGTGGTCGCCGGGCGGCTGCGCTCAGCTTGCGACGGGTTTCTTCAAAGAGAGAAGAGGCTGCATTCACCAGAGTCTGCTCTTCGCTATTCCACTTGGTCTCAGGTTCCTGAGGCGCTTCAGGTTCGGGTTGCGGTTCTTCCGCTTTTTCACGTTTGGTATTGGTTTGCGCGCGTGGTTTGGACTTGGCTGAACGACGTGCCTTTTCTTTCTTTTTGCCCGTTTCTTGGGGCATCTCTTCCGCTTCAGTCTTCGCGCGGTGATAGGCTAGCGCGTCAAAGGCTGCGTTGATGTCAGCCATGCGTTGGCTGGCTTCTTCAGGGTCGTCTTTGGCGAGGTCCGGATGGTAGCGTCTGACAAGTTTGCGCCATGCGGAGCGCATCTCCTTGTCAGAGACATCCGGAGTCACTTCCAACAGCTCATACGCGTGCTCAATCTCAGGCGACATTCCACCCCCTTCGCGGACCGATCCCATGGTCCGCAACAAATCCCACCATTTTTCTAGCGCATTTACCCTTTGTTTAAAAGCGCAGACGGGGCAAATGGTTAATCGTGGGGTGCTGGCTCATGGGCGCTATCAGCGGTCATCCCCGCCGCCAGAGGCCTCTTCCAGCGCATCCTCGTCAATGGCTGCTTCTACTGCGCCCACAACGGCGTCACGTTGTTTGGGGCTAAGCTCTTCGCCTTTGTCATCATCGGCAATCCGCACCGTGACTTCGCGGTGGGCAAATTTGATGCCTTCGCGCGCAAAGAGCTCGCGGATTTCCTGATAGACCTTTTTGCGCACCAGCCATTGATCGCCCGGTTTGGTCATGAATTTCACACGAATGATCATCGCGCTGTCCTGCATCTCGATCACGCCTTGTGATTTCAGCGGCTGGATGAAGTTGTGGCCGATCACCGGATCATCAAGCAATTCGACGCCGAGCTTTTTGACCAGCTTGCGCACCCGCTCTACGTCGGTGTCGTAAGTGACACGCAGCTTGAGTTTCATGATCACCCAATCGCGGGAGTAATTCGTGAGATACTGGATTTCGCCAAAGGGAATGGTGTGCAGTGGCCCCAAGTGGTGGCGCAGTTGGAAAGACCGGACAGAGATCTTTTCGACCGTGCCTTTTACAGAGCCAATGTCGATGTATTCGCCTTTGCGGAAGGCGTCATCAAACAGGAAGAAAGCGCCGGAAAAGATATCCCGCACCAGGGATTGAGCGCCAAAGCCCACGGCAAGACCGATAACACCGGCACCGGCGAAGAGCGGGCTGACGTTCACCCCCATTTCCAAGAGCGCGATCAGGACGATGGAGACCACGATGATCACCAGAATGAAGCTGCGGAACAGTGGAAGCAGCGTTGCGAGGCGGCTGGCACCGGTTGCGCCCCCCTCATCACCGGGCGTTGCGCTTACCGCATCGCCGCCTTCATCCTTGATTTTTGTGTCGACCCAGATGCGGAAGGCATGAAACACGATGTAGCCAATGAAGCAGATCACGGCCACATCCAGCGTCTGATCAAAGATATTGGTCTGGACCATCATTTCTTCGGCGCCAAAAATATTGACCGCAGCATACAGGCCGGAAACAAGCGCCAATATACCCGCAATCCGGCGCGCGAGATCCTCAAAGGTGTGAATGCTGCTCGATTGCATGCGTTCCTGAAACGCACGCAGTTCGGCATCGTCATCCTCGCTTTCCATGATGTCGCCGTCCAGAACCAGACCGGAAACCGTCTCTGTTGCAATGCCGTCAATGGTTTCCTGTGCAGCTTCGGCGGCCAAGCGGGCGGCTTCCTGTTCTGCCTCGGCGCGTTCCGCCGCTTCATTGGCTGCGCGGATTTTGCGGGCACGGTCAAAGTAGCGCTCGATGATGAAATTGAAGGTCGCATAGACCACAATTGTGGCCGCGAAAATCATATAGGCACCGGCGATTGGCGGAATCGACAGCTCATTGCCCAGCACAATGTCAAAGGCCTGCTCAGTGAAGCCATAGATCACGTAGAGCAGGAAAACAGGTGCCCAGAGTGTGCTGATCAGCCGGATGGGCAGGCTGGCTTCAGGCAAGGCTTTGCCGTTGCGAATGGCATTGGATATGGCTTCGCGGTTCACAACCACCATCGCGAGGTTGCCGATGGCAAAGACGCTCAGCAAAATAAGCGTCATGGCTGCAAAGACATCGTAGTTCAGACCAAGTTGCTTCAACCATTCCCCGAACACTGCGGTACAAATGTTGAGAGCACCTAGCGTAAACATCCAGCGGTGCAGGCGTTTTGCATCGCGCGTGGAAAAGCTAGGGATACGATACTGGTCCAGGTAGGGGGACAGGATCATGCGCCAGATCAGCGCGACAATACGGCTGAGGGCGTAGGCCACAAAGATCGAGATCAGCGTGAAGCGGATGGCGCTGTCTTCTTCACCTCCGATGACCGCTGTGATGATGAAGCCGAGAATAGCGGCCACAACCATGGAAAACGCCACGCCAATCACCCCGCCGACAAAGCGCACCACGAGGAAGGGCAGTTTTTCGGAATAGCCTTGCGGTGCCTTTTGCACCATCGGCATCACAAAGCGGGCCGCGATTTTTGGGCCGTAGATTCTGCGCTCGGCGAGGGCTCCGAGCAGCAAGAAAACCAGTGACCACAAAAGGGTTCTGACAAAGGCCATGATGGTGCCATCGGGGCTGGAGGCGCGCAGGATAAAGCGGACCTCGTTGATGGCCGCGGGCAGGGCCTGCAAGCGCTTGAAAAAGATGCTCCGCACTTCATCGACTTCTGACTGCGCGCGCATGATGAGGGTGGCACCGTCAGTGGAGGTGCCGGAAGTTTGCGCGTAGCTGCTGGACGCGGTACCCGCGCCAACAGTTTGCGTTGATCCGTCCGGCTGCAGGATGATGACTTGCATGCCGGTGTTCGCGGCTTCCTGCAAAAGTTGGCTCATGGCTGCGTTTTCTTCGGGCGCGGCGCTTTGAGCGGTGCTGGGCAAAAGAGAGGTCGCTTGAGCTGTTGCCATCAATGGCATCAGCAAAATGATGAAGATCATTGCAAACAATTGGCGCAACATGGCGAATAACCCTCTCAAATCAGTCTTCTTTTGGTCTAGCCTTTGAGGCGGCGTCACGCAAATGAGATCATCTCACGTGTGCGGGTGTGGGCGAAACCACGCAGCCAGCGCGTTTTGGCGTGACAAGGGGTGGCAAACAGTTTAGCGGCTGAAACCAATGATAAAAGGTGCAGGCGAGCGGAAGGACCGGTTACAGGTGACCCTCAACACATCAGAAAAAATCGCTGTTTTGGGCTTGGGCTATGTGGGCTTGCCTTTGGCTCTGGGCCTTGCACGCGCTGGATTTGAGGTGGTTGGCTTTGACACCAATGCCAAGCTGATTGCAGGGCTAACTTCTGGGCGCGATCCAAACGGCGAGGTGGCGGCTGAGTCACTGGCGCAGACCACTGCGGTTTTCAGTGACGCCCCAGATGCTTTGGAAGGCTGCACGGCATTCATCCTTTCAGTGCCGACGCCGATCACGGATGCAAAGGCGCCTGATCTTGGCCCGGTACTGGGCGCTTGCGCGACCATCGCGCCGTATTTGACTGCGAATGCCTTGGTCGTTTTGGAAAGCACCGTGTACCCCGGCGTGACCGAAGAAGTTTGTGGCCCTGCGCTGGCGCAGGCCAGCGGGCTGGCAGCAGGCAGCGAGATCAAGCTTGCCTATTCGCCGGAACGTGTGAACCCGGGAGATGCTGAGCACACGCTGGAAAATGTGGTCAAAGTGGTGGCGGCGCAGGATGCGGAAACGCTTGCCCGCGTTGAGGCGATCTATGGGCCTGTGATCAAGGCAGGGTTGCACAAGGCCAGTTCGATCAAGACGGCAGAGGCTGCAAAGGTCATCGAGAACACGCAACGCGATCTGAACATCGCTCTGGTGAATGAATTTTCGCTGATCTTTTCCCGTATGGGTTTGGATACTCTGGAAGTGCTGGAAGCTGCCGGTACCAAATGGAACTTCCTGCCGTTCAAGCCAGGTCTTGTGGGAGGACACTGTATCGGTGTCGATCCTTACTATCTGACTTTCCGAGCGGAGCAATTGGGCTATCACCCCGAGGTCATCTTGGCCGGGCGTCGGATCAATGATCACATGGGGCGTCATGTGGCGCAGGAGATGATCAAGGGCATGCTTGCCAAAGGCACCAACCCCTCGGGCGCACGTGTTTTGGTGATGGGGCTTGCGTTCAAAGAGAACTGTGCCGACACGCGCAACACCCGTGTGGCCGATATTGTGGACGAGCTGAAAAGCTACAGCGTCGCGGTTGATGTCTGGGATCCCTGGGTCGATCCGGAGGCTGTAAGCGCCGAATATGGCATCACACCCATTCAAAAGGCTGAAGGCGGCGTCTATGACGGAGTTGTCGTGGCCGTTGCGCATCGCCAATTTGTAGAGATGGGTGCTGCTGCAATAAGAGACCTCGGAAAGCCTGAGGCATTGCTCTACGATATCAAAGGCGTATTGCCCAAATCCGAGTCGGATTTGCGGTTGTAACGAAGGGTGAGGCACGATTTGTCAGAAGCGCATTCGATGAAAGGCAACTTGGCGGCCAATGCGTCTCCGCGTGTGCTGCTGTATAGCCATGACACTTACGGGCTGGGCCACTTGCGCCGCTCGCGTGCCCTCGCGACCGCGATCACGCAGGCGGACAGCCGTATCTCTGCGCTTATCCTGACTGGATCTCCTGTGGCCGGGCGGTTTTCATTTCCCGACAATGTGGACCATATCCGCCTGCCCGGCGTGACCAAAACACTGGATGGGAACTACGAAAGCGAGCGCCTAGGTCTTCATATCGACGAAACCACTGCGCTTCGCGCCGGGTTGATCAAGGCAACTGTCGAACACTTCGATCCAGATGTGCTGATTGTGGACAAAGAGCCCACCGGTTTTCGCGGCGAGCTGTTGCCCGCACTGGAATGGCTGAAACTGAAGCGCAAGGCGCATCTGATCCTTGGTCTTCGGGATGTGCTGGACGAGCCCAATGTTCTTGCGGCCGAATGGGCGCGCAAAGGTGCCGTTGAGGCAGCGGAGCGCTATTATGATGAGACTTGGATTTACGGTCTGCGCTCGATTTATGATCCCACAGCGGGCTTGGAGCTTACCCAAGAGTTTCGCGATAAAATGACCTTCACGGGCTATCTGCAGCGTGAAGCCTTTAGCGATGATGAACCCCCGTCTGAGCCCTATATCCTCGTCACCCCCGGTGGCGGCGGTGATGGCGCTGGCATGGTGGATCTGGTGCTGTGCGCCTATGAGGCGGATCCGGATCTCTCCCCACGCGCGCTGTTGGTTTACGGGCCGTTTCTGTCTGGCGAAGTGCGTGCAGACTTTGAGGCGCGCGTGGCCAAACTGAACGGGCGCGTGCATGCGGTCGGCTTTGACAGCCGCATGGAAACCTTGATGCAAGGCGCGCAGGGTATCGTATCGATGGGAGGCTATAACACTTTTTGCGAAGTGCTCTCCTTTGACAAACCTGTCGTGATTGTTCCGCGCACCCGCCCGCGTATGGAACAACATATCCGCGCGAGCCGCGCCGAAAGCCTCGGCTTGGTGCGCATGCTGGACGAACGTCGTGATGGTTTCACGCCCGAAGCGATGATCGCTGCTATTCGCGGCATTCCGCACCAACCGAAACCAAGCGGTGCCTTTGTGCCGGGGCTTTTGGACGGGCTGGATGTGGTGTCTGAACGCACGCTCGCCATGCTGGGCATCTCTCAGCCAAATACCCAGCCGCAGACACAAGGCGTCGCATGACTTCTCAAAGACCGAAGGTG
Source organism: Shimia sp. (assembly GCF_965227725.1). Lineage (GTDB taxonomy): Bacteria > Pseudomonadota > Alphaproteobacteria > Rhodobacterales > Rhodobacteraceae > Shimia. The sequence continues at coordinate 449,158 of NZ_CBDDGH010000004.1, read as the reverse complement.
GCGGTGGTGGTCAAAGGCTGGCCCCGCCTGTCAGAGACGTTTATCGCGCAGGAGTTGGTGGCGCTGGAAGAGACCGGCTACGATATGGCGCTTTGGTCGCTGCGGTTTCCCACCGATAAGAAACGCCATCCGCTGCATGATCGTTTGAAAGCGCCGGTGCATTATCTGCCGGAATACCTGCACCAAGAACCCCTGCGCGTGTTGCGCAGCGTTTTTGCAGGTATGTCTAAGCCAGAGTTTTGGAAAGCTGCGGCTGTATGGCTTAAAGATTTGCGGCGGGATATCACCCGCAACCGTGTGCGTCGCTTTGGGCAGGCCTGTGTCTTGGCCCGGGAATTGCCGCGCGACATTGATGTCCTCTATGCCCATTTCATGCACACGCCAGCCTCTGTCACGCGCTATGCTGCGATCATGCGGGATTTGCCTTGGTCGGTCTCAGCACACGCCAAAGATATTTGGACCTCACCCGAATGGGAGAAACGGGAGAAGTTGCAGGCAGACACACATGGCGCGGCCTTTTTGGCGACCTGCACAGGCGTGGGCGCGCGTCACCTCGTAGAGCTGGCAGATCGGGATGACCGCGTGGAATTGGTCTATCACGGGTTGGATCTGACACGATTTCCAGAACCGCCGGTGCCTCGCGAACCTGATGGGATGGCACGCTTTCTTTCCGTAGGGCGGCTTGTGGAAAAGAAGGGTTTTGATCGTTTGATCGCAGCCCTCGCGTTGCTGCCTAAAGATTTGAACTGGCGATGGGAGCATATCGGTGGAGGCGGATCCGGCGCGGTTTTGAAGGCGGAAGCAGAACGACTGGGTATCGCGGACCGCATTGTCTGGCGCGGCGCGTGTGATCAGCCCGAGGTGATTGAAGCCTTGCGTGTCTCAGATGTTTTTGTACTGCCAAGTCGTGTTGCTGTGGATGGGGATCGGGACGGCTTGCCCAATGTGCTGATGGAGGCCGCAAGCCAGAAGCTGTGCCTGCTTTCCACGCCGGTATCTGCCATTCCGGAGTTCATCACCGATGGGGAGCATGGCGTGTTGAGCAGTGATGCTCCGGAGGCTCTGGCCGAGGCGATGGAGCGATTAGCCCGTGAACCGGCACTGCGCGCGCAGCTGGCCGAAGCGGCCTATGTACGGCTGACAACGTCTTTCTTGATGCAGCCGGGTATTGCGCAACTGGATGCGCGGTTGCAAGCTGCCGTGACGGCGGATCAGAGGGGGTAAAGCGATGGGGCGGATTGCATTTTATGCGCCCTTGAAATCGCCCAACCATACGGTTCCGTCTGGTGAGCGCGAAATCGCACGCAACCTCATGCGGGTGTTGAGCACAGATGACGCTCAGTCTGTGCTTGTGTCTGAGCTTCGCAGTTTGGACAAACAAGGGAGCGCCGCGCACCAATCGCAGTTGATCCAGCAGGCGCGGCGAGAAGCCGAAACCTTGATCGCGCGCGGGCGTCGTGAAGAGTGGCAGGCTTGGGTGACCTATCACAATTACTACAAAGCGCCTGATCTGCTCGGCCCAACAGTCTCAAAGGCGCTTGGCATCCCTTACTTGCTGGTGGAAGCAACTCTTGCCAGCAAACGATTGGGCGGGCCGTGGGATGCTTTTGAGCGGCGGGCGATGGCCGCTTGCGAGGCCGCCGACGCCATTTTCTGTTTCACAGAGCGCGATGCCATCGCGTTGCGCGCCACATTAGGCGCTGAGAAGCTCGTCGGCTTATCGCCGTTTCTGGCAATGGAGGCATTGCCGGAGCCAGCAAGTGCGCAAACTCAGAACGTGTTCATGGCGGGCATGATGCGCGCGGGAGACAAGCTGTCTTCTTATCAGATTGCGGCAGAGGCGCTCCGACACATGGGGAATGCCCCTTGGCAGTTAGAGATCGCCGGTGATGGGCCAATGCGCAGCGAAGTTGCCAAGATGATGGTTCCTTTTGGCGATCGCGTCCGCTTCTTGGGGGCGCTCGATGCTGCGGGTATGGAGGATGCCTATGGGCGGGCAAAGGTGTTCTTTTGGCCCGGCGTGAATGAAGCCTTTGGCATGGTTTATCTGGAAGCACAGGCGCATGGCGTGCCGGTGGTGGCGGAGGACCGAGCTGGCGTCAACGAAGTCGTCGAGGCAGGCGGATTGATTGCACAGGGCGCACCAGAACAACTCGCCGAAGCGCTTGGTCGCGTGCTCAGCGATGTTGCGCACCACAGGTTGCGATCTGAAGCGGCAAGGACTTTGGTGCAGTCGCGGCATTTGCTACCCGCAGCCAGAAAGACAATCTGGGGTGCGTTGCATCCTCTGATGAAAGAGAGATCATGATCAGACTTGCGATGATGCGACATGGCCATACGCCTTGGAACCGCGCCCATCAAATTCAGGGGCGCACGGACATTCCGTTGGATGATCAAGCGCGTGTGGATTTGTCGGAGTTTGCCCTGCCAGCTCCTTGGGGAGAGGCCGATCTTGTGTCCAGCCCTCTGGCCCGTGCAAGGGAAACGGCAGAGATTGTCGCTGGACGGTCCCCTGAAACGATGGATGCGTTGACGGAGATGGATTGGGGCCAATGGGAGGGCAAGAAAGGTGTCGACCTGCAGGCCGATCCCAATAGCGGCTTTCGTGATATTGAGGCGTGGGGATGGGATTATCGCCCGCCAGAAGGGGAAAGCCCACGTGAGGTTTGGGCACGCATCGCGCCTTGGCTCTTTGCCCGCGAACGGGACACGCTTGCGGTTTGTCATATTGGCATCATGCGCATGATCTTGGCCAAAGCGCATGGCTGGAACTTCGATGGTCCTGCCCCTTTCGCCGTGAAACGAAACCGACTTTTTGTGGTGGAACTTCAGGACGATATGATTAGGGTCGCAGACCCGGAGATAATTCGTTTGGAGAGGCGCAGCGTATGAAGGTTTTGATCGTTGTTACCCACCTTTTAGGCACAGGGCATCTGTCTCGTGCGCTCAATTTGGCGCGCGCCTTTGTGGCAGATGGGCATGATGCGGTTGTGCTGTCAGGAGGGCGTCCCGCGCCGCACCTCAACACCGATGATGTACCGTTGATCCAATTGCCTCCGGTGGCTTCTGACGGGGTGGAGTTCAAAAAATTACTCACCGATCAAAACCGGGTTGCTGACGGCGATTATCTGGAAGCGCGTCGCGCAATGGCGGTGAAAACCGTCAATGATATGCAACCCGATGTTGTGATAACCGAGCTGTACCCTTTTGGACGGCGCAGCTTGGCCAAGGAGTTTGTTGCTCTTCTCGAGGCAGTTCATGCGCTTGAAACGCGACCCGTTGTGCTGTCGTCGGTGCGCGATATTCTGGAGCCACCCTCCAAGGTCAGCAAGGCCGGAGATACACGGGATCTACTCAAGCAGTTTTATGACGGCGTGCTAGTGCATTCGGATGAAGAACTCACCACATTTGACGTGAGCTGGCCCGTTACCAATGATGTGCGAGCCATGTTGCACTATACGGGCTACGTTGCCCCAGCGGCACCGGTCGCAGTCGAGAATGGTCCTGGCGTCGGAGAGGTCATTGTCAGCACGGGTGGTGGCTCGATTGGGGAAGAGCTTTATAAATGTGCGATTGCCGCTGCGAAACGCAGTCCGCTACGCTGGCGGCTGCTGGTGGGAGGTGCCGACAAAGACGCACGGGTATCAGAATTGCAGGCCATCGCCAATGATCCCACCATCATCATCGAGCCGGTGAGCCCGGACTTTCGCCAGATGCTGTTGAACGCCGAAGCCACGGTTAGCATGTGCGGGTACAATACAGCGCTCGATGTGTTGCAGACTGGCGTACCCACGGTTTTTGTACCGTTTTCTGATGCGGGCGAAGTGGAGCAGACGCTGCGGGCCCGCGCGCTGGCCAGACAGCCGGGCATTGAAGTCTTAAGTTCCGTGGATCTGACCCCTGATAACCTGCTTTCTGAACTGAAGCGGGTGTTGGCGCATGGGAGACAGCCGCCGACCGATATGCGCATGGACGGGGCAGCAGGCAGCGTGCGTATCGCCCAGAAGCTGCTCGCGGAGAAGCGCGGGTGAAGTTTGACTGGGGGCCGCTCAGAGCAGAATTTCGGGAGTGGCGTGCTGCCGGGCTGACACTGCCGTTCTGGTGGCGTGATGATGATGCGGTGGCACCAAGCGAAGCGTTGGACCACCTCGGGGCACTGAGCGCCGCAGTCGAGTTGCCGGTGCATCTGGCAATCATTCCCAAGCAAGTGACCGCGGACTTGGCGCAGACACTCCACGACACGTTTGTGCCGGTTGTGCATGGATGGGCGCATCTGAGCCATACTCCTGAGGGGATCAAGAACGCGGAGTTCGGAGCCGGTCGCCCGCCTGAGGTGGCGCAAGCGGATTTGGCTGCGGCACTAGAGCGGATGACAATGCTGTTCGGAAATCGTCTGGCGATGATGTTTGTCCCACCATGGAACAGAATGGATGTGGCATTGATGCCTGCTTTGGCCGCGCTCGGGTATGATGCGGTGTCCACCTATCAGCCGCGCAATCAGCCTTTCGCAGCGCCCGGTGTAGCGCAGATCAACACCCATCTGGATCCGATCTATTGGCGGGGCACCAGAGGGTTGGTGGCGCCGGAAGCCTTGGTTGCACAGCTCGTTGCCCTGCTGAAGGATCGGCGCGCTGGCCTCACAGACAATCACGAGCCCTTGGGTTATTTGACCCACCATCTTGTGCATGACGACGATATCTGGAATTTTTCCGAACAGTTTTTGAAAGAGATTTGCGAAGGGCCTGTGCGGCTCTATCGCCACGACCGAAAGGGCGAATTATGAGCCGATTGAACAGCATGATGCGCCGCTTGGCCGCTCAGGCGGATGGGCTGGAATGGGCCAACACCATGGTGGACAGCCTCAAGGGCGACTTTCTGGACATGGGCCTTGGCAACGGGCGCACCTATGATCACATCCGGGAAATCGCAGCAGATCGCCGCATCTGGGTGATCGATCGCGCGTTGAACTGTCACCCCTCCTGTGTGCCACCTGAGGAAGACTTCTTGCAGGGCGAAGCCGAAGAGATGCTCAACAAGATGGCAGCGGACGGCACCAAGATCGCTATGGCGCACTATGATTTTGGTTTTGGTGACAAGGCAAAAGACGTTGCCGAAGCCGCACGCCTCTCAGAGCTGATCAAAAAAATCATGTTGCCTGGCGGAGTGCTTGTCTCTGGTCAACCTTTGGTGGGCTTTGAGCAAGTGCGTGGTCCGACAACGGTCGCGCCTGAACGCTATTATTTCTATAGAACATAAAGAAAAGCCCGGTCACTGACCGGGCTTTTTGGTTCAGAAGCTGACTATTAAGTCTGATTTTGGATCTGATCAATCTACGCCGATGATGTGCTGTTCGCCGCGCTGACGTGCCAGCTCCATCTGCTTCTGACGCTCCCGGAAACGGGTCTTGTCGTTTTCCGAATATTCGTCGACACAGTGATGGCAGCTGACGCCTGCCTCATATTCAGGACGGTTTTGGTCTTCCGGCATGATCGGGCGGCGGCAAGCGTGACACAACAGATGCGGGCCTTCTTTCAGTCCGTGTCCGACTGACACGCGCCCATCAAATACAAAGCATTCGCCATCCCAGGTGCTCTCTTCTTGAGGCACCTCTTCGAGGTATTTCAGAATGCCGCCTTTGAGGTGATACACGTCTTCGACACCTTGGCTCATCAGGAAGTTGGTCGATTTTTCACAACGGATCCCGCCCGTGCAGAACATGGCCACGCGCTTGTTGTGAAAGCGCTCTTTGTTCTCGTCCCACCAAGCGGGAAAATCGCGGAAAGAGGCGGTTTCCGGATCAATGGCACCTTGGAACGTGCCAATCGCCACTTCGTAGTCGTTGCGCGTGTCAATGGTCACTACGTCGGGGGACTGAATCAGCTCGTTCCAGTCTTCGGGGTTCACATAGTTGCCCACATGCGCGGTTGGATCGACATTGGGCTGGCCAAGCGTCACAATCTCTTTCTTGAGTTTCACCTTCATCCGCGGAAAGGGTTTTTCGGCGGCGGTGCTGAGTTTCCACTCGAAATTCGCACAGCCAGGCAGGGACTGAATATGAGCAATCACCGCATCGATGCCTTTGCGTGGGCCAGCGATGGTGCCGTTGATCCCTTCATGGGCCAGCAGCAAAGTGCCGGTGATGCCTTCTTTCAGGCAAAGCTCCATCAATGGCGGACGCAGGGCCGCATGATTGTCAAAACGGGTAAAGTGGTAGAGGGCGCATACTGTAAACATGTCGGTCCATTACGCCCATTTTTGCCGTGCTTCAAGGCTGCTCAGCATGTGGCATAAGGTCCAATCAACTCAGTAAGTGGCGTCAGAAAAACGCACCCACCCCGCCCCAGATGAGGCGCAATGCGAGCAACACGAGGATCACGTTGAGGATGCGATGAAAGCCGTGGTCGCTCATCTTGCCGAGTACCTGTTTGCCGACCCAAGTACCCAAGGCACCCGACGCGATCAGGCCGGCAATCAGAAGCGCCCATTCCGCAAAGGCGAACCCTAAGAGGCCAAACATCACGACCTTGAGCCCGTGTTGCACAGTCATCATTGCGGCTTGTAGGGCCACATGCTTGTGGCGATCGAGTTGTAAGGTTTTGACATAGCCCGCCACAAAGGGACCGGTTGCGCCAAAGAACATCGTCAGGAAGCTGGACAGAAGCCCTGTGATGAGGGGCCAGCGGGAGAGCCATTTGGGTGGTTTGGCAAACACCACCCAGAGGATGAAGAGGCCGACGACGGATTGAACAAGCCAGCCCGGCAAGCTGACCACAACGCTACCGCCAATCGCGACGCCCGCGACGGAGCCGATGACAAAGGCGGGTAGGGCTGCCCAGAGTACATGGCGCAGGAACATCAACGCGCGGATCGCATTGGAGCCGAGTTGCACAACTCCGTGCACAGGGATGATTGCAGCGGGTGGCAATAAGATTGCGCAAGCCCCCAGAAAGGCGACGCCCCCGCCAATGCCAAACGCAGCCGTGATGAAAGACCCCGCGAAACTCGTCAGCAGCAGTGCGATGGCGGCAGCTTGGGCAAGGTCTGGCGGCAGAAAGTCGATCATCCGGTCACTATGGCGGGAAAGAGAACAGGATCAAGCACCTAGGATATCCCCAAGATCGTGCGTGCCTCCTCCGGTGACGCAATCGCCCGGCCTGCATTGCGCGCGCAGGTCGCAAGGGCTTCGACCAGTTGGCCATTGGAGCGCGTTTTCTCACCACCGGGCAGGTAAAACGTGTCCTCAACGCCCGTGCGCAGCATCCCACCCAGATCTGCTGCCTTCTGGTGGGTTTCCCAGATCTCAGCGCGGCCGATCAGTGTTGCCTGCCAATAGCTGCCTTCCATGAGGTAGGCCAGCAGAAACTCCAAAAGCACTGGGCTGACCGGCATGCCGGAGGCGACGCCCATCACGAGGTTGTACTGCGCACGTCTGGTCATACCGTTGGCAACATACATGGCAACGGAGCGCACGATGCCAGTGTCAAAACACTCAAATTCCGGCAGGGTGCCCGTCTGAGCCATCACGTCAAGATGCTCCTGAATTTTGTCAGGAGTGTTTTCAAACAGCATCGGCGGCCAGGCCCAATCCCCGTTTGCCCGCAGTTTCAGGTAGTTGAGCGAGCCAGCGTTGCAGGCGGCGATCTCCGGTTTCAGGGCACGCAGAACATTGAGGGGGCCGGAGTAGTCCGGCCCGATTGCGCCGGTGGTCGCGTTGATCAGGATATTCGGACAGGCGTCGCGGATTGCCCCAACAATTTCCACTGCCACCTGAGGATCCCAGCTTGGCAAATGGCCTTTGTTAGGCTCTTGCTGTCGGAAATGGATGTGGATCACACTTGCGCCCGCGTCCATGGCTTCTCTCGCGGAGGCGGCACATTGTGCCGGGGTGACGGGCACGGGGTGCTTTGCTGGGTCGGTTAGCACGCCATTCAGCGCGCAGGTGAGGATCGCCTTGTCCATGGATCACCCGTGGTCTGTGGCGCTCAGGCGGTGACGGCTGCCCGGCGCAGGTGGCGTTTCAGGCGGGCCAGCAAAGCATTGCGCGTTGGCCATCCATGTCTGCGCCACGTTGCCGGTGGCGATTAATGAGGTATCGGCAAAAGCCCGAGTTTGTGTGACAACTGCAGCGAAGTCGACCGCCGACCCGCTGATGGTGTTTTCGGTATCTTCACCAAAGGACCAGACGTCCCCGGACGGAGCAGCGAGAGAGAGCTTTGGCATGACTTCAGGCACCGGCAGGCTGTGAACCTGATGGGACCAGCCGAATGTGTTTACCCCAAGCACGACGATGTTTTTGATCCGGTCCTCCTCGATGCGGGCCTTGCCGAGCAGGTCAAAAATCTCAAAGCCATGCGCCCAGGTTTCCATCTGGCGCGCGGTGATCGAAGAACGTGCTGACATGGAGGGCCCCACCCAGCTGAGCCGCGCTTTGGGATCCATGTCGCGCCAGCGGGGCGCCATATCACGCACTTTGTTGATCCAAAGGCTCCGCAAAGCGGTGCCGCGTTCGGTGATCGCCGCATTTTCCGCGCCGCGCATCGAGCCGGTGTCTTCGAGTGAGGCCATGACGGCACCAACTTGTTTTTGCAGCGTGCTCTCATCGGTGGCAGAAAGATCAGCGGCGATGTTCCAGAAATGCAGATGCAAAAGAACATCTTCGATGCTCCAGTCTTTGAACTGGGTTGTCATACGCAACTCCGCGTCGCTCAGGTCTGCGATGGCGGCGTGTAACGTTTCGGATTCGGTGAGGAAGTCGTCAGCTTGGGTGAGGGTCATAATTGGTCTTTCACGGTGGGGCTTCGTGCGGAGTTGATGCGCGGCTGAGTATTTTGATGTGGCGTTCAGACTTGGCCGAGGTCGGGGCAGGGATCGTCACATCCGCGCCACGCCAAAGCTGTTGGGGTTGATTTTGCGGCGTCGCGCCTCCGCCACGGTGTCCAGGCAGAAGGCGATCACCTTTCGGCTTTCGCGGGGGTCGATCACGCCATGGTCAAGGACCTTTCCGGAGGTGAAGAAGGGGGAGCTTTGTGCATCAAAGAGATGTTCGATGGCCGCTTCCTGTTTCGCGATACGCGCTTCATCAAGTTCCACACCCTTGCGGGCAGCGCCAGCACGCGCCACGAGCGACATGGTTTTGGAGGCCTGCGCCCCGCCCATGACACCGGAGCGCGAGGTGGGCCAAGAGAACAGGAAATCAGGTTGATAGGCGATACCGCACATGCCGTAGTTGCCCGCTCCGAAAGAGGCGCCGCAGTAGAGCGTGATTTTGGGCACGCGGGCATTGCTGACCGCTTGGATCATTTTAGAGCCATGTTTGATCATTCCCGCCTGCTCATAGGCGGTGCCGACCATGTAGCCTGTGGTGTTGTTTAAGAATACAAGCGGCGTACCGGCCTGATCGCAGGCTTGTATGAAGTGCGTCGCCTTGTTGGCGCCCGCCGGATCAATTGGGCCGTTGTTGGCAATGATACCGACTGTATGGCCATGAATCTGAGCTTGGACGCAGAGTGTCGCAGCGCCAAAGCCGGATTTGAATTCATCAAAATCTGAGCCATCCACCAGCCGTGCAACAAGTTCACGCGCATCATAGGGGGTGGTCCAGTCAGCCGGGACAACGCCCGCAATCTCGTCAGTATCATAGCCGGGGGCGTCAAAGTTGCGGACTTCGGGCATCTGTAAGTCTCGGTTCCAATCGAGCCGGGATATCACGCGGCGCGCCAGAGCGATTGCGTGAAGGTCATCTTCGGCCAGATATTCGACGAGGCCGGAGGTGGTCGCGTGCATTTCTGCTCCGCCGAGGTCTGCGTCCTTGGCGACTTCGCCCGTTGCTGCATTTACCAAAGCCGCACCCGCCAGCGCTGCCATCCCGTTTTTCTTCACGCCAATCACATAGTCAGACAATCCCGGCATATAGGCGCCACCAGCGGTGGACGGACCATGCAGCACGGCAATGGTGGGCAGGCCTGCGGCAGAAAGGCGGGCAAGATTGCGAAAGACGCCGCCACCCAGAGCCCAATCTTCTACCCGGTAGTTCATCAGGTTTGCCCCTGCGCTTTCGACCAGATGCACAAATGGCAGCTTTTGGCGTAAGGCGATGTCTTGCGCAGACAGTATGGCTTGCAAAGACATTGGCGAAAGTGCGCCGGCGTTTATGCCGCTGTCATCCACCACAACCATGCAGCGCACACCTGAGACAAAGCCGATCCCCATCAAAAAGGTTGCGCCGGGCAGGGAGGTGGCTGGATCGTCGGTGTCTTGGAGATAGCCCGCAAGGCTGTGTAGGCGCAGAAACGCCATGCCAGGGTCCAGCAGGCGTCCCAGTCGTTCGCGCGGGGTGATCTGCCCGCGTGCGGCGAAATGCTCTCGGCGTTGTTCGGATTTATCTGCGGTCCGCTTCTCCAGGGCGCGCAGGTCCTCAACCGCCGCCAACATAGCGGTGCGGTTCGCGGCAAACTCCGGTGAGTCTGGCGAGATGGATGTGCTCCTCCACATGGGGGCTCCTCCTCCTGAAGCGGTCCCTATTCCACCTCAGCATGGGCCGGGTCGCTACGCGCATCAAGGGAGAGTGCATGTGACGCAACGTGCCCCGCTTGTTGTTGCGCTGCAGCAAGCGTAAACTAGGGGTTATGCAACAGGTTGATCTGCAAGAAGATATTAAGGCGGTGCGCGACTGTGGTCCGATCAAGGTTTGGTCGGTTGTCGTGACCATTTTGGGTGATCTTCTGCAGGATGAAGAGAGCTGGGTTTCCGGGCCGGTTCTGGATGCATTGGTACGGCCGCTTGGGATCAACAATCAGGCGCTGCGTGTGGCGCTGCACCGGCTCCGGCGGGACGGGTGGGTGGTTACCGAAAAGCGCGGACGTATGTCTGCGCATCGTCTGTCCGCAGAAGGATGGGCCGCGACGGAGCGCGCACGTCCACAGGTTTACGGTGCCAAGGGAAAGGCCGCTGCGACCGTGAGTTTGCTGATTGGAGAGCCATCCTTAACCGTCGCGGAGTTTGAGGCCCTTTTGCCTGCAGGTGCCGTGCCGCTGTCGACCCGGAGCGCCTTGGTGAGCAATCTGTCAGAGACCCCGCAGGGCTGCCTGCTGAGCGCCTTTGCGCCCAGTGATATGCCAGAGTGGGTTACGGAGACCGTGGCGCCTCAGGTGATGCGCGCGGAATATGATGAACTCGCCTCTGTCGTGGAAAAGGTGCTTGCGCATCCGGTGCCTGAAGATCTGTTTGACCGAACGAGCCTGAGGCTTGTGGTGCTGCATCACTGGCGTCGTCTGTGTTTGAGGCACGGGGCGGTGCAGGATCTGGTGTTGCCAAGGGATTGGGAAGGCGCGCGCGCGCGGCAGATGGTCCTGCGGGCATTTCAGCATTTGCCACGCCCAAAGATTGACGCTTTGGAGCAACGGGTGCCGCTGCGATAGCCCTTGGGGTTTAAAGCGCTGAGGCGGTTTGATAAAGGTGGCGGGACGCAAGACGACTCCACGCATTTGGGACCAAAATGACCGGGACGAAAGTGGCGTATGCCTCAAGCCAGATGGTGTTGGTTTCATGACCAACAAGCGCCCCAACCTGCACGTCGAAGCGACGGGTAACGAGACGGTTGTGCGTTTGTCCGGTGCGCTTCTGACTGAACATCTTGCAGAGATGGAGAGACCTTTTTCACAGGTTTCGGCAAATACAGGCACGGTGCGGGTCGATCTTTCTGATCTCACGGCGATGGACACAGGCGGCGCCTGGATGGTCAAGCATTTGCGCGACAGACTAAGCCGTGCGGGAGCGGAGGTTGCCATTGATGGTGGTGCGCAGGATCAGCTGGCTCTTATTCGCACGGTTTCCGCTGCGGCTCCGGATGAAGAGGTGCAAGACGCCGCCGCGCATTCAGCCTGGGCCTGGCTGGAGGAGTGGGGCAAGTCTTTGGTCGGGGGCTATCACAATGCGCTCTCATTGATCAGTTTCTTGGGGCAAACACTCGCGGCATTGACGCGCGAATTGTCTCGTCCGCACAAGTTGCGCTGGGCGTCGCTCGTGACCCATATGCAGGACACCGGATTCAACGCTGTGCCTATCATTGGGCTCATGGGTTTTCTGATCGGCGTGGTTCTGGCCTTTCAGGGGGCCACACAATTGCAGCGCTTTGGCGCGGAAGTCTTCGTTGTTGAATTGATCTCGATTTCCGTGCTCCGGGAACTGGGGATCCTGCTCACCGCGATCATTGTCGCTGGCCGGTCAGGATCGGCTTTCACGGCCTCGGTGGGATCCATGAAAGTGCAGCAGGAAATTGACGCGATGCAAACGCTTGGGCTTGATCCCGTGCGCGTGCTGGTGGTGCCGCGCGTTCTGGCACTCCTGATCATGCTGCCATTGCTGGGCTTTGTGGCCAATTTGTTTGGCCTCTTTGGCGGTGCTCTCATGAGCTGGATCAACCTTGGTGTCAGCCCGGGCATGTTTGTCACCCGGCTGTATGAGAACACGGATGTAAGCCACCTTTTAGTCGGCATGGTCAAAGCCCCGTTTTTTGCGCTGGTGATCGGCGTTGTGGCCTGTTGGCAGGCCTTTCAAGTGAAAAGCAGTTCTACCAGCGTTGGGCAACGGACCACCTCAAGCGTGGTGCAGAGCATCTTTCTGGTGATCGCTTTGGATGCTCTGTTTTCGATCTTCTTCGCGGAGCTGGGCATATGAACGTGGTGGAGACACAACCCGCAAGCGCTGTCGCAGAAGAGCGTGAAGCGGTCATCAAGGTGCGCGGCTTGCGCAATCAGTTTGGCAAGCAGGTGGTGCATGACAATCTGGATCTGGATGTCTGGCGAGGTGAAGTGCTGGGTATCGTTGGTGGGTCCGGCACCGGTAAATCCGTGCTGCTGCGCACGATTGTCGGGCTGAACCGTCCGGCGGCTGGCCGCATCGAGGTGCTTGGCACTGATGTGCTGCACGCCCCGGAAGCCGAGCGCCGCAAGGTTGAAACCCGCTGGGGTGTCGCCTTTCAGGACGGGGCGCTGTTTTCCAGTCTCACGGTTCTTCAAAACGTTATGGCCCCGATGCGCGAGCATCTCAAACTCTCCCAAAACCTGATGAAAGATCTTGGCGCGCTGAAGATCGGGCTTGTAGGGCTGCCGCATTTTGCATGTGAGAAGCTGCCAAGCGAACTGTCAGGCGGGATGCGCAAGAGGGCCGCTTTGGCGCGGGCTTTGGCACTTGATCCGCAGATCGTGTTCTTGGATGAACCGACGGCGGGTCTCGATCCGATCGGCGCGGCCGCCTACGACGATTTGATTGGGGAATTGCAGCGCGCGCTTGGTATCACCGTGTTTATGGTGACCCACGATCTGGACAGCCTTTATGCCATCTGTGACCGGATTGCCGTATTGGCAGAGAAGCGCGTGCTGGTAGAAGGGCCGATTGAGACCATGACAGATGTCGATCATCCCTGGGTTCAGGAATATTTTACGGGACCACGCGCGCGTGCGGCGCAGGTCAAAGGCAGTAGGAGTTAAGGGCAGATGGAGACACGGGCAAACTACCTCCTGATTGGGGTGTTCGCGCTGGTCGGTTTGATCGGCTCTTTCCTGTTTGTGTTCTGGCTCGCCAAAGTCGATCTGGAGCGGCAGTACGCATATTATGACGTTCTTTTTGAAAATGTGTCGGGCCTCGGGATGGCGGGCGGCGTCCGCTATAATGGCTTGCCGGTTGGGCAGGTTGTGATGTTGGAGCTCGACGACGAAGATCCCTCGCGGGTGCGCGTGCGCATTGAAGTTGGCGCGGACACCCCCGTGAAGACCGACACGATTGCGAAGCTTCAGGGCCAGGGCGTGACCGGTGTGAGCTTTGTGGCGCTTTCCGGCGGCACTCCCGAGGCGCAGGCCTTGCCTCAGTTTGGCGAAATTCCAACGGAAGCAAGTGCCTTGCAATCCGTTGTAGAAAGCGCGCCAGAGCTTATGGGGAAGGCCATTGAGCTTCTGGAGCGGCTGCAATCGGTCGTGAGTGACGAAAACACAGAGGCCGTGACATCGCTGCTTGAGAACCTCTCAAGCGCGTCAGGGCGGCTTGATCGCACGCTATCTGAATTTGAAACCCTTTCGACGGATGTAGGAAGCGCGGCGCGTGAGATTGCGGCGTTCACTGGTCGACTTGAGCAACTTTCCGACACGGCAGAGGAAACCTTGGAAGAGGCTACAACAACGCTTGGCAGCATTCGCGTGGCCGCTGATCGTACCGAAGGCACATTGCGCAACGCAGAAAGCGCTTTTGGCACGGCGGATGCGCTGATGAAGGATCAGTTGAGTGATTTCATCAGCCGCGGTGCGGACGCCGCCGCCGCCCTCGAAGGCGTTGTGACGGTGCTTGAGCCTTCCGCGCTGGCCACGCTGCAATCAGCACGCAATCTGGTTGAAGAACGCCTGCCTGCACTGGTGCAGCAGGTGCAGGACACCGCCTCAGTACTCGAAACACAGGTGGCTCAGGTGGGGCAAGACGCTTCAAACCTGATGAGCCGCTACGAAGAAGTGGGCAGCAGCATCAAGGCACGGGTCGATCAATCTGAAAGCGCGATTGCGGCTTTTGAGACAGCGACCAACACAGCAACGGATACGCTGAATTCTGTGCGTGTGACCTCAGATACCGCCAACGAGGTGCTGAGCACAGATATCAAACCGCTTGCCAATGAGGCGACGGAAACGCTCAGTTCGGTGCGTTCACTGGCTGACACCAAGCTGCCGCCCCTGTTGGATCAGGCCAATGAGACATTGGTTGTGATTGAAACCGGCGTGTCTTCGATTTCCACAGAAGGCGCTCTGTTGATTGCCGAGGCCACAGCGCGCCTTGCTCAGGCGCAGTCCACTTTGGCCAATCTGGATGAGGCGCTGGATCTGTCTGATGAAATGCTGCGCTCGGTTGATGCAACCGCAGACAGCGTCACAACTTTGGTTGAAGGGGACGGGGCAGCCTTTGTCGCCGAGGCGCGCGCGGCGGCGACCAGTGCGCGTGATGCGCTCGACACCATTCGAACAACTGTGGACACAGAACTCCCTGATCTCGTTGCCGATATCAGCGCGGCGGCAAAATCTGCCAACACGATGATTGGCAACATTGACGCGCTTGCGGTGGGGGCCGCCGGTGATCTCGATACATTGTCGGAGCAGGGCAGTGCGGCGCTGCTTGCGGCCACAGACACATTTGCGCGCTCCAATGTGACACTCGCCGCAATCACTGAAGCGATGGAAACAGCAGATGACACGCTGGGGACCGCCCGGGAGACATTCACCGGTGTGAACCGCATTCTGGATGAAGAGATCTCTGGCATTCTCACAGATATCAGCGGCGCTGTTTCCGCTGTGTCCGGCACGGTCAACGGCGTGACGGATGACATTGACCGCGCTGCAGATGAGGTGCTTGCCGCCTCGCAATCCGCCTCGGCCCTATTGGGTCGCCTTGACGGCATCGTTGCGCAAAACGAGCGTCAGGTGACGGAGTTCTTCCGCATCGGTCTGCCGCAGGCCACCCGTTTCGTGGAAGAAGCGCGGTTTCTCATAAACAACATGGACCGGTTGGTTGAGCTGATCAGGCGTGATCCAGCTCGGTTCCTTCTGGGCACTCAAGGATCGGAGTTTCGTCGATGATGCGACTGGTATGGGCAGGCATGATGCTGGGCGCGGTGGCGCTTTCTGGGTGCACAGGGATTGAGACCCTCAATCGTGCGACGACGCCAACAGATCTTTATACGCTAACCCCCAAAAGCACTTTTGCTTCCGGGCTTCCGCGTATTCGCCAGCAAATCGTGGTGGAAGAGCCGACAGCTTCGTCTGCGGTGAACACCGATCAGATTGCGGTACAGCCGACACCTTATCAGATCGAATATCTGCCCCGTGCCCGCTGGGTCGACCGCGCGCCGGTGATTGTGCAGAACCTGCTGGTGGAAAGCTATGAGAACAGTGGCAAAGTCCGCTCGGTTGGCCGTTCAAGCGTTGGCTTGCGTCCGGACTATGTGATTGTAACCGACCTGCGTGAGTTTCAGGCGCGACTCCCGGTCGTCGAAATTGAAGGCACCGAAGCCCTCAAGATCGATGTGCGTCTTAACCTGAAAATCGTGGACTCGTTTAATAACCAGATCATCGACTCAAAGTCGTTTGAAGCTGTGGTGCAGACAGCGAGCGATGAGATCGAAGATGTTATTCTGGCGTTTGACACAGCCCTCGGGCGCACAATGCGCAATTCCGTGGAGTGGAGCGTCCGTTCGATTTACAGCCACGCGCAAAAGAACCCGCGACCCGCGTTGCAATAAGCAAACGCTCAAAGAAAAAGGCGCCAGATGAGGCGCCTTTTGTTTTGGTTATGAAAGCCCGCGATCAGAGGCTGGCGTCCAGGGCCGCGAGCAGGGCGTCGCCCATCTCGGAGGTGGAGACCGGTGTCTCACCTTCGGACTGCATCAGGTCTGCAGTGCGCACGCCGTCTGCCAGCACTTTCTCAACAGCCGCTTCCAGACGATCTGCTTCGGCACCTTCATTGAAGGAATAGCGCAGCGCCATCGCGAAGGAGAGCACACAGGCGCAGGGGTTCGCTTTGCCTTGGCCTGCGATGTCCGGTGCGGAGCCGTGTACCGGCTCATAGAGCGCTTTCGGGCGACCATTGGCCATCGGTGCGCCAAGGGACGCAGATGGCAGCATACCCAGAGAGCCGGTCAGCATCGCCGCACAGTCAGACAGGATGTCGCCAAACAGGTTGTCGGTGTAGATCACATCAAACTGTTTGGGTGCGCGCACCAGCTGCATCGCGCCGTTGTCGGCATACATGTGGGAAAGTTCTACCTCTGGGTAGTCTTTGGCAACTTCGTTCACCACTTCGCGCCACAGAATGCCGCTTTCCATCACATTGGCTTTTTCCATGGAACACAGATGCTTGTCGCGCACCATCGCAAGTTCAAACGCTGCGCGCGCGCCACGCTCGATTTCGCTTTCGGTGTAACGCTGGGTGTTGATGCCCACACGTTCGTTGCCTTCTTCAAAGATGCCACGTGGCTCGCCGAAGTATACGCCGCCGGTCAGCTCGCGCACGATCATGATGTCCAGGCCGGACACGATGTCGGTCTTCAACGAGGAGAAGTCTGCCAGCGCGTCAAAGCACTGTGCCGGACGCAGGTTGGCAAAAAGGTCCATCTCTTTGCGCAGACGCAGCAGGCCGCGCTCCGGCTTTACGGAGAAATCCAGATCGTCGTATTTCGGGCCGCCCACAGCACCCAGTAGAACCGCGTCTACCTCTTGGGCTTTCGCCATGGTGTCGTCATGCAGCGGCACACCGTGTTTGTCGTATGCTGCGCCGCCCACGAGGTCTTCGCTCACGTCAAATTTCAGACCGCGCTTGTCGCCAAACCAGCCGATAACGCGCTGAACTTCGGTCATGACTTCGGGGCCGATGCCGTCGCCGGCGAGGATGAGAAGCGAAGGGTTGCTCATGGGTGTCGTCCTTGATCCTTTGGGTTCGCTACGGGTTAGCGAGACAGGCGCAAAAGATCAAGAAACAAGGGGCTTGAATGCGCTGGAATGCTTGAGAAACCGATCAATATCGAATGTCGGCCCAAACGATATGGTGACGGCTGGCCGGTGTGGTCTTGTGTTCCAGAAGCGCAGCGTCCGGATCAGGCGGTTTGGGCCAGAACACACCTGCACGCTCCACTGTGATGTTTGCCGAGGGTAGGAGGTAGTCGACCCGCAGGTCTCCTGGCGTCGGCTCCTTCCAGTCAACGGTGGGTCCAGCATCTGAGAGCGGGTCTTGCAGTCGGGGATCCGCAAGCAAGTCTGCAATCACATGACGCCGTCCCTCTCCGGAGTGCGGATCAAGATTTGCGCCGCCCATGATGACGAAAGGGCGCTCGGGGGCGGGGCCGAGCTTTCCATCCAGCAGATGGTGCCACAGTCGGATTTCATCGGCATTGCGCCGCCCATTTCGATCTTCCGGCCCATCAAAGACTGGTGGTCCGGAGGCAAAGAGCATCAGCGCGAGCGTGCCGTTTGGCGGTGTCACCTGCAGTGACCAGTGACCGACGGTCGAAAGCCGTTGGATTGCCTGAGCCTCCTGCGAAGGAAACGGGCTATCGTCCACTCTTGGCAGTTGTGCCTCTGGCAAATCACGCCACAAAAGTCCGCTGAAATCTCGCACCTCTCCAAAGGGCCAGCGCGCGAGGACTGCCATTCCTGATGCCCCCTGAAACAGTCCAAACCCCTGTGCGTCCTCTGCATCGTGCAGATAGCCGTCGCCGTTCATGTCCAACCCCGTGGGTATGCCGGTGTTTGGCTTTAGTGCAAAGAGGTGGGGATAGCTCAAGCCCGCCTCGGAAAAGCGATCGTGCAGCGCCTTCAATCCCAGCAGGTCAGCGTCATAATCCACACCTTGCAGGAACAGGATATCTGGTGCGATGTGTGCGACCACTTGGGTGATCGCCTGCGTTTGATCGTCGTTGCGCTGAATGTCACGCAGCATGAGGCCGGGGCCTTTGCGCGAAAGCTCCACGTCATAGGTCGCAACACGGATGGTTTCTCCCCAGACAGGCGTGCACAACAGGCCAATTGCCCAAAGTGTTTGGATCAGGCGGTGGAGGAAACCTGAGACTGCTGCGCGTGCGCGCTGCGAGATGCCGCATAAGCGCGACGTCGGTTCTCGTTGATCAAAGTCGCAACACGGGTCATGGCCATGCCGCGCATGATCATGCTGGCGGGTACAAATGCCCATGCGCTGATTGTCCAGATCATTGTCTTTGGGTCGCTCAGATAGATCGGGTCAATCAAATCCGACATCATCTGAATGATCGCCGGAATTAAGAATGGCATAAGAAACCCTAACGCAATGTTAAGACGGCCATCGCGTTGCAAACGGGGCATCACATCTCCGCCCGCTGTCGGGTCGAACAGTGGCAGATTGACCCAGACATTGAATGCGCCATTGCGTGCGGGCCATCCCAGAATGCGCAGATAGAAGAAGAACACCACCAAAGTGATCAGCGAGATCAGGTAAGACAGGCCTGACGCAGTGCGGACCTGATGCACCAATTCCGCTGAGGCATTGTTTGGTAGCATGATCACCATCAGACGCACTGGCGAATATGGGAAATCAATCGCGTCGCCGACAATGATCCCAAGAGCGTGCAGAAAGGCGGTGAATGCGTTGGGGGCGACTTCGCCACGGGCAATCACAGAGAGTGCAAAAACCGTGAAGAAGATCGCCAGGAAACGGAGCCTGTTAAATGGCGGTGCATAGCGAAACTCAATGATGGAGGGCGCGCTAGATACATATTCGATGAACACAAGGCAGCCAGAAAACAACGCAAAGAGCATCATGATCTGAACTGCGTCAGAGCTGATCGATGGTAAGATTATCGCTGGCAAAGCAAACAGCAACGCAACCAAGCCTGCGCGTGTGCCCGCTCCTATTATTCTGCCTATCACTGCCGTAGTACCCTTCAACCGGACGCCGCGATACATTGCCGCGAACTTATCCCGTCTTTATCCGCACTTAATGGCGGTTTGCCCCATTTCCGCCACAATTTGACGCCGGAATTTGGCGCGGCTCAAGGATTTGTTTGAGAAATGATTAAGATTGGGCGGTGCTCAGGGCCATGTGATGCCCGAATGCATCAATAACGGCCTTAAAAGGCGGTGTTTTGGCGCAGTTCGTCGGATAGGCCACTCTGGCGTCGGATAACGCACTGAGAATCAACAGAGATATTTTCGTGCGGGAGGGATTGCCACAATTGTGCCGCAATTGCGGATTGCGCTATCAGCTTTGGCGAGAGCCGCCTTAGTCGTTCAATCAACCTATGAGATGCTTGGGTTCTTCAGTTGCCAAAACGCGCACTCTTCGTGGCGTTGTCTGGCGGGGGCCCAGACGCGTTCAACGCCAACGGGCTCCATGCCAAGTTTCTCAAGAAGTCTGAGGGAGGCGTGGTTTTTCACCTGCGCGCCCGTGCGCATTGTTTCCAGCCCGAGAGTGTCAAACCCGAAGTCCAGCGCGCCGCATGACACTTCAAAGGCATAACCTTGGCGGTGGTAGGCTTCGCCAATCCAATAGCCAAATTCCCCGAACTTGGCGCCCGTCGTTTGAGAGGCGTTGGAAAGGTCGATCTTGAGCCAGCCAATAAGCGCGCGGGTTTCCTTATCGACCACGACAGACGCAAAAGTGCTGCCTGACTTTGCGGCCTCAATGTAGCCCTTCAGAAGCGCACGCACGTCCTCAGCGGTGAGTGGTGTTGGCCATGCGGCCACCCACTGGCTGATCGAGGGTGTCATTAGCTGCGCAAGAGTGGCAGCGTCCGCCAGCTCGCAACTGCGGATCAGCAAACGTTCGGTTTCAAATGACCGGTTGGTCAGATCCATCACATCCCTCAAGAAAAAAGCGCCGCCCGGGTGGGGCAGCGCCTGAAGTGCGTCAGCGAAGGGTTAGACCCAAGGGCGCTCCGCCCCGGCTTTGGCCTCATATGCGTCGATAGAGGCTTCTTTCTCCATGGTCAGACCAATGTCATCCAGACCATTGAGCAGGCAGTGCTTTTTGAACGCATCCACCTCGAATTTGATCACGTCGCCATCCGAGGTTGTGATTTCCTGCGCTTCCAGATCCACGGTCATGCGGGCGTTTTCACCCTTCTCCGCATCGGCCATCAATACGTCCACCTGCTCTTGTGGCAGAACGATCGGCAGCATGCCGTTCTTGAAGCTGTTGTTGAAGAAGATGTCAGCAAAGGAGGTGGACACAATCACCTTGATGCCGAAATCGTCCAGCGCCCAAGGCGCGTGTTCACGCGAAGAGCCGCAGCCAAAGTTGTCACCCGCGATCAGGATTTGCGCGCTGCGGTACTGTGGTTTGTTCAGCACGAAATCTGGGATTTCTGTGCCGTCGCGGTTGTAGCGCATCTCATCAAAGAGGTTCTTGCCAAAGCCCGTGCGTTCGATGGACTTCAGGAAGACCTTGGGGATGATCATGTCTGTGTCGATGTTCACCAGCGGCATAGGCGCGGCGATACCGGAGAAAGTTTCGAACTTTTTCATTCTATCGTCCTTTCAGAGCGATTCAAAAACGAGAACACCCAACGGTCGCGCCGACCATCGGGTGTTCGATAGAGATATTAGCTTTGACAGCTTGCGTTACGCAATCACGGTCGCGGTGATGGCCCACAGGCCCATCAGGCTGGCAAAAGCTAAGATAGTCGGCAATACAACACGGATCATTTTCAGTCTCCTTTCCTGCGCAAAGCGGGGTGCTCTGCGCGGTGCGCGCCGCGACATTCTGCCGCGGCTTCAACTGAGATGGGGGCACGGACAGCCCTGAGAAAGGGGCCGTGCCTACACAGTTGGTCACCATAGGATCAAAGGATGTGAACATGACGTTGCGTGTTGCCTGGTTGAAGAAACTGGGTTGTTGCCTCCCATAGCCCTGACGCGCGGCTACCAAAGCAGCGCCCGACAGGCCTATGAGAGGATCCGCCTTACATCAGTTCCCGGATGTCCGTCAGCTTGCCGGTGATCGCAGCCGCAGCAGCCATGGCAGGCGACACAAGGTGTGTGCGGCCTTTGTAGCCCTGGCGGCCTTCGAAATTCCGGTTGGACGTCGAGGCGCAGCGTTCGTTTTCCGACAGCTGGTCAGGGTTCATCGCCAGACAC
Organism: Shimia sp.; assembly: GCF_965227725.1. Lineage (GTDB taxonomy): Bacteria > Pseudomonadota > Alphaproteobacteria > Rhodobacterales > Rhodobacteraceae > Shimia. Next base: position 427,526 of record NZ_CBDDGH010000004.1, on the reverse strand, counting down.
ATGGAGCAGCCCGCAAGACGCCATTCAAAGCCGGCGTCCTTGAAGATGTCTGCAAGACCTTCTTCTTCCGCCTGCGCCCGAACAAGACCGGAGCCCGGAACGATCATCGCCCGCATGCCCTCTTTGATCTTCTTGCCTTTGACCACTTCCGCCACGGCGCGCATGTCTTCGATACGACCGTTGGTGCAGGAGCCGATGAAGACTGTGTCGATCTCGATGTCGGTCAGCTTCTGGCCAGGGGTCAGCCCCATGTACTCGATGGAGCGGCGTGCCGCTTCAATCTTGCCGCCTTCAAAGTCTTCAGGTGCCGGGACAACACCGGTGATTGGCAGAACATCCTCAGGGCTGGTGCCCCAGGTGACAACCGGCTGGATGTCTTCGCCCTTTAGGGTGACGACCTTGTCAAAATGCGCACCTTCATCGGTGTAAAGCGTGCGCCAATAGGCCTCGGCCTGCTCCCATGCTGCGCCTTTTGGCGCGTGCGGACGGCCTTTGCAGTAATCAAAGGTGGTCTGGTCAGGTGCGATCAGGCCAGCACGTGCGCCGCCTTCAATCGCCATGTTGCAGACGGTCATCCGGCCTTCCATGGACAGCGACTGGATCGCCTCCCCACAGTATTCGATCACATAGCCGGTGCCACCGCCGGTGCCGGTGGCGCCGATGATGGCCAGCGTCACGTCCTTGGCGGTCACGCCCGGGTTCAGCTTGCCGGTGATTTCCACCTTCATGTTCTTGGACTTTTTCTGGATCAGCGTCTGGGTGGCCAGAACGTGCTCCACCTCGGAAGTACCGATACCATGGGCCAGCGATCCAAATGCGCCGTGGGTCGCGGTGTGGCTGTCGCCGCAAACCACGGTCATGCCCGGCAGGGTCCAGCCGTTTTCCGGGCCAACGATGTGCACGATGCCCTGACGCACGTCAGACACCGGATAGTAATGCACACCAAATTCCTTGGCGTTCTTGTCGAGCGCGGCCACCTGAATGCGGCTTTCCTCGGTCATCTGCTCCGGGTTTTCACGGCCCTTGGTGGTTGGCACGTTGTGATCCGGCACAGCGATGGTTTTCTCCGGTGCACGCACTTTGCGGCCGGTCATGCGCAAGCCCTCAAAGGCCTGCGGGCTGGTCACTTCGTGAACGAGGTGACGGTCAATATAAAGCAAGCTGGTGCCGTCTTCGGCTTCGTGTGCCACATGGGCATCCCAGATCTTGTCATAAAGCGTTTTGGGGGACATGGGTCCTCTCCATTCTGATTGTGTAGCTGAAACTTTGGCTGTCAAACAGGCGCGCAAACGCACGCCGCACTTTCATAGGGCGGCGATGACGGATTTGGATTGACCAAAGAAACGCCAAGGTAAAAAGGCGCGGTCGTCGATGTCATAGATGCGTTTCATGTCACCCATCTATACCTGCCAAAAGATTCCTTCAAGCAGAAGCCGCCCAAGGATGCACTGTGCAGTCTGCGCGTTGCTGCAAGCGGTTTGGCGTGCAAGACTGGTTTTATGGAAGAAGAGACCATCTCAGGCCCGACTGACAGCGCAGCGCCTTCCGAATTGGATCGCATCGCGGCAGCAGATCGCGCTGTGCACCACCCCGAAACCATCAGCCAAAGCGACGACGCAGCTGAAACCACGGAAATTGCCCTGGGCATCTGGGATCAGGTGGTGGCTTTTGCCGAAACCCTGTCGCGGCCATGGGCAGCCTATCAGGTGTTGATCGCCTTGATCTTGATGGTGATCGCAGCGGCTTTGGCGATGATCTTCAAGCCCAGATTCTACGACTGGCTCAAGACGCGCGAAGGTTGGCCCAAATGGCGTTATCGCTACGCCATGATGGTGCATCGCCGTATGGCGCTGATCTTCTTCACCATTTTGATCTGGTTCACGGTTTGGGTGATGCGCGCGGTGACATGGCCAAGCCGGTCTTATCTCTTGGTCGAGCTCGCCAATCTGGCGCTTGCCTTCTTGTTTGTTGTGGTGGTTTTGCGGGTTGTGCAAAACACCACACTGCGGGCGGTGTTGCGATATGGCGCTTGGATCTGGGTGACGCTCATCCTCACGGGCCTGCGCGATGACGCGGTTGATTTGATGGACAGCATGTCGCTGACCTTTGGCGAAACCCGCGTGTCTCTTTGGATGATGGCGCAGGCGATTCTGATGTTGGCCGCAACATTTGTGCTGGCCCGCCTTGCGGCGCGTCAGGTGGATAGCCGGCTGAGCCGCAGCGAAGATATCTCCCCCTCCATGCGCGTGCTCTTTGGCAAGCTATTGCAGGTCTTTCTTTATACTGCGGCCTTCTTTGTTGGGCTGAGAATCATCGGCTTTGATCTGCGCGGCCTTGCCTTTCTCACCGGGTTTGTCGGTGTTGGTCTGGGTTTTGGCTTGCAGAAAGTGGTGTCCAATCTCGTCTCAGGCCTCATCATCCTGATGGACAAATCCATCAAGCCCGGCGATGTGATCTCGCTGGGGGAAACCTTCGGTTGGATCAACTCCCTCGGCGCGCGCTATGTGAGTGTGGTCACCCGCGATGGACGAGAATTTCTCATTCCCAACGAGGATTTGATCACCAATCAGGTGGTGAACTGGTCCCATTCTGACACCTTTGTGCGGCTCGATATCTATTTTGGCACCGCCTATGACGATGATCCACATCTGGTGCGCAAAGTGGCGGTGGAGGCAGCCAAATCCGTGGAGCGCGTGCTGACCTATCCCAACACCCCGGTGTGCCACATCGTGGGTTTTGGCGACAGCAGTGTGGATTACATTCTGCGGTTTTGGATCAAGGACCCCACCGGCGGGCTGACCAATATTCGCGGCAATGTCTATCTCGCGCTCTGGGATGCCTTCAAGGAGCACGGCATTTCGCTTCCTTTCCCACAGCGTGAGGTGCGACTGTTGGAAGATAGTGCGGCAAATGGGGATCTCGCCAATCCAGCTTCTCATTCTTAAAGTAGCCCGGGGGAAGCTTGCGCAACGCGTAAGCTGGGGGCTGGCCCCCTCTCTCTGACCCATTTTCTTCGAAATCTTCCCGAAACCGCAGCGTTTCTGCGCCAATTGGTCCATGCGCGCCAAATCCTGCTTGCCTTTCGTTGAGAATGAGTCCAACCGGTGCTATCTTGAATTTACGCCCGGCACCGGGGCTTTGCGGTGCGTTGCAAGGAGGGCAGACTTCTGTCTTTGAACACTGACGTGGCAAATGCTGCTGATACCGGACCCGTTCTGACATCGGGCGCCTCGGATGCGACAAGCGAGGATCTGCTTGCCCGCATTCTCACCTCTCTTAGCGAAGACAAAGCCGAAGACGTTGTGCAGATCGATCTGCGCGGCAAGACGTCGATTGGCGATTACATGGTGATCTGCTCCGGGCGCTCCTCGCGTCAGGTTGTGGCCCTCGCTGAGAAACTTGTCGAACGGCTCAAGCATGAGTTTGGCCGCAGCGCCAAAGTTGAAGGCAAGGATTCCGGTGACTGGGTGCTTGTGGATACCGGCGATGTGATCGTGCATATCTTCCGTCCGGAAGTGCGCGAATTCTATCAGCTGGAAAAAATGTGGGTGCCTGGCGGCTCCGCATAAGTCTGCGCGGCGTGTGCGCTTAGCGCTGCGTCGCCACAGCACAAGGCAACGACATGGCACTCAAAGTGCACATCTGCGCCGTGGGTCGGCTGCGGTCTGGCCCTGAGCGCGACCTTCTTGATGATTATCTGACACGGTTTGACCGCACCGGACGCGTCCTTGGGCTTGGTCCGGCTACGGTGCATGAAGTTGAAGACCGCAAAGGCGGCGGGATGTCGACCGAAGCGGGGCTTCTTGAAGGTGTCATCCCCAAAGGGGCTGTGATCTGCGCGCTGGATGAGCGTGGCAAGCTGATGAGCAGCCCGGATTTTGCGAATATGCTCGGTGGCTGGCGCGATAATGGGCGGAGTGATCTGGCCTTTGTGATTGGCGGTGCGGATGGCATTGATCCCGCGCTGCGCGCGCGCGCAGATGCTAAGCTCAGTTTTGGTAAAATGGTTTGGCCACATATGTTGGCGCGCGTGATGTTGAGTGAACAGCTTTACCGCGCTGCAAGCATTTTGGCCGGCGCACCTTATCATCGGGTCTGATGGGGCACGGTTTTGTGCGGTTTGTTCCGCTTTAAAAAGACCGACAATGCACACCCGCTATAACGTCGTGATACAGCCGCGATACCGACGTTATACCGACGGTGTTTTGGCGGGTTATTTAGCGGGGATCACGCAGCAGGGCGGCGCGGGACTGAGAGGCAAATTCACGCCGTCCCAGCACGATCACCGTCACGGAAATGCCAACAAGCAACATGATGGGGCCCAAAAGCCAGGCCGCGGAAGCCAATCCAAAATAGATGGCTCGAATCCCCCGGTTGAAGCTGCGCGCTGCTGTGATGTTCACATCCGCAGCCTTGTGGGCCCGAGACATCGCTGCGGGATGGTCTTTGTCATTTGGCACCGCGCCCATCAGCACAGAGCAATAGCCGAAGAGCCTGTGAGACCAGACAAATTTCAGGAATGCGTTGCCAACGAAGAGCAGGACCAACATCAGTTTGATTTCCAGGACAGAGGTGGAATCAGCTTTCTGCGCCAGATCCTGTGTGAGGCCGGCAATTTGGTCAGTATTCCCGATCAAAGCCACCAAGCCGCCAATGGCGATCATTGACGAAGAGGCAAAGAACGCCGTGCTCTGGCGCAGGTTTCCCATGATCTGCGCATCAAAAATGCGGGCGTTTCGTTCGACATAATGGATCATCCATTCCCTTCGGTAAAACGCCATCAGCCGTGACACAGATGGTCTGTTTTTGGGCGGATTTTCAATGAGATGCGTGGTGGCGAACCAAGTCAAAAGGCTCGCTGCAACAGCAATGAAATCAAGGGATGAAAACTGGTTGGCGAGCTGTGTGAAAGTCATGCCTGTACAGTAGCGCCATCGCTTAGCTCTTGCCAGTCTGCAATATTGGTTATATTAATTTACCAATTATTGCGGAGGTCAGCCATGGACATGCCAACCCCTAACCCAGAGGTTCTTGCGAAGAAGGCGCGCATTGTTGCCCGGCTTCAGGAAGTGCTTCCGGCAGATGCTGTCATCTCTGATGAGGCTGAAACGCGGGCCTATGAGTGCGACGCGCTCACCGCCTATCGGTGCCCGCCGCTTGCCGCGGTTCTTCCTGCCTCCACGGAAGAAGTGGTGGCGGTTCTGAAGATCTGCCACGAAGAAGAGGTGCCAGTGGTGCCACGCGGAGCAGGCACTTCTCTTGCGGGTGGGTCAATGCCAACCGCAGACTCGATCATTCTGGGCGTGGCCCGAATGACCGAAGTTCTTGAAACAGATTATGAAAATCGCTTCATCCGAGTGCAAACTGGTCGCACCAACCTGAGCGTTTCCGGCGCGGTGGAAGAAGACGGCTTCTTTTATGCACCGGATCCCTCCAGCCAGCTGGCCTGCGCCATTGCGGGAAACATTGCGATGAACTCCGGCGGTGCCCATTGCCTGAAGTACGGCGTCACAACGAACAATTTGATGGGCGTCACCATGGTGACCATGGAGGGCGAGGTTGTCGAGATTGGCGGTGCCCATTTGGATGCTGGCGGCTTGGATCTTCTGGGTGTGATTTGCGGCAGTGAGGGCCAGCTTGGTGTCGTAACCGAAGCCACATTGCGTATTTTGCACAAACCGGAGGGTGCAAGACCTGTCCTCATGGGATTTGATAGCAATGAAGTCGCAGGCCAATGCGTGAGCGACATTATCAAGTCGGGCATTCTGCCGGTGGCCATTGAGTTTATGGATCGCCCCTGTATCCGCGCTACAGAGGCATTTGCCGGAGCAGGTTATCCAGACTGTGAGGCGCTGCTGATTGTCGAGGTAGAAGGCTCCGATCAGGAAATCGAAGCCCAGCTTGAACGTATTCTGGCGATCGCCCGGACACACAATCCAGTGGAACTGCGCGAAAGTACAAGCGCGGAAGAGAGCGCGCGGATTTGGCTGGGGCGTAAGTCGGCCTTTGGGGCGATGGGGCAGATCAACGACTACATGTGCTTGGATGGCACCATTCCCGTGAGCCAACTTCCTTATGTGCTCCGCAGAATTGGGGAGCTGAGCAAAGACTACGGACTTGATGTGGGCAATGTGTTCCACGCCGGGGACGGGAACATGCATCCGCTCATTCTATTTGATGCCAACAAGCCGGGCGACCTAGAGAAATGTGAAGCCTTCGGGGCTGACATTTTGCGACTGTGTGTTGAAGTTGGGGGATGTCTCACAGGTGAGCATGGCGTGGGTATCGAGAAGCGTGATCTGATGGTGGATCAATATGCGCCGGAAGATCTGGATATCCAGATGGCGGTGAAAGATGTGTTCGACCCTAAGTGGCTTTTGAACCCCGCGAAGGTCTTTCCCTTGGCTGCGAGCGAGCCGCGTCGAATGGCGGCTGAATAATCTCAGGCAAATCAGGAGCTTTGCCCCTCTGCCACAGCCAGTTTTGGCTTCACCCCAGGATATTTTGGACCAGTAAGACTATGATGACACCTGCAAATGAAGCCGAATTGGCAGAGATGGTGGCGGGCGCGCAAACGGCGTTGCGCATACAGGGTGGGGGCACACGCGCGATCGGTGCGCCAAGCGACGCGACAGTGTTGTCGACCTCCGCGCTTTCCGGCGTGACACTTTATGAGCCGGGCGCACTGACGATTGTTGCCGGAGCTGGAACGCCAATGGCCGAGATCGAAGCGACCTTGGCGGCGGAAGGGCAACGCTTGGCCTTTGAGCCGATGGACCATCGCGGCCTGTTGGGCACTGATGGTGTTCCCACAATAGGTGGCGCAGTCGCCGCTAACGTGAGCGGCCCACGGCGTATTCAGGCAGGTGCCTGTCGCGACAGCTTGTTGGGGGTGCGTTTTGTGGATGGGGCAGGACGCGTCTTGAAGAATGGCGGTCGCGTGATGAAAAATGTCACCGGCTATGACTTGGTGAAACTGATGGGGGGCAGCTGGGGCACTTTGGGTGTGCTCAGCGAAGTCAGCCTAAAGGTCCAAGCGGTGTCTGAAGCGGTCGGCTGCGTGCTGTTGCATGGTTTGGATGATCAGCAAGCGGTAAAGGCAATGAGCGCTGCTTTGGGGTCTCCTTACGACGTCAGCGGTGCGGCACATGCCCCCGTGGGTGTAGACGGCACACCTGTTACGATGATCCGCATCGAAGGGCTGGAAGCCTCTGTGGCTTACCGTGCCGAGAAACTGACGGCGCTGCTTGCAGATTTTGGCGCAGAAGTTGTTGTTGAGCGCGATGCGGAAAAAGTTTCTGCGGGTTGGTTCTGGGTGCGCGATGTGGCGCTGTTTCAGGGCGGAGACGATGATGTGTGGCGCCTCTCTGTGAAACCCACTGACGGGCCGGGTGTCGTTGCAGCCATTAAGCAGAGTCAACCGGAGGCGCAGGTGCTTTACGATTGGGGCGGCGGTTTGATTTGGGTGCAAGTGTCCGAAGGTTCGGATGTGCGCGCAGCCGTTGGTCAAGGTCACGCCACATTGATCCGCGCGTCCGAGGCGACGCGCGCACGGGTGCCCGTGTTTCAACCCGAGTCTGCCGTATTGGCCAACTTGAGCGCGGGGCTTCGTCAAAAATTTGATCCCCGTGGTATCTTGAACCCAGGGCTGATGGGATGAGCACAAAAGGCAAGCGCAGGCAGGTTCGGCGATGGAGAGCGCGTCGGGCAGCACGCCCCGCGCCCCATCTTCCGTGCCATTGCTGCGGTTGCCTGACCATCTGCGAACGGGACAGCTATGATATTTGCAAGGTCTGCTTCTGGGAAGATGATCCCGGGCAGACCCCGGAATTTGACGGCGGTGGCGCCAACCCTCTGAGCCTTGAAGAGGCCCGCAAAAACTATCGCAAGATCGGGGCATGTGAGCCCAATATGCTGCCGCATGTCCGCCCTCCGCGCCCGGAAGAGCTCCCTCCCGCGGAGCGCGACACCTTCACCGACATTGGGGCAATCGCCCCCTCCAACACGCGGCGTGAGCCAGAACAACCGGAATAGGCAAATGCAGACGACATTCACCGAAAATCAACTCAAAGATCCCGGCACACAACGCGCCAACGAAATTCTGCGCGCCTGCGTGCATTGCGGTTTCTGCACTGCGACTTGCCCGACTTATCAGGTGCTTGGCGATGAACTCGACAGCCCGCGCGGACGGATTTACCAGATCAAAGACATGCTGGAAAACGAGCGTGTGCCGGATGAAAAGACGGTCAAACATGTAGACCGTTGTCTGAGCTGCCTGGCATGTATGACCACCTGTCCCAGTGGCGTGCATTATATGCACCTGGTGGATCATGCCCGTGAGTATATCGAAAACAACTACAAGCGCCCCTTCAGTGATCGGGCCTTACGCTGGATTCTTGCGCAAATTCTGCCTTACCCGATGCGGTTCCGGCTGGCGCTGCTCGGGGCCAAATTGGGCCGCCCTTTCCGGTTTCTGATGCCGGATGCGCGCTTGCGTGCGATGCTGGATATGGCGCCCAAATCAATTCCGCCCGTGAGCCGGAATGACGATCCACAGAGCTTTGCTCCGATGGCTGACAAAAAGATGCGGGTGGCCCTTATGACGGGATGTGCGCAGAAGGCGCTGAACACCGACATCAATGATGCAACAATTCGTCTTTTGACACGGCTGGGCTGCGAAGTTGTGGTGGCCGAGGGGGCGGGCTGTTGCGGTGCTCTGACCCACCACATGGGCAAAACCAAAGAAAGCCATGCGACTGCGGCCAAGAACATCAAAGCCTGGTGTGCGGAGATGGATGACGAGGGGCTGGACGCGATTGTGATCAACACGTCTGGATGTGGCACAACGGTAAAGGACTATGGCCATATGTTCCGCAATGACGCGTTGGCGGCAGATGCTGCTCGCGTGAGTGAGATTGCGATGGATGTGTCTGAGGTATTGATGAAACTCGATCTGCCGCAGTGCGATGATAAGGAAACCGTAGTGGCCTATCATGCTGCATGTTCGCTGCAGCATGGCCAGCAGATCAAAACCTTCCCCAAAGACCTGCTCAAAAAGGCGGGCTACACGGTTGTTGAGCCGGTGGATAGTCACTTGTGTTGTGGCTCTGCAGGTACCTACAACCTGATGCAGCCTGAGATCTCCGGAAAGTTGAAAGAGCGCAAAGTGCGGACGCTAGAGGCCAAAAATCCCGATATCATCGCGGCAGGAAACATTGGCTGCATGATGCAAATTGGATCTGCGACCGAGGTGCCGATTGTGCATACGGTAGAGCTTTTGGACTGGGCAACCGGTGGTCCGCAGCCGCGCGCGCTCACCGAGCCGGGTAAGCGTGCACCGGAGATTCCCATCCTGCGCTGATATCGCCATAATGCTCCGCAAGCAGGGCATGTCATGCGTATGCCCTATTTCCGCCTTAGGTCATCGATATGGCTCAGGGGGAGTTTGTGGAGACGGTATGATCGCGCGGTTTATTGCTTGTTTGTTTGCTGTTTGTGTTGCGAGCTTTGCCGTGGCGCAAGACACGGGCTTGCAGCGTCTTGACACCGGCGAGGACAGTCGTGACTGGGGGGCGGTTGGCCGACTGGAGATAGACGGACGCGGGTTTTGCACCGGGGCATTGATCGCGCCGGGTTTGGTGCTGACCGCCGCACATTGCCTTTACTCAAAAGAGACAGGCCGCCGTCACGACGTGGGGCAGATCGAATTTCGCGCAGGTTGGCGCAATGGGCGTGCCGAGGCGTATCGCAAGGTGAAGCGTGCCGTGGTGCATCCCAAATACCGTTACCGCGGTCAGACCGAGATCGAGGACGTGCAAAATGATCTCGCACTTCTGGAACTGCATCATCCGATCCGAAATACCAAGATCACTCCGTTTGAAACGGCAGATTCCCTTCGTAAAGGATCCCGGATCGGTGTGGTGTCTTATGCGGTTGGGCGTGCTGAGGCACCGTCATTTCAGGAAATGTGTCGGGTGATGGGGCGTCAGAAGGGTGTGTACGTGCTGTCGTGCAACATCGATTTTGGCAGCAGCGGTGCGCCGGTTTTTGTCTTTGAAGACGGCGCGGTGCGTATCGCATCCGTTGTGGCCGCGAAAGCGGAGGTGCGTGGCACCAAAGTGGCGCTGGGGGCAGCGCTGGATCATAGCTTGGATGAGTTGTTTGCAGCGCGGGTGGATGAGTCACCGCCGGTGCGCAGCCTCACACCCTTGCAAGATAGAAATGGCACGGGCGCGAAATTTGTGCGTCCGTAGATGATTGCCCCCAAGAAGCGAGTTTTTTATGCGTTTAACCTATCTGATGTGCTTGATGGCGAGCTTGCTGTCGGCGATGCCCGTATTTGCGGAAGAGCGATTGCAGCCATTGCGGACGCGCGGGGATTTGTTGGGCTGGGAGGCGATCGGACGGCTCGACATCCAGAACGGCGGTTATTGTTCGGGCGCATTGATTGCATCGGATCAAGTGCTGACCGCTGCGCATTGTGTTTTTGACGATGAGGGGCGACCACTCGCGGCAGATCAGATGACGTTTCGTGCGGGTTATGTGGACGGGGACGCGCTTGCGGAACGCCGTGTGAGCCGTGTGGTTGTTGATGCGAGGTATGAAGATGTCCCTGGAGGCAAAATCAGCACCAAAATGATACGCCATGATATCGCTTTGCTGCGTCTGTCTGCGCCGATCTCCACCTCAGAGGCCAATCCATTCGCCATTCACGTCGATCCGCAGGAAGGTGAAAAGGTTTCGATCTTGAGTTATGGTCGTGGGCGGAGCGAGTTTATTTCCTGGCAGCGTGATTGCGCCATTTTGGAGCGTGCTTGGGGGCTGCTCACTTTTGATTGCAACGTGACATTCGGATCGTCGGGCGCGCCCGTTTTTGTGCGCTATGGCAATCGGGTGCGGATCCTTTCTTTGGTTTCCGCGGGCGATGATACTGCCGACGGTGAGAAAATGTCTTTCGGGATGGAGCTGCCAACGGCGGTTGCGGAGCTCAAACGCCGAATGCGCGTGGGTGATGCGCCGGTCGCCAAAGTCAGCAACGGCGCAAAGCGCATTCAGATCGGAAATCGCACCGGGACAGGTGCTAAATTTGTCCGCGCGGGTGGGGGTTGAAACGCTGAAAAGCCTCCCCAAATGAGATGTAACGAGGCGCCGATGATCGGGTCTCGTTTTACACCGCCTGTCCGAATGGAAGGCACTTACATATTGTTGTCGCTCAATGGAGGATAACCCATGCGCACTTTTGATCTGGCTCCGCTGTACCGGTCGACCGTTGGTTTTGACCAATTGGCAAACATGATGGACCGTGTTCTGTCTAACGACGTCGCCCAGCCGAGCTACCCCCCGTACAACATCGAAAAAACCGCCGATGACGCTTATCGCATTTCGCTGGCAGTCGCTGGTTTTTCGGCTGACGACCTGAGCATTGAGGTCAAACAGAACGCTCTCATCGTGACCGCAAAAAAAGGCGAAGAGAGCAAAGAGAAAACCTATCTGCATCGCGGCATCGCGACCCGCGCGTTTGAACGTCGTTTCCATCTGGCAGACCACGTTCGGGTAACCGGCGCGAGCCATGAAGATGGAATGCTGCACATCGAGCTGCAGCGTGAAATCCCAGAGGCCCTAAAGCCGCGTCGCATCGAGATTTCCACCGGTGGCCGCAAAGCCGTGGAACAGGATGTGGTTGACGCCAAAGCCGTCAACTGACCGCTCAAAAACTGACAAACACTTTCTTCCCTTGTTGTCAGGCGCGCGTCTCAAATTGAGGCGCGCGTTTTTGCATGTTTGGTTGCAGTTCGCATGTGAAGCGTCCACTGTCGCCGGGTTCTCAAAAGACTTGGTGGCTGCGTGAACTTAGGCGCTCTGAAATCCGGAAATTTCCGCGCCTATGTGTTTGGCGCGGCCTTTGGGTTGCTTGCAATCTGGATGCAGCGGATCGTTATGAGCTGGCTGGCCTGGGACATGACGGGCTCGCCGAGTTTTGTCGGATTTGTCGCACTCTTGCTGTTCGCTCCTGCGATTGTCTTGTCACCGCTGGTGGGCGTTTGGGTGGATCGCGTCAACGTAAAGCGCGCAATGCTGATGGTGCAGGGGGGCAATCTATTCCTATGCGCGGCGCTTTGGGCGATTGTGGCTTTGGGGTGGATCACGCCGCTTCTGTTGGCTCTGTTTGCATTTTTGATTGGCGTGTTGATCGCGGCGAGCCATCCGGTTCGGATGGCAATGACTCCGCGATTGGTGCGGCGAGAGTATGTGAGTTCAGTGGTCACGATTGTCGCGATTAACTTCAACATTGCACGGATGGTAGGACCGGCCGTTGGCGGGGTGATGATTGCGCAGATAGGCGTGGCGCATACGCTGTTGCTGCAATGGCTTTTGTTTGTACCTTATCTGGTTGTCTTGTCCCGTCTGAGCCTAAGACCAAGGCGGAAAAGCGGCGGTGCGCAAGAGCCCTTCTTTAAAGCACTTGGCGCAGGGCTGAGTTATGTCTGGCAGGTTAAGACAGTGCGCGAAGCGATGTTTGTGGCTGGTATGCTGGCCCTGGTGGCACGCGGAGCGTTGGAGGTTTTGCCGCCTTTGGCCGATGGGGTGTTCGCGCGCGGTGCGGACGGGCTGGGCGCCCTGATGAGTGTCACCGGGCTTGGTGCTATTCTAGGCGGGTTTTCCAAAGCAGCGCTGCCACCGCAAGCGCCAGGTCGCCTACCGCTTCTGACCAGATTGGCAATCCTTCTAGGGCTGTTCCTGGTGGCTCTCCTTGGACTAGCGCCGACTTGGGAAATGGCCTTGGCAGTGGCGGCGGGTATGTCTTTTGTCACGACCTTGACCGCGATTTCCACACAGACTGCCATACAGCTCGATCTTGAAGATGACATGCGCGGGCGCGTGATGAGCCTATGGGCGGTGATTGCCGCAGGTGGTGCTGCACTGGGTGCTGGAGGAGTGGGTGTTTTGGCGGATCTTATGGGATTTCAAAATGCTCTGGTTTGGTGTGGAAGCCTGTCGGCGCTGAGCGTGGCGGGATACCTGACGCTCGTCAGTTTGAAAAAGAAAGCCCCGCCGCTTTAGAGCAACGGGGCTCTGCCTGTCTGACGGGGAGGATCAGATCAGTTGGCAGCCGGTTCGATGTTGCCGATGTTGAGGAACATGGTTTCACCAGAATGATCGTCCACACCGTCGTTGTCGGTGGAGACAAAGGCCGTACCGTCTTCCAAAATGGCCAGACCCTCGACCTTATCCAGAACGTAGCCGCCGGTGGAGGTCAGGTCCGGCAACAGGTCACGCACCAGAACTTTTGAGACAACCGGCAGCTCGTCGCCCAATGGTGCGGGCACCATTTCAGAGGCTGGGATGCGGTAGATTTTCTTGGTCACGGCGCGGTGGTCGTGCTGGTTGTCACGCTCCACGATGTAGACCCAATCGCCATGTGCCACGATTTCGGAAAGCCCAACCCAACCAGTCGCGGGTTCGGCTTTGGGGTAGTGCACTGCGCCCCACTCTTTGGTTTCCAGATTATAGGCCACCAGTTTTACGTGGTTTTTCGGATCATCTTTCCACTCCCGCTGCACGGCCATCCAGAGCGTGTCGCCAACTTTGGTGATGCCTTCAAAGCCAAAACGCTTTTCCACCGCCATTAGTTCTGCAGGAAGGCCAATCTCGCCTTTGCGGTCTTTGATCTTACCCTCGGCGGACACATGATAGATCGCATGAGGGATCACGCGATCGGTGCGGCCTTCGGAAGCCACGTAGAAGCCGCCTTTGCCATCAAGCGTGATGCCTTCCATATCGATCTTTTGCGCTGGGCTGCCGTTCTGACGGTGTACGCGGATCACATCAATGATGCGTGCCGGTGTCTGGTTTGTGTCGATTTTGAAGATGGAGGGCTGAAAGCCGTAGAAGCTGTCATTCACCGCCCAGACGATGCCGTCTTTGTCTGCGACCATGCCTGAGAGCGCACCCCAACCGATCAACTCGTCCGCACCTTCAGAGGTTAGATGTGGATAGGTTGCTGGCGCATCCTGATATTCAAACAGCATCACATGCGCACGTGCGCCACCATCTTCGATAAGGTCTTTTTCGTTGGCTGAGATCAACAGGTTGCGCTCCGGGATCGCCACATAGCCTTCCGGGCCAACGCCGGAGGGCAGCAGCTGTTTGAGCACGGGTTCAGCTGGATTCGTGACGTCATAGACACCGACAACAGAGGCGCGTTCGGCACCAACAAACACATATGGCGTGCCGTTGAAGTTTGCGAAGGTCACACTCTCAGGCTCAACGCCTTTGCTGTCAGAGCGTTTGTCTGGGTAGTGGCCGATCTGGATGATGGCACGTTCAAATTCGGTGCCGCTTTCATAGACAACGGTGCCGTCCTTGTGGAAAATCGTCCAGCCGCGAGAGCCGCCGTCCATGTCCCCTTCGTTGGCTGTCGCGAAGTGGTTGTCGTCAATCCACGCCACAGCGTCAGGCTCGCGCAGGCGGCCCTCTTGGCTTTCGGTGAAGATCAACGCGCCACGCTCATCGGTCGCGTCAATGCCTTCAAGATCAACAGCTCCAGCGGAAAAATGGGAGATGACTTCGCCGTCTTTGGAGACAACCACCATGTGATTGTTTTCTTGCAGGGTCACCACAGTTTCGCCAAGCGTGTTTATGGAGACATACTCTGGCTCTGGATCTTCTGGAGAGACCTCAGCGAGGCCGGTCATGTCGACCATACGCAGCGTGTCGCACGCCAGTGTGCCGTCTTTCAGTTCGACCATGGCCAGCATTCCGGCTGGCATTTGGCCTGTGCGGCCGTCACCTAGGTCTTCGTCACGCTCGTTTTCAATGGCTACGGAGACAAAGCTTTGATCCGGTGCGATGGCTACGCTGTCGGGTTGCCCACCCAAATCACAAGAGGCTTTAACTGAGCCGTCTGCGATGTTGATGGCCTGAAGCACGCCGGATGGTTGCGTGTAGCTCTCGGAAGTGTTGGCGCCAACAATGGCGAGCTCGCCAAGCACGCCAACGGATGTTGGCTCGCCCTCCAGAGCCACATTGCCGAGCGGTTTGGGTGCGGCCGGATCAGTGATGTCGATACGGCCAAGAACGCCCAGCGGGCTGTCGGTGTATACAAGCGTCATGCCGTCCGCAGTGGCGGCGATAATTTCCGGGGAAGTCTCACGCTTGGTGTCTTCTCCCTCGGCCATATTTTTGACCACTGGGAAAGAGGCGATGCGATTGAAGTTCATTTCTGCGGCGGCGTGACCTGCAGTCAGTGCCAAGGCCGACGTCAAACAAAGGCTGCGCAGCAACATTTGGAGTCTCCGTGTTGGTTAACGGCTTGCAGGTCGCACCTCTATATGACGCGGTGGCAACAGATCTGTGACAGATATGCGAAAGCCTGATTTGAACCTCTCGTCTAAAAACCAGTTTGTGGAGGTGTGCGAGATCACGCAGAGTGGTGGCGAACTTGTGAATGATTTAGGGGGAGGGAGAGCGATATGGACTGGGATGATGCTTACGCCAATGCGGCTTATATCGAGGGGGCAGATGCCTATCCGCCACGTTGGTCTGAGGAGGCTGCCGCTTACCGAGTGGCGATGGCGGCAGAAACTGACGTCGCTTATGGGGAAGGCGCGCGGGAGTGCTTTGATCTGATCCGGCCTGAGGGCTCACCCAAAGGGTTGTTTGTCTTTGTGCACGGCGGCTATTGGCTGAGGTTCGACAAATCTTTCTGGAGCCATTTTGCGCGCGCCGCCGTGGCGCATGGCTGGGCCGTTGCGCTCCCATCCTATGACTTGGCCCCGAATGTGCGGATTGCAGAAATCACAGCGCAAGTTGCACAGGCCGTGAGTAGAGCGGCTGAAATGGTTGAGGGGTCGATCATTTTGGCGGGACATTCGGCCGGCGGGCATCTGGTGGCACGGATGACCTGTGAAGGTGTGCTTTCAGAGGCCGTAGCAAGTCGGATCACGCGTGTGGTGCCGATTTCACCGGTGTCTGACCTGCGTCCGCTGATGAAGACCACAATGAATGCGGATTTGAAGCTGGACGCTGCGGAATGCGGTACGGAAAGCCCCGTGTTTGGAACACCGCGAGAAGGTATCGATGTGACTGTATGGGTCGGTGCGGATGAACGGCCCGTGTTCCTAGATCAGGCACGCTGGCTGTCGGAAGCGTGGAGCTGTGATCTCTTTGTGGCGGGTGGCAGGCACCATTTTGACGTCATCGACGTTTTGGCGGACCCTCAGAGTGATTTTGCGCGGATGGTGTTTCGCTAGGGTCTAAAGCAGGGCACCGTATCACCCTCGGCCGGACGCGCATGCCAGACGCCTCGCGCAATTGCGCGGGCTAGGCAAGTGGCTGCGGCATGGCCGAGCCAAAGGGTGTCGGCAACTTCTGCTTCGAGCGGCTTCGCATTTGTGCTGACGCCAAAAATCAGATCCCCGTCCATTGGGGTATGCGAAGGCACCAAGGCGCGGGCCATTCCATCGTGCGCAGCGGTGGCCATGCGCGTGCATTGTGCTTGGGTGAGGTCTGCGTCGGTCGCGACTATGGCGATGGTGGTGTTGTGGCTGGAGAGCTTGGTGTTTGGTAAACCTGTTGGCACAGAAGGTATGAGACCCAAATTGCCAAATTCGTTGCTGACCTCCCAAGGGGCGGCCCAGAAGTGTTGACCGTCTGGAGATGCATCGCCAAGCGCGTTCACAGCCACCAGCGCGCCAACGGTGTGGCCGGACGGCAAGACCATCGATGCAGAACCCAGACCGCCCTTGTGTTTGGCCAGTGTGGCTCCGGTCCCTGCGCCACAAGAGCCCATCGCGAAGTTTTCGGACGCAGCGGCGAGCGCCTCTGCACCGAGGTGTTTATAGGGATTTTCGGTCCAGTTTTTGTCCCCACCGTTGAACAGGTCAAAGAGAATGGCACCGGGTACAATGGGGATGTTCTGATCACCAACGGTAAAGCCACGCCCTGCGGACCTCAGAGCATCCGCTACGCCGGATGAGGCATCCAAACCAAAGGCAGAACCTCCCGAAAGAGTCAGCGCATCAATCTTCTGAACGGTTTTGTCAGGCGCGAGAAGATCGGTTTCGCGCGTGCCCGGTGCGCCGCCCATCACGCTGACACCGCAGGTGAAGGGCGTATCGCCAACCAATACGGTGGTGCCGGTCTTAATCACTGCATCCTGCGCATTGCCGACACGAAGCCCAGCCACATCAGTGATCAAATTTCTGGCTCCTGTTTGCATCTGCGCTCTCCTCTTTGCGTTCACAGTAGGCGCCTCGAATTTGGGCGCAAGAGTTCCGGGCGCGCAGACAGTTGGATTTTTGTTGCGTGAGGCGGTGTTCCTTGGCATGACTTTCGCAGGCATTGGCGATGGCGTCGCCACATTCTGAATGAAGAATGCGCCACACTCTTTACAGTCCTGAACGCCGGGACCTCTTTGATCGGAGGTCAACATGACATCACGTCCTGAATTTTATCGGTTTCATAATGGCGAGAAAGCGCCGTTGCAGTTTTCGGAGGCCGAATATGAGGCCCGCGTGGCTGGTCTGCGCGCGATTATGGTGGAGGCTGGCGTAAATGCCGCGGTTTTCACCTCTATGCACAATGTGTCCTACTACTCTGGCTTCACCTATTGCGCCTTTGGGCGGCCCTATGCCCTGGTTGTGACGCCAACAGAGTGTGTGACGATTTCAGCGGGTATCGATGCGGGGCAGCCATGGCGGCGCTGCTATGGTGACAATATCACCTACACTGACTGGCAGCGGGACAACTACTGGCGGGCGATCCGTTCGATCACTGGCGAGAGCGCAGTGATTGGTTATGAGGGGGATCACCTGACCCTGCTGCAGCAAAACAAGCTGAACAGTTTTCTTAAACCAAAGAGCACGGTCGACCTTTACGAACAGACCATGCGGCAGCGTATGCACAAGAGTGCCGCAGAAATCGAGCTGATCCGCGCGGGAGCTGCGGTTGCGGATGTGGGCGGGTATGCCATTCGTGACTCTGTGAAGGCCGGCGCGCGCGAAATCGATGTTGCCATGGCTGGACGGAACGCAATGGAGCTTGAGATCGCCAAACGCTTCCCCGGAGCTGAGTATCGGGACACTTGGGTGTGGTTTCAGTCGGGCATCAACACAGATGGCGCACATAACCCTGTGACGGCGCGTGTTCTTGAGCGTGGCGATATCCTGTCGCTCAACACCTTCCCAATGATCTCCGGTTACTACACAGCGCTGGAACGCACGATGTTTGTGGAAGAGGTCGATCCAGCGAGCCTTGCAATCTGGGAAGCCAATGTCGGCGCGCATGAACTGGGTATTTCTCTGCTGAAACCTGGTGCGAGCTGCGCCGAAGTGACCGAGCAGATCAATGCCTTTTTTGCGGAGCGCGATTTGCTGCAATATCGCACCTTTGGCTATGGCCACAGTTTTGGTGTGTTGAGCCATTACTATGGGCGTGAAGCCGGTTTGGAATTGCGCGAGGACATCGATACGGTACTAGAACCGGGCATGGTGATCTCCATGGAGCCGATGCTGACGATTGCCGATGGGCAACCTGGTGCTGGTGGCTACCGTGAGCATGATATTCTTGTGATCACCGAGGACGGAAACGAGAATATCACGGGCTATCCTTACGGGCCTGAGTTCAACGTGGTTGGATAATCGTTATGTCGCGCCCTGTTGGGCGCGACAAACCTGATGATCTTTGACGTATGCTTGCCGTTAGGATCGTTGCTACGGGTGCTTTGATGTACCTGAAACTCTAAGCTGAGCTCTAAATTCAATCGCCTTATGGCGGTATCAATCCCTCTCTCCTCTTTTCTTTGGCGTGCACATTTGCAACAGTTTGCTCGAATTGACTGCAGAGGCGATGTAAATGGGCGTAACATTCCCCATATGCGCTTCAAGATATTAGAAAATAAGGGGGTGTTTGATGGCAAATTTTGAAACTCAAGTGCGCGAATCTCAGGCGCAGGTCGCGGCGGCACAGAGCAAGATTGCGGATTTGACTGGCCGCATTGATGCGGCACGTGAAAAGATGAAAACCGGCAATGATGTTGCGATTGATATTGAGAACGCGACGCTGGACGACGTGCATGCCCATACCGAAGTGATGAACGCCAATATCGCTGAACTGATCATGGGCCTTGATGATGTGACGGCGGCGTTTTCCAAAGACTTTGACCAGATGCGGGACAAAACTGGCTGGGAGAGCTTTGTGGGCATCTTCAGCCGCGGCAAATCAGAGTCCATGCGGGCAGAGCGGATCAAGACCGCCAACATTGACGATAAGCTGCAGGATCTGATTGCGAAATCCGATGTGATCACCAAGCTGCTAGAAAGTCAGCTGGCCGTGCTGGAAGAGCAGAAGGTGAAGGTTGAAGACAATCTCACCGAGACGCTAGATGAGCGTGAATTCACTGTGGGCGAGCTGGAAAACCTGCGCGCGGAGATCCTTGGTATGGACCCCAAGATCATCGCGCTGGAGAACAAGATTGCGGTGGAGCAGGACGCTGCCGCGCGTACGAAGCTTGAGACCGAACTGGCCGATCTGAATAAGGTCTACAATGAGCTGGTGCAGCAAGAGCAGGTGAAACTGGCCAAAAGCCAGACGCTGGAGCGCTATATCGAAAAAGGCAAAACCTGGGTCGACAGTCTGCAAAATCAGGCTGCGACGCAGATGGTGCTGATCAACAAGCTACAGACGGACACAAAGCAACGTGTGGTGCTTTACGATGCGCTGACCAAATCCTTGAAGACAGCGCAGCAGCAGGACATCGCGCACCGCATCAACGAGATTGGCGTGGAAACCGACAAAGAGGCGCAGGCCTCCATGGCCGCAATCGGGACGGCCACAAACCAGCGCATGGCGGATATGATGGAAGCCCATGAGGAACACATGGTCTTTGCACGTGATGTTTTGGCGGCCAAGGCCAAGGCGGATGAACGCTTTGCCCGAAGGTTCCAGAAGATCGTCGAGAAGCACGATAAGAACCTGTATGGGGCATGATGCAGGATCTTCTGTGTATCTTTAGGGCTATTTCTAATCCCTTTTTACGTCTCATATTTGTTATGGCAGCGTAAGCGTGACTGACACAATCAACGACCACGCCGCGCTGATGGAAACACATGCCTCGCGCCGGTACTTTCAGAAGTTTGCGCGGATCACGGAGCATCTGACGCAGGTGGTAGCGACACGTGAGGCGGAGGGCGAGATGCGCGCCGATGAGGTGAAAATTCTCACGCGTTATCTGGCCTCCATTGGCTACACGTTCAAAGCGCTGAGCATGAAGTATCTGTTGGTGGGGCGGCAGACCGGGCAGTTCTTTGGCAGCCTCGCAATGGATGCTGTCGAAAGCGGCTTTCCGATGTTCAATGAGCTCTTGGTGATGGCCAATGATGCTCAGCAGGCCGAAAGCCATCTGCGCAATATGCCGGATGCGGAGGCGCTGAAGAACGACATGCTGCGCACCATTATTGGCGATCAGGAGATCCCAACAAAGCTGCAATTCGCGCTGAGCCAGCGGCTTTATTATGAGGAGTTGCTCAAGGGAGAGCTGTTCTGGGCGCAGAACCACCCTGAGGTGCTGTGGCTGGGCAATCTCTCTGAGCGGCGACGCAAGTTTCTGCTGCATTGGGCGGTTTATGACAGTCAGGTCAATCTGCCGACGATTTACCTCATGGAGCTTGAGGACACAGGCAAGCGGGCCTTGCCCAAGGATGAGCGGCGCTGGCCAGAGGTGCAGGCGCATCTGATGGCGCAGGCGGTGGCGGGTTTGAAGCTTGTGACCATCGCCAAGGGCTTTGATGAGAGTTTTGACGATCTGCACCCCAAGCGTTTGCAGCGCCTGCATGTCGGGCCGATGTATTCCAGCGCATTCACGCGGCAGAGCGGGCCAATCCGTGATGTGCTTGAGGCGGCACGCGCACCGGAAGGGGAAGACTGGGCCTTGGCCTGGACCACTGAAGAGCTGCTAAGCGAAGACGTAAAGTCAGAGCGCTCTGGCTGGTTTGGCACGGTGGAGCGGCAGGTCTTTGCGCTCGATCCCTTTGCCGGGCGCGGGGCAGACACTGGCGCCACACGGATGGAGCGTTCGATTGTGCTGCCGCAGCGGCCCTTTCAGGCCCTGGAAGAGCTGAACCCACCGGGATTTGGCAGCGTGAACAAATATGTGGTGAGCCCGCAGGGGCGGGTGCTCAGGTATTGAATGGATGCGGAGCAAACGTGCCTTCGGAGCGTGTTTTAAGCAGAGTGAATTTTGGGGTGTGATGTAAGATGAGCCTGACAAGTGACCAGATGGAGCTGCGCGAAGAGGATATTCGCAAGCACTATGACGCCGCAGCGCAGATGCTTGCAGGCTTTGACCACACGCCGCGCATCGCCAAAGGCAAAGATGTGGCCCCGGCGGCGGAACGATCCAGTGGGATTGGCACACGCCGGCGGTTTCGCTCGACCACGCCGGGTTTGGTGACACGTTCAACTGCACGGCCTGAAGGGGTGCATCTGGTGGAACGTATCGAGGGCGCAGGCGTGGAAGACCCGCTGGTGTCGCCGGTGCAGGCCAATGTGTTGCACGGTTTGCGGCGGGCGCTGGCGATTGCCTTGGCGGTTGGAGAGACTTTTTCTGAGGCGGCGGGTCTGGCCGATCTGAAGCGGGACAATCTGGCAGGCAGTCTGAGTGCGGACAAGAAAACAGCGTTTTCTGAGCTTTTGGCAGCGGAAGCGCTGGCCGCGAGCTATGTCTTTGCCAATACCACATCCTTCCTGCTCGCGCCCCATCTCGCAGAAACGCAGGTTGAGGTGGGTGAGGTCGAAGAGATCCTGACCGACAACGCGCAGCTGGCGCTGCATGGCGCGCTTTGGGAGCTGGATCAGGACATCGCCGTACTGGTGAGCAGCGAGGATCGTCTTGTTGCCTGTGCCTGTGCATTTGCGGAACAGTTGATGGAGAAGCTGGCCTTGCGCGCCCAAAATGCGCCGCGTCTGGAAGCTTTTGTTGGCGCGCGCTGGAAGGTAGAAGCCGATGATCTGACCATCGACGGTTTCACACCAGCACGTGCGGCCAAAAGCTCCACGCTGGCCATGAGTTTCAAAAAGCCCAACGAAGTTGTGGGCAACCATATCGCCAAATATCAGGCGATGAAGCTCGCCAAGATGCTGATGGCCTATGATTTTGAGCGGCGCATGAACCCCTTTGCCGAAATGGGCGGGTTCATCTTCACCTTCATGGGCGATGGCGCGCCGGGGACGGGGAAAACCACGCTCATTCAGATGATGGCGGGGATGATCCACGATTATTGTCAGATGGCAGGTTATGCCTTCCGCTACCAGAATTTTGGCATCGATAATATCGACAGCTATCAGGGCAAATCGGGTCAGAATGCCAAATCCTTTGTGGCCAATGTGCTGGACCCGCAGGTGATTGGCTTTGGCACGATTGATGACATTGACCAGATCGCCGGCAAACGCGGAGACCGGCAGAGCTCGGCCGGGCAACAGGAGGTCACAGCTGTCTTTATGGAGGCCTTTGCCGGGGCAAACACGGTGGTGCGCGGAAACTGTACCTTTGGGATGTTTTCCAACTACCCTGAGAATGTGGATGACGCGCTGCGCCAGCGGGCTGGGGCGCGGTTTCTGGTGGATGGGCCGCAGACGCGGGAGGATTACATCGACATCCTCGCGCTGCTGATGGGCAAGAACCATGACATTGCGTTGGGCGACCATGATTTGTTTGAAGCGCAGGCCATTCAGACAGCAGTGACCGCCAGTTTTGAAAGCCACAATCGACCCCATGAGGAGGGGTTGTTGAAGGTGTTTGAGCACGTGCATGGGCAGGTCGGCGATCTGGATACGATTGCCAAGATGGGCACCTATCTGAAGGCCATTCAAGAGGTCGACCCACGCTTTACGGGCCGCGCAATCAAGAACATCACTGACGCAGTTAAAGTGCGGGCGATGGATTTTGAGTTGCCTGACGAATGGATGGAGCAGCCAGATCTTTTCCTGACGAAGGACTACGACACCAAAAAGGCGATGATCGCGGAGCTGCGTGTTCCGATCACCACCGAGATGGTGGTGCAGGAGATCAACCGATATGCCGATAGCGAGTTCCGCTATGCTGACAAGTCTGACGAGGCCGCGATAGAGGCCATGGTGCGCGACATGGGCCGCACCGAGGCGGCGAAACAGCGGTATCTGAAAGGCAAAACCTGATGTTTGTGATTGATACCATTGGGTTCTGGAACACATTGGTTCCGCTGGCTGCTTTAGGGCTGTTGGCGGTGCTTTTGCCGCGGGTTCTGGTGGATCGCGAAACGCGCTCACATGGCAAGCTGCTGCATGGCATCGCGCTGACGGCGGCGTTTCTGGTGGCAATCGGCTTCATGATCTCCATTGCGGTCACCCAGATGCGCGGGTTTGAGGCCGTGGGCCACTTTGAGATTGATCCGCTGGGCGCGGCATGGGTGCATCTGCGCCTGTCGCTGATGACAGCAATTGTTTGGGCGCCTGTTCTGGGGCTCGTGTGGTTTGGCCAAGCGCAAGGCGTGGAAGCGCGGCGTGGGCAGGATATTGCGGCGGGGGATCGGTGATGGAGGGGATGACAGATGCATAGGCTGATCCAACGCGGCTTGATGTTTGGCAACCTGATTGAGGTGGCCTCCCCGGTTTTGGTGGAGCGTTACAATCGCGCATTGAAACATCTGACGGGCAAAACCAGCAGCCTTAGTGATTTCCATATCGATATCTCAGGTTATAGCCCTGAGATCGGCGACGAGCTCGAGGATCATCTCTACCTCAATCACGGTGGCTGCAATCGGCAGTTCATTCTGCTGACCACAGAACAGAAAGCCGCACCTCTCCTGAATGCGAAATTTTCGACCAGTCGCGATATTCTCCGCCACTTTATTGAAGAAAATGGACAACAGCTCTTTGCTCTGACCGCCCGAGATGCGGTGGCAGGGGAACTGGTGAATTCGGTGTTTTCTGTGAGCGAGCCAAGCCGCCTTTTGGACATTCGGCAGGTCACGATTGAAGCGGACACTACGGCAGGCACGCTGCGCGATGCTGCAAAGCTTGGGGCGCTGGCGGATCGATTCAAACAGGAAGAAGACGGCTGGTTTGATGATGTGCTGATCGCGGATATGATCACGCTGGCCAAACGCACCGGCGACGTGACGCGCAATCCGGTGACGCTCAAACATATGGCGTTTGATCAGCAGGACTATTGGACCGCGCATTTTGGCGGCGTGTATTTGTTCCGGGGCGTGGATCATCCTGCGGTGATCGCCGCGCAGGACAGGTCCACCTTGGGGAAGCTGTCTGTCAAATACTGCTTTGATTTTTCCGACCGCAATCAGATTGCCAAATTTCTGGATATGAACGGCTTGGCGGAGCCGATTGTGAAAGCGCGCGGTGTAGATGGCGTTGCAATCCTGCGTCAGAAAATGGATTTTATCGTCGTGGATGCGGCGCAGGATGCGGGCGTTGATTTGACTGGGGCAACCCGCAGTGACATTCGCCGCTTGGCGCGTACACATGCCGAGGCTTTGCCGCCGGAGTATCACGCGCTTCGCGAGATCGTGACCTGGGCGGAACACAATGGACCCTGGCCTAAAATCACCAGCGATCACCCAGCCTATTTCTACACGCTGCGTGCAACAGATACCGATCAATCGGATCTTGTGAACATGTTGCTGTCTGAGCTGGCGCCAAAGGACATTCGCCAACTCTTCATCTGCCACAAAGAGGTATTTTATCGTCTCTATCAGGGTTGGTCAGAGACCAAGAAGAGCTTTGTCGCGGATTTTCTCGAACGTGAGTATCAGGTGGACAAAGCTGGGGCGCGTGAGGCGCTCTTTGGGCGTGAGCTTCCGTTGGAGATGCCGCGCGTGCAACGGCGCGCCAGCGAGGATATGATCGCTCGGGTTGGCCCTTGGGGTGCGGTGAGGAGGTAGACAATGGCATTGCTGCGTTTATCGGTTATCGGCTTCATTGTGCTGACGATTATCTATGTCTGCCTGTCGCTCTACAGCCGTGCGGTGCGTCGCTCTAAGTTGCGTGCAGAATGGGACGAAGAGGGGATGACAGGTGACAAAGACGCATTTATCGAGCAGGGGCTGCAAGAGTATGATGGCTCTTTGCGTCGAAAACTGATTTTGGGTGTTTATATTGTACCAGTGACCTGTGTTGCGATCCTTATCTATGTCATCAACTTCATGTAGAGGCGGCTTAAATGGTTTATGTAAAATGGATTTTCCGGGTCCTGTTTTGGGGCGGCTTGGCAGCCTGGTTGCATTACACGCTGCCACAGCATGACGTTGTGCGCCTTGTTGGCACCTATGAAGAACGGCAGGAGTTGGGCGACTGGACACGGATTTTCTGGTCTAAGCCTGACACGCAATCAGAAGGGCTGATCAACCGCGATGTGCAGTTCCTTCAGGGCTTTGATGGCAAAGACAAAGCGCGGGTGTACCGCAATGAGGATACCGGCTGGAGCTGGCCGCCGTATTTCAAATTCGACACGGCGAACCTTTATACCGAGGCCAATGACGCGGTCTCTACCAAGGATGCACCGGAATGGGTGGTAATCACCCATTATGGCTGGCGCAATGAGTTTTTCTCAGCCTTTCCAAACGCGGTATCTATCAAGCCAGCAACCGGGCCAGATATGCGTATTATCCCTTGGTTTAACATCATATTCTTGACGCTTCTGGCAGCGCTTTTCTGGGCGATCTATGTGCGCTGGCGGCGTTTCCGCGAGGCGCGGATTGATCCGGTGATCGATGATGTGGCGGACAGCTGGGATGCAGCTGGAGACAATATCACTAAAAAACGTGGCCGGTTCCGCGCCTGGCTCGATACCTGGCGCGGGAAGGCGCGTTAGCGCATGCCGTAGTAGAGGCCGACGACGTGCTCGGCCTCTGCAAAAAAGAGCCAACGCGATGTGGCTACGCCTGCAATATGGCTAAGCACCGCGACGGCGGCCAAGATGTGGCTGAACGGCAAGAGTGCGAGGATCATCAGAGGCAGGCCGAAGGTCAGCATAAATGCGATCACACGCAGCTTTTGAGCGTGCTTTCGGCCGATTATGTATATGAATTCCTTGACCAAATAGTTCGGTGCGGTGTGCGGATGCGCCATGGAGCGCACCGTGCCGCGTTCGCCCAAGCCGGTGGCAGTTCCCATGTCTGTGCCACTGTCTTTGAGGGCATTGTCACCGCGCAGCCACCACAGGATTTGGATTGCCGCGGCTGCTGCGAGTAAAGCAATGGCGATGGTTGTGCGGCCTGACAATAATGCTCCACCAGCCAGCGAAAAGCTGAGGTAAAGCGCGGGTGTCAAAGGGGACTTCCAACGGGGCACTGTGTCGAGCTGCGCGTAGATCATTGATGTGGTGAAGACTGTTAGCAGCGAGAGCAGCGCTCCGAGCCAGCCCAGAATGGCGATATGGGTGACGAAGAAGATCAGGAAGAGCGCGTATAGCCCCATCACACAGAGTGCGACGACGGCGCAGACACCTTCGCGGCTGAGCCAGCTGGTCCGCCATTGGCTGAGCGCACGCCAGGCGCGTTCCGGATGGCCAAGGTGGAAGGTGGAAGACAAAAGCCCACCCACAGCAAGCGCAAAGCCTATGAAAAAGAAAGCAAAAGCCACGCCTCCGGTAGGTGGGGTAAGGTCAATGCCAAGCCAGAATAGCAAGCCGAAGCCGAGACCGGAGAGAGTGGAGAAGATGATGACGGATGGGGCGGGATGCATCAGGCAGTGCCTCCAGGCAGTTTATCAAGCGCTTTGTCGAGCCAGCCGAGAAAGCCGGTTGGCTCCTCTGCAACGGGCTCCAGGAGTGGGGCCAGAAGGCTTTGATCGTCCCAAGAATCCTTGAAGCGTGGAGGCAGATATTTGTTTACGGGCTTGGTACCCATTTCAGGCATTAGGTCAAATCCGCCTCTGCTTTCAACAAGTTGGCTGACATCTGAGTTTGGATCAGAGAGGTCGCCAAAGTGGCGTGCACCAGCAGGGCAGGTGCGCACGCAGGAAGGGATTTGATCCTCTTCCGGCAGGTTTTCGTTGTAGATGCGATCCACGCAAAGGGTGCATTTCTTCATCACGCCTTCTTCTTGGTCCAATTCACGCGCGCCGTAGGGGCAGGCCCAGGCGCAGAGACCGCAGCCGATGCAGTGATCCTCGTTGACCAAGACGATACCATCCTCGACGCGTTTATAGCTGGCTCCCGTGGGACAGACGGTCACGCAGGGCGCATTTTCGCAATGCAAACAAGACTTTGGGAAGTGGACGGTTTGGGCGCTGCCTTGCTCTGGCTGAACCTCATAGCTGTGTACGCGGTTGAGGAAAGTGCCCATGGGCTCGGTACCATAGGGACGCTGATCGCTGAGGGGCGCGCCGTAATTTTCGGTGTTCCAGCCCTTACAGGAGATCACGCAGGCATGGCAGCCGACGCAGGTGTCCAGATCGATCACGAGGCCGAGTTTGCGGTCGGTTTGGTTGGGGAGATCAGTCATGTTTTGACCTCTGTATTGCGTCGGTATTGCGGCTGTATCGCGTAGGTGCGGATTCTCGGTATTTGAAAGGCGGTCATATTCATTTGCCGACCTTCCATGCGAGCGTTTTGGGGCCGTGAGGCACCGGAGACTTTATCGGTGCAAAGGTGGGCTGGGCAGTCACCGGAACCGGCGCTTTTTCGAGCTTCACGCGCAGGTCAAACCATGCGGCCTGTCCGGTGATCGGGTCGGAATTGGCCCACCGTAGGCCGTCCCCTTTGGGTGGTAGTAGCTCGTGGATCAGATGGTTGAGCAGGAAGCCTTTGTTGCTTTCGGGTGCATCGTCAGAGAGCGCCCAAGTGCCCTTACGTTTGCCAATGGCGTTCCATGTCCAGACGGTGTTTTCGTTGAGCGCGGCCTGATGGGCGACAGGCACTGTGATTTCACCATGGGCAGAGGTCACGCGCGCCCAGTCACCCTCGGCAAAGCCATGTTTCTCCCAAAGCTTGGTGGGCAGGTAAAGCGGGTTCTCCCCATGCAACTGGCGCAGCCAAGCGTTTTGGGTGCCCCAGCTGTGATACATCGCCATGGGGCGTTGGGTGAGGGCGTGGACGTCAAATTCCTCTGGGTCGACACGCGCGTCTTCGAGCGGTGCGTACCAGATCGGGAGCGGGTCCATGACCTGTTTGAGGCGGTCACGCAGATGATCTGGCGGTTGGATTTCGCCGTGGCCTTCGGCGGCGCGTTGGAATTTGCGCATTGGTTCCACATAGAGCTGGAACAGGAAGGGCTGGGGCGCGTCATAGAGGCCGATTTGTACCGCCCAGCTTTGGTAGTGCTGGTTCCACGGCTTCATGTAGAGCGCATTGTCGGGCACATGTTCGATGGCAAAGCCGCCATTGTCGATGTAGCGCTGAAGCTGGTCTGGATTCACTTCGCCACGGCCAAACTGATCGCCATCCTCGCCACGGAAGCCTGCAAGCGGGCCGACGCCGGGGCGGCGTTCGTGGTTCACGATGTAGTCGGCGTAGTCCTTCCACTTCGGTGTGCCGTCTTCGTTGAGGAAATGCGGCAGGCCGATGCGCGCGCCCAGTTCTATCAGCACAGATTGGAAACCGCGCACATCGCGATCGGGCTCCACCACTGG
Source organism: Shimia sp. (assembly GCF_965227725.1). GTDB lineage: Bacteria > Pseudomonadota > Alphaproteobacteria > Rhodobacterales > Rhodobacteraceae > Shimia. The sequence goes on along the minus strand of NZ_CBDDGH010000004.1, from coordinate 398,903 downwards.
CCAGCGGATGGCATCGGCGGCGCCGTCGGCCTCACAAATTGGGCGGTCGAGCAACGAAATACAGTCGTGACGTTCCAGATAGGTGGTGTCCGGCAGGATCAGGTCAGCGTAGGCGACCATCTCTGAGCTGTAGGCATCCGAGTAGATGATGCGCGGGATGCGATAGCCGCCGTCGTCGTTGCGGTCGGTCAGCATTTTGATCACGCCGGAGGTGTTCATCGTGGAGTTCCACGACATGTTCGCCATGTACATGAACAGCGTATCAATCGGGTAGGGATCTTGGGCGTGGGCGTTTGAGATCACCATATGCATGAGGCCATGCACCGACATGGGGTTTTCCCACGTGAAAGCTTTGTCGATCCGACAAGCGGTGCCGTCCTCATTGATCTGCAGATCTTCGGGGCCACGCGGGAAGCCGAGGTGCGGCCCTGCGAGGGGTTTGCCGGGGCGGCCATAGCCGTGTGGCGTAGGGTGCGCAGACACAGGCTTGGGATAGGGCGGCTTAAAGCGGAAACCGCCGGGGACTTCGACGGTGCCCAAGAGGATTTGCAGCACATGCAGCGCGCGGCAGGTCTGGAAGCCATTGGAGTGGGCGGAAATCCCGCGCATGGCGTGAAAGCTGACCGGGCGGCCCGTCATGGTATTGTGGGTTTCACCCCGGAAGTCTGTCCATTCCTGATCCAGCTCAAAGGCTTCGTCAAAGGCAACGCGCGCCAGCTCGGCGGCGATGGTTTTGATCTTGGCAGCAGGAATGCCGGTTTTTTCGGCCACCGCTTCGGGGGCGTATTGCGGATCAAGGTACTTCTCTGCCATGAGGTGCATGACGGTCTTGTTGCCTTCATAAGTGGCGGAGAGGTCCGGGCGGACGCCTTTCTGATCAAAAGGGGTGAGTTTGCCGGTGGCGCGATCGACAACCAGTTCTTTACCATCGGCATCGCGCATCAGCAGGCCGGTTTCGGCGTCCACCAACACAGCCGCGTTGGTGTATTGCGCGAGATAGTGCAGATCGATTTTGCCGGCTTTCATGAGCTCATGGATGAGCGCAAGGATGAAAAGCCCGTCGGTGCCCGGCGTGATGCCGACCCATTCATCGGCCACGGCGTTGTAACCGGAGCGCACGGGGTTTACGCCGATCACCTTTGCGCCGCGTGCTTTGATTTTGCCGATGCCAGCTTTGATAGGGTTGCTGTCATGGTCTTCAGCCACGCCAAATATCATGAAGAGTTTGGTGTGGTCCCAATCCGGCTGGCCAAATTCCCAGAAGGCCCCGCCCATAGTGTAGATGCCTGCGGCAGCCATGTTGACCGAACAGAAGCCTCCGTGGGCCGCGTAGTTGGGGGTGCCGAAGTGCTGCGCCCAGAAGCTGGTGAAGCTTTGAGATTGGTCACGACCTGTGAAGAAAGCCAGCTTATGCGGGGCGGTTTCATGAAGCTCGGTGAGCCAGCCCACCGCCGTTGAGAGCGCCTCTTCCCAGCTGATTTCCTCAAACTCACCAGAGCCGCGCGGGCCAACCCGTTTCAGGGGCTTTTTCAGGCGGGAAGGCGCGTTGACCTGCATGATCCCGGCAGAGCCTTTGGCGCAGAGCACACCTTTGTTGACCGGGTGGTCGCGGTTGCCCTCAATATAGGCAACTTTGCCGTCTTTCATGTGCACATTGATGCCGCAACGGCAGGCGCACATGTAGCAGGTTGTCTGGCGCACCTCGTCAGAGACTTTGGGCGAAGTGTCAAGCTGGGGCTGCTGAAAGGTCATGCGGTGTCTTTCGGTCAGAGTATTCCGGGCAGTCTATCCTTGGCGGGAAAAATTTCCCGCGCAAGGGGGTGGGTGCGAAATTTATCGCGCACTCATGGGCGTGTAGGGGCGCATCTCTGGGCCGTTGTAAAGCGTGAGCGGGCGGATCAGGATGTTGCTCTCTTGCTGGTCCATGCATTGGATGATCCAACCAGGCATGCGGCCGATGGCGAAGATCGGCACGTAGAGATCCATCGGGATGCCGTGCAGCTGGTAGATCACGCCGGAGTAGAAATCGACATTCACGTTCAGGCCGTGGCGGGCGTAGGGCTTCATCGCCTCCACAACGCCTTGCAGAATTTCGTACCATTCTGGCGCGCCCATCTCTTCGCCGAGCTTTTTCACGCCGTCGCGCATGTGGCGGGCGCGGGGGTCTTCGGCGCGGTAGACGCGGTGGCCAAAGCCGGTCACGGCCTCGCGATTCTTGCGCTTCTCTTTGACGTAGGCGGCGGCGTTATCGGGTGTGCCAATTTCCTGCACCATTTTCATCACGTCTTCTGCCGCGCCGCCGTGGGCGGGGCCAGCAAGGGTGGACAGCGCGGTGACGATGCCGCCGTGCAGATTTGTGTCGGTGCCGATGGTGACACGGGCCGCAAAAGAAGAGGCGTTGGCGCCATGTTCTGCGTGCAGGATGAAATCGACGTCAGCCAGTTTGGCGGCGTCCTCGGAGGGCTTCTCACCTTTCAGCATCCAGAGCCAGTTGGCGGCATGGGAAAGGGTTTTGTCCGCAGGTACGGGATCGCGGCCGTTGCGGATGTTTTCATGTGCGGCGATGATCATCGGCACCTGAGAGGTGAGGCGCAGGCCATTGGCGAGGAAAGCCTCTTCCCCAACGTTCTGGCTGTCGCTTTCCAGAGCGGCGAGGGCTGAGACAGCGGTGCGCAGTACGTCCATGGGATGGCCGTCTTTAGTGGCGCGGATGATGTCATAGATCTGATCGGGCAGTTCGCGAGCAGCTTTCAGGGTTGCGTCAAAATCGGCAAGCTCAGCCTCCGTCGGCAGCTCGCTGTGGATCAGCAAATAGCAGACTTCTTCAAAGGTGGATTGCGTGGCGAGGTCGTGGATCGAATAACCGCGATAGGAGAGTTCGCCTTTGGCGCCATCGATGTGGCTGACGCCGGAGCGTTCGAAGTAAATGCCTTTTAGGCCGCGGTTGATCTTGACGTTCTCTGTCACGGGTGGCTCCTTAGTCGCGAAAATTGGGGAGGTACGATGTCAGCACTTGAGACCGCCATCGGCCGCGCGCAAGCGCGCGGCGCACGGGTTGTGATGCCCGAAATGGAAGACGACCGGATTGCGCAAGCGGCAGAACGGCTGAGGGCTGACGGGATTTGCGAGCCTGTGGCGCTGGGCGAAGATACGGAGGCGTATGTTGCTGCGCTGGTGGAGGCTCGAGGGCTGAAAGAAGCTGTGGCACGACGTATGCTTAGCCGACCGCTGTACCGCGCGGCAGCCATGGTGGCTGTCGGTGAAGCAGATGCGATGGTGGCCGGCGCAGTGGCTTCCACCAAGAAAGTCATCGAGGCTGCCAGTATCGGAATTGGCTTGGCCGAGGGTGTATCGGTGGCAAGCTCGTTTTTCCTGATGCGCTTCCCGGACGGGCGTGAGGTAATATTTGCCGATTGCGGTTTGAACGTTGATCCGGATGCAGAGGCTTTGGCAGCGATTGCGCGCGCGTCAGAGCGCAGCGGGGCCGCGCTTTTGGGGGATGCGCGTGTTGCGCTCTTGTCGTTTTCCACCGGCGCGTCTGGCGCAGGGCCAAGTGTCGACAAGGTGCGCGCAGTGGCGGAGGCAACCGGTTTTGTTGGCCCAGTGCAAGGCGATGCAGCACTCAATCCACGTGTGGCGGAGATGAAAGGTTTGGGTGCTGGGGATGCCAATGTGCTGGTCTTCCCGTCGCTGGACTCGGGCAATATTGCATACAAGCTGGCACAGGAATTGGCCGGTGCGCAGGCGCTGGGGCCCATTCTCCAAGGCTTCCGCAAGCCGGTCTGTGACCTCAGCCGGGGCGCAACAGTGCAAGACATCGTGGATGCGACGGCGGTGTCGCTCGCTCTTGGTTGAAAAGAGATCATGCGGCCTCCATCAGGGAGATCGCATCCATTGCAATCATGCGCTCTTCTTGCGCAGGGATCACCCAGATCGCGATTTTGGAGGTTTCTGCGTGTAGTCTAGGCTTGCGTGCGTGATTGGCATCTGGGTTCATGCGGGCCCCAGCCCATTCCAGCGACCGTAAGATACGGGCGCGTACGCCCACGGCATTTTCACCAATGCCGCCGGTGAAGGCGATGGCGTCGAGCCCTTCCATAGCAGCAATCAGTGACCCGGCATGGCGCACCGACCAATAGCAGAAATGTTCGATGGCAAAGGCGCTGTCGGCAGATGGGTCCACCATCAGGTTGCGCATGTCTGATTTTCCGCCAGATAGCCCCAGAAGGCCACTTTCATGATTGAGGATCGCTTTGGTCCGCTCCAGCCCGTTTTCCTCTACCAGACGCAAAACCGCATTCGCGTCGATCCCGCCAGAGCGTGTGCCCATAGTCAGGCCATCAAGCGGTGAGTAACCCATGGTTGTGGCAATGGATTGACCGTTTTTGATGGCGCAAAGCGAGGCCCCATTGCCGAGGTGGAAAGCCAACAGACGAGAGGGCAATTTTTCGCCAGAAATCTGCGGCAGGTTTTGCACCAAGGAGGCGTAGCTGAGGCCGTGGAAACCATAGCGGCGGATGCCTTTGGTCTCCATCATGCGTGGAATGGCATAGCGGGTTGCGGCGTCGGGATTGGTTGCATGAAAAGAGGTATCAAAGCTCGCGTATTGCGGCAGCTCTGGCGCGATTTCGGCCAGCGTGTCCACGGCGGCGAGGTTGTGCGGGTTGTGTAGCGGAGCAAGCGGCGTACAGGAGGCGATTTCGGCGCGCACTTCGGCATTTATCTTGACCGGTGCAGTCAGTTTGCGCCCGCCATGCACGACGCGGTGGGCAGCCGCGCGGAGGTCGGTGACGGCCACGCCTTGCGCTTTCAGAGCTTCCAAGACCGCTTGCAAAGCGGCGCGGTGATCGATGAAAGGCAAATCGCGGGATTTCCCGGCGATGGTCAAAGAAGAGGCACCGCCGATACCCTCGGCGATGCCTGTGATGCGCTCATTCAACTCACCATCAAAGACGGCAAATTTGATAGAGGATGACCCGGCGTTGAGCACCAGAACGGGGCTTGTGATGCCGGGCCGTGCCATATGATCAGCTCGCTTTCTGCGGAACCATGTCCGCTGGGTCGATGCCCGCCACAGAAACTGGCTTTTTCATTGCGTCGCGGCGGAAGGGCTCGCCCAGTTCTTGGTTGATCATGGCTTCAATCAGCGTGGTTTTGCCATGGTTCATCTGATCGTCGATGGCTTTGTTCAGCGCAGCGGTCAGCTCGTCCATGGTGCGGGCCACAACCCCTTGCAGGCCGCAGGCTTGGGCGATGCCCGCGTAGGACACCTGTGTGTCGAGTTCCGTGCCAACAAAGTTGTCATCAAACCAAAGCGTGGAGTTCCGTTTTTCCGCGCCCCACTGGTAGTTGCGGAAAACGATCTGGGTGACCGGAGGCCATTCGCCACGGCCGATGGCTGTGAGCTCGTTTACTGCGATGCCGAAAGCACCGTCACCTGCAAAGCCCACAACAGGCACATCTGGCTGGCCGATTTTTGCGCCAACGATGGCGGGCAGACCGTAGCCGCAGGGGCCAAAGAGACCGGGTGCGAGGTATTTGCGGCCCTGATCAAAGTCCGGGTAGGCGTTGCCGATGGCGCAGTTGTTGCCGATGTCGGAGCTGATGATCGCTTCGCGAGGCAGCGCGGATTGGATCGCGCGCCATGCCATGCGCGGACTCATCCAGTCCGGTTTGTCTGCGCGGGCGCGTTCGTTCCATGTGGTGCCCGGATCGTCATCTTCGTGATCCATGGAGGAAAGCTGTTGGGCCCATGCAGATTTGGTCTTGGAGATGTGGCTCTTGCGTGCGTCGCGACCGTCGTCACCTGCTGTGTCTGCCAATTGCTCCAGAATGCCGGTGGCGACTTTGGCAGCGTCCCCAACGATGCCCACGGAGACCTTCTTGGTGAGGCCGATGCGATTGGGGTTGATGTCCACTTGAATGATTTTGGCGTCGGCTGGCCAGTATTCCATGCCGTAGCCGGGCAGGGTGGAGAAGGGGTTCAGACGTGTGCCAAGCGCCAGAACAACGTCGGCGTCTTTGATCAACTCCATGGCCGCTTTGGAGCCGTTGTAGCCCAGCGGGCCTGCAAAAAGCGGGTGGGAGCCGGGGAAAGCGTCGTTGTGCTGGTAGCCAACGCAAACTGGGGCGTCGAGTTTTTCAGCGAGCTTCATGGAGGCCGGGATGCCGCCGTCAGACAGCACCACACCCGCGCCGTTCAGGATCACAGGGTTCTTTGCCGATGAAAGCAATGCAGCGGCGTCTGCCACAGAGGACGTTCCGCCAGAAGAAGCTTCGAATTCGATCGGACCAGGGATGTCGATGTCGATCACCTGAGTCCAGAAGTCGCGTGGGATGTTGAGCTGCGCGGGGCCACAGAGGCGCTTGGCTTGGCTGATCACACGGGTAAGCACCTCGGCTACACGGGAGGGATCACGCACTTCTTCCTGATAGGCAACCATGTCTTTGAAGAGAGCCATCTGCTCCACTTCCTGGAAGCCACCCTGACCGATGGTTTTGTTTGCGGCTTGCGGGGTCACCAACAGTAGTGGGGTGTGGTTCCAGTAGGCGGTTTTCACGGCGGTCACAAAGTTGGTGATGCCTGGGCCGTTCTGCGCAATCATCATGGACATTTTGCCGGTAGCGCGGGTGTAGCCATCGCTCATCATACCCGCGGAGCCTTCATGCGCGCAGTCCCAGAACATGATCCCTGCCTTAGGGAACAGATCAGAGATCGGCATCATCGCGGAGCCGATGATCCCGAAGGCGTGTTCGATGCCGTGTTTTTGAAGCACTTTTACAAAGGCTTCTTCGGTTGTCATTTTCATGAAGCAAACTCCTATTGCGCCCGGAACGGAGGTTTTGGGCGATCGTTTTGGAAAGAAACTACGGTTTGGTGCGTGTCGGCGTTAGGGCCAGACATGTGCCCGGGATAGCGCCAGATTAGAGGGCGTTCAGAGCCTTGGCAATGCGGGCCACGCCTTCAGGGATGCGCTCGGACGGAATGGAAGAGTATCCTAGGCGATAAAAATTCCGCGGGATGTCCGCGCCTGAGAAAAAGGAGGCGCCGGGTTCGATCAAAACGCCGTCATTTTGCATCTTTTGGGCGAAAATTTCTGTATCGATGTGGCCTTTCGTCTGCATCCAAAAACTTGAGCCTCCGAATGCGCCTTGACCCGCAACATCCAAGCCAGATTGCGTGATCGCCTTCTGCATCACTGCGCGACGGGCCTTTAAAGCCTCGCGAATGCGGCGGATCAAAGCATCGTAATGGCCGAGAGAAAGAAAGTAAGCTGCCGTGCGCTGAATGTGGCCCGGAGGATGCCGCAGAACAGAGGCGCGTAGGGCGCGTGCCTCTCGAATGAAGGCTTCGCTGCCCACAAGATAGCCAAGACGCAAACCGGGGAAGAGTGATTTTGAGAAGCTGCCAACGTAGATCACCCGTCCTTCTGTATCGAGCGATTTCAGGGCAGGAGAAGGGGCATCCAAGAACGACATTTCGAACTCATAGTCGTCTTCCACCACCAGCGCGTCGATTTCGCGAGCGCGCTCCAAGAGCGCGTGGCGGCGGGGCATAGGCATCGTGGCGGTGGTCGGGCATTGGTGGCTCGGCGTGGTGAAAATCACGTCCGCCTCGACCGGAATCAGGCTTGGATCCAGCCCGTCTTTGTCGACATTGATCGGGGCCACATGGCAGCGGGACTGATTTAGAATGTCGCGCAGAGCGTGGTAGCAGGGGTTTTCAATTGCGGCCATACGGCGCTGGGTCAGCAGGATTTGCGCGGCGATCCACAGGGCGTTTTGAGCGCCAAGAGTGATGAGAATCTCTTCAGGGCGCGCGATAATACCACGACGGGGGAGTGTATTGCGGGCGATGAATTCGACCAGTTCCGGATCGTCTTGATCGTAGTAGTCAGACGTGAGCGCGGTGAAGTCCTTTTGGCCCAAAGCCTGGAGTGCGCATAGGCGCCAGTTGGCGTGGTCAAAGAGACTTGGATCGGTTTGACCATAAACAAACGGGTAGCGGTAATTGGCCCAGTCTTTCGGTTTGTCCGGGGTGTCACCGCCAGTGTAGCGGCGCCCCAGAGCGCGGGTCCAGTCAATGCGGTCCTCGCTTCGTTTTGGGGGCGAGAAACTTGGCGGAACAGGCGCATTTTCAGAGACATAGTATCCCGAACGCCCACGTGAGGACAGGTAGTCGTTGGCAAGAAGTTCGGTGTAAGCAAGCGTTACCGTGATCCGGCTCACACCCAGATGGCTCGCGAGTTTGCGGGAAGAGGGAAGCTTTTCTCCACGACGGAAGCGGCCCGATAGGATGCCTTCGGCGATCAGCTGCTGGATCTGTGCCTGAAGCGTGCCCTGAAAGCCGGGGGAGAGAAAAAAGGTTTCAACCGATATTGCCATGCAGGAACGCTATACTGGACTTATATGGGTTGCAAACTGGACTTTCTCCATTCCTGGTAGATGCTGATCAAATCAGCGGTTTTGGCTTAGCTTATGTTCCAGATTTGCGCGGACTGCAGGCCATTCGTGTTGGCAAATCGAATAGACCGCCGTGTCGCGCAGGGTACCGTTCGCCATGAGTGAATGATTCCGCAGTACACCGTCGAGTTTTGCGCCTAGCCGCTCGATCGCGTTACGCGATTGGTGGTTCATGAAGTGGGTACGGAACTCCACAGCGATACAAAATAGATCTTCAAACGCATGGCGCAACATCAAGAGTTTGCACTCGGTGTTGATTGGCGAGCGCTGGGCTGATTTGCGGTACCATGTGGATCCGATTTCGACGCGGCGGTTGGCGGGATCGGTGTTCATATAGGTGGTCATGCCGATGGCGCGTTCTGCGGTATCAAGAATCGCGAAGGGCGTCATATTGGGTTGTGCCAAGCGACGGGTGATTTCGGCCGGAACGCCCTCGGGGGCAGGAACGGTCGTGTACCAAAGGTTGTGTAGATCGCCATCGGCAGATGCATCGGCCAAATCGGCCGCATGATCAGGCGAGAGAGGCACAAGGTTGGCGTGGATGCCTTTGAGTGTGACGGGAGCGGGCCACATGGGACGTTCCTTTTTGGTGTTGTGGTGGGTTGCGGTCATCGACATCATGCGCTGAAGCCACAAACGCCGCCCTCCCCTTTTGGGGTTGGGCGGCGCAGTAAGGCGAGGGGAGTGCCTCGCCTTTGGGACAAGTGTTGGCGTTTAGCCGAAGATCTTTTTCAGTGCATTGTCGACCGCATTGGTGATCGCGTCGATATCGGCAGCTGTAGCGATGAGCGCTGGGGAGAAGGCGATCACATTGTTGCGGCCCGGTACGGAACGGTTAGCTGCGCCGATGATCACCCCTTGGGCGCCACAGTCAGCAACCACTGCTGCGATGTCGGCTTCGTCCACCGGTTCCTTGCTTTCGCGGTCCTTCACCAGCTCGCAGCCGAGGAACAAGCCTTTGCCGCGCACATCTCCGATGATCTCGTGCTTCTCCATCAACGCTTTGAGGTTGCCCATCATGCGTTCACCCATGGCTGTGCAGTTTTCCAGCAGGCCTTCTTCTTCAATAATGGCCATATTCTCCAATGCCGCCGCTGGGCCAGCGGTACAGCCTCCGAAGGTCGAGATATCGCGGAAGTGGTCGAGTTTGTCCGATGGGTCGGATTTGAAGTGCTCGAAAACTTCTTCGGTGGTTACAAGGCAGGAGATGGCGGCGTAGCCAGAGGCGACACCCTTGGCCATGGTCACGAAGTCAGGTTTCACGCCGTAATGCTGATAGCCGAACCAATGGGTGCCCGTGCGACCGATTCCGCAGACCACTTCGTCGATGTGCAGAAGAATGTCATACTTTTTGCAGATCTCCTGCACGCGTTCCCAGTAGCCTTCCGGTGGGGTAATCACGCCACCACCTGCAGTCACAGGTTCCAGACAGAGTGCACCAACAGTGTCTGGGCCTTCGCGCAGGATCACCTCTTCGATTTGGTTTGCCGCAGCGATGCCGAATTCGCGACCGGAAAGATGGCCAAGGCCCAGCTCATCTTTGCGATATTCCATGCAGTGTGGCACACGGACGAATCCCGGGGCGAAGGGACCATACTGTGCGTTGCGCTCGTCTTGTCCACCGGCCGACATCGCGGCGAGCGTGGAGCCGTGGTAATCGCGATCGCGGTAGAGAATCTTATGCTTTTTGCCGCCATATTTCTTGTGCGCGATCTGGCGGATCATTTTGAAGGCTTTCTCATTCGCCTCAGAGCCAGAGTTGCAGTAGTAGACGCGGCTCATGCCAGGCATCTTCTCAATCAGCTTTTCCGCATAAAGCGCACCTGGCACGTTGCCCGCGGCATTGGCGAAGTAACACATTTTCATAAGGTTTTCATGGACAGCGTTGGCGATGCGCTCACGGCCATAGCCAACATTGACCGTCCAGACAGCGCCGGACACAGCGTCAATGTACTCTTTGCCGTTTTGGTCCCAGACGCGCATGCCTTTGCCTTCGATAATGATGCGCGGGTCATTGGTTTCAAACGGTTTGTGCTGAACCAGATGATGCCAGACATGGGCCTTGTCGGCTTTGACGACGTGGCTGATATCGTTTTCTTTCAGAGTGCCGTCCATGGCTTAAGCCTCCTTGAAGTGGTGCAATCAGGGGTGTTGTGTGCGCCCTATTTGGGCGGTTCATGTAAGTTTGCACGACATCCTCGCGACTTTTTCAAGCATGTTTATAGGGCCAAAAGATTTGTCTGTATAAGGCCAGATTATCGAATTTTGCCGTTCTGAAATCCCATGTTTGGGCGTCAAATACCTATTTTATATGGTTTTCTACCAATTGGTCAAATAATTTTGAGGGGTGAAAGCCGTGTACCAGAGGCAGGCAATTCCCCAAAAAAACATTGATCGGTGGCCTAAATTCCGGTCGGATCAAGGAGGACGCAGATTGCCGATGATCAAAAAAGAGGCCAAACGCCCGAAGATCTCGAGTACAAACGCGCCATAACGACAACGGGAGAAAATACGATGAGCTTGAAAAAGACGCTGATGGGTGCCACCGCTGCTACCGCTATGATGATGGGCGCGCAGGCTGCGACTGCAGAGATCACAGTGGCCTACTTCCTCGAATGGCCGATGCCTTTCCAATACGCCAAGCAAATGGGCACCTATGAAGAAGCGCTGGGCACCGAGATCAACTGGGTCAGCTTCGATACAGGCACCGCAATGAGCGCTGCGATGGCGTCCGGCGACGTGCAAATCTCCGTCAGCCAAGGTGTGCCACCATTTGTTGTGGCGGCGTCTGCCGGCCAGGACATCCAGATTGTGGACGTGGCTGTGTCTTATTCTGACAACGACAACTGCGTTGTGGCGTCTGGTCTTGAGATCGATAAAGACAGTGCCGCTGAGCTGGCTGGCAAGAAAGTGGCTGTGCCGCTGGGCACTGCAGCGCACTACGGCTTCCTGAGCCAGATGAACCACTTCGGCGTAGACGTGGGCGGCATGGAAGTTGTCGACATGGCACCGGCAGAAGGCGCGGCTGCACTGGCGCAGGGTTCGCTGGATATGGCCTGTGGTTGGGGCGGCGCGTTGCGCCGCATGAAAGAGCACGGCAACGTTTTGCTGACTGGTGCAGAGAAAGAAGAGCTGGGTATTCTGGTGTTTGACGCCACCACCGCACCAGCTTCCTTCATCGCGGAAGAAAGTGAGATGCTGGCGAAGTTCCTGAAAGTGACCGCCGACGCAAACGCAATGTGGGCCGATGAAGCCAACCAAGCCAAAATGTTGCCGGTGATTGCCAAGGACGCGGGCATGGATGAAGAAGCCACTGCCGCGACACTCGCGACGTTTAAATTCCCAACGGTTGAAGAGCAGCTGGGTGATGCTTGGTTCGGCGGAACAGCACAAAACTTCATGAAAGGCGTTGCAGGCGTCTTTGTTGGCGCAGGCTCTATCCCGAGCGCGCTTGACAGCTATGAGGGCACCGTGAATACCGGTCCTCTGGAAGCGGCCAAAGGCCTGTAATTTCAAATCTTGAAGGCCCGCCTCGTTCTTGGCGGGCCTTTGTTTCACAGCCAGAAGATAGGGCGGGACAACCGCCAGTGCCCAGAAAAATGGGCGAACAAGCAGTTGGGAACCATGACCGGATTATCGATCGAAAACCTGTCCATGCGCTTTGATTTGCCCGATGGCGGGCATGTGCAAGCGCTCAAGGACGTGAGCCTTGATCTCAAGCAGGGCGAATTGCTGAGCGTGCTGGGGCCTTCGGGCTGCGGTAAAACCACGTTGCTGAATATTGTGGCCGGGTTCTTGGCACCTACCGAGGGACAGATCGTGATGAATGGGCATCAGGTCACAGGCCCGGATGCAGAACGCGGGATGGTGTTCCAACAAGGTGCGCTTTTTGAATGGATGAGCGTGCGGGACAATGTGAGCTTTGGCCCTGATATGAAAGGCATGCCAAAGTCGGAAAGCGCAGAGATCGTGGACCACCTTTTGGATGTGGTTGGTCTGCAGGATTTCAAAGAGAAGATGGTGTATGAGCTGTCAGGCGGCATGCAACAGCGTGTGGCGTTGGCCCGCTGTCTTGCGAATGACCCGGATGTGATCCTGATGGACGAGCCCTTGGGGGCCTTGGACGCCCTCACACGGGAGAAGATGCAGAGTCTTGTGCTCAAATTGTGGAAAGAGACGGGGAAGACGATCATTTTGATCACCCACTCAGTGGAAGAAGCACTCTTGCTGGGCGAGCGATTGTTGGTAATGGCGCCACGCCCCGGGCGCATTCACAAAGAATACCGGCTGCCCTTTGCAGATCTCGGCGTGGGAGCGGATTTGCGTGAGGTGAAGAAGCACCCTGATTACGCGCCGACGCGCGAAGAGATCCTCAACATGATCTGGAACATGGAAGAAGAGATCATGGGCCGTGCAGAGGGAGGCGCATAAGATGGGGCAGATATTTGCTGATCTTGGGGGCGAATTGGCGACCCTGTTTTTGTCGGTCCTTGGCGCGCTGCCGTATCTGGCACTCTATATTGGGTTGATCCTGTTTGCTCTGTTTGTCTACACGCAGATCAAGCAGCGCCTGTCTTCGCTTCAGGATTATACCTCACTGAAAACTGTGACTTTTGGCGACGAAAGTGCGGTGATTTCCAACAAAGCAGCCTCCGTGATTTCGGTGGTCTTAATCTTTGTGATTTGGGGATCGTTTACCGGCTCAAACTGGCTGCCGGGTTTCCTGCATGCGCCAGGTCCCTTTGTTGGCGAGGCAAGCTTCACCTACACACTTGAGGCCGAGGATGGCAAGACGGATGATGCGACTGTCAGCGTCATTGTGCATGAGGCCGGTCAGGTGCCTGCAGCACCAGAAGTCGCGCCAGGTGATGGCTTGGCCAAAGATGATGCGCTGGTGGTGCAGGCGTATCGCAGCAAACTGTTGCGATGGGATGCCAATGATGAGGTGACCCGCAAAGATGGCGCCAAGATTGTTGCCGTAGATGGTGCGCCGATCAGCCGTGACGCGGATGTCGATGTTGGCTTTGGCCGTGTGGCACTGACCGACAAGGGCACGCTGAACTTTGAACCGGCCAAAGGCATGCAGATGGAATCGATCTGGTTGCCTGCTCCAGAAAGCGTCTGGCAGCGCCTGATTTCTGTGAGCCGCGACGGTTATCAGAATGTCACGTTGGCAGAGCACCTGAGCTATTCACTGTTCCGAGTGATCGTTGGCTTCGCGCTGGGCGCGGCGGTTGGCATTCCGCTGGGTTACGCCATGGGCCTTTCGAACTGGTTCCGTGGTTGGTTTGACCCGATTGTGGAATTTATGCGCCCTGTGCCGCCGTTGGCTTTGATCCCGCTGGTGATCATCTGGGCTGGGATTGGCGAGCAGGGTAAGATCATCCTGCTCTTCCTCGCGGCACTTTGGATTATGGCGATCGGGGCGCGTTCCGGTGTGTCTGGCGTGAAGATTTCAAAGGTGCATGCGGCCTACTCTCTGGGTGCAAACAAACGCCAAATCCTGCGCCACGTGATCATTCCTAACTCTTTGCCCGAGATATTCACTGCCGCGCGTGTGGCGATGGGGGTTTGCTGGGGCACCGTTGTGGCCGCTGAACTGGTGGCCGCTGAGAAGGGCGTCGGTAAGATGATCGTGGCGGCGTCGAAGTTCCAGGACACGGATATCGTGCTGATGGGTATCATCCTGATTGGCATCATCGGATTTGGGATCGATATGCTGATGCGCTGGGGTGAGAAATATCTGGTGCCCTGGAAAGGCAAAGGGTGAATTCGTGGCTTTTCCCCTGCCACATCACAGATGTGGCAACCCCATGATTTTTGCAGAATGAGTAACATGAGGGCCGGTGCGGCGTGCGCCGGCCCTTTGTGATTTATGTGCCAAGGTTGACAAATGACGCCGAACCTATATGTGAAGCGCGTCGTTGCGCAGCCGCGTGAGCAGGCCGCGCCGCGCCCCACAGAGGGCCGACAGGCGCATCAGCGACAGTTTCGTTCCCATCACGCAGGGTTCTGACGGATAGGCCGGGTTGGCACGGAATGGGTCTGTGCAATGGCGGTGCTGTCAAACCTCTGGGCGGTCTCTGTGAAAGAGGCCGCTATTTGCCGTGCGCCAAAACGGGGTGCGGTGGAAAGGATATATCGTGGCGCAATTTGAAGAACTGGGCCTGTCTTCCACTCTTTTGAAAGGGTTGAAGAAGCACGGCTTTGATGCCCCAACCCCGATTCAGGCCAAGGCGATTCCGCTAGCGCTTGAAGGACATGACATTCTCGGCCTTGCGCAGACAGGCACCGGGAAATCGCTGGCCTTTGGCCTGCCGATGATGGATCGCCTGTTGGAACAGCCGGGCAAGCCCTTGCCCCGGTCGGTGAAAGCGCTGGTGCTGGCACCCACACGGGAGCTGGTCAATCAGATTGCGGACAACCTGCGCCCGCTGGTGCAGGGCACACCGATGAAGGTGATGACCGTGGTGGGCGGACAGTCGATCAACCGCCAGATTGCGATGCTGTCGCGTGGCACCGACATTCTGGTGGCGACGCCGGGGCGGCTGATTGATCTGCTGGACCGCAAGGAGATCAACCTGTCCACTGTTACCAACTTGGTGCTGGATGAAGCGGATCAGATGCTGGACATGGGCTTTATCCATGCCCTGCGCAAAATCGCACCGCATCTGGGCACGCCGCGCCAGACCATGCTGTTTTCGGCCACCATGCCCAAGCAGATGGAAGAGCTGAGCCAGAGCTATCTGACCAAGCCCAAGCGGGTGGAGATCGCGCCTCCGGGCAAGACCGCGGATAAGATCACGCAGAGCGTGGAGTATCTGGAGAAGGGCGAAAAACGTGTGCGCCTGCGGGAGATCCTGTCGGAGAACATGGGCGAGAGCACGCTGATTTTCTCGCGCACCAAACATGGTGCGGAGCGGATGATGAAGCAGCTTGTCGCTGACGGGTTCAACGCGGCTTCGATCCACGGCAACAAGAGCCAGGGGCAGCGGGACCGCGCGATCAAGGCGTTTCGCGATGGTGAGATCACCGTGCTGGTGGCGACAGATGTGGCGGCGCGCGGGATTGATATTCCGGTGATCTCGCTTGTGATCAACTTTGATCTGCCCAATGTGGCCGAAAGCTATGTGCACCGGATTGGCCGCACCGCGCGGGCGGGCCGTGATGGGCGCGCGATTTCCTTCTGTGCGCTGGATGAGCGCGACTATCTGAAGGACATCGAAAAGCTGATCGGGCGCAAGTTTGACCGCCCGACCGATGAGCTTCGGGAGATGAAGAAAGAATATGGCACCGGGCCACGTTCCGGTGGCGGCGGGCGCAAGCGCGGTGGCGGCAAACCCGGCGGTGGAAGGCCCGGCGGTGGCGCCAAACCTGCTGGCGGTCAGCCCAAAAGCGCGGCCAATGGCAATGACAAGCCCGGTGGCGGCCGCCCGCGTCGACGGCGCAACCGCTCGCGCAAGCCAGCCGCATAAATACAGCCTCAATAAAAAAGGCCGCAGCGGTGTGCTGCGGCCTTTTGTTTTGTTTAAGCCTTCCGGTCAGCCCATTGGCACGCCGGAGATCGCTTTGGTTTCGCAGAATTCCTCCAGACCCCAGCCGCCGCCTTCGCGGCCATTGCCGGATTGGCCGTAGCCGCCGAAGGGAGAGCCGTTGACGCGGCCCACGCCGTTGGTTTCCACCATACCGGAGCGCACCTGACGGGCCACGCGCAGGCGCTTTTCGTCATCCTGTGTCTGGATGTAGTTGGTGAGGCCATAGACCGTGTCATTGGCCATCTGAACCGCCTGCGCTTCGCTGTCAAAAGACGAGATCGCCAGCACCGGGCCGAAGATTTCTTCGCGGTAGATGGTCATCTCGGGGGTGACATCGGCAAAGACGGTGGGGCGCACATAGTAGCCCTTATTCACACCTTCCGGGCGGCCCAGACCACCGGCGACAAGGGTGGCACCCTCTTTGATGCCGGTTTCGATCAGGCTCTGGATTTTGTTGAACTGCAGCTCTGAGACCACCGGGCCGATGTGGCGGCCTGCCTCGGTGGTGGGCCCCACCTGCACAGCCTCAGCGGCGGCTTTGGCCTGATCCACGGCGGCGGCGTAGAAGCTGCTTTCCACCATCATGCGGGTGGGGGCGTTGCAGGATTGGCCGGAGTTTTGCATGCAGTGGATGACGCCGCGTTTCACGGCCTTTTCATCCGCATCCGCAAAGACGATGTTGGCGCCTTTACCGCCCAGTTCGAGGCTGACACGTTTGAGGGTGTCGGCGGCGGCTTTGGAAATGGCGATGCCGGCGCGGGTGGAGCCGGTGAAGCTGATCATATCCACATCGGGGTGGGATGATAGCTGGCTGCCGACGCCGATGCCATCGCCGTTGACCATGTTGAACACACCCGCAGGGAAGCCCGCTTCGTCCATCATCTCGGCAAAGACAATCGAGGAGAGTGGCGCGATTTCGGAGGGTTTGAGCACCATGGTGCAGCCCACCAGAAGCGCGGGGATGGCCTTCAGGAAGACCTGATTCATCGGCCAGTTCCATGGGGTGATCATGCCGCAGACGCCGATGGGCTCTTTTCGCATGCGGTCTGCGCCCATGGCGTACTCAAATTCAAACGTTTCTAGCGCCTCCAGGAAGCCGTCTAGATGCCAGGTGCCGCTACCCCATTGGCTGGTGGTTGCAAGATCAATTGGCGCACCCATTTCCGCACGCATCGCTTCCGCCATATCTGCACGGCGGGCGACGTAGATTTCGCGCAGTTTTTTGACCAGCGTGACACGGTCCTCAAGCGGAGTGTCTGCCCAAGCTGGAAAGGCCGCGCGTGCCGCAGCTACGGCGGCGTCAGTGTCCGCTTGATCGCCAAGCGAAATAACGGCGCAAGGTTCTTCGGTGGCCGGGTCAATGACATGGAGATCGTTGGCTTCTACGGGATCAACCCATTGGCCATTGATATAGAATTTGCGTTTGTCGATCATGGTGCACTCCCTCGCAATCTTGGACGCACTCTGCCTGCGGTACATATCCGGTGCAAGTCCGCGGGTATCGAATGCGACGCCGGGTCATCTATATTTGCTCTGCGAAATAAACACCCGTCTACAGGGGTGACGTTCCAAGGAGGTGGATGTACTCTGCGCGCGATCTGAATATTTGATTTAGATGAATTTCGATGCCGCCACACCCAGCGGGGCTTATTTGGGCAGGATGGCGAGATGCGATTAGAGCCCCATGACCAGGGAGAGACTAATGGGCCTGAGAATTAATGATGTTGTGCCAAACTTTACCGCCGAAACGGATCAGGGCACGATCACTTTCCATGATTGGATTGGGGACAGCTGGGCGATCCTGTTCTCCCACCCTAAAGACTTTACACCTGTCTGCACCACCGAGTTTGGTGCGGTTGCCCAGCTTGCCGATGAATGGGCAAAGCGTGGCACGAAGGTGATGGGCGTTTCTGTTGACGGTGTGGAAGATCACAAAGGCTGGAAGAAGGACATCGAGTCCTACGCTGGTGCAGATGCGGGTTTCCCGATCATCGCAGATGATGGACTGGCGGTGTCCAAAGCTTTTGATATGCTGCCAGCAGAGGCCTATTTGCCGGACGGGCGCACCCCTGCGGACAGCGCCACTGTGCGGTCCGTGTTTATCATCGGCCCGGACAAGCAGCTGAAGCTGTCGATGACCTATCCGATGAATGTGGGGCGCAATTTTGCAGAGATTCTGCGGGCACTTGAGGCTCTGCAGACCGCTGCGAAGGAGAATGTTGCGACGCCGGCGAACTGGACACCGGGTGGTGATGTCGTGATTCCGGTTGCCGTGAGTGATGAGGACGCAACGGCAAAATATGGTGCGTTCACAACGCACTTCCCGTATCTGCGCACAACCAAGCTGCCGGGTTAACTACGGCTGCCTTAAGATGTAAGCCTTTGTGAATAGGACTTTATTCTGACAAGAACAGCGCCAATCTATTAAGAAGCACCGTCAAATCTTGGCGGTGCTTTTTGCTTGGGTAATGCAAATACCCCTTGTCGCTTTATCCTAAAGGTTGTGCGATACGCTAAATTCTTAAGCGTTTGCGCGCTGCCCGCTGTGTGGCAGTTAATGTGCTGGAAAGACCTTTCCGCACAGATGTACGCATGACTAAGCCTCTCCAATTCCTCCCAGCGATTCTCGCTTCGGTATTCTGTCTGACAGTGACTCCTGTCCTGGCAGTGGTCGGTGCGCCTTTGACGGAGGGTGGACCGGTGGTGGTTGTGGCAGGTCCGGGAGCGGATCTGGAGGGCATTGTAAAAGCCTCCGGTGGCTGGCTGGTGGGCGTTTCCCGCGCCCCCATGGCTGTTATGGGAATGTCAGATAGCGCGAACTTTGAAGACAGACTGAAAGAAAATGGAGCATGGGCCATTTTGGACGGCAAGGCGCTGTCCTGGCTGTGTGGAGAACAAGCATGATCGAAAATCCAAAACTAATTCACTCGCAGCAAACCGGCGTGAAAGTCATGGCGATCCTGACTGCGTTTCTGGGTGCCCTCGTTGTGGGGGTCGCCGTTCTGCGTGGTGGCAATGTCATCGCGATGGGCGGATCGTCTGCGGTTTTGGTGGGGCTGGCGCTTTATGCGATGCGGCTGAACGGCAATATGGCTGCACGCCTGAGCGTTGCGGTTGCGGGTTCTGGCCAGATCATGGTGCTGCTTGCGGCCATGGCCGGGCATGCTTGGCAGCTTGATATCCACATGATGTTCTTTGCGATGCTGGCGATCACCACGGTGCTGGTGTGCCCGGTGTCGATACTGGTGGCCGCCGGGGTGATTGCGGTGCACCACCTTGCGCTGACGTTTCTCTTTCCGGCGCTGGTTTATCCCTCGGTGGAGCTGATCGGGAACATTGAGCGCACCGTGATTCATGCGGTGATCGTTGTGGCGGAAACCGCCATTCTGGTGGTTTCTGTGAACAATTACCGCAGGCAGCTTCAGGAGCTGGCCAAAGAGCAGCAGGCACAGCAGGATCTGATGGATACGCTGAATTCGGAAAAGGCGAGCATTGAGGCCAAGGACAAGGTGCAGTCTGATGTGGTGAACACCCTGCACGGCAAGCTGACTATGATCTCGGATGGCAATCTCGATGCCTATGTGCGTGAGCCATTTGAAAACAGCTATGAAGATCTGCGCAAGAGCTTCAATGCGTCTGTGGAATCCCTGAGCGGGATTGTGCGTTCTGTGACCACGATTTCCAACCAGATTGAGGTCGACAGCCGGGAGCTGCGTGAGGTGTCCTCGAATGTGGCGCATAGCACGGAGAAACAGGCAGGTGAGTTGCAGCATGTGACCGGTGCCGTGGAGCAGATTGCCGACGCTATGAAAGGCGCTGTTGAGAAGGCAATGGACACGCAGGCGCGGTTTGACAACACCACCAAGCTGACCCGTGAGGGCACCGAGGTTGTGCGCAAGGCGGTCACCACGATGGATGAGATCGAGGCGAGCTCGGCGCAGATTGACACGGTTGTCGCGCTGATCGAAGACATCGCCTTCCAGACCAATCTGCTGGCGCTGAACGCGGGCGTGGAAGCGGCGCGTGCCGGGGAAGCGGGCGCAGGGTTTGCGATTGTGGCCTCTGAAGTGCGCGAACTGGCGCATCGCTCGGCAGAAGCAGCGCAGAACATCAACGGGCTGATCAGCCAAAGCAACGGCCATGTGGCCAGCGGTGTGGCGCTGGTGCGTGAAGTGGGCGGCGCGCTGGAGACCATCCTGAACGATGTGAGCGAAGTGCGCACCAATATCGCCGAGATTTCGGAGATTTCCGACAAGCAGGCGCAATCTGTGTCGCAGATCCGCGACAGTATGCAGACCATCGGTTCCGAGACACAGGCCAATGCGGCGCGTTCTGAAGAGGCTTTTGCGGCGACCTCCAGCCTCGATATGTCGGTGGACCGTCTGGTGGATGGGCTGTCCGGCTTCCAGGTGGCTGAGGCAGACGCCGGTGCTGAGGCTGACGACGCTCAGGCCGTGGCTGCCGGGGATGTGGAGTTGTTTGGTGACGATGACGAGACGGTGGCAGCCGCCTGATACGCCACACATCGTTTGAAAGAAACAAGCCGCCTCGGGACTTCCGGGGCGGTTTTTCTGTGTCAGGGCGGGGCTGTGTGGCCCAACAAAAAAGCCCCGGCGTGTCCACCGGGGCTTTCTGATGTCAGAGAAGGAAGCGCTTAGTCTTCTTTCTTCTCCTTTTTCTCAAGAACGATCTCTTCGCCGGTTTCCTGATCCACAACTTTCATGGACAGGCGCACCTTGCCGCGGTCGTCAAAGCCAAGCAGTTTGACTTTCACTTCCTGACCTTCTTTCAGAACGTCAGACGGGTGGTTCAGGCGGCGGTTCTCGATCTGAGACACGTGCACCAAACCGTCGCGCTTGCCGAAGAAGTTCACGAAGGCACCGAAGTCGACGATTTTCACAACTTTACCGGTGTAAACCGCGCCTTCTTCCGGCTCTGCCACGATCGCGTGGATCATGTCATAGGCCTTCTGAATGGAATCGCCATTCGGGGAGGCGATCTTGATCACGCCTTCGTCGTTGATGTCGACTTTGGCGCCGGACACTTCGACGATCTCGCGGATCACTTTACCACCGGAGCCGATCACTTCGCGGATCTTGTCGGTTGGGATGTTCATGGTCTCGATGCGTGGCGCGTGGACGGAGAACTCGGATGCGCCGGAGAGAGATTTGTTCATCTCGCCCAGGATGTGCATACGGCCTTCTTTCGCCTGTGCCAGCGCTTTTTCCATGATCTCAGGTGTGATGCCTGCGACTTTGATGTCCATCTGCAGCGAGGTGATGCCGTTTTCGGTACCCGCCACTTTGAAGTCCATGTCGCCGAGGTGGTCTTCGTCACCCAGGATGTCGGTCAGGATCGCGTAGTCACCGCTGTCTTCCAGGATGAGGCCCATGGCCACACCGGCAACAGCAGATTTCAGAGGCACACCTGCGTCCATCATGGACAGGGAGCCACCGCAAACGGACGCCATGGAGGAAGACCCGTTGGATTCGGTGATTTCGGATACCACGCGCACAGTGTATGGGAAGTCGGTTGCCGCTGGCAGAACCGCCTGAAGCGCGCGCCATGCCAGCTTGCCGTGACCGATTTCACGACGGCCGGGGGAGCCCACGCGGCCAACTTCACCTACGGAGTAGGGAGGGAAGTTGTAGTGCAGCAGGAAGTTGGAGCGGAAGTTGCCGTGCAGCGCGTCGATGATCTGCTCGTCGTCGCCGGTGCCCAGAGTGGTCACAACGAGGCCCTGAGTTTCACCGCGGGTGAACAGAGCGGAGCCGTGGGTCCGTGGCAGCATGCCGGTTTCACAAACGATGTCGCGGACTTCGTCGGTTTTACGGCCGTCAATACGGACGCCGGTTTTCACTACGTCGCCACGCAGGATGCCTGCTTCGAGCTTCTTCAGCGCGGAACCGAGGTTTGCGTCTTCGAGTTGCTCTTCAGTCAGAGCCTCTTTGATCGCGTCACGGGCAGCGGCAACAGCGGAAGTGCGCTCTTGCTTGTCACGCAGAGCGAAAGCTGCACGCATTTGCTCTTCGCCAGCCGCTTTCACCGCGTCAAACAGCTCGGTGTACTCTGGTGGTTGGAAGTCAAACGGTTCTTTGGCGGCGTCTTCTGCCAGATCAATGATCAGGTCGATCACCGGCTGGATCTGCTCATGTGCAAAGGTTACAGCGCCAAGCATTTCTGCTTCGGTCAGCTCATAGGCCTCAGATTCAACCATCATCACGGCGTCTTTGGTGCCGGCCACAACCAGATCCAGACGCTGGTCCGGGTTGGAGCGCAGATCCTGCATGTCGTCAACGGTTGGGTTCAGAACGTATTCGCCGTCTTCAAAGCCCACACGTGCGCCCGCGATTGGGCCCATGAATGGTGCGCCGGAGATGGTCAGCGCGGCAGAAGCTGCGATCATCGCCACGATGTCCGGGTCGTTGACCAGATCGTGGGACAGCACGGTGCACATCACCAGAACTTCGTTTTTGAAGCCATCAACAAACAGCGGGCGGATCGGACGGTCGATCAGACGCGCGGTCAGGGTTTCTTTCTCAGTCGGGCGCGCTTCGCGCTTGAAGAAGCCACCCGGTACTTTACCGGCGGCGTAGTATTTCTCTTGGTAGTGTACGGTCAGCGGGAAAAAGTCCTGACCGGGCTTTGGTGCCTTTGCAAAGGTCACGTTGGCCATGACGGAGGTTTCGCCCAGAGTGGCGATCACGGTGCCGTCGGCCTGACGGGCCACTTTGCCCGTTTCCAGTGTGAGCGTCTCTTCGCCCCACTGCATGGATTTCTTTGTTACTTCGAACATCATCGTATCCTAGCTGGGAGCACTCCCGAGCGTATCCCGGGTCTCCCGTTTGAAATAGCGGCCCCATTGCCGCCGATCCCCCTTATCTTGCTTCGAGCGCCGGGATCAGAGCGCAAGCTTTCAGATGACCGGCCCATATCGGAAAATAAGGCTTTTGGAAACCAGATTTTGCGTAGGGTAAGCTTTGAAGGAGGCGCTTTTGGCGCGTTTTGCCCCTTGAGGGTTGCGACTATAGCGGGAGTCGCAACACATTGTTCACGAAGCAATCGTGGCAATTAACCATAAATTGGGCGAGATTGAGTTGGACTGATGCGGCTTGGGGGCTCGCCGTGTTCGATTCGAATTTGCGTGGATTAGGCGTGCGTATGAGAGACTATTTGATAAGAGCCCCATATACCCTTTTGTTGGCCATTGGCTTTGCCGTTGTGTTTCTTGTTGCGGGATGCGCGTCAACGCCTCCGCTTGAGGATATACCCAGTGTATCCTCCGAAGAGTCTTCGGAAACAGCTGTGCTCTCAAGCACAGCGGATGTTGTGGCCAAAAACGCTGTGGTGCCTCAAGAGAAGGAGGCACGTATCCTGGCGATGGGCGACAGCATGATGGCATGGCACAGCTTGACGCAGAAGTCTGTGTCACATGCCTTGGAAAATGCTCTCGGCGAACCCGTGGCAAGCAACGCAGTCAGCGGGGCACGTGTGCTTTATAAATTGCCGATTTCGGGAGCCATGGGCATGAAAATCGCCAGCCAGTATCGCAACGGCGCGTGGGATTGGGTGGTGCTTAATGGTGGTGGCAACGATCTTTGGCTTGGCTGTGGGTGCGGGAAGTGTACCCGTAAGTTGAACAAGCTTATCAGCGAAGATGGCAAACGTGGCGCAATACCGATGCTGGTTCAAGAACTACGTCAGAAAGGCGCGCAGGTGGCATGGGTTGGTTACTTGCGCAGTCCAGGGGTCTGGTCTCCGATTGAAAGCTGTCGCGACAATGGTGAGGCGCTTGAAGCGCGTATCGCCAAGCTTGCTGCACTGGACCGAGGGGTCCATTTTGTCTCTCTCGCGGATCTTGTCCCGCATGGAGATCGCAGTTTTCATAGCGGAGATATGATTCACCCGTCGCTGAAAGGCAGCCGCGAGATCGGCAAGCGTGTGGCGGCCGTGATCTCCACACACGACAAAGTCCAGTAGTCTACTAACGATCTGATTTGAATGGTAAGTCGCCGCGCCCCCCGGGTGCGGCGTCTTGCCTTTTGGGAGAATGATGACATGGCTTGCAATTGTTGACTAAATTTGTCAGATAGCGACTACCTAGCCAAGATACCCTTTCGATAGCTCTGGTTTCCAATTCTACGTGCGCGGTTTGTCGTCGTTTCAAATGACCAATCGCGCACGGTTCATTGTTGAGCTGAAAGGAAACACAATGGTTCATGCATTTCTGGGATTGTTGGCTGCAGATCAAACTGCGCAGGGCTTCGGGAGCGGATTGAAACCAGAATTGCGTGAGGCAATGGAAGCCAGCTTACGGTTTCCTGCAGCCGCAGCGTCTCCGATGCCAATCGCACCGATTGACCCAGCGGGTTTGCCTCAAAATGTAGTGTCGATTGTTTCTGCTAAAAACGATGGCAGGAAACGGGCATGAGTAAGATGGATCGAAACGTGCACTCCGTAAAAGCGCTGCGCACCATTGGGTGTGACGAGTTTGAGTATGGCCTGCTGCCCGTATTGCGTCACATCATGATAGGGCTGTCTGAAAGCGATCCGCGCGGTTGGGCGCGGGGGCAGGATATTGCGGTGGAGCGTTGGGGAGAGGCGATTGGTTTGCCCGTCGCGCATTTGCTCAATCGTGTGGCTCTGGCTCTTTTTGATAGCCGAGATGGTGGGCCTGAGATGATCGATCCGCTTTGCATCGAAACCCGCGAACATATGACAGATGATGAGATGCAAATCATGTCGATGCTGCATCACATGCGGCGTGACAAAGCCTCGGGCGCGCGCAGTGCGGTCGCTTTTGTTACGCGCGGGCGTATGGATCCAGATTTGATCCGCGCTGGTCTTGGTTTTGCCCACCGTTTTCCCGCAGGCGTCAAGCTTGCAAGCCGCAAGCTGGGCAAACCAAAACTCTCCGTTGTGGCGTAAGCCCGCCAAGCGCAGGCGCTAGGAGGCTTTCTTTGCGCCTGGCCGTTGGGTGATGCCAAAGGCTTTGCGTGCAGTCACAAGGCGCAGATCCTCTGGGTCCATTCCCATCGATAGTATGGTTTTGCGGTCATAGCGCGCACGGGCTTCGGCTTTGTCATGTGCCGTGCCGAAAAGTCGATCGATCCAGTCCAGACCAAAGCTGACCTGAAAAGTCGCGTGATGGTCCTGAAAGTGATGAGCGAGGTGCTTGCGGGTCACGTATTGGCCAAAGCGTCCCTTCTTTACGTTGAGGTGGGCCAGCGTGTGGCAGTATTCATAGGTAGCGAAGGCGATCACCGATCCCACAAAAAGCGCGATATAGGCGACGGTGAACGCGAGGCTTAAGCCCAGAATTGGCCAAAGCAGAAGGGTATGCAGCGCGATCGACAGGATCCCGAAACGCACTGGATACCAGTTATCTCCTCCGGTGAAGAATTCCGCATCTGAAGGGTACTCATGGTGGCCAATATGGCTGCGGTAGAGGTCGTTGAAGACGCTCTGATCTGTGGGAGGTTCGCGGTGCAACAGGAAACGGTGCATCAGGTATTCAACAAACAGCTGCGCGATGTAACCATAGACCAGCGCTAAAGGAACCCACCACGATAGGTTCTGCGTGATCAGCCAAAGACCAAACAGCCAGAATGGCAGCAAACGGTGCAGGCTGCCCATCCGGATCAAAACTGACAATGCGTCTTTCATGATGTCCTCTCCCTTTGACAGAAGAGTGTGTTGGCTGTTGCGGGGGCTGTCAAATTTGACTTTGCGTAAAGCTGACTGGTCCCCACAACGCAAAACGCCTGCTCAAGAGAGCAGGCGTTTCCGGTAATCTCGCAATGAGCGACGTCTTAGCGACGGATGCCCAGACGCTTGATCAGGTCCTGATAGCGTGCTTCGTCTTTGGCTTTGGTGTAGTCCAGAAGCTTACGACGCTGAGCAACCATTTTCAGAAGACCACGGCGGCCGTGGTTGTCTTTTTTGTGGGTTTTGAAGTGCTCAGTCAGGGTGTTGATGCGGGATGTCAGGATCGCAACCTGGACTTCCGGAGAACCGGTGTCGCCCTCTTTGGTCGCGAATTCTTTCATCAGGCGTGCTTTTTCTTCAACAGTGATCGACATCGGGGTCTCCTATATCAAAAGGTTTCGGGCACAAGCCGGGATGTCGTCCAGCAAGGTCCATAGAGAAATCCGCCGGAGAATCTCCGGTGGATGGGCGTATTTAGTCCTCAGAGGCCAAAAAGAAAAGGGTTTTGTGCGCTAGATCTCTCACAGATCCCAGGGTTCGGGCTGTTGGGCGTAGGAGATATAGAGCGGATGGCGGGGGTGGCCTGCTTTGGTGAGGCCCAGCGTGTGCATGGGTTTGTTCAGACCGGCGAGCACGTCGCGCATTTCAAAGCCGCGATTGAGATGGTCGCCATGGGCACCCCATGCGGCAAGGATGACATCGGCCCAGTCACAGCTTTCGGCCACGATGGCGTCATTGTCCGGGCCGGTCGGGGCCGGGTGGGCGCGCATTTTCTTGGGGTCGGTTTCGCGCAGGGCAAAGATATTGACCGCGCGAAAGCCGCCAAACCCCAGCGCGCGGGCGCGGCGTTCACAGCGCTCGATGGTGGGGTCGTTCTGCTGCTCGGTGGCCTTGGAAGGGTTGAGCATGATGAAAAGCACGCGCGGCTGCGCATCGTTCCAGACACGGGTCAGCGCATAGCGGTAGGTTTCGCAATCTGAATAGATCGCAGAGGAGGTGGCATCCTCTTTCTGAAAATGGCGCGTGATCATGGAGCAGCGACCAGGGTTATCCGGCTTTCACGAACACCCGGTTGGGGTGCAGCTCGCCCGCTTTGAAGATGCCCACGGCCACGGCCTCGCCCTCATAGCTGGCCCAGCATTCCTCGCCGTATTCCACATCATGAGCGATCACCATGCCGGGGTTGCCATTGCGCAGACGGGCGGCGCCGTCGGGGGTGGCTTTGACCTCGGTGAGCTCCTCAAGGCCCTGTTCAAGCGGGCGCAGGTGGGTGTCGAGCTCGGGCTGTTTGGCCATTTCGTCGATCTGCTCGATGGTGAGGCCATCGGCGGCGTCAAACGGGCCGGACCAGATGCGGCGCAGCTCGCGCACGTGGCCGTGACAGCCAAGTGCCGCGCCCAGATCACGGGCAATGGAGCGCACATAGCCGCCTTTGCCGCAGGTCATTTCAAGGGTGACGTGGTCTTCGTCCTCGCGGTCCACCATCACCAGCTCTTCGACCCAGAGCGGGCGGGCGGCAAGTTCCACATCCTCGCCGTCGCGGGCCAGTTTATAGGCGCGCTGGCCGTCGATTTTCACCGCGGAAAACTTGGGTGGCACCTGCATGATGTCGCCCACAAACTGACCCAACGCAGCTTTGATATCCTCGTCAGAGGGGCGCAGATCGGATTGGGCAATCACTTCGCCTTCGGCATCGTCGGTGTTGGTGGCCTGACCCAGACGCACGGTGAAAGTATAGGCCTTCAGCGCATCGGTGATGAAAGGCACAGTTTTGGTGGCCTCGCCAAGGGCCACGGCAAGCACACCGGTGGCATCGGGATCAAGGGTGCCTGCGTGGCCTGCTTTCTTCGCGTCAAAGGCCCAGCGGACCTTATTGACCACAGAGGTGGAGGTCATGCCTGCGGGCTTGTCGACCACGAGCCAGCCAGAAATATCACGTCCCTTGCGCTTACGCCCCATGACCTAACCTTTGTCTTTTTGGAAGTGTGGTGGAAGCGGCGGCGTAGCGGATTGGAAGCTGGGTGTCAATTTGACCCTGTGAGCTGAGTGAGAGAATCAGAGCGCACCTTAAAAAGATTGCAGCCTGTATATAAAGTTTCAGAGTCAATGCATGGTTTCAACTCGCAGACATCAACACTCTCTAGGGTTTAGTTGTTTGTTGAGGGGAAATTGACGAAGCAACTTTGAATTGAGAGTCGGGTCGTTTTCTCTGTTCAGCCGAAAAATCCATAAGTCTCTGAAACAAAACCATAGTTTTCTAGATGTGTGATTATTAGTCCAAACCAGCTCAAATTAGATTGAAAATGAACACCCTTAGGTATCCGTGCCAAAAGCCGATTAACGGAAACTTATGACGGTGATTCAGAGACTGTGAAGATCAGCGAACCGGAGATCTTTACATGTTTTTCAGAAACACGATGCTCGCGGCAGCCACAATTGCCGCTTTGCCTTTGTTTGCCCATGCAGAGCAAGGCATAACCGATACCAGCGTGACCTTTGCACAGGTCGCTGCGTTGGACGGACCAGCTGCTGCACTTGGCACAGGTATGCGCCTTGGCATCATGGCAGCTTTTGAGGAGGCGAATGCTGCGGGCGGCGTGCATGGTCGCATGCTGAAACTGGAAAGCATGGATGATGGCTATGAGCCGGATCGTTCTGCTACTTTGGTCAAATCTGTCGTGGAAGGGAACAATCATATTGGCTTGATTGGCCCCGTTGGCACGCCAACATCCTCAGCGACACAACCGATCGCCACGGAAGCCAACATGCCCTTTATTGGCCCATTCACAGGCGCCGGTTTTTTGCGCGACGCGAGCCATGGCAATATATTCAATGTGCGCGCAACCTATGCCGCCGAAACAGAAGCGTGGATCGAATACCTTGTTGACCAGCAAGGGCTGAAAAACATCGCGATCCTCTATCAAGACGATGGCTTTGGTCGTGTGGGCTTGGCCGGCGTGAATGCTGCGCTTGAAAAACGCAGTATGAGCCTTGCGGCAGAGGGCACCTATACCCGTAACACAGTTGCCGTAAAAAAGGCGCTTCTGTCGATCCGCAAGGCCAAGCCAGATGCCGTCGTGATGGTTGGAGCTTTCAAGCCGGTCGCTGAATTTATCAAGTTGGCGCGGAAGATGAAGATCGATGCGGAGTTCGTTAATATTTCATTCGTGGGCTCATCCGCATTGGCCAATGAATTGGGTGCAGATGGTGAGGGCGTGATTATCAGTCAGGTGGTGCCATTTCCGTGGGACGCCTCTATCCCTGTCGTGGCGCAGTACACCGAAGCACTGGCGGCAGTGGATGCAGAAGAGAAGCCGGGTTTTGTGACGCTGGAAGGCTACATGGTCGGACGCCTGGCGATCGAAGGGCTGAATGCAGCTGGCAAATCTCTGACACGCGAAAGTTTTCTGGCGGCTATGGCAAGACTTGAAGCTGTCGATCTAGGTGGTGTGACCATGACTTTCGGCGCGGGCGACAATCAGGGCATGGACGATGTCTTCCTGACCCGTATCGCTGCTGATGGCAGCTTTACACCTATTGTCGCTGCAGGCGGTTCTTAAAACGCAAGTTCGTGAAAATGCCAAATTGCCCCGCTTGTTTTCGCGGGGCACTTCGCCAAAAGATTATCTAGAGGTATGACCATGCTCCGCTCACGAGCGTCTCAGATTTTACGCCGACTGAATGTCCTGTCGAGCATACGCGGTAAAATCACCTTCCTATTGCTTACGCTCATGGCTGTCGCTTTTGGTGCTGGCTATGTGAATTATCAGTCCTTTGATCGTGTTGATCAAAGTGTGCGCCAGATGACGGAGAGCGATCTCCCAAAGCTGGCGCAAAGCAACGCTCTGATTATGTCGGCCAACAACACCAAAGATGCGATGATCGCTGTGTTGGTGGCCAATAATGCTGAAGAGCTGGAAGCCGCTTCGCAAAAAGTGCGCGCTTCGAGCGCGGAGCTTACGTATGCCGTGGATAGCTTGCCTGAAGAAGTGAAAGCCGAATTTGAGGCCGATCTAACACAAGTGCGTAATACGTTGCGCACTTCGATCTCAGCCCGCACAACAGCTTTTGAAAGCACAGCCCAATCCAATGCAATGATTGCGGACCTGCAAGCTGCAGGAGCGGCCTTGACCGGTGCATTGCTGGAAATTGCTGACGACGCCTATTTTGACATTGTGGTGCAGGGCGAGGATACGATGACCTCAATTGATGCCACATTGCTTGATTTGGTCGACACACGCTTTGCAACGCTACAGGCACTATTGGACACGCGCGCTGAGATCAATTTTTTGACGGGGGTGTCTTTGGCGATGTCGACGTCCAAAGATCGCTCGATGCGCTCGATACTGTCGGATCTCGGAATTTCGTCGCACAACCGCTTGAAAGAAGCGCTTACCACTCTGGAGGGTTTTGAAGCTGGTGCGCCGGTAGCGGACTCTTTGCAGGAAGTCTCTGCCGGATTGCTCAAAGCGATTTCAGCAGGCCTGATTGGCCGAGGTGTGCCACGCGATGAGGTTTTGGCCATTCGCCAGCGCGCGGACGCCATTCTTGTGAGCGCCGTAGACGACATGCTATTTGAGCTAACAATCGCGGCTGACGATGCCGCGACTGGGAACCGAGAAGCTATCCAAGGGCTTCTTGATAACGAAGTGGCATTTATGAATGCGCTTCTGGAGATCAACTCCGCGCTTGGTGTCTTCCAGAGTGATGCTTTGAAAGTTGTGACCGCCCATACAGTTGATGCTGCGATGCGCGAAGAAAAGGCTATGTCTGCGGCCGCTCAGAAATTGGTGTCATATCGGGATTTTGGAGATGGGCGCATCGCTGAGATGATCGACCAAATCACCGCAATTGCAGAGCCTGGGCTGGGGCTTGCCTCGTTCCGTATCGCGTCTATCGAAGCGGATGGTTCAGCGACCGAAGCGGCCAACGAAACGGTGGATGCTGTGCTCAAGATTGCTGGTCAGGCCTCCATGCGTGGTTTGGAAAGCCAAGGCACCATAACCACTCAGGCCAAAGCGCTCGCTGCCGATGCATCGCAGGTGAAAGAACACCTCATGCTCATGGGCTGGGCAGCGCTTGGGTTGGTCGGTGTTGCGCTTCTGCTCAGCTACGTGTTGATCAGCCGTCCGTTGAATGCGATCAGCAAAACCACCGAGCGCCTGTCTCAGGGGGATATGAGCCCTGTCGAAGGGTTCGAACGGGCGAGTGATGAGATCGCGCGAATAGCGAATGCGCTAAAGGTTTTCCGTGACGGTCTTGTCGAGAAAGAAGAAAATACGCGGGTTGCCGAAGCGGAGCGCGAAAAGAACCGAGCCGAGCAGATGGCGGCTGTGGATGCGATTGGCACCGGATTGGCGAAATTGGCCGATGGTGATCTGAGTTATCGTATCGAAGCAGAGTTGACCGCGGGCTATGCCAAGCTGAAAGATGATTTCAACACAACTGCCGAAACGCTGAATGAAACCGTTCAGGAAGTGGTCAGCGTGGCAGAGTCGATCCGTAACGGTTCCGCTGAGATCAGTCAGGCCTCCAACGATTTGGCGTATCGCACCGAAAGTCAGGCGGCAACGCTTGAGGAAACGGCATCTTCTATCGAAGCGTTGACCAACAGCGTGCAATCCGCTGCGAGTGGCTCACAGGATGCGGCCATCACGACTGAGAACGCGCGCGATGAAACTGCGCAAAGCCGTAAGGTGGTCGAAGATGCCGTCTTGGCGATGCAGGATATCGAAACCAGTTCTGCACAGATTGCGCAGATCATTGGCGTGATCGACGACATCGCATTCCAAACCAACCTGTTGGCATTGAATGCAGGGGTTGAGGCTGCACGCGCCGGAGATGCCGGACGTGGCTTTGCCGTTGTTGCATCTGAAGTGCGCAGCCTGTCGCATCGTACAACGGATTCAGCGAGCGAAATCAAAGACCTGATTTCCAAGAGCACGCAACAGGTCGAGCACGGTGTGGATTTGGTCGCCAAAACAGGCGAAGCCCTGCGCAGTATTTCTGACCGCGTGAGCCATATCTCAGGGCTCGTGGGTCATATTGCGGAATCCTCGGCGTCTCAGGCAAACGGATTGTCAGAGGCTAACAAATCAGTGTCACAGCTGGATCAAGTGACGCAGCAAAATGCTGTGATGGTCGAAGAAACAAGCGCTGCGGGCCAACTTTTGAGCCAGAACGCAGAAAGGCTCTCCGGCCTCATGTCGCACTTTGCTGTTTCCAATTCTTCGGAACTGTCCGCAGACGAAGAGGATTGGGAAGAAAATCAAGAGCCTCAGTGGGCAGCTGAGTAAAGCCTGCTGTGCTCTTGACACATAAAGGGCGCTGAGATGATCAGCGCCCTTTCGCGTTTTCTATGGGCCCGATTACTCGGTTGGACCTAGGGCTGAGAGGCCTTTGAGGATATCGAGCGCATAGGCGAGCTGATAATCCTCTTCGCGCAGCTTGGCCGCGGCTTCAGCTTTCTCGCGATCTTCTTCGATCTGGCGCCGTTCGTCCTCAGTCAGGCTGTCGTTGTTGAGGCTGCCACGCAGATCCGCTTCACTGCGGATGTTGCGGTTGGTTTCCTCTTCATCCTCTGTCTCCGGTGCACGGCGCGGCTGTTCCACAACGATGTCCGGGCTGACGCCGAGGGCTTGGATGGAGCGGCCAGACGGCGTGTAATAGCGCGCGGTCGTGAGACGCATCGCGCCATCACCTCGCAGCGGCATCACAGTCTGCACAGAACCTTTGCCAAAGCTCTTGGTGCCAACAATAATTGCGCGGCGATGGTCCTGCAGGGCGCCAGCCACAATTTCTGATGCAGATGCAGAGCCGCCGTTGATCAGCACGACAATCGGTTTGCCTTCAGCCAGATCGCCGGGTGTCGCGTTGTAGCGCTCGCCATCTTGTGGATTCCGGCCGCGGGTCGAGACGATCTCACCCTTTTCAAGGAAGCTGTCAGACACGCTGATCGCCTGGGTCAGCAAGCCGCCTGGGTTGTTACGCAGATCCAGAACGATGCCGTTGATGTTTTCCATGCCACCAAGTTCCTCAACTTGTTTGGCAAAGCCACTTTCAAGGTTCGGAGTGGTTTGGTCATTAAACGTGGTCACACGTAGAACAACGCTGTCACCCTCGGTGCGGGAGCGTACGGCAGTGAGCTTGATGGTGTCACGGATGATGGTGACGTCAAACGGTTCGGGTTCACCTTCGCGCACCACTGTGATCACGATCTCGCTGCCCACCGGGCCGCGCATACGTTCAACTGCTTCATCAAGGTTTAGGCCCAGAACGCTTTCGCCATCTACGTGGGTGATAAAATCACCTGCTTCGATGCCGGCGGAGGCGGCCGGCGTGTCGTCGATTGGAGAGACGACTTTTACAAAGCCCTCTTCCTGCGTGACTTCGATGCCCAGCCCGCCAAATTCGCCGCGTGTTTGCACGCGCATGTCGCTTGCGTCATCCGGAGAGAGGTAGCTGGAGTGAGGGTCGAGCGACGTCAGCATGCCGTTGATTGCTGCTTCGATCAGGTCACCCTCGTCCACTTCTTCAACATATTGAATGCGAATGCGTTCAAAGATGTCGCCAAACAGGTCCAGCTGTTCATAGACGTTGGTCTTGCGCTCGCTTTCTTGCGCCAGGAGTGGCCCGGCCACCTGAGTGGTGACCAAAAGCCCCGCCACGATGCCTCCTGCTGCGGCGGCGACGAATTTCTTCATTGCTTATCCATCCTCATTCGTTTGGAACCAGGTTTCCGGGTCCACGGGCGATTTGCCCTCTCTGACCTCTATATAGAGCGTTTCTGGTCGAGCATTGCCAGAGCCATCACCAGACTGTGAGAGAATTGCACCGGTTTCCAGCCCGTTTCCTCCCATCAGCCCGACTGGAGCGCCTTCCGATAGGACTTGCCCAACATCTCCAAAGACCTGTTCAAGGCCTGCGAATATAAAGAGTACGCCTGGCTGCGGCTCAAGGATCATCACGTTTCCGAAATCCAAAAGCGGCCCGCGATAGCGGATCGTCGCTGGTGTTGGTGTGACGACCAGAGCGCTTGGCCGGGTTGCCAGCACAAGCCCGGGGCGACGGATGCCAGCGGCGTCTGCTTCCCCTGCGCGGCGTAGCACGGTTGACGCCACGGGGAGTGCGAGCTGGCCTTTGCGGTCGTTCACATCCGGCAGTGTGATGTCTGCCAGGCCTTCTATCTGAAGGTCAACGAGCGCGCTGGCAAAGCCTTCTAGGGTTTCTGTAGAGGCTATCAGCAAAGCGGTTTGAACCGGATCCTCAACGAAGCGCAGAGGCGGGTCCTTGCGATCCGCAATCGCCTTGCTGAGAGCCGTCCGGGCGTCTTGGGCGCCGGTCAATCCGTTCTGAAGCGTTTCAGCTGCTCCCTCTTGCAAGCTGCGCAGAATGGTGACTTCTTCCAGATCACGACGCACTTGCGCCGCTTTGGCCTCAAGAGCAGGTGTTACCTCTGCGATGATCATGCCTGATCGGGCGGTGCCCATCGGACCACCTGGATGGACAAGCACCACTGGCGCCGGGCCTGAACTCATGGATTGCAAGACACCCAGCAAGCTGGCGATCTCTGTCTCTTGCGCTTTGAGCTGTTTGGAGAGCTGTGCCTCGCGGATAGACGCCCGCCGCAGCCCTGCACGCAGAGCTGTTAGGCCAGTCTCATATGCGTGCACGACCTTGGTCAGAGATTTTACGCGATCCCGGCTGGATTTGGCTTGCGCGAGCGCGACCGAGGCTTCTTCCAGCTGCGTCGCTGCTTCTCGTGCAGCTTCAGAGGGATTGGTTTCTGCCAGCGCTATTGTTGTGGTGAACCACAAGCCAAGTGCAGCCGCAAGGATGCTGGGGTGTCTCAAGAGATCAGGCTCTCCCCGGTCATCTCGACAGGTTGTTCCAGCGCCATGAGTTGTAACAGAGTTGGCGCTAGGTCAGCCAAGCGGCCATCGCGCAGCACGGTGCCTTCCGGGCCGTTCACGAGCACCACAGGCACCAAGTTGGTGGTGTGGGCTGTGTGCGGGCCGCCTGTTTCGGGATCGACCATGACTTCGCAGTTCCCGTGATCGGCAGTGACGATCATTGTACCGCCCGCCGCTTCCAGCGCGGTGCGCACCTTGCCAAGCCCTTGATCGACGGCTTCGCAGGCCGCGATAGCCGCCTCTAGGCTTCCAGTATGGCCAACCATGTCTGGGTTTGCGAAATTGGTGACGATCAGATCGTAGCCATGCTCGATCGCAGCAACGAACTTCTCTGTGACCTCCTCCGCACTCATTTCAGGCTGCAGGTCGTAGGTGGCGACTTTGGGCGATTTAGGCATGAAACGGTCTTCGCCCTCAGAGGGTGTTTCTTCTCCGCCATTTAGGAAGAATGTCACATGAGGGTATTTTTCAGTTTCTGCCAGACGGAATTGGGTTTTACCGTGTTTGGCGACCCATTCGCCAAGCGTGTTGACGATTTCCTGCTTTGGATAAGCGGTGGTCATGTAGGCATTGTGGGCTTCGGAATAGTCGACCATTCCCAGCACCGCGGACCAAGTGGGGCGAGCGGTCACGTCAAAATCGGAGAAGTCCGGTTGCGCCAGTGCGGCAAGAATTTCGCGGACGCGGTCGGCGCGGAAGTTCAGGCAGAAAAAGCCATCACCGTCTTTTGCCCCTGCGTAGTCGCCAATCACTGTAGCTGCGATGAATTCATCGCTTTCGTCACGCGCATATGCGTCGTCGATGGCGGCTTTGGCGTCAGCTGCATTGTGCACGGCGATGCCCGAAGTCCACGCTTTATAGGCTTGCGAGACGCGCTCCCAGCGGTTGTCCCGATCCATCGCGTAGTAGCGGCCAGTAACGGTGCCAATCTGTGCGCCTTCGGGCATTTCGGACGACAGTGTGTCGAAATATCCCAGAGCAGATTTGGGTGCCACGTCGCGCCCGTCTGTTACGGCATGCAGAACCACAGGCACACCTGCGGCGGTGATGGCCTTCATTGCGGCCAATACATGCATGATGTGGCCGTGAACCCCTCCGTCGGAGACAACGCCCATCAGATGTGCCGTGCCGCCGGTTTCCTTGAGCGTGGCGATAAACGCTTGCAGCGCACCATTCTGAAAGAAAGAGCCATCCTCGATGGCGAGGTCGATCTGGCCGAGATCCATCGCCACAACGCGGCCGGCGCCGATGTTGGTGTGGCCCACCTCGGAATTGCCCATCTGCCCGCTTGGCAGACCTACATCTGGTCCATGCGTGATCAGCTTGGCATGCGGACCATCGGCCAGCATTGCGTCAAAATTTGGGGTATTGGCCAAATAGGGTGCGTTGGCTTCAGTTTGCTCAGACAGCCCCCAGCCGTCCAAAATGCACAAAACAACGGGCTTGTGTGCCATGCTCTTCTTGCTCCACAGGGTTTGTTGGCCTCAATCATCGCGTTTTACCGTGGTGCAGAGGGTGAAGGAACCTGTTTTTGCCTTTCAATTGTTCTTACGCGATTGGTGGCGCAATTCGCATGCAATCGCGGTAAATAGATCCTTAACCGCCGTAGTGGATAAAGAAGAGGTCCCATGGTGAGAGACCCGAAAAGTGTCGAACGTAAAATCTTCTGAGCTACGCCCATTTGGGGAGCTGTCGCAGCAAGGTCTGCGCGTGACGCAGGGTATTGATACACGAGGAAAACACCTGCAGGTGCGGTTTGAAGCACCAAGCCAACTCAACAATGCCCCAATGTTCTACTATCAGAACCTCGAAATAGGGATGTATTCCTATCTGCGCACCGGGATCGTTCGTTATGTGGACCGGATAGGGCGTTATTGTAGTGTTGGACCTGGCGTGACGATTGGCGAAGGGGAGCATCCGACCAACTGGTTGTCGACATCACCGAGTCAATATACCTTTGAGCAGTTCAAATTTTATCCCCCGGAAAAAGAAGCGACCAAACGGCGTCGTGTGGCGCGTACCGAAGGGAACAACAATGGCGCCAAAGGATGTGTGAGCATTGGCCATGATGTTTGGATTGGCGCCGGGGCCACCATTCGGCGGGGTGTGAAAATCGGGCATGGCGCGATCGTTTCGGGCAATGCTTTTGTCACCAAAGACGTACCGCCATACGCGATCGTCGCGGGGCTGCCGGCGGCGCACCTGCGGTTCAGGTTCGATCGTGACGTGGTTGAGCGGCTGCTACATCTACGTTGGTGGCGATTTGACATCAACGATCTGGCGGGTGTGGAATTTGACAATATTGAAAGCGCTATGGATGAGATCGATACGCGGGAGGCCGCTGGAGTTATCACCGAAACGCCGCAGTCTTTCAAAAGCGTACAGGTCTACACCAAGGGGCAGCATTCCTTGGGCGTTGAGGTGAGCGCGCCCCGCGCCTTTCCTGAGCCTGAAGACGATCCTCTAAGCCTTCCTTTGTTGCTGCGCTATGACACGGAGCAAGAAGTACGTAAGCGCGAGGCTGGTCTGCTGTCTGTTCTGCGCCGCAAACTTCGTAAGGCTGGCCGCAAACGCGCCTAGCTACGCCCCTCTCGCAGCCAACCGGTCAGTATGAAGCCTGAGGCCAGAAGCAGGACCAGCCATGCTGGCAGGAGCGGTGCTCGGGCCACATCCAGTGTTTCATATGCCTCGCGCGGCGTCAGGCCAATCCAGTTGCGCCCGGCAGCTGGCCTACCTTCGCGCACATTGCGCACGCTCGGCACGCCATCTTCCAGACGCAGCACTCCGCCTCGGGTGGCTTCCAAAAGTGGGGCCAAAACTTCCGCGCTGGCGATTGTCTGCTCAAACTCGCGCGGAGCGGCAGGTCCGAGGCCGACAACAGTTTCGTTGTCATCTTGGCTCAGTCGGTAGAGGCCAATTTCCGCACCCTCAAAGTGCGTTTCAAATTGACCCGGGCTAACTTCGCTCATCGAAAGAGTTTCGATGTCACCAGAAGGCGTCGTAACTGTGACCTCACCGACTTCTTCAGATAGGCTTCGGCGGATGATGCGCAGGTTTTGACCCGTGGGTTCTGCCCACAGCGTCTCTTCTTCAAGCTCAGGTTCGCCCATCATCCAATGGGCCAAACGGCGCAAAAGCTCGAGCTGCGGCCCACCGCCTTCAAATCCGCGCGCCCAGAGCCACGCATGATCTGAAGCTAGGAGCGCGACGCGCCCCTCGCCCACGCGATTCAGAACCAGAAGGGGGCGGTTGTCGGATCCGGTCATCAAGACATCGCCTTCGTCGGGCGTGACCTCCACTTGCCGAAGCCATCGGCCCCAGTCGCCTTCCATTGGCAAGCCGGTTGTTACGGGGTGGCGTTGCCCCAATTCGCTGATTTCAGCTCTAAAAGCCTCTTCAACCACGCGGGCCGTTGGGCTGGCGGGCAACACTTCGGACAAAGGGGATCGGTAGATGCTGTCGGCGCTGGCATAGTCTGGGCCTGCGGCGACAAGGACAGCGCCGCCGTTGCGCACATATTGCGCGACGTTTTCAAGATAAAGCGAAGGCAGAATGCCCCGACGTTGGTAGCGATCAAAGATGATGAGATCGAAGTCTTCGACCTTCTCGAGGAACAGCTCGCGTGTGGGGAAAGCGATCAGGGAAAGCTCGCTGACAGGCACACCGTCCTGTTTTTCCGGAGGCCGCAGAATTGTAAAATGCACAAGGTCTACGGAGGCATCTGATTTCAGAAGATTCCGCCAGGTGCGCCCCCCTGGGTGCGGCTCGCCAGAAACCAGCAACACTCGCAGCCGATCCCGAACGCCGTTGATTTGCACGAGCGCAGCATTGTTGCGGTCTGTCAGCTCCCCATCCGTGACAGGGACGGTGAACTGGATAACATTGCGCCCACCATGAGGCAGCGTGACAGGCAGCTCGATGTCACGATCAATGGGCACCATGAAGCGTTCAGATTCCCCACCATCCACCGAGATGTCCAAAGGTACGCGGTCAATATTTTGAGGCGCTGATCCGCTATCTTCGATACGGAGCGTGAGGGTGAAGGGTTCCCCCAGGATCGCAAAGGCTGGCGCGTTGCGCACGATCAGTCTTCGATCCCAGTCCTCTGACTGCCCAGATAATAAAAGATGGAAGGGCGCTGGCAGTTCCGGCGCTAGGGGCATGTCATGTACTTGGCCGTCACTGAGAGCAACGATCCCGGCGATCCGTCCCTGCGGCTCTTGCGCGAGGGCTTCAGAGAGCGCGGCCATCATCTCGGTGCCACCGTCTCCGTTGGTATCTCGAATGGGAATGCGGCGCACTTCGGTGTTTGATCGTGTCTCAAGGCGGGATTGCAGCGCCTGCGCCGCGGCGTCGGTTTGTGCTGCGCGATCTGAGAGGCGCTGGCTGGCGGATTGATCAACCAACATCAGAACAATGTCACTCAAGGGAG
This sequence comes from Shimia sp., assembly GCF_965227725.1. GTDB lineage: Bacteria > Pseudomonadota > Alphaproteobacteria > Rhodobacterales > Rhodobacteraceae > Shimia. The sequence goes on along the minus strand of NZ_CBDDGH010000004.1, from coordinate 359,853 downwards.
CGAGGTTTTCTGTCTGCCAGACGGGGCCAGCCAAAGCACCGAGCACGACAAGACCGGCAAGACCGCGCCAGCCCCACCCATTCAGTCCCCGCCAAAGCGCAAACGAAACGGCAAGGCCACAAAGCAAAGCCAACGCGGCCAGAAGCCAAATTGGGACGATGGGGTCAAACACCATTGTTCCGGTCATACGGCGCCTCGCGTCATTGTCCCAACCGATCCAGCAATGCGGGCACATGGACCTGATCGCTCTTATAATTGCCGGTGAGCACGTGCATGATCAGATTGATCCCGAAGCGATATGATAGCTCTCGTTGGCGTTCTCCGGCTCGGCCTCTTCCAACGGGGAAGAGTGTGTTGCCACGGGTATCAACCGCCCAAGCAGCAGCCCAATCGTTGCCGCCGATAACGACCGGCGTCACCCCGTCGTTCAGGTTACGAAAGGGCATGCCTTCAATTTTCTCCGCATCCGGCGGTGCCGCTTCTACCCAAACATCGCGGTTCATGTAGCGGCCAGGGAAATCTTGCAACAGATAGAATGTCCGGGTCAAAACATGGTCTTCGGGCAATGGGTCGAGCGGAGGGATGTCAAGCCCAGCTGCGAGGCGTTGCAACATGCGGCCTTCCGGGCTGGAAGTGCCAAAACGCGCGACATCTGCATCACGCGTATCAAACAGGATCATACCACCAGACCGCAGATATGCATTGAGTTTTGCATAGGCTTCACGCGAGGGGATTGGCTGATCTGATGTGATGGGCCAATAGAGAAAAGGGTAAAACGCCAGCTCGTCGGTTTCCAGATCAACCATGGTTGGTTCCGCCGGTTCGATGGAGGTGCGGAAATACAGCACATTCCCAAGACCACGCAGTCCTGCCAGCGCAATATCATCCACATCTACATTTCCCGTACGGACATGGCCCAGAACAACCTCATAGCTGTCAATGGCCTGGGCGGGTGGTGGGAGCTCGTCTTGAGCATAGACCTCTTGCGAGACGCACAGCAGGGCCACGAGGCTCGCTGCAGCACGCGGGCCCCAAAGACGGCCGGAAACCAACAGCGAAGCCAGGACATCGATCGCGAGAATGATCAGTGCCACTGACAGGAAGACCCCTGCAAGGTCGCGAGTCACCGCCCCGCGTAGTCCTTCTACCGGGACGGAAACGGGCCAAATCGCAGGCGCTAAGCTTGCGTCGATGGGCAATACGGGCAGTGCAAGAATTTTATCTCCATCTCGATAGAGACCGGGGCGCAGGTCAGGCCCAATTTGTCTCTCAGACAACGCTTCCCCGCTGACGCCGGGGAGCGTCTGGGCGTCTTCCAAACGGCCAAAGCCGTCCAGCACTTTCAGGGGTTGCCATGTCGTGCCTGCAAGCCGGGTCTCCGCATCCGTGCCCACAGCACTGAGCACGGCGAGGCGATCTAACATCTGAACAAACAAACCGGAAAGCGGGAGCCCTGACCATTCTGCATTGGCAGTGACATGCATTAAGACAACTTGTCCCTCTCCGACAGCTTTGCGCGTGACCAGAGGTGTGCCGTCGCTCAAGCTTGCAATAACACGGTCTGCAAGCGTCGGATCGGGTTGCGCCATGACTTGGGCGGTAACTGTGACTTCATCTGGTACGTCAAGTCCAAAGAACGGGCTGTCCTGTTCAAAAGGCGCGAGCGATTTTGGCTCGCCCCAGCTCATCGCGCCTCCGACGCTGCGGCCGCCTGCACGCAAGCGGACAGGCAGGAGTGGGTCCTCTTCTGTTCGGCTGATTTCACTAGCCGCAAGGCGCGGTCCGGCAAAGCGCAGCAAAAGGCCTCCGTCGTTGACCCAGTTCAACACGGCCTCACTTTCCCCGTCAGACAGAAGCGCCACATCTGCCATGACAATAACGTCAGGGTTAGCTGGGAGGATATCTGACAGTGCACCTTCGATAACATCCGCTGTCGGAACCAAAGCTTGGCGCAGGTAGTGTAAAGGCGAAAGCAGTTGCAGACCTTCGCGATCTTCGCGCCCTGCAATCAGCGCGATTTCACGGCGACGCAAACTGTCATCGCTTAGAGTAACGGCCCCTGCAGAGCGGATGCCGGACAGTTCAAACCGGGTCACGCGCGCGCGCAGTTCTGACGGCAATACGATGGCGTTTTCAGCTTTTGTGGAGCCGAGCTCAAAAGTGAGGGGCAGAGCGGCCAGAACGCGTTCGGTGCCACTAGGATCTGTCCCAATAACTTGGGCGGTCACTTCGCGCGCAGGGCCTGTTTGACTGCGGATAGCATTGAGGACCAAGCGCCCGTCATCATAGGCTGCAGGCAGGAGACCGGTTACCGCAAGGCCAGTCTGAATGATGCGGACAGACCCACGTTGTTGCAGTGTATCCAATAGCTCGTTGCGGCCTTCGCGATCAATTCCATCCGAGAGCCAGACCGTGTCGAAACCTTGATCGCCGAGCGTCGTTGTCAGGTTGGCAGAAAACTCCTCCATGCGGTATTGATCAGGGGCCCATGCCATTGGCATGACACCTGCGAGGCGACTTTGCAGCGCATCTGCCTGTAGGAAACGGACCTGCTCCGGCATTGTTAGCCGCTGAACACTTGCGACGCGACCATTGCGCGCGGCTTCATCCAAAAGGGCAGCCACCATTTCGCGGCGCGCCTCCCAATCTGGGGATGAGGCCCAGCTCGCATCCATCAAAATCAGAAGAGGGCCCTTGCCTTGCTCTCGGGGCTGAGGGTTAAGCGCGGGGCCAGCGAGACCAATGATAAGAGCGGCCACGGCAAGTGTACGTAAAAGAAGCAGCCACCATGGTGTTCGGTCTGTGACGGTGTCTTCATCAGCGAGGCCCAAAAGCAGGACCACGCCCGGAAAGCGACGCTTGATTGGGGCAGGGGGAATAGCGCGCAGGATCAGCCAGAGCACTGGTAAAGCGATCAATGATGCCAAAAGCCAAGGCGTTGCAAATCCGATGGAGAGCCCGCCGATCATGCGCGTTTCTCCAAGGCACGATGTGCCCAAAGCAGGGCAGACTGCGCGGAGTGCTGCGTTGTGTGATAGCCATAGAGCCAGCCGGTGACACGGCAGAGATCCTTTAGCGCTGCCTGACGTTCGGCGAGGCGTTCCAAATAGCGATCTTTCAGATCATCCGCTTTCTTGGTGTCGTGTGTGAGCCCGCCGCCCATGCTCTCAAAAATCGCACGGCCGCGGTACGGAAAGCTCTCTTCCGCCGGATCGAGAATTTGCAAGCACACGCCGCGCACGCCACGATCCGAAGCCTTGGCCAGCGCCGCCGCCACGGCGTCAAAGTCTCCCATGAAGTCGGAAACAAATACGGCCCGAGCGTGGGGAAGCATGGCGCGGGCCTCCGGTGTTCCATAGTCGGGTAGTTCTCCGTCAAGATCGTCGCGCAGGAACATTTCGGCCAATCGCAGAATTTGTGCTTCGCCGCGGCGGGGCGGGAGATCGGTGCCGGTAAGGCCCACCCGTTCCCCGCTGCGGATCAGCAAGATCGCCAATGCAAGCGCCAAAAGACGTGCGCGATCTACTTTGTTCGGGAGAGTAGGATCGCTGGCGAATTGCATCGATGGGGCGGTGTCGATCCACATCATGATGGATTGCGCCACCTGCCATTCGCGCTGGCGCACAAATTGCGCGTCGGATTTGGCGGAGCGCCGCCAGTCGATCATGCGTAGGCTATCGCCGGGCTGTACGGGACGGTACTGCCAGAAATCGTCTCCCATACCAGAGCGGCGTCGGCCGTGTTCCCCCAACAGCACGGTGCCTGCCAAATGATCCGCCTGTGCAAGGAGGGGAGGGAGGCGGGCGGCTTCCGCTTCGGCGCGGCTGCGCAGATGGGGGGCTGCATTCACGCGGCTGCTCCCACGCTATCAAATCGTGTGACGGTTTGAGCGATCAGATCGGCAAGGGACTCGCCGCGGGCACGCGCCGCGAAGGTCAATGCCATGCGGTGGCTGAGCACCGGTGCGGCCATGTCGATCACGTCTTGGGCATTTGGAGCAAGGCGACCCTGCAACAACGCTTGCGCGCGAACGGTCATCATTAATGCCTGCGCGGCGCGCGGACCCGGTCCCCAGGCAACGTTTTCGCGCACGGCTTCTGCAGCGGTTTCATCATCAGGGCGGCAGGCTCGAACGAGATCGAGGATCAGCTCCATCACGCTTTCTCCGACGGGCATGCGCCGCAGCAGAGTCTGCGCATCAATCAGCTCCTGAGCCGTAAAGACTTCATGTGCTTCGTCCTCTTCCACACCCGTGGTGGCCAGAAGGATGTCACGCTCTGTGTCGCGATCAGGATACGGCACATCGATTTGTACCAGAAAACGGTCGAGCTGCGCTTCGGGAAGCGGGTAGGTACCTTCCTGCTCAATGGGGTTTTGGGTGGCGAGCACGTGAAACGGAGCATCGAGGGGGCGATCTTCGCCAGCAACTGTGACCTGCTTCTCCTGCATCGCCTGCAAAAGGGCAGATTGTGTTCGTGGGCTTGCGCGGTTGATTTCATCGGCCATCAGCAGCTGGCAGAAAATTGGCCCGGGTACGAATCGGAAGGTGCGCGCCCCGCCCTTGGCTTTCTCCAAAACCTCCGATCCCAGAATGTCTGCTGGCATCAAATCCGGCGTAAATTGCACCCGATTGCCATTGAGCCCCATCACTGTTGAAAGCGTGTCCACCAGCCGCGTTTTTCCCAAGCCCGGCAAACCGATCAAAAGCGCGTGCCCCCCGCAAAGTAAGGCAGAAAGTGTGAGGTCGACCACACGTTCTTGTCCGATAAAGCGTCGCGTGATCGCCTCTCTTGCCGCAGCCAGCTTGGTGCCCAGAGTTTCGATTTCTGCGACAAGATCGCTCTCAACTGCCATGCTGACTCTCCCGTATCTGTATACTGCTTACGTTGACAGTAGCGCGCTCAGATGAAATGGCAAAACCAATGAGGGGACAATTTCCTGTGAAAGTAACTGCAGACACCATCGCCAGCTCAGCCAATGCCGCCGCCAAAGGACGTGGCCCAGCGCCTGTGCATCTGTGGAACCCACCTCATTGTGGTGATCTTGATATGCGTATCGCGCGCGACGGCACTTGGTACTATCAGGGCAGCCCAATCAATAGACCAGCCATGGTCCGGCTTTTTTTAAACATCTTGCGCAAGGATGGTGACAACTATGTGCTGGTCACGCCTGTCGAAAAAGTCGGCATCACGGTAGAAGACGTGCCTTTTGTGGCCGAAGATTTTGAAGTCAGTAGCAGGGGTGCCGATCAGACGCTCACATTTGAAACCCACGTCGGCGATAACGTGATTGCTGGTCCGGACAATCCGATCCGGGTTGAGATCGACCCGGAGAGCGCAGAACCAAGCCCGTATGTGACCGTGCGGGCTAACTTGGAGGCGCGGATAACGCGCAAGGCGTTTTATCGCCTTGTGGAGTTAGCAGAGCATCAGGAAGTGGATGGAGAAAGCCAGTTTGGGGTCATGTCGTCTGGCGTGTTTTTTCCCTTCTTGCCTTCAAGCGCATTGCGTTGAGGCAATATCCTGCCGATACCGCTAAAAAGCACTTAAATTCAGACTGTTTGATTGGTCTGAAAGCTGGAATACTCCGCGTGAGCAGGAGGAAAACATGCCGAAATTTGCCGCCAATCTGACGATGCTGTTCACCGAGTTTCCGGAGCTTGAGCGCTATGAAGCCGCTGCTGAGGCTGGGTTTGACCGTGTAGAGGTGCTGTTTCCTTATGATGTCCCTGCACCGGAAACGCGTCGCGAGTTGGTGCGTAACGGGCTCTCACTGGCGCTGATCAACTGCCCTCCGCCCAACTATACCGGTGGAGAACGAGGGTTTGCTGCTGTCCCGGGGCTGTCTGAGCGGTTCCAACGCGATTTTCGTCGAACTCTGCGATATGCGGAGGTGCTTCAGGCAGATGTGGTGCATATTATGGCAGGGGCGGCGAGCGGAGCTCTGGCGCGCGAGACTTTTGTCGAGAATCTGAAGTGGGCCTGCGCCTTCGCTCCCAGGCAACAGCTGACGATCGAGCCGATCAACGACGTCGATATGCCGGGCTACTTCTTAAATGATTTTGACTTAGCGGCAGATATCTTGGACGAAGTGAATGCCCCCAATTTGGCGCTTCAATTCGACACCTACCACGCCCATCGTATCCACGGCGACGCTCTGGCCTGCTGGGAGAAGCACAAGGCGCGCGTGAAGCACATTCAGATAGGTGGATTGCCGGATCGTCACGAGCCGCTCAAAAACAAGCACTTTGATTATCCGGCATTTTTCGAGATGCTGGACGCAAGCGGGTTTCAGGGCACTGTGAGTGCTGAATATAATCCCCTCAAACGAACCGAGCAGGGCTTGGATTGGCTCGCCTGAAGGACACCGGTTTAGAAGGATAGCAGAGCAGAGGCGCTTAATGCGCCTCAGCCCAATTGGTTCCTCGCCCCGCATCTACGATGAGCGGCACATCCAGCTTGATTGCGGGTTCGGTCGCGTTTTGCATGACCTCTCGTGCCACAGCAATGGTTTCGTCAACCGCGCTATCGTCCACTTCAAAGATCAGTTCGTCATGCACCTGCAGCAGCATTTTGGCTGGCAGGCCTTGGATCGCGGCGGGCATACGAATCATCGCGCGACGTATGATATCAGCGGCAGTACCTTGGATCGGCGCATTGATCGCAGCGCGATAGGCAAAGCTCGCACGCGGACCTTTTGCGTTGATTTCAGGCGTGTGGATTTTGCGGCCAAATAGCGTCTGCACATAGCCATGAGTTTTGGCAAACTCTTTGGTCTCATCCATATAAGTGCGAATACCAGGGAAGCGTTCAAAGTAGCGGTTTATGAAATCCTGTGCCTCGCCACGCGGGATGCGCAGATTACGAGCCAGGCCGAAGCCTGAGATGCCATAAATGACGCCAAAGTTGATGGCCTTGGCGCGGCTACGCACCTCGCTGGTCATCTCTTCCATCGGCACGCCAAAGACCTCCGAGGCCGTCATTGCGTGAATGTCGAGCCCCTCCCGGAAGGCGGTTTTGAGCGCATCGATGTCCGCGATATGCGCGAGGAGGCGCAGCTCCACCTGAGAGTAGTCGAGCGAGATCAGGGTTTTGCCCTCTTCGGCCACAAAGGCTTCGCGGATGCGGCGGCCTTCCTCAGTGCGGATGGGAATATTCTGCAAGTTAGGATCGGAGGAGGCGAGACGCCCGGTGTTGGCTCCAGTCTGTACATAAGAGGTGTGCACACGACCTGTGTCTGCGTTGATATGTTCCTGAAGTGCGTCGGTGTAGGTCGACTTCAACTTGCTGAGCTGGCGCCAATCGAGCACAAGGCCCGGCATGGCGTGTTCCGTCGCAAGATCTTCCAGCACGTCAGCCCCGGTTGCATAAGCACCGGTTTTACCCTTCTTGCCGCCGGGCAATTCCATTTCATCAAACAGGATCTCACCGAGCTGTTTTGGGCTACCAACGTTGAAGCTACGTCCTGCGAGCTCATGGATTTCGGCCTCAAGCCCAGCCATCTTCTGAGCAAAGGCATTGGACATGCGGCTTAGCGTGTCGCGATCCACCTTGACGCCATGCCGTTCCATTTGTGCAAGCACAGGTACCAAAGGACGTTCTAGCGTCTCGTATACACTTGTGACTTGTCGCTGGTGCAGTTTGGGTTTGAAGAGTTTCCACAGGCGCAATGTGATGTCGGCGTCTTCTGCAGCGTATTTAACGGCATCTTCAATCGCAACTTTGTCAAAGGTGATCGCGCTTTTGCCAGTGCCAAGCAGGGATTTGATCGGGATCGGCTGATGGCTGAGATAACGCTCGCTCAGCGCATCCATGCCGTGGTTGTGCTCGCCTGCATGCAGCGCGTAGCTGAGCAGCATGGTGTCATCAATCGGGGCGACTGCGATGTTGTAGTTGGCGAAAACCTTGCAGTCGTATTTGGCGTTCTGGAAGATTTTCAGAACAGAGGCGTCTTCCAGCACCGGTTTCAGTGCGTTGAGCACCTCATTGATAGGCATTTGCCCTTCTTGCGGCTCATCGCCACCAAAGAGATCATCGGTAGCCCCCTTTTTGTGACCCACAGGGATGTAGCAGGCCTCGCCCGGCTCAACGGAAAGACAGATGCCCGCGAGCTCCGCGACCATCTCATTGAGCGAGTTGGTCTCCGTGTCCACAGCGACATAGCCGCGTTTCATGATCGCTGCGATCCAGCGATTCAGCGCTTCGCGATCCCGGACCCATTCGTATTTTTCTGCGGCAAACGGCAGATCCTCAGGGCTGTCCTGCACCGTTGCGGCGGCAGAGGTGGCGGGTTCCGGCACGGTGGGAGCGGCAACACCCAGTTTGTCTGCGGCGCGTTTCAGAAGGGTGCGCAGCTCCATATCAGCAAGGAAGCCCAGCAGCGTGTCAGGCTCGGCATCCTGCACTTCAAGATCATCAAGCGTGAAATCAAGCGTCATGTCGCAATCCAGTTGCACGAGCTTTTTGGACAGTTCGATCTGGTCGCGTTTCTCGATCAGGGTCTGGCGGCGCTTGGGCTGTTTGATCTCTTCGGCGCGGTCCAGCAGCGCTTCGAGCGAGCCATATTCATTGATCAGCAGAGCGGCGGTTTTGATGCCGATGCCGGGCGCACCGGGCACGTTGTCGACACTGTCCCCGGCCAGCGCCTGCACGTCCACAACCCGTTCGGGGCCAACGCCGAATTTCTCATGCACGCCGTCGCGGTCGATGCGTTTGTTTTTCATCGCGTCGAGCATTTCAACGCCATCCCCCACCAGCTGCATCAGATCTTTGTCAGAGCTGATGATGGTGCAACGCCCGCCGGCTTCGCGGGCTTGGCAGGCCAGTGTGGCGATGATGTCATCCGCTTCAAAGCCCTCGATCTCTTTGCAGGCAATATTGAACGCGCGCGTGGCATCACGGGTCAGTGGGAACTGGGGCACCAGATCTTCGGGCGCGGGGGGGCGGTTGGCTTTGTACTGATCATAGAGATCATTGCGGAAGCTCTTGCCGGAATAGTCAAAGATCACCGCCACATGGGTGGGGGCGTCGGGGCCGGAATTGTCTTCGATATAGCGCTGCAGCATGTTGCAGAAACCGGAGACCGCGCCAATTGGCAGCCCGTCGGATTTGCGGGTGAGCGGTGGCAGGGCGTGATAGGCCCGGAAAATGAAAGCCGATCCGTCGATCAGATGCAGGTGACATCCTTTGCCAAAACCCATCTCGCGTTCCTCTTTTTTGCTTGGCCCTGTTGTGCCATGCAGCCCTCCGCACCGCCACCCGGAAATTGCGGGATCTGCCCCGCCTCTTGTCATTGGCGCAGTGGGCTGATCTATGGAAGCGCGACTATCAGGGGAGCCGAGATGACACATCTTTGGGTACGGGCCGAACAACGGCCGAATGAGGAACGGGTCGGGCTGACGCCGGACGGGGCAAAAGCTCTGATCGACAAAGGCATCCGTGTGACTGTCGAGGAAAGCTCAGTTCGTGCAATCGGGATTGAGGGTTACGAAGCCGCAGGCTGTGAGATTGCCGCGGAGAACAGCTGGCCTGAGGCCCCCAAGGACGCCATTATCTTCGGCCTTAAAGAGTTGCCAGAAGACGGCACGCCTTTGCCGCATCGCCACATCATGTTTGGCCATGCTTTCAAAGGACAGCACTCTGGTGTTGCGCTGCTCAAGCGTTTTAAGGCTGGTGGCGGCACATTGTATGACCTTGAATATCTGGTGGATGAGGCCGGGCGTCGTGTGGCCGCTTTTGGCTATTGGGCCGGTTATGCCGGGGCGGCGGTGACGCTCAAGAGCTGGGCGGCGCAGCAGCGTGGCGAAATTTGCGGCCCGGTTGGGGTTTATGGTGGCAAAGAGGCGTTGCTGGCAGATCTTGGCGCGGAGCTGGATGCGCTGGGCGCGACGCGCCCCTCTGCGATTGTGATCGGGGCGCTGGGCCGTGTGGGCACCGGGGCGGCAGATCTGCTGACGGCGATGGGCTGTGATGTGACCAAATGGGATATGGCAGAGACCGCCTCTGGCGGGTCGTTCCCGGAAATTCTGGCGCATGATCTGTTTCTGAACTGTATTTTTGCGCGGCCCGGCACTCCTGTTTTTGTGCCGCAGGAGGCGCTGGGCGCGGCACGGCAGCTGACGGCGATTGGCGATGTGGCCTGTGATCCGGACAGTGATTACAACCCTGTGCCTGTTTATGATCGGGCCACCACATGGGACGCGCCTGCGCTGCGGGTGGCGCCGGATCCGGTGCTGGATGTGATGGCGATTGACAATCTGCCCTCCATGTTGCCGGTGGAAAGCTCGGAAGATTATGCGGCGCAGCTGCTTGAGACCTTGATGACATTGGATGATCTGGGCGGTGGCGTGTGGACCCGCGCGGAAGCAGATTTCATCACGCATTCCAAAGATTTGTGAAGAAAAGACCTTTGAGGGGAGAAAAGAGATGACCATTCATTGGTGTGGCACCGGCCTGTCGGCCATTCCCGGCCTGCGCCGCCTGATTGACGCAGGGCGTGAGGTGACTGTGTGGAACCGGACGGTGGAAAAAGCGCAGGAGGCGGTGGGCGATCTGACCCAGGATATCCGTGCGTTTGACATTGACACGCTTGGCGCTGTGCTGGCCAAAGGCGATGTGGTGGTGTCCATGTTGCCCGGCGACTGGCATGTGCCACTGGCGGAACTGTGCATTTCCAAAGACGCGCATTTTGTGAGCTCGTCTTATATTGCGCCGGAGATGAAAGCGCTGGACGCCAAGGCCAAGGCGGCTGGTGTGGCCTGTGTGAATGAGGTGGGGCTCGATCCCGGGATTGACCACCTGATGGCGCATGCGCTGGTGGCGGATTACCGCGGTTCTGAGGCGTTTGATGCCGACAACACTCTGAGCTTTATCAGCTACTGTGGTGGTGTGCCCAAACATGCCAACCCGTTTCGCTATAAATTCAGCTGGTCGCCGCTGGGTGTGCTGAAGGCGCTGCGTTCACCGTCCCGCTCGATCCGCGATGGGCAGCCGTTTGATGTGAACCGCCCGTGGGATGCGATTTCGAGCTATGAGGCGCCGCTGGCTACGCCGGAGAGCTTTGAGGTGTATCCGAACCGTGACAGCATTCCGTTTATGGAAGACTATAAGTTTGATCCGGATTGGAAGGTGAAAGAGTTCGTGCGCGGTACGCTGCGGCTGAACGGTTGGGCTGAGGCCTGGGGTGATGTGTTCCGCGAGATTGAGACCCTGAGCGGGCCGGAAGGCGATGCGCGTCTGAAAGAGATGTCCGATCAGTTCTGGGCCGAGAATGCCTATGACGAAGGGGAGCCTGACCGGGTGATCCTCTGTGTGGGGCTCAAGGCGGAGAAAGACGGCGCGGAGGTCTATCACAAGACCTATGCGATGGATGCCTGGGGCGATGAGCGTGGCACGGCGATGGCGCGGCTTGTGTCTATTCCGGTGTCGCTGGCGATTGAGTCTGTACTGGAGGGGGCACTTGCACCGGGTGTGCATGCCGCGCCGTCAGAGCCTGCGCTGTTTGAGAGCTGGCTGGGCCACATCAGCACCCTGGCGCAGCATATGGAAATCGTCGATCACAAAGCGTGATGGTTTCTAAATGACATTGCGGCGGGCCTGAGGGGAGCACTCTCAGGCCCGTTTTTTTGTGCGGTCAGGCCGCCTCTGCGCCGATTTTGGCGGCGCGTTTGATCCATTTGTCTGCGACACCGGCCTTGGGGTGGCTGGCGCCGGTGAATTGCGTGACTTTGACCGGTTTGATGCCGACAAACTCCAGAATTTGCTGCTGGATCTGCACAATCAGAGCGTTGCGATAAAACAGGCGGAAGAACCAGCCTGGCGTGTCTGACAGCAGAAGCACGCGCCCGGTGCGCCCGGTGAGCAGCGGGGCAGGCAGACCGAGTTTTGTGGTGCTGCGCGTGTCAAAGGTGCGGCCCGGCAGGAAGGCGCGGTCAAACACCCCTTTGAGTTTGGCAGGCAGCCCGCCCCACCACATCGGCGTGGCCACCACCACATGTTCAGCCCATTCGATGTCTTGCAGCAGGGTTTCCAGATCCGCCTCCAGCGGCTTTTGGTTCACATAGCCGCCAAAGCCGTAATCCGGATCAAACTCCAGATCATGCAGATTGGTGAGGCGCACTTCGTGGCCGGCGGTTTTCGCTGCGGTTGCGTAGGATTGTGCCACAGCGCCCGTCAGCGAGGCTTCGGCCGGGTGGCCGTTCAATATGAAAATGCGTTTCCGGGTCATGGTGATTCTCCTCAATATTGACCGTGGTCACATTTATCGTGCAAAAAACTGACCGTGGTCAATTAAAATTTGACCCCAGTCAGTTTTCGTGCCAGAAAGCCGCATGAGCAGAGCTGTCCAATCCCGTACCCTGAAAACCCGCGCCAAGCTTTTGGCGGCGGCAACCGATATCATTTCTGAGGGGGGCTATGAGGCCATGCGGGTGGAGGAGGTGGTGTTGCGCGCAGGCGTGGCCAAGGGCACGTTTTTTGCGCATTTCAAAGACAAAGACGCCTTGATGGATCAGCTGATCGGCGCGGAGATTGACCGACATCTGGATCAGCTGGAAGCGCTTGCGCCGCCCAAGTCAATTGCCGAGATGGTGGATGCGCTTATGCCGCTGACCGCGTTCATGAGCTGTGAGCGCTATGTGTTTGATGTGATCCTGCGCCACTCTGGCGCGGCGGCCAACAGTGAGATCGGCGCGATTGCCAAGACATTTGGCCGCCATGCGGAGGTTGTGGCGCACTGGCTGAGGGACCGCCCGTTTCGCAAAGACATTTCTGTGGAGCTACAGGCAGAGGGGGTTCAGGCCTTTGCCATTCAGGCGGTGTCTCTGGTGTTTTGTGCGCTGCACAGTGCAACCGCACCCCGGGCGCGGTTGGAAACTTATCTGGAGGCCTGGTTGAAGCCGCAAGCGTTGGCGTGATCAGCCGCGCCGGATCAGATCATCTTCTTCTGCGCTGAGCGAGAGACCGAGCTCTTCCATGCCGTTTTCTAGGTGATCGGACACATGCGGCGAGCCGAGCAGATAATCTGCGGTTGGCACGGTCTTTTCGCTCTTGGCGGTCATGATGGCCTCTTCGAGATCTTCGGCGGAAAAACTGTCCCGGCCGATCCACATCACCGCCACAAGGCTGGCCTGTTCGTCTTCGTTCAAACGGTCGATAAAGGCGCGCAATTCTCCTTCGGCACGATCAAGTTCGCGCGACATCAGAACCACTTGCGCCACTTTCCAGGCTGAAATTTCAAGCATTTTGCGTCTCCTAATGTGTTGTCAGAAGAATGCGCATCCGAATGGGAGAGAGTCTTTGATATGGCGCAAAGTCGTCTTTTTGGCCTGCACTAAGAACTGGGTGGCAACAGGCTTAGGGATCGGCCTTGGTCAACGGTACCACCTTGCTTTCCTCAGTTTGAGCGAGCTCTTCGAAGTCGAAGTTATCCAGCCGACGTGCGCGACGCCCAGCTTTGTCAGCGCTAATCTTGATTTCGCTGATGTCCTTGGCAGCCTGTCCGAAGTGACGATCCAGATTTTCCACCCGCGTGCCCAGTCGATCAACATCGGCATAGAGCATGCCAAGCTCTTTGCGGATGGCACCGGCCTGTTCGCGCATACGGGCGTCTTTCAGAATCGCGCGCATGGTGTTGAGCGTGGCCATGCAGGTGGTTGGCGAGACGATCCAGACGCGCGCTGTGAAACCTTCATGCACTAGCTCCGGGAACTTGGCGTGCAACTCTGCGTAAATCGCTTCGCTTGGCAGAAACATCAGCGCGCCATCCGCGGTTTCCCCCTCAAGGATGTATTTTTCCGAAATATCCTTGATGTGTTTGCGCACCGACGTCTTGAACAGCTGGATACCGGCTTTGAGCTCTGCCTCAGTTTCTGAGCGCAGCATGGCCTCATAGGCTTCCAACGGGAATTTGCTGTCGATCACGATTGGGCCCGGCGGGTTGGGCAGATGGATCAAACAGTCGGCGCGCTTACCATTCGAGAGCGTATGTTGCAGCGCGTAGCTGTCGCTGGGCAGGGCTTTGGAAACGATGTCGTTCAGCTGGATTTCACCAAAGGCACCACGGGTCTGCTTGTTTGAGAGAATGTCTTGCAGGCTGAGCACGTCACCGGACAGGCGGGTGATGTTCTCCTGCGCCTTGTCGATGGTTTGCAGACGTTCCTGCAGCTGGGTCAGCGATGTGGCGGTCTGTTTGGCGTTGCCCATGAGGGAGGTGTTGAGCTTCTCCTGCATGTCGTTGAGCGCGGTGCCGGTGCGCATCTGCATGTTGGAGAGGTTTTCCTGCAACTGTAGCTGTTGGGCGGCCAGCGTGTCTGACATTTTCTGCTGCATGGTGGCGAGGTTTTCGCCGGTGCTGCGCTGCACTTTGGCGAGGTTCTCGTGCATGTTGACCTGCACTTCGCCAAGGCGTTGTTCCATCAGTGTGGCGATCTGGCTTTGCGATTGGGCTTGCGCGCGCAGGCCGCCATCAAGCTGTGCCTGACCGGTGGCGAGCTGATCTACTCGTTGCGCCATCTGGCCCATGTGCTGGGCAATAAAGGCCTCTGTCTGGGCCGCGCGGTTCTGTGCCGTGTTGCGCAGGAGCACAAACAGCAGCGCCACGGCAAAGCTCATGCCGCCCAGAAGATAGAGCAGCGCGGTGTCAGAATTGGCAAGCAAAGTGGTCAGTTCGGTCATCATGTTCGTCCAAACAGCCGCTCGATGTCGGCCAGTTTCAATTCCACATAGGTGGGGCGCCCATGGTTGCATTGGCCGGAGTGCGGCGTGGCTTCCATTTCGCGCAAGAGTGCATTCATTTCTTCGGCGCGCATGCGGCGGCCTGAGCGGATTGAGCCGTGACAGGCCACGCGGCTGAGGATGGCTTCCAGCTTGGCCTGCACCAGCATGGTGTCGCCGTCTTCGTCCAGCTCGTCCAGAATGTCGAGCACCATGGCGCGAGCGTTGACTTCGCCCAGCAACGCCGGGGTTTCGCGCACCGCAACGGCGCCGCCGCCAAAGGCTTCGATGGTGAGGCCCAGATTGGACAGGGGCGCAGCGACCGCCAGAATGCGGGCGCAATCGCCCTCGGAAAGCTCGATGATTTCGGGGATCAGCAGCGCCTGTGCGGCGACGCCGTTTTCCGCCATCTGGCGCTTGAGTTTTTCGTAGACCAGACGCTCGTGTGCGGCGTGTTGATCGACAATCACCATGCCAGTTTCGGTCTGGGCCACGATGTAGTTCTCATGGACTTGCGCGCGGGCTGCACCTAAAGGCAGGCCCTCGGCGGGGGACACCTGTGGAGTGTCGAGCGCCTCAATGGGCTCCACACGTGCGCTATAGGATTCGCTGAGATCAGCAAAGCCCGGCTCCTGAACCACAGGAATTTGTGGAAAGGGCGCTTGAGCTTGGTAGGCGGCGGTGCGCGCACTCAGAGAGGGGCGATCCATTTGATAAACGCGCGCCGGGCCTGCAGGCGATGCTTGCGGTGAAGCGCCCAGTGCGCCCATCGGTTCGGGGCGGAAGGCGTCAAGCGTGGCCCCGGCAACGGTGCTCGAGGCGCGGTGTCCCGCTTCGGCTAAGGCATGGCGCAGGCTGGAGACAATCAGGCCGCGGGCCATGCCGGGGTCGCGAAAGCGGACCTCGGATTTGGCGGGGTGGACGTTCACATCCACCAGATGCGGGTCGCAGTCGATGAACAGCGCTGCTGCCGGATGGCGGTCGCGGCTGAGGTAGTCAAAATAGGCCCCACGTAGCGCACCAACCAGCAGCTTGTCCTTCACAGGGCGGCCATTCACAAAGAGATATTGCGCTACAGAGGAGCCGCGCGAATAGGTCGGCAAGGCGGCATAGCCAATGAGGCGCAGGCCTTCGCGCTCTGCATCAATCTTGAGCGCGTTTTCGGCAAATTCCTTGCCTAGAATCCGCGCCAGTCGGCCATGCAGCGCGTCAAAGAGGTCTCCGCTTTCAGCCTCTGCGCGGAAAGAGATGCGCCCTTCGCCGCCGCCGGTGACGTCGCGCAGGGTGAAGCCGATAAACGGCTCTGCCATGGCCAGACGTTTGACCACATCGGTGATCGCCTGCGCCTCCGCACGGTCGCTGCGCATGAATTTAAGGCGGGCAGGAGTGGCATAAAACAGGTCGCGCAATTCAACGATGGTACCGCTTGAGAGCGCGGCTGGCTTGACGGGCCCCATGGCTCCGCCTTCCACCGTAATACTGGCCGCAGGGGCGCGGCCCACGCGGCTGGTGATGGTCAAGCGTCCAACCGCCCCAAGCGAGGGCAGGGCCTCGCCGCGAAAGCCAAAGGTGTGAATATCCAAGAGGTCACTGCCGTCGATCTTGGAGGTGGCATGGCGTGACAGCGCCAGCGGCAGCTGCGCCTCGGTGATGCCGCAGCCGTCATCGGTGATGCGGATCAGGGTTTTGCCGCCGTCCGCATAGGCAATCTCAATGCGTGTGGCACCGGCATCAATGGCGTTTTCCACGAGTTCTTTGACTGCAGAAGCAGGACGTTCGACAACTTCACCAGCAGCGATCCGGTTGATCGCGGCATCGTCAAGTTGGCGGATTACGGGCTGCGTTGGCGCGTTTGAGGGGCTTATATTGGGGTTATCCACAGGCATGTTACGAAATGTAGCATGTTCTCGTTTGATTCTACCACCGAGATTGCGGGTTTCAGTTGGTCGTTTTTGCTCCACTAAAATCCGTTGAGATGTCGCTCTCTTACTGGACACTCACCGACCGTGGTTTCATAATTTGATCAAATTATTGAATCGACGCACAGGACACAGCTGTGCCATCAACGGGAGCACCAACATGAAAGACGACAACTTTCTGAAAGAGAACAACGCCCGCCATCTGTGGCATCCGATGGGCGCACCGGGGGACATGCAGAACCACGCCCCCAAAATCATCAAGAGCGCCGAGGGAGTGAACATCACCGATCTGGAAGGGCATTCCACGGTGGATGCTGTGGGTGGTCTGTGGTGTGTGAACCTCGGCTATTCCAACGATGTGGTGAAAGAGGCGATTGCCAAGCAGCTTTATGATTTGCCGTATTATTCGGCCTTTGCGGGCACCTCCAATCCGGCGGCAATTGAAGCCTCATATGCGGTGCGCGAATTCTTCGACGCGGATGGCATGACACGGGTGTTTTTCACATCCGGCGGCTCCGACAGTGTGGAGACCGCCCTGCGTCTGGCGCGGCAGTATCACCGTCTGCGGGGCGAGCCGACCCGGACCAAATTCCTGTCGCTGAAGAAAGGCTATCACGGCACGCATTTTGGTGGTGCGTCGGTGAATGGCAACAACCGGTTCCGCATCAACTATGAGCCACTGCTGCCCGGCTGTTTCCACCTGCCGAGCCCCTATACCTATCGCAATCCGTTCAATGAAACCGACCCGGCGCAGCTGGCACAGAACATCGCAGCGGCCTTTGAGGATGAGATCGCCTTTCAGGGAGCCAACACCATTGCCGCCTTTATCATGGAGCCGATCCAAGGCGCGGGCGGCGTGATTGTGCCGGATGCGAGCTTTATGGGCCTGATGCGCGAGATTTGTGACCGCCACGGCATCCTGTTGATTTCTGATGAGGTGATCACCGGCTTTGGCCGCACCGGCGACTGGTCTGGTGCGCGCCATTGGGGGGTGCAGCCGGATATGATGACCACAGCCAAGGGGATCACATCGGGCTATTTCCCTGTGGGGGCCTGTCTGGTGGGCGACAAGGTTGCGGATGTGTTTGAGAAGGACGAGAGCGGCGAGGCCGGGATTTTCCACGGCTATACCTATTCGGCGCATCCTGTTGGCTCTGCCGCAGTGGTGGCCTGTCTGGCAGAAACCACGCGGCTTGATCTGAAAACCAATGCCGCCGCGCGGGGCACACAGCTGTATGAAGGTGTCAAAAAGCTGGCGGGGAAACATGACATCATTGGTGACATTCGCGGCGGTCATGGGTTGATGACAGGGATTGAGCTTGTCTCTGACAAAGCGGCGAAAACACCGATGGATATGGCGACCATGAAAAAGATACATGAGGCGACTTATCAGGCCGGGGCGATGGTGCGGCTTGGGATGCACAATATCCTCATGTCACCACCGCTGACGATCTCGGAAACTGAGGTCGACACGATCCTGTCAGCGCTGGATGCGGGGTTCTCTGCAGCGTAGCGCCGGACCAAAATGAAAAGGCCGCCGAGCGTTTTGGCGGCCTTTTGTTTTTTGCGGCGGGGGATGCATCAATCGCCGTCTGCCACACCTTGAGCCCGCAAGCGAGCACGGCGGGCGCGGTAACTTGGCAGCAGCACCAGCAGGGCTGCGATGACCAAAAGGCCCAGTGTCATCGGGCGTTCCCAGATGAAGGCAATGCCATCATAGAGCTGCATGGAGCGGGCGAAGTTGTCCTCCAGCATGCCCCCAAGGATGAAGCCGATCAGCAACGGGGCAAGCGGGTAATCCGCAAAGCGCAGTGCGGTGGCACAGACGCCGAAACCCACAAGGATCAGCAGCTCGGTGGCGTTGTTCTGCCCGATATAGGCCCCCATCAAGGTGAAGAACAAAATGAAGGGGATCAGGTAGTTGCGCGGGACCGAGAGGACTTTGGCGATATAGGGGATCAGCGGCAGGTTCAGGACCAGCAGGACCAGATTGCCAATGAACATCGACATGATCACCGCCCAGAACACCTGTGGCTCGTCTATCATCAGGCGCGGGCCCGGGGTGACGTTGAGCGCGATTAGAGCTCCGAGCAGAATTGCTGTGGTGCCTGAGCCGGGAATACCCAGTGTGAGCAATGGCACGAAGGAGCCGGTGCAAGCCGCATTGTTGGCGGTTTCTGGCGCGGCGAGCCCTTTGATGGCGCCTTTGCCGAATTGCGCCTGTTCTTCTTTGGGAGCGATGTTGCGCTCCACCGCGTAGCCAAGGAAGCTCGCGATAGTGGCGCCCGCGCCGGGCAGAACACCGATAAAGAAGCCCTGAATTGACTGACGCCCAATCACTGGCGTGATGGCCTTGGCTTCGTCACGAGAGATGCGCAGATCTTTGATCTCACCTTCGCCGCCCTCTTTGGCAACGCGGGGTTTGAGCACCAGGAACAGAGCTTCTGGCAAGGCAAACATCGCCATGGCAAGTGTGATAAAGCCGAAACCCGATTGCAGGTCCATAATGCCCATGGTGAAGCGGGGCAGGTTGAACAGCGCACCTTCACCGACCGTGGCCATCATCAGGCCCAGCACCGTCATCATCAGCGCTTTGGCCACCTGACCAGTGCCGGCAAAGGCTGCGATCGCGGAGAGGCCGACGACCATCAGAGCGAAGTACTCCGCAGAGTGAAAGAGCAGCGCAACAGAGGAGAGCATGGGAGCAAAGATCATCAGCAGGAGCGCGCCAATAGTGCCGCCCGCAAAGCTCGCGATGGCGGCGATGGTCAGCGCTTTGCCTGCTTTGCCCTGTTTGGCCATGGGGTAGCCGTCAAAACTTGAGGCCACCGTGCCGGCGACCCCCGGCGCGTTGAGCAGAATGGAAGAGGTCGAGCCGCCAAAGATCGCGCCGTAATACACACCTGCAAGCAGGATCAGCGCGGCAGAAGGATCGCCCATAGAGATGGCGACGGGGATCATGATGGCGATGATCGACATGGGGCCAAGACCCGGCAGCATGCCGATGAAAGTGCCGATCAGACAGCCGCCAATGACCATCAAGAGGTTTTGCAGAGAGAAGGCCGTTTGGAGGCCGATCAGAAGTCCTTCAAGCATGTCAGCCTCCGATAAAGCCCGGCAGCGGGCGCATATAGATGCCAAGCACTTCTTGGACGAGATACCAGACGATTAGGGTGGCGATGGCAGCAACAGGCACCATGATGTGCCATTTGCGCTCGCCAAGTATGAAAGAGCCAAAAATCAGGAAGCCGCTTGTGGAGAGGATAAATCCTGCAGGGCGCAGCAACAGCGCATAGGCCACCATCAGCGCGAGCAGAATGATTGCTTGGCCGAGTTTGTACTCATGTAGGCGGCGGTAATCGATGTCCGCCTCTTTGGCCTCACTTTTTTCAAAGCCAAGGAGAATAATGGACGAGGCGATGATGCCAAAGATGGACAGCAGTTTTGGGAACGTGCTGGGCCAAATGGGGTTGCGTCTCATGAACGGCGCAAGACTGCCATCCATCGTGAACCATGCGGCGTAGCCATAGATCAGGCAAATGCCGAGCAGGATCAGTGCGATCCAACGATCAAGAGCCATTCAGCCCTCCTGCATCTTTTGATGAAAGGAAGGCAGAGCGGCTGACCGCTCTGCCCTATGTAACGTGAGAAGTTGACCTTAGAGGAAGCCGAGCTTCTTCATCAGATCGCCAATGACTTTTTCCTGCTCCTCAAGGAAGCTCTGGAAATCTGCGCCATTGTTGTGGATGTTGACCCAGCCGTTGCGGGCGCGAACGTCTTCCCACTCGTTGGTGTCATACATCTTGCCGATGGCGTCTTGGTACATCGCAAGTTTGTCTTCTGGCAGGCCCGGCGCCGCGAAGAATCCGCGCCAGTTCACAAAGGAGGTGTCGATGCCTTGTTCTTTCATGGTTTTGGCATCCGGGGCTGCCGAAACACGGTCATCAGAGGTCACGCCAATGATTTTGACTTCACCCGCATTTGACAGATCAACCGCTTCAGAGAAACCGGTGGAAAGTGCCGCGATTTCACCAGACAGCAGCGCCGCCATGGCTTTGCCACCTGCGTCATATGGGATGTATTTCACCCCCAGTGCGTCTTTTCCGGCCGATTCCATCACCATGGCTGCAACGAGGTGGTCCATGCCGCCCGGTACAGAGCCGCCGCCAATCGCGGTTGCGGATGGATCCGCGTCATAGGCCGCCAGCAGGTCGTCCATGGAGTTGATCGGGCTGTCTTTGCCCACAACGATGGCGGCATAGTCGCCAATGGTTCCCGCGACGAGGGTCAGGTCACGGAAGTTATGCGGGAACACGCCGGTCAGGGAGCGGATCACGATTGGGGTCGAGTTCACCATCAGGGTGCCGTGGTTGCTGTCGGCGTTTTCGATCAGGTAGCCGATGGCTTTGCCGCCACCGCCACCGGACATGTTTTCATAAGATGCGTTGCCCACGATACCCGCTTTGGTCAGGGCCTCGCCTGTGCCGCGCGCGGTGCCATCCCAGCCGCCACCGGCGCCCCCGGGGATCAGAAAGTGGATGCTGTCCACAACTTTGTGCCCGTCTGCAAGCGCAGGACCGGCAAAGGCCATTGCGGCGACAGCCGTCGCCATAAGGGCGCGACGGCCCATGTCAAATTTCAACATATTTTCCTCCCAATTTGACAACTGTCCGAAAGCTGGCTCAGTTGGGGCAACTCAAACATTGCAACCTGTCACAAACCTGTCATGGGCGAAGAAAGGCCGATCCCCGATGAAGTTCCTGTTGGTCGAAGACAACCACGATTTGGCCAATGCCGTTTGCGCGCGGCTGCAAATGGATGGTCATGTCGTTGATCATGCGGATAAAATTGCAGATGCCTCGGCTTTTGTGGACACCGGCGACTATGATCTCATTCTGCTGGATATCATGCTGCCGGATGGCGATGGCCGCGCCTTTCTCAAGCAGCACCGCGCGGGAAAAAATGACACGCCGGTCATCGTTCTAACAGCGCGCTCGCAAGTGAGTGATCGAATCAGCATGCTGGATTTGGGCGCGGATGACTACATGACCAAACCCTTTGACCACGAAGAACTGCAAGCACGATGCCGTGCGGTCTTGCGGCGCAATGCCGGTCATGCGCAGCCGTCGGTTCAGCTCGGTGATGTGATGCTTGATCCTGTCGCTGGACAGCTCAAGGTCGGAACAAAAGTGGTCACCCTGCGTAACAGAGAGCTGCGTTTGTTGGAGTTGCTGATCAACGCTCCCGGGCAGATCTTCTCAAAAGCAAAACTCGCTGACAGGCTGTTTTCCTATGACGAAGACGTCTCCGAAAATGCGATAGAGGTCTATATCGGGCGTCTGAGGCGACACCTTGAACCATCCAGCTTGCAAATTACAACCTTACGTGGCCTTGGATATCGGCTTGACCATGCGTGAGAAGGCCAATGTCTCTGGCTCCTTGCGGGCGAGGCTTGCGCTGACTCTGATTGGGGGCGCAGCGGGCTTGGCTGTCCTCCTCTTTCTGGTTGTGCGCAGCTATGCCGCGCAGATCGCCCAACAGGGGCAGGACCGCATCCTTGAAGCTTCCGTAACCTCGATTCTGGATGCAGCTGTTTTGCGCGATGGGTTGGTAGAGGTGGACTTCCCCTATGCTGCTTTTTCCATTCTCAGCACAGATCAGGACGACCGCGTTTTTTATGCCATCCATCAGGACGGCACATTACTTTCCGGCTATGACACTTTGCCTCAAGCTGAGCAGACCATTGGCGCAGATGTTGTCCACGTGTCAGGGGATATGCGCGGTTCAGATGTTCGGATCGCTTCAGCGTCGCGCACATTGGTGGGCGCAGATGCGCGCACGCTGGTGACAGTTGCCGTCGCACAAACCCAAGAAGCGTTGCAGGTGACGCTTAATCGGATTTCGTTGAACGTCGCTTATTTCGGGGCAGGGTTCTTTGTGTTGTCGGTCCTTGTTGCTTCTTGGGCTACTTCGACAACCATTCGCCCACTGGAACGCCTGACCAACTCCATCACCCGGCGTGGTCCCAAAGATCTGACACCAGTTGCGCAGCCTGTGCCTTTGGAAATGGGACCATTGGTGTCTTCGCTCAACAATTTTATGGCGCGTTTGAGTGTCTCTCTCTCGCAGTCGGAAGACTTTATCGCCGAAGCAGCCCATCGGGTGCGGACCCCTTTGGCCACGGTACGCAGCCATGCGGAAACGACCTTACAAAGGGTGGAGCGAGAGGAGAACCGGCAAGCGCTGCGATCGATGGTGCGCGCGATTGATGAAAGCTCCCGGGCGGCGGGGCAGTTGCTGGATCACGCGATGATCACCTTTCGGGCTGAC
This sequence comes from Shimia sp., assembly GCF_965227725.1. Classification (GTDB taxonomy): domain Bacteria; phylum Pseudomonadota; class Alphaproteobacteria; order Rhodobacterales; family Rhodobacteraceae; genus Shimia. The sequence continues at coordinate 336,893 of NZ_CBDDGH010000004.1, read as the reverse complement.
CATCTTGAGCGTGAAAGCCTGGATCTTGTGGCCTTGGTTCAGGATTTGGTGATCCGGTTGACTCCAATCGCTGAAATGAAAGACATCGCTTTGACCGTCAAGAGCGATCCTGAGGTCAAGGTCGCTGCGGATTCAATCTTGCTTCAAAATGCGCTGCGCAATCTTGTGGACAATGCTTTGAAGTATTCGCCGGTCGAGAGTGAAATTATCATCGAAGTGAAATCCGCGCCTCAGCCTCATGTACAGGTCATGGATGAAGGTCCAGGCTTTCCGCCGGATCAAATCGATCGCCTTGCGACGCGATTTTTGCGCGGCGACAATGCGACGGGGACAATTGGCTCCGGTTTGGGCCTGACCATCGCTCAAGATGTTGCAGAAGCTCATGGCGGAGACCTGCAGCTCGAAAATCGGTCTGAGGGGGGGGCATGCGTCACATTTACTGTTTGATACTGTGCTTCTGCCCAATGTTGGTTGGTGCGCAGACCTGGGAGGATCGCAGTGTTTTTGGCGCTTCGAATCCCGCGCGCACGCTGCGCGTTCTGTCGAGCACGGATACTTCATTCTTTGCGCCGATCATTGAGTCCTTTCTGCAGAGACAACCGGGATTGGCGGTCGAGTATTTTGTGATTGGTACCGCGCAAATTGATGAGATTTTTCGGGCGGAACCCTCAGAGTATGACGTGGTTATATCCAGTGCGATGGACCTACAGCTGAAGCTCGTGAATGATGGCTACGGTCTTCCCATCGCCAATCTGGGTGTGCCGGATTGGGCCCAATGGCGCGACAGTCTGTATGCCTTCACCTCTGAGCCTGCGACGGTTGTCGTAAACCGTTCGGCTTTCCCGAATGGCGACGTTCCAAGGTCGCGGCAGGAGTTGATCCAGGCTTTGCGCGCGCGCCCGGAGTTGTTTGACGGGCGGGTGGGCACCTATGATGTGCGCCTGTCTGGGCTTGGGTATCTCTTTGCCACACAAGATGCGCGCGCGTCCGAGAGTTTTTGGCGACTCATGGAGGTCATGGGAGGGCTGAATGCAAAGCTCTATTGCTGCTCTGGTGAGATGATCGAGGACTTGGAAACAGGCAAGCTTTTGGTCGCCTATAATGTGCTGGGGAGCTACGTCGACGCGCGCGAAACCGTTTCAGATCAGCTCGAGGTCATACTGCCGTCAGACTTTCCAACAACCATGATGCGTACGGCTTTTGTGCATGTGGGTACCACGCTTCGTGGGGATGCTGAGGCATTTGTGCGGCATCTCGTTAACTTGCAGTCCGCTCTGCTGTCGCCGGAAACTTTTCCGCTTCCAAGGCTTACCTCGAACACGGATGCATCCGGACAATCGGCGATAACGCTTGAACCTGCCTTGATGACATATCTTGATCCGCTCAAGCGGCGCACGTTCATCAAAGAATGGAGCGACGCTATTATTCAGTAGCGGGTGGTGCTGGCGCCGTTACACCGACGATTGGCCCCATCCAGAAACCCGCATCAGAGCGATCAAGCTGGGGCGCGTGTAGGCGGCTGATTTTGCCGTCAAAATAAAGCGCATTGGGCGTTTTCAGCACGTCTCTGAAAAAGCGTCCGAACTCGTGAAATGTGACGGCGGTGTTTGAGATGGCAAAATATGCGGTTTTGCCATCGGGGCTCGTGCCGACGCCATTGCGTAGAAACTTTGAGGAGCTGTCTTTCAAAAAACGAGGGTGCAGCGCGCCATCAATCACCAGCATCGGCCCTGATTGTGTGGCATCACGGCAGTGTGGTTTTTGCGACGCAAACGTGAGCGTTTCATAGACCCTTGCGGAGTTCTCGGTGATGCAGAAAACGCCGTTTGGGAGAAGCCCGAAGTTGCCAACACTCGCCCCTGTTAACAGGCGCATCTCTTCATTCTGACTTTGAACGTAGTGGCCTACAGGGCTGCGATCTGCGTGATACATGCCTGCATTCATGGCAAACGCGAGGGTTTTTCCTTCGTCCAGCGCGCGCTCTACCGCGCGAAATTGGCCAAGGATCGCACCTTCATCGTCGCGCAGGAACAGCCGGAGATCATCCTGAGTGGCATCAACAGTGCAAACTGTGATGCCCTTGCCCTCAAAGCTGGTGTCTTCGCAGGTCACGGCACCGACCCATTGGGGCAGTGCGATGATTGCGAGACAGAGCCAGTGCCGGATCACGAGGTTGCGCCATCCTCTTCGCTGTCAGGCTTTGCCACGTCAGCCTGCACACGGTCTTCAGAGAGCATCCGCCGGGTTGCATCCATCTGATCAAATGTGGTGTCGATCCGGAACCGCAGATCCGGTGCGTGCTTGAGCTTGGCCTTGCGGCCGATGATGCGACGCAGCTCACCTTTGTGGCTGGCGAGAAGGCTGATCGCTTCTTCCTGTTTGCCACCGCCAAGAGGCAGGACAAAAGCTGTCGCAATGGAGAGGTCAGGTGTCACCCGAACTTCGCCGACCGTGATCGAGAGACGGCTGAGGTCGGGGTCGTGCAGCTCATCGCGCATCAAGACCTCCGACAATGTACGCCGGATCACTTCGCCAACACGCAGCTGGCGCTGGGAGGGGCCGCGGCCCTCAGAAAATGTGTTCTTTGCCATGGCTCCCCACTTAGGCGTTCTCTGCCCCTTTGCCAAGCTGGATTGCTTTATGTAAGCAGGGGCGGCGCCGATCCACCGGCCCACAAATGGAGAACGTTATGCAAGATCTGCCCGGAATCGTCATCACTGGAGCCTCTGGCCGTATGGGACAGATGCTGATCAAGACGGTTTGTGAGAGCGATAAGGCAAAGCTGGTAGGTGCAGTGGAGCGCAGCGGACATGATTGGGTGGGGCGCGATGTTGGAGAGGCCATGGGGGGCGCACCACTTGGCATTACAGTGACCGATCAGCCTCTGGAGGCCTTTGCTCAGGCGCAGGCCGTGATTGATTTCACAGCGCCAGCGGCGACGATTGAGTTCGCGAAATTGGCCGCGCAGGCACGTGCTGTGCATGTGATTGGTACCACCGGTATGACGGATGAGGATATTGCACAGCTTGAGCCTTGCGGCCGCCATGCGGTGATTGTGCGGGCCGGTAACATGAGCCTTGGTGTCAATCTGTTGACACGTCTGACGCAAAAGGTGGCGGCAGCGCTGGATGAGGATTTTGATATCGAAATCATTGAGGCGCACCACCATCACAAAGTGGATGCGCCAAGCGGCACCGCCCTGATGCTTGGCGAAGCAGCCGCCGAAGGGCGCGGCGTGGCGTTGGCAGATGTGGCCGACCGTGGCCGTGATGGCATCACAGGTGCCCGAAAACGCGGTGATATTGGCTTTACGGCCATTCGTGGTGGAGACATCGTGGGTGAGCATGACGTATTGTTCGCCGCCGCAGGTGAACGGATCGTGCTGCGCCATCTCGCGACGGATCGGGCGATCTTTGCCCGCGGTGCGCTCAAAGCGGCGATCTGGGGACAAGGTCAAAAGCCCGGTGAATACGATATGATGGACGTGTTGGGCCTCTGATAAAGTCGGGCGATTCTGAGACTTTGCCTCAATAGATCAGAGAGTCTTGCCCTGAGCGTCACTTAAATTGTCATAGCCTCGTTCCGGTGCTCAAAATATGTGTCTTGAAAATACACATATAATTCAGCGTGCTACCGCCGATTTTTTGAGCGTTGGTCACACCACACGGTGATGTAAACTGAACGGGCGTATTTTTTGTTGGCAGGTCGGTGTTGCTGTGTTTTTATGCCGACAGTCAAAAAATTAAATGACCATTTAAAAAACGACGACAGGGAGATGACGATGAAGACGACAATGAAGGCTGGATTGTCCGCGCTGGCCATAACTGCAGTGGCGATGTCCGCACAGGCAGCAGAGCTGGGCGCGACTGGCGAGCCGATTAAGCTTGCCATCAACGAATGGACCGGCCAGCACGTGACCACCCATGTCGCCGGTGAAATGCTCAAAGCCGCAGGTTACGACGTTGAATATGTCACTGCAGGTATGATGAACCAATTTCAGGCGATTGCCGATGGCGACATCCATGCGACCCTCGAAATCTGGTCCTCCAACGTGTCTGACCAATATGCTGTGCTGAAAGGCGAAGGCAAATTGGAAGAACTGTCTGATCTCGGCCTGAATGCGCGCGAAGGCATCGCCTATCCCGCACATGTCGCAGACCTTTGCCCTGGCCTGCCAGCATGGGAAGCGCTGAAGGATTGCGCGATCAACTTCGCAACCGCGGAAACGCTGCCAGCAGGCCGCCTCGTGGACTACCCTGCAGATTGGGGCACACCGGGTGCAGATCGCATGACCGGTCTCGACCTGCCATTTAAGGCAGTGCCAGCAGGCTCTGAGGGTGCGCTGATTGCCGAATTGCGTGCCTCCACCGAGAAGAAATCTCCACTGTTGATCACCTTCTGGCAGCCGCACTGGGCAATGTCTGCCTACGACGTGAAATTTGTGGATCTGCCAGCGGGCGAAGATGCGTGTTTCACCGATCCAGCATGGGGTCCAAACCCCAACGCCATCAACGACTGTGATTTCTCCGCGAGCCGTATCTTCAAGGCGGGTTGGCCGGGCCTGAAAGACAAGTGGCCTGCAGCGCACGAAATCCTCGTGAACTATCAGCTGGCTGTCGAAGATCAGCAGCCAATGATGGGGGCCGTAGATGTGGACGGCCAGTCTGTTGAAGAAGTTGTTGCCGCTTGGATGGGTGCAAACGAAGACAAGTGGAAGTCGGTTGTCGACGCCGCAATCAAGTAAGCCTTTATGACTGACCATAACAGCACCGCTCCGGCGATCGCCGTCAAAGACCTCTGGCAGGTCTTTGGCGAGAACGCCAAACCGGCCCTACGTGATGCACGCGGGGCCGGAGACGACAAAGCCATCGCTCAAACCCTAAAGGACAAAGGGCTGATCCCGGCGGTTCGCGCAGCGAACTTCGAGGTGAAATCCGGCGAACTCTTTGTGATTATGGGGCTTTCTGGCTCTGGTAAATCGACCTTGATCCGCTGTATTTCGCGTTTGATCGAGCCGACTTCCGGATCCGTAAGCATCGATGGCGAAGATATTCTTCAAGCCAATGACAAACGCCTGATCGACCTGCGCCGGCACAAGCTTGGTATGGTGTTTCAGCATTTTGGCCTATTTCCGCATATGACGGTTGCAGACAATGTTGGTTTCCCGCTGAAGATGCAGGGCATGGGCAAGGCTGAGCGCCGTCAACGTGCGCTGGAAGTGCTTGAGCTTGTTGGCCTAAAGGGGCGCGAAGATACCTATCCGCGCAACCTCTCGGGTGGTCAGCGCCAGCGAGTCGGGATCGCCCGCTCTCTCGCGGTGAACCCTGATATCTGGTTCTTGGATGAGCCCTTCTCTGCGCTTGACCCGTTGATCCGGCGGCAGTTGCAAGATGAGTTCCTGAACATTCAGGCCACGCTCAAAAAATCCATTGTTTTCATCACCCACGACATCCAGGAAGCGCTCAAGCTCGCGGATCGCATCGCCATCATGAAAGATGGTGAAGTCGTTCAGATTGGCACGCCGGAAGAGATCGTTCTGCACCCGGTCAACGACTATGTCGCGGAGTTCTCCAAAGATGTGCCCAAAGGCCGGCACGGTTGTGTAGAGAACGTCATGACCAAAGACGTGCCTGCGAATATGCCGGATGATCCCGGTCTGAAAGTTGGCATGACCATCGAAACAGCGCTGGCCAAATGCATGGCGCTTTATGAGCCGGTCCCGGTTCATGATGCCAATGGCGCTCTGGTTGGGGCGGTTGACCCAGCAGATCTTGCTGCGGCATTGCAGGCAGAAGAGACATGAGTATCGCCGAAAACGCTCCGCTCTCTGCGCGTCGTGGCCTGCCGCTCAGCAAAGGCAGTGTGGCCGCGATCTTAGTGGTGATGATCGGTGTGATTTGTCGCCTGTTTGGCGCTCAACTTGAGTGGCTTGTAAGCTGGCCTGAGGCTCTGACCGTGCCAATGACCGATTGGGTTGGCGCCGTGGTTGGTGGATTTCTAAATATCTTCAAGCCTGTAGCGCGTGTGTTCTCCTATCTGCTTGAGTTCCCAATGACCTGGGTCGGCGGATTGTTGTCTGGTGCCCCGTGGCCTTTGGTCCTTGGTGCGGTCACAGCGCTGGGCTGGCTCATAGGTGGTGCGCGCATGGCCGCGCTGGCCTTCTTTGGCTTTGGTTTTGTGGTGATCAGCGGATATTGGCTGGAGGGCATGAACACGCTGGCGCTGGTCGCTGTGTCGGTGCCTCTGGCGGCCCTTTTGGGAGCCGGGATTGGCATCCTCGCGTTTGAATACCCCAAGCTCAAAGGTGGCGTGAATGTGGTTCTGGATGTCATGCAGACCATGCCGACCTTTGCCTATCTGACACCTCTACTGGTGCTCTTTGGCTTTGGTCCAGTGGTGGGCCTTATTGCGTCTGCAATTTTTGCAGCACCACCCATGGCGCGCAATGTGCTGTTGGGGCTGGAACGCGTAGAGCCTGAAATCCGCGAAGCAGCTGTGATGTCTGGCGGAACCCGTCGGCAGCAGCTCTTTTTAGTCGAATTGCCCGCCGCGTCTCAACAGATCATGATTGGCTTCAACCAATGTCTGATGGCCGCATTGAGCATGGTGATCATCGCAGCCGTCATTGGCGGCTTTGAGGACATCGGCTGGGAAGTTCTGCTGACCATGCGCAAGGCAATGTTTGGCCCGGCGTTTCTCGCAGGCTCAGTGATTGTGGTTTTTGCCGTAGTGATTGACCGCATGTCCGCCGCATTGGCGGAACCGCGTCCTGCGCAAGATAAACGAGTTGCTCTGGCAATCTTCGCTGTCGGCGCAATCACCGCGATGTGGGCTGCGCTGGCAGGTTGGAACCCCGCGGGCATCGCAGCACTGGATGGTATTGCTGAGCAGGTCGATCAAGGCGTGGGGCAGTTCACCGCAAACCACGGAGCAACGCTCGACACTGTGAAGAACTCCGCGATGTTCTATGGTTTGTTGCCTCTGCGGATCGGGTTGTCTGATGCTGTCTTGCCCTTCACCTGGGGCTTTGCCTGGACCACGACGCACACGCTGGTGTTCTATGCGATCTTTGCTGCTCTCGCTGCTTTGATTGCCGTGCGAGGTCATCTCGCTGGTGCCGGCTTGGTTCTGATCGCGGCAATGGTGCTGGAGATTGGCGTGGCACAACTGCCTTGGCCCATCTTGCTGTTCGGTGTGGCGGCCCTGGGATGGGTCGCCAGCGGTCGGAAGCTCGCCATTCAAGTCACCGTTCTGTTGGGCCTGATCCTGATTTCGGGGCTTTGGGAGCGCGCCTTGCTATCGCTTTACCTCAGCGGTGCAGCTGTTGCAGCCTGCGCCCTGGTGGGCGGCATCTTGGGGTTCTGGTCGGCAATGAGCGACCGCGCCTGGATGGTTGTCCGACCGATCTGTGACACGCTGCAAACCATCCCGCTGTTTGTCTTCCTCATCCCGGTTCTGATGTTCTTCCAGATTGGCGAATTCTCCGCGTTTCTCGCCATTTGCATGTATGCGGTGGTCCCCATGATCCGCTACACGCGGCATGGTTTGATCACCACGCCGGACGAGATGATCGAGGCAGCAACCGCAAGCGGGGCTGGGCGTTGGCAAACCATGTTTGAGGTGCGCGCGCCTTATGCTGCACCGACCATTTTGCTCGGGCTCAACCAGACCATCCTCTATGCTTTTGCCATGCTCGTGATTGCGGCGCTGATCGGCACGACAGGCCTTGGTCAGTCGATCTATCTGGCACTTGGGCAGGCCGATGTCGGCCTCGGTGTTACCGCAGGCGCAGCCATGGCGATTTTGGCGTTGGTGGCGGATCGGTTGGTGCAGGGGTTTGCTGAAGAGCGGCGTCAGGCTCTGGGGCTGTAAGCGATTGGAGAAAGCGGGAAATTCTCGCTTTCTCTTGCCTTTTTAGGTGTCGGTATCGCATCTGTTTCGCGTCGTTATCGCATAAGTAAAGCCGGTGTGCGCTGTCGGTATTGTCACGCCTCGTGTGCTCAAAGCCATGACATTTGATTTATGTCATATACCTCAAATTCACCTTCTGCTAATCGGAGAATTATGAAGGGTTGCTCTCGCCTGTGTTGAGTGGCGGAAGAAGATTTATGCAACCTTTTTCGATTTAGATGCGTGCAGCGAGTTTAGGGTTGCTTTTCAGTCAGCCCCAAAGCGGCACGGGTTGGAGTGAGTAGAGCGCAATGAACGATTTGGAAGCAGATCGCGAAACGTCGGTTGAAATTGCGCCCGAGATTATCCGTGTTGCCGTGGCGCGTGTCTCTGCGAGTGAGGTGTTTGAGAAATCAGGACGTGCGCGCAGACTGCTCGAATTTCTCGCAGGGGAAGCTTTGGCTGGGCGCGCAGCGGAGACCTCATTTCAATCTGTGCAATCTGCCCTTTATGAGTCCTTTGAGCCTCATGAACGAGAAAAGGTCGCGCGCTCTGACAAACGCAGATTGGCGGAGCTGTTGCAGCGGTACTTTTCGGCGGAGGGGCGAGAGGATGCGCTGCATATTTTCGTGGTGCCTGAAGGGTTGAAGCTGGAGTTTGCCTTTGCGGAGCAGGAGCAGAGCGAGGCCGAGCATAAGGCACGCACGCTGTTTCGGCGAAATTGGGCGCTGCTTGTCGTCATTGCGATGTTGCTTGGCGCGATTTTGGTCAGCAAATTGATGCCAGATCTCTTTGGGGCAAAACAAAGCGAGCATGTCTTCTCGCCACCTTGGCACTCCGGAACAGAAGGGCAATTTTCTAACGCCGATTTTCTCCCGGGTACCGAAAACCTCTCTCTTCCGACACCGGAAAAGTTGGATCTTTTGGCCCGTAATCACATGTTTTCCTTTATGGACATGGAGCGCCAGAAGCGCGTGGTTGCACATTCCAAGGCGGTGATAGCGCGTTTCCCGGACCACGCAGGCTCCTATGCCACGGCAGCACATAGCCTGAGCAACATGGCGATTTTGACGCGAGGTTCTAGTGCCTCTCTCGCCTATCTGGAAGAAGCCTCCGCGATGGTGGAGAGGGCGCAGGTTTTGGCCGCTGATGACCCCTGGACACTGTCTGCCGGAGGGTGGTTGGCCGCTGGCCTACGAGATTGGGACAATGCGCGCGCGTTGAGTGCGCGTGCACATGCGGCAGGGGGTGAGAGCCGCGAAATTCTTGTCTTTCGAGCTCTAATTTTATTGTTTTCAGGTGATTTTCAGACGGCAGCGGATGTAACCGCACCCAAAGAAAATGAGCCCCAAAGCGGTGACATCGGAATCCACGGTTTTGCTAAGTTCTATCTGGAAGATTACGAGGGCGCCGTTGCGGCTTTTGAACAGTCTATGACGCGCGGCGGCGATCCCACGCCCGTTGGCTCCGCCTATGTGGCTGCGGCTTATCAGGCGGTTGGCAGATCAGAGACTGCCGCACGGGTGGTTGCCTCAATCAGAGAAAAGTGGCCAACCTTCCGCCCCGAGCTGGTTCATCAGGTGTTTGCACCGGAAATCAGCGAAATTCACGGTCTGACGTTTCTGAAACTGTTCTGCGACGCGGGCTGGGAGTTAGACGCCTAGTCTGGCTTCAGAAATCAATCGCGATTCCCTTCTTCTCCCAATCGCCGTAGCGCACAGGCTCCGGCCCGTCGCGGCCACCCAATTCGGTTGGGAGTTCCAAATCCTTGGCCTTCTTGCGGCGCTCTTCGGCTTCGGCAAGCGCGCGCTTGGCGGCTTCGGGCAGGTCATCGCGGGTTTCAGGCGTGTCGCTCATCGAAGGGTTCCTTTTGAGGCTTTCCCTTGATATACGCGCCCGTCTGACAACGACAAGCCCCCTGTCTGATCCTCAGCAGTCGCCGCCAAACCATTTTAGAAGGTCTTTCGCATGTCCAAATCCAGCTATCCGACCCGCCGCAGTGCGGTTTATCTCTTGGATCAGGTGCTGGGCGAAGGCCGGTTGCTGTCTGATGTGATTGCGGGAGGCGCCTTGCAGAAGCTGGAGCCCGCAGAGCGGGCTCGGGCACAGCGGTTGGCAACAGACACGTTGCGCAATCTGGAACGTGCAGATCGGGTGCTGCAGAAACATCTGAAAAAGACCCCCACGATGACGGTGCAGAATGTGCTGCGCATGGCGGCCATGGAGATCTGCCAAGGCGGTGCGGCACATGGTGTGGTCAACGATGCGGTTGAAATTGTCAGTAAATCCAAGCGCACCTCAGGCATGAAGGGGCTTGTGAATGCGGTGCTGCGCAAGGTGGACGACAAAGGGCGCGATGAATGGGCCAAGCTGCGTATCCCGCGTTTGCCAAAATGGCTGCGCAAGCCGCTGGCGCAAGCTTATGACAACGAAATCATGCTTGAAATCGAAGCCGCGCATTATGCCGGTGCGCCATTGGATTTGACCCCCAGAGGGGATGCAGAGGCCGTGGCCAAGGCGGTTGGTGGCGAGCTGCTGCCAACAGGTTCCGTGCGGTTGCGTGACGCGGGGCAGGTGACAGCGCTGGAGGGCTTTAAGCAGGGGCACTGGTGGGTGCAGGACGCGGCTGCGGCGCTGCCTGCGCGGGTGCTGAATGCACAGCCGGGCGAGCGCGTGCTGGATCTTTGTGCCGCGCCCGGCGGCAAGACCATGCAGATCGCGGCCGCTGGTGCGCAAGTCACCGCGGTGGACGACAACCCGGCGCGGATGGAGCGGCTACGGGAGAACCTCAAGCGCGTGCAATTGGATGCAGAGGTGGTTGTTGGCGATGTCATGGCGCAGGAGGGGCAGTATGATGCGATCCTTCTGGATGCGCCTTGCTCGGCCACGGGTACGATTCGCAGGCACCCGGATTTGCCGTTTGCCAAAGACGGCAGCGAGTTTGGCGATCTGATCGGGATGCAGGAGGTGTTTCTGGATCACGCCTTGGGGCTGCTGAAACCGGGTGGTCGTTTGGTATTCTGCACCTGCTCATTGCTGCCTGACGAAGGCGAAGTGCAGATTGAAGAAGCCGCGGAGCGCTGGGCCGATGTCACCGTGGACCGCGACGCCGTGCTGATTGACGGCGTTGATCCGGCATGGGTGACAGAAGAAGGCGGGCTGCGGCTGCGCCCGGATTATTGGGCCGACAAAGGCGGTATGGATGGCTTCTACGTGGCGATGCTGCGCAAAGGCGTCTGAGGAAAGACCCATTTGAATTGAGGCTGTTCCGCGTGGTGGTCACGCGGATGTGCATCGGCTGATTCAAACGGTGACTTGCGGCGATCCGCTCGCTACACTCACGCCAAACGCCATCAGAGCGTAGAGGCAGAGCAGATGTCCGAGACAGACAATTTTACAGCACGGTGGACGCGGCTGATGCACCGCGTGTCTGCGCGCAGGAGTGCGCGGGCGCATCCGGCTACGGGGTTCACCACCACACCTGAGCCTCGCACGATCGGGCTGTTTGCGCGCGGAAAGCAGCTGGTTGCGGGCAATTTCCTGTTTGCGGGTCATCTGGTCAGCGCACCCAAAACCGCGATCTGGGTCATTGATGTGCCGGATGATGTTTTTGCGCAGGAGTTGCAGGGGTTTGCCTGGCTCGACGATCTAGCTGCGGTTGGAGACATGGCTGCCAGAGACCGAGCGCAGGAATGGGTCTGGCATTGGATTGAGCTCTATGGCCGCGGCACCGGGCCAGGCTGGACCCCTGACCTCACGGGCCGCCGACTGATCCGCTGGATCAGCCACGCGATTTTTCTGCTCCGGGCACAAGGCTCTGATCAGTCAGATGCGTTTTTCCAGTCGCTGGGTCAGCAAACAATTTTCCTCAGCAAGCGCTGGCACAAAACCGCTCCCGGCTTGCCGCGCTTTGAGGCTTTGACCGGGCTTATATACGCGGGCTTGGCGCTCGAAGGCATGGAGCAGCATGTTGAACCGGCGTGTAAGGCGCTCGACAAAGAATGCGCGCAACAGGTGGATGTGCAGGGTGGGATCCCGACGCGCAATCCTGAGGAACTGCTTGAGGTCTTTACGCTTTTGACTTGGGCCGCAACGGCGCTGCGGGATGCGGATCGAACACCATCTGACATTCATTTGCGCGCGATTGAGAGGATTGCGCCAACGCTGCGCACATTGCGCCATGCAGATGGCAGTTTGGCGCGGTTTCATGGCGGCGGCCGCGGTATGGAAGGCCGTTTGGATCACGCGCTTGCGGAAAGCGGCAATAAAACCCGACAGGCGGACGGGCTTGCCATGGGCTATGCGCGGTTGAGTGCGGGCCGCACCAGCGTGGTGATTGATGCCAGCCCACCGCCAACCGGCGTAAGCGCGCTCAATGCCCATGCCTCGACGCTGGCTTTTGAGCTGACAAGTGGCCGACGCCCCGTGATCGTGAATTGCGGCTCTGGTGCCAGCTTCGGCGAGGATTGGCGCCGTTTTGGTCGGGCGACGCCCTCGCATTCGACGGTCACCATTGACGAGCTCTCCAGCGCGCGGCTCGGGCAGGAGGGCAAAGGCTGGCGCGAAGAGCAACTGGTGGATGCGCCGACAGATGTGCCCATTCAGATGAGCAATGCCAGCGACGGTCTGCGCTTTGAGGGCGGGCATGACGGCTACGTGCGCACCCACGGTCTGACCCATGCCCGCACCCTTGAGCTGACCTTTGATGGGCGCGGTATGGTTGGGGAAGATCTGTTGATCACCATGGATGACGCGGCCAAGCGTCGGTTTGACAGGGTGATGGACGAGAGCGCTCTGCAGGGGGTGCCTTATGAAATCGCCTTTCACCTGCATCCGGAGGCTGACGCCAGTCTGGATATGGGCGGGGCGGCGGTTTCGATTGCCTTAAAAAGTGGCGAGCTGTGGGTGTTTCGACACGATGACGTGGCGAAATTGAGGGTGGATGCCAGCGTTTTCCTCGAAAAAGGGCGATTAAAGCCACGTGCGACCAAACAAATCGTTCTATCCGGCGTGGCAATGGAGTATGCGACCCGCATCCGGTGGTCGTTGAGCAAAGCCCATGAGACCAATGTGGCGATCAGGGACTTGAACCGGGACGAGTTGGATTTGAACACCTGAGCCCAAGGATCATACCTCTATGAGCGACCTGCACCCCATCCGCCGCGCCCTGATTTCCGTGTCTGACAAGACCGGGCTGATCGAACTGGCCACCGCGCTGTCTGAACGGGGTGTCGAACTCCTCTCCACTGGTGGCTCTGCCAAAGCGATGCGCGATGCGGGGCTTGCGGTGAAAGATGTTTCTGAGGTGACAGGCTTTCCAGAGATGATGGATGGCCGCGTGAAAACGCTGCATCCAAAGGTTCATGGGGGCCTGCTGGCGCTGCGCGATAACAATGATCACGTCGCCGCAATGGATGAGCACGGCATCGGCGCCATCGACCTGCTGGTGGTCAACCTCTATCCGTTTGAGGCCACGGTTGCTGCAGGCGCTGACTATGACACCTGCATTGAAAACATCGACATTGGCGGCCCTGCGATGATCCGTGCGGCGGCCAAGAACCATGGGTTCGTGAACGTCGTTGTGGATGTGCAGGATTATGATGCGCTGCTGGCGGAGCTTGATGCTAACGTTGGGCAGACCTCTTATGCCTTCCGCCAGAAACTGGCGCAAACCGCCTATGCACGCACAGGGGCCTATGACGCTGCGGTTTCTAGCTGGATGGCCACCGCGCTTGAGCAGGAAGCACCGCGCCGCCGCGCCTTTGCCGGTGAGATCAAACAGACGCTACGCTATGGGGAAAACAGCCACCAGACAGCGGCGTTCTACACAGATGGCACTGGTCGCCCCGGTGTGGCGACGGCTGTGCAGCTGCAGGGCAAAGAGCTGTCTTACAACAACATCAACGACACCGACGCGGCCTTTGAGCTGGTGGCGGAGTTTGATTCGGCAGAGGGGCCTGCCGTGGCGATCATCAAGCATGCCAACCCTTGCGGCGTGGCCGTGGGCACGACACTGGTTGAGGCCTATCAGAAAGCCTTTGATTGTGACCGCACCTCAGCCTTTGGCGGCATTGTGGCGCTGAACCAGCCGCTGGATGCGGAGACAGCCAGCAAGATCGTGGAAATCTTCACCGAAGTGGTGATTGCGCCGGGCGCTTCTGATGAAGCCAAAGAGATCTTTGCCGCGAAGAAAAACTTGCGCTTGCTGCTGACTGAAGGTCTGCCTGATCCGCGTGCGCCAATCACGGCCTACAAACAGGTGGCCGGTGGCGTGCTGGTGCAAGACAAGGATGTGGGGTCCGTTTCTGCGGATGAGCTGAAAGTGGTGACAAAGGTAGCGCCAAGCGCGGAGCAGATGGCGGATCTGCAGTTCGCTTGGAAAGTCGCAAAACACGTTAAGTCCAATGCGATTGTCTATGTGAAAGACGGTGCGACTGTTGGTGTTGGCGCGGGTCAGATGAGCCGCCTGGACAGCGCGAATGTGGCCGCGGCCAAAGCGCAGCGTATGGCGGATGAGCTTGGCCTTGAGGAAAGCCCTGCGAAGGGCTCCGCAGTGGCCTCTGATGCTTTCTTCCCATTTGCGGACGGGCTGTTGGAAGCGGCGGCGGCAGGCGGTACCTGCGTGATCCAGCCGGGCGGCTCCATGCGGGATGAGGAAGTCATCAAGGCGGCCGATGAGGCGGGCCTTGCGATGGTCTTCACCGGTATGCGCCACTTCCGTCACTGATCAACACGCCCTGCGATCGGGTTGCATTCGATCGCAGGGCGTGAACCCTTCTGCGGCTGAAAATACGTCAGCACCCTTGTTACATTGGGCAAACCTGACATACACTGCCGCCCAATGGCAAAATTAGAGATTCTGCGAACAACGCAGAACGCCGGGGCAGATAGGCAGAAAGGGGGCGCAGGTGATGCGTCTTGTATTTTGGGCAGGCTTTTGGGCCTTCATTACCGATCAGGCGAGCAAGTTTCTTGTTCTCAACGCATTGAACCTGCGTGAGGTTTTGCAGATCGACGTTCTGCCTCCTCTGTTGCGGTTCCACATGGCGTGGAATGACGGCATCAATTTTGGCCTTTTCTCCGGCAGCCCCGAAGCGGCCAAGTGGGTGCTGATAGCGCTTGCGATGCTGATTTGCGGCTATGTGCTCTATTGGATGCGCAAAGATCCTCCGGGCAAATGGGGCATGATCAGCGCGGGGCTTCTGATTGGCGGCGCGCTGGGCAATGTTGTGGATCGCCTGCTGTTTGGCGCAGTTGTGGACTTTCTGAACATGTCCTGCTGCGGCATCGACAACCCCTATGCCTTCAATGTCGCAGACATCTGGATCTTCGCAGGGGCGATTGGTCTCATCCTTTTTACCAGCGGCAAAAAAAGAGAGGCGTGACCTCCGTACCGTGATCAGGTAAAGCTGTGCCAATAGCTCTTGGAGAAGTGAATAATGAGCGTGGCACGGCTGAAGGTTTTGGGTGTTTTCGCAGCGCTTTTGGTTGCCGGTTGTACCGGCGGCGGCACGTTGCATTCCAATGTATCAAGCGGCAATGGCCCTGATGAATTCGGCATTTTGCCGAGCAAAGAGCTGGTGGTGCCCTCTGATCTTTCGTCCTTGCCGCCTCCCAATCCAACGGGCGTGAACCGGACCGATCAGGATCCGCTTGGCGACGCAGTTGCCGCGCTGGGTGGCTCTGCTGCGGCACGCAGTTCCCTTAACACCGCCATCCCGAGTGCTGATACTGCGCTGGTGAACTACGCGTCGCGTCAGGGGCGCGATGCCAATATCCGTCAGGTTGTGGCGCAGGAAGACGAAGAATTCCGCGACCGCCGTGGCCGGTTCACAAGCATCCGCGTCTCCAAAAAAGGTCTGTATGAACAGGTTTACCGGCCCCAGACGCTGGACTTCCGCGAAGAATGGTGGCGGTGGAAGCGAGCCGGTGTGCGCACCCCGGCAGCCCCTGGAAACTAAGGGTTTTGCGATTGATGAGAGTGGCGGGTGTTGACCCAAGCTGCCTCACAATCGCGTATGATGCCTTGAAGCGCCCCGTTCGGGGCGTAACTCTTTTTACAAAAGATGAGCCGCACCTTGCGCTGTTTGCGTAAGGTTTATGAGTGGCGATTGGTTGGGAGACATTTTGATGTTGCGACGCATTGTCTTGGCATTGGCGATGACTGCGGGGATGACAGCCCCGCTTCAGGCCGCCGATGATCTGGTTAGCACCTATACGCTTGATAACGGCATGCAGGTTGTCGTGGTGGAGGATCACCGTGCCCCGGTTGTAATGCACATGGTCTGGTACAAAGCGGGGTCTGCGGATGAGCGCCCCGGCGTATCAGGCGTTGCGCATTTCCTGGAGCATTTGCTTTTTAAGGGCACAGAAACGCTTGAACCGGGTGAGTTTTCCGCGACGGTTGCCGCAAATGGCGGGCGCGACAATGCGTTCACAAGCTATGACGTGACAGCCTACCACCAGCGCGTGGCCTCAGACCGTCTGGAGCTAATGATGCGTATGGAGAGCGACCGCATGGTCAATCTTCAACTCGACGAAGAGGACATCCTGACAGAGCGCGATGTCATCATTGAGGAACGCAACCAGCGGGTCGAGAACAGTCCAGGCGCCCTGTTTCGCGAACAGCTGAGCGCGGCGCAGTATCTCAACCACCGCTACGGTGTGCCTGTGATCGGCTGGCGCCATGAGATGGAGGCGCTCGATCTGGAGGATGCGCTGGAGTTCTACGAGGCTTATTATGCGCCCAACAACGCGATCTTGATTGTCGCGGGGGATGTAGAGCCCGAGGAAGTCAAAGCGCTGGCGGATCAATACTATGGTGTGATCCCTGCCAATCCTGAGCTGCCGCCGCGTGCGCGTCCGAGCGAGCCGCCGCAGTCCAGTGCCCGCCGTATGGTGTTTTACGATCCCCGTGTGGCGCAACCCTATGTCACCCGCAGCTACCTGGCCCCGGAGCGCAATAGTGGTGATCAGCGCCAAGCTGCGGCGCTGACGCTGTTGGCTGAATTGCTTGGTGGCGGGCAGACCTCTGTCCTGAGCCAGAAACTACAGTTTGAGACCAAGCAATCGGTCTATGCCGGAAGCTGGTATCGCGGGACGTCTCTGGATGCGACCACCTTCAACCTGATTATGGTGCCTGCCCCGGGGGTGGAGATGCAAGAAGCCGAAGAGGCCATGGATGGCGCGGTGGCAGAGTTTATGCAGGAAGGCGTGGATGCGGCGCATCTGGAACGTATCAAGATGCAGCTGCGCGCCAGTCAGATATATGAGCGCGACAACGTTGAGAGCGTGGCCAACCGATATGGGCGCGGACTGACCTCCGGGTTGACCGTCGCGGATATTCAGGAATGGCCCGAGATTTTGAACTCGATCACCAGCGAAGAGATTATGGCCGCGGCCGAGGAAATCTTTGATGACCGCAAGTCGGTTACAGGCTGGTTGATGACCCAAGAGCAGGAGGTGAGCCAATGATCCGTTTTGTCCTGGCCTTTGTCGCCGTTGTCGTGACCGTGCCTGCGGCATGGGCCGAAATCAACATCAAGGAAGTCACTTCTCCCGGCGGCATCAAAGCCTGGCTTGTCGAAGAACCCTCGATCCCATTCGTGGCACTTGAGTTGCGGTTCAAAGGGGGCACATCCTTGGATCAGCCGGGCAAACGCGGCGCGACCAACCTGATGGTGGGATTGCTTGAAGAAGGCACGGGTGATCTGGATGCGCAGGGTTTTGCCAAGGCGAGCGAGGCGCTGGCTGCGCAGTTTGGCTATGACAGCCATGCCGATGCCGTGTCGATTTCCGCACGTATGCTGACCGAGAACCGCGACGAGGCCATCGACCTCCTGCGCCGCTCTCTGGTCGAGCCAAGTTTCCCACAGGCCGCCTTGGATCGTGTGCGTGAGCAGGTGCTCTCTGGCATCCGCTCTGACCTGAAAGATCCCGAAAGCATTGCAGGGGCGCGGCTGGCCGCATTGATCTATGGCGGCCATCCTTACGGCTCTCCCGGTGAAGGCACGCTTGAGAGCGTCACGGCCTTGAGCCGAGATGACATTGTCGCCGCACATCAGGGCGCGCTGGCGAAGGACCGCTTGTTCGTCGGTGTGGTCGGTGACATCACCGAAGCAGAGCTTGGTCCGATGCTGGATCGCCTGCTCGTAGATCTGCCTGAAACGGGTGCCCCGATGCCTGAAGATGCCAACGTTGCGATCAACGGCGGTGTGGACATCGTGGACTATGACACGCCGCAATCCGTGGCCCTTTGGGCGCAGGATGGTATCGATCGGGAAGACCCGGATTTCTTCGCCGCTTACGTGCTCAACACCATTCTCGGCGGAGGTGGGTTTGAGAGCCGCCTCATGACCGAGGTGCGTGAAAAGCGTGGTCTGACATATGGAGTCTATAGCTACCTTGTGCTGCGCGATCTCGCCAACGTCTACATGGGGAGTGTGTCTTCGGCCAACGACCGTGTGGCCCAGGCTGTGGGCGTGGTGAAAGACGAATGGGCACGTATGGCCGAAGAAGGCGCGACAGAAGACGAAGTGGAAAAGGCAAAGGCGCTTCTGACCGGGGCTTATCCGCTGCGCTTTGACGGAAATGGCGCAATCGCCCAGATCATGGTTTCGATGCAGATGGATGGCATGCCCATCGACTATATTGCGACCCGTAATGACAAGGTGAATGCCGTTACTGCTGAGGACGTCTCAAGAGTGGCCGGCGAACTTCTGGACCGTGATGGCCTGCAATTCGTAGTCGTTGGTCAGCCTGAAGGGCTGTAACGGGCAATACTCCCAGTCAGAAGGGCTGTGCGCGATATGATGCAGGCAGCCCTTTTTTTGTGGGAAAAGGGCGGTTTCCTAAAGATTTGCGGGCTAGCCAAACCGCTCCCTTGGGAAGCCTACGATTTCAAACTTCTCCCAGATCTTTTTGCGAAGTTGTCCGCTGTTAATCGGGATGCATTTCTTCAGGAAATACCAAGCCAGATAGCGCTCCAAATCAGCATCCGACGACAGAGCATTTTCCAGCGCGCTCGAAAACTGGCTCAGATCTGTAACGGTTTGCGCGACGTGGTGAAAGTCGGATTTGCCGCATAGAATGGCAGGCACGCCATGAAGATACCCCTCAAGCGCAACGGTGGAATTTATCGAAACCGTGCAGGCGCTTGCGTTGAGGATGTCGTGGACGTTTGCCTGTGTCAGCGTAATGCGCGGATCGTTCTTCGCGAGGGCTTTCACTTTGGCAATTGTGGCCTCGTCGCTGGAGATTGGGTGCGGCTTCACCAAAATAGGTCGATCGCCCGCCGCCTTGAGCGTTGCCCGCAGCACATCCATGTCCGAGTGCTGTGTCGCTCTGGCGTTGATGGGATATTGGCCCTGAAAGAAAACTGCGACCGCATTTCTTTTGAAGTCTTGGTGGGCTTCCGGCTGGTCATATTTGGATTTCCGTTTCTCCAAATAGCGCCGTTTTAGATTGCGGGAAAAAGTCTGAACACGCTGATCGGCAATCATCGAAGGGCTGTAGGTATCTTCTCCAATCGAGGAGAAGGCCTTTGTTCCATGAGGATCAAGATGCCAGAACTCCCAAAGGTAGGCGACGCCGGCGTTCAGAACGCCGGTAGCTCTGACAGAGCGATCATCAATGATGTGAAGGTTTCCATCGCTGAAACGGTCATCTGTTATGCTGCGCGTACCAACCCGAATGTCGCTGTCGCGTGCGCGAATCTCAACCGAAATGCCCTCAGCATGCCCAAGGTTTACGATCTCTCTGTAGAGACGAAGATGCCATCCATTCAGCTCCGGATTGGCGTCATGCGATTTCAGGTGCAGCACAATCTTGGGCATTTGAGTGAGGTGATCTATCAAGCTGGCAGCACGGATTACTCCGGTTTTCTTTCATGTCCGTAAATCGCAGTCAGCTCCGACAACGGCATTGGCTTGGCAAAAAGAAATCCCTGTAACTCCGAGCAGCCTGACGCCGTGAGAAAATCGCGCTGTTCTTCGGTTTCGACCCCCTCAACCACAACCGTCATACCCAATACCTGACCAAGGTTGATCATGGTCGACAAAAGGCCTTTTGCATCCTCTGTCAGGTCAGGGCCAGACAAGAAGCTCTTGTCGATCTTGAGCGTCTGAAAATCATAGAGATGCAGATAGCTCAGGCTGGAGTAGCCCGTGCCAAAATCATCCAGAGCAAAGCGCACACCCAGTTCGGTGAGGTCTTCCTGCACGGATTTTGTCTCTTCAATCCGGTCAAGAATTTCGGTTTCCGTGATCTCGATTGTCAGCTGTTCCGGCTGCAGTTGGTTTGTCTTAAGCAGAGTGCGGATCTCGTCTGGAAACCCTTTGTGAAGCAATTGAGAGGTGTTGACGTTGATTGTCACGCCAAAGTCCATGGGCCACTCTGCTGCGTCTCTGATGGCTGTCTGCGTGACCCAGCGGCTGATTTCCGGCATGAGGCCACTGGCTTCGGCGAGCGGCAGAAACCGATCCGGGGAAATGCGGCCACGGGTTGGGTGATTCCAGCGCAACAGCGCCTCTGCATGGGTTGGCTTGGCGTGTTCAGAGCAGATGATCGGTTGATAAAACAGCTCAAGTTCACCGTTGCGCACGGCTTTCTGCAAATCTTCACGCAGATCACGGTTTTCTTTCAGGCTCGCATCCATCGTGGGGTCAAAGACGGCGAGGCCGAAATGGCTGACCTCTTTGGAGCGGTTCAGCGCGACATCTGCGGCGCGCACAAGTTCTTCAATGCTGGTTCCATGATCGGGAAAGTAAGCCAGACCCGCGCTGGCGGAGGTCTCAATCAGCTGTCCCTCAAAGCGAAGGGGCTGCATGAGCGCCATGAGCACTTCCCTGATCTGCGTTTCCACGTCTGTACGTTGGCTAAAGCCGCGCAGAAGAAGCAGAAACTCATCGCCCCCCACGCGGCCGGCAATCAGGTTTGAGCCAAGACGTTCAGTAATACGCTGGGCAACCGCCCCTACCAGCGCGTCACCAGCCGCATGTCCCCAAGCGTCGTTCACTTTTTTCAGGTTGTCCAAATCCAGATAAACAAGCGCTGTGAGTTCCGCGCCCTCTGGCGTCAGGGCCTCTCTGGCACGCGCAAAGAAATGGTCGCGCAGAGAAAATCCGGTCAGATTGTCGTGGTTCGCGTCGTAGCGGGACTGCAGCGCGATTTCTTCCAGTTTTTTGTGGGCTGCAGCGTTGCTGCGCACCACGCGCCAGGTGAACCAGGTGATGGTGCCAATCAGCAGCAAGAGCAGCGGCGTGGCTGCCACGATAATCCGCGTGCCTTGTCCCATTGGTTGCCACGTGATGTAGCCAAGTGGCACCTCGTCGGGTCCTGTGATCAGGAAAGCGTTTCGGTCCGCGCTTAGGGCGCTGGCGTCGTCAAATCCGGCCAGAAACAGGTGCGGTGAAATTTGGGCCAGTCTGGTGTCATTTAGAATCTGTAAGGTGGTGAGTATGTAGGGCGGCGCGTCGATGAGCGGGACCATACCGGGATCGGGGATAATGGCATAGCTCGCAGCTAGCGCAATGTGATCCCCCCAGCGCAGAGCATGAATATCAGAAAGCGCGTCAAGCATGCCTGAGAAATTGCTGTCCTCAGGTATGCGGTTGGAGGCCTCCTCAAGGTAGGTCTGGCGAATTTGTGCTGCGGCGTCCCAGACGCTGGGCAATGTGTCTGCCGTGATTTGCGCGAGGGGCGGATCGCTTTCCGCGTGTAGAAAGGCCACGCTGTCATCCGGCGCGATCAAAAACGCTGCCTTATAAGTTGTCTCAGCAATCATATCGTCGACAAAACGCGATTCGACCCAAGGTGCGGAGAAGTTGACAGAGATGTTACGGTAAGCGGCATCTGACGCGGCATAGGGCTTTAGCGCTGAGAGCATGCTGGCCTTCTCGCGCTCATACATCAATGAGACAAAGCGGCTTTCCCGTTCTGCAGCAGTTTGCTCTGACGACCAAATCCTGAAAAAAACCAATGCAAACGCGATGATAACAATTGCAAACGAGAGGAGTACGACGGAACCTACGGGAGGCGAGAAAGGCATTTTCCCCAATCGCTTCTGCAAAGTGCTGACCCTTCTGGTTCAACGGCTGAAGGTAAGAATTCCCTCCGCCTAACTATCTCAATACCTTCGCTCCAGCGGCGCGCAATGGGTGGGTTTTGGCTTGGTCCGTTGCCAGAAAATGTGCGGGAAAACCTGAGGGAGATCAACGAAGAACTGTGTAGTTTTTCTGCCTATTTCTGTTTGTTCTTGGCGTGATGGCCAAAAGTGCAACTGCACCCGCGATCCCGGATTTCCGCTAGATTTACCTAGTCTAACGCCATCGCATGCTACCCGATTTGGTCGGAGTAAAGCGGTCTTTCTTAGGAGATTTGGTGGAGCCTAGGAGGATCGAACTCCTGACCTCTACAATGCCATTGTAGCGCTCTCCCAGCTGAGCTAAGGCCCCAAATCTGTCAGGCCTCTCAGCCTGTGCGCGCCTAATTAGGCGTATCCCGGGGCAGGTTCAAGCGAAAAATTCCGCCCCGGAGAAGTTTTTTTGCCGTTCGGCTGACGATCAGTTGTCGTCGTCTTCAGAGGCAACGTCCGCGATCTCATCGAGCGAAACGTTGTCGTCCTCGTCGTCATCCAGAACATCATCTTCGAGGTCCAGATCAACGGCGTCGTCATCATCCAGCACGTCATCTGCATCATCCAGATTGGCGGCTTTGGCTTTCAGTGTTGCGGCATCCTCGGCGTCTGCTGCAATCATGCGGCTCTTGCCCGCATCTACTTCTACGATGTCGCCAGTGTATGGGCTGACAACAGGATCTTTGTTCAGGTCATAAAAACGCTTGCCGGTGGTCGGGCACACGCGTTTGACGCCCCATTCTTCTTTGGGCATGGGTAATCCCCTTCAATCGGTTGAGTCGCTCTCGACGGTTTGCGCCACGTGCCATATCAAGGGCCGCGTGTCAAAGGGTATCACTGCAAACGCGGCCAAGGAGCGTAAATGACGCAACATATCATCCCCGGAACACCACCTGTGACGGTGGCTTTGCGTCAGTCTTCCCGTGCGCGGCGCATCAGTCTGCGTGTGTCGCGACTGGATGGCAAGGTGACACTCACTGTGCCACGCGGGGTGAGCACACGTGAGGCACTCGGCTTTGCTGAGGAAAAGCAAGACTGGCTGCGCAGACAGCTGTCGCAACAGCCAGAGCAGGTTGTGGTCGCGCCGGGTGCCGTGCTGCCGGTGGCTGGTCGGGATCGGTTGGTTGTGGCCGGGCAGGGTCGGTCGGTTGTTTTGGGACAAGATGAAATTGCCGTACCGGGACGCCCTGATCTGGTGGGGCGCAAGGTGCAGGGCTTTTTGAAAGAGCTTGCACGGCACCGATTGTCGGAGGCTGTCGATCACTATGCGGCGCATTTGAGACTGCCCTACAGCCGGATGACGCTGCGGGACGCGCGCTCGCGCTGGGGGTCCTGTTCTTCGGCGGGGGCATTGATGTTTTCCTGGCGGTTGGTGATGGCAGCCCCGGATGTGCTGGACTATGTCGCCGCGCATGAAGTGGCCCATCTTAAGGAAATGAATCACTCTCAAGCATTTTGGAATGTGGTGACACAACTCTATGGCCCCTATGAGGTCCCGCGCCGCTGGCTGCGCAGTGATGGGCAGGTTTTGCATCGTTACCGCTTTGACGGGGTTTAGCTGTCACTTGCAGCGAAGCCATTGACGTCGCGATGCTTTGTGATCACAACGGCTGAATGATCCCACAACCTCGCCCCTCCCAAGACCAATCCACCTCGGCGCATGATCGTGTTTACCGCGCCTTGCGCACCAAGATCATGTATGGCGAGTTGGCACCGGCCGAAGCGCTGACCCTGCGCGGCATTGGAAAAGACTATGAGGTCTCCATGACGCCGGCGCGCGAAGCGGTGCGGCGTCTGGTGGCGGAAGGCGCTTTGACGCTGTCCAGTTCAGGCCGCGTGGCCACCCCCGAGCTTTCGAGTGAGCGTCTGGAAGAGTTGGCCGCGTTGCGTGCGTTGATCGAGGTGGAGCTGGCCAGCCGCGCGCTGCCACGGGCTCATATGGCGCTGATCGACCGGCTGGTGACGATCAACGGCACTGTGGCTGAGGCTGTCAGCAAAGGTGACGCGGTCGGCTACATCCGCGCCAATCTGGACTTTCACCGCACGCTTTATTTGCGCGCTCAGGCACCGGCCATGCTGGCAATGGCAGAGACCGTCTGGTTGCAGCTTGGACCAACCATGCGCGCGCTTTATGGGCGCCTGCGGCGCACGGAACCTCCCCACTACCATCGCCTGATTATTGCGGCGCTCAAGGCTGGAGACGAGCCGGGCCTTCGGCTCGCTGTGCGCTCAGATGTGACGCAGGGATTGCGGCTGCTCGCGCGGTAATCAGCCCCGCGACGGCCAAGCGTGATGATAGTCGTCAATGACAATGGCATGCGCATGTTTGCGTGCACCATGCTCTTTGAGGTGGGGGTGATCCGGAGGCAAATCCGGATGCTCATGCGGCATGTCGGCAGTTGATGGCCGCCAAAGGCGCAGGCCGATCCAAACGCTCACAAGGCCGATCAGGCTGAGCGCTCCCAATGAAAGCGCCTGAGAGCCAGCCGTGGCTGTCCAGCCCGCCAAAGGATAGGCGATCAGCCAGCAGGCATGGCTGAGGGCAAAATGCGCGGTGAAAACCGCAGTCCGGTCTTCTGAGTGTGCTGACCGTTTCAGGAGCCGTCCGGAGGGTGTCATGACGGCGGAATAAAGCAGGCCCGCGCAGAGCCAGATGGCCAGAAACCCGATCCATGACAGCGGGCCATTGGCCCAGACCCACGCCGCATGGCTCAATTGGATGGCTGCGAGCACTGCAGCTGCTGTGCTCATGAGCGCGCGATCAGAGATGTGATGAAGTAAACGGGGCAGCATCAGGGCTGTGATCATACTGCCCGCGCCGAAGGCGCCCATAGCAATCGCCAGCCCATTTTCAGCCATACCGTAGGTGTCGCGCACCACGACGACAGTGTTCACCAGCACATAGGCTGTTGTGGCGGCTGCGGCCATGTTGAACGCGAGAAGGCCGCGCAGGCGGGGCGTCGCCAGATAGATCCAGCTACCACGGGTCAGGCGGGACACAAACGGACGGTCGGCACTGGCTTTGCGGGGCGGCAGTTTGGTGCTGAGAATCAGCAATGCTGAGAGGAAGAACCCTGCGGCTGTGCCCGCAAACAAACCATGGAAGCTCATAAAGAGCAGCAAGAGACCGGCGAAGGCGGGTGATAAGATGTTTTCCAGATCAGACGCGAGGCGAGAGAGCGATAGCGCTTGTGTATATTCGTCTTCATCAGGAAGGATCTCAGGGATCGTGGCCTGAAATGTCGGGGTAAAAATGCCCGAAGCCACCTGCAGCAGGAAAATCAGCCCATAAACCTGAGCCACGCTGTCCACAAATGGCAGGCTCAGCGCAACAGCAATGCGGATGGCGTCCGCCCCAACCAGGACTGCCCGTCGCGGAAGCTTGGCCACAAGTGCGCCCATCACAGGGGATAGGCCAACATAGGCCACCATTTTGATGGTGTAAGCGATGCCCAACACAGCCCCGGCATTGGCCCCTGCCAGATCATAGGCAAGCAAGCCAAGCGCGATTGTGAGAAGCCCGCTACCAGCCAGCGCGACGAGTTGCGCGGCAAACAGGCGTGAAAACGTGGGGTGTTTGAGCAAGTTCAACATGACGCCAGAGTACCGCGTTGGCGCGTCTCAGCAAAGCCATGTTCGTCTCGACAAACAGCTCGGAGGCTGCGGCTTGCGGTCTCAGGCGCAAGCCGTCTTCTCAATCGATTTTTGAAGGGGGACAGAGCAGGTTAGGCCGCCAGCCCTTTGGCCCCGATGTTCAGGAACTTCTTGCGGCGGTTGGAGACCAATTCATCCGCAGGCATTTCCGCCAGTTCGCCAAGCATGTCTTCGATGGCTTTGCGGACGTTCTCCATGGTCGCCGCGCGGTCACGATGAGCGCCGCCTTTCGGCTCCGCGATAATCCGGTCTGCCACGCCAAGCTGGTGCAAGTCTTGCGCGGTCACGCGCAGAGCTTCTGCCGCTTCACGCATCTTGGTGCTGTCTTTCCAGAGGATAGACGCGCAGCCTTCAGGGCTGATCACCGAATATACCGAATGCTCCAGCATGGCGACGCGGTTTGCCGTGGCAAATGCCACAGCACCACCGGAGCCGCCTTCGCCAATGATCACAGAGACCAGAGGTACGCCGATTTGCAAGCACATTTCAGTGGAGCGCGCGATGGCTTCAGACTGACCGCGCTCTTCTGCGCCTTTGCCAGGATACGCACCTGCCGTGTCCACCAGCGTCACAACCGGCAGGCCGAATTTTGCCGCCATTTCCATCAGGCGCACAGCTTTGCGGTAGCCCTCTGGACGCGCCATGCCGAAATTATGCGCGATGCGGGATTTGGTGTCGTTGCCCTTTTCC
Source organism: Shimia sp. (assembly GCF_965227725.1). Taxonomy (GTDB): domain Bacteria; phylum Pseudomonadota; class Alphaproteobacteria; order Rhodobacterales; family Rhodobacteraceae; genus Shimia. The sequence goes on along the minus strand of NZ_CBDDGH010000004.1, from coordinate 310,525 downwards.
TGGCCGATCACCATCACGGGCTTTCCGTTAAAACGTGCAAGGCCACCCATGACCGCGAGATCGTCCGCAAAGTTCCGGTCGCCCGCAAGGGGGGTGTAATCGGTGAACAGCGTGTCGATGTAGTCGCGGCAATGCGGGCGTTCCGGGTGACGTGCCACTTGGCATTTCCGCCATGGTGTCAGGTCTTTGTACAGTTCTTCCAGCAGATCGGCCGCTTTGCGATCCAGCGCTGCGGCTTCGTCAGCCACGTCCATCTCTTCGTTCTGACGCGCCAGCGCGCGCAGCTCTTCGGCTTTGCCCTCGATCTCTGCAAGTGGCTTTTCGAAGTCGAGATAGTTGGTCATTGGGCACTCCCGGCGCATTCCTTACGTTTCCGCTATATGACGCTGACGGAGCGTAATTGCAACGGTGTGCGCCATGTGGCCAATATTGAGGCGGGGTGCAGCGCAAGTTAGCAAGATTTGTGATCTAGCTTCATGTCATCAGGACAGGGTCGGGATAGCTCTGAATCCTGCTTTGTTTTCATACTCCAAGCCATTGGGAGACTCGCATTATGTCCGCCAGCTACGAAGACCGCATCTTGCGGGTATTGGCCTACATCCATGACAATACGGATGGAGACCTGTCTTTGGACGCGCTGGCAGATGTGGCGGCGATGTCGCGTTTTCACTGGCATCGCGTCTTTCATGCGCTCACCGGGGAAACCTGCGCGCAGGCCGTGCGGCGCATTCGTCTACATCGTGCGGCGGTTTGGCTGGCGCAAGGAGAGATGTCTCTGCCGGAGATTGCGGCGCGCACGGGGTATGGCAAACAGGGCAGTTTCTCACGTGCGTTCTCTGACGCTTATGGCATCAGCCCGTCGGCGTATCGCGCCGCAGGGCAGGTGGCATTGCTCAATCCAGATTTAAAAACAGGATGTTACCCTATGCATGACGTAGATATTCGCAATGAACCCAGCCGCCGTCTGGTCGGAGTGCCCCACAAAGGCGCTTACCATGAGATTGGCAAAAGTTTTGAGGCCTTCGGGGCCATGTGTGAAAGCCGCGCCCTCTGGCCCAATGTGCGCGCGGTGATCGCGGTCTATCAGGACAGCCCCGAAGTTGTGCCGGAAGCGGAACTGCGCAGTCTCGCTGGTGCCGAATTTGTCGGCGAGGGCACGCCGGAAGGGATGGAGGGCTTTGTTCTCCCGGGTGGTAGAACCGCCGTGCTGACCTACAAGGGACCCTATTCCGGCATCTCGGCGGCCTATCATTCTCTCTATGGCAACTGGCTGCCCGCCTCTGGCGAAGAGCCCGCAGATCAGCCTTGTTACGAGATCTATCTCAACGATCCGCGCGACACAGCACCTGAGGATCTTCTGACGGAAATCTGCATGCCATTGGCTGCAAAATAACGCGCGGGTCTCAGCCGGAGAACACCACCGGATAAAGCGAGGCCACTAGCAGCGCCGCCATTGTCCAGTTGAACGCCGTGAGGCGGGCAGGAGAGGTCAATAGGCGGCGCATCTGCTGACCAAGCACGGTCCAGCTCGACACACAAGGCAGGTTCACCGCGCCAAAAGCGCCCGCCACAAGCAGGATCGTGAGCACTGTGCGATCTGGCGCATAGAGCGTGATCGCCGTCAGGGCCATGGTCCAGGCTTTTGGGTTCACCCACTGAAAGATCGCCGCCTGCATGAAGGTCATGGGCCTGCCACTTGTGCCGCCCTCCTGCGGAGCACCGGCGCGCGCAATCTTGAACGCGAGCCACAAAAGATAGGCGACCGAAGCCAAGGAAAGCGCCGTATGTGCGATCGTAAACCGGTCAAAAACCTGCATAAGACCAAGTCCCACCAGCGCGACCATCACCACAAATCCGATGCCGACACCCAGCATATGCGGGATCGTGCGCGCAAAGCCGAAGTTTGCACCAGACGCCATGAGCATTAGGTTGTTCGGCCCCGGTGTGATGGAGGAGACAAAGGCAAAGATCAGAAGGGCGGTGAGGATATCGTAAGTCATGGCACCAATTTGGTGCAAAACACACGCTGTTTGGTTGCGTTTTTGTGTGATCACAGTTTATTTTCACAATTTATGGCGAAGTTGGATCATATTGACGAACATATATTGCGTGAGCTGTCGCGTGATGGACGCATGAGTAACCTTGCTTTGGCGGAAAAGGTCGGCTTGTCGCCTTCCGCCTGCCTGCGCCGGGTAGCGGTTTTGGAAAAGGCCGGAATCATCTCCGGCTATCGCGCTGTTCTCAACCGCGCGGCCCTCGGCTCGGGTTTTGTGGCTTATGTGACGGTTGGCCTGAACAAACATACCAAAGATGCTCAAGAAGCCTTTGAGCGGGCGATGGCCATGGCCCCTGAGGTGCGCGAGTGCCACAACATCACCGGTCAGGTGGAATATCTGCTGCGCGTGGAGGCGGCGGATTTGACCGCATACAAAGCGTTTCACACCGACGTTCTCGGCACTGTGCCGCAGGTGAATGCAATCACCAGCTATGTGGTGATGGGCTCGCCCAAAGACGAGCGGGCCTAACGGCCATAAAAAAGCCCCGCCGGAACGGCGAGGCTTCTTGATCAGATCATGTCTGTGCTTAGCTGGCGGCGATCAGTTCGGCCTGTGCCACGATAACCTCGGCTTGCTTGATGGAGGCAATGTCCACGAGGCGACCTTTGTAGACAGTGGCGCCTTCGCCGTTTGCCTTGGCCTGCTCCATGGCTGCGAGAATTTCGCGTGCCTCGGTGACCGCTTCCTCAGATGGGGTGAACACCTCATTGGCCAGTGCGATCTGCTTGGGGTGGATCGCCCATTTGCCAACCATACCCAACGTCGCGGAGCGTTTCGCCTGTGCGATATAGCCTTCATCGTCTGAGAAGTCGCCAAACGGGCCGTCCACCGGCAGCACGCCATGGGTGCGGCAGGCCGCGACGATGGCGGCTTGCGCCCAGTGCCATGGATCAGACCAGTGTTTCTGGCCTTCATGCAGCATGTAGTAGTTTTCCTGCGTGCCACCGATGCCAGTGGTCTGCATACCCATCGAGGCGGCAAAGTCTGCAGCGCCGAGGCTCATGGCCACCATGCGCGGGGAGGCTGCGGCGATCTCTTCCACATGGGCGATGCCCGCCGCCGATTCGATGATGACTTCAAAATCAATGCGCTTGCTGCGCCCTTTGGCGGCTTCGATTGCTGTGACCAGCGCATCCACGGCGTAGATGTCGCCTGCGCAGCCCACTTTGGGGATCATGATCTGGTCCAGACGGTCGCCGGTTTGCTCCAGCAGATCCACAACGTCGCGATACCAGAACGGCGTGTCCAGACCATTGATGCGCACGGAAATGGTCTTGTTGCCCCAGTCGATGGTGTTGATCGCTTCAATCGCGTTGGCGCGCGCCATGTCTTTGTCTGTGGGGGCCACAGAGTCTTCGAGGTCGATGTTGATCACATCTGCTGCCGAAGCCGCCATCTTGGCAAAAAGCTTGGTGTTGGAGGCCGGGCCAAACAGCTGGCAGCGGTTGGGGCGGGCAGGGGCGGCAGGCTGGATGCGGAAACTCATATCTATCGGCCTCTCGGTAAGGAAATTACGTTTTTGTTGCTTGCTGTGGTATGAAGTTGCGCACCGATGCGCAAGGATATTTTGCATCTGCGGCAAGGCGACGCCGCGTTGCGGCGCAGACTGGGGTTGGCGCGGTTTGTTTGCAGCTTTCCGCTTTGGGAAAGGAAAAAATATCCTCAAATCCGGAAAAGGTGAAAGAATCTTCGAACCTTTTGCTGTTTCGGGCAGGTTTCACAAGGAAATTTCATCATTGCTCGCAGAATATAGGTCAGGAAGACTTACGCGACGATGACAGGGAAGGACGCGCTATGATCGAGACACCGTATCTTTTGTTTCTGGGTGATGCGCCGGACCAGCTGGCGGCCAAAGTGGCTCAGGGCATCAAAGACTGGCGCCCGGAAAATGCCGTAGGCCAGTTCCGTATGGAAGGCTGCAAAGCGGATATGGGCCTGACCGATATGAGCCTTGTTGAGGCACGCGAAGCCGGCGCCAAAACGCTGGTGATTGGTGTGGCCAACCGGGGCGGCGTGATTTCTCAGGAATGGAAAAAAGTGCTGGTGATGGCGCTGGAGGAAGGCTTTGACCTCGCGTCCGGCCTGCACAACCTGCTGCGCGACGAGCCCGATCTTGTGGCTGTTGCCGAAGCAACCGGCCGCACCTTGCATGACGTGCGTGTGCCTGAGGTGGAATACCCGATTGCCAACGGCAAAAAGCGCACAGGCAAACGTTGCCTTGCCGTGGGCACCGACTGCTCCGTGGGCAAGATGTACACTGCGCTCTGCATGGATGCGGAGATGCGCAAGCGGGGGATGAAATCCACCTTCCGTGCCACCGGTCAGACCGGCATTCTGGTCACCGGCGACGGCGTGCCGTTGGACGCGGTGATCGCGGACTTCATGGCGGGTTCTGTGGAATGGCTGACACCGGACAATGACGAAGATCACTGGGATCATATCGAAGGGCAAGGCAGCCTGTTCCACGTGTCTTATTCCGGTGTGACCATGGCGCTGATCCATGGTGGGCAACCAGATGCGCTGATCTTGGCACATGAGCCGACCCGTGAGCATATGCGTGGTCTGCCGGAGTATCAGCAGCCGAGCCTTGAAGCGCTGCGCGACATGGCGCTGCCGCTGGCACAGGTCGCCAACCCGGCCTGTCAGGTTGTGGGCGTGTCGGTGAACACCCAGCACATGGCTGAGGACGAAGCAAAGGCCTATCTGGCGCAAATCGAGGCGGATATGGGGTTGCCGGCCACCGATCCGTTCCGCTTTGGTGCGGGCAAGCTGGTGGACGCGCTGGCGGCATTGTAAACTGGCACGGGCTGGACCGGGGGCGCTGCCCCCGGACCCCCGGGATATTTTTGGCAAGAGGAAGAGGCGCGCGCTTTTCTGTGTGTCGCGCCCTTCAGCCACAGGACTTAGAGGACCGCATGAAAATCACCGTCACCCCCGATGTGTTCAAACTGGCACAGGTGTTCACCATTTCGCGCGGCTCCCGCACTGAGGCCAAAGTGCTGACCGTGCGTGTGGAAGACAATGGCGTCGTGGGGTGGGGCGAATGTGTGCCCTATGCGCGCTATGATGAGACATTGGAAAGCGTGACGGCTGAGATCGAAGGGCTGCCAGCGCAGATTGACCGCGAGGCGCTCTATGATCTGCTGCCTGCGGGTGCCGCGCGAAATGCGGTGGACTGCGCGCTTTGGGATCTGGAAAGCAAACAGGCGGGTAAACGTGCTTGGGAGTTGGCGGGGATGCCAAAGCCTGGTCCGGAAATCACCGCCTACACGCTGTCGCTTGCGGAACCTGCCGAGATGCAGGCGCAGGCCGCCAAAAACGCACATCGCCCGCTGCTGAAGATCAAACTTGGCACGCCGGATGACATGCCACGGCTTGAGGCCGTGCGGGCGGGGGCGCCGAAATCCACGATCATTGTGGATGCCAATGAGGGCTGGAGCGCGGAGGTCTATGCGGATCTGGCACCACATCTGGTAGGCCTTGGTGTGGCACTGGTGGAGCAGCCGCTTCCAGCGGGCGAAGATGACGCCTTGATCGGCATGGAGCGTCCGGTACCGGTGTGCGCCGATGAAAGCTGTCATGACCGCACCAGCCTGCCCAAGCTCAAAGGCAAATATGATGTGGTCAACATCAAGCTCGACAAGACCGGCGGGCTGACCGAGGCACTCCGTCTGCGCGAAGCGGCACTGTCAGAAGGCTACAAAGTGATGGTGGGCTGTATGGTCGGCTCAAGCCTTGCAATGGCGCCAGCCACTCTGATTGCGCAGGGCGTGATGGTCACCGATCTCGACGGGCCATTGTTGCTTGGCGAAGACCGCGACACACCGCTGTTGTTTGATGAAAACGGCGTGCACCCGCCAAGTGCTGCGCTTTGGGGTTGATTGCCCCACCGTCGCCTAAATTTTTGTTCCATTGCAGAGGGGCGTGGCGTACACGCATCGCGGTGGAGTTGAAACAACCCTTAAGGAGCATCCAAACATGACCCGCACCGTCTATGTGAACGGCGAATACCTGCCGGAAACCGAAGCCACAGTCTCGATCTTTGACCGGGGGTTCCTGATGGCGGACGCGGTTTATGAGGTGACCAGTGTTTTGGGCGGCAAGCTGATTGATTTTGAAGGTCACGCGGTGCGTCTCAGGCGCTCTCTGGATGAGCTCGATATGGCGGAGCCCTGCACCAAGGAAGAGCTGCTGGAAATCCACCGCAAGCTGGTTGAGCTGAATGAGATCGACGAGGGGCTGGTCTATCTGCAGGTCACCCGCGGCTCTGATGGCGACCGTGACTTCGTCTTCCCCAGCGAAGACACCAAGCCAACCATCGTGCTCTTCACCCAGAATAAGCCCGGTCTGGCAGACAGCCCTGCCGCCAAGAAAGGTGCCAAGATCATCTCCATCGAAGACATTCGCTGGGGCCGTCGTGACATCAAGACCGTGCAGCTGCTTTACCCCTCCATGGGTAAGATGATGGCCAAGAAAGCGGGCTGTGATGATGCCTGGATGATTGAAGGCGGCTATGTGACCGAGGGCACCTCCAACAACGCCTATTTTGTCAAAGACGGCGTGATCGTCACCCGCCCTCTGTCCAATGACATCCTGCACGGCATCACCCGTAAGGCCGTGCTGCGGATGGCTGCAGAAGCACAGCTGAAGATCGAAGAGCGTCTGTTCACCATCGACGAAGCCAAAGAGGCGGATGAAGCCTTCACCACCTCTGCGTCCGCCTTTGTGATGCCGGTAGTAGAGATCGACGGCGTGGCGCTGGGCGACGGCACACCGGGTCCCGTCGCGACCCGTCTGCGTGAAATCTATCTGGAAGAAAGCCGCAAGGCTGCGATCTAAGCTCTGGCTCAATAAGTGGATATTCGGCGCGCCTGATTGGGCGCGCCTTTTTTTGTTTGCCTAAGTGCTTTTGGTCAGGTGACGCTGCCAGAGCCAGGCAACCAGGCGGCGCAGGCCGATGCCCGTTCGAATTTCAAATTCCTCATAGAGGAAATTCTTTTGGCCGACGCCTTGCTTTGGCAGATCTTTGGCAAGACTGCGCCGCATCTCGATGGGGCCACAAAACAGCACTTTGCGTGTGGCAAGGTCCGGGATCTCAGCAGCGAGGATCGTGGCGGAAAGACGTCCGCGTGTTTGGCTTTGCCAAAGAACAAGATCGAGATTTGATTTGCTTGCCGCCAGGCTTTCCAGTTCTGCCAGATGCGCGGCGCTGTCCCGATCACGAATGCAATAGATGAATGTGACAGGCGGCGCCTCAGTTGGCAGCGCCTGTGCAAGGGCGACAAACGGCGTTACCCCAACCCCGGCCCCGATCCAGACCTGAGGGCCCTTTGCGCGGCCGAAATGGCCATAGGGGCCGTCCACTTGCACCGCCTGTCCGGCTTTCAAGCTGCGGGCGACATGGCTGGTAAGGTCGCCAAGTGGTGCAACGGTCAAGCGCAGATCGCCTGTTTCATTGGGCGCTGCGGAAATGGTGAAGGGGTGCGGTTCATAAAATCCCGCTCCGGAAAAGCGGAAAAAAGCAAACTGGCCTGCGCGGTGGCGCAGTGGGCGGCCTTTGGCTGCGAGATCCACAGCAACCGCATCCCCTTGCTGGGTGACGTGGGTGATTTCATAGCTGCGGCTGGGGCGCAGTCCGCGCGGCGCGGACGTCCAAGCGTAGGCCACTGTGCCAACAGCGCAGACCAACAGCATATAGAGCCCAAGCGGATCGCCGTTTTTAAAGGGTTTGAGGATGAACAGGTAATGAAACGCTCCAAAGACGAAGAAGATGCCGATGAAGCGGTGGGTCCATTTCCACAGGTGGTAGGGGATGAAGGTGGCGATGGTGATGACCACAAGGATCAGCAGCCCGTAGAGGCTGATTTCCCCCAAGGTCTCGGCAAGCTCCACAAGGGCGGTTTCGCGACCAAGGCCCCGCATTTCCGCGTCAATCGTGTCATGCAGCAGGATCGCGACCATGGCACCGATGCCGAGCCACTTGTGCAGACGATAGCTTTGATCAAGCGGACCAAAGAGCATTTCGATGCCTGGCCAGCGGGTGGCGATCAAATGTGAGAAAGCCATTGCGATCAAAGCACCCAGGCCCAGATATTGGCTAAAGAGCGCCACACCGTCGCGACCCTGCGCGATTGACGGCCACCACACAAATGGCACCGCCAGTGCTACGGCCACCACAAGCAATCCGATTTTTCTCAAGATGTCTTCCCCACTTTGGCTTGGCACATAAATGTGCTTGGCTTTTGTCGCCCTTTTTGCCGGATGGCAGAGGGTTTGAGGAGAGAAGAAATGCAGCGATTTGAGGGTTTATAACCTGGGTTTAGGCCACTTTCATGACGATTTTGCCGATGTGGCCACTGCTCTCCATACGTTGGTGCGCCGCGACTGCATCACTCAAAGCAAATTCGCTGTCCATCACCGGAGCGATGCGTCCGGATGACAGCAAGGGCCATACCTGGCGTAGCAGGGCTTCGGCGATTTTGCCTTTGGCGAGGTCGCTTTGCGGGCGCAACGTTGAACCGGTGATTGTGAGGCGGCGCATCATCACATGGGCGAAGTTCAATTCGATCTGCGGCCCTTGCAGAAAGGCGATTTGCACAAGGCGGCCATCATCCGCCAGGGATTTGACATTGCGGGGCAGATAGTCGCCCCCCACCATATCCAAAATCAGATTGGCCCCACCTTCGGCGCGCAGAACACTGACAAAATCCTCTTCGCGATAGTTGATCGCGCGCTCGGAGCCGAGATCGAGGCAGGCTTTGCACTTTTCGTCAGACCCGGCGGTGGTGAAGACCCGCGCACCAAAGGCGTTGGCAAGTTGGATGGCCGTTGTGCCAATGCCAGAAGAGCCGCCATGCACTAGGAAACGCTCGCCTGCTTGCAGCCCGCCACGCTGGAAGACGTTGGAATAGACCGTGAAAAAGGTTTCAGGCAGACAGGCGGCTTCTTTCAGGCCCAATCCTTCTGGAATGGGCAGGCAATGTGCTGCCGGAGTCAGCGCATATTCGGCATAGCCACCGCCTGGCAGCAGCGCACACACGGCGTCCCCTTCAGACCATTGGGTCACACCGGCGCCCACGGCCGCGATGGTGCCTGAGGCCTCAAGGCCCGGGAGATCCGAAGCATTTGCAGGTGGGTTGTAGAGCCCGGCACGTTGCAGAACGTCCGGACGATTGACGCCAGAATAGGCAATCTTGATCAGAACTTCGCCAGCGGCTGGTGTCGGGATCGGGCGATCGGTCAGTTTCAGCACATCGGCCGCGCCGGGTTTGGTGATTTCAACGGCGCGCATCGTCTCTGTCATGATCTATCCCTCTGGGTTCCTGTGTTCGGGAACTGTGTAGCAGAGCGGTTGGTATTGCGCACAGAGGCTTTTGCTGTCCTGACGTGAGGGCGTTGTGGTGCTAGGGCAGGCAAAAGGGGCGCTGCCCCTGCCATCGCAAGCGATGGCCACCCCGGGATATTTGCCGAATTAGAAGTCCTTTGGGGAAGACGCTTTAGCGCGATGGGGGTGTCCAGCTGCCAGGCATATTGTCAGGCAGATCGGGGGCGCGGAACTTTGACGCCGCTTCTAGTGGGGCGGCCATCAGGCGACCAAGCGGGCTTTTGTTGAACCGGGCTTTGGTCTTTTCAAATTGCATGACGTTTTCGATGCGACGATCCAGAAACGCCCATGTGGCGGTGTTGCTTTCGCTGTCATCCCCCAGCCAGTAGAGCACGGTGGAGGAATAGACCGCCGAAAGTGTGGCGCGCTTGGTATACCAGTTCAGGTCGCGGGAGGTGTCACCGATGGCATTCCAGATGGTATCTGCCGTGCCCCAGATCAGCTGCGCACCGGTGGCTGCGTGTTGCGGAAGCGCAAAGAGCGTGGAGCCGCGGCGCACCAGCTCGCGATCCGGGCAGAGCTCAAGGCGCAAACGCACCGCATGGGTGATCTTTTCGCGAATTTTCATTTCCGCGACTGCGGCCTCTCCCATGGCTGCGACCATTTGAGAATCACCGCGCTTGTGAAAAGCCACCGCAAGGTCGACCGCGCCACGCGGACAAATTGCGCGTGCCACGGTGGCATCCACACCACTGTCCGCGATGGCGGCGGTAAAAGTGGCCTCAGACCAGCCATCAAAGGGCACATGCATCTCTGCAGCGTCCAAAAGGCGGGATTTCAGGTCGGTGTTGGGGGTCTCCGTCACGGGCTCTCTCCCTGTCGCGAGGTGGCGTTGCACCCATACTAGACAAAGACGGGACGACTTGCTATACGCCGGGCTCCTGCAATTTCATTGCAACTCAAACTTAGAAAGGTGGTGAAAACCACATGCAGGTTAGTGTTCGTGACAACAATGTCGATCAGGCGCTTCGTGCCCTGAAGAAAAAGCTGCAGCGTGAAGGCGTCTTCCGCGAAATGAAGCTCAAGCAACATTTCGAAAAGCCGTCCGAGAAAAAAGCGCGCGAGAAGGCTGAAGCGATCCGCCGTGCCCGTAAACTGGCACGTAAGAAAGCACAGCGTGAAGGTTTGCTCTAAGCACACCTCTCCAGCTTGGACACAAGAATTGACGACCCCCATGGCCCGGCCATGGGGGTTTGTCTTTTGTTGCATCAGGGCATTTTGTGCTTAGATGCCAGACAAAACCGGGGCTCCCATGGCGTTCCCGAAGCTAAGATTGAGGGCAGCCATGCTATCTCGCAACCTAGGATCTTTTCTTTTTGTGCTGACAGTTGGTGCCATTGTTGGCGCGATCTACAGCTATGTTCTGGCCGATATGATGGGCTGGGGGTTGGGCCTTCTGGCACTGTGGCGCGGAGCCGTGCGCGGTGTGATCGTGGCCACCATTGCCGTTGGCCTTGAGGTCTGGATCAGCAACAGCCCGATTGGGCGTTGGCAACGCAGCCTGAAGTTCCGCCGAGGCTTGGCGCTGCGGATGCTGATTACCTGTTGCATCCTGCTCTTTTCTCTTGCGGCTACGCATCTGGTGCTGATCAGGGACAAAGACACCTACGTGATGTGGTTTCAGCAGGGGCTGTTTCCCGATTTCCTGTTTGCCTTCTGCACCGGCATTTTTATTCAGTTCATGCTGCAGGCGCGGCGGTTGATCGGCGGGCGGACGCTGACCTATTTCCTGCTCGGGCGGTATGCGCGGCCCACTGAGGAATGCCGGATCTTTGTCCTGGCCGATCTAAAAGGGTCCACGTCGATCACGGAAAAGCTCGGTGATCAGAGGGCGCTTGAGATGATCACGGGCTTCTTTCTCGACATCGATCCGGTGATCAAGAAACATCAGGGCGTGATTCACAACTATGTGGGTGACGAGATCATCATGAGCTGGCGGGATCGCGGGCCGGACGGAAACATGCGGCTCCTCAAGTGCATCGATGAGATTTTTCAGATCGTGGCGGCGCGCCATGACCACTACATGGCCAAGTACGGTGTCGCGCCTGCATTGCGCATGGGCGTGGCCGGAGGGCCGGTGGCTGTCGGGGAATGTGGCTGGGAAAAGCGCCAGGTGGTTTATATCGGCGATACCATCAACCGCGCCAAGCGCCTGCAGGAGGCCTGCAAGGCGCATGGGCTTTCGGTGATTTTGGATGCTGAAACAGCCAATGACATCACATTGCCAATGGGGCTTGGATTGGCCGCAGTGGAGGAGACCACCCTGCGCGGGCGGGCCAGTGCAACGCAAATGCTCACACTGACCGCGCCGGACGGCAGCGCCTTGGAAGCGCTGACGCCTGAGGCTGTTCCGGCTTAACCGCGCGGTTTGCCTTTGGGGGCTGAGGCTGCCGCTGCACGACGCGCCTTGTTCTTCTTGCTGTTGGCTTTGCCTTTTGGGGGCGGTGGGCCTTTGGGCTTGTCGCTGCCTTTGCGGTGAGGCTTGGCATCGCTCAATGCGCCATCAGCCATCGCGCGCCGACGCGGCGCCGCGTTCCCACCAGGGGCTGCGCCATAGGCTGGCTTTGAGGCCGACTTCGGCTTGCCGTCTTTTGAAGCGGATTTTGCGGCACCGGGTTTTGGCTTCTTCTGCCGTGGGGCTGGATCGTCGTTCCAGTCCACCGGAGATGTTGATTTATTTGGTTTTTCTGCAAATTTATCGCGTTGCGGCTTGTGGAAATCCGACTTTTCACCGCGCTCAGGGCGCTGTTCATCCCGGTCATGCCGTGGCTTTTCGAACTTTCCTTTGCCGCGATGCGGTTTTCCACCGTCTTTGCGCGGGCCTTTCCCAAACGGTTTTTTGCCACCCTCGCGCGCATCACGCGGGCTGCGTTCCAGCACCGGCGCATTCTCCATCTGCGTCAGCTTCGCGCCTTCTTCCAGCGTCATGTTCGGGCCAATGGCGGTAAGGAAGGCTGCCACACTGGTCTCAAGAACCTGCACATAGCTTTCTTCCGGATTGATGCGGATCGCGCCAATGTCATCTTTGGTCAGATTGCCCAGTTTGCACAGCATTGGCAGCAGGCGGCGCGGCTCCGCACCTGCCTTGCGTCCACCGGAGATCGAGAACCAGACAGAGGGGCCGAAATCCTTGCGCGGGGCTGGCTTGGCATCGCTTTCTGCAATCTCTTCAGGCGCCGAATGTTTGGAATTGTAAAGTCGCAGATAGGCCGCGGCCACTTGCTCTGGCGAAAATGTTCCAAGCAAAGATTCAATAAGAGGCAATTCTGACTCAGTCGGCTCCACAATCCAATCCGGATCGGCAAACATCCGGGCCTGATCCTGTGCACTGACTTCCTCGGCAGAAGGTGCACCAGACCACTCGGCCTCAAGCTTGGCCCACCGCAGCAGGCGCTCGGCCTTTTTGCGAGACTTGCGGGTGACGATCAGTGCGGAGACCCCTTTGCGACCCGCACGGCCGGTCCGGCCAGAACGGTGCAGCAGTGTTTCGTGGTTGTTGGGCAGTTCGGCATGCACCACCAGATCGAGGTTCGGCAGGTCGATGCCACGTGCCGCCACATCGGTGGCGACACAGACACGCGCACGGCCGTCGCGCATCGCTTGCAGGGCGTGGGTACGCTCTGTCTGAGACAGTTCGCCAGACAGCGAAACCACCTGAAAGCCCCGGTTGGAGAGGCGGGTTGTCAGGCGAGCTACCATGGCGCGGGTGTTGGCAAAGACAATCGCATTTGGCGCTTCATAAAAGCGCAGCGTGTTGATCACGGCGTTTTCCGCATCGCGATCCAGTACGGTCATGGCGCGATAGGTGATGTCGGCGTGCTGCTTCTGCTCGGATTTGGTTTCCACCCGGATGGCATCACGCTGATAGTTCTTGGCCAGTTCGGCGATCATCTTGGGAACAGTGGCGGAGAACAGCAGCGTCTGGCGCTCTTCCGGCACCTGCTCCAGAATGAACTCCAGCTCTTCGCGGAAGCCGAGATCCAGCATTTCGTCCGCTTCATCCAGCACCACGGCGCGGATGTCCAAGAGGTCGATGGATCCACGATCAATGTGGTCACGCAGACGGCCGGGAGTGGCCACGACAATATGCGCGCCACGTGCCAGGGCACGGCGTTCGTCGCGCATATCCATGCCGCCCACACAGGAAGCCACACGCGCACCTGCTTCGGCATAAAGCCAGGTCAGTTCGCGTTTCACCTGCAGCGCCAATTCGCGTGTCGGTGCGATGACCAGCGCCAATGGTGCGGCGGCCTCATCAAAGGCCTCTGCCTCGCCCAGCACGGTAGAGGAGATTGCAAGGCCAAAGCCCAGCGTTTTGCCTGAGCCTGTTTGTGCGGAAACAAGAAGGTCTTTGCCCGCCAGTTCCGGGGCCATTACGGCTTCCTGAACCTGAGTGAGCTTGTCATAGCCTTTTGCGTCAAGCGCGGCCTGAAGTGCGGTTTTCACGGTGATGTTCACTTTTCATCTGAGGAGTGCCAGCTGGACGGCGTCGGCGGGCTCCCTCATCATCTGAACCGCTCTCATCATCATTTGTGGCAAGAAGCGCAGCACATAGACCAAAACTCTGGGCGTGTATAGGTGTCTCGTCCCACCGCCAAATACCCGTCAGGCCGGTATGACAAACAATTTACTTCTAGCGCTTTGAAACCCGGGCAAAGTTCTTATGTTAACGAGAATTCGATTTCACACAGGGCGCGATAGCATGACCGATACCTACACCCCCCCGAAAGTCTGGACTTGGGATTCTGAAAGCGGTGGCAAATTTGCCAGCATCAACCGCCCGATTGCAGGCCCGACACATGACAAAGAGCTTCCCCGCGGTGAGCATCCGTTCCAGCTCTATTCACTGGCCACGCCCAACGGCGTGAAAGTCACCGTGATGCTGGAAGAGCTTCTGGCGGCAGGTCACAAAGGCGCGGAGTATGACGCCTATCTCATCAACATTGGTGAAGGCGATCAGTTCGGCTCCGGTTTTGTGGGCGTAAACCCAAACTCCAAAATCCCCGCGCTGATGGATCTGAGCGGCGACAAAGAGGTGCGCGTGTTTGAAAGCGGCGCGATCCTTCTGCACCTTGCAGAGAAATTTGACGCCTTCCTTGGCCCAAAGGAAAACCGCGCTGAGATGATCAGCTGGCTCTTCTGGCAAATGGGCAGCGCGCCTTATCTGGGTGGTGGCTTTGGCCATTTCTACGCCTATGCGCCGGAGAAATGGGAATATCCGATCAACCGCTTTGCCATGGAAACCAAGCGCCAGCTTGATGTGTTGAACCGCCAGCTGGCAGAGAACAAGTACCTCGCCGGTGACGAATACACGATTGCTGACATCGCGATCTGGTCCTGGTACGGCGCGCTGGCACTGGGGCGTCTTTATGAGGCGGCTGAATTCCTCGATGTGGAAAGCTATGAGCACGTGCAGCGCTGGGCCAAGGAAATCAACGATCGCCCCGCCGTGAAACGCGGCGTTATGGTCAACCGCAGCTGGGGTGATCTGGACAAGCAACTTCACGAACGCCACGCGGCTGAGGATTTTGAAACCCGCACAGCGGATAAACTTGAGCCTGCGGCAGAATAAGCTGGTCTGCTTTTGCAATAGAGACGGGCGGTGCGTTGGTGCCGCCCGTTTTGTTTCAGCCTGTTGACAGCATCATTTCGGCGGCTTTCTCCCCGATCATAATGGTGGGCGAGTTGGTGTTGCCACTGGTGATGGTGGGCATGATCGAAGCATCCACCACCCGCAACCCGCCGATCCCGCGCAGGCGCAGCTCCCCATCCAGCGGCGCAGCCTCATCCGGCCCCATGCGCACCGTGCCAACCGGGTGAAAAATGGTTGTGCCAATGTCGCCCGCCGCCGCGGCCAGCTCGGCATCGTCCTGCGCGGTGATCCCGGGTTTTATTTCCTCAGGCGCATATCGGGCCATCGGGCTTTGCGACATGATCTGGCGCGCCTGTTTGATGGCCGCCACCGCCACCGCGCGGTCGCCTTCGGTGGAGAGGTAATTGGGCGCGATTTCTGGAGCATCTTCGGGATTGGGCGAGGTGATGTGCACATGGCCCCGGCTTTCCGGGCGCAGGTTGCACACACTGGCCGTGATGGCCGGGAAATCATGCAGCGGCTTGCCAAAGGCTTCTAGCGAGAGCGGCTGCACGTGATATTCCAGATCCGGAGTGGCGAGGTCGGGGCGGGATTTTGTGAACGCGCCCAGCTGGCTTGGCGCCATCGACATGGGGCCGGATCGTTTCAGCATATACTCCAGCCCGATCTGCGCCTTGCCGCGCAATGAATTGGCCATGGTGTTCAGCGTTTTGGCGTCTTTGAGCTTCCACGCGCAGCGCAGTTGCAGGTGGTCTTGCAGATTGGCGCCCACGCCCGGCATGTCGCGCTGTACGGTGATCCCGTGTTTTTGCAACAAAGCGCCGGGGCCGAGCCCGGACAGCTGCAAAATTTGCGGAGAGTTCACAGCCCCGGCTGACAGCACAACCTCGCCACCACAACGCGCCTGTTTCAGCACACCATTCTGACGGTATTCCACGCCCGTCACCTTGCCGGCGTCAATCAGCAAACGGGTGGTATGGGCATGGGTTTCGATCTTGAGCGCGCGTTGCTTTTGAGGGCGCAGAAATGCCTTGGCGGTGTTCCAGCGCCAGCCGCGGTGCTGATTGACCTTGAAATAGCCAACCCCTTCGTTGTTGCCGCGGTTAAAATCCTCCGTGCGGGGCACGCCTGCAGCTTCGGCGGCGGCCATCCAGTCATCCAGCACATCCCAGTGCAGACGTTGATTGTTCACATGCCACGGCCCACCTGCGCCGTGCATCTCAGAGGGGCCATCCATGTAATCCTCTGATTTCTTGAACAGGGGCAGCACGTCGTCCCATGCCCAGCCCGCGAGGCCCATTTGCCGCCAGCCGTCATAATCAGCAGCCTGACCCCGCAGGTAGAGCATGCCGTTGATCGAAGAACAGCCGCCCAGAACCTTGCCGCGCGGATAGATCAGGGCGCGCCCGTTTAACCCGGCATCAGGTGCGGTTTTATACATCCAGTCGGTGCGCGGATTGCCGATGCAATAGAGGTATCCCATCGGAATGTGGATCCAGTGATAGTTGTCGCGCCCGCCTGCTTCCAAAAGCAGAACCCGTCGCCCTGCCTCTGCCAGACGTGCGGCCACCACACAGCCGGCACTGCCCGCGCCCACGACGATATGATCCCAGTTCATGGCTGATCCTCCCTCGCGCGCAGAAAACGAGGGTGTCAGGAAAATGTCAATTGTTAAATGTCAGACAATTGAAAGCTAGACCGGCAGCGCCGTTGTTTTGAAGACCGTCCGCAGCGCGAAAGAGCTCTGCATCTGGGCCACCCCCGGCAGGCGTGCGAGGTGTTGGCGGTGGATGCGCGCAAAATCCTCGGTGTTTTCCGCGACGACCTTCAGAATGTAATCCGCCGTTCCCGCCATCAGGTGGCACTCCAGTACATCAGGAATGCGCGCCACTGCCTTCTCAAAGGCATCTAGAACCTCATCGGCTTGACCTGACAGCGTGATTTCCACAAAAACAGTTGTCGGCACATCCAGTTTGCGCGGGTCGAGCAGGGCCACGTAATCCTTGATGTATCCCTCGCTTTCGAGCCGGTGTACCCGGCGGTGACAGGCGGAGGCAGAGAGGTTCACGCGCTCTGAAAGCTCGGCGTTGGAAATCCGGCCTTGCTTTTGAAGGACGGTCAGTATGCGACGATCTGTCGGATCAAGAGACATATTGCGAAAGCTCCTTGCGTGTTTACTCTCTCTATTCGAAGTATCTTGCAAAGGCGAGTTTTCATTCTGCCTAAAAATGAAGCATATTCTTGCGGTCTCACTCTAACCTTCCTTTAGGTAAAGTCAGGAGTGAGACCATGAAAATCGGATGCCCCACCGAAATCAAACCTCAGGAGTTTCGTGTCGGTATGACGCCGGACGCCGCACGGGAGGCGGTGGCCCACGGCCATGAGGTGATCATTCAGGTGGGTGCCGGGATCGGCGCAGGGTTCACCGATGAGGACTATCGCGCTGCCGGCGCGACGATGATCGAGACGGCAGAAGACATTTTTGCCACCGCCGACATGATTGTGAAGGTGAAAGAGCCCCAAGCGGTTGAACGCAAAATGCTGCGAGAAGGCCAGTTGCTCTTCACCTATCTGCACCTCGCGCCGGATCCGGAACAAACCAAAGACCTCTTGGAGAGTGGCTGCACGGCCATCGCCTATGAAACGGTGACCGATGACCGTGGCGGCCTGCCGCTCCTGGCCCCGATGTCTGAGGTGGCTGGCCGCCTCGCGCCACAGGTTGGTGCATGGACCTTGCAGAAGGCAAACGGCGGTCGTGGTGTGTTGATGGGCGGTGTCCCGGGCGTGGCCCCTGCCAAGGTTGTTGTGATCGGTGGCGGGGTCGTGGGCACCCATGCCGCCAAGATCGCAGCGGGCATGGGCGCAGATGTCACCGTGCTGGACCGCTCTTTGCCCCGGTTGAAGTATCTGGATGATGTCTTCGGCGGAACGTTCAAAAACCAATATTCCACGGCGGGCGCCACGGCTGAGCTGGTCCGTGAAGCGGATATGGTGATCGGCGCGGTGCTGATCCCCGGCGCCGAGGCGCCCAAACTTGTGTCGCGTGCCCAGCTTTCGGAGATGAAACCGGGAGCGGCGCTGGTGGATGTGGCGATCGATCAGGGCGGGTGCTTTGAAACCTCCCGAGCCACCACCCATGCTGATCCGATCTACGAGGTGGACGGCATCATGCACTACTGCGTGGCCAATATGCCGGGGGCTGTGGCGCGCACCTCGACACAGGCGCTGGGCAATGCCACGCTGCCGTTCCTGCTCAACTTAGCGGACAAAGGCTGGAAGCAGGCCTGCGAGGATGATCCACATCTGCTCAACGGCCTCAATGTGCACGCAGGCCAGCTGACCTATTACGCGGTGGGCAAAGCGCTGGGTATTGATGTGATTTCGCCCTCTCTGGCGCTCAAGTCCTGAGGGCAGTCTCCTTCAAACAGCGGGCGCAGCGCCTTCAGGCGCTGCGTGACAAAACCGGTGAAAGCGCGCACCCGCGGCACCTGTCTGAGATCGGCATGGGTGAGCACCCAGAGCGGGATTTGCGGAAACAGCGGCAGGCCGGGCACACGCGCAAGTGCCGGATCGCTGTCTCCCAGAAAGCAGGCCATGCGCGTTGCACCGATCCCAGCACGGACAGCCCCCACAGCAGCAGCCATATCGTCCACGGTCAGTCGCGTGCGCAGATTTGGCCGGGCGGCTTTGATCGCTTCCGGTGGCCCGGGCCAATGGGCAAAACGGATCCAATCCAGCGGCGCCTCACCGCCTTCGTCCTGCGCCAAAAGCGCGTGGCTCGCATAGACCGCGCCTTTCTGCTCAAAAAGCTGAGTGCCAACCAGCGTGTCCGGCGGTGATTTGGCGAAACGTATGGCCACATCCGCATCCCGCTGCGCAAGATTGACGGTCTCATTGGTGGCCACCAAAGACAGCGCGATCTCCGGATGCGCGTCTATAAAATCCGCGAAAATGGGCGACATGATGCGCTCAACCAACAGTTCAGGTGCCGTCACCTTGAGCGGCCCGCGAATGGCCGTGTCCCGCGCTGCGATTGTCCGATCCAGCCCTCGCTCCAGATCAGACATAGCTTCAGCTGCGCGGACGGCCTGCCAACCTGCCTCCGTGGGGACATAGCCGCTTGGCAGGCGCTCAAACAGGCGCGTACCCAGAGAGGCTTCTGCCGCCGCGATCCGTCGCGCCACCGTGGCGTGATTGACGCCAAGCGCGCGCGCCGCACCGCTGGTGCCGCCATGACGGGCGGTTTCCATGACAAATTTCAGATCATCCCAGTTGTGCATAGGGGTGATCATATTTGCACAGAGTGGTTGCATCAATGATCGTTTTTTCACATCCGACCGGCACCTAAGTATGCGGCAAGACATTAGCATCGGAGATCAAAATGACCGCTTACGCCTTTGTAAATCTGACCATCACCAACCCTGAGAGCTTTGAGGCCTACCGCGAGAAAGCGGGCATGGCGCTGAAAAAGCACGGCGCTGCGCCGCTGCACGTCTCCAAAGAAGCCGAAGTGATCGAAGGGGAGGGCGCTGCACCAACCGTGACGGTCATCCTCACCTTCCCGGATCGGGACGCCGCCAGGGCCTGGATCGAGGATCCCGAATTTGCCGAGGTGCACGCGCTGCGTCGGGGGGCAGGCGTGTCCAACATCATCCTGATGTAAGACCATGCATTGGCCGTGGCCGCTTTGCCAACTTGCTCAGCAGTCGCAAAAAAGGCGCCCTTTGGGGCGCCTCCTGCAAACACATGGTGAACTGGCGCCGCCCTTAGGCCTCGCGCTTGATTTCCACCGTGTGTGGGTAAGGGATCGAGATGCCACCTTTGTCGAAGGCTTCCTTCACCGCCTGCGTGAGTGCGAACTTCAGCTCCCAATAGTCTTCTGCCTTGCACCAGACGCGCATGGTGATGTCGACAGAGCTGTCGCCCAGATTGGTGACACGTGCCCAGCCCTCGGGGTCTTTCAAGACACGCGCGTCGGCGTTTGCAGTATCCAGGATGATCTGCTTGGCTGTCTCTGCATCATCGCCGTAGTCGATGCCAAAGACCACATCCACGCGGCGCGTGTCATGAGCGGAAAAGTTGGTGATGATCGAGCCCCAGGCCTGACCGTTGGGGATGATGATCTGTACATTGTCCGGTGTGACCATCTCGGTCACAAACAGGTTCAGATCCACGACCGTGCCTGCCGTGCCGCCAACGTCCACGTATTGCCCAATTTTGTAGGGGCGGAAGAGGATCAGCATGAAGCCCGCAGCAAGATCACTTAGTGTGCCCTGCAGCGCGAGGCCAATCGCCAATGTCGCGGCGCCTAACATCGCGACCAAAGAGGTCGCCTCAATGCCAAAGATGCCAAGGATGGCAACCAGTACCATAAGAAGGATTACCCAGCGCACGATGCTGGCGGCAAAATTGCCCAATGTCTGGTCGATTTCCGGTGTTTTGTTCACGCGATTGCGGACCATGCGGCTCACGGCCCCGGCAACCATCCAGCCGATAACCAGAACAACAAGTGCCTTTACGGCCGATACGATCAGTGGGGCAAACCCCAGTGCACTCTCAAAAAGCGTTTCCATGTGGCGTCTCCCTGTCCATCAATTTACGCGAAGTTTAACGGCACGGATCAGTCATCACGCAAGCCCAAACCCCATTTATAAAGATTGCGCCGGTTTCGCATAGGCCGCGCGTTGGTTTCATGGGAAAATCAACTTATGTATCCCCTCAACGCCTCAGCAGGAGAGATTCAATGACAACTGTCACCACTCACCCGATCAACAGCCGCTGGGCTGCGCAAGATTCCAGCCTATTGCAGCTCTATTCCTTCCCGACGCCCAACGGGGTGAAAGTGTCGATCATGCTGGAAGAGACTGGCCTGCCTTATGAGCCGCATCTGGTCACCCTGAGCGACGCCGATGTGAAAAGCCCGGAGTTTTTGGCGCTGAATCCCAACAATAAGATCCCTGCGATCATTGACCCGAACGGACCGGATGGGGAGGCCGTTACCCTGTTTGAGAGCGGTGCCATCCTGATCTATCTGGCGGAGAAAACCGGCAAACTCATCGGCAATACGCCTGCAGAGAAATATCAGGCGATCCAGTGGGTGATGTTCCAGATGGGCGGCGTTGGCCCGATGTTGGGCCAGTTGGGCTACTTCACCAAATTTGCCGGGGCAGCGATCGAAGACCCGCGCCCACGTGAGCGCTTCCGCGTAGAGGCAAAACGCCTTTTGTCTGTGCTGGAAAAGCAGCTTGAAGGGCGTGAGTGGATCACGGGAAGCTATTCCATTGCCGATATCGCTATCGCGCCATGGCTCAACGCGCTGGAATATTACCAGACCAAAGAGCTTGTCGGTTGGGCAGAGTACCCGAATGTGAACGCCTATCTGGAGCGGTTCTTGGCCCGCCCAGCGGTGCAGGCAGGCATGAATATTCCGCCACGCCCGGAAGCATAAGAAAGAGGGGGCCCTATGGCCCCCTTTGTTTTGCTTAGGGCAATGTGCTTGTCAGCACATAGCGCAGGATCTCGACCACCTGCTTTGGCTCCTCCGCCACTGCCAGCGCCGCGGCATGCACCTCTTTCAGTGCGTGCTGCTGATCCGGCATCGACAGCACAATGATGGATTTGCCAAGTGCTGCGGCATAGCCCGCATCAAAAGCGGCGTTCCACTGGCGGTATTTCTCGCCAAAGCGCACCACCACGACATCAGCGTCTTCGATGCCTTTGCGGGTGCGGATCGCGTTCACCATCGCGCCCTTGTGGTCGTGCCAGTATTTGTTCTCTTCCGCGCCCAGAATGGCCACGCCGCAATCATCGCTTGCCGCGTGATCCGTCACCGGGCTGTTGAACCGCACATCCAGATCTGCGGCCCCCTCGGTGATTTGTTCGCGCCAATCGGTGTGAATTTCGCCGGACAGATAGACGTTCAATGCCATTGGAAAGCTCCCTCAGTGTTTGGCTGTTCATAGCCCGAGAAACCCTTCTCTCCAATCCCGCATTCCGGCGAAGCAGTTTCAAATCAGTTTGATCAGAGTTTGCGCGCCACCAGATACCGGCTTGGCGGATCCGCCGGAAAATTGCCGCTTTCTATGATGTCAAATCCGGCGCTGGTGATCATGGTTTCCAGCTCCGAGATGGAGAAGAACCGCACAAAGGGGGCTTTGCCAAAGAACTGCATCATCGGAATGGCGCGTTTCAGGACACGAAACTTCAGTGATTTCATGTTCTCGTTGAGACACGGGGTTTTCGAAATGAACAACCCGCCGGGTTTGAGCCGTTTGGCGACAGCGGAGATCGACGGCTCAGCGTCGTCCAAAAGGTGCAGCAGGTTATGCGCCAGAACCACATCAAATGGTCCTTCAGGCGCGGTGTCTGGAGTGGCCTGCACAAGTCTGATATTGCGCGCTCCTGCTTCCGCCACACGTTCACGTGCAACCTCCAGCATCCCGCCTGACACATCACTTGCCACCATCTCGGCAACAGCATCTGCCAATTTGATTGCGGTAGAGCCGGTACCGCAGCCCAATTCCAGCGCCACATCCGTGTCTTTCAAGTAAGACCGTGTGCGCCCCAGCGTGTACTCATAAGCCTCCATGTCCCCAATCGGTGACTTTGCATATTTCTGTGCGATTCCGTCCCAAAACTTTGCGGTTGCTTGCATGGTCATACTCCTTTCGAGCACAAGGTAGTCATGCGGATATGTAAGATAAATTGCCGAAAATCGCAGTTATGATATACGAAAATGCATGAATGATCCGCTCGCCGCTTTTGATTGGAACCACATCCGCGCGTTTCTCAAGACTGCGGAGACAGGATCACTGTCCGCTGCGGCGAGAGACTTGGGATTGACCCAGCCAACTTTGGGGCGACAGGTGACCGCGCTTGAGGAAGATCTGGGCGTGATGTTGTTTGAGCGCGTGGGTCGGGGGCTTTCGCTGACTTCAGCCGGAGCGGAACTGCTCGACCACGTGCGTGCGATGGGAGAGGCGGCAGAGCGTGTGGCGCTCGCGGCCTCTGGTCAAAGCCAAACGATTGAGGGGCGCGTGGCCATCACCGCGTCAGATGTCTACTCTGCCCATCTTCTACCGCCAATCCTGAAAGATTTGCAGGCCATGGCGCCCAAGCTGGTGATAGATGTCGTGGCTTCAGATGAGTTGCAGGATTTGATGCGGCGCGAGGCGGATATCGCCATTCGTCATGTGCGTCCCGATCAGCCGGACCTGATCGCGCGTTTGGTGCGCGAGGCCGAAGGGTTTTTCTACGCCTCAGCGGACTATCTGGACCGGCGCGGTCGTCCAGAAGCCTTGGAGGACCTCAAGATGCATGATTTTATAGGCTCAGGCGATGTAGGCCGGATGCTTGAATATCTACATCCTCTCGGTTTTCCGATTGCTCACAGCAACTTCCGGATCGGGTCTGAGAGTGGGCTGGTGGCATGGGAGCTGTGCAAACAAGGATTTGGCATCGCGCCTATGGCCGCGGAGGTGGCGGAGGTCACTGAGGGGATCGAAAAGGTCCTGCCCAACATCGCGCCCATTGTCTTCCCGATCTGGCTCACGACACATCGCGAGTTGCACACCAGCCGCAGGATAAGATTGGTGTTTGACACACTGGCTGAGCATCTGGCGCGCGGCTAGGGTAATTTGCGCAGCATCCTGATGCGTACGTTGTCACGCGCACTGATCTGCCAACCGTAGCGCTCATAAAGCGTGACGTTTTCCGGCATCTCCGCATGCGTGGCTAAGGCGATTTCTCCACAGCCTGCCTCTGTCGCTTGGACGATGGCAAAGCGAATGAGCTGCCCGCCGATGCCTCGCCCACGTGCTTTGGGCGCGACAGCGACATTCATCAGATGGGCTTGCGGTGGAGTGAGCGTGAGCATCAAAACCCCAAGCAGATCCTCGTCTTCAAGAACCCAAACTTGGTTTGCGGCGATCGCATCTGCCACGCCGCCGGACACATACGGCAGCGCGATCCCTGCGTCGCGATAAGGTTGGTAAGCCGCATCAATCAGCCGCGCAATGGCATGGGCCTCATCGGCCCGTGCCTGTCGCGGCTGAGGTGCATTAGCCACGCAGCGTGCCGCCGGTGGCTTTGCTGACTTTCTCGACGATCTTCGTGGCCACGGCCTCGATATCGGCTTCTTTCAGCGTCTTGTCTGTGGGCTGCAGGCGCACGGTGATCGCGAGGGATTTTTTGCTTTCCCCCAAAGCGCCGCCGATGAATTCGTCAAAGACACGCACGTTTTCAATCAGCGCTTTGTCCGCGCCAGCCGCAGCATTCACCAGCGTCAGCGCTTCGACGTCCGCATCCACCACAAAGGCAAAATCGCGTTCCACCGCCTGAAGATCAGACATGGTGACAGCGCCTTTGGAGGCGGATTTCTTGCGTGGCAGCGGGATTTCCGCGATGTGGATCGCAAAGGCCACAACCGGCCCCTTAATGTTCAGCGCATCAAGTACCTTGGGGTGAATCTCACCAAAGGCACCAAGGATCTTCTTGGGGCCAAGGCCTACTTTGGCGCTGCGGCCCGGATGCCACCAGCCATTCACACCGCGATTGTAGGTCAGCTTTGCCGGCGCGCCGAGCGCTTCCATCACCGCTTCCATGTCTGCCTTGGCATCATAGATATCCACGCCACGGCTCTCGCCATGAATGTCTTTGCCAACAGTGCGGCCCACCAGAATACCGGTCAGCAGGTTTTCCTGCTCACCCGGCTCACCACCGTGGAACACGGCCCCACATTCAAACAGCGCCATATCCATGAAACCACGTGCCTGATTGCGGGCCGCGGCCTGCAGCAGGCCCGGCAGGAGGGACGGGCGCATATGGCTCATCTCGCTGGAGATCGGGTTTTCCAGCATGGTCGCATCAGAGCCACCGCCAAACAGCTCTGCCGCCGCTTTGTCGATGAAGCTGTAGGTCACACATTCGTTGTAGCCCAGTGCGGCGGTCGTGCGGCGTGCGATCTGCTCGCGCTTCTGCATCGGCGACAGGATCTGCTCTGGCAGACCTGCGGTGGCGCGCGGCATAGGCTTGCCTTCGAGCTTGGTCAGCGAGGCAATACGCGCCACTTCTTCGACCAGATCGGCAGAGCCACGCACATCCGGACGCCAGCTCGGCACATGGGCCATATCGCCCTCGAAGGTGAAGCCAAGTGCTTCCAGAGTGGCACGCTGGGTTTCCGCCGGGATTTCCATGCCAACCAGAGACTGCACACGATCTGTGTCGAGTTTATAGGCGCGGGACACATCTGGAATGGTGCCAGCGGTCACGATCTCTGATGGCTCACCGCCGCACAGCTCGATGATCATCTGGGTCGCGTCATCCAGCGCCTGCATATTGTAAGCCGGATCAATGCCGCGCTCGTTGCGATAGCGCGCGTCGGTGTTGATCTTCAGTCCACGGCCTGTGTAGGCGATCTGAACGTGATCCCAGACTGCGGCTTCGAGGAAGACATTGGTGGTTTCTTCGGTGCAGCCGGTTGTGAGGCCACCCATGATCCCGCCGATGGATTCAACGGCGTTGTCATCAGAGATCACCACCATGCCGGGGCCGAAGGTGTATTCTTTCTCATCGAGCCCCATCAGGGTCTCACCACCTTGAGTGCGGTGAACGCGCAGGTCGCCTTTGACCTTGTCAGCGTCAAACACGTGCAGCGGGCGGTTGCGGTCGAAGGTGAAGAAGTTGGTGATGTCCACCAGCGCGGAAATCGGGCGCAGGCCAATGGCTTTCAGACGGTCCTGCAACCACTGCGGGGAAGGGCCGTTTTTCACGCCTTTGATCAGACGCCCACCAAAGACTTCGCAGCCGTCGGTGGCGGTGTCTTCATCGATGGTGACATTGATCGGGCTTGCGTAGGTGCCGGTGATCTCTGCGGTTTTGGCAGGTTTCATCTTGCCGAGCCCGCGCGCTGCGAGATCCAGCGCAATGCCGCGCACACCCAGCGCATCGGGGCGGTTTGGCGTGATCGCAATTTCGATCACCGTGTCGACCTTGGATGGATCGTTTTCGGCCAGCCAGTCGATGAATTTGTCACCCACCTCACCGGAAGGCAGCTCAATGATGCCATCATGTTCGTCGGACAGCTCCAGCTCGCGCTCGGAGGCCATCATGCCGTAGCTTTCCACGCCGCGGATCTTGCCCACGCTGATGGTGATGTCGAGGCCGGGAATATACATGCCCGGTTTGCACACCACCACGGTGATGCCTTCGCGTGCGTTGGGCGCGCCACAGATGATTTGCAGCTCGCCTTCATCGGTTTCCACCTTACAAACCCGCAGCTTGTCCGCATCGGGGTGCTTCTCTGCGTGCACCACTTTGCCCAGCGTGAAATCCGCCAACCGCTCAGCAGGGTTGAACACATCTTCTACCTCAAGGCCAAGGTCGGTGAGCGCTTCGACAATCTCGTCGACGCTCGCGTCAGTCTCAAGGTGGTCTTTCAGCCAAGAAAGCGTGAATTTCATCTGTCCGGTGTCCTATGGCAAGCCATGTTTGTTGCAGCAGGCAATGACAAAGATTGCCCTCATGTGCAAGCCTTGCTGCAAATGCAGGTCTATGGATAGCTCGGAGCGAGGCCCAAAAGCTCGTCCAGCTGCCGCCCAATCCACCCATGGGGGATAAAATGTCCCCCCGGATGCAGATCCAGCGTCACCGGCCCGTCGGCGCAGTCCCAGGCTGTACGCGAGAGCGTCAGAAAGCTGCGTGCTTGCCAGTCGCCCTGATCCTCGCCGGTGGCGGTGCATCCCAACTCGCGCCGCCAGAGCGCAACCGGATAGGTCACATCGCCACTCGGCCCCATCGGGAAATCCATCACCGTATCTGCCAACCCATGCACATGGCGCACCTCGGCCGGAGCCTCCGGGCAGGTCTCATCTTGGTCTACGCTGCCCGCGATCGCCAAAAGCGCGGTGACATCATTGCCGCTCTGACAGGCATAGCGCCACGCCATTGCGGAGCCGAATGAATAGCCCGACACATAAATTTTCTCGCGATCTATGGGATAGCGCTGCGCCACATCTTCCAGCACGGCATCGGCAAATGGCACGTCCTCGGAGCCCGCGCGCCAAAAGCTCCAGGTCTTGTTGCGCCCGTTGGGAGTGACCAGCAGAACCCCACGCCGCTTGGCGGAGGCCCCAACCCGGTCTGAGCGTTGCGGGTGAACGCCGTTTCGTGACCAGCCATGAAAATGCAGCAGCACCGGCAGCGGGCTCTCCCCATCCCACCCCTCAGGTTCCATCACGTGGTAGGACCGCTCGCCCAGCGGGCAGGCCACATCACCGCCACAGGGTTCCACCTCACCTTTCCACGGCCCCATGGCAAAAACAGCAGGGGCAAGAAGTGTCGCGGCAAGGGTGAGGGCAAATCGTTTCATGCCGCTGACACTACGCAAGGGAGAGGCGCTGTCACGTCACATATTTGTGGGAGTAGGCTATTGACCAAAGCCAATGGTCTGAGCCTAGGCGCGTGCGCCAATATAGGTGAGCCAGTTGGACAGCTCGCGCATCCGCATCTGCGGGGCAAGGTCTTCAGGCCGCGCCCCCAAACGCCGTGCTGCCTCCGCATCGACATCGGCTGAAAGCAGGTCCGGCACAATGGCGGCGTGGTCCTCTTTCAGATGTATGGCATTGGCAATCCGGCCCACATCCAGCGCCGTCATTTCCGGGTGATATTGCACGCCCCAGAAATCCACGCCGTTTTTCTGATAGGCCATGGCCTGGACCTCGGAATGCCGGTTGGAAGCCAGCACCACCGCGCCTTCGGGCAAGCGGATCACCTCATGGGAATGCACACAGGGGCTGGCAAGGCCACAGGTGCGACCGGCAAACATCGGGTGCGTCTTGCCCGCGTCGGTGAAGGTCACGCCGGAGGCGAGGCCAAATTCCAGCCCATTGGGGGAGTCATCTACATGCCCGCCCAGCACTGAAGCGGCCAGTTGCATCCCGTTACACGATCCCCAGACCGGCAGGCCGGTGGCAAAAGCCTGCTCCATCGCGGCCCGCAAAGGCGCGGCGCGCGTGTCGCTGGTGGTCCAGTCCACACCGGAGCCGGTGAAAACAATCCCGTCCACCCCTTCAAAGACATCGGCGGTTAAAGGCGCCGCATAGGGGCTCACCACCCGCAGATGCGCATGCGGTGCCAGCGCGAGGAATGCCTTGAGAAAATACGCCGCCGCGGACCGGCTCTGCGCCAGCAGCTCAGGTGTGTTGCTTTCAACGATCAGGATACGGGTCATTTGACGCGCGTAGTTTTCGATAGCTTACTAAAGCTGAAAGCTATCAAATTAAGAGGACAGGCGATCAACATAGAACAAAAAACTCGCATCAAGCAGCAGTAAGATGAAGTAAGCTATGATGATGAACCTGCATGTAAACCAAGAGAACCTAAAAACGGATTCTTTGGTTAATAGGTCATCCATTAGACCTTGTTGCATTGCGACAGCTGACAATGGGCCACTCTTATCGGTTCCACATCGACTATCGAGTGTATCAAGATGACTTATTCCTTTGAAAGCAAACCACAATGGCAATATTAGACCAAGAGCCGCGCAACAAGTTAACAAGCCGTAATTGTCATAGCCCATGTTCGGAACCTCAGGTTGAATGCTCGGAACCTTAGGTTGAGATGGGGTGCTAAAAACAGCATTGAGTAGTGCGCCCATGGCAAAAATAATCACTGTTGTGAGAACCGCACTTTTTGTTTCTATTTTTTTCAAAGTACCCAATAGGACTTCGTGTTCGACTTCTGTGAGCAACCTGTCGTCTGTCGTTCGAGCGATTTGGGGCATTTTGAGTTCAGCGTAGGCCTTTAGGCGCTCTTTTAGCGCGTCCTGATTTCGCCATAGGCTTTTGCCAGGTGACAAAGAGCAAATGAACATACACTCACCTGCCAATATTACGAAAGGAGCCAGCGTGAAGACCCAGTCAGGTATAGCCGCGATCAACGGGTCAAACCGCCGTGCAGCGTTGGCTGGTCGAGGCTGGCAAAGCCATAGTGCCGTAGCCAACGCAGATCGCTATCAAAGAAGGCGCGCAGATCGGGAATGCCGTATTTCAGCATCGCCAGACGGTCGATGCCGATGCCAAAGGCAAAGCCCTGATATTCGTTTGGATCAATGCCGCCCGCTTCGAGCACTTTGGGGTGCACCATGCCGGACCCCAGCACTTCGAGCCAATCGTCGCCTTCGCCAACCTTCACGGTGCCACCTTCCCAGCTGCACTGAATGTCCACCTCGGCAGAAGGTTCCGTGAACGGGAAGTGCGACGCGCGGAAGCGGGTTTTCACCTCGGTGCCAAAGAAGGCAGAGAAGAATTCTTCCAGCACCCATTTCAGGTTCGCCATGGAAATGTCCTTGCCAATCGCAAGGCCCTCAACCTGGTGGAACATCGGTGTGTGGGTCTGGTCATAGTCCGCGCGGTATACGCGACCGGGGCAGATGATGCGGATCGGCGCGCCGGTTTTCTCCATCGAGCGGATCTGCACCGGGCTGGTATGGGTGCGCAGCACATGTGGCGGGCGCTCGTCCCCTTCGGCACGATGCGTGTAGAACGTGTCCATCTCGGCGCGAGCAGGGTGGTGGCCGGGGATGTTCAACGCATCAAAGTTGTACCAATCGGTTTCGATCTGCGGGCCTTCGGCCACGGCAAAACCCATGTCGGCAAAGATCGCGGTGACTTCTTCGGTCACTTGGCTGATTGGGTGGATGGTGCCCACTCGGCGGTTGCGCGCAGGCAGGGTCACGTCCAACCACTCAGTCGCCAGACGTGCATCCAGCGCGGCATCAGCGAGGGCGATCTTCTTGGCCGCGAGGGCAGAGTTGATCTCGTTCTTCAGCGCGTTCAGCGCGGGGCCAGCCACCTGACGCTCTTCCGGGGTCATCTTGCCCAGCTCGCGCATTTTCAGGCTGACTTCGCCCTTCTTGCCCACGGCCTGCAGGCGCAGCTCTTCCAGCGCGGCTTCATCCGCAGCTGCGGCAATGGCGTCGATATATTTGATGCGCAGATCGTCCATGGCAGGGCCGTCCCAAGTGAAGAAAATACCGCAGACCTCCTACCACAAGGCCTGTTGATTGCAAGCACGGAGGCGCGGGTGCCCCGATAGGCACCCGCCAGAAGGTGTCACTTCCAGATGTCGGCGTCTACACCACGCGCGATTTTGGCGTGTTCAGAGATGCTGAAGTTTGGCGTTTTACCGGCTTTGCGCTGTGCCTGATAGTCCCGGGCCACGCGCACCACGATGGGAGACAGCAGCGCCAGAGCGAACAGGTTCAGCAAGGCCATGATCCCAATCGCCATGTCCGCTGCGTTGAACACCACGGCGACCGACTGGCCTGCGCCCCAGAACACCACAAGCATCACACCCAACCGCAAGAGGTTCAGGCGCGATTTGCTTGTCTGCTTGAGGAACGCCATGCCGCTCTCCGCGTAGCCGTAGCAGGCGATGATGGTGGTGAAAGCGAACAGCAGAACCGCAAAAGCGATGAAGTAGACGCCAAATGGTCCAAGGAAGGCGGCGGCGGCTTGTTGGGTCATGGCAATGCCTTCCAGCGTGTTGCCCTCGGCATCCACCATCTTGTGCGCGCCTGAGACGATGATCATCACTGCGGTCGCGGTACAGACAAGAATGGTGTCGATGAACACGCCAAACGCCTGCACAAAGCCCTGCGAGGCCGGGTGATTTGGCACTGGGGTGGCCGCGGCCGCGATGTTGGGCGCAGAGCCCATGCCCGCTTCATTGGAGAAAAGACCACGTTTCACGCCGTTCAAAAGCGCTGCGGTCATGCCGCCTGCTGCGCCGCCTGCAGCTTCTTCCAGACCAAAGGCGCCGCGCACAATCTGCAGCAATACGCCGGGGATCTCGGCAAAGTTGGTTGCCAGGATGTAGAGTGCTACAATGATATAGGCCCCGGCCATAAACGGCACCAAGACTTCCGCCACGCGGGTGATGGAGCGGATGCCGCCAAAGATGACCACACCTGTTGCGATCGCGAGCAGGATGCCGGTGGTGGTTTTGGGGAGATCGAAGGCTTCGTTCATCGCCTGCGCGATGGAGTTGGACTGCACGCCGTTGACCACAAGGCCAAAGGCAAAGACCAGAAAGATCGAGAAGATCAGACCAAGCCAGCGCATGTTGAGTCCGCGCGCGATATAGAACGCGGGGCCACCGCGATACTGGCCGTCCGGACCGCGTGTTTTGTAGAGCTGCGCCAGCGTTGCCTCAGAGAATGAGGTCGCCATGCCCACCAGCGCCACAATCCACATCCAGAAGATCGCACCGGGTCCGCCAAGAGAGATCGCCACAGCCACACCGGCGAGGTTGCCGGTGCCGATGCGGGAGGCGAGGCTGACGGCGAGCGCCTGAAACGGCGAAATGCCCGCGCCGTCTTGGCCGCGGGAGGCCACGGTTAGGCGGAATTGTTCGCGAAAGTTGGTGAACTGGATAAAGCCGAGGCGTAGGGTGAAAAACAGCCCGCTGCCGATGAGCAGATACATCAGCAGGTACCCCCACAAGATCCCGTTGGCGGTGTTCACAACGTTTTCGATAGAGGTCACGAGAGAGTTGGCAAAAGAGGCGAAGACGCCTCCGGCTTCGGCGGCGTTTGATGTCGGTTCCATAGGCTTCCTGTGTCGTTTGCGCAGCGGGGCTGCGGTGCCGGGCACAAGCGAAGGCGGCCCGACTCAAATTTCGGCGCCTCCTTACGCCTCACAGAAAGAGGGGGAAATGGCTTTTCCCCCATTTTAGGCTGATTTTGCCCTTAAAACGCTGCGTAAACTGTTTTGATCAACCAGAGCGCACCAAGAGTGGGCCTAAGCTCGCCTTTGAGGTGGGGTGGCGGTTGCGCCCAAAGACATGCACCTTGGTCGCCAGCTCGGGAAAATGCGCAAACATTTCCGCGCGTCCTGCCTGCGCGCATAGTGCTTTGGCCTGCGCATTGGGGTGAAAACACTGGCTCAGCACCCCGTCTCCGCTGACAATCTGAGGCGTTTCAAAGGCGAGGTGATAGTAGGTGATCTTGTCGGTCTCTGCTGCGCGCACATCGCAATTGTCGACCAGGGCCTTGGCGGGCACCAAGATCTCTTCCTCGCCATAAAGCAGCTCTGCGCGCCAGCCTGTGAGCAAGACAAGATGATCCGGCGCCACCAGATGCGGCCTAAAGGCGCCAAAGGTTTCATGAGCTATTTGAACCGGCGCATATTGTCCCCGCGCAGGCAAAAGGCGCTTTCCGATCCACAAGATCGGCTGAGGCCCGTTGTCTCTGGTCCAGATCTGATCCCCTTCTTTCAGGGTTTCAATCAGCTGATACCCCACTTCGGTGCGAATGCGGGTGCCTTCCGTGAAACAGGCGAGCCCACCGGTGGTGCGTATTTTGGCGATTGGGGTTGTGGCCTGCGCTGTGGTGGCGGGGACGGTTGGTTGTTCAGACACTAAAGGGGCGGGGCTGGCCCAGGATGTGCTCGCAGAGGAGCCGCCTGACATCGCGCCTGCGGCCGCGCCGTCCACGGCCACCACCGGCGCAGAGTTTGCGCGTGTGTCAAAGAAACAGAGCACGCGGCCGCTCGAAAGATCCGTCAGAGCCACCGCCGTGATGCGCGTTTCCCGCGTGCCTTGGGCAAACAGAACCGGAAAGCGGGACGCTGAAATCACAAAGGTCTGCGTGTTTTTCTTCGAGTGAATGAACGTCAGAACGCCAGCTTCGGTGAGCGTCATCTCTGTGCCGATGTGCCCGTCGATCTGATAACAGGAAACAATGAAACCTGTGGCGTCTTCGTTTGGGTCCAGCGTGACCTCAATAAAATCCTCAACCCCGGTCGGATGGGTAAAGTCATTGGAAAAATGCAGCTCGCTGATACGCGCCATTAAAACCTCCAGATACTAACACTCATGCGGCAACACACGCCGCTGGCGACATCTTGGGGCTGAAATGGTGAATAAATCGTAATCTGTTTTTCTTTTGTTCTCTTATGTTCTGCTTGCTGACCTGATCCGTTCCGGTTTTGGCCGTGTTTCCAATGTGTCAGCTGGGGGAGAGGCCGAAATAAAAAAGGCCCGGAGCTTGCGCTCCGAGCCTCTTAAAGTTGGTGTTGCCTAGGCTTACGCAGCCAGAGCAGCTTTCGCTTGATCCACGATCGCGGTGAACGCTTCGGGCTCATGCACGGCCAGGTCGGCCAGAACCTTACGGTCCACTTCGATGCCAGCCAGGTTCAGGCCGTTGATGAAGCGGGAGTAGGTCAGCGCTTCGTCGTGTGCACGGACAGCAGCGTTGATACGCTGGATCCAGAGCGCACGGAAATTACGCTTCCGGTTCTTACGGTCACGAGTTGCGTACTGGTTCGCCTTGTCAACTGCCTGACGTGCCACCTTGAAGGTGTTCTTACGACGGCCGTAGTAGCCTTTTGCGGCCTTGACGACTTTCTTGTGACGGGCGTGGGTTACGGTACCACCTTTAACGCGGGACATATATCAATCTCCTCTTAGCGGTCGTAGGGCATGAAGCCCTTGACGATCTTCGCGTCCGGTGCGGACAGCGTTGTGGTGCCGCGTGCATCACGCAGGAATTTGTTGGTGCGTTTGATCATGCCGTGGCGCTTACCGGCTTGGCCGGCTTTCACTTTGCCAGAGGCAGTGACCTTAAAGCGCTTTTTGGCGCTCGACTTGGTCTTCATCTTAGGCATTTCCGTCTCCTTTGTATTCGGTCGGTGACAAACGCGACTCGGCATGCCATCCAGCCGGTCGCGCGAATAGAGGCGCCGTATAGAGCGCTCATTGCTGTGGCGCAAGGGGTAATTCGCCGATTTCCTGCTGTTTGTTCCAATGACAGCAGCTTGTGGTGCCTCAGTGCAGGATGTCGGCAATCACGCGCACCACAACATTGGGCAACTCCCCAAAGCTGTAGCGCGCCGGGTTAAGCAGCACGGCCAGCGTAATCACCGCCGCAGACAGCACAAACGCGGCCATCGGCGCGCGTGGAAAGCGGTCGTCCGCATAGGCGGAGATCATGGCCGGGATGGAAAACACCCCAACCAAAAGCCCGATGGTGATCAGATAGTCCGTGGTCATGCTGTGGTCCGGTTGTTACCGGCCGACGCTACTCCGACTCGACGTTGAAAATCAAACGCTCGTCACAGGGGGACACGCGCAGAATGTTCGTTGTGCCCGGCACATTGAACGGCAGACCTGCGGTCACAACGATCTGATCGCTCTCCTGCGCATAGCCAAGATCGCGCGCGGCGCGGGCCGAGGCCACAACCGCCATTTTAAAGCGGCTGACGTTAGATGTGATCACACAGTTGGTGCCCCAGCTCAGGGCCAGACGCCGCGCGGTGCCGCGCAGGCTGGTCATGGCGATGATCGGCACGCGCGGACGTTCCCGCGCAATCAAGAGCGCTGTGGTGCCCGATTGACTGAAACAGCAGATCGCGGCCACCTGCGTGGTTTCCGCAATCTCACGGGCTGCAGCCACAATTGCATCCGCCACGCCGGAACGCGGCTGCGTGCGGCTGGCTTCGATGATCTCGCGGTAAGTCGGATCGTTTTCCACTTCCACAGCCACGTTGTTCATCGTGGTGACCGCTTCAATCGGATAGCTGCCTGCCGCCGATTCGGCGGACAACATGATTGCGTCAGAGCCTTCATAGATCGCGGTGGCCACATCCGAGATTTCCGCGCGGGTTGGCATCGGGCTGTCGATCATGCTTTCCAGCATCTGAGTTGCCACAATCACCGGCTTGGCCACATGGCGGCACTTCCGCACCAGTCGTTTTTGGATCGGAGGCACGGCGCTGACTGGCAGTTCCACACCAAGGTCGCCACGCGCCACCATGATCCCGTCAGAGACCGCAAGAATGTCGTCAAAGGCCTCCACGGCGGCTGGCTTTTCAATCTTGGACAGGATCGCTGCGCGCCCTTGCGCCAGCTCGCGTGCCTCGGTCACATCTTCCGGGCGCTGCACAAAGGACAGAGCCAACCAATCCACGCCAAGACCGCAGACAAATTCCAGATCGTCCCGGTCCTTGTCTGACAGCGCGGCCAGCGGCAGCACCACGTCAGGCACGTTCACGCCCTTACGGTTGGAGATCGTGCCACCTGTGGTCACGACGCAATTGGCAAAATCATCACCGCAGTCTTCGACCTTCAGGCGGATCTTGCCGTCATTCACCAGAAGGTTCGCACCGGGCTTGAGCGCGGCAAAAATTTCCGGGTGGGGCAGGCAGACGCGATTGATGTCGCCTTCTGCCGCGTCCAGATCGAGGCGGAACTTGGCGCCTTCTTCGAGATCTTCAGCGCCATTGGCAAAAACGCCCACACGCAGCTTCGGACCCTGAAGGTCGGCCAGAATGGCAATCGGGCTTTGCAGGTCTTTTTCCACCTGACGGATGATGCGGTGCTTTTCGCGGATTTCTTCGTGACTGCCGTGGCTCATGTTGAGCCGGAAGACATCAGCACCCGCTTCGTGCAGGGCGCGGATCATGTCATAGGTTTCAGAGGATGGGCCCAGAGTGGCCACGATTTTCACGTTTCTCAGTCGTCGCATGATCGGTCTTTCTTTGGCTTTGCCTGTCGGGCGCGCGGTCATTCCGTTTCGGGATGTCTTGCGGTTTGCGCTACATGTTAACGCTAACAAATGCAAGTTTTACCTCTATGGAATTCCTTTTTAGGTCGAACTCTCTTAACTCAGAGCAAATAGCAATGACAGGCCCATGACATACACTCCTTTTTCTATCTATGGCGCGGATCGCCCCGCGCGTTGGCTCATCACCTGTGACCATGCATCTAACCATGTGCCCAGCGACATCGCGGGCGGCGACCTTGGTTTGCCAGCCGAAGATATGGCGCGCCACATCGCTTACGATGTGGGGGCACGCGGCACGTCTCTGCGATTGGGAGAGCTGCTTGATGCGCCGGTGATCTGCACCAATTTCTCACGTCTCTGTATTGATCCCAACCGGGGCATGGATGATCCAACCCTGGTGATGCGGCTGTGTGATGGCTCCGTCATTGAGGGCAACCGTCATGTGAATGACGCAGAGATCGCCCGCCGGGTTGAGGCGCACTACAAGCCCTACCACGAAGCGCTGGAGGGACTTGCCGCTGCACGGACGGCCCCTGTGATCATCGCCATGCATAGCTTTACGCCCCAATATAAAGGCCGCGCGCCGCGCCCATGGGAAATCGCCGTGTTGCATGCCAAACCCGAAGACCGCTTTGGCCACGCCCTTCTGTCGCGCCTTTCCAAAGAGCATGATCTGACCGTTGGCGACAACGAGCCTTATGATGGCGATTTGCCCGGTGACAGCATCGACCAGCACGCGCTGCAATCTGGCCGCTTGAACGCGCTGATCGAGTTGCGCAACGATGAGATTGAAACAGCTGAGCAGCAAAACCACTGGGCGGAACGGCTGGCTGTGATCCTGCAGGAAACCCTTGAGGAAAGCGGCCTTTAACGCCTGACACTAAGTGTCGTCTCCCTTGTTGCAGATCTTTGCCATCACCATATTTGGGGTAAGGAAACGCTGCTGCCACAAAGGAGGCTCACAATGTCCCATGCAATGCTCACAAGCTTCTTCGGCTGGATGACTGTGCTTCACGTCGCGCTCCTGTTGGTCGCGTCCATTGGCATCTATGGGATGCGGGGGCGGGTGACGGCCATGCATGCACGGCTCACCGGTGTGCCCCAAGACAGCCTGGCGCCGCTCTACTTTCAGTGGCTTGGCGCCTACAAGCTGCTGATTTTTGTCTTCGCATTGGTGCCGTGGATTGCCCTACAGCTCCTTTGACCGGCTTGCTGCGCGTCTCTGCGCTTGTTAGGCCTTAAAAAACACCCTGCTCTGAGGAGAGTGACATGGACGAGCAAACCCAAATCGAACTGGAAGCCGCAGCATTCCGCACGTTGCGCGCGCATCTCATGGAAAAGCGCACCGATGTGCAGAACATCGACATGATGAACCTTGCCGGATTCTGCCGCAACTGCCTGTCGCGCTGGTATCAGGAAGCCGCCAATGAGCGCGGCATCGAAATGGGTAAGGAAGAGGCGCGCGAGCTGTTCTACGGCATGACCATGGCAGAGTGGAAAGCCAACTACCAAACCGACGCCAGCCCGGAAAAGCAGAAGGACTTTGAAAAAGCTTTCGCAGAGAATGTCGGCAACGAAGGTAAGTAACCACCTTTGAGCGGGCCGGGCGTGCGGTAAATCTACATCACGCTTGGCCGACTATCTGGACACCAAGCAATTTTGCCTGCTTTGGCCACATTGTTGCCCTTTTCCATCCGCACCGTGCAGTGGGGCGTGGAGGAATGAAGTGATGATTACACTGCTGACACTAAGCGCATGTATGGGTTTTGGCCTGATGGCGCGGGGATTTGACCCCAACGAAAACAGCGACACCCGCTAAAACAAATTTCCGCCAAAGCGAGAGGCCGCAACCTCGGCCAAACCTCGCCGCAATGAGGCCTACCGGCTGAGTTCATGCTCATAGCGCTGTTTGGCTATCTCTTCGTTTTGTGTGGATTTCTTGTGGTTGGACAAGGCGTTTTCCACATAGTCCAGATGCGCAATCACCGCGTTGCGCGCGCCTTTGGCATCACGCGCCTGCAGCGCTTTGTTGATGGCCCGGTGCTGCTCCAGCAACTCGCCCCGGGTGGTGCGCTGCTTGAACATAATCATGCGGTTGTAAAACACACCTTCACGCAGCAGCTGATACATCGAACGCATCATATGCAGCATGATCACATTGTGGCTCGCCTCAATGATCGCCAGGTGAAAATCCGCGTCCAGCTGCGCTTCATCCGTGGGATTGCGCTTGGGGTGGGCGGCTTCCATCTTGTCAAACACCGCCTGAATGACCTGCAAGTCCGTATCAGATGCCAGCATCGCAGCGCGTTCTGCGGCCAACCCCTCCATGTCACGGCGGAAAGCGATGTAGTCAAACACCGCCTCATCATGGGCCGAAAACAACTGCACCAAAGCTTGCGAAAACGCGCTGCCCAGAACATCGGCGACAAAAATGCCCGCGCCGGCTTTGGACGTCAGCAGCCCTTTGTCCTGCAGCATTGCAATCGCTTCACGCAGGCTTGGGCGCGAGACACCCAGTCGATCACTCAGTTCCCGCTCCGCCGGAAGCCGCTCCCCGGGGCGCAATATCCCCCGCAGGATCAGCAACTCGATCTGTCGCACAACGGAAGTGGAGAGTTTTTCTGGCTGAACCTTTTGAAACGGCATGACTTTCCTTCTGGCCCAAAATGAGCGCATCAAACTGGTCAGGTAATTTGACCACGCCATTCCACAGAGGGCAAGCCCTGTTGGATCACTGCTTAGGTGAGGGTCTTTGTCATAAAGATTGAAGAACTGTTGGCTTCATAGTCCCCAAACGGCCCGCAATCCACAAATCCATGCGCATGATAGAGGCTGTGCGCCTCGCTCAGCTTGTCTCCGGTTTCAAGCTTCAGCTCTGCAAGGCCCTGATCCCGCGCGGCCGTATCAAGCTGCGCCATGAGCTTGTGGGCAATGCCTTTGCCGCGGGCCTCTGGGGCGACAAACATGGATTTGATCTCGCCATAGGCGCCCTTGTTCGCAAGCGCGACGCAGCCCAATGTGAAGTCGCCTTCTTTGGCCACAAAGAAGCTGATTTCCGGAACACAGAGCTCGTCAATCGACAGAAAGTGATTGTCCTCAGCGGCAAACAGGCTCTGCATCAGTGTATGGCTGGCCTGCAGCAGCGCCGTCGCCTGCGGATCACGTGGATCACCGGGAATGACCGCGATTTTCGATGTGTCTTGTGCCATGTTTGCCCCCTGTCATTGTAAGCTGTCATCTGACCTTGCGGTTGTCTGGCAGCAGTTCTCAGCCAAGTCCAGAAGAGACGTGCCCACAGGGAAGTTTTGTACCACCCAGTCGCTGCCTGGTCCTTGCGGTTGCATAGAATCATGGCGCTTTGCGCGATAAGCTTTGTCGGGCTTTTTAAGCGCCTGCGCAGGGCTATCTTCACCTCAACTGCAATATCTTGTGGATAAATCCGCCGCCTTTGCCATATCATGTGGTTTGCCGTTGACTCCCCGCTACAAGCCTTTGCAGACTTCTCAAAATCACAGGAATCATAGGGCCGCAGATAATTTGCGCTTCTCCAAACTCAGACTGACTGGCTTCAAAAGCTTCGTGGATCCCACCGATCTGATCATCGCTGATGGTCTGACTGGTGTTGTGGGCCCCAACGGCTGTGGCAAGTCCAATCTGCTGGAGGCCCTGCGCTGGGTCATGGGGGAGAACCGTCCAAAGGCCATGCGCGGTGGCGGTATGGAGGATGTGATTTTTGCCGGAGCGGCCACGCGACCCGCCCGCAACTTTGCCGAAGTGTCGCTGCAGATCGACAACTCCGAACGACTTGCCCCGGCAGGCTTTAACGATGATGACGCGCTCGACATTGTGCGCCGCATCACCCGTGACGTGGGCAGCGCCTATAAGGTCAATACCAAAGACGTGCGCGCCCGGGATGTGCAGATGCTCTTTGCCGATGCCTCAACCGGCGCACATTCGCCAGCTTTGGTGCGGCAGGGGCAGATTGCCGAGCTGATCAACTCCAAGCCCAAGGCACGCCGCCGCATTCTGGAAGAAGCGGCAGGCATTTCCGGCCTCTATCAGCGCCGCCATGAGGCCGAGTTGAAGCTCAAAGGAGCTGAAACCAATCTCGCGCGCGTTGATGATGTGATCGAGCAATTGGCCAACCAATTGAGCCAACTGGCGCGTCAGGCCCGACAGGCGGCGCGTTACCGCGCGATCGGGGATGAGCTGCGTCAGGCTGAAGGGCTGTTGCTCTATCGCCGTTGGCGCGAAGCCGATGAAGCCCGCGCCAAAGCTGATGACGAACTGCGTGAGCGCACCACTTTGGCCAGTCAGGCGGAAATCGCGGCCCGCGCTGCGGCCAAAGAGCGGGTGGCGCGCGATGATCTTGTGCCGGGCAAGCGTGAAGAAGAGGCCATCGCTTCTGCGATCCTGCAGCGCCTGCAGGTGCAGCGCGACAGCCTGAACGATCAGGAAGCCCACGCGCTGCAGATCATCGAAACGCTTAAGAACCGCATTCTGCAACTCAGCCGTGATATGGAGCGCGAAGCAGGTCTGAACCGCGATGCTGTTGACACCATTGAGCGATTGGAATGGGAGCAGCGCGAGCTTGGTAAGGCCAGCGAAGGCCACGTGGAGAAGCTCGAAGCGGCCTCAGATGAAGCCCGTGAAGCTGCCAGCGTGTTGCAAGACCGCGAGGCCGAGCTTTCCCAGCTGACCGAAGACGTGGCCCGTTTGGCCGCGCGCCACCAATCCGCGCAGCGCCTGCTGCACGACAGCCAGAAGACGCAGGAAAAGAGCGAAGCGGAAGCCGCCCGCGCCCGCGCTGCGGTTGCGGAGTCCAAAGACGCCCTCAGCCGTGCGGCTGAAGAGTTGGAGACCGCGCGCGAGGCCGAAGAAGAGGCGATTGAGGCGGCGCAAGACGCCGAGGAACGGCTCGCGGCCGTCGAAGAAGAGCGCGCAGAAACCCAATCCCGCGAGGCCGAGGCCCGGGCAGAGCGCTCTGAAGCCGAAGGCGAACTCAATGCCCTACGGGCAGAAACCACGGCTTTGGCCAAACTCGTAGAGCGCGACACCGCAGAAGGTGGGCAGATCCTGGATCGGCTTCAGGTACAACAGGGGTTTGAGAAAGCGCTGGGCGCTGCCTTGGCAGATGACCTGCGCGCGCCGGAGGTGGAAGAAGAGGGGCCATCCGGGTGGTACGTGCTGCCGCAATACGATGATGTGCAGCCGCTGCCCGATGGGGTCACCTCACTGACCCAGCACGTTTCCGTGCCTGAGGTGCTTGAGCGCCGCATGAGCCAGATCGGCCTGGTCGCCACCGAAGATGCCTTGCAGTTGCAGCCGCTGTTGAAGCCGGGTCAACGTCTTGTCTCGATCGAAGGCGACCTGTGGCGCTGGGATGGCTACCGCGCCTGGGCCGAAGATGCGCCGAGCGCGGCCGCGCTGCGCCTGCAGCAACTCAACCGCCTTGAGGAACTCAAGCAAGCCATGGCCAGCGCCACCGCGCGCACCGATGGTGCCGTGGACGCCCATGAAACCCTGCAAAACCGCTTGCGGGAGTTGTCTGATATTGATCAGGCCGCCCGCGAAGCCCGCCGTGCCGCTGACCGCGCCGTGGCGGATGCCAACCGCGCCTTGAGCCGGGCAGAGGCGGATCGCAATCTGGCTGAAGGCAAGCTCGAAAGCCTTGGCCTTGCGGTGACGCGCCACGAAGAAGAGGCCATGGCTGCACGCGCGCAACTCAATGAGGCGGAACGCGCCTTGGCGGATCTGGGCGATCTCGATGCCGCGCGTCAGGGCGTTGAAGACATCAAAATGACGGTCGAAGCCGCCCGCATCATGATGATGTCCCGCCGCTCTGCCCATGACGAGCTGCGCCGTGAGGGCGAGGCGCGCCTGAAGCGCTCTCAAGAGGTGATCAAAGAGATCAGCGGCTGGCGCCACCGCCTTGAGACCGCTGAAAAACGTATGAACGAACTGGTCGAACGCAAGGACAGCTCCGAGGAGGAGCTGATTGATGCAGGTGCCGCTCCCGAAGAGATCGCAGCCAAGCGCGAAGAGCTGACCGATGCCATCGAGGCCGCCGAAGAGCGTCGCCGCACCGCCGCCGATGCTTTGGCTGAGGCGGAAGGCGCGCTGCGTGAGGCGGAGCACGCAGAGCGGGACGCGGAACGCGCGGCCAGTGAGGCCCGCGAGGCACGCGCACGGTCTGAAGCGCGCGCAGATGCGGCGCGCGAGACCGTGGTCTACGCAGCGGAGCGGATCATGGAAGAGCAGGAAGTCACACCTGCCGACCTTCTGGAGCGCCTTGCCGTGGAGCCGGACAAAATGCCGGATGCAGGTGACATTGAGGCCGATGTGAACCGCCTCAAGCGGCAGCGCGACAGCCTTGGCGCGGTCAACCTGCGTGCCGAAGAAGATGCCAAAGAGGTGCAGGAAGAATATGACGCGCTGACCAGCGAGAAATCCGATCTCGAAGCGGCGATCAGCACCCTGCGCAGCGGCATTGCCAGCCTTAACAAAGAAGGGCGCGAGCGTCTGCTGACAGCCTTTGAGCAGGTCAACAGCAACTTCTCGCTCTTGTTCCGCCATCTCTTTGGCGGGGGCGAGGCCAATCTGGTTCTGGTGGAAAGCGAAGACCCGCTGGAGGCCGGTCTTGAAATCATGTGCCAGCCGCCGGGTAAGAAGCTCTCCACCCTGTCCCTGCTGTCTGGCGGGGAACAGACCCTCACCGCCATGGCGCTGATTTTTGCGGTGTTTCTGGCCAATCCGGCACCGATCTGTGTGCTGGATGAGGTCGACGCGCCGCTGGATGATGCGAACGTCACGCGGTTCTGTGACCTCTTGGACGAGATGTGCCGCCGCACCAACACGCGGTTTTTGATCATCACCCACCACGCCGTCACCATGGCGCGGATGGACCGCCTCTTTGGGGTGACCA
Organism: Shimia sp.; assembly: GCF_965227725.1. Lineage (GTDB taxonomy): Bacteria > Pseudomonadota > Alphaproteobacteria > Rhodobacterales > Rhodobacteraceae > Shimia. The sequence continues at coordinate 268,003 of NZ_CBDDGH010000004.1, read as the reverse complement.
TGGTCGAGCAGGGCGTGAGCCAACTTGTGTCGGTTGATCTTAAGGCGGCAGAGACGCTGGTGGCGTAACGCTCAGGGGCCAGCCCCGCTTGGCCTGACGGCCAATTCACCCCGGAGTATTTTTGGCAGAATGAAGAGGCTCACCGCTTTGTGACGCAGAAACACCGCCCGCTCGGTTTAGGGTTGCGGCATGGAGGATGCGTAATGCGGATGATGATCGGGTTTTTGATGCTATTGGCCGCGCCAGTGGCTGCGCAGGATTGGAAAACCCAGCCCGGCGACACAGCTTTTGACAGCGCAGGCCTGACCGAGCGCCTGTCAGGACAGACCTTGGTATTCTTTGACAACGGGCGGTCGGTCTTTGAAAGCAACGGCCAGTATCAATACACCTATGGCGGTGGCGGGACCTGGTATGGCCATTGGAAGGCCGCCGCGGACAGCACGTTTTGCGTGACTTTTGTCACCGGCGTGGAGCGCTGTGACCGCATTGTGGAAAACGGTGGCCGCCTCGTGCTGCAGACCAAAGACGGCATGCGCTTTCCAGTGCGCGAGGTTGTCGCGCACTCCTGATCCAGCTTTTAGAGTGCGTTCAGCAATTGCTGCGTGGGCCAGGCATCCGCAGGCAAGCCCAATCGCTGTTGTTCCGCCTGCACCGCACGGCGGGTCAGCTTGCCGAGAATGCCATCCACCTTGCCAACATCATGACCGCGCGCCTTGAGTTTGCTCTGCAATTGCTTCATTTGCGCGCCGCTCAGGCCGGGGTCGGCATTGCCCGCATCATAGCGCGTCGCCCCTTCCAGACGGGTGGCAAAATAGGCCGCGGTGGTCACATAGACAAAGCTCTGGTTCCACTCAAAATACACATTGAAGTTCGGGTAGGCGAGGAAGGCTGGCCCTTTGCGCCCCTGTGGCAGCAACAGTGACGCAGGCAGATTGGCCAGCTGTCCTTCGCGGGGTTTCACCCCCATCTTGGCCCATTGTTTTGCAGGCAATGTGGTGTCCAGCCCGGTCTTGGACCAATCCAGATTGGCGGGCACTGTGACTTCCTGCAGCCAAGGCTCGCCTGCGCGCCATCCGAGATGGGAGAGCATCTTACCGCCAGACATCAGCGCATCCTGCGGCGATGTCTTGAGGCGCACCTTGCCATCGCCGTCGCCATCCACGCCGTTTTCGATGATATCGGCGGGCAGCATCTGCACCATGCCGATCTCACCGGCCCAGGCGCCTGTGGTTTTGGTCGGGCTGAAGTTGCCGCGTTTGTACAGCTCCAGCGCCGCAAACACCTGTGGGCGGAACAGCTCCGGGCGGCGGCAATCATGGGACAGGGTCACCAGAGAGTTCAACGTATTGAAATCCCCCTGAAATGCGCCGTAATCGGTTTCAAACGCCCAGAACGCCAACAGCACGCCGCGAGACACGCCATATTGGCGTTCAATGCGGTCAAAGGTGCTGGCATATTGCTGCGCCTTTTTGCGCCCCACATTGATGCGGTTCTGACTGATCAGGCGCTGGCTGAAATCCAGAAACGGACGTTGGAACACGCCTTGGCTGCGGTCCGCTTTGATGGTGGCCGGGTCTTGGCGCACATTGGCAAAAAACGCATTCACCGTGCTTTTGTCATAGCCTTTCGCGCGGGCTTCCTGCTTCAGCCCATTGACGAAGCTGTTAAACGACCCGCCGCATTGCGCGATGGCGGTGCTGGCGGTGGTGATGGAAAGAAACGCGGCGGCAAGCGCAGGCAAAAGACGCATCTGAAAGTCCCTGAAGCAAAATTTGCGTTCAGACATAGCCAGAGGCGTCTAACTGGGCAAGCGCTCAGAACAGAGCCAGTATCAAGGCCGCCGCGAGCGTGATGCCCCAACTGCGCCACAGCGCGCCACAGGCGGCGTCCACATCATCAGGCCCGAGTTCTTTGCGGCCTTCAGGGTTCACAAAAGGAAAGCTCTGCATCTTGCCGTCATAGGCACGCGGCCCCGCCAGAGAGATGCCGAGCGCGCGGGCCATGGCGGCCTCAGGCCATCCCGCATTGGGGGAGCGGTGCAGGCGCGCATCCGCTTTGATGGCCTGCCACTGGGACAGCCCAGCATGGCTGGTGGCAATCAGGGCTGCGGTGATGCGGGCGGGCACCCAGTTCAGCACATCATCAAGCCGCGCAGCGGCCCAGCCGAAGTGGAGATATTTCTCAGAGCGGTAGCCAATCATGCTGTCGGCGGTGTTCACGACCTTATAGACAAGCAGGCCGGGCAGCCCGCCGATCAGGAACCAGAAAGCGGGGGCAATCACCCCGTCGCTCAGGTTTTCTGCACCGGATTCGATGGCAGAGCGAGCCACGGCGCTTTGATCCATATGGGCGGTGTCCCGGCTGACAATTCGCGCCACCATGCGCCGACCGTCTCCGAGTGACAGCCGCAGGCCATCGCCCACCTCCTGAACGTGATCCACCAGCGAACGCTGAGCCAAAAGGATGGCGGCAATGATCAGTTCGGGCAGCCAGCCAAACAGCCCAATCACCTTGCCAAGCACCATGGCGCCGATGACCAGACCAACCACCACAAGCGCGCCTTTGAGGCGGCTGGCCTCACCGGTGTTGAAGCGTGCATCGGCGAGGCCGATCACACGGCCCATCAGAACCGCCGGATGGGGCAGACGCTGCCAAAGCCAGCGTGGCTCGCCCAGCGCGGCATCCAGAAGCATCGCGCCAACCAAAACACATGCAGTGCTCATGCGCCTGCCTCCATTGTCGTCAATGCACTCTCAAGCTGTCCCCAGCGATCCGGCGCAGGCAGACCAAGGCGCAGGAATGTCTCCGAATATGGGAAAACCCGTGTCCAGATGTGGTGTTCAGCGAGTTGTTCCTGCCATTTGGCCGCATCCGGCACGTCATAGAGACGGAACAGCGTGGTGCCGCCCACAACCCGCGCGCCTTTGGCTGTCATCAGCGCATCCAGACGGTCACTGTCTTTGCTCAACCGCGCGCGTGTATCCGCGGCCCAGCTGTGATCCTGCAACGCCGCTGCACCGGTGTGCAACGCCGGGCCGGAGACTGCCCAGGGGCCGCTCAGGGCGTTCAGCTTGGCGATGGTGTCAGGTGTGGCAATCGCAAAGCCGAGCCGCATCCCAGCCAGCCCCCAGAACTTGCCAAAACTTTTGAGCACGATACGCCCCGGCTGATCCGCCAAGTGCACAAGGCTGTCATCCGGGCAGATGTCACAAAAGCTCTCGTCGATCACCACCAACGGGGCATTCACATCCTCTGCCTGCCAGCGTTTGCCGGTGGGGTTGTTGGGATGCACCAGCACCCGCGCATCAGGTGCGCTGTTGCCAAAGGCCCAGCCCTGCGCCGCAAAGGCGGCGGCATGTTCATTGTAGGTTGGGGCAGGGATGTCCACGCTGCCTGCAGGCAGGAGTGCCGGAATACGCGCGATCAGGGCGGAGGCCCCGGGAGCCGCAAGGATCGCAGCACCCTCCGGCACCTGCCAGAACGCCCGCGCGGCGCGGATCAGCGCATCCTGCGCCGCCTGATCGGGCAGATCATTCCAATCCGCCGCGGTGAACTCTGGCAAAGGATAGGGCACCGGGTTGATCCCGGTGGACAAATCCAGCCATTCTGCGCGTGAGCCACGCCAGCGAGCCACCGCTGCATCAATGCCGCCACCATGATCGCGCGGCGGCATGACTGAAACCAATTCTTTTCCCGCCTGCATTGCGCCGCGCTCCCAGTCTTGCAAAACTGCTGTTCAGAGCGCGGCTACACCACGAAGGCGGCGTTTGGCAAGCGGTGCTCAGCCGCGCCCGTGCGGCGCGTCAAAATCCAGCACCGGATTGATCGGCACAATACGGTGCGGATTGATGCTTTCATGGCTGCGGTGATAGTGGCCGATGATGTGATCCATGTTCACGGTTTCAGCCACACCTTCCATCTGGTAGAGCTCGCACGTGTAGCCCCAGAGGTTCGGATAATCGATCAGCCGCTTGCGATTGCATTTGAAATGCAGGTGATAGACCGGATCAAAACGCACAAGCGTGGTGAAGAGCCGCCAATCCGCTTCGGTGATGTGATCGCCCAAGAGATAGCGGTTTTGCGAAAGCCGCTCTTCCAGCCAGTCCAGCGTGTCAAACAGCGGGTGCACAGCGGCGTCATAGGCCGCTTGCGAGGTGGCAAAGCCGCTTTTGTAAACGCCATTGTTGACGGTGTCATAGATCCGCACGTTGACCTCTTCGATCGCGTCACGCTCTGCCTCAGGCCAGAAATCCAGCGTATTGCCGGTCAGCCCGTCAAAAGCGCTGTTGAACATGCGGATGATCTCGGAGCTTTCATTGCTCACAATGGTTTCCCGCTGTTTGTCCCAAAGGATTGGCACGGTTACGCGGCCGGAGTAACTCGCATCCGCCTTGGAATAGAGACTGTGGGCAAATGGCAGACCATAAAGCGTGTCGCCTGTCGCACCGGCATCATCTGTCTCAAAGGTCCAGCCCTCGCTCAACATGTCCGGATGCACCGCAGAGATGCTGATGTGATCCTCAAGCCCTTTCAGCTTGCGAAAAATCAGCGTGCGATGCGCCCAAGGACAGGCGTAGGACACATAAAGGTGATAGCGACCGCTCTCGGCCTTGAAGCCATCTGTGCCGCTTGGCCCCGCGCTGCCATCCGCGGTGATCCAATTGCGAAACTGTGATTGCGAGCGCACAAATTTGCCGCCCGTGGAGTTGGTGTCATACCATTGATCGGTCCATTTCCCATCAACCAAAAGCCCCATGGCGTGCTCCCTTCCGAGGTGGTGTCGTCATCGATGTTGCACAGTAATCTAGGGGCCACAGCGGCGTCGTAACACCGGCATACCCGCGCGCTTGCTGCGCATTTTTGCACAGAAAAAACCGGGCAAGGCCGCATGGGATGTCGCGCTTTTACAAGGCGTTGCCCTTCCGAACGGTGGCGTATGTTTACAAAATCTTCGCTTGACCCAGCTCTAATGGGTCGCGACGATGGAGGCCGATTTTGGAGATTCTCGATGAGTACATTCGTTTCCGCTGAAGTGCAGGCAGGCTTGGATGCCGCCCGTAAGAAGGCCCTGAAACAGCGCCATCGCCTTCGTATAGAAGCTGATGGTCAGAGCATTCGTGTGCTGCGTCATTGGGAAACCGGTTTCACGCTGGACGCCGAAACCGCGCCACATCTGCGCGGTCTGGTCGATCTCTATGACGGCAGCAAACATCTGTTTCAATGTCTGGTTATTGCCGCAGATGAGGAACACGGCGAAATGCGCTATGAGTTCAAGCGCTCCACCCCGGCAATGGAACGTGCTCCGGTCGATTTTTATCAGGAAGAGCCCGCGCCGGTCGCTCTGCTGGAACAGCAGAACTGACCCGCACGGCAGGTAGCGCCCCGCCCGTTTGAGTAGCGGGCAGGGCGCCTTTGTTTTATTGCATATCGGCGAATGCCGCGCGCAGACGGCTTGCCGCCTCTTGCACGCGCGCGCGCGGCGTGGCGATGTTGAACCGCAGGAAGTTTTCGCCGCCTTTGCCAAAGGTCGGCCCGTGGTTCACCGCGATGCGCGCGTCCTGCTCCACCCGTTTGGTGAATTCAGCCCGTGACATGCCGGTGTCGGTGAAATCCACCCAGCTCAGATAGGTCGCCTCAAGCGGCATTGACGCCACTCCGGGGATCTCGGCAATCACAGCATCCAAAATTTTCCGGTTGCCATCCAGATAGGTGATCAGATCATCCACCCAGGCCGCCCCCTCCGATGAATAGGCCGCTTCCGCCATGAACAGGCCAAAGCTGTTAGGCGATAGCCCAAGCGCGGCCATGCGGGTGGCAAACTTGGCGCGCAGCGCCGGGTCTGGAATGATCACATTTCCAGAATGGCTGCCCGCGGTGTTGAACGTCTTGGTGGTGGCGGTCATCATCACCAGCCGGTCCAGAATGCTCTCATCCACTTTGGTCATCGGGATATGGGTGTGCCCCGGGTAGACCAGATCATGGTGGATCTCATCAGACACTAGAATGAGATCGTGGCGTTTGCAGAAGTTTGCTACGCCCTGCAGCTCTTCACGGGTCCAGACACGGCCACCGGGATTGTGCGGCGAGCACAGAATGAACATGGTTTCATGCCCCTGCATCTGCGCATCCCAGGCCGCGAAATCCATTTCGTAGCGCCCCTCGTTCAGTGCCAGCGGGCATTCCACAACCTCGCGACCCGCCGAAGCAATGACCCGTGCAAAGGCGTGATAGACCGGAGTGGTCAGCACAACGCCATCGCCCGGTTTGGTAAAGCTGTCCACACACATACCGGTGCCGTTCACCAGCCCATGGGTGGTGAAGACCGAGGCCGGATCCACCTCCCAGCCATGCCGGGTCTTCATCCACCAACAGATCGCTTCGTTGTACGCGGTCTCATCGCCGTAATAGCCATAGATGCCCTGCGCCTGCATTTTGGCAACTGCATCCGCCACACATTGCGGTGGGCGGAAGTCCATATCCGCAACCCACATGGCGATCCCGTCATCGGCCGGCACGCCATAGATCTGCTCCATCATGTCCCATTTCACAGAGTGGGTGCCAAAACGGTCGATGATTTCGTCAAAACTCATGTGCTGCGTCCTTTGCTTAACATCGCAAGGCACGCTAGCGAAAAGCGGGCGCGGCGCAACCCATCTTGCAAAAAACCCACATCTGCATCCTCTGGATTTGAGGATATTTTGTCTGATGCCGCTCTAGTGACTTGTAATTGCGCATCTATTGGGGGGCTCGCAGGCGGTCTGTGTCAGAAAAGCCGCTTTAGCCAGCCGTTGGGCGCTATTGCACAGAGCCTAACCCGTTGCGCGCAGGGCGCGTCTGTCCTAGATGAGGGCCATGATTAAGCCCATTCTCATCCACCCCGATCCGCGCCTCAAAAAACTCTGCGCGCCCGTTGCCGATCTGAGCGACGATCTGCGCACATTGGCCGAAGATATGCTGGAAACCATGTATGACGCGCCTGGCATCGGCCTGGCTGCGCCGCAGGTTGGCGTGCTGGAGCGTCTGATCGTGATGGATTGCATCAAAGAGGGCGAGCCGGAACCGGTGGTGATGTTCAATCCCGAAGTGCTGTCCAGCTCCGAGGATCTGAGCGTCTATGAGGAGGGCTGCCTGTCGATCCCGGAGCAGTTTGCCGAAGTCACCCGCCCCGCCGAAGTGCGCGTGGGCTGGATTGATATGGATGGCAATCCGCAGGAGAAAGATTTTGATGGCCTTTGGGCGACCTGCGTGCAGCACGAAATCGACCACCTCAACGGTAAGCTCTTCATCGACTATCTCGGCCCGATGAAGCGCCAGATGATGACCCGCAAGTCCCAAAAGCTGAAGCGCGAGCTGGCACGCGGATGAGCATTCTGCCGCTGGTCTTTTATCCCGACGCGCGGCTGACGCAGCCCTGCGCTCCGGTCGCAGATCCGGTCACCGACGAAGACCTGCGCCCCCTGATCGCAGATATGTTTGACACAATGTATGCCGCTCCCGGTCGTGGCTTGGCCGGGCCACAGGTGGGTGTGATGAAACGTGTCTTTGTGATGGATTGCACCTGGAAAGACGGCGCAGGCACGCCAATGGCATTTCTCAATCCGGAGATCATCGCGCAGAGCGAGGGGGAGGATACGCTTGATGAAGGCTGCCTCTCGATCCCTGATCTGATGGTGCCTGTTGTCCGCCCCACAGAGATCACAGTGCGATGGATCGATGAGCTTGGCCGCACGCATGAGCGTGATTTTGACGGCTTTGAAGCCCGCTGCATTCAGCACGAAATGGATCATCTTGACGGCCGCGTGACGCTTGATCACCTATCCGAGCTCGCACGCGCCAAGATTTTGCAAGGATATACCGCCCCATGACAGTTCGCCCCTGCCTGCCTTGGCCTGACAAGCGCCTGCGCACCGTATCCGAACCTGTGGCAGAGATCACCGATGAGGTTCGTCAGGTCTGGGATGATCTGATTGACACCATGTACGCCATGCCCGGCGTTGGCATGGGCGCGAACCAGATTGGCGTGCTCAAACGCCTGATCGTGGTCGACGCAACCGAAGAAGGCAATCAGCCCATCCGCATGGCCAACCCGGAAATCCTGCACGCCTCGGTTCAGCCGCGCGAGCATGAAGAGGCCAGCCCGAACCTTGTGGGTGTTTCTGCCAAAATCTCCCGCCCCCGGGCGGTGACCGTGCGCTATATGGATGAGTCTGGTGAGACCGTTGAGAAAGATTTTGTCGGTCTCTGGGCCACCTCCGTGCAGCACCAGATCGACCACATCAACGGCAAAATGTATTTCGATCATCTCAGCAAAACCAAACGCGCGATGCTGATCAAAAAAGCCCAGAAACGCCGCTGACGCCCAAATTCCATTCCACGCACGCAGGAGCCAAACCATGCGCATTCTTTTCATGGGAACCCCAGATTTCTCAGTTTCCGTGCTTGATGCTCTGGTTGAGGCAGGCCACGAAATTGCCGCCGTTTTCTGCCAACCGCCGCGCCCTGCTGGACGCGGTAAGAAAGACCGCCCAACCCCGGTCCATGCCCGCGCTTTGGAGCTGGGCCTTGAGGTGCACCATCCCAAAAGCCTGCGCACTGATGAGGTGCAACAGACCATCCGCGATCTGAAGGCGGATGTTGGGGTTGTGGTGGCCTACGGCCTGCTGCTGCCACAGGCGGTGCTCGACGCCCCGACGCAGGGTTGCCTGAACATACACGCCAGCCTTCTGCCACGTTGGCGCGGCGCTGCCCCCATCCACCGCGCGATCATGGCGGGAGATGCGGAAACGGGGGTGTGCATCATGCAAATGGATGCGGGGCTGGACACTGGCCCCGTTCTGCTGCGTCGTGACCTCACCATTGGTATCGAGGAAACCACCGCAGAGCTGCATGACCGCCTCGCGGTCTTGGGCTCCAGCGCCATTGTGGACACGCTTGCCGCATTGCCCGAGCTGACCGCCAAGCCTCAGCCAGAAGAAGGCGTCACTTACGCCGAAAAGATCGACAAATCCGAGGCGCGCATCGACTGGTCCGCCCCTGCGGTTGAGGTCGACCGCAAAATCCGCGGCCTCTCCCCATTCCCCGGTGCATGGACAGAGATTGAAGGCCAACGGGTGAAACTCCTCGCCTCCCGCCTCGCAGAGGGGCAGGGCGACGCCGGCACTTTACTGGATGATGCGCTCACCGTGGCCTGTGGCGACGGCGCTGTGCAACTCCTGCGCCTGCAACGCGCCGGCAAAGGCGCGCAGGATGCAGACGTGTTCCTCCGAGGCTTCCAGCTCAGCAAGGGCGATGTGATCTAGGCGCGTCGCTCAATTAGGCGCCTCGTGTTTCAGCATTGCTGGACTACCCAACATCGCCCACACGCCCGCCACTGCGTTTTCTCATTCGTCAAATATCCCGGGGGTGCGGGGGCTGGCCCCCGCGAAATCCAACGTCGCGTGCCTTTCTTCAGATGCTGGCTTCAGCGCCATCTCTTGCCCCGCCGCGCGTTTTGCCCAATCGTAGGCAGGTAAATACACTGCCAGCACGTCCATGAGGTCTCATGTTCTTTGCCTTCTTCGGAACCGTCATCATCGCCGGAATCATCGGCTATGCTTCAGAGCGCATCCGCTTCACGCATAATGGCTACATCCCGTCGATCATCATCTGCATTGGCGGGGCATTTTTGTTTTTCATGATCAGTCGCATGTTTCACATCGGTTTTGGCAGCCCGGGCATGAATGCGATCGTGTCTTCCATCGGCGCGCTCATCATCGTGCCAACCCATTACCGCCGCTAAATCCCGGCACACCGGTGCCCCGAAAGCCACAAGCGTCTGCGCTACATTAAGAATTTCTTAAAATTGTAGACCGTTGGCCAAAACCTCGATTATGCTCGATTCATATAAGCGGCATCAAAGCCGCATGCTTTATTGAGGCGAGCAAAAATGGCGATTTTGGATTTTGGCAGCGATTCCGCTGCGCCAAAGGTCACGGTTGTGACCACCATGAAGGACGAAGGTCCTTACATTCTTGATTGGGTTGCACACTACAAGGCCCTTGGTGCAACTGACATTGTTGTGTTCACCAACGACTGCAGCGATCCCACTGATCAGATTCTACGAAATCTCAACAGGCTGGGCTATGTCCATCACCGGTTCAACCGTGTGATGCGTCGTGGGCCGCACAAAAGTGCGCTGATGTGGGCGGAACAAGAGCCTGTGGTGCGCGATGCGGATTGGCTGCTGGTGGTTGATGTGGATGAGTATCTCGACATCAAAGTCGGAGACGGCACATTCAAAGCGCTCATTGATCATCACAAAGGCGCAGATGCAATTTCTCTGGTATGGCGCATTTTCGGCAATGCGGGAATTGAGCACATCTCAGATCGCCCTGTGCCGGTAGAGTTCGTGAAATGCGAAGGCGCCGAAGTTAACCCACAACGCCGCAGCCGCTTTTTTAAGACTCTTTTTCGCAACAACGAGAAATTCAACCGCATGGGGGTGCACCGCCCGTTTCTTGAGCGCGGTGCTTCAGATATTGTCTGGGTCACCGCTGACGGCACGCGCATTCCGGATGAAAATATGCCCGGCGCGCTCCATGTGAGTGACGGCTACGGCTATGAAGTTGCACAGCTCAATCACTATGCTTTGCGCTCCAAGGATGCGTTTTTGAACAAGCAGCGCCGAGGGCGCGCCAATCATGTCGGCGGCAACCTCAAACTCGCCTACTGGAAAAAATTTGATCGCAACGAGGTAGAAGATCACAGTCTGGCAGAAGGCTTCGCCAAAGCCCTGCCGATCAAAGAAGCGATGCTAGACGATCCTGTTGTCCGTAGACGGCATGAAGAGGCGATCGAGGGCGCTCGGGCCATGGCCAAAATGGCGCGTAGAAAGCGGCCAGGCCGCGCCTTTGTTGTGCATCTGGATCGCATGCTTTCTGGCGGGCACATACCCGATGAGGAGGAGATCGAACTCTCAAGTGATGGCGCCGATCAGGCGGCCTAAGACGATAAAAACGCAGGTAGGAGGATATCATGGCAATCCCTGACACGCTCGCTGTGCGACTCATGAATGTCGTCGGAGATCACGAGCTCGGCGGCGATTTTCTAATGCTGGGACGTCAGCGCTGGGTTGGGAGCCGCCGCAAGCGTTCCGCCCGACTGTTTCAAGACACGATCAAGGCGCGTTTTCCGGATCTCTCCGAGGAAGATTTCGCCAGCCCGGACAACAAATACTCCGAAACCTTCTTTGAGCGTTTGGGCTTTGATCAGGTGGACAGTATGGATGTCTCTGACTTTGAAGATGCCAGCATCGTTCAGGATCTTGCCGGTAAGCTCCCCAAAAAACTGCGCGGGCGTTTTGATGTGATCTATGATGGCGGCACATGCGAGCATGTCTTTGATCTGCCAACCGCTTATCGCAACATCGACCGGATGCTGAAGCCCGGTGGCGTTTTGATCGGCCACAGCCCGTGCAACAACTGGATCAACCACGGATTTTACCAAATCACGCCGGAAATGGTGTATGGGTTCTGGGAAAAGACACTCGGCTATGAAGTGCTGGAATGCGAATTGCAGCCGTTGCTTCCCATGTTTGCGCACCGGAGTGTAGGGACAACGAACCCCAACGAAACCGGGGTGCGTCCCCGTTTGCTTGGCAAACTGCCTGATGGCCCGGTCATCTTATCTTACGCTGTTCGTAAACCGCTTCAGAAGCGCGCTGATAAAGGCACAAAAGTCTATCAGACGGACTATCAGGCGCGCTGGTCTGAGGGCGAAGAACAGCAGGCTGTCGCGGTATAGGGTTGGGCGCTACTTCCCGGCCTTAAATGGGGCCATGCCTTCACGAGCAAGCTCGTCGGCGCGTTCGTTTTCCGGATGGCCAGCATGGCCTTTGACCCATTCCCAAGTCACTGAGTGGCGCGCTTGCGCCGCATCAAGCCGCTGCCACAGCTCAACGTTTTTCACCGGCTTCTTGGCGGAAGTCTTCCAGCCGTTCTTCTTCCAGCCGAAAATCCAGCCGGTGACACCGTTCTTCACATAGGTGCTGTCCGTCACAACCGTGATGGTGCTCGCGCGTTCCAGCGTTTCAAGCGCCATGATCGCGGCCATCAGCTCCATCTTGTTGTTGGTGGTCTCCGGTGCCCCGCCAGACAGATCACGTGACTTGATCACCGTGTCGCCATCCTTGGCCTGCAACAGCACGCCCCAGCCCCCCGGACCCGGGTTTCCAGAACATGCGCCATCGGTATATGCAATCAAATCAGCCATGGGCGGTCAGTATGACAAATGTATCCTCACCGCCAGCCAATCCTTTGCCATTGCCCCGCCTTTTTCGGATGACCGTAAAGCCCGCCGCTTCCAGCAGGCCAATCAGCTCTGCCTCGCCATAGTAGCTGTAAAACCGCCCCAAGCGATCTCGCGCTTCAGCCTCGCCCAGCTTCATGCCGATATGAAAGCCGCCTCCGGGTTTGAGTGCCCGGTACACGCGAGCCAGATGCGTCGAGAAGTCAGCACGGGGCGCATGCAGCAGGCTGAAATTGGCCCAGATGCCATCATATTTGGCCTCTGCCGTCAGATCTTCAAACACGCCCACTGCCACGTCCAGATCAAACCGCTCTTTGGCCAGTTTCGCCATCTCTGGTGAGGCATCCATGGCCTCAACCCGATATCCCGCGTCACGAATTTTGGTCGCCCATTGCCCGGGGCCACATCCCAGATCCAGCACCAGCCCATCGTCCGGCAACAGCTCAAACAGCGCCTTGAGATCGCTGAACTGATCGATGTCGCCCTCAGCGACCTTGGCAAACCGCTCTGCATAGTCCTCGGCGGCCTGTGCATAAACCTGCATGGTTTCCTTGTCGCTCATGCCCGCTCCAGTGCCAGACGTCCGGCCAGCGCCACAAACAGCGTGGCAAAACTGCGGTTCAGCCAAGCCATCACCCGCTCACTGCCCAAGAGTGCATCCCGCGCCTTTGCCGCAAACAATCCATAAAGCACAAAGACGCCGAAGGTCATCGCCATGAAAGCCCCGCCGAGCAAGGCCATCTCTGCGGTGGCGCTCGCAGGATTGCCGCTCAAAAAGGGCGGCAGCAGCGCGAGGAAAAACACCGAAAGCTTCGGGTTCAGAATATTGATCAATGCCCCGCGTCGCGCAATCACTGCGCCCTTTTGCACCTCGCGTTCTGCACGCACGCTTAAGGCGCCATCGCTGCGCAGCGCCTGCCACGCCAGATAGAGGAGGTAGGCCACACCCGCGAATTTCACGACATTGAAGAGCACCGCAGAGGTGTGCAGCACCGCCGCCAACCCCAATGTGGCGGCCAGCAGGTGCGGCAAAATTCCAGCTGTGCACCCAAGGGCTGCCCAAACTGCAGCACGTGGCCCTTGGCCGAGCCCCATCGCCAACGTGTAAATCACCCCGGTGCCGGGCGCGATCACCACCACAAAAGCGGTGATCAAAAACTGCAATGACATCATCCTAACTCCTCCACTCGGTCACAAGCGCCTCGCGCCATCCGCTCAATAAACCACGCTGATCGCCAAACAGCTCACCACAACCGCTGTCAAAATCAGCCGCAGCCGCATCCACCACGGCGGCGTCAGCCCCCATTTGAAAAACGCATAGTCCAGAAACAGAAGCCCGGCGAAACCAAACAACAGTTTGGTCCCCGCGCTTACAGGTCCGCCGCCGGTCATGAAAAACGCCCAAAGCGCCGGAACAACCGACAGCGCATAGCCTGTAGCCGCCCGCCCGCCTTCCGCTTTGGTGGCAAAGCCCCACAACACGCCTGACATGAAGCTTAAAATGATCGCACCGTAATAGAGCTGGATGTAAGGCCCGACAAACCGCGGTCCCATCGCCCGCGTGCCCCAAAGCGCCAGATCCGGGTTCAGGTAGGACAGCGCGCCCCAGACAAACGGGATCAATCCGGCCAGCCCCAGTGCCAATGGCGCCTTTGGAATGCCTAACATCTTCACCTCTTTGCGTTTTTTCTGTTTCGTCACGTCAGTATGCACGCGATCTCTTCCGTGCCCATAGGCAATAAACTACCCAAGTGCGATGACGATCAATAGACTAAACACACGCGCGCTGCTGGTGCTGACCATTGCCCAGCTCATAGGCGCCACTGCCGCTGCCGCCCAACCTTGCCACCCCAGCTATAAAGGCGCGTGCCTGCCGCCAAATGGTCCGGACGTGGATTGTGCCGGTGGCAGCGGAAATGGCCCAATTTATGTGAAAGGCCCTATTCGGGTTGTCGGGCCTGATCCCTACAAACTGGATCGCGATAAGGACGGGATCGCCTGCGAGAAATAATGCGCCGCAGCGCTGAATGTTTCAGCGTACAGGCACTTTCTAAAGAAATGCACCGCTAAACGTCCGCGCAACAGGCGCTGCCCGCTTCAGCAGGGACGTTAAGAGGCAGCTTCCACATCGCGCAGCACGCGCGGCACTTTGAAATTCACCCGCTCCACCGCGGTTTCCACGATCTCGACCGTCACGTCAAAACGGTCGCGGAAGGCGTCGATCACCTCATTCACCAGAACTTCCGGTGCACTGGCGCCAGCGGTGATGCCAAGAGCAGAGATCCCTTCCAGCGCACGCCAGTCGATATCGGTGCTGCGCTGCACCAACTGGCTGTAATCACAGCCGTTTTTTGCACCCACTTCCACCAGACGTTTGGAGTTGGAGGAGTTGGGCGCGCCCACAACCAGCATCGCATCCACTTTGGGGGCCACTTCCTTCACCGCTTCCTGACGGTTGGTGGTGGCGTAACAGATGTCTTCCTTATGCGGGCCCACAATATTGGGGAAACGCTGGTTGAGCGCGGCAACAATACCTTTGGTGTCATCCACCGACAGCGTGGTCTGCGTCACGAACGCGAGCTTGTACGGATCACGCACATCCACATCGGCCACATCTGCCTCGGTCTCCACCAAAAGCACTTCGCCATCTGGCAGTTGCCCCATGGTGCCAATGGTCTCTGGATGCCCGGCGTGGCCAATCATGATGATCTGCAGCCCGCTTTCAGAATGGCGCTCCGCCTCAATGTGGACCTTGCTCACCAACGGGCAGGTCGCATCCACATAGATCATATTGCGCCGCTCAGCTTCCGCCGGGACAACCTTGGCCACACCATGGGCCGAAAAGATCACCGGACGGTCATCGGGGCATTCATCCAACTCTTCGACAAACACCGCCCCTTTGTCGCGCAGCCCGTCGACCACATATTTGTTGTGCACGATCTCGTGGCGGACATAGACCGGCGCACCCCATTTCGTGAGAGCCATCTCCACGATCTTAATGGCCCGGTCCACACCGGCGCAAAAGCCGCGCGGGGCAGCAAGGTGAATGGTCAGAGGCGGCTTGCTCATCGGCTCAACTCCACATTGGTCGTTGCCCACAGGTAGTGATTTCCCAGCGCGCCGTCCAGTGCTTGACCTTCCAGTGTGGGAGGCTGCTAGCAGCGGGCAAACGACGAATGGAGAGGACATGTCTTTCAAGCAAGCAACCGTCGCAGCTGCGGCCACTGTCGCCGTCGCCGCGATTGTCTGGCAATTTGCCTTTGGTGCTTCAGATGCGGATGCCGCCGCCCTGCGGCTGCCTTATGACGAAGCCGCGCGGGTTTCGCAGGGCGCAGAACTTTATGCCGAGAATTGCGCGGTCTGCCACGGCGCGGCTTTGCAAGGCGCACCCAATTGGCGCGAACGCGATGCAGACGGTTTGATGCCAGCCCCGCCGCATGACGCAAGCGGTCACACCTGGCACCATCCTGACGAGGTGCTCTTTAGGATCACCAAATTGGGCACGGAGGCAGTTGTGGGACAGGGCTATCAAAGCAATATGCCGGGATTCGCTGACAGCATGACCGATCAGGACATTCTGGATGTGCTGGCCTTCATCAAAAGCACCTGGCCCGAGCGGGTGATTGAAATGCACAACAGCATGAACGCGCAATCGGAATGACAATGCCCATGTGACAGGACAAAGAAAAAACCGGGGCGCTCAGCACCCCGGTTCGATTCTATCTCTTGTGTGGAAGGCTCAGTTGCCAACCATCTCCGCTTCGCGGCCCGGCTCCGGCATCGGGTCACGCGGTGGGCGTCCGATAACCTCGCGCAGCCCGTCGAGCTCGATAAAATTATCGGCCTGACGACGCAGCTCATCGCTGATCATTGGCGGCTGGCTGCGGATCGTTGACACAACCGATACGCGCACGCCCTGACGCTGCAAGCTTTCCACAAGCGGCCGGAAATCCCCATCTCCCGAAAACAGCACAATGTGGTCGACATGCGGCGCGAGCTCCATAGCATTCACTGCCAGCTCGATATCCATGTTCCCCTTGACCTTACGGCGGCCCTGAGCATCGGTGTACTCCTTGGCAGCTTTGGTCACCATGGTGAAGCCGTTGTAATGCAGCCAATCAACCAGAGGTCGAATTGGCGAATACTCGTCATTTTCCAATAGCGCGGTGTAGTAAAACGCACGCAACAGCTTACCACGGCGCATAAATTCCTGCCGCAGAAGCTTGTAGTCGATATCGAAACCGAGCGACTTGGCGGCCGCGTACAGATTCGAACCGTCTATGAACAGCGCAAGCCGTTCGTCTTTGTAAAACATCAAAATGTCCTTTCTGGCTCTGTCGCGCTTGGCATGTCCCGTGAGTGAAATTATTTGGATAGGCGCGACAGCGTTGTTTAAAATATAGGTATCTTTCCGGGCCTTCAAGCGCTCGCGACATATCGCCCATAACTCGCGTAATTCGGAGCTACTTAAGTGAGCAGATACGGCCTCTTAGCCCTCGGCGGCAACTTGCCTTCTAAATTCGGGACTCCCAAAGAAACAATAGTTCATTGTATCAAGGTATTGAGTGGTAATTCCATCCATATTCGCGCAATCAGCCGATTCTATCAAACCCCTTGTTTTCCGGCGGGGGCTGGGCCTGATTTTGTGAATGCTGCAGTTGCCATTCACACGGAATTGAACCCGCGCGATCTTCTAGTGTGTTTGCATGACATCGAAGCGGAGTTTGGCCGCGAGCGTCTCACACGCTGGGGCACACGTCCACTGGACATTGATCTTATTGCGCTGGACGATCTGGTGCTGCCGGACTCCGATGTGCAGACCCGCTGGCGGCAGCTGGATCTGCAGACACAGGCCACCAAAGCGCCCGAGGAACTGATTCTCCCGCATCCGCGCCTGCAGGATCGCGCCTTCGTTCTGGCCCCGCTTCTGGACGTCGCTCCGCACTGGCGGCACCCGCTTATTGGCCTCACGGTGGCAGAAATGTTTGCCCAATTGCCCGAAACCGAGCGCAATGAGCCGGAGCCTCTGTGAATCTTGCTTGTCAAGGGGTACAATCCCGCTTACATACACGACTTCCGACCCGATCCATAAAGAATGGAGTGCCTGATGGCCCGCGTGACCGTTGAAGACTGCGTAGACAAAGTTCAGAACCGCTTTGAGCTGGTGATGCTCGCGTCGCACCGTGCCCGTGAAATTTCGGCTGGCGCCGCAATCACACTGGATCGTGACAACGACAAAAACCCAGTCGTGGCCCTGCGCGAGATCGCGGAAGAGACCCAGACCGCTGACGAGCTGCGTGAGCGTCTGATCGAATCCAACCAGAGCCAGATCGAAGTGGACGAACCAGAAGAAGACCGCATGGCGCTTCTGATGGGTGCCGAAGCCGATACTCCGGCGGAGGACGATATGTCCGAAGAAAAACTCCTGCGCGCCCTTATGGAAGCGCAAGGCCAGGGCTAAGCCCCAGCAACTACGGTAGGCGCTAATGATTCCTGCTGACGAACTTGTCGACCACATTCGCGCCTACAACCCTAAGACCAACGATGATCTTATTCGCGCGGCCTATGAGTTTGGCCGCGAGATGCACGATGGTCAGTTCCGCCATTCCGGCGAACCCTATTTTACCCACCCCATCGAAGTCGCCTGCATCTTGGCAGAGCAGCATTTGGATGATGCTTCCATCATCACGGCGTTGCTGCATGACACGATCGAAGACACCAAAGCCTCTTATGAGCTGGTGGCAGAGCGCTTTGGCGAAGAGGTGGCCGGTCTGGTGGATGGTGTCACCAAGCTGACCAATCTGCAGCTGTCTTCTTCAGAGACCAAACAGGCCGAAAACTTCCGCAAGCTCTTCATGGCAATGTCCAAGGACCTGCGGGTGATCTTGGTTAAGCTGGCCGACCGTCTGCACAACATGCGCACGATCAAGGCCATGCGCCCTGAAAAGCAGGCCGTGAAGGCGCGCGAAACCATGGACATCTATGCGCCTCTTGCCGGCCGCATGGGGATGCAGTGGATGCGCGACGAGCTGGAAGATCTGGCTTTCAAGGTGCTCAATTCCGATGGCCGCGCCTCGATCATGCGCCGGTTTGTGACGCTGCAGAAAGAAACCGGCGACGTCATCGAGAAAACCACCGCCGACATGCGTCAGGAGCTGGCCGCCGTCAATGTGACCGGCGAGGTCTTTGGCCGGGCCAAGAAACCCTATTCAATCTGGCGCAAGATGCAGGAAAAGGATCAGGGCTTCTCCCGTCTTTCCGACATCTACGGCTTCCGCATCATCACCGATACCGAAGACAGCTGCTACCGCGCGCTTGGTGTCATCCACCAGCGTTGGCGCGCGGTGCCGGGGCGCTTCAAAGATTATATCAGCCAGCCGAAATCCAACGGTTACCGCTCGATCCACACCACCGTGTCCGGGCGCAACGGCCGTCGGGTTGAGGTGCAGATTCGCACCCGTCAAATGCATGATGTGGCGGAATCCGGTGTGGCGGCACACTGGTCCTACAAAGACGGCGTGCGCGGCGAAAACCCTTTTGCCGTTGATCCGGTGAAGTGGATCTCCGGCCTGACTGAACAGTTTGACGCCGAGGAGGATCACGAAGACTTCCTCGAGGCCGTGAAGCTTGAGATGTACTCCGATCAGGTCTTCTGCTTCACACCCAAAGGCGAAGTGGTGAAGCTGCCCCGTGGCGCCACCCCGGTTGATTTTGCCTACGCGATCCACACCCGGATCGGCCACGCCTGTGTTGGTGCCAAAGTGGATCACCGTCGCGTGCCGCTCTGGACCCGCATCAAAAACGGCCAATCGGTGGAGATCATCACCGCAGAAGGGCAGGTCCCGCAAGCGACCTGGCTCGATATGGCCAAGACCGGCAAAGCCCGGACAGCGATTCGCCGCGCCCTGCGGGAAATGGACCGCGAACGCTTTGTGAAGCTGGGCTCGGAACTAGCGCGTTCCGCCTTTGAGCATGTGGGCAAGAAATCCACCGACAAAGTGCTGGATATGGCCGCCAAACACCTGCGCCTGAAAGAGCGCGATGAGGTGCTGGCGCGCCTTGGTTCTGCTGAGCTGACTGCGCAACAGGTGCTGCAGGCGGTTTACCCCGATCTTGCCCCCTCTGAGGCTGATGAAATTGGCGCGGAACGCGCTGTGATTGGTCTGTCTGCGGATCAGAGCTTTCAGCGTGCGCCCTGCTGTCAGCCACTGCCCGGCGAGCGCATCGTGGGCATCACATACCGCGGTCAGGGCGTGGTCGTGCACAGCATCGACTGCGATTCGCTGTCCAACTACGAAGACCAGCCCGACCGTTGGCTCGATCTGCATTGGCACGCTGGCAAACACAAACCGATCTACGCGGTGCAGCTCTTTGTCACCATTGGCAATGACGCGGGCGTACTGGGGCGTATTTGCACATTGATTGGCGAGAACAACGCCAATATCTCTGACCTCGAGTTCGTTGACCGGAAACCGGATTTTTACCGCCTCCTGATAAGTGTGGACCTCGGCGATGCCGAGCATCTGCACAAGCTGATGCTGGCTTTGGAAGCGGAAACCGACGTGGCCGAGATTGAACGCTACAGAAACCCGGAGAGGGCCCGCTCCGCGCTGGCGCCCTGACGTAACTGAGGACAGACCCGGTGGTATTCAAACGCCGTGATAGAAGACCCTTCCTCCGAGTGCTCGGAGAGTTTTTCTATCCGCGTGGCGGATGGGGGCGTGCCTTTCGCTATGTCAAACACCGCCTGCACCGTCTGCCCGGTTCGCCGGAAACCATCGGGCGCGGCATCTGGGCCGGGGTGTTCACAACCTTCACGCCATTTTACACGATGCACTTTATCGTGGCCGCCATTCTGGCCCGCATCCTGGGCGGCAACATCCTTGCCGCGCTTTTGGCGACCTTCTTTGGCAACCCGCTGACCTATGTGCCCATCGGCGTGGCCTCTCTGCAAACCGGCCACTTCATTTTGGGTACCGAATTTGAGGCCGGTGACAAAAGCTCACTGGGCGGTAAATTTGCCAATGCTGGCGCGGATTTGTGGCACAATCTCTTTGCGCTGTTTACCGATGAGGTGCCGGATTGGACGGGCCTGCGCATCTTCTATGACGAGGTGTTTTACCCCTACATGATCGGCGGGATCATCCCGGGCATCATCGCGGCGACCGTCATGTATTACCTCTCTGTGCCGGTGATCCGTGCCTATCAGAAGCGGCGCTCCGCGAAGTTCGCAGAACGCATCGCCAAGGCGCGAGCGCGCGCCGAAGAGCAGGCTGCCAACGTCCAGTCAGACACGTAAAGCCTGAAAGACCCTATCACATCTTTTGATCAAAAATCGGTTTTCCTCGCGCGGCACCCGGCATAGGGTCGCCACAGACATATTAGCGAGATGAGGACTGAGATCATGCTGCGTCTTGGGGTGAATATCGATCACGTCGCCACCGTGCGCAATGCGCGCGGTTCTGCTTACCCGGATCCGGTCCGTGCAGCTAAGCTGGCCGAAGAGGCGGGGGCAGACGGCATCACCGCGCACCTGCGCGAAGACCGTCGCCATATTGCCGATGCCGACATCGACGCCTTGATGGAGGCGCTTTCGGTGCCGCTCAATTTCGAGATGGCCGCCACCGACGAAATGCAGGCCATCGCCCTGCGTCACAAGCCACATGCGGTTTGCATCGTGCCGGAAAAGCGCGAAGAGCGCACCACAGAGGGCGGGCTTGAGGTCGCGCGTGAGGAAAACAAACTGGCGCATTTCATCGCGCCGCTGCGCGAGGCGGGCTGCCGGGTGTCGATTTTCATCGCCGCTGATCAGGCCCAGATCGAAGCGGCCAACCGGATTGGCGCACAGGTGATTGAGCTGCATACGGGTGCGTATTGTGACTTCCACTACGAAGGCCGTTTTGAAGAGCGCGACGCCGAGCTTGTGCGCCTCACGGAAATGGCACGTTTTGCGCATTCACTGGGGCTTGAGGTCCATGCGGGCCACGGTCTGACCTATGAAACCGTTGGCCCCATTGCCGCGCTGCCGGAACTGATGGAACTCAACATCGGCCATTTCCTGATCGGCGAGTCGATCTTCCGCGGCCTCCAACCCGCCATCGTGGAAATGCGCCGCCTGATGGATGAGGCGCGGGCGTAACGCTCGTGTCTGACTGCAAGGTGACTGTGTCGTGACTTTGAATCTGAAGAAATACGCCCTGCACTATATCCTCACGATGTTTGGTGTCATGGGCGCCGCCATGGCTTTGGCGGCTTTGGATATTGACTTCCCAGATGCAGCCGGAGGGCTGATGCCCTCCATGATCGCGGCAATGCTGGCAGGGGCAAAGCACGCTGAAACCACGATGCAGCCTCTGGCGAAAGGTGAAGCCTGGCGTTTGGCCCTGCCCATGACCCTATGCGCCGCCGCCATCCAGGTGGGGTTTTCGCTAGTTTATCTTTTCGGCTCTGGAATACTGAGCGAAGGCCTGCCAGTCTTGCTTAGGACAATTTCATTGGCGACTTGGAGCCTGCTTGCGCTGTTCGTTCTGGCGGTGGTCTATCTGACAAATCGCATCTTCTTAGGGATGGGCGTGCGCAACGGTCTTAAGGCAGCACAGCGGAAAGCAAGCAAATCATGATCACTCCGGAGTTCATCGCGATTTGGATTGCATGGCTCATGGCCGGTGGCTCTCCGGGGCCGGCCACCATGGGCATCGCAGGCACCGCCATGTCTGCGGGTCGCAGCTCGGCACTGGCCTTTGCACTGGGCATCCTTGCGGGCTCCGCCAGCTGGGGCATCGCGGCGGCGCTGGGGCTGTCAGCGGTGATGCTTGCAAATGTCTGGGTGTTTGAAATCCTGCGCTACGCCGGGGCTGCCTATCTTGGCTGGCTGGCGTTCAAAGCGCTCAAACGCGCTGTGGCTAAAGACACACCCGCCGCCGCTGGCACGCCGTTTTCCGGCAGCGCACGCAGCCTCTTTGCCAAAGGTGCTGCGATCCACATCACCAACCCCAAAGCCATCCTCAGCTGGGCCTCCATCTACGCCATCGTCGCCCCCGCTGACGCCACTCCGGCCACGCTGTTTGGCTATTTTGGCCTGCTGTACGTGGGCTCGATCTTGATCTTCATCGGCTATGCCTTCCTGTTTTCCTCAGAGAGAGTCGTGCGGGGCTATCGCCGTGCGGCGCGCTGGTTTGATCTCGCTTTCGCCGGTTTCTTCGGTTTTGCCGGCTACAAAATCCTCACCGCACGTTTGCAGGGCTAAACACCATGATCCTTGGTATCGGCACCGATCTTGCCAACATCGACCGCATTGCGGGCACCATCGACCGTTTTGGCGATCGTTTCAAAAATCGTGTTTTCACCGAGGTGGAGCAGGCCAAGGCCGAGCGCCGCCGCGATACCGTGGGCACCTATGCCAAGCGCTGGGCCGCCAAGGAGGCCTGCTCCAAAGCCTTGGGCACAGGTCTGGCCATGGGCATCAGCTGGAAAGACATGGCGGTCAAAAACATGCGCACGGGTCAGCCCGTGATGGAGGTCACTGGTTGGGCCAAAGAGCGGCTGGCAGAGATGACCCCGCCCGGCCATGAGGCGATCATTCATGTGACATTGACCGATGATCACCCCTGGGCACAGGCCTTTGTGGTGATCGAAGCCCGCCCAATTGCAGCGCCGCAGGGACAGTCTGCTTGACACCTCGCGCCCGCGCCCGCATGTAACCTCAGACCAAAAAACACTGGCAGAACGAGCGGAGAGCATTCCCCATGGCGGAAAAAGCCAAAAGCGAAAGCGGCATTGTCGAGACCATCAAAACGATCTTCTGGGCCTTGCTGATTGCCGGTGTCTTCCGCACCTTGTTCTTTCAGCCCTTCTGGATCCCGTCAGGCTCCATGAAAGACACGCTGCTGATCGGGGATTTCCTCTTCGTCAACAAGATGACCTACGGCTATTCCTACGCCTCCTGCCCGTCGGTGCGCATCCCTGCGGTGGGCGTGAATATCGACGCCGAAGACCTCTGCGGCTGGCTTGGCGGCAACAATGGCCGTCTGCTGGGCGGCGAGCCTGAGCGCGGTGATGTTGTGGTCTTCCGCCATCCGGTGACCGGTTATGACTTCATCAAGCGCCTGATCGGTGTGCCCGGTGACAGGGTGCAGATCAAAAACGGCGTGGTGTATCTCAACGGCGTGCCGGTGAAGCGCAAGGCCGATGGTGTCTTTCGCGAGGAATATGGCCCGCAAGGTCCGCAAGGCCACCGCCCGCGCTGTGAAAACGGCCCCGTCGGCGATGGCGGCATCTGTGCCAAATCGCGCTATATCGAGACCCTGCCAAACGGTGTGAGCTACGCCACGCTCAACATCACCAATCAGCAGTCCGACAACACCGGCATCTATACCGTGCCCGAAGGTCACTACTTCTTTATGGGGGACAACCGCGACAACTCCACCGACAGCCGCGTGCCGCAATCCGCACGTGGGGTGGGCTTTGTGCCCTATGAAAACCTGATCGGCCGCGCCGACCGGGTGATGTTCTCCTCTGCAGGGCGTTCCATGTTTGCCTTCTGGACATGGCGCGGGGATCGTTTCTTCAAAGGGATTGAGTGAGGGTCACGTGAAACTCGCAGCGGAACTCAAGGCACTTGAAGCGCGACTGGGGCACACATTCTCCCGCCCCGATCTTCTGGTGCGCGCGGTCACCCACTCCTCCATGTCCTCACCCACACGGCAGGACAACCAGCGGCTGGAGTTTCTGGGCGATCGGGTGCTGGGCCTTGTTATGTCCGAAGCCCTTCTGGAGCACGATAAATCCGCCGCCGAGGGTCAACTGGCTCCGCGTTTTAACGCACTTGTGCGTAAGGAAACCTGTGCCGATGTGGCGCGCGAGATTGATCTGGGCGCCGCCCTGAAGCTCGGCCGTTCCGAGATGATGTCCGGTGGCCGCCGCAAACAGGCGCTTCTGGGCGACGCCATGGAGGCGGTGATCGCCGCAGTCTATCGCGACGCGGGCTTTGAAGTGGCCAAGGCGCTGATCCTGCGGCTCTGGGGCAACCGGGTGAAATCGGTCGAGGCCGACGCACGCGACCCCAAGACCTCGCTGCAGGAATGGGCACAGGCGCGCAAACTGCCGCCACCACGCTATGAGCTGGTCAAACGCTCCGGCCCCGACCACGCGCCGGTCTTCACTATCGCCGCCAAGCTAGAGAATGGCGCATCGGCTGAGGCGACAGACAACTCCAAGCGCAAAGCAGAACAGGCTGCCGCAAAGGCGCTGCTGGATAAGGTAAGCGGTTAGGCCCGGAGCCAAGGCGCTTGCGCCGCCGGGCCAGCGCCTGACCGCCCGCAAGGGCAGGCGCTTTTGAAGCGTCACGCCTAAATCCAGGTCACAGACATGTCGCAACATAAACTGCCACACACATACGTGGTTTGCGCCCACCCGCGGTCAGGCGCTGCCCTGTTCTTATGCCTCTAGCCCCAGCCCGCAATTTCCGCTACAGACGCCCCTTAACCAGCCACAGCTGACTCACAAAGGCATTCACATGACCACACGCGCCGGATTCGTTGCCCTGATCGGAGAGCCCAACGCGGGCAAATCCACGCTCACCAACCAGATGGTGGGGGCGAAGGTCTCGATCGTGACCCATAAGGTGCAGACCACCCGCGCACGCATCCGGGGTGTGGCGCTGGAAAGCGACAGCCAAATTGTCTTTGTCGACACGCCCGGCCTCTTCCGTCCGCGCCGCCGCCTGGACCGCGCCATGGTCGCCGCCGCTTGGGGCGGGGCTGCGGATGCGGATGTCATCGTGATGATGGTGGAGGCCCATCGCGGCGTCACCAAAGGTGTCGAAGCCATTCTGGAGCAGCTGGAAGAAATCGCCGAAGGGCGCAAAGTGGCACTGGCGATCAACAAGATCGACCGCGTGAAATCCGACGTCCTGCTGGCCCTGACCAAAGACCTCAACGAGCGCTTCACCTTTGTTGAGACCTTCATGATCTCCGCAGAGAAAGGCCACGGCTGCGCCGATCTGCGCAAATGGCTGGCCGCAGAGCTGCCTGAAGGCCCTTGGCTCTATCCCGAAGATCAGATTGCCGATCTGCCCATGCGCATGATCGCCGCTGAAATCACCCGTGAAAAGCTCACCCTGCGTCTGCATCAGGAGCTGCCTTATCAGATGACGGTGGAAACCGAGAACTGGGAAGAGCGCAAAGACGGCTCCGCGCGCGTAGATCAGATGATCTATGTGATGCGTGACGGGCACAAAGGCATCGTTCTGGGCAACAAGGGTGAGACCATCAAGGCGGTTTCCAAAGCCGCTCGCGAAGAGCTTGAGGAGTTTATGGGCCGCCGTATCCACCTGTTCCTGCAGGTGAAAGTGCGCCCGAACTGGCTTGAGGAAAAAGAGCGCTATTCCGAAATGGGCCTTGATTTCAAAGACGGCAACGCCTGAAGGAGCGCCCATGCGCCTGACCGCTGACTTCTGGGTGCACGCCTATATTGCGCGGCTCCGGCTGGCGGACATCCCGGCCTTTGTTGTGGCGCATGGCGATGACACCGCAGGGGCGGTTCTGGTCAAACTCAACACGCTGGATGGCAAAGCCACGGTGTTTCAGCGCAGCTTTGATCTCATGAGCGGGGAGCGCAAATGGGTTGTGCTGTCTGAGGGTGATGAGGCTGAGGTGGATGCGGCGCTGGCCCGTCAGCGCAGCTTTGATCCGGACGCCTGGGTGATTGAGGTGGAGGACCGTCAGGGGCGTCACCTGCTTGATGAGCCGGGTTTGTCGGATTGAACAGGACAGGGGCTTCGCCCCGCTCACAGCAAAGCTGTGATCTCCCCAGAGTATTTTTGGCAGAATGAAGCTGGAATGGGCTTTCCTTTTGGCCCACTGCGCGGTTTTCTGAGCCAAAGGATAGGGCGATGGACTGGCGCGATCAGGGCTTTGTGCTCAGCACAAGAAAACACGGAGAAACCTCGGTCATTCTGGAGGCCTTCACCGAGACACAGGGCCGCCATGCAGGCATCGTGCGCGGTGGAATCAGCCGCAAGATGACCCCCATCCTGCAACCCGGCGGGCAGGTCGATCTCGCATGGCGCGCGCGTCTGTCAGATCATATTGGCACCTATTCGGTAGAGCCGCTGCGCTCCCGTGCTGCTGTGCTGAGTGATCGATTTTCGCTGGCCGGGCTGAATGCGGTGACGGCGCTTTTGTCCTTCTGCCTGCCAGATCGCGAACCGCACCCGGCGCTCTATCATCAAAGCGTGCAGCTTCTGGATTTGCTGGGGCAGCACGAGCTCTGGCCGCTGGCCTATCTGCGCTGGGAAATGGCGCTGCTGACGGAGCTCGGCTACGGGCTTGATCTGACCTCCTGTGCGGTCACAGGCAGCTCTGACGCGCTAATCTATGTTTCGCCCAAATCAGGGCGCGCGGTCTCCGCCAAAGGCGCTGGAGAGTGGGCAGACCGGCTGCTGCCCTTGCCCCCTGTCCTGCGCGGGGAGGGCAGCGCACCGGATGAAGAGGTGCTGGCTGCTCTGGCGACCACGGGCTACTTCTTGTCAGAAAAGCTCGCCCCCGATCTGGGGCACAAGCCGCTGCCCGATGCGCGCGCGCGCTTTATTGATCGGTTTGCACGTCAGCTGTCAGCCCGCTGAACACCATCTCCCGCCCGGCATCATTGCCCAGCACCAGTGTGGGGCCAGAGACCTCCACAAGGCTCATCGCCTGCAGCGCGGTCAGATAGGCCTCTTCGCGGTCGATGTCCGGACAGTAGATCTGCTCCACCACATCCACCTTGATGTTGATCCACGGGTAGGGGGCGTCCTGCGTTGCCAGAAAGCTGTTGCAGGGCCCTTGCCCCATCACCCGGCCGTTTTCTTCCAGCATGAGGCCGGCTTCATAATCGACAGCCACGCCGTCGATCTCCTGCAGCCGCCAAGTGTAGTCGGCGCCACCATATTGTGTCACCGTCTCAGACGCCGCGCAGGCGGCCACGCCCAAACCCGCTGCCAAAACCCAAGCAATCCGCCGCATCATTCCGCCTCGTGCAATGCCAAAATCAAATCAACCAATGTGCCCAGAGCCGGGCCATTCTGCACACCATCATGCGCAGACAGGGTCTCCATGCCAAGGAAGGCGCCATAGAGCAAGCGGGTCAGTTCCGGATTGGTGAGGCCAATCTCCGACAGCAGGGTCTTGATGTGGCCCATGCGCGCCTCATCAACCGCCGTGATCTGAGCGGCCACATCCGCATTGTCCCGCGCCCAGGCCCGCATCGCTGGCCCAAGCCGCGTGGCCTCGCTGTCTGTCTCTTGCTCGGCAATCTGCGCCAGATCACGCAGCTTCTGTACAGCCGTACCGGTGTCGTCGCGTTGCGCCGTGATCACCGCTTCGGCGTCGTCTGCCCAGGCCGCCAGCAATGCGGCGTGAAATCCCGGGACATCATCAAAGTGCCAGTAGAAGGAACCTTTGGTTGTGCCAAGCCGCCGCGCCAGTGGCTCGGCCTTCAAGGCGGCTGGTCCGGCCTCGGTGAGCGCTTCAAATCCCGCCTGCAGCCAATCCTGCTGTGAAAGTCGCTTTGTCATGATGGAAGCGTAGGAGCGTAAATGCTGCACTGCAACAGACGCAATGGGAGTGTGACCAAATGTTGCGCCATTTCACGCAACAAAGTGCGGTGTGTTAATTGCTGCACCTGCGAAAAGATCACCGAAATCGGCACCTCCGCGATACAGACGCAATACTGACGCGATACCGAACACGCGATTTTTGTGGATTTTGCGAATCAGCGACTTTGTTAACGGGCACAAAAAAAGCGCGGCTCCGAGGGAGAGCCGCGCCGGGTCTGCTGTCCAACTGAGAGCGGGTGTCAGCTCAGCAAACGTCTTGCAATCACTTGCGCCTGAATCTCAGCCGCACCTTCAAAGATGTTGAGAATACGCGCATCACACAGGATGCGGCTCACGGTGTATTCCAGCGCAAAGCCGTTACCGCCATGAATTTGCAGCGCATTATCCGCCGCCGCCCAGGCCACACGTGCGCCCAGCAGCTTCGCCATGCCCGCTTCAAGGTCACAGCGGTGGCCGTGGTCTTTTTCCCAAGCAGAGAAATAGGTTAGCTGGCGGGCAATCATGATCTCCACCGCCATCATCGCGAGCTTGCCTGCCACACGTGGGAAGGCGATCAGCGATTTGCCAAACTGCTTGCGGTCAATCGCATATTGCATGCCCACGTCGAGCGCGGCTTGTGCCACACCCACTGCGCGGGCCGCAGTCTGAATGCGTGCCGACTCGAAGGTTTCCATCAACTGTTTGAAACCTTTGCCTTCTTCGCCACCCAGAAGGTTCTCGCCTTTGACTTTGAAACCATCAAAGCCCAGCTCGTATTCCTTCATGCCACGATAGCCCAGCACCTCGATTTCACCGCCGGTCATGCCTTCAGTCGGGAAGGGGTTCTCATCGGTGCCAGGGGTCTTTTCCGCCAGGAACATGGAGAGGCCGCGGTGGTCGGTGCTGTCAGGATTTGTGCGTGCCAGCAGGGTCATCACATGGGTCCGCGCCGCATGGGTGATCCAGGTTTTGTTGCCGGTCACTTCCCAGTTGCCATCCTCGGTTTTCACCGCGCGGGTGCGCAGGGAGCCGAGGTCAGACCCGGTGTTCGGCTCTGTAAACACAGCGGTTGGCAGGATCTCTGCGCTCGCCAGTTTCGGCAGCCAGTTCTGTTTCTGCTCTTCGGTGCCGCCGCACAGGATCAGCTCAGCGGCGATCTCGGAACGTGTGCCCAGCGAGCCGACACCGATGTAGCCGCGAGACAGCTCTTCAGACACCACAACCATGGAAGCTTTGGACAGGCCAAACCCGCCGTATTCTTCCGGGATGGTCAGGCCAAACACACCCATTTCGGCAAGCTCTTCAATGATTTCCATTGGGATGAGCTCGTCTTTGAGGTGCCATTCGTGGGCGTTTGGTTCAACGCGATCCACCGCAAAGCGACGGAATTGTTCGCGGATCATTTCCAGCTCTTCATCAAGACCGGAGGTGCCAACGGTGATGTTTGCCGCCTGCTCCTGCATCAGCTCTACAAGGCGCATACGCGCCGCTTGGCTGTTGCCCTCGGTGCAGAGGGTCATCACATCCGGCGCCATCAGGCCACGCATTTCGTCTTGGGTCAGGCCGAGGTCCTGCAGGCGAATGATCTCGCCCTGGCTCATCGGAATGCCGCCATACACCTGCCAGAGGTATTCGCCAAACGCGATCTGGTGAATGATCTGTTCGATCTCGCCAAACTTGCCGTCTGCATTGAGCTTCTCTGCCCAAGCCTGCATCTGTTTCAGCGATTGCGCGTAAGTCGCGAGCCAGCTCAGGCCATGTGCAGCGGTCTGATTTTCCTCAATCAGCTTGCCGGAAACACGGCCATCTTCGGAGACAGTTTCCTTCACGCGCGCAATGGCGGTTTCCAAAATGGCTTCAACCGGGGCCACAGCCGCGCCGGTCAATTTCAGAAGATCGGGAAGAATCACCGGAGTCGCCATCGTCAAATCCTGTCCATCATGGGCCATGTTGCAATATCCTCTGTTTCTGCAGTGTGCATATTTCTTTTGCAGGTGCAGCGCAACAAAAATGCCAGAAGACGTTGCGTTTTGATCGTTTGTTTCGCGTCAAGTCTTTGCCCGACAGGATGTCAGGCACTATAGGAAGATATGGATTTCGACATTCTAACCCTACCGCCCGTTGCCTGGCTACTTTGCGCGGGAATCGCTGTTTTGGCGGGAGTTATCAAAGGGATGGTCGGGTTCGCCATGCCCATGGTCCTGATCTCGGGGCTAAGCTCTTTTCTGGCTCCGGAGCTGGCTTTGGCCGGTCTGATCCTGCCCACATTGGCCACAAACGGCATGCAGGCGTTGCGTCAGGGGCGTGCGGCAGCTTGGCAATCCGTTAAGCGTTTCCGGCGATTTTTGATCGCGGGTGGCGCTGTCATGGTGATCAGCGCGCAGTTTGTCCGCATTCTTCCCGGGGACGTTTTGCTGTTGGTGATCGGTGTGCCGGTGTTTTTGTTTTCTCTGCTGCAACTGATGGGGCGTTCCATCACCATCGCAAAGCCAACGGCACGTGGCGAGATGGTTGTCGGTGGCGTTGCGGGAGCAATTGGCGGCATCTCAGGCGTTTGGGGGCCGCCCACGGTGGCCTATCTTACCGCACTTGGCACCGAGAAATCCGAGCAGATGCGCATTCAGGGGGTGATCTACGGGTTGGGCTCTGTTGTGCTGCTCTTTGCCCATATCGGCTCAGGCGTGCTGACCACCAAAACCGCGCCTCTGTCGCTCGCACTGGTTTTGCCTGCCATTTTGGGCATGTGGTTTGGAGGGCGTATCTCTGATCGCATCGATCAGCGCCGCTTCCGACAGGCCACACTTTTCGTTTTGCTGATCGCCTCGCTCAACCTGATGCGGCGCGCAGTGCTCGGTTGAGCGCAGGCGGTTTAAGCGTTTACCTGATCATACCAGGCAAGAAGATCGTCGATGTTGGGCTCCACTTGCGTGGCCATGCCCTCGGCAAACTCTTCAAACACTCCGGCATTCAGCGGATTGGTGCCCGCGATCACCGTTGCGCCATTCTCCAACGCTTCAGCCAGCAGATCCCGGAAGCCCTTTCCTTCGGCTTCCTGCTTGCCAAATTTGTTCAGGAGGAACACGTCGTAAGGCTCTTCCATGGATTGCGACACAGCGGTGATAGCCGTGGCCATGGCGTCCGGATCAAGACGGCAGCCTTTGGCTTCTTTGCCTAGGTCTTGAGAGATACGGATGATCGGCCCGCTCGGCAGTACCTGAACGTCCATGTCACAACGCTGATCGGTCTCACAGCCCGTGTTGGTCTGCACAATACCACGTGCGGTCAACCCGCGATCGTTCAGCCGATCTGCCAGTTCCGCCAGCAACAAATCCAGTTTCCCGCGCCCATGCGCCATCGTGTATGCAATTTTCATCATGGGCTAATTTTAGGTTTCAGAAGCCGAATTACAACTGAGGCATATTGCCTTTGCTCAGTCGAGCGAGCGCGGCAACAGCCGGCTGATCAGGGAAACGAGAAACGCGGTGGAAATGCCAAAGCACAGAATGCCCGTTACGCCGCCAAAGGCCCCAAAGACGCGAAACTGAATGGGCAGCACAACGTCGCCATAGCCGACGGTGGTATATGTCACCAGCGAGAAGTAGAGCGCATCATAAAGGTAATCAAACGCGCCCATATAGATCAGCACGTAAGCCCAGAGCCAAACCTGAATGGTGTGAGACCCGACAATCATGGCGAAGGCCGCGCCGGTCACCACCGCTGTTCGGATGAACCTTGATCTCTGCGTCACCCATTTTCCAATTTTTTCAAGCGCTTCGATCATCAGAGACAAAAAGCCGACATGAATGATCGCGCAGGCGCTGAGCACCACGGTGCCCCACAACAACTGTTGCGGCTGACTCATTGGAAACAGATCGGCGATGAGAGGATCCTATCGTTGATTGGAAATCAAAGTATCACGTTTCAAAGCGCGCGCTTACATCGTTTCGACACAGTGACGCCGGAAGGCCCGTTTGAGCATGTCGAGCTCCGCCCGCAGCAAATCGATTTCAGCCCGCAGATCGTCAGCAAGCGCCTCACCTGCAACAAAGCTCAGGGTCTCAAGGTGATCTCCACTCAGCTGATCTGTGATCAGCAGGGTTTGCACGCCATCTGACAGGCTTTCCTTAGGCAGCGGAAAGCGGAGCCGCCAGCTGTCTTGAGTGTCGGTGGCGTCAATCTGCACCCCGTTGACCGGATCGCCAAGGTAGGTGACGTCAACCTTTGGAACCGGTCCCTGACCGCTCTCATATTTCAGGACACCTTCCCAAACACCTTCGAAAAGGCGGGTCTTGGTCAGTGTTAACTCACTCATATCTCGATCCTTTTCACAGCAGGCTTAGAATTCAGCGCGGGGGCGGCGGGCAAATGTCACATCCCTGAGGACCACTTGGTTCATCTCAGGGCCTTCGAAAATCAGGTCGATCCACATCTTTTCCACCCGCTTTTCGTTCAGGTTGGAGTAGGCAAGATCAAACTCAACCCGAATGTCCTCGTCATGCAGAGGCAGCTCCCGCACAATTTGCTCGGTGTTTGGTCCGTGTCGGATGTTGAGACGGGCAAAGATCTCGAGCGGCTTTTCCATTTCCACAATGGTATCGAGTCGTAGAACATGCTCCCGGCGCAGCCCGGCCACCGACTCCGGTGGCAGGTCGATCACCAGCGAGAGAAACGAGCCGTCAAAGCGGAACACATCCATGCGCAGACCAAACGGCGCCAGATCCTTCTCGCGATGATTGCGCAATTGGCGAAGCGTCAGTTCCGAGATGCGGCAATCATGAAACAGCGTAACCTCGTCGCCGAGTTTTTCTTTGTTTTGAACGCCAGCCAGGCCCTTCGTGGGATTGGGTTCCCGCCAAAGGGCAGGACGCCAGGACCAATCGGTCCCGTGGGGTTTGGGGAACGCGTTGGAGCCGATGATGGGCAAAGCCAGCCGGCTCTCGGAAATCGCAATCACCATGTCGAGATGATGGCGCAAAGTCCGCGCGCGCCGCCGCTGACGGCGCAGGCGGGTCAAGTCTTCAAGTGC
Organism: Shimia sp.; assembly: GCF_965227725.1. Lineage (GTDB taxonomy): Bacteria > Pseudomonadota > Alphaproteobacteria > Rhodobacterales > Rhodobacteraceae > Shimia. The sequence continues at coordinate 235,118 of NZ_CBDDGH010000004.1, read as the reverse complement.
TGCTTTGCTTGCCACACGCGCCCAATAGCGAGCCAGGCCAGCTTGAAAAAACTGCTGAAGAACGCGCTTGCTACGTGCCATATCGATTAGTGAGTCCCGCTCAATTGTTTCTGACTGCGAAACGATGCGCAGCTCGATTTTCTATTATCTACCCAATTGATTGAGATGAGACAAACGCCCATTCATCAATTGAGGCACACAAATTCACATTTGCTGACAAAGTGTTGCCCCGCCGCCAGCGCGCCCTGGCAGCAGGAAACGCCAATCACAGCAGGCTGGTTTCGACCGTTCCCACAGGAGAGAGCACGCCATAGATTGCAATTCCTGACGTGGCGTCTTATTTCGGTGCCTGATTGGAAGCCAGAGGACCCTGATCACATGAACTGGATCACAAACTATGTCCGCCCGCGGATCAACTCGATCTTTTCGCGCCGTGAGGTGCCGGACAACCTTTGGACCAAGTGCGACGAATGCGGCACGATGCTGTTTCACCGCGAGCTTAAGGGCAATCAGAACGTTTGCACCCAGTGCGGCCACCACATGGCGATCACAGCCCGCGACCGTTTTGAGGCGCTTTTTGACGGTGGTGTCTTTGTTGAGGTCGAGGTGCCTGAACCGCTGGCCGACCCTCTGCAGTTCCGCGATCAGAAGAAATATCCGGAACGCATGAAGGCCGCGCAGAAGAAGACCGGCGAGAAAGAAGCGATGCTGGTGGCAGAAGGCGAAATCGGGCGCACACCGATTGTTGCCGCGTGTCAGGACTTCTCTTTCATGGGCGGCTCCATGGGCATGTATGTGGGCAATGCAATCATCGCCGCTGCCGAACGTGCGGTTGCCATGAAACGCCCGCTGGTGCTGTTCTCCGCCGCCGGTGGCGCGCGTATGCAGGAAGGTATCCTGTCGCTGATGCAGATGCCCCGCACGACGGTTGCTGTGCAGATGCTGAAAGAAGCCGGTCTGCCTTACATCGTGGTTTTGACCCACCCGACCACAGGTGGCGTGACGGCATCTTACGCGATGTTGGGCGATGTGCAGATATCCGAGCCAAACGCATTGATTTGTTTTGCGGGGCCACGGGTCATTCAGCAAACCATCGGCGAACAGCTTCCCGAGGGCTTCCAGCGCGCGGAGTATCTTCTGGATCACGGTATGCTGGATCGTGTCACCAAACGCACCGAAATGAAGGACGAACTGGTGACGATCATCCGCATGCTGATGGACATGCCTCCGGCCGTCAAAGGAGACCTGCCGGCGCCAACTCAGGAAGAGTTGGACGAAGCCAAAGAGGACACTGCGCAGGACGCGTAAGTTTTCAGAATTTTATTGAGCTGCGGGCTTTCGGTTTGTTTGACCGGAAGCCCGCTTTCATTTAGGGCGGGCTCACTGTTTCGGAGGCGCACATGACCCACACTTCAGACACATCAGATGCCATCCTCGCCCGGATGCTGGCGCTGCATCCCAAGATCATTGATCTGACGTTGGATCGCATGTGGCGATTGCTCAATGCGCTTGAAAATCCGGAGAAGAAAATGCCTCCGGTCATCCATCTGGCGGGCACCAACGGCAAGGGCAGTACACAGGCGATGATCCGCGCTGGGCTGGAAGGTGCAGGCAAAACGGTCCACGCCTATACAAGCCCCCATCTCGCCCGGTTTCACGAGCGTATCCGGCTCGCAGGGGAGCTGATTGACGAGGCGCATCTGACACAGGTGCTGGATCAGTGTTGGGAGGCCAACGAGCGCCAGAACATCACTTATTTTGAGATCACCACCTGCGCGGCCCTGCTCGCATTTTCGCGCGTGCAGGCAGATTACACCTTGCTTGAGGTCGGTCTTGGAGGCCGTCTGGATGCGACCAATGTGATCGACGATCCCAAGCTGTGCGTGATCACGCCAATTTCTATCGACCATGAGCAGTTCCTTGGGAACACGCTTGCCAAGATCGCCTCTGAAAAAGCTGGGATCATCAAGGGCGGGATCCCTGTTGTGGTGGGCCCTCAGCCGGAAAAGGCAATGGCGGTTATTGAAGAAACCGCGGCCCGTCTGGGCGCTCCGGTGATCGCCTATGGGCAGCATTGGCATGTGTATGAGGAACACGGCCGCCTGATTTATCAGGATGAAACCGGCCTGCTGGATCTGCCGCTCCCTGCCTTGCCCGGTGCACATCAGATCCAAAACGCCGGTGCGGCCTTGGCGGCGTTGCGCCACCTCGGTTGCGATGCGGAAGCCTGCGAAGCGGCCATGCGAGACGTTTTCTGGCCTGCGCGTATGCAACGCTTGCGCGAGGGGCCATTGGTGGAGGCGGCTGCCTCCGCTGAGCTTTGGCTCGACGGCGGGCACAATGCAGCGGCAGGGCAGGCTTTGGCCGCCCATATCGCAGGGCTGCCCAAGCGCGAAACACATCTCATCTGTGGCATGCTGAACACCAAAGACGTCTCTGGGTATTTGTCACCCTTGGCTGAGGTGTCCGACAGCTTGCACGCGGTTTCCATTCCGGGAGAAGCCAACACGCTATTGGCAGAAGAAACCGCCGAACATGCGAATGCGGCCGGGCTTACGGCACATGTCGCTGAAAGTGTTGCCAAGGCGATAGCGACCATTTCGGCGCAATCCCCGGAAGCGCGCATCCTGATTTGCGGCTCGCTCTATCTGGCAGGCGCGGTGCTGCGCGAAAACGGCTAATGTTATGCATCTGCCAAGCTCTGGTTGGCAGATTTGCGATTTGAGATCCCAGACAGTTGACGGGAGCGAATCACCGCTCCTATAGTGAAATCAACTCCTCGCGCCGCAGAAAATAAGGCAGATGGCGTTTGGGAACAGGGACCGGCAGGTGAAAAATGGGGGGCGTTCGGCCCCCTTAATAATGTTAGCTAGATGCGTCGTTGCGCATCAATCTGCGCCATTTGGGCCCACGTGAAAGTCGCTACCTATGATCGACCCGCTCACCCAGTTTGTCACTTTCACAACAATCATCGCGACCGCCGTGATGGCGGCCTCTGCTTCGATCCAAGGGGTGCGACATACGCTGGATCTCTTTGGTGCCACTTTGATCGGTGTCGCCACCGCAGTGGGTGGGGGCACGCTTCGGGATCTGCTGCTTGGCCGCACGCCGGTGTTCTGGATTGAGGATCTGAGTTATCTCGCCACTGCGGTGCCCGTGGCCGTAGCCATGTATTTTGTCGCCACACGCCTTCCGTCGGGCAATGGCAGACGTTTGCGCCTTTTGATGCAACTTGATGCCATAGGGTTGGCACTGTTCACTCTAGTGGGCGTGCGTGACGCGCTGGATATGAGCACCCATCCCGCCATTGCTGTGGTGATCGGGTGCATCACGGGTATCGTGGGCGGTATCATCCGCGATGTTCTTTGCAATGTGACCCCTTCGGTTCTGAAGGAAGATCTCTATGCGACGGTTTCGCTGATTGGCGGCGGTATCTATGTGCTGTCTGCGCCCATCATCGGTGAAACGTTCTCCTTCGCTCTGTGTTTTGTGTTGATGTTGATTGCGCGTCTCATCCTCATCAAACAGCTGATCGCCGCAGAAGAGTGAGCTGTCCAGAGGTTGGACCTATCTCTCTTTTTCTTGCGAGGATGCAAATGTTTGTACAGATTGACAAAAAGCTGTGACCGCAAGCACTGGAGTTTGAGATGCAAACGGTGGAAGATTTTCCCTATCAAGTGAATGAGCATCCGCACGTTCAGATTCCAATGCCAGATGGCACCCTGTTGTCCGCCCGGATTTGGCGACCTGAGACCGATGAACCACTGCCTGCAATCCTAGAATTCCTGCCTTACCGCAAACGGGACGGCACTGCAGAACGGGACGCACTGACCCATCCCTATATGGCTGGACATGGCTATGTCTGCGTCCGCGTGGACATGCGCGGCTGTGGCGACAGCGAAGGCCTGTTTGATGATGAATACTCGCCGCAAGAGCTTGCAGATGGCGTCTCTTTGATCGAATGGTTGGCGGCGCAGGAGTGGTGCTCTGGCAGCGTTGGTATGGTGGGTATCAGCTGGGGCGGTTTCAACGGTCTTCAGATCGCGGCTTTGGCGCCCGAAGCGCTTAAGGCCGTGGTGAGCATATGCTCAACCACTGACCGATTTGCCGATGACATCCACTATAAAGGCGGCGTCATGCTTGGCGAAAACACCGGCTGGGCGGCAACCGTACTGGGGTGGTTTGCCTTACCGCCTGATCCAGAAATCGTTGGCGAGAGCTGGCGGGAAGTCTGGCTTGAGCGGCTGCAAAACACGCCTTTCCTTGCGGAGAAATGGGTGCAGGAACAAGCGCGCAATGGCTATTGGAAGCATGGGTCCGTTTGTGAGGACTATAGCGCGATCAAGGCCGCAGTTTTGAGCGTGGGCGGCTGGCACGATGGCTACCGTAACACCATCGCGCATCTGGTCGAAAACCTTGACGCACCTGTGAAAGGCCTTATCGGACCTTGGATCCATAAGTACCCTCATTTTGCTGCGCCGGGACCGCAGATCGACTTTCTTGGGGAAATGCTGCGGTGGTGGGATCGTTGGCTTAAGGGCATCGACAACGGTGTAGAAGTGCTGCCAGACATGCGCCGTTGGTTGATGGACAGCGTGCCCCCGGCGACCATCTATGATGACCGCCCAGGGCGGTGGATCGCGGACTCTGCAGAAGACATCAACGCGCCAGCTGAGAGTTTTTTCCTGACCGGTAAGAGTCTTTCAGAGACCGAAGGCCCAGCGGAGCGTATCGTTGCGCCCGCTCTGTTCTGCGGACAGGCCACTGGCGAGTATTTCCCGGTTTCGCTGGCACCTGCCGGGACAGCGCCGGGGGAATTGCCTGCTGATCAGCGCGAAGACGACGCTTTGTCCTGCTGCTTTGAGACAGAAGTTATTACCGCTTCCCGCGCCATTGTTGGCGCGCCCTCGGTGCGGTTGAAGCTCTCGGCGGACAAGCCAAAGGCGCAGCTGATCGCGCGTTTGTGCGATGTGCACCCGGATGGGCAAAGCACCTTGATCACGCATGGCGTGCTGAACCTTCGGCATCGTGATGGACACGAGGCTTTTGTCGATCTGCCGATCAATCAACCCGTTGATGTGACCCTGACACTGGACCACTGCGCCTATCAGCTGCCTCCTGGGCATCAGCTGCGGCTGGCCTTGTCTTCGAGCTATTGGCCCTATGTCTGGCCTGAAGCAGAAACGGCGGTTTTGACGCTGCAAAGCGGTGCTCTCTCATTGCCGGTGCGCGAAGAACCTGCGGAGGAAACATCCGTTTCCTTTGATCCGCCAAAGGCGGCGAAGCCCCGGCGCACACGTCAGGTTTCTGCGCCTGAGAATAAGAAGACCGTCGCCAAGGATGTGGGGTCTCAACAGCTCACTCTGGAGATTGTGGGTGACACGGGTCTTACAGAGGATCTGGACACCGGCCTCATATCCGGAGCCCGTGTGCAAGAGCGGTTCTCGATTGTCGAACGTGATCCAAATTCCGCTGAAAACCACTTCACATGGCGGCGCACTATGGCGCGCGGTGATTGGAAGGTTGAGATCTTTGCGGATGTTTCTATGCGTACCGATGGGCAGAACTTCCTGATCACGGCTGATCTGAAAACATCCGAGAATGGCGCAGAGGTGTTTGCGAAGCACTGGGAAAGCACCGTGCCGCGTCTCTGATCTCGGCAGGTGCACAAAAGCAAAAGGCCCGCCGCACTGCGCGACGGGCCTTTTTTTGAAAGTGATGGATCAGCGGATCACGAACACCGATTGTTTGGCGTGCCGTGCGATCCGCGCGGCATTGGGGCCAATCAGATAGTCCTTCAGCTGGGATTTGTGGGCGCCAACGATGATCGCATCGGCCTTTACGCTTTTGGCTTCCTTTAGAACGAGATCATAGATTGTGCCCTGATCCACATGCAGGCGCAGGTTCTCTACACCTGCCAGCGCGCTTTTGGCCCAATCCTCCAATGCCGCTTTGGCTTCTTTCAGGATCAGCTTGTTGTGATCCTGGCTAAAGAACGAGCCAACAATCGACATGCCGTAATCGGGCACGACGTTCATGACGTGCAGTTCAGCCCCATCCGCCATTGCCATCGCGCGCGCGGCCTCGGCGGGGCGCTCAGAGCCTTTCAGATCGTTGACGTCCACGGTTAGCAAGATTGTCTTGAACATGACTTTCTCTCCTTAGAACGCCGGTTGTGTGGCGCGTGGCCGCTGGATCATCATCAAGCCTGCAAGCAGAAGCAGCGCCGGAATGAAGAACAGCTCTTTTGGCATCCGCTCGTTTTCAACTTGTACCTGCGAGATCACCACAGGCTGATCGCCGTAGTAATCATACTCGGTGCCCAACTGGCCAAAGTAGGGCGTGCCGGGGAAGGGCTCTTCGAGCAGCAGCTTACCATCTTCCTCAAACACGCTCAGGCCGCCGTTTGACATCGCCGTCAGCGCATCGCCGCCGGGGTAGATCATCGTGACGGTGGTGGCGCGATTGTCGCCGGTGTCGAAGTCCGGGCCTTCGACCTTAAAGCGCACCAGCGCGCCTTCAGGCTGTGCGCCGACCAGTTGCACCGCTTCCGGCCCAACCATGGTCTGATACTTCTCTGACACTTGGTCGAGGAAGAAATCTGGCCGGAAGAGCATGAAGGCGATGAAGAGCAGCGCCGCGCTTTCCCACTTTCGGGATTTGGCGATGAAATAGCCTTGGGTTGCAGCCGCAAATATCAGCATCGCGATGAGCGAGATAAAGAACACCAGAACGGCTTTTCCAAAGCTCACGTCAATCAGCAGAAGATCGGTGTTGAAGATGAACATGAAGGGCAAGAGAGCCGTCCGGATGTCATAGGCAAAACCCTGCACACCGGTCTTGATCGGATCGCCCCGAGAGATCGCAGCTGCCGCATAGGCGGCAAGGCCCACAGGCGGCGTGTCGTCCGCCAAAATGCCGAAGTAGAACACAAACATATGGACCGCGATCAGCGGCACAACCAAGCCGGCTTGTGCACCAACGCCAACGATAACAGGTGCCATCAAAGAGCTGACAACAATGTAGTTCGCGGTGGTTGGAAGGCCCATGCCAAGGATCAAGCTCAGAACCGCCACCAGGAGCAACAGGATAATCAGGTTGCCGCCAGAGATGACCTCAATCACCTGACCAATCACTTGGTGAGCACCGGTGAGGCTGATGGTGCCAACGATGATGCCGGCCGCGCCGGTCGCCACGCCAATTCCGATCATGTTCCGAGCACCCATGATCAGGCCTTGCACAAAGTCGTTCCAGCCTTGGGTGAAAGCAGCGTTCACGGCGGTTTCACCGCGGAAGAACGCTTTGATCGGACGGTGTGTCACCGCCACGATGATCATAAAGATCGTCGCCCAGAAGGCCGAGAGCGCCGGGGACAAGCGATCCAGATTCTCGGTTTTCACCATCAGGTTCCAAACCAGAATGAAGATCGGCAGCGCATAGTAAGCCCCACCCAAAAGCGTTGGTGTCAGACGAGGCGCTGCCAACGGGGCGTCTGGATCATCCATTGCGATGTCTGGATATCTTGACGCCACATAGAGCAAACCAAGATACATCACGGCAACCAGTGCCACCGCGATATAGATGCTGTCGCCCACCAACGGCTCCAGCACATTGCGGATACCGATCATTGCGAAGGTGATTGCGCCAAGGCCGATGAAGCCGGTCAGGAACAACACGAGGATCATGATCGGTCCGATGTGGCGACCGGCCTTCTTCAGACCCTGCATCTGCATTTTCAGCGCTTCGAGATGTACGATGTAGAGCAGCGCGATGTACGAGATCACCGCAGGCAAGAAGGCGTGTTTGACCACGTCGATGTAGGGGATGTTCACATATTCAACCATCAGGAAGGCAGCGGCCCCCATGACAGGCGGGGTCAGCTGACCATTGGTCGAAGAGGCCACCTCAACCGCGCCGGCTTTCTCAGCAGGGAAGCCAATGCGCTTCATCAGCGGGATGGTGAATGTGCCGGTGGTGACGGTGTTCGCAATCGAGCTGCCTGAGATCATGCCGGTCATCATGGAGCTGAGAACCGAGGCTTTGGCCGGGCCGCCGCGCAGCGCGCCAAGGAGGGCAATGGCCACTTTGATGAACCAGTTGCCACCCCCTGCGCGATCCAGCAGTGCGCCAAACAGCACAAAGAGGAAGATCATTGTGGTGGAGACACCCAATGCGACACCAAAGACACCTTCGGTCTGCATCCAGTAATGGCCGAGCGCCTTCGACAGCGAGGCGCCACCGTAGTTGGTGATCTCGCGCACCCACTCGGAGTTGCCGCCAAAGAAGGCAAAGAGCACAAAGGCCCCAGCAATGATCACAAGTGGCAGACCAAGCGAGCGATACACGCAGATCATCAAAACGATCATGCCAAGAGCGGACATGGTGATGTCTGTGCTGGTCCAGAGGCCGGGACGATCCGCAATCTGGTAGCGGAAGAAGACGAGGTAAAGACAGGCGCTGACACCGATGACCAGGAGCAGCCAGTCATAAAGCGGGATGCGGTCACGCGGTGATGTTCTAAACATCGGAAAGGCCAGAATGGCCAGTGACATCGCAAAAGCGAGGTGGATATAGCGCGCTTGGCTGACCACATTCGCAAAATCAGAAAGCCCTGTGAGTTGGGCCAGCGTGCCGGGGAGTTTGGACGCGATATAGAGCTGAAACAACGACCAGATGATACAGATCGCGATGATGAGTTTTCCTTGAAAACCCGTGGCATTGCGCGCGCCGGTGTCGACTTCTGCGACCATAGCATCGGCGGAAGCAGCGCCATCTTTATTGGGGTCCTGAACCATTTTTGTCCTCGTCTAGCCCTTGGCCAAATGCGCCCTCATTTCTGGGGCGCATTTGTAGTTTTTAGAGATTTGAACCCGAACTATTTCAGGCCGAGTTCTTTGTATGCTTTTTCCGCACCTGGGTGGATTGGTGCGCTCAGGCCGTCGCTAACCATTTCTTTCGGATCAAGGTTAGCAAACGCTGGGTGCAGCTTGCGGAAGTCTTCGATGTTTTCCATCACAGACTTCGCCACCACATAGACAACATCGTCGGAGATGTTTGCGGAGGTCACGAAGGTTGCGCCCACGCCAAAGGTGGTGGTGTCGCCATCGGTGCCTTTGTACATGCCACCTGGGATGGTTGCGACGCGGTAGAACGGGTTGTCAGCAACCAGTTTGTCGATTTCCGGGCCAGTTACGTTCACGAGGTTCGCATCACAAGTGGTTGTGGCCTCTTTGATGGCCGCGGCAGGGTGACCGATGGTGTAGATCATCGCGTCGATGTTGCCGTCACACAGCTGCTTCGCCATCTCAGAACCTTTGTATTCGGTTGCGAGAGCAAAGTCGTCCATGGTGAAGCCATAGGCTTCCATCACAACTTCCATGGTGGCGCGCTGGCCGGAACCTGGGTTGCCCACGTTTACACGCTTGCCTTTAAGATCCGCAAAGCTGTTCACGCCCGCATCAGAACGTGCGATCACGCTGAACGGCTCCGGGTGTACAGAGAACACCGCGCGCACGTCTGGGAACGGATTGTCTGCGAACTTGGAAGTGCCGTTATAGGCGTGGTGCTGCCAGTCAGATTGCGCAACGCCAAACTCAAGCTCACCGGCTTTGATGGTGTTGATGTTATAAACAGAACCACCGGTGGATTCCACAGCACAGCGGATGCCGTGTTCTTTGCGGCCTTTGTTCACCAGACGGCAGATCGCGCCGCCAGTTGGGTAATAGACGCCGGTCACGCCGCCTGTGCCGATGGAGATAAACTCCTGTGCGGATGCACCCGCGGAGATGCCCATGGAGGCAATAATGGCGGCGCCCGCCAGTTTAAGTTTCGAAATCATCTTAGGCTCCCTAGTTGATGATGGTTTGAGTAATTCAAGTGTTGTTGTCAGTCGTTCCAGAATTCGCCCAAGCTTTGGTTCCGGCGTTCTACGTCGCGGATACGGCGGCTTGCGTCTTCGCCTGACTGTGCGACCAACATGGCAATCATGGTCTCCAATAGAGACAGAGTCGCAGCATAGGACGAAAAGAATTGTGGACTATCTGACGGAACAATAAAGGGAAAAGTTGCAAACTCAATCGCGGGACAGGCGTGGCTGTCGCTGACAACGATGACCGTCGCGCCCGAAGCGCGGGCAGATTCCGCCGCGCGCACCGCTTTTTTGGCGTAAGGCGTTTTGGTGACTATCAGTAGAACATCTTCTTTCGCCAGTGTGGACAACGCTGCGCCAAGAGAAGCGCCCATGCGCCCGGCAAGGGTCCAGTTGGTGGTGAAATAGTTGGCCAAATAAGCCATGTACTCGACGATCCCGGTCGAGCCAAAGGCGCCAAACAAAACAACACTTCTGGCGTGTTTCAGCGCAACAACGGCAGCTTTCAACCGGTCTTGGTTCAGATCTTCTCTGAGTTTTGAGATGTTCAGCACGCAGGCGGCGGCCTGCCGATCGAGCATGGATTGGTCGGGCTGAGGATCGCTTGTGAGCTGCTCAGCGCGATCCGCAAAAGACAAGGAGCGCTCTCCCACCGTTTCGCGGCATAGCTCGCGCATGTCTTCATAGCTCTCAAAGTTGAGGCTTCGGGCCAGTCTTGAAAGCGTGGCAGGCGAGACGCCGCTTGCCGCCGACACTGATCTGAGGGAGCGCGTGGCGACATCCATCTGATTATGCACGACGTAATCAGCCGCAGCCTTAAGCTTGACGCTTAAGCCAGCATAGCTTTCAGCAACCCGCTCTTGAAGACGGTTGGCGTTGCTCACGTGTCCCTCCTATTGACTCAGGTTATGCAGTTGTTTTAACGGATGTCAACAATTGGAACATTTGTTTCATGCATTGCGATCCGTGAGCGTGAAGCAAAACGAGAGACCTCATGACTGTGCATTTGCCTGAAGAAACTTTGAACTGGCAGACAATGGCGCCGCTTAAGATAACCGTCGCCCCCAACGGAGCCCGGCGCGGGCGGATAGATCATCCAAAGCTGCCAATTACAACAGATCAAATTTCCAAAACGGCTAAAAATTGTGCAGATGCTGGCGCTGACGAGATTCATCTCCACGTCCGCGACGACAGCGGAGCTCATTCTCTTGATGCAGGCCGCTATCGTGAGGCGATCTCTGCAATTGCGGAAACTGCGCCCGATTTGGGCATTCAAGTAACGACGGAAGCTGCCGGCAAGTATTCCGTCGAAGATCAGTTTTCTGCGTTGAAAGAGCTCGTACCGCAGGCCGCGAGTGTGTCGGTGCGGGAAATGTCCCGTGATATGGCACTGGCCCCTAAGGTTTATGCTTTTGCCAGAGAAGCAGGCATTCAGGTCCAGCACATTTTGTATGATCAGCAAGATCTGGAATTGCTTGATCACTGGCAGAACGCCGCTGTGGTTGAGCGTAGCCAATCTGACGTTCTGCTGGTGCTGGGTCGCTATGCCCCGCCACGATTGGCCGAAGTTGCAGAGCTTGAGCCATTTGCCGCTGGTGCCGCACAAATCGCTGATCGCTGGACGGTGTGCGCTTTTGGGCAAAATGAACATGCGGTTGCCGAAGCTGCGATCAAGCTTGGCGGGCACATACGCATCGGTTTTGAAAACAACATCCAACGCCCTGATGGCACGTTGGCGGAAGACAACGCGGAGAATATTCGCCGCGCGGTAGATGCGGCGCAGGCTTTGGGCCGCCCGCTTTTGAAAGAGGTCACAGTCTCATGAGTTTTGTTTTTCCCCGGCACTCAAAGAAATCCCTGCCCACAGTGGCACGAGGTGAAGGGCCATTTTTGTATGACACCAAGGGTAAAGCCTATTTCGATGGGTCCGGTGGTGCGGCTGTGTCTTGTCTTGGTCATTCTGATCCAGCTGTGACCGAGGCGATAAAGGCCCAGGTGGATACTGTCGCCTTCGCACACACAGGTTTCTTCACCTCGGAACCGGCGGAAGCCTTGGCAGAAAAGCTCGTCGCGAACGCACCCGAAGGGCTGGACCGCGTATATCTCGTCTCAGGTGGTTCTGAGGCGATGGAAAGCGCGTTGAAGCTCGCGCGGCAATATGCGTTTGAGAAGGGCGAAGGGCGTCGCCGCCACGTGATTGCACGGCGTCAGAGCTACCATGGCAATACCCTTGGTGCGCTCGCGACAGGCGGGAACCAATGGCGCCGCGCACCCTTTGCGCCGCTGTTGATGGACACCCACCACATTTCACCTTGCTATGCCTATCGCGGCCAGGAAACCGGTGAAACGGCTTTTGACTACGGCCAGCGCGTCGCCAATGAACTTCAGGAGGCCATAGATGAACTGGGCGCGGAAAACGTCTTGGCCTTTGTCGCGGAGCCTGTTGTGGGCGCAACGGCAGGTGCAGTGCCACCGGTTGAGGGCTATTTCAAACGGATCCGCGAGATTTGCCACGCCAACGGCGTTTTGCTGATTTTGGATGAGGTCATGTGTGGCATGGGACGGACCGGTACGTTGTTCGCCTGTGAGCAGGACGACGTCACACCAGACATTTGCGCGGTCGCAAAGGGGCTGGGGGCCGGCTACCAACCCATCGGCGCGATGCTTTGCTCAGCCGAGATTTATAACACCATTCGGGACGGCTCCGGTTTCTTTCAACATGGTCACACCTACAATGGCCACCCAACCGCTGCGGCGGCGTCGCATGCCGTACTCACACGTTTGGTGGATGACGGTATTGTTCGGCAGGTTGTCCCTAAGGGGGCCAAACTGCGTGCCGCGCTTGAGGAGCGGTTTGGGCAGCACGCCAACATCGGCGACATCCGAGGCAGAGGGCTTTTCCTTGGTCTTGAAGTGGTGGCGGACCGCGACACCAAGGCGCCCTTTGATCCTGCTCTTGGCATTGCGGCAAAGCTCAAGGCTGCAGCCTTTGAGGCGGGCCTGATCTGCTATCCGATGGGGGGGACAATCGATGGGCAAAACGGGGCGCATGTGCTGCTTGCGCCGCCGTTTATTATGGAAGACGCCCATATCTCGTTGATCTGTGATGCGCTTGAGACCGCGTTTAATGCGGTGCTGCCCTCAGTCTAGGAAGGGGGCAGCTTTCATGGTCTCCGGGATCTCAGCGCCAAGGCGCGACAGGATTGTGGGGGCCAGCTGCAGCTGATCGAGAACAGTATCCGCTTCAGGACCTTTTGCATCTCCGAAGTAGTAGAGCGCGAACTCCTGCTGCAGTGGGTCGCGACCGCCGTGATGCCCCCGTGCATCCTGTCCGTGATCCGCCGTCACGATCACCTCATACCCAAGAGCGCGCCACTTCGGGATGAAGGGCGCAAGCATCTCGTCCATCACAAAACAGGCGTGATCCATTTCGTGGCTGTCGTGTTGGAAGCGATGCCCCATGCTATCAAGCGTGCAGGTGTGCAACATGCCGTAGTTCAGGCCGCGATTCAGGCAGAGGTTCGTCAGGGTCGCGAACAGATCCACATCCGAAGGTGTCATCTGATTGGCCATTCCGTAGCCCGTCATGGAGTGGAAACGGCCGTGGTTGATCGTAGCGCTTTCGGGCTCGTCATATTCCACATCCCGCACATAGTCGAAAGGATGCCGGTTGAAAAATTCCGACCAGAACGAATGCGCGACCGCGCCGGTCACGCCACCTGACTTGCGTACCTGACCAAAGACATCTGGCTGTTTGATCCGGAACACGTTGCCATTGCCTGTACAGCCGTGTTCCTGCGGCGTAACGCCTGTATGGATCGACGCGTAACAGCTTGCAGATGTAGAGGGCAGAACCGAACGCATTTTCCACTTTTGGGCGGTGCCGTCTGCAACCCAACCTTCAAGATTGCCAAACAGGCGTTCCCAATTGCGCCAAGGCACGCCGTCCAGAATGATGAGCAAGAGTTTCCGGTCCATCTGAGTCTCCCTTTCCGTCCGGTCCACGGTCGCCAGTTCCGCTTTCAAGAACTATTGCAAATGCGACAATCAGGGCCCGGCTAATCAAAAAGGGCGACGTCTTAATGACATCGCCCAACTTTTTCATTTTGGCGTTTGGAATTAGTTCCCGGCGCTTTCCATTTTGCGGTGCGCGATGACGTCTTCCAGCCAGCCGAGTTTCATTTCCGGTACAGAGCTCAGCAAAAGATCGGTGTAGTCGTCAAATGGCGGGCTCAACACGTCGGTTTTGCCGCCGTATCGGACAACCTCGCCCTGATACATCACGGAAATTGAGTCCGCGATCGCCTTCACCGTGGCCAGATCGTGGGTGATGAAGAGATACGCGACGTCCTCGATCTTTTGCAGATCCAAAAGCAGTTTCAGGATGCCATCCGCCACCAGTGGATCGAGCGCGCTTGTCACCTCGTCACAGATGATCATCTTGGGCTTTGCAGCCAAAGCGCGGGCAATACACACACGTTGTTTCTGGCCGCCTGAAAGCTCCGCCGGATACCGATCAATGAACTTCTCGCCCATTTCGATCTCATCCAAAAGCTCGATGATGCGCTTGCGCTTCTCTGCGCCTTTGAGACCGAAGTAGAACTCCAACGGACGACCAATGATCGTCCCCACGGTTTGGCGCGGGTTCATCGCGACATCCGCCATCTGGTAGATCATCTGGAGCTCACGCAAATCTTCGCGCGAACGTCCATCAAGATCAGGGGAAAGATCGCGGCCAGCAAAATGGATGGTCCCATTTTTGGGCGGCAAAAGCCCTGTGATCACCCGGGCCAACGTCGATTTGCCGGACCCGCTTTCCCCCACAACCGCGAGGGTTTGGCCGGGGTGAAGCTCGACGTTGATGTTCTTGAGAACGTCAAAGTTGGTTCCTTTGTAGCGTGCGGTGATGTTCTGAACTTTAAGTACCGGCTCAGGGGTCGCCTCTTTCTCCTGATGGTCGATCGAGCGAACCGAGACGAGCGCTTTGGTGTAATCCTCCTGAGGGTCGTTGATGATCTGATCAACGGGGCCATATTCGACCATGTCGCCCATCTTGAGCACAAGGATATCGTCGCTCACCTGCGCCACAACCGCGAGGTCGTGCGTGATATAAAGCGCGGCGACGCCCGTGTCTCGTATGGCCTCTTTGATCGCCATAAGCACGTCGATCTGAGTTGTCACATCCAACGCTGTGGTTGGTTCATCAAACACAACCAGATCCGGCTCCGGACAGAGCGCAAGCGCTGTCATACAGCGCTGCAGCTGCCCCCCGGACACCTGGTGGGGGTAGCGATTGCCGATGTTCTCCGGGTCCGGCAGGCCAAGTTTGCGGAAGAGTTCAACGGCGCGCGCCTCGGCTTCCTTCTTGGAGAACTTGCCTTGCACCACGGCAGCTTCAATCACCTGATCCATGATCTGCTTGGCTGGGTTGAAGGAGGCCGCAGCGGATTGGCTGACATAGGTGACCTCACCGCCGCGCAGGCTGCGAATGTCGCCGTGCCCGGATTTCAGGATGTCGCGGCCATTAACCCAGACTTCCCCACCGGTGATTTTGACGCCGCCACGGCCGTAAGCCATAGAGGCCAGGCCAATGGTGGATTTGCCGGCACCGGATTCCCCGATGAGGCCAAGCACCTTGCCCTTTTCCAGCTCAAAGCTCACCCCGTGCACGATTTCGATATCTTGGGGCTTTTCGCCGGGGGGATACACCGTCGCGCCAATCTTGAGGTCTTGGACTTTTAGAAGCTTGTCGCTCATCCGCGGCCTCCCTTCAGCGATGTGGTGCGGTTCAGGATCCAGTCCGCAACGAGGTTGACGGAGATCGCAAGTGTGGCAATGGCCACAGCCGGGTAAAGGGCTGCACCAATGCCATAGACGATGCCGTCAGCGTTCTCTTTCACGATACCGCCCCAGTCCGCTTGCGGCGGTTGTACGCCGAGACCCAGGAAAGACAGTGTGGAGACGAAGAGCACCATGAAGATAAAGCGCAGGCCCATTTCCGCGATCAGAGGGGAGAGCGCGTTAGGAAGGATTTCGCGGAAGATGATCCAGCCGCGGCCTTCGCCTCGGAGTTTGGCGGCTTCCACATAGTCCATGACGTTGATGTCAACGGCCACAGCACGTGCCAGACGATAAACGCGCGTGGAGTCCAAGAGACCCATGACGATGATCAGAACCGGAACGGTCACCGGTGTGACTGACAGTACCACAAGTGCGAAGATCAGCGATGGGATCGACATGATCAGATCGACAAACCGGCTCATGGCCTGATCTGCCCAGCCACCAAGAACAGCGGCAAGGAAGCCAAGGACCGATCCAGTGGTAAAGCTCAGAATGGTGGCTGCAGTCGCGATAAAGATTGTGGTGCGCCCGCCATAGATCATACGGCTCAGCAAGTCGCGGCCGAGGTTGTCCGTGCCCAGTAGGAATTCACTGGACGGTGGCAACCATACATTTCGGCTGACGATTTCAGCCATACCATAAGGTGCGATCCATGGGGCGAAAATGGCCACCAGGAAATACAGCGCGGTGAAGAAAAGCCCGATCAGGGCGGCGATGGGTATTCTCATCTGGAGACCTCCCTATTTCGGATGCCGCAAACGCGGGTTGGTGACGATGGAGACAATGTCGGCGATCATGTTCATGCCGATGTAGACCGCAGCGAATATCAAGCCGCAGGCCTGAACCACAGGAATGTCCCGCTTGGACACGTGGTCCACCAGATATTGCCCCATGCCGGGATAGGTGAAGACCACCTCGATCACCACAACGCCAACCACAAGGTAAGCCAGGTTGAGCATGACAACATTCACAACCGGCGCGATGGAGTTGGGGAAGGCATGTTTCCAGATGATGGTGAACATGCGCAGGCCTTTCAGCTCAGCCGTCTCGATATAGGCGGATTGCATCACATTGAGGATCGCAGCGCGGGTCATGCGCATCATGTGGGCCAAGACAACAAGGGTCAGAACTGCAATGGGAATGCTGATCGTGTGCAGCTTCTCACCAAGGCTCATACTGTCGTTGATGGTTGTCACCGATGGCGCCCATCTCAGGCGAACTGAAATGAAGAAGATGGCCACATAAGCGATCAGAAACTCAGGGACGGAGATCGAAGCCAAGGTAACGGCGGAGATCATCTTGTCTGGCCAGCGTTCGCGGTAGCGCACGGCCAAGAGGCCCAGCAAAATCGCGAGAGGCACAGCAATGATGGCTGCCCAGAACGCCAGGAACAATGTGTTCCCAAGGCGTCTGCCAATGGATTCTGTAATGGCCTTTCCGCTGGTCAAAGAGGTCCCGAGGTCGCCTTGGACAAGGCCGCCGAGCCAGTCAAAATAGCGTTGTACGGGAGGGTCATTTACGCCGAGCTCTTCGCGCAGGTTGGCGAGTGCCTCAGGCGTAGCGGATTGACCGAGAATTTGTTGTGCCACGTCCCCTGGCAAAATCAGCGTGCCAGCAAAGATCAGGATCGAGACGAGGAAGAGCAGAAGGAGGCCCAGCGCGATGCGCTGGGCCAAAAGTTTCAAAAGGAGCGACATATCAGGCGGTCACCCACATACGCTGTGCCGCGTAGCCGTTCATGAGCGAGAAGCCTGCAACGCCTTCGACCCAGCCGCCGAGCTTGTCGGTGTAGGCGTCAATGAAGTCGTTGAACATCGGGCAGATCAGGCCGCTTTCGTTGCGCACCATGGTGCCCATGTCAGCATACATCTGCTTACGCTTGGTCTGGTCAAGCTCCGCACGTGCCGCGATCAGCAGCTGGTCAAACTGTTCGTTGTTGAAGCGCGTGTCGTTCCAGTCTGCGGTGGACAGATACGCGGTGGTGAACATCTGATCCTGCGTGGAGCGGCCGCCCCAGTAGCTGGTGCAGAACGGTTTGCTGTTCCAGACTTCAGACCAGTAGCCATCGTTTGGCTCACGCTTGATTTCCAGCTCGATTCCGGCGGCTTTCAGAGATTGCTGGAACAGAGCCGCAGCATCCGGCGCGCCGGGGAAGGAGTTGTCGGAGGTGCGCAGAAGAACCGGACCGGAGTGGCCGGATTTCTTGAAGTATTCTGCGGCTTTCTCCGGGTCATACTCGCGCTGCTCGATTTCCTGATACATCGGGTACGCGGCATTGATTGGCGTGTCGTTGCCAACAGAGCCATAGCCGAACAGGATCTTGTCGACCATTTCCTGACGGTTGATGCCGTGCTTCAGCGCCATCATCAGGTCCGGGTTGTCAAACGGTGCAGTGTTTGTGTGTGCGATAAACACATAGTGGCCGGGGCCTGCGGTGGAGGCGACAGTGATGTTTGGCGCGCGTGCCACCAGACCCGCGGTGCGCGGTGGCACACGGTCAATGATGTCAACCTGGCCGGATTGCAGCGCAGCTACACGTGCAGTGTTGTCGTTGATCACCAGCATTTCGATGGTCTGCGCGTGGCCGAGGTCACCCCAGTAGTTCGGGTTCTTCTCCGCAACAAAGCGCACGCCCATATCAATCTCTTTCATGATATAGGGGCCGGTGCCGATGGCTGCGTCTGGCGCATCCTTGCCGCCGTTTGGCTGAATGATCAGGTGGTAGTCGCTCATCAGATACGGCAGGTCAGCGTTGCCGTTGTTGAGCTCGATGATCACATTGCGGCCGTCGGCGCGGACGCCTTTAATGTCACGCAGCAAGCCAAGCGCACCGGATTTGGTGTCTTCGCCGGAGTGACGATCAATGGTCGCTGCCACATCTTCTGCGGTCACGGATTGACCGTTGGAGAAGGTGATGCCGTTGCGAACGGTGAAGGTCCAGGTCTTGGCGTCGGCAGAAGCTTCAAAGCTCTCTGCGACTTTGCCCTGCAGGCCGCCATCGTCGGTCAATTCAACGAGTGGCTCGCCCCACATGCGGATCAGGTTCACGGCCACGGTGTTGGTCGCCAGTGCGGGATCCATGCTGTCCGTGGTGGAGCCGCCTTGCAGACCAATGCGCAATGTGCCGCCCTTTTGCGGACCTGCTGCATGAACTGCGGTGGACAGCATTGTGTTGGCTGCGGCAGCGGATACACCAAGCGCGCCAGCGCGACCCAGGAAGGTGCGGCGTGACAGTTTCCCCAACGCCGCCTGGCGGCTCAGGTACTTAAGTTCGTTGTTCATTTGGAGACTCCCATGCTGATTTTGTCGTTTTCTGACATGCTGCGATCCGAACGCGACTCAAAGCAAGGAAAATGTGGCAGTGCTGACAAAGTTTTTAGAGGGGCAAAACGCCCGCTAACTCTGTGAAATGGGGGTATTCGAAAACCGGCCTTTTGCGCGCTGAAACCGACATATTAAATGGCCATTTAAAAAATTGTAGGGTTCAGAGAGGTATGCGCGTCAGGCAATGTATCGCCGGTTTGGCCCTCGTTTGCACGCAAAACAGGCAAGTGTCGCCCCTGAAGTGTTGCTTTGTAGCCACAAAGTCTGCGATCAACGCCTTTCGAGTTGACCGCAGACCGTGATTTTTTGTTGCGCGAAGGTGGCTACTCCGCCGCCACACTCCGTTGGGCTGATTGCAGCAGCGCGGCGAGTTCTGGCTTGCAGGAACCGCAGTTTGTTCCCGCCAACAACGCTGCACCAATGATGTCAACCGACATCAGGTTTTGCGTTTCGATCGCGCTCAGAATGGTGTTCACCCCGACACTGAAACACGCACAAACAGTTGGCCCGGGATCGGGTTGTCCCGCGCTTGGTCGACCAAGCAACACAGTTTCGCTTGTAGTGCCCAGCTGACTTCCTGCGAAACCTCGGGAGACCGAAACGGGGCGGTCACTAACAAACAAAGCGCCGATCAGGACGCCATCTTTGTGAAGCGCAATGCGCGCTGAAACACGGGATGTGTCCAAAACGCTGGAGATTTCCGCATCCGGTGCCTCAAACAACGCACGGGCGTAGCGCTCCCAGCACTCTGGTGTGCCTTGATGCGCCAGCTCATATTGCCAACCTGCCTCGACGCGCGATTTGGCCCAATAGTCTGAATTTGGCTGAAGCTCGCGCTGAGATACCGCAAACCCATACCATTTGGGCGCGAAGGGATGAATGGCCACTTTGGCAGCCTTGCTGTCGGGCTGTCCGGAAAAAGGATCTGTTTTTGGTGTCACAACATCGGAAATGCGCCCGCTTGGAGCGGTTGTGGCGGTCCAATGTATCGGAGCAAAGACATCTCCTTTTGCCACACGATCCGTGATCAAAACGCGCAGGATGGATTGGCCGTGCGCATTGCTGAGCTTCGCCAAATCCGCAGCTCTCAAACCAAGCGCAAGCGCGTCTTCTGGATGTATCTCCAGAAACGGCTCGCCATAGTGCTGGTTCAGGCGCGACGCTCGTGCGGTGCGGGTCATTGTGTGCCACTGATCGCGAATGCGCCCCGTATTGAGCCGGAATGGCGCGTCCTTTGATGGCTCTTGTGAAGCGGGTTGCGCGACAGGAAGCATATTGGCCCGCCGCGTTGGGGTGAAGAAACCACCATCTTCGAACATGCGGTCGGAAGGTGTTTTGCTTGCCGGATACGGCCAGCGCGTGGGCTGCAGCGCGTTGTAGCCTGCGTCTGACAAATCCGCGAAACCAGATATGTCGAAGTCTTTGCCTTGTGCTGCGGCAGTCCCTGACAAAGCTGCATGTTCGCGGAAGATTTGCGCCGGTGTTTCAAAATTGAACGCCTCAGCAAAACCCATGCGTTGCGCCACGCCACAGATCGCCTGCCAATCATGGCGGGATTCTCCCGCAGGTGGGAGGAAGCCGCGTTGGCGGCTGATTGTGCGATCGGAATTGGTGACGGTGCCGTCCTTTTCGCCCCAGCCTGTCGCGGGAAGCACCACATCTGCCAGTTCGGCGGTATCAGTGTCGCCAAACATATCGGAGACCACAACAAAGTCGCATCCGGCAATGGCGGCGCGCACCGCTTTGGCATCAGGCATGCTGACGGCGGGATTTGTGCACATCACCCAGAGTGCCTTGACCTTGCCCTCGCCAATCGCACGGAACAGATCGACAGCCTTAAGGCCAGCTTTTTCCGGAAGTGTCGGCGACTGCCAGAAACCTTGCACGACCGCGCGATGATCGGGGTTTTCGATGTCGAGATGGGCCGCGAGCATGTTTGCCAACCCTCCCACTTCGCGCCCGCCCATGGCATTGGGCTGCCCGGTGACAGAAAGCGGCCCCATGCCAGCTTTACCAATGCGTCCGGTGGCAAGGTGACAGTTCAGGATCGCATTGACCTTGTCGGTACCGTGATCTGATTGATTGACGCCCTGGCTAAAGACGGTGACGGTTTTTTCGGTTGTCAGCCAGAGCTTGACGAAGGTTTCAATGTCACACGCGGACAGGCCTGTTGCCTCAACAGATGAACCGCTCGCCGCATCCAGCGCTTCGTCAAAGCCAGCAACGTGCTGCCCAACGAAGGACGTGTCTACTACGCCCTGTTCGTAGGACTTCTGAAGAAGGTGATTGAACAGCGCCACGTCTGTGCCCGGGCGCAAGGAGAGATGCAGATCGGCAATGTCACAAGTGGCTGTGCGACGCGGATCGACCACCACCACTTTCATCTCGGGGCGTTCTGCCTTCGCGGCCGCAATCCGTTGGTAGAGAACCGGGTGACACCACGCCAGGTTGGAGCCGGTCAGAATAATCAGATCCGCCAGCTCCAGGTCCTCATAAGTACCAGGAACGGTGTCTGTGCCAAAGGCGCGCTTATGGCCTGCCACGGTCGAGGCCATGCAGAGCCGCGAATTCGTGTCGATATTGGCCGTGCCCATGTAGCCTTTTATGAGCTTGTTGGCGACGTAGTAATCCTCGGTCAGCAACTGCCCGGAGACATAAAACGCCACGGCGTCGGGTCCGTGCTCGGCGATGGTTTTGCGGAATCTCTCCGCGATAAGATCAAGTGCGCTGTCCCAGCTTGCCGCCTCTTTGTCGATCAGGGGCGTCAACAACCTACCTTCGTTGGAAACGGTTTCTCCCAACGCAGAGCCCTTCGAGCACAAACGCCCGAAATTGGCGGGATGCTCAGGGTCACCCTTGACCGCGAGCGCCCCATCCTCCGTTGGTGTCGCCAAGACCCCACAGCCTGTGCCGCAGTAAGGGCAGGTGGTGCAGACAGTCTGGCTCATTCCGCAGCCACACCTGTTGTCAGCGCGCTGGCATCCAGCAAGACACGTCCTTCAACAACCTGCGTTGCATAGGTGTCGATCTGACCTTCGTCTGCCCCCTGCGCTTCACCAGTTTCCAGGGAAAACACCCAGTTGTGCAGCGGGCATGTGACTTTCTTGCCGTGCACGATGCCTTCCGACAAGGGGCCGCCTTTGTGCGGGCAGCGATCGGAGGTGGCAAAGACCTCGGCCTCATCGGTGCGAAACACAGCAACACAGCCCACGGCCGTTTTGACAATGCGTGCCCCGCGCAGAGGAATGTCGGTCACGTCACAAATGTCGATCCAGCTCATTCCGCAGCCTCCAGTGTCAGGTTTGCAATCGGTTGATAGGTTTCCGCCTTCTCACGCGCATGTTCTGCCCATGGATCGGCGCGGTAGACGGATTGGGAAGTCTCGAACCGTTCGGCCAGCGCCTTGCGGTTCTCAAGATCTTCCACAATCTGCTCTTTGACCCAATCCAGCCCAACCTTGTCGACCCATTTCCAGATACGATCCAGATACTTGGCGTTCTCGCGGTAGATCTGCGTCATGGCAGAGATCACCTCGATGGCTTCTTCCTCTGAGGCCACCTTGCAAAGCATTTGGGTTTCCTTGACTTCCATGCCTGCAGCACCGGCAACAGACACCTCATAGCCTGAGTCCACACAAATCACGCCAATGTCCTTGCAGGTCGCCTCCGCGCAGTTGCGTGGGCAGCCAGAGACCGCGAGCTTGAGCTTATGCGGCGTCCAAGATCCCCAGAGGTGCTTTTCCAGTTTGATGCCAAGCCCTGTGCTGTCCTGTGTGCCAAAGCGGCAGTGGTCGGTGCCGACGCAGGTTTTCACCGTACGCAGGCCTTTGGAGTAGGCATGTCCGGAGACCAGCCCCGCTTGGTTCAGATCAAACCAGATCGCGGGCAGGTCTTCTTTCTTCACGCCAAGCAGGTCGATACGCTGGCCACCGGTGACTTTGACCGTTGGCACGTCAAACTTATCCGCCGCGTCTGCAATCGCGCGCAGCTCGTCTGGGGTGGTGATCCCGCCCCACATGCGCGGCACAACCGAATAAGTGCCATCTTTCTGAATGTTGGCGTGGTTGCGCTCGTTCACAAAACGGCTTTGTGGATCATCCGCATAGTCCAGCGGCCAATCCGCCAGAAGGTAATAGTTGATCGCGGGGCGGCACACGTGGCAACCGTTTGGCGTGCTCCACCCCAGTTCCTGCCAAACGGCCGGTTGGGATTTCAACTCGCGGGACTTTATCAAGCGCCGTACATCCTCGTGGGTGAGGTCGGTGCAGCCGCATACCGATTTGGCAGCTGGCATGACAAAATCATCACCCAGAGTGACCGAAAGCACTTGCTCCACAAGCCCGGTGCAGGTTCCACAGGACCCGGAGGCCTTTGTCACTGCCCGAACATCTTCCAAAGTGGTCGCGCCATTGCCAATGGCGTCTACGATCTGACCTTTACATACGCCGTTGCAGCCGCAGATTTCTGCGTCAGCCGGTAAGGCTGCAACGGCCGCCATAGGGTCCAGGGAGTCGCCCCCCTGATAGGCCGGGCCAAAGATCAACGTGTCGCGCATTTCAGAGATGTCTTCGCGGTCTTTGATCAGCCCGAAGAACCAGTTTCCATCTGCGGTATCGCCGTACATCACCGCACCAACGATGCGGTTTTCCTCAATCACAAGACGCTTGTAGACACCTCGTGCCGGATCGCGGAACACGATGTCTTCGCGCCCCTCGCCATCGGCAAAATCACCGGCGGAGAAGAGATCACAGCCGGTCACCTTGAGCTTGGTTGCCACCTCTTTGTTCACAAAGGCGGCCTCTTCGCCAAGCAGTGTTTTTGCCAGCACCTTGGCCTGATCAAAGATCGGTGCCACGAGTCCAAAGACATCGCCGTTGTGCTCAACACATTCACCAAGCGAGAGAATATTCTCATCAGAGGTGATCATCTGGTCATCCACGTGGATGCCGCGCCCGGTTGCGAGGCCGGCGTCAGAGGCCAATGCGACAGAAGGGCGGATGCCCACTGCCATCACCAGAAGATCACAGGGCAATTCGGTGCCGTCATCTAGAAGCAGCGCTTTGACTTTGCCGTTTTCGCCAAGGATTTCCTGGGAGTTGGCAGAGCATTTGACGGTGATGCCTTTGTCCACCAGCGCCTTGCGCAGCAGGTAGCCTGCCGCCTCATCAAGCTGGCGTTCCATCAGGTGGCCCATGATGTGCACGACGGTGACATCCACACCGCGCAAGGCCAGACCTGCAGCTGCTTCAAGGCCCAACAACCCGCCGCCGATCACCACGGCTTTGGCGTCCGGCTTGTCGCCAAGGGCGATCATGGCGTTGGTGTCTTCCAGATCGCGGTAGGCAATCACGCCGTCCAGATCATGACCAGGGAGCGGGATGATGAACGGGTTTGAGCCGGTGGCGATGACCAGCTTGTCATAAGACAGCACATCGCCAGTGTCTGAGGTCACAGTTTTGGCAGCGCGGTCGATGTTCACAACCTTCTCGCCAAAGCGGCAGGTGACGCCGTTTTCCTCATACCACTCCGCGGTATGGGTGACGATTTCCTCAAAGCTCTTGTCTCCGGAGAGGACGGGAGAGAGCATGATGCGGTTGTAGGTTCCGCGTGGTTCGGCGTTGAACAAGGTGACGTCATAGGCGTCCGGCGCTTGTTCAAACAGGTGCTCAAGAGCGCGGCCCGCGGCCATGCCTGCACCGATGATGATAAGTTTCTGTGTCATATTCACTCCGCAGCGATGGCTTTGGCTACTTTGGGCTTTGGCTTCGCGCCGTGTTCATATTCCTCAAGGAAATCAAGAACATACTGGCGGTAACGGTAATAGTCTGGATGCTCGAGCAGCGCCTGACGGCTGCGCGGGCGGGGCAGATCCACGTCGACGATTTTGCCGATGGTGGCCTGCGGGCCGTTCGTCATCATCACCACGCGGTCTGCCAGAAGGATGGCTTCGTCCACATCATGGGTGACGCAGATGGCGGTCACCTTGGTGCGGTCCCAGACTTCCATCAGAACCTCCTGCAGCTCCCAGCGGGTGAGACTGTCGAGCATCCCGAAAGGCTCATCCAAGAGCAGCAGTTTGGGGGAGAGGGCAAAGGCGCGGGCGATGCCGACGCGTTGTTTCATGCCGTTGGACATGGAATGCGCCGGGCGATCCATGGCGTCGGCCAGACCGACACGCTCCAGATAATATTCCACCACGTCCTGACGTTCGCCCTGACTTGCTTTGGGGTAGACCTTGTCCACGCCAATCGCGACGTTCTCTTTGGCGGAGAGCCAAGGGAAGAGATTGGGGGATTGGAACACCACAGCGCGTTCCGGATCTGCGCCTTCAACGTGGCGACCATCCAGACGGATGCCGCCTTTGGAAATGGCGTTCAGACCGGCGGCCATGGTCAGCACTGTGGACTTGCCACAGCCGGAGTGGCCAATCAGCGAAATGAACTCACCGCGTTGAATTTTAAGGTCAAAATCCTCCACCACGGTCAGTGGACCTTTGGGGGTGGGGTAGATTTTGTGCAGCTGGGAGAAGTCGAGGAAGTTGTGGTCGATCATACCCTTCTGGGCATCTTTGACCGCCGCAGGCACGCCGTGGATCGGGGTCACGTCAGGCAGAACCTTGGTGCCTTCGGCCTTGGCCTCGATGCCCACGTCCATCAGGTATTTTGTCACCTCGGCGCGCAGCTTTTTGAAACCTTCGTGGTGGTTCATTTCCATCCGGTCGCGGCGGCGCTCGATGTTGACTTTGAACTCGCGGCCCAGCGTGCCGTCTGGGTTCAGCGCGATGATACGGTCGGCCAGAATGATGGCTTCGTCCACATCGTTTGTGATCAGCACGCAGGTCTTTTTCTCAGCGTCCCAGATGGCTTCGATCTCATCCGCCAGATTGGCACGGGTAAGGGCGTCAAGCGCGCTAAGAGGTTCATCGAGAAGCAAAACTTCGGGGTTCATCGCCAGTGCGCGGGCGACGTTCACACGCTGGCGCATGCCACCGGAGAGCTCTGCCGGACGCCGTGCGGTGGCGTGGCTGAGGCCCACCATGTTGACGTAATGCGCGACTTTCTCTTCCTTTTCTGCCTTGGGCATTTTCGGGAAGACGCTGTCCAGTGCGAGGCGGACGTTGCCGTTCACGGTGAGCCAGGGCATCAGCGAGTAGCTTTGGAAGATCACGCCACGTTCCGGGCCGGGGCCGGTTATGGGTTTGTCCTTGAAGCTGACGGTGCCTTTGGTGGGCATCTCAAGGCCCGCCATGAGGTTGATCAGCGTGGTTTTGCCGGAGCCGGAGAAGCCCAGGAGAACGAGGAACTCGCCCTCCTGCACTTCGAGATTGATGTCCTTGAGCACGTGGGTGGTGTGGGTGCCTTCACCGAAGCTCTTGGAAACATTTTCAAATTTCAGAACACTCATCTTTTTGACCTCACCGGTTTGCGCTGAAGGTGAAGAGCGACTGGATCGCGTACATCAGGCGGTCGAGCAGGAAGCCGATGATGCCGATGGTGAAGACGGCGACCATGATTTTGGCGAGCGAGCTGGAGGAGCCGTTCTGGAATTCATCCCAGACAAATTTGCCGAGACCCGGGTTCTGAGCGAGCATCTCTGCGGCGATCAGAACCATCCAGCCAACACCGAGCGACAGGCGCAGGCCGGTGAAGATCAGGGGCAGGGCGGAAGGCAGCACCAGCTTGGTGATTTTGGTCCATGTGTTCATCTTCAGAACCTTGGAGACGTTCACCAGATCCTTGTCGATAGAGGCCACACCCAGAGAGGTGTTGATCAGAGTTGGCCAAAGAGAACAAAGGGTTACGGTGATCGCGGAGGTCAGGAAGCTCTTGGAAAACAGGCCGTCATCCACGGTGTAGGTGGCGGACACCACCATGGTCACGATGGGGAGCCATGCGAGTGGGGAGACCGGTTTGAAGATCTGGATCAGCGGGTTGATGGCGGCGTTGGCGTAGAGCGAGAGGCCCGCCATGATGCCCAGAGGGATCGCAATTGCGGAGCCGATTAGGAAGCCGAAGAACACAGTTTTGATCGAAGTCCAGATCTGATCGTAGTAGCTTGGGCTGCCTGTGTATTTGATATCTTTGACTTTTTCCGGCTGGCCGGCGGCGATGAACTTGGCGTTGCGCTTCTCGACGCGCTCCATGAATTTCGCTTCTTTGGCGGCCTTGGCCTGGGCGTCTTCGTGCAAATTGACGGCTTCGGTCCAGACCTCTTTGGGGCCGGGCACGGCGCCGAGGGAGGTTTGCACCTTGGGGGCGAGGTTTCCCCAGAGCACCAAGAACACGCAGATGGCGAGCAGCGGTACGCCCAAAAGGCGCCAGATTTCAGTGGCTTGAGCCTTTGGGTTGTCGCCTGCGGCGGCTTTCAGGATCGGGGTGATGAAGCTCAGGCCGAGGACTTGGAACCAAGCGTCGGCCTTGTTGATGCGGGTGAAGAGACGGGCGCGCTTGGCTTCGCGGTCTTCCTCAGCAATGGATTGTGGGTCGATTGTGGTCATGGGAATGTCCGTGGCTATGAGTGGCGGCTTTGAGTGGCTTGGGGCGCTGTTGCGTGAATGGTTAACGGCGAAATGGCACGTCGGTATTGCGTCGGTATCGCGACTGTTTCGCGTAGGTGGAAAAACGCGGCACGGGCAAAACTTAATCGCCCGTGCGTTGCGTCGCCGGAAAGGGGAGCGATCCTTCCGGCGACGGAGCCGATCAGCCCTGTACTTCGGTGCCGACGACGCGCTGGTCGCCTTTCAGACCGATGGGCAGGCTGTCGAGGTAAGCGTTCGGGGTGCGGCCGTCGTAAGTGATGCCGTCGATGATATCCTCAGCCGGGGTCGGCGCTTTGTAGCCGTCGCTGTCCCATGGGAAGTCCGCTTCGTTGGCGAGACCTTCATCCACCAGCAGGCGGGCGGCTTCGAGGTAGATCGCAGGCTTGTAGACAGACTTCGCCACTTCGTCATACCAGCTGTCCGGCTTGGCCTCCGCGATCTGGCCCCAGCGGCGCATCTGGGTCAGATACCAAACCGCGTCGGAGTAGAACGGGTAGGTCGCGTTGTAGCGGAAGAACACGTTGAAGTCCGGCACGTCGCGCTTGTCACCTTTTTCATATTCAAAGGTGCCGGTCATGGAGTTGGCGATCACGTCGTAGTCTGCGCCCACATATTCCGGCTGGCTGAGGATGCGCACCGCCTCTTCGCGGTTGGCGTTGTCGTTTTCATCCAGCCACATGGCGGCGCGGATCAGGGCCTTGGTCACGGCCAGTGTGGTGTTTGGATATTTCTCGGCAAACTCGGCGTTCAGGCCGAAGACTTTCTCCGGGTTGTTCTTCCAGAGTTCGTAGTCGGTGATCACAGGCACGCCGATGCCTTTGAAGACGGCCTGCTGGTTCCAAGGTTCGCCCACGCAGTAGCCGTAGATGGTGCCCGCTTCCATGGTGGCCGGCATCTGTGGTGGCGGTGTGACGGAAAGCAGAACATCCGCGCCGATCTGGCCGGTGATGTTTTCAGGAGAATAGTAGCCTGGCTCCAGACCACCGGCGGCGAGCCAGTAGCGCAGTTCGTAGTTGTGGGTGGAGACCGGGAACACCATACCCATGTTGAAGGGCTTGCCCTCAGAGGTGTATTTCTCGACGACCGGCTTCAGCGAAGCTGCGGAAATCGGGTGCTGTGGGCGGCCGTCGTCCATCAGAGGCACGTGCGGTTTCATTTCCTCCCAGATCTGGTTGGAAACGGTGATGCCGTTGCCGTTCAGATCCATGGAGAAGGGGGTGATGATGTGCGCTTCAGTGCCGTAGCCGATGGTGGCGGCAAGCGGCTGACCTGCGAGCATATGTGCGCCGTCCAGCTGACCGTCGATCACACCGTCCAGAAGAACTTTCCAGTTTGCCTGTGCTTCCAGCGTGACAAACAGGCCTTCGTCATCGAAGTAGCCCTGCTCATATGCCACGGCGAGCGGCGCCATGTCGGTGAGTTTGATGAAGCCGAACGTCAGCTCGTCTTTCTCAAGTTCCAGTTCGGCCATGGCCGGGGTCACGAACATGGTCGTGGCCGCGAGGATGGAGGCAATGCGTTTCATCTAGACTGTCCTTTTGTTTGCCCTGTTGGAGGAGATGGGCGGGGAACGAAAAAAGCCGCTGACCAAGAGACCGCGGGAGGAAGTGCGGTGTCAGGTCGAGCGGCTTTGCTCAGAGTGTCCCCGGCTTCGGGGGCTGATTTTACGGAACGCCCTTGTTCCGTCTTGAGACCATTTGGCGGATCACGACGCGTTGGCTCAAGCGCGAATCGCCGGTTTCTTGCTGCGTCGCCGCATGACGCGGGGTGATTGCCTATTTTTTAATCACTCAGGATGGGCGGGGTCGAAGATGCGCCCGTCAAAGAAGCGATCCGGACCCAGGGTGAGCGGCCCATTGGTGGCCTTCATGGCGGTTGGATGCGCCAGCGCGCCTTCGCATTTCTCAGAGGCCGCGGGCAGCACAGCGCCCAAGGGGGCGAGGTGGCGGCGGTAGAGATCGGAGCGGAAGACCGAGGCGGCGGTGGCGGCGGATTGGGCGCGGTCCAGCCCGAAGCGGGCGGCCATGCGGGTGCCGATCCAGGCGGCCTGACTTTTCCATGGGAAGGTGGCGGCGCTGTCAAAGAACTCCAGCATACGCGGCACGCAGTGGTTGGCCGCGCTTTGGTGGGTGAGCATCTGGCCGCTCAGCGCGCGGTCGAGGATTTCGGCGGAGACGTCGAGATATTCGGGCCAAGCCAGAATGTCGGAGGCGGTGGAGCGTTTCGCCGGATCGGCGAGCCAGCGGCCAGCCTTCCAGACGGCGCGCATCAGGCGCCCGGTGAGATCATCCTCGGCCTGCGCCCAATCGCGGCGCACGGCCAGCACTTTCTCCGGGGTGAAATTCCAGATCGCGGCCCCGGCGAGCAAAAGCCGCCCGCCGCCCTGTTCCACGGTGATGGAGCCCCATGGCTCGCCCACGCAGAAGGCGTCGATCTCGTCCGCGGCGATGGCTTGGGCCATCAGCGGGGGCGGGATGATCCGCATGTCCAGCGCCTCGGGGGTGTTGAGGCCGGAGCTGGCCAGCCAGTAGTGCAGAAGCTCCGCGTGCATGGAAAACGGGAAGGGCACACCGACGCGCAGGGTGCGGCCCAGATTGGCCAGCGCCTGACCGGCCAAAGTGGCGTCTAGAAAATCGGGCAGGGGGTGTTTGGCAGAGAGCTCGGCGGCCAAGCCGTTGGAAATGCCGATGGAATTGCCGTTGACCGAGAGCACGCAGAGCGCGTCGAGCTTGGTGGGCACACCGCCCAGACCCAGCGCCATGGCCACCGGCACCGGCGCCAGCATATGGGCGGCCTCGATCTGTCCGAGCACCAGCCGGTCGCGCAGGGTGGACCAGCTAGGCGCGCTTTGCAGATGAAGGGAGAGGCCTTCTTCTTCGGCAAAGCCCAGCTCATGGGCGACAATCAGAGGGGCGGCATCGACCAGCGGCATGAAGCCCACGGAGAGCGGCAGGGTTCTCATGACAGAAGCTCCGATGCGGTCACAAGGGCCTGGGCGACATCGACAATTTTCTTGCCCTGGCTCATGGCGGTTTTGCGGATGAGGGCGTAGGCCTCCTCTTCCGGCAGGCCGCGCGCGCGCATCAGGATGCCTTTGGCGCGGTCGATGATCTTGCGTTCCTCAAGGGCGCGTTTGGTGGCAGCGAGCTCGTTGCGCATGCGGGCAAACATGTGAAACCGGGCGATGGCGGCATCGAGCACCGGTTTCACGCGGTCGGGATGCATGCCGTCGACCACATAGGCGGACACGCCCGCCTCGATGGCCGCCTTTGTCAGACTGTCGTCTGAGCGGTCCACAAACATCGCCACCGGGCGCTCCAGCGGCGAGGATGCCAGGGTGAGCGCGTCAATCGCGTCGCGGCTGGGGTTGGCCACATCCACCAGCACAAGATCGGGGTTCAATTCGGCCACAGAGCGGGCCAGACCAGTGGATTCAGAGAGCACCCGGATGTGGTGGTCTCCGGTCTCGGTCAGGCTGTCGATGATGGCTTCGGCCCGATGTTTGTCGGGCTCCACGACGAGGATGGTGAGCTTGGCTGTCACGGGTGGTTGTTTCCGGGGCGGCTGTGGCGGTTGCCCCGTGATAGTGCCGCAGTGCAGCGAAGGGCCACGCAGGGGAGGCCTGCGCGGCGGGTGTGACGCAGTGTGCTGCTTGGTTTTTGGGCGGTTTGAGGGGGGATTGATGATTATTGTAGCGTTTTAGATGCAGCGCCCGCCGTCGACTTCCATCAGCGTGCCGGTGATCATGGAAGCTTCATCAGAGCACAGGAAGGCCGCGGCGTTGCCCATGTCTTCGGGCTGAGAGAAGCGGCCGAGCGGGATGGTGGAGAGGAATTTGGCGCGGATTTCAGGGGTGTCCTCGCCCATGAAGGATTTCAGAAGCGGGGTTTCCCCTGCCACGGGATTGAGCGCATTGACGCGGATGCCATGGGGGGCGAGCTCTACCGCCATGGCTTTGGTGGCGGTGTTCACCCAGCCTTTGGAGGCGTTGTACCAGTTGAGGTTGGGGCGCGGGGAGAGGCCTGCGGTGGAGGAGATGTTGAGGATCGCGCCAGCCGCGCGGGACTTCATATGGGGAATGAGCGTCTGGGCGATCAGGTAGATGGATTTGCAGTTCACCGCAAAGACGCGGTCAAAATCGCTCTCCGTGACGGTTTCCATCGGGGCAGGCAAATGCGTGACCCCGGCGTTGTTCACCAGAATGTCGATCTGTCCCCAAGCGCCAAGTGCGGTGTCGATCATGCCCTGCACGCTGCTGGCATCGGCCACATCCACGGTGCAGGGGATGGCGTTTTCATGCTCGGCGGCTTTGGCACTGGCGGCCTCGCCGTTGATGTCCGCTACCAGCACCTTGGCGCCTTCAGCGAGGAATTTGTCGACGATGCCCGCGCCAAAGCCCTGGGCGCCTCCGGTGATGATGGCGGTTTTGTTATGAAGACGCATGTGTTGGTCCTTTTTATCTGGGCCGGGGCAAAGAGGGAGATGCCTCCGGCGGGGATATTTGCGGAATGAGAAGCCTAGCCGTGCAGTGCGGCCACGGTTTTGAGTCGGGAGAAGTGGAAGAGGGCTTCAAAGCCTTTTTCGCGGCCGTGGCCGGAGTGGCCGGTGCCGCCGAAGGGCAGCTCCACACCGCCGCCTGCGCCGTAGTTGTTGAGGAAGACCTGACCGGCGTTGAGCTGTTTGGCCAGACGCATCTGACGCGCGCCGTTCTGGGACCAGACCGAGGCGACAAGGCCATACTTTGTGCTGTTGGCGATGGCGAGCGCCTGCTCTTCGCTGTCAAAGGGGATGAGCACCTGAACCGGGCCGAAGATTTCCTCCTGCGCGAGGCTGTGATCGGGGGGCACATCGGCAAAAAGCGTTGGGGGCACATAATGGCCGGGGGCGTCGGTGGCGATTTCGCCTTGGGCGGCGATGGTCAGGTCTGCGCCTTTGGTGAGGAAGTCTGACACAATGTCTTTTTGCCGTGCAGAGATCAGAGGGCCGAGGGTGGCATCCTCCATCGCGGGCGCGGCGCGCATCGCCTTATAGGCGTCGGCCATGCGGGATTTGACCTCTTTATAGACGCTGCGCTCCACCAGAATGCGGGAAGAGGCCGAGCAGGTCTGGCCTGCGTTCTGGATGCCTGCGTTCACAAGGAAGGGCAGGGCGGCATCGAGATCGGCATCCGCAAAGACCAGCTGCGGGGATTTGCCACCCAGTTCCAGTGTGACCGGCACGACGTTTTCCGCGGCGGCGGTTTGCACAAGGCGGCCGGTGTTCACCGAGCCGGTGAAGGAGATGTGGTTCACATCGGGGTGGGCGGCGAGCGCGGCCCCGGCCTCTGCCCCCAGACCGGGCACCACATTGAGTGCGCCGTCAGGCAGGCCTGCCTGTTGCGCCAGATCGGCAAAGGCCAGTGCGGTGAGGCAGGCCTCTTCGGCGGGCTTGAGAACACAGGCATTTCCCATGGCGAGCGCGGCCCCGACCGAGCGGCCAATGATCTGCATCGGATAATTCCATGGCACGATGTGGCCGGTCACGCCAAAGGGCTCGCGCAGGGTGTAGACGGTGTAGCCATCCAGATAGGGGATGGTTTCGCCATGCACCTTGTCAGCTGCGCCGCCGTAGAACTCCATATAGCGCGCCAGTGCAGTGACATCGTTGCGCGCCTGTGTCAGCGGTTTGCCCACGTCCTGCGCCTCTAGCCGGGCGAGTGTTTCGGCGTGTTCCATCACAAGCTGGCCGATGCGGGTGAGGATGCGCCCGCGCTCGACAGCGGTGGCGCGGCCCCAGTCGCTGTTGCGCGCGGCCTGTGCGGCGGCCACGGCGGCGTCGATGTCTGCTTTGGCACCGCGGGCGATGGTGGCGAGTGGGCTGCCGTCTGAGGGGTTGGTCAGCGCCAATGTGTCGCCGGAGAGGGCTGGTTGCCATGTGCCGCCGATGAGGCATTTGGACGGGTCAAACCAGAGATCGGAAGTCATTTAGTATCCTTTGAGGGAATGCGTTGGAGGAAATTTCGCAAGAGGTTGAAATAGGTGTCAGGGGCGTCAAACTCCGGCAGGTGGCCGCAGTTTGGCAGGCAATGGTGGGCCGCGTCGCTGTGGGTGAGCGCGGCGGTGATGGTCTCGGAAAAGGCGCTGGGCATGATCGGGTCTTTGTCGCCGCTGATGACCAGGCTGGGGCAGGTGACTTTGGCGAGCGCTGCGCGGAAATCAAAGCGGCCCATTTCATTGGTGGGACCGTTGAAATGCAGGGCGACCGGGTCTTTCATCAGCACGCGGGACCAGAAGTCGGGCTCTATCGCGGTTTGGGTATAGTGGGGGACGCAGATCTGGCCGTAGGTGGCGCGGGAGTCGGATGTGGGGTTGCCCCAGTAGTTTTGTGCCGCTGCCTGTGCCGCGGGGCCGACCAAATGGCCAAAGGCGTTGTAAATCGTGGGGAAATCGACCTTTGCGGTGGTGTTGGACAGAATGAGGCCCGCGAGGCGATCAGGGTATTTGGTGGCAAAGGCCTGCGCGACAAAGCCGCCAAAGCTGCCGCCGTAGACAATGGGTTTTGCGATGTCGAGCACGTCACAGAGGGTGGCGAGGTCGTCGGCCCATTGGTCGAGCGTCCAGAGCGCGGGATCGCCATCGTCAGAGCGGCCATTGCCGCGGTGGTCAAGATAGAGGATGTGGCAGAGGTCGGAGAGTGCGGCGGCGTAATGGGGCTTGAATATCGAGTGATCCGCGCCGGGGCCACCGTGCAGCAGGATCAGCGTGGGTTTCTGCCGCAGCGTGGGGCCGTCTGCGACCCATTCCGGCCCGTCAAAATCCACAAACAGGCGCACGCCATTGATCAGAAGCCTCATGCGGGGGCCTCCTCTATGGCGAGCCTAGGCAAGACAGGGGCGGCGGCGATCAGGCTTTGGGTGTAGCTGTGCTGCGGAGTGGCAAAGACCGCTTCGGTCGCGCCTTCCTCGACGATTTCACCGTTTTGCATGACCAGCACGCGGTCTGTGACGGTACGTACCACAGAAAGGTCGTGGGAGATGAAGAGATAGGCGAGGCTGTGGCGCCGGGAGAGATCGGCGATCAGGTCGAGAATTTGCGCGCGGATGGAGACATCCAGCGCAGAAACCGCCTCGTCAAAGATAATGAGCTCGGGGCGGGTGATGAGGGCGCGGGCGATGGCGATGCGCTGGCGCTGGCCGCCAGAGAACTCGTGGATGTATTTTTGCGCGTCCTGAGGCGTGAGGCCGACATCGGTGAGGACCTCGCCGATGAGGCTCTGCAGGGCCGCGCCTTTGGGTGGGTTTTGCACCAGATGGAAGGGTTCTGTCAGGATGCGGGCAACGCGGTGGCGCGGGTTGAAGCTGCTGTAGGGGTCTTGGAACACCACCTGCGTTTTGAGACGCAGTGCGGCGGGCATGGCTGCGCTGACCGGATGGTCAAAGGCGGTGATCTGGCCGCTTTGCACCGGCTCCAGCCCCAGAATGGCCCGTGTTAGGGTCGATTTTCCGCAGCCGGACTCGCCGACCAGCCCGACACGTTCACCTTGGTGAATGGTGAAGGACACATCGTTGACGGCGCGGTGGAAGGCGCGGGGGGCAAAGAGTTGGGTGCGGGGCCGGGCGTAGTCCCTGACGGCGTTTTGCACTGTGAGGATCGGGGCAGGTGTGTCCTGCGGCGTTGGCAGGTCGACGGTGTGGCCTGAGGCCTCAAAGAGCGCGCGGGTATAGGGGTGCTGCATATTGGCGAGCAGCTGTTGGGTGGCGCCTTGTTCGACAATTTCGCCTTTGCGCATGACCACGATGCGGTCGGCCATATCGGCCACCACGGCGAGGTCGTGGGTGATCATCAGAAGGCCCATGTCAAACTCGGCAACGAGATCTTTCAACAAATCGAGGATGCGGGCCTGGGTGGTGACGTCGAGCGCGGTGGTCGGCTCATCTGCGATCAGCAGGCGCGGGCGGCGAGCGATGGCCATGGCGATGACCACGCGCTGGCGCTGGCCGCCGGACAGCTCATGCGGGTAGCGGCTAAGGGGGAAGCGGTCTTGCGGCAGGCCCACACGGGTGAGCATGGCGGCGGCTTGCGCCATGGCCTCGGCCTTGGGCGCGCCGGTGTGGATGCGGATGGTCTCTGCCACCTGTGTGCCGATGGTCTGCAGCGGGTTGAGCGCGGTCATCGGCTCCTGAAACACCATGCCGATGTCATTGCCGCGCATGGTGCAGAGGTCGAACTCGGACTGGGTCAGCAGATCGGTGTCGTTGAGCAGGATGTGGCCGTTTGTTTCTGCGGTGTCGGGCAGGAGCTGCATCACCGCGAGGGCGGTCATGGATTTGCCGGAGCCGCTTTCGCCGGTGACCGCGAGGATTTCGCCCGGGTCTATGGAGAAGGTGACATCGTGCAGGATCGGGACGGAGCCGATGGTGAGGGAGAGGTTTTGCACAGAAAGCAGGGTCATGTGCGCACCACGCGGATTTTGGGGTCAAGCCAGTCGCGCAACCCGTCGCCCAGGAGGTTGAGGCCCAGCACGGCGGAGATGATGGCGAGGCCGGGGATCAGCGCGAGGTGGGGTGCGAAAGAGACCATGGTTTGCGCATCTGCCAGCATGCGGCCCCATGAGGGGGTGGGGGGCTGTGCGCCAAGGCCGACATAGCTGAGGCCAGCCTCAGCCAGAATGCCGAGGGAGAACTGGATGGTGCCCTGCACGATCAGCAGATTGGCGACATTGGGCAGGATGTGCTCGACGCTGATGTGGGCGCGGGATTTGCCTGCGACGCGGGCTGCGAGGATGAAATCACGTTGCCAGAGCGGTAGTGCGCCTGCGCGGGTGAGGCGGGCAAAGACCGGCACGTTGAAGATGCCGATGGCGAGGATCGCGTTGACTGCGCCGGGGCCGAGGATGGCGGTGATCAGGATGGCGATCACGAGGCTGGGGAAGGCAAAGATCAGATCGTTGCCGCGCATGATCAGCTCATCAGTCCAGCCGCCTTGCCGCGCGGCGGCCCAGAGGCCAAGGGGCACGCCAAGGCCCATGCCGATGCCCACAGCCACCAGAGCCACGGCGAGCGAGGTGCGCGCGCCGACCATGATCATTGAAAAGATGTCGCGGCCGAAGTGGTCGGTGCCAAACCAATGCAACGCGCTGGGCGTTTGCAGCTTGTTGGGGATGTCCATCGTGGTGATGTCATAAGGCGTCCAGACAAAGCTTATGAGCGCGGCGCTGACCACGATCAGGCAGAGTAGTCCGCCAAGGAGGATGTTGCGCGACAGGCTCATGTGCGGGACCTCAGGCGGGGATCAATCGCGGCATAGGCGAGATCGACGAGGAAGGTGACGAGGATCACCAAGAACACCAAGAGCATGACCACGCTTTCCACCACGATGAGATCGCGGGCAGAGATCGACTGAAAGATCAGGCGGCCGAGGCCGGGCAGGAAGAAGACCTGTTCGATGATGATCGCGCCTGCGAGCAGGAAAGAGAACTGCATGCCGATGATGGTGAGCACCGGGATCATGGCGTTGCGCAACCCGTGGCGCAGCAGGGCCTGACGGCGGGAGAGCCCTTTGGCGCGGGCGGTGCGCATGAAGTCTTCGCCAAGCACATCCAGAAGCGAAGAACGCATGACGCGGGCGAGGATGGCGGATTGCGGCAGCGCCAGTGCGATGGCGGGCAGGGTGAGGGATTTCATCGCCGCGCCAAAGCCTTTGTCCCAACCGACAAAGCCCCCGGCAGAGAACCAGCGCAGGTTGATGGCAAAGATCAGGACCAGCATCATCGCAAACCAGAAGTTTGGCACGGCGATGCCAAATTGAGTTGCGCCCATCACCGCCATGTCCCCCGGTTTGCCGCGGCGGGAGGCGGCGTAGATGCCAGCGGGGAAGGCGATCAGGGTGGACAGGGTGAGCGCATAGAGCGCCAGTGGCAGCGAGACCCAGATGCGGTCGCCTATCATCTCTGTCACAGGTGTGCGGTAGGTGTAGGAGAGGCCAAAATCGCCCTGCAACATGCCACCCACCCATGTGAGGTAGCGCTCAAACTTGGGCACATCCAGACCCAGCTCTGTGCGCAGGGCTGCGATGGTGTCGGGCTGGGCATTGAGACCCAGCATGAAGCTCGCCGGATCGCCAGGCACCACCTCGATCACAAAGAAGATCACGAGGGAGGCCACGATCAGGCTGAGCCCTAAAGAGAGCGCGCGTTTGAGAGTGTAGCGGAGCATTGGGGTGTTGGTTAGAGCGGTTGGTTTCAGATCGTTGCGGCGGCGGGCATCAGGTCGGTGGTGTCAGGTAGTCGGCGTCGGTGACATGTTCGAGCCAGTCCGCGCCGGAGCCGTCTTTGACCTGTTGCATGGCAAGATGGCACATGCCGGTTTCCGGTGCTGCGCCGTGCCAATGCTCCAAACCGGGTTCGATCCAGATGGTGTCGCCGGGGCGGATGGTGCGGGGGGCTTCGCCACGCAGCGCAATCAGGCCGACGCCGGAGAGCACATGCAGGGTCTGGCCCACGGGATGGGTGTGCCATGCGGTGCGCGCGCCGGGCTCAAAGGTGACCCGTGCAGCAAAGAGCTCGGACGGCGGGCGGCTTTCGGTGATCGGGTCAAGACGCACCGTGCCGGTGAAATACTCCGGAGCGCCTGCGCGGCTTGGCAGGCTCCCGGCGGGGATATGGTCGATCATGGCAAAGACCCTTCTAGGTCAATGAGGCAAATGCCGGAGCCGCGCGTGGGGCGGCTCCGGTCAGGAGGGTGTTACTCTGCCCAGGTGACAGCGGTGAGATCGGTGGCCTGTGTCGGCGCATTTTCCCAGAGGCCCTGAACACCCGCTTTGGCGATGGTGGGGAAGGCGAGCTGGAAGAGGTAGCCGTTCACATAATCCTCGGAGATCATGGTCTGGGCCACTTTCAAAAGCGCGCTGCGTTCGGCGGGCAGGGTCGCTTTGTTCAGGGTTTCCATGATCTGCTGGAACTCCGGGTTGTCATACTGGAAGTAATAATCCGGACGGGCA
The DNA here is from genome assembly GCF_965227725.1 of Shimia sp. Classification (GTDB taxonomy): domain Bacteria; phylum Pseudomonadota; class Alphaproteobacteria; order Rhodobacterales; family Rhodobacteraceae; genus Shimia. The sequence goes on along the minus strand of NZ_CBDDGH010000004.1, from coordinate 196,571 downwards.
TAGATGCCGATGTCAAAGGGCTCGGTGTGGCTGACGATGGTCAGGCCGTAGTCTTTGCCCCGGAAGACCTGCTCCAGCCATTGCGCCCATTCGAGATTGGAAATCTCGGTCTCAATGCCCACGGCGCGCAGTTGGGCGGCGATGATCTCACCGCCACGGCGGGCATAGGAGGGCGGGGGCAGTTTCAGCGTGGTGCTGAAGCCATCGGCAAAGCCTGCTTCGGCCAGAAGCTGTTTGGACAGCTCCGGATCGTATTGGGAGTTGCCGGTCAGGTCGACGTAATCCGGATTGTGCGGCGCAAAATGGGTGCCAATCGGGGTGCCAAGACCAAACATGGCCCCGTCGATGATCGCTGAGCGATCAATCGCATGGGCGATGGCTTTGCGCACTTTCACATTGTCGAGCGGCGGCTGTTGGTTGTTGGTGGAGAGGATGGTCTCCCCCTCAGAGCTGCCCACCAGCACCTGAAAGCGCGGATCGGCCTCAAACTGTGGCAGAGCCTCAGGCGTTGGGAAGCCGGCAAAGACATCAATGTCTTCGGCCATCATCGCGGCAAAGGCGGCGGTGGGATCAGAGATGAATTTGAAGGTCACATCCGTCAGCGCGGCAGGCGTGCCCCAATAGGCCTCGTTGCGGGCCAGCGTGATCTGATCGCCCTGCACCCAGTTTTCAAATTTGAAAGCGCCGGTGCCGATGGGGGTGGTCTTGATGTCCTCGATGCTCTCAGACGCCACGATCACCGCATCGCCCCAGGCCATGTTGAAGAGGAAGTTGCCGTTGGGGGCCTCCAGCGTGACCTGCACGGTGAGCGGATCGACCACAGCCACATCGGTGATCCCGGCAAAGAGGGCTTTTTGCGCATTGGCGCTGTCTTCGGCGCGGGCGCGGTCGAGCGAGAATTTCACGTCCTCCGCATCCATGGCGCTGCCGTCATGGAAGGTCACGCCTTCGTTGAGCATGAAGGTGTAGGTGAGGCCGTCCTCGGAAATCTCCCAGCTTTTGGCAAGGCCCGGAATGACCGCGCCATCGCTGGCAAAGCGGGTGAGCCCCTCAAAGACGTTGGAGTAAAGCACGCTGTCGATCGCGCCTGCGGCAGCAGAGGTCGGATCCAGATGTGGCGGTTCCAGCTGCAGGGCCACGGTGAGGTCGGTCTGTGCCATGGCCGCGCCCGCAAACAGCGCTGCGGTGAGGGCGGTTGTGCTGGCGATCAGGCGTGTGCGGGCCAGCTTTGACGTGTGAAGTGTCATTTTATCTCTCCCTTATCTTATTGGTTTTTATTATTTTTGGGCACAGCCTCGGAGGAGGCTGGCCGGATAAATCTATGTAGCATCTTCTGACGGTAACAAAAGCTGAGTCAGGCTATGGGCCATGACTTTGGCGCTGTCGACCATATCGTCGATGCCGATGTATTCGTCTGGTTTGTGGGCCAATTCCAAAATACCCGGCCCATAGGCGATACAGTTTCTGAGCTTGCCGATGCGATCAATATGTTTTTGATCATAGGTGCCGGGGCTGGCGACATAATCGGGTGATTTTCCCAGCACATCCTGAATGGCGCGGTCCACGGTGGTGACAACAGGCGCGGCGCGGTCGGTCATGGAGGGCGCAACATGGTTGAGCTCGCGCATTTCGTAGCGGAAGTTCTCGCGCTGGGCGGAGAGATCGTTGAGCAGGCCTTGCACTTCGCCTGCGACCCCGGCGTGGTTTTCTTCGGCCAGATAGCGGCGGTCGATCACGATGCGGCAGCTGTCGGGCACGCAGTGGGCGGGCAGGCCGGTGAAATCTTCGGGCTGCTCAGGCTGGCCGCCGTGGATCGAGTTGATGTTCATGGTGGAGGAACGCGCACCTTCGGGCACCACCGGCATATCGGTGCGCCGGGCCGCCATGGCGGGGAAAAGATCGCTCTCAAACTTGTCGAGTACCGCGCCCATGTGGCGCACCGCGCAATCGCCAAGGAAGGGCATGGAGCCATGGGCGATTTCGCCGAAGGTTTCGATTTCCGCCCACCAGCCGCCGCGGTGGCCCAGGCAGATGCGGTCTTTGTTGAGCGGTTCGGGGATGATCACATGCTGCACCCGTTCCGGGGCAAAGAAGCCGCGCTCTGCCAGAAAGGCCACGCCGCCGTAGCCGCCGCTTTCCTCATCCGCTGTGCCGGAGATTTCGATGGCGCCGCAGAAATCTGGGAACTCACCAATGAAGGCTTCGGCGGCGATGATGGAGGCGGCCAGCCCACCTTTCATGTCGCATGCGCCGCGCCCGTAGATTTTGCCGTCTGACACCTGCCCGCCGAAGGGGTCAAAGGTCCAGCCGTGGCCGACCTCGACCACATCGGTGTGGCTGTTGAAATGCACGCATTCGCCGGGGTGGTGGCCTTCTTTGCGGGCCAGAACATTCCATCGGGGGTATTTGTCGCAATCCCCCGGTGCGCCATGGGCGCGGATCAGCTGGGTGTCAAAGCCGTGGCGGGTGAGGCGGGTGTCGAGGTAGTCGCAGATGTCGCGGTAGCACTCGCCGGGTGGGTTGAGCGTTGGGATGCGGATCAGATCCTGGGTCAGGGCTATCAGCTCGTCGCGCATGGCGTCGATGCGCGTCATCAAACGGTCTGTGTCAAAGGGCATGGCAAAACCTCGGCTGCTGACGGGTGTGGACAGCTGGGGAGCCTCCGGCGGGGATATTTCGGGCAAGAGGAAAAGCTGTGGTGGCAGAATGGCTTGCGAGTGGATACGGTATCAATACCGTAGGATTACGGTTTGCGGGGAGCGTGTGATGGATTGGGATCTGCTGGCATATGATGCGGCCCCGGTGGGGATCGTGGTGACGCAGCATCGGGTGATCCGGGGCTGTAATGCGAGCTTTGCGCAGATGCTGGGCTATCAGAAGGCGGAGCTGATCGGGCAGTCCTTTCGCCTGCTTTACGGCACCACGGAAGAGTTTGAGCAGGTGCGTGACATCGGGATGGCGCCGCTGCGGGCGGACACGGCCTATAGTGATGAGCGCATGTTGCGGCGGCGTGACGGCGGGCAGATCTGGTGCCGGTTTCGCGCACAGACGCGCACGCCGGAAGATCCGCTGGCGCAGCTGGTGATGAGCATCGCGGTGATCCATGACGGCCCGCCCCTGTCTCTGAGCGCGCGGCAGCGGCAGGTGGTGAGCGGCCTTGGGCGCGGGCTGACCAGCAAGGAGATCGCGCGTGAGCTGGGGTTGTCACCAAGAACGGTGGAAGACGTGCGCGCGCGGCTGTTGAAGCGGTTTGAGGTGAAGAACGCCGCAGAGCTGCTGGCGCATCTGACGGTTGGGTGAACGGCGGCGTAGAAACGTGGGGGCGCGGGCTCCGACGGGCCTTTGTGTCTTGCGCCCAGACGGCGGTTTCCGTGCAGGAGGTTACAGGTTTGGCGCGAGTTGCGTTGTTTTCGCAATTTTGGCGGGGTGTTTCTGGCAATAAAATTTCTGAACATACTTGCATTTCGGCCCCTTGAATGGCACCCGTTCAGACCAGAAATGAAAGGGGCGCCCACGTGGGTGCCAACGCCATCCTCAGGAGAGCACAAAATGCCCGATCTTCGTTCCAAGACCTCCACATTCGGTCGCCGAATGGCGGCTGCGCGCGCGCTATGGCGGGCGACGGGTATGAAAACTGAGGACTTCGGCAAGCCGATTGTGGCTGTGGTCAACTCCTTTACCGAATTTGTGCCCGGACACGTGCACCTCAAGGACATGGGCCAGCTGGTGGCGCGTGAAATCGAGAAAGCCGGTGGTGTGGCCAAAGAGATGAACACCATTGCGGTGGATGACGGCATCGCTATGGGCCATGACGGGATGCTCTATTCCCTGCCCTCGCGCGAAGTGATCGCCGACTCCGTGGAGTATATGGCCAATGCCCATTGCGCCGATGCGTTGGTCTGTATTTCCAACTGTGACAAGATCACCCCCGGTATGCTGATGGCGGCAATGCGCCTGAACATTCCGGCGATTTTTGTCTCCGGTGGCCCGATGGAAGCCGGTAAGGTGATCCTGAAAGATGGTGAGCACAAGGCCGACCTCGTGACCGCGATTGTGGGCGCTACGGACGAAGACCGCAGCCAGGAAGAGGTGGACAAGCTCGAGCGCTCCGCCTGCCCGACCTGTGGTTCCTGCTCCGGCATGTTCACCGCCAACTCCATGAACTGTCTGGCCGAAGCGCTGGGTCTGGCGCTGCCGGGCAATGGCTCGCTGCTGGCGACCCACTCCAAACGCCGCGGGCTGTTTGAAGAAGCCGGTCACAAGATCATCGAGCTGTGTGATCGCTGGTACAAAGAAGGTGACGAGACCGCGCTGCCCCGTGGGATCGCGAACTTCAAAGCCTTTGAAAACGCCATGGCGCTCGATATTGCCATGGGCGGCTCCACCAACACCGTGCTGCACCTCTTGGCGATTGCCCATGAAGGCGGCGTGGATTTCACCATGGCGGATATGGACCGTTTGAGCCGAGAGATCCCGCATCTGAGCAAAGTGGCGCCTTCGACACCGAAGTACCACATGGAAGACGTGCACCGCGCGGGCGGTATTGCGCGGATCATGGGGGAGCTGGAGCGCGAAGGCAAAATCCACCGGGATTGCGCCACCGTGCATGAGCGCACTGTGGGTGAGTTCATCGACAAATGGGATGTGCGCCGCGAGACCGCGGGCAACGAAGCGCGCGATCTGTTCATCGCGGCCCCCGGTGGTGTGCGCACCACGGAAGCCTTCAGCCAGTCGCGGATGTACACCGAGCTGGATCTGGACATTGAGGACGGCTGCGTGCGCGACTTTGCCAATGCCTATTCTCAGGAAGGCGGCCTCTGCGTGCTGTTTGGCAACATCGCGGAGCAGGGCTGTATCCTGAAGACCGCAGGCGTGATCAAAGAGATGTATGAGTTTGAAGGCACCGCAAAGGTCTTTGAATCCATGGAAGACGCGATGCATGGCATTCTGCAGAATGAGGTGAAGCCTTATTCCGTGGTGGTGATCCGCTATGAGGGCCCGAAAGGTGGGCCGGGCATGCAGGAAATGCTCTATCCAACCGCCTACCTCAAATCCAAGAAGCTCGACACCACCTGTGCGCTGCTGACCGATGGCCGTTTCTCTGGCGGCACGGCTGGTTTGTCGATTGGCCACGCCTCGCCGGAAGCGGCGGAAAAGGGCGTGATCGGTCTGGTGGAAGATGGCGATAAGATCAAAATCTCTGTGCCAAACCGCACCATCCATCTGGATGTGAGCGACGAGGAGCTGCAGCGCCGTCGTGACAACCACCCGCAGGCGGACAAGAAGTTCTGGAAAGCGGAAGGGCGCCCACGTGCGGTGTCCAAGGCGCTGAAGGTCTATGCGGCGCATGTGTCCAACGCCTCGCTGGGTGCGGTGCGGATGCTGGATGACGAAGACGAATAAACACGTCTGATGGGAAGATAGAGACGGGGTCGCTTGGCGGCCCCGTTTTGGTTTGAGGGCGCTGCCCTCGTCACACCAAAGGTGCTGGGCTCCGCCCGTTCGCCGCTGAATGTGTCCACTGGACACATTCCGAGACGCGGCTCACCCCGGGATATTTGAAGAATGAGAAGCGCTTAGAGGTGTGTGGGTTGGAAGGCGGCGGTGAGGCCTTGGCCGCCGCCGATGCCGATCAGGGCCATGGCCAGTGCGTTGTCTGGGGCTTGTTGGCGAATGAGCTGGCTGAACAGGCGCACCACGAGGATGGCGCCGGAGGCTCCAAAGGGGTGCCCAAGGGCGATGGCGCCGCCGTCTTGGTTGGGCAGGGTCTCGTCGATCTCCAGCGCGTCGAGGCTGGCCAGCACCTGCGCGGCGAAGGCTTCGTTGAACTCCAGATGTGTGAGATCAGAGAGGCTGAGGTTTGGGTGGTGCTTGAGCAGTTTGCGGGTGGAGGCAACAGGGCCGGTGCCGAGGATATTGGGATCCACACCTGCCGCTGCGCCCCCGAGAAAGGCCAACGCCTTGCTGTGGCCGAGGGCGCGGGCTTTGGCGGCACTGGTGATCAGGAGCGCGGCGGCTCCGTCGTTGAGCGGGCAGGCGTTGCCGACGGTGACGGTGCCGTCTTGGGTGAAGGCGGGGCGCAGGCGGGCGAGGCGCGCGGCCGTCATGCTGTCGCGGATACATGCGTCGGTGGCGTGGCCTGCGATGGGGGTGATTTCACCGGTGAAACGACCGGCATCGCGGGCATGTTTGGCGCGCTCTTGGGAGCGCAGGGCGAAGGCGTCCTGGCGGGCGCGGGAGATGTTGAACTCATTTGCCACTGTGTCGGCGGCGACGCCCATCTCTGGATCCCCGATGGAGTCAGGGGAAAAGCGCGCGCGTTTGTAGCTGTGTTCTGGTAAGTCGCCGCTGGCGGGCAGGGTGCGCAGAGGCGCGCGGCTTTGGCTTTCCACGCCGCCTGCGAGATAGGTTGTGCCTGCGCCTGCCTTGATGAGGTGGCAGGCCAGCATCACGGCCTCAAGACCCGAACCGCATTGGCGATCTACGGTCATGCCGGGGATGGATGTGGGGAAACCTGCGTGTAGGGCGGCGAGGCGGGCCAGGTTGCCGCCGGGGCCTGCGGCGTTGCCCAAGATCACGTCGTCGAGCTGGTCAGGGGAGAGGCCTGCGTCAGCGAGGGTGGCTTGCAGAACGGGGGCGGCGAGGTCTTCGACATCCAAAGAGGCAAACATGCCGCCTGCGCGGCCAATGGCGCTGCGGCGGGCGGCGATGATGACCGGTTGGCGCTCAGGTGGCAGCAGGGACAAGGCGCGCGTCCTTTTTGCTGAGCCAGGAGAGCAGGCGGCCGCGGTCGGGTTTGCCGGAGCTGGTCAGGGGCCAGTCTTGCGTGCGGTAGAAATGGCGCGGGAGTTTGTAGCGGGGCAGGCGGATGGCGAGTTGGGAGCGGAGTTCGTCCAGCGGCGTGTCGCCCTCAACAATGGCGACCAGTTCCTGACCGCGCGACTGATGGGCCACGCCGAGCACCACGGCGGCAGTGAGGCCGGGGATTTCAGAGAGCGCGGTTTCGATTTCCTGCGGGTAGACGTTGTGGCCTGCGGTGATGACCATGCCGCCTTCACGGCCCAGAAGGCTGAGGCTGCCGTCGTTGTTGAGCTTGCCCACGTCGCCGACGGTGGCCCATGGGCCTTCGCGGCGGAAGCCGGAGTTGCGCCCGCCCCAGAGGTAGCTGTCGATCGCCAGATCGCCGCGCACAAAGATGGTGCCGGCTTCACCCTGGGCGACCTCCTGGCCGTTCTGGCGCAGGGAGAGTTCCACATGGGGGAAGGGGCGGCCGACGGAATGGGCTGGCGCAGAAGAGCTGTCGCGGCCGTGGGTGTTGAGGCTGACAAAGCCAAGCTCGGACGCGCCGTAATATTCATGCACGCGGGCGCGGGGGAAGAAGGCGCGGGCTTTTTCCAAGAGTGCTGGGTCGAGCTTGGCCCCGGCGGTGGTGATCTCAACGATTTGCGAAAGCGGCGTGCCGTGGCAAAGCGCGCCCAAGAGACTGGGCACGGCGACGATGCGGCGGGTCTCGGCCATCGCTGCATGGGCGGCGGCGAGGTCGAATTTCGGCAGGGCGTGGAAGGAAGCGCCAAGTTCCAGTGTTTCAGCAAGCGCATAGAGCGTGATGCCGTGGGCCAGCGGGCCGGGGGCAAATGTGTTGCTTTGTTCGGTCAGCGCAAAGGCGAGGCGGCTGGCATCGAGCGAGGCGCGCCAGCTGTGGCGGGCGCGGGCAAAGGCTTTGGGCTCGGAGGTGGTGCCGGAGGTGAAGCCAACCATGAAGATTGCGCGCGGATCGGTGAAGGGGATCTCGGCAGGGGCGGCCAGGAAGGTGTCAAAATCGGCGGTGTCGATGCGGATGGCAGGGATGCCGAGGCGCTCGGCTGCGGCGATCAGGGCGGTCTGGGTGGAGAGGCAGAACAGCGCATCGGGGGGGAGTTTGGCCAGCACGCGCTGATGCAGGGCGTCGGGCCACTGCGGATCAAGCAGAGTGACGGCGTGGGGCGTGGCCAGTGCGGTGGCCAGCAGGGTGGGCGCGTTGGGGTGGTTGCCCGCAGAGAGGGCAAAATTGCGCGCGCCTTCGGGCAGGGAAAGGTCGGCGCGGGGCTGGGTGGGCAGAGCGCTGAGCGCGGCATGCAGGCGTTGCAGCTTGCGGTGCAGCGCGCCGTAGGTCAGGCGGGTCTTGGAAAGCGCAACCGCCAGCGCGTCGGGGCGCTGGCGGGCGTGATGATCTATTGCGTGGCGTAAAGGCAAGCGCGTCCTCAGAGGGCTGGAAAGGCGCGGCGCAGACCGCGGGCGATCACTGTCGCCAGAACCACCTTTACCAGATCGCCGGGGACATAGGCCACCATGATCGCGAGGGATTTGGTCATGCCCAGTTTGCCGATGAACGCCATCCAAGGAATGCCTGCGGCATACATCAGAACGATGCCGCCAAGGGCCACGTTCAGACCTGTTTTAAAGGCGCTGTTGTCGGTGTCGCGCTCCACAAGATAGCCGATCAGTGCGGCACAAAGCGGCCATGCCAGCAGGAAGCCGCCGGAGGTGCCGATCAGCACGCCAAAGCCGCCACGGCCACCGGACAGAAGCGGCAGGCCCACGGCCACCAGTGCAATGAAGAGCAGGAGCGCAAGGCCGCCGCGTTTGGCCCCAAGCACGGCACCGGCGAGCATCACGCCCAGCGACTGTGCGGTGATCGGAGGCAAGGCGGCGCCTGCGAAATGGATCGGGGGCATCAGGCCAAGTGCGGCGGTGAGAGCGGCAAAGAGTGCGATATAGACGATGTCTCTGGTCGCGAAGCCTTGTTTCATTGCGGTGTCCATTTGATCCGTCCCTTGTCAGAAATCTGTTTGGCGGGAGGGGTGCGCAAAAGCCGCTGAGGGCTCAAGGGCATGAGGCGCTAACGGGGCGGACTTAGGAACGATATCCTCTGGAATCGATGGCATCAGAAATATCATCCGCCATCTTTATGGCGCGGATTGCCATGGGCATGGCCACAGCAATCACCGAGCGCTCCAGCCCGCGCGCTTTCTGGGCCTCGCGCACGTCGCGCATGATCTGCGCCAGAACCGGAATGAAACGCAGCGCCAGTGAGATCGCGAGGCTGACCTTGGCGGGGTTGACGCCAAAGGGGCGCAGGATGCTGAGCGCGCGCGTCATGGTGTCGATCATATCCGAGGAGCGCGTGGTCAGGGTCACAAGACTGGCCAGCAGGATCAGGGCGGCGAGGCGCAGCACCACGTAGGCTGCCAGTGTGAGGCCCGAGAAATACCACTGCACCGCAAAGAAGAGCACAAAGATCCACAAGAGCGGCCGTATCTGGGCAAAGGCTTGTTTCAGCGTGAGCTGCGCCAGCGGGTAGAGCGCAAGGATCGCCAGCGTGGCTGCGGCGGTCACGGCCAAGCTCTGGTTGATGAAGAGCAGGGTGGCGCCCGCCATCAGCGCCGCCATTTTGACCGCGGGGCGCATGCGATGCAGGGGGGAGTGGCCGGGGGAGTAGAGATCCAGCATCAGGCCATGAGCTCCTGATAGGCGGGGATGACCTCCGCAGGCGGCCCGTCGGCAAAAACGCGGCCTTCATCAATGGCAATCACCCGGTCATAATCGGCGATCAGATCAAGATCATGAGTGACCATGACGACGGTTTGGGCGAGTTCTGCCACGGCGCGGGCGATGCGGCGTTTGTTGCGCAGATCCAGAAGCGTTGTGGGTTCGTCCATCACCACGATGTCGGGGTTCATCACCAGCACGCCGGAGATGGCGATCAGCTGTTTCTGCCCGCCTGAGAGCAGATGGGCGGGGTGTTCGCGCAGCTCGCTGAGATCATAGCGGGCAAGGATTTCATCGGTTTTGGCGGCGATTTCAGCAGTGGAAAAGCCGCAGTTTTTCATGCCAAAGGCAAGGTCTTCTTCAACCACTGGCATGACGATCTGATTGTCGGGGTTCTGGAAGACAAAGCCGACCTTGCGGCGCACGTCACGCCCCTTTTTGCGGGTGTTGAGCCCGTCGATCAGCACATCGCCGGAGGTGGGCAGGGCAAGACCATTGAGGAGGCGCGCGAGGGTGGATTTGCCGGAGCCGTTGGCCCCGATGATGGCGATGCGGCGCTCAGACAGGGTGAGCGAAAGGCCGTTGAGGACCTGGCGGTCGCCAAAAGAGAGGCTGACGTTTTGAAGCTCGATCATGGGGGTCCCGCCGGTTGCTGCCTGCTGCGCTCATAGCGCGGGGCGCGCGCCGGTTGAAGCGGAGGATGCCTCCGGCGGGGATATTTCGGGAATGAGAAGCCCTTAGGGACGTGTTTGGCGGGAAAGTTTTCCGCTTAGTCGGCCATAAGGGCGGGGACGCCGCCGATTTCGCCGATCAGGGGCAGCAGGGCCTCAAGCCCCTTGCCGTGCCGCAGCGAGGTGAAGAGGAAGGGGCGGGTGCCGCGCATTTTGCCGGCGTCGCGCTCCATGACGTCCAGCGAGGCCCCGACATAGGGCGCAAGATCGGTTTTGTTGATCACCAGAATGTCGGAGCGGGTGATGGCCGGGCCGCCTTTGCGCGGGATCTCTTCGCCTGCGGCTGTGTCGATCACATAGATGGTGAGGTCGGCCAGTTCGGGGCTGAAGGTGGCGGAGAGGTTGTCGCCGCCGGATTCGATGAGCACGATGTCGAGATCGGGGATCTCTTTGGTCAGCTCGTCAATGGCGGCGAGGTTGATGGAGGCGTCTTCGCGGATGGCGGTGTGGGGGCAGCCGCCGGTCTCCACGCCTTTGATGCGATCCAGCGGCAACACCTGCTGGCGCATCAGCTCCTCGGCGTCTTCGCGGGTGTAGATGTCATTGGTGACAACGGCGATGGAGAGCTTGTCGCGCAGGGCACGGCAGAGGTTGGCGGTGAGTGTGGTTTTGCCGGCGCCGACGGGGCCGCCGATGCCGATGCGGAGCGGGCCATGGGGGGAGGGGGCGGAGGAGGTCATGTGGGTTTCCTGTGAGGTTAGGACCGGAACAGCCGGGAGTATTGGGTTTCATGCCGCATTGAGGCGATGTCGGAGGCAAAGGTGGTGGAGGCGATGGCGGAGAGCGGCTCGGTGATCGCCTGATCTGCGATGGACTGGCACAGTGGGGTGAGGGCGGTGAGCACGCTTTGCGCCTCGGTCTGTCCCAAAGGCACAAGCCGGGTGGCGGCGGAGGTGAGGTTGGCGGCAAAGGCGTGCAGGAAGAAGCGGGCGGTGTCTGGCAGCGGCAGGTCTTGCAGGCGCGCGGCGCGGCCCACGGCCACCGGATAAGTGAGCTGTGTCAGGTCGAGGTCGTGGATGGCGCTGGCGGTGCGCACAAAGGCCGCGCCCTGCTGATCGGTTTCCAGCAGACGCTCGGCAGAGGGGGCGAGCGCGCGGGCGAGGTCGTCCGCCTCGGTCAGGGCGGTCAGATCGTCTGCGTTGTAGGCGGCGGTGAGCAGGATCACGTCATTGTGGCCTGCGCCGTGCGTAAGCGTGTCCTGCAGCCAGTCGGAAAAGCTGGCGGCATTGTGGACAGTGCCGCACTCCACCAGCGCCTCCAGCCCGTGGCTGTAGGTGAAGGCCCCCACCGGATAGGCGGGGGAGAGCCATTGGGCCAATGTGAGGATCGGATCAGTGCTCATGCGGGTGGTCATGACCGTGACTGTGATCATGTGTGTGGTCATGGGCGTGCGGGTGGCTGTGATCGTGGCCATGGGTGCGGCCGTGGCCATAGGCACCGCCTTCCGGTGTGAAGGGTTCACAGACCTCTGTCACGGTGGCGCCAAGCAGCGTGAGCATCTCTTTGATCACGTGGTCAGGCTGGATCAGCAGGCGCGTGCTTTCGATCTGGCAGGGGGTGTGGCGGTTGCCAACGTGCCAGGCGATGCGGGTGAGATCGGGGGCGGTGACCTGCAGAAGCGGTTCCGGCGCGGCGGTCACGGTGATTTCGCGCCCGTCGGTCAGCACCAGAACACCGCCATGGTCGAGCGACGTGGTCTTGGGCAGATCGACGAGGATGCGGGTGCCGTCTTCCAGCCGCAGGGTTTTGCGGCGCAGGAAGCGGTCTTCGTAGGTCAGGGCCACCTGCCCCGCAGCGGGGGCATGGGCGTGGCCGTGATAGGCGCGGGCGGTTGGCAGAGCGGTCATGACGCCCCCCCGGTTGCCCGCAGGATCAGAGATGCATGTAGTCGCGGAAGACGTGCTGCACGATGTCCTCGCGCTTCAGGCCACGTGCGGCCAGCTGGGCGTCGGTCAGTGCGTTCAGTCGGTCGACCTGCTGAATGCGGCTGTTGTTTTCGATCAGCGAAACGAAGCCATTGCCGATTGCGCGGAACGGTGCGGCCAGCACTTTGCCCAGAGTGAGCGGTGCGGCGGATGTTGTGTCGGTCAGTGCCATGATGAACCTCGGTTTGAGTAAAACGTTCGGTCCTCCCCTGGCGCTTTATATGGGGGAAATGGAGGGGCATGTGCACGGGGTCTTTCGTCATAGCTGGCCTGCGTTTGCTGCAATGCAGCGTCAGCGCAGGGCGGGGATTAGTTTGCGGCTTCGATCCGGACATAGACATAGCGGTCTGGCTCTGCGTCTTTGGATTTGGACTCAGAGAGGTAGGAGAAACCGAGTTCGGGCAGGTAGTGCAGGGTTTCCTGATAGCCGTCGTCGTCATGGTAGATGGCGGTGACCGCGATCATGTCGTAGCTGCAGCCGCCAAGGGTGACCTGTGTCGGGTCGCCGAAGAGGTAGCTTTCGGTGCCGCTAACGACACCTTCGCTGTCCATGGTCACCACTTTGGTGTCCCAGCGCCCGCCTGCGACCGGGAGCGGCGCTTTTTCGGGCGGCAGGGGGTAGCTGTGGGTTCTGCGGGAGCTGGTGATGGCGTTGCCGTCGCTCACATCAAAATACTCCACAAGGTAGATGCCTTTGAGCAGGACAAACTTTGACAGCACCTCAGAGCCTTCCTCCCAGGCGCCGCGAATGTGGTTTGCGCCGAAGGCCTCATAGGTTTCCACGGTGCCTTCCATGTCCACCAGGCGGATGCCGGTTTCCATGTCAGAAGCGGTTGGGCATTGCGCAGCGAGAGGGCTGGCAAAGCAGGTGAGGGCGAGAAGAAGTGCGCGCATAAGGCCTCCGGTCAGAACATAAAGTACCGCTGTGCCATGGGCAGCACCTCGGCAGGCTGACAGGTCAGAAGTTCGCCGTCCGCGCGCACCTCGTAAGTCTCTGGGTTGACTTCGATTTCCGGGGTGGCGGCGTTCAGTTTCAGATCCGACTTGCCAATCTTGCGGGTATTCTGAACCGCGATGGTTTGTTTTGCCAAGCCCAGTGACGCACCGATGTTTTCCGCTTGTGCCGCTTCTGACACAAACACAACGGCGGCGTTTTCCACGGCGCGGCCATAGGCGCCAAACATCGGGCGGGAGTAGACCGGCTGGGGCGTTGGGATAGAGGCGTTGGGGTCGCCCATCTGCGCACAGACAATCGAGCCGCCAATCAGCACCATTTCGGGCTTTACGCCAAAGAAGGCCGGGTTCCACAACACGAGATCGGCGCGTTTGCCTTCTTCAATGGAGCCGATCTGATGGGCGATGCCATGGGCAATGGCGGGGTTGATGGTGTATTTTGCGATATAGCGGCGGACGCGGAAGTTGTCGTTCTCGCCGGTCTCCTCAGCAAGGCGGCCGCGCTGTTTCTTCATTTTGTCAGCGGTCTGCCATGTGCGGATCAGCACTTCGCCGACGCGGCCCATGGCCTGACTGTCGGAGGCGATGATCGAGAACGCGCCCATGTCATGCAGGATGTCCTCGGCGGCGATGGTCTCGCGCCGGATGCGGCTTTCGGCAAAGGCCACATCCTCGGGGATGGATTTGTCGAGATGGTGGCAGACCATGAGCATGTCGAGATGCTCATCCACCGTGTTCACGGTGAAGGGCCGTGTGGGGTTGGTGGAGGAGGGCAGCACATGCTCTTCGCCGCATATCTTGATAATGTCCGGCGCGTGACCGCCGCCTGCGCCCTCAGTATGGAAAGCGTGGATGGTGCGGCCTTTCATGGCGGCCACGGTGTTTTCCACAAAGCCGCTTTCGTTGAGCGTGTCGGTGTGGATCATCACCTGCACGTCCATGGCGTCGGCCACGGAGAGGCAGCAATCAATCGCGGCGGGCGTGGTGCCCCAGTCTTCGTGCAGCTTGAGCGCGCAGGCGCCAGCCTTGACCTGTTCTTCGATGGCGGCAGGCAGCGAGGCGTTGCCCTTGCCCGCAAAGGCGAGGTTCATCGGGAAAGCATCAGCGGATTGCAGCATGCGGCCAATGTGCCATGGGCCGGGGGTGCAGGTGGTGGCCAGCGTGCCGTGGGCCGGGCCGGTGCCGCCGCCGAGCATGGTGGTGAGGCCGGAGTGCAGCGCATCTTCGATCTGCTGGGGGCAGATGTAGTGGATGTGGCTGTCAAAACCGCCTGCGGTCAGGATTTTGCCCTCCCCCGCGATGGCCTCGGTGCCGGGGCCGACGATGATGTCCACCCCCGGCTGGGTGTCGGGGTTGCCTGCTTTGCCGATCTTGGCGATGCGCCCATCCTTAAGGCCCACATCCGCCTTGTAGATGCCGGTGTGATCCACAATCAGCGCGTTGGTGATGACCGTGTCCACAGCCCCTTCGGCGCGGGTGGTCTGGGCTTGCCCCATGCCGTCGCGGATCACCTTGCCGCCGCCGAATTTGACCTCTTCGCCGTAACTCAGCGCATTGCCGTTGCCCGCTTTCTCGGCGGTGAGATCCCGCTCCACCTCGATCACGAGATCAGTGTCAGCGAGGCGCAGCTTGTCGCCCACGGTGGGGCCAAACATGGCGGCATAGTCGGAGCGGGAAATTTTGGCTGGCATTTAAGGACGTCTCTGTTGGTTGCGCAGAGGGCGGGCGGGACCCGCCTCTGGATTACTTTTGGGGTTTTGAAGCCTGCGGCATGGCCGGAGGCTTAGAAGGCTGGCGTTTGGGTTTGCGCGTCGGTGCAAGCTCGGCGCTGGGCGTTGCGGTTTTGGCCGCGGGTGCGGGTTTGGCGGCCACTTTGGGGGCAGCAGCTGTGCTTGCCTTTGCTTTGGCCTTAGGTTTTGGCGCGGCCTTTGCGGGCGCGGGTGTCGCAGTCTTTGCGGCGGGTTTGGCCTTTGGCGCGGCTGTTTTTGGCGTTTTGGGCTCTGCGGTTTTGGCCACCGTTGGTTTGGCGACAGCTTTGGCGGCTGCAGGTTTGGTTGTGGCGGCCTTGGCAGCAGGCGTGTTTGCGGTCTTCGCCGTTTTGGTGGCGGGCTTGGCCTTTGGCGCGGGTTTGGCCGCTGGCGTTTCCGGCGCGGCGGTCTTGGCGACTTTTGGCGCAGGTGATGTTGCGACATTGGCGCTGGTGGTTTTGAAGCTCGGCTCTGAGGGCGCGGGCTTGGCGGCTGCGCGTGATGCAGGGCGGGTGGTCTTGGCTTTGGGTTTGGTCGTGGTGCTGGCTTTGCGGCGGGGCGGGCGTTTGGCGGCAGGTTTGGTCACCGGGACCGGTTTGGCCTCCTCGGCGGCAGGCGGTGCGGCGAAAGGTGCAGACACCTCTGAGACGGAGTCCGGGCGGCGCAGGCCCATGGAGGTCATCATGGCCTTGGTCATGGCATGAGAGGTGCGCATGTTGCGCTCCATCATGCGCGACATGAAGATAAACCCGTTCAGTGAGGCCGTGATAGAGCCCATGGCAAGTGTCTGCATCAAAATCTCCTTGGGGTTATGTCATGAGAGAGGCCCCATGACTTTCTGATTAAATCCGTAGATGCGGCGGGCGCCTGAAACCGGGATGAGGTTCACTTCGCGGCGTTGACCCGGCTCAAAGCGCACGGCGGTGCCGGCGGCGATGTCCAGACGCAGGCCGTGGGCGGCGGCGCGGTCAAATTCCAGAGCCGGATTGGTTTCGGCAAAGTGGTAGTGGCTGCCCACCTGAATGGGGCGGTCGCCGGTGTTGGCCACCTTGAGGGTGGTGACTTCGGCGTGTTCGTTCAGGGTGAGTTCGCCCTCTGCAGGGATCAGTTCGCCGGGGCTCATTGCAGGGACCACGCGAGAAGACCAAGTGCGCCAAGGGTGAAGCTGCCTGCCAGCTGTGCCAGAAGCAGGGGATCACTGGATTGTGCCAAGGCCGGAGCGGCGCTTTTGGCGGGGAGGGCGGTGACGGCAAAACGTTGCATGATGGGTCTTTCTGTTTTGGTCAGCGGATCGGGTTGTGGACGGTGACGAGCTTTGTGCCATCGGGGAAGGTGGCCTCCACCTGCACCTCATGGATCATCTCTGCGATGCCCTCCATGCACTGTTCGCGGGTGATGACCTGCGCGCCGGATTGCATGAGGTCGGCCACGGAGCGGCCGTCCCGTGCGCCTTCGACAACGGCGTCGGTGATCAGGGCAATGGCTTCTGGGTGGTTCAGCTTTACGCCGCGCGCGAGGCGCTTGCGGGCGACCTCGGCCGCCATGGCGATCAGCAGTTTGTCCTTTTCGCGGGGAGTCAGTTGCATGTGGTCAGAGCATCCATGTTCGGGGAATATCGGCGCCGTGCAGAAGCGTGAGCGCGGGAATGAGGGATTGGCGCAGGGCGTGGCCGTCTGCGGCGAGAATGCGGGCAAAGAGGAGGCCGTCGCGGATCACGCTGGCCCCTGCTGCTGCGGGCAAAAGCGCGCGCAGGGCATCCAGATGGCGGGCTGCATCCGGTGCGGCCAGCAATAGCGTCGCCATGGCGCGGGCACCGCCAGCGATGGTGGGTCGGTCAAGCTGGGCCTGAATATTGCCGCTGAGTTTGACGCGATCGGCAAACAGCAGGTTGTCTCCGCGGGTCACGGTGATGCGGTCAAAGATATCGGCTTTGCGCACGGTTTCGCCCATAGCGGTGCGGCCAAAAATCAGCGGCTCCACCATCAGGAAACGCGCGGTTTCATGCATGTCGACGGTCAGGCTGCGCGACAGCGATGCGCCGTCAAACAGGATGGTTTCCTGCGGCAGCCAATCGAGTTGGCTGTTCTCAGACAGGGTGAGCGTGCTGTCCAGCTGGCCGGGCTTTGCGTCGATGCTGCGATACGCCCGCTCTGCGGCCTGGGTGGTCACGGTGAGATGGCTGCCTGTGCCAGCGGCGGCGGCAACGGAGAAACGGTCGCCTCCGGTGATGCCGCCTGCGGTGTTGAGCAGGACCGCCTGAAGCGCTTTGGTGCGGCCGTGCGCGTAGTTTGCGTGCGGAAACAGGACGCGGCTGGAGCCGGACAGGCGCAGATCATCCAGAACGGAGCTGTCCTCGCGCAGTTTGCTGCGGATATCGGCACTGCCTTGTGCGCGCGGCTGCTGCTGCGTGGGCGGCAGGGCAGGCTCTGGACGTGATATGAGGGTCAGCGCGGTGATGGCACTCTCCGGTCTTTCGGCAGGGAATTTGCCTTTGACTCGCATCGGTGGCGCCGGGCGGAAAGTGAGACTGCCCGATTTTTGAGCGCATTTGTGCGGTGCGTGCAATTTTTGCGCTAACTGAAAACCTAAGATGAAAAATTAGGCGGATTGTGAACTTTGCGGTGTGGATGCCAATTCGATTGAAATTTGCCCTCTGTCTCGCCATTTTGCCGCCAGTTTCGAATCGCCCTCAGAGGGGGTGATGTCGCCATTTTGCGCGGTCTGATAACACGCCTGACCCCGCAGCCCTTCAGATCCCGGCGTGGCCGGAGAGGAGCCAGATATGAGCTTTGATCGCAAGATTAAGATCGCCCCATCCATCCTGTCAGCGGATTTTGCCAACTTTGGCGCGGAGATCCGCGCGATTGAGGATCAGGGCGCGGATTGGGTGCATGTGGATGTGATGGACGGCCATTTTGTGCCCAACCTGACCTTTGGCCCGCCCGCCGTGAAAGCGTTCCGTCCGCACGTGAAAACCTTCATGGATGTGCATCTGATGATCGCGCCGGTGGACCCTTATATCGAGGCCTATGCCGAGGCCGGTGCCGATATGATCACCGCCCATGTGGAGGCCGGCCCGCATATTCACCGCACGTTGCAGGCGATCAAGGCGCAGGGCGTGAAGGCCGGTGTGAGCCTCAACCCCGGCACGCCGCTGGAGAGCATCGAGCATGTGATGGATCTGGTGGATATGGTGCTGATCATGACCGTGAACCCCGGCTTTGGCGGGCAGAAGTTCATCCACTCCGGTGTGGAGAAAACCCGCCGCTGCCGCGAGATGATCGGGGATCGCGAGATCCACATTCAGATCGACGGCGGTGTGACCACAGAAACCGCGCCTCTGGTGGCGGCGGCTGGCGCCGATGTGCTGGTGGCGGGCTCTGCCGTGTTCAAAGGCGGCTCTGTCGATCAGGCGCAGGTCTACGGCGACAACATCCGCGCCATCCGCGCAGCCGCAGAGGCGGCGCAGTAAGCAGCGCGCAATGAGTGCCCGTGGAGCGTCATGGAAGTATGGCGCTCGGCGGGAGGTTTTTTGAGGCCGTCAGCGGGGCGGTATTGGGCTGGTGGTTGCGAAGGTGGGTGCGTGGGACGTTGTTTCGGTTGGTTCTTGCGTGCCGAAAGACTGCTCTTGGGCGGTGGAGCGAAAGCGGTCCTATTTGCGCCACACCCAAATAGCAGGATTACGGCTTGTGCTACGTTGCGGGAAGTGTTGGCTGTCCGACTCAAAGTTCTCAACTATGCGTTTTCGCGAAATTCGGCCTTCGTTGCAACGGCGCGTTAGTCGAGACACTTGTGTCATCCCGGAAACTCAATAAGAGCCCTAGCTTTCCGAGTCTTCTTCAAACCCCTCCCTCCAGCCTTTTCGTTCCTCATCCACAATGTGGATAATTCGCTCGCCGAACAACCTTTGCCTTTTTTCATCTTCTGCGGCTCCATATTCTCCGGTTGCTAAGTCAAACTTCATTTTCTCGACCGTGAGTTTCCATTGTGCCTCGCGATAGCGAACCCACAAATCTTTGTATTTAAAAGATGATTGTAGAGAAGTTGCTATCGCAACACCCGCAGATATGGCGGTTGCCGTGATTACTCCAAAGGTGCCTAAAACTTGGGATAGGGCAATGATTCCAGTGTTGATCGCGCTGAAAACAACAATTACCACAGTAGTGGTAGTTTGTTTTTTCATATAGCTATCCGCTCTTGCTTTGTACATTTCCTTGTACTGCAAAAACAAGGTGACTGCGTCGGGAGGTTTGAGGGCGTCGTCGTTCATAATCATTTCCTGAAATCAATTTCATGGTACGTAAGGATAGCCCCCCGGAAGCCAGCGAACCAACGTTAACCCAACCGGTCACAAACTTTTTCAGTACCATCTCCGTACACCGGACCTTGTCCGGCTGCACCCCGTGTGAGGCAAAAACGTTCCGTTCCGCAGCGCTATTTCGCTCGAATCTAAGTCTTTGAAATGACTTTCGGAGCGCTGCGACAACAATCTTGTGCAACACGAACCGACCTAAAGATCCGGCGTACGATCCAAGTGCAGCATTGGCCACTTTGGCCTCTTCGCCAGCAGCGCACCCGCGCTTCATCGTGCGGATTGGGCGCTGGCTGTGTGGTCTTGCTTGTGGACCGAGACCGCAGCCAGTCCTGAAAGTTGCGTCAGATACCTATGAGAGATTGTCCAAGCGACAGCGCGCAGTTCAGTCGCGGATTTCCTCGGCTGAGACGCCCCACAGGTCGGATTTCTGGACCCAGCCTTTGTAGCCGCCCGCCTTCAGACGGCACCAGTCTGGATTGCATTCTTCAAGTTTGGCAATCACACCCAGCTCAAGATGTGCGGTGGCCTGTGTTTCGGCTTCCGGGCGGATGGCGAGCGGCAGCATGTCTTTCTGGACAATCACCGTGCGCACGCCGGACAGAAGCGAGTAATGCACCCAGCCGCCTGCGCCTTCGATGTCGCGCACACGGCGCCAGTGGCCATATTCGGCGGTGATCTGAAGCGGCATGGATTTGCGGGTGAAAACCCAGTCGATCCGGTGCGTGCGCGAGGGGCCGCGCCGCACGTTGGCCTTGCTGGCTTTCAAAGACACATAGCGCGGCAAAGGCAGGTTGGTCACCGGCCCGCGCTTTTGGTCGGTTTGTACTTCTGCCGCAACGGAATTTGTGAGCGCCAACAGCAAAGCTGCGGCCAAGCTCACAAGAGATTTTCGACCCAAGGTGAACATTTTGCCTGTTATTTTCTGCATTGAAGGTGCGGAGGGGTTCTTGTGCCCCGCTGGCCTGTGTTGCACTGTGACATCAACAGGCTGATTTGGAAAGCATTGGGAGGCATCGAATGCCAAAGCAACGTCTGAGTGTTGTCGTAACGCGACGTCTGCCAGAAGCGGTTGAGACACGGCTGTCGGAGCTGTTTGATGTGCGGTTGCGGGAGGATGATGCCCCGATGAGCCGCGAGGAACTGGCGGCGGCCATGAAGGACGCGGATGTCCTCGTGCCAACGCTGAGCGACAAGATCGACGCAAACATGATTGCGCAGTCCGGTGAGCGGTTGAAGCTGATCGCCAACTATGGCGCGGGTGTGGACCACATTGATGTGGCCTCGGCCCGTCAGCGCGGTGTTTTGGTCTCCAACACGCCGGGTGTGTCGGCGGATGACACCGCGGATATGGCGTTGGCGCTGATCCTTGGTGTGACCCGCCGCGTGAGCGAAGGCGTGCAGCGGATGCAATCGGGCGAGTGGGACGGCTGGGCCCCCACCACGCTGCTGGGTGGCCGGGTGAGCGGCAAACGGCTGGGCATTTTGGGCATGGGCCGCATCGGCACGGCTGTGGCGCGGCGTGCGCATGCTTGCGGTATGCAGATCCACTATCACAACCGCCGCCGTCTGCGCCCTGAAATCGAGGAGCAATATGAGGCGACCTATTGGGAGAGCCTCGATCAGATGCTGGCGCGTATGGATGTGATTTCCGTGAATTGCCCGCATACGCCATCGACTTTCCACCTGCTGAACGCGCGCCGGTTGAAGCTGATGAAGCCCTCGTCTGTCATCATCAACACCTCCCGTGGGGAAGTGATTGACGAGAACGCCATGGTGCGGGCGCTCAAGAACGGGGATCTCGCCGGTGCAGGGCTCGACGTTTATGAGCATGGCCATGAGGTGCATCCCGATCTGCGCGGCGTGCCCAATGTGGTGCTGATGCCGCATATGGGCTCGGCCACCGTGGAAGGGCGCATTGAGATGGGTGAGAAAGTCCTGATCAACATCAAGACCTTTGACGACGGCCACCGCCCACCGGATCTGGTTGTGCCAGCGATGCTCTAAGCGGGCGGCACTGACCCCATGCGCGCCTTTGTTGGCATACCGCTGGATGGCCCCGAAGAAGACCGCCTGCTGGATATGCAGGACCGTTTGGCCGTTGGCACCCCCGTGCCCGCGGCCAATTTGCATGTGACGCTGGCCTTTCTGGATGATCAGCCGGTGGCGCAGCTTGAGATGCTGCATGAAGAGCTGGAGATGATCCGCGCGCCGGGCTTTGAGATGACCCTCAAGGGCATCGACATCGTGGGCGGCGCGAAAAGCCGCTGTCTGGCGCTGTTGGTGGCGCCGGATCCGGCGTTGATGGAGTTGCAGGCCGATGTGGCCCGCGCCGCGCGCCGGGTGGGCATGAAGATCGAGAAGCGCCGTTTTCGCCCGCATGTGACGCTCAGCCGGTTTCGTGACGGGCAGCACGCGCCGGAGAAGATCCAAGGCGCGATTTCGCGCGGTGCGCATTACGATATGTGGCCGGTCACCGTGTCTGAATTTGCGCTCTATCGCTCGCATCTGACCTCGGATGGCGCGCAGTATGAGGTGCTCAGCGATTATCCGCTGTTGGTGATGCCGCCGCTCTGACCTAAGCTGGCCTCAGGTGGATCGCTCGGGATTTTGAGAGCGGGAATAGGCCTTTTGGTTTCCGATTTAGGGAGAGTGGAATGAAGCGTTTTTCATTAAGTGTTTCCGTGGCTTGCCTGATGGCAAGCATGAGTTTGGCGCAGGAGGCGGCGGACAGTATTGCGCCGGAGGGGGCGACTCAGCTTGGCGGGCAAATCCCCGAAGCCTTGATGGCGGCGCAGAAGGCCAAGGAGGCAGGCAGCCCCACATCGGCGGAAAACTGGATGGTGGCGGCGGCCAATCCGCTGGCGGTGGAAGCGGGCGCAGATGTGCTGCGCGCCGGGGGCTCTGCGGCGGATGCCATGGTGGCCGTGCAATCGGTGCTGGGGCTGGTGGAGCCACAAAGCTCGGGCCTTGGGGGCGGCGCGTTTCTGGTCTGGTATGATGCTGAGAGCGGCACGGTGACCACGCTCGATGGGCGGGAGAAAGCGCCGATTGCGGCCACTCCGAAGCTGTTTCTGGATGAGACCGGCGAGCGCATGAAGTTTTTTGATGCGGTTGTCGGTGGGCGTTCTGTCGGGGTGCCGGGCACACCGATGCTGATGGAAGAGGCGCACCGCCGCTGGGGGCGCAGCGCCTGGCCCGGTCTGCTGGATGCGGCGATTGGCCATGCGGAAAACGGCTTTGCGGTTTCCCCACGCCTTGCAGGCGCGGTGGCCAATGATGCGGAGCGGCTTTCCATCCATCCGACCACGGCGGCCTATTTCCTGCCCGGTGGCGCGCCTCTGGCGGAAGGCAGCGTTTTGCAGAACCTGGACTATGCAGAGAGCCTGCGCCTGATGGCGGAGCATGGCGCGGATCCGTTTTATACGGGCGAGATCGCCACGGATATTGTGGCCACGGTGCGCAGTGCCGACAATCCCGGTGTGCTGAGCACGGTGGATATGGCGCTTTATCAGGTGAAAGAGCGCGATGCGGTCTGTGTGGAGTATCGCGAGCACGATGTCTGTGGCATGGGGCCGCCCTCCTCTGGCGCGCTGACCGTGGGGCAGATCCTTGGGCTGGTTGGGTCTTATGACATGGCGGGCATGGGGCCTGAGAGCGCGGATGCCTGGCGGCTGATCGGGGATGCCTCGCGTTTGGCCTTTGCCGACCGTGGACGTTACATGGCGGACAGTGATTTTGTGCCGGTGCCCACCGCCGGACTGGTGGCGCCAGACTATCTGGCCGCGCGGGCAGAGCTGCTGTCCGGTGATAAGGCGCTGGAAAGCGTGGCCCCGGGCACGCCGGAGTTTGACCATGCGCTGAACTGGGGGGACGGGCAGACCTTTGCGCAGCCCTCTACATCCCACATCTCGATTGTGGACAGCTATGGCAACGCATTGTCGATGACCACCACGATTGAAAACGGCTTTGGCAGCCGGGTGATGGCGCGGGGCTATCTGCTCAACAATGAGCTGACTGACTTCTCCTTCCGCTCCCACAATGACGGCGTGCCGGTGGCCAACCGTGTTGAGCCGGGCAAACGCCCACGTTCCTCCATGGCGCCCACAATTGTGCTCAAAGACGACAAGCCTGTGCTGGTGATCGGCAGCCCGGGCGGCAGCCGGATCATCGGCTATGTGGCCAAGACCATCATTGCCCATATGGATTGGGGCATGGATGTGCAGGCCGCGATTGATCTGCCGCATCTGGTGAACCGTTTTGGCACCTATGACGTGGAAGAAGGCACCTCGGCGGCTGATTTTGAGGCCCCGCTGACACAGATGGGTTTTGAGGTGAATGTGCGGGGGCTGAACTCTGGCTTGCATGCCATCGCAATTGGTGATGGGTTGCAGGGCGGGGCGGACAACCGCCGCGAAGGGGTGGCCTATGGCGAATAAGCGCATCTGAGCAAAAGGCTCTGCGTTCGCCTGTGGCCCGGTGCGAGCTGCAAAGGGGAGAGGCATGGCAAACGCAGAGGTTTTGGAGCGCAATGAGACGGGCATTGCGGCAGCGCTGGGAGTGCTGAAGCAGCAGTTTGGCGAGGCCTGTCAGACCGGTCAGGCCATGCGCGAGCAACATGGCCACACCACCACATGGCTGCCCACGCAGGCTCCGGATGTGGTGATCTTTGCCAAATCCACTGAAGAGGTCTCCGCCATTGTGAAAACCTGCGCCACCCATAAGGTGCCGGTGATCGCCTATGGCACGGGCACCTCGCTTGAGGGGCATGTGAATGCGCCTGCGGGGGGCGTGTGCATCGACCTCACAGAGATGAGCAAGATTGTGGCCGTGAATGATCAGGATCTGGATTGCGTGGTGCAGCCCGGCGTGACCCGTGAGCAGCTCAACACCCATCTGCGGGACCGCGGCCTGTTCTTCCCGATTGATCCGGGGGCCAATGCCTCGCTGGGCGGGATGGCCTCCACCCGTGCAAGCGGCACCAATGCGGTGCGCTATGGCACGATGAAAGACAATATTCTGGCGCTGGAGGTGGTGCTGCCGTCAGGCGAGGTGATCCGCACCGGCACCCGCGCCAAGAAATCCAGCGCCGGTTATGATCTCACGCGCCTGATGGTGGGGGCCGAAGGCACCTTGGGCATCATCACCGAAATCACGTTGAAATTGCAGGGTATTCCCGAGGCGATGTCCTCTGCGCGCTGTTCGTTTGAGAGCGTGGATGCGGCCTGTCAGGCGGTGATGGCCACCATTCAATACGGCATTCCAGTGGCGCGGATTGAGCTGCTGGATGCGATGAGCGTGAAGGCGGCCAATGCCTATTCCAAGCTCGATCTGCCGGAAACACCGCTGTTGCTTTTGGAGTTCCACGGCTCAGAGGCTGGCGTGGCCGAGCAGGCAGAGATGTTTGGCGCCATCGCTGAGGAGATGGGCGGCACAGGCTTTGAATGGACCACAAAGGCCGAGGACCGCACCAAGCTCTGGCAGGCGCGCCATGATATGTATTGGGCCTCACTGCAGCTGCGCCCCGGGGCAAAAGGGGTATCGACCGACGTCTGCGTGCCGATTTCACGGCTGGCGGAATGTGTCACAGCGGCGACGGAAAAGGCGGCGGAGCTGGGCTTGCTGGCCCCGATTGTCGGCCATGTGGGGGACGGGAATTTCCACACGCTGCCGCTCATTGACATGGAGAATGCCGAGGAAGTCGCCAAGGCGGAGGGCTTTGTCAGCTGGCTCAATGACCTGGCGATTTCCATGGGCGGAACCTGCACGGGCGAGCATGGGATTGGTCAGGGCAAGAAGCCTTATCTGCGCAAAGAGCTTGGCGGCGCGGTAGATGTGATGGCCGCAGTGAAAGCCGCGATTGACCCGGATGGGATTATGAACCCGGGGAAGATTTTCTGAGGGTGTTGACCACAGCAAGGGCGATTGGCCGCTTTGGGCAAAGTTAAGCTGAGTAGACCGGTCCAAACAGGACCGGTACCGGCAGATGGTGCGGTTATCCGGCCTTGAGGTAGGGGATTGCTCCCGCAATGTCAGTGTCGTCGATGACGTGGAAGTTGGAGATACTGCCTGATTGGCGCGCCTGACCATAGGGGGCGTATTCCGGGTCCGATGCAAAGGCATCTAGCGCCGTCCGGGTCGGGAACTCCAGAATGGCAATCAGCGTGCTGTCCTTGTCGTTTCCTTCAATGGTTTCAATATTGGCGCTGCGGGAAAGGTACCGCCCCCCGTGTTTTTCAACCAGCTTATGCACATTGGCGGCATATTCTGGAACCCATCCATCGTCGGTCACCTTTATGTCTGCAATCAGAAACACGCTCATGTCACTTCTCCTTTGAGCAAGCGAACGTTGCCGTCCGCGGTCTGTCTCCAAGGTTGGAAGACTTTCACGACTCTTTTCCAGTCACGAAACTGGAGTTGGTGGTACAGTTTCTGGACTGGATCGTTCCGGCATTACCGATAGGGTACCAAGAGCTGACAGGAGGGGAACACCATGGCACACGCCGGATATAAACAGTTCTGCCCGCTCTCGATGGCCGCAGAGGTTCTGTGCACGCGTTGGACGATGGTCCTGATGCGGGAATTGATTGCCGGTTCCACTCGCTTCAACGATCTTCGTCGTGGCGTGCCGAAGATGTCACCGACCTTGCTGTCCCAACGCTTAAAAGACTTGGAAGAAGCTGGTATCGTTGAAAAACGACCCGCTGCCAACGAGCGTCGAGTGTTTGAATATCACTTAACAGACGCTGGAAAAGACTTGCGAGAAGTCGTGATAGCTATGGGCATGTGGGGCCAGAAGTGGGTGGAGTCTTCTTTGTCTTTGAAGAACCTCGACCCCTCACTTCTGATGTGGGACATGCGCCGAAACCTAAATCCCGATCCTCTGCCCAATCGGCGCACGGTGATTCAATTTCTGTACCATGACCTACCGCCAACCAAGCGCGATTGGTGGCTGGTTATCGAACCGGAAGGAGAGGTCGATCTGTGCTGGGCAGATCCGGGATTTGAGGTCGATCTTTTTGTTTCCACCGATCTTCGCACGATGACGGCGATCTGGATGGGGGTGACGGACATCGCATCCGAACGCGAGAAGTTCGAATTTACAGGACCCAAAGAGATTTCTTCGACAATGCAAACATGGCTCGGCCTCAGTCCATTTGCGATCCAAAAGAAGCTTGTGGGCTGAAAGTGCCCCTTGGTTGAACCGCTGCTTTGTCCGCAAAGCAGGTTTTTGAGTACGGATTCAAAGGTGCTTTAGACATTGCAACTGGAGCGGGCAATACCCGCTCCGGCCCTTGCAATTAGCCCTTTTTGCGGAACAGCCAGGCTTTCAGCAACATCGTGATAACGGGCATGATCAGGTAGGTCATGGCGAGCACCTGAATGGTGACGATGATCAGGGTTTGCGACCAGCGTGGCAGGCCTGTCATGACCGGTCCGAGCAAGAGCTGAAGCGCAAAGACCAGTGCAAAGATCACGGCGATCAGGACAACCGCCATCTTGTGACGCGGGGGCTGTGTGGGGCGGGGGGCTTCGGGCAGATCAAACCAGACTTCAAGTCCGGTGGCGCTTTCGCGGTCGGGTTCGCCGTCGGTGATCCCCTCCAGCTTGGCGATCCACTCGGTGCGCACAGGGGAGTTTTCCCAGGCGGTGGCGTGCTCATAGGTGTCAAAGCGGTAGATCACCACATAGCGCCCGCCGGTCTGCTCGGAGGGGCGCAGAATGTTGATGCCCTGCTGGCCGTCAAAATGGGAGGCCACCTCGGAAATGCCGCGGATCCACTCCTCATAGGCCGCCTCACGTCCGGGCAGGATGCGGCGATAGACCGAGATTGTGACAGGGGGATTTTCCGCATTTGAACGGGGAGGGATGTGATCGGCCATGGTGTCTAACTACCTGTCTTGAGACGCTGTCGGAGCGGGGTTCTGTGCGAAATCGAGCCACACATCTGGTCTCTTTTGCGGTGTCAAACAAATCTAACGTTGCGTCTTGGTGGGGCAGGAGGGCGCCACGATTGGTCTCCTGCCCTGATAGGTTGCAGGGAGGCTTTGGGGCTACAATGCCCAGGCAAAGCCCGTCGCCTTTTCCGACACGTCCCACAATTTGACCATGACAGGTTTGTCATAGGCATGGGCGTTGAGTGTGCCTTTGCCCACAGGGCCGACAAATTCCATGCGACCGGTGGGGCCGTAGAGCGCGCGCTGTTGCAGGTCTGGTTCGGTGGCGCACATGAGTTCGGGAAATGCGCCCTGTTCCGCGGTCTGAACCATCGGGGATTTGGTCATCAGCCACCAGATCGCGCGGGTCAAAACACCGCCGCTGGTGCTGATCAGCGAGGTTGCGGAGGAGCCGGGGTGACACACATAGACTTCGACCGATTTGCCTGCGGTGGCAATGCGATCCTGCAATTCATAAGCAAACATCATCTGTGCCAGCTTGGATTGGCTGTAGGCAGGGTTGGCGCTGTAGTTTTTGTCCCAGTTGAGATCGTCAAACTGGATCGTTTTCAGGCCCATATTGTAGCCAAGGCTTGAAACCACCACGATCCGTCCTTTGGTCTTTTCGATCCGGTCAAACAGCATCCCGCACAGCATGAAATGCCCAAAGTGATTGGTGCCAAGCTGGCTTTCAAAACCGTCGACGGTCAGCTTTTGGCGCGGCACCTGTGCGATGGCTGCGTTGCAGATCAGCGCGTCGATCCGGGGTACGGTTTGCAGGATTTCCTTGGCGGCTGCGCGCACGCTTGCAAGCTCAGAGAGGTCCATGGGCACAAAGCTGATATCGGCTGTGGGGCCGAGCTCCTGCTTCAATGCGCCGATGGCGGCGGTTGATTTCTCGGGGTTGCGGTTCAGCATCACCACCTTTGCGCCTTTGGACAGAAGGATGCGGGAGGCCTGAAACCCGACACCGGCATTGCCTCCTGTGATCACATAGGTTTTGCCGGTTTGCGGGCCGAGCTGTTCCGGTGTCCAGCCTTGGGGGCCAAAAGTGGTGTCGGGCATGATGTGTCTCCTTAAAACTTCAAGTCGCTTGATGCGATGTGTGTCCTTCAGTTGCAGATAACTCTCGTATGGCGGCCCAAATAGGCGTGTTTGTCTTGAATGCTTGCCCGATTGTCTCAATGCGGTTGTCATGGTCGATTGTGCGGCGTTAGATCGGTCACATGACCCAAGAAGCGATCAAACACTTCATTGCGGCACGCACGGAGCGGGACGGGCTGACGGAAACCGGCATTGCCGGGGTGCGACTGTTTCGTGCCACTTCTGAGATCCCATGTGTCCCAGCGGTCTATGAACCCTGTGTGGTGGCCATCGTCAGCGGTGCGAAAGAGGCGGTGCTGGACGGCCAGAGATACCTTTATGACAAGCGCCAATACCTGTGCTGCCCGATGTCGATGCCGGTGAAAGCGGGCACCCCGATGGCGTCGCCGGAGCGGCCGCTTTACGGTGTTCTAATCGCGCTTGATCAGCGCCGGATGACCGAAATGTCGATGGAGATGGAAACAGCCGGAGAGCTGCTTTCGCCAATGAAAGGCGACATGCGGGCGCAGGGGATCCGGCTGGCGGCGTGGGATGCGGCGTTTACGGAAGCTTTGCAGCGGCTCTTGGAACTGGGGCGCAGTCAAACGGATACGGCAGTTCTGGGGGAGCCGCGGCTGCGGGAGTTGTATTACGCGATATTGAAGGGGGAGGCGGGCGTTTTTGCGCGGCAGGCCTTTGGGGCGGGCAATGCGATTGCGCGGTCGATTGCCCATGTGTCCTCGCATCTGGATGCGCCGATTTCGATTGACGATATGGCGACCCGCGCGGGCATGAGCCGGGCCGTGTTTCACCGCAAGTTCAAGCAGGTCACGACCATGGCGCCGATCCAGTTTGTGAAGTCCATGCGCCTGAGCAATGCGGCCATGAAGATCGCCAGCGGTGTGGCCGTCAATGAGGCGGCGATGGATGTGGGCTATGTCAGCCCGTCGCAATTCAGTCGCGAGTTCAAGCGGATGTACGGGCACTCCCCACGGCAATGGGGCGATGCTCAGCAAAGCCATTTGGGGGCTTCTTGAGCGCGGGTCTCCGTCTAAGAGCCCGACCTAATTCAGAATACTGGTGCGTGGTGCGCGAAAAACAAAGCCCTAACGCAGAGGTCGGGGCTTTGTCTTGGTATTTGGATCACCGATACACTTCATCCTCGCCGGGGAAGCTGCGGTCTTTGACTTCTTCGGCGTATTGGCTCACGGCGCGTTCGATGGCGGGGCCGAGGTCGCCGTAGACTTTCACGAATTTTGGCGTCCATTCGTTCAGGCCCAGCATGTCTTCGAGCACGAGGATCTGGCCGTCACACTCGGCGGAAGCACCGATGCCGATGGTGGGGATCGGGATCTGTTTGGTGATCTTGGCGGCCAGCGGCTCAACCATGCCCTCAAGCACAATGGCAAAGGCACCGGCCTCGGCCACCGCGCGGGCGTCTTCTTCGTGGATCGCCCAGCTGTCTTCTTCGCGACCCTGAGTCTTAAAGCCGCCCATGACGTTTGAGGACTGGGGTGTGAGGCCGATGTGGGCCATCACCGGGATGCCGCGCTCGGTCAAAAAGCGGATGGTTTCAGCCATGCGCTTGCCGCCTTCCAGCTTCACCGCGCCGCATTGGGTCTCTTTCATGATCTTGGCGGCATTGCGGAAGGCCACGGCGGGGCTTTCCTCATATGTGCCAAAGGGCATGTCGACGACCACAAGCGCTTTCTGAGTGCCGCGCACCACGGCTTTACCGTGCATGATCATCAGATCGAGCGGCACGCCGACGGTGCTTTCCATGCCGTGCATGACCATGCCAAGGCTGTCGCCGACCAGGATGAAGTCCGCGTATTTGTCGACAATGGCGGCGGTGTGCGCGTGATAGGAGGTCAGCGAGACAATCGGCTCTCCACCTTTGCGGGCGGCAATCTGCGGAACGGTGGTGCGGCGGATTTGGGTTTGTTTGCTCATGGGGTCACTACTCTTTGGTCAATCAGAAGAATGTCGCCAAAGGCAACGGAGATCATGATGGCGGTGGGGCCGGTGAGCGGCCCGGTGAGGGTATTGAGCGTTTCGGCGGCCACGATGTCCAGCCCCTTAAGGGCGGCGCGGGTCTCGGCTGAAATAGTGTCGGCGATGGCGGCCTGCAATTGTTCGATGGTGGCATCGGCATCTGCTGCCACCGCCTCAGCGGCATCCAGCGCGCGTGATAGCACCAGCGCGGCGGCGCGGTCTTCAGGCGACAGGCGCACGTTGCGCGACGACATGGCGAGCCCGTCGGCTTCGCGTACGGTGGGCGCGCCGATGATCTGCACCGGCATGTGCAGGTCCGCGACCATGCGCTTGATGACCTGAAGCTGCTGGTAGTCTTTCTCGCCAAAGACAGCCACATCCGGCTGCACGATGTTAAACAGCCGCGCCACCACGGTGGTCACGCCGCGGAAGTGGCCGGGGCGGACTTCGCCATGCAGCATGTTTGCAAGGCGGGTGGTCTCCACGATGGTTTCATCGCCGGAAGGGTACATGGTCTCCACCTCCGGCAGGAAGACCACAGCGACGCCGGCTTCTTTGAGCAGGGCGAGGTCGCGCTCCACATCCCGTGGATAGGCGTCCAGATCGGCGGCTTCGCCAAATTGGGTGGGGTTCACGAAGATCGACACGGCAATGGCGTCGGCGTGGGCTTGGGCGGTTTTGATAAGGCTCATGTGGCCTGCGTGCAGGTAGCCCATGGTGGGCACCATACCGACGCTTTGGCCATTTTGGCGCAGCCCTGCGATCGCTTGGCGGCATTCCGAAACTGAGCGGCAGATCAGCATACTGGTCTGTCTCCATTTAAGGTGGGGAGGGTGTAGCGATGCTGCGGGTGCACAGCAAGGGTTTTAACCAATACGCCACGTCGCATTCGCACAATATTGCGTCGGCTGGACCGAGAGATTCGTGGCCAATCGTTTAGACTCAGCGAAAATCATTCTTCTGCGGGGAGTCGCCTGTCTTATGAAAACGAATGTCAAAGCGCTGGTAGTGGGCGGTGGTGCCGTCGGTACCTCGATTGCATATCACCTGGCCAAAGCGGGCTGGGACGATGTGATGCTGATCGAGCGGGACGAGCTGACCTCTGGCTCGACTTGGCACGCAGCTGGCCTGCTGCCGCTGTTCAACATGTCCTATGCGACAACACACATCCACCAATACTCGGTTGATTTCTACAAAACGCTGGAAGAAGAGACCGGCCTGAACGCAGGCTTTGCGGTTGTGGGCAACCTGCGTATGGCGCAGACCCAAGAGCGTATGGACGAGTACATGCTCTACGCCTCCACCGCGGAAACCTGCGGCGTGGCATATGAGTGGCTGTCCCCCGATCAGATCAAAGAGCGCTGGCCGCTGATCGAAACCGGCGACCTGAAAGGCGCGATCTACCACACCGAAGACGGCTATATTAACCCGGCTGACGTGACCCAGGCGATGGCCAAAGGTGCCCGCCAGCGTGGTGTGGAAATTCACCGCAAGCTGCAGGCCGATGCCTTCCACTGGACCGGCACGCATTGGGAAGTCACCTGCACCAAGATGGTGGAAAAAGGCGGCAACCTGATTGAATCCGATGAGCAGGTGGTGATCACTGCCGAGCACGTTGTGACCGCCTCGGGCAACCACGCACAGCGCACCGCAAAGATGCTGGGCATCAAGATGCCAGCGATCCCGGTGGAGCACACTTTCATCGTGATGGATCAGGACCCTGAGCTGGTCAAATGGCGTGAAGCGGGCAACCCTGAGCACCCCGTTGTGCGCGACGCCGACAATGAATCCTATGCGCGTGAAGAGCGTGGCGGCTGGATCCTCGGCATCTATGAAAAGGGCGCACCTGCGCGCTTTGAGCACGGTGTGCCAGACAGCTTCCGTGCGGACCTGTTCCCGCTGGATCTCGACCGGATCGCGGATCAGTATATGGCGATGGCCGAGCGTGTGCCCTCCTGTGCCGAATCCGGCCTGAAAGACGATTTCAACGGCCCAATCTGCTACACTCCAGATGGCAACCCGCTGGTGGGTCCGGCACCGGGTCTGCGCAACATGTGGCTGGCAGAAGGCTTCTCCTTCGGCATCACCGCGGCAGGCGGCACCGGCTACTACCTCGCGCAGATGATGGTGGACGGCGAAGCCGACATCGACATGGCGAGCCTCGACCCGAAGCGTTATTCCTCCAACTGGATGACCACCGAGTTTGCGGCACGCAAGAACGAAGAGTGCTATGAGCACGTCTACATCCTGCACCACCCAGATGAAGAACGTCCGGCATGTCGTCCGCTGCGTACTTCGCCTGCCTTTGACCGTCAGAAAGAAAAAGGCGCGCAATTTGGCTGGGTGAACGGCTGGGAACGTCCGAACTACTACGGCCCAGTGGACGCACCATCCAACTTTGACGAGGAAAACCGCTCCTTCCGCCGTGGCGGCTGGTGGCAGTATGCCGTGGATGAGGCCAAAGCGATCCGTGAAGGTGTTGGCCTGATCGACGCAACCGCCTTTACCAAGCACGTTGTCAAAGGCCCCGGTGCGACCCAGTTCCTTGACTGGTTCACCTGTAACAAGCTGCCAAAGGTCGGTCGTATCAACCTGACCTATGCGCTGACCGCAGCAGGCACCACCCGCACCGAATACACCATCGTGCGCAACGGCGAGAACAACTACTACATCGTCTCCGCAGGTGCCTGGACCGAATATGACGCAGACTTCCTGCGCAAAGCGGCCGAGGACAAGATGGAAGAGTTCGGCTACATCGAAATCCAGGACGTCACCACGCAGTGGGGTGTGTTCGCGATTGCCGGGCCAAAATCCCGCGATGTGCTGAAAAAGGTCATCAGCGACGCCGATCCAAGCACCGCGCTGTCCAACAAGCGCTTCCCTTGGCTGTCTGCGCGCCAGATCGAGCTGGGCATGTGCCCTGTGAACGCGATCCGTGTGGCCTACACCGGTGAGCTTGGCTGGGAACTCCACCACCCGATCGAGATGCAGAACTACCTCTGGGATCTGCTGGTCGACGCGGGTGCGGAGTTTGACATGAAGCTGGTTGGCGCCCGTGCGCAGAACTGGCTGCGTCAGGAGAAATCCTACCGTGCGTTTGGCACCGAGCTGGGCCGCGATGCGACCCCGGCAGAAGCCGACCTGCCGCGCTTTATCGACCTGTCCAAAGAGTTCCACGGCAAGGCCGAAATGGAAGCCAAGGGCGTGCGCTTCAAGTGCTGCACCATGCTGATCGACGGGCCGGAAGATGCGGATCCTTGGGGCCGCGAAGTGCTCTACACCCCAGAAGGTGAGCGCGTTGGCCGTCTGACCTCTGGTGGCTATTCCGTGGCCTTCGAGAAATCCATCGGCATGGGCTATGTGAAGCCTGAGCTGGCGGTGGAAGGCACCAAGCTGAAAGTGAAGATGCAGGACAAGCTGTGGGATGCGGTTGTGACCTGTGACAGCCCTTACGATCCGAAGAACGAAACCATTCGGAAAGACGGCTAAGTCTGCTCACGAAACAAGAAACGCCCCGCAGATTTGCGGGGCGTTTTGTTTTGGTCGGGGCGGTGTAAAAAAGCGCGCGGCGTTTAATATTCGCCTTTGGTGATCACGCCGTCACCGTCTTTGTCGATGCTGGAGAACCACGCGCGCAGGCGGGTGTTCATCTCGTCACGGGTGACCATGCCATCCAGATTGAGATCGGTGGTGGCGCGGCTCAGCCCTTGCACCGCGCGGTTGGACAGTGAGGTTGGATGGGCCTCGGCCTCTTTGGCGCGGGCCTCGTCAAAGGCGCTGTATTCGGCGTTGTCGAGCTTGCCGTCCTGATTGGCATCAAAGGCCTCAAAGGTGCGTTTGCGCATCTCTTCCATCTCAGCCCAGGTGATGGTGCCATCCGCGTCCAGATCCCAATCCTCAGAGGCGAGGGCGGGGGAGGCTGCGGTGAGCCCAAGCGCGAGCAGGGCGGAACAAATCAGAGATGTGCGCATTGGAGGTCCAATCATTTTAGCTATGGTTGTGTGCACCTTAGGGCGTGGCGCGCGGGATGTCAGCCTGCGGAAAGCACTCAAGCGCTTTGCTAGCGTACATCATGGCCGGACCGCCGCCCTTTTCCCGCTATTACAGTGGTTTCTTCTGTTGCAGCAACAGGTTGTTGGCGGGCATCTCGGTCAGGGTGCCTTTGGAAAGCCCGTGTGAAGTGGCGAAGGCATCGACGTCGGTGTCAGATTTGTACCCGATCTCCGGGTCCTGTGCGCGCAGGTCTGCGTCAAAGCGCTGATCGCCTTCGCTGACCAGCACGCCATCGCGTTTGAAAGGACCATAGATCAGCAGCTGACCGCCCGGGGCCAGCGCCTTGGCGGCTTCGGCAATCAGGGTCTGTGCCTCAGTTGTGCTGATCAGATGCAAAAGATTGCTGAGCAGGATCACATCTGGTGCGCCAACCTGCGCCGCCCAGCCGGGGGCGGTGGCGTCCAGATCCTGAGGGGCGGCGAGATTGGTGAGGCTGCTTTCGTTCACATAGGCCTGAATGCTGGCGCGGCGGGTGGTGTCAATTTCGGTGGGGCGCCAGGTGAGCGCGGGGAAGGCTTCGGCATAGGCGGCGATGTGCTGTCCGGTGCCGCTGGCGATTTCAAGAACCTCGCCCTCTGCGGGCAGAAGGTCTTTCAACGCGTCGATCAGAGGGGCGACATTGCGCGCGGCAGAGGGGGCAAAGAGTTTGCCAGCGGTGTCCGGCGTGGCCACGGAGGCGCTGTCAGGCAGGTTTAGGCGGCGGGGCATCGGGAGAACCTCCTTGGGTCAAGGGCGTTGCGGGTGGCGGTGTCGAGCTCTGAGGGTCGGCCCGCGATCAGATCGGCGATCAGCTGGGAGGCGGCTGGGGCGGATTGGAAGCCATAGCCGCCCTGACCGGCAACCCAGATAAAGGCCGCATCACTGCCATCCGGGCCAAGCGCAAGGTTGCGATCTGGTGTGAAGCTGCGCAGCCCGGCCCAGCTGGCTTCAAGGTGGGTGACCTCCTCAGAGACAAATTCCTGATATCTGGCAAGACCTTCGGCCAGCACCATGTCATCAGGCCACGCGTCAAAGGGCGCCATCGGGTCCTCTTCGGCGGGGGAGACAATCAGGCTGCCCGCATCGGGTTTGGCATACCAGTGTTCATGCACATCCAGCAGCATGGGCCAGTGGCGCAGATCATGGCCGCCGGGGGCGGGTATGCGCGCCATGGAGCGGCGCATCGGGGTGATGCCGAGTGGGGCAATGCCCGCGAGGAGGGCGATCTGATCCGCCCAGGCTCCGGCGGCGTTCAGCAGGAGTTTGACCTCATAGGTCTCACCCCCCGCGACCACCTGCCAGCCTGATTTGGTGCGGGTGATTTCGGTGACGGTCTGGCCGGTGCGCACCTCCCCACCATGGGCGCGGCAGGTTTTGGCACACCATTGCAGCAGGCGATCCGTGTCGATGTCAGAGGCCTCTTCGTGCATGGCTGCGAAACCTGCGATCTCTGGCCGCAGAATGGGCACCCGCGTGCAGGCGTCTTCTGTGGAGATTGGCGTGGCCTCAAAGCTCTCGCAGGCCTGCTCAAAGGCCGCGCGGTCCTCGGATTTGGCGAGAAACATCACGCCTCGGGGGGAGAGGAAGCCGCCGTCTGTTGTGGCAAAGAAATCCGCGCTCGCGCGGCTGAGCGCGACGGTGCTGGGCAGGCCGTAGTTCTGCTCAAACATCGCGGCAGAGCGCCCGGAGGCATGATAGCCAAGCGCGGTTTCCCGTTCCAGAACAAGGGTTTTGCCCATCGGCGCCAGCCGCGCCGCTGCGGACAGTCCGGCGATGCCGCCGCCGATGATCAGGAAATCTATCATGCCTCCTCAAGCCGGTCGGTGGCAGGCGGCGGTGTCGGTGTCAGCGAGGTGAGCTGTTCATAAAGCGCATCGTCCATGTCAAAGGAGACCGCTGCCAGAGAGGGCGTAAGCTGCGCGGCGGTGCGCGCAGACAGGATCGGGCTGGGAGCGGTGCTGTGGCGTGCGGCCCAGGCCACGGCCAGCGTGGCGGGGTGGACATCGCGCTCAGCGGCGATGGCGGTGAGCTGCGTGGCGGCGGTGTGCATCCAATCCACGCCATAGCGTGCGGCATAGCGGCTGTCGGTGCTCAGCCGACCCGCGCCAGTCTCCGCGCTGTATTTGCCGGTGAGCAGCCCGCCGCCAAGGGGCGAATAGGTGGCCGCAAGAATACCAAGATCGGCGCACATGGGCAGGATTTCCACCTCCACCTGACGTTTCACAAGGCTGTACATCGGTTGCAGCACGTCGATGGATAGGTCTTTCGCTGCGCCGGTCCATGCGGCTTTGACCACCTGCCAGGCGGCAAAGTTTGAGAGGCCAACGTATCTGATTTTTCCGGCAGACTTCTGCTCGGCAAAGAAATCGAGGGTTTCCGCGAGCGGGGTCTCTTCATCAAAGCGGTGCAGATAGAGGATGTCGACCTGATCGAGCTGCAACCGCTGGCGGGAGAGTTCAAACTGTGCGGCAAGATTGGCCGCGCCTGCGCCGCCGGTGTAGCCCGCCTTGGTGGCGATCACCAGATCGTCGCGGTGGTCCTTGATCAATTCGCCCAGAATTTCCTCTGATTTTCCGGAGGTATAGACATGGGCGGTGTCAAAGTGGTTGATGCCCGCCGCGCGGCAGGCCTCATACATTTCGGCGCTGTCTGTGGCGCTGGCACCTTCGCCAAATTGCATGGTGCCAAAGGCGAAGCGGCTGATGGGGGTGCCGTTGGGGCTGGTAAGAGGCTGTGTCATGGCGCGACGTTGCCATGGGTTGCGGCGCGGGGGAAGGGAGATTTTGGGCCGCGCATCGCAGCTTTGCGGCCCAGCCCCAAAATGCGCAGGGCCCCCACCAGAGCTGGTGTCAATTTTTGCGGATGGTGGCCGGTGCAGGCAGGGTCTGGCCGATGGTGAAGCAACGCTCAAGCAGCATGTCGCGGCGTTGCTCTGAGGCGGAGCTGCCAATGAGCAGCTCCAGTCGTCGGGGCAGGGCGCCAAAATCGCCAGCGGCGCCCATCATCCATGTGGTGTCCAGCGCCGGGGCATGGCCTTTGCGCTCCACCCGGTCGCTGCGTGGCCCGGCGGGGACCAGCATCAGGCCGGATTTCAGATGGGCGTCACGCAGGGTGGGCGCGGTGTTCTGATTGGCGGCGTCGTTGGGCATCCAGACGCGGTTGACCCAGCCCTTCATCTTGGCGGACATGCCCCACCAATAAAGCGGAAACACCAGACAGATTGCGTCGGCGCGGGCAATGCGTTCCTGTTCTTGGGCGACATCCTCCGCGCCTTCTTCGGAGATGTCTGCAAGGGACCAGAGCGGATTGAAGTCTTCGGCGTGCAGATCCGCGAGTTCCGTGGTGTGGCCTGCGGATTTGAGGCCGGCGATGAAGCGTCTGGCGGCGCCGGCTGTGAAACAGGTGGGGGTCGGGTGATCTAATACGGTGAGAACATGCATGGAAAAACTCGCTGTGTGAGACAGGTTTTTTGAAGCGACGGAGGCGTGCGGAGGCCTGTGCCGCCCCCGACAGCGAAGGAGAGCCACTGTCGGAGGCGGTGCGGGGCAGCCACGGGAGGCGCTTGGGTTGCGCGAGGGGGGAAGTGTGGCTGCCGGATCGGGGTGTACATAGGGACAGGGATCACCCCGAATGCGATGTCAGAGCGCGAAAGGCACGTGCAGGGCGGCGATCTCGGTGGGGGATGGCAGGCCGGGGGCGCCCGCGGCAGAGCTGCCAAGGCCGAGGATCAGCGCGCCTGCGGTGATGGTGAGGCTGCCGCCCAGTGCGGCGAGGGCCAGAGATTTGCCAATTTGCGGAATGGAAAACGTCATGGTTGTATTCCTTTGGTCTGTTTGGCGCGGGGAGGATGCGCGGTTTTGAATGGAGGCCGCCGTCTGCGTGGAGGAGTGCTTGGGCGGTGTGTGTCTGATGTGCTCAGAGATACCGCAGCACAGCCGCCAAATATTGACGCCACGTGCCAAAGACTTGACAGCAGATGCCAAAGGTCAAAGTGTCGATCACGAAAGCGTGATCGGTGGGCGGTGCGCGTGATTGATGCAATTTATGGGTGAACAGGGGGCAAGCGCGTGACGGCAGTGTCAGCGATGTATGCGCGCAAGCAGATCGAGCAGGCTGTGAAGCTGCCCGATAAGGCGCCACTTTATAAGATCATCGAATTGACCCCGGAGCAGGTGCAAGATCCTGCGGTGATGGTGCCGATTGCGGCCTATCTGAGCCTGATTGAAGCGATTGCGCAGAGCGAATGGCCCGATCTGCAGTTTCATATGCGCACAAGCCAGAGCATGCGCTGCGATGAGTTTGGCGTGTTCGGGCTTGCGTTCAAATCTGCGCCGACGGTGCGGCAGGGATTGCAGCGGCTTCAGCAATATGTGCGGCTGCACAATCGGGTGTCGGAGTTTGCGGCGGAACCTGAGGGGGGCGCCTATGTCTGGTCAATGAAGGGACCGGCGGTGGCGCGGCTGGGCAGTGCGCTGTCCAATGAGGCGGCGATGGCGACCACATTGGTGCTGTGCCGGGAAGCGACGCAGACAGCGCTGACCCCGACAAAGGTGGAATTCAGCCACACGCGGGAGGGCAGCAAGGCGGCTTTGCTGGATCATTTTGGCGTGATGCCCGAGTTTGATGCGCCGCGAGATGCGATCCATTTTGACATGGCCGAGGTTGAGCAGCCCTGCGCGGTGGGGGATGCGGCGATCTGGCAATATCTGACGGCGCATCTGGATCAGGCGCTGGAAGAGGAAGACAGCAAGGCGCGCCCGTTTGATGCCTTGGTGGTGGAGGAGATCACCAAGCTGCTCAGCGGTGGTGTGCCTCAGCTGGCCGAGGTGGCCGGGATCATGGGGCTGGGGGAGCGCACCTTTCAACGGCGGCTGTCTGAGCGGGGGCAGACCTTTCAGGCGCTGGTGGATGAAGCGCGGCATCAATTGGCCAAACAACTGGTGCTGGGCTCGTCCTATTCGCTGATCGAGATTGCCTTTCTCACCGGATTTTCCGAGCAGAGCGCCTTTTCGCGCGCTTTCAAGCGCTGGTCCGGCATGTCGCCACGCGCTTACCGGCAGGCAGAGCAGGGCGAGAGCCTGGGGGCTCCCGCCACGCGGTAGAACACGTGGTTCAGCCGGAGAGGCTTGCCAGATAGAAGTAGATCGGCAGGCCGAATGTCAGGTTGAAGGGGAAGGTCACCCCGAGTGCCAGCGACAGGTAGATGCCGGATTTGGCCTGCGGCAGCGCGAGGCGCATGGCAGCGGGCACGGCGATGTAGGAAGCAGAGGCGCAGAGCACCATCAAAAGGAAGGTGCCGCCCATCGACAGGCCCACAAGCTCCCCCGCGCCCCAGCCAAAGAGGGATCCGATCAGCGGCATCACACAGCCAAAGATCAGCACCCCGCCGGAGATTTCTTTGCGGTGTTCAATCAGGCTGCGGCCGGCGGACAGGCCCATGTCCAGCAGGAACAGGGCAAGCACGCCGGTGAAGGGTACGATTATAAAGGGTTCCATCTGTGCAAGGCCTTCCTGACCGGTGGTGACGCCGATGGCAAAGGCACCAAGCAGCAGCACAATCGAGCCATTGCCAAGGATGTGGTGGGCCAGTTTACTGTCAAATTTCGCACCGCCGCCTTTGCGGGCCGCAAGCCAGAGGGCGGACATGATGGCGGGCACCTCCATCACCGCGGCGACGGCGACCATGAAGCCCTCGCTGTCAATGCCGCGCCCTTCCAGCAGGCTCACGGCGGTGACAAAGGTGACGATGGATATGGAGCCATAGTGGCCCGCCACCGCAGCGGCGTTGAGCGGGTCGAGACGGGTCATGATCGAGAGCAGGCCAAAGGCGACAAAGGGCAGCACAAAGGAGAGCACGATCCCGGCGACCAGAGAAAGGATCAGCGCGTTGCTGATCCCGCTGACAGCCACGGCGGCCCCGCCTTTGAAGCCGATGGAGAGCAGCAGGTAGATCGACATGATCTTGGCTGCGCCCTCCGGGATGGAGAGGTCACTTTTGGCAAAAGCGGCGATCAGGCCGAGGAGGAAAAACAGAATTGTGGGCGCAAGCAAGTTGCCCGCCAAAGCAGCGAGGGAGAGGTCCATAAGCGAGACTTTCTTGAATTTTCAGGGGGAGGTGCCGGTGATCAGAGGATCAGTGCGGGTCGGGTCGTCGGAGATCCATAGAGCGGTCCTTGGTCATGCCGCCAAAGAGATCAGGCAGCGGGAGGCATTGCATTTGGCCTCATATCTCTTGTGCGAAACATTTGTTCAAATATAAGATTTCTTCGATTTGTATAGTTTGAGGCTATGAAATGCGCCCGACATTGCGGCAGTTGGAATATATCGTGGCGGTGGCTGAGACCGGGCGGATTGGTGTGGCGGCGGATCGGTTAAATGTGAGCCAGCCGAGCCTCTCTGCGCAGCTGGCTGAGGTGGAAGCGGATCTGGGCACCACCTTGTTCCTGCGCGGGCGCGGTGGGGCCAAGCCTACTCCTGTGGGCGAAGAGGTGGTGCGCCGGGCGCGGATGATCCTGCATGAAATGGAGGATTTGCGCGCGGTGGCGCGCGGGGGCGGGATTTTTCAGGGGCGGCTGCGGCTGGGCGTGTTGCCGTCAATCGGGCCGTATCTGCTGCCCGGCGTGGTGCGTCGCTTGCATGCGGAACATCCGGACCTGCGCCTCGTGATCCGGGAGGAAAGCACCCATGATCTGGAAGAAGGGCTGCGCAGCGGGCGGCTTGATATGATCATCTCCACACCTGAGGACCATATGGGCGCGCGGGCTATGCCCCTCTTTACCGAGGCGCTCTGGGCGGCCTTTGCACTGGATCATCCGCAGGCAGAAGGTGAGGCGATGACGCTTGAGGTGCTGCAGAATGAAACCCTGCTGACCTTGGGGCGCAAACACAGGCTTTCGCATATTGTGGAAGGGTTGGCCCTGCGCGCGGGCGGGCGGGTGTCGGATGAATATGAGGGCACCAGTCTGGATGCGATCCGGCTGATGGCGGCCAGCGGCGCGGGGGTGGCGGTGCTGCCCAGCGTCTATGCGGCGACGGAGGTGCGGCGGGGCACAAATGTGGGGCTGCGCAAGCTCGATCACCCGGAGGCGCACCGCGATATTGCCCTGATGGAGCCGATGCGGTCAGAACCCACACGCGGCGCGGCGGTTTTGGCGGAGATTTTGCAGGCGGAGGCCGCTGTCATCCTGGCGGAATGATTTTCTTTACGTTTGGTCATGCAAATAGAGGGGGGAGCAATCTATTTGGCTTCGCCCGTGTTTGGCGCATAAAGGGACAGGGAATGAGTAAGGGTTTCTGGCGCGTGAATATTAAGAACAGCCGCGATCGATGGACTTTGGTTTTTTTCGTGACGGTGGCGTCCCTGATAGGCTCATTAGCGCTGACCTCTGTGCTGTCGCCCACCGGCCTGTCGCCTCAAGCGCTGCTGCCTTCTGTGACTGTTCCGTTGATTGTGGCCCCTCTGGCCTCGCATTGGGCGGCGAAAAAGATGTGGCGTGTCTATGAGCTCAATCGTGAACTCGAACGGATTTTGGCGCATGACAGCCTGTCGGGTCTGCTGAACAGGGCTGCGTTCTTTGATCTTTTTGCTTCCGATACCGCCCTTGGGCGCGGGGCGATCCTGCTGGTGGACATCGATGGTTTCAAAGCCATCAACCAGAACCATGGCCATAAGATCGGAGATCAGGTGATTGCCATGGTGGCGCAGGTTTTGAAGGTGCAGACGGCGGCAGGTGGCTATGCGGCGCGGGTTGGCAGCGCGCAATTTGCGGTTTTTCTGACTGATGATCTGGGACGTGCGCCCTTGGACTTTGCCGAGCGCATCCGCAGCGCGGTGGAGCAGGAGGCTTTGCCAGCGGATCAGGGCAGCGTGTCCTGCACGGTGTCGATTGGCGTGGAGTATCGCGAAGGGGATGAGGACATCGATTCAGCGATGCGGCGCGCGGATCAGGGGCTGAGTGCGGCTCAGGACGCAGGGCACAACCGCGTGCGCCAATATCAGTATCTGGCGCTGGTGTGAGCTGGACGCCGGAGCGGGCCATGCCGCCGCGGCGTCTGGTCTGAATTCATGGCGTGACGATGTTAAACCATGGGTCAAAGTCGTCCATCATTCCCATCAGCTTGCGGAAAGCCAGCGGATTGCCGGTGAACTTGATCTCGCCGGTGGTGGCCAGCCACATGAAACCCGCCTCCTGCAGGATGAGTTTGTCCAGCGCGCTGCGGTCCATGATCAGAGACACATGGGCATCGTCTGATTGCACATCACGGGTGTTGTTGAGCACGCCGTTTTTCAGCTCGATCATGTATTGCGCGTTCTGATCGGGGAAGTCGAAGTTGATGATGATTTCCGCGTCTTTTGCCAGCTCCGGGTTGAGCTTCACCCCGAGAAAATCAAAGAACAGATCAAGGGACATGCCTTTCACCGTGTCCGGACCGGGCAGCGGGGCAGGGACGGGGCGCACACCGTTTTCCAGCTCTTGTGCTGCGCTGAGGTAGAAATTGCGCCAGCTGCCGCTTTCGGCCTGATAGCCCATCTGCCGCAGGGCGGCGGCCTGCAGGGTGCGGGCCTGTTCATTTTCGGGATCGGCATAGACCACGTGGTTCACCAGCTCCGCGACCCAGCGGTATTCGCCGTCTTCAAAAGCGCGTTGCGCGTTTTCCAGAACCGCATCAGCCCCGCCCATCACCGCGACATAGCGGGTGCTGCTGTCCACCGGGGGCAGGCGATCAAGCAGAGCAGGGTTGCCGTTGAACCAGCCGAGATAGAAATTGTAGACCGCCTGCGCATTGTGTTTGACGCTGCCGTAATAGCCGCGGTTGGCAAAGACCTGTGCGAGGGGTTCGGGCATTTCGATCAGATTGGCGATCTCGCGCGGGCCGTGGCCGTGGTTGGCCAGACGCAGGGTTTCATCATGGATAAAGCGGTAGGCGTCGCGCTGGGTGATCAGATGCGTGTTGATCCGCTCCTGCCCCCAACTCGGCCAGTGGTGGCTGCCAAAGGCGATCTCGGTGCGGTCGCCGAACATCTGAAGGGATTCGTTGATATAGTGGGTCCAGGCCAGCACATCGCGCACGCGCGCGCCGCGCAGGGTGTAGGTGTTGTGCAGCGTGTGGTTCACCGTTTCCGCCAGACAGAGCGTTTTGAACTGC
This sequence comes from Shimia sp., assembly GCF_965227725.1. Lineage (GTDB taxonomy): Bacteria > Pseudomonadota > Alphaproteobacteria > Rhodobacterales > Rhodobacteraceae > Shimia. The sequence goes on along the minus strand of NZ_CBDDGH010000004.1, from coordinate 153,179 downwards.
GGGAAATAGAACATGAACTCAGAGGGGGCCTCAGCGCCGTGGGCCATCTGAAATTCGATGTCGATCCCGTCCACGGTCAGCATGGCGCCGGTTTCTGACACGGTTTCATTGGGCGCAACAAGTGAGACAACGCCGGTGGCGGTGCTTTGCCCGAGGCCAGAGCCGATCTGGCCCTCCGGTCCGGCAGGCACCACATTGCCAAAGTGATAGGCAGAGCGGCGGGCCATGGTGTTGCCGACCAGAACATTTTCGGAAATCGCATGTTCCATGAAGCCTTCGGGCGCGATGATGCGGATGTCGCCTGCGGCCTGTTCTTCTTCGCTGATGATGCCGCGCGCACCGCCAAAGTGATCGGCGTGGCTGTGGGTGTAGATGATCGCCTTCACCGGGCGCTCCCCCAGCTCGCGGTTGGCTAAGGCGAGCGCGGCGCGGGCGGTTTCATTGGTGGTGAGCGGGTCGATGACAATCCAGCCGGTGTCCCCCTCAATAAGAGTCATATTGGCGAGATCAAAGCCGCGCACCTGATAGATCCGGTCGGTGACTTTAAAGAGCCCATGCAGGGCGTTGAGCTGGCTTTGCCGCCACAGGCTGGGGTTGGCCGTGTCAGGCGCGGGGCCTGACAGAAAGTCATAGCGCTCCATGTCCCAGACCACATCGCCGTTGTCATTGGTGATGATCGCAGGCTCGATGGTGGCAATGAAGCCGCGCTGGGCGTCCTCGAAATCCTGTTGGTTGCTAAAATCCAGCTGCGCCTGCACAGCAGCATTGGCGGCTTTGGTGTGGGATTCGGCTGCGTGCGCAGAGGCTGTGCCGGGGCTCGCCAGTGCGAGACAGCACAGGAACAAACCGGCCAGGGGCGGGGCTTTGGCGTTGAAGGTCATGGGGTCTCCTCAAAAACTTGGGAGAAAATAGACCGTGGCATATTAAAGGAATAATGGAATTAATCTGCATATGTTATAGATAAGATCTATAACAAGGAGCCGTGATGCTGACCCCGCGCCATTTGCAGCAGATCCTGACCATTGCCGAGCTGGGCACCTTCAATCAGGCAGCGCAGCGTCTGAACCTGAGCCAGCCTGCGTTGACGGCCAGCATCAACACGCTTGAGGAACGGCTGGGGGTGCGTCTGTTTTTGCGCTCCAAGAAAGGGGCAGAGCCGACGGTCTTTGGGCATCATATCCTGAAGACAGCGCCGGATATCCTGTCCCGCCTCAACCGGCTGGAGGATGAGCTGGGCCTGCTGGCCGGAGGGGAGCGCGGCTCGCTGAGAGTGGCGGCGGGGCCGGTGGTGATCCACGGGGTGTTGCGTCAGGTGGTGCCTGCGTTTTGTCGGGCCTATCCGGATTTTCAACTGACCCTGCAGACCAGTTCGGCGGATCAGATCACCAAGGATGTGGCGGCGGGGCGTCTGGATCTCGGGATTGGGGCGCTGAATGCGGAGGCCTGTGGCCCGGATGTGATGCTGCAGCCGCTGTTTGAAGAGCCGATGCAGATCGCGTCGCGGCCTGCGCATCCGTTGCAGGGAGCGCAGGCGCTGTCGCTCAAGGATATTGCGGCCTATCCGCTCAGCCTTCCGGAAATCCCGAGTGATCTGCAGGCGCAGATTGCGGCCATGGGCGGGGCGTCAGCGGAACCGCTGCGCACCACGCTGACCACGGATCAATACGACATGATTATGGATGTGGTGCAAAACGGGAATATGCTGACCTGCGCGCCGCGCCACCTGCTCCGGCCTTACGTGGAGGGTGGGCGGTTGCGGGTGCTTTCGCAAAGCGCACTGCAGCCTGTGTGGCGCGCTTCGGCGGCCTATCGGCCCGTGTCGGCGCTGTCTCCGGCCTTTTCCGCATTGCTTGAGATGATACAGGGCTGGTTTGCACAGCAGTCATGACGCGCCGAGAGCGCGTCCATATGGTCTCAAAGCTTGGGTATGGGCTCAGGCGTCGCGGCTGAGACGTTCTTCGAGCACCTCAAACGGCACGCCGGGGGCATCTTTGGCACCACGGATCACCAGAGAGGTTTTTACGCTGGCCACATTGTCAGCGCTGGTCAGCTCTTCGGTGAGGAAGGTCTGGAAAGTGCTGAGATCAGGCGCCACGCATTTCAGGATGAAATCCACCTCGCCATTGAGCATGTGGCATTCGCGCACAAGTGGCCATTGGCGGCAGCGTTCCTCAAAGGCGGAGAGATCCACTTCGGCCTGAGACACAAGCCCGACCATGGCAAAGACCTGCACCTCAAAGCCAAGTTCGCGGCTGTCCACATCGGCGTGGTAGCCACGGATATAGCCGGCGTCCTCCAGCGTGCGCACGCGGCGCAGACAGGGCGGGGCAGAGATGCCGACTCGTTTGGCGAGTTCGACATTGGTCATGCGGCCGTCGGCCTGAAGCTCTGCGAGGATTTTGCGATCAATCGGATCAAGCCGGTGTCCGGGCATGTCTCTGTCTCATTGGTCAAATTCGCGGTTGTTATATCACCAAAGGGCGCGCGCGCAATATTGTTTCGTGTTAGCGCAATATCCTTTTGCGGATTTCCTACTCACGCTTGTTTGTTGAGCAGAGTGTTCCGCTTTTGGGTCTTGGGCTTTCCCTGCGGGGCGGGGATGGCTATATCGGCTACCGACTTAGATTTTGCAATGCAGAAAGGTGCCTTCATGGCCGAGACAAAACACACCAAGGTTCTGATCATCGGGTCGGGGCCTGCGGGGTATACTGCGGGTGTTTATGCAAGCCGCGCAATGCTGGAGCCTGTGCTGGTGCAGGGTATCGAGCCCGGCGGCCAGCTGACCACCACCACCGAGGTGGAGAACTATCCTTCCTTCGTGGAAGTGCAGGGCCCGGAGCTGATGCAGAAGATGGAAGAGCACGCCCGCGCGATGGGCTGTGAGATCATCGGCGACATCATCACCGATCTCGACCTGAGCGAACGCCCGTTCAAAGCCAAAGGCGACAGCGGCACGCTTTACACCGCGGATGCGGTCATTCTGGCGACTGGCGCGCGCGCAAAGTGGCTGGGCCTTGAGAGCGAAGAGGCTTTCAAAGGCTTTGGCGTGTCGGCCTGTGCGACCTGTGACGGCTTCTTCTATCGCGGCCAGGAGATCGTGGTTGTGGGCGGCGGCAACACTGCTGTTGAGGAAGCGCTGTTCCTGACGAACTTTGCCTCCAAAGTGACCCTGATCCACCGTCGGGACGAGTTGCGTGCAGAAAAGATCCTGCAGGACCGTCTGTTCAAGAACGAGAAGATCGAAACCCTCTGGTTCCACGAGCTCGATGAAGTTGTGGGCGATGAGATGCCAAAAGGCGTGACCGGCGTGAAGGTGAAGCATGTGGAGACCGGTGAGATCACCGAGATCCCGGCAAAAGGCGTGTTCATCGCCATCGGCCACGCGCCTGCAAGCGAGCTGGTGAAAGATCAGCTGGAGCTGCACAACGGCGGTTATGTGCAGGTCGAGCCCGGCACCTCCAAAACCTCCATCCCCGGCGTGTTTGCGGCAGGCGATCTAACCGATCACGTCTACCGTCAGGCGGTCACATCCGCAGGCATGGGCTGTATGGCAGCGCTGGATGCGGAGCGTTTTGTGGCCGAAAACAGCTGAGCTGTTTGACATCGGACCATTGACGGGGTCGCGGCACATGCTGCGGCCCCGTTTGTTTTGATTGTTGGAGGGGGCCAGCCCCCAGCGTGGCTGCGCCACGCTCCCCCCCCCGGGGGAGTATTTGTGGCGGAATGAAGCCGGCTGAAATGACCTCAGAGTGGCCAAATCCCTGATGCGTCAGGGGCAGCGCTCCTAAGCTGTGCTGCCGATGGGGGTTTTGCCAGAGAAGAGATCGGCGCAGGTGCTGGCCAAGCTGTTGATCGCCTGTTCAATTTGTGCCAGCAGCGCTTGCACCGCGGTCATGGCTGCCTTGGCCGGGTCAAAATCGGGCAGTTTGTTGAGTTCCGCTTGAAGCAGATCCCGTGCCTTTTGCATTGCGTCGCGGATGGGTTTGAAAGCCCAATCGGTGAACTTCTTCTTGAGTTTGTGCAATTCGCGGTCGATTTGGTCGAGAAGACCTTTGATCCTACGATAGGTTCCTTTCGCGAGTCGTTTGCCATACGCCAGCACCGTTTCGATTTGGGTTTGCCCATAGTGGGCGAGTTGAGCAAGGGCGGAGCTGATGGCGTGAATGGCGTCCCGGATCGGCTTGAGGCCTGCATAGGTCTTTTCGATGAAATCGCTGAAATCCACCGCCTTTGTAAGCGCGTTCACCACAGCCTCCCCCGCGCGCTCTGCCGCATTGAGGGCGCTCTGCGCCTGATCTTTGGCGTCGTTTAAAGGGCGCACAATGGGGGCGAGTGGCTGATCCAGCGCCGCAGCGCAGCGGTTGACGGAAGCGGGTGTCTCGCAGCCGTCATAATGTTTGAGCAGCGCTGCCGTGACGGTTTCGGCGCGTTCCAGAAACCCTTCGACATTTGCAATCGCGGCCCAAGAGGTATCGACCGGTTTTTTGAGTTCAAAAAACGCTTCCGTGGCCTTGTCGACATCCTTTTGAATGTCACCCAGTACGGTCTGCACCTCGCCAAGGACCGTGTTGATGCTGTCCAGCGTTTCAGCTGCGAATTTGGCCTCTTCGCCAACCTCCGGAAGCCAGGTGGCGGCTTTGCAGGCTTTTTGCAGGTTGGAGAGAACCGAGTGGATCTCTTTGACCTTGTCTTTCATGCGGTTTGGAGTTTTTTCGATCCGCTCCAGTGCGCTGAGCGCATCATGCACGTCTTTGAGGGGCGTCGAGAAGTAATCGATGTCGTTGTAAAGATCGCCCAGATCTCTGTTGAGATCGCTGAGCGGGGAAGCGGGTGCGGCCATGGGGGACTCCTGAAAAAACGAGATACCAGAGAAACATCAACAGTGCGGAGTATGCCGCGTGCCGGGATACAGCGCGGCGGGCTTTGCGGGCCTATTCTAGCAAGTCTAACAGAAAACGGGGTGTGATGCAGCCGGCTGGGCAAGAGCGTGTTGGAAAGATCGCGCGCACAGCACATCTGCGCGAGGGCGCAGAGGGTGATCTTGACGCTGGTGGGGGTGTTGGCCAGTTTGAGGCAGGGCAACATTTTTGAACGGGCGCATATGAATACTCTTTGGAAAGGCAACTGGCGGGTGCGGGTGCGGATTGTGTCCGGCCTGATCCTGTTTGCCTATGTGCTGGTGCATTTTCTCAACATCGGCTTGGGGCTGATTTCGCTGGATCTGGCGGAAGCGTTTCAGGACATGCGCGAGCTGGTGCACCGCAGCTTTCTGGGCAGTGTGGTGCTTTATGGCGCGTTTCTGTTGCACGGCGGGCTGGCGTTGTGGCGTCTGGCGCGGCGGCGGACGCTGCGGGTGCCGATCTGGGAGTGGATTCAAGTGGCGCTGGGGCTGACGATCCCCTTCCTGCTGATCACCCATGTGGTGCACACGCGGATGGCGCATGAGGTTTTCCTGCTCAATGACGAGATGGGCTATATCGTCGGGTTGATCTGGAACACTGGCAGCGGCTGGAAACAGGCGGCGCTGCTGCTGATCACATGGGCGCATGGCTGTATGGGTGTGCATTTCTGGCTGCGCACGCAGGATTTCTGGGAGCGGGTGCTGCCGGCGTTTATTGCCTTTGGTGTGCTGGTGCCGGCGTTTGCGCTGGCTGGCTTTATGGTGCAGGGGCGGCTGCAATCGGCTGCGCTGCGGGACCCGGATGTGTTTCCGGCGTTGGCGGAGTATTACAACTGGTTGTCGGCGGAGGCCTTTGCCACGCTGCATCAGCGGAGCACCATCGCGATCTGGGCATTTGCAGCGGTGCTGGCTGGGGTGGTCATCGCCATGGCAACGCGGCGGCTCTTAGCGCGGCGGGGCGCTGTGCGGATCAAATATGTCTCCGGTCCTGAGATTTCGGGGCAGCCCGGCATGACGCTTTTGGAGATGTCGCGCGCCTCCGGTGTGGCGCATCTGGCGATGTGTGGCGGGCGTGGACGCTGCACCACCTGCCGCGTGATTGTTGAGGAGGGGGCAGAGCATCTTCCGCCGCCCAGCCCGGAAGAAGAGGCCAGTCTGGCGGCGGTGAATGCACCGCCCAATGCGCGGCTGGCTTGCCAATTGCGGCCGGTGCAGCCTGCCACGGTTTTGCGGGTCTTTAACAGCGATGGTGGACGGGTGCGGGCGCACCAGAGCCTTGGCAAAGAGCGCAATATGGCGATCCTGTTTCTGGACATGCGCGGGTTCACCGCGCGCACCACGGGCCAGCTGCCCTATGATGTGGTCTTTCTGTTAAACCGTTTCTTTGATGCCATTGTGCCCTCGGTCATTGGGGCCGGTGGCACGGTGGACAAATACCTTGGCGACGGGCTGCTGGCGGTGTTTGAGCAGGAAGATGAGGCGGCAAGCGCGCGGGCTGCGATGGAGGCGGCGATTGGCATCAGCTCTGCCTTGGCGACCTTCAATCAGGCCCTGAAAGCGGAAAAAGCCGCGCCGGTTGCCATCGGCATGGGCGTGCATCTGGGCACGCTGGTGATCGGGGAGATCGGCGCCGCGCAGCACGCGCCGCGCACCATCATTGGCGACACGGTGAATGCGGCGAGCCGTCTTGAGGGGGCCACCAAGGATCTTGGGGTTGAGCTTCTGGTGTCGGAGAACGTGCTGCGCGCGGTTGGTCAGGATGTGGATCGGCTGGATCTGGAGATTCTGGAGCTGCGCGGGGTGTCAAAGCCGGTGTTGGCGCTGCCTGTGCAGATTGGCAGTGATCTGCGTGAAATTCTGGATCAGGAAGCGGCCGCATAAGGCAGCCGAATGCGCAAAAGGCGAACACAGCTGTGTGATCACCTGCTGTGTCGCTAAAATTTCACAAGTTTAGGGAGTGTAGGGGCTTTCTTTTTGAAATGTGCTGTGCAATGTGTTCACGCGTGAACATACTTTGAGTCTCGTTGAGATGCCCGACACCACAGTCAAACCCAACCCAGACGAGGAAGATCTGATCTTCCGACTCCTGCGCCAGCTGGATGCGGCGCCGGATGCGTCTCAGCGGGCGACGGCGCAGGCGCTGGGCATGTCTTTGGGTCGGCTGAATGCGCAATTACGCGCGGCGGCGGACGCGGGGCTGATCACGATCAGCGACAGGGCCGGGCCGGACAAGCGCCAGCGCTTTGCCTATACGCTGACCACCCGTGGGGCGACGGAGAAGATGCGCCTCACCGACCAATTCCTTGCCCGCAAGCTGGCAGAATACAACGCACTCCATGCGGAATTGACAGGCTCAGCAAGCGGCCTTGTCCCCATCAAACACAGGACACATCCAATGCAAAACAACCTGGCTCCTATTCCTGAGCTTTATGTCTCCTATGAGAGCGCTCAGAAACTGAAAGTCGAAGCGGCTGACCTGGTCAGCTGGGATCTGACACCGCGTCAGATCTGTGACCTTGAGTTGCTGATGAATGGCGGTTTCAACCCGCTCAAAGGCTTCCTGACCGAAGAAGACTACAACGGCGTTGTGGAAGATATGCGTCTGGCGGATGGCTCCCTGTGGCCAATGCCGATCACTCTGGATGTGAACGAAGAGTTCGCAGGCTCCCTTGAAGCGGGTCAGGACATCGCGCTGCGTGACCAAGAGGGCGTGATCCTCGCGACCATGACCGTGACCGACAACTGGGTGCCCAACAAAGCCCGCGAAGCCGAGAAGGTTTTTGGTGCGGATGACGATGCGCACCCGGCAGTGAACTACCTGCACAACACCGCAGGCAAAGTGTACCTCGGTGGCCCGATCACCGGCATTCAGCAGCCTGTGCACTATGATTTCCGCGGCCGTCGCGACACGCCAAACGAGCTGCGCGCCTATTTCCGCAAGATGGGCTGGCGCAAAGTTGTGGCGTTCCAGACCCGCAACCCGCTGCACCGTGCACACCAGGAGCTGACCTTCCGCGCCGCGAAAGAAGCGCAGGCCAACCTGCTGATCCACCCTGTTGTCGGCATGACCAAGCCGGGCGACGTGGACCACTTCACCCGCGTGCGCTGCTATGAGGCGGTGCTGGACAAATACCCAGCCTCCACCACTTCCATGTCGCTGCTGAACCTGGCGATGCGTATGGCAGGCCCGCGTGAGGCGGTCTGGCACGGTCTGATCCGCGCAAACCACGGCTGCACCCACTTCATCGTTGGCCGCGACCACGCTGGCCCCGGCAAGAACTCCGCAGGCGAAGACTTCTACGGCCCATATGACGCGCAGGATCTGTTCCGCGCGCACCAAGAAGAAATCGGCATCGAAATGGTCGACTTCAAACACATGGTGTGGGTGCAGGAGCGCGCGCAGTATGAGCCGATGGATGAGATCAAAGATAAGGATGAAGTCACCATCCTGAACATCTCCGGCACCGAGCTGCGCCGCCGTCTGGCCGAAGGTCTGGAAATCCCTGAGTGGTTCTCCTTCCCTGAGGTGGTGAAAGAGCTGCGCAAGACCCGTCCGCCACGGGCGCAACAGGGTTTCACCGTGTTCTTCACCGGTTTCTCCGGTTCCGGCAAATCCACCATCGCCAACGCGTTGATGGTGAAGCTGATGGAAATGGGCGGCCGCCCTGTGACGCTTCTGGATGGCGACATCGTGCGTAAGAACCTTAGCTCCGAGCTGGGCTTCTCCAAAGAGCACCGTGACCTCAACATCCGCCGCATCGGCTATGTGGCGTCCGAGATCACCAAGAACGGTGGTATCGCGATCTGTGCGCCGATTGCGCCATATGCCACCACACGTCGCGCAGTGCGTGAGGACATCGAGCAGTTTGGTGCCTTTGTTGAAGTGCACGTGGCGACCTCGATCGAGGAATGTGAGCGCCGTGACCGCAAGGGCCTCTACAAGCTCGCACGTGAAGGCAAGATCAAGGAATTCACCGGGATTTCCGACCCCTATGACGTGCCTGCTGATCCAGAGCTGCGTGTGGAAACCGAAGGTGCCGACGTGGACAACTGCGCGCATCAGGTAATCCTGAAGCTGGAAAGCCTCGGCCTGATCAAAGGCTGATCTGAGGGCCTAGAGAATAGAGAAAGGCGCGGAGTGATCCGCGCCTTTTGTGTATGTCACGCCACCGGTTGCCCTGTATCGCAACAGTTTGCGATCCCCTCTCAGACAAGCGGCGTAGCGCACAACGCAGCCGATCAGGTGCCCGGGATCAGCACTTTGTCGATCACGTGGATCACGCCGTTGGAGGCGGTGATGTCCGCAGCGGTCACCTTGGCGTCATTCACCTTCACGCCGTTGCGGGCGTTCACGTCCAGACGCTCACCTTCCACAGTCAGGACTTTGGCTTTCTTGCCGTCGATGTCACCGGCCATCACTTTGGCGGGCACCACGTGATAGGTAAGGATCTGCACGAGCTGATCTTTGTTCTCAGGCTTCAGCAGGTTTTCAACTGTGCCTTCCGGCAGCGCTGCGAAGGCGGCATCGGTGGGGGCAAATACGGTGAAGGGGCCATCGCCTTTCAGGGTGTCCACCAGACCGGCAGCCTGAACAGCGGCAACCAGGGTGGTGAAGGAGCCCGCGTCAACGGCGGTGTCGACAATATCCATTTTCTTGCCGTGGCCGTCGGCGAATACCGAAGTGGCCCCCGCAATGGCCAAAGATGCGCCGATCACAGTGGCCATAAATGTACGTCTAAACATGTTCAATCCTCTCCAATGTTGACGTGGAAGCTACGGACGGCAACGGCGGCGCGGATCAGAAAAAACTCAACTCATGCGCACAAACGTGAATTAAGGCCTTGATAATAATTGCGAAAAATTTTGTTTTTTTGTGTTTGAACAGAGCGGTGTTTTTTGCCGCTCTGCCCGTTAGCGCTCAGTTTTTGCGCGCGGCAGCGTGGGCGATGTCGAGCACATGGTGGCCCACCGGCGGCACCAGCAAGGTCTTTTGCGGACCGTCTTTGGTCCGGTAGATTTCGCTACCGTCCTTGATGGTGGCGACCACTTTGAGGGTGTCGAGCGCCTCAGGATCAACCGCAGTCGGGTCGTCTGAGAGGATCACAAAATCGGCGATTTTGCCCACTTCGAGGGAGCCTTTCTCGGCCTCTTCAAAGTGCTGATAGGCGGGCCAGAGGGTCATGGCCTTGAGTGCGGTCATCACGTCGACGCGCTGGTGGGGGCCAAGGATGTCACCAGAGCGCGTGCGCCGGGTCACGGTGGCGGAGAGCACGCGCATGCTGTCGGGGAAGGCCACGGGTGCGTCGTGGTGGGTGCCAAACATCATGCCGCGCTCGCGCACCCAGCCCGTGGGGGAGATGTTGTCGGCGTTGATTGGCCCGACTGTGCGATCCCTGTGCCAGTCACCCCAATAAAACGTGTGCATCGGGAAGAGCGAGGGGAAGACATCAAGCCGGTCCAGCGCGGCCACTTGATCGGGGCGCAGGAACTGGCCATGGATCAGAACCGGGCGACGATCTGCCCGGCCGTGGGTCTCCTCGGCGGCGTCGATGGCGGCGATCAGCATATCAGAGGCCCCTTCGCCATTGGCGTGGGTGAGAATCTGAATGTCGTTGCCAAAGGCCCAGTTGATGGCGTCCTGCACCTGCTCGGGGGTGGCGGAGGCATAGCCCGCATAGCCCGGAGGATAATTGCCAACCGGATCAAAGTAAGGCCGGTCCCGTAGCGCGGTGAAGCCTTGCGGGGAGCCGTCGATGGTGAGTTTGGCGCCGCCGATGCGCACGCCGTTGTCGTAGGTGGCGGATTGATTGGCGAGGATGAAATCCCGATCCACCAGAACATCGGGATAGACAACCACATCCACGCCCATGCCGCCCTCGGTAGCAACTTCGCGGGCGATGGCGGCGACCTGCGGTGTGGCGCGACCTTCCTGCGCGGTGGTGTAGCCAAAGCTTGCCCAGAGTTTGGCACCCGCACGGGCGAAGGCCTTGAAGCCCTCATCCCCGATCCCGCCAAGCATCTGACCGAGCACCATGAAGAAGGCGTTCTCTTCCAGTACGCCATCGGGCTCGCCATCCGCGCCGTAGCGGATGATGCCGCCGGGCGGCACCGGGGTGCGTTTGGTGATGTCATTGGCGACAAGCGCAGCTGTGTTCACCGCGCCGAAATGGCCGGATTGATGCACAAGGATGATCGGCACATCGGTAGACACCGCATCCAGATCCGCCTTGGTGGGGTGGCGCTGTTCCGCGAGCTGGGACTGGTCATAGCCAAAACCGACAATCAGGTTGGAGGCGGCAATGGCCTCCTGATTGTCCGCCATCCAAGCGCGCAGGGCCTCTTGCAGGCTGGCGATATCCGTCACGTCCCCGTCAGGTGGGGCCAGCAGGTTGGCCGAAAGCGCCTGAAGGCCGCCCATCACCACATGGCCGTGGCTGTCTACAAAGCCGGGCAGCATGGTGCGCCCGTCCAGATCATAGGCGCGGGTGCTCTCGCCCTGATGGGCCAGAAGATCCGCGAGCGTGCCGACAGCGAGGATGCGGCCATCTTTGGTGGCCAGCGCCTCCGCTCGTGGCGCGCTGTCATCCATCGTAAGGATGGTGCCGCCGGAATAGATCGTGTCCGCGATGTCTTGGGCAAAAGCGGGGTCTGTGAAGAGGGCGCTGCAGGACAGGGCAATGGCCCCGGCGACCGGGAGAAACAGATGACGCATACCAAATTCCTTTCGGATTACAGGGCGATTGTGCCTGTGTCCTCCAAGGGCTGTCAAATGGTGGGAGTCATCGCCTTAAAAGCGCTGTTTCAGGCGGCCAAATGCGGGCCGCCGCGGGACAGATTTCGAAAAGTGGCTTTTGTGCAACATGCGCGTCTGAGGGGCAATAAATACTACCCAAAGGCGAGGCGACACGCTTTCTAAGACATCATGGATTTAGCGGTTGAGCCGCCTGTTTCACGGCATGCAGGTGCCGGAATGCCTATATGGCAGACAGGTGAAACAACAACAGGGAGAGCAGAATTTGCTATTTTTGCCAATAATTTCGATCTTTGTCATTGCTGCAGGCTATGTGCTGCGGCGCTCTATTGAGTTTCCGGACAAACCCAATGTGGATGGCACGGTGAACATCGCCGGATGGTTTGTGAAAGCGACCGGTTTGCTGATGCTGGTGGGCAGCCTGTTTAACGGCATGTTCTTTTACGCGGAGCCGGGTTTCAAATACCACGTGCGCACCATTCTGGGCGAAGAGAAGATGGTGTCTGACACGGGCTATAACCTCTATCTCTTTGGCCGCTACAATGCGTGGAAGAACGCGATGTCGGTGCAGGCCTCTTCGACCGGACGGGGCGAAGTGGTGGCTGAGGCAGAAAGCGCGCAGATGAGCGCGAACCTTGCGCCAAAGTCGCTGGTGTTCCTGGATCAGGTGGATGCCTTTGTGTCTGCGACCTCGCGGTTTGAACTGCCCTCTGATGAGGAGGCGTTCCTGCGACTGGCGCGTCAGTACCGCACGCCGGAAAACCTGCTGCGCACGGAACTGGTGCCGGCTTTTGAAGAGACGCTGGGTGCGACCGCTGCGTTGATGTCTGCCGAAGATTACTTCCAGGGCGGCAAGACGGAATTTAACAATGAATTCCAGCGCCAGATGGAAGACGGGATCTATCTTGTGCGCCGGATTGAGACACAGGTGTCTTCTGGTCAGAACCGGGCAGGATCGGCGAATGCCGCGCTTGGGGAAGATCAGGAAGAGTTTGGTGATGACACCAAGACCGTTTTTGTGGTGCAGAAGCTGCTGGATGAAACCGGTCAGCCACGCCGCAAGCAGCAGTCGTTCACCCAGTTTGGGATCTCGGTAACCTCCGCGCGTGTGACCGATGTGAACCCGAACCAGAAATTTAAGGACCGGATGGCGTTACGCCAGCAGGCGGCCGCGGATCGTGCGATTGCGCGTGAGCAGCGCATTCAGGAAGAAGAGCAAAAGCTTCTGGCCGTGGCGCGTGGTGAACGCGAAGTGGCGGAACGTCAGGCCGCGGCCAAGGTGATCCAGATTGAGCGGACCACCGATGCGGAGACCGAAAAGCAGCTGGCGATCACGGCTGCGGAGCGGGAGCGTGAAGCGGCGCGGATTGCCAAGGAGCAGTCTGAGATCCTGCTGGATAAGGCGCGGATTGATGCGGAGGCGGTGCAGGTTGCTGCGGATGCGGAGGCCTATGCCAAGAGCAAAATCCTGGAAGCCGACAACGCGCTGGCGCAGAAGCTCGATGCCGAAGTGGAAATCCAGAAGCTGTGGGCTGAGGCCTTTGCCAAGCGGAATGTGCCGACCTATGTGTTTGGCTCCGGTGGCGGTGACGGCGGAACGCCGGTGGGGGCTGATGATGAGGCATCCCGCCTGTTCCAGATCCTGACGCTACAGGCGGCGGAGCGGCTGGACTACGACCGCACGATCGCTGAGTGATCTAAGGGTTGTGAAGTTTGAGCCGGGCGCGAGAGCGCCCGGTTTTTTGTTGGCCAGAGCCGGGTGTCGCCCGACCTCGGGTGGGCGACCTCAGCTCAATTCTTGGCAAGAAGTTCCCATAAAACACAACAATGCTTAGGCACTCCGGCGGTGCAAAATCGCCCTCCCGTGGGGGAGGTCGGGCGATGCCCCGCGGGCCTGCGGCCCTTTGGCTAGGCTGCCCATACAAAAAGGCCCGCCAATGTGGCGGGCCTTCTGTGTTTCAAAACCAAGCCTGGCTTAGTTCGGGATCTCGGCGGTCAGGCCTTCAACGTAGAAGTTCATGCCTGCCAGGCCGTCGTCACCATAGTCAGCGGCGGTTTCGCCTTCTGCCAGCCATGGGGTGCCATCCTGCTTGTTCAGCGGGCCGGTGAAGGCGTGATAGGAGCCGTCTGCCAGTGCATCAACCAGCGCCAGTGCTTCGGCTTTCACGTCTGCTGGAACCGCGTCGGAGATTTCACCGATGCCAACCATGCCCGCGCCGATGCCGTCCCATGTGGAGACGGATTCCCAAGTGCCGTCCATGACAGCCTGGGTACGTGCGATGTAGTAAGGTGCCCAGTCATCGATGATGGAGGACACACGTGGGAACGGTGCGTATTCGCCCATGTCAGAGGCCTGACCAAAGGTGATCACGTTGCCAGCCGCCTGTGCCGCTGCCTGAGGTGCGGTGGAGTCGGTGTGCTGCAGGATCACGTCTGCGCCTTGCTCGATCAGAGCCTTGGCTGCGTCGGCTTCTTTGGCTGGGTCAAACCATGTGTAGGCCCAGATGATGGAGAATTCGACGTCCGGGTTTACTTTCTTGGCGTGGATGTAGGCGGAGTTGATGCCGCGGATCACTTCCGGGATCGGGAAGGACGCGATGTAGCCAATCTTGTTGGTTTTGGTCATCTTGCCTGCGATGTGGCCCTGCACCGCGCGGCCTTCGTAGAAGCGTGCGGAGTAAACGGACACGTTGTCAGCCTGTTTGTAGCCGGTGGCGTGCTCAAACTTCACCTTCGGGAATTTCTTGGCGACGTTGATGGTTGGGTCCATGTAGCCAAAAGAGGTGGTGAAGATCAGGTCTGCGCCCTGCAGCGCCATCTGGGTGATCACACGCTCGGCGTCGGCACCTTCGGGCACGTTCTCAACAAAGGTGGTTTCCACTTTGTCGCCGAACTTCTCTTCAACCGCGAGACGGCCTTTGTTGTGCTCGTAGGTCCAGCCGCCGTCGCCCACTGGGCCAACGTAGACAAAGCCCACTTTGGTGGTGTCGGCCATGGCGGTGGTCGCCAGACCCAGCGCGACAGCTGCGCTTGTCAGAAGTTTGGTGAATTTCATTTTGGGAGATCCCCCTGTTGGTAGCAGTTTTTTATCATATGCCTCACTGGGAGGCGTGGAAGGTACGGCCAAGCGAGGCGGGTGCGCCGCTCTTGTCAGCCGACATGATAACCAGAACGAGGATGGTTATCAGATAGGGAGACATTGCCAAGTATTCGACCGGAATGGCAATGCCTGCCGCCTGCAAATTGAGCTGTAAAACATTGATGCCGCCAAAAAGATAGGCACCGAGAAGAACGCGCCAGGGTTTCCAGCTGGCGAACACCACAAGGGCGAGGGCGATCCAGCCGACGCCTGCGGTCATGCCTTCGGTCCACTGCGGCACGCGGATGAGCGAAATATAGGCACCGCCAAGGCCCGCGCAGGCGCCGCCGAACATGATCGCCAGAATGCGCACGCGGATGACATTATATCCGAGCGCGTGGGCGGCATCATGGCTTTCGCCCACCGCGCGCAGGATCAGCCCGCCGCGCGACTTTTTCAGGAACCACCAGACAGCGGCAGTGAGGGCGATGCCCACGTAAAGCACGGGGTCATGGGAGAAGAAGATCGGACCAATCACCGGGATGTCTGAGATCACCGGAATGTCGAGTTTCGCCAGAGCGGGCGGCTTGATGCCCACATAGGACTGGCCCATGAGGGCCGAGAGCCCCAGACCAAAGAGCGTGAGCGCGAGGCCTGATGCCACCTGATTGGCCAGTGCAAACTGTGTGAGGAAGGCAAAGAGCAGCGACAGAACCGCGCCGCCGACCATGGCGGCCAGCAGGCCCAGCATGGGTGAGGTGGTCTCCACCGCGATGGCAAAGCCGCAGATCGCGCCCACGATCATCATACCTTCGACGCCGAGGTTCAGCACGCCGGCTTTCTCGACAACAAGTTCGCCAATCGCCGCCAGCAGCAGCGGGGTCGCCGCCACCATGAGGGAGGCGATCAGAAGGACGGGGTTGATGGCTGAGAGATCCATTATGCGACGCCCTTCGTTTTCAGAACCACGCGGTAGTTGGTGAGCAGGTCGAGTGCCAGGAGGAAGAACAGGAGCATCCCCTGGAAGACCTGAATGGCCGCTGACGGCAGGCCCAAATTGCCCTGTGCCAGATCGCCGCCCACATATGTGAGGGCCATCAGCAGGGCTGCGAGCAGGATGCCGACCGGGTGCAGACGGCCGAGGAAAGCCACGATGATCGCGGTGAAGCCATAGCCTGAGGCAAAGTCGATGTTGACCTGACCGGAGGGGCCGGTGACCTCAAACAGACCCGCCATACCCGCCAGTGCGCCGGAGGTGCCAAGGCAGAAGAGGATCAGGCGGGTGGGGTTCACGCCGGCAAAACGGGCCGCGCGGGGGGCCTCGCCAGTGAGGCGGATGTTAAAGCCAAGGATGTGACGGTTCAGAAGCACATAGGCAAAGATCACCGCAATAAAGGCAAATGCCATGCCCCAGTGCAGACCTGCGGCCTCGTTGATCCAGCTGTTGGCCGCCGGGTAGTCGCCAAAGTTGCGCGACCCGGGGAAGCCGTGGCCGTCGGGGTTGCGCAAAAGGCCCAGCGACATGGAGGCCAGGAATTGCTCTGCCACGTAGACAAGCATCAAGGAAACAAGGATTTCATTGGTGCCAAAGCGGACTTTCAGCAGAGCGGGGATCATGCCCCAGGCCCAGCCCCCCAGCGCGCCAGCAAGGATCATCACCGGAAAGATCAGGCGGCTTTCTGTCGGATAGACCGCAAGCCCCACGGCGGCGCCACAGATGGCCCCCATGATGTATTGACCTTCGGCACCGATGTTCCAGATGCCGGCCTTAAAGCCCAGCGACAGGCCAATGGCGATCAGCACCAGTGGTGCGGCTTTCACCAAGAGCTGCGGGCGATAGTAGAAGGCAAACTCGCCAAACACCGGATCCCAGAAGATCGTGCGGATGGCTTCCACCGGGTTTTTGCCAAGCACGGCAAAGAGGATGCCGCCCATGATCATGGTGATGATGACCGCGATCAGCGGTGTCGCCAGCGACAGGGCGCGGGACGGGGTGGGGCGTTTTTGAAGCGCGATCATGCGCTTGCTCCTTCTTGGTCGTTCTCGCCCACGTGGGCGACTTCCATGCCGTGGGCACCGCCCATCATCAGGCCAATTTCATCAATCGTCAGCCCTGCGGCGGAGCGGATGTCAGACAGACGGCCTTCGTTCAGTGCGCCGAAGCGGTCAGAGATTTCCATCAGTTCGTCGAGGTCTTGTGAGATCACAACGATGGCCGCCCCTTCGGCGGCGAGATCGAGCAGGGATTGGCGGATGGCCGCAGCGGCGGCGGCATCCACGCCCCATGTGGGTTGGTTCACCACCAGCACTTTGGGCCGTTGCAGCACTTCGCGGCCAATCACGAATTTCTGCAAGTTGCCTCCCGAAAGCGCGCGGGCGGCTACGTGGTTGCCGGGGGTGCGCACGTCAAAGCTCTTGATGATGCGGTTGGCAAAGTCACTGGCGCTGGACCAGTTCACAAAGCCCCTGTTGGTCAGCCCTTCGCGGATCGCCCCGGTCAGCAGGGCGTTTTCTGTCAGGCTCAGATCCGGTGCAGCGGCGTGGCCCAGACGCTCTTCGGGGGCGGCCAGAATGCCGCGCTCGCGGCGGGCATTGGGGCCAAGGCTGGCAATCTCTTCGCCATTCACCTTGATCGCATCCGGCCATGTCAGCGCTTCGCCAGAGAGGGCGGCCAGCAGTTCGTCCTGCCCGTTGCCAGCCACGCCGCCGATGCCGAGGATTTCGCCTGCGCGCACGGTGAAGTGGATGTTTTTGAGCGTGGTGCCAAATGGATTGCTCGGCTCAATGGAGAGACCAGAGACATCCAGCACCACATCGCCCGCTTTGTCGGTGGTGCGGGTCGGTGTTTGCAGCGTGTCGCCGACCATCATCTCCGCCATGTCGCGGGCGGAGGTCTCGGCAGGCACACATTCGCCCACATTCTTGCCAAGGCGCAAAATGGTGGCGTGGTCACAGAGGGTGCGGATCTCTTCGAGCTTGTGGGAGATATAAAGGATCGAGGTGCCTTCGGCCTTCAGCTTGTTGAGGGTCTGAAACAGGATTTCGACCTCTTGCGGGGTCAGAACCGAGGTGGGTTCGTCCATGATCAGCAGTTTTGGGTCCTGCAGCAGGCAGCGGATGATCTCCACGCGCTGACGTTCCCCGGCAGAGAGGTCGCCCACGGTGCGGTTGGGGTCGAGCGGCAGGCCGTAGGTTTCCGACACGCGGCGGATGCGGCGCGCAAGGTCGCGCATCGACGGCGGGTTTTCCATGCCAAGGGCGACGTTCTCGGCCACGTTCAATGCGTCAAACAGGGAGAAGTGCTGAAACACCATGGCCACGCCTGAGGCGCGGGCGGCTTTGGGCTCGGACGGGGCGAAGGGCTGGCCGTTCCATGTCATGGCGCCGCTGTCGGGCTTCACCAGACCGTAGATCATTTTCACCAGCGTGGATTTGCCCGCGCCGTTTTCGCCGAGCAGGGCGTGTACTTCGTTGTGTCCGATGTCAAAGGAGACGTCGTCATTGGCCACCACGCCGGGGTAGGCCTTGGTCAGACCTTTGATGGAAAGGAGCGGTGCGCTCATATGTGATCCCCTGAGTAAGTCTTTGCCTATTGGGTGCGGACAGGCCGCTTTTTTGTTGCGTACACACCCTAGAAACCGGCCCCCCGCCTCTGCAACAGAAAGTTCCGCGCGCCTTGGGCTTTGGGCCGCGCCTGGCAGGTGCCAGAGGGCGCGTCTCTCTCCATATCCTTGGTTTTTAAGGGCGTTGCCAGAAGATTTTCAATGAAATGACGAAAGAGTTGCAGGGGAAAGCAGGCAGAAAATGCCTAATTTTTATACGGTTTTGGCACGTTTGGAGCCGATCTTTGGGCAGATAGCGTGCCATTTGAGCGCATTGACGTTGGGTCCACATGCGCGCTGAGCCACGCATGTGATGTGTTTTCTGAGCGGGTTCGGCCTGTCGCTGGGCCGCTGGTGGGGACGGCGGAATCGCCTCAGGTCAGGGCCTTCACCTCTGCTGAGAGTGCGCGGGCGGTTTTTGCGAGCAGGAGCGTGTCCATTCCCACCGCCACGAAGGTCGCGCCGAGATCGAGATAGCGTTTCGCAGCCTCTTGGGAAAAGGTCAGGATGCCTGCGGCTTTGCCCGCTTTGGTGATGGTCTGAATGGCCTCTGCGATGGCCGCCTGTACCGCTGATTCATCGGAGTTGCCGGGAAAGCCCATGTCGGCAGAGAGGTCTGCGGGGCCGATGAAGACACCATCGACGCCATCCACGGCAAGAATCTCATCCAGATTGGCCAGCGCCGCGCGGCTTTCGGCCTGCACCAGCACGCAGATTTCCTCGTTGGCATTGCTGACGTAGTCGGAAATGGCGCCAAAGCCGGTCACGCGGGAGCCAGCTCCGCCCATGCCGCGCACGCCTGCGGGGGCATAGCGGCAGGCGCGCACGACGGCGGCGGCCTCTTCTGCGGTGTCGATCATCGGCACCAGCACGGTTTGCGCGCCCGCATCCAGCACCTGTTTCAGAATCCAGTCCTCATAAATCGGCACGCGCACCACCGGATGGCTGGCGCTCCCGTTCATGGCGCGCAGCTGATCGGTGATGGAGAGCAGGTCATTGGGGGCGTGTTCACCATCAATCACCAGCCAGTCAAAGCCGGTGGTGGACATCAGCTCTGCGGCGAGGGGGGAGCCAAAGCTCATCCAGCAACCGATCTGGGGTTGTTTGGCGGCAAGGGCGGCTTTGAAGGTGTTTTTGGGCGCAGGCATAGCGGCTCCGTCAAGTTTGAGGGCAGTTGTGGCGGATTGAATAGGCAAGCCTGCGCGCTGTCCAGAGGCCTGCGCAAAAACGAGACAGGCTGGCCCGAAGACCAGCCCATCCCATAGCGATATTTGGTGCGCGCGATTGCGGCGCGCGGCGCGCGATGTCAGCCGAGCAGCTTGGCTTCGTCCCGTTTCAACGACAGGCGCGCGGCGGTGTAGCGCTTCAGGCCTTCGAGCTTTTGCAGCTCTGGGAAGAGGGCGTAGATTTCGTCGCGCTGTTCGCGGCCGATGCCATCCAGCGAGTATTCGCCGGGCTGGAAGCTTTCGCTCCATGCGCCATCTGCGAGCACCACCTCATGGTGGTCACACATGAAGTGAATGTATTCGACGCCCACGGTGTCGACCTGCTCCACACCTTCGAGATGGGTCAGGTGTTTGGCAGCCACCAGCACCTCGCGTTCCTCAAACAGCAGTTCGGCGCGTTCTGACACCAGCAGCATCCGGTGGTTCGGAGACACCATCATGTCCCGCTCCGGCTGGTTGGGGCCAAGGGTGCCTTTCTTGATCAGAATCGGACGCAGGTTTGGCGTTTTCATCAGCTCGCGGCCCGAGACATGTTTGCGCCCGGTCCAGCGGATCTCCTGAAGGCCGTTGTCGCGGGTGACAACCTTGTCGCCTGCCTGCAGGTTTTCGACCGGCACTTCGCCCATGGGGGTCAGCACGCGGGTGCCGGGGGTGAAGCAGACCACCACTGGCGTGTCGGTGATGTTTTCGATGTTGCGGAAAATGGCGGAGCCTGTTTCCACACCATTGGCATCAAGAAAGAAAATGGTGCCGTTTTCCGCGTTGTCGGGATCAAATTCGATGCGCAACGTGCCACCCGGATTGGCGTCTTCTGCCGCGCGGAAGAGGTTGATCGTGTCAAAATCCACGCCGCTTTCATTGCCGTCGATCACATCACCGGGGCCGACCAGCACAAAAGTGTCCTGATCTTCGCCACCAAACATGGTGTCGTTGCCGTCCATGCCGACAATGGTGTCATCGCCAAACTGACCCAGGATGATGTCGTCACCCGCGCCGCCGATCAGAAGATCATTCGCATCTGGCGTGGCGTCAAAGAAAACATCGCTGATGGTCACGTCGGCAGGCGTATCATCCAGGTTGACGGTGATGATTTCCAACCGTGCCACTGGGCCCGGAATGTCGACCACGACGGAATTGTCGGCGTCTTCTGCGTCGCCGGGAGCAGTGCCGTCTGCGATGGAGGCCTCGGTGGCGCCGTCGCCGTCGATGTCAGCCAGATGCAGGTTGGTAAGATCGCTTGCGGTGAGGGTGACCTCAACCGGATTGCCGTCCGCATCCCATGCGCGGACCTTTACAACCGAGTCCTCGTCGATGTCGTTGATGCGGAACTGAACGTTTTCAACCGCTTCAGAAAACGCCAGCGCTTGCGTGGCTGTGGCGTTGACGCCGTTGCCGGTTGCGGACAGCGCGCCGCTGTTTGGGTTGGCTGCTTCTTCGCCGGTGTTGAGGCCGCTCACCAGCTGCGCATCCGCTTCAAAGGAGGTGGTGCCGGACGTGGTCAGGGTGACGGTAACGGAGCCGGTGTCCTGTGACTGGGGTGCGGTGATGGCATCGCCGTCGGCCTGCGCGCCCAGATCATCCCAGTTGAAGCTTTCGCGCACAGACTGAACCGGCGGTGTGCCTGGTTTGTAGTCGCCAAAAATCGCGTCATTGCCAGCACCGCCAAATACGGTGTCATTGCCTGCGCCGCCCACGATGATGTCGTCGCCCGCGGGCTCGGAGCTATCGCTGTCAGCACCTGTTTCGTCGGCAATGATACGATCGTCGCCTGCCCCGCCAAAGACCAGGTCGCTGCCGTTGCCTGCGAAGATCGTATCATCACCTGCACCCGCACGGATGGTATCAGAGCCATCTTGCGTGCTGATGGTGTTTCCGGAGCTGTCTGCAGTGTCGCCTTGTCCATCAACGGTTCCGACTTCGACAATGTCGTCTGTTTCGGTGCCGTCTACGATTCCGGGACCTCTTGGATCAGCCATAGTACCTCTTCCTCTCCGCGCGGTACCGGCTTGAACCGGCTATGGGGCACAGGCCGCAAAAGATCGGCTCCGTGCCGCAGCAAAGCGGTCACAAGCGGCATCACACGGATGCGTATTACAAGTTTTGGTGGCTGCCCCTAGCCGAACCCATCCCCCAGTCGGATGTGAGCCAAATATGCGCGAAATGTGCCGTTAGAGAAATAAAAACTTATAAAATTTTGGAAAAATCGACGTGAATGGGGCGTGATTGTGCCGGACCAATGGGCGATGTGTTTCAACGGGTTACGGCTGATTGTTTCTCACTTGGGGCGCAATTGTGGCGTGACGTGCCTGGTCAGAGCCCATATTTGCGCCACATTTCGGCCGTTTTTCAAGTTGGGCTAAAAACTGTGAGAAAAACTGGCGTGGTGGGTGTTTCTAAAAGGGAACCAATCGGGCGCGCGGATCGCGGATGTCACGGGCTGAATTGCGTCCGTCTGCGACGAGAAGTGATTGTTTCTGAAATCCGCGCAAAGAACGAGTCGCTGGGGGATTGGTTCGGAGTTGCGCGCAGCAGGAGGCGAATCGCTGTTGCTGATTGCGCTGATTCCCTCAGTGGAGTGGTGTCGCGTATGCAGACCGCATCGGAGCGCTTTTTAGCGTGCATGTTTTATTGCCCTGGCGAGAAATAGGCTCGGGCACTTTTGCACGATAAAAAGTGATGTTCGTTTAAGGGGATGACGGTGGTGCTGCTGGGGAGGATTGAACTCCCGACCTCACCCTTACCAAGGGTGCGCTCTACCACTGAGCTACAGCAGCGTTACCGTGGCGCGGCTTTTAGGCGCAAAATCTGACGGGTGCAAGGGCAATCTGGACCCTTTTTTGCACCTCATGTAAAGAAACTTCATGGAACGCAAATCGACCCCTGTAAATAAAGCCAAAAAAGCCTCAGATCGCGAAGACCGTCTGAAGGCTGCATTGAAAGCCAACATGGGGCGCCGTAAGGCGCAGGCGCGTGCGCGCGCCACACCGGCGGACGCGTCCGAAGAGATTGAGGCAGTTGAGAACAAAAGGCAGGATTAAATGGATTCGATCATCGTACGCGGCAACGGGCCGCTGAAAGGGCAAATTCCCATTGCCGGGGCCAAGAATGCCTGTCTCACCCTGATGCCTGCGACGCTTTTGAGCGAAGAGCCGCTGACGCTGACCAACGCGCCACGGCTGAGTGATATCAAGACCATGAGCCAATTGCTGGGCTCTTTGGGTGCTGAAGTGACCAGCCTGCAGGATGGCAAGGTGCTGGCGATGTCGAGCCATGACATCAACAACCATGTGGCAGACTATGACATCGTGCGCAAAATGCGCGCCTCCAACCTTGTGTTGGGGCCGATGCTGGCGCGGCTTGGACATGCGGTTGTGTCGCTGCCGGGCGGCTGTGCGATTGGCGCGCGACCGATGGATCTGCACATCTTTGGCCTTGAAAAACTGGGCGCTGAGATCGAGCTGAAGGACGGCTATCTGCACGCCAAGGCACCGAATGGCCTCAAGGGCGCAGTGATTGAGCTGTCTTTCGCCTCCGTGGGCGCAACCGAAAATATCCTTATGGCTGCGACACTTGCCAAGGGCACCACGGTGATCAAGAACGCCGCGCGGGAGCCTGAGATTGTGGATCTGGCCACCTGTCTGCGCGCGATGGGCGCTCAGATTGAAGGGGATGGCACCAGTGATATAACCGTGCAGGGCGTGGATCGGCTGCATGGCGCGACTCACCCCGTTGTGACCGACCGAATCGAATTGGGCACCTTTATGCTCGCGCCTGCCTTCTGTGGCGGCGAGGTGGAGCTGCTTGGTGGCCGTATGGATCTGGTGGAGAGCTTTGTGGCCAAACTCCATGAAGCCGGAATCGACGTGGAAGAGACCGACAAGGGCCTGAAAGTGGCGCGCAAAAACGGACGGGTGAAGGCTGTGGATGTGACCACGGAGCCGTTCCCGGGCTTCCCGACCGACCTGCAGGCGCAGTTCATGGCGATGATGTGTACTGCCGAAGGCACGTCTGTGCTGGAAGAAAAGATCTTTGAAAACAGGTTCATGCACGCGCCGGAGCTGGTGCGGATGGGTGCAAACATCGAGGTGCATGGCGGCACCGCGACGGTGCATGGGGTGGAAACGCTCAAGGGTGCGCCGGTGATGGCGACCGATTTGCGCGCCTCGGTGTCGCTGATTCTTGCGGGGCTGGCGGCAGAGGGTGAAACCGTTGTCAGCCGCGTCTATCATTTGGATCGCGGCTATGAACGGGTTGAGGAAAAGCTCAGCAATGTTGGGGCCCATATTGAGAGGGTGAGTGAGTAGTGACACAGGACGCGCGGTTTGAAGATGGCGGCGATCGCCCGCTGAACCTTGGGGCGCTTGATGGGGAGGACCTCCAAGTTCTTTCCACCTTGGCGCAGGATGCGGTTTTTCCGGCCACTGAAATGCAGTGGCTGCCCAAGGAGCGCAGATTTGCCATTCTTTTGAACCGCTTCCGCTGGGAGGATCAGACCTCCGCTGAGGCGCGGGGACGCGCGGTGGAGCGCGTTCAGGCGGTGCTGTTGTTTGAAAACGTGCTGTCGGTGGCCTCTCAGGGTGTGGCGCGCGGGGATGCGGATACGATTCTGTCGCTGCTGTCTGTTGGCTTTGAGGCCGGTGAGGATGCGGAAGGGTTCGTCACGCTGACGTTGGCAGGGGATGGTGCGATCCGTCTGAAGGTGGAAGCGCTGGAGGCCACGCTGAAGGATGTGACGCGGCCCTATATGGCGGTGTCCAAAACCACGCCGAGCCATCCGGAATGATCCGCACCCTGACGGCGGATGATCTGGAGGTCTATAAAGCGCTTTGGATACAGGGGCTTACCTCTGAGCCTGCGGCCTTTCTGCTGACAGCAGAGGAAGCCTTGGGCGCTCTGGACAGCGGCTTGATTACGAAGCTGGCCTCGGGCGCCGTTATTGGTGCCTTTGAGGGCACGACGCTTGTGGGCTTTGTCGGCATGCATCAGGGTGGGCCGCAGCGGCTGCGGCATATGGCAGATATCGGCCCGCTTTATGTGCAGCCCTCGGCGCGGCGTCGGGGGCTTGGGCATCAGCTGATGCAGGCGGCGATAGATGCCGCGCGGGGCAAGTCCTTGTTGCAGCTTGAGCTCTGTGTGGACGCCACAAACGCGGGCGCAAGGGCGCTCTATGCGGCTTTGGGGTTTGAGCAAATCGGGCTGCGGCCACGCTCTGTGATTGTGAACGGCGTGGCGCGCGATGACGTGCTGATGCTGAAGCGGCTCGACGCGGCCTGACATTTTTTCGCCAAAGGTTAACGGCGCTGGGCACAAAAATGCGGCGCAAAACCGTGATGTCGGTATCGCGTCGGTATTGCGACGTTATTGCGTAGGTGCGATTTTCCGACTTTTGACGTCATGAGGCCCGTTAAGGCCGCGTGCGTTGCGCAACGTTTTCTGCCGCAGATCGCCGCATCTGCGCTGATCGCTTGAGACCCTTTGTCCTGCCCGTTAAGACACCGCACAAAGGAGACACTCATGCCGCAGTTTCTGAACAGTTCTGATGCAGATTTTGAGACCCGCTTTGCCGCGCTTCTGAGCGCCAAGCGCGAGGACAGCCCGGATGTGGATGCGGTGGTGGCCGACATCATCGCAGATGTGCGACATCGGGGCGACGCAGCGGTGATCGAGCTGACGGCGAAGTTTGACCGGTTGGAGCTGACGCCGGAGACGCTGCGCTTCTCGGAAGCTGAGATCGAAGAGTACTGTGCGCAGGTGACTGATGCTGATCGCGCGGCACTTGAGCTGGCGGCAGAGCGGGTGCGCGCCTATCACGCGCGCCAGATGCCGGAAGATGCCAGCTGGACCGACGAAAGCGGGGCCACGCTTGGCTGGCGCTGGACAGCGGTATCGGCTGCGGGGCTTTATGTGCCGGGTGGG
Source organism: Shimia sp. (assembly GCF_965227725.1). Taxonomy (GTDB): domain Bacteria; phylum Pseudomonadota; class Alphaproteobacteria; order Rhodobacterales; family Rhodobacteraceae; genus Shimia. The sequence continues at coordinate 127,705 of NZ_CBDDGH010000004.1, read as the reverse complement.
CTGGCGAGCTATCCGTCTTCTGTCTTGATGAATGCGATCCCTGCCAAGGTGGCCGGGGTGGAGCGGCTGGCGATTGTGGTGCCGACACCGGACGGGGTGGCCAATCCGCTGGTGCTGCTCGCGGCCAAGCTGGCGGGTGTGGATGAGATCTACCGCATCGGCGGGGCGCAGGCCGTGGCGGCGCTGGCCTATGGCACGGACACCATTGCGCCGGTGGATAAGATCACCGGGCCGGGCAACGCCTTTGTCGCGGCGGCCAAGCGCCGGGTGTTTGGCAAGGTGGGCATTGATATGATCGCTGGCCCGAGCGAGATTCTGGTGATTGCCGATAAGGACAACAACCCGGATTGGATCGCGCTGGATCTGCTGAGCCAAGCCGAGCATGACGAAAGCGCGCAGTCGATCCTGATCACTGATGATGAGGCCTTTGGCGCGGCGGTGGCTGCGGCGGTGGACAAACGTCTGGAAACGCTGGAGCGGCGCGAGATTGCCGGGGCAAGCTGGCGTGATTTCGGGGCGGTTGTGACCGTGCCCGATCTGGCGACTGCGGCGCAGCTTTCCAACCGGATTGCGCCGGAGCATCTTGAGCTTTGTGTAGCTGATCCGGATGCGCTGGCAGAAGAGATCACCCACGCGGGGGCCATTTTCCTTGGCCAATATACCCCTGAGGCGATTGGCGATTATGTGGGTGGCCCCAACCACGTGCTGCCCACGGCGCGCTCTGCCCGGTTTAGCTCCGGTCTGTCGGTCATGGATTTCATCAAGCGCACAACCCTGTCAAAGATGACGCCCGCGGCTCTGAAGGCGATTGGTCCGGCGGCGGAAACCTTGGCGATTTCAGAGAGCCTTGAGGCGCATGGTTTGAGCGTGCGCGCGCGGCTGGATGCGCTGAACGAAGAGTAGACGTGTAGGGGCGCTGCCCCTGCCACATCAGGGATGTGGCTACCCCGGGATATTTACGGCAAGAGGAAGCCTCAGCTCCCAGTTTTGGTGGGGCTGAACGCTTCAGTAGTGGCTGGTGTAGCCGCCGTCCACGGCCCAGACCTGTCCGGTCACATAGCTTGCGCCGGGAGAGGCCAGAAACAGTAGCGCGGGGGCGAGTTCTGCGGGCTCTCCCCAGCGTTTGAGCGCGGTGGCGTTGTTGAGCTTTTCTGCAAGTGCGGGATCTTTTGCCGCCTCCATGTTGGGGGCGGTTTTGAAGAAGCCGGGGGCCACGGCGTTGACGTTGATGCCGGAGGGGCCAAGTTCGGCGGCCAAAGCTTTGGTCATGCCATTGAGGCCCGCCTTTGCTGAGGTATAGGCGGCGTCGCCCGGTTGCGCGATGAGACCGGCAATCGAAGAAATGTTGACGATGCGGCCGTAGCCCTTTGCCTGCATCTGCTCTGCTGCGCGCTGGCACAGCCGGAAGGGGGCGATCAGATCCACCCCAAACAGGCGTTGCAGATCGGCTTGTGTGAACTCTGGCAGGCTGCGGCGGTCACGCAGGCCGACATTGTTGATGAGGATCGACAGGCCTCCGGCGGTTTGCAGCGTGGCAAAGGCGGCCTCGGTTGCGGCCTCATCTGACACGTCAAAGGGCAGGGGGCTGGCCGCCCATCCGCGCGATTTGAGCGTGGCGGCGACCTCTGCGCAGCGCGCGGCGTTACGGCCGTTAATCCACACATGTGCGCCGGCCTCAGCGAGAAGCTCGGCGGCGGCAAGGCCAAGCCCGTCAGTGCTGCCGGTGATCAGGGCATTTTGGCCGGAGAGGTCAAAGCAGGGCAGGGCGTTGGGCATCAGGTGATCCTTTGTCGCGTGCGGGTGGCCCCGGCATCGCGTGGCGGGCAGGGCCCTGTCAAGCGTGTCGCGCCGTGACGTGAGATCGGCTTGAGGCAGACGGTGCATAGACAAGGCGGGCGCGGCTGCGCTACTCATGCTGCATCGCAACACCGAGAAGAGGCAGCCATGTCCCGGATCAGCCACATTCAGATTGACGACCGCAACCTGCCGCCGCCCACGCCGGAGATTGATCAGGAACGCAAAGTCGCGATTTTTGACCTGCTGGAGGACAACAGCTTTGAGCTGCCCAAGCGGGGGGATCGGGCGGTGCCTGATGGGCCGTTCTCCGTCGATCTCGCCATTCGCGAAAAGCGGCTGGTGTTTGATGTGGCGACCGAAGGCGGGGACAAGGCGGCGGAGTTTCACCTGAGCCTGAGCCCGTTTCGCCAGGTTGTGAAAGATTACTGGGCGATCTGTGAGAGCTATTTTGACGCGGTGAAGACCCTGCCGCCGAGCCAGATCGAGACCATTGATATGGCGCGGCGCGGCATTCACAACGAAGGCGCACGTGTGCTGCAGGAGCGGCTTGAGGGGAAGGCCGAGGTGGACACGGACACCGCGCGACGGCTTTTCACCCTGATCTGCGTTCTGCATTTCGGAGGCTGAGGCAAGTGGCAAAGACGGACCAGAAACAGCCTTTGCCACAGTCGGTTCTGTTTTGCTGTGATCAGAATGCGGTGCGCTCTCCGATGGCGGAGGGCATCATGAAAAAGCTCTACGGCATGGACGTTTACGTGCAATCCGCCGGGATTCGCAGCGATCTGGACATCGACGGCTTTGCGATTGCCGTGTGTGACGAGATCGGCGTGGAGCTTGCCCGCCACCGCACCCGCAGTTTTGCGGATATGGAAAAGCTTGGCGATGACCTCTCAAGCTTTGACATGGTGGTGGCCCTGACGCCCGCGAGCCGGGCTGAGGCGGAAAAGCTCACCCGTTTTGATCATCTTGATCTGGAGTTCTGGCCGGTGTCAGACCCAAGCGGTGCGACCACCGGCGATGCACGTGAGGCCAAGCTCGCAGCCTACCGGATGGCGCGCGATGAGATCGTGGCCTATCTGCAAAAGCGCTGGGGGGCGTCGGTTTCCACAGCGTCATAAGGCATTCAGAGGGTCACTTTTGCGCAATTGGCGGGAGTTTGCCCTTGAAAAGCAGCACATTTGGGATCATTTAGAGGCAGCCCGCAACAGGCGGGTGTAATGTGAAGGAGAAACCATGGCCAAGGAAGAACTGCTCGAATTTCCCGGTGTCGTGAAGGAACTCCTGCCCAATGCGACGTTTCGGGTCGAGCTGGAAAACGGCCATGAGATCATCGCACATACGGCAGGCAAGATGCGCAAGAACCGCATCCGTGTTCTGGCTGGCGACAAAGTCCAAGTCGAGATGACACCTTATGATCTGACCAAGGGTCGGATCAACTATCGCTTCAAGTAAGCCTTTGCGCGGACAGACAAAACGAGGTCTGAGATGAAGTTGATCTTGGGCTCGGGCAGTCCGCGCCGCCGGGAATTGCTGGCACAGATTGGGGTTGTGGCGGATGATATTCGCCCGCCCGATATTGATGAGACCCCCCTCAAAAACGAGCTGCCCCGCCCCTATTGCGCGCGTATTGCGCGGCAGAAGGCGGAGGCTGTGCAGGCCGCGCCTGAGGATATCGTGCTGTGCGCCGATACCACTGTCGCTTTGGGGCGCCGTATCATGGGCAAACCTGCGGATGCCGGAGAGGCGGCAGAGTTCCTTATGGCGCTTTCCGGGCGTCGCCACCGGGTGATCACGGCAGTTGCGGTGCGCAGAGGCGATCAGCTCTGGACCCGCGAGGTGGAGAGTGCTGTGAAGATGAAGCGGCTGTCCAACGCGGAGCTCAATGCCTATCTCGCTACCGGCGACTGGGATGGAAAGGCAGGGGGCTACGCCATTCAGGGGCCAGCCGGGGCCTTCGTTCCGTGGATTTCCGGATCATTCACTGGCATTGTGGGGCTGCCCGTTGCGGAGACAGCCGGGCTTTTGCAGGCCGCCGGATATCCGCTTTACCAAAACACGTAAAAGGATGCGCAGATGAAGGGGCGTCAGATCATTCTCGACCACATCAATGGGCGCGAGGCCGCTGCTCTTATGGTGGATGGCCAGCTTGATGACCTGTTGATTGAGGGCGATGCGCCGCGGGTGGGCACGATCTACCGCGCGGTTGCCGACCGGCCTGTGAAGGGGCAGGGCGGGATGTTTTTGAAGACGCCCGATGGCGCGGCCTTCCTGCGGCAGGTGAAGGGGCTTGCGCCGGGGGATCAGATGCTGGTGCAGGTCACCGGCATTGCCGAGCCTGGCAAAGCCATTCCGGTGACACAGAAAATCCTGTTCAAAAGCCGCTATGTGATTGTCACTCCGGGAGCGCCGGGCGTGAATGTGAGCCGCTCGATCCGCGATGATGACGCGCGCGATGCGCTGCTGGCGATTGCCCATGCGGAGGCCGGCGGCCTGCCCGAGGAGGCGCGCATTGGCCTGATTCTGCGCTCTGCTTGCGAGGGCGCGGCAGAAGAGGACATTGCCGAAGACATCCGCGCGATGCTGGATCTTTGTGAAGCGGTTCTGGCGGATGCGGAAGGTGCGGCGGAGATGCTGAGCGAAGGCGACGGCCCGCATGTCTCCGCCTGGCGCGATTGGTCAGATCCTGCGGAGGTGGTGACCGAAGCGGGCAGTTTTGACAGCCACGGCGTGCTTGATGCGCTGGAGATGGCGGAGGGCGCCGAGGTGGCGCTGGGCGGCGGGGCCTACATGTATGTGGAACCGACCCGCGCGCTGGTGGCAGTGGACGTGAACACCGGCCGTGACACCTCTCCGGCCGCAGGCACCAAAGCCAATTTTGCCGTTGCCAAAGCCCTGCCGCGGGCGCTGCGTGTGCGCGGCCTCGGCGGGCAGATTGTGCTGGATCTGGCCCCGATGCCCAAGAAGGACCGCCGCGGGTTTGAAAGCGCGCTGCGCGCCGCCTTCAAGCGCGATCAGATCGAGACCACGCTGGTGGGTTGGACCTCGCTTGGCCACTACGAGCTGCAGCGTAAAAACGCGCGTGCGCCGCTGTCGGAGGTGCTGAAATGAGCTGTCCGATCTGCAAGAAAGAAACCGTGGCGGACTACCGCCCGTTCTGCTCTAAGCGTTGCGCTGATATCGACCTGAGCAAGTGGTTTTCAGGCGATTATGCGGTGCCGTCTCAGGATCCTGAGGAGGCGATTGAGGCGCTGGAAGAGATCGAAAAACAGTCTTCGCGATTGCATTGAATTTTTTTGTCATTTCCCTCTGGACAGCCCCGCGCGGCTGACATAGAAGCACCCCACCCAAGGCGAACAGCCTTCCCGTGCCCGGGTAGCTCAGGGGTAGAGCAGTGGATTGAAAATCCTCGTGTCGGTGGTTCGATTCCGCCCCCGGGCACCATTTAGACCTCTGATACAGATTATCTGGTTTGGCTGCGCGGTTGGCAGTTTTAGATGGCACTTTGTTGTCTATGTCTGCAATGCACCCAAGAGAACAACGAAACATGTTCTGCGCGGAGCGAGGGCGTGTCGATGGGGGGTTGCTTGCCAACCAGCGAACAGGCACCTATCCCACAATTGCAGCGGCAGATGGGCGGAACTCCAGCGAGACGGGGATATGCACCTCAGGCGTTTTTCAGCTCCCGGAACATCCAGTCGCGGAGCGCTGCGATGTTTGGGCGTCGTGAATGCGCTTCGGGATAGACAAGGTAAAAGGTTGATCCCAAGGGGATTGCTAAGTCGAAGAGCTCGACCACGCGTCCGGCTTGGACGTCTTTTGCCGACAGGACTCGCCAGCCAAGGACAACACCCGCGCCATCGATGGCGGCCTGCAGCCCATGGTCCGGTAAGCTGAAGTGCATCCCGCGCGAGGCGTCTACGTCGGTTGTTTCGCTTGCGTCCAGCCAGGTCTGCCAAGTTGGTGCGTTCGGGTCAAAATCCATTGAGTGGTTGTGCAGCAGGACATGTTTTCGAAGATCAGACGGCGTTCTGATCGCGTTGGGGCCTTCAAGAAGACTGGGGCTGCACATGGGAATAACCGCCTCATCAAAGAGCTTGATGGCTTCAAGGCCGGGCCATTGGCCGTGGCCGAGGCGAATGGCGGCGTCAAAATCGTCGCGTTGAAAATCCACCAGACTCAGGCCAGTAGAAATGCGCACATCGATATCTGGATGTTCCGTATAGAACTTCTGCAGCTTCGGGATCAGCCACATCGCGGCGAAAGTAGGCGCGACGGAGAGGGCGAGTGAGCCGCCTTGATCTGCCTCCATCACGTTTTCCATGGTGCGATCGAGACTGATGAACACCGCGTGCAGCTCTTTGGCGAGAAGCTGCCCAGCCTCGACAAGAACCAAGCCGCGCGTCCGCCGCCGAAACAGCGGGAAGCCGAGGAACTCCTCAAGTTTTTTGACCTGGTGGCTGATCGCTGCCGGTGTGACAGACAGCTCTTCGGCGGCTGCCACAAAGCTGAGATGGCGCGCGGACGCTTCGAAAGCGCGGAGTGCGTTCAGAGGGTAGTTTTTGCGGTGCATGGCTATGACCTAGTTTTTCTAACCCTGCGATAGACATTGTCGTTTGTCAAATTGCGGTGTGATGCGCACATTTACATTCAGAAACAGCCCAGTCGGGCATCCCAACCAAGACGAATGAATGAGTTTCCGAAAGGAGAACGCTATGGCACGTGCCTTCGCGACCATCGCCTTTACGCCTGCCGTACGCTCGCAGCAGCATCGCAAGGGCTCTGCAGATGCCTATGCCAAGCTCTTGTCTGACGATGTGGTCTACCCAGATGAACTCGGACCCCAAGAGATCGATTTTATCACCGCGCGTGACGGTTTCTATCAGGCCTCGGTGTCTCAGACAGGATGGCCTTATGTGCAGTTTCGCGGTGGCCCGGCGGGCTTTCTGAAGGTGCTGTCGTCCCAGACGCTTGGCTATGCCGATTATCGCGGAAACCGTCAGTATATCAGCGCGGGGAACCTGTCGGGCAATGATCGGTTGTCGATGATTTTGATGGACTACCCCAACCGCCGCCGCCTGAAGCTGTGGGGCCGCGCGCGTCTGATTGAAGGCGACGACCATCCCGAAATTCTGGACCAGTTGCATGACCCATCCTACCGGGCGCGTCCCGAGCGCGCGGTGATGATCACTGTTGAGGCCTTCGACTGGAACTGCCCCAGCCATATTCCCCAGCGCCTCACGGTCGATGAGGCGCACCAAGAGATTGCGGCGTTGCGCCGCGAAAACGAGGCCCTGCGGGCCGAAACCTCTGCCCTGCGCGCGACGCTCGCGCGCGGCACCCCAACTTTGAAAGGAACTGACCAATGACAAAATCTTTGCGTATTCCCGTACTTACCACGCTGCTGGCCGGCACCATGCTATTGCCGATGATCCACCCCAACAGTGCGACCGCTGCGGAAAGCCCCTTTGCCGTGGATATGAAATCCATGGAGATTGACGGGCACAATATTGCCTATCGTGAAGCAGGTGATCCGTCCAAACCGACCGTGCTTCTTCTGCACGGGTTTCCCACCTCGTCGCATATGTTCCGCGACCTCATTCCCGTGCTGGCCGAGGATTATCACGTGATTGCACCGGATTATCTGGGCTACGGCGCATCGGACATGCCATCTGCGGAAAGCTATGACTACAGCTTTGCCAATGCCGCGGAAACCGTCACCCGCCTGATCGACGCCAAAGGGGTCGACACCTATAGCGTCTACCTGATGGATTACGGCGCGCCTGTTGGGTATCGCATGTTTGCCGAACACCCCGAGCGCGTCACGGGGTTCGTGATTCAAAACGGCAATGCCTATGATGAAGGCCTGCGCGAATTCTGGGATCCGATCAAAGCCTATTGGGCCGATCCCAGTACGGAAAACGGCGATGCGCTGCGTGGCTTTCTGACGCTTGACGCAACCAAATGGCAATTCACCCATGGTGTGGGCGATGTCTCTACAGTCAGCCCCGACAACTATTGGCACGTTCAGTACCTGCTGGACCGCCCGGGCAATCAAGAGGTGCAACTGGAGATGTTCCTGGACTACGGCACCAATGTTGCTGAGTACCCCAAGTGGCAGGCCCTGTTCCAAGAGCATCAGCCGCCGGCGCTGATCGTCTGGGGCAAGAACGACCATATCTTTCCCGCAGATGGCGCCCATCCCTACAAGGCGGACCTGACCGATGTGGAATTCCATCTGCTGGACACCGGTCATTTCGCGCTTGAGGAGTATGGCGATGTGATTGCGGCCGAGATGCAGGAATTTCTCGCACGTGTCACCCAGTAGCGGTTCCCGGCCCTGGCGTGATGATCTGCCAGGGCAGTGCAAACGGGCAGCCATGACATCCCACATTTGAGCTGCCCGTTCTGAACGGCAATGACAGAAAAAGGACCAAACCCATGAAAGATAGCATCAACCTGAACGTTCTCAGAGTGGCGGCCTTCTCCGATGGCGCCACAGGCGGCAACCCCGCAGGTGTCGTGCTCGGCGATACGCTTCCCACCGACTTTGAAATGCAGCGCCTCGCTCAGGAGGTGGGATATTCCGAAACAGTCTTCGCCGCGCCTCAGGGTGACGCATGGCGGGTGCGCTACTTCTCGCCCGAGGAAGAGGTGGCTTTTTGCGGACATGCCACCATCGCGCTGGGCAACGCCCTGACTGCGCGAGAGGGTGCCGGACTGTTTCAACTTGATCTGAATTCGGGTCGCATCAGCGTGGAAACCAAAAATGACGGCAGCGCCACGCTGACCTCTCCTCCCACTCACAGCGCTGAGGCGGACCCGGATCTGGTGGCGGCGGGGCTTGCGCTTTTTGGCCTGAAAGCCGCCGATCTTGACCCGGCATTGCCACCCGCGCGCGCCAATGCCGGGAACAATCACCTGATCCTTGCATTGCGCGACAGACAGAGGCTTGCGGCAATGTCATATGATTTGGCGGAAGGTGCGCAGCTCATGCGGGCGCATGATCTGACGACGATCAGTCTGTTGTGGGCGGAAACACCGCGCCTTTTTCACAGCCGCAATGCCTTTTCCATTGGCGGCGTGGCTGAAGACCCCGCGACAGGGGCCGCCGCCGCCGCATTGTCTGGCTATCTGCGCGATATCGGCTGGCCACATGAGGGTGGGATCGACATCGTGCAAGGAGAAGACATGGGGGCGCGGTCGCTGTTGAAAGCGCAGTTCAGTGCCACACCGGGCGAAGGGATCCGCGTGTCAGGGGCGACCCGGATCATAGAGCCCGACACGCCAAGGGCGGATGGGGAGGCGACGTCACCGGTGACCGTTCTGGCACCGATCAAACTTGCTGAAGGAAAAACAGAGGCAGATCTGCTTGCGGCTTCGGCCGTGTTTCAAAGGGACTTTGTCGCCCATGAGCCGGGCATCTTGCGCCGCGAACTTGTGCGCAAACCTGACGGCACATACCTCGATATCGTGCAGTTCCGAAGCCACGAGGATTATCAGGACGTGGTCAAAAAAGAGATGGAGTCGCCCGTATGCGCGATGTTCTTTTCGGTCATGGACCTTAGCGATTTTGATCCCGACGCCGAGATGGATGTATACATCTCGCTCGAAACACATTGAACAAGCGTTTGCGGCTCCGGCGGGGGCCGCAAACCGCAGTTTTTGAGGCTTGTGAACGGATGGGAAAATCAGCGGATTTCGGTTTGGCGCTGCCAGATTATAAATGCGAATAAATGCAAGGGGGCGCTATTTCTCGATATTCGCCTCACCAGTTGGGATGCTGTTAATTCTGAACAAGGTTTCAAGATACTGAGACCGACGTCTCTCCCCGAATCTTCCGTCGAACATCTGGGCAATCGTGCCATCGGTGAACATGGAATACAGCGCCAGGGTGAAGTCCTCGGCGAAACCTCTTTTTTCGTTGGAAAGAACCAAAGCATAGGGTTCATAGGTCCCACGAGAAGAGGGCGTTTCGTCTGCGGGGCAATCGTTATCTGTATTGTTGGCGCGATAGGCGTTGACCGCCGCTCGAACGAGATCGACATCTCCGAAATAGCGGTAGATCTTTCCGTTGCAGAAGGCTTCTGTGGCTAAGGTGTGAGAGTCAAAAGCTTGGGGGCAAATGCCGACGGAGGAGGGGGCCAGTTCCGCTGCTTTGATAACTGACGGACCGATGGTCGACCCTTCGAGGTACCCCCAAATTTCGAACTCAGGCTTTACCGGGTCCGGCTCCGGCCAGATTTGCGGAGGCCAAACTTTGCGCTCTGGGTCTTCGGTGTTTTCCGGCAAGTTCTTGTCTGTCGCCATGGCCTCAAGGATGGCATCACAGGCAGTCGTCCAGTTTATGCTTGGCTTTTTTTCAAAGGATTCAGTATCGGGTCGGCGAAGCCATTCCCAACCGGTCGGGTGTTCGCGCTCGGCGCAAAAAACAGGCTCCAACTCGGGGAACTGAGTGCATCTAAGCTTCAGGGTCGTTGCAAGCTGTTCACGAAACACTCTTCTTGGATAGCCCAGCTGAAAATACGAACCATTTGCCAGATAAAGGATGGGGGAGAAAACAAAGCGGTGCAGGCCTTCTCCTTGGTCTTCGTTATCTATTTCTGAGAAGGTCTGCATCCGTTTCAGATTTACAGTGGTCGGATCGCACAGCAGTTCCACTGTCGCGATCTCGGCGGTGCATGTGACGTATGTCTCGCCGTCCTCTGTGCAATAACTGCCTTTGGACAAAAGGTCCGATCGTTGCCCCGCCGAAATCGGCACGGTTTCGAATGGCCGATTTGAGCGCACGAGTGCCTCAACGCAGATATCCCAAAAAAGCCCGCGGTATTTTTGGGTTCTTTTGTCCTTCCAGATGAATGGCGGCACATCGGTGCGCGCGCCCATGATGATTTTCCGATCCTCTTTTACAGCGGTCTCAAGTTGGATATTTTGTCCAAAGGCAAGTGCTGGCAGGCAAGCCAAGCTCAACAGTGAAATCCAGACACTGGCTTTCATTATTCTTCCCCCGCAGCTTCTAAAACTCGACCGTCGGCTGGATCCTTTGAGGCACGATAGAAGGCGCGCCGGGTAAGTACCTCGGACAGGCAGAACATCACCGCAGCTGCCAGAACAACGGCGTAAAGCGTCGCCCAGATCATCAACCCGGCGTCTATATGATCGAAATCTCGAGGATAGTCCTGCGTGGCCGCCAAAAATGACAGATAGCGCATGACGGGGGTGATGATCAGCATCATCAACGCTCCCACCGCGACCCAAGACAGACTGTCCAGCATTGACAACTCGCGCCATGTTTTGGCATTCGATTTCATCTGGTCGCTAGACTTATGTCTCTTGAGCTGTTTCTGCTCATACCGGCCCGCGTCGGTCCACAACCGCTGCCTCGCATCCAAAAGCACTGTTACAAGCAGCGCCAAACATGCCGCGCGGAAAGAAATTGGGCCCATGTATTCAAAACGCCAGCGGATCGAAATTATGAACTCTTCGAATGTCATTCGCCAGGCTTCTGCTTCGGGTGTTCTGGTTTCCGTGAGCCATAGCTGAACCGCTATGTTCAATGCTGTAGAAACCAAGAAGGCAATGGAAAACAGGCTTAGTGCCTGCGGTAGCCAGCGTGTCCAGTGATTGGGATAGCGCATGTTTTCCCATTTTCGCTGGCCGTCTTCAGCAACCGAAGTCATGCGGACCCAGCGAAATGTGATCGCAACGATCGTGGCGATGCAGTAGGTGTTGAATGCGTTGACCGAATACAGCCTGATCCTCCGATAGGTGTCACTGCTGAGCGTGTCCCAGATCAAATTGAATTCCGCTTGCCCCGGCCACAGCACCGCCCAGGCGACTGTCCAACTCAGCACGATCGCCAGTGTCCAGAAAAGCGCCAGATTGTTGCCGCGGCGCTGCATCAATGGTTCAGTCTTGTTCTTGTAAAGGACGTCTACGAATTGCCTCAGCCTATCCCGGGCGCGGCGCTGGCTTTCTGTGGGGGCCGGGCGCTGATCATAGGGGTGAATGACGTCCTGTTCGTCATAAAGAGCAATCAGAACGCAGAAATCGCTGGCCAATTCATCTGCGGCAGTGGCCACAGCCTCCCAGCCTTCATGGGAAAGATCGGGACTATTCGCATTGCTGAACAACTCGTTCTTTCGGCGACGAAGCTCATTTTCTATTTCTTCGAAGCGGTTTTTGTCACCGGTCCCCGTGATCCGCAGCTTTTCATCAAGAAACCACGCCGATGCAACAAGAATGACCTCGATATTCAGGATGAAATCATCCAGATTGCCCAGAAACGGCTTGGCCTTTTCGTGCAAATCTATAACACGTTTGCGCTCGGGTTCTGAAATAAGATATTCGCTGGAATTGTCGGCTTCGCTGTCCGTGAAGAACCGTAAAACCTTGGCGTTCGACCGCAAAGCGTCCGAGGTATCTATCACCCAGGTCGGTATTCCCGCAACGCGATGGGCAAACATACGCAGCCATTCATCCACGCGCACCAAAGCCTTTATAGAAGGCGCTAGACCGACCATGATCAGGGCCAGTCCCATGGAGACTTCGGGCGCGATATTGACACCTGAATTGGTTTCCACGGGCTCAGAACTCACGGTGGGTTCAAGGTTTGCTATCCAGAACTCGATCGCCGAAGATTCCATGGGGGCGAAACCCGTCGTCGGTTCGGGTGCGGTGTCTGACGCTGGAGGCGGGCTCGTCGACGCTTCAGAGGGCAGAGTGCTCGCCCCGATCTCGGGCAAAAGATTTTGCCCCCCGATGAGAGGTAGCAGAATCTCGGCATAGCCGCACAAGATCAAATAGAGGATGATCAGCGAAAGCGTGTAGATAAAATATGCATAGGTAACCTGCCGGCGTGCGCGCAATTTATCTGGTGTAAGAAACGATACAAGCCGATCAAGACGTTTGCCGGTCTCGTAGGAGATCCGGTTAAAACGTTCATGGGAAAATGCGATTATAATGCCGACGCCAAAAAACAATGCGACAATGTCGTGCATACCGTCCGTAGACATGACGTTACAATGCTACTTTATCGGCACCGTTCGCGCGAAGGGTCGCACCCCACCTGAGAATGCACCGAGGAAGGGGATGCTGCAAAAAACGCAGCGCACAAAACAATCAATACCAAGGCTGACTTCACAGCAATCACTCCGCTAAATCGGAAGAATTAAGTAACGTTTATTGTAATATATAAATTCGATTCTTTCAACTTTTGGTTGGTTGCATTGGTTTAGATTGGTATTTTGGTTTCTATTTCTCCATTTGCGCGTTTTGTTCTCTTTTTGGTTTCAGTTCATTTTAGGCTCTCTGTTAATGAGGGCTATGCCTTCTCCGGAGGAGAGAGATTTCGCTTGCCGATGTCAGTTTTTTTGGGCCCGGCAAAGGTGAGTTCTATCAACTTTTCAGATGTTTCTTAAAATAGGGATTGCCGAATTCCCCAGCAGATGTGATCGGCGATGAAAGCAAGCCTTTTCTGCAAAGATTGAAGCGCAACCGTTCTTCAAGATAATTTCGGGTATCACTCAGTTTTAGCTCAGGCCATCTCAGAGGCCAAGAAGTTGATCCCAATTATCCCTGTTTTTAGGTGGTAATAAGTGACCTGATCTTCGCTGGTTCAGCGGCACGCGCAGATCTCCGTGGTAAATTCAATATCCAATCGGCCCGAGTCAAGAGGCTGGGTCAAACCGACCATGACGGTCCCTTGAGAACGTGATTTCTAACGTGGGCTGGTAAGGTGGGTGGGGCTATCTTTTCTGAAGAGGTTTCTTTTAAGAACTTCTAGAAAAGTAAGTGCGAGTGCGAAAGGTCCCGATGGGTCTAGGTTTTTGGGAGTTGATCGTGTCGTGAAATCTATGTGCATTTCCGTGCAAAATGACTTTGCGGTCAAACAATAGAGAAATATCTTCCGTATTTAGATGAAATGTCTCTGTCCGAATTGACCGGGAAAAATCCTGCTTATGATTTTGGGAAATCGGGTGGCTGCTCTGATTTCTGTTGTTTGATGTTTAACAACTTTGACTGAAGTAAAAATTGTGACTATTTAGGGATTATATTTATTGTGTTACACGGCAAGCGTGTATCATGCTCAGTTAATTGGTTTGAGGGTATTGTTATGACGAAATCGGTGCCACTGCCTTATTCCGGCGGTTCCTATATTGTTACGCAAGGCTTTAATGAAGAGGTTAGCCATTTTGGCGCCCTGAAGTGGGGTGTCGATTTTGCTGTCCCTTACGGGACCGCTGTCTATCCGATTGTAAGCGGGGACATAGTCGCTTTTCGTCAAAGCGTCGGAGAAGAGTTCATTCAGGGTCCCCCAAATACGCTTATAGATGGAGATTTATACGCAAGTGCGGGTAGCGGACATGGCAACTATGTTACAGTTCGATCTTTCGTCGATGGCCAAGAAATCTTTGTGACTTATGCCCATATGGCCCCTAACTTTTTAGAGACAGCGCTAGGGATTTCTGCTGGTGAAGGCGGGTATGGTGCTGGCCAGATTTGGGGCCGTGTCAACTTTGGGGAGCCGTTTGGTGACACCGGTGCGACTGGCCTGCGCCTGTCTTCGCTCGATGAGGAGGTCGGTGCCAGTCGTGGCCAGCATCTACACGTGCATCTTGGCACATCTGTTGTCGAGTTCTCGGGTAGTGAATTTGTATCCGACGGTTCAAATGATGTCACGCTACCTATCTACTATGCTGCATTTGGCAAAGACAGCTCTGACGTCCCTAACAGCCCAGACGCCTTCAGCACGCCTTATTTTGGTGCGGATTATTCCTTGTTTTCCGACGCTAACGATGAAAATGGTGGTACTTTTATTGCCCCTGAAGAAACTATTTCCTTCGCCGGAGCAGCGAACGAATTCGGTGTTGCATCTGGGAGTGATGTTGCCGAGCTCTATCTGCAGTCAATTCTTGGTGGTGCTATTTCGAATGTGACTTATACTGGCAGCGAAAACGCGGCCTTCCTGGTCAAAGATTTTGAAATACCCGGTGTGGGTATTGATTTTGAAGGGGGGGTACTTCTGTCCTCGGGTGGGTTCCCGGGACCTTCAAATACGAGTACTGACTTTTCTGTGTCGCATAATGCGCCCGGTGACTCTGATCTCAGCGCTGTTGCCCGCGATGCGTTTGATGGTGCCGGGGAATCGCTTGATGCGTCAGTGCTTGAGTTCGATATTTTTGTAGACGACCCAGATGTGGACGGCATTCGGTTCGACATCGTGTTCGGTTCTGATGAGTATCCTGAATTCTCGAATACGTCTGTGATTGATGTGGCTGCTGTCTTTGTTAATGGAAGCAATGCAGCTCTGTTCAATGGTGACCCCAGCACCCCTCTTAGTGTTATTGATGAGAATCTTGCGCTCAACTTCGTTGACAACACCTCAGGCGTGTACCCAATAGAATGGGACGGATTTGGGGCGTTGTCGGTCCGGCCAGACCTAGAGCAAGGGCAAAATAGCATAAAAATTGCCGTTTCCGATACCGGTGACTACATACTGGACTCAGCGATTTACGTCACCAATTTTGAGTTGCTCCTTGATGGTGCAACTGGCGAGGATATCTTTAAAGTTGTCAATGGCGTAGTTGGTCAGAACGCGCTTGTGGCCTCTGAAACAAAGGAAGAATTTAACCTCGCAGCAGGAACTGGTTCAGTTGCTGGAGAGCTTAAGGCGCTTGATGGGGATGTCATCACCGGCTTCACTGATCAGATAAAACTCATCATTGAAAAGGTTAAGCTGCTTAAGGAATGGCTTACCGTTACTTCCGGCTCTGCAATTTTGGATATTGACGAAGATGGCGACGGTGACGTCGATGGGACAATCACGCTGGAAGGTGATTTCGAGGGAGCTGAATTTAATGTTGAAGTGGTTGGTGACAATTCCGAGATAACAGTGGAGTTCGCCACAGTGAATGCGCCTCCAATAGCTTTGGATGATATGTTCACGGTTTCCCAAAATAGCGCGCTGTCGGGTAACGTTCTAGATGACAATGGAAGCGGTTCAGATTTTGACCCGGACGGAGACAATTTGTCCGTCTCGCTGGTTTCTGGGCCAATGGATGGTGTGTTGTCTCTGAATCCTGACGGGACTTTTAGCTATGAGGCCAAAGGAGACCTATTTGATCTCGCAGCGCCTGGTGAAATAGTTGAGCAGAGCTTTGTCTATCAAATAGATGATGGTCGTGGGGGAGTAGAGCAGGCGACTGCTTCTATCCAGGTTAGTATCGGGGAAAGTGAGACAATCGAGGTCAACTCGCATATCGAATTTGATCGTGGCTCGTTTTTTGTGAATTCAAAAGAACGAATGCTTTTGTCGCAAGAACTTCATAAAACTGTAGCGGATGGTGAAAATACGGATGGTCCGGCACTGTTTGAGCTCAATAGAGCAGGCAAAGCTGAGCAGAACAAAGATTGGGGGACCGATAGTTCTGTGGACATCGTAGATGTGGCGGCGTTTACATACGACATGGAAACAGGCTTGCAAGACACGCTCGTTTTTGTCGACAGAGATACGGCTCGCGATGCCGGTTTCGGCGCGGACCTGAACATTGGCGATGTGATTAAACAAGAGGTCAATAGCTATGCCAGCACTGCTGGATTCGGAGCCGCTTTTGGTGTTCGGGACAAAGGCAAAGGGACCGAGGGGGGCTATGGGCCTTGGGATCAAACAGAGGACGAACGCGCATACATCAATGAAAACGAAGTGCTGTTCTTTGAACTCAAATCAGAGCAAGTCGTCGGCACCGGAGCCGCTTTCTCGCTCGATCTGGCTTCCGAAGAAATGGATATCGTGGACGTTACGGTAGATTTCTGGACAGCAGATTCTGAAGGGCACTTTAGCTTGATTGGAAGCGATGCCGCATATCTTAGCAATGGGGGCAGCGCCAGCGTAGAGGCAAGTCAGGTGTTTGATGCGGTGTCGTTTAGGTCTTCGGATCCCGCAAATGACATGTTGTATCGGATTGCGAGCTTGGAAATTTCAACGATCTATGCTGACGACATATTAGGTTAAAGTTCGGCTTCTCAGATTTTTCGGCGAAGGGTGATCTCGGTTTCTAGCGGTCCTCTGTTTGTGAATATTAGAACGGCCGCTCCAATTTGAGGCTCGGATTCGATAGCTCTACAGACACTACCACGCTGCCAGGGCGTCGCCACAACGCTGTACTGTGTGTCCTTTGATCCAGCTCCTTCAGGTGGAGAAGCCGTTCTTGTTTCTTCCTGTTGATATGGTTTCGGACAAGGCGTGCTGCCTGACGCCCTTGCGGAGTTCAAGCGAAGTAAGCCAAATGGCGCGGGTGAGATGGGCTTAAAGGGCTGGGGTCAGCCCGCCAGTTTGGACATGTCACGTTTTTGTGCCGCCCCAAGTGCACGTTTAGGCTACTTTCCGTTCGAGGGCGACCGGGCTTTTCCAGCCCAATGCTGAGTGCCTTCGGCGCGGATTGTAGAAGCCGTAGATGTACTGGAAGATGGCTAACTCAGCGTCCCGCCGCGTCTGCTATGACCTTCGCCAAATCAGCTCTGCCTTGATCGTTTTGAAGAGGGTTTCCACAGCTGAGTTGTCATAACAGTTGCCTTTGCCACTCATCGATACCTGGAAGCCGTGCTGGCGCAGCAGCTTCTGGTAATCGTGAGAGCAGTATTGGCTGCCACTGTGGTGTGGTGGATGCAGTCTTTTGGTGGCTGCCGAAGAGCTACGGCCATCTTCAACGCTCGGATCGCCAGATCACGCTTCACCCTGTTGCTGACCGCCCAGCCGATTACCCGTCGGGAATGCAGGTCAAGAATGACGGCAAGGTAGAGCCATCCCTCTCGGGTCCAAACATAACTGATGTCCCCGGCCCATTTCTGATTGGGGCCATCCGCGTTGAAGTCTCGTTTCAACAGGTTCGGGGCGATGTTGAGGGCGTGGTTGCTGTCAGTGGTCACCTTGTATTTTTGGGACCGTTCGACCCGTATTCCATTCTTCCGCATCAATCTGCCAACCCGGCGATGCCCGACGTTCAGACCCATCTCTTTCAACTCTTCGGTCATGCGTGGACGACCATAGCTGCCTAAGCTGAGACGGGACTGTTCTTTGATGTGAGCCAAGACAACCATGTCAGTCTGCTGCCTTTGGCTGGCCGGGCGGCTGCGATAGGCGCGCAGGCCACGGTTGCTGACACCCAAGACCTGACAAAGGCGGTTGGTCGAGAATTCGTGGCCATGCTCTTCAATGAACTGGAACCTCATGGTTTTTGGCTCGCGAAGAAGGCTGTGGCCTTCGAACGCTCTCTCGAACGCATGGCGTTCGCGTTCTCAGTTTGGGATGTCCCTCTCCTCCTTGAGAATACGGTTCTCCCGTCGAAGTCGCTCATTCTCTCGGGCAAGGTCGAGGTCTTTGTCTGACACAACCTTGGTGTCACGATGTGATGTCACCCATTTATTCAGCGTCGAAAGGCCAACACCCAAATCCGAGGCCACCTGTTTGCGTGTTAGTCCGCTCGTTAGCGCGATCCGCGCCGCATCACCGCGAAATTCGTCCTTCCGTTTCAATCCCATAGCTCGTCTCCTTTGCTGCAATAAATACTATCAAAGGAGCGGCATCAAACCGCGACAGGTCCACGATGGACACGACTCTGCGAAGAACCGAACGGGAAAACGTTCAAGCCCTCAAGCCCTGTTGGGGTTTGTTGCGACCCTTTTTACAACCACTCGCTGACCTTGAAACCTGGGCAAGCTTTCTGAGCATAATCGTTGTGGCCGTTGATTTTCCGGATCAGAGTCCGGCGTCCGATATCTGATATCAAGTTACGCAATGCGGTTTCTTGCGCTTCCGTGAAGTTGTCACTGAAGATGTCGGTTTCCGACGAGCCGAAGCCTCCTACCAGGGAAATACCGATTGTCCCGCGATTGTGGCCTCTCACATGTGCGCCGACGACTGTTTCAGCACGTCCTTGTGCAACGCTGCCGTCTCGGTCAACCACGTAGTGGTAACCTATGTCGTTCCAACCGCGATCTGATACGTGCCATCGGCGGATTTCAGTAATCTTCTCTTCAATAGAACGCCCTTCATACCATTCGGGTCGAGTAGCCGTGCAATGTACCACAATTTCATTCACCGCATGGTGCCCAGGGTCCTGGTAGATCATGCCTCCAGCGCTGGTGGTAGCGGCGACCTGCTGCATCTCAGCGGGTTTGCCATCATTGTCGAGCCAGGTTTCGGCGGCTTTGCGTGTGCGACGGCCAAAGTCACCGTCAATCGGGCCTGGATTGTAGCCCAGCGCTTTGAGTGCTTGTTGAATGGATGTCAGGGCAGCAGCCGGGCTGGTTATCGCAGCATAATTGGTCATTTCGATATTCCTAAAATAACTTGATCAAACCCAAAGCGCAGCGCCGAGGGCATTCAATTGGCGGGCTTGGCTCAGTCATTCTCAAGACCACCTGCGTAGTAGGTTAGAGAGCGGCGCCCGGTAATTCATGATCCGTACAGATCATGACATTTGCGTTCTTTGCGAAAGGAGTTCCAGCAATACCATGCTTCAAGCTACGGGCGGTAATACGCGAAGGATGAGCCTTATCAATTCGATTCTACTGCTGACGCCCGCTTTA
The DNA here is from genome assembly GCF_965227725.1 of Shimia sp. Lineage (GTDB taxonomy): Bacteria > Pseudomonadota > Alphaproteobacteria > Rhodobacterales > Rhodobacteraceae > Shimia. The sequence goes on along the minus strand of NZ_CBDDGH010000004.1, from coordinate 108,322 downwards.
GAAAGTACTGCGGCTACCTGATTTTTCGCCGTAGTAGGACTGGTGTTTCGCTTTTCCGCGATCTCTGCGACGCTAGCTCCTTCAGCGATCCAGCGACAGACGTCAGTTTCAGCCTGCGTCAGGTCATAAAGCTTAGTAAACCGGTCCAGCCTAAGATATGGGGCCCGTTCTGGATCGATTATGGTCACGAGAGCCCCCTCCAATCCATGCTCTAATTCTGCCTTGCTGTCACTGATCGGAGCAATGTCCAGAAGATACGGTGTCTGTCCGGAAGGCCGCCTTACAGAGATAAGAGATTCGTGCAGGTTTGCCTGGCCCCGAGCTGTAGACGCCACCTCAAAAATATGCGCTCGTATTTTAGATGTAGTTTCTGGGTCCGAGGTGACTATTCTGGCATCGCGAGCCAAAAACATACCATCCTTAAGACTAACAATTCTTTCCACTTCCGCGTTTTTCACGATTACCTGTCCATCTGGTAGCGCAAGTGCAATCCCTGCTTGAATTCGGTCCAAGGCAGTGAGTGCCGCTTTATAGCGGGCCTTCAGAAAAGCGAATACCCGACCTATCTCCAAAGACTTCGTTAGGTGGGGGAGCAAGGCGCGCGTGCGATCGCCTGCTACTGCTGGTATTTCATAAACTGTGCGATCAAAACCTATACTCATTGCATCGAACCAGACGGGATCTTCGTTCAGACGGACTCCAAGTCGCCGAGCAATGCCAGTTCTCTTCTTCAAATACGCATAGTCTTTTCGGCGGTCGAGAACTTCGGGTGGAATACCCGTTTCGATATCTGGAGTTGGGTAATGCGTTGGTTGCTCCTGGAGAAAATCCCAATCCTGGTTTTGGAGCCGGGAAAGCCAAGCACTATAGTACCAACCTGCGGGCGTACGGGAGAAATCTAGGTAGACAGTGGACATCAGCGTCAAATCTTTTGCACCGGCATTGCGGCCCCTGACCACCAGGGCGATAGCCTTGGCGTCGACGACGGCCGCAGTTGAATCCAATGCCTTGCGCCAGCTTCCGGGATTAACCGCTGTATCGTAAATTTTTTCGAGTGCCTGATAGCCTTTGTGATCCAACTTCAATTGCCATCTCCGACGATTAGAAATGCTAAATCGGGCTCGGGGATTTCGTCTTTTGAACGAGAACCGTCAGCAGATATTTCTGAATTTTCTGAATGCCCTTATATTAGCGCATTTTCAGTTCGATCGCGATGGTGGTAATCGGATATCGGTGTCTCACGTATTTACATCAGATTATGGGAAGGGACCGGGGTTTGTCTAATTCTCGAAACTAGATGGGTATTTATGACAGCGGCACCGTTCAAGGCGTTAGGGCCGAGGCTCTTTGAGGTGCCTGTAGTGTCCAGGAAAGTCGCTTTCTTTGGTTTGCGCTGTCCGTGCGCATGGTCAACTGGCGACAATATGTCGTTGTTTGTGTGCTTGGGCTTGGGGGGTATCACGGCTCGAAGTATTCAAAGATATCGCGTCGCGCTTTCTCGGGGTTGCGGTATTTTGGCCGTCTCACCTTCTCCCGCGTCGAGGGCTGAAAGAAAGTCTCGGCCACTGCGTTCTGCGCATGTTATTGATCCATTGGATCAATAAGTCCGCTGCCCGGACCAGCTTGGACTCATGAAAATTGCCTCTGCGGCTTATCGAGAATCACAGATTGTATTCGCGCAGAAACGCGGCACATTCATGGCTGGTGAATTGCGCGCCATGATCTGAGTGGATCAACAGGCCGAGCCTGGGATTGCGTCATCAGATTGCCGTCAGCAACGCCTGCCCTGCCAGTTCTGATGCTTGGCGCGCCTAGAGCGCCCAACCGACAACACGCCACGAGAACAGATCAATGAAACCGCAGAGGTAGGTAAGCCGATCCCTTTAATATGAGTGCTGATTGATGTGAGATTCTTTGTCAGCTTAGGTATGAGTATGCTCAAACCCTGAGGGAATTGGGCATAACCGTTTTGTCGGAAACCAAGTTGCTCGCGCGCCAGCAGATTTTCAACGCCACGAAGGCAGAGAGCAAAGCGGTGGCACGTCAAAGTCGCTTAATTGATGATCGCGCGCGGGAAACAGAAGCATTTGAACTTGGCTACATCGGGCAGGTATAACTAAGCTTATCCTCAATCCTTGGACGAGATTTTGCGTAAATCCCCACTAGAACACCGCTTCTCTCAGTGTGGGCTAAATCAACTGGTCCTTGCCAGGTATCACTTGCGTGCGGCGGCAAGGAACTCTTCGTAATCCCGATAGTAGTCCGCTTCATCATAGGGTTGAGAGGCGAGAACCATGCATACGGCGCCTTGGCTGAATTTGTCCATTTCCCGCCAAATTAAATTCCTGATGTAGAGGCCCTTCTTTGGGCTGCGCAACCATACGTCTCGCTTGGTTTTCCCATCATCAATCTTCATTCGGAAACTTCCGGACAGGGCAAAAACGACTTGCTCCAGTTCTCGATGCGCGTGTCCACCCCGCTCCGCATCAACAGGCACGTTGTAAAGATAGTAAACGCGCTGGATATCAAACGGGATGTGACGCCCCCCTTCCATAAAGGTCAGATCTCCTCGCGGGTCGGAGATCACGGGCAAATCAACAAGACGGACATTCTCGTCAAACTGAGAGTTGCTTTGGCTCATTTTGAAGGTTTCCTGATTTACTTCATAATTGAGATCACGAAATGCCAACTACCAAAACGCAATCAAGTCTGACAAGTTTGTATCTTACTCACTTTCAACAGGCCGTAAGCAACCTTTCGGGGGCAGGTAACACCCCAATCCAAAGCGGGATTATGGCGCTTAACGGTATGGCCTCTTGGGTTTCCTTTTTGAGAAAAAGTTTAGATACACGCTAGCAAGCGAAACCAGACATTGGATTGCAGTGCAAGGCGGTGAAACTGGGACAGCAGAAGCCGTTCGTCTTCTGAACGGCGAGATGCATTGCTTTCGAAGGCTCATTAGAGCACAGAAATTCAAAATCCAAACCAGCCTGCCGCACTGGATGCAGCGTCTCTGTCAGGCATATTGTGCCATCATAGATGGGCGTTAAAACCGTGATTTCAGCCGTCACGGCCGACTGCCTGCGCTTGTAGCTGTTGGCGTAACTTGTTTCTGCGGCGGCGTTCCGATCGCCAAGTCGCCAGTCCCAGCAATGGATGTCTCAGAAGCAAGCTGGTGAAGGCACCGGATTGATTTTCGTAATAGGCCAGCCCAAGCGCGGCCTTGATCTGTGCTCTTCGCAGGACACGTAAGACCTCAGAGCTGCCGCTCAGTCCAAAGTTTTCTGCGTCCTTTATCCGCTGGTGCATCACGCCCTTATGCGCGAGAAAACCTTTTCTGCGCTTCTCTTCAAAGGCTGCTATGTCCGCGTGGGAAAAGTCGGAGGAGGTCAGGCCCAGGCCCAGACGATACTGCACCAACTCTTCTTCCAAGACAGTGACACGATCTTCCAGCGCCGCACGAAACCCGAAGACAAGGTCTTCGTAGGCTGTTGGATCCATCGGGCCATAGTTCTCATAGAGGCTGCGGTGCCATGCTCCGGTTGCCCCTATGTAAAGCGCCTTTGATTTGGCTGCCTGTGTCAAATTCCAGCTGCGATAAAACAATGCAGTACGGAAATCCCCAGGCACCGGATTGCCTTCGGGGTCAATCGCTTGGACATAAGAGCATACCAAAAGCGGCGAACCTCGGCTGAAAGCCTCTTGGATGCGGCGGCAGCGCTGAGGATATGATAGGTCGTCCCCAGCGGCGGCAACCAGAACATCCCCCGAACTGAGACGATGTGCCATGTCAATATTGCCAGCCAAGCCCAAGTTCTTTGGATTGCGGTTCAAAATGATCCTATGGGGGCCGTTGTAAGCTGCCACGACGGCTTCGATTTCATCGAAGGTGCCATCGGTAGAATGATCGTCTGTAATGACAATTTCCAGGTCTGGCACATCCTGTTTCAGAGCGCTGACAACTGCCTCGCGAACGGTGTTCTTCTGATTATAGGTCAGTAGAATGTAGGATAAAGAGAGCTGCGCCATCTTATGCTTCTAACCCAGCCATCACAGAGCATCGGTCAGGCGGTTCACGGTTTCGATGACCCTGTCCTGATCTGCCTCGGGCATCTGTGGTCCGATAGGTAGGCTGAGCAATTCATCTGCAAATTGTTCCGCCAGGGGAAAGGCCCCTTTTGCGTGGCCCTGCTGTGTGTAGGCTTGCTGCTGATGTGGTGCAATTGGGTAGTGTATCAGCGTGGTGATGCCTTCTTCGGCAAGTTTCTTCATCAGAGTATCGCGCTGGGGATGCCGGATCACATAGAGATGCCAAACGGGATTGGCCCAGTCCGGGACATGCGGGCGTATAACGCCTTGTAGCGAGTTGCTATAGCGATCTGCAAGGCGGCGACGGGCCTCTGTCCATTGGTTCAAGTGCTTCAGCTTGACGTTCAGGATCGCGGCCTGCAGTGGGTCCAGACGGCTGTTGGTTCCTATGACCTCGTTGACGTATTTCTCGCGAGAGCCATAGTTGCCAATGGTGCGCACGCGTTCGGCAATATCTGCGCGGTTTGTGGTGACTGCGCCCCCGTCTCCAAGGGCGCCTAGGTTCTTGCCGGGGTAGAAACTCCAGCAAACCACGTCCCCATGAGCACCGATACGGTGATTTTTGTAGGTGGCTCCATGGGACTGCGCCGCATCTTCAATCAGCGGAACGCCTAACCTGCGAGCAACAGCCAATAGGGGGTCAAGATCCGCTGGCTGGCCATATAGATGCACGGCAATGATCGCCCGAGTTCTTTCGGTGACAGCGTCATCAATACGCGACGTATCAATATTATAGGTCTGTGGGTCTGGTTCGACCGGCACCGGGGTAGCCCCCACTGCGGAAACCGCAAGCCAGGTTGCCACAAAGGTATGAGACGGAACGATCACTTCATCGCCAGCCTTGACGCCAAGGGCTCGAAGGCTCAGACACAGAGCGTCCAGCCCATTGCCCACACCCAAGCAGTGCGCTGCACCGCAGTAAGTCGCGTAGGCTTCTTCAAAGGCGCTGACTTCCGGGCCAAGAATATAGTGCCCGCTATTTAGGACACGGGCCACCGCAGCGTCGATATCAGTTTGCAGCTCCAGATATCCGGCGCGCAGGTCAAGAAAAGGAATTTGCGCCATTTCCATCCATTTATGATCAGGGACGTTAATTTCCTGTGCTTCTGTAAACTTGTTTTGGGGGATAGGGAATGCGATAATTTTTCCTCATTGCAAATACCCCCACTCTGGACTTCGACCCATGACCGAATACTGTGGACCCGCTCCGCACACCAATATGGATGCCCACTCCAGTCGCGACACGCGCGCAGTCATCTTGGAAGGCAAGTGGCTTAACCTACGCCTCGCTCAGCCGAGCGATGCTGGCTATATTCACCAGCTGCGGATGGATCCCACATACAATCTACATCTGTCGGCGGTGAATGGCACGGTCCAAGATCAGGAAGACTGGCTGCACCGGTACAAAACCCGTGAAGCGGCGGGCGTCGAGTATTACTATGTTATCGAGCGACGCTCGGATGCGCGCCCCTGCGGGTTGGTGCGGCTTTACGACATTGAGAAGAGCCAGTTTACCTGGGGCAGTTGGATCCTTGACCAGAACAAAACGCCCAAGGCGGCGCTTGAAAGCGCTCTGCTGATATATGTCAAAGGCTTTGAAGAACTGGGGCTCAGTAAGTCTGTTTTTGACGTGCGCTTAGACAACGCCCGCACATTGGCCTTCCATAGACGCTTTGGGGCGGTTGAGACCGGACGAGATGCACAGGATGTATTTTTTGAATACACGGCTGCGCAATTCCGGGCCGACAAAGATAGGCACTTGGCAGCAATAAGAGCATCGCAATCCCCGGAGGGACGCCGCTCAATAGAAAGTTCCTAAAACTGTAGCGGGCTGGACATGCTTTAGAGCGATGTCTGCGCAATGGAGACCAGCTTGCCTCGAGGCCGGGCGGGGGGCGACGATGAATGGTCGCTGCTTGAGCACTTTTTCTTGCGGCCCGTGTCCTGAATGCCTGCAAGTCTGCCGATCATCGCCTTGTTCTTGCTGGCATGTTCTGGATTGCTGACACCTGCTCGGCGACCCGCATTTCCTGCCATTTGTGACTAGAGTCTACCGTGACCAATCCTTGGTTGAGAGAAGGAGCAGAGGCAATGACAGCAACAAGACTTACGGATGCGAAGAAGGAGATTGCGTTGGAGCAACCTGCCCCAGCGCCACCGCCACGCTCCAAGGTTACGCAACCGCAAAGTCCGTGATGTCTTTGCCTGCGCGTGCCTGTACCGGGGCTTGCAGTTTGAATTCGTGATACATCATCGGCACGACGAAGGGGATCAGGTCGACGAGGATGTCGCGGTCGGCGAAGGCGAAGGTGTCGATGGCATTGGTCCGGTGCGAGACGTGGATTTTGCCGTCGTTGAGGAAGTCGAGCAGGGGGAGCAGGAAGTCTTGATGGCTCAGGTGGAGGCCGTTGGCGGTCCAGCTGTCCGGGCGCAGGGCGGCGGCGGCGAGGAAACCGGCGCACCAGGAGGTTGGGTCCATGGCGCCCTCTGCGGTTTCGTCAAACACCGGCGCGAGGTGTTTGCTTTCTTCGAGGCCTGCCAGAATGTCGTCATAGAGGCCGCCAACCGCGATGATGACACTTTCGGGAAGATCCTCTGGGGCACCCAGGGCGACATGCAGCCATTCATAGGCTGGGACGGATTGAGGGGAGCAGATCACGCCTGTGAGGTAACCATCCAACTGGGAGACCGAGGTGCATTCTCCGCCTGCTGTTTGGGTTTCCAGAAACTCTTCGATGGTGTTGAAGTCGTTGAGGCGGCGCATAAAATCGTCTTGGAGGGCCTCGTCAACTTTCAAAGCCAAGGCATGTTCTTTTGCGGCGTCTGTGTCCCATTCCGAAAGGGCGACAAGGCTGTCTTCTTCCGCCTCCAGGGACTTGAGCGTCCGCTTGGATGTGGTCGGTTCGAGCGCCACAAAGATTGCTGTGATCACCAAAGTGGCGATGCCGCCACCAAGCCAGCCCAGAACCGGGGCGCTGATCCAGGTGGCTCCCATTACGGCGGCGGAGATTGCCAGCAAAAGGGAGCAGCCAAGATTGAGCAGGATGATCTGCATGACATTGAGGCGCGGGGCGTCGTTGGTCTTTGTGGGGGCGGTGGCAAGAACGATCTGGTTGGCGGTCATCGGTTTCATAGCGGGTCTCTCCGTGGGATGGGTGAACTCAGGAAGAGAACCATTCTGGTTCGGGTCTGGGGGACCGTCAGCGTTCTTGCTGTGATGTTTGTATACCGTCGTATTCATTTAGCGATTGGGTGGCAGAGGGTGAATGCAAATAGCCCTAAGGCAAGGCGGCTATACTTTAGGTTAGTTGGGGCGGTTTGAGCGACCTATGGCACACTGTATCGGCGATTAAACTCGCATCCCTTGGCCTTGCTCCGGACCCAATGGACCCGCAATTCAGGATGCACTAAGACACAGGCGGGATCATCTGAGGGGGCATACTGATGGAAGAGAATTGGATTGAAAAGTTCAATGGCCTGAGCCGCTTGCCTGCAGATATACGGGCGGCGTTGGAGGCGGGCAGCGAGATTGTTTCGGTTCCGGCAGGCACGCAGATCTTTGCGCCGGGGCAGACGGCTGACAATCTGTGGTTGCTTCTGGATGGCACGGTGAAGGTGCAGCAAAGGTCGGACACCGGGCGCGAGGTGTTTCTGTATCGGGTGCATGCGGGGGAAAGCTGTGTGCTCACCACCGCCTGTATGCTGGCCTTTGAGGATTACTCGGCGGAAGGCGCTGCGGAGACCGATGTGAAAGCGGTGGCGATACCGCGCGCGACCTTTGATGATCTTGTTGGCAAGTCGCCGGTGTTTCGGGAATTTGTGTTCACCGCCTATTCGCGCCGGATCACCGATCTGTTCACGCTGATTGACGATATTGTCTTTCAGCGGATGGATGTGCGGCTGGCGTCCCGTTTGCTGGAACTCGCGGATGCGGGCGATGTTGTGCATGCGACCCATGCCGCGTTGGGCACAGAATTGGGCACGGCGCGGGAGGTCATTTCGCGCACGCTATCGGAATTCCAGCGGCGGGGATGGGTGGAACAGTCCCGCGGCGAGGTAAAGCTTTTGGAACGCGAAGGGCTGGAGCACCTTGTGAAGACCTCAGGCGCGCATCGGTAAGACCTCTGGAGCCCTGTGGCGAAGGTACGCAGGGCGAAAATCCCGCCAGATTTCATGAAATTCGATTGCTTGGTGACCATGTCACCAAAGTCTCCGCGCGCCCCATGCGAATGTGGCCAGGCAACGATTCGACCTGGAGACGAAAAATGATGAAGAACATGGGAATGATCGACCGCGGCGGCCGTCTGATCATCGCGGCGGCGTTGGTGCATCTGGCGCTGGTTGCAGGCCTTATTGGTGGTGTCCTTTTCTGGATTGCCTTGGCAGTTGCCGCTGTGTTCACGCTGACGGCATTTGTCGGGAATTGCCCGCTTTATCGCATTGTCGGCCTCAAGACCTGCCGCGACTGCTGATCCACATGCGGGCCAAGGGCGCGAGGGGCCTTCCTTAAAGGCTGCCTTATGCGCTCTGCACCACACCCAGATGCGTTTGGCTTCGGCGGGAAGATTGCCGGGGCCGCGCGCCAGCGGTGCGGCTGTCGAGGCGCGCTTTCAGGCCATACGCATTCTCAGATGCTGTCACTGATTTGGAAGACCAAGGGCGCGGGGCGCGTCCTGAGGAGGAGAAACCTATGACTGATTATCCCGTCAACATCACCGTGAAACCTGAGGTGCAGGCGTTCTTTGACGAGGCGACCAACACCATCAGCTACATTGTCAAAGACCCGTCGTCAAAGAGCTGCGCGATCGTGGATTCGGTGATGGACATCGACTATGCCGCTGGGCGTATCACCTTTGATCACGCAGACGAGTTGATCCGCCAGATCGAGACACAGGGTCTTAAGCTGGAGTGGATCATTGAGACCCACGTGCATGCCGACCACCTGAGCGCGGCGCCTTATCTGCAAGAGCGGTTGGGCGGGAAAATCGGGGTCGGCTCCAAGATCACCGTGGTGCAGAACGTGTTTGGCAAGGTGTTCAACGAAGGCACCGAATTTCAGCGCGACGGGTCGCAGTTTGATGCGCTGTTTGAGGATGGCGACACCTATATGGTCGGCAATATGCAGTGCTTTGCCATGTATACGCCGGGGCACACACCCGCCTGCATGGTGCATGTGATGGGCGATGCGGCTTTTGTCGGGGATACGCTTTTTATGCCTGATGGCGGATCTGCCCGCTGTGACTTTCCCGGCGGCTCGGCAGAAGAGCTTTATGAGAGCATTATGAAAGTGCTGGGGCTGCCGGACGAGACGCGGCTGTTTATGTGCCACGATTATGGCCCCGGCGGCCGTGCCATCGCCTGGGAAACCTCGGTGGCGGAGCAGAAAGCGGCCAATATCCATGTTGGCCAAGGCAAGACCAAGGAAGAGTTTGTCAGGTTCCGCACCGAGCGGGATGCGCAGCTCTCGATGCCAAAGCTCATCATTCCATCGCTGCAGGTGAACATGCGCGCGGGGGAGGTGCCGACCGATAAAGACGGCAACCCGATGCTCAAGGTGCCGGTCAACGGCCTGTAAGCGGCGCTGCGCGCTGAGGCGTGCGATCTGTCAAAACCGCCCGGAGGAGGGGTTCACATGAACATCAAACGACTAACCGATCAGGTTTCGGTCAGCCCGCAGATTGTGGCCGATGATATTGCCGAGATTGCCGCGCAGGGCTTTCGCACCATTCTGTGCAATCGGCCCGATGGTGAGGGAGGCGATCAGCCCTCCTTTGAGGAGATAGAGGCTGCGGCCAAGGCCGCAGGGATTGAGGCGCGCTATGTGCCGGTGCAATCGGGCATGGTGCGCGATGAGGATGTGGCGGCATTTGGCGCGGTTTTGCAGGAGGTCCAGCGCCCGGTTCTGGCCTATTGCCGGACCGGCACGCGCTCGGCGACGCTGTGGTCTTTCCATCGATCCAAATCGCGCCCGATGGCGGAGATTCTCGCGGCCACCAAAGCGGCGGGCTATGACATGAACGGCGTGGCGCGGCGTATTTCAAATGGGGGCAAGACCCCCACAGATACCGGAGACGCGCATTTTGAGGTGGTGATCGTTGGCGCAGGTGCCGGGGGCATCGCGGTTGCCGCCAGCCTGAAGGCTCGGCAATCGGGCCTCAATATCGCGGTGATTGATCCTGCTGACATCCACTACTATCAGCCCGGCTGGACCATGGTGGGAGGTGGTGTGTTTGAGGCGCAAACCACCGCCAAAACCATGGGATCTCTCATTCCCAAAGGCGTGCATTGGATCAAATCCGCAGTGGCGGCGTTTGAGCCGGAAAACTATGCGGTCATTCTGGATGGCTGCCGGGTTGTGAAATATGACCGGCTGGTGGTCTGCCCGGGCCTGAAGCTGGATTGGGAAGCCGTTGAAGGTCTTGAGGAGACATTGGGCCGCAATGGGGTGACCTCAAACTACCGCTATGATCTGGCGCCTTATACCTGGCAGCTGGTGCAGGAGTTGCAGGAGGGGCGTGCGCTGTTCACCCAGCCGCCGATGCCGATCAAATGCGCGGGGGCGCCGCAGAAGGCGATGTATCTTTCCGGGGATGCTTGGCACCGCAATGGGCGGCTTGAGCACATCGACATTCAATTCATGAATGCTGGCGGGGTGCTTTTCGGGGTGAAGGATTATGTCCCTGCGCTCTCGCAATATGTGGAGAAATACGACGCGACGCTGAATTTCTTCCATAACCTCGTCGCGGTGGATGGGGCTGCGAAGACGGCTACGTTTAAAGTGGCGCAGCCGGATACCGATCCTGCGGAGGTCACGGTTGAATTTGACATGATGCATGTCTGCCCGCCGCAGGTGGCGCCGGATTTCATTCGGGTGTCGCCCTTGGCGGATGCTGCGGGGTGGGTCGATGTGGATCAGGCTACCTTGCGTCACACGAGCTATGACAACATCTGGTCCCTTGGCGATGTGATGAATGCGCCAAATGCCAAGACCGCCGCCGCCGCGCGCAAACAGGCCCCGACGGTGGCCGACAATATCGCGGCAGATATTGCGGGGCGCTCGCCAACCTCGGCCTATGACGGATATGGCTCCTGCCCGCTGACGGTGGAGCGCGGCAAGATTGTGCTCGCGGAATTTGGCTATGGCGGTGTGCTCAAACCCAGTTTTCCCACTTTCCTGCTGGATGGCACCAAACCCAGCCGGGCGGCCTGGTTTTTGAAGGAGACCATGCTGCCGCCGATCTACTGGAAGGCCATGCTCAAGGGGAAGGAGTGGCTGGCAAAACCGGAGAAGATCAAGGTCGCGCCGAACTAAGGCGCGCGCCGCCTGCGTCGCGCCCGCCTGGGTCACGTCGCGACGGGCGGGTGCAGACCTGCGCGATGGGCAGAGGCCCGCAAAACTCAGATGACGGAAAACACAATGTCCCACCCCCTGCGCCGGTTTGTTCCCATTCTTGATTGGGGGCGTCGCTATGACCGGAACGCGCTGTCAAATGACCTGATCGCAGCGGTGATCGTGACGATCATGCTGATCCCGCAGTCGCTGGCCTATGCGCTGTTGGCGGGGTTGCCGCCGGAGGCAGGCATTTATGCTTCGATTGCGCCGATCATCCTGTATGCGATCTTTGGCACCAGCCGCGCTTTGGCGGTGGGGCCGGTGGCGGTGGTGTCCTTGCTGACCGCGTCAACCATCGGGCAGGTGGCAGAGCAGGGGACCGCTGGGTACGCGGTTGCAGCGCTCACGCTGGCGTTTCTGTCCGGCGCGTTTCTGGTGCTTTTGGGTGTTTTGCGGCTCGGGTTTCTGGCGAATTTCCTGAGCCATCCGGTGATTGCCGGGTTTATCACGGCTTCGGGCATCCTGATTGCCGCCAGCCAGCTCAAACATATTTTGGGTGTGAGCGCCCATGGCCATACGCTGCCGGAGATGCTGCTGTCGATTGCCCGCCATCTGCATGAGATCAACTGGATCACAGTGGGGATTGGCGTTCTGGCCGCGGGCTTTCTGTTTTGGGTGCGCGGCAACCTGAAGCCGCTTCTGAAAAAGCTTGGGACGGGGCCGCTGCTGACCGATCTTCTGGCCAAGGGTGGTCCGGTTTTTGCGGTGGTGGCGACCACGCTTGCGGTCTGGGGGCTGAATTTGGGGGAGCAGGGCGTGCGCATTGTTGGGGATGTGCCACAAAGCCTGCCGCCGCTGACCTTGCCGGGGGTGAACAGTGATCTTATCGGCGCGCTTTTGCTGCCCGCCATCCTGATTTCGATCATTGGCTTTGTGGAAAGTGTCTCAGTGGCGCAGACCCTTGCGGCCAAGAAACGCCAGCGTATTGATCCGGATCAGGAGTTGATTGGACTGGGGGCGGCCAATCTGGGGGCGGCGTTCACCGGCGGCTTCCCCGTCACCGGCGGCTTCTCCCGCTCGGTGGTCAATTTTGATGCCGGGGCGGAAACCCCTGCGGCGGGGATCTTTACGGCAGTGGGGCTTGCGGTGGCTGCGGTTGCGCTGACCCCTCTGGTGTATTTTCTGCCAAAGGCAACGCTGGCGGCAACAATCATCGTGGCGGTGCTGTCGCTGGTGGACTTTTCGATCCTGCGAAAGACCTGGGCATACTCCCGCGCGGATTTCATCGCCGTGGCAGCCACGATCCTGCTGACGCTGGGGCTGGGTGTGGAGGTTGGTGTGGCCAGCGGTGTGGCCATTTCGGTGCTGCTGCATCTTTATAAGACCTCCAGCCCCCATGTGGCGGAGGTGGGGCTGGTGCCCGGCACGCAGCACTTTCGCAATATCCACCGCCATGAGGTGGAGACCGTGCCCGCGCTGGTGACGTTGCGGGTGGACGAGAGCCTCTACTTCGTCAATGCGCGGTTCCTTGAGGATTTGATCCAGAGTCGTGTCACCGCCGGTTGTGAGGTGCGCGATGTGGTGCTGATGTTCTCTGCGGTCAATGAAGTGGACTATTCCGCGCTGGAAAGTCTGGAAGCCATCAATGCTCGTCTGCGAGACATGGGGGTCGGGTTGCATCTGTCAGAAGTGAAAGGCCCGGTGATGGACCGGCTGAGGCGCTCGCATCTGATTGAGGCGCTCAATGGCGAGGTTTTCCTGTCTCAATATGACGCCTGGCAGAGGTTTGGCGTGCCGAAGAATATGCCTCAGGTTGCAGAGTAGGGGCGGCGAGAAGGCCTGTGGCCTATGAAACGCCCAATATTACAGCGCTTGGGTAGGCGGCCTCCTCCTTTGGGATAGGCTACATGACCGCTTAAAGAATTCTCAGGATTTCTGCGCCTAGGCTCCGTGAAATGCGCGCACACGTCGCGTGAGAAGGCATGGTCGGGAGGCGTTTCTATGCTCAAGTTTGGCAACCTTTCGCTCCGGCTCAAGCTGCCCCTGCTGATGGTCGCGTTGACCGCCACGTTCCTTGTGGGGGTGTCCTTTTCCGTCTACCGGATGGCGGAGCAGACCATTCGGCAGAATGTGTTCTTTTCTCATGAGACCTCCGCCAATGCGGCTCAGCAGGCGCTGACGGCCATGATTGATGCGGTGCGTCGCGATCTGGTGATGAATGCGGATCAGCCCACGACCTTCCGCGCGATCAGCAATTTCGAGCGCGTGATCAAGATGATCGAAGCGGACGATCCGATCCAATATCTCACAGAGACTTACGTCACCAACAATCCGCATGCGGCAGAAGAGCGCGCCAAACTGGTCGATCCGGGAGATGGCGAATACTACAGCCAATCCCACGCCAGCTATCACCCGACGTTTTTGCGGGCGCTCACGCTCAATGGATACAAGGATATGTATCTGTTCAACACAGAGGGGCGGCTGCTGTATTCGGTGGCCAAACAGGCGGATTTCGCGCAGGATTTCTCTGCCGGAGCAAATGCAGAGACAGGTTTGGGGCAGGTGTTTCAGGCCGCTTTGAAGGCGCAGCCGGGGGAGATCAGCACATCTGATGTTGCCGCTTACGCGCTTGGCGATGGCGGGGCTGGGGCCTTTCTTGCGATCCCGGTGCTGAGCAAGAAAAAGGTGATCGCGGGCGTTCTGGCGGTTCAGCTTTCCAGCGAGCGTATCGCGCAGGCCCTGGCGGGCAATCTGGAGCCAAACGGCGGGCAGAACATGTTTTTGATCAGCCAGGATGGGCGCGCGCGCAGCCCGTCTTTGATTGAGGGGCAGTTTGCGGTTGCCGATATATTGCCGGATGCGCCGCATATTACTGCGGCCGTGGCGCGCGAAGAGGCGATGTTTGAAAGCGTAGCAACCGGCGCTGGGCATACCGTGATTGGTCTCGTCAAACCGCTGGATGTTGATGGATTCTCCTGGGCGCTGGTGATGGAGACAGACCGCAATGCGGCCTTTGCGGTTGTGCGCGACATTCGCATGGTGGCCATCGCCATGATCGCTGCGGCTGTTGTTTTGGCCACGGGCGTGTCTTGGCTTGTCGCAAGCCGGATCACGCGTCCGATCCAATCTCTGCGGGAAGTGACAAGCGCGCTGGCGGAAGGGGCCTATGATGTGGAGATCACAGGGCGCGCGCGGGGCGATGAACTTGGCGATCTGGCCAACGCCATGGGCAGTTTCCGAGACCGCCTGAAGAGCGCGGATGCGGCCTCTGCCCGAGAAACGCAGGCGGCGCAGAAAACCGCCCATGTGGTGGCAACCATGAATGATGCGCTGTCTGATCTGGAAGGCGGCAATCTGGCCTGTGACATCACTACGCCTTTTGCGGAGGATTACGAAACGCTGCGGGAGAGCTTCAATCGCGGCCTCGCCAACCTGCGCGACATGATGTCAGGTGTGATCGATGCGGCGGGCAATGTGGATCAATACTCCAACGAGCAGAAATCTGCGGCAACCGTGCTGGAAGCGCGCACAGAGGCGGCGGCTGCCACGCTGGAGGAAACCGCGCGGGCGGTGGATCACCTGTCTGAAGGTGTGACAGCCACTGCCGATCGTGCAACCCGGGTTGATACGGCCATGCAGGCCGCGCGCAATGAGGCAGAGAGCAGTCGCGATGTTGTGTCCTCTGCGGTGTCGGCGATGGATCAGATCCAGACGGCCTCTGATGAGATTGCGCAGATCATCGGTGTGATTGACGACATCGCCTTTCAGACCAACTTGTTGGCCTTAAACGCGGGAGTTGAGGCTGCGCGCGCAGGCGAAGCCGGAAGCGGATTTGCGGTGGTGGCCTCTGAGGTGCGGGCGCTGGCACAGCGGGCCTCTTCTGCTGCGGGCAAGATCCAGACCCTGACCGGGGCCAGCGAAGACCATGTGGCCAACGGCGTTGCCATGGTGGGGCGTGCAGGCGAGGCGCTGAGCAGCATCATCACTCAGGTGGGCTCTGTGTCCGATTTGGTGACCGAAATTTCCGAAGGTGTGCAGGAGCAGGCGTCTGATCTTGATGAGGTCAATGCGGCCATGCGCAAGCTCGACACCATGACCCAGCAGAACACGGCTATGGCAGAAGAAGCCGCTGCCGCCAGCCAGATGTTGCAGGGCGAGGCGCAAAGCCTGAC
Organism: Shimia sp.; assembly: GCF_965227725.1. Taxonomy (GTDB): domain Bacteria; phylum Pseudomonadota; class Alphaproteobacteria; order Rhodobacterales; family Rhodobacteraceae; genus Shimia. The sequence continues at coordinate 92,728 of NZ_CBDDGH010000004.1, read as the reverse complement.
CGGCATTGTGTCGCGTTTTGAGATGGATGTGGCCAGCTCGGAGGAAGAGGCAGCGTTTGAGGGGCCGGAAGCAGGCTTGGAAGACACGCGCCTCAGCGCTTAGAATTCGACGTCCTCTTTGATGAAATCATAGAGGTTTTTGTAAAGCCCTTCGCAGTTTTGATTGTTCACACATTGCGGTGACGTTGCAGGGGCTGCGGGAGCGGTGGCGCGTGCGGCGGGCTTGGCCGGCTGACGTGGCTGCTTTGGCACGGATGCGGGCGCCGGTGCTGACTTGGCTTTGGCGACAGGGGGCGGGGTGGCCGCTTTCAGGCGTTCGATAAAGTCAAAATCCACTTCGCCATTGGCAATGAGATGTTGCTTGGTTTGAAACCGGGTGATCGCCTGACGGGTGGCAGGATCCAGCGTGCCGCTTGGGCTGCCGCTAAGATAGCCGAGCGCAATCAGGCGGCGCTGTATGTCCTTGGTCTCCGCACCGGTAAGCACATGTTTGCGCTCGCGTTTCTGGGCGGCGCGGGCATCTGTCATATCGCCCTGTAGACATTGCCAATAGGGCACACCCGCGTGCTTGCCCAACAGTTCGATCAGGCCAAGCTCGATCAGATTGCGCACCGCTTGCCCCTGACTTTCGACGCGGTCGATGGAGATCGGGACCGCCACATCCAGATCGTCGATCATGCCCGCAACCGTGCCGCTGAGCCCGCGACGGGAGACAACCATGGAATTGGAGACAGAGCCGCCAGCGAGCACCTGACGGCTGGGATATTGCACGAGATGCAGATCCACCGAGACAATCGAAAGCGTGCGTTTGCTGCGGTAAAGCGAGGTGGTGATGCCGCGCCCGCTGTTGGAGTCATGGCCTGCGGTGATGGTGTTGTCGACCGTGTCGGAGTCGAGCTGTGATATCGACCCTCTGATATAGAGGTTGGGTTTGATCTCGCCCTTTTTGCGGGTTGTCACCAGCTCCAGCTGACCAAAACCGGAGATACGGGCCTGATCCAGAAACACATAGCGCCCGCTGCGTTGGTTCATCTGGTTGAGCGCGTTGATGAGCATGTCATCCGCGCCCACATCAATGTCGCGTGTGTCATCGGGGATGTCGGAGGACGACACCAGATAGCGCCGCGTGGGCAGCTGGGCAAAGAGCCCGTCCATGCAGCGCAGGGATGGGGCAAAAGAGGTGAAATTCCGCGCCGGGCGCGCATTGGGTTGCGCAATGGCGGGGGCAAAACTGGCGTGCGAGGAGGCACAGCTGGTCAAAATGAACGCGGCCAAAAGCCAGAAAATCACAACGGAAACAAAGCGAACCCGAACCAAGAGGACACCATACACATAACCAAAACACCCCAATAGTGTGCGGCCAGTTGGTTTACACCGGTAAAACGGATGGGTGTTGTTGTGCGCGTTTTTGCTGCGAATTTTCTAAAAATTGAAAGCTCCCAAGTTACGCTCTGTTTAGGCTTTCATGGCAAAATAGAGGCGTTGCCACTGTGTTTTGTTTGGTTCTGGCTATGATGTTTGTGCGGTTTTTCAGTCTTATTGGCGCTTTCTTTCTTCTGTCTTCTCAAGTGCTTGCGGCTTCGCGTGAGCTGCCGGTTTCGGCAGACGGTTGCGCGATCCATTTTGCGCTGACGGGGCAAGTGGGGGCGGGGTGCGTACCGCCCGCCAGAGCGGAGCTTGGTGCGGAGCGGCGATTGCCGCCTGCGGGATTTGATACCGCAGCGGCCAGTCTGGACAGCGTGCCTGAGGAACAGGGGTACTTTATCCGCTTTCCCTTCAATTCTGACGATTTGACAGAAGAGTATAAGGCCCATCTGGCGCGGTTGGGGCGCGTCTTGAATGCGCCGAAGCTGGCGCAGAGCTGTATCAAACTGGTTGGCCATGCGGACAGTGTGGGCGGGCCTGCCTATAATCGGCGTTTGTCTGACGCACGGGCGCGGGCGGTGGCGGCAGCGCTGGCCAGTGCGTCTCAAGTGGATATGGGCCGGATCGCCACAGAAGCCCGCGGCGAAACCGCTCTGCTGAGGGGCATCCCGGGGCCACATCCGTTAAATCGCCGCGTGGAAATTCTGGCGCGGCCGAGCAATGGGACCCGTTGCAAGTGATTTGCCGGGCTCTGGTTGTCCTGCTGATCGGTGTCGTGGGCGTTGCGCACGCCGGATGGGCCGACATTCGCGACCAGCGGTATGTCGCGCTGGTGATTGGAAGCGGGGCCTATCCGGGGGCGGCGGCGCTATCCAATGCGGTGGCGGATAGCGGGGAGATTGCGGCGCGTCTGCATGCGCTGGGCTATAGTGTGATGCACCTTGAAAACCCGACACAGGCGGAGGTGATGCGCACGCTGGCCGTTTTGCGCTGGGCCGCTGTCGATGCGCGGCAGGTGGTGGTTTATCTGGCCGGGCATGGGGTGATGCAGGCGGGGCAGGCCTTTTACGTGCCGGTGGATGCGATGAATGGGACGCAGTTTGATCCGCCAGCGCAAAGCCCGACGGAGGCGCAGATGGGGGCTTTGTCTCAAACGGTGCCACTCTCCGCCATTGTGCAGGCGCTCTCGGATAAACCGCGCAACAAGATCATATTTTTTGACGCATGCCGTTCGGTTGTATCTCCGATCATGGGCGGGATTGGCGGAAGCAGGCGTGCCATGGAGGCCGGAGTGGCCATCGCTTTTGCGTCTTCACCGGGCACGGTGGCTTATGACGGCCAAAATGGCCACAGCCCTTTTGCGCAGGCTTTCTTGCGCCATGTCACACAAAAGGCCCCGCCGTTGGAGGATGTGCTGCGCCGCATTCGGGTCGATGTGGTGCGCCAGACGCAAGGGGTACAAGTGCCTTGGGTGCGCTCTTCGATGCTGCAGCGTGCGTTTGTGCAACCGACGCCTCCTGCGCCGAATGGCTAGGGTATGAGCTGACGGCTGATGAGAATGGGCGAGCTTGGTGCTGAGCGGGTCAAACTGGTGTGGTTCCAGCCCTTCGGTGCAGATCAGCTTCCGAGCACTCGGTATCGGGCGCAGGAGGCAGGGCACGCGTTGCGGACTTCTGTGGTGGGGGCAAAGTAAGAAGCGCCGCAGAGGGGACTGCGGCGCTTCAAATCTGTCAGTTCGGCTGAAGTGTTGCGGGTCAGCTGATGTCGACGGTGAAGGCAAATTGGCCCAATGCGCTTTGCAATGCGTCTTGACCGGACGCCACCGCAACTTTGGCGACAACGCCGCGGCTGGCGTCTTGCACCACGTCGAGGCTGAGCAGCTCGGCGGAGAGCTTTTGTGCCTCTTCCCGCACGGTGCGCTCGATTTCCATCATGTTGAGCGTGACTTTGTGGATCTTGCCCACTGCGGTCACAGGAAGGGTCTCAAGGCAGATGAAATCCTTAGGCACCGCCGCGCGTTCGGTCACATGGGTTTGTGCAAACTCCAGCAGCGCGGCCGCGTCGACTTCTGTGCCAGCGGATTTCTGATAGTACATTACTGGCACTTCGCCCACTTTGGCGTCCGGGCGGCCGATCACGGCAGCCATGGCGACGGCGGGGTGCTTGTGCATGGCTTCTTCGACGATCTTGGGGTCGATGTTGTGACCGCCGCGAATGATCAGCTCTTTTTTACGGCCGGTCATCCAGAAATAGCCATCCGCGTCACAGCGTGCGAGGTCGCCGGTGTTGAACCAGCGCTTGCCGTCTTGCTCCAGCCAGATGCCTTTGTTTTGCTCTTCGATCAGGTAGCCGTCAAAGACGTTGGGGCCGGTAATGTAGATCACGCCGGCCTCATCCACCTCTGCCCAACGCTCAAATTCGTCGTTGTCGTTGAGAATGGCGATGCGCATGTCCTGATAAGGGAAGCGCATACCGATGGAGCCGATGCGCGGCTCCGGGTTGTTGATTGGGTTCATGGAAGACGCCAGAACGCCTTCGGTCATGCCGTAGGCCTCAACGATGGAGACGCCGGTTTCCGCCATGAAGGCATTGAACAGTTCGACCGGCATCGGGGCCGCGCCACATGCGCCAAAGCGCAGGGAGCTGAGGTCTTTGTCTTTGTGCGGCACCTGCATCAGCGCGCCGTAGATGGTGGGCACGCCGGAATAGGAGCTTATGCCGTAGTGCTCAACCATGTCCCAGAACCCTGCGATCACGCCTTCGCCGCGATAGCCGGAAGGGGTGGCCAGCACGATATGGCCGCCGTGCATCCATGGCAGCAGGCCGGTTACGAGCATGGCGTTGGTGTGAAAGAGCGGCAGGCCGCACAGCGCTGCGGTGCCCGGGCCGACGTTTTCCGCGCCAACATAAAGGCTTGGGCACCAGGAGTTGTAGACCTCGCCAAAATGGGTGCGTTTCACGATTTTGGGCAGCCCGGTGGTGCCACCGGTGCAGAGCATGGTGGAGGTGTCCTGCGGACCCGGCGCATCAAAGGTGAGCGCGTCGGATGGATCGTTGGCGATCTCATCGAGCAGGCGGGACATGGTGACATTGGTGCCCTCAAGCGTGGGGGCGACCGGAGGCAGAGGCAGGGTTTCAGGCCAGACGCCGTCCCCCTTGATATAGGGTGCAAAGTTGCAGAGCAGGATGTGCTCCAGGCCGGGCACGTCTTTGGACGCGGCGCTGGCTTTCTCCCAGATGTCGACACCGGGGGTCTGTTCAAGCGTGATCAGCACTTTCACACCGGCGGCCTTCAGCAGGTCAGCCATGTGATCGGCTTCCATCAGCGGGTTGATGGCGAGCATGCCACCTGCCGCGCTGCCGCCCCAGATCGCAAAATGGGTTTCCGGCATATTGGGCAGGATGTAGGCCGCCACATCGTCGCGGCCGATGCCGAGGCGGCGCAGGGCGTTGGCCGTTTGGGTGATGCGCGCAAGCAGCTGGCCATGGGTCAGCACATAGGGCGTGCGCATGGCGGCGGCGCTCAGAAAGAAGCTGAGAGCAGGGGCATCAGGGTTGAGCGCTGCACCTTTCTGCAGCGCCTCATAGGTGCTTTGCGGCAGGTGCCGATCCTGCAAAGGTGTCCGCTCGAACGCAAGAATTTCATCCATGGTTTTGAGAACGGTATTGTTATTCATTGTCTTTCCCTTTTTGGTCCGGCACCCGCCTCTGTTCGCGTGAAGCAGGATGTCAGTGTGTCATCAGGCCGCAGCTTTGATCTGGTCCGATTTGATCATGTCGGCGGCTTTCTCAGCGATCATCATGGTCGGGGCATTGGTGTTGCCCGAGATCAGATTGGGCATGATGGATGCGTCGATCACGCGCAGCCCTTCCATGCCGTGGACGCGCAGCTCGGGATCAACCACCGCCATCTCATCGACACCCATCTTGCAGGTGCCCACAGGGTGATAGATCGTGTCCGCGCGCGCACGGATGTGTTTCTCCCAATCCGCATCTGTTTTGGCGTGTTCCGTGCCAAACATCTCTTTGTGGCGGTACTTTGCCAGCGCCGGGGCCTCCATGATCTCGCGGGTCATGCGGATGCCCTTGATCATGGTTTCCAGATCGCGGCGGTCTTCGAGGAAGGCCGGATCAATGGCCGGGCTGTCAAACGGATCCGTGCTCTTGAGCGTCACAGAACCGCGGCTTTCCGGGCGCAATTTGCAGATGTGACAGCTGAAGCCGTGGCCGTAGTGCAGTTTGCGGGAGTGATCGTCCACCAGTGCCACGGTGAAGTGCAGCTGCACGTCGGGGCGATCCAGCGACGGAGAGGTTTTCAGGAAGCCTGCGCCTTCCGCAAAGCAGGTGGCCATCATCGAGACACCGGTTTTGCGCCATCTTTTGAGGTGGCCCATCATTTTCATGCCGCCGCGCAGGCTGATCCCAAAGTTGTCGAGGTCTTTGGACTTATAGGCCAGCGTGAAATCGAGGTGGTCCTGCAGGTTTTTGCCAACACCAGGCAGATTGTGGCGCACTTCGATACCGTGTTTCTGAAGGTCCTGGGCATCGCCGACGCCGGAGAGTTGCAGAAGCTGCGGGGTTTTCAGCGCGCCGCTGCAGAGCAGCACCTCGCGTGTGGCGTTGACGGTGATGTCCGCGCCTTTGCCATCCTTTTTGTAGACCACACCGGTCGCGCGCAGGCCGTCAAATGTGAGCCGAGTGGCATGGGCCTTGGTGATCACAGTGAGGTTGGGGCGGTCCATGACCGGGAAGAGGTAGGCGGCGGCGGCAGAGCAGCGCTCGCCGTTTTTGGCCTCATCGTGGAACTGGGTGACCTGATAGTAGCCAACACCCTCGTTGTCGCCACGGTTGAAATCTGTCTTCTCGCGGAACTGCAGCTGGCGGGCTGCTTCGACAAAATCGGCGGTGATCGGGCGCGCTTCTTTCTGGTCAGACACCTGAAGCGGACCACCGTTGCCGTGAACGTCGTCGGCACCGCGCTCGTTGTTTTCGGATTTCTTGAAGTAGGGCAGGATGCTGTCCCAATCCCAGCCTTCACAGCCCAGATTGGCCCATTCGTCATAATCCTGACGTTGACCGCGCACATAGAGCATGGCGTTGATCGCGCTGGAGCCACCAAGCGCTTTGCCGCGCGGCTGGTAGCCCTTGCGGCCGTTCAGGCCGGGCTGCTCAACGGTTTCCATGATCCAGTTGTTGATCTTGAACGGTTTGCCCGGAAGCATCGCCACAACCGCAGCCGGCATGCGCACAAGGATGCTGTTGCCGCCGCCGCCGGCTTCGAGCAGGCACACGTTGATGTTGGGGTCTTCGGTCAGGCGATTGGCGAGCACACAACCCGCAGATCCACCGCCTACGATCACGTAGTCAAAATTCATAATATTCCTCCCTTTCTGCATGCTAGAAAATCGAGCGGTTTGAGGAAGCGTCTTTGAGGACATTTTTTTGACACTTCCGGCCAGTCGGATTCCTCTATTGTTCCAGATTTTCAATCTGGAGTGGTTTTGAGGTTGCTGGAAAGTCCGAAATTAAAGGGAGGTTTGCGCAGAATGCAAGCCGCGCGCGGCAACCGGAGATGGGCGCAATCTTTTGTTAAGATTTTAGAAAAACGGCTGTGGGCTCTCGGCGACCTAGCTGAAACAGGCCGTGAGACAGGCGCAATGGCATGTCTGGCCTCAACCCTGTGATGTGTGGTGTGGCACTGTGTCAGAAGGGATCGACATGCAGTTGACGTTGCGGCAATCTGTGCGCCCAATCAGCAGAAATGCTCAGGCACTCTGTTTCAGGCTGCCCGGGCTGTAGCCGTATTGCTTGGTAAAGGCGCGCACAAAGCTTGAAGATTCGGAGTAGCCGGTGCGCCACGCAACAGTGGTGACGTCCAGACCCGCGGTGCTGAGCAGCTCGTGGCCGATCGCCAGACGGGCCTCAATAAAGATCTGCCGGAAAGACGCGCCTTCTGCGGACAGGCGGCGGCGCAGGGTGCGTTCGCTCACCCCCAATTTGGCCGAGATGGAAGCAATCGTGGGCTCGTTGTTCATGTCGAGCAGAATGGCCTCGCGCACTTTGGAGCGCATGTCGTTGGGGGCGGTCTCGGTGAGGTTGAGCAGGCTGCGGCATTGCTGCAGGCAGTGCTCCATGGTCGCGGGGTCATGGCGCGGCAGAGGTGTGTCCATCAGGTGATCAGGCACCACGATGGCGTTGCGGTCACTGTTCACAATGACTTTCAGGCCAAGCAGCTTCTGGATCGCCGCTGCGCTTTCCGGGGCGTTGAGCGTGGATTCCACGGTCATCTGCGAGAGCGACAGTTTTGGTAGAATCTCTGAGGTGAAATTGGTGAAGACTGTCAGGTGGCGCTCCAGCACGAAGGTTTTGACGCTGGGCGGCAGGCCGTCGGTGTCATAGATCAGCAAAGTGCTGTTTTCGGCGCGCTCCAGTTTGAACTGGGCGATCAGAAAGGACAGGTTGGCAAAATCCACGGCGGTTTTCAGGCCCGCGCGCAGGGAAGGGCTGCTGACAATCGCGTAGCCCCAGATCCCGAACACTTCGGGGCGATAGAGGCGTCCGATTTCCACGCCTAGGCCCGGCCGGTTTGTGGTATGCTTCAGAAAGTTGCCAATGACGGCGACCTCTTGGGCGATCGTCACCTGGGTGTCATTGTTGTAGAGGTCGAATGTAACCAAGCCTGTTCCTTGCAGGCATTGCTCCGAGCTGACGCCGTAGTTTGGCGCTGCTTCGCACAGGATGCGGATGCTGCCTGCAGGGCGTTTTAAGGACATATCTAACATGAACAAAAGCTAAATCACATGGCCGGAAATGTCAAAATGATGTCCCCAAACGTCATCGGCTTTCCTCGACAGTCGTATATTGTGATGTGATCGGGAGGTACATATGCGATCACTTATTGCCATTCAAGAAGGTCAGATTTCGCTTGAGCAGATCAAGGCGTTGGAAGAGGTTTTGCGTAAACTTTACGCGGAACACATCTGCGACGACAAACTGACCATCATTTGGAACATTGCGGCCAAGCAGCACACGATCACCGATCGGAAGTGGTCTCGGTCCTCTACAGTGACCATGGAAGTGCCAGACGGGCTGGAAACCCAGAAGCGTGAAGCCTTCATGCTAGAGGTGGAAAAGAGCTGGCGTGCCGTGACCGGGCAGCACCCGGATCAGGTGGCCGTCGGCGCCTTTGATCAGTCGCGCTACACGGACATTCTGAAAGGCAACCTGACGCGGTTCTCCACATGGGGGCGCATCAGCTATCTGGCCAAGCTTTTCACGCGCATCTTTATATCCAAGGCACGGTATGGAGTGCTGATTACCCGATTTAACCAGTGAGGGAGGAGACTCATGCCGCTTTATACTCTGGCTTCCAAGAAGCCGTTTGCCGAGCAGACACGTTTTGACATCGCACAGGTGATCACGGATGTGCACTGTGGCTTGACCGGCGCGCCAACCGAGTTTGTGAATGTGGTTTTCATGACCGGTTACAGCATGCGCCGCGGAACCATTCTGGGTGTCAACGGGAACGTCCGCACCGGAGGAGACCGCACCGCCGGTCTTTATGAGCAGCTCAACCAACAAATGCACCAGCGGATCGCGGAAGCGGCCAAGCTGGATCTCTCGAAAGTTCTCGTCACGCTGATCGGCATCGAGCCGCATTGGGTTGTTGAAGGGGGCATGGTTTTGCCACCACCCGGCGAAGAAGCGGGCTGGCTCGAACGCAAGAACGCCGTTCACGCTGCAATGGGCGTGGGCACGGCGTAAAGACTACAATGGAAACTGGCCGCATGCGACAGGGCATGCCGGCCTGTACAGACATCAAGGAAACACAGACATGGCAACGCTTGGAGATTCTCTGACGCTGAAATCGGGTACGGTTCTGCGCAACCGGATTTGCAAGGCTTCGATGAATGAAGCGCTGGCAACGCCGGACGGCAAGGTAACGGACGCGCATGTGTCGCTCTATGAAGCATGGGCGGACAGCGGCGCGAGCCTGCTGATCACCGGCAACATGATGGTAGACGGCAAGCACATGAACGAGCCGCTTGTTGTGGACGCGCTGCTGGACACCAACATGGACTTGCTGCGCAAGTGGGCAGCCACCGGCAAACGCACCAACACCCACATCTGGCCCCAGCTGAACCACCCGGGCAAGCAATCGCCAAAAATGGTGAATGATGCACCGCTGGCGCCGTCTGTTGTGCCGATCCCCAACGACATGTTTGCGCCGCCACGCGAGCTGACCGACGCAGAGATCGAAGGCATCATCGACAGCTTTGCCGAAGCGGCGGCGCGTCTGGAAGAAGCGGGCTTCACCGGTGTTCAGCTGCACGGCGCGCACGGCTATCTGATTGGCCAGTTCCTGTCTCCGCACCACAACCGTCGCGAAGACAAATGGGGCGGCAGCTTTGAAAACCGCTTCCGCTTTGTGGAAGAGATCTACAACCGCACCCGTGCCCGCACCGGCCCTGGTTTCAACGTCGGCATCAAGATCAACTCCTCTGACTTCCAGAAGGGTGGCTTCACCGAGGAAGATTCCATCGAGGTGGCAAAGCGTCTGGACAAGCTGGGCATCGACCTGATCGAGATTTCCGGCGGCAGCTGGGAAAACCCGGTGAACCGTAAAGGCAAACAAGAAGCGAAAAAGGAAAGCACGCTGAAGCGTGAGGCCTATTTCCTTGAGTATGCTGAAAAGGTGAAAAGCCAGATTTCTACACCTTTAGTGGTGACGGGTGGGTTCCGCTCATCTGAAGGCATGAGCGAAGCGCTGGGAACCGGTGCAATGGATATGGCCGGTGTGGCCCGTCCGTTTGCGGTGGATCCGAAGTTTGGTAAGCACGTGATGCAGAACAACAAGCATGTGTCCCCAGTGGCGCCGATCCGCTCCGGTCTGAAGAAGATCGACGCGATGGCGATCATGGAAATCAGCTGGTACACCATGCAGATCGAGCGCATTTCGCAAGGCAAGAAGGTGCAAACCAAAGCCGACGGCATCTGGCCTGCGCTGCGCGTGATCTATCGTTTCTGGAAGAACGGCAAAGCGGTAAAGCGCGTCCGCGCCTAACTCTACAGACTGTTTATCGTGATTGAGGGCCGCCCAGTTTGGGCGGCCTTTCTCGTATCAGCGTTGCCGTAGGGTGCTGGCGGCGGAGGACTGCGCGGGGCAGGCAGCGCTTAGGTCTTAGCCCCAGGTTGGGTGGAAGAGACCGGCTTTGGAGAGCGTGAAGATGTCTGCGCCGTCCGAGGTCACGCCGATGGAGTGCTCAAACTGTGCGGAGAGCGATTTGTCGCGTGTTACCGCTGTCCAGTCATCTTCGAGCACTTTTGTTTCGGGGCGGCCCAAGTTGACCATTGGCTCGATGGTGAAGAACATGCCTTCTTCGAGCACTGGGCCAGTGCCTGCGCGGCCATAGTGCAGCACGTTGGGTGGGGCGTGGAACACGAGGCCAAGCCCGTGGCCGCAGAAATCGCGCACCACAGACATGCGCTGGCGCTCCACATAGGTCTGAATGGCGTTGCCGATGTCACCAAAGGTGTTGCCGGGTTTGACGGCTTCGATGCCCAGCATCAGTGCGTCATGGGTGACCTGAATGAGCTTTTTGGCAAACGCCTTGGGTTTGCCGGCCACATACATGCGGCTGGTGTCGCCAAACCAGCCGTCCACGATCACGGTCACGTCGATGTTGAGAATGTCGCCATCCTGCAATTTGTCATCGGCGCGCATCGGGTCTTCCTTGCGGGCGCTGGTCTCTTTGTTCCACTTGGGGATCGGGCTGCCGGGGATGCCGTGGCAGACAACGTGGTTCACGCTGATGCAGCTGGCGTGCTGGTAGCCGCGATAGCCGATGGTGGCGGATTCAGCGCCAGCCGCGACGACTTTGGACTCAATCAGGCGGTCCAGCTCGGCCGTGGTCTGGCCGGGGAACACATGCTCTGCGATCTCATCGAGGATCTGCGAGGCAAGCGCGCCTGCTTTGTGCATGCCTGCATGGTCGCCTGGGGCGTAGATGCGAATGCCATCGCGGGTTTGGCGGCCTTTGCCGATCATCTGAACTGCTCCATCACCTAGGGTCCGACGCTATGTAAGGGCAAATGCCTCAAAGCGCCAGAGGGGGCTTATGCTATGCGTCAGAAAGGGTTTCGGGGAGGTGAAAAGGCAGGCGTTTGCCGATGGTGATCTGCGCAGGCGTTATGTCGCAGCGATAGGCAATCACCTCGACCCCGGCGGCTTGCGCTTTAACGAAGGTGGCGGCATAGGTCGGGTCGATGTCATGGGCCAGTGTCACCTGCTCGGCATCGGTGCGCTGCACCAGATAGAACATCGCGGCGTCATGGCCCTGCGCGCGCATCTCGATCAGCTCTTGCAGATGTTTGGCCCCGCGGGCGGTCACGCTGTCGGGAAATTCGGCCACACCGGGCTGGCGTGACAGGGTGACGGATTTGACCTCCAGATAGAGGTCAGGGCGGTCGGCACCGGACAGCAGGAAATCAATCCGGCTGTTTTGACCGTATTTCACCTCCGGGCGGACCATCTCGTAGCTGGCGTATTCGGGGATTTCGCCTGCAATCAGCGCGGTTTTTAACGCGCGGTTGGGCACCGAAGTGTCCACACCGGTGAAATCGCCGCTTTCATGCTCCACCAAGCGCCAGCCGTATTTGAGCTTTTTCTTCGGGTCATCATTGGGCTCAAGCCAGATTTTCATGCCCGGTTCCGCCAGCCCCATCATCGAGCCGGGATTGGCACAATGGGCGGTCACCTCTGTGCCATTTTCGAGCACCGCATCGGCAAGAAAGCGTTTGTATCGGCGGATCAGCGTGGCGGGGATAAGAGGGGTTTGAAAGCGCATGTGACAGGCCTATACCTGCACTAAGCTGCTGACAAGGAATGAGATCATGACAAACCCTACTGCCGCCATGCTGGTTATCGGTGATGAAATCCTGTCGGGAAGAACCCGCGATGCGAATATGCACTATCTTGCGGGCGAGCTGACCAAGCAGGGGATCACGCTGGCTGAGGTGCGTGTTGTGCCGGATGTGCCGGAGAAGATCATTGGCGCGGTGCGTTCCCTGTCGGGTGAATATGACAGTGTCTTCACCTCCGGCGGGATCGGGCCGACCCATGACGACATCACGGCGGATTGTGTGGCCGAGGCTTTTGGTGTGCATATCGATATTCGTGATGATGCGCGAGCGCTGTTGCAAAAGCACTATGACAATGCCGGGCAGGAATTTAACGCGGCGCGCCAGCGCATGGCGCGTATCCCCGATGGGGCGAGCCTGATCGACAATCCGGTGTCGGTTGCGCCGGGATTTGTCGTGGAAAATGTCTACGTGATGGCCGGTGTGCCGTCGGTTTTTCAGGCGATGGTGGCGAGTGTTCTGCCAAAGCTTACAGGTGGCGCACCATTGCTGAGCCAGACCCTGCGCATTGAGCGCGGCGAAGGCGAGATTGCCGGGCCTCTGGGAGAGTTGGCTGAGGAGTTTGCCGATCTGTCGATTGGCTCTTATCCCTATCAGCGCAATGGCGTTTACGGGGCCAATGTGGTGGTGCGCGGCACGGATGGTGCGCGGATTGATGCCGTCATGGCGCGGCTCTCTGGGTTGTTCGCATGAGGGCGACGCCGGATGCGCGGCAGCTCTATGATGTCGTAGATGCCACATGGCCCGCAGCGCGGAGCTTTGCGGTTGGGCCGTTTCTCATTCGCGAAGGCAAGGGCGGAGGCAAGCGGGTGTCTGCGGCCACCGCGTTGGGCCCCTATGACGACAGTGATATTGCCCGTGCGGAAGAAGCTATGACCGCGCTTGGGCAGGGCCTGTTGTTTCAGCTGCGTGAGGGCGAAGAGGCTCTGGATGCGACGCTGGCTGCGCGCGGCTATGACGTCGTTGATCCTGTCATCATGTATGTGATCGAGGTGGAGGCGCTTTCGCAAGAAGAGCCGCCGCGCACGGCGGCAATCCCCGCTTGGGAGCCGCTCAAGATCATGGAAGAGATCTGGGCCGCAGGTGGGGTTGGCCCCGAACGTATCGATGTGATGCGCCGTGCAGAAGGTCCGAAAACCGGGATGATTTCGCGTTGGAACGACAAGCCTGCGGGGGCATCTTTCCTCGCTATGCATGAGGGCATCGGCATGGTGCACTCGCTTGAAATTCTACCGCATCAACGCCGTCAGGGCGTTGCTCAGTTTTTGATGCGCCGTGCGGCGATCTGGGTGCAGCAGCACGGCGGCACACATCTTTCGGTGATCTGCACCACAGCGAACGAAGGGGCGAATGCCCTCTATGCTTCCCTCGGGATGCGCGTTGTGGGACAGTATCATTACCGCCAGAAAACAAACGCTTGAGGGAGGGGAAAGACCATGAGCACAACAGAGATGCCAACCGCACTCGACATTCCGGTGATGGACCCGCTGCCACCGGAGACACAGCGCTATTTTGAGATTTGTCAGGAAAAGCTGGGCATGGTGCCCAACGTGTTGAAGGCCTATGCCATCACGGTGGAGAAGCTCAATGCATTCACCGCGCTCTACAATGATCTGATGTTGGGAGAGAGCGGGCTGAGCAAGCTTGAGCGCGAGATGATTGCGGTGGCGGTGAGCTCGATCAACAAGTGTTTTTACTGTCTGGTGGCGCATGGGGCTGCGGTGCGGCAGCTTTCGGGTGATCCGAGCCTCGGCGAAAAAATGGTGATGAACTGGCGTGTGGCGGATCTGGATGCGCGGCAATATGCGATGCTGGCCTTTGCTGAAAAGATGACGGTGGCTTCGAGTACAATTGAAGAAAATGACCGTCAAAAGCTGCGCGATGTTGGCTTTTCCGATCAGGACATCTGGGATATCGCCAATGTGGCGGGGTTCTATAACATGTCCAATCGTGTGGCCTCCGCGACCAACATGAAACCCAACGAAGAGTATCACGCACTAGCAAGATGAAAACGGCCCTAGCGATAGGCTTGGCGATCATGGCGCCTTTGGCGTGCTGGGCATTTGAGCCCCAGTTCGAAGGCGAAGGTCAGTTGATGGCCGATGTGTTTGAGCCTCAGGGTGTTTTGACTTTGCCAGTTGGGCGGTTTGCTGATGGCGTGATGCCGACGCGCAGCCTGCCGGGTCATGTGACACGGCGCAGCTGGCGTATCTCGCGCGGGTTTCGCGGCACGGGCATGTTGACCGCCACGCTTGCGGCGCAGATGCGCCAGCAGGGGTATGATGTTGTCTTTGAATGTGAATCCGATGGTTGCGGCGGGTTTGATTTCCGCTTCGGGATCGACGTCCTGCCGCCGCCAAAGATGTTTGTGGATCTGTCGGATTACTTCTTTCTGTCAGGCACCAAAGACACCGATACCGGGCTGGAGGCGGTTTGGATTTTGGTGAGCCAAACCGTGCAGGCAGGCATGGTGCAGATTGAAAGCGTATCTCCGGCCAACACCGTGGCTCCAGAGCCTCTGGCACCAACAGGTGGCGGCGGTTTTCAAGGCGTGGCGGAGATTTCGCCGGACGGCCAGGAGGCTGTGTCCACAAAATCCCTGTCAGATTTGAGTGCGCAGATTGAAGGCACTGGGCATGTGGTGCTGGATGATCTGTCTTTTGAGACCGGAGCCTCCAAGCTGGCGGATCGGGAGTTTGCCTCGCTGGAGGCGCTCGCAGCCTATCTGAAGGCAAATGCCGAGACACGCATCGCGCTGGTCGGGCATACCGACAGTCAGGGGGCGCTGGATGTGAACACCCGCATCTCGCGACAGCGGGCACAGGCGGTGAAAGACCGGCTGGTCAGCCAGCATGGCGTGCCATCCAAGCAGGTTGAGGCCCGAGGGGCGGGATATCTAGCGCCCGTTGCCAGCAATCGCACGGACGCGGGGCGGGAGGCCAATCGCCGTGTGGAAGCGGTGTTGCTCAACATCACTGAGTGACGGCTGGAGGCTGGCCAAGTTGGTCCGCCAAATTTGCAGACCTGCGCGATGCGAAGTTGCGTCCGCTGACTCTCTGCAATAGAATCACCTCATGGCCATCTGCATCATGTACAAACCAGCGCTGCGCACCCGCCCAAGATACTACCGGGTGGAGATCGCGATGAACTTGTTTGAAGAGGTCTCTGTAATGCGCGAATGGGGCGTGAAGGGCGGCAAAGGCCGCACCATGATCAGCATCTTTGGCAACCTGCGCGATGCGTCTTTGGCGGCGGATGGGTTCCGGCGCAAAGCCCTGCGTAAGGGATACGCACGCAGCTAAGGCCCCCTACGTTTGAAGGGGCCGCCTTGTCTCTCGTCGAGGTAACATACTTCAGTTGGCCAAGCGCGACACCGCGCGGGCGAGCACTTCCAGACCTTTGACCAGATCTGTTTCGGCGGTGTCTTCCTCAAACACATGGCTGACGCCGTTGATGGAGGGCACAAAGAGCATGCCGACCGGCAGGATATTGGCCACATTGGCCGCGTCATGCAGCGCGCCGGAGGGCATCAGGCGATGCGCATCCGGGGCCAACTCGGCTGCTGCGTCCGACAGCGCGGCCTTAAGGCGCGGGTTCATCTGTGTCGGAGGCAAGCTCCATTCGCCACCAAAAGAGACACGTCCGCCAAGGCGGGTGGCGCAGTCTTTGGCGAGCTTTCTGATCAGTGTGTCCATGTCTTGCAGGCGGGTCTCGGACCCGTCGCGCCATTGCATCGAGAAGGTCACGCTGCCGGGGACTACGGAGCTGGCGTTGGGATGCAGGGAGACATGGCCGATGGTCCAGACTGTGGTGTCTGTGACGATATCGGTCAGGGCTGCATTGAGAGATTGGTTGAACGCGGACAGCATCTGAAATGCGTCTTTGCGGGTGGACATGGGGGTGGTGCCAGCATGGTTCTGTGCGCCGTCAAAGGTGATCTTGAGATCGCGGATGCCGACAATTTCGGTCACAACACCGATTTGCTCACCTGCGAGATCGAGCCAGGGGCCTTGCTCGATGTGCATTTCCAGAAAGCCAGTGAACTGCGCGGGATCAACCCAGCCCTGATCCAGATGCGCCATACTCTGTCGGGTCTCTGCGAAAGTGATACCCGCGTCATCTGTCACTTGATCCATCTCGTCGAGCTGGGTCACACCGCTCCATAGCGCGCTGGCGGTGGTGCCGCCAAAGCGGCCTTCTTCGTCCTGAAAGGACACAACGGACACGGGCGGGCCGCCGCTCTCTTTGTTGGCGCGGGCGATTTCAAGACCGGCGATGACCCCAAGCGCCCCGTCGAGCCAGCCACCTTCGGGCTGGGTGTCTGAGTGCGAGCCAAGCAGCAACGAGGGTGCCTCAGCCAATCCCCAGACCGATCCGGCAGGGTCAAAATGCGGCGTCAGCCCTGCCTCTTCAAAACGGGTGGCAAGCCATTGGCGGGCGGCGATGTCATCTGCACTAAAGGCCCGCCGTTGCACACCTTTGCCAACGCCCGCCGCACCGATAGCGCGCAGCGCATGGAGGTCTTGAAGAAAGCGGTCGGGATTGAGCATGGATGGGCCTCATTTGTGAATGGCCAAACCCTAACCTGCGGCAGGGGAAGTGCAAGCCGGTGGCGGCGAATTCGCTTTCCCATGGCGCATCGCTTCGTTACGCATGGGCCACCGCTGTAGTTGAGAAAGGTCGCAGATGCCTCACATCACCCTTGTGCGCCACGGACAGGCCAACACCGAAGCCCGCGATGAACACAGCTATGACAAGCTGTCGCCTCTCGGGCATCAGCAGGCCGCATGGCTTGGCGCGCATCTGCGTGGCAATGGTGAGCGGTTTCAGCGGGTCTATGTCGGCAGTATGCGTCGGCATCGGGAGACGGCGGAGAGCCTTGGTGCGGCAGAGTTTGCCGAGATCGTGGAAGATCCGCGTCTGAATGAATTTGCCTATTTTGATCTGTCCCGTCTGATGGAAGAGCAGTTCGGGCTGGAGGTGCCTTCAGACCGGGAAGGCTTTGTGCGCCATATGCCAAGGGTGTTGCGCGCCTGGCAGGAGGGCGAGATTCAAGATGTGCCGGAAAGCTACGCCGATTTTGATGCGCGGGTGAAGGCGGCGATGGCGGAGATCGCCTCTGGAGAGGGCCGCGCGCTGGTGGTCACCTCTGGTGGCTTGATTGGCGCTGTGCTGCGCCAGACGCTCTCGCTTGACGTGGACGGCTGGGCGCAGATGTGTCTGGCGATCCAGAACACCTCAGTGCACCGCTGGCAGATGGTTCTGGGCAAGCCATTGCTGGCCCAGTTCAACTCTGTGGCCCATCTTGAAGCCCCAGACCGGCAGTTTGCCCAGACCCATTTGTAAAACCGATGGGTGCCTCGGTAAGGCACCTCGGCGCGGGTGGATCGCTTAGGCGACTTTGTCTTCGAAGTCTTTGTGGATGTATTTGCAGTCGCAATAGGGGCACTCGACCCAGCCGTGTTCATTTGGGATCTGCAACCAGACACGGGGATGGCCCAAGGCTCCCTCGCCGCCGTCACAGGCAATGCGATAGCTGTCAACGATCTTGGTTTCAGGGGCGGCAATCGTCATCGCAAACGTCCTTTGGCTGGGGCAGGCATGCGCCTGTGACTTGGCAATTTCCGGGGAGTTGGTTGTGATACCGGCCCCGTTTCGATAGGGCAAATATTATGGATTGCACAGCGAGGGGCAAGAGCGGTCATGGTTCAGAATGCGATTGAAATCCGCGGGCTGCAGAAGACCTACAGGGGTGGCCGCGGCGAGCCAGAGAAGCACGCCCTTAAAGGGGTCGATCTTTCGGTGCCGGCGGGCAAGATTTTTGGTCTGTTAGGCCCCAACGGTGCCGGGAAATCGACCATGATCAACATCATGGCGGGGCTGGTGGCCAAGACCTCTGGCAGCGTGCGCATCTGGGGATTTGATCAGGATGAAAATCCACGCCAATCCCGCGCGGCGATTGGCGTGATGCCGCAAGAGCTGAACCTTGACCCCTTCTTCACCCCGCGCGGCGCGCTTGAGGTGCAGGCGGGCCTTTATGGTGTGCCAAAGGCGCAGCGGCAAAGCGATGCCATTCTGGAGATGGTGGGGCTGTCTGATAAGGCTGACGCCTATGCGCGTACGCTTTCTGGCGGGATGCGGCGGCGGCTGTTGCTTGGCAAGGCGTTGGTGCATGGGCCGCAGGTGCTCGTGCTGGACGAGCCGACCGCCGGCGTGGATATCGAGCTGCGCCAGATGTTGTGGCGCAATGTGCGGCGGCTGAACGAAGAGCAGGGCACAACGATCATTCTGACCACGCACTACCTCGAAGAGGCGGAGGAGATGTGTGATGAGATTGCGATCATCAACCAAGGCGAGCTGGTGGCGCAGGACAGCACGCGCAACCTGTTGGGCCATATCGATCAGAAATGCATGGTGATCCAGCCCGCAGGCGAAGTTGATGCGCTGCCCGAAGCCGACGGTCTTTCGGTGGAGCGGCGCGCCGACGGCGCTTTGGCGATCAGCTATCAGGCCAATGCCACCTCGGCTGAAGACGTGCTCAACGCGGTGCGGGCTGCCGGGATTTCCATACAGGATGTGAAGACCGAGCAGGCCGATCTTGAAGATGTGTTCCTTGAGCTGACGCGCAGCCGCTGAGCCGGTACGGCGGGCAAAGGCACCTCGCTTAGTCGCTGAACAGATAGTCCGTGCGGGCGACTTCGCGGGCGGCTTCCTCGTTCACATGCAGGAAGTCCGTCAGGGCTTTTACATGGGTTTCCTCAGTGCCGCCTTCGATCATACGGGAGAGGTTCTCAAAGCCGGCGTCGCGGATGCGGTCACTTTCGTTGAAGATGTCCCGTTTGATGGTTGGCAGGAGCCGTTCCAATGTTTCCCGAGGGGTCTGCTCTCCGGCGAGGCCAATCCTGATGGCGTGGCCCGTCAGATACTGATCGGTAAAGTCACACTGGATTTCCAGCATCCGCGTGGTGGAGCGGTCGCTGAAGAAATCCTGCATCAGATCCAGCGCGCTGGGGTCGAGGCAGATCAGCAGGCGATCGGTGTCGTAGTAGTCAAACAACATCCGCATCAGCGCGCGGCGGTGGCGCGTGCGTTTGCCCAGAGTGGACTGAATGCCACCCAGATCGGGGAGCGGCGTGCCCTCCTCGTTGAAGAGGTAGGCAATGGTCGGAATGTTGGTGGTCTGACTGATTTTGTCGAGCAGGCGTTTGGCGACGTGCCATTTCTTGCATACCAAGAGCATCAACTCGCGGTCCCGGCCCAGCGTACTTTCGGTCTCCCAAAAACGGCTGGCAAAGCGCTTGCCCTGTCGGCCGCGTCCGGTGAGGAAGCGGAACAGGCTGGGGCCTTCGGCGGAAATCTGAAACTGCACGCCTTTCTCCGCATAAAGTTGCCCCAAGCGTTCCTTGAGCTCCAAGGCTTCGGGGCTGATCTTGCGCGCAAAGAGGTAATCCTGACTGATCAACAGATCATAGTGATCGTTGTAAAAGGTCAGGGGCATCCCGTAGTCGGTGAACATCAGGAAGGTCAGCGTGCGGGAGCGGATTTCCTCGGTTGGCACAAGATGGCGCACCAGCGTCTGGAAAAACGTCTCATCTGGAATCCAAGTAGTGCGGAAAAAGCGCATCACATCGCGGCGCTTTTGCGTGAAGTTCAGCACTGCTTCGATGGTTTGGCGACGCAGACACCACCATTGGCTGCCAATCATCACCTGAATGTCGGCGGGAACCTCGCGTTTCAGGCCCAGCTTTTTCTGCAGATTGAAGGTCGTATAAAAACGACGCTTCTGCGTGCGCTCGTTGAACCAGTGGCGATAGATCAGGCGCTCGGCCTTCATGCCGGTCTTGATCCAGTCGCTCTCAAAGAAATCAAAGCTCTCGATGAAATCCACATCGTTCTCATCCAGGAAATTGTGGATGTACTCAGAAGATTTGATCACCATGCAGTCGCCTGACAGCATGTAAAAATGTGAAGCGCGCGGGAATTTTTTGACGGCGGTTTCCACCGCGTTCAGCGTCGCCTCCACCAGAGACCACTCGCCCCAGCCACATTTGATCCGCTTTTCGGCAAAGGCCACATTGGGATTGGTCCCCAGCGCCTCTTGCAGCATGCGAAAATGCTCCGGTTTGGCACGCGCATCAAAGTGAATGGAGATGTGGTCACCCGTGGCCGTCAGGCGCTCCGCCTGTTTGATGATGGCTTCGGGATCCTTGTGGCACAGAAGAATGTAAGCAATTCTCGCCATCTAGCCTCTTTGATCCCCACTTTGACGTCTTGTAATTATCCATTTAAAGATGAACACGCGTTGAATAAACAGACTTTGTTTGGAATTTTAAAATACGTACAGAGATCGTGGCATTTGAGCGAAGCACGGCGGTAACGGAGGCAGAGCAATGGGATTTCCCGGCACCTGGATGACGGAAAGTGAGAGCGTGGTGTACCGTGTGGTGCCCAAATGCGCTTGCTCGACGATCGGGCAGATCATGTATTACTCCGATCATGGCGCGTTTTTTGACGGTGACATCCATGACGCCAAGGGCGGGATGCACAAATGGGCGCTGGAAGGCAGCCACCAGCCGATCACCGACAATGTACGTGACCACCGCTCTTATGCGTTCACCTGTGTGCGCAATCCTTACACGCGCATTCTGTCGTCTTTCTTTGACAAGATCTGCGGCATTCAGCGCAACGGCAAACGCTATCGCGGCAATCTGGTGCCGATGCTGGTGCAGAAATACGGGATCGAAGTGGGCGGCGATGACGGCAAGCAGGAGTTTGACCAGATCCAGAGCTTCCGCCGCTTCCTGCTGTTTGCACGCGACACCATTCGCTGGCGGCGCCCGATGGACCCGGACATTCACTGGTCGGCCATGTCGGGCCATATCTCAACCTTCATCGTGAACGGCGGCGCCTACGACAAGATTTTCTGGACCGAGCAGTTCAACGACGGCATGCAGAGCGTGTTGGATCAGATCGAGACGCCGCATGCGGTGGATCTGGCGAGCATCCCGCGCTTCAACGAATCCGAGGGCCACGGCCCCAAGCGCGCGCATCCGGTTGAGGACTATTTCGACGATCTGTCGATGCATCTGGTCTATGAAATCTACAAACGCGATTTCCACCTGTTCAAATATGATTTCGAGAATCCGGCCAACAAAATGCCGATTGGGGAAATCGATCTGGACGAGGTTCACGCCAAATTGGGCGACTGATCGGCGGGCCGACCCGTCTTTCTGGCGAGTCTGTGCACAATAGAGATGTTAGTGGCCTGAACTGACCGGGCAGCCTTTCACATAAGTTGAGAGCGGTTTTTTCTGTGTTTCTGGGGCCTTATGGGCTGTGGAAACCGAATGTTTCCCTGTTTCCATGCCGCAAACGATCCCATGAAAACCCCGATATTGTCCGGCCTCTGCCCATATCCTGCCCGATTCCGGCGTCATAGATGGTGCTCAAGCGAGTAAGTAGAGGACACCAGCATGGATCGCCTGACCGAGATGGAAGCTTTTGCCACTGTTGTGGATCAGGGCGGATTCACGGATGCCGCCAAGAAGATGGGCATTTCCAAATCTGCGGTGTCAAAGCACGTCTCTTCCCTCGAAGCCCGTTTGGGCGCGCGTTTGTTGAACCGCACCACCCGCCGTGTCTCACCCACGGAGATTGGTCTGGCCTATTATGACCGCGCCCGGCGGGTTTTGAATGACGCAGGTGAGGCGGATGCGCTGGTGACCTCGATGCAATCGGCGCCTTCGGGTCTGTTACGGATCTCTGTGGCGACAGATTTTGGGGTCAATCACCTCTCCCCTGTGCTGGGCGACTTTCTGGCGGAATTCCCTGATATCACTGTGAATATGGTGCTGAACAACCGCTATGTGGAGCTGATTTCTGAGGGCTTTGATATGGCGATCCGCATTGGGGAGCTGGAAGACAGCACCCTGCGGGCGCGCAAATTGGCTGAGACCACCAAACGTATGATCGCGAGCCCGGCCTATTTTGAGAAATACGGCCGCCCGGAGAAAATTGACGATCTGAACCACCACAAACTGTTGCATTATTCCAGTCAGGCCAATGGCGCTGTCTGGAAACTGACCGCGCCGTCAGGCGAAAAGCGGCAGGTGCGCACGGCGGGCTGGCTTTCGGTGAATGACGGGCAATCCCTTCTGAATGCAGCACAATCTGGCCTCGGCATCGCCTATCTTCCGAACTTCCTCTATGCGGATGCGCTGGAGCAGGGGCTGGTTGAGGAAGCCATTCCGGATCTGCCGATTGAGACACAAGGCATTTATGCCGTTTACCCGCCCGGGCGCTTTACGCAGCCCAAGGTGCGCGCGTTTATCGACTTTCTGGTCCACGCTTTTGGCGACAAAGGCCCGGCCAACTGGTAATTTTCCCTGGCTTTCTATGAAAGCAACCTTAGCTCGGGTTCCTTGTGAACTCGGGCTTTTTCTTTTGTGCGGGCAACAAAAAAGGGGAGCGGCCAGCGCTCCCCTTTGGTTTTCTCATCAGGGCCTTACAGGCTTGCGGCCAGACGTGTGCCCTGATTGATGGCGCGTTTTGCGTCAAGCTCGGCAGCCACATCCGCGCCGCCAATCACGTGGCAGGTGACGCCTTCGGCCTCCAGCGCATCGGCCAGACTGCGGTCAGACAGCTGACCGGCGCAGATCACCACATTGTCGACTGCGATCACCCGAGGGTTTTCACGCGCTTCGCCAAAGGAAATGTGCAGGCCGTCATCGTCGATCCGCTCGTAGTTCACACCACCAAGCATCTCGACGTTCTTCATCTTGAGCGCCGCGCGATGGATCCAACCGGTTGTTTTCCCAAGACCTTTGCCAAGCGCTTTGGCCTTACGCTGCATCAGGGTGACCTGACGTGCCGGTGCGTGGGGCTGGGCCCCTTCGGGGGCGATGCCGCCGCGGTGCTCTTCGGGATCAGAGACACCCCATTCCACCATCCATTCCGGCAGGTTTTCGGTGAGGCTTTCACCTTCGTGCACGAGGAATTCGGAGACGTCAAAGCCGATGCCGCCTGCGCCGATGACGGCGACCTTTTTGCCGACAGGTTTCTTGTCGCGCAGCACATCGAGATAGCTCATCACCTCGGGACGGTCTTGGCCCGGAATGCCCGGGTCGCGCGGCACGATGCCGGTGGCGATGATGACCTCGTCAAAGCCAGCCAGCGTGTTGGCGGTGGCCTCGGTGTTCAGGCGGACCTCGATGTCGAGATCGGCGATCATGGCTTCATACCAGTCCACCAGCCCCCAGAATTCCTCTTTGCCGGGGATCTGTTTGGCAACGTTGAGCTGCCCGCCTAGTTTGTCGGCGCGGTCGATCAGTGTGACCTTGTGGCCGCGTTGTGCAGCGGTCATTGCGGCGGACAGACCGGCTGGTCCGGCGCCAACAACGGCGATGGACTTCACCGCATCCGCAGCAAGGATCGGTAATTCCGTTTCATGGCAAGCCCTTGGATTCACAAGACAAGATGTGAGTTTTCCGCCAAATGTGTGATCCAGACACGCCTGGTTGCAGCCGATGCAGGGGGCGATGTGGGCGGCTTTGCCTTCGGAGGCTTTGTTGACAAAATCACTGTCCGCGAGGAAAGGCCGGGCCATGGAAATCATGTCGGCGCAGCCCTCGGCCAGCACCTCTTCGGCCACTTCAGGCGTGTTGATGCGGTTGGAAGTGATCACCGGGATGCCAACCTTGCCCATCAGCTTTTTGGTGACCCATGCAAAGGCGCGGCGGGGCACGGAGGTGGCGATGGTCGGAATGCGCGCCTCGTGCCAGCCGATGCCGGTGTTGATGATGGTTGCGCCTGCTTTTTCAATCTCTTGCGCCAGCTGCACCACTTCTTCGTGGGTGGAGCCATTGGGCACCAGATCAATCATCGACAGACGGTAGATGATGATGAAATCCTCGCCCACAGCCTCGCGGCAGCGGCGCACCACTTCGATGGGCAGGCGGATGCGGTTTTCGTAAGACCCGCCCCAGCGGTCCGTGCGTTTGTTCACATGGGTGACAATGAACTGATTGAGGAAATAGCCCTCGCTGCCCATGATCTCAATACCGTCATAACCGGCTTCGCGCGCGCGGGTGGCGGCGGTGATAAAGTCTTGAATTTGCTTTTCAATTCCCTCTTCATCCAGCTCCTTTGGCGGGAAGGGAGAGATCGGGGATTTGATCGGTGAAGCAGACACGCATTCCGGCCCGTAAGCATAGCGCCCAGCGTGCAGGATCTGCATGGCGATCTTGCCACCCGCCTCATGGACGCGGTTTGTCACCACCTTGTGGTTGGCGATGTCCTGATCGGAAAACAGCCCGGCAGCACCTGGGAAAACGCCGCCCTCTTTGGAAGGGGCCATGCCGCCTGTGACGATCAGGCCAACGCCGCCGCGGGCGCGTTCAGCGTAAAATTCCGCCACCCGATTCCAGTCTTTGGTTTCTTCCAGACCGGTGTGCATCGAGCCCATCAGGACGCGGTTTTTCAGAGTGGTAAAGCCCAGATCAAGCGGGGCCAGCATATGGGGATATTGAGTCACAGGTGCCTCCATCGGTGCCTCCTCATTTCCGGTTGACCAAAACGTAAAGACGGGGCGCTGTCACCCCTGAACGCGGCGTCATCGTCGCTGCGTCATGGCCAAAGTGTTGCGCGGCGATTGGGCCATATTAACCATAAATCGCGACGTCGGTATTGCGTCTGTATCGCGGCTGTATTGCGTAGGTGCCAAATGCAGGCGGCTGCAAAACCTTAAGGCGGCGCGCGTTGCGCCTTCCTCTTGCCAAAAAAAACTCGGGTGAAGTCCCATCTGTAATCGGGCGAGGGCGGAGTCCTCAAAAGGCTCAGCGCGGGAGGTTAGACCTCCTGCACCGCCATCACCCCTTCGACGGATTTCAGCGCGCTTTTGATCTGGGGATTGACCGGGAAGCCTGCGCCCGCGTCGATCTCCACCTCGCCGGGCAGCTCCATATTGGTGAGGCAGAACACAATCGGGCCTTTGGGAGCTTTGGGCATGCTTTCCTTGGCACCCTGCAGGATGTTGGCCACAGGCCCCACGGCGCTGGCGTCATCGAGGAAGATCTTGAGGCCCGCATTCCCAGCATCTGCGACGATGGTGTCTACCGGCGTCATGGATTGGGCCAGCAGCTTGAGCTGATCACTTTCCATTTCTGCCTTCACGGTCACGACCACTTTGGAGCCGGTTTCGAGATACTCGCGGCATTTTTCCAGTGTGTCCGAGAAGATCGTGACCTCATAGGCCCCGGTCGGGTCGGAGAGCTGGGCAAAGGCGAAGCGGTTGCCGCGTGCGGATTTGCGTTCCTGTCGGCCGGAAACACGACCGGCGAGTTTGGCGATACAGGCCCCACCGCGCGCCTTGTCGGTGAGCTCGTCCAGCGTGAGCACCTGCTTGCGTTTCAGGGCGGCCATATAGTCTTCGAGCGGGTGACCGGAGAGGAAGAAACCAATCGCTTTGGCTTCCTCGTCCAGACGCTCGGCCTGTAGCCAGTCTCCGGCAGGGGAGAGGCGCGGCTCTGGCAGGTCATCCCCGGCCTCGCCAAAGAGCGAGACCTGATTGGAGGTCTTCTGCTCATGAATGGCGGCGGAGTAGTTCACCAGACCATCGAGGCTTTCCAGCACACGGCGGCGGTTGCCATCGAGCTGATCAAAGGCGCCGGAGCGGGCGAGCATTTCCAGCGGGCGTTTGCCCACTTTTTTGAGATCGACCCGACGGGCAAAATCAAATAGCGTGGCAAAAGGCTTGTCCTGCCCGTCGACCTTGCGGCCTTCGGTGACGAGTTTCATCGCCTCCACACCGACGTTTTTCAGCGCCCCAAGGGCGTAGACCAGCGCGCCGTCGACCACTTTGAAGGTGGCGTCAGAGCGGTTCACGCAGGGCGGCACATAGGGCAGTTTGAGCGCCTTTTTGACCTCTTCAAAATAGACCGCGAGCTTATCTGTGAGGTGGATATCGCAGTTCATCACCCCGGCCATGAATTCAACCGGGTGGTTGGCTTTGAGCCAGGCGGTCTGATAGCTCACCACCGCATAGGCGGCCGCGTGGGATTTGTTAAAGCCGTAGTTGGCGAATTTTTCCAGAAGGTCGAAAACCTCGGAGGCTTTCTTGGCCGGAACACCGTTTTCCGCCGCGCCTTTTTCAAATTTCGGGCGCTCGGCGTCCATCGCCTCTTTGATCTTCTTACCCATGGCGCGGCGCAACAGGTCGGCGCCGCCAAGGGAGTAGCCCGCCATGACCTGCGCGATCTGCATCACCTGTTCCTGATAAACGATGATGCCCTGGGTTTCCTCAAGGATGTGGTCGATCAGCGGGTGGACAGATTCGATCTCGCGCTGCCCGTTTTTGACCTCGCAATAGACCGGGATGTTCTCCATCGGACCCGGACGGTAGAGCGCCACAAGCGCAACGATGTCCTCAATACAGGTGGGTTTCATGCGCTTAAGCGCATCCATCATGCCGGTGGATTCCACCTGGAACACGGCGACGGTTTTGGCGTCGGAGTAAAGCTTGTAGGTCGGCCCGTCATCCAGCGGGATGGCGTTGATCTGGTTTTCGGCCCCCTCTGCAGGCTCATAAAGCTGGGTGCCATCGGCGGCCACATGCAGCGGGCGGCCCGAGCTGTGGATTTGCTCAATGGCGTTCTGGATCACTGTCAGGGTTTTCAGACCCAAGAAGTCGAACTTCACAAGCCCCGCCTGTTCGACCCATTTCATATTGAATTGGGTGGCGGGCATGTCAGAACGCGGATCTTGGTAAAGCGGCACCAGCGCGTCCAGCGGACGGTCGCCAATCACCACACCGGCGGCGTGGGTGGAGGCGTTCCGCAACAGCCCTTCAACCTGTTGGCCGTAGGTCAGGAGGCGGTTCACCACCTCTTCGTTTTCGGCCTCTTCGCGCAGGCGCGGCTCTTCCTTGAGACTGTCGGCGATGGACATGGGCTTCACGCCCTCCACCGGGATCAGCTTGGAGAGGCGGTCCACCTGACCGTATGGCATCTGCAGCACGCGGCCGATGTCGCGCACGGCGGCCTTGGACAGCAGCGCACCAAAGGTGATGATCTGCCCCACTTTGTCGCGGCCGTATTTCTGCTGCACGTATTTGATGACCTCCTCGCGGCGGTCCATGCAGAAGTCGATGTCGAAGTCGGGCATCGAGACCCGTTCCGGGTTGAGGAAGCGTTCAAACAGCAGCGAGTAGCGCAGCGGGTCAAGGTCGGTGATGGTGAGCGCATAGGCCACAAGGCTGCCCGCACCGGAGCCCCGGCCCGGGCCTACGGGGATGCCGTGATCTTTGCCCCATTGGATAAAGTCCGCAACGATCAGGAAGTAGCCGGGAAAGCCCATGCCTTCGATGATGCCCAGCTCAAAATCGAGCCGCTCCTGATATTCCTCCACACTCACGGCGTGGGGGATCACCGCAAGGCGGGCCTGCAGGCCTTCATTGGCGATGCGACGCAGCTCAGCCACCTCATCGTCGGCAAATTTGGGCAGGATCGGGTCGCGCAGATAGGTGGCAAAGGCGCAGCGTTTGGCGATTTCCACTGTGTTTTCAATCGCCTCAGGGAGATCGGCAAAGAGCGTGATCATCTCTTCTTGCGATTTGAAATAGTGCTGCGGGGTCAGGCGGCGGCGGCCCTCCTGCTGATCCACATAGGCCCCTTCCGAGATACAGATCAGCGCATCATGCGCCTCATACATATCGGTTGTAGGGAAGTAGACATCATTGGTGGCGACCAGCGGGATGTCCATGGCGTAGGCCATCTCGATAAAGCCGCGCTCGGTCAGCTGTTCAGCCTCAGGCTTGCCGTGCTCGCCGGGGTGACGCTGCAGCTCCACATAGAGGCGGTCGTCAAAAATCTCTTTGAAACGGGTCATCATGGCGCGGGCGGCATCATGCTGGCCGTTGCGCATCATGCGGCCCATGGGCCCGTCCGGCCCGCCGGTGAGACAGATCAACCCAGCAGAGCGCTCCGCCAGCTCCTCCATGGTGACCTGCGGCAGCTGCCCGCCTTTGTCCACATAGAGGCAGGAGGACAGCTTCATAAGGTTTTCATAGCCTTCCTCGCGCTGGCTCAGCAGCACGATGGGGGCCGGGGGCGGCGGGGCCGTGCGACCGGTCGGGTCGTTGTGCGGCATGTGCAGATCGACCTGACAGCCGACGATCGGCTGAATGCCCGCGTTTTGCGCCCCGACCGAGAATTCCAGCGCCGCAAACAGGCTGTTGGTGTCGGTGATGGCGACGGCGGGCATGCCCATCTTTTCACAAAGCGCGGGCAGTTTTTTTACGCGCACGGCGCCCTCCAGCAGAGAGTATTCCGTGTGGGTGCGCAGGTGAATGAATCGGGGAGCTGTGGTCATTGCCACAGGCTATCTCAGCCCTGCGGGGGAGGAAACACCCGCCAGCTTTCTCATTCCAAAAATATCCCGGGTGAAGTCACATCATTGATGTGACGAGGGCAGCGCCCTCAAGCAGGCTCAGCGCAGCTGAGCCACTGGAAGGTCAATAATGCGGCGGGCGTTCGTCGCCGATCACCACACCGCCGCCGCCTTCGGCTTCGCGGCTGGCTTCGCGTTCCATCAGCATGTGCACACGGCGGGTGAGCAGGGCAATCTCGCTGTCCTGACGGGCCACAACATCGCTGAGATCCTCGATGGTGCGGGTCAGGTGGGCGATTTGTTCTTCAAGCTTTTGCACGGTGTGTTCCATGCGCCTGCCATAGGCGTGAAGGGGCCGCGCCGTCAAGCGCAGCCCCGTGTTTTGCTCCGTTGGCCCTGAAGGGCCGGGCGGGATTACACCTCCAGAGGGGTGTTGCCGCGTTCCCATTTCAGCGGGTGGAACACTTCGTCGACCGGGGTCTGTGCCACGTGGTTGACGTAGTTGGACATGGTTTTCTGCGCCAGACCGAGGATCACGTCGAGCACCGCGCGGTGGCCGTAGCCTGCATCAAAGAAAGCTTTCATCTGCGCTTCAGACACGTTGCCGCGTTCACGCACCATCTGCACGGTGAAGGTGCGCAGAGCTTCCAGCTTGGCGGAAGGCAGCGGGGTTTCGTTGCGCAGCGCCTCGGTGATCTCGTCAGACACTTTCATCATTTTCGCGATGCCGGTGTGGGCTGGCACACAGTAGTGGCAGGCGTGCTCAACGTTGATGGACTGCCAGACAACGGTGAGCTCATCGGCGTCAAAATCGGTCTCGGTGAAGAGTTTGTGCAGCAGCTGGTAGCCTTCATAGGCCTGTGGGCTCTCTGCCAGAACCTTGTGCAGACCGGGCAGGCGGCCAAAGGCTTTCTGGGAGTTTTCCAGCAGCGGCTTGGAGGCTTCTGGGGCGGTTTCGAGGTCGTGGGACGGGAAGCTCATGAGGATTATTCCTGTGAATCAGTGTTGATGAGACTCATTTAGGCTTTATTGAGTGATCACTCAAGTATATTGTTGAGCAATCATTCAAGAATTAGCCGTAACGAGTCCGTGATGCCCCGAAAGCCAAATTATGACCGCCAAGAGTTGATAGGCCGCGCCCGTGATCTGTTCTGGCAGCGCGGCTGGGCGGGCACGTCGCTCAAGGATCTGGAGGCAGAGCTTCAGATGAAGCCGGGCAGCTTCTATGCGGCTTTCGGCTCCAAGGACGCGCTGTTTGAGCTGGCGCTAAATCAATATGCCTCTGACGGGGTGGCGGGGCTGACCGCATTGGCGCAGGAGCTCGGGCCGCTTGAGGCGCTCAAGCGTTGGCCGCAGATTGCGATCGGCAATGGGGCGGCACCGGCCAAAGCCTGTATGTTGTCAAAAACGCTGTTGGAGCTGCGGGCGCACAACCACCCGCTTGCTGAAACCGCGAGCCAGCATCTGTTGAAGATGGAAGCCACCTTTGCCGCCTTGTTTGCGCAGGCGCAGGCCGCCGGGGAGATTGATGCGGCGCATAATCCCAAGGCTTTGGCGCGGCGCTATCAGTCTGATCTGCTGGGGCTGCGCGTGTCAGCAGAGCGCGAAGGGGTGGATGGCGTAGCCATCGCGCAGGAGATCGCCGACGACCTCGGTGCGCTTTAGGCTTCGGTTCAAATCAGCCGTTGGTGCCGGTTAGCCCTTGGTGCCGGTCTGTGCTGCGCCGTCCGGCAGGTTGAGCGCGGTGCGCAGATAGCCCTCCACATCCTCCAGCTCCAGCGGACGGGAGAAGAGATAGCCCTGACCCACGCGGTTGCCGACCCCGTGCAGCAGCGCGATCTGCTCTTCGGTTTCGATGCCTTCCACCACCAGATCAATGTCGAGCTGGCACAGCATATCGGCGAGGTGACGGACCAGAATGTGGTTGTCATTGCCCGCGTGAATGTCGCGCACAAATTCCCGGTCAATCTTGATCTCGTCAAATTCCATGCGCAGCAGGTAGGCGAGTGAGGAATAGCCGGTGCCAAAATCATCCAGCGCGCTGCGCACGCCCTGTTTGCGCAGAGCGCCCATTGTGGCCTGAACCGCCTCCATCTTTTCCATTGCGGCGGTTTCGGTCACTTCCAGTGTCAGAAGTTCGGGATCAAACCCCGTGGTCCAGAGAATGTCCTGAATGTCCTCGGCAAGGGACAGGCTGCGGAAGCTTTTGGCGGAAACATTGACAGAAATGGGCACCGGCATGCCCATATCCGCGCTCAGCGTTCTGGCAAAGCGGGCGGCTTTTTTGAGCACATAGAGATCGAGGTCTTTCACCACGCCGGAGCTTTCGGCGATGGTGATGAACTCGTCGGGTGAGATGTCTTCGCCGTCCAGACGCCAGCGCGCCAGCGCTTCAAATCCGCGGAATTGCCGGTTGCTCAGATTGACCTGCGGCTGCAGCGCGACACGGATGTCGCCATTGCGGATCGCGTCAGGCAGGCGGGCGGCGATGGTCTTCTGCCGCTGCATACAGGCGTCGATGACCTTGTCGTATTCCTGATAGGTGTTTTTGCCGAGCCCTTTGGCCGAATAGAGCGCGGCGTCTGCGGCCTTGAGCAATTCGCTTGGCGTTTGCCCCATGCCCTGATCGGCGCAGGCCAGACCAATGGAGCATTTCGGGGTGATGGACCAGTTCTCAAATTCCATCGGACGGGTGACCTGCGCGAGCATACGCGGGGCCACTGCCGCGCCAAGGCTGAAGGCGTTGCGGGCGTTCCAGATCAGGGCAAATTCATCGCCGCCCAAGCGCGCGACCATCGCATCCACATCGCGGGTGGCTGCTTTCAGGCGCTGGGCGACCTCAACCAACAGGGCATCACCGGCGGCGTGGCCCATGGTGTCGTTCACCAGTTTGAAGTCATCCAGATCCACCAGCGCCGCGGTCAGGGTGTTGCGTTCGGGCAGATCAAAGCTCTCGCGCAAATGCTCGTTGAAGAGCTTGCGGTTGGGCAGGCCGGTCAGCGGATCATGGGACAGCAGGAACTTTTCCTTGGCGTCTGCCGCGTTTTTCATTTCCTCGATTTTGACCTGCGATTTCAGCTGCAGCACATGGAGGTTGCGGGCGTGTTCGCGAAAGCCGATGAGCCAGAAGACGGCCAGAGAGCCAAAGAACCAGACGGCGGCATATTTGGCATCTGCCAGCGCGTTGGCGGTCATGTCGCGCTCAACAACATAGGCGCCCATCGCGTCGCCCAGTTGAAACACCTCTTCGCCAAGCAATGTGTTGTGGCAGCTCACACAGGTTTCTTTTTCCGCAATCGATGGCACCAGGGTGCGGCTGATGAGCCGGCCATTCTCCCAATGCTGTTCGTGCACCGGCGCGTGGTTTGATTGGCCTGAAAATCCGGCGATGACCTCGGACAGGCGGGGATCATCTTCGCTGGTGCCAAGTTCCAGACCGGGCAGGCCCGGCATGCGCATCTGCGTGTTGGCGCGCCCGTCGCGCTCGACTTGTCCTGTGCTGGAAAAATGCTCGATGCCAAGGCGCCGGAAATGCGCCGGAATAGGGGAGTCCTCGCCGCGCGCATCGGAAAACACGGCCACAAAACTGTCGGTCATTTCCACGAGCTGCAAACGCTCATGCTTGCTGATGTGGTTTTCCTCAACCCGCAGCACGGCAAAGAAGATCAGCGCAGTGCCAAGAGCAATTGCGATGGACCAAAGCAGCGTCTTGGTTTTTTCCGGTGCCAAGGACGGCAAAGTGAGGTCGGTCATCGAAAGGCCTGACAAATACGCATGTCGGAACATTTTTGTGCAAGTGTCCTTAGATTCGGTGAATCTGGCTTTGATTGCGGGGGCAGATTTGGGGCCGGGTGCCGTAAGGGCCGGGCGCTGTCATAAAGCCTTTCCTTGCTCCTCTGCGGGGCATTCTGTAAAGGCACAGGCGACGTAATTTCACTCAGGGACCATGGATATGGCCAAGCAGAAGAAAGCCCCCCGCCCCAAGGCAGTCACGCCAAAGGGGTTCCGCGACTATTTTGGTGTGGAGGTGACCGAGCGCACCGAGATGCTGCATCAGATCGCCGGGGTCTATCATCGCTATGGTTTTGAGGCGCTTGAGAGCAGCGCGGTGGAAACTGTTGAGGCGCTGGGCAAGTTCCTTCCGGATGTTGATCGCC
This sequence comes from Shimia sp., assembly GCF_965227725.1. Classification (GTDB taxonomy): domain Bacteria; phylum Pseudomonadota; class Alphaproteobacteria; order Rhodobacterales; family Rhodobacteraceae; genus Shimia. Next base: position 59,903 of record NZ_CBDDGH010000004.1, on the reverse strand, counting down.
CCAATGAAGGCGTGTTTGCCTGGCAGGAATTTGACGAGAAAGATCAGGGTGACTGGATGGCCCTGCGCTATGATCTGACCGCGCCTTTGGCACGAGTCTATGCGCAGCACCGCAATGATCTGCCCAACCCTTATCGGCGTTATGCGATGGGGCCGGTGTGGCGCAATGAAAAGCCCGGACCGGGGCGCTATCGTCAGTTTTATCAATGTGATGCAGACACTGTAGGCACGGCGAGCATGGCGGCGGATGCGGAAATCTGCGCGATGCTGTCTGACACGCTGGAGACCGTGGGCATTCCGCGCGGGGATTTCCTTGTGCGGGTGAACAACCGCAAGGTCATGAACGGTGTGCTTGAAGTGATGGGTCTTGGTGACGATCAGGCGGCACGCGACAACGTGCTGCGCACCATCGACAAGTTCGACAAGGTGGGCGAGAGCGGCGTGCGCGAATTGCTGGGCAAAGGCCGTCTGGATGCCTCTGGTGCTTACATCGACGGTGTGGGCCTGTCTGACGATCAGATCGAGCCGGTGATTGCCTTCCTGACCTCTAAAGCCGACGATGTGGCCAAGACCTTTGACAATCTGCGCGGTGCGGTTGGCGCTTCCAAAGTGGGTGCTGAGGGCATTGCCGAGCTGGAGCAGATTGGCGAGCTGCTGGCCGCTGGGGGCTATGGCAGCGACCGGATTGAGATCGACCCCTCCATTGTGCGTGGCCTTGGCTATTACACCGGGCCGGTGTTTGAGGCGGAGCTGACCTTTGAAATTCTCGATGAGAAGGGCCGCAAGCGGCAGTTTGGCTCTGTGTCCGGCGGTGGTCGTTATGATGGCTTGGTGAAGCGCTTCACTGGCCAAGAAGTGCCTGCGGTTGGGGTGTCGATCGGGGTGGATCGCCTGCTGGCGGCGCTGCGCGAGAAAGGTCGTATTGGTGGCGTGGCCACGGGGCCTGTGGTGGTGACCGTGATGGATCGCGACCGGATGTCGGATTATCAGGCGATGGTGGCGGAGCTGCGCAATGCTGGCATTCGCGCCGAGGTTTATCTTGGTAATCCGAAGAACTTCGGCAACCAGCTGAAATACGCGGATAAGCGCAACAGCCCTGTGGCGGTGATCGAAGGTGGTGACGAGAAAGCCAACGGTGTGGTGCAGCTCAAAGACCTGATCTTGGGTGCAAAAATTGCCGAGAGCGCCACATTGGAAGAGTGGAAAGAACGCCCGAGCCAGTTTGAGGTGCCACGCGGTGATCTGGTGGCGAAGGTGCGCGAGATTCTGGCGTCTCAGAGCGAAGAGCAGGCGGGCTGATGGCACAAAAATCCAAAATCCGCGCGCGGGCGGCAGCGCTGGCTGCTGGCTTTGAAGCGGCGGGTGCGGTGCCGGTGGAAACGCCGATTCTGCTGCCTGCGGACGCGCTTCTGGACCTGTATGGCGAAGACATTCGCGGGCGCGCCTATGTGACCTCTGATGCGCTGCGCGGGGAACAGATGCTGCGCCCTGATTTCACGGTGCCTGTCGTTCAGATGCATATGGCCCATGGGGCGGAACCGGCGCGTTACACTTACGCGGGTGAGGTGTTCCGGCGGCAGGAGGATGATCCTGCGCGCGCCAATGAATATATGCAGGTCGGCTATGAGGTGTTTGACCGCGAGAACCCTGCGGCGAGTGACGCTGAGGTGTTTGCGGTGATGCAGGACGCGCTGAAAGGCGTGGAACTGCGGGCCGCGACGGGTGACATCGGCATTCTGGCTGCAGCAGTGGCCGGGCTGGAAACCACCGAGCGGCGCAAACGCGCGCTGGCGCGCCACATCTGGCGGCCCCGGCGGTTTAAGGCGTTGCTGGATCGGTTTGCCGGGCGCAGCGAGGTGCCTGCAAGTCGGGCGGCGCTTTTGGCGGCGGATGATCCGATGGCGCATGGCTTCACCGATATTGGCTTGCGGTCGCAAACTGAGGTGGCGGCGCGGATTGAGGCGCTGCGCGAGGATGCGGCGGCGGCGCCGATCTCGCCTTTGCAGGTGGAGCTGATCGAAGCGCTGCTGAATGTGCGCGAGACGCTGCCCAATGCGCTTGAGCATATCCGCGACCTGGCGGTGGACATGCCCGCGATCAGCGGAGCCGCGCGCCGGTTGCGCGAGCGTATGGAAGCGCTGGATGCGCGCGGTGTGGACGTGGAAAGCCTTGAGTTTGAGGCCAGCTATGGCCGCACCTCGATGGAATATTACGACGGGTTTGTCTTTGGCTTTTATGTGCCGGATCGGGCGGATCTGCCTGCGGTGGCCACGGGCGGGCGTTATGATGCGCTGACCCAAGTGCTTGGTCAGGGACGGGAAATTCCCGCTGTGGGTGGTGTGATCCGCCCCGGCGTGTTGGTCGATCTGGAGGACGCGGCATGAGCATCAAGCTGGGTGTGCCCTCCAAAGGGCGGTTGATGGAGAAGACCTTTGACTGGTTTGGCGCGCGCGGCGTGCAGCTGAGCCGGACGGGATCAGATCGTGAATATGCAGGGGCCGTTGAAGGCGTTGAGGGCGTGGAGCTGGTGCTGCTGTCGGCAGGGGAAATCCCGCGTGAGCTGGCGGCAGGGCGCATTCACCTTGGCGTCACGGGCACCGATCTTGTGCGCGAAAAGCTTGGTCAGTGGGAGCAGCAGGTTGCGGAGCTGGCGCTTTTGGGCTTTGGCCATGCGGATCTGATCATTGCCGTGCCGGGCTGTTGGGCCGATGTGGACACGCTGGATGATCTGGATGCGGCGGCCTCGGCGTTCCGGGAGACCCATGGGTTCCGGATGCGGATTGCCACCAAATATCACCGTCTGGTGCGGGAATTCCTGCGCGACAATGGTGTGGCGGATTATCAGCTGGTGGACAGCCAAGGCGCGACCGAAGGCACGATCAAGAATATGACGGCGGAAGGCGTGGCGGATATCACCTCGACAGGCGATACGCTGCGGGCCAACCACCTGAAAATCCTGTCTGATGCCTTGGTGCTGAAGTCGCAGGCAACGCTGTTTAAAAGCCGCAAGGCGGCCATGACGGATGAAGAGCGCGCGACCATGAAGGCGCTTTTGCAGACGCTGGAGCTTGACGGGTAAGGCCCGTCTTGGCCCGGAAATAAGGGCGTAGCCCGCCGGGCCGCGCCCGACCCTCCCCATGGGAGGGCGCATTTGCGGCGATGCGACCAATCTTCTCCTTGGAGTTGGTGGCCCCATAAACTGGCATTTCAGAGGTATGCTGCGCCCACCCAGGGTCAGGCGCGTCCCTGGGTTGTGACGCTCTTTCGGCGGTATTTCTCTGAGCGGGGCGTTCCGCTCTTGGCCCCACGGCAGGCAATGCTAAGAAGGGTGCTCCAATGATTTTCAGGAGAGCCCCCTTGGATACGAGCACGCGCATTTTCCGCACCATTGCTGGCGAGATTGCCGCCAAACCGGATCAGGTTGGAGCGGCTGTGAAGCTTCTGGATGAGGGCGCGACGGTGCCGTTTGTGGCGCGGTACCGCAAAGAGGTGACAGGTGGGCTGGATGACAGCCAGCTGCGGACCTTGGCGGATCGGCTGGCTTATCTGCGGGAGCTGGAAGCGCGGCGCGAGACCGTGGCCGCCTCGATCACCGAGCAGGGCAAGATGACCGATGCGCTGGCCAAAGCCATTGTGGGGGCGGAGACCAAAGCCGCGCTGGAAGATATTTACCTGCCTTGCAAACCCAAACGCCGCACCAAGGCGATGATTGCGCGGGAAAACGGGCTGGCCCCGCTTGCAGAGGCGATTTTGGCGGATCGCACGGCGGACCCTGAGGCGCTGGCGGCGGGCTATGTCACCGAAAACGTGGCCGATGTGAAAGCGGCGCTGGATGGCGCGCGCGATATTGTCGCTGAAGGGCTGACAGAGAATGCCACGCTTTTGGGCGAGCTGCGCAGCTTCTTGCAGAAAGAGGCGATTGTGGCGGCCAAGGTGATTTCCGGTCAGGAACAGGCAGGCGCGAAGTTTTCGGATTATTTTGAGCATTCCGAGCCGTGGTCCAAAGTGCCAAGCCACCGTGCGCTGGCGATGATGCGCGCCTCCAAGGAAGGCGTGATCTCGCTGGACATTGGCCCTGATCCCGAGGGCGGCAAGGAGCGCGCGGAGATGATGGTGGCGAGCTACCTCGACACCCGCAGCGAGGCGCCCGGTGATCTGTGGCTGCGCAAAGTGGCGGGCTGGACCTGGCGGGTGAAGCTGAGCCTGACGATGACTGTGGATCTGATGGGCGAGCTGCGCGCGCGGGCACAGGAAGAGGCCATTCAGGTATTTGCGCGCAACTTGAAAGACCTTTTGCTGGCAGCTCCTGCGGGGGCAAAGGCGACGCTGGGTCTGGACCCGGGCATTCGGACGGGCTGTAAAGTGGCGGTGGTGGATGCCACCGGCAAGCTGTTGGATACGGCCACGATTTATCCCTTCCAGCCGAAGAATGATGTGCGCGGTGCAGAGGCGACCTTGATGGCGCTGATTGCCAAACATGGCGTTGAGCTGGTCGCGATTGGCAATGGCACCGCGAGCCGGGAGAGCGAGAAGCTGGTGGGTGAGGTGCTGAAGCATTTGCCCAAAGGTGTGAAAGCGCCGACCAAAGTGGTGGTGAGCGAGGCGGGGGCCTCGGTTTACTCCGCAAGCGAGCTGGCGGCGCGGGAGTTCCCGGGGCTGGATGTGTCTTTGCGCGGCGCGGTGTCGATTGCGCGGCGTTTGCAGGATCCGTTGGCGGAGCTCGTAAAGATCGAGCCGAAATCCATCGGGGTTGGCCAGTATCAGCACGATGTGGATCAGCACCGTTTGGGCAAGTCGCTGGAAGCTGTTGTAGAAGACGCGGTGAACGCGGTCGGTGTGGACCTGAACATGGCCTCCGCACCGCTCTTGGCGCATGTCTCCGGTCTTGGGCCCGGTCTGGCAGAAGCGATTGTGGCGCATCGGGACGAAAACGGCGCCTTTGGCTCGCGCAAGGAGCTGTTGAAGGTGGCGCGCTTGGGGCCGGTGGCCTTTGAACAATGCGCGGGGTTCTTGCGGATCACCGAAGGAGATGAGCCGCTAGACGCCAGCGCGGTGCACCCGGAAGCCTATGATGTGGCACGCAAAATTGTTTCGGCCTGTGGTCGGGACGTGCGCAGCCTTATGGGCGATGGTGCGGCGCTGAAGCGGCTGCGGGCGGAGGAGTTTGTTTCCGAGAAGTTTGGTCTGCCAACCGTGCGCGATATTCTGAGCGAGCTGGAAAAGCCGGGGCGTGACCCGCGCCCGACGTTCAAGACCGCGACCTTTGCCGATGGGGTGGAAGAGATTTCAGACCTCAAGCCTGGCATGGTGCTCGAAGGCACAGTGACCAATGTGGCGGCCTTTGGGGCCTTTGTGGATGTGGGCGTGCATCAGGATGGTTTGGTGCATGTGAGCCAGCTGGCGGATCGCTTTGTGAAAGACCCGCATGAGGTGGTGAAGGCTGGCGATGTGGTGAAGGTCACCGTGACCGAGGTGGATGTGCCGCGCAAACGCATCGGGCTTTCCATGCGCAAGGATGGCGGGGCATCGGCCAAAGAAGACCGCAACGCACGCGCGGGCTTTGGCGGCAAAGGACGTGGTGGGCCTGCTGGCGGGCCGCGTGGGAAAGGGCCGCGCGGCGGTGGCGGCGGAGGCAACTACAGTGCCAAGCCCAAGCAGCAAGACAGCGGCAATGGCGCATTGGGCGCTGCGTTGATGGATGCGATGCGCAAGAAGTGATGAGGGGAGGGCGGCGCCTGCCTGGGTAGGCGCTTTTGCAGCGTGAAAGGCTGCGCTGTGGTTCCCCAAACCACTTGGCTCACTATCTGTTGAGCCGTTGCAGATGCGCCTGCCGGGGGGCAGGCAGGCGCAGACCTCCCTGCGGTCGGTCGGAAGGATTAACCCAGCAGTGTGCCCATGCGGCGCATGGCCAGTGCGTAGCCTTCCACGCCAAAGCCTGCGATCACACCTTCGGCGCGGGCAGAGACATAGGAGTGATGCCGGAAGGTCTCGCGTTTGTGAATGTTGGAGATATGCACCTCCAGCACCGGGCCTTCAAAGGTGTTGAGCGCATCCAGAATGGCTACGGACGTATGGCTGTAGGCGGCAGGGTTGATGATGATCCCGGCCGCTTGCGCGCGGGCCTCATGGATCCAGTCGACCAGCTCGCCTTCGTGATTGGATTGCAGCAGCTTCACCGACAAGCCAAGCGCGGCCCCGACCGCGGCGCAGGAGGTTTCAACATCGGCCAGCGTGTCGTGGCCGTAAATCTCCGGCTCGCGTTTGCCCAGAAGGTTCAGGTTGGGGCCGTTGAGGATGTAGATTGTGCTGCTCATCTGCGCTCTGCCTTTTGTGGTGCTTCCGACCTAGCCGGAAACGGCGGGCCGGGGCAATAGGGCGCAAAAACGCGCAGGAAATCTGTGACATGGGAGAAAAGCCCGGTGCGGCACTTCTAACGCCATAAAAGTGCGGGAGAAAATTGCCTTTGAACGGGGGCTTTGCTAGCGTCGCCACAGCAACCAAAACGGCAGCGATCGGGGGAGGGTCACAGGCGTGTTGGATTTTTCGCACAACCCCTGGCTTGTGGCGACGTCATTGGCGGTGGCGCTGATGGCGGGGTTCACCGGGTTGTCCCTCACACGCGGGGCCAATGCGCTGCCCGATGCGCGGCGCAAGATTGTGGTGGCGCTGGCGGCGGTGGTGCTCGGCGGGGGCATCTGGTCGATGCATTTTGTCGCCATGCTGGGGCTGCAGCTGCCGATCCTGTTTTTCTATGACGCGCTGATCACCTTGATCTCTGCGCTGGTGGCGATCCTGATGGTCGGGCTGGCGCTGTTGCTGCTGCACTTCCGAGAACGCTCGCCGCAGGTGATCCTTGGGGCAGGTGTGATTGTCGGCCTTGGCATTGTGGTGATGCACTATGTCGGCATGGCCGGGATGCAGCTGTGCCGACCAGTTTATGGCGTGCTGGATGTGGTGATCTCCACCGTGGCCTCTGTGGTGCTGTCGATTCTGGCGATCTGGGTCGCCTATGATGCGCGCACGCAGCGCAATATTGTGCTGGGCACCGTGTGTTTTGGCTTTGCTGTGTTCTCCATGCATTTTGTGGCGATCTTGCTCACAGGGTTTCTGCCCAGTGAGGCCGCCGCTGTCGCTGGCCCGGCGCTCGACAATCAGGTGCTGGCCATGGGGGTCACGCTGGCAGTGTTTCTGATTTGCGGGGCTTTCCTGCTGACCGGGATCACCTTCATTGCCCCGCAAGAAGACACCGAGACCGCACCGCCAGAGCCCGTCGCAGAGCCTGCGCCGACGCCACAGCCTTTGGCGGCCACGGCGGGGGTGCCGTTTGAGCGTGAGGGGCAGACGTTTTTTGCAGACCCGACGCAGGTCGCGGCCATTCGGGCGGAGGGGCATTATACGGTGCTCTATCTTGGGGCGGAGAAGCTGTTTTGCCCCTGGTCCATCACGGAGGCGGCCAACCGGCTGGAGGCGAGCGGGTTCTTAAGGGCGCACCGCAGCTATCTGATCAATCCGAGCCATGTGAGCAGCTTTGAGCGCAACAAGGACAATGGCACGCTGTATTTTGAGACGGTGGAGTCGCTCAGCAAGGTGCCGGTGAGCCGCTCCCGCATGGGGCCGCTGCGCGAAGCGCTGGGGTTGTGAGGGATTTGGCCCTGGCCGCAGCATAGCTTGCATGGCTGCTGGGCTGAGTACCGGCCCCATAGGTCACGGAGCCGGTTATGTCTGGGGCAGATTTATTCCGCTGCGATGGCCTCGTCGGCCTGTGCCTGGAAGGCCGGGATGATGTGGTTGCCGTAGTCGGAGATGATTTTCTCCTCCTCGCCATTGTCCAGATAGATGTTGAACTGGGTCACACCGGCCTCTTTGAGTTCGTTGAGCTTGCTGATGTGCTCGTCGATCTCGCCCAGAACGCTGAAGCTGTCGACGATGTCATCGGTGATGAAGTCGAGGTAGGGGTTATCGCTCTGGCCGTGTTTGGAATAGTCATAGCCTTTGCGGTCTTTGATGTATTCGGTCAGGGCTTTGGGGATGTCTTCGCGCTCGGTGCCGTATTTCTCAACGATGTCAGCGACGTGGTTGCCAACCATGGCGGGGAACCATTTGGTGGCTTCGCGGCCTTTGGCGCGGTCGCCTGTGTAGGCCGGCGCGGCGGCCATGACGCCGAAGTTGGACATGTCGCGGCCTTCGGCCTCGCCTGCGGCAATGGCCTGATCGGTGAGCCATTTGATGATTGCAGGCTCGGCAATCTGCAGGATCAGACCATCACCGACGCGGCCTGCTGAGGACAGGGCCTTGGGGCCATAGGCGGCGACCCAGACGGGGAGTTCATAGCCGGTGGCCCATGGGAACTGGATCGGGTTTGGCGCGTCGCCGTATTGTGCCTCATCGCCGCGCACGAGGGCTTTCACGACATGAGTAAACTCCTCAAGGCGGGCGAGGGGGGCTGGCTTTTTGCCCATCACGCGCACGGCGCTGTCGCCGCGGCCAAGGCCAAGTTCAAAGCGGTTGCCGGATTGCTTGGCAAGGGAGCCAAAGAGCGAGGCGGCGTGGGACCAATCGCGGGTGTTCGGGTTGGTGACGCAAGGCCCGAATTTCATCTTGGTGGTGTGCTCCATGCACATGGCCATGGCCACATAGCTTTCGCGCCACAGGATGTGGCTGTCATAGAACCAGCAGTAGGTGAAGCCTGCGTTTTCGGCTTGGCGCACAAGTGCCTTGGCGCGCTCAGGCTCAACGAAGCCTTTAAAACAAATACCAAATTCCATGGGGGTCTCCTTGTTGGGTGTTGTTGTGTTTGGGGGGCGGGTGGATCAGTGATCCGGCGCCCAGATTTTGATGCCGGCGTGGGAAAACGGCACGGCTTTGGAAATATTGGTGCGGATCAGGATCGGGGTGATTGCCTCAACACAGCGGGCGGCCTGTGCGGGGCCTGCGTTATAGGCGGTGACGCCAAGTTTCTCGCAGAGTTCCATGACCTTTTTGCGCGCGGCCAGCTGGTTGCCGCAGACGAGGATGTCGCAGTTGATGTCCCACTCAAGCGTGTTCAGGGTGACCGCAGAGACATTGTGCAGCGCGCCGATCACCGGGATGTCGGCTCCGAGAATGGCCTGCGCGGCCTCGGTTGCGGAGCCTTCTGGCGGCATGTCCACAAGCTTGGGGTCGCCCTCTGCCAGCGGCACCACGATGTCCACAAGGATCTTGCCCGCAAGATGGGGTTTGAGCGCCTCAAGCGTGGCGTTGTGGCCCGCAAATGGCACCGCGAGGATCACCATTTCCTCGGCGGCCTGTGTGGCACCTTCGTTGTCGGCTCCGGTGATCGGGGCGGCGTCGGCGGCCAGTTTGGACTGAAGCTCGGTGGCGATCTCGCTGGCGCGGGCGCCGTCCCGTGAGCCGAGCACCACCGGCACGCCCGCGCGGGCAAAGCGCAACGCGAGACCTTGGCCCTGCGGGCCGGTGCCGCCGATAATTGCAATTTTCATCTGAACATATCCTCTTTCTTTTTGCGGACCAGATCGCTGGCCTGTCCGGTGTTTCCATCCCAGGTGAGGCCCCGGATCACCACGAGGGGTGTCTGTGAGGCTTTGGAGATTGCGAGGCCTGAGGCGGCGGCCAGTTCATCGCCGAAGGCCGGTTGCGTGACCGCCAGATCGCGGCCGTGGGCGTCTTTGTTGCCGACCTCGGATTTGAGCGCGGGCAGCCCGGCCATGCCGATGGCCACATTGACCTGCCCCAGCCGCCATGGGCGGCCGAAGGTGTCAGAGATCACCACGCCCAGACGGGTCTGAAACCGCGCGGTGAGGGCCGCGAGCAGGGCGGCGGCGCTGGCGTCGGGATCGCGGGGCAAAAGGAGCGCCATGTCCTCGCCGCCGATATTGGACTGATCAACGCCTGCGTTGGCAGAGATGTGGCCGCTGACATGTTCACAGATCAGGGTGCCTTCGCCCGCGTCGGGGTGTTTCCAGCTTTTGACCACGCGCGCGCTTTCGCGCAGCACCACCTCGACCTTGCGCGGGTCTTTGGAGATGCGCTGCGCCAATGCGTTTGCCTCCTCCCCCGGGGTGACGGTGGCGAGATCGACCAGCAGCCCTTCGGCTTTGGACACCACCTTCTGGGCGACAATCAGAATGTCATTGGGCTCCACGCCGATTGGCTCCAGAGCCTCGGCAAGAATGGCGGCGAGATCGTCGCCGGGGTGGATTTCAGGGATGCCGGGGACAGCGATGATGGAAAGCGCGCTCATAGGGCCTGTTGTCCTGTGGAGGGGCGTTGGCGCAGCTGTTGGATCTGGGCCAAATCGCGGGTGGTATCGACGTCAAAGCGCAGGGTGCTGCTGCGCAGGATGTGGCAGGCGAGACCCGCGCGGGCGGCGGCTTTGCGATGCGCGCGGAAGGAGCCGGGGCCAAAGCAGAACGCGAACTCGGCCTCTGGATGGAGCATCAGGCAGTTGGTGCCGCCATCGCTGGATTCACAGAGCGCCGCGGCGGTGGGCGGCAGGACGAGTCTCGAAAGCTGCGCAATGTCGGCCGCAGAGAGCAGGGCGAGATCGCCGGGCAGGATGGCCAGATGGACAAAGCCTTGCTCTGCGGCCCAGAGCTTGGCCTGCGCGCAGGCGCTGTTGAGGCCCTGCGCCGCTTCTTCCATCAGCACAGCGGCCCCGCGCGCTTGCGCTTCTTCGGCTATAAGGGAGCTGGCGGTCACGACCACCACCGAGGCGTCACATTGCGCCGCTGCAATCTGATCAAGCGTGCGCAGGAACAGGGAGAGGGCGAACCTCTGCCGCTCCTGCGGGGGCAGGGCCTCGCTGAGGCGGGTTTTGGCCTGTTTCGGGTCCTTCATCGGAATGGCGATCAGCAGCTTGCCCGTCATGCGCAGACCTCATCCGGGGCGGGGGCAGAGGGAGACAGGTTGGCGAGATGCAGCAGGCGCTGCGCCAGCGCGCATTTGTCGGCGCGGGTTTTCATCACGGTCTGCTCGGCATGCAGAGGCAGGTCGGTTGCCACCTGATCCCCCGCGTCGGTCACGTCGATCACCAACCCGTCGATCAGCCCGTCATAGAGATCGGCGATATAGGCGGTGGAGGGCGTGTGACCGAGGCTTTGCAGCATCTTGTCGGCCGGTCCTTTGAGCGCGCGACCCCCCACAAAGGGGCTGACTGCAAGGCGGGGGGCGGTGGCCTGTGCCAAGGTCTCGCCGATCCCGGGAATGCCGAGAATGGGCATGATCGACATCAGGGGATTGCTGGGCGCAATCACGATCAGGTCGGTGTCGGTAAGCGTGTCCAGTGCTGCCGGATTGGCGCGGGCGGCTTCCTGGTCCTCATAAGCCAGATCGCGCACCGCAGGGCGGCATTGATCACGCACGAAATACTCCTGAAAGCTCTGCCAGCCGCTCTCTGTACACACCCGGGTTGGCACTTGGTCTTCGGTGGAGAGAAGCAGCCGTGCGGAAAGGCCAAAGGCTTTGGCGATGTGATCTGTGATCTCCTGGCGCGCGCGGCCCTGCACCAGTTGCATGGTGCGGAAGATGTGCAGGCCGAGGTCACGGTCGCCCAGCGTCATCCATGTTTCTTGTCCCAGATCCTTAAGGACCGAAAGCGCGCGCAGGGCGTCGTCTTCCACGCCCCAGCCCTGTGCGCGGTTGATGCGGTCGCTCAGCGTGTAGAGCATGGTGTCCACATCCGGTGACACCCAGAGACCGTGGAAGCTGTCGTCATCGCCGATGTTGCAGATCACGCGCAGATCAACATTGGCCAGATGCGCAAAGCCTTCGGCCATTTTGGCACCGCCAACGCCGCCGGCGATCAGGGTGACGCGGGTTTGAGATAGGCCGGTCATTCTGCGGCCACCCGTGTGGTGTCTTCCTCAAGGAAGGCCAGCGGATCCTGGCCCTGACGGGCGACGAGGGGCGCTTGGGTGTCAGGTGTGTGATCATCGTAGGTTTCCAGCGTGTCATAGACCGTGTTGCGGCGCACCGGGATGCGGCCTGCGGCGCGGATGATCTCGACCATTTCGGCGGCCATGATCTCCTGCCCGTTTTTGGCACCGGCAGAGCGGCTGATGCTTTCGTTCATCAGGGTGCCGCCCAGATCGTTCACGCCGCGATCCAGCATGTAATGCGCGCGCTCGGCCCCGAGTTTGGTCCAGCTCACCTGAATGTTGTCGATCTGGCCGTGCAGGAAGATGCGGCTGACGGCGTGCATCTTTTCGGTTTCATCATGGGTCGGGCCGGGGCGGACAATTTCCGGATTGGCGGTGAAGAGCGGGGAATCCTCATGCACAAAGCTGAGCGGGACCAGCTCGGTGAAGCCGCCGGTGTCTTTCTGAATGTCACGCAGGATGCGCATGTGCTGCGCCCATTGTTTGGGGCCGTCGATATGGCCGTACATGATGGTGGCGGTGGTTTTCACCCCGACGGAATGGGCGGCGCGGATGATCTCGACCCAGCGCTCGGCGCTGAGCTTGTTCTTGGTCAGCTGTTTGCGAATATCCGTGTCCAGAATTTCGGCGGCGGTGCCGGGCATGGAGCCAAGGCCGCATTCTTTGAGATCCTGAATGAAATCGGCAAAGGACAGTTTGGTTTTGGCCGCGCCGTACCACACCTCAAAGGGCGAAAACGCGTGGATGTGCATGTCGGGCAGTTCGGCCTTCAGCCCGAGCAGCAGATTGCGGTATTCCTGACCGGACATTTTGGGATGCAGGCCGCCCTGAATGCAGACCTCGGTGGCACCTCGGTTCCAGGCCTCCACCGCGCGGGCGACAACCTGATCCACATTGAGCCACTCGGCTCCCGCATCTTCGCGGCGTTTGGCAAAGCCGCAGAATTTGCAGCCCATGTAGCAGACATTGGTGAAGTTGATGTTGCGGTTCACAACAAAGCTGACCTGATCGCCGTTGGCGCGGTGGCGCAGCTGGTCCGCAACCGCAGAGATTGCCGCGATGTCTGCGCCCTGCGCGGCAAAGAGGGTTTCGCCCTCCTGTTCGCTGATCTCCTGACCGTCGAGGGACCTTTCAAGGATGGCGCGCACGGCAGGCGAGGTGCCGTGCAGCGAAACGGGGGCGGGGCCGTTCACGCAGTTGTGGTCAAACATGTCTCTTCCTCCTGTTGCAGCGCGAGCCCGTCTGCGCGGGCCTGTGCCTTGGCGCGCTGTGCCAATTCCGGCGCCATGAAGCGGGCGCTGCGCTTGAGATAGGCGGGGTAAACGGTGAGGCGTTCCTGCAGTTGGTGGCCGGTGCGCGCGGTGTTTTCGGCCAGCGTGCGGATTTCGGGCCACTCGTGCTGCGGGTTGATAAAGTCGATGGTCACCGGGCTGATGCCGCCCCAGTCGTTGATCCCGGCGCTCAGATATTCCAGATGCCGGGCGCTGAGGTTCGGAGGCGCTTGAAGGCTGACATCGGCGGGCAGGATCAGGCGCGCCGCGGCAAGCGTTTTGAGCATGTCCTGAAGGCTGGGCTCCGGATGGTGCTCCATGGCGATGCCGGGTTTGGCCTGAAAGTTCTGCACGATCACTTCCTGCACATGGCCATAGGTCAGATGGCTTTCGCGAATGGCATGCAGCGCCTCTATGCGTTCTTCCCAGGTTTCACCGATGCCGATCAGAAGGCCAGTGGTGAAGGGGATCTCAAGCCGCCCGGCGCGCTCCAAAGTGCGCAGGCGTTGCACCGGGGTTTTGTCGGGGCAGGCGTAATGCGCCATACCTTTTTTCATGAGCCGCCGACTGGTGGTTTCCAGCATCATGCCCATGGAGGCGCTGACCGGTTTGAGCTGTGCCAGCTCGTCCTCAGTGAGGGAGCCCGCGTTGACATGGGGTAGCAGGCCGGTTTCATCCAGCACCAGCCGGCACATGTCGCTGAGGTAGTCGACCAGAGTGTCATAGCCATAGGCCGCCAGCGCCGCGCGGGCCTTCTCATAGCGTTTCTCTGGCTTCTCTCCGAGGCTGAAAAGCAGCTCTTTACAGCCCTTGGCTTCGCCGCGTTTGGCGGAGGCCAGAACCTGCTGGGGAGACATGAGCTGCGCGGCGGGATCATCGGGGTGTTTGACAAAGGTGCAGTAGCCGCAGGTGTCGCGGCACATGTTGGTCAGGGGCACAAAAACCTTGCGCGAGTAGGTCACCGTTTTGCCCCAGTGGCTGTCTCGCATGTCACGCGCCCGCGCCATTAGCGTCTCAAGATCAAGGGCTTGCAGTGCGTCTGCCGTCAGTTTGAGTGGGTCGGTCATGGGGCCTCCTGTTGGAGGTAGGGTTTGATCAATTGATCAAAAAAGCCAGAAAAAAATTTTACCAAACGATAAAATAAGCAAAATAGTCAGGAATCCACATGGATTTGATTAAATTGCGGGCGGTTTGGGGGGGCGGCGTGCCGGGTTCAGCGTCTGATTGCGCCGAGAGAATCGCTTTTGCGCCTCAGAGGAGATTCGCCCTTTTGTGCCGTTTGAGGCGGGCGGGTAGGATTTGCGGCGCTCTTGAGAGGAACGTGTGGCGCGTCAGGTCCGCCAGCGGAGGACGGCATGTGGCTTGCGGAGTATCAGCGACGCATCTGGTGGATTTTGCGGGTTTCGCAACTCGTGCAGCCTATTCGCATTTCGTGCAACGAACCGCGCGGGCTGTTTTTAAAGGCTGGCGCGGATCCTCTGCTGTTGGCGGACTGGTTGTCGGAGGCGCGCACTGGGCGTGCCAGGGAGGACAAGCCAGATGATACCAGCGGGGTTCGAGTACCACCGTCCGTCTGACATTGCGTCAGCGGTTTCGATTTTGCAGGAACATGGAGATGAGGCGCGGGTGATCGCGGGCGGGCACAGCCTGATCCCGATGATGAAACTGCGCATGGCCGATATGGGCCACCTGATTGATCTTCAGGATATCGACGCCTTGAAGGGCATTGAGATTGGCAGCGATGCGGTGACCATCGGGGCGATGGTGACACAGCATGAGCTGATCACACATGAAGGTCTGTCAAACGCGGTGCCCTTGATCAAAGAGGCAGCGCTTTTGATTGCCGATCCGCAGGTGCGCTACATGGGCACGGTGGGCGGCAATGTCGCCAACGGTGATCCGGGCAATGACATGCCGGGGCTGATGCAGTGCCTGAACGCGCGCTTTGAGCTGAGCGGGCCGGATGGGGTGCGCGCAGTGGCGGCGCGTGAGTTCTATGAGGCGGCTTATTTTACCGCGCGCGATGATGAGGAGATCCTGACGCGGATCACCATTCCTGTGCCAGCAAGTGGCACCGGCTATGCCTATGAAAAGCAGAAGCGCAAGATTGGCGATTATGCCACGGCGGCGGCGGCTGTGATGACTGGTGGCGGCACGGCGTCGGTGGCGATGACCAATCTCGCGGACACGCCGATCTGGTCTGACGCGGCTGGCGCGGCGTTGGCGGCGGGGGACGTTGACGGCTGTGTCAGCGCGATGATGGGGGCGATTGATCCGGTGGCGGACAACCGCGGGCCGATCGAATTCAAGAAACATGTGGCTGCCGTGATCCTGCGCCGCGCGATTGCGCGTGCTCAGAGCCGTGCGAGCTGAGGGGGGACGTCATGTCAAAGATGCATGTAAAGATGACCGTGAATGGCAAAGAGGTGGAAGGGCTTGCGGAGCCGCGCACGCTTTTGATCCATTTCCTGCGTGAAAACCTGAACATCACCGGACCGCATATCGGCTGTGAGACCTCCCATTGCGGGGCCTGCACGGTGGATCTGGACGGCAAGTCTGTCAAAAGCTGCACCGTGTTTGTGGCCCAAGCGCAGGGCAAAGAGCTGACCACGGTGGAAGGTCTGGTGAACGAGGACGGCAGCCTCGGTGTGCTGCAGGAGATGTTCCGCGAGCATCACGGGCTGCAATGCGGCTTCTGCACACCGGGGATGATCACCCGCGCGCACCGTCTGTTGCAAGAAAATCCTAATCCGACCGAAGAAGAGATCCGCTTTGGCATGGCGGGCAATATCTGCCGCTGCACCGGATACCAGAACATTGTGAAGTCGATTGCGGCGGCGGCGGACACGCTGAACGCTCAGAAGGAGGCGGCAGAATGAATGATTTGACCCCAAGCCCCGAAGAACGCGCCGCCAACCTGAAAGGCATGGGCTGTGCCCGCAAGCGTGTGGAAGACGTGCGCTTTACCCAAGGGCGCGGCAACTATGTGGATGACATCAAGCTTGACGGCATGCTGTTTGGCGACTTTGTCCGCTCGCCCTATGCCCATGCGCGGGTTGTGAGCATCAATTCTGAGGAGGCCATGAAGGTTCCCGGCGTGGTGGCGGTGATCACCGCGGCGGATCTGGAACCGCTGGGTTTGCACTGGATGCCGACACTGGCCGGTGACAAGCAGATGGTGCTGGCGGATGGCAAAGTGCTGTTTCAGGGCCAAGAGGTGGCCTTTGTGGTGGCCGAAGATCGCTATGCGGCGGCTGATGCGGTGGAACTGGTGGAAGTCGAGTACGAAGAGCTTCCTGTCATCGTGGATCCGTTTGAGGCGTTAAAATCCGACGTGGTACTGCGCGAGGATACGGTGGATGCCAACGGTAAGGCCACTGATGGCGCGCATGGGCCGCGCAATCACCCCAACCACATCTTCACCTGGGAACAGGGTGATGAGGCGGCAACCGAAGCGGTGATGGCGGAGGCCGAAGTGGTCGCGGAAGAGACCATGTATTACCACCGCACCCACCCGTGCCCGCTGGAAACCTGCGGCTCTGTGGCCTCGATGGACAAAGTCACCGGCAAGCTCACACTCTGGGGCACGTTTCAGGCGCCCCATGCGATCCGCACCGTGGTCTCGCTGATTTCCGGCATTGAGGAGCACAATATCCGTGTTATCAGCCCCGATATCGGCGGCGGCTTTGGCAATAAGGTGGGCGCTTATTCAGGCTATGTCTGCTCGGTTGTGGCCTCGATTGTCACCGGCAAGCCGGTGAAATGGGTTGAAGACCGGATGGAAAATCTGATGACCACGGCCTTTGCGCGGGACTATTGGATGAGCGGCAAGATTTCCGCCACCAAAGAGGGCAAGATCACCGGGCTGCATTGCCATGTGACCGCAGATCACGGCGGCTTTGACGCCTGCGCCGACCCGACCAAGTTCCCGGCTGGGTTCATGAACATCTGCACCGGCTCTTATGATATTCCGACAGCCTATCTGGCGGTGGATGGGGTTTATACCAACAAAGCGCCGGGCGGGGTGAGCTATCGCTGTTCCTTCCGTGTGACGGAGGCGGTGTACTTTATCGAGCGGATGATTGAGGTGCTGGCGATCAAGCTCAATATGGATGCCGCCGAGCTGCGCCGGATAAATTTCATCAAGAAAGAGCAGTTCCCTTATCAGTCCGCGCTGGGCTGGGAATATGACAGCGGGGATTACCACACCGCCTGGGACAAGGCGATGGAGGCTGTGGATTACCAAGGCCTGCGCGCGGAACAGGCGCAGCGGATTGAGGATTTCAAAGCTGGCAAGACCCGCAGCCTGATGGGCATCGGTCTGACCTTCTTTACCGAGATCGTCGGGGCGGGGCCTGTGAAGAATTGCGACATCCTTGGCCTTGGCATGTTTGACAGCTGTGAGATCCGCATTCACCCGACAGGCTCTGCGATTGCCCGACTGGGCACGATCAGTCAGGGGCAGGGGCATGCGACCACCTTTGCGCAGATCCTCGCCTCTGAGATCGGTCTGCCTGCGGACAGCATCACCATTGAGGAAGGCGACACAGATACCGCGCCTTACGGGCTTGGCACTTATGGGTCACGCTCTACCCCGGTGGCGGGGGCCGCGACAGCGATGGCGGGGCGCAAGATCCGCGCCAAGGCGCAGATGATTGCGGCCTACCTCTTGGAAGTGCATGACGATGACGTCGAATTTGACGTGGATCGCTTTGTGGTCAAAGGCGCGCCGGAACGGTTCAAGACGATGAAAGAGATCGCCTTTGCCGCCTATAATCAGGCCATTCCGGGGATTGAGCCGGGGCTTGAGGCGGTGAGCTATTATGATCCGCCCAATATGACCTATCCCTTTGGCGCTTATGTCTGTGTGATGGACATTGATGTGGACACCGGCGTGCCGGAAATCCGCCGCTTTTATGCGCTGGATGACTGTGGCACGCGGATCAACCCGATGATCATTGAAGGGCAGATCCATGGCGGCCTGACCGAGGCGCTGGCCGTGGCGCTGGGGCAGGAGATTGCCTATGATGAGATGGGCAATGTGAAGACCGGCACGCTGATGGATTTCTTCCTGCCCACATCATGGGAAGTGCCCAACTATGAAACCGACTACACCGTGACCCCAAGCCCGCATCACCCGATTGGCGCAAAAGGCGTGGGCGAGAGCCCGCATGTGGGCGGTGTGCCCTGTTTCTCCAATGCGGTGCATGATGCCTTCCGCGCCTTTGGTTTGACGCAGACCAATATGCCGCATGATCACTGGCGGATCTGGAAGACCGCCAACGATCTGGGCCTGCATGGCTGATCCGCTAATGACCTCGCCCGCGTTGCGGGCGGGGGCCTCCGGCGGGGATATTTTGAGAATGAGAAGGTGAGGGGCGCGCGATGAGCGTGAACGATTTGCAATCTGCCTTGGCGGAAGAGGGCTATGTAGCGGATGCGCGCCTTGCGATGGCGCTGCATCTGGCGGAGACCCTGGGGCGGCCCTTGCTGCTTGAGGGGCCTGCGGGGGTTGGCAAGACCGAGGTCGCCAAGGCGATGGCGGCGGTGCATGAGACCAAGCTGATCCGGTTGCAGTGTTATGAGGGTTTGGACGCAAGCCACGCGATTTATGAGTGGAACTATCAGCGCCAGCTCTTGGCGATCCGCGCGTCTGAGGCGCAGGGCGGCATGGCGGAGGCGGCGCTGTTTGGGGAAGACTATCTGTTGAAACGCCCGCTTCTGGAAGCGATCACTCAGGAGCAGCCGCCAGTCTTGTTGATTGATGAGATCGACCGGGCGGATGAGGAATTTGAAGCCTATCTTTTGGAGGTGTTGTCTGATTTTCAGATCACCATTCCGGAGGTGGGGACCGTTGAGGCGGTCACGCGGCCCATGGTGATTTTGACCGCCAATGGCACGCGGGAGCTGTCAGACGCGCTGCGGCGGCGGTGTCTTTATGCTTATGTAGAGTATCCGGATCGGGAGACCGAGCTGGCGATCCTGCGCACACGCATGCCGGAGATGGAAGGCCTGCTGGCGCGCCAGATTGTGGGCGTGGTGCAGGATTTGCGCCGTGAGGAGCTTGAGAAAGCGCCGGGTGTGGCGGAGATGCTGGACTGGGCGGCGGCGCTGGCGGGACTTGGGGTGAATGATCTGGCCCAGAGCCCGGAGGCGGTGCAGGCGACATTGGTGTGTCTGCTCAAGACCGCGGCGGATTATGATGCGGCCCCACGTGAGGTGATGGACCGACTGATCGGGAAGGTCGCCTGATGCAGGTGACGCGGTTTCCCTCCCGTGCCGAAGGATTGGCTGACCGCATGGCGGGGTTCATGGCGCATTTGCGTATGAATGGCTTGCCTGTGGGTGTGGCGGAGACCGGCGATGCGCTGGCCGCTTTGGCGGCGGTGGAGGCGACGGATGTGGATCGGGCGCGTGAAGCGCTTTGTGTGCTGCTGTCAGGAGATGCGGAGAGCTGGCGCAGGTTTGACGACCTGTTTGATGCCTATTGGTTCAACGCAGGCAAACAGAAGCAAGGTACCGCCAAAAGCGATCATGTGAAGGTGCAGGCGGCGCGGCCTTTGCTGTGGCAGACGCATTTTGGCGACGGTGCAGAGGACGGCGCTGAGGGTGGCATCGAGAGTTCTGAAGACGCCTTTGCGCCGGATGAGGGCGATGGCGAGGCTGAGGGCACCGATGGGCGGCTGATTGCGACCCGGACGGATAACCTCTTCCGGCGGGATCTGCGTGAGTTGATGGATGAGGACAGTCTGCGCCGTGCCGAAGCGGCGGCGGTGCGGATTGCGCGCGTGATACGGGATCGGCGCTCGCGGCGGCGCAAGCAGGCGCTGCGCGGTCAGCAGCTCGACATGCGGCGCATTCAGCGGGCCTCGCTGGCACGTGGTGGCGAGCCGATGGAGCTGCATCGGCGGGCGCGGCCACCGAGACCGATGCAGATTGTGGCCCTGTGTGATGTGAGCGGGTCGATGACGGTTTATGCGCGGGTGTTTCTGGCCTTTCTCAATGGGTTGGTGAGCAGTGAGACGCGCACCGATGCCTATCTGTTTCACACGCGGCTGATGCGGGTGACGGATGCGATGCGCGATCATGACACGCTGCGGGCGGCCTCTCGGCTGTCGCTGATGGCGGAGGGCTTTGGCGGGGGTACGGATATTTCCGGATCGCTGGAGCGTTTCCTGAGTGGTTATGGCGCACGGGCGCTCAATGGGCGGACGGTCGTGATCATTCTGTCGGATGGTTATTGCACGTCTGATCCGGAGGCGCTGGGCGCGGCTTTGGCAAAACTGAGGAAGAAGGCGCGGCGGATTGTCTGGCTGAACCCGCTGAAGGGCTGGCGGGATTATGCGCCGGTGGCGGCGAGCATGCAGGCGGCGCTGCCCTATCTGGATGCGCATCTGCCGGCGAACACGCTTGAGGCGCTTGGCGCGCTGGAGCGAGAATTTGCCCGCCTGTGACGGTGCGTGGCTTTGAAGGAGGAGCGCATGGAGGCGTTTGACATATTTGATACGGTGGCGCGGCTGCGTGAGAAGGGGGCGCCGTTTTGCGTCGCAACTGTGGTGCGCACCGCCGATGTGACCTCTGCCAAAGCAGGGGCGAAGGCGGCGGTCACGCAGAGCGGTGAGATCATTGGGCATCTGGGCGGGGCCTGTGTGAAACGCGCGGTCAAAGAGGCGGCCGCAGAGGCCTTGGTGGCGGAGACGCCGCGCATGATCCGGGTGAAACCTTCAGACAAAGTGGTGACCTTGCTCGATCCGGATGGGGTGCAGACGTTTAAGAGCGGGTGCCCGTCAGGCGGCACGGTGGATGTGCTGATCGAGCCTTATCAACAGGCGCAGCGACTGGTGATTTTTGGCGACACACCGATTGCACAGGCGGTGGCAGCCCATGCCACGCTGGCCGGGTTTCGGGTGTGCCGAGGCGATGAGGGTGTGGGCCAGATCGAGGCGCGTGATTTTGTGCTGGTGGCCTCGCAGGGGCAGCGGGACAGCGATGCGCTGCGCTCGGCGCTGGAGACCCCGGCGCGGCGGGTGTCGATGGTGGCGAGCCGCAAAAAAGCGGCGGTGCTCTGTGAGAAGCTGATTGCGGCAGGGCTGGAGGAGGCCAGGGTTGGCCGGCTGAAGAGCCCGGCGGGGCTCGATATTGGTGCGGTGGACCCACATGAGATCGCGCTGTCGATCCTTGCGGAGATCGTTCAGTGGCGCCGGATGGATCAAGCGGAAGCGGGGGAGGGCAGCGATGAGAAACTTGCTTGAGAAGTGGCGGGCGTTTTGGGCCCCACGTGAAGATTTGACACCGGAGCAGGCCGCAGAAGAGGCGCTTCGGGTGTTTCCCAAATGTTGTTGAGACCAAGAAAGGCAGAGATACCAGATGGAACTAAAAGATGAGATTCGCATTTCGGCACCCCGCGACGTGGTGTACCGGGCGCTCAATGACCCTGAGGTGCTGAAGCAGTGCATTCCGGGCTGTGAAGAGCTGGAGCAGCACACGCCGGAGCATCTGGAGGCCAAAGTGGTGCTGAAAATCGGCCCAGTGAAGGCGAAGTTTGCGGGGGAGGTGTTTCTGGACACCAGCGGCGCGCCGGATGGGTTCACGCTCAAAGGTGAGGGCAAAGGCGGCGCGGCCGGGTTTGCCAAGGGCGGTGCAGAAGTCACCTTGGTTGAAGACGGTGCGGAGACAGTGCTGAGCTATGAAGCCAAGGCAGAGGTCGGTGGCAAGATTGCGCAGTTGGGCAGCCGGCTCATTCAGGGCACGGCGAAGAAACTCTCTGCGAAGTTCTTTGCACAGTTTGCGGAAGTCGTTGCGGAGCAGACAGCGGCGTAAAGAGGGATCTAAAGTCCACTCACAGATCCCAAAAAAGCGAAACCCGGATGGCGATCCATCCGGGCTTCTGGAATTCTTGGTGGCGGTACAGGGACTTGAACCCCGGACACGCGGATTATGATTCCGCTGCTCTAACCAACTGAGCTATACCGCCGTAAGTGAGGTGCGATTTAGGGTGTTCCTGAGGTGGGGTCAAGAGAGAAATCTGCATTTCTGCGCGGGTTTTTTGATTTCGGAAAACCAGAGCGGCGCGGCGCAGAGGTTCCAAGGTATTTTGCGCTGAAACGGCCTGTTTTTCCGCACGCGGAGGTAGGCGCGACGGCTTAACGGCGCTCGCGGAGCCGCGATGAAAGTTAAAATTGTGCCGACTTCCGTTACAGAAACTTCATCATTCTGACAATTAAGCTTTGGATTCGGCCTGTAGCCAGCGCCCATCGAATGGTGGGGATAGGCCGTGCTAAAAGTAGAAAAACTGACCAAAGCCTTTGGTCCAAATGTGGCTGTCGACGCGGCCAACTTCGTTGTCGAGAAGCCAGCAATGATTGGGATCATCGGGCGCTCTGGGGCCGGTAAATCCACCCTGCTGCGGATGCTGAACCGTCTGACGGAAGAGACCAGCGGGCAGATCATCTTTGAAGGCACCGATGTGACCGCGCTGAAGAACGGTGACAAGCGTCGCTGGCAGAGCGAATGCGCGATGATCTTTCAGCAGTTCAACCTCGTGCCGCGGATGGATGTGGTGAGCAACGTGTTGCATGGCACGCTCAACCGTCGCAGCACGCTGGCAACCATGTTCAACCTGTTCCCCAATGAGGACATCCACCGCGCGATCGATATTCTGGATCGTCTCGGCATTGCAGAACATGCCGCCAAGCGCGCCGAAGCGCTGTCAGGCGGGCAGCAGCAGCGTGTGGCGATTGCGCGCGCGCTGATGCAAGACCCGAAGATCATTCTGGCGGATGAGCCGATTGCCTCGCTCGATCCGATGAACGCGCAGGTGGTGATGCAATCGCTGCGCCAGATCCACGAAGAAGACGGCCGCATGGTGATCGCCAACCTGCACACGCTGGACACGGCGCGGCGCTATTGTGACCGTGTGATCGGCATGCGCGACGGGCGCATCGTGTTTGACGGCACGCCTGCGCAGCTGACCACCGGTGTGGCGCGCGACATCTATGGTGCGGATGCCACCTTTAGCGAAGCGGCCACCTCGACAGAGATCGAGACGCTGGACCGCACCGACGCAGAAGTCGGCCGCAAGACCCCTGAATACGCCTGAGTTTCATCACACCCCACGTCACAGAAGCGTGGGGTTTTTTATCAACCGGAGAGAAACGATGAAAAAACTGATTGCTGCCGTTCTGGCGACCACTGCCCTGACGGCCCCTGCGTTTGCTGAAGAGATCAGCGAATTCCGCATTGGTCTGCTGGGTGGCGAAAACGCCCAGGACCGTCTGAACAACAACGAGTGCCTGCGCGCCAAAACCGAAGAAGTGCTGGGTGTCCCAACCAAGCTCTTCGCCCCTGCCGACTACAACGGCGTGATCCAGGGCCTGCTGGGCGGCACCATCGACATGGCATGGCTGGGCGCATCCGGCTACGCAAAGACCTACCTGTCTGACCCGGAAGCGGTTGAGCCGATCCTGGTGAAAGTGAACGTGGACGGTGGCTATGGCTACTACTCCATCGGTTTTGCCCGCAAAGACAGCGGCATCACCTCTCTGGAAGACATGAAGGGCAAGACCTTCGGCTTTGGTGACCCGAACTCCACCTCCGGCTTCCTGATCCCATCCATCGAGATCCCTGAAGTGACCGGCGCGACCATGACTTCTGGTGACTACTTCGGCGAAGTGAAATTCTCCGGTGGCCACGAGCAGACCATCGTTGGCGTGAACAATGGTGACTTTGACGGCGGCGTGACCTGGGCTGACGGTCTGGGCGAGTGGGAAGACGGCTACAACTCCGGCGCGCTGCGTCGTGCGGTTGATGCGGGTCTCGTGGACATGAACGAGCTGGTGAAAATCTGGCAGTCCAAGCCGATCCCAGAAGGCCCAATCGTGCTGCGCAAAGCGCTGCCGGAAGACGTGAAAGTGAAATTCACCGCGCTGATGGCCTCCCTGCCATCCATGGACCCAGAGTGCGCCTATGGTGTGCTGTCCGGTGAAGCCAAAGGCGTGCAGCCAATCAGCCATGACGCTTACGAAGTGATCATCGAAGCACGCAAACTGAAGTCCAACTAAGACGACTTCACCACTTTGAGCAGGCCCTGTGCAGTTGCGCGCGGGGCCTGTTTCCTGACTGAGGGGCTCCCATGACAGATTTGACCGGTAGCGGCACTGGCAGCCGTAACGCGGGCGGCGTGCGCGCGGATTACATGGCGCAGGTGCGGCGCAAGCGGATGATGGACGGCATCATCCTCATCGTTTTCATCGCCTTGATGACAACGGGTTTCATGATTGCGGATGACCGCAATGCCGGTGGGTTCTGGGACGGGCTGCACCGTCTGTTTGATTTCCCCAAAGAGGTGCTGGGCGAGGCCTTTGAAAAGGCCGCTGATCTGCCTGCGCATCTGCTCAAATTCCTGCCCTCGCTGATTGAGACGATCAACATCGCGGCGGCCTCCACCCTGATTGGCACGATGCTGGGCATGGTGCTGTCGCTGCTGTCCACACGTGGCATGGCCAAATGGCCGCGTCTCATTCCGCTGTTTCGCCGGATCATGGACATCATGCGCGCCATGCCGGAAATCGTGATTGCGCTGGTGCTGATCTTTGTGATGGGCGGCGGGCCGGTGCCTGCGATGGTGGCGATTGCGTTCCACACCGCGGGCGCGATGGGCAAGCTGTTCTCCGAAGTCAATGAAAACGCCTCGCTCAAGCCCGTGGAGGGGCTGCAATCTGTCGGCGCAAGCTGGACCCAGTGCATGTGGCTCGGGGTGATCCCGCAGGTGGCGCCCAACTACTTCAGCTACGGCCTGCTGCGCTTTGAGGTGAACATCCGCGCCTCCGCCATCCTTGGCTTCGTTGGCGCGGGCGGCATTGGCTATGAGCTGCGCAACGCGATGAGCTGGGGCAAAGGCCAATATGATGAGGCCGCCGCGATCTTCATCCTGCTGTTTGTCACCATTGTGGTGGTGGATCAGCTGTCCTCGCTGGTGCGCGAGCGCCTGACCCACGGCAAATCTGAGCACAAATTTGAGAAGGCCTCGGCATGAGTATCGCAGCCAATGAAACCGATTTCCTGAAGGTTCAGGCGGATCGCCATTTTGCCAGAAAGAAGCTCATGAGCTTTGGTTTGCCGGCGCTGGTGATTGCCTATCTGACCTATATCTTCTTCATCTTTGACATTCCCGGTCTGGCGCAGCGCTTTGAGGCGGACAATGCCCGCGCGCTGGTGGCGGACAGCTACAGCTACAAAACCCATGTGGCGCGCGACAACCGCTCCGGCGCGGTGTCTGTGGCCATCGAGGGCGAGCGCAAAGGCACCTATCCTGAGGGCACAGCACCGGATTGGGTCACGCTGGGGGACACCGACACGGTGATCGATCTGGGTGACGGTCATGTGGTGACCTATGGCGCAGACAATTTTGTCAGCTACGACGTGCCGGGCTATGGGCTGATCACGGCGCAGCCAAGCCGCGCCAAAGGGGTGCAGGCGGTGCTGCCGGAAGGCGAGACACCTGACTGGATCAATGCCTCCAAGAACCGCATGACCATCACCACCGGTGCCGGGCGTCTGACCGTGACGCGCAACCGCACTGAGGTGTTCCGGTATTTCACCGGTTGGGAGCTCTTCTTCTTCACGCTTGATAGCCCCTACCACGGGATGCCTGTTGGCGAAGTGATGTCACGCGCGCTGGGCGGTGAGGCGGCTGCGATCTGGCAGGACTTCTGGACCAACAAGATGTGGCGTCACCAGGATGTGGCCTGGGCGATCTTTGAGACCATCCTGATGGCCTTCCTTGGCACCATGGGCGCGGCCATTGTGGCGCTTCCGCTGGCCTTTCTGGCGGCCAAGAACTTCACGCCATTTGTCGTGCTGCGCCAGATCACGCGCCGTATCTTTGATTTCTTCCGCGGTGTGGATGCGCTGATCTGGACGATTGTTCTGGCACGCGCCTTTGGGCCGGGGCCACTGACGGGCGCGCTGGCGATCCTGATCACGGATACCGGCTCTTTTGGCAAAATGTTCTCGGAAGCTCTGGAAAACGTCGATCAGAAGCAGATCGAGGGCATTCAGTCGACTGGGGCCAAACCGGTGCAGCGATATCGCTTTGGGGTGATCCCGCAGGTGACGCCGATCCTGATGAGCCAAGTCCTGTATTTCCTGGAATCCAACACCCGCAGCGCCACCATCATTGGCGCGATCACCGGCGGTGGCATCGGCTTGATGCTGACACAGGCGATGATCACGCAGAAAGACTGGGAAGAGGTCACCTACTACATCGTGCTGATCGTGCTGATGGTGATGGTGATGGACTGGTTCTCCGGCTGGCTGCGCCGCAAGCTGATCACCGGGGACGAAAGCGGCCACTGATCCGCGACAAGAGTTTTGCCTTCGGCGAGGATATTTGGAGAATGAGAAAGCATGGGGGTCCCCCTGTTTCCTCTTGCCCAAAATATCCCCGCCGGAGGCATAGAAGTTCACACAACAGGAGCCGCATATGGCCAAGCTCTCCGCAGAGACGCCGCTGATCCACCCAGACTGTATTCTGCATGACGCGACTTTCGGGCGTTATGTGGAGATCGGGCAGGGCAGCCGGATCATTTCAGCGCATTTTGACGATTATTCCTATTGTGACCGCATGGCGGAGGTCGCAAACGCCAAGATTGGCAAATTTGCCAATATCGCCGCTTTCAGCCGGATCGGGGCGACGGATCACCCGATGGAAAACGCCTCGCTGCACCACTTTCTCTATCGTTCAGATGACTACTTTGACGATGCAGAGCCGGATGCGGCGTTTTTTGCCCATCGTCAGAGCCGGGTGGCGACCATTGGCCATGACACCTGGATTGGTCACGGCGCGATGATCAAGCCGGAGGTCACGTTGGGCCACGGCAGCATTGTGGCGAGCGGCGCGGTGGTGACCAAAGATGTGCCGCCTTACATGATTGTCGCCGGCATGCCTGCCACACCGCTGCGGCGGCGGTTCAGCGAAAATGTGTCTGAGCGGTTGATGGCGCTGGCCTGGTGGGATTGGGACCACAGCCGGTTGCGCGCAGCGCTCACGGATTTTCGCGCGCTGAAGGCAGAGGCCTTTCTGGAGAAATACGGGGGCTGAGGCGTTACTCTCAGACCTCCTTGCGGCGGCGGATTACTCCGCCGCCATTTTTGTATCTGATGCCGCGTCAAAGAAACGGTGGGCCACGTCGCCAGACAGGTGGCTGATGCGCCCGCCTGCGATGGTGCCTTCAATCGCGTGGGTCTCCGGATGGACAATGGCGATGTCGGCGCGTTGGCCCAAATCCAGCGTGCCGCGATCGTCCATCTCCATGATGCGCGCCGCGTTGGTGGAGATCATCGCCCAGGCGGTGGGCAGATCACAGAGACCGTCATCCACCATGCGGAAGGCGGCTTTGGAGAGCGCGGGGTAGTGATAGTCTGACACCAGCGCATCGCAAAGATCATCAGCCACCAAGCGCGCGGCCTGAATGTTGCCAGCCTGGCTGCCGCCGCGCACGATGTTGGGCGCGCCCATCACCACGTGATCGCCAACCGCTTTGGCCACGGCTGCGGCGCTGCGCGCGGTTGGGAATTCACAGACCCGCGCGCCCAGCACGGAATAGCGTTCCCGTGTGTCACCATCAGGATCATCGTGGCTGCCGTAGCGCACACCGATCTGGTCAAAGGCTTCGGCCAGCGCGCAGAGGTGGCGGGGCACCTGCGGGCTTTCGTCAAAGGCGGCGCGCACCAGTGCCATATGCTCTTCTGGCGTGCGCCCGGCGCCTTTGGCCCAATGGGCAAGGTTTTCCGGTTTCTCGCGGGCCAGATAAAGCGCTTCTTCGAGGTGGTTGTTGAAGACCACATAGTCGACTTTGTGCCGCTCCACCGCTTCCAGAAGCCGCGCGCGGGTGTCCACGGTGTGGGTTTCACAGCGGATCTGAATGCGCAGATCGGTGTGGGTATGGGGGCGGTAGGCATCGAGTGCGGCCAGCAGAGTTTCCGCTGCATCAGGGCCACGGTGGCCGCCTTCCCAGCTCCAGCTTTGGGCGAGCCAGGCGGTGGTCACCCCATTGGCAGCGGCATCGCGGTCAGTGCCGCGCAGGCCCATGTCCACAGGGAACGGCGCTGAGGGGCGCGGCGCGATGTGGCGCTCAAAGGCATCGCCGTGCAGATCAATGATGCCCGGCATCAGCAGATAGCCGGAGAGATCTACCTCCGCTTGTGTGTCATCAACAATCAGGCCGTCCGCGAAGGACAGCGGGGCATCCTGCAGCATGCCGTCGCGCAGGACGTGTGCGCCTGTGAGGCGCAGAGACAGAGAGGATCTGGACATAAGAATGCTCTTTTGGTGTTTTCGCTCTCTCTACGTCTCTTATGTGTCGGCTGCGTGACGTCTGCGGCTTGTTGGGCAAATTATTCAATCTGTAAGTGTGAGCGTGACGCGGTCGCCGGCAAACCAGGTGATGCCGAACTCGACCGGATTGCCCGCCGGGTCGATGTTGATGGCTTTGGTGCGCAGCACGGGATCGCCCTCACTGATGCGCAGGTGCAGGGCTTCTGTGGCGCTGGCGCGCCGGGCGGTCAGGCGGGTTGAGGCGCGGGTGTAATCCGCCACGCCGTTTTCCTTGAGCGCCGCCGTGACAGAGCGCAGACGTGAGAGCTGTTCCGGCAGATCGGGAAAACGCGCCGCCGGGAAGACGCTTTTGAAGAGGGCGATCGGGTTGCCGTCTGCCAGAGACAGACCGTCATAGACATGGACTTCCGCCCCTTCCTGCAATGCGAGCGCTGTGGCCTCTGCCGCATCTGCGCTGCGGGTTTCCAGATGCAGCACCTCTTTGCCCGGCAGACGCCCGGCCTGCGCGATGTTGCGGTGAAAGCGCACCCGTTTGCCGATGGCGTAGTCGGTTGGCACCTGCGCCACAAACACGCCAGCGCCGCGTCGGGCGTGGACCAAGCCGTTGTCAGACAGCGATTTTAGCGCGTGGCGCACGGTGTGGCGGTTGACGCCAAAGCGGCCGGAGAGCTCGGCCTCGGTGGGCAGCTTGTCCCCCGGACCATAGCGGCCTTCGGCGATGTCTTCGGTCAGGGTGTTGGCGATGGATTGCCAGATCGGGGTGCGTTTGGCGCTCATGTTGCGGGTCTCTGTCATGAAAACTTCATGGGGGGATGGATTGCGCGACTCGCGATGTGTCGCTAGAATTTGTCTAGTTGTATAGGAAAATAGACAAATCGACAAGGTGTCTAGATGACCGCAGAAAATAAC
The DNA here is from genome assembly GCF_965227725.1 of Shimia sp. Classification (GTDB taxonomy): domain Bacteria; phylum Pseudomonadota; class Alphaproteobacteria; order Rhodobacterales; family Rhodobacteraceae; genus Shimia. The sequence goes on along the minus strand of NZ_CBDDGH010000004.1, from coordinate 30,511 downwards.
AGACGCGCCTGGATGTCGCTGCTCGCCAAAGCGCCCGCAGACCGGCTTGTGGCGCTTTGGCAAGAGCATGGCGCAGCGCCGGCATTTCACTGGCTGCGTGCGCCGGAGATCGGCGCGACCATGGTGCGTGGGCGCCTTGGCGGCACCGGCGCGCCGTTCAACCTCGGAGAGATGACGCTGACCCGCTGCGCGTTGCAGCTGGAGAGCGGCGAGGTGGGCCATGGCTATGTGCAGGGGCGTGACAAGCAGAAGGCAGAGATTGCCGCGCTGGTGGATGCGCTGATGCAGGGGCCGGAGGCGGCGGCGGTGGAAACCGCGATCCTGACGCCGCTGGGCGATGAGCTTGCGGAGGCCAAGACCGCGCGGGCGGAGAAGGCGGCTGCCACAAAGGTGGATTTCTTCACTATGGTGCGGGGAGAGGATTGATGAACGCAGATGTTCTGAAAGGCGGATTTGCCAATGCGCCTGTGGATGCGGCGCATGCGTTTCGCGCAGCCATGAATGTGATGGCGCGGCCCGGTACAATCGAAACCCTTGTGGGTGCGGTGCCACCTGCGCCAATGTCCACGGCGGCAGGGACGCTGATCCTGACGCTCTGTGATCCGGACACGCCGTTGCATCTGGCGGGTGACTGGGATTGCCAAGAGGTGCGGGACTGGATCGCCTTTCACATTGGGGCGCCGATCGTTGGGGCCTCGCACGCGATGTTTGCGGTTGGTAGCTGGGACGCCCTTGCGCCGCTCAGCCGCTTTGCGATTGGCACGCCGGAATATCCGGATCGTTCCGCCACATTGATTGTGGAGCGCGAGGCGCTTGCCCAGGAAGGTGCAACCTTGCGTGGGCCGGGGATCAAGGAAACCGCTGAGATGGCGCTGCCGGAAACAGAGGCGTTTCAGATGAATGCGCTGCTGTTCCCGCTGGGGCTCGATTTCTTCTTCACCTGCGGGGATCAGGTTTCCGCGTTGCCGAGAACAACGAAAGTGGAGGCGGCCTGATGTATGTTGCAGTGAAAGGCGGCGAGCGCGCGATTGACAATGCGCATGCGTGGCTGGCCGAAGAACGCCGTGGTGATCTGAAAGTGGCGGAACTGTCCGTTTCGCAGATCCGCGAACAGCTGGCGCTGGCGGTGAACCGGGTGATGGCTGAGGGATCGCTTTACGATCCTGATCTGGCCGCGCTGGCGATCAAGCAGGCGCGGGGCGATATGATTGAGGCGATTTTCCTCATTCGCGCCTATCGCACAACGCTGGCGCGATTTGGCGCGTCTGCGCCGGTGGAAACCGCTGATATGGCTTGCGACCGCCGGATTTCGGCGACCTTCAAAGATGCGCCCGGTGGGCAGGTCTTGGGGCCAACGTTTGATTATACGCACCGTTTGCTGGATTTCGCCTTGGCCGCAGAGGGTGAGACGCCTGTGGTGGAACGTGGCGAAGCACGCATGGAAGCAACGCCGCATATCACCGAGTTTCTGAATAGAGAGGGGTTGATCCAGACCGAAGCCAGCTCGGAAGAAACGCCGGGGGATTTGACCCGCGAGCCGCTGGAGCTGCCCGCCAACCGCCCGCTGCGCCTGCAGGCGCTGACGCGGGGCGATGAGGGGTTTGTGCTGTCGATGGCTTATTCCACGCAGCGCGGCTATGCCCGCAACCACGCCTTTGTGGGGGAACTGCGCATTGGCAAGGTCGCGGTGGAGATGGAGATCCCGGAGCTGGGTTTTGCCATCGAGATTGGCGAGATCGAGCTGACCGAATGTGAGACGGTGAACCAGTTTCAGGGCTCCAAAACCGAGCCGCCACAGTTCACGCGAGGCTATGGGCTGGTGTTTGGTCAATCTGAGCGCAAATCGATCTCCATGGCGCTGGTAGACCGCGCGCTGCGCTGGCAGGAGCTGGGCGAAGACAACCTCGGCGCGCCTGCGCAGGATGAGGAGTTTGTGCTTTATCACTCCGACAACATTCAGGCGACGGGGTTCTTGGAACACATCAAACTGCCGCATTACGTGGATTTCCAGTCTGAGCTGGAGCTGATCCGTAAGCTGCGCCGTGAGGCGATGGAAAATGTGGCACCGGTGCAGGAGGCGGCGGAATGAGCGATTACAACTTTGCCTATCTGGATGAGCAGACCAAGCGGATGATCCGCCGGGCCATCCTCAAGGGGCTGGCCATTCCGGGCTATCAGGTGCCTTTTGCCAGCCGCGAAATGCCGATGCCTTATGGCTGGGGCACGGGGGGCGTGCAGGTCTCTGCCGCCACATTGACGCCCGAGGATACGCTGAAGGTGATCGACCAAGGCGCGGATGACACGACCAATGCGGTCTCGATCCGTAAGTTCTTTGAGAAGACTGCTGGTGTGGCCACCACAGAGGAAACCGCGCAGGCCAGTGTCATTCAGACCCGCCACCGCATTCCTGAAGAGGCGCTGCGTGAGGATCAGATCCTTGTCTATCAGGTGCCGATCCCGGAACCGTTGCGTTTTCTGGAGCCCTCGGAGGTGGAAACCCGCAAGATGCACAGTCTTGAGGAATACGGGCTTATGCATGTGAAACTCTATGAGGACATTGCCAAACACGGGGCGATTGCCACTTCTTATGCCTATCCGGTGAAGGTGGAGGGGCGCTATGTGATGGACCCGAGCCCGATCCCGAAGTTTGACAACCCGAAGATGGAAATGGCCGCGATCCAGCTGTTTGGCGCGGGCCGTGAGCAGCGGATCTATGCGCTGCCGCCGTACTGTCAGGTGGTGAGCCTTGATTTTGAGGACTTTCCCTTTGAGGCCAGCAAGGCCGATCACCCCTGTGACATGTGTGGTGCCGAGGACAGCTATCTGGATGAGGTGATCATGGATGATGCGGGCAACCGGATGTTTGTCTGCTCTGACACCGACTATTGCGCCAGCCGCCGTGCCGCCGGGCATATGGGCGCGCAGGCCGCAGCCCTTGAGGAGACAGCCGCATGACGCCGCTTCTGAAAGTTGAGAATATCAGCAAATATTACGGCAACCGTATTGGCTGCAAAGATGTGAACTTTGATCTCTATCCCGGAGAGGTCATGGGGATTGTTGGGGAAAGTGGCTCTGGCAAGTCCACTTTGCTCAATTGCCTTGCCGGTCATCTGACCCCGGAAACGGGCGAGGTGCTGTTTGAGATGCGCGATGGTGCAATGCGGGATACGGTCACCATGAGTGAGCCGGAGCGCCGTATGCTGAGCCGTACCGACTGGGCTTTTGTGCATCAGCACGCCCGTGATGGCCTGCGCATGAATGTGAGCGCGGGTGGCAATGTGGGCGAGCGGCTGATGGCCGTGGGGGCGCGCCACTATGGCAATATCCGCGAAGAGGCGATTGACTGGCTGGGCCGGGTGGAGATCAACGAGAGCCGTGTGGATGACCGCCCGACGCAGTTTTCCGGCGGGATGCAGCAGCGCCTGCAGATTGCGCGCAATCTGGTGACCGGGCCGCGGCTGGTGTTCATGGACGAGCCAACTGGCGGGCTTGATGTCTCTGTGCAGGCGCGTCTGCTCGATTTGTTGCGCGGATTGGTGCGGGAAATGGGCTTGAGCGCCATCATCGTGACCCATGATCTGGCGGTGGTGCGTCTGCTCGCGGATCGGCTGATGGTGATGAAAGACGGCCATGTGGTGGAGACCGGTCTGACCGATCAGGTGCTGGATGATCCACAGCATGCCTATACGCAGCTGCTGGTCAGTTCCGTTCTGCAAGTTTGATGGGAAAAGGGGGGGCTGTCTGCCCCCAAACCCCCGAGGATATTTGGGAATGAGAAATCAGATGATTGAGATTAAAGATCTGAGCAAGACCTTCACCCTGCACAATCAGGGCAGCGCCGTGATCCCGGTGATGGATGGCGCCAACCTGAGTGTGGCGCGCGGGGAATGTGTGGCGCTGACCGGGGCGTCTGGTGCTGGCAAATCCACCCTGATGCGGATGATTTATGGCAATTACCTGGCCGCAGGTGGGTCTATCCTGGTCGATGGCGTGGATGTGGTGCAGGCCGAGCCGCGCGAGATCCTGGCGCTGCGGCGTGAGGTTTTGGGATATGTGAGCCAGTTTCTGCGGGTGGTGCCCCGGGTGCCGACGCTGGATGTGGTGGCGGAGCCGTTGCTGGCGGTGGGTGTTGAGGCTGAGACGGCGCGGGAGCGTGCGCGGGAGTTGCTGACCCAGCTGCGCATTCCGGAGCGGCTCTGGCAGCTGAGCCCGACGTCGTTTTCCGGTGGGGAACAGCAGCGGGTGAATATTGCGCGCGGCTTTGCCCATAGTTATCCGGCGATGTTGCTGGATGAGCCGACAGCTTCGCTGGATGCGACCAACCGCGCCACGGTGCTGGGGCTGATTGAAGAGGCCAAGGCGCGCGGGGCGGCGATTGTCGGGATTTTCCACGATGAGGCGGCACGCGATCAGGTCTGTGATCGGGAGATTGATGTGTCTGTTTTCACCCCTGGCCTGCAGGGGGCGGCGTGATGGGAAACACGGCGTTGCCTGTGCGGGTTGTGGGGGTCGTGGGGCCTTCCGGCGTGGGCAAGGACACGGTGATGGAGGCGATGGCGGCGGCACGTAGCGATGTGGTTTTGGCGCGTCGGGTGATCACGCGAACGGCGGGTGCGGGTGGCGAGAACTCGATTGGCGCCAGGGATGCGGAGTTTGATGCGCTGGTGGCCGAAGGCTCTTTTGCGCTTTGGTGGCCCGCACATGGGCTGCGCTATGGCGTGCCGCGGGAAGCTCTGCAGCAGGCCGGCGCACGGATTGTGCTGGTGAACTTGTCCCGTGGTGTGCTCGATCAGGCGCGGGCGGCGTTTGAGGATTTTGCGGTGCTTTCGCTGACCGCAGATGTGCAGACGCTGGCGCAGCGGCTGGCGGCGCGGGGACGGGAGAGCGAGGCGGAGATTGCCGCGCGTCTGGCCCGTGCTGGCGTGTCGCGCCCCGCAGGCGCTGATGTTGTGGAAGTGGCCAATGACGGTGCGCTGGCGGCCACGGTGGCCGCCGCGCTTGAGGCGCTTCAGCCGGTGAGGGCGTAGCGGTGGATTTCGTGAAACATCTGGCTGTCGTCTTCGCCCACCAAGGTCAGGCTGTTCACCACAAAGGGCTGCGGCAGGAGCGGTGTGATGTGGGGCAGAAGCGCGGCCTGGGATTGCTCGGCATCCTTGCCAAGGCGGCCCGTGAGTGTGATGTGGAAGCGAAATTCCTCCATCACGTAAGGGTATCCCCATTGCGCCAGCAGCGCTTCCTGCGCGGGCGACAGATTGGCCTGACGGCGGCGCGCCAGTTCGGCCTCAGAGGGCGGGCGGCGGAACATGTCGAGCTCGGTGACAGCACGCGCGGCCAATGCGGCCAGCGGGGTCTGATCGCCGTCGATCTTCAGGGCCAGAAAGCTGCCGAGGCGGGCCAATGTCAGACCGGGCAGCGTGACAGGGGCCAGCGTGGCGCAGAGCGCGGCCAGCGCCTCCTGCAGGGCGTCCGGGCTTTGGCCATCTGCCAGAAAAAACGGCGGTTTGATGGTGCCGTGCAGCCCGTATTTGCGCGGCGTGGCGGTGATCTCTTCCACCGGGCGCGGAAGATCTGCAATCTCCGGGTGGGGGCAGTGTTGGCCCGCCACAGGATCCCAGCCCAGCCAATGGGCGCCAAAATCAGCCAGGGCTCCGGGCTCTGGCGTGTAGTAAATGCCGTATCGTTTGAACTGCATATTGCCTCTTTCAACCTTTTGACAGCGAATGCCAAAAATGCGTGACACCCACATGACACAAGAGATGATCCTTGCAAATGCCACCCTTGTTTTGCCCAACGAGACCGTGACCGGCTCTATTGTGGTGCGCGACGGGGCGATTGCCGAGATGGATCAGGGCGCGGCGGTGCCTGCGGGCGCGGTGGATTGCGAAGGCGATTATGTTGCGCCGGGGCTGATCGAGCTGCACACCGACAATCTGGAGCGGCATATGCGCCCGCGTCCCAAGGTGGACTGGCCGCATCAGGCGGCGATTGTGGCCCATGATGCGGAGCTGGCGAGTGTGGGCATCACCACGGTGTTTGATGCGCTGCGCATCGGCTCGATCCTGTCTGACCCAAGCAAGAAATACGGCAAATATGCCCGGGCTGTGGCCGATGAGATCCTGTCGATGCGCGACAGCGGGGGATTACGGATCAGCCACCATCTGCACCTGCGGGCAGAGACCTGCTCGGAGACGCTGATTGAGGAGCTGGCGGAGTTTGGGCCTGAGGATCGCGTGGGCATTGTCAGCCTGATGGATCACACGCCGGGGCAGCGTCAGTTCACTGATCTGAGTAAGTTTGAGGCCTATATTCGCGGCAAATACGCCATGGATGCGGAGGGGTTTGGGGATTACGTCGCCTTTCTGCATGGGCTGCATGACCGGCTGGGTAAGGCGCATGAGGAGGCCACAGTTGCGGAGGCCAAGCGCTTTGGGGCTGTGCTGGCGAGCCATGATGACACCACGGAGGCGCAGGTGGCAACTTCCGCAGGCTATGGCATCCATCTGGCGGAGTTCCCGACAACGGTGGAAGCGGCACGCGCCAATCACGCCCATGGCATTGCCAATATCATGGGCGGGCCGAACCTTGTGCGCGGGGGCAGCCATTCCGGCAATGTGGCGGCGATGGAGCTGGCGGAGCTCGATCTTCTGGATATCATTTCCTCAGACTATGTGCCTTCGTCGCTGCTGTTTGGCGCTGTGATGCTTGGCCAGACCTGGGGCAACATGGCCAAGGGGCTGCACACGGTCACTGCGGCACCGGCGCAATACACCAACCTGACGGACCGTGGACGTCTGGAGGTCGGCTTGCAGGCGGATATGATCCGGTTCCGGCTGACTGAGGGGGTGCCCTCGCTGCGTGCCGCCTGGCACAAGGGGGTGCGCTCGGCCTAGAGCTTTGAAAAGGCTGGCGCGTAGGAGACCGCGAACGGGGTTTTGAGCGCGCCTGCTGCAAGCTCCAGCGCCATGAAATAGGGGCCTGCGAATTGGTTGGTGAAGCCTTTGGCCAGCTCAACAGAATACCCAAAGCGACTGTAGTAGGCGGGGTTGCCGAGTACGAAGCTGGCTTGCCAGCCCTCACGTTGCGCCTGCGCAAGACCGTGGCGGACGAGGGCTGCGCCGATGCCCTGCTTCCGGTGATCTGGCGCTACGGACAGCGGGCCAAGGCCCAGCGTGCGGACCGGGGCGGCCATTGGGGAGAAGAGGACGTGGCCGATGATGTGGCCGTCTTCTTCTGCGACCAGTGAGAGCGCGGCATCGCCCTCTGCGCGCAGCATGTCGACAAGGCGGGCCTCCTCCGGTTGGCCAAAGGCGGCTTCGGACAGGCTATGGATGGCGTCGATGTCGGCGGCAGTTTCTGGGCGGATGTGCATTTTGGGGTGCCTTTGGGGAGAGCGGCGGTGCGCAGGGACTGCGCACCCTACGGGGAAGTGGTGAAGAGGGCGAGTTTGTTGCCTTGGGGATCGCGCAGATAGGCGACGTAGAAATCTGCGCTGTAGGCTTCGCGAAAGCCCGGCGCGCCTTCGTTGGTGCCGCCTGCTGAGAGCGCTGCGGCGTGCAGATCGCGCAGCTGCTGTTGGCTCTCGGCCTGAAAGGCCACCATGGTACCGTTGCCCGCAGAAGCCGATGCGCCGTTAAACGGGGCTTTGACGTAGAAATCCGGAGAGGTTGGCGGGCTGCCGGGTGGGATGTAGCTGAGGTCGCCATGGTAGTGCTCAAGCCGGTAGCCGAGCGCGGGCAGGAAGGCAGAGTAGAACCGCTCTGCGGCGGGGATGTCGTCTGCGCCGACGGTGATATAGGCGATCATGTGAGGTGTCCTTTCAAAGGAAGCATAGCAAGCAAATCACACGCCGCATGCAAAAAAGCCCCGCGCGGGTGGCACGGGGCTTTTCAGTAAAACGGGTGAAGCGCTTAGCCGATGGCGGCGGCTTTCACGTCTGCGTCGATGTAGGGCAGGTATTGCTCGAAGTTGTCGGCAAACATGCCCACCAGCTTGGCGGCTTGGGCGTCATAGGCGTCTTTGTCCGCCCAGGTGCCGCGTGGGTCGAGCAGGCTGTCGTCAACGCCCGGTACAGAGACAGGCACTTCGAAGCCGAAGTTGGCGTCTTTGCGGAATTCCACGTGGTTCAGGGAGCCGTCGAGTGCTGCAGTCAGAAGCGCGCGGGTGGCTTTAATTGGCATGCGGGAGCCGGTGCCGTAAGCGCCGCCGGTCCAGCCGGTGTTCACCAGCCAGCAGGTGGTGCCGAATTCCGCGATCTTCTGGCGCAGCAAGGCACCGTAAGCTTCCGGACGGCGTGGCATGAACGGCGCGCCGTAGCAGGTGGAGAAGGCCGGGGTTGGCTCGGTCAGACCACGCTCGGTGCCGGCCATTTTGGCGGTGAAGCCGGACAGGAAGTGGTATTCTGCCTGCGCAGGCGTCAGACGTGCGATGGGAGGCAGGATGCCGAAGGCGTCGCAGGTCAGCATGATCACGTTTTTGGGGTGACCGCCAAGACCGTTGTCGGATGCGTTCGGGATCGACTCCAGCGGGTAGGCGCAGCGCATGTTTTCGGTGAGGCTCTTGTCCTCAAAGTCGAGCTCTTTGGTCTCTTCGTCATAGACCATGTTCTCGATCACGGTGCCAAACATCTTGGTGGTGGCGTAGATCTCTGGCTCGGCTTCGGGGTTGAGACCGATGGTTTTCGCGTAGCAGCCGCCTTCAAAGTTGAAGGTGCCACGGTCAGACCAGCCGTGCTCGTCATCGCCAATCAGGGTGCGGTTCGGATCGGCAGAGAGCGTGGTCTTGCCGGTGCCGGACAGGCCGAAGAAGATCGCCGCATCGACCGGGTTGTCTTTGGCGTGGTTGGCGGAGCAGTGCATCGGCATGATGCCTTTTTCCGGCAGCAGGTAGTTCAGCAGGCCAAAGACGGATTTCTTGTTTTCACCGGCATATTCGGTGTTGCCGATCAGGATCATCTTTTTCTCGATGTTGACCGCGATCACGGTCTCAGAGCGGCAGCCGTGCTTGGCCGGATCGGCCTTGAAGCTTGGGCAGTTGATGATGGTGTAGTCGGCCACGAACTGATCCAGCGCATCGCGGTCAGGGCGGCGCAGCAGGTGACGGATGAAGAGGTTGTGCCAAGCCAGCTCGTTCACGACGCGCACGTTGATGGCGTGGGTCGGATCGGCACCGGCGGTGAGATCCTGCACGAAGTAGTCGCGGCCTTTCATGTGCTCCAGCATGTCGGCATGCAGGCGGTCAAAAGCGTCGCTGGCCATCTCGTGGTTGTTTTCCCACCAGATGGTGTCTTCGGTCATCGGGGTGCGCACGGTGAACTTGTCTTTGGGCGAACGGCCGGTGAATTCACCGGTGCTCACCAGGAAAGTGCCGCCGTTGCCGAGCGTGCCTTCGTTGCGCTTCAGAGCGTGCTCAATCAGCGCTGGCTCCATAAAGTTGTAATAGACATTGCCCAGACCTTCGATCCCTTGATCTTGCAGGCGGAATTGCGGGTTTACCCGTCCAAATGTCATTTCTTACACTCCTGTAGCCGCGTCTGTTTGGCGGCGGTCGTTGATAAACTTCGGAAAGCAATAATCTTGCGCGACCATCATTTCCGATGCGTTACCCGCCGGTCTTAACATGACGTTTCACAATAAGAACAGGCAGGTTTGGTATAGTTAGCGCAACCAAGTGCAGGTTAGCGCAACCAAGTGTTCCGATCGGAAAATTCGCGCAAAGTTTGTCGCCGAAAGTGAGACAATTTAGCCATTGGTTAGCGATTTTGCGGCCTAATGAGTCCGGTTTGAGACCCGAATCGCACTTTTGCGTTGATTGCCTCAGCCTGAGATGCGCATAATACCGCAAAAATTAGGCATAAAATAAGAGCAGTGAGAGGATCCGTCCGATGTCAAGAATTGCCCTTGTGGACGACGACAGAAACATTTTGACGTCGGTTTCAATCACCCTTGAGGCTGAGGGGTTTGAAGTCGAGACCTACAATGACGGCCAGCAGGCGCTGGACGCATTCAACAAGAAACTCCCCGACATGGCGGTGCTCGACATCAAGATGCCGCGCATGGATGGTATGGATCTGCTGCAACGGCTGCGCCAGAAAACCACGATGCCGGTGATTTTTCTGACCTCCAAGGATGACGAGATCGACGAAGTGCTGGGTCTGCGCATGGGCGCGGATGACTACGTCAAGAAGCCGTTCAGCCAGCGCCTGCTGGTGGAGCGCATTCGTGCCTTGCTGCGCCGTCAGGAAGCCGTAGATGGCGATATTGTTGGCGACACCGAAGACACCAAGATCATGGAACGCGGTGAGCTGACCATGGACCCGCTGCGCCACTCGGTGAGCTGGAAGGGCAAGGATGTGACGCTGACGGTCACCGAATTCCTGCTGCTTCAGGCGCTGGCGCAACGCCCGGGTTTTGTGAAGAGCCGCGACCAGCTGATGGATGTGGCCTATGACGATCAGGTCTATGTTGACGACCGTACCATCGACAGCCACATCAAGCGCCTGCGCAAGAAAATGCGCACAGCTGATCCGGACTTTTCCGCGATTGAGACGCTGTATGGCATTGGCTATAGGTACAACGAAGAGTAACGACACCAGGCCGAAAGGACCGACGTGCGAGATATGGCGCAAGGGCGGGACGGGGACGTTGTTTTGGGTGACGATTGGGTCGCGCCTGAAGCCCGTGCCGAGAGGGAAATGCGAGGCCGGCGCGAACGCCGCCGTCTTTTGCCTCTGAGCAAATCGCCCCTCACGCGAAAGATCATCACCTTCAACCTGATCGCCCTTTGCGTTCTGGTCGCGGGGATTTTGTACCTCAACAGTGCGCGCGACAGCTTTGCCGTGCAACGCGCCGGTGGGCTGGCCACAGAGGCGCGCCTGATTGCAGGGGCTTTTGAGGCGCAGCTTCCGGCAGGGGCGCCGGTGAACCTTGTGACCAATGACGGGGTTGATGTGGCGGGCACGCTTGCGAAGCTGCCGCTGCAGATGGGCACCACGGTCACTGTGTTTGACTCCGCCCCAAGTGTTGTGGGCTCCAAAGAGGGCATCACCTCCACCGCGCTGGCAGAGGTGCTGTCAGAGCGCCCTGAAGGCACGCCACTGACTTCGGCCCTCAGCCGTGCATGGACAGCGATTTCCGGGCGGGATGGCTCTGAGCCGCGCACAGGCCCGGCGCTCAATGAAGAGCTGAACCGACTGGCGCAGGATGCGGTGGCCGGCAGTGAGAGCCTTGATACGCTGGCCAATGCCACAGGCGAGCGCATCTTTGCCGTGGCGGTGCCGATCAAACAGGGCGCGCGGGTGATTGGCGCGGTGGTGCTGACCAGTGCCTCCGGTGAGCTGGATCACATGGTGAGCTCGGAGCGCGAGCGCGTTTTGCAGATGTTCCTGATTGCCACGGTGGTCTCTGTTGGTCTGTCGATGGTGCTGGCCTCAACCATTTCCAATCCGCTCTCTGATCTGGCCGCGGCCGCAGAGCTTGGCGGGGACAGCGACAACCGCAAGGTCAATCCTGGCCGGGTGCGTATTCCCGACCTGACCGCGCGGCCTGACGAGATTGGCCGCCTGTCCGGTGCGCTGCGCGGCATGGTGTCAGCGCTTTATGAGCGTATCGACAGCAATGAACAGTTTGCCGCCGACGTGGCCCATGAGATCAAAAACCCACTGGCGTCGCTGCGCTCTGCGGTGGGCTCTCTGCGGGTTGTGAAGAAAGACGAACATCGCGAGAAGCTGCTGAGCGTGATTGAGCACGACGTGCGACGCCTTGACCGCCTGGTGAGCGATATTTCCAACGCCTCGCGGCTGGATAGTGAGCTGGTCAAGGAAGAAGAAGAGAACTTCGACCTGCTGATGATGATTGGCAATCTGGCGCAATATCTGAGCGAAGATGCCAAATCCAAGAACATCGACTTTATTGCAGACCTCCCTGATGGGCCGATTGAAATCAATGGGCTTGAGGCGCGGCTGGCGCAGGTGTTTGTCAATCTGATCACCAATGCGATCAGCTTCTGTGAAGAAGGCGATGCGATCCGCGTCTGGGCGCGGCGGCGGGAAAACCGTGTGCTGGTTGTGGTGGAAGACACCGGGCCGGGCATTCCGGAGCAGTCGCTCAACAAGATCTTCAACCGCTTCTATTCGCACCGCCCAGAATCGCAGTTTGGCAATAACTCGGGTCTTGGTCTCGCGATCTCCAAACAGATTGTGGAAGCCCATGGTGGCGTGATCTGGGCTGAGAACATTCGTCCGACAGATGCGGATGTGACCTCTGAACCGTTGGGTGCGCGTTTTGTCGTGGGCTTGCCGGTCTGAGCCATGGAGCAGGCGCCGGGCAAACCAGTGAGCGCGTCCAATCCCTCAGAAGACCTGCATGTGGCAGAGACCCTGTTGCATGGCTCCTGCGTGGCAGATGGAGGGCGTGCGGTGCTGATCCGTGGGGCCTCCGGGCGCGGGAAATCCTCGCTGGCGTTGCAGATGATGGCGTATGGCGCAAAGCTGGTGGCGGATGATCAGACCATGGTGCGCTGCGACGGGGCGGCGCTCTGGGTGTCTGCGCCTGAGACGACGCGCGGGCTGATCGAGGCGCGCGGGGTGGGCATTCTGCGTGCGGAGACTGCCGAGACCGCGCAGCTGCAGCTGGTGGTCGATCTGGACCAAACCGAAACGGACCGGCTGCCCCATCCAAGGCACGCACGCATTCTTGAGAAGGATGTGCCCTTGCTCTGGTCGGTGGACGCCCCATATTTTGCGGCAGCGCTTTTGCAGATGCTGCGCCACGGCCGAAACGCATAAGGACAGATCATGCCTGCCTCCGATAAGCCCTTTCCTCTTGTTTTGCTCACCGGCCCGTCCGGTGCGGGGCGCTCGACCGCGATCAAGGCCTTGGAGGATGTGGGCTATGAAACCATAGACAACCTGCCGCTTGGCCTGCTGCAGCGGTTGCTGTCCGGGCAACCATTGCGGCAGCCCATGGCGCTGGGGCTGGATGTGCGCAACCGGGATTTCTCGCCGGACGCTTTGCTGGCGGCAATGGAGATTGCGCGGGGCATTCCCAATGCGGCGGCGGATCTTCTGTATCTGGATTGCCGGGCGGAGGTGCTGCGGCGGCGCTATAACGAGACCCGGCGCAGCCACCCGATGGCGCGTCAGGAAGATCCCACCGAAGGCATTGAGCGCGAGCTTTCGCTGCTGAGCGGGGTGCGCACCTATGCGGATGTGCTGATCGACACCTCAGAACTGAGCCCGCATGAGCTGCGTCAGGCGGTGCAGGCGCGCTTCTCGCAGCTCAATGAGCAGGCGATTGGCCTGACCATTCAATCCTTCAGCTACAAGCGCGGCCTGCCGCAGGGTGCGGATATCGTGGTCGACTGCCGGTTTCTGCACAATCCGCATTGGCAGGAAGACTTGCGCGCGCTGGACGGCGGGGACGCCGCTGTTGGCGCCTATGTGTCTGAAGACCCGGGATTTGCGCCGTTTATGGAGCGCATGGAGCAGATGGTGGAAGGGCTGCTGCCGGGCTACATTCGAGAAGGCCGCAGCCATCTGATGATTGCCTTTGGCTGTACGGGCGGCAAACACCGCTCGGTCTTTGTCACCGAAACCATGGCCGAATCCCTTGCAAACAGGGGCTGGCAGGTGTCTATAAGACATCGCGAGCTTAACCGGTTTGCGTCGCTGCCAGCGCGGATACCGGTCAGCCAGGAAGATGGGGAACACACAGTTTGATCGGAATAGTGATCGTCGCGCATGGCGGGTTGGCCAAAGAGTATCTGGCCGCCATGGAACATGTGGTCGGCACGCAGGGTGGCGTGCAGGCGATCACCATTGAGGCCGATCATGACCGGCCGCAAAAGCAATCTGAAATTTGTGAAGCTGCGGATTCCGTGGATCGCGGCGATGGCGTTGTCATTGTCACCGATATGTTTGGCGGCTCCCCGTCCAACCTGAGTCTGCGGGCCTGCGCCCCGGCCAATCGCCGGATTCTCTATGGTGCAAATTTGCCAATGTTGATCAAATTGGCCAAAAGTCGCCATTTGGATGTGGCCGATGCAGTTCGCGCTGCGCTAGAGGCCGGTCGCAAGTATATTGACAGCCAAAATATTCAAGCAGGGTAGTGACATGAGCCAGATTGTCCAACGCACGATGCAGATCGTGAACGAAAAAGGCCTGCATGCGCGGGCGTCTGCCAAGCTTGTGGAAGTGGTCGAAGGATTTGACGCCAGTGCCGAAGTCGCAAAGGATGGCTTGAGTGCCGGAGGCGACAGTATTATGGGTTTGCTGATGTTGGCGGCCTCCAAAGGCACCAGCATTGACGTAGAAACCAGCGGGCCAGATGCTCTGGCCTTGGCCGACGCCATTGAGGCGCTTGTCGCAGACAAATTCGGCGAAGGCTTTTAGAACAGGCGCGCGGTGGCGCAGGAAGACGGACTTGGTAGACACGGTGCCAGAGGCGCAGGCGGGCAAACCTGCAAGCGAAACTGACGGTCAGATTTATGACCGCCGTACCCTGACGTATGCCAACTCCTTTGATGACCGCTGGACCGCTTTGGCCATTCGGGTGATCGAGTGGTTTACCGGCAAGCTGACCGTTCTGCGCATGGTCAACAAGTTTGAGCGCGACAACGAACAGTACCGGGGCCAGAAGTTCTGGCGCGGGGCGCTCAATGTCATGGGCATTGAGCTCAAGACGCCTCAGGCGCAGCTTGAGAACATTCCCGCCGAGGGACCTGTTGTGGTGGTGGCCAATCACCCCCATGGCATGGTTGACGGGATGATCTTTGCCGATCTGATTGGGCGGGTGCGTCAGGACTACCGCATCCTCACCCGGTCTGTGCTCACCGGTCTGGATGAGGCGGCCTCAAGCTTCATGATTCCGGTGCCTTTCCCGCATGATCCGGACGCGCAACGCAAGATGGTTGAGATGCGTGGCAAAGCCATGGCACATCTGAAAGAGGGCGGCGTGGTCGCGCTGTTCCCATCCGGTGTTGTGATGAGCTCTGACAGCTGGTTTGGCCCCGCGATTGAGCGGGAATGGAATGTGTTCACAGCCCAGCTGATCCGCCGCTCCGGCGCGCGGGTGGTGCCGATCTATTATCCCGGCCAGAACAGCCGCGCGTATCAGATTGCCAACAAGATTTCCCCGATCCTGCGTCAGGGCCTGTTGTTGCATGAGATTGTGCGTTCTTGCCACAAGCCGCAGAAACCGGTGGTGGGCAAGCCGCTGACGGATGCACAGATGGAGCGCCTGCACACGGACCCACGCGGCTTTATGGCGTGGCTGCGCCAGCACACGCTGGATCTGGGCAAAGACAGCTGACATTGTCCGCCACAGGCGGGGCTGACGCTTGATATCTTCTTACAGGGTAAAAGTGCCGGAGGGCATTGTGGCTTGCCGGAGGGCAAAGCGTGTGAGGGGCGCGGCGCGGGGCCGCGCGTCCCTCAGAGGTTCTTAGCGGGTCGGGATCGGTGTCTCGCCGCGATAGTCATAAAAGCCGCGTTTGGTCTTGCGGCCAAGCCAGCCGGCTTCGACATATTTGGTCAGCAGCGGGCAGGGGCGGTATTTGGTATCCGCAAGCCCGTCGTGCAGCACGTTCATGATCGCAAGACAGGTGTCCAGACCGATGAAATCCGCGAGCTCTAGCGGGCCCATCGGGTGGTTTGCACCGAGCTTCATGGCGTTGTCGATGGAGGCGACGTTGCCCACACCTTCGTAAAGCGTGTAGCAGGCCTCGTTGATCATCGGGATCAGGATGCGGTTCACGATGAAGGCCGGGAAGTCTTCGGCGCTGGCGGCGGTTTTGCCCAGACGCTCCACGATGTTCAGGCAGGCCTTATAGGTGGGCTCATCGGTGGCAATGCCGCGGATCAGCTCGACCAGCTGCATCATCGGCACCGGGTTCATGAAGTGGAAGCCCATGAAGCGCTCAGGGCGGTCGGTGCGGCTGGCCAGACGGGTGATCGAGATCGAGGATGTGTTTGAGGTCAGGATCGTGTCTGGACCGAGATGCGGTTTCAGCGTGTCAAAGATCTGATGTTTGATCTCTTCCCGCTCGGTCGCCGCCTCGATCACCAGATCGGTGCCGCCCAGATCCGGCAGCTGCAGTGTGGTTTTGATGCGGGCCATGGCCTCGGCCTTTGCATCGGCGGAAATCTTCTCACGGCTGACCTGGCGCTCAAGGTTTTTGTCGATGCGCGCCACGGCGGCATCCAGCGCGTCCTGGTTGATATCGTTGAGCAGCACATCATAGCCAGAAAGCGCCATTACATGCGCGATGCCGTTGCCCATTTGGCCCGCGCCAACGACGCCAATCGTTTTGATGTCCATGTCACTTATCCTCTGAGACCTTTGCGAGGACCTTATGCCTGCGTGGGCGACAGCTGCAAGAGGGGGGAGTCGCTAAAACTTATGTCAAAGGCGCGCATTAGCTTTTTCGCAAGAGCTTTGCGCGATTCTCTCAAACGGGTGAGAAAATTAGTGGTGAGAATATGTCTTACGAGAAGATGAAGGGCGGTGAGCTCAATTATGAGCCGTGTCGTTACGGGGAGTCCCGGCTGGCCTTCCGTGGACCAAAGAAAGATCTGGACGCGCCTTATGTTGCGTTTCTGGGTGGGACAGAGACCTATGGGAAATTTGTTGCGCATCCGTTTGTGGAGATGCTGGACGACAGGCTGCCGCTGGACTGTGTGAACCTTGGCTATGTGAACGCCGGGATTGATGCCTTTCTGGCAGAGCCGACCGTTTTGGAAATGGCGCAGCGGGCCGAGGTGACCGTGGTTCAGGTCATGGGCGCGCAGAATATGTCCAACCGGTATTACAAGGTGCATCCGCGTCGCAATGACCGGTTCATTGGGGCCTCCAATATGATGCAGATGGTGTTCAATGAAATTGATTTCAGCGAGTTCCATTTTACCCGCCATATGCTGGGCACGCTTTGTGCGCGCACGCCGGACCGCTACTGCATGGTGCGCGATGAGCTGCGCATGGCGTGGAGCGCACGGATGAAGCTGTTGCTGAACACGATTGGCGGCAAGGTGGTGCTGTTGTGGGTGGCTGACCATGCGCCGGACACAGCGCTTGGCACCAGCGGTCTGGGGCCGGATCCGCTGTTTGTGGACCGTCTGATGATTGAAGAGCTGCGCCCGCTGGTCGAAGACATCGTAGAAGTGGTGCTGAGCGAAGAGGCAATGGCGCAGGGCGTCACAGGCATGGCTTTTGGCGATATGGAGCGCGGTGCGGCGCAACGTATGCTGAGCGTGAAGGGCCATGAAGAGACTGCAGAGGCGCTGGCTGAAAGCCTGCAGGTGCTGATGCCGCTGGGGTGAGCCACACGGGCGCCAGACGAAACAAAAAAGGCCCGCCAATCAGGCGGGCCTTTCTGTATCTGAAAGCAGTGTCGCTTAGCCGAGTTTTTCGGTCAGAGCAGGCACGGCTTCGAAGAGGTCAGCCACCAGACCGTAGTCTGCAACCTGGAAGATTGGCGCTTCTTCGTCTTTGTTGATCGCAACGATGATCTTGGAGTCTTTCATACCTGCAAGGTGCTGAATGGCGCCGGAGATACCTGCTGCGATGTAGAGCTCAGGAGCCACAACCTTACCGGTCTGACCGACCTGCCAGTCGTTTGGTGCGTAGCCGGAGTCAACCGCGGCGCGGGATGCACCAACAGCTGCGCCCAGCTTGTCTGCCAGAGCTTCGATGATTTTGAAGTCTTCTTCAGACCCAACACCGCGGCCACCGGAGACAACCACGCCAGCGGAGGTCAGCTCAGGACGGTCGCTCTCGGCAACTTTGTCCTCAACCCACTCAGACAGGCCTGGGTTTTCTGCTGCGCCGATGGTTTCCACGGATGCGGAACCGCCTTCGCCTGCAGCGTCAAAGGTGGACGTACGGAAGGTGATGACCTTCTTGGCGTCGGAAGATTTCACGGTCTGGATCGCGTTGCCTGCGTAGATCGGACGCTCGAAAGTGTCGCCATCCACAACTGCGGTCACGTCAGACAGCACCATCACGTCCAGCAGCGCGGCCACGCGTGGCATCACGTTTTTGGCGTCGGTGGTGGCTGGTGCAACGATGTGGCTGTAGTCGCCCGCGAGGGAAACGATCAGCGCAGCAGTTGGCTCGGCCAGACGATGGCCAAGGGATGCATCCTCAGCAACCAGAACTTTGGCAACGCCGTCGATTTTCGCGGCAGCTTCGCCAGCAGCGGCAGCAGATGCGCCAGCGGCCAGAACGGTCACGTCACCCAGTGCTTTTGCAGCGGAGACAGCTTTGGCGGTGGCGTCCAGCGCCAGCTCACCGTTGTTGACTTCTGCGAGAAGAAGAACAGCCATTATACAGCCCCCGCTTCTTTGAGTTTTGCAACCAGCTCATCTACGGAGCCAACCATGATACCTGCGGCGCGCTCAGTCGGCTCGGAGGTTTTCACGATTTCCAGACGTGGGGAGACATCAACGCCGTAGTCGGCAGCGGTTTTCTCATCCAGCGGCTTTTTCTTCGCTTTCATGATGTTTGGCAGAGACGCGTAGCGCGGCTCGTTCAGACGCAGGTCAACGGAGATGATTGCCGGGGTGTTGACTTTGATGGTCTGCAGACCACCGTCCACCTCACGGGTCACAACCGCTTTGTCGCCGTCCAGATCCACTTCGGATGCGAAGGTCGCCTGGGACCAGCCCAGCAGAGCAGACAGCATCTGGCCGGTTGCGTTCATGTCGTTGTCGATTGCTTGCTTGCCGCAGAGCACGAGGCCCGGCTGCTCTTCTTCGACAACTTTTGCCAGGATCTTGGCAACGGCCAGCGGCTCGATGTCCTGATGTACATCGTCAGCAGCCACAACCAGGATGGCGCGGTCCGCACCCATGGCGAGGGCGGTGCGCAGGGTTTCCTGAGCTTGCTTCACACCGATGGAAACGGCGACGATTTCGTCCGCTTTACCGGCTTCTTTAAGACGGATGGCCTCTTCGACTGCAATCTCATCGAATGGGTTCATCGACATTTTGACGTTGGCGAGATCGACACCGGTCCCATCCGCTTTCACGCGGACTTTCACGTTGTAGTCAATCACGCGCTTGACAGGTACAAGTACCTTCATGGGCGTAGACTCCTCAAAGTTTGTCAAAGCCGCCTAGGCAGCTCATCCGAATGCTCTCACGGCGTTGATATATATTCGCGCGCTCAGGAAACAGAGCAAAATCGTCACCTTGCAGCGCAACGACGTCGCGTATTGATGTTTTCACGCGACGTTCTTCGAAAGATTGTTGCCGCGTCGCAGAAAGTTACGTGAGGAGAGTTTGCGTCAACCGTGCCGTTAACGCAAACAGATGGGCTCATGCGCCCGATTTGATTCGCGCTGCTGCGTGCGCAACGGAGGAGGCGGGGCTCAGCGATTTGCGCCGGGCACCCAGAGCACGTCATCCTTGCCGTTGTTGTTGGCCACACGGGAGGCCACGAAGAACCAGTCGCTCAGACGATTGAGGTAGGTCACCGCGTCGCTGTTCACGTCTTCATGCTGGGCAAGTTCAACCGACAGACGCTCTGCACGGCGTGCTACTGTGCGGCAGACATGCAGATGCGCCGCCAGTGCGGAACCACCGGGAAGCACAAAGCTGCGCAGCGGTTCAAGATCGGCGTTCATGGCGTCGATTTCTTGTTCAAGGCGCGCAACCTGGCTCGCCGCCATACGCAGGGGCGGGTATTCGGCTTCGGCATCTTTGGCCATGTCCGGACGACACAGATCGGCACCAAGATCGAAGAGGTCATTCTGGATGCGCATTAGCGCGGTGTCCATCTCGCCAACCGCATGCAGGCGGGCCACGCCAACGGCCGAGTTGAGCTCATCAGACGTGCCATAGGCCGCGACGCGCCCGTCGTATTTGGCAACGCGGTCGCCATTGCCAAGTGCGGTTGTGCCCTTGTCGCCGGTGCGCGTGTAGATTTTGTTCAGTACCACCATGTCGTCATCCCCCCTGACGCAGCCAAACAAACGCCAGGATCAGCAGAACCGCCACAAATTGGGCGATCAAGCGCAGGCGCATGATTTTGTTGGCATATTTCTTGTTAAATTCGCCGCCTCTGGCAAACCCGCCGACACCCACCATCAGGATGATCAAAACGCCAATACAGGCGACAGCGGCAACCCAAAAAAGGGGATCATTGGCCATGAGACTGCTCCTCGAGTTTGTGGTGGCTCTGTGTAAACGCTTTGGGCGCAAAAAAGAACCACCAACTCTTTACGCGCGCTCAGCCTTTGGAGATCACCCAATCGAGCGCGCGGGTCGACAAAAGGCGCCGCAGGACGTGCATCAGCCGTGCAGGAAAGGTGATGCGGTAGCGCGCGCGCGGTTTTTCGGCCTCCAAAGCATGGATCAACTTGTCGCAGACCGCCGAGGCAGGCAGTTCAAACTTATCTGGCGTCTGATCCTCTTCGGTCAGGCGCTCGACCAAGCCTTTGCGGTAGTCCTCTGCGTGGGGCGAGTTTTCCCAGTCGATCCATTTGAAGAACTGTTTTGCGGCATTGGTGCGGATGTTGGAGGTGATCGGGCCGGGTTCGATCAGGATCACGTGCAGCGGGGTTTCGCGCAGCTCGATGCGCAGGCTGTCGCTGAGGCCTTCCAGAGCGAATTTGGTGGCCACATAGGCTCCGCGATAGGGCATGGAGACATATCCCAGAACCGAGGAGTTCTGAACGATCCGCCCATGACCCTGTTTGCGCATGATTGGCACCACCTGTCGGGTCAGGTCGTGCCAGCCGATCAGGTTGCTTTCCATCATGTCGCGCAGACCGTCGGTTGGCAGGTCTTCAACCGCGCCGGGCAGGGCGCGCGCGCCGTTGTTAAACAGCGCATCCAGCGTGCCGCCGGTGGCAGCAAGCACTTCCTCAAGGCCGGTGCGGATGGTCTCCGGATCGAGATAGTCGATGCGCGGGCTTTCATAACCCATGGCAATCAGGCGGTCGCAGTCTTCCTGTTGGCGGCAGCTGGCGAACACGCGCCAGCCGCGGGCCTTCATGGTTTCAGCGGCTGCAAGGCCAATGCCTGTGGAGCAGCCTGTGATAAGGAGCGTTTTCTGGGTCATAGCGGGACTGGCCTTCTTTTGCGCGCGTTTGCGCGGCACACTAGGCCGGACCAAGACCGGAGCAATAGCCCAGACGTGGCGTCTTACTTAACTGTTAGGTGATGTGATCATTTTTGCGGACATCCAGCCGACAATGCCGCTTTCCTGATCACGCAGTTTGAGCCAGCCGGAGCCGCTTTCGCGCAGGATTTGCACTTCCTGGCCCCGCGACAGCACGGCCAGCACGCCATATCCGGTGCCCGGTCCGCCGCGCATGTTCACGCGGGTGCCGCGCACTTGCCGCATATCGGCAGCGGTGCGGGGCGCGGGCTCCGCTGCCGGCACCGGGGTGGCCTCAGCAACGGCCGGAACAAAGGCCGCATTCGGGGTCTCGTAAGAGGCCAGATTCACGCTGAGCGAGGTGGCAAACACATTGTTGGTGATGCCGGGCTGCACTGCCGGGATGACCGAGGCTGTATCTGCGGAGCGTGCTGCTGCTGGCGTGGCCCGAACCGTGGGCACAGAGGTTGCGGCGCGCGCAATGGACTCTTTGTTGGTGACCGGTGCTGACGTCTCCATGGCAGTGGAGGCGATGACCGTTTCCGGCTGGGCCGATTCCACGATGCGCTGTGATTTTGGCTCAAAATCCGCGCCACCGCTGAGTTCCCAGAAGGCCCAACCCATAATGCCGAAACTCACAATGACAAACTTATTCACTTTGTACCCTCCCCAGGGAATCAATAAATCAATACAGACGCGCTTCTTAAGCGCTTGATGCAAAAGATAAACTGAGGAAATCCTTAACTTGTGGGGGAAAAATCGGCGGCTGTCCCCGTGCATGTGCTTTACCGTGACGGCGGCAAAAGTTATCACTCAGCCATGACTGATCTGATCGATGACGACGAGCTCCCCTCTCAGAACGTAACGGAACCGCTGCGGCGCGCGATTGGCGACCGCTATCTGACCTATGCGCTGAGCACGATTATGCACCGCGCGCTGCCAGATGCGCGGGATGGGTTGAAGCCGGTACACCGCCGAATCCTCTACGCGATGCGTGAGCTGAAACTTTCCGCCACCGGCGGTTTCCGGAAATCCGCGAAGATTTCCGGCGATGTGATGGGCAACTATCACCCGCACGGCGATGCCGCGATTTACGACGCGATGGCGCGTTTGGCGCAGGACTTCAACGTGCGCTATCCGCTGGTCGACGGTCAGGGGAACTTCGGCAATATCGACGGGGACAACCCGGCGGCGAGCCGATACACGGAAGCGCGGATGACCTCGGTTGCAGAGGCGCTTTTGGAAGGGCTGAACGAGGACGCGGTTGATTTTCGCGAGAACTATGACGGCACGCTGAGCGAGCCTGTTGTGCTTCCGGCGACCTTCCCGAACCTTCTGGCCAATGGCGCCAGCGGCATCGCGGTGGGGATGGCGACAAACATTCCGCCCCACAACATCAGCGAGCTGTGTGACGCCTGTCTGCACATGATCAAGACGCCGGATGTGCGTGATGACACGTTGCTCAACTATGTGCCGGGGCCGGATTTCCCGACCGGTGGCGTGATTGTTGAGCCGCCTGAAAGCATCGCGCAGGCTTATCGCACCGGGCGCGGCTCGTTCCGTCTGCGCTGTAAGTGGGAGAAGGAAGATCTGGGCCGCGGACAGTGGCAGATTGTGGTCACCGAGATCCCCTATCAGGTGCAGAAATCCAAGCTGATCGAGAAGCTGGCCGAGCTGATCCAGACCAAGAAGGTGCCTATTCTGGCAGATGTGCGCGACGAGTCGGCAGACGATATTCGCGTCATTCTGGAGCCGCGCAGCAAAAACGTAGAGCCGGATGTTCTGATGAACATGCTCTATCGCAGCAGCGATCTGGAGATCCGCTTCTCGTTGAACATGAACGTCTTGATTGATGGCGTGACCCCGAAGGTCTGCTCCATGAAAGAGGTTCTGCGCGCGTTCCTGGATTTCCGCCGTGAGGTGCTGATCCGTCGCTCCAAACACCGGATGGAGAAGATTGACCACCGTCTGGAAGTGTTGGAGGGCTTTATCATTGCCTTCCTTAATCTTGACCGTGTGATTGACATCATCCGCTATGATGATGCGCCCAAACAGGCGTTGATGGCGGAGAATTGGGATCTGGATCACCCCCGCGCGACCAGCGAGGCGGACTATAAGTCACCGCTGCCCGGCAGTGGCGCAACCCAGCTGACCGAGGTGCAGGCAGAGGCGATCCTCAATATGCGCCTGCGCAGCCTGCGCCGTCTGGAAGAGCTGGAGCTGATCCGCGAGCGGGATGCGCTGCAGGAAGAGCGCGCTGGCATCGTTGCGCTTTTGGGCAGCGAAGACATGCAGTGGGAGCGTATCTCCGATCAGCTGAAAGAGGCCAAGAAGACCTTTGGCAAAGGCTATGAAGGTGGTGCGCGCCGCACCGTCTTTGCCGAGGCTGCCGAGGTGGAAGAGGTGCCGATTGAGGCGATGATCGACCGCGAGCCGGTGACGATTGTCTGCTCTCAGATGGGGTGGATCCGGGCGATGTCCGGTCACATTGATCTGACCCGCGAGCTGAAATTCAAAGATGGTGACGGGCCGCGGTTTATCTTCCACGCGGAGACCACGGACCGCCTGCTGATGTTTGGCAGCAACGGGCGTTTTTATACCCTGAGTGCAGCCAACCTGCCCGGCGGGCGCGGCATGGGGGAACCTGTGCGCCTGATGGTGGATCTGCCCAACGAGGCGGAGATCGTGGACATCTTTGTCCATGCGCCGGAGCGCCGGTTGCTGGTGGCCTCAAGCGCGGGTGACGGGTTTGTGGTGCCTGAAAAGGATGTGATTGCTCAGACGCGGACCGGGAAACAGGTGCTGAACGTCAAAGACGACGTGAAGGCGATGATCTGTAAGCCAGTGGATGGCGATCACGTGGCGGTGGTGTCCAAAAACGCGCGCTTCCTCGTGTTCCCTGTGGATGAGCTGCCAGAGCTGGGCCGCGGCAAAGGTGTGCGCCTGCAGAAGTACAATATGGCGCGCGGCCGTCAGGGCACGCTGGAGCTTGATGGTGGCCTGTCTGACATCACCACGTTCAAGTGGGAAGATGGCCTCACCTGGTCGATGGGCAACAGCGGCAAAACCCGCCATGAGCCTGATTTGTCGGACTGGCTGGCGAAGCGGGCCGGGGTGGGCAAGAAGCCGCCTTATGGCTTCCCCAAAGACAATAAGTTCAAATGATTTTCGGGGGCCACCGTGCCCCCGTTTTTCTTTGATGTGAGATGAGATTTCGCGGTGGGTGAAAGGCCCATCCTTAGATTTTACGACCTATGGTTGTGCGAGGTGCTTGGGGGTTAGTTCCATGGTTTGGGGGAGCTTAGAATTTTGTCCTATGCCGTTCTAGCGTGTGGCCATAAGGGCTCAGCTCACCATAGAAAATGACCGTTGAACCTGGCCGCAAACTGCCGCTGTCATTTTTGGAGAAACCGCAGGTCTCTAGCGTTACATTTTTTGCATCTAAAGGGGTAAGTGAAAGGCAAAGTCCCATTTTGCGAACGATCTTTGCATGGGAGATCACGTAGGCCTTTTCCGCCTTCGGATGATTTGTCAGCACGTTTATGGCTGTCGGGATCAAGGTGTGCTTTCCCCCTAGTTGCCAGCTCGCGAATGCAAGTGCCAACAGCACGGTACCACCAAACATTGCCTTCGGGCGTGAGCTTTTCCAGCCGTCCGGCCGTTGGTAAGGAGGGCGCATAATCATAGCCGCAACGGCAAGGGCGATTGGTCCCAAGAACGCTGCTTGCAAAAGCACTTCGTGTTTTTGTTCCCAAGCAAGCTGCTGAGGGGTGGCGATTGTTTTTGAGAAGATCGTAAGGGTCGTCAAGCCCATCCAAGGCAAGCAGGCGACGTAAAGGCATGACTTATCGAGCCAGTCTTGTTGTCGGGGTTCTGCGGCTTCAGTGTAGATCGCAGTGTGCAGGCTCTGAGTGTCAAAATAGTCGGCATAAACCTTATGTGCAAAGCCTGACATGAATACCAATAGGTTGATAAGTGCCGCTGCGGCGGACGCGGCCATAAGCAGGAGTGCCGTGGCAAATTGTCTGTCGGACGCGGGAGCGTCAAATAGCCTAAACAGCAGATAGAAAAGGGCGCCGATAAATATGAGGTTTGCCAGGTGGTTTAGTAGTTCGGAGCCTCGAACAAACACATCTTGCATTGCATTCTCAAATTTGCCCGGTAGCAGGAACTCCATGGCTTTCAAAAATATTAGAATGACCACAAGCGCATCAATGGCGTTTATGATTTCTGGGGAGGAGAATGTTGGGGCAGCGAGTGAGATAAACGTGGCAATCGCGAAGAGCCCAATGAAGCCCAGCAATCTAGCGGATACATCTACGGTTAGTAGTGCATAATTCAAGGTCGGCCCTCTCAACTTTTGCGTGAATATTTCTCGGAAAATAATGTCGCGATTTTGACGCGCATATGGCGTCAAAAAGGAAGTGCTGCAATTAGTGTGCGCTTTGGCTCTGAGCCTGTTGCTCTAGGTCTTGCGACGTTCGTTTCGACAGCCGTAAGACTTCTCCATTTTGAACCGAATTTTGCTGAGCTGAGCGCTGTGCGCGGGGCCGGTTTTTAGACTTTGTTAGTCTGAAAAACCTAGGTCCAGCGCTGGAATACTTATTCATTCGGTCAAAAAGAAAGCACAGCCATGAAAACCATTCTTGCAGCCGGCACCCTCGCACTGGCCAGCCTGTCTGGCACCGCCAGCCTTGCAGAAACCCTTGTGGTGGGCGTTGAGAACATCGACTACCTGCCGCACTACAAATGGGACGGAAAATCCTACACCGGCTTTGCGGCTGATGTGCTGTCCGCCTTTGCTGCGGATGAAGGGCATGAGCTGCAGTTCAAAGCGCTGCCGATCAACCGCCTGATGCAGGCGGTGGTGTCCGGGGATGTGGATTTGAAATATCCGGACAATGCTTATTGGTCCGCTGATCTGAAGAGCGGCGTTGAAATGCACTACTCCACCGTGGTCGAAGCGACCGTGGAAGGGGTGATGGTGGTTCCTGAGAACCTCGGCAAACCTGTGGATGAGATCGCGCAGATCGGAACGGTTTTGGGTTTTACGGCCTTTTCCTGGTTGGACCGGATTGAAGCAGGTCAGGTGACGCTGAAAGAGAACCCGAACTTCAGCGGCCTGGTCCGCCAAGCGCTCGCGGGGCGTATCGATGGCGCCTATGCAAACGTGCATGTTCTGAACCGGGTTCTGAGCGAAATGGGGCAGGACGAAGGGGCGCTGGTCTTTGATGAGAGCCTGCCGAATTCGCAGGCGGATTATCATCTGTCCTCCAGCACGCGCGGCGACATTGTTGACTCGTTCAACGCGTGGTTCGCGGCCAATCAGGACACGGTTGCAGCGCTGAAAGAGAAGCACGGCTTCTGATCTGCCTGAGACAAAAAGCATGTGAAGCGTCGATCATGAGAATGGTCGGCGTTTTCTTTTTGTGGCGTTGTCCAACAAATTTGCAGCGGCTGTCTTGGGTCACACATGCCAGCCCGCGACCCTGGGTGGTCGGCTGTGATTTCCGCGTATTTGTGGAGAGTGTGTTCAGATTAGCGATGTGAGCTTGCTGTATGTAAGTATACTTTCATGCCAGCCCATCGGTGGCAGAAATCTTGTAGTCTTTCTTCGATCACTTTGCTGGGGTTCACCACGAAGAATGTTCTTGGACTGTAGGACGTCGCACGAACCGCCAAACTTGGCATCCCAATCTCTTTCAGCCAATAGTCGACTTCAGCGTCATGGCCGCCTCGCCGCCGAGTATTGTGGTGATAGATCACTGCGCAACGGCCCTGGGCCAATTTTTGTAATTCTGCCAGCGGCATCTGTTTACCAAACTTTGCGCGTCCTTTGCGCCTGTCATCGTCATCGATGATGCCATTGTCTGGGTCTGCGAAAACAAGGTCGCAGGTTGACAGCTGATCCATCGCTCGCCCAAACCAAGAACGACGCCAATCGCGACGCTCGCGCGGTGCTACATTGCTCGTGTCAACGGTTTCATCAAACGAGACTGCGCCATCTAGCACCGGCAACAGAGAGCTGATTGAGCGCGCCTCTTTGACGATGTTACGCAAATGATAGAAGAGCGTCGGGTCCAGATGTTGATACCGCTCCGGTTGATCTAGGTATGTGATGTACCGCCCATCTTGATTATGGCTCTCGTCGGGGTGTCGGTACCACGCAACACCCAGCTGATGTCCGGGCGACAGGGCTCTTAGCAGGCCGAGCTTTACGAAGTCTCCGACGTCACCGGCGTAACGATCTTGCATCGGATATCCTGTATTAAGTGTATAACACATTGTTTTCAGATGCTTTAGCGATCATTGGATGCCATGGCCACTGTTTTGTAGTTGCCGCCGTCTGTTCATATCTTTTGGTCTTTGGTTTAGGCGGCGTCTGCATTTAGGCATGCCATCAGAGGGGCTCTGGCTGGTTGGAAACACAGTTTCGCGTGTATTGTTTTGGCGACGCAGTTCAGACGCCAGCTAAACTGTGTTGCTCGACGCTACACTTGTTCTTTCGTCTGACTTAGGAGCCGCTGTGTCAGTTTGTAAGAGCAGGCCGCTCTCGCTGCATCAGTAGGCAGGCGCGCGAGCCTGATTGATCTCTTTGGCTTGCAGCCAAACTCCGCCTTCGGGCCTCAACGTGAGGATCATCACTGGCTTTGGCGGGCGGCCTGCGATGTCTTCAAAGTGAAAACGGCGCAGGAGGGCTGCGAGGATGATCACGGCCTCCTGCAGCGCAAAGCTCGCGCCGATGCAGATACGGGGGCCGTCGCCAAACGGCAGGTAGGCATAGCGGTCAATGGCTTTGCGGTTGGCAAAGCGGTCCGGGTCAAACGCGTCCGGATTGTCCCAGAGCTGGTGATTGCGCTGCAGCGCGTAGATCGGGATCATCACCGTATCGCCGGGATGGATGTCGCGGGCGCAGAGCGAGTCTGCCTTTTGCGCTGTGCGGGAAATGATGCCTGCTGGTGGGTAGAGCCGCAGGGTTTCCTCGACAATCTGGCGCAGATAGGTGAGCTGATCGACATGATCGCCGGTGATCGGAGCGTCGCCGCAGACCGCGTTGATCTCGGCGCGGGCCTTTGTTTGCACCTCCTGGTCAAAAGCGCAGAGGTAGAGCGCCCAGGCAAGGGTCAGCGCGGTGGTTTCATGTCCGGCGACGATGAAGGTCAGCAGATTGTCACGCAGCTCTGCGGTGTTCATGCGCTTTTTGGTTTCCGGGTCTTCGCCCGCCAGCAGCAGATCCAGCAGATCCGGCGTGTCTTTTGCTCCGCGCGCGCGCCGGGAGTCGATGGCCGTGTCGGCGACCTTTTTCATCTCGACCATGGCCTGGCCGGTGCGGATGCGGCCGGGGCGGGGCACCCAGTCGGGCACGCCCAGCATGTCCAGTAAGGAGATCTTGCCAGCCTCTGCGATATAGGCGTCGATGGCCTCATGCACCGCGCCGCTGTCCATCCTGCCATCACCTGAGAAGGTGACTTCCGAGATCACGTCAAAGGTGGTTTTGACCATCTCATCTAGAAGGTCGACGGCGCGCGGTCCCGCAGTCGCGATACGGTCGGCGGCGCGCTCTCCGGCGGCGGCCATAACGGGGGCGAGGTTGCTGATGTTGCGGTGGGTGAACACGGGCGCAGCAGCGCGGCGTTGCCAGCGCCAGTGTGCGCCTTCAGCGATAAACAGGCTGTCGCCGATGGCAGGGCGCAGGATGTTCTTGGTCGCGCGGGACTTGGGATAGTCGTCGACCTTCTCCAGAAGCATCTGCCGGATGGCGCCGGGGTCCATCACCATGTGCCAGCGCAATCCGGTGCGGCCAGACACCATGGGCTGGCGCACGGCAATTTCCGGCAGGATCGACAGAAGATTGCTGCGCGCCGCCTTGAGCGAGCCCCAGAGCCCAAGCGGCTCGGTGGCAAGTTTAGCGTGAAACAGGCAGGGCCTTTGCGCGGTCGGCTTCGGTCAGCTGGGACTGATGTACATCATCTGGCATGTCGATCCTTCTACGCAAAAGTGTAGGCTGCGGATCAACTCAAATAAAGGCCAAGATTGCGTGAAAGCCGGGCATCGGCTATGTGATCGCTCAATCACAACGACGAGCAGCAGGAACAGCTTACATGGGCAGGATCGGGATGTGTTTGGCGGCGTTGGCCGTGCTGGTATCTTGCGGTGCGCGCAGCACCGAAGTGACCAGCGAAAAGCTGGACCTCGGGGATTTCACAATGGGCCACAACATTGTGGTGGCGCCGGATCTTCAGAAAGGCCCGCTGTCGCGCGAGTTGCCCAAGGAGCAGTGGATTGCCTCGATGAAGAACGCGGTCGATGCGCGTCTGGGCCGCTATGACGGGGAGCGTCTGGTGCATTTTGGCATCAACCTGTCAGGCTACATGCTGGCGCAACGCGGTGTGCCGGTGCTGCTGTCCACGAAATCTGCGCTGATCCTCACCGTCACCGCCTGGGATGACCGTGCGGGGGCGAAGTTCAACGAAGAGCCGCGCGAGATCATTGTGCTGGAAAGCTTTGGCAGTGGCACGCTCGTGACGTCCAGCGGGTTTACCATGACCGCAGAAGAGCAATTGGAAAATCTCACCTTCAACGCAGCGCGTGAGATCGAGCGCTGGATGCATGAGAATCGGGCCTGTCTGGTGGACGATGTGCCCCCCGAAGAGCTCGCAAAATGCTGGCCGTCTGAGAAAGATGAGCGTAAGCGCGCGCAGCTGGAACGAGAGCTGCGTCGATAAACGGCAAACCCGCTTGATTTTTTGCGCGCAACCAAATATGTCGCGCGCGGTAGAGGAAAACGGGCCAAGACCGGCCCCCCACAAAGTAGAAGGCGCCCGAGATGGCTAAGGAAAAGTTTGAGCGCAGTAAACCGCACTGCAACATCGGCACCATTGGTCACGTTGACCACGGCAAAACCACGCTGACCGCCGCGATCACCAAACAGTTTGGTGACTTCAAAGCGTACGACGAAATCGACGGCGCGCCAGAAGAAAAAGCACGTGGCATCACCATCTCCACCGCGCACGTGGAATATGAAACCGAAGCACGTCACTACGCACACGTTGACTGCCCAGGCCACGCTGACTACGTGAAAAACATGATCACCGGTGCGGCGCAGATGGACGGCGCGATCCTGGTTGTGAACGCAGCAGACGGCCCAATGCCACAGACCCGTGAGCACATCCTGCTGGGCCGCCAGGTTGGCATCCCTGCCATGGTTGTTTTCATGAACAAAGTGGACCAGGTTGACGACGAAGAACTGCTCGAGCTGGTGGAAATGGAAATCCGCGAGCTGCTGTCCGAGTATGAATTCCCAGGCGACGACATCCCTGTGATCGCAGGCTCCGCTCTGGCGGCTCTGGAAGACCGCGACGCCAACATCGGTTCCGAGAAAATCGCAGAGCTGATGGCAGCTGTTGACGAGTACA
>NZ_CBDDGH010000003.1:5000-436298 GCF_965227725.1 Shimia sp. | reverse complement strand
TGTTGACGAGTACATCCCACAGCCACCACGTGCGGTTGACGAGCCGTTCCTGATGCCAATCGAAGACGTGTTCTCGATCTCTGGCCGTGGTACTGTTGTGACCGGCCGTGTTGAGCGTGGCGTGATCAACGTTGGCGACGAAATCGAAATCGTTGGCATCAAAGACACTCAGAAAACCACCTGTACCGGTGTTGAAATGTTCCGCAAGCTGCTGGACTCCGGTGAAGCGGGCGACAACATCGGCGCGCTGCTGCGTGGTGTTGACCGTGAAGCGGTTGAGCGTGGTCAGGTTCTGTGTAAGCCAGGTTCCGTGAACCCACACACCAAGTTCGAAGCAGAAGCCTACATCCTGACCAAGGATGAAGGTGGCCGTCACACCCCGTTCTTCGCGAACTACCGTCCACAGTTCTACTTCCGTACAACTGACGTGACCGGCACTGTTGAACTGCCAGCGGGCACCGAGATGGTGATGCCTGGCGACAACCTGAAGTTCAACGTTGAGCTGATCGCACCGATCGCAATGGAAGCCGGCCTGCGCTTCGCGATCCGCGAAGGCGGCCGCACCGTTGGTTCCGGTGTTGTGTCCAAAATCGTCGAATAATCAGTTCTGCTGATTGTTTACGGAAAGGCCGCCCCTCAGGGCGGCCTTTTTGCTTGGGGAAGGCGCGGTCCCGCCAAGGGAAGAAAGCCGCGATCAGAGCGCATTTTGCGCGTTTTCCCTCTTGCCCTTCCTGCAGCACTGCACTACGAAACTGCTCACGTTAGGGGTATAGCTCAGTTGGTAGAGCGACGGTCTCCAAAACCGTAGGTCCCGGGTTCGAGCCCTGGTGCCCCTGCCATTTCCCAAAAGATACATGTGTCAGAGATTTGTGCGCTTCGCGGCGCTTTTGGAACTTTATATGCGGACCATGTGCCTGAAGCGGCTTGCGGACATGCGGGCCAGTTTGATGGCGCGCTGCGGGGTTTTGAACTTCACATAAGGCGCGTTGGCATCAAAAAGCGGGGGCGAGAAGCTGCTCTCCACCCCAAGCCATTTGTAGAAATCCTGATAGTAGATCTCCCGCAGCGCCAGTGCGCTTTCAAAGCTGAAGATGTAATACTCATGTGTCTGCATGATGTTGGCGAAGATGTCGCGCGCGCGCGCATCATCGGCTTTGTACGTCGCGGTGGCGCCGCCAAAACGGAGCTGGCGGCTTGTGCGGCTGATGGAAAGGTCGCGGGTGCAGATCACGAAGCGCACATCATAGTCGGCCAGATCCTTGATCTCGTCCTGAAGCTCCTCAAACCATTTTTTTGGCCCGCGGGAGTAAGGCATCGAGCGGTGGATGATCACCAGATCGTCGCCTCTGTCGCCGTTCCAGCCGTAGCCATCCCACGCGCCGAAGGTTTTGCATTTCTGGAGCACGTGTGAGGCCACGCGGGCAAGGAATACGCTACCGGAAGATTCAAAACCGGTGACAATCAAAAGCCGTTTCATGTCTCTCGTCCTTAACACTATCCATACTGGCACAGACCGGGCCTTGGGGCCCGCAGCGGCACATTTGACAGGCTCTGAAAGGGGGCAGGACTGATCGAAATTCTCAGCGATCCCCGGCAGATGAGCGTGCCGCTATGCGCCGCAGATAAGCTATCATGGGTTGTCGTAGCGGCAGAGTATTATCTGCATGTGACGGGCCACAGGCGGAGTTGAGCCGGCGGCTGCTGATTTGTTGTGCGGGGCGGCGGAGGGGGCTGGAGCTTTTTTCTGGTTATGGGGGAGGGCCGCTGTTAGCGTCCCGCTATGGCTGAAATCGAGATTGAATATTTTTACTCCACCCACTCTGCCTTTGCTTATATCGGGCATCAGAGACTGCTGGACATCTGTGCCAGGAAGGGCGCGCGTTTGCGGCATCGCCCCATAGAGCTGTCGCCAGTTGTGGAGCATGCAGGCGGGCTGTCCTTTGCAGGCCGGACGCAGGCGCATGTGGACTATTTCTTTGGTCGCGAAATCGAGCGGTGGGCCGCGTTCCGGGGCGTGGAGGTGCTTGGGCATCGTCCGAGTTTTCACGATGCGCCGTTTGCGCTCTCCAGTGGTGTGATGATTGCAGCCGCAGAGGCGGGCTTTGATCTGGACAGGTTGGCCTTTGCCCTGCTGCAGGGTCATTGGCGTGACGATATGGATTTGAGCGATGCAGGGGCCTTGGCCGAGGTGCTGCAACGTGAAGGGGTAGATGCGGTCGGGCTGCTGGAGGCGGCGATGTCGGCGCCCGTGCAGGCGCAGTTGGCGGCAAACACGCAGGAGGCCATGGCACGCAATGTATTTGGCTCGCCCACCTATGTGTTGAACGGGGACATGTTCTATGGGCAGGATCACTTGGAGCTCCTGGAGCATGCGCTGGAGACGCCCTTTGGCCCGCATCGGTTTCAAAACCCGCCGGTGGGTTGAGGCTTGGCTGTTTGCCGATTTTTTATGCGCTGCTGGCGGGCGACGGGTTTGTACGTGACGTCGCGGCGTGTAACCGCATAACGGGTGGCTTGACTTGAGTGCTCACCCAAAAGTAAGTGTCTGACCGCACGATTAGCCCCGTGATCAACTTAAAATTTACAACAAATGATTTTTAGAATACTGAAAACGCTATGAAAAATGGCGGTCTTCCCAGTCGCGATGTTAACGTTTGTGACCCTTAGAATAGTTTCTGAATACCTTTTTATCCTCTAACGAGACCATGACCCAGGCACCGACAGCTCTTTACTCTGCGCAGGACGCCCTGCCGGCTGATGCCGCGCAGCGCAATCGCTGTCCGCTGCTTAAAGAGTATGCACAGGAGCGGGCTGCGCGTTGGAAGGCGCGGCTGGTGCTGTTTGCGATTGGTTGTTTCATTGCCAGCTTTGCGCTGGATCCGCGGATTGTTGCGATTGCCTTTCTGCTCGCTGTTGGCGGTGATTGGTTGGACAGCCATATACTGAGAACCCATGTGCGCCGCCTGATTGACGCAGGGCGGTTGCGGCCTGCGCAAAGGTTGGCTGTGATCTCCAGCGCCATTCAGGGTGGCGCCTTTGTGGCCAGCATTGCGGTGTTTTATTTTGCGGAGCTTGAAGAGGCTGATTTGCTGTTTGTCGTTGGGGCGCTCTGTATAGGCGCGGTGAATGCGACAATTGCCCTGCCGAAAAACCCGGCAACAGCCATTTGCAGATTGTTTTTCTATGCCAGCGCCCCGTTTGTTCTGATGGGGGTGCATGCCCTGCAGCTGGGGTCCTTTGAGCCGTTCTACCTCATCCGCGCCTCCAGCGTGATGCTGATGTTTTGCCTGTGTTATATGTTCATCGCATTTTCGAAGGCGGGGCTGGAAAACGCCCGTATCACTCAGGATCTGCGTCAGCAGCGGGCAGAGATGAAGGCGGTGACAGCGCGCCTGCAGGAACAGCAGACCGAGATGCGCCAGTTGTCTCTGGTGGCCCGCAACGCCAACGACTGTGTGATCATTTCTGACAAGAACCGGCACATCGTCTGGGTGAATGACGCTTTCACAAGGATCACAGGGTTTTCTTTGGCTGAGGCAAAGGGGCAGGCCATTGTCGATCTGTTGACCGGCAACATCGAAGAGCTGCGAAGCTACAAACCCATTGAGGATGCTGTGGCCGCTGGCCGTGCGTTTCGCGGTGAGCTGCAGAATGTGACTAAGGACGGGCGTCGCATCTGGGTGGATGTGAACCTCTTCCCGATCCGGGATGAGGCTGGCGAAGTTGAGTTCTTCGTGTCCATTGAGCGGGACGTGACCGAGGCGCGGCAGCTCGCACAAGATATGGTGACGGCCCGAGAGGCGGCTGAGCAGGGGGCACGCACCAAAGCGGAGTTTCTGGCCAATATGAGCCATGAGATTCGCACGCCGCTGTCCGGTGTGATCGGCATGGCCGACCTATTGGCCGAAACCCAGCTGGACACAGAGCAGGCGCGCTTTACCGAGACCATTCGCGGATCCTCCATGTCGCTGATGGCGATCATCAACGACATTCTGGACCTGTCCAAGTTGGATGCCGGGCGCATGCAGTTGCACCCGGTGGTGTTTTCACCGCACGCCTGCATCAAGGAGACCTTGGATCTGTTGAGCCCTGCGGCGGACGACAAAGGGTTGGTGATCACCTTTAATGTCGGGGAGAGCACGCCGGACTATGTGAAGGCTGATGACGGGCGCATCCGTCAGGTTCTGACCAATATTTTGGGCAACGCCATCAAGTTCACAGACACTGGTGGTGTGGATGTGATGCTGCGCCATACCTGTGATGCAAACGGGCGGCGCCTGATCTGCAAAGTCAGCGACACCGGGATCGGTATTCCGAAAGATCAGCAGGACAAGATTTTTGATCACTTCACTCAAGCCGAAGCCGCGACCTCGCGCAAGTTTGGCGGTACGGGGCTTGGTCTTTCGATCACGCGGCACATTCTGGATGTGATGGGTGGCAGTATCATGGTGGAGTCCGAGCCCGGCGAAGGGGCGACGTTCTGCGTTGAGATCCCTTATGAAGATGTGGAGCAGTCTGAGCTGTCCCCTATGCAAGCTGCCAACACAGATGTGCCCGCACAGATCGAACCGGGGCTGCGCATACTTGTGGCTGAGGACAATCAGACCAACCGTTTCCTGATGAAGAAATACCTCAAGGATCAACCGCTGGAGCTGGCCTTTGCCGAAGATGGTCAGGAAGCGGTCGAGATGGTTGAAGGCTTTGCGCCCAACCTGATTTTCATGGATATGTCGATGCCGCGTCTGAACGGCGTGGAAGCGACGAAGGCCATTCGCAAAATGGCCATTGCGCAGCCGACCATTGTGGCGCTGACCGCGCATGCGTTTGATGGGGAAATGCAGGCCTGTCTGGATGCAGGCATGGATGAATTTCTTACGAAGCCGCTGCGCAAGGTTCAGCTTTTGAACTGGATCGCGGATCACCAGAAAAACGGGCAGATCACCGGCGCAGCGTGACGCTTGGTGTGACCTAGGGCTGTTTTGCATCCATGGCAAAGCGCGCAGCGTTTTCGGCGCCAAAGGCATCATCCTGCGCTGAGGCGCTCCAGAATTGCGGCTGGGCCTTGGGGATGGTGAGTGCTCTTTGCGTTGCGGGGCGTGCGTCGATCCGGTCAAACCACGCTTGCAGATGCGACAGCCCGTCGATCGAAACCTTGGCCCATACGTACGCACGTGCCCATGGAAAGGTTGCCATATCGGCGATGCTGTAATTCTCGCCCGCAAGCCATTCGCGGCCCTCCAGGCGGGTGTTGAGCACTTCGAGAAGGCGGCGGCTCTCATCCACATAGCGTTTGATTGCGTAGGGCTCTTCATGCCCATTGGGCGCGGCGATGCGCTGGAAGTACATGGCTTGGCCCATCATCGGCCCGACACCGCCCATTTGAAACATCAGCCACTGCAGGGCTTCGGACCGTGCGTTTGGATCTGTTGGCAGGAACTTCCCGTATTTTTCGGCCAGATACCAAAGGATTGCGCCGCTCTCAAACACCGCAAAATCGCCGTTTGAGCGATCCACGATGGTAGGGATGCGCCCGTTCGGGTTGAGCTTCATATAGTCCGGCGCTTTCTGCTCGCGTTTGCCAAAATCAATGAATGTCAGATCGTAGGGCACACCGGCCTCTTCCAGAAAAAGGACCGGTTTGTAGCCGTTCATTGTGGCGGCGGTATAGAGGTGGATGTCTGGCGTGGGCATCAGGGCACTCCGGCAGTCGGCTAGCTGGTATCCTCAGGGTAGCAGTTTTGCCTATTGCTGGCGACACGTGGCTGGCGGCAACACATTTGACTGGTGCAGCCGCCGAGTTTGGGATGCAAGTTTGGTTGAGGGCGTTGGCCGTTAGCCTGCGAGATGTGCCGCGATATGGGCGTCAAAACGCTCAAAATCCGCGGCAATGTCAGGGTTCTTCATCACGTCAAACGCGGCAAAGGTTGGCAGGGCGGACATGTCAAAGAACTTTGCGTTCAGGTGCATGGGGCGCAGCAGGTCATCGACGCTGCCACCGGCAAAAAGAGCCTCGGCAGGATCATCAAAGGACTCTCGCGGGGCGTTGAATGTGACTGACAACATGTAGCGGGTGCCCGTGAGCGCGCCACCCATGCCGTAGTTGGACTTGGGGGCCTCCTCGGTGCGGCCATCGCCCGCACTCAAGCGGCCGTCCAGACCGGCGGTGTAGACTTCATCCATGTATTTCTTAAAGGACCATGGCACGCCCATCCAATTGACCGGGAACTGGAAAATCACAGTGTCCGCCCATTGGTGGTTCGCGATCTCGGCGTCTACGTCATAGCCCTCGGCGACGGTTGTGACGCGCACGTCATGGCCTTTGGCTTCGAGCGCTGTGCGGGCGCGGTCGGTCAAAGAGGCGTTCAGGCGGCCCGGTGCAAACTCATAGGGTTGGGCGCCGTTGAGGATCAGTATGTTGGTCATGATGCATTCCTTGCATTTGGGACAACCGCTTGGGGAGGTGCGGTGCGCAGGACGTGTGGCTGCACAATGCGAGGTTCAACCTTTGCGCGTTTCTCAAATCCGCACGTTTCCGTGAAACTTGCAGAGGGCACAGAGAAATCAATTTGTAAGGAACGGGTTATGCGCCCCCGCTGCTACATTTTCAGGATCTTTTCGGGGTCAGACCGGCCCATCAGCACATCTGCAATGGCGATCCAGTTGCCGCGGGCGCGGCCGCGTCTGTCCACCCATGCCTCCGGGCGCAGGGACCGCAGGTGGTTGGCAGCGAAGTTGCGCAGGCACATGGTCAGGCCGCGCCGCCACGGAATGCTGCCTTTGCGGATCAGGTAGAGCGGGTTGGCGATCTGGGAATAGCCCAGGATTGCGCCGTTGCGCTCGCGGCCAGATTTGACGCCGCAATGCACCCCTACAAGACTTTGCAGTCTGACCTTCTGGCCCGGCAGGCGGGCGCCAAAGTCGAGATCTTCCTGCCATGCATAGAGCGGGAGTTTCTCGTCAAAGCGCACGTCTTTGGCCGCAGAGGACCGCACCGCCATGTTGCAGCCGTAAAGCCCAAGCAGGCCGGAGTTCAGGATTGTGGGTTCCCCCCTTCCAGCGTCCGGAGCTTGCTGCTCCCAATTGACAACGGCATGCCCCGCATCCTTGATGCTGATGCCCTCAGAGTTGATCCCATCCGCCAAGAGATTGCCGGTGACCCCGGTCACCTCCGGGAAGGCCTCAAAAGCTTTGATGATGTCAGCAATCACATGGCAGCTGGGCACATAGTCGTCATCTTGAAAGAAGACAAAGTCGGACTGATCCACAACGTGATCCAGCCCGACGTTGCGTTGCCGGGAAGAGCCTTTTTCCGAGAGGATCACCTCCGGGAGGACAGGTGCATGGGGGAGAAGTTTTGCAAAATCCGGCGCGTCTTCGGGTTTGGTGACCACCAATAGGATCCGGCTGGGCAAGACGGTCTGCCGCATCAGATAGGGCATCATTTGGGCCAGAGTGTCAGAGCGACCAAGCGAGCAAATCACCACTGCTACGCGCTTTGGGGCAACCGACATACAAGCACTCCGAAAAATTTCATTTTCCAGTGTCTATATGTCTAGCAGGTTGCATAATGCGATAAAGTGACAGTTGTGCCTTTTCCGGTTTTTTGGTGGTGTGTTTGGTGGTATTTCGCAAAAGAGGTCCGCTGCTTAGGCAGATTATCGCCACTGTGCTGTTGGGTAGTTTTTTATCTGCGCAGCAAAGTGGCGCTGAGGGGAAATTGAGGGCACCGCCCATTGGTGTGGCGAGCAATTTTGGGGTGGACCAGCAGGATCGGGTGCTGCGACTGGCGCAGGCGTTTCCCATTCTCAACATGCGCGATTCCATTTCCTGGAAAGAGCTGGAACGCGAGGGTGCTGCCTATGACTTCGGCAGGCCGCGCACAGGCTTTCCCGCGCAATTTGATCTGGAGAAGGTCGCGACAACGCTGATCGTGCATCCCGCCAACCCGCTTTATGAGGCGGGCAATACGGTGATGACTGAACACGGCATCGCCGCCTTTGCGCGCTATGTGGAGGCGGTGGCCACGGCTTATCCCGGGGTGGTGGCCATTGAGGTGGCCAATGAGTTCAACGGAGGCAGTTTTGTCAAAGGCCCGGCGCGTAAGCTGGGGCCGATGGCGCGCGCGGATTTGCATGCGGTACATCTGGCCGCGGTTTCAGAGAGGTTGCGTGCGCGAGCCCCTGAGGTACGCATCATTGGTGGAGCCGCGCATTCAATCCCTGCAGGCTTTCTGTGGCGGCTTCTTGATCAGGGTGCGGCGGCGTGGATAGATGCCATCGCGCTTCATCCCTACACCACAGAGCCTGAACAGTTTGTGCGGCAAGTGGCGGTGTTGCGGCGGCATCCGGAAATGGCGGGGCTTGGCATTGATGTGACGGAGTTTGGTCATATCGACCGGGAGGCGGCGCCGGGCTACATGCTGCGGTATTATTGCCAGATGGCATTGGCCGCTGTGGACCGCGTCGCTTGGTATCCGCTGGTGCGCAGGGGGAAATATGCGGGTCTGTTCACGCGCGATGGGCGGATTGAGCCTGCGGGGCGCAGTTATCGTATGATCGCTGCGGAACTCTCGGGCACGGATGTGGAGACATTTGAAGCCGGGGCCTTTACCTATGGCTGCGCCTTTGATGGCGGCCGCAAGCTGGTGCTTTGGGGGGCGCCGCGTCTGGTGACTGTATTGGCGGCGGATGTGACCGTGCGCGGCGCAGATGCGGCGGCGGTGTCTACCCACGAAGAGATGGTCTTGTCACGGGAGGCACCGTTGGTGTTCAGCGCGGAGCGGCCACTTGCGCTGGGCACGGATATTCGGCCGGGGGCGCAGGCGCTGCTGGCGGATAGCTTTGATCAGTTTACCTATCCTTCGGAGGGGGACGCTCCGGGCAGAGCGCCGGGGTTTCAGCGTTTCCTGCAGGTGGCTGGGGCTGACGATGTGCCGTTTGTCACGCGACCGGGGCAGGAGGCGCGAGGCAGACCCTGGACGCCTTACCTTGGCACGGACCTTGCCGAAGGTGTGTGGCTGACGGCGCGCGGGATGCAGCTGTGTGGACGCCGCGCTCAGGAGATCGGGATCGTGCATCGCTATGTTTCGGAGCGGGACCTTACGCTTGATGTGTCTGCCAAGCTGGAGATCACAGGACAAGGTGGCGATGGTATGATGGTTGTCATCAAGGCTGGCAGTGAGGTGCTGGTGCAGCAGGTTGTGCAGACCGAGGAAGAGATAGCACTGACAGACGTCAAACTGGGTGCGGGACAGGCATTGGACATCGTCGTGCAGGCACATGGTTCAACGCATGGGAATAGTTTGCGCCACCGATTTCAGCTTTTTGATGCTGGGGTTGCCCGTAACTGAGCAGCGGGTGGGAAAAGGGTCACCTCGGGTCCATGAAGCTTTGACACAGGGGAGGCGATGGCGCAGGAATAATCTTGTATTCTGTGTGTTTGGCCATTTTTATGACCGTTTCTGTGAGATCATTTGTGAAGGCACCGGTGGGGGCCGCGGTGGCGGCGGTCAATCCGCAATGCCGCTTTGACCGCGCGATATTTGTGATGTCTCACATGCGCGGCGCGACGACGGCCTTGTCCAACGTGCTGTGCAGCCATCCTCAGATATCAGGCTATGGCGAAGCGCATATCTCTTATCAAGGACGCGGGAGCCTCGGGCAGCTGGCGGTCAATCAGGCAAGGCGCAGTGCGTGGTCGCCGAGTGCGCGTTATCTGTTTGACAAGATGCTCCACAATCGGCTCGACCGCGACCTGCCCGAGGCGTTTTTTGCTGCGCGCGTGGTCTTCTTGTTGCGGGCGCCTGAGCCGACAATCCCATCGGTGGCCAATCTGTTCCAGCATGTGGGGTCCAGTGAATATCCCGATGAGACCACAGCGGCGCAATATTACCTGGCGCGGGTGCGGCGGCTCACACGCCTGTGGCCACGGTTTGCGCCAGAGTGGCGCATCGGGTTGCGCAGCGAGGCGTTGCTCTCTGATCCGGAGGCCGCCGTGGCGCGCATTCAGGGCATGCTGCAGATGAGCCCTCCATTACAGAACCGCTATGTCAGCCGGGCGGCGAGCATCGGGGCGGGGGCGGGCGATCCGATCCAAAGTGGCAACCATGCCAGGATTGAGCGGCGCGCGGCTCAAGAGGACGTGCCGGTGCCCCACATTGCGCCGTCTCTGTTGGTGCAATGCCGGAAGGCCTATGAGGCGTTGTTGCAGATGATGGAAGAGGGTTAGGACACAATCCGGTGCTGATCCAGCGCGGCAATCACCGCGCGGGCGGCATTCTCCCAGGTAAAGTCGGAAATATGCGCGCGGCCTGCTGCGATCAGAGAGCTGCGCAGCGCCGGTTGGCTCATCAAGAGTTGGGCGCTGATCGCCCAGTCCTCAGGGTTGTCGGGATCCGCATAAAGTGCTCCGTCACCGCACACCTCAGGCAGGGCGCCGCATGGCGCGGCGATGGCGGGTGTGCCCAGTGTCAACGCTTCGGCAGGGGGAAGGCCGAAACCTTCGGTGCGAGATGGCGTGAGCACGGCAACGGCTCCTTGATAGAGCGCGGCGAGTTCCCGATTGGAGACAAACCCCGGGAAATGGACGTTGTCCGGCACCATATGGCCTGCGCTCAGGAAGGCCTGTTTGGTGGATTTTCCGACCAGCACCAGCTGGGCATTTTGCATGTCGGGCCGTGCAAAGGCCTGCAGCAAAACGGTGATGTTCTTGTGATCCTGCAGGCTTGAGAGGGCGACGAAGTAAGGCGTCTTCAGAGGGGTGTTGTTCGGATTGTAGCTATGAGAAGGCAGGGCGGCCAAATGGCCGACGCCATTTGAGACCACATGGATCTGGTCTGATTTGGCGATGCCCAAAGCCACCAGTCGGGACTTGGAATATTCCGACACCGCCAGCACCAGTCGCCCATCAGTGGCCGCACCATAAGACAGCAGCTTGCGCCACTGACGCGTGGGGAAACTGTAGCTCTCCGGTGCATCAAAGACATGGGCATCGTGCAGCATGGTGACATGGTTTTTACCGAGCAGCGGAGCGGTGTTAAAAAAGCCGGCGATGCGGCCGCGGCGGCTCAGGCGGGGAAGTTCCAGCTGTTCCCAGAAAATGCCGCCGAGGCGACCGAAGACCTGAAACGGGATGCCCAAAGCTTGCGCCGCTTTCTTGGCAGTAGGGGGGACAACCACTTTGAGGTCATAGCGGGCGGCGACGTCCGCATCGGTCGCCTGAAGTTTGGCCAAGGCCAGGGTCAGCTCGCGGGCGACCGTGTTCACTGCTGTGGTGTCTGCGGTCAAGAAGCGCCCGTTGACAAAAACCGGAAGTCGGGTCGTCACATGATCTCCTCAACCAGCTGC
This sequence comes from Shimia sp., assembly GCF_965227725.1. Taxonomy (GTDB): domain Bacteria; phylum Pseudomonadota; class Alphaproteobacteria; order Rhodobacterales; family Rhodobacteraceae; genus Shimia. The sequence goes on along the minus strand of NZ_CBDDGH010000003.1, from coordinate 424,953 downwards.
TGCATTTTCTTTTGAAACACTTCTTTGCGGAAGCTTTCGGCGTGGCGGCGCACGGCTTTGGGTTTGATGTCGTCCTCCACCGCAAGGAACTGATCGACCGCTCCGAGCAACGACGGAATGCTCTGTTCGTTATAGAGCACGCCGGTGGGGTCGCCTTTGTCCAGCCCGCGCACGGTCTCCGCAGAGCCACCAACACCAAAGGCAATAACCGGAGTGCCGCAGGCCTGCGCCTCGACCGGGACCATGCCAAAATCCTCAAGCGCGGCAAAAAGAAAGGCGCGGGCATTGCGGAAACATTTGGCCATATCGGCGTCGGCAAGGCGACCGGTGAACTCCACATTGGGGCCGGCAAGGGCCATGATGCGCGACTGCTCCGGGCCGGTTCCCACGACTTTGAGTTTGAGGTCCGGGCGGCGAGCGAAGGTTTCGACAATGAGGTCGATGCGTTTGTAGGGCACAAAGCGGGAGGCAGTGACAAAGTAGTCATCACGCGCGCCCTCGTTATAGGGGAAGCGCTCCATATCAATGGGAGGGTGGATCACTTGCGCCTTACGGCGGTAGACTTTTTCGATGCGCTTGGCGATGAATTCCGAATTGGCGACGATGTGGTCCACCATATTCACCGTGCGCAGATCCCAAAGGCGGAATTTGTGGAGCATGCCGTGTGCAAGGTGGCGCTTGAGCTGGCCCAGAAAGCCGCCACCGAGACTGTCCAGATATTCTGGCGCAAGATCCCAGGCATAGCGGGGTGGCGAGTGAATATACGCGATATGGGGTTGGTCGACCCCGGTGATCACGCCCTTGGAAAAGGCGGCGGAGGAGCTGATCACGCAATCAAAGCCACGCATGTCGAATTTTTCGATCTCGCGGGCGCATTGAAGCAGCAGATATCGGTAGTATTTCTGCACGCCGGGCAGCCGATTGAGCCGGCTGACCTTGAGCGGGCTGAGCCCGCCGTTTGTAGCGTAGTCACGCTCTTCCTCGGTGAGAAAATCAAAGAGAGTGTGTATGGGAGCGCCGGGGAAAGCACGCGCCAATTCGGCGGTTACGTGCTCTCCTCCAGCAAGTCCGGGGAACCAGTCATGTACAAGTGCGATGTTGCGTGCCGGGGAGCGCATCAACATGGCGAAACCTACCTATCCTTTGGCACCTTGCCCCCGCGAATACACATCTTCGTAGCGAATGATGTCATCTTCGCCGAGATAGCTGCCGGTTTGAACTTCGATGAGAACCATGGGGACTTTGCCAGGGTTTTCCATCCGGTGAACCGCCCCAAGCGGGACGTAGATTGATTGGTTTTCCGATACCAGTTGTTCGGTGTTGTCCACCGTTACTCTTGCCGTGCCCTCCACGACGATCCAGTGCTCTGCCCGATGGTGATGGGATTGCAGAGACAGGGATGCGCCCGGGTGGACATGGATACGTTTGACCTGAAAGCGATCGCCAATGACGAGACTTTCAAACCAGCCCCAAGGACGGTGATCTTTGGGGAATGCGGTTGCCTGTAGGGCGTTTTTGGACTTGAGCGCGGTGACGGCGTGTTTCACGTCTTGCGCCTTGCTCATATCCGCGACCAGAACCGCGTCGTTCATGGCCACGGCAATGATGTTTTCCAAGCCGATGCCTACGATTTCCTGGGTGTCGGTTTCAGAGCGCAGCAAGGTGTTGCGGCAGCCAAGATCGGTGGCATTGCCTGATAGCGCGACACCTTGGTCGTTCTGATCACTGTTGCGCCATACGGAGTCCCAGCCGCCAAGATCAGACCAATAGCCGGAGAAAGGCAACACTGAGAGATTGGTGGCCCGCTCCATCACCGCGTAGTCGATGGAGATGTCTTCGGCCGCGCTCCAGGGCTCTGGCGCCAGACGCAGGAAGCCAAGGTCCACTTCTGCCGCCTCAACAGAGGCCTGGACTGGGGGGATGAGGTTGGGGGCGTGCGCCTCAAAGGCGGCGATAATGTCTTTGGCTTTGAACAGGAAGATGCCCGCATTCCAAAGATAGTTGCCCTGCTCAAGCATGGCCTGGGCCACCTCAAGCTTTGGTTTTTCGACAAAGCGCGACAGCTTGATCGTGCCTTCAGCGTTTTCGGGGGAGCCTGCGAGCTCCAAGTAGCCGTAACCGGTTTCCGGAGAGGTTGGCGTGATGCCGAATGTCACCAGTTCACCACGCTCAAGCGCAGGCAGCGCTGCTTTGACACTGGCCTGAAATGCGGTCACATCAGGCACCACGTGGTCAGATGGCCCCACAAGCATGACGGCGTCCCGGTCTTCGGAGTAGAGGTGCAGGGCCGCTGCCAATACGGCGGGTGCGGTATTGCGACCCTCGGGTTCAATTAGAATGGTTTTGGGGTCAATTCCGATATCCATTAATTGCTCGGTGACAATAAAACGGAAGTCTGAATTTGTAATAACAACGGGAGTTGAGAAGTTCATATTTTCAATGCCGCCCGTCAGGCGCTGAGCGGATGCTTGAAAAAGAGTGTGCGTGCCAACCAATTCGACAAATTGCTTGGGGTAACTCTTTCTAGAAAGAGGCCACAAGCGCGTTCCAGAACCGCCACAAAGTAAAACCGGCGAAATTTTCATTCGGGGTTATCTCCAATATTAATCTACAGATCCTGAAAAAAAATCAGGAAGTATACGCAGATCCTGAAACTGAATTCAGGTATAAGTGTATCGTGTGACTGTCTCAAGTTATTGAGAACATTGTCACAAAACTATCACCCGCTGCGGGAGATTGCCTGAAAATTAGGCTCTTCGCCAGCTCTTTTGCGCATGAACTAACCGTTTGAGGAAAGTTCCGCACGAAAGAGTATGCGGCTTTGTTTTCATGGCGGTTTCGGTTTTTTGCCGTTCTTTCTGGTCGATTTATCGACAGATGTCGTGCTGATTTTGAGGAGATGTTTTTCATAATTATTCTCCTTATGGTTAAGTATTGTTCATAAAAGATTAATGAAGGATTAATTTTGATTTTGTGATTTTTGAAACGCTGCCGTGGTTTGGATTTGGCGAAATTATCGAAATGTTTGAGCGTTGAATTGGCGTGTCGCCCTTGGGGACTTGATCAACAGAAAGTGAGCGAAGTCAGCATTGCTGACGGCGTTATGGGCGATTGTTTGCTGGTTGCTTTAACGTCAGTTCGGCGGCAATTTGCCGAATTATTATTTTGTTAACTATTCGTGTCTCGCAAATGCGCTCGAAATAATTCAAAAGGCAAAAATAATCTTGTGTCAGGCGCGTGCGTAATGCCGCTGCCACCGTTTCCAGTGATCAGTAGAAAATTAACTTCGCAGAGATATCGACTCTGTTGAAGCAATTGTGGTGCCGGAATTGAACTGAGGAATAGTGGCCGTTTCCTAAATGTCGCGGGAGGAGTGCGTATGCACAGCCTGTGGAGCATTTTCATCGAGTGGGGGCGCATTCAACGGATCGGTTCGTCAGCCCGGCGCATAAGCAAGCCGCGATGGTCGGCAGAGAAGATCGGACGCAAAGTCCCAATCCGGTGCAGGAGCCAGAAGGTCTGCGCCAAGGTGGAGAAGACAAAATGACTGACACCGCAGAACGCGATGTCTTGAAAGACAGAACTCTGAAGCTTGACCGCGATGAGAGCCGCTGGACCTCCCGCCAAGGGGGCGAGGCGCTCTTTGTCGGGCACGGAGATGACAATGTGATCGGCGCAAATGGCGTGGATCGTTTGGCTGAGGTGACGGTAGACGACTCTCTGACCGATGGTGGCTCATCAGATATGTTGCGGGACGATGTCGATGAAACGGCACTGGCTGGCGATGAAGTATGTGAGCGCGCCATCAGCTTTGATATCTTTGAAAGTGACCGGTTGGTGTTGAAGCTGGCGCACGTTGATGAGCGTGGTCCGGATTTTGTGGCATCGCGCACTCAGCTGGGCGGGAGGAGTGAGGCCGTCAACTTCTTCGGATGCTTTCAGCAGGGCGAAGGCCAGCAGGATGATCGCTTGGAAGCACTTCTCGCGTGAACACGAGATACCGTTGAGCAAAGCAGCCTGATCAAAAAATGAGCGACTGGCCAAACGGACCTGCCTGAATAGCCTGTGTCGTTTACCGCAAACGGGCCGCGCGATAAGCTGGCAGCGTTGGTTGATTTGTTTTGCGGGTGGTTTCTTGGACAGGCTGATTTACATCGTCGGCTCCGGGCGCAGCGGCTCCACCGTTATGGAGCGCGTCCTCAACAGTTCAGACAGATTGGTGGGCGTTGGAGAAATCCACGCACTGTGGCGGCTGCCGATTGACGGGTTGATGTGTTCCTGCGGTGCCACCGTACCCGATTGCACTTTCTGGCAAAGCGCCTTGTCGCACGCTGAAATTGATGCGGATGATCTGGCGGAACTTGCGGAGCTGGAGGACAGCGTGATCCGCAATAAGTTTCTAGTGCGAAAGCGGTATGATCTCAGGAAGATTGCGCGCGATCCGGGCATTGTACGTTTTAACGCATTGCAGGCTCGGCTGTTTGACGGCGTGCGGGTTGCGAGCGGTGCCGAGATCGTGCTCGACAGTTCCAAGGCGGGGCCGCGGGCTTGGGCTTTGGCCGCCTCAGAACGCCCTCCGGTGTTTTTACACGCCTATCGCAATGCCCGTGATGTGATCGCGTCATGGCGTAAGCCGAAATTTGAACCCTCCACCAATAGCTTGATGAATAAGCCAAGTTTGGGCAACGCGGCGCTTGATTGGATCAAGGTGGAACAAGCCGCGCGCAGTCTGGCCCGCCGAGGGCAGAAGGTGAGTCGCGTGAACTATTTGGATTTTGCCAAAGCGCCGCGCCCGACCTTGCACGCTGCGCTGGAGCCTTGGTTTTCGGGGCTGGTGGACACGATGAATTGGCGTGGCGAGAGGGATGTCGCACCGGGCGCGCAGTATCATTCTGTCCTTGGAAATCCGGATCGCTTTGACAGAGGGGTGATCCAGATCCGGCCGCAACGGGTGGCGGCGCAAACCTTCTCGCGCAGCGAAGCCATTGCCATTCAGAGCGTTGCCGCGGTTCTGCAGCGGATTTACCGATAGCTGGCGATCTAGGCCTGTGATCCCTTTGGGGTGAAACTGTCTCGGCACCAGCGGGTTATGGGCCGTTCGATCCAGAGGTGGGTGGCTGTGCCCGCAGCGATTGCCGCAACAAACAGCACTGCCGCAGTGCTGATGGGCCCCAATAGGGCGTCGAGCTTAAGGGCTGCGAGCCCTTTTTCTCCGATTTGCAAAACAATGGTGTGAGACAGATAGAGAGCGTAGCTTGCAGCGCCTTGTTGTTGCCAAAACGGGGATTTGAGCGATTGGGAGGCGCGCTCCAAGTAAAGTGCGCCAGCCACGATGCAGAAGGCTGGCAGGCCGAAGACTAAAAAACGAAGTGGCATGAGCTGTTGGAAATCTGGACCCCAGTCGAAAATCTCTGGGAGAGCCAGCCCAAGACCACCGGCTGTGATCAACAGCCAGCCGGTGCTGCGCCGCCCGCCAATGGGGCCTGCTTTCAGGTACCAATGTGCCAGCCAGCAACCGGCGAGAAACTCCAAGAGAATACTGTTGGTGAAGAAGCGGGCCACCGCGCCGGAGGGCTGTAGAAGCAGGCCAGCCAGCGGCAAGAGCAGAAGGCAAGTGGTGATCGCCATCAGACGGTGGCGACTGGGCAGAAAAAGCGCTGTGCCAAAGAGCAGGTAGAAAAACGCTTCGAAGTTGAGGGTCCAGCCGACACCGAGAATGGGCATAAGCGCGCCGTTGCTGCGTTCAAACGGAATGAAGGCCATGGATTTGAACAGATTGGCCAGCGTGGCGTCTGTGTCAGTGAGGCCCACAGGGCGGAGGCCGATGGCCACCATGCCAGCGATGAGCAATAGGAACAGCCAGTAAAGTGGCACGATGCGTGTGGCGCGCTGTCCAAAGAATTGTGCTGGCGTCGCAGTTCTCTGCGCCGTGGTCAGCGTGATGATAAAGCCTGAAATCACAAAGAAGATATCGACCCCGGCCGCGCCTACATGGATGTCCTTGATCCAAGGGGCATATGGGAGCAACGGCGTGCGCAGGTGGTGCAGGACCACCATGGTCGCGGCAACAGCGCGCAGAACTTGTACATTACATAACATAGACAAGGACCTCTCCCCGAAGGGTCTTGCTACACAAAGATGGGTCGGATCTCTGTTTTAGCTCTGCTGGAAAGATGGGCTCTGTCAACCTGCGGGAGATGATAGTGCCCAGCATTGGGCAGATTTTGCGCCTCCAAGTGGCAATGGTGTTGAAAGATCCGGCAGCCGCTCGCAAGGTGAGGCTGTTTTTTATGTGTTTGCTTTGATGTGTTTTTGAGATGGCGCTTTTGCTCAATGGCCGCTTTTTGACGCGACCGCCAACCGGTGTGGACCGGGTTGCTGTGGAACTGATGCGCGCGTTTTTGGCGCGGGACGATGCGCCGGAGCTGCGATGTGTGGTGCCGCAGCCAGGACCAACTCAGGAGCTGGGAACCTTTCCTGACGCTTTGATCAAGTCTGTGGAAATTTCCGACAGCATCTTGAAGGGGCAACTTTGGGAACAGGTCTCTTTGCCCCGTCTGGCGGCAGAGGAGACCTTGCTCAGCCTTTGCAATATCGGGCCGATTGCCTTGGCAAATCAGGTGGTTATGATGCATGATGCGCAGGCGTTCTCACAGCGGCAGGCATACGCGCGCGCCTTTCGCATGTGGTATCACGCGGTGCAGCCGCGATTGGGGCGGAAGGCCAAATTGGTTCTGACCGTGTCCCGCTTTTCAGCGGGGGAGCTGGAGGCGCATGGTGTCGTGCCGCGCGGCAAGGCGCGGGTGGTGCACAATGGGGCGGACCATATTTTGCGCACCGCTGCGGATCCGGGAACCCTCAAAGATTTTGCGCTGGAGCCACAGGGGTATTTTCTCGCCATAGGCAGCTTGGCGCCGCATAAGAACTTGAAAATGTTGATTGCTGCGGCCGAGCGACGCGGCGCGGGAGCACCGCCCTTGGTGATAGCAGGTGGCGGCAATGCGCGGGTATTTGGCGAAAACGGTTTGCGGGAAAGTGCGTCGGTGCGCCTGTTGGGGCGGGTGCGCGATGCGCAATTGCGCTCTCTATATGAAAATGCGCTGGCTCTGACGTTTCCATCGCTGACGGAAGGATTTGGATTGCCTCCTGTAGAGGCGATGATGTGCGGCTGTCCGGTGATTGCTGCGCCGCGCGGTGCTGTGCCGGAGATCTGTGGTGGCGCGGCGCGCTACGCCGATCCAGAAGACGCTCAAGCTTGGACTGTTGCGATGCAGGACATCGCTGACAACCAGGAGGAAAGGAAAGAACGGGCCGAGGCAGGGCGCGCCCAGAGTGCCGCATTCACTTGGCAGGCAGCGGCGGCGCAGTTTGCGGCGCATCTGGATGAGGCTGGTCTATTGTCTTTAGCGTAAGGCCACCGGCTTCGATCCGTGCCACGGTGAGCGCGCCGGTCGCATAGACGCCGCTGTCGATTGCGATGCGCCCGTTGATCAGGCCGGTGCGATCCACAATGAGATGGCCGTGCAGCACAAACAGTCCGTCTTTGCGGCGAATGTCATAGCAGTCGGCATTGCCCCAAGTCAGCACTGCCGGGTCTTGGGCATCGGGCGATTGGGCTGGGTCGAGACCTGCGTGAACCGCAATGATGTTGCCGGATTGCCAGAGCCAGGGCCAGTCGAGCATCCATTGGATCATCTCGACACCCATGGCCTGCGCAAGGGCATCGCGCAGATCATAGAGCGCGTCTTCGCTGTTGGTGGTCGGTGTGAGGCCGAAACTTTGCAGGGTTTCTGCGCCGCCAGCCCCAAGCCACATTGGAGCGTATTGGACCGGATCATCCAGAAAGCCGAGCAGCATTTCCTCGTGATTGCCACGCAGGCAGATCAGGTCCGGCCAGGCGGTACGCAGGCTGAACAGCCGACGCAGCACAGCCGCGCTGTTGGGGCCGCGATCTATACAGTCCCCGAGAAGCACCACCGGTGCTTCTGCGTCCTCAGGGCGGGCGGCGATCCAGCCAAGGGCGGCGTCCAGACGATCGGCGCAGCCATGTACATCGCCGATGGCAAAGAAAGGCTTTTGCGGGGCAAGCGCGCTCTCGGTGAGCGGTTTGGTGCGGAACAGGCGGGGAAACAGAGGCATCACAGTCTGAGATCGGAGTATAAGCTCAGACTGGCATGCTTTTGTCCGGGGTCAAGCGGGAAGCGCTAGGGATGGATCACATTTGCGGAGCCTCCCGCTAGCCCCAGGGCTGAAAGCCCGTTGGCAGGGGCAATGTGAGGCCAGAGGTGCGCAACCGTGCGCCGGTGGTTGTTCCAGGGCCAAGGCCTGCGAGCGGTTTGAGGGGGCCAAGGACGGCCGAAATATCTGCGCCAGAGGTCCCGGTGGCGGGATCCGCATCGGCAGTGTTGTTCCAGAGGGGCGCGCCGGAAGGGCGCAGCCAGAGCTGGCGGGCTGTCAAGTCAACGGCCACCTGCACGGTTGTCTGGCTGTTGATATGGGACCCCATCTGCTGAAGACCGCTACCGGAAAAGCGCAGCGTTGTGCCCAGCCAGCCTGCTTTGCGCACACCATTCGTGCCGCCGCCCAGCGGCGCATCCTGATCCCCGACCCCGACAAAGACGACGCTCCCGAACACATCGACCTCAAAGATGAACTTCCCTGTTTCACGTGTTTGGGTGCCGCGCGCGTAGCGGGTGCCGGTCTCGCCATTGTTCACCAATGCCCCATTTTCGGAGTAGCTGAACAGGCTTGGTTGATAGGTCACATCCCAGACCGAGGCGCTGGAGGGCAGGGTGATGTCGGGGAGCGATTGCAGGGGGCTGTTGATCTCGTCTGTTGTTAGCAACGCGTAGATGTCCATTGGGGTGTCCTGCGGCAGGGCGCTTAAAAGGACAGTGGATTGTCCGCCGGGGGGAAGAGTGCTTGGCAAAGATTCCTGTTGAGTGGCAAGGAAGCCGATGCCAGCCTTCAATTCCGCAGGCGTCGGTGCCGGATCGCCTGCGGGCAGTGCTGCCACATAAAGCGTGCCGCCATCAGTGCTGCGCAAGGCCAGGGTCAGATCTGCGTCTGAGATGTCCGTTTCGGCGAATTGCGTGATCACAGGGCGCAATGCCGGTGCGTAGGATTGCGACGCGCCAACGGCACCGCGCAGATCAATTAGAGCATTGGCGATGAGCTGGCCGAGTTGCTGCATTTGAGATGCTGTCAGATGCACATTGTTGCCGTTGCGCAAACCGTGCTCGATAAAATAGCGCTGAGGATGGCCGCCGTTGGCCGCGTCGGTGATGGTGCCATCTTGTGCGATGTGCCAGCGGCAAAGGCCGCGCAATTGGTCGTTGATGGCAGCGGTGTAAGGATCGGGTTGGCCGGACCCAAGGGAGGTTTCGATCGGAGACAATGCGATCAGAAACCAAGGCGGCTGCGCGCCCATTTGGGCCTCTTCAAAGGCGTAGATCTCCTCAAAATGCTGGGCGTAATCGGTGATGTCGGGGTGCGTGAGGTTGGCCTCGGCTCGTGGCGTGCTGGTATTGGTTTCGCCCTGCCACCAGATTTTTGCCTGATAGCGCAGAGGGGCAGGCAGGCTTGCAAGCGTCTGGCGCAGATGGCGTCTTCCGTGGACCTTGTTTTGCCAGACCTGCCCGGAAAGGCTTGGGCGGAAGGCGTCGATATGTTGTCCTGCGGTGGCTGCCTTGGCCAGCAGGAGCGCGTTGGCCGTTCCCCAAAGCGTGCCTGTGTCAAAGGCTGCGGCGAGGCCGATGGTTGGGCCTGTGCCCCCGCTACCGCCACCGGACGTGAGGCAGCGCTCCCCGTAGCGACCCTCTTGCCCGGCGATGGTTTCATCTGCTGCGGCCAGCACGTAAGGCAGGGTTTCCACTGTTGGCGTGGAGGTTCCTGCACCAGCGGTGATCGAGAGTTGGGAGACGTCCCCATAGAGGCGCCGTGCGGAGGCAGGCAGGCTGTCGATGGAATTGAAGCCCACGATGTTGGATTGCCCTTCTGCATCGAGAAAGGCGATGAAACTGGGTTGCGGTGAGACTGTTCCGGCTTCCCCAAGCGTGCTTGCAGAGATGTCGAGGCCGATCCCAATCATCAGCTCAGCCCGATGATGCCGGTTGCGGTTGTGCCTGTGGCCCAGACGCGCGTGGCGCGCACGGGGAAGGTGATCCCGGCGGCAACAAAAAGCGTGGCCACAGAGCCATCGGCGGTTGTGAGGCGCACCGTGCCGCTGCTGGCGACGTTCAGGGCGCGTGTGGTTTTGCTGAGATCTGCGCTGTCGTTTGGGGTGATCTCCTGCAGAGACACCGCGGGAGCGTTCAGGGTGACGGGATATTGGGAAAAATCATCTGGTGACGGCAAAGCTGTGTCCTCGCATGGTCAATCGGTCAGGCGGGGTGCCTGAGCTTGATGGGCAAGGGGGATGCCAGATCGTGCTTAATCAGGGGTGGGCGCAGCGCTCGCAGGCTACGAGTTCCGCGCAACGGGAGCTGTCTGTAGTGGCTTGGTATGATGGGCTTACCGTTCGGCAAACACCCTCATATCAAACACGCGCAGCCGCATTCCCGCGCCGATCGTCGCCAGAGCCAGAAGCGTGGCCAATGACAGGCCGATGCCAAGGCTGAGACCACTGACGCCAATCCCGCCTTTGATCCAGAGCCACAGGCCACTGGCGGCAGCGTAGTAGGCGCCCACCACCGCCAAGGCGATGAGGATGTTGTAAACTGCGCCCCGAATGGGCACCTCGCCTTGCCAAGAAATGAGTGCGAGCGCGGCAATTGCTGTGAGGATGGCCACGCAGGCTTGGGCAAAGGCGAGCGTGTTCAGGCCCTGATCAGAGGTGACAAAGATGGTGGCGATCATCACGCTGGTCCAGAGCAGATTGTGATACATCGACACCTGCGTTTTGTTGCGGGCGGCAAAGATCGGCAGGATCAGCGCATTGCCAAAACCGGCAAAGGCGCGCACCGACAGCGCATAGAGGGCGCCAAGGGCGGCGAGATAGCTTGGGTGAAAGAGTGTGGTGACGAGATCGGCTCCGAACACCAAAATGGAGGCGGCGAAGCCCCCCATCAAAATGACCATCACACCACAAAAGCGGTTGAGCACTGGCTCCAGCTGCGCCCCCGTGCGGGCAGCTGCACCAAATTGGTTGAGTGCAAAACTGCGCAAGGGTTGCCCCACGATATCAATGGTGGCGGTCGAAAGCCGATTGGCGAACCGATAGAGACCAGATTCTGCCGTTGTGAAGAAATAGGCCAGCAACAGGTCTGTGCCGAAATTTGAGACAAAAACCAGCAGGCGGGATCCATAAAGGCCTGAGGCATAGCGCAGCGCATGTGCTGCCATTGGGCGGTCAAACAGGAAATGGGGTCGATCCGGCGTCATGACGCCGTACAGAAAAACACCGATGACAACGCGGATATAGCGGTAGACCACCAAGGCAAAGAGCGACTGCCACAGCCAAAGCACCACTGCGCCGCCGAGCATGGCGGCACTGTTTTGCAGCAGCATGATGATGAAGTGCCGCCGCATCTGCTGACGCCGTATCAGAACGGCGCCGGCCCAGGCCATGCCGGAGGCAAAGGGTTGCAGCAGGCCCAGATAGCGCAGGACGGGTGCGAGATCAGGACTGTCAAAGACCTGTGCCAACCATGAGGCAAACACGATGAGTGCCCCACCGCCAATCCAGCCCACAAGCTGCATCAGCCAAAACATGGTGGAAAGCACGGATGTGTCATCCTCCGAAGAGGTAACGACAAAATGGTAAAACCCCGCATAGGTGAACGCGAGCACCAGCTCCACAAAAACAATGGCCAGCGTGTAGACACCGTATTCAACGGGGGCGAGAAAGCCTGCCGCCAACAGCGTGATGACAAATCCGGATATTTGCTGCGATGCGAGGCCAATTATGGAGAGCGCCGCATTCGCGCCGGATTGGATTTTGGATTGACCTGAGGATTGGGCTGCGGGAGCGCGATCTGCCATCTGTCCTGTAAATCCGAGTTTTGAACAAAAGAAACCAAAGTACGGGTGATGAAAATTCGTGCGCCATAGGGCGCGATATCGGTAATTCAGAGGTTTTGGCGCGTGAATAGGGAACGCGGCTATTAAATTGCCTTAAAATGTTACATCCTGTCGGTATTTGTAAGTAAAGCGTATTTGAGACCTGGTTTGGTATGCAATTCGTCTCGACCTCTTTTATTGCCGTGTTTTTGTGCAGTGTCCTGCTGTTGCAGGGGCCGTATCGCGGGCTTTGGGCTTTTATAGTCTCTTTGCCTTTTGGTGCGGCGGCGGCGATTACCTTTCCGGCGGTTGGCGGCACATCCCTCTTGGTCAGCGATATTGTGCTGCTGGTTATGATGATGCAGCTCTTCTTTCAGCGCCGTTGGTTTAGCCAGACTTTGGGAACATTGCGCCCCTATCGTCCCGGGTTCTGGCTTTTGCTGTGTTTGATCGGGGCGGTTGTATCGGCGATTTTCCTGCCGCGCCTGTTTGTCGGTCAGACCGAGGTCTTTCAGGTGGTGCGTTATGAGGACCGGGCGCTGCCGATGCTGCAGCCCTTGCAGCCGTCAAACAGCAATATCGCGCAGGCCTTTCGCCTTCTTCTGTCTGCCTCTGCCTTTCTGGTGCTCGCCACGCTTTACCGGCTACGGCCCGAGCCGCAGCATGTGGTGCGTGCCATGGCGGCGGCATTGGCTGTGCACGCCACGCTTGGATTTGCAGATGTCGCCTCTTACGCGCTGGGTATGCCGGATTTGCTGAGCGTGATCCGGACCTCCGGCTATCAGATGCTCGACCACCAGATGCTGTTGGGGGCAAAGCGCATGGTTGGAGGGTTTCCGGAGCCTTCGTCCTTTGGCTATTACACCATCGGGCTCTTCGGGTTCTGGCTGCGATATTGGGTGGGTGACCGTTCAAATATGCTGGCGATCATCTGTCTGCTGGTTGTGACAGTTCTGGTGCTACGCTCCACCTCCAGTGGCACCTATGCGGCGGTGGGGGCGTTTATGCTGATTTTCCTCGGCCTTCAGCTGCGCCACATGCATTTGGATCATTTGCCTCCGGCGCAGGTCAGGATGTTGGGTGCTTTTGCTGTCTTGTTGCCGCTTTTTGTCGGAACCGCTGTTTTGATCCTCAACCTTGTGCCTGCGGTTGGGGACTATTTTGACCACGTTTTGATTTCCAAGCTGTCCTCCTCCTCTGGGGTGGAGCGCATGAGCTGGAACCGGCAGGCGTTTGTCAATTTCTGGGACACATGGACGCTAGGGGCAGGCATCGGATCGGTGCGCGGCAACGGTTGGCTTGGCGCGACACTGGGCAATATTGGCTTGGTTGGAACCCTGTTGTTCGGAGCGTTTCTGGTAGGGGTGATCCGCGCGCGGGCGGTGGATCCCGCGTCACAGCAGGCGCTGGTGGTCTCGGCCCTGCAATATGGCTGTGGCGCGGTTTTTCTGCAGGCGATGCTGACCAAGACGACACCCAATCTGGGCACGGAATTTTTTGCGATGGCGGGGCTCGCCGTAGGTATCGCCCGAGGATCAGAACTGTTGGGGCGCCCAATGCGACCGGTGCCTTTTCGGCCAAAATTGAGGGCAGGTATGCAGGGTGTGTCGCTCAAAAGCTGAGTGCCGCACCCCGGAGGACTGCGCATAAAGCGCGCCATTGATGAGGCGTCTTTCGAATTGAGATGACAGAGCGTTTTGGCGCTGCACGGAGATTGAATGTGAATACGCTTGGCAACGAAGACCTGGGCACGGAGCGCTCCTACATCGTTCGACCCGCATCCAATGCAAAGGGCGATGAGGTTGATCTGAGCGAGTTTGTGCACTCTTTGCTGCGGCGCAAATGGCTCATTTTAGGATGCTCCTTCGCTGTCGCGGCGTTGTTTTATGTGCTGACTGCGCAGATGACGAGCTACTACACCGCGCGCGCCACATTGATGCTGGACCCAAGGGATACGCAGATTTCGACTTCGCAAGCGCTGGTGTCTGATTTGCAGTTGAGCAATCCGATCTTGGACAGCGAAGTCGCGGTCATTCAATCCAATCAGTTGCTTGAACAAGCCATCAGCAGCATTGGTGTGGACCGGATTGATGCGCTTTATGCCGAGGCCAATGCGCCGCTGCCGCCGTTTTCCTGGTTTCGCTCACAAAAGCCCGCGTACAGCTCAGAAACCGACAACACAGCGGAGGTCGACGCGCCACCTGCGCTGATCCCGCCGGAGCGAGTGAAGATGAACCGGGTGTCGTCCCGCATTCGCGAGGGGCTTTCGGTTCGGCGCGTGGGTCAGTCCTATGTCATCGAGATCCTGTCTGAAACGGTGGATCCGCAGCTCTCCAGCCTCATGGCGAACAATCTCGCCAATGGCTATATCCAGCAGCAAATCGTCAACCGGCGCGAGGCGGCGCTGCGTGCGACCACATGGTTGTCCAATCAGGTGGAGGCGCAGCGCACGCAGGTTGAACGCGCCGAGGCGGCGGTCGAAGACTTCAAGAGCGCGCAGATTATCAGCGATGGGGCTTCAAGCGATATCGTGTCTCAGCAGATGATTGAGCTCAATGATCAACTGGCCCGGGTGCGCGCGGAAATTGCGGCAGAAGAGGCGCAGGTTCAGCAGATCGAGGCGGTGTTGCAGGGAGACGGTGCGCCCGCTGTTGGCGATCTTTTGTCCTCGCCTCTCTTTGCGACCTTGCGGGAGCGCCGGCTGGTTTTGCTGCAAGAGGACGCCAATCTCGCAACGCGTTTGGGGGAAGAGCACCCAGAGCGGCGACAAATTGCTTCGGTGATTGCGCAGCTGGATGCGGAAATGACCGATGAGGCGCGCAAGGTTATTGAGGGCTTTCGTAATGATGTGCGCATTCTGGAGTTCCGCGAGCAGGCGCTGCTGGAGAACGTGAGCGAACTGGAGGCCAAGCTGGCCGCTATCTCGCGCTCTTCGCTTGAGCTGCGCCAGCTGGAACGCGAGGCAGATGCGCTGCGCGGCACCTATGAGGATTGGCTGGCCCGTTTGAGCGAGGCGCGTTCACAGGTCGAATTGCAAAGTGCCGAAGCCTTTTTGATCAATGCTGCGAAAATCCCTTCAGGTCCGTCTGCACCGCGCCCGAAGCTGCTGACCGCCTTTGGCGCGGTCTTAGGATTGGTGATCGGGTTGATCGCCGCGCTTGTACTGGAAACCAGCAGCCATGGGTTTGCGCGCAGTGCGCAGCTGGAAGCGGCGCATGGCTTCCCGGTGTTGGGCAGCCTGCCCAAAGGTAATTGGACTGGCCCCGGAGAGATCTTTGCCTCTCTGGCAGATGATCCTTATTCCTTGTTCAGCGAACGCTTGCGGCAGCTGCGGGAAACCTTGCTCAGCCGAAAGGAGAGCGGGACATCGCACAGCTATGTTCTGTTGTCTTCTGTGCCAAATGAAGGGAAATCAACTGCGGCTCTGGCGCTGGCGCGGATGTTTGCGATTTCCAACCGCACTACGATCCTCGTGGATCTGGATACGCGCCAATCCGCGATCTACCGCGAAGCCAATCTGACAATGGAGCATGACCTTGGGGATTTCATCGCCGGGCGAGTGTCGCTCAGTCAGGCCATCATGCGCGGAGGCTCTCTGAATTTTGATGTTCTGGGCAGTTCCTCCTCCAAAGGCATTTTGTCTGATGCGGTGAAACACTCTGAACTTGTTGAGTTGGTGGAAACGCTGAAGCGTCACTATGAGATTGTCATCATTGATGCGCCGCCGGTGCTCGCGGTGTCCGATGCGCTGATGGTGGCAGGGGTGGCGGACAGCCTGTTGTATCTGGTGCGTTGGCGTAAGACGCCCAAACGTGCCGTTAAAATGGGGCTGACACATCTCGCCAGTATTGGGGCGCGTCCGGAAGGCATGGTTTTGACCATGGTCTCCACACAGCAGGATCCCGACTATTATGTGAGGCACTACAATTATGGTTAGAGCGAGTGCATGCGCGCTGGGCCTGTGGGCCGCGCTTTTGAGTTCAGGCGCCAGGATGGCCAATGGAGAGAGCTACAAGCTGGTCATTGGCGACCGTCTACAGGCGAGTTTGCTGGGAGAGTCGCAACCCATGACCGGCACCGTTGATCTGGATGGGCATCTGCGTTTCGCAGGGCTGGCCCAGTCGCGTGTCGCGGGACTGACACTGGAGGAAGCCGAGCAAGCCCTTGAGAAAGACCTGCAGGCGGCGGAGCTTTACGTCAATCCGGATATCAGTCTGGCGGTTGTGAGCCATGCGCCCATCGTAATTGTCGGAGCGGTGCAGCGCCCAGGCTCTTTTGATTTCCTGCCACAATTGACCGTGGAGCTTGCGCTTGGTTTGGCAGGCGGCGTTTCGCTGACAGACTTGAGTGATGATCAGCGGCAACTGCTTCAGGCAGATGCCGAAGGACAACTTCGTGCGGCGGCCCTTGAAATTGTGCACCAGACAGTCCGGATGGCGCGCTTGGAAGCGCAGTTGGCGGGCAAGTCGGTGCTTGCCGCAGAAGATGTCGATCCGCGCGAGATGCCAGTCGCTTTGCCAGAGATCATCGATGCGCAGCTCGGGTTGGAGCAACAGCTGCTGAGCACCTTCATTGCGCAGGGGAGTAAGCAAGACGCACTTTGGGATCAGCATCTCAAAGAGCTGCAAACGGAAATCGCTCTTTTGTACAGCCGGATTGAGATTCAGCAGGACGTTGTGCGGAGTCGGGTGGAGGAGTTGGAGGACACCAGATCTCTGGCGGAGCGGGGTCTGCAGCGCGCGACCATTGTCACAGCGCAAGAACGTCTTGAGTCCGAGGCACGCGCGCGCATCTTGGAATTGGAGGCGCAAAAATCGCGTGCGCAAAGTGACTGGATTGCTGCATCCCGCGCGCAATCCAACTTTCATGACCAGCGGCGAATTGAAACGCTGGAAGCCTTGCGGAGCGCTGTGCAGGCCCGCGATGGTCTGCGGCAACGTCATGAGAATCAGCGCCAAAGGTTGGCTGTGCTCTCCTCAAATGGGGTGATTTTGGGGTCCGCCAGCGATCTTTTGGATATGAACTACGTGATTTTGCGTAGAACAAACGCCGGAATCGAGCGTTTGGACGCGACACGTGACACCGTCGTTCTACCAGGCGATGCGGTGATTGTTTCCGCTTTGATAGGCAATGCTGCAAACGACTTTTGAGTGTTGATATTTTGGGCGCTGCAGCTGCACTGAATCCGGTCTTGGAAAACACGTTTATTGTGAACTCCCTGAAGGAAATACGCCAATAAATGAATGCCTGCGTCTCGATGCCCTCCCAAATGAGGGGATGTCATAAAGGGCGCAAATCCCCTTGTTTTACGAGAGATTCATACGCTTATTTCGCAGGTGGTATTTGTTGGAATGCTTTGTGTAAGTATATGTCGTTTATGCGTATTTTCTAAATTTAACTTGAGGACAAATTCACTTTCCAATTCGCTAAATGGCGCAATCTAATTGTGCGTGAATTTCAGGGTGATTTCTTTTTTATGTAAATTAGTCAGGTTTTCCTGACTAACGCGCGGCACCAAAAAATGGAGAATCAATAAATCTCTGCAGTGCAGAAAAGCCACGAATATAGATAAGTTAAAAATTTACTTACAATCAGAATCAAACTACTGTTTATCCAATACCTAAGAATACTTTTCGCTATTTTTCGTAAGTTCTGTTTTGAGTTTTGGTCATGAAAGATATTGTGGAAGAACGATTTTTGTTCGCCCGACAGAGTTTCACTCGCTCTGATGAAAGATCAGCCACCAAGGCTACTGTCAGCGCTTCGGCAAACCGGTTTTATCGCCGTGCTGGTAAGCGTGCCTTCGATGTTATCCTGGCCTTGATCATGCTTCCGGTTTTGGCGCCGGTCATTTTTTGCCTTTGGGCTGTGACGCGTCGCGACGGCGGCAGTGGCTTTTTTGGCCATGTACGTGTCGGAAAAGACGGTCGCAAATTCAAATGCTGGAAAGTGCGCACAATGGTTATGGGGGCAGAGGAAAAGCTCCAAGCCTATCTGAGTGAAAATCCGGAAGCGGCAAAAGAGTGGTATGAAAACCATAAACTGACTGATGATCCGCGTATTACAAAGTTTGGTGATTTTTTGAGAAAAACCAGCTTGGATGAATTGCCGCAGATTTGGAATGTTCTGGTCGGCGAAATGAGTTTTGTCGGGCCGCGTCCTGTTGTTCAGGATGAACTTAAGAAATACGGTCACGGCGAAGAATTCTACCTCGCTCAGAAACCGGGTATTACGGGTCTTTGGCAGGTATCCGGTCGCAATAGCGTTTCTTATGACGACCGTGTGGCTATGGACTACGAATACCTGCAGCGCATGAGCATGGGATTTGACATCCGCATTGTGCTTAAGACGTCGCAAGCAGTTGTCAAACGCACTGGGTGCTAATCAGAGCTCAGCGCAGGCCGTGAGGTTTAACAGTCGGAAATTTCTTTTGGCAAAAAGATCAGAAATGCGCGCATGCATTTGGGATCTAATTTCGAAGACCCAATTTAAGTAACGAGTTCAATTGGTTTGAATACCGTCGCTAAACTAAAATAAGAGCGCAGATGGGGGCGTCTGCGCTCTTATTCCTTTGAGAGGTTTTTCGTTCCAGTAAGCGCATATGAAATGCACTTTCATATGTCAGGCAGCCGAGCCTCGGGCGCCCTGGAGCTGTTCGCGGATCTGCTCAAACATTCTCACGAGAGGCCAGGTTTCTTTCTCCATCGCTGCGAAGGTCTCGCCACGCAGCAGCAGGGCCTGAACCATCTCCGGATGCGCGCCAACGCGGTCTGACCTGTCGATCTCCTGCCGGGTGTACCAACGGCGTCGTTTGATCAGGTGACGCCCGATGCGGCGCGTGCGTAGCGCGATCAGGAGGGTGGTCATCAAATGAAACCGGCGCAACACAAGTGGGGCGGCCAGCCCGTGATATTCTTCGATCCGCGCGACAAAGAGCGGGTAAATGTCGGCAAAAGACAGCGCATGATATTCGTCGGCTGCCAACCAAGCCAGATCTTCAAAACCTGAACCGACAAAACTGTCCTCAAAATCAAACCAGCCAATTGTGCCTGATGGTGCGACAGAAGCGTTTGCGAGCCGGTTGTCCCATTTCAGAAAGAACGCGTCTGTTGGCGCAAATTCGATTGCAAGCTTGTCGGGATCGTATCCGTTAAGCGTCAGACCAAAGACCGATGCCGTGCGAATGGGGCCGTCACAAAAATACTGACGCTTCGCATTGTCCTGAAACAGCACAGGCACCTCAGCTTGAGGCAAGGGGCGGCCGATGTGCATTTGATAGTTGAAGACCGAAACAATGGCGTCGTCAAACAGCGCCTTTTGTTCAGCGGGACGTATGGCGCCGATCCGATTTGCGAGACTCACCGGGCCCATATCTGTCTGAAACAGAAACCCTTGATGCTCCCCAATCAGTTGAGGGAAATGATCTGTGCAGGGGGCGACATGCTCCAAAATGCGCCGCTCCCGTGCAGCGCCTTTGGTGTTGTCCCGTCGGGACACAATCACCGTTTGATCTTCCAGATACATCCGAAAAACCGCCCGGTCACGCCCACCCGGGCAGCTGGCTTTGATCACCGGCTGCCCGAGGAGTTTTTCTGTGGCCGAGATGAGGCTTGCAACCTCAACTCCACCGACACGGTCCACGCTGTGCGTGTCCTTCATGGCTTACCTCACTGACGGATTTGAACGTCGGCGGAAGTCGTCACTTTGGGATCCACCAGCGCTTTACGGTTCCGCTGCATGCGCTCCAAGAATACCCGCAGCTCTGCGCCTTTTGGTGTGGCGCGCGCGATCATCGGAATGCCATTTTCCCCGCCGGTCTTGAGCTCCGGGAAGATGGCAAAGATCTCGTCCCGCGCCTCCGGGGAAAGGGACTTAAGCGCTTCGGTGCCGGTGAAGAGGGTTTCGGTCACAGTGCCTTCCGACCAGACCAGCTCGTGGTTCTCGCAGAGGAAGTGATAGTAGGACACGCCATCCGGGTTGTCCTCCACCACATCAATGCCTTTGAACATGGTCAGCTTCTTGGCGGCGATCAGCACCTCACTTTTGCCAAACATGCGCTCGGCAATTTTGGAGCTGACAAAGATCCGGTGCTGTGGGCTGACCACCAGGTCACGCTTGGGCATGTCCGGCCCCAAAGCGCCGGCAGAGATGCGCACGGGCTTCAGGTTCGGGTGCTTTTCAAGCTCCTCCGCCGAGATATGACGGTTGCCGATCCAGCGGATAGGCTGCGCGCCGTTGTCCTTGGTCATCACCTTGTCGCCAACCGACAGGGTCTCAATGGCGACCTCGCCTTCCGAGGTTGCGATTTGCGTGCCGCGGGCAAAGCAGACAACGGTGAAGTTGATCTCTTCGAAGTTCTCAAAGGAGATATTGCCAACTTGGCCGCTTTCGTCGCCATCGGTGATCCGGTAGGTGCCGCCTGGCGACACATTCGGAACATTGCCGTCCAGAATGTCGCGCAGCGTGGGCTGGCCCGGGCCACCAAAGTTGATCGCAGCGCCGTTGTTGGGGGTGAACACCCCGGAGGCACTGTTGTCAAAGCCCGTGATCGTTGACACGTCGGTGACATTGGTGGTCAGCGTAATGGAGTCATCATTTGCAGTCTCATCTGCAACAAAATGCTCGACCTGATTGACCGTATCGCGTGAGCCCTCGATCAGTTTGTCGATGTGACCGTTGCCACCATCGTCGATGAAGGCATCAATGTGCTCATCCGCAGGGTCGGCGCTCTTGTAGGTGTCGCGGCCAAGACCGCCGACGATGCTGTCGCTGCCATCGCTGCTGACAAAGGTGTCGTAACCTTCGTTGCCAAACAGGGTGTCATCCCCATCGCCACCATCAAGCGTGTCATTTGCGGCGCCGCCATAAAGCGTATCGCTGCCGTCACCGCCTTCCAGATAGTCGCGGCCGTCGCCACCGGAAACGACGTCTTTGCCGTCTCCGCCAATCAAGATGTCATCACCGCCGCGGCCGTCAATCACATCGTCGCCGTCCGCACCTTGAATCACGTTGGTACCATCGGTACCGGCAAGCGTGTCGTCACCGGCGCTGCCGATTGCGTTTTCAAAGTTGGTGGCAGTTTCCGTCGTGCCATCGCTTAGACGAGCTGTGCCAGCCTGCAGGTCGAGGTCGACGTTTTGATCGGCCGAACCAAACGCACGTTGGAAGCTGACCGTGTCGATGCCATCGCCACCGTCCATGTGGTCAGTAGAGAAGCCACCGTCCACAGTGTCGTTGCCACTGCCACCTTGGATGTTGTCGCCACCCCAATGGCCGTACAGGCTGTCATTGCCCGCGCCGCCGTCGATTTGATCATGTCCTATGCCACCATCTACGGTGTCATTGCCAACGCCGCCATTGACGGTGTCATTGCCGTCGCCACCGAGAAGCGAGTCGTTGCCATCGCCGCCGTCCACATAGTCGTGGCCTTCGCCCGCATCAATCGTATCATTGCCCGCCACAGACGGGGTTTCGATAACGGATACGTTATCGATTTTACCATCGCTGCCATTGCTGTTACCGGTCGCTGTTGTGTTGGTAATGCGCAGCGTGGTGTTTGGAGTTGTTGCAGTAAAAGTAAAGCTTACATGCTCTGTCGTGCCGTCTTGTACCGCGACGGATTCAGAGGAAATGACATTGCCATCTGCGTCGAGAACATCAATGCGGAAGCCATGATGCGCGACACCTGAGTGGTCTTCAAACAGGTCCAGAGAGACTGTGTGCTCTGCGCCAATATTTGTTGCGAAGGTCTGTTGAATCGCATCGCCTGGGGCGCGGCCACCCTGATTGAACTGTGCACGCCCGCCGCCAACAAATGGCGCCACGCCATCATTGTTTTCGTCTACTCGATGCCAGCCGGAGCTTGAGGAGAAATCCCCATTGGTGATCAGATTGCCGGTGTTTCCGGTCTGGGTGTCCCCATAGATGCGGTCATTTCCAGAGCCAGCGAAGATGCGATCGCTGCCGCCACCGCCGAACACCGTGTCATTGCCCTCACCAGCATAAACCGTGTCGTTGCCTTCGTTGCCCGCAACCACATCGTTGCCATCGCCACCGTAGGCAACGTCATTGCCTGCACCCGCATCAACGTAATCATTGCCATCACTTGCGTTGACTGTGTCGTTGCCGCCGTTGGCATAGATGATGTCATCATTGCCTGCTTCTCCGGGGAGGCGCGCATCATTGCTATCTACGCGGTCGCCGTCGCCATCGGTGAAGCCAGGGAAGATATTGTCGCTTCCGTTGCCGCCGCGTACGACGCCATCGGGACCCAGAGTGAGGGGGGCGAGACCGCCGCCACCGCCGCCGCTACCTGATCCGCTGCCGCTGCCGCTCCCGCGACCACGACGTCCACCTGACCCACTGCCGCTCCCGCTACCACTACCGCCTGACATTTCAGCACCTCCTTAAGTCTGCGCGCGCAGAATGCATAGTTCTCTGAGAGCTAACCCCAGATAGATAAAAGACTTCTTAAACGCACATGAGAGGATGCCAGCGAGGGCCGTTTCGTAAGTCCCGTAGCACAACGGATATTCTACCCGATGCTTATTTGCGAACCGACACTACCTAGAGTGTGAGTGCGCACCAAGCAACGAGTTTGTTATGAAAGCGTGAACTTACTTGAACAAAGTCCGTAGTCATCCCCAGTGTCGTCATGGGGCACGAAAATGCCCTTCATTTGTGATAAAATTAGGACGCGTGCGGGACCTCTTCGTGTCTCAGGTGTGTCTTTTCGGGCAACGGAGAGACGGGATTGCCTTTATTGGCAGAGATCTGGGCGCGGCGGTGGTGCGTAGTTGCCAGAACGCGGCGATGCGATCTGAAGGCGCTTCATGTGAGCTCACACCGAAAAAGGTGCAGATGAAGCGCCGTCAGGCCTGTTAAGCGGCGATAGTTTCTTCGGGGGGCACAGCTGATTCGGTGCTGTCAATCTGGAAGAACGAGACGATTTCCGACAGGGTTTCAGCGTCATTGCTGAGCACCTGGCTGGTTGCGGTGGCTTCTTCCACCATCGCAGCGTTGCGCTGGGTGACTTGCTCAAGTTGAGATGTGCCGCTGTTGATTTCGGCGAGATTGCTGGCCTGCTCCACGGCTCTGTCTGACAGCTCGGACACCAACTTGGAAATGTGGTTTACGCGGTCGGCAATGCCGTTGATTGCAGCGCCCGCATTGCCCACAAGCTCCACGCCTTTGTCGACTTGCTGCGCACTTGCAGAAATGAGGTTTTTGATCTCCATGGCGGAATCCGAGGACTTTTGCGCCAAAGAGCGCACTTCGGAGGCGACCACGGCGAAACCACGACCCGCATCGCCGGCGCGGGCGGCTTCGACACCGGCATTCAGCGCCAGAAGGTTGGTCTGGAACGCGATGTCATCAATGACGGCGACGATCAGCGCAATCTGGCTCGAGCTGTGCTCGATTTCGGTCATGGCGCTCACCGCGTTCTCAACAATTTGGCTGCTGCTCGCGGCTTGCGCGCGCGCTTCGTCCATTGTCTGGGCCACATTGGTTGTCGCATCAGCCGCAGCGGACACACTTGCCGTCATCTCATCCATGGCGGCGGAGGTCTCTTCCAAGGTGGCAGCCTGGCTTTCAGTGCGATGGGCCAGATCCCCGGAGGAATGGCTGATTTCCAGAGCGCCGGTGCGGATGGAGGAAGAGGCATCCTTCATGGAGGTGATGGTATCAGAGAGACGTTCAACAAGTTGGTTGAAGTCGGCGCGCAGGGTTTCATATTGGCCAGCGAAGGCTTCGTCGATGGAAACGGTGAGATCCCCGCGAGACAGCTGGTCAATGTTTTTGCTCAGTGTTTCGACAACATGGCTCACCTCCTGAGCTGCGCGCTCTCTTTGCGCGGCTTCTGCGTGCGAGGTGGCCTCAATAGCGTGTTTCAGGTCGGTTACGGAGTGGGCCAGTTGGCCAATCTCGTCGCGGCGGTTCAGCATTGCGGCGTCAAGCTGCCCTTCGCCTTTGACCATCTGATTGAGGACACCGCGCAGCTTTCCGAGTGGACTGCTGATCGAGCGGACCAGAAAGGCCCCGACGGAGACGCCAAACAGGGTAAACACCACAGTTGCGATCACAATGATGCGCATGGTGCTGTCATAGGAGCTCTGCGTTTTGCCAAAGTAATGCGCCGCTCCTTCGATATTGGTGGCCAGCATGGTCGCGCTCAGGGTGCTGATATCTTTGTACAACGCTGCGAATTCAGTTGCGCTGAGTTCGGCGGCCAATTCATCATTGTTGCTCTGGCTGAGCTGGATGATTTTGTCATTCAGGCTCAAGAGCAGCGTGGCTTTGCCCATCAGCTCTTGGAAAGCTTGTGTTTCCAGACCCGGATCAAGCGTTTTCTCAAAGGCCTGCATGCGCTCTGTGAACTGCGCAGTTGCCTCTGCCATCTCCGCCTCAAGTGCGCGCATCGCGGCATCATCAGGGGCGATGATGTGGGATTTCTGGGCGATGAACAGATGGCTCAGCGCAGAGTCGGCCACGCCCACATTGATGGTGCTCGTGAAGTAGTTTTCGTAGATTTCCGACACACTCTCTGAGACCTGCTCCAGAGATTTCACATAATAAAAGGCGAGGGACGCGAAGGCGATCAAGAGGGTGGCGAAGGCTGCGCCGATCTTAAACGAAATTCTGGCGTTTTTTGCGACTGAGAGCATAGCGGGTTTCTGCGCTTACATTGTTGAAACTGGAGCCGCTGTAGATGGATTTTGTTATTGGGGGTTTAATTTTGGGCGCTTTAAACGGCCATTCTCAGACCTCAAATATCGCAAATTGTTTGAATTGAATCCGAGAATTTACGAATTGAATTCAAAAGTGCAATTTGCTCAAGGATTTGGCCCGATTTGCTTTGAGGCTCGTTGATGTCATCTGCAGGCTTGATTGGCCGCCTGCTTATTTCATCAGGTTTTGGTCCAGCAAACTCAGGGGGCGCAGCATCCCGCGCATGGGCGGCCACCAGAGCCACGTGCCGCCGAGTGGGCGCATCGTTGCACCGGTTCCGAGTTTGAATCGGGCGAGGCCTGCTGCGGAGCCTTCGGTGGAGGCAACGCCCAGATCGAGATGCAAAGCCCCTTTGGTGGCCAGCCAGCACATGCCTTGCCACATCAGCAGGTTATGTGCGGCCAATGAGCGGCCCAGAGCGGTGCTATGGCTGATGTGATAGGTCGCGCTGTGCCCATGTCGCAAAAACAACATCGCAGCGACAGGGGTCTTGCCGGAGAAAGCGGTGAAGAGCTTGGCACACCCAGGGTTTGCCTTGGCATAGGCCAGCGTGAGGGCATCGGGCCAGCCGTTATAGCCGCGCTCTTTCTGCTGGGCCTGGTTTTGTTGCAGCAGCCACTGATCAGGTTTCAGTGTCATGTTCTGCCGTGTGATACGCAGATCCTGCTGTTCGGCAAAGCGCAATCGATTGCGCCACTTTTGATGCAGTTGCGCGCGGAGATCACCCTGCAAAGACAGCTCCGCGATGTGCTGCGGGGTCATCACCGGAACCGCGCCGAGCTTGCCCAGCCACGGGGCGGGCTGATCGGGGTTTAACACCAAGAGGTGTTTGTGGAGGCTGCCGCCCTTGATAGGTTTGCGGATCAGCACGGCTAGGGTGTCTAGGGAGAGCTGAGCGCGGGGGAACATTGCCACAGACACACCCGCCAATTTGCGCCGCAGCACCAGCGTACCATCCTCCAGAGCGGAGGTTTGCGTCTTGGTCAGCGCCAGAGCCTTGCGATATTCATCACTTTGCTGAAGCGGGGTTGGCGGGAGGTCTGGGCAAGCATCAAACATGCGGCCATTAACGCATCTGAAACCTAAATCATGGTTAATAAACTCATGAGAAAATCAAAACAAACCCCCGTATACGGCCAGACCGCACCAAGCGCCAAATGGACGAAGGCGGCGGCCCTTCTGTTGGCCACAGGACTTTCTATTCCTGTGTTTCTGGTGCTTTCGGTGATTGAATGGCTTTGGCTCTGACCCCGCGCCACGTCGCGTATTTATGTTGGGTCCACCACGCCCATAGCAATGAGCCGCAAGGCGGTCATTGAGGGCACAAAGAAATATTCTCCGCCCCGGCACTCCACAAAGGTTTTGAGTTTGGACATGATGTAGGGCGGCTTTCCGCATTTCGGATCCGCCGGAATGGTATGGCGTTTGTGGGTGCTGTGATCGCCCAGCATCGGGCAGGTGTTGTTGCCTTGGTTAAAATCCAGCCCGTATTGCACCCACTGCTGCTGCACAAACTCAAACTGACGAAACAGGCTTGCTCCCATCAGGATCATGGCGACGCCCTGTTCAGTTTCATCTGTATTTTTGCGGGCATCTGAGCTGCCGTAGGGCAGGCCACGACGCAGCACGCGGCGCCGTTTGTTGAGCGCATGGGTGGCGTTTTTGTTGGGGTACGGCATTCCTTCGGCATCAACGCCGTTCTGATTGAGCGGGTCGAGATAGTCGCGCGTGTTCATGCGCCGAATATGTGCGCCGCCGGGCACCTTGTAGCCCGGCATGTCATCTGCGTAGCGAAAATCTGAGGCGCAGGGGGAGCGCAGGAAAGCCATTTGGTTTTCAAGCGCTTTGACCGGATCAGGATCGTCAAAACCGCGCCCTGCCTTAAAGGCTTGCCAGCCCGCAAATGTGGGGTGTTTGGCCAGCGGCACACCGTCAGACCAGCGGCCACACATTTTGGCCATGAGCGTTTCACGCGCTTCTTCTTTTGGGACCGACATCACCTTTGCGAAACGTGCGCTTTCCGTCTCCAGCACCTCATTGAAACTGCTGACGTTTTCATGGAGCTTGCGAAACGCCATGAAGGTGCCGTTGTGTGAAAACTCAGGTGGCATAGCGGCAGGGGGCAACTCCTGACTTTCGTCAGGGTGGCCGAGAATAAACTCTCCGGTGGCGATGGGCGTCCATTTGCCATCCATGCGCTTGCCGCGCCCGATCACCCGATCAGGCATGTCTTCGGGGCGGTACTGCCCGTCAAACACCGGATCACCGATGCCGTCTGCAAAGCCAAAATGCTCTTTGGGTGTGGGCAGTACGACATCGCCGTGGGTGTCAAACACCGCATTGGCTTCCAGATAATCCGCCCTGCTATCACGACCGGCATTCAATATGCGTACACCGCCACTTGAGGTCTCGCACAGATCGCGCAGCCACTGGGTGCGTGTCTCAAGGGCGGGGGAGGGATCAGCCTTACCCGGTTGCGCAAGTTGCGCGTTCAGAGAAATCCAGATGTGCACATCCTCAGCCCCTCCGCTGCCGGGAGCGCGGTTTTTTTGCCAGATGGGATCCCAATGTGCATCCCATTCCGGATCGTCCTGCGCCACCTTTGTGGTGTCACGATCGCCCAGAACAAAGGCGCGCGCCTTCATGCCATCGGCGAACTCAAAAGGCATGCCTTTCAGCGTGCGCGTGGGCACTTCCAAAGCGAGAAGCCCCATGAAACTGAAAGCAACATTGACCGTGCAAGCGGGCTTTTCGGCCTCTTCCGGCCAGCGCGCGCCTGTGGTGACAACTTTGCGAAGCGCGTCGACAAACTTGCGCCCCTCGGCAGCCTTGTTGATATGCAGAAAGAAGTAGCGGGCATACGGGAAGGAATACCGGCCATAAGCGCGGATCACATTGCCCTGAATGTCATGCAGATTGAGGGTGCGTGCCATGGGCTGTCCTTATGGTTTTGGGGCGGCAATTGTGCCGGGGGGCTGTGTTGGCGCGGTCTTGTTTGCCGGCTGATGGGCGGCGAGAAAGGCGCCAAACTGCGCGTGGAGTTCTTCGGGATCTGCCCCTTGGGTGTCGACCGCGAAATCCGCGAACTTCTGCTGCAGATAGAGCGCCTTAAGCACCGATGGCAGATCGTCATATTCTGCGGGTGGCAGAGGTTTTTTCCCGTTTTGGCACACGTACCAGACCGCTGCCGCGGCCATGAGGACTGCCGCGAGCAAGCCGCCAATAAAGGCCCAGAAGGTGCTGATAGGTAGAAGCGGCATGTCCATCACACCGATCAGGCGCAGCAAAAGGCCCAAAAGTGCAAAGAGCAGTGGGACAGCGACCAAAGCAATCAGGCGACGCAGGGGCAGGTGGTGGAAGTCGGGCAGGTTGAGGTAATAGTCATGAAACGGCATGGTCGTTTCGACGTGGCACTTGTCCAGATAGAGCGCGAAGTCGTCAGCGGACTGAACGCCATCAAAGCCCTCACAATTGCAATAAACCGCGCGCAATTCGGCTTCCATGGTGTTCCAGAGCGTGCGGGCATAAGCGGCGCGTACCTCTTTGTGCTCCGCGCGGGAAAGCTCTGCGGGCAAAGGGGCGCCATCTTCTGCTATCGCGTCAATGTCGGCACAAAAAACCACATACGATGTGTTCAGGCGGTCCACATGTTGCGGATCAATCGGGTCTCCGCGAAAGCGTTTGCCCACACGTCCGTTGTAAACCGCGTCATTGAGCACAAACATACGGGCAAAGTGGGTGCGCGTGTTGCGCGCAAAGGGGCTGTTTTTGCCGCTTTTCTGCGTGGCCGGAGATTGCAGCGCGGGTGGCATTTTTGCCAAGGCGATGCGGGCGGTTTGCGTATATGAGGTGTGGGTGTGCTCGCCGGCGGCGCTGTCGCGGATAGGAGCGAGCGTTGTCAGGAAATAGTGGCCGCTGTCCAGATCTGGCATTGGGGGCGCTCCTCACGCATCATTGGCGACATAGATGTTGCGGTTCAGATCCGCGCGTTCGGTGCTAAGGCTGGCGACAGGGCCAAAGCCCACATCGCCCAAACAGCCCTGAACCCGGCTCATGGCCTCCCGAAAACTGCGGGCAAAGACTTCGGGGCTCTCCTCTGCGTAGATCGTTTCCAGGTGCAGGAGCGCGTCATAGACCTTCAGCGCCCCTTTGATGTCACGCTGCGCGGCGCCGGGAGTGGCGTTGTAGTAGTAATCCGTGCCGATCTGATTGTGGGTGATGTAATCTTTGAAGGGCGTGACCGGTATCGACAGCGGGTATTTCGTGGCGGAAAACCAGAACAGATCAAGCCCGCTGGGAATGCCATCGGAAAAGGCGTCGATATACTGGTCCCAGGTCCCGTTGAAATTGGAACAGAACAGAACGTAGTCGTTTTGCAGATTTTGCGGGCCTTGCCCGAGATCCGGCCAATCTTTGGGTTTGATGATCACCCAGCGGGCAAAGTGAATGAGGGACAGGCCCAAAAGCCCGGCCAGACGTTCGGGTAATCCCCGGGCCGCCATGAAAAACAATCGGTTGAGCCATGTCAGCTTGGGGCTGCTGGGGGTGACGACATTCATGGCATACGCCTTGCCGGCAACATTGGTCATAAAAACCTCGACCTAAATAACAACGCACATAAAAATATTTTCTCAGACTAAGCCAATTGAGACGGTTTGTTAACGGAAAAGGCGGAAAAATTTGGGGTGTGCTTTGGTCGCATCCGCAAGATGTGACGGAGATGGCCCTATATGGTATGCGTTTTCGCAGCCATGTGGCAGGTGACCGATTGCTGGGCTTCAGATTCCGGCCAAATGGCCTAGTTCACAACGCGTTTTAAGCATATTGTCGTTGGTCTGGACCTTGTAACCGAGGTAAGCTTGGTATACATCGGCATACAAAGAGCGCTTCAGGGCGCGCTGATCTTTGTCAGCACCCTGTGCTCTCGCTTCTTCTAACGCTTACTCGTCAGGATAGCCATGAGCCTTTATACGGATTACCTAGCTGAAATCGAAACGCGCAAAGAGCAGGGTCTGAACCCCAAGCCGATTGACGCGGGAGACCTGGTTGCCGAATTGATCGAACTGATCAAGGACACCGGGAACGAGGCGCGCGAAGGTGCGCTTAACTTCTTTATCTACAACACACTTCCGGGCACCACGAGCGCTGCTGGTGTGAAAGCGGAATTCCTCAAAGAGATCATTCTTGGCGCTGCTGATGTGGCCGAGATCTCCCAGGAATTTGCATTTGAGCTGCTTTCGCACATGAAGGGTGGCCCTTCCGTGCGCGTGCTGCTGGATCTGGCGCTGGGCGACGATGAAGCCATCGCGAAGCAAGCCGCAGAAGTTCTGAAGACTCAGGTGTTCCTCTATGACGCGGACCAGGCGCGTCTCAAGGAAGCGCTGGACGGCGGCAACGCAATCGCAAAAGACCTGCTGGAAAGCTACGCCAAGGCAGAGTTCTTCACCAAGCTGCCTGACATCGACGAAGAGATCGAGATCGTGACCTTCATCGCGGCAGAAGGTGACATCTCCACCGACCTGCTGTCTCCAGGTGCCGAGGCACACTCCCGCGCGGACCGTGAACTGCACGGCAAGTGCATGATCACCGAAGCGGCACAGAAGCACATCGAAGAGCTAAAGCTGCAGCACCCTGGCAAACAGGTCATGCTGATCGCTGAAAAAGGCACCATGGGTGTGGGCTCTTCCCGTATGTCCGGTGTGAACAACGTGGCGCTCTGGACCGGTAAGCAAGCCTCCCCTTACGTGCCATTCGTGAACTACGCGCCGATCGTGGCGGGTACCAATGGCATCTCCCCGATCTTCCTGACCACTGTTGGCGTGACCGGCGGTATCGGTCTGGACCTGAAGAACTGGGTGCGCAAAACCGATGAGGATGGCAACCCGATCCTCAACAACGACGGCAACCCGATCCTTGAGCAGAAATACTCTGTTGAGACCGGCACGGTTCTGAAAATCAACACCAAAGACAAAAAACTGCTGAGCGAAGACGGCGAAGAGCTGGTGGATGTGTCCTCTGCCTTCACCCCGCAAAAAGCCGAGTTCATGAAGGCTGGCGGCTCTTACGCGATTGTCTTTGGTAAGAAGCTGCAGACATTTGCCGCAGAAGCTCTGGGCGTGGAAGCAACACCTGTCTTTGCGCCGTCCAAAGAGATCACCGCGGAAGGCCAAGGCCTCACTGCTGTTGAAAAGATCTTCAACAAAAACGCATTGGGCTCCACGCCGGGTGCCACTCTGCTGGCAGGTTCCGACGTGCGCGTGAAGGTCAACATCGTTGGCTCTCAAGACACCACTGGCCTGATGACCATGCAGGAACTGGAAGCGATGGCGGCGACTGTTGTGTCCCCAATCGTGGATGGTGCCTATCAGTCTGGCTGTCACACCGCCTCTGTGTGGGATGCAAAAGCGCAGGCCAACACGCCGCGTCTGATGCAGTTCATGAACGACTTTGGCCTGATCACCGCGCGTGACCCCAAAGACGTCTATCACTCCATGACAGACGTGATTCACAAGGTGCTGAACGACATCACCGTGAACGACTGGGACATCATCATCGGCGGCGACAGCCACACCCGTATGTCCAAAGGCGTGGCCTTCGGTGCGGACTCCGGTACTGTGGCTCTGGCGCTTGCGACCGGTGAAGCCTCCATGCCGATCCCGGAATCTGTGAAAGTGACCTTCAAAGGTCAGATGGCTGATCACATGGACTTCCGTGATGTGGTGCACGCCACTCAGGCGCAGATGCTGGAGCAGCATGGCGACAACGTGTTCCAGGGCCGCGTGATCGAAGTGCACATTGGCACGCTGCTGGCAGACCAAGCCTTCACCTTCACCGACTGGACCGCAGAGATGAAGGCGAAAGCCTCGATCTGTATCTCCAACGATGAGACCCTGATCGGCTCTCTGGAGCTGGCGAAATCCCGCATCCAGATCATGATCGACAAGGGCATGGACAACGAAGTGAAGATGCTTCAGGGCCTGATCGACAAGGCGGATGCCCGCATTGCCGAAATCCAGTCTGGTGAGAAGCCAGCACTGACCCCGGATAGCGACGCGAAGTACTTCGCCGAAGTAGTGGTGGATCTGGAACAGATCGTTGAGCCAATGATCGCCGACCCGGATGTGAACAACGCAGACGTCTCCAAGCGCTACACCCACGACACCATCCGTCCGATCAGCTACTACAACGCTGAAAAGAAAGTGGATCTGGGCTTTGTGGGCTCCTGCATGGTGCATAAGGGCGACATGAAGATTGTGGCTCAGATGCTGAAGAACCTCGAAGCGGCCAATGGCAAAGTCGAGTTCAAGGCACCGCTGGTTGTGGCCGCGCCGACCTACAACATCATCGACGAGATGAAGGAAGAGGGCGACTGGGACATCCTGCAGAAGTACTCGGGCTTTGAGTTTGATGATCTCTTCCCGAAACAGCAGGCTCGTACCGAGTATGAAAACATTCTCTATCTCGAGCGTCCAGGCTGTAACCTCTGCATGGGCAACCAAGAGAAAGCTGCGAAGGGTGACACCGTTCTGGCGACCTCGACCCGCCTGTTCCAAGGCCGTGTTGTGGCTGACCTGCCGGAGAAGAAGGGTGAGTCTCTGCTTGCGTCCACGCCGCTGGTTGTGCTCTCCGCGATCCTCGGCCGCACACCAACGCTGGAAGAGTACAAAGAGGCGGTTGAAGGCATCGACCTGACCAAATTCGCTCCACCGCTTCAGGTGCCAGCGAACGCGAAGTCCGCACACTTCTAAGAAACACATCGACGGGCAGCATCTGAAAAAGGTGCTGCCCGTTTTCTTTTTCAGGCACTAATGCGATATGCATGCAAATGCCTGCCGAGCGATTTTCTCGCCTCTCAAGCCTCTCAAAATCAAATGAATTTGATGGGTTAGCACCCTTTTGCCGATACGCAGTTCGTTGCGTTATCCCTTGATTTACGTCTTTCCGGCAAAGTGTAATTCACCCGTTAATTATATGCGAAACCCGAATTCTCTTTTGTGACTCGCCTCAGTTTTTGTCAGATCACGCTTCTCATATCTGAGCGCCATCAGATTTTTGGAGTGAAGACATGAAAGACATCACTGACACCACCCGCATCCAGGCCGAAATCCTTGAGGCCTTCAACTTCCGTCACGCGACCAAAGTATTCGACGCGGAGCGCAAGATTGATGACGCCTCTTTTGAGACCATACTGGAAGCCGCGCGCCTGTCGCCAACTTCCTTTGGGCATGAACCGTTCAAGATCGTCATGCTCCAGAAGCCGGAAAACCGTGAGCTGTTCCGGGAGTTCTCCTGGGGCGCCAATGGGATGATGAACGGCAGCACCGGCCAGCTGGGCACTGCGAGCCACTTCGGCATCATTCTGGCGCACACCGAAGAGACCATGACGGCAGGCTCCGATTACCTGCAGAACTTCTACCGTAATGTGAAACAGCTGCCTGAAGAGGTAATCGAGATTTTCAACGGCGCTTATGGCAAGTTCCAATCCGACGATCACAAGATCAGCAGCCCGCGTGAAATTAGCGACTGGGCGGGCAAGCAGGCCTATATCGTGCTGGCAAATATGATGACGACAGGCGCGCTGATGGGCATCGACTCCTGCCCGATCGAAGGCTTTGACATGGCGCAGACCGCAGAGGTGCTTGAAAAGCACTTTGGCATCGATCCAAAGCTCTACAAACCGGCTGTGATGTTTGCCTTTGGCTACCGCGCAAATGAGCCTGAGTTCGGCAAGACCCGCCGCAGCATGGAAGACACTGTAAGCTGGTTCTAAAGCCGGCTTTGCCGAAGCACTTTGACTGCGCCCCAAAACCCGGGGCGCGGTTTTATACCGGGGTCTGCCAGACCGGGGATTTGCCGATCTCTTCGATCAGAAAATCCATAAACACCCGCACCTTGGCAGAGAGTACATTGGTTTTTGGGTAGATCATCCAGAGCACTGAGCCATCTGCCACCTCATGATCGGGCAGCACGCGCACAAGCGCGCCGGACTTCAGCTCCTGATGCACGCTCCAGACCGGATTGCTGGAGATGCCAGCCCCGGCAATGGTCGCCAATTTCTGGCTGAGGCCGTCGTCCAAAATCACCCGGCCTCGCGCTTTATGCGGGTCAAAACTCCCGATCTCCCCATCACGACGGCGCAGAGGTTTGGCCTCCTGATCAGCAAAGGCAATCAGTTCGTGTGAGAGCAGATCCTCAGGCGTTTGAGGGATGCCACGTTTCTCAAGATAGCTGGGGGCCGCGCAGAGGATGCGGTGGTCATTGGCCAGTTTGCGCCCTTTGAGGCTGGTGTCCTCCAGCGCAGAGTTGCGGATCGCGAGGTCAAAGCTGCCCTCGATCAGGTCAAACCGGCTGTCAGAGAGGCGCAGATCCAGCGTGATGCCCGGGTATTGCTCCAAAAACTTGGGTAGGATCGGAGCAATGTAGAGCTGTGCAAAGGTGCTTGGCGCGGTGAAGCGCAGCGTGCCCGTAGGCATGGCCTGACCTTGGCCCAAAGCGGCCAGTGCGGCTTCCTCCTGAACAAGGATTTCCCGCGCATATGGGAGGAACTCCGCGCCTTCTAGTGACAGGGACACCTTTCGAGTGGAGCGGTGCAGCAGGTCGGCCCCAAGGGCGTGCTCAAGCTTGGCAAGGCGAGCGCTGGCAACGGCAGGGGCCAGACCAAGTTCCCGACCAGCAGCGCTGATGTTGAGCTTGTCGGCGGCGAGCACAAAAAGGCGGAGGCTGTCAGTATCCATGGGCGCCTCATTGCATGGAAGGATGGAACGATCCAACCAGAATTGAGCGGTTTTTCCCTAAGGCGCAATGGTTAGGTGACCAAAGGGCGCAGTAAGGGGATGACCTTGTTGCCGCTACGCCTCTTGTTTTTGGCTTAGTTTTCCGGCTCTTGGCCCCACTCCGCGTCTTGCATTTCACGTAAGCGGGAAGCGGTGCGTTCAAACTCAAAGGTGCCTTCCCCCTCAAGATAGAGCATCTCAGGTTCTGCTGCGGCAGAGCAGATCAGGCGAACGCGGGCCTCATAGAGGGCGTCGATCAGGGTCACGAAACGCTTGGCTTCGTTGAAGTTTGTGCGGCTCAGGGCCGGGATGTCTTCCAGGATCAGAACCCGCACCGCATTGGCGATGGCCAGATAATCACCGGGGCCAAGCATCTTGCCGCAGAGATCAAAGAAGCTCGCCCGTGCCACACCATTGCGGAATGCAGGTAAAGTGACTTCACGGCTTTTGACCGTAAGCACTAATGGCGCGGCGTCGCCGCCGGTTAGATCCTCCCAGATGCCGCGGATTTGCGCGCGGGCCTCGGTGCCAGCCTGAACAAAATAGACCTGATTGCCCGCGAGACGGTTTTGGCGGTAGTCGGTTGGGCTGACCAGCTCCCACACCCGCAGTTGTTCCTTGATGATCGCAATAAAAGGCAGAAATAACTGACGGTTGAGACCATCCTTATAGAGATCATCAGGCACGCGGTTTGAGGTGGTGACAACCACCACACCTGCCTCAAAGAGCTGTTCAAACAGGCGGCCCACAATCATTGCGTCGGTGATGTCGGTGATCTGCATTTCATCAAATGCGAGCACGCGCACGCTTTCTGATACCGCTTGGGCCACGGGTTGAATGGCGTCCTCAACCCCATCAGCGCGGGCCTTGTGCATGGCCTCGTGGATTTCTTGCATAAAGGCATGGAAATGCACGCGCCGGACGGGGACAGTGAGGCTTTCGACAAACAGATCCATTAGCATGGATTTGCCCCGACCAACGCCGCCCCAGAGATAGAGCCCCTGCACGGGGTCAGGTGTGGATTTGCGGAACCAGCTCTTTTTGACCGGTTTGCTCACCTCTGCGCGGATGCGCTCAAGCTCTGGCAAAACGGCGGTCTGGGCGTCGTCAGGCGTGAGGATGCCTTCGGCAACCTTGGCGGCGTAAATCTCTGGCAAGCTTGTCATATTATCGGGTGTAGCCAATCACGGGGCGGAGGAAAAGTGGCGTTACATTGACAGGCGTGATGTGGGTGCAAACAAATGCTGAATTGCCTGTGTTGTTTAAACTGTGCAGTATCTGCTCTACGCAACAGGAGAACCCCCATGCCGCAGAAGACTCCTCTTATGACCCCGGTGTTGATCGTGGGCTGTATCATCATTCTGGTGAGCTTTGCCATTCGGGCGAGCTTTGGGGTGTTTCAGATCCCGATTGCCGATGAGTTTGGCTGGTTGCGCAGTGAATTCTCTCTGGCGATCGCCATTCAGAACCTTGCCTGGGGGATTGGTCAGCCGTTTTTCGGGATGATTTCCGAGAAGATGGGCGACCGGAAAGCGATCATTTTGGGGGCTGTGACCTATGCGGCGGGGCTTGTTCTGTCGTCTTTCGCGGTCACACCCGAAGCGCATCAACTCTATGAAATCCTTGTGGGATTTGGCATTGCAGGTACGGGGTTCGGGGTGATCCTGGCGGTCGTGGGGCGGGCCAGTTCGGACGAAAACCGCTCTATGTCACTGGCGATTGCCACGGCTGCAGGGTCAGGTGGCCAGGTGTTTGGGGCACCGCTGGCGGAGTGGATGCTGGGCTTTTTGAGCTGGCAGGAAACGTTCCTTGTTTTTGCGGCGGTTATTCTGGCGGTGCTGCTGCTCTTGCCAATGATGCGGGCGCCTGCGGCACCTAAGGCGGAGCTGCAGGAGAGCATGGGGGCGATCCTGATGAAAGCCTTCCGGGATCCGTCTTACACCTTGATTTTCCTTGGGTTTTTCAGCTGCGGCTATCAGCTTGGTTTTGTTACTGCGCACTTCCCTGCGATGATCACTGAGATGTGCGGGCCGATTGCGCCGGGGAGCATGTTGGCGGGGTTGGGGATTTCGACCACCTCGGCACTGGGCGCGGTGGCGATTTCGCTCATTGGTCTGGCCAATATTGGAGGCACTTTGCTGGCCGGTTGGTTGGGCAAGCACTATCAGAAAAAGTATTTGCTGGCAGGGGTTTACACCGGACGTACCCTCGCGGCGGCGATGTTCATTCTGATGCCGATCACGCCGACGACGGTGGTGGTCTTCTCGCTGGTGATGGGTTCCTTGTGGCTGGCCACCGTGCCGCTGACCTCTGGGCTGGTCGCGCATCTTTATGGGCTGCGCTATATGGCGACGCTTTACGGAATTGTCTTTTTCTCTCATCAGCTTGGCAGCTTCTTGGGTGTCTGGCTGGGCGGGCGTTTGTATGACCAATATGGCGACTACACGGTGGTGTGGTGGCTGGGGGTGGCCATCGGGGCGTTCAGCGCGATTGTGCATCTGCCGATCCGCGAAAAACGCGAGCCCGTTGCGTCCGCGGCCTAGGGTGCGTTAACCATAAATCGGGACGTCGGTATTGCGTCTGTATCGCGGCTGTATTGCGGAGGTGCGAAATTTGGCGGCGAAAAAAGGTTACCCAACCGCGCGTTGCGTCGTCAAACAGAGGCCCTGAGAAGCATGCTGGGGCGCAATCTCGCCCCAAACATCGGTTTGGCAAGAGGACGGCGCGCGCGTCAGCGCGCGGCCTGCCATTGATCGAGAATGTAGCGGCTGGTCATCAGATCGAGATGGGCCCCGCCGCCGTTCTTAAAGAGTGTGATCTCGTCCTCTGATTGGCGGGTGAACCGGGGCAGGTCATAGTAGTCTACCAGTACATCCTCGCGGGTGAGCGTGCCCTCGGCCAGCGGGATCTTCAACTCGCCGATATGATCTAAGGTGGTGGCGTAGCTGTCCACAAACACGCGGGCGCGTTTGAGGGCGGTGTCATCGGCCTCGCGCATGTCGGGGCGATAGGCACCGATCAGATCCACATGCTGACCGGGTTGCAGCCAGTCGCCGCGCAGGGTGGGCTCTGTGGACATGGTGGCGCAGGTGATGATGTCGGCCTCGCCCACGGCGGTTTCCAGATCGGTAGCCACAGAAAGGCCCTCGATCTCAGACGCCATTTTCTCGGCATTGGCCTGTGTGCGGTTCCAGACGGTGAAGCGCGCCTCAGGGAAGGCAGCGCCATAAGCGTCGCGCAGGTTGCGCCCTTGCGTGCCTGCGCCAACGATCAGAATATTGCGGCTGTCAGGGCGGGCGAGGCGGCGGGCGGCCAGAAGGCTGTCGCCTGCGGTTTTCCATTTGGTGACAAGGTGAAAATCAATCAGCGCGGAGAGCGTGCCTATCTTGTCGTCAAACAGGGTGACCGCCCCGTTGACCATGGGCACGTCCTGCGCCGGGTTGCCGGGGAAAACGGTGGCGGATTTGACCGCGATGCCCAGACCGTCGATCCAGGCCTGACGCTGCAAGAGCGTGTCATTGCCGCGATAGAGAAAGCTGTCGGAGATTTCGGCGCGGGGCAGATCATGACCTGCAGCCAGCGCATCGGTGAGGCCGAGCCAGTTGATGTTTCGCTCGCCCTCTTCAAAGGAGATATAGGGGATCATTTTGCTTCCTCCGCCGTCAGGAGACCCTCAGCCACCAGCCGGTCGGCCCAGCCCTGAGGGTGTTCAAAGAGATGGGTTTGCCAGCCACGTGCGGCGGCGGCGGCGATGTTGTCGGCGCGGTCATCGGTGAAGAGAAGGCACGCGGGATCAACACCGCTGTCGGTTTCCACATGGGCGTAGATCGCCGGATCGGGTTTGATCAGTTTGAGACGACCTGAGACATATTCGCGGTCAAAGCGGTTGAGGAACGGGTAGACCGCTTGGGACAGCGGGAAGTTGTCGTGGCCGAAATTGGTGAGGGTGAACACCGTCACGCCTTTGTCCACCAGCGCGTTCAGCAGGCGCACGGAATGGGGGATTGCCGGGGCGGCGAGGTCGTTCCAATTGTCGTTCCACATGCGCAGCTCCGCCTCATATTCCGGGTACTGCGGGACGAGGCTTTCGATCATGCCCGGCAGGGAAGCCCCGGCATCAATGGCTTCGTGATGGCGATGGATGTCTGTGTCGGCAAAGAAGGCTTTGCGGCGTGCCTCGCCCACGGTGCGGTCGTAGAAATTCTCCGGTTGCCACTCGATCAGCACATTGCCGATGTCAAAGATCACGGCCTCGATTTGCGACATGGTCTTCCCCTGTATGGATATTTTGGGCTGACCGTAGAGCGGCGGGGGCGTCAGGGGAACCGGTTTTTCTATCAAATACAGCTGCTAGCGGCGGCTGCGCGGGCGTTCGGGCGCGGGCACATCGCCGAGCTTGGTTTCGCGCCAGAAGACAAACAGGCCGCTGCCGATGATCAGCACCATGCCGAGCCATGAGGCCGGCGTGGGCCATTCGTTAAAGAGCACGATGCCGACGACAACCGCGATTGGCATGGCGGCATATTCCAGCGGCGCAATCAGGCTGGCCTCTGACAGGCGGTAGGCCTGTGAAATAAAGAAGCCGCCGCCCGCGCTGGCGACGCCCAGCAGCACCAGCAGGGGCCAGTCCGCCGCGGCGGGGATGTGCCAGCTGCGCAGCAGGAAGGCGAGCATCTCGACGCCTTTGTCCTCCCACGCGCCATGGCCGAGGGTGGCCCCAACGGTGGCGGAAACAACCACAAAGACCAGCTGGATATAGACTGACATGGTGGCCGCGCTTTCGGTGCCGCCGATTTTGCGGGTGAGCACATGCAGCAGCGCATAGGCCACGGCAGCGAGGATCGGCAGGAGGAGCGCGGCGTTGAAGCCCTCAGCCCCGGGGCGCACCATGACCAGAACGCCAACCATGCCAAACCCCACCGCCAGCAGGCGGCGCGGGCCGATCTTTTCCCCCAGCAGCAGCACAGAAAAGGCGGTGATCAAAAGGGGCGAGACAAAGAAGACCGCCACAGCATCGGCCAGCGGCAGCACCGCTAGGCCAAGAAAGAAGGTGGTGTTCGCGGCGACCACACAGAAGCCGCGCAACATATGCATGCCAAAGCGGCTGGTGCGCAGCACGCCAAAGCCGCCCTGCAGAGGCACGATGATGGCCAGCAGGATCGCCAAGCCGATGACGGAGCGGATCAGCACGATCTGATGCAGCGCGTAGTCGCCAGACAGGAATTTGATCGTCGCGTCGTTGATCGAGAAGAAGATCACGGCGATCACGGCCGAAAGCGGGCCGAGGGGCAGGCGATGGGTCAGGGCTTGGCTCATGTGTCCACTTGGGATGAACAATCGTTCAGCGTCTAGAGCAAAAACGACCTGAGCGGAATTTTGCGGTTTTGCGGCAGGTGTCCCCGCGCGGAGTTGGGGGGCAAATCAGGTCTATCGTCAGAACTTCTTAAGGCTGTGGCCGTATTTAGGGGAGGCACAGGTGCGTCTTTGGACGCCACCGGTGTGTTTGAAGGCAAGACAGATGCGTGTGAGGCGCGCGCAGGAAAAGGAACGCTAGGGTCATGATCGACGTGCCGGTATTCACCTTGGAGCGCGATATTGCGGCTTCGATGGATCAGGTCTGGGCCGCCTTGAGTGTGCCGTCGCTGCTTGGGCAGTGGTATGGGGTGGGCGTTGAGACTGTGACCCATGGTTTTGCCTTTGAGGAAGGTGGCGAGTGGCGCACGGAAATGCGGTTTAACGGGCAATGTGACCACAGCCGCATTCTGTTCAAGACCATTGAGGAAAAGGCGCGTCTGGTCTGGCTGCATCAATCGACCGATGCGGATTGGCAGAAAGCGCCAAGCCAGTCGTTGCCAAATTGGCCGCAGGATATTCTGACCACGATCACCCTTGCGCCTGCGGGCGAACACACCAGGCTCGGGGTGTCGATGGTGCCGGTGGCAGCTTCTCTGACTGAACGGATCTGTTTTGTGGAGTATCTGCCGATGGTGGAAGGTGGCTGGCGCCAGAACCTTGCGCGGATGGAGCGCCTGTTGGTGGGGGAAGCGGCTTAAGCGGCTTTTTTCGGGCTAGCGTTTGGCGGCGCGCAGCTCGCGCTCAAGCGCATCCAGAAAACGGGAGCGGTCTGCTTTGGTGAAGCCTTTGCCGCCGCCCTGACGGAATGGGTCTGCAGCGCGCAGGTCTGCCATGAGATCGCGGGTGGCCAGCACATTGCCGATGTTGGCCGCGGTGAGGGCTTCGCCGTTGTGTTTGAGCACGCGGGCCCCGGCCTCCACACATTTTGCGGCCAGAGGGATGTCGCCGGTGATGACAACATCCCCCGTTTTGGCGCGGTCTGCGATCCACATATCGGCCACATCCGGGCCTTCGGGCACAATCACGTTTTCCACAAGCGGGTTCTGGCTGGGCCGGAGACCGCCGTTGGAAACAACGTAGATTTTGACCTTGTGGCGGGTGCCGACCCGTTCGACCTCGGCTTTCACCGGGCAGGCGTCGGCATCCACATAAATCGCAGTCATTTGGGCCTGTCCTGTGCTTAGTCTGCGTAGAGCGCTTCGGCGTGGAAGGCGATGTGCTCTTCCATGAAGGAGGAGACAAAGAAGTAGCTGTGATCATAGCCTTTTTGCAGACGCAGGGTGGCTTCCTGACGGCGGGCGTTGGCAGCTTCGGCCAGCGCTTCGGGGCGCAAGAGATCAATGAACTGATCGTCGGTGCCGGTGTCCACAAGGATCGGGCCGTCAAAGCCTTTCTCGCGCATCAGCAGCGTTGCGTCATGGGCCGCCCAGGCGGCTTCGTCGTCGCCGAGATAGGCAGAAAGCTGTTTACGGCCCCAGTCCGCAGCTGTCGGGTTGGCGATGGGGGCAAAGGCAGACACAGAGCGGAAGCGGCCGGGCAGGGACATGGCCAGCGTCAGCGCGCCGTGGCCACCCATGGAGTGGCCCATGATGGACTGGCGCGACAGATCCACAGGGAATTCCTCCTGCAGGAAGGACGGCAGATCCTCGGCGATGTAGTC
Organism: Shimia sp.; assembly: GCF_965227725.1. GTDB lineage: Bacteria > Pseudomonadota > Alphaproteobacteria > Rhodobacterales > Rhodobacteraceae > Shimia. The sequence goes on along the minus strand of NZ_CBDDGH010000003.1, from coordinate 383,436 downwards.
CCACATGTTGTAATGCGGGGCCCATGGTTTTTGGGTGGCATTCACATAAAAGCCCGCGCCCTGACCCAGATCATAGGCCGGATCATCCGCCACACCTTCGCCGCGGGGCGAGGTGTCAGGGAAGACCAGCGCAACGCCCTGTTCGGCGGCCCATTGCTGTGCGCCTGCCTTCACCATGGCGTTTTCATGGGTGCAGGTCAGGCCGGAGAGATACCAGATGAGCGGCACCGGGCCGACCTTGGCTTCTTCGGGCAGAAAGAGGCCAAAAGTCATGTCACAGCGTGTGCTGTGCGCATTGTGTGTGTAGACGCCTTGAGTGCCGCCAAAGGCGCGGTTTTCAGAGATCAATTCCATGGGTGGGGCTCCTGCCAAACGGTTTGCGCCAAAATGTCAGAACTGGCTGACCCATGCAATCACCAGCGAGACCGTTGCGATGGATGCGACGGTAGAAAAAAGAATGGCGGCAGACACCCGATGCGGGGCAACGCCATAGTGCTGTGCAAGCATATAGACATTGCCAGCCACCGGCAGGGCCGCGGCGGCGATCACAACGCTGGCGGAATAGGGATCAATTGGCAAAATCCACAGCACGGCGATGGCCACAAACAGCGGATGCAGCACCAATTTGGCAAAGCTGAGCCAGACCGCCACCTGCACGCGCTCGGCTGATTTGCTGGCCAGCGACGCGCCAATGGCAAAGAGTGCGCCGGGTGTGGCTGCGCCGCCAAGGATGGCCAGAAACTCGTTCACAGGCGCGGGGATCGGCAGCGCAAGGGCGGACCAGACAAAGCCCAGCGAAATCGCCACAATCATCGGATTGCGAATCAAACCGGCGGCAACCGTGCGCAGGATCGCGAGGTTCATGCGCCCGTCCCGTGAGCCGGTGATCAGGATCACAATGAGGCTGGAGAAGACGATCAGATCCACCGCCAGCACCAGCATCACAGGGCCGATGGCTTCCGGCCCCATCAGAAGTGTCAGCATGGGCACGCCCAGAAAGCCGACATTGCCGATGGTGGCGCATTGCGCCTCGACAGCGGCGGTGGCCACATCCTGTTTGCGCAGCATGGCCATGCTGGTGGCCAGCCCGTAGATCACGCAGCTGCCCATCAGATAGGCCCCCATCAGGCGCCAGTTCAGAACCTCTGCGAGGCTGAGATTGGCGGCAAAGCGGAACAGCATCGCTGAGAGCGCGAAGTAGAACACAAATTTGGTGAGATAGGCCGTGGCCTCCTCTGAGAAGAACCGCGTGCGCCCGGCCCAATAGCCAAGGCCAATGAGCGCAAAAAACGGCAGTGTTTTCAGAAAGATTGCCAGCATGGCCAAGGCTTAACAGGTTTGGTGCAGGTGGCAAGGGCGGGCGAGGCGGCGTCTGCCTAGAGTAAGGCGATGACCGCTGTGCCTGTCACGGCGATCAGCGCGCCTATAATGGCCATGGGGTGTGGCCGAAGACGCTCTTTGGCCCATAGGATCGGCAAGATCAGCACCGGGGACAATGCGCCCAGTGTCGCGGCGATGCCCGCATCCAGATGCGCAAAGGCAAAGAGCAGCAGAGACGAGGCAAACATATAGCCGATCACCCCCGGCAGGATGGTTTTGCCCAGCAAAGGCGGATTGAGCGCCGTGTGGGGTTTCGCGGCTTTCATTGGCAGGCAGGCCATCACAGAAATCAATGCTGCGGCACCCAGCAGGCGCAGGGCGGTGGCCGCGATGGGGGTCAGCCCGGCTTCGAGCGCGGGTTTCATGGCCAGAAAACCAGCCCCCTGCAATGCGGTGGCCGCCACGCCCAAGCCCACAATGTGCAGCAATGGAGCAAAGCGCGCGTCGCTTTGGGATTGCGTGTTGGTGCCAAAAACAATGGCGATGCAGACCCCGATCAGGGTGATAGTCGCGCCGAGGATATCGGCTGGCGCGGGCACTTCCCCCAGCCAGAGAAAGGCGATGCCGCCCACGATGGGGGCTTTCAGGGACAGCAGCAGCTCTGTGCGTCTGGGGCCGCCTCTGCGCAGGCAGGCGATCATGGCGAGGTTGCCCAGCAGAATGCCAAAGACACTGCTGAACACAAAGGCAGGCCAGAACTGCCACGGGACGCTGTGCCAATGTCCGAGCGCGGTGGTGAGCGCGGCAGCAAGCACCCCGCAGGCGACCAGCTGGATATGGGTGAAGGCAAAGGCCCCCAACAGCTTTGCAGGGGATTGGGCAATCACGATGCCACTGGCCCAGCCAAAGGACGCAGCCAGCGCGGCAAGAAGGGGAAGAAGGGTCATGACAGGGCTCACAAGATTCGCTACGTTTTATGTAGCAATAGTGTGCTATCAAATGTGTAGCAAGGAGGATCTATGACGCATCAGGTGCCAACACCCGGCCGCCCCGTGCGCGGCTCAAAGACCGGCAAGCCGATTATGGCGCTGTTTGACCTTTTGGGGCGCAGTTGGGCGCTTGGGGTTTTGTGGCAGCTCTCGGACGGGGCGCTGACCTTTCGCGCATTGCAGGCGCGCTGTGAGCAAGTGTCGCCAACGGTGCTGAACCGGCGTCTCAAAGAGTTGATGGCCAGCGGGTTGGTGCAGCGCGGCGATGCGGGGTATGAATTGAGTGCTGCCGGCAATGAGTTGTTTGCGCTGTTGGCCCCCTTTGGCCCTTGGGCGCAGAACTGGGCGCAGGGTCTGGCGGAGAGCACACAGGACGACTAGCGGTATTGGAGGACCCAGGTTTTGCGGTGCTGTCGAAACAAGTTTCGCAACCGGACTTGCCGCAGGGGAAAGCGGCGGTGTACTGTCTGGGCGCACGCCAGCCAAGAGGTCAGCACAGCCTTATGAACACCCAAAGCCCCATCATTCGGCAAGGCCGGAAATTTGCGCAGGTTCTGGATCATGCGCGGCGTCTGTTCATGCAGCATGGGTTTGAAAGTGTGAGTATGGACCATATCGCGCAGGCGGCGCAGGTCTCCAAGGCGACGCTTTACAACTATTTCCCCGACAAGCGGATGCTGTTCATGGAGGTTGCGCGTCAGGAATGTGCGGAGCAGGCCGAACAGCTTGAGGCGGCGGTGGATGGCACGCAGCCGGCCGCAGAGGTTTTGCGCGTGGTCGGGCGGGGGCTGATGGGGATCATCCTGTCTGAGTTCGGGCGCAATATGTTTCGGGTCTGTGTGTCAGAAGGCGACCGGTTTCCCGAGCTGGGGCAGCAGTTTTACACCTCCGGCCCGCAGCTTTGTCAGAGCCGGTTGATGGCGTTTTTTGCTGAAGCGGAAGCGCGCGGGGAGCTGCGGGTGCCCGATAAGAAACTGGCAGCGGACCAGTTTGCGGAGCTGTGCAAGGCCGGGCTGTTTCTGCGGCAGGTGACCGGCGTGCAGACAGAGTTTGCGGCGGGCGAAGTGGAGCACGTGGTTGAGGGCGCCGTGGAGATGTTCATGGCGCGCTATGGGGTGCGGTGAGACCGGGCTGCGTTACCTTTTCTGTTCGACCCTGCAGACTTCGATCTTTTTTCCGTTGTTTTGGGACTTCTGTGTTTTGAATTCAGGCAGGCTGCGCACCAGCTCGCTGAGTTTTTGAAACCCGTAGCTGCGCACATCAAAATCAGAGTGCGCTGCGGCAATTTTCTGGCCGATGGTCGAAAGTGAGAACCAGTCTCCGTCCTGATCGATTTTGTTCATGGCGGCGTGGATGAGCGGGACGGCGCCCTGAGCTTTGCTCTTTTGCGGCTGCTGTTTTTGATCACCGATGTTTTCGATGCGGATAAAGCGGTTACAGACGTTGCGCAGGCTGGCGGGGGTTTTGTCTTCGCCGATGCCAAAGACCGTTAGGCCCTGTTCGCGAATCCGGTTGGCAAGTGCGGTAAAATCACTGTCAGAGCTGACCAGCACGAAGCCGTCAAAACGCCCGCTGTGCAGGATGTCCATGGCGTCAATCACAAGACCGATGTCGGAGGCGTTTTTGCCTTTGGTATTGGCGCTTTCCTGATGGGCCACGAGGCCCAGGTTTTGCACAGCCTCCGTCCAGTTTTTCAGGCTGGCGTTTGACCAGTCTCCGTAGACACGGCGCAGCGCGGGCTCTCCAAAGGTGGTGATTTCTTTGAGAATGGCGGCTGCGTGTTTGGCGGGAATGTTGTCTGCATCAATAAGAACGGCAAGCAAGGGGCGTTGGTTCTGGGACATAAAGCTCTCTAAACAATAAAAAAAGCGCGTGCCAAAGGGCACACGCTTTGGTGGTGTTTAGCTAAGCTGTGGCTGCTTAGAATTCAACCACTGCGCGAATGGACTTGCCTTCGTGCATCAGATCAAAGCCGTGGTTGATCTCATCCAGCGTCAGTTTGTGGGTGATCATCGGGTCGATTTCGATCTTGCCGTCCATGTACCAGTCAACGAACTGAGGCACGTCGGTGCGGCCTTTGGCGCCGCCAAAGGCGGTGCCTTTCCAGACGCGGCCGGTGACCAGCTGGAACGGGCGGGTGGAGATTTCTGCACCAGCAGGGGCCACGCCGATGATCACGGAGACACCCCAGCCGCGGTGGGAGCATTCCAGCGCGTCGCGCATGACCTGCACGTTGCCGGTGGCGTCAAAGGAATAGTCCACGCCGCCGAACTGGTCTTTCTCGGTTTTGGTGAGTTCGATGATCGCCTCGGTCACGGACTGGCCTTCGGGCAGCTCAGACGGGTTCACGAAATGGGTCATGCCAAACTTCTTGGCCATCTCGGCTTTGTCGTTGTTGAGATCCACGCCGATGATCATGTCGGCACCGGCCATGCGCAGGCCCTGGATCACGTTGAGACCAATGCCGCCGAGACCGAAGACCGCCGCAGAGGAGCCGATCTCGACGCCCGCGGTGTTGATCACCGCGCCGATGCCGGTGGTGACGCCGCAGCCGATGTAGCAGATTTTGTCAAACGGCGCGTCTTCGCGCACTTTGGCAAGCGCGATTTCCGGCAGAACTGTGTGGTTCGCAAAGGTCGAGCAGCCCATGTAGTGGTAGATCGGCGTGCCATCGAGCATGGAGAAACGGGTGGTGCCATCGGGCATCAGGCCCTGGCCTTGCGTGCCGCGGATCGCGGTACAGAGGTTGGTTTTGCCTGACAGACAGGCGTGACATTCGCGGCATTCCGGGGTGTAGAGCGGGATCACGTGGTCGCCGGGCTTCAGGGTGGTGACGCCTTCGCCCACTTCCACCACAACGCCTGCGCCTTCGTGGCCGAGGATGGAGGGGAACAACCCTTCAGGGTCCGCGCCGGAACGGGTGAATTCATCGGTGTGGCACAGGCCGGTGGCCTTGATCTCCACCAGAACCTCACCCTTTTTCGGGCCTTCGAGGTTCACTTCCATAATTTCCAAAGGCTTGCCGGCTTCTAGCGCGACGGCGGCACGGGTACGCATCATTTTGCTTATCCTCCATGATTTGCTCAGAGCGTGGTTGAAACCCGCGCGCTATGCAACCTTAATGGCGACGTCGCAAGCCCGAATTGCGCCACGCCGCGTGTGGACCAATGCAGGCGAAACCGTTGGTTGTGCAAGGCCGGGCGGATGTGGCAGGGGCAAGGCGCGCGGGCGCAATGAGAGGGATTGAGAAGATGCGTATGATCGGTTTGATGGCCCTGAGCCTGACGGCATTGGTGGCCTGCAAAGAGGAAGAGGTGGCAAGCCAAGGCAGCACAACCTGTGATCCGGAGGCGTTTGCCTTTCTGGTTGGTCAGGACAAGAGCGCGCTGGAGGGGGTCACCACACCTGAGGTGGTGCGCGTGTTGGGGGAAAACTCCCCCGCCACGATGGATTTCAATCAACAGCGCCTCAATGTGATCCACGATGACGCGGGCAAGATTATTGAGGTCAGCTGCGGCTGATGCGCCGCAGGGCGCAGGGCTTTATTTCTTTTCGCGGTACTGTTTGTGGCAGGCGCGGCAAGCGCCGCCCACGGCACCCAATGTGTCCGCCAGCGCCGCGCGGTCTTTGAAATCCAGCGCCTGCGCGGATGTGGTCAGATCGTCCGCGCGGTCGGAGAAATCTTCCCAGTTCGCCCAGATCGCCGGAAGCGCCTCGGATTTCGGGTCACTGGCCTGCGCTTCAAACAGGGCTTTGATGTTGCCGGAGTGCTGAACAATCGTGTCGCGCGCCATGCGCGCCTTGGCCTGATGCAGCGGCGTTTCGTTCTTGGCCATGCTCACCAGAGTTTTGAAGGCGGAGCCGATGCTCTCCATGGCCATCATGCGGGCCATGACCTGAGGGTCTTTCACGCCGTTATGGGCGGCGGCGGCATTTGCGAGCAACAGTAGGCAAGACAGAGTGAGAGTGCGAAACACGGCGGTATCCTTAGATTTTGGCTGCGCGCACTACAGAGCAAAGTGGCGGAGAAAAGCAAGTAAACTCATCGCGGGGTGGCTTTGCGCGCGGCCTGCTGCGTTTTTGCGCAGGGTACAATCTGTCTGGGAAAAAGTGCCCCCCGGCGGCGCAGACTGGGTGGGGGCAATAAAGCCGCGCCGCCGGGAGTAGCGTAGTCGTCGCTATGACCTTAATTTTCCATTACCCTTTGGCAAAAAGAGGATCGGACGAAGGCCTTTTGCAGATAAATCTGCGGCGGAAATGAGGCAGCGGACGGCGGTTCAGAGAGAGGCTTGATTTTGCGGGCAAAGGGCGCAAATCTGAACATATGAATGCACAGCCGCCCACCGCCCTGCACCCTTCCTTCAAACCGTCGCAGCAAGTTGCGTTTCACCGCACGGAATTGTCGATCATTCTGAGTCTCTATGGCCGGATGGTGGCGGCCGGAGAATGGCGGGACTACGGGATTTCCTCATTGAAAGAAGTGGCGGTCTTCTCCGTCTTCCGGCGCACGGCGGAAAACCCGCTTTATCGCATCGAGAAACGCCCTAAGCTGCGCAATAAACAGGGGCTTTATGCGGTGATCGGCATGGATGGTCAGGTGCTCAAGCGCGGTCATGACCTCAAAACCGTGCTGCGGGTCTTGGAACGCAAGCTGATCCGCGCCGTGGATTGACGCACCCCCACCCAGAGCTTCTCATTCTCAAAATATCCCGGGTGAAGCCCCAACCGTGTTGGGGCGAGGGCAGAGCCCTTACTTTTCTGCGGGTCGGGAAGCGATGGTGTTTGCCATCACACAGAGCAGCTCAAACATGATCGATACCCCCAGAAACGCGGTACCGCCGCTGGAATCAAACGGAGGCGAGACCTCCACCAGATCTGCGCCCACAATGTTCAGCCCATCCAGCGCACGTACCACCTCAAGCGCCTGAAAGCTGTTGGGGCCGCCCACTTCCGGTGTGCCTGTGCCCGGCGCAAAGGTCGGGTCCACAAAGTCGATGTCATAGCTCACATAGGTGGGCGCGGTGCCAACAATCTCGCGCGCCTCTGCCATCACATCCGCCAGACCGCGGGCAAAGAATTCCTCGATCCGGATCACGCGGATGCCGACGGATTTGGCAAAATCCGTGTCCTCATCATCATAGGTGCTGCCGCGAATGCCGATCTGCACCACACGTTTGGGATCGAGCAGCCCTTCCTCCACCGCGCGGCGGAACGGCGTGCCGTGGGTGTACATCGTGCCGCCAAAATAGCTGTGATAAAGGTCAGTGTGGCTGTCAAAATGCACCATGCCCAGCGGTGCGTCTTTGGCCAGCGCGCGCAGCACCGGCAGGCTGGTCAGGTGGTCGCCGCCCGCCGTGAGCGGCGTGATGCCTGCGGCCATAACCTGCTGATAAAACGCAGTGATGCGCTCCATACTGTCCGGAATATCCGCCGGATTGGGGCCGACATCGCCAAGGTCCGCACAGTTGATCAGATCAAAGGGGCGCACGCCGGTCGCACCGTTCTGGGCGCGGATCATGGTGGAGGCGTCGCGCAGTTGGCGCGGGCCATGGCGCGGGCCGGGGCGGTTGGTGGTGCCGCTGTCCCAGGGCACACCGATGAGGCCCACATCCACGTCGCTCAGGCGCGTGTGCTCAAGGTCCATGACCGGCAGGCGCATGAAGGAAGGCACCCCGGCAAAGCGGGGGAGGTCCATGCCGGAGACGGGTTTGAAGTAATCATCGCTCATGCGGCATCTCCGTAGGTCGGGCGCTTGTGGGAGGTCACCGGCCCGTCGCCCTGTGCGGCAATGCGGGCGATGGCCTCGGCAATGGGCTCATAGGCCACGGCCATATGATGCGCGTTGGCGTGGATCAGCGTGTTGGCGTCTGTGACCATGGCGACATGGCCTTTCCAGAACAGAAGATCGCCGCGCAGGTAAGGCCCGCTGGCCTCCTCAAAGGCGGCTTCCTGCAGATCGCTGTCGCCGGGGCAGGAGAGCCCCACCGCATGTAGCGCGGCCTGCACAAGGCCGGAGCAATCCAGCCCGAAGCTTGAATTGCCGCCCCAGAGATACGGCGTGCCGATCAGCCGTTCGGCCACGGCAGCGGCGTCAGGCTCGATGGTATCCACGGCGCTCAGGTGGCCTGAGGGCACATAGAGATCGCGGGTGATCCGTCCGCCGTCCCAGGCGATGCGGGACCAGCCGTCTTCTTCAGACAGCACCACAAGGCGGGTGCCGTAAGGCAAGGGTGTGACCAGCCCCATGATTTTCAGGCCCGGCGTCGATTTGGCGTAGGTGCGCGCGGCAGAGACGCGGTGGGTGGGCGTTTGTTTGGGGTGGCTCAGCACATCGCCGATGTCGACCCAGCCCACATAGCCGTCGCGGTCGGCATAGCCAAAGGCCATGCCCATTTCCTTGTGCACCACGTGAAAAATTTCGCCGCGCACCAGCTGGCGGTCGCGCGCGCCGGTGGGGGCGGACAGCAGATCGGTCACCACCATGGCAACGCGATAGGCGGCGGGGGTGACATAGGTTTCGGCCTCCACCACGCCGCGCAGATGGTCTGCGGCGACTTTGCCGGTGCTGGCGATCAGGCGTCTGTCCAGAGGGTCCGCCATCAGAAATCCAGCATCTCAGGCAGAGCATCCAGAATGGCGCGCGCGCCCATGCCAACGCCGCCTTTGGGACGGGCAGGCGCAGCGGAGGGGTTCCAGCCGTAGATGTCAAAATGCGCATAGCGCGGGCCTTCTGCGAAGCGGCGCAGGAACAGGGCTGCGGTGATGGAACCGGCAAATCCGCCCGCGGGTGCGTTGTCGAGATCGGCGATGCCCGGCTCGATCATTTTCTCATAAGGCTCCCAGAAGGGCATGCGCCAGACCGGATCAGCCACGGCTGCCGCGCCCTGTTCCAGCGCGGCGGCAAAGGTGGCGTCATCGGTGTAGTAAGGCGACAGGTCCGGGCCCACGGCCACACGGGCCGCGCCGGTAAGGGTGGCCATGGAGATCATCAGGTCGGGGGCGTCCTCTGCCCCCAGTGCAAGCGCGTCGGCCAGCACGAGGCGACCTTCGGCGTCGGTGTTGTTGATCTCCACCGTCAGCCCTTTGCGCGAGGTCAGGATGTCGCCGGGGCGGAAGCTGTCGCCGGACACTGCGTTTTCCACCGCAGGGATCAGCACGCGCAGCTGCAGGGGCAGATCCAGCGCCATGATCATATGGGCAAGGCCCAGCACAGTGGCCGCGCCGCCCATGTCTTTCTTCATCAGGCCCATGGAGCCGCCGGGCTTCAGATTGAGCCCACCGGTGTCAAAGCAGACGCCTTTGCCGACCAGTGTGAGCTTGGGGCCGCTGGCGCCCCAGGAGAGATCGATCAGGCGCGGGGCGCGGTGGGGCGCTGCGGCCCGCCCAACGGCGTGGATCATCGGAAAGTTGTCTTCCAGAAGCGCGTCGGCGGTGGTCACGGTGCAGCTGGCCCCGAAGGTACCTGCCAGCGCGCTTGCGGCGTCCTCCAGATCCTGCGGGCCCATGTCGGCAGCCGGGGTGTTGATCAGATCGCGGGTGAGCGCTTCGCCGGCGGCAATCGCTTCGAGCTTGGCCGCGTCAATGCCTTCGGGGCAGATCAGCGCTGCTGGCGACACTGAGGCGTCTTTGTAGCGATCAAAGGCGTAGCCGGTCAGCAGCCAACCCAGAGCCTCGGTTTCCAGATCACCGGCAGGCAGGGCCGTGGCCAGCGCGTAGGTGCCTGCAGGCAGGGTGCTGGCCGCCGCCGCCAGCGCAAATCGGCCGCGCGCACGGGTTTGGGCGGTGCCAAAGCCCGCAACCGCCAGCAGCGGCTGGCCTTCGGCATCAGGCACCAGAAGGGATTTGCCGATGGCCGGTTTGAACCCCGTGGCAGCCACAAAAGCGCGGGTCGGCGCAGGCTGCGCCGCCACCCACGTATCAAACCCATCGACGTCTATGACGTGCAGAGGAATGACATTGGAGCTGTCAGGGGAAGCAAATTTGAGAGACATCGCGCACCTTTCTCGCCGATCGCTGGCCATTTACCTGCCAGCCTAGCGGTTGGTGCGCTGCCTGCAAGCGCGCGTTGCCCAAGCGCGATCAGATGTAGCTGCGCTTCAGATCCCAAATTTCCCGCAAAGCGCATTCGCCAACGCGGATCAAACGCGCGTAAGTCGCTGAAAGTGCTACAGTGTCCCGCCGCTCGCAACAGGCGATCACATCTTCGGCAATATGGGTCAGTGCGGTCATGCACAGGCGCCCGGCGATGAGTTCCACCAACGTCATCGTCTCCGCCAATTCGGCGAAATTTTCGGCCTGATACTGTTGCTCTGCCATGGCCAAGTGATCCGTCAGCGATTTGATCAGACCCATAAACGTCTCTTCCGCTTCCTTTGGATCCATGCGGACAAGGACGCGCGCAAGTTCATCTTGATCAACAACGGCTGGCTCAGACATTTTGAGCGTTGCGATTTGGTTCATAGTTCACCCCAAGTTCTTCCGTTACCCAAACGGTTGGAACATAATGATCACGCAAACCTTCTCAAAAAGTTTCCTAGAGCGTTCTTTTCCCTCGAATTACAGCTAAATTTCTCCTATTCCTCCGAAAACGCGTGAGGAAAACTTATGGATCATATCAAGCCGCTCCCGTCTTATCTGGTGCAACGTTACCAGGGCTGGAAAGCCACCACATATGAAGAAAACCAGAGCTGGTACCGCCATCTTGGCACCGAAGGACAGCACCCGCGGGCCATGATCATCAGCTGCTGTGACAGCCGTGTGCATGTGACTTCGATCTTTGGCGCGGATCAGGGCGAGTTTTTTATCCACAGAAATATTGCCAACCTCGTGCCGCCGTTTCAGCCTGATGGCAACCAGCACGGCACCAGCGCTGCAATCGAATATGCGGTGACCGCGCTGAAGGTGGCGCATGTTGTTGTGCTTGGTCACAGCCAGTGCGGCGGTGTGCAGGGCTGCATCGACATGTGCAAAGGGCAGGCGCCGGGTCTGGAAGCGAAAGACAGCTTTGTTGGTCGCTGGATGGACGTGCTGCGCCCCGGTTATGAGGATGTGGCGGACATCAAAGACGCCACCGAGCAGGCGCGCGCGCTGGAAAAACGCTCTGTGCTGGTGTCGCTGGATAACCTGATGACCTTCCCTTTTGTGAAAGAGCGCGTGGATGCGGGCACCCTGACCCTGCACGGGCTTTGGCACAATATCGCGGAAGGCGGGCTTGAGGCCTATGAGGGCGCGAGCAAAGGCTTTGTGCAGGTCTAAACGACCACTTACGTTGATCTAAGCTGAAAGCCCGCAAATCTTGCGGGCTTTTTGTTTGAGGGGCGCACCTCGGGATATTTGGGGCAAGAGGAAGCGCAGAGAGAAAGCGATAGGTTGGGCGTTACCGCTCGCCGATGGATTTGGCTCCAAGCAGGAGAGCTGCGCCAATCATGAAGCTGCCACCGATGCGTTCAATCCAGACGCGGGCCGTTCCTTTGAAACGCTTGGCGATCCAGCTTGCGCTGAGGCCGTAGGCGGAGAGGAAGAGACCGTCCATCACGATATAGGTGGCTGAGAGGATCAGGAATTGCGGCCAGAAGGCGCTTTCCGGTGACAGGAACTGTGGAAAGAGCGCGGCGAAGAACACCACGGCTTTGGGGTTGGCAGCAGAGGTGATGAAACCCTGCATCCAGAGGGAGCCAAGGGAGGCTCTGCTGCGGTTTGGGGTCAGATCGGGATCATCGGGTTTGGCGCGGCGGATCATGCGCAGACCAAGCCAGATGAGATAGGCCACACCGGCCCATTTGATCACCGTGAGGGCTGTGGCGGAGGCGGCAATGATCGCTGCAAGTCCCAATCCCGCCGCCAGCATTTGCAGGGCATTTGCGCTGAGGTCTCCGGCTGCGGTGGAGAGCGCACGGCTGAAACCATGTGCGCCGCTGTTTGACAACATCAGCAATTGGCTGGGGCCGGGTGTGCTCATCAAGGCAAGCACGGTGACGACGTAAACTGTCCAGATTTCAAAACTCATTGGCGTCTCTCCCTGTCTGGGAGGACGCTATCATCCCTCGTGCAAAATGCCAGTGGCGTGCGGGCGGGCAGCTTTTAGATCATCGCCCAACAATTCCAAAACGACAGTGGCGCGTCACAAAGACCGGCCCCCGACCCTGGGTGGGGGTGAAGCCCCCTCCCTTGGGGAGGGTCGGGGGCTGGTCGGCTTCGCCTCCTGCGCGTTGGTGGAGACTAAGCGTTTCAGTTTTTTAAGGACGATGCTTTAGGCAAACAGCGATTTCTGGGCAATGCCGTGCATTTTGAGCGCCTTGAGACGGCGGTGGCGGGCCTTGGCTGTCAGTGGGCCTTCCTTGGATCTTGCGCCAGACAGGCGCTGAGCGATGCGCGTGAACATATGCTGTTCCTCTGCTTGCCTGCCCCCAATGCATCCAGTTTGAATTCAATTTGAGGCAAAAATGGCGCCGATTGTGGCGCCATCTTGGAAATTTACGTGATGATTTGGTGGCGCGGGGTTAGCGCAGGATCATGTCTGTGGGCCATTTGAGCGCGTGGGAGAGGGTGACCGTGAAGGTTTCCCCTGCAGCCAGTGGGCGCTCCCACATCAGGATACCACGGTCTCCGTCCACATCCTCAGACGTCGGGGCGGGGGCGGCCTGCCATGTGATTTGCAGGTCTTCCTGCTCGGAATAGGGCACGCGGCCAAAGAGGCGCAGATCCCACGTCTGACCGGTGAGGTTTTCCGCCGTGAGGATACGCTCTTCGGTCTGGTCGTTGCGGGTGGTGATCACGCCGCTGTCGCCGGTGTTGCGCGCAACCAATGTCTCGGTCAGGCGCAGGCCGTTGATCGGTCCAAAGGAGAGCTCGGTTGTGTCGCCCTGCGCCAGAAGGGGCATCTGGCCAGCGCCAATAAAGGTGCCATTGAGATAGAAGCTGCTGTCCTCGCTTGGCAGGATGAGCTCCTCAAAATCATTGCTGATCTCGGCCATGAGGAAGGCGGTTTCGTCATACAGCGGGTTGGCGTGGGCGTAGACCGTGGGCGTGAGGTCCAGCGTGTCCAGTGCGATGCGCAGCGCATCCGCGTCCGAGGTGAGGTCAACCGGCGTGTTGTAGCTGTAGGTGGCGTTGATGCCGTCGCCGAAGTCCACCACAGCGGTGTCTGCCATGATCGCCATTTCCGCCAAGGGGGCGGGAGCGCTCTTGAGGGCGCGGCTTTCGGTGGCAAAGAGCTGCTGCTCCTGCTGGGGCAGGATGCGGCGCAGGTCGGGCCAGAGCTGCTGCGGCTGGGTCTGCGCGTCGGGACGGCTGGTGGAAAGCGTCACGGCGACGTTGCGCCAGTCTTCGCCGGTGTATTGGCCAATGAAGGCGCCGCGCTGCAGGGAGAGCGCGGGGGTGTCACCCGTCGTCAGGTGCAGATCATAGACCGGTTGCCAGCGCGCCTGATCGACAAGATGGGTCAGGGTGAGCGTGCCGCTGGTGGCCTCCTGCGCGGTGATGGAGATTGCGAGCATGGCGTTCTCACTCAGCGACGGGGTGAGGGCATCCACCAGTTTTTGCGCGTCCTGCAGGTCTTGCTGGCGGTCCTTCAACTCCTGTTCAAAGCGGCGGGCATCACGCTCGATTGCTGCGATTTCCTGCCGAGTGGCGAGGGTCTGTTCGCCAATCAGGGCGAGGGTTGCGGTCAGGGTTTCCGGTGTGGCGGCGGTGTCTGTGGGGGCGGTCAGCGTGGCGAGATAGGCGAGGCGGGCCTCTGCGGCCTGTGCATGCATGAGCACATCGGCCTTGGCGTCCTCAGAGGTGCGCAGGGCATCGCGGGCCGCGTCGCGTGCGGCTTTGGCGGCGGTCAGCTCTGCGCTGTCGGTGAGGTCGATGGGCTGCGTGCGGTCATTGCGCAGGGTGACGGCGCCAAGGGTTGCGCCCTCAAGGGCAACGCGCACCGAGCTTGGGTCGAGTGAGGCAGGAAGGTTGGTGATGAGCAGCTCATGCGCGCCAGCAGGCGCCGTGAAGGGCACAGAGCGGGTGAGTGTTGCCCCTTGGGAATAGAGCGTGACGGCTGTGACGGGGGCGTTCAGCGCAATGACATCCGCCGCGAGAGGGCTGGCGAGTGGCAGCAGGGCGGCGGCTAAAATGGCGTTTTTCATCAATCACCTATGTGTTTTGTTTGGGGAGAGACGAACATGGCGCGAGAGCGGAGGCAAGGGGAGCTATGACCGAGTGCTCCCATGGGCGGGGGATTGCCAGAAGCGCCGGAGGGGGCGCGCACCCGCGGTCGCGCGCTGCCCCTATCTCACAAAAAAGGCGCCCCGGGGGACGCCTTTCTGAAATCTATGAGCGCGGGGCTTAGCCCTTTTTGAGCACTTCGCGGCCCAGGGTTTCGGCGATCTGAACCGCGTTCAGGGCCGCGCCTTTGCGCAGGTTGTCGGAGACACACCACAGGTTGATGCCGTTCTCCACGGTGCTGTCCTGACGGATGCGGGAGATGAAGGTGGCGAAGTCGCCCACGCATTCTTTCGGGGTGACGTAGCCGCCGTCTTCGCGCTTGTCGATGACCATGATGCCGGGGCTTTCGCGCAGGATGTCACGGGCTTCGTCTTCGTCCAGGAACTCTTCGAATTCGATGTTGATCGACTCGGAGTGGCCCACAAACACAGGCACGCGCACGCAGGTGGCGGTGACTTTGATGTCTTTGTCCACGATCTTCTTGGTTTCGGCGACCATCTTCCACTCTTCTTTGGTGGAGCCGTCTTCCATGAAGACGTCGATGTGCGGGATCACGTTGAAGGCGATCTCTTTGGTGTAGACCTTTGGCGGCACATCGGAGGTCGGGTTGTAGACCGCTTTGGTCTGATCCCAGAGCTCGTCCATCGCGTCTTTGCCGGAGCCGGACACGGACTGATAGGTGGAGACCACCACGCGCTTGATTTTGGCGCGGTCGTGCAGTGGCTTCAGCGCCACAACCATCTGCGCGGTGGAGCAGTTCGGGTTGGCGATGATGTTTTTCTTGGAATAGCCGTGGATTGCGTCGGCGTTGCACTCAGGCACGATCAGCGGCACGTCCGGGTCGTAGCGGTAGAGCGAGCTGTTGTCGATCACGACACAGCCTGCGGCCGCTGCGATGGGGGCGAATTTCTTGGTTGCGTCAGAGCCGATGGCAAAGAGCGCGATGTCCCAGCCCGAGAAGTCGAACTGTTCAATGTCCTGAATCTTCAGGGTTTTGTCGGCGAAGGTGACCTCGGTGCCCTGGCTGCGGCGGCTGGCCAGAACGGCAAGCTCATCCACTGGGAACTGGCGTTCCTCCAGAATGTTCAGCATTTCGCGACCCACGTTGCCCGTGGCGCCTGCGACGACGATGCGATAGCCCATCTTAGGTCTCCATTTTAAACGACGCGCCCTCTTAGCCCTGTTTTCCTCAAGAAAAAAGGGGGCGGGTGACGGAAATTGCTTATGAGGGCCATTCCGCTTTGCGATCATGGCTCACAAGTCGGTGAATTCGCAGCATTGAAACCGCTCAGTCGAGCCGGTCTTCGGAGAAGCAGTAGATCAGCGCGCCGATCACCAGAAGGGCGGCGAGGCAGCCGAAAATCACCTGATAAGCGAGAAGCGGATTTGATGGCGCAATGGCGCTGTGCAGCTTGCCGGAACCAAATTGCATCACGCCCACCCCGCCGATGCCAAAGAGGTTCATCAGTGTGACGCCGCGACCGGTGAGATGTTCGGGGAAGAAGCTGCGCGAATGCGCGATCATCACCGGGAACGCCGCTCCGGCAAAGCCGACGATGGACATCAGCACCACCGCGCTGAGCGCGCCATGGTTGGCAAACAGCGTAAGGCCGATCAGCGCGGTAGCGGACACCGATGCGCCGCCGATGATCACCCATTTGCGGGTGCCAAGGAGGCGGTCTGACGGGCCATAGACAAAGGTGCCAAGGATCATCGACAGCCCCATGGCGAGGGTGGCCTGCCCCACTTCGCCGGTGGTGAGGGAGAAGACATCAGACAGATAGGGTCCGATCCAGAGGCCGCGAATGCCTGCCGAGGGCATATAGTTCACAAACATCAGCGGGATCAACAGCCAGACGGCGGGGAGTTTGAGCAGATCCAGCACAGAGCCGCGGCTGTCGCTTTGGGCGGGCGGTGGGTCTTGCACCATGCGCCAGGAGGCAATTGCGATCACGCTGCTGACAGCCGCGAGCACCCAGAGGGTTGCGCGCCAGCCAATGGTTTCTGCCGCCCATGCGGTGGGGTAGGCCGCAATCAGGTTGCCCACAGACCCAATGCCGAGCGTGAGCGCGGCCAGGGTGGCAAAGCGCGCCGGAGGGTAGCTGCGGGCAAAGATGAAATAGCTCGCCATGAGCACCGGAGAGCAGCCGATCCCGATGAGCGCCATGGCAATGGAGATATGGATCGGCGCGGTGGCCATGGCAAAGAGCGCGGCCCCGCCTCCGCCGCCCAGTAGCAGCAGGATGGCCGTGGTGCGGCGCGGCCCGAAGCGGTCCAGTGCTGCGCCCACAGGGATTTGCATGCCCGCAAAGATCAGGAACCAGAGGCCGGAGGCAAAGGCGAGATCAGCTGCGGTGGCGCCGAGATCGACCTCCAGCACCTGTGTCAGCACCGCCAAAAAGGCCCGGAAAAACTGGCTCAGCACATAGGCCAAGCACAGCAAGATCAAATCTGCGCGCATGAAAATTCCTCCCTCGCGCGGGACAGGACAGCATGTCTGTCCAAATGGCAAGAGGGCGCGCGCCAATTGCGGTGTGGTTTGATTGGTGGGAGGCGCTGCGCACAAAGGTGTGATGGCGCTGAAACACCCTGAACCTCGCCGCGCCTTTTTGCGTAATCTTGGCAGTGGAACCGTATAGGGCCGGCGCATGACCACGTTATCAGAACAGTCTCAGCAGGACGGGTTTTATGAAACCTTGCCGCGCTTCAGTGAATTTGACCGTATGGCGGAGCCTGAGGGCTATGCCCCTTTGCCAGAGGACTGGGTTGTGGGGGCGGCTGATATTGTTGGCTCAACACAGGAAATCGCGCAGGGGCGCTACAAAACGGTGAACCTCGTGGGGGCGGCGGTGATTTCAGCGCAGCTTAATGCGGCGCAGATGGCGCGGCTGCCTTACGTTTTTGGCGGCGACGGGGCGCAGTTTGCGGTTTGGCCGGAGCAGCGGGCGCAGGCGGAGGCGGCGTTGGATGCGGTGCGGCGCTGGGCGCGGGAGGAATACGGGCTGAACCTGCGGGTGGCGATGGCCACGGTGGGTGAGATACGGGCGGCGGGGCAGGAGGTGCGCGTGGCCCGATATGCGCCTGCCGAAGAGGTTGATTACGCAAGCTTCTCCGGCGGCGGGCTGACCTGGCTGGAAGCAGAGATGAAGGCGGGGCGGTTCGGGATTGCGGAAGGTCGGGCCTCGACCGCGCCGGATCTCAGCGGGCTGAGCTGTCAGTGGGCCAATGTGGAGGCTGCGCGCGGGGTGATCCTGTCGCTGGTGGTGGTGCCGCGTGAGGGCACCTCGGAGGCGGCGTTTGCGCAGGTCGCCCAAGAGGTGATTGCGGCCACGCAGGACACAGCGCGCGGTGGGCATCCGCTGCCGCAGAGGGGGCCAAAGGCGGTGTTTCCGCCGCCGGGGCTAGATATTGAGGCGCATATCCGTGGCGGTGGCCCGGTGTGGTGGCGGCGGGCGAAGCTGACCTGCAGCAGCGCGTTGATCTGGTGTCTGTTTCGCAGCGGGATGCGACTGGGCCGGTTTGATCCGGTGCTGTACACGGCGGATGTATCGCGCAATGCGGATTACCAGAAGTTTGATGACGGTCTGAAAATGACGCTGGATTGTGATCCGGCAATGCAGGCGCAGATTACAGCGGTGCTGGAAGCGGCGCAGGCGCGCGGGGTGATCCGATACGGTTTGCACACGCAGGATGCGGCGATGATGACCTGTATTGTGCCTGCACCGGTGGAGCGCTCTCACATGCATTTTGTGGATGGTGCGGCGGGCGGCTATGCGCTGGCGGCGCGGAACCTGCGGGCGCGGGCGGCATAGCGGTTTTGCAGCCGCGCGGGCCTTTTCTGAAGCTGGTTTTGATGCTGGGGAAGTGCCTTGGTGACGATAGGTCGGAAAAGTGCAATTTCAAGCTAAAGAAATTGCCTTTTAAGCGGTTCCGGTGCATCAATGTTTCATGACAGGCAATACAAATATTCTCAGTACTACTCAGTCTCTCCCCATCGTGTTGCTCCGTGCCCGCGAGAAGGTGATGAAACCTGCGCGGACCATGCTGGCGAACGTTGGTGTGACCGAACAACAGTGGCGTGTGGTGCGCGTTTTGGTGGAAGAGGGGCCGATGGATCCGACCTCAATCGCCGAGCGCGCGGTGCTGTTGCTGCCCAGTTTGACGCGGATTTTGCACAAGCTGGAGGAGAAGGGCTACATCACGCGGGAGCGCGATGAGAAAGATGGGCGGCGGCAGGTGATCCGGGCGACGATTGTGGGCTGTAAGCTGATCGACGACAATATCCCTGCGGCACATCAATATGCCCAACAGCTGAAGGATCATATGGGCGGTGAGCGCTATGACCAGCTGTTGGATCTGCTCAACCAGCTAAACGAAATCGACCTCTGATTGCTCAGCCTGCGGGTCTGAGCTGATCGGGATGGGCGGCCGCAAAGGCGGGGTGCGCGGCGCAGGCTGTGGCCACCGCATGGATGCGGGGCAGGTCGTGCGTGTCCACCTCCCAGCGGGCGGCATTGTAGAGCTGCGGGATGAGACAGATGTCCGCCAAAGAGAATGTCTCTCCACAGGCAAAGGGCGTTTGGCTGAAAGCCGTAAGCTGCGCCTCAAAGGCCGCGAGGCCGGGGCGGATGAAACGCTGCATCCAGGCTTTGGTGGCCTGTGCCGGGTCGGGGGCATCGTGGGTGGCGTGGCGCACCACCGAAAGGTTGCAGACCGGATGCACATCCACCGCGACCGTATGAGCCAGCGCGCGGACCAGCGCGGCTTGGGCCGGATCTTCAGGCAGCAGCCCCATGCCCCGCGTGTCATTCAGATAGTCCAGAATGGCGAGGGATTGCGTGAGGCGATGCCCGTCGATGTCCAGCACAGGCACAAGGCCCTGAGGGTGACGCGCCAGATGGTCCGGCGCTTTGTGCGCGCCGGAAAGCAAATCCACGGTGACGCGCTCAAACGGGACACCTGCGAGATGCAGGGCGATCCGCACACGGTAGCTGGCGGATGAGCGCCAATAGTCATAGAGCACTGTGCTCACGCAGGCGTGCCTGCAGATTTCGCCGCGGTGATGGCGTCAGTCAATGCGCGCGCATCGCCTATGTGATTGGCGAGCACAAAGATCAGACGGGCGTTTAACGCGTCGCTTTCGGCGCGGGTGAGCCCGTCGTGGGCCTCGGTGAGTGCGGCGAAGAAGGCGTCGGCGTCCTCAAAGTTTGCAGCAAGTGTCAAAGCGTCAGACATCAGATCACTCCTTACCGGTGGCGCGGCGCAGGGCGGCGCGGAAGTGGCGCTCATCAAAGGTGTCGCGGCGGGCGGCGACATGTTGGTCAGGCCGGATCAGGTACACACCGGAGGGGCAGTCCCCAAGGTACTGGCGCTTCAGCGTGAGCGAGGGATCATCGCGCACAGACAGAGCCAGACGCAGCGCGGTGACGCCGCACTCCTCCAGATGATCCGGGGCCTCCGCATCAATGGTCAGCAAGATGAACTGATTGCCGAGATGATCCAGCAGATGGCCTGTGCCGATGGGCGCGTCCGGGCAGGGGCTGCCGGGGCGGGTGAGCGCCGGAGCCGCCAGCGCATCCGCGCTGATCAGGGGGCTGCCGTCATAGGTGCAGGGCGTGGAGAGCCGCCCGGAATTCACCAGTGGCCGCGCAAAGGCATGGTGGGCCGAGAGGTCCAGCACCGCGTCCCGCAACAGGCGGCTCATGTCCGACTTGGGGGTGATGAACTCCGTGGAGCGGGTGGAGTTGAGAATGTTCTCATCTGCGGCCTGCGCGCGCTCGATGTTGTAGCTGTCAATCAGGCTGTTGGGCGCTTTGCCGGACAGCACAAGGTGCAGCTTCCAAGCCAGATTGTCGGCGTCCTGCAGGCCCGAGTTGGCGCCGCGCGCGCCAAAAGGGGAGACCTGATGTGCAGAGTCCCCGGCAAAGATCGTCCGGCCGTGCACAAACCGCTCCATGCGGCAGCATTGGAAGGTGTAGATCGAGACCCAATCCAGGGTGAACTCCACATGCTCCCCCAGCATGGCCTTGAGGCGCGGGATCACATTTTCCGGGCGTTTCTCACGCTCTTTGTCGATGTCCCGGCCCAGTTGCAGGTCGATCCGCCAGACGTTCTCTGGCTGTTTGTGCAGCAGGGCGGATTGGCCGCGATTGAAAGGCGGATCAAACCAGAACCAGCGCTCGGTCGGGAAATTGGCCTGCATGACCACATCAGCGATGAGGAAGTTGTCCTCAAAGACCTGACCGTCAAAATCCAGCCCCAGCATTCGACGGGTGGGGGAGTTGGCCCCGTCACAGGCGATCAGCCAATCGGCCTCCAGCGTGTAGCTGCCTTCGGGGGTGTCCAGTTCGATGGCCACGTGATCATAGTGCTGGCCAATGGCCTCAACCTTGTTGCAGCCGCGAATTTCGATGGGGGCGCCCGCGCTCTGCATCTCGCGGATCTGCTCCACCAGCAGGCGCTCAAAGGTGTATTGCTGCAGATTGATGAAAGCAGGGCGCTTGTGTCCCGGCTCATCGGTCAGGTTGAAATCATAGACCGGGCGGTCATCAAAGAAGACCTTGCCCTTGGACCAGCCGACGCCGTGGTCGACCATCTGTTGCCCGCAGCCCAGACGGTCGAGAATTTCCAGCGGGCGCTTGGCGAAACAGATCGCGCGGGAGCCAGTCACCACGCGGTCATTGTCATCAAGCACCACCACCGGCACGCCCAGCTGGGCGAGATCAATCGCGGTGGTGAGACCCACAGGGCCTGCGCCGATGATCAGAACCGGATGGCGTACCGGCACCGAGGCATCCTGATCCGGACTGCGCTGATAGGCGTAGAGCGGGACGTCAAAAATCTTGGTCATAGTGCTCCTCCGTGTTTGCGCGCGCTCCGCGCAAAAGGCTGCCAAATCCTGCCGCGCCCCGCTATGATTTCGGTCAAACCGGCGGAGTGGCGGCCCTTGGGTGTCAGGCTTGCAATGCCTCCCACATCTCCATATCGCGCTGGGCGGTCCAGATGCGCGGGGTGTCAATGCCGCGGGCCTCGTCATAGGCGCGGGCGACGTTGAACGGCAGGCAGTGCTCATAGATCGCATAGTCGGCAAATTTCGGATCACAGGCGGCGCGCACCGCGTCCCATGCTTCTTTCAATGAGCCGCCGCGTGCGGCCACCTGTGCTGCCGGGCGGTAGGTGCTTTGCACAAAGTCGCGGGTGCTTGCGATGGCGGCGTTGACCATGTTTTTGCCAATGAGGGCGTCGCCGCGACCCGGTGCAATCGCATCCAGATCAAAGGTTTGGATCGCGTCCAGAGTGGTGCCCCAGTCGCCAAAATGCCCGTCGCCGCAGTAGCACGCTGAGTGGTATTCCACGATATCGCCGGTGAACATGACGTTTTGGTCAGGCACATGCACGACGATGTCGCCTGCGGTATGGGCGCGGCCCAGATGCATAAGGTCAACACGCCGGTTGCCGAGGTAGACCGTCATCTTTTCGCGGAAAGTGGTGGTGGGGTAGGTCAGGCCGGGGATGCTTTCATGGCCTTCAAACAGGCGCGGGAAACGCTGAAATTCGCTGTCCCAGTCCTCCTGTCCGCGTTCCACCACCATGGCGCGGGCAGCATCACTCATGATGATCTGATCGGCGCCATAGGCTGAGGCCCCCAGTACGCGCACGGCATGGTAATGGGTCAGCACCAGATGGGAGATCGGCTTGTCGGTCACGGAGCGCACGCAGTCGATCACCTTTTGCGCCAGACGGGGTGTGGCCTGCGCCTCGACAATCATCACGCTGTCATCGCCAATGATCACACCGGAGTTGGGATCCCCTTCGGCTGTGAAAGCATAAAGCCCGTCGCCGACTTCGGTGAAGGAGATGGTTTTTTCCTGCGTGTCGCCCTGGGAAGCGAAGGCTTTGCTCATTGGGTCTGCTCCTTAAATTTGTAGTCGAGTTGCACAATGCCCTCAGGTTTCTGGGTGATCTGGGTCAGATCCAGATCGCGCTGGGCACCGGGCGCAAAACACGGCAGGCCAGCGCCCAGAAGGGTGGGCATCACAAACAGGGTGATCGCGTCAAACATGCCCGCATCGAGCGCGGCGCGCTGGGTTTCGCCCCCGCCCATGACCCAGATGGTTTTGTGGCCGTTGGCCGCGATGGCGGTGCGCAGGGTGTCTATGTCGCCGGCGGCCGTGACATGGTCACCGGTAAAGTCGTCCTGTCGCGTCAGCACATAGCCCGCGCGCGTCTCATAGGGCCAGCCCCAGCGCATCACCTGCTGATAGGTGCTGCGGCCCATCAGAACGGCGTCAACGGGGGCGATGAAAGCGTTGTAGCCGCCGTCATCCCCTCCTTCAGCCAGTGCGCTGTTGAATGGGTCAAGCCAGTCAATACCGCCATCTGGCCTGGCGATGAACCCATCAAGGCTCATGGCGATATAGCCGAGATAGCGGGGCTGGCTCATGCGAGGTCTCCTGCGAAAGGATCGTCTGATGCGGCCAGAACGGTGCCGGTGCACTCGCCAAAGCCGATGGTGTAGCCGTCGCCCCGCGCCGCGCCCTGCAGGGTCAGCGTGTCGCCATCCTCGATGAAGGTGCGGGTTTCGCCGCTCTCAAGCGTCAGAGGTTCTTTGCCGCCCCAGCTGAGTTCCAGAAGGCTGCCGCGCTCAGGCTTTGTGGGGCCTGAAATTGTGCCGGAGCCAAGCAGATCGCCCACATTCATCGGGCAGCCGGAGGTGGTGTGATGGGCAAGCTGCTGGGCAGCGGAGTAATACATCTGGTCATAGTTGGTGCGCGCAATGGTGGTTGGTGTCTGCCCCTCCGGTGCCATGCTGATGCTGAGATCAATGTCATAAAGCATGGGGCCCGCGTCTTTGAGGTGGTCAAGCAGCTCAAAATCACGCGCGGGCGTGTTGGTGCGGAAGGGATCAAGTGCGGCTTTGGTGACGATCCAGGGGGAGATCGAGGTGGCCGTGGCCTTGGCTTGAAACGGGCCAAGCGGCTGATATTCCCAGGCCTGGATGTCGCGCGCGGACCAGTCGTTGAGCAGCACATAGCCAAAGATCATGTCGTCCGCTTCCTGCACGGTCACGGGCCGTTTGGAGGGCTGCCCGACAATGGCGCCCATCTCAAGCTCGATGTCAAAGCGGCGGGAGGGCAGGAAGGCGGGGACGTCATGGTCCGGCGATTTGAGCTGACCCCAGGGGCGGCGGATGTCGGTGCCGGAGACCACAACCGAGGAGGCGCGCCCGTTGTAGCCGATCGGGATGTGCAGCCAGTTGGGCGGCAGCGCGTTCTCAGGGCCCCGGAACATGGTGCCGACATTCTGTGCGTGGTGCCTGCCGGCATAAAAATCGGTGTATTCTGACACTTTGAACGGCATGTGAAGCGTCGCGGCAGAGAGCGGCACGGAATAGAAGGTCAAAGCATCCTGCGTGGCCTCATCCGCGCTTTCTGCCAGCAGCGCCTGAAGGGCCGCGCGGTAGCGGGCCCAGACCTCTGCCCCAAGCTCCATAAAGTCGTTCCAATAAGGCGCGTCCAGCACATCCGCATCCGGGTCCGCGCGCAGGGTGCCTGCGGCCTCAAGCCCGGTGAGGTCAATGATCCGGTCCCCGATGGCGGTGCCGCAGCGCAGATCGCCGTCGTCAACGGAAAACACCCCGTAAGGCAGATTGTTCAGTGGGAATGGGCCGTCCGGAGTGTTGGCGCTCTCCACCCATGATCTCAGCAAAGGCATTGCAGTTCCTTTTGTTTCAGCACGCCGGCTGGGGTTTCTCATTCACAAAATATCCCGGGGGTGGGCTTGCCTTTGGCAAGCGAGGGGGCTGGCCCCCTTACCCAGGTTTATTATTGGGGCCTCATTTCTTGCCGGGGGTGCCGTCAAACTTCTTTTCGATGTCGGACCAGCAATCGATGTAATCGTCCTGCAGCGGGGCCTCCTGTCCGGCAAAGGCGGTGAGGTGCTGCGGGAAGCGGGTCTCAAACATGAAGGACATTGTGTTGTCGAGTTTTTCGGCTTTCAGATCGGCGTTGGAGGCCCCCTCAAAGGCGTTTTTGTCCGGGCCGTGGGGGATCATCATATTGTGCAGGCTCATGCCGCCGGGAATGAAGCCTTGAGGCTTGGCGTCATATTGGCCGTAAATATTGCCCATCAGCTCTGACATGATGTTCTTGTGATACCAGGGCGGGCGGAAGGTGTCTTCGGCCACCATCCAGCGCTCGCGGAAGAGCACAAAGTCGATATTGGCGGTGCCGGGCACGCCGGAGGGGGCGGTGAGCACGGTGAAGATCGAGGGATCGGGGTGGTCAAACAGGATCGCGCCAACCGGACAGTATGTACGCAGGTCGTATTTCACCGGTGCGTAGTTGCCGTGCCAGGCGACCACATCGAGAGGGCTGTGGCCGATCTCTGTGCGGTGAAACTGGCCACACCATTTGATGGTCACGGTGGAAGGCGCGTCGCGGTCTTCAAAGGCGGCCACCGGCGCTTTGAAGTCGCGCGGGTTGGCCATGCAGTTGGCGCCGATGGGGCCACGGCCGGGCAGCTCGAATTTCTGGCCGTAGTTTTCGCAGACAAAGCCGCGCGCCGGGCCTTCGAGCACTTCCACGCGATAAAGAAGGCCGCGGGGCAGAATGGCGATCTCTTTGGGTTCCAGATCAATGATGCCGAGTTCCGTGGAAAAGCGCAGCACGCCTTCCTGAGGCACCACCAGCAGCTCTGAATCGGCGGAGAAGAAATAATCGTCCTCCATGGAGGTGTTCACCAGATAGATGTGGCTGGCCATGCCGACCTGTGTGTTCACATCCCCGGCGGTGGTCATGGTGCGCATGCCGGTGATCCATGTCAGCGGTGCGTCGGTGTGGGGCACCGGATCCCAGCGGTATTGGCCCAGTGAGAGGACATCCGGATCCACATTGGGGGCGGATTGCCAATAGGGCACATCAATCTTTGTGTAGCGATGACTGTGTTTCACAGACGGGCGGATGCGGTAGCACCATGTGCGCTCAACCGTTTCAGCGGTGAAGGCGGTGCCGGAGAGCTGTTCGCCATAAAGGCCATAGTTGCACTTCTGTGGGCTGTTCATGCCTTGAGGCAGTGCGCCCGGCAGAGCCTCGGTTTCAAAGTCGTTGCCAAAGCCGGGCATGTAGCCTTCGTGCGGGCCGGTCAGCGAAGGGGCTTTTTGCATGCGGGTCGGGACCATGTGTTTGGTCATCTCAACGCTCCTGTGACAATATTTGTTGCAAAAGTAAAAGTTGGTTTTGTAACTAACAAGCCAAAGGAGCGCGCAAAATGTCAGAAAAAGACCCCTTCGATTTGCAGAGTTTTCTGCCCTATCTGCTCAATCAGGCGGCAGAGGAAAGCAGCCTTGGGTTTCAGAAGGTCTACAAAGACCGCTATGGCATGTTGCGCAGCGAATGGCGGGTGCTGTTTCACCTTGGGATCTTCGGGCAGATGACGGCCACAGAGATTGGCGGGCGTGCCAAGATCCACAAAACCAAGGTCAGCCGCGCGGTGCAGCGGCTTTCGGAACGGCGCTTTGTGCGGCGGGCGCGCAGCGAAGAGGACCGCCGCGTGGAATGGCTGGAGCTGACAGCGGCGGGGTGCAAAGCCTATGAGGACCTGCGCGATGTGGCCGCAAAATATGAGGCGGCGTTGCAAAGCAAGCTGAGTGCAACGGAGGTGACCCAGCTCAAAGAGCTGCTGAGCAAGCTTGCCAAATAGGGCGCAGAGGCGCGATTCGGACCCGATTTGATTCGCATCGTTGTGCGTATTGCGGCGAAAGCTGCGACAGTTGGATCGCGCGTCGCGCATTGTTTTCGCAATGCAAACAGTCGATCCGCAAGTGGCAGTTATTTATGGTTAATTTGACGTAAATTTCTTGAAACGACTTGGGGCGCTATGGCAGATTTTTCAGGCACGATGGATGACGCTCGAGGTTGGAATGGGACTTTTTCACGGACTAAAAACTGCGGCTTTGGCTGCAGGTGTGATGGCCGCGAGCGCTCCGGCAGCTATTGCGCAAAGCC
The DNA here is from genome assembly GCF_965227725.1 of Shimia sp. Lineage (GTDB taxonomy): Bacteria > Pseudomonadota > Alphaproteobacteria > Rhodobacterales > Rhodobacteraceae > Shimia. The sequence goes on along the minus strand of NZ_CBDDGH010000003.1, from coordinate 356,918 downwards.
ACTCTGGCTGGCGTGGCTGGTGGTGGTGGAACTGGAATTGGAACTGGGGTGGCCACGGCGGTGGCACAGGCCACACCGGTGGGACCACCAACGCAGTGCCGGAAATTGATGCTGGAGCCGGACTATTGGCGGTTGCCGCCGTTATGGCAACCCTGGCACTGGCATGGGAGCTGCGCCGTCGCAATCGTCATAAAGAAGGCTAAGCCTTCCAGATTGTGGTGCAGACTGGGGATGATGGGCGCTCAAATGAGCGCCCATTTTCCGGTTAAAAGGGCCGCTGCTGCGATCACCGCATTGGCGATGATATGTGCGGCGATGGGATCGGCGAGCCGGTTGCGGTGCAGATAAAGCGCGCCAAAGGCAACGCCCGCAAGAACACCCGCAAAGAAGCGATCATGCAGCAGGCCAAAGAGCAGGCTGGAGACCGCAATGGCGAGGATCGCCCAGAGCAGACCGTCTTGCCTGAGGCGGCGCAGCACATAGCCGCGAAAGAACAGCTCTTCGATCACCGGCACCAGAAGGATTGTGCCCAGAAGGCGCAGGCCGATCCAGAAGACACCGGGGGCCGATCCTTCGGATACCGGCGCAGGGGCGGCGGTGAGCACCCAGAGGAGGCCAATCGCCAGACCGGTTGTGATGGAAGCGCCTGAGGGCAGGGCGTGCCAGTTTCGCAGCGCGGGCCAAAAATAAAGCAGCACCGCGCCCATCAGCAGCGCACGCAGGGGATAGCCGTCAGAGGGGTTTGGCCAGAAGGCAGAGGCTATCACGCCTGAGAGCATCATCACGATAAAGGGCACAATGCGCGCGGCCAATGTATCGCTGCGCATGGCGCTGCGAGAGATCTGCGGGCGGGGGGTGCGGTGCAACCGACGGGCGCGGTGCGCGACGATCACCACGCAGAGGGCCAGCGCGGTGAACATCAGCCAGCCGGCGTAGGAATGAAACCCGTTGAGGGCGTGCTCCGGGGACACCCGTGCGCCGATGATGATGAGAACCGCAATTCGCAGGATGTTAAACAGCCAGCTTGTCAGCACGGCGAGCGGATAGAGGATCAGCCAGAAGCGGCGCTGGCGCAGATCCGGGCGCATCAGGAGCGCATAGAACCCCATGAAGATGGTGATCAGCGCAATGCCTTCGACGCCAGAGCACTGGCTGGCGATCTGGACAAAGAAATCCTCGATGCCGATCACATAGGTGGGCGGGTCGACACTGACCTCAAAGCCGAAAGCGATCAGGCTGAGAAAGACCAGAAAGAAGGTGAGGCTGCTGAGGGAGGACCACTCCCATGCGGGGCGGATCAGATTGGCGAGGTCAGGGACCAGAAAGCCGAGCAGCAGCGCGAGGGGCAGCAGGTAGCTGTCGCCTCGGATCCAGCTGCGCCAGCTGTGAAGGGGCGTAACCCAGAAGACTGCACCAAGGATGGTGAGCAGGCTGCCGAGGCTCAAAAACAGCAATGTAGGGGTGAAGGCGCGGCTGATTTCGGCGGCGCCAAACAGCGGCAGCGGCGCAAAGATCAGGATGAGGCCTGCAAGATGCGCCCACAGCCAGGAGGGCCGGCCGGGTGTGGTGCGTGCCGCACCTGCCAAGGCACGATAGGCGGTCGGCCTGAGCCAGAAATAGAGCGCCAAGACGGTGATGATTGACAGGCCGCGGGCGGTCATGGAGCGCAGAGCGCGGCAGGCGCTTTCGATCTCGGTCAGGCGGCACTCGATGGAGGCGAAGACCTGATAGGCGAGAATGACCAGAAAAAGTTCCGCCACCGCGAGGGCGGCGATGGTCATCAGCCGAGATGGGCGCGACGGCCCGGTGTTGTCTGCGATATCCGGGCCGGTCATGTAGATTTAGAAGTCGATGGTGACGCCGGGCAAGTTCAGCGCCTTGATCAGGTCCCGCAGTTCCTGACGGGCGGCGACGTTTGAGATGTTGAGTTGCTTCACCCCGATGTCGCGCAGATCGAGCAGGGTCAAGCCACGCGGGAAGAGCTCCCGGAACACCACACGCTCGTTAAAGCCCGGTGCGACGCGGAAGCCGATGCGCTTGGCCAGACGGTCCAGTGCCTTGCCCATTTTTTCCTTGTTGACCATCTGCTGGGCGCCCATGCGGTTGCGCATGACAATCCAGTCGATGGGCTTCAGCCCCGCCTGCGCGCGCAGCTGGCGGGCGTTCCAGACCATTTCGGAATAGACCGAAGGGCCGAGGATTTTCTCGCCATCCTCATTCACTTTGGCCAGCAGGTCAAAATCCACAAAGCTGTCGTTGAGCGGGGTGACCAGCGTGTCGGCGAGCGAGTGGGCCACCTGGCTGAGGCGGGTGTGCGAGCCCGGGCAGTCGATCAGGATAAAATCGTTGTCAGGCTCCAGCATGGCCACGGCCGCAGAGAGGCGCTGATCGTAGATGTTTTCACCGGGCTGCAGGGTGTCCGGATCAATTTCCGGCAGGTCGCGATAGGTTGGCCCGGGCAGCTCGAGACCGGCCTTTTCCGAGAAGCGCTGGCGGTTGGCGACATAGCTGCCAAAGCTCTTTTGGCGCAGGTCCAGATCCAGCGCGCCGACCTTGTGGCCCATGCGCGACAGAGCGGTTGCGATGTGCATCGACAGGGTGGATTTGCCCGCGCCGCCCTTTTCGTTTCCGACAACGATGATATGTGCCATTCCGCTTGTCCCTGCTCGAAGTTTCAGTGCCGCGGCTCTTACGGTGCGGCCTTGTTAGTGTCTACTATATGTTGTGATTTTCCACAGGAAAAGTGCGTTGAATTGCTAGATTTCCCGCCATTTTCCGGTTTCCAGCCCATTGAGCGACCAATCCCCGATTTGCGCCCGGATCAGGCGCAGGGTGGGGTGGCCTACGGCGGCGGTCATGCGGCGCACCTGACGGTTGCGGCCCTCGCGGATGGTGAGCGCGATCCAGCAGTCTGGCACCGATTTGCGAAAGCGCACCGGCGGGGTGCGAGGCCAGAGATCTGTTGGTTCCTCAATGCGTTGCGCCTGTGCGGGACGGGTGAGACCGTCCTTGAGCTCCACCCCCTTGCGCAGCGCGGCCAATGCGGCCTCATCGGGTTCGCCCTCGACCTGCACCCAATAGGTCTTGGCCATCTTGTGGCGCGGGTTGCTGATCTTGGCCTGAAGCTTGCCGTCATCGGTGAGCACCATGAGGCCTTCGCTGTCGCGATCCAGCCGTCCGGCGGGGTAGACCTTGGGCACGTCGATAAAATCAGACAGAGTGCGGCGGGGGCTGCCCTCGGTTCCCTTGTCGGTGAACTGAGAGAGCACATCATTCGGTTTGTTAAACAGGATCACGCGGGCCATGGCCTCTCCTACACGGGGCCGTGTTGGGGTTGCAAGTTCGCTTTGCCTGCGCTTTTTTGCGGCGCAAGACAGCTGGCCAAGGTGCGGGGAGAAAGATCATGGATTTCAAAGATATGCAGCCGGAGACGGTGCTCGCACAGGCCGGTGGCGCGCTTGACATGCAGAGCGGGGGCGTGGTGCCGCCCATTCAGCCTGCCACGACCTATGCGCGGGATGAGAATTATAACCTGCTGAACGAGAACAACCTTTACAGCCGTCCCCACAATGATGTGGTGCGTCAGGCCGAGGCGGTGCTGGCGCAGCTTGAGGGCGGGGCAGAGGCTTTGTTGTTCCCCTCCGGCATGGCTGCGATTGCGGCGCTGTTTCGCACGGTGCCGACCGGCGGGCGGGTTGTTGTGCAATCGGGCATCTATTGGGGCACCACCAAGTGGATCCGTGAGTTCTGCACGCGCCGTCAGGTGGCCATCACTGAGGTGGATGCAAGCGACAGCGCGGCCTTGCAGACGGCCTGCGCAGCGGGGCCTGCGCATCTGGTCTGGATCGAGACGCCTTCAAACCCCTGGCTCAAGGTCGTGGATATTGCCGCCGCAAAGCAGGCGGCGGACAGTTGCGGCGCGCTTCTGGCGGTGGACAGCACGGCGGCCTCACCGCTTTTGTCCAAACCTTTGGCGCTGGGCGCGGATGTTGTGATGCATTCGACCACCAAGGTGATCAACGGCCACTCTGATGTGCTGGGCGGGGTTCTGGTCTCCAAGACGGTGACGCCGGTTTGGGAAGAGATCGCCAATGACCGCGCCAGTGCCGGGGCGGTGATGGGGCCGTTTGAGGCCTGGCTCTTGTTGCGCGGGATGCGGACGCTTTCGGTGCGGGTGGAACGTATGGTGGAGAACGCGATGAAAGTGGCGCGGTTTCTGGAGGATCACCCCAAGGTCGAGGCAGTGCTGTTTCCGGGGTTGGAAAGCCACCCGCATTATGAGCTGGCGCAAAAGCAGATGCCGGGCGGGGCGGGTTTTTTGATGTCTTTCCTTGTGAAGGGAGACAAAGAGACCGCGCTGGGGGTGGCCGGAAAGTTGAAGCTGTTTCATCGCGCGACCTCGCTTGGCGGGGTGGAGAGCCTTGTGGAGCATCGCCACACAATTGAGTCTCACACCGGCATTCCAGAGACGCTTCTGCGGATTTCGGTTGGGGTGGAGAGTGCTGAGGATCTGATGGGTGATCTGGGGCAGGCTTTGGGGCAATAAGCCTGCCTTGTGCGCTTTGGCTGTAAGGATCCGGGGCCTTCGCCTGCTGGCTAATGATTTATTAACCAATCCTCAGAGCTAATGTCGGCGCACAGGTGGGGTATACCCAGAAGACAGCGGCGGAAGACCAAAGTGAAAAAGCGCATCAGCAACCCGGCGGACATCACACCGGCTTATGAAGACAGAGGGTTGTTCAAAAAGCCCAGTACCGAGCTGGCGATCAACCTGATCCCCAAATTCGGCAAGAACACCCGCCATGACATCATCATCAAAGGGCTGATGCAAAATGATGTTGAGGTCGATGTGATCTTTGCCGGGCGGCGCAAGCATCACGCGGAAGAGCTGGTCACCCTATTGCGGCGCAAGTGGGACGAAGCCAATCAGATTGTCATCAAGGGGATGAAACCTCCAACCCGAAAGCGGGTGCGGGTGCCAACGCGGGTGCAGGGGTCCTGGCGCACGCGGGTGATCGACGATGAGCAGAACCTCTATATCGTGGAGCATCAGCTGTTGGTGGCGCGCTGGGCCTATAACTCCTTTGGCGGGGAGTTTCGCAGTTTTGGCGAGCCGCCCTATGTGCAGCAGCGGTTTCAGGAGTTTCTGGAGAAAACCAAAGAACGGGACTGACCACGCGCGGGTCAATGCGTGACCTGCGGAGTTCGGCTTGATTCCGGGCAGCGATGGCGGCTCTATGGGGCAAATATCCAAGCCTTGCGGGAGCCCCTCCATGAAACTCGAATTTCACCACATCAATTTTGTCTCTCATGATGTGGACCGGCTGCATGATTTTTACACCCGGGTTTTGGGATTGGCGGATATTCCGCAAGAGGAGTTTCCGCGCACGGAGGCGGATGAGAACACCGGTTATGACGGCAAAATCCGCTTTGCCACCGATGGCGATATGCAGATGCATTTGGCAGAGCGGCGGCTGGATGTGGCCTTTGTGAACGGGCAGGTGATCAACCCTGTCGACCGCGGCCACATCGCCTTTCGTACCGATGACATTGCCGCCTTCCTGAAGGTGTTGGAAGAAAATGACGTGCCCTATTCAGACTATGGCACGGCCTTTGCCAAAGAGTGGCATCAGGTGTTTTTCCTTGATCCCGAAGGCAATGTCATCGAGGTGCATCAGCAAGTCGGCTAGGCAGCCTAGGCCCCACCGGCTCAGGTCAGCAAGGCAAGATCCGCCTCATTTGTGGGGCGACGCGTGGCCATAGTTTGCGCGTCAGCCCCGTCTATGGTGAGCGCGAGGTCTTTGTAAAAGCCGTCGTTATCAAACCACCAGCGGTGGGAATAGACTTGGGTTTTCTCATTGTCGGGCACGTCGCGTTTGTATTGTTCGTTGCAGTAGATGTCCCACTGGCCTTTGGTGATCGGCTCTGAGATGCCCATATGCCCGGCGCGCTCTCGGCCGCCGTTGATCAGGCCGCCGGCAAAGGCCAGCACCTCGTCTCGGCCGCTGTAGTAATTGGTGAAACGGGCGGCGCGGCGGTCAAGCACCAGTGCGCCCCAAGCGCCTCTTTCCAGCCAGTCGGCATTCACATCCGCCGCGCAGAAGGTGACTTCATCGACCTTCCAATTGCGCGCGCCAGCGCTTGCGGAATCGCCAACTCCAGCAAAGCCGCGCAGCACTACCAAGGCCCCCATGGAGTGGGCGATCAGATGCACTTTGGGGCGCGGCGTCATGTTCAGGAGCGGGACGATGCCGTCACACACAAGATAAGGCGCGGTCTTTTTGGCGTCGGTGCGGTCGGTGTTATAGGCCAAGACCGTACCGTCGCTGGGCCAGTCATAAGCGATGACGGCCCCGGTGAAGCCTTGGGCGCGGACGCCGTCTTCGATCTTTTTGAGCCGTCGCAGCATATCGGTTTGGGAGGTGTTGAACCCGTGTACATAGATCAGCACTTCATTGCCGCCGCCCGCCTGTTTGACGCGGTCGAGCCAATCGGCCTGCGGGATGGCGGCGCCTTTGTGGATGGTGCCGTCAGGATTGGTCTGACTGACCGCCACATAGCGGGTGACGCTGGCGGGGTTGTTGGTGAATTTCTGGGTTTTCGCGTGATAGGCACGGCGAGAGAAAAACAAAGCCATGGATCAAATTCCTTTTCAAATGATCCAAGAATGCCATGAAGCCGCCAATTCACAAAATGCGCTCTGGGGTGGCGTAGCCTGCGCGGGCACTCTGGCCCTATACAGGCGCGGCGGCAAAGCCTAGCGTGCCCCCATGACTGACCATCCCGTTCTTGATAGCCGCTATAGCTGGACGCGCCTCGCCATCACCTTGCTGATTGGTGTGTTTGCCAATGTCGGCATGTGGGCGGTGATTGTGGTGATGCCTGCGGTGCAGGCGGAGTTTGGCATCGACCGGGCGGAGGCGTCGCTGCCCTATGTGCTGACCATGATTGGTTTTGCGATTGGCAATTTTGCCATCGGACAGGCGGTGGACCGCTGGGGCGTGACCCGCGCGCTGATTGGGGCGGCGGTGCTGAGCGCGGTGAGCTATGGGCTGGCGGCGGCGAGCGGCTCTGTTCTGATGCTGTCGCTGGTGCATTTCTTTCTTGGGTTTGGCACGGCGGTGGGTTTTGGGCCGCTGATTGCGGATGTGTCGCTGTGGTTTCAGCGGCGGCGGGGGATCGCTGTGGCGATTGCGGCCAGCGGGAACTACCTTTCCGGTGCGATCTGGCCAGTGCTGCTGTCAGGCGTGCTGAGCGATCACGGCTGGCGTGCGGTGTTTCTGGTGCTGGCAGCGCTGACCTTGGTGGCGGTTGTGCCGCTGGCCTTGCTGCTGCGCCCCAAAGTGCCGCAGGACGCGCTGACGGCGCAGGAGAACGCAGCCGTCGCACGGCAGGCCGGTGCGCCGATGAAACCAGCGCCGCTGATGTGGGTTCTTGGATTGGCCGGGATCGGCTGTTGCGTGGCGATGAGCATGCCGCAGGTGCATATCGTGAGCTTCTGTGTGGATCTGGGCTTTGGGCCTGCGGTGGGCGCGGAGATGCTCTCACTCATGCTGTTGGGCGGCGTTGTGTCCCGCCTTGTGAGTGGCCTTGTGGCCGACAAGCTCGGCGGGGTCTGGACCTTGCTGATCGGGTCGATCCTGCAATGTGGTGCGCTGTTCCTGTTTCTGCCGTTTGACGGATTGGTCTCGCTCTATCTGGTCAGCGCGGCCTTTGGGTTGGCGCAGGGCGGGATTGTGCCCGCCTATGCGCTGGTGGTGCGGGAATATATGCCTGCGCGGGAAGCGGGCACGCGGGTTGGCTTTGTCATGATGGCAACCATCATGGGCATGGCGCTGGGCGGCTGGATGTCAGGTTGGATCTATGACGTGAGCGGCAGCTATGAGCTGGCCTTTGTGAATGGCATCGCGTGGAATGCGCTCAATATCGCGATCATGGGATTGATCCTGATCCGGGCGCGGCGGGGGCCGGGCGCGCTGGCCGCCGCGTAAGGCTGGCTAGGCTCTGATCACCAGAGCTTGATGCAAACGTGATTGGCCGTCGCAAGCGTTTGCGACGACTGTGGAGCCAAATGGCGCGCGTGCGGAGAAGGGCTTCGGCGTGGCTATCGGGGTTTCACAGAGCGTGGGCGGACAGGCCCGGCGCGGGAAGGATCATTCATGGCGAAGGTGGGGTTTCAGGTCTTGGGCAACATGCGCAGGTCGGTGCTGCGGGCCGCAATGGGCGTGGCAGTGGCGGCGAGCATGCTGGGAGCAGCAGAGGTTCAGGCGGCGGATAAGCTGCCGGATTATGTGATTGCCGAGTTCGGCGCGCCGCCTGCGATCCCGCAAGGGCCGCTCTCCAAAGAGGTGGAGGAGGCCGTGAAGGTGGCCTTTGTCGACAGCATGACACAAGGCGGCTGGGGGCGCGATCAGACCATTGCGCTGGATGTGATTGCTGAGTCCAAAGACCCGCGACTGGTGTGGATCATCAGTGATCTGATGCGCTTTGCCACGGGGCCGGAGTTCACCTCTGTGCTGAGTGGTGCGGCGGGCACGCTGCTGGGTAAAGACCTGCCAAACCACAACCACTGGGGCATTGTGACGGATCACCTGATTGCCTGGGATATTCCTGCGCCGCCGGATTATCTGGAGGCCAAACGGGCGATTTTCACCAATATCGTGCCCGGCTGGGACCGGATTTTTGTCAAAGGCGATATCGACTGGCGGCATGTGTCCTGGGGCGGGGTGCTGATTGATGATCGTCCCTTTGACACCACGGATGATCCCTGCAACTGCATCCCAGCAGCGGACAATCCGGAGGTCAGCAGCGCAGAGGAGGCCACATGGTTGTCAGATGACGCTGTGGTCTTTGGTGTGGAGGTGAATGGCGAGTACCGCGCCTATCCGCGCCGCATCATGGAAGTGCGCGAAATGGTGAATGACACGCTGGGTGGGCGTGATCTGGGCATTCCTTATTGCACCCTTTGTGGCGCGGCACAGGCCTATTTCACCGATCAGATGCCTCTGGGCGTGGAGCGCCCGGTGCTGCGGACCTCGGGGCTGCTCATTCGCTCCAACAAGGTGATGTATGACATCACCAGCAACTCGGTGTTTGACACGTTTCTGGGCAAGGCCGTGACTGGCCCGCTGGCCAAACGAGGCATTCAGCTGAAACAGGCCAGTGTGGTGACCACCAGCTGGGGCGCGTGGAAGGCGGCGCATCCGGAGACCACCGTGCTGGTGGAAGATCTGGCGCTGGGTCGGGACTTTGATTTCCGCAATGGGCGCGATGCCAATGGGCCGATCTTTCCGGTGGGCGATGTCGACCCGCGTTTGCCGGTGCATGAAGATGTGATCGGGATTGTCACCGCCTCGGGCAAACCGGTGGCCTTCCAGCGCAGTGCGGCCTTTGTGGCGCTCAATGCGGGCAAAGAGGTTGCGGTGGAGAACGTGCGGCTGGCGCTTGATGCTGGCGGGATCAAGGCCGTGGACGCAAGCGGGGCTGATCTCGGCAGCCATCAGGCCTTCTGGTTTGCCTGGTCACAGTTCCATCCTGATACAGAGCTGTGGAACGGCTGAGGTTAAGGGCGGCGGGGGCGTGTCCTCTGCCGCCGCTGCGCAAAAATCTCCGTGTGTGGTAAGCTTACGCCCAATGTGACTTGGGTAGTGTTTTGACGTGTATTTGGGAGGAATGTTGCGATGACACGCATGACCGCAAAGGACTTTGATCAGGAACTTTTGGATCTCTATGATTTCTACGCCCACGGCAAAATCACCAAACGGGAGTTTCTCGACCGTGCGGGGAAATTTGCGGTTGGCACTGTGACCGCGGCGGCGCTGCTGAATATGCTCAGCCCGGATTACGCCATGGCGCAGCAGGTGTCTTTCAATGATCCGGACATCCATGCGGACTACATCATGTATCCCTCCCCAAACGGGACAGGCGATGTGCGCGGCTATCTGGTGCGCCCGTCCGGCGTGGAGGGACCGCTGCCTGCGGTGCTGGTGATCCATGAGAACCGGGGGCTGAACCCCTATATCGAAGATGTGGCGCGACGGCTGGCCAAGGCGGGCTTTATGGCGCTTGCGCCGGATGGGTTGACCTCGGTTGGCGGCTATCCGGGCAATGATGCGGATGGGCGTGAACTGCAGCGGACGGTGGACCGTGCCGAGTTGATGAATGACTTCTTTGCCGGGTTTGAGCATCTTCTGGGACGCGAAGACAGCACCGGCAAAGTGGGCGCGGTGGGCTTTTGTTATGGCGGTGGCGTGGTGAGCGCGATTGCGGTGGCCTATCCGGAGCTGGCGGCGGGCGTGCCGTTTTACGGGCGGCAACCTGCGGCGGAAGACGTGGCAAAAATTCAGGCCCCGCTGCTGGTTCAGATGGGCGAACTAGATGAGCGCATCAATGTAGGGTGGCCAGCCTTTGAAGCGGCGCTGAAGGCCAATGACAAGGTTTATGAGGCTTATATCTATGAGGGTGCAAACCACGGCTTTCACAACGACAGCACGCCCCGATATGACGAGGCGCAGGCCAAGCTGGCCTGGGAGCGCACGGTGGCGTGGTTTGAGACTTATCTGAGCTAAGACATTGAGCGGTTTTGATCGGCGGTTTGGGCCGTTCTAAGGATGGGCGCATCGACCTGCACAGGATGCAGGTGGCCGATGCGCTGCGTTTTCTTAGCCGCGGCCGCGGTAAGGCGGCACGCCTTGATCCGGGATCCAGACACCTTCGGGCATGGCGCCGGTCTGCCAGAACACATCAATTGGAATGCCGCCGCGTGGATACCAGTAGCCGCCGATGCGCAGCCATTGGGGCTCCAGAAAGTCGGCCAGACGGCGGGCGATGGATACGGTGCAATCCTCGTGAAACGCGCCGTGGTTGCGGAAAGATCCCAGGAAGAGCTTCAGGGATTTGCTTTCCACCAGCCATTTGCCGGGCACATAGTCGATCACCAGATGGGCAAAATCGGGCTGGCCGGTCATCGGGCAGAGGGAGGTGAATTCGGGCGCGGTGAAGCGCACGTTATAGGCCACATCGGCCTGCGGGTTTTCCACACGCTCCAGCTCGGCCTCTTCCGGGCTGGTGGGCATGACGGTGGCACCGCCGAGTTGTTTCAGATTGCTGTAGATGTCTTCGCTCATCTTTGTTCTCCAACTATGGGCCATGGGCCCGAGAGGCGTTTCAAACGCCGCGTTTGTTGCCCCAGACCAGCACATGCAGCTGTGGCAGCACGCGCGGGGCGAACCAGCTGGAGGCGACAACCTTGTCGATCAGCCATTCCAGCCGGGAGGTGGTTTGCGCCAGATCCACAGGTTTCTCCGGATCCACCATCGGGTTGCCGGGCTGCAGATAGAGCGGCAGATCGGGGAAGCGGGCATGGGCCTTTTGTGCCCAGAGGAAATCCTCGTCATCAAAGATCACGATCTTGATTGCCACATCCGCCGTGGTGCCAGCCGCATAGAGGCAGCTGTCAAAAGCGGCCCAATCCACAGTTTCGCCGCTGGAGGGCGGCTTGGGGCTGAGCACCAGCGTGTCCAGATCCGCAAACCAGGGTTTGGCAATCGAGCCCTGTGTTTCGCAGGCAAAGCGGTAGCCTTGGGATTTGCCAAGCGCGATCAGCGGGGCGAAATCATGGATGGCGGGGTTGCCGCCAGAGAGGGACACCGTGAGGGGGCGATTGCCGGAAAGGCGTTTGATGTCCTCCATGACCGCCTCGGCGCTCATGGGTTTCCAGTCATGGCGGTTGGCACTGTCGACCGCATGCAGGCTGTCACACCATGAGCAGCGATAATCGCAGCCGCCGGTGCGTACAAAGACCGTGGGCTCGCCAATCAGCGCGCCTTCGCCCTGAATGGTGGGGCCAAAAATCTCAACAACACGCAGGGTCATGGGCGGTACTCGGCCCAGGTCTTGGGGGTTTCTGAGACTTTGACCATGGTGACCTCGTCCCAGCGGGCCTTGCACCAGTCATAGAAATGCTTGGCGAGGTTTTCCGCCGTTGAGGGCACGTTGAGCAGCTCGTTGAGGTGGCGGTGATCGAAGTGGTCGTCGATGTAGGATTTGAGCGGTTTGAGCTCGTGATAATCCCGCACAAAGCCGTCAGAGTTCAGTTCAGCGGCGGCAAGTTCGACCACAACGATGTAGTTGTGGCCATGCAGGCGCGCGCATTGGTGATCGTCGGGCAGATGGGCCAGCTGATGGGAGGCGGAGAAGTGAAACTCTTTGGAGATGCGAAACATCAGCTTGCCTCCCGCTCGGCCACGGCGGTGCGCCAGAAATCCGGATCCTCATAGGGTGTGGGATCGGGAACGCCCGCAAGGTCAAAGGCCTCGCGCCGCTCGACGCAGGTGCCGCAGCGGCCACAGTGATGTGCGCCGCCTTTGTAGCAGGACCATGTCAGCGCAAAAGGCGTGTTGGCGGCGGCCCCATCGGTGACGATGTCGGCTTTGCTGCGATGCACAAACGGGGTGTGCAGGCGCACGTCGGCATAGCCCTCCAGCGCGGCCTGTTGCATGGTGTCAAAAGCCTCGGTGAAGCCGGGGCGGCAATCGGGATAGATGAAGTGATCCCCGCCATGCACAGCGGTGGCCACGCGGCTGTCGCCATTGGCCGCAGCGATGCCATAGGCGATGGTCAGCATGATGGCGTTGCGGTTGGGCACCACGGTGATGCGCATGGTTTCCTCAGCATAATGCCCATCGGGCACATCCACATCCGCTTCGGTCAGGGCAGAGCCGGTGAGGGCGGCGCCAACCGCGCGCAGATCAATGATGTGATGGGGCACCCCAAGGCGCTCTGCGCAGGCCGCCGCAGAATCGAGCTCTTTGCGGTGGCGTTGGCCGTAATCAAAGGAGACCAGTCGGGAGAGATTGCCTTCGGCTGCCACAATGTGAGCCAAAGACACGGAGTCCAGTCCGCCGGAGCAGACAACAGTAGTTTTCATGTTTGTAACCCTTGTTTTGATGTACCGGGTAGGCTGCGACCGGTGCGCGCGGCTTTTAGAGCGGCGTGCGGGCAAAGGCAAGAGCGCGATCTTCACAGCTCTGTGGGAGCGGAGATCTGCACAACAAAAAACGCCGCCCCGAGGGAGGCGGCGTTTTCTGAAACGTTGGTTGCTAAGCTTAGAAGCCCAGACCTTCGTATTTCTTTTTGAATTTGGACACGCGGCCACCGGCATCCATAAGACGGGTGGAGCCACCGTTCCATGCCGGGTGCACGGATGGGTCTACGTCCAGCGCCATGGTGTCGCCTTCTTTGCCCCAGGTGGAACGCATCTTGATGATGGTGCCGTCGGTCATTTTCACGTCGATGAAGTGGTAATCGGGATGGGTATCTTTTTTCATGAGACCACTCCTTACGCTTTTTTGGGCTTGTAGTTGGTGTCTTCTGCGATACGTGCGGATTTACCGCGACGGGCGCGCAGATAGTACAGTTTGGCGCGACGTACACGACCACGACGCACAACGGTGATGCTGTCGATGTTGGTGGAGTACAGTGGGAACACACGTTCCACGCCTTCGCCAAAGGAAATCTTGCGAACGGTGAACGAGCCGGCGATGCCGGAGCCGTTTTTGCGGCTGATGCAGACGCCTTCGTAGTTCTGCACACGGGTGCGCGAACCTTCGGTCACTTTAAAGCCAACACGGATGGTGTCACCGGCTTTGAAATCGGGGATCTCTTTCCCCAGCGCAGCAATCTGCTCCGCTTCGAGCTGTGCGATCAGATCCATTGGATCATCTCCTATAATGCTTGTGGTTATATCCACAAAGGTTTGATGCACCTCAGAACTCTTGGTCTTCTTCCGGGTCCGCCATGTGCACAGCGCCCGCCAGAGGGTCAGGTCGTCTTTTCTTGTCTTTTGCGCCGCGCCTGTAGCCTAAGCCGAAGAAAGCAGAGGTTTGCACACTGCACAGCACGCCCAAACGACTCGGTAAGAGCCGTGGACGGGCGGTTCTTAGGGGAAATCGGGCTTTGGCGCAAGGGTGGATTGCGTATCCACACCACGCGCAATGGCGCAGCTGCGCGGCGTGTCTGGCGAAGAGCTGCCGGTTGCATGCCGCGCGCCGCTTGTGCCTTGTGCGGGGCCTGTGCGCAACGCTTAACTGCTTACACAAAAGGCGTTGAGGCGTGGGCGGTTTTAGATGATGCGTTGGGTGGGTGTGCTGATTTTGGCAGGGGCTTTGCTGGGCTGCGCACCTGCGGCTTATGAGACCCCGGCACCCATCAATGACGCCGCTGCCGCCGAAGACGCGCGGGTCGCCGCCGAGGTGGCGCGGCTGAGGACCTATCCCACCTTTGGAGATGCCGATCCGGTGGAGTGGGACCGTCGCCCGCCTGAGCGCCATCCGGTGCATGGCATTGATGTGTCGCGCTGGCAGCAAACCGTGGATTGGCACGCGGCACGTCGGGCAGGGGTGAGCTTTGCCTTTATCAAAGCCACAGAGGGCGGTGATCTGGCAGACCCTATGTTTGATGCCCATCGCAGAGGCGCGCAGGCCGCAGGCGTGCCCTGGGGCGCCTATCACTACTATTATTTCTGTCGTTCAGCGGAAAGTCAGGCGCGCTGGTTCATCCGCAATGTGCCGCGCGGTGCGCCGTTGCCGCATGTGCTGGATATGGAGTGGACACCGCATTCCAGGACCTGCCGGTTGCGCCCCGACGGGCGGACCGTGAGGCGTGAAGCGCGCAAATTCCTCGCGATGCTTGAGGCGCATTATGGGCGGCGGCCGATTGTCTACACCACGGTGGATTTTTACCGCGATACCGGGATTGGCGGGCTGGATGGAACGGAGTTCTGGCTGCGCTCGGTCGCGGATCATCCGCAAAAGACCTATCCCGGCGCGCGCTGGGTGTTCTGGCAATATAGCGGCACGGGGCTGGTGCCGGGGATTGCGGGTGAAGTGGATTTGAATGTGTTTCGGGGCAGTCCAGAAACCTGGGTGCGCTGGCAGGGCCTCTGAACACGGCATCCGGATGGAAAGCTGTTCCAAAGCGGGGAGCACTATCCTTTTGCGCGTGTCCGGCAATGGCGGTTCTGCTGTTTCCTGTGGGTATCCCAACTCTCAGGAGGCAACGATGACCCGAAGACTACTGTTTGCACTCTCTTTTGCAGCACTGACCGCGACCCCTTTGGCAGACACATCGGTGTTTGCGATGCAGGCCCTCACTGAGAAGGAGCGCTACGCCAAAGCGGAGGCGCTGCGGTTTGGCACCGAGATGCCAAAAGACACCGCTGCGGCGTTTCTGGAAATGCAGGCGCTTGCCCAGGATGGCAATGCGCGGGCACAGGCGCGGCTGGCGTATTATCACCTGAAAGGGATTGGCACATCGGTTGATCCGGATGCGGCGGCGCTGTGGTATCAGGCCGCAATCAATGCAGGGCGCGATAATGTGCGCACGAGCTATGCAAAGCTTTTGATGTCCCAAGGTCAGGCTGTGGAGGCCCTGACGCAGCTGAATGTGGCCTCAGAGGCTGGCGTTGAGAAGGCGCAGGCGTTGCGCGCGCAATATCACTATCTGGGGCGGTTTGCCGAAGCCTCCGACAAGCCCTTTGGGCGCGCGGAGTTGACCCGTTTTGCCCAAGCCGGGGACGTGGCCTCGATGAAAGTTGTGTTGAGCGCAATGCAGCAGGGGGCGGAATTTGATGTCGACGCAGACCTGTTGACGGCGCAGATGCTGGATGTTGCGCGGCAGGACAGCGGCAAGGCCGGAGGAAAGGCCGCCGAAGCGTTGTTGCGCCTGTGGCGCGGGCAGGATGATGCAGAGACTTTGGCGCTGCGGTCCGAGCTGGTGGCACATGCGGCCCTTCGCGGACGTGCGCGGGCAGAGGAAGGCTTGTTGCTGGCTTATGACACCCATGATGCGCGGGCCTTCCGGCCCTTGGCGCAGCAGATCGTTTCAGAGGCTTCTGATGCGGACTATGAGCGGGCGCTTTATGTGGTGTCGCGGCTCGACAAAAACGCCTTTGTGCATGTTTTGCAGGAAGAGCTGCGGACGCGGGGCTATCGGGTGGGGCCGACCACCGGGATTTTTAACACACGCACCATGTGGGCGGTTGTGTCGTTTTGCCAAGACACCGGCATTCAGGCGGAGTGTCGTCTTGGCCCTCTGCGCGCGAAAGTCATCAAGGCCATTGCTGGGGAGCTGGCCAAGATGACCCCAAGCGCGTAGCTCCCTGAACTCTCCCAGGGAGGGTGCGGTCTGTGTTGTGGGATGCGCAGACCGCATTTTATGTTTTTGCTCCGCGGTTGGCCCTGCAAATGAGGCGGCCTTGATGAGTGATCCTGCCGGTGCTCCAAGTGGCGCGCTTACTCTTTTTGAGCGTTCAGAAAATCGACAATGGCCGGTATCAGATCAGGATGCAGTGGCAGGCTGGGATCTGAGTAGGTGGCGAAAGGGTTGCCCGGCACATCGTCTTTCAGAATGTGCGTGCCACCAGACAGATCCACGCGATCACCGTTTGGCAAAGCGCTGATCAGAAGGTCGGCATCGCGCATCTGGACCTGAGCGTCGCGATCCCCTTGCAGCACCAAAGCGGGGCCTGCCCAGACGCGGGCAAGCGCGATCGGATCATGCGAGAACAGATCGGTCATATAGCGCTGCAGGCCGGGGCGAAACAGCGCATGAAGGGCGGGTGGTACTTCGGAAAACGGGCGGGTTTTGCCCTGCTCCAGATCGGTCACAAGAGATTTGACATCGTCGAGAAGGGGGGCGTTTGCCGGGTTGCGCTCCATTTGTTCGATCAAGATCTGCCCAACGGGGCGACCGGGGGCGGCCATCAGGATCAATCCGCAAAGCCCTTCAGGCGAGGTCTGTGCTGCGTAGAGCGCCACCAGACCACCTTCGGAATGGCCCGCGAGCCAAACACAGGGGGCAACTTGGCGCGCGCGGCCAACCCAATTGACCATGTCTTCAGCATAGCCGCCAATGGTCACGTCGTTTGGATCAGCAATCGCCTGATCACTGCCAAAAAAGCCGCGTTTGTCCACGCGCAGGGAAGCGACCCCCTCTGCAGCGAGCGCTTCGGCGATTTGTTTGTAGAGGTCGGTCTTGGATTGGAAGCTCGGCATATTGCCGTCTCGATCAATCGGACCAGAGCCGGGGATGATCACAACGATGTCGGAGGCATCTGGCGCGGAAATCAGCGCGCCTTCCAATGGGCCTTCAGGACCCGGGATCGTGATCGTTTCGCCCCAGATGGGCGTCGCAAGAGCGAGGATAGCCGTGAGGCTGAGAAGAAAGTTGCGCAAGGTGTTCTGCCAATCAAAGGGCCTTAAACAAAGATCACTCGGTTTAAGGCGGAGGTCTGGATCTGGCTGGCGGTGGATGAACCCTTGCGCGCTGTATGACGAGTTATATCGGCGTTGTCTTACTCGACTTCAACAACTTCGGCGTCGGGGGCGTTTTTCTTGACGCTTTCGATGCCGTTGTCGCGGCCTGAGGCGCTGGTGTAGCTTTGCGAGGTGCCGATGACCTGACCGTTGCTGGCCTTGAGGTTGAACATATGTTTGCCGGCGCTGGTTTCTTTGCGCTCGTAGCGGTCATCGTCGCCTGCATTTTTCTTCACGCTTTCGATGCCGTTTTCGGCGCTGGCTTTCTGTTTGTAGCCTTCAGAGGCGAGGATGTTCTCGCCGTTGCCAGCTTTCAGGCGGAAGCGAAATTCTCCGGCTTTGTCGGTGTAAAGCTCAAATTTGGCGGCCATGTGCATGATCCCTATATGAAATTTCTATGCCGGGAGGAAAACATGGCGCGCGTCGCGGCGCAAGGACTTGGTGTCCTTGCGCGGACGATGCGTAGGTTTACCGACCGCTTTTCTTTTGCGACTCATAGGCGGACCACATGTCCGGCCGGCGCTCTTGAGTGATCTGTTCTGCCATCTCGCGGCGCCATTTTTCGATGTTGCCGTGGTGGCCGGACATCAGCACATCCGGGATCGGGCGGCCCATCCACTCCGCCGGGCGGGTGTATTGCGGGTGTTCCAGAAGGCCGTTGGAGTGGCTTTCTTCCTCAATGCTGTCGGCATTGCCCAGCACGGAGGGTAGAAGGCGCACGGTGGCGTCGATCATGGCCTGTGCGGCGATCTCACCGCCGGTCAGAACAAAATCGCCAAGGCTGACTTCCATGATGTTGTAGTGATCCAGCACGCGCTGATCCACGCCTTCAAACCGGCCGCAGAGCATGGTGACGCCATCGGCCTTTGACCACGCGCGCGCCATGCGCTGATCAAAGCGGCGGCCACGTGGTGAGAGATAGACCAGCGGCCAGTTGCCGCGCGCGCCGCGCATGGTGTGCTCAATGGCGTTGCCCAGCACATCGGGGCGCAGCACCATGCCCGCGCCGCCGCCTGCAGGGGTGTCATCCACGTTGCGGTGTTTGGTCAGGCCAAAATCGCGCAGATTGGTGGTTTCCAGCTGCCATTTGCCATCTTTGAGCGCCTTGCCGGTCAGGCTTTCGCCCAGAACGCCGGGGAAGGCATCGGGAAAGAGCGTGATGATGCGCGCGGTCCAGACCCCGGCGAGACGGGGATTGTGGGTGATCAGCTCGCGCGGCTTGAGCGAAGCAGAGATCGAAAGGCGGCCGTGAGACTTCGGCTTCTTGGTGGTGTCGCTCATCAGTCAAACAGCCCCTCGGGCGGGTCGGCAATGATGCGGCCGGAGGCGATGTCGACAGTGGGCACCGCCGCCAGGGTGAAGGGCAGGAGCACGGTTTCCG
This sequence comes from Shimia sp., assembly GCF_965227725.1. Classification (GTDB taxonomy): domain Bacteria; phylum Pseudomonadota; class Alphaproteobacteria; order Rhodobacterales; family Rhodobacteraceae; genus Shimia. The sequence goes on along the minus strand of NZ_CBDDGH010000003.1, from coordinate 338,222 downwards.
CGCTGCCCGGGCGGAGCACTTCCAGAAGGTCGGTCGAGCCGTGGTTGACCACGGTTTTCACCGTGCCAAGCGCCGCGCCGCCGGTGTCGCGCACCTCAAGCCCGACCAGATCGGTGTAGTAATATTCATCATCGTCGGTTTCCGGCAGCCGATCCCGCGGAACAAAGAGTTTCACGCCTTTGAGCGCATCGGCCTGTTCCTTGGTGGCAATGCCTGAGAGCCGCGCTGCAAGACCATTTTTGATGGCGCGGGTGATGGTGACGGTGAATTCGAAGGCACCGTCTTCAGTTAGCAGCGGGGCGTAGTCGGCGATGGCGTCTGCTTCGGCGGTGAAGCTTTTGAGGCGGACTTCGCCGCGCACGCCGTAAGCGCCGCCAATGGCGCCAACGCAGATGAGATCAGAAGGGGTGTCGCTCATGGCGGGGCCTTTGTTTTGCTTGGCGCTTGTTTTCCATGATTGTGGCACGGGACGCAAGGGAGGGAGGTGTTTGTGGGGAGCGGCGTAGGGAGGGCGCTGCCCTCGTCACAACAGGGTTGTGACTTCACCCTGGATATTTTGGTCAAGAGAAAGACCCGTGGTGTGGCCTGTCTTTGGAGCCTTTAGCGCGATTGGATTGAGAGCGATGCGTCGCGGTCTTCCCAGCCGGCTTTGGCAAGCTCGGGTGTGTCAGACAGCTCTTCGGGCCAGCCGACGCAGAGATAGGCCACGAGCGACCAGTCTTCGGGGGCTTTGAGGTCGCGGTTGAGTTGCTCGGGATCAAGGATAGAGACCCAGCCGACGCCAAGCCCGTAGGTGCGGGCGGTGAGCCAGAATTGGGTGATGGCGCCCACCACGGAGTAGCGGCGCATTTCAGGCATTGTGGCGGCGCCAAGACCCGCGCCTTTGGCGGTGGCATCGTCACAATAGATGGCAAGCTGCACGGGGGCGTCTTTCATGCCCGACAGCTTCAGCCCCGCATAAAGCGCCGCGCGGTCGCCGTCATAACCCGCCAGAGCGGTGGCATTGGCAGCTTCGAAATTCTTGAGGGCGGCAGTGCGAGCTTCATCGCTTTCAATGCGCAGCACACGCCAGGGCTCCGACAGGCCCACGGAGGGCGCGAGGAGAAAGGTGTCGAGGCACGCCTGAAGCAGTGCCTCGTCCACCGGATCGGTGCGGAAGCGACGCACATCGCGCCGCCACTGCATGAGCCGTGTCAGATCGTCCCGGAAATCTGAGGTGAATTCGGTCATTCCGGGGCCGGTCCGTCTTACTCTTCTGCGGCTGCTTCAGCAGCTTCAGCTGCTTTTGCAGCTTTTTCTTCTGCGCGGTCTTTGGCTTTCTGGCCTGGTTCCGCTTTCTTAGGGTTGTTGCGCTCTTTCTTCGCCAGAGTGCCTGCTGCTTCGAGGAAGCGTGCAACACGGTCAGAAGGCTGTGCGCCCTGGTCCAGCCAGTACTGAACGCGCTCCATGTCCAGCTTTACGCGCTCTTCGCTGTCTTTTGGCAGCAGCGGGTTGTAGGTGCCGAGCTTCTCGATGAAGCGGCCGTCACGTGGCATGCGGCTGTCCGCTGCAACAACGCGGTAGAAAGGGCGCTTTTTGGAACCGCCGCGGGCGAGACGAATTTTCATAGCCATGGGTGTATCTCCTATAATGGCGTTTGCACTTGCGTGCATATTTGGGTGCACCGTTTTGGTGCGGGTTGGGTCGAAGGACAGGTCAGTCTCTGCCCAACGGTTTGTTATTCCTGATGTTTCTTGTGGTGCTGAATGACCTCAGCGATGATGAAATTCAGGAAATTCTTGGCGAATTCGGGATCCAGATTGGCCCGTTTCGCAAGATCTTCGAGACGTGCGATCTGCGTGGCTTCGCGCGCGGGATCGGACGGGGGAAGGTCGTGGGTGGCTTTCAGTTTGCCCACCGCCTGGGTGTGTTTGAACCGCTCGCCCAGCGTATAGACGAGGATCGCATCGAGGCGGTCGATGCTTTCACGGTGCTCTTTGAGCACCTCGGCGGCGCGCAGTGCCGCGTCAGTCGCTTGGTCAGTCAAGGGCGTGGCCTTTCGGTTTGAACATCGGATCGGCGTAATGGCTGATTTCCATCTCGATCGCATCGGCAATCTGGGAGGAGCGCAGGGCATCAGGGCTGGGGTGGCGGTAGACCACATCGTGGCCATCCACGGAGGCGGCGGTTTTGTCTTTCACCGCTCCCAGACGCTCGGCCAGCCGGATGCTGTCGAGATTCTTGGGGTCGATGTAGCTGACCGCGCCGTCCCAGCCCAGCTGTTCATAGAAGTGGCGGCGCACCGCATGGGTGGCCTCAAGCGCATAGCCTTTGCCAGCCTTGTCCGGCCAGATGATCCAGGCGATCTCGCGCTCTGGCCATTTGGCAGGGAACCAGCCGCCCGCCATGCCAAGGGTCTCGTCGGTGTCCTTGTCGTGGATCATCCACATGCCGTAGCCGCGGATGTTCCAGTGACCGATCTCTGCCGCATAGAGCATCCATGTCTCATAGGCATTGAGCGGGCCCCCCATGAAGCGGGAGCGGTAGGAGGCAAAGGTGGCCTTGAAGTTCGGATAGTCTTCCGGCTCCGGCCCGCGCAGCACGAGGCGTTTGGTTTCCAAAACAGGGATGGTTGGCACGGACATTAGAGCGCCTCCACTTTGGGGTGGCGGTAGACGTGGCAGAATTTGCCAAGGAGTTCATGCTCGCGTTCGAAAGTCGCACCAAGGCGTTTGGCCATGGCAACAGAACGGCTGTTGGCCGGGGCCAGGTAGCTCATAATGTGCGAAAGGCCAAAGTGCTCGGCTGCGTAGGAGCGCGCGGCAATTGCCGCCTCAGACGCATACCCCTTGCCTTCGCCTTCGGCCAGAACACTCCAGCCCAGTTCTGGTTCATGCCAGCCCGGAGCGTTGATGATGCCGGTCCATCCAAGGAAAGTGTCGGTGGTCTTGTCTTCAAAGTGCCAGAGGCCGTAGCCGCGCACAGCCCAATGTCCCAGACGGCTTGTCAGGGATGTGAAGGTGGCCGCTTCGTCGCGGGGGCCACCGACAAAGGCGCTGCGGTCAGAGGCATAAAACGCAACCATAGGCTCCAGATCGGAAAGCTGCGGCGCGCGCAGGCGCAGGCGTTCTGTTTCGATCACTGGGATGTTCAGCGTGAGGCTCATGCGTAGGCCTCCGGACTTCCGTCATTGTCTTGTGGGACGTGACGATAGACCAAATCATCCGGATCGCCTTCTGGTTGGGCTGCGTTGTCGTCGCGCTTCGCGCCCAGACGTTCGGCAAGGCGGATGGAGGCTGCGTTTTCGGCGCTGATGTAGCTCACCAAGGTGGAAAGCCCCTTGGTGTCAAAGGCCCAGTCGCGTGCGGCTGTTGCCGCTTCAAACGCATAGCCTTTGCCTTGGGCCTCCGGGAAGAAACACCAGCCGATTTCGACTTCGGGAAAGCGTGGCGGTTTGTTGATGCCGACCTGACCGATGAGAGCGCCGGTTTCTGTCAGCTCCACCGCCCAGCTGCCATAGCCAAGCCATTGCCAGCTGGTGATCTCAGCCCCGAGCCAGCGCCAGAGTTCGTCTGCGGTGATCGGCCCACCCATATATTGCGCCCAATCCGTTGCGAAATGCGCGGCCATCGGCTCGAAGTCATCGAGCACGTGATGGCGCAGCGTCAGGCGCGGAGTGGATATGGTGGGCGCAATGGTCATGTGGCTTAGACCCGTGGGCACTCGTCGAGTTCGAAAATGAAGCTGCTGGAGACACCGGACTGGAGCCTCTGGGTGTCATGGCTGACCGGGCGCACTTCGCGGCAGGCGGTCTGGCGGCGCAGTTCTGAGTCTGCCAGCGCAAAGAGCTTGCCAAAGCCGATGGTGCCGCCGGTTTCGGTGAAGTTCACCTCTGCCTCATAGGCGCGGGCGGTCACGGTGGCGGGGATGCCATCCAGAACGGTGCGATAGTCGCCGCGCACAGCGCCATCAGGGGCGGTGTCGAGATCAACGGTGATCACGTCACCGCATGCCGAAAGCGCAGCAAAGAGCGCGAGGGGGAGGAAGGTCTTCACGATCATGGTCCTTGATCCTTGCATCACTTTTTCTTGCCAAAACCGGACAGACCAGAAGGCAGCCCCATGCCGCCGCCGATGCCCGGCAGGCCACCGGGCAGACCGCCTTTGGCGCCCATGGCTTTGGCCGCCGCTTCCAGCGCTTTGGGATCCATTTGGGAGGGGTCCATGCCAGCCATGTCAGGCGCGCCTTTGCCGCCCATCATGCCTTTCATGGCCTGCTTGAGCATGCCGCCTTTGCCCATTTTGCCCATCTTTTTCATCATGTCAGACATCTGGCGCTGCATCTTGAGCAGCTTGTTGAGGTCGGAGACCTCCATGCCGGAGCCTGCGGCGATGCGCTTTTTGCGGGATGCCTGAAGGATCTGCGGGTTGGCGCGTTCCATTTTGGTCATGGATTGGATCATGGCGATCTGGCGCTTGATCATGCGGTCATCAAAACCCGCGTCTTGCACCTGTTTGGCCATTTTGCCCATGCCGGGAAGCATGCCCATCATGCCTTCCATGCCGCCCATTTTTTGCATCTGTTCAAGCTGCATCTTCAGGTCGTTCATGTTGAAGCGGCCTTTCTGGAAGCGCTTCATCATGCGTTCGGCCTGTTCGGCCTCGATGGTTTCCTGAGCCTTCTCAACAAGAGCGACAATGTCGCCCATGCCCAGAATGCGGCCTGCGATCCGGTCTGGCTCGAAGGTTTCCAGCGCATCCATTTTCTCGCCAAGGCCGACGTATTTGATCGGCTTGCCGGTTACGGCGCGCATCGACAGGGCGGCACCACCACGGCCGTCACCGTCCATACGGGTCAGGACCACGCCGGAGATGCCGATTTTGCCGTCAAATTCTTCGGCCACCTCAACAGCCACCTGACCGGTGAGGCCGTCGACAACGAGGAGGGTTTCGCGCGGGTTCACCACGTCGCGCACATCCTCGACCTCTTTCATCAGGGTCTCGTCGATCTGCAAGCGGCCCGCGGTGTCGAGCATATAAACGTCATAGCCGCCGAGCGTCGCCTGCTGTTTGGCACGTTTGGCGATCTGCACGGCGCTTTCGCCCTGTACAATCGGCAGCGTGTCCACGCCGATCTGGGTGCCAAGCACGGCGAGCTGTTGCATCGCGGCGGGGCGGTAGATGTCGAGCGAGGCCATCAGCACGCGCTTGCCGTCTTTCTCGGTCAGGCGTTTGGCAAGCTTACCGGTGGTGGTGGTTTTACCGGAGCCCTGCAGACCGACCATCAGGATCGGGGCAGGCGGGTTGTCCACTTTCAGGGCGCCGAGGTCTTCGCCTTCGCCGCCTGCGAGCACGTTTTTCAGCTCGTCATGAACGATTTTCACAACCTGCTGGCCCGGGGTCACGGATTTGGTGACGGCCTGACCGGTGGCTTTTTCCTGTACCGCTTTGACAAAGTCGCGCGCGACGGGCAGCGAAACGTCGGCCTCAAGCAGGGCCACACGCACTTCGCGCAGCGCGGTTTTGACGTCGTCCTCAGAAAGCGCACCCTGTTTGGTGAGACGATCAAAGACACCAGAGAGGCGTTCGCTTAGATTTTCAAACATCGCTACCGGCTCCTTTTCACGGTTTCATATCTGGCCCGAACATATGTGCGAACCGCCCAAACGCCAATGTCCCCCGTGGGCGAAACTCGCTGACGGGGGGCGATCCCGGCACATAGGCCAAGGGACCGGAAGTTTGACGGACTCCCGGAATTGCTGCGCGTTTACGCCTGTGGGGGCGTTGAGTCAACAGGAGTTGCCGGATTTGGGCTTTCGCTTGCCTTTCAGCTGCGGCATGTCTGCTGGAAAGAAGATGGCAGGGATCAGGGAGACGGTCATGGACGCATCATCAGAGTTTCAGGACAGTCTGCCTGTCAGTTCAGACGCGCTGTTGGCGCAGCTTGAGGCCTGGGGGCTGGACTATGAGCTGCATAAACATGTGCCGCTGCGCACGGTTGAGGATGCCAAATCGGTTGAGGCGGCCATGGAGGTGGAAGGCGAGAGCGCGTTTCGCGTGAAAAACCTCTATCTGCGGGACAAGAAGAAGCGCAACTATCTGGTGACGCTGGAACAGGATCGGGAGATTGACCTGAAGGCGCTTGGAGCGCAGCTGGGTGTGGGCAATCTGTCGTTTGGCTCGGCTGACCGGTTGCTGGAAAACCTCGGCGTTCGGCCCGGTGCGGTGACCCCGCTGGCCATGATCAATGGCGCAGAGAAAGGCGTGCGCTTCTTTATAGATGCGGATGTGCAGGGCGCGGAGCGGGTCTATATGCATCCGCTGGTCAATGACCGGACAGTTGCGATGTCTGTTGCGGATCTCTGGGCGTTTTTTGAGCGCATTGATGTGTCGCCAGAGATGCTGGAGCTGGGGTAGGGGCGTTGCCCCTCTAGCAGCAAGCTGCGATCACCCCAGAGTATTTTTGGCAGAATGAAGAGGGTTAGGCCGCTTTGGGCGCCACTTCTTCGCCGTCTTTGTTGAGGATGGTGACATCGGTGATGCCCACAAACCCTAGCACAAAGCGCAGGTAGTGTGAGGCAAAGTCGATGTCGGAGCCAATCTCCGTGCCGCCGGAAGCGAAGGTGATGATGGCTTTTTTGCCTTCAAGCAGGCCTTTGGGGCCTTCTTCGGTATAGGCAAAGGTGACGCCGGCGCGGGCGATCTGGTCGATCCAGGCTTTGAGTTTGGCGGGGATCGAGAAGTTGTAGATCGCAACGCCGATCACCAGTGTGTCGGCTTCCTGAAGCTCGGCGACCAGCGTGTCAGATGTGGCGAGCGCGGCGTTTTGTGCGTCGGTGCGCGCCTCGGGCGGGGTGAAGGCGGCCTGGGTGAAGGCTTCATCCAAGAAGGGCAGATCTGTTTGGGCCAGATCGCGGCGGATGACTTTATCGGCGTTCTGATCGGCGACCAGTTTGGCGGAGGCCTGACGGGAGGCGGAGTCGGCGAAACGGGCGGAGCTGTCGATGTGCAAGACGGTGTTGGACATGGGGTGTTCCTTTGAGAGGTGGCTGCGGTGTGTCCTAGATTTGAGCATTGCGTCTTTGCGCGCAATTGCAGATATTGCGCATATTGTGTTTGAATATGCACAGTCAGCGCGGTTGCGGAGGGGATGACATGAAGAATTGGGACGAGGTGCGCACAGCCTTTCAGGTGGCGCGATTGGGGACGGTGAGCGGCGCAGCGGAGGCGCTTGGGGTCCATCATGCCACAGTCATTCGGCATATAGACGCGCTGGAAGGGCAGTTGGGTGTGAAGCTGTTTCAGCGCCATGCGCGCGGATATACGGCGACGGAAGCGGGCGAAGATCTGATGCGGGTGGCGCAGGCCACGGATGATCAGTTTGGCCAGCTGGAAGGCCGCATCAAGGGGCGCGGCGCAGATGTGGCCGGGGAACTGGTGGTCACGTCTCTGGCAGGGTTTGCACCGTTGTTGTCCCCGATTCTTGCGGATTTTCAGGCCGAGCACCCGGATGTTCTGGTGCGGTTTCTGACCGGCGATCGGGTGTTTCGGCTGGAGTATGGCGAGGCCCATGTGGCGATCCGGGCCGGGGCGGGTGACGTGCAGCCGGACAATGTGGTGCAGCCTTTGGCACAAATGCCAAACGCTCTGTTTGCGTCCCAGAGCTATATCGACCGATACGGCTTGCCCAAGGATGAGGCCGATCTTGTGAACCACCGTTTTGTCGGGCACGACAATCCAGACAGCCGCGCGCCGTTTGATCGCTGGCTCAAGACCCATGTGCCGCGTGAAAATGTGGTGTTCCGCTCGACCTCTGATCGGGCCATGGAAGAAGCGGTGCAGGCCGGTGCCGGGCTGGGCTTCATGCCGGTATGGGCGGCCACATATTGTAAGGAGGTCGTCGAAGTGCTGCCGACACGGCCGGAATGGGACGCGCCTGTGCGCATCATCACCCATGTGGATTTGCATCGCACCATCAAGGTGCAGACCTTCCTGACGTTTCTGAAAGAACGCGCTGGCGCCTGGGTCGTCGGCATATGAGCGATACGATGAAGATGGCTGCGAAACCAAAGCTGGGCCTGCCGCTGCGGGGGCATTTGGCGATGCTGCTGTTCTCAGCGCTGGTGGCGGGTTCCTTTTCGCTGGGCTCCTTGAGCGCCAATGCGGTGGAGCCTGCGGCGTTGAATGCGGTGCGGTTTCTGATCGCGGCGGCGGTGATTGGTGTGGCGGCGCTGGCCACCAAGGGGCTGCCGCGCACGGCATGGCGCGCACCGTGGCGCTATCTGATCCTAGGCGGGCTGTTTGCCGGATATTTTGTGCTGATGTTTGAGGGGCTGAAAACAGCGCACCCGGTGAGCACAGCCGCGGTGTTCACGCTGACGCCGGTGATGTCGGCGGTGTTCGGCTGGGGGCTGCTGGGGCAGATCACCACACGGCGGATGCTGTTGGCGCTGGCGATTGGGGCGGTGGGCGCGCTTTGGGTGATTTTTCGGGCCGATTGGGCCGCGTTCCGGCGGTTTGAGGTCGGGCAGGGTGAAATCTACTACTTCTGGGGCTGCATGTTGCACGCGCTCTATACGCCGATGGTGCGCAAGCTGAACCGGGGCGAGGCGCCGGTGGTGTTCACCTTTGGCACGCTTGTGGCGGGGCTTCTGATCCTGTCGGCCTATGGCGCGCGCGACATACTGGCAACCGATTGGCTGTCTTTGAGCGGTTTGGTCTGGGGCACCATTGTCTATCTGGCCGTTTTTGCGAGTGCGGTGACCTTTGTCCTGGTGCAGTTTGCCTCGCTCAACCTGCCAAGTGCTAAGGTGATGGCCTATACCTATCTGGTGCCAAGCTGGGTGATCTGTTGGGAGATAGCGCTTGGGAACGGTGCGCCTACAGGTCTGGTGCTGGTTGGGATCGGGCTGACCTGCATTGCGCTGTTAATGCTGCTTGAGGGGGATACCTAGGCAGTATCGCCTGCGGGGGGCGTGTCTGTCAGTTCGACCTCAAGGAAGCGCTCAAACGCATCCAGATGGATGGGCTCAAACTGTCCGAACCCTTGCATCCAGACAGAGGCGGCGCGCAGGGCGTCTGGCTCGAGCTTGCACCATTTCACACGGCCGCGCTTTTCCTGTGAGATCAGGCCGGCCTTGGTCAGGATCATCAAATGCTTGGAAATCGCGGCGAGGGACATCTCAAAAGGCTCTGCCACATCGGTGACCGCCATGTCATCTTCCAGAAGCATGGTGAGGATCGCGCGGCGGGTCGGGTCGGCAAGCGCGGAGAAGACTGTATCTAAAGATGACGCCATGAGGCTTATGTAACGATGCAAAGCGCATTGTGAAAGGGACTTGCCGGGCGCTCATCCATAAGGATGGTGTGTGTGCCGCGAGGGCAGCTGTGTTCTGCGCGGTTCAAGGTCTGTGGCTGTCAGGCCGATGTCCCGCGCCAGATGATCTGAGAGTGGCGGGTAAAATTGGCGCCTGTCCGTGAGGTGGCGGAAGAGCCAGCGCAGCATATGGCGCGGGGACGGCCAACCCTTTTGGGCATGAGGTATCGTTGCGCGGCGTGGCGCAGTTTTGGCTCTGGGCATGGGGGATTTCCCGGATGATGACTGTGCTTATGACTATTTCAGAGACGTGAGGCTGGCTCAAACAGGGTTTCTTGACAGGTTGCGTGCCAAAAAGGCACAAATCCAGCCATGTCCAGAAATCTACCCCCTTTAAACGCACTACGCGCCTTTGAGGCGGCCGGGCGGCATGAGAGCTTCAGCAAGGCGGCGGAAGAGTTGAATGTGGCGCATCCGGCGGTGAGCCGTCATGTGCGCGGGCTGGAGGCGCGGCTGGGCGTGAAGCTGTTTCGGGATTTGCCGCGCGGGGTGACGCTGACGCTGGAGGGGCGCAGCTATCTGGAGCGGATCGTGCCTGCGCTGGATATGATTGCGGAAGCCACGGAGGAGCTGGCGGAGGTGCCTGCGGGCCAAGTGCGGGTGAACAGCGAGCCGCTGTTTGCAGAACGGTTCATCATTCCTCGGCTGGCAGAGTTCTATGCGCGCCATCCGGAGATTGATCTGCGGCTTGAGACCTCACCCCATCTTGCGGATGTGGAGAGGCATGAGGCGGATCTGGCGGTGCGGTTTGCCCACAGTGGTGCTTTGGCTGAACCTTGCGAGCTGTTGTCTGATGCGCCGCTCTATCCATATGCCGCGCCGGACCTGATTGCCGGGAAGTCGCCGGAGGATCTGTTGCACATGGTGCGCTACCGGGATCGCAATACGGATCTGTGGCGGCGCTGGTTTGAAGCTGCTGGAGTTTCACCGGAGGGGGTGCCAGAGACAAGCTGGCGGCTGCGCTCGGCTCTTGCCTATGAATCGGCCCTAAAGGGGCTTGGTGTGCTTTTGTGTTCGGCGGAAGTGGTGGCGGATGATGTGGCGATCGGTCGGCTTGTGCGCTGTTTTGATGTCGGGTTGCGCGACGGGGCTTTTTTCCTCGTGCATGAAAGTCGCGGTGTCCGGCGCTCGTCGGTGCGGCTATTTCAGGATTGGTTGCTGGAAGTCACGGCACCGTTTCGATCTTCTTAGTTCGGCTAAGGCGGGGCGACGGGCAAAATCAACCAAAAGGTTGAATATAGAATTTGGCTCAAATACGCGCTGGATGTGCCGTCTGCTGGCGGTGAGGTCTTCTGTCGTGGTTGATAATATCATTTAAAAACAATAATTTGCGCGAGCGAGAAGGGCGACGTCAAGTCTGTTGACTCATAGAGCTGGCCACCGTAGCAATGCGCCATCGTTAGCAAGGGGTAAATTGCGCGTGCGCGAGACCGACCACAAAGACCAAATGCAGCGTCTTGAGGAGCGGATCGCAGCGGCCAAACAGGCCCAGGACCCAAAGCCCCGCGCTGATGAGCACTATTCGGCAGCCAATCAGGCCTGGCGCATGGTGATTGAAATGGTGGCCGGTCTTGGGATCGGCTTTGGCATCGGATACGGGCTGGACAGCCTGTTCGGGACACTCCCGATCTTCATGGTGCTGTTTACAATGTTCGGTCTGGCCGCTGGCATCAATGTGATGCTGCGCAGCGCCAAAGAGATCGAAGAGAAACAAGCGGCTGAGGCCGCAAAGCTAGATAAGGCAGCCAAGGCTGCCGAGAGAGACGAGAGGGATTGAACGTGGCAAGCGAAGCACACGGCGCAGAAGAAGGCGGTCTGGTATTCCACCCGATGGACCAGTTCATCATCAAACCTTTGTTTGGTGGCGATCACATCGGCCTGTTCACCATCACCAACGCAACCCTCTGGATGGCGCTGGCGGTTGTCGCTGTTGTGGCTCTGATGGTGGTTGGCACACGTCGCCGCGCGATCGTGCCAAGCCGTGGTCAGTCCATCGGTGAGCTGGCTTACGGCTTCATCTACAAGATGGTTGAAGATGTTGCGGGCAAAGACGCCGTGAAGTTCTTCCCATATATCATGACGCTGTTCCTGTTCATCGTGATGGCCAACTTCCTCGGCCTGATCCCGATGTCCTTCACCACCACCTCCCACTTTGCTGTGACCGTTGTTCTGGCGCTGCTGGTGTTTGTCACCGTGACTGTGGTGGGCTTTGTGAAAAACGGCGCAGGCTTCCTTGGTCTGTTCTGGGTCTCCAGCGCGCCGCTGCCGCTGCGCCCGATCCTCGCCATCATCGAAGTGATTTCCTATTTTGTGCGCCCCGTCAGCCACAGCATTCGTCTCGCTGGTAACGTGATGGCGGGCCACGCCGTGATCAAAGTGTTCGCAGGCTTTGCCGCGATCGCAGTTGTCAGCCCGGTCTCCGTGGTTGCGATCACCGCGATGTACGGTCTTGAGGTCCTGGTGGCCTTCATCCAGGCCTACGTCTTCACCATTCTGACCTGTGTGTATCTGAAAGATGCGCTGCATCCGTCTCACTAAGGATTGCGGTGCGCCCTGACGGCGCACCCGACACAGGCTCAAACCAAACAACCCTGAATTCAAACTTCCAATCGTAAGGAGATACCCCCATGGAAGGTCAACTCGCACACATCGGCGCAGGTCTCGCAGCAATCGGTTCCGGCGCAGCCGCAATCGGTGTTGGTAACGTCGCAGGCAACTTCCTGGCCGGCGCTCTGCGCAACCCATCCGCAGCTGCTTCCCAGACTGCAACTCTCTTCATCGGCATCGCATTCGCAGAAGCACTGGGCATCTTCTCGTTCCTGGTTGCTCTGCTGCTGATGTTCGCCGTCTAAGCCTACGGAACCATCCTTACGTGCGGGTGCGGGCGCACTTGCTTGCGCCCCGCCCGTAACCCAACGGAAGTTCCCAGGAGGACGACATGGCGACCAAAACGACTGACGCCGCAGGCCACGCAGCAGAGGCCGCCTCTGCACCGGGCATGCCACAGCTCGATTTCTCGAACTGGGGCAACCAGATTTTCTGGCTTCTGGTCACACTTGTTGTGATCTATCTCGTCCTGTCGCGCATCGCGCTGCCGCGCATTGCTGCGGTTCTGGCTGAGCGCCAGGGGACCATTACAAATGACATCGCCGCAGCTGAAGAGCTGAAGGCGAAGGCCGTGGAAGCGGAAGAGGCTTACAACAAAGCCCTTGCGGACGCGAAAGCCGAAGCGCAGCGCATCGTTGCCGAGGCAAAAGCGGAAATCCAGGCCGACCTGAACGCCGCCACCGAAAAGGCGGACGCAGAGATTGCAGCGAAAGCCGCTGAGTCGGAGAAGGCGATTGCCGAGATCCGCGCCGGTGCGCTTGAGAGCATCAAGGACGTGGCCAACGCGACCACCTCTGAGCTGGTAACAGCCCTGGGCGGTGCGGCAGATGACGCAGAAGTGGCCAAGGCCGTTGATGCGCAGATGAAAGGGTAAGACAATGCGGAAACTGACCACATTTGCTGCCCTTATGGCGTTGAGCGCAACACCTGCGCTCGCAGCAAGCGGCCCGTTCTTCTCGCTGAAGAACACCGACTTCATCGTGACGCTCGGCTTCATCCTTTTCATCGCGGTTCTGTTCTACTTCAAAGTGCCTTCCCTGTTGGGCGGCATGCTGGACAAGCGTGCAGATGACATCAAATCGGAGCTGGACGAAGCCCGCGCCCTGCGTGAGGAAGCCCAGACCGTTCTGGCGTCTTATGAGCGCAAGCAAAAAGAAGTGCAGGAGCAAGCGGCCCGCATCGTAGAGCAGGCGAAAGCCGAAGCTCAGGCGGCGGCTGATCAGGCCAAAGTCGATCTGGAAAACTCCATCGCGCGCCGTCTGGCCGCTGCGGAAGATCAGATTGCCTCTGCTGAAGCTGCGGCTGTGAAAGAAGTGCGCGACCAGGCTGTGGTTGTTGCTGTTGGCGCGGCCCGCGAAGTGATCGCAGGCCAGATGAGCGCGGCAGCTGCCAACAAGCTGATCGATGCCGGCATCGCAGAAGTGGATGCCAAGCTGCACTGATCTTATGTGCATAGAGTTGAAGAACCCGGCCCCTGTGGCCGGGTTTTTTCGTTTCGCCATGCTGATGCCGCAATGCTGTGATGGAAGATCTGCAGACACTGATCTTTTGAACACCGGATCCCTCATGCCTGCATTGCGTCTTACCTTTTCAGCCGTCTTTTTGCTGTTTGCCATGGGCTGCGCCAGCACCACCCGTGTGGCCACCAGCCCAACCTCAACAGCGCCTGATGAGGTGTTCTGGGCCAAGAACCAGATTGCGGAGCAGACGGCCACGCCGGGGGCGGTGCGTTTCTCCCGCTTTGAGAGCTATGCGTTGAGCAATGGGGATCGTGTCTATTGCGGAGATATAAGCGCGCCGGGGCTCGCCGGCTCTGTGCCGTTTTATATGCGCAGCAGAGGTACGGTGGTGAAAGCCATTGAGGCTGATCTGGAGAGCGCGGATTTTGTGCGTGGCAAATGCGCAGAGGCCCGTAAGGGCGCCCTGCGCATCAACGAGGTCTAACGCACCGGATCAAAGCGCGCGCTTGTCTGTGTGCAGTCTCGCACAACTTCGCGGCCGCAGGGCACAGGCTCCAGCGATTTGTTCATACAAATGCGCGCTTCCTGAATGAAGTCTCCACGGCAGGTGATGGTCACCATGTCCGGCTCAAGCGTCGGGTTGGCCTTCAGGAAAGCCGCTTCAACCACGGCTGCGGGCAGGGTGATGGTTTCTTTCACTTTCCGGAAGACCGGCGGGCGCACCACGCTCTCATAGGCCTTGCGCGCGGTGGCGTAGTAGTCTTCGCCAGACAGGCCGGAGCAGGTGCCGTGTTTCTTCCACTGATACCAAGCCAGCCCTGAGGTGCCCATGATGTCGGCCATGGCGTTGGTGAGATGGCGCGGCGGGTTGCGTTCTGCGGAGCTGCAATAAGACGGCCAGCCTTGATGGAACTGCGGCCAGAGGCCATGCATGATCCAGCCGTGATCTTCAGAGGCGTCACATTGCGGGCTGCCTTTGGCGTCGCCTTCCATGGCGCACCAGTTGGGCGACCAGCTGAGCGCCAGAACGTAATAGTCAAACTCTCCGGCGGTCTCGCCCTCTGCCCAGACGGGCAGGGCCGTCAATGCGAGAAGGGCGGCTGCAAGCAATGAACGCATTCACTCTTTCCTTTTTTGCTCAGGCGCACTATATCGGCCTTAAGTTCCCCGACAACGGAAACCCGCACCAGACCATCGGTGCCGTCTGACAAAAGTCAGACGACGGGAAAACTGTATCTTCGTCGGGGGGAGAGAGCGTAAGGAGTTAAGACATGGCCAAGCTGCTGCACCCAAAGGCCACCGCCGTTTGGCTGGTGGACAACACCACGATCAGCTTCAAACAGATCGCAGATTTTGTGGGCATGCATGAGCTGGAAATTCAGGGCATCGCGGATGGCGATGTGGCTGCTGGCGTGAAGGGCTTTGACCCGGTTGCCAACAACCAGCTGGTGCAGGAAGAGATCAATGCGGCGGAGAACAACCCGCTGCACAAGCTGAAGCTCAAGTTCAACGCAGCCGCCTCTGGTGAAGAGAAGCGCCGCGGGCCACGCTATACCCCGCTGTCCAAGCGTCAGGACCGCCCTGCGTCCATCCTGTGGCTGGTGAAGTTCCACCCGGAGCTGTCTGACGGCCAGATCGGCAAGCTGGTTGGCACAACCAAGCCAACCATTCAGGCGATCCGTGAGCGGACCCACTGGAACATTGCAAACATTCAGCCCATCGACCCTGTGGCACTTGGCCTGTGTAAGCAGTCTGAGCTGGACCTCGCAGTGAACAAAGCGGCGGCGAAGAAAGCGGCAGAAGGCGGCATCATGTCTGATGATGAGCGTCGCAAGCTGGTGTCCACCGAGCAGTCGCTGGAGATGGAAGCGGAGCCGAAGATCCCATCCGCCATCGAAGGTCTGGAGACCTTCTCCCTTGCGGATGACGATGAGGATGACACCGACACCCGCAGCGATGATGAATTCGCGGATGCGGACAGCTTCTTTAACCTGCCAGGTGGCGATGAAGAAGAGCAGCCTCGCTAAGCGCAGCGCTCACGTGAAATCACAAAAGGCCGTGCATATCCTGCGCGGCCTTTTTGCTTTTGACAGGCCCCCAATAGCGCTGTCGCACGTCAAATCTGGTCAGAGCGATTTACGGGCGTTCAGCGCGGCGCTGATGGTGCCTTCGTCAAGGTAATCTAGTTCCCCGCCAACCGGCACACCCTGCGCCAGCGAGGTCAGGGTGACCTGTCCCTCCAATTGATCCGCGATGTAGTGCGCCGTGGTTTGCCCATCTACGGTGGCGTTGAGCGCCAGAATCACCTCGGTGACGCCTTCGCTGACCACACGGTCCATCAGACGGGGGATGGAGAGCTCCTCGGGGCCGACGCCTTCAAGTGCCGAGAGCGTGCCGCCAAGCACGTGATAGCGCCCGTCAAAGACGTTGGCGCGTTCCATGGCCCAGAGGTCTGACACGTCCTCTACGACGCAGAGCACGCCTGTGGCGCGTTTCTCGGAGGTGCAGATGTCACAGATGTCAGAGGTGCCCACATTGCCGCAATTCAGGCATTCCCGCGCGCTGATGGCGACAGCTTGCATGGCATCGGCAAGAGGGGTGAGCTGGAGCGCCCGTTTGCGGATCAGATGCAGCACCGCGCGGCGGGCGGAGCGGGGGCCAAGCCCGGGCAGCTTGGCCATCATCTCGATCAGCGTATCAATTTCGGAACTGCTCATGTCCGGGCCTTTTCTGGCGACTGTTTTCGCCAGTTATAGCAAGAAAAAGCCCGGTGCACAGAAGGGTTTCTGAAGATCAGAAGGGCAGTTTCATGTCGGCGGGCAGGCCGAGTTCGGATGTGATTTTGCCCAGTTCGTCCTGTGCGCGCTCGGCGGCTTTTGACTGTGCGTCTTTGATGGCGGCGAGGATCAGGTCTTCGACCACTTCCTTGTCGTCGCCGTTGAAGATGGAAGGATCAATGTCCAGCGCCTTCAGCTCGCCCTTGGCAGAGGCTGTGGCTTTGACAAGGCCCGCGCCGCTTTCGCCAACAACCATGATGTTGTGCAGCTCGTCCTGCATCTCGGTCATCTTGGTTTGCATTTGCTGGGCTTTTTTCATCATGCCGGCCATGTCGCCGAGATTGCCTAGACCTTTGAGCATTGGTCGTCTCCTAGAGGATTTCTTTGCAGAGTAGATACGGGCGATGGGGCTTAGGAACAAGGGGCAGCGGGTCGCAAGATGCGTGACCGGCGCGAAATGGCGCTTGCGCTCTTGTGGATGCGCCTTCCCGTTCAGTGGCACAGCTTTGGCGACGGCTGGTCTACGACCGTTCGCCACTGAAACGATTCACTGGATCGTTTTCCAGACCGCTTGGGCTCCGCCCGTTCGCACCTGAAATGGTCCACTGGACCATTTCCGAGACGGTGCTCACTCTTCAAACGGGTCCCATTCGTCTTCGACTTCAGGGAGCGCTTCGGCGAGGGCTTCGTTGGCAAGATCGCGGCGGGATTTGATTTCGGTGATCTTGGCCTTGGGGAAGGCGTCCATCACGGCCATGACCAGCGGATGGGCTTCGGCCTCGGCGCGCATCTGATTTTTGGCGGCGTCGCGGATTTCCGCCACACTGGGTGCGCCGCCGGTGTTGACCAGGGTGACAGCCCAGCGGCTGCCGGTCCAGCGCTGCAGGCGGCTGCCGAGGCGTTGGGCAAGATCGTTGGGGGCCTTGGGCGCGGGCTCAAACTCGATGCGACCGGGAGAGTAATTGGCCAGCCGCACGCCGCCTTCCACTTCCACCAGCAGTTTCACGTCGCGCTGCTGGCGGATCAGTTCGATCACGTGCTCGAAGGTCGGGTATTTGGCCAGCTCCGCGACATTCTGAGGGGCCAGAGCTGTGGCTTGGCCGTGGCCACCTGCGCGCGCGGTCACGCCGCCGCCTTGGGGTGCGTGGCCCATTGGTGCACCTTGCGCAACCGTGCCGCCGCCTGCGGGCACGCCCATGCCATTGCCGCCTCCGGGCGGGGGCGGTGGTGGCGGGGTGTCCTGCAGTTTGCGCACCAGCTCTTCGGGGCTGGGCAGGTCGGCCACATGGGTCAGGCGGATGATGGCCATTTCAGCGGCCATCATGGCGTTTGGCGCAGCGGCCACCTCTTCAAGTGCCTTGAGCAGCATCTGCCACATCCGGGTCAGAACGCGCATGGGCAGCTCGTTGGCCATGGTCTGGCCACGTGACCGCTCATCCGGGCTGACGGTGGGATCTTCGGCCGCCTCAGGCGTAATTTTCACGACAGAGACCCAATGCGTGATCTCGGCCAGATCGCGCAGCACGGCCATCGGGTCGGCCCCGTCGGCATATTGGGCAGACAGCTCGTTGAGCGCATTGCCGGCATCACCGCGCAGGATCATGTCAAAGAGATCAAGCACACGGCCCCGGTCTGCGAGACCCAGCATGGCGCGGACCTGATCGGCTGTGGTTTCGCCAGCGCCGTGGGAAATCGCCTGATCCAGCAGGGATGTGGCGTCCCGCGCAGAGCCTTCGGCGGCGCGGGTGATCAGCGCGAGCGCATCTTCGGCGATTGCCGCGCCTTCGGCTGTGGCGATGCGGGTGAGCATGCCAATCATGTCTTCCGGTTCGATCCGGCGCAGGTCAAACCGCTGACAGCGGGACAGCACGGTCACCGGAACTTTGCGAATCTCGGTGGTGGCGAAGATGAATTTGACGTGGGCGGGGGGCTCTTCCAGCGTTTTGAGCAGCGCGTTGAACGCGCTGGTGGAGAGCATGTGCACCTCATCGATGATGTAGATCTTGTAGCGCGCCGAAGCCGCGCGGTAGTGCACCGAGTCGATGATTTCACGAATGTCGTTCACACCGGTGCGGGAAGCGGCGTCCATCTCCATCACGTCGACGTGGCGGCCTTCCATGATCGCAACGCAATGTTCGCACTCTCCGCAGGGCTCAGTGGTGGGACCGGAGGTGCCATCCGGGCCGATACAGTTCATGCCTTTGGCAATGATCCGCGCCGTTGTGGTTTTGCCGGTGCCGCGAATCCCCGTCATGACAAAGGCTTGGGCGATGCGGTCGGCCTCAAACGCGTTTTTGAGCGTGCGCACCATGGCGTTCTGCCCGACAAGATCCGCGAAGGTTTCGGGGCGATATTTGCGCGCGAGAACCTGATAGCCGGTGTCGGGAGTGTCGGTCATGGTCGTCCTGTGAGATTTCCGCCCGGAAGATTCGGGTGGTCAGTGGCAATGGTCTGACGCAGGTTAAGCGGCAGGGGGCGGCGCGTCCACCGGATATAGGCAGGGGCAGGGCTCTGCAATCGGGCATGCGCTGCGTTTGGGCAGTGGAGCGATCGGGTGATGGAACGATTTGAGATAAGCGCTTTGGATGTTGGCGGGGGACAGCTGGCGCTTGCGCGGCTGCCCGGCAGCACAGGTGAGCTCGCTGAGGACGTGCGCGCCTTGGCGGACTGGGGTGCAGAGCGGGTGCTGAGCCTCACCGAAACGCAGGAGCAGCAAGGGTTGGGTGCCACGGCGCTGCCGCAACAGCTTGAGGCGCAGGGAATCGACTGGATGCATTTTCCGATACGGGACTTTGATGTGCCTGCGCCGCAGGAGGCGGAAGCCTGGGGCGCGTTGCAGCAGGAGATCCTGAGAGCGCTTGGCGGTGGAGGGCGCGTGCTGGTCCATTGCCGGGGCGGTTGCGGGCGCTCTGGGATGATTGTGCTGAGGCTGATGCTGGCCTGCGGGGAGGCGCCGAATGATGCGCTGAAGCGGTTGCGGGCGGTGCGGCCCTGCGCTGTGGAAACTGATGCGCAGATGCGGTGGGCCACAGAAGGGGCGTTGCAACAGGCGTAAGGGGGCTGCCAAAACAAAAGGCCGCAGAAAAACTGCGGCCTTTCAAAACAGATATCTGGCGGTCAGATCAGTTGCCGATCGTTTCCAGATAGGCAATCAGGTTGGCGCGGTCTGTCGGCTTTTTCAAACCGGAGAAGGCCATTTTTGTGCCCGGTGCATAGCTTTTGGGGTTGGTCAGGAAACCGTCGAGGTTTTCTGGGGACCAAACGTCAGCCACCTGCTCCAGCGCGCCGGAGTAGTTAAAGCCGTCAACCGAATCCACGGCGCGGTTTACAACGCCAAAGAGGTGCGGGCCGGTGCCGTTGGCACCATCATCGAGTTTGTGGCAGGCTTTACATTTGCTGAAGACTTTGGCGCCTTTGTCAACATCTGCGCTGGCCAGAAGCTCTGCGAAAGACGGACCTTCGTCGACTTCGGCCGCGCCGCTGTCTGCGCCTTCAACTTCAATCACATAAGCCTGCTTGGCATGGCCGTCACCGTGTCCTTTTGGACCGGTGTGGTAAAGCGCTTCGGCAGCCCAGCCGCCCAGCAAGAAAATAAGCAGCGCGCCGCAAAGTGCGCCGACTACTTTGGTGATTGTCATCGTGTCGAACATGCTACGTTTCCGTTTCGTGGCGTTTGCTGGCTATCTACGCGCTTCCCCTGTCAAAACGCAAGGTGTAGTTACCGCGACCAAACGCCCCTACTTGCGCAATTCTTGCGTTGGTCGGAAGGCGCAGAGGGGGCAGGAATGACCAAGTTGACCAATCGCATCGCATTTCAGGGCGAGCCGGGGGCCTATTCACATGAGGCGTGCCAGAACGCGCGCCCGGAGATGGAGGCCATGCCCTGCCGGTCCTTTGAAGATGTGATCGCTGCGGTGAAGAGCGGCGAGGCGGATCTGGCCATGCTGCCGATTGAGAACACGACCTATGGGCGTGTGGCAGACATTCACCGTCTTTTGCCCGAAAGCGGCCTGCACATCGTTGATGAAGCCTTTGTGCGCGTCAGAATCAGCCTGATGGGCCTGCCGGGTGTGCCGCTTGAGTACATCGACACGGTGCGGGCGCATATGGTGTTGATCCCGCAATCCGCCGCGTTTTTGCGCTCCCACAAGATCAAGGCCTATTCCGCTGCGGACAGTGCGGGCGCGGCCCGTGAGCTGGCAGAGCATCGGCGTGCCAATGAGGGGGTTTTGGCTTCTGAGCTGGCGGCGGAGATTTACGGGCTGAATGTGTTGGCAACGGATGTGGAAGACCACGGCCACAACACCACCCGCTTCCTGATCATGTCACGTGAGCCAAACTATGCGCGTCGCGAAGACCGCAAGATGATGACCACCTTTGTCTTTGAGGTGCGCAACATTCCTGCCGCGCTCTACAAAGCGATGGGGGGATTCGCCACCAATGGCATCAACATGACCAAGCTGGAAAGCTACATGGTGGGCGGGAGCTTTACGGCGACGCAGTTTTATGCGGACATTGAAGGGCATCCGGATGATCCGGCGGTGCAGCTGGCGATGGATGAGCTGCGCTATTTCACCACAAATGTGTCGATCATCGGGGTTTACCCTGCGGATCAGGACCGCCTGACGTAGGCGCGGCCAATCGGGATTTGAAAATAGAAAAGGCGCCTCTTGGGGCGCCTTTTGTCTTTTGAAATTGGGGCAGCCGCTCGCGTGAGAACGCCTAAACGGGTCAGGCGCTCTGGGCGTAGCGATCCTCAAAGTCCTCACGCATATGCGCCAGACGTTTGCTGACCCGGCTGGTCAGATTGCCCCGCGCGAGCTTCAAAGATTGCAGCAGCAGGCGGGAGGACAGGGTTTTGGCACGCATGCCGCACCAGAATTGGATCCGTGTCTTGGTGCGCGACAGGGCCACCAGTTCGATCTTCACGTCGGTTTCCAGCCCGCCGATCTTGGCCTTCATGGCGATTTCATTGGGCCGGTCATAGCCCGTCATCTCCAGATGTACCTCGCGCGCTTTGCCGCGGAAGATAAAGGAGATCTGCCATTCTGCCCCAACGCCTGCGTGATGCAGGGTGTCCAGGCGGGTGACATCGGCGCCGCGTCGGAGGGCTGACCGTTCGTAGACTTCAACGTCCGTGAGCATGATGAATGCTTGTTCGATGGGAACGTCGATGTCTTCTCTTCCGGTAAGTTCCATTGGGCCTCTGCTTTGGGTCAGGATGGTTGTCGCGCTGTTCGGCGCAAGTTTCGCGTCAATCCAATCTGTCTGCAAGCCAGTTCCGAAGAAGAAAATGTGCAATTGCACCTATCCGAGCGGGCTTGAGTTTTGGGTGGTTGCCCGCAAAGACATCCAGCATGTCTTCGCGGCTGACCCAGAGGGCGTCCTCAAGTTCATTTGGGTCGACGGTGATCTCTTCGCTCAGGGCCTCGCCCCGGCAGCCAAACATCAATGAGGAAGGGAAGGGCCAGGGCTGGCTGGCGAGGTAAGAGACCGCGCCCACTTTGATACCTGATTCTTCGACAACCTCGCGCCGCACCGCCGCCTCAAGCGTTTCGCCGGGTTCCACGAAGCCCGCCAAAAGCGAGTACATCCCGTCGGGCCAGCCGGGGGAGCGGCCCATCAGCACTTTGTTGCCATGGGTGATGAGCATGATCACCACCGGATCTGTGCGGGGGAAATGCGAGGTGCCGCAGGACGGGCAATCCCGTTGCCAGCCGGACATGGCCATGCGGCTTTCCGCGCCGCAGGCCGCGCAGAAGCGATGTGACCGGTGCCAGCCAAAAATCGCCCGCGTGGTGGCCGCAAGCTCGGCGTCGCGCGCCGACAGGCGCGCCATTGCCGCGCGCAGCTCGACAAAACGATGGTCTTCCGGCAGCGCGGGGTGGTGCTGTTCAGAGGGATCAAAGAACTGATTGATGGTTGTGAGGTCCTGCGCCTCGGGCTCCCAGGCGGAAATGTCATGGGCAAAGAGTGCGCTGCCGTCCTCAGACAGACCGAGGAATATCGGCGGGACCGGCGGGTTTGCCGCTTCGCTAAGCAGAGGGTGATCCATAGGGAGCTGCACCAAGCTGTCAGTGTTTGGGCCAGACAGCAGGGATTTGCCGCGCCAGACAACAATGGTGCGGCTGCTCGGCAGCTTGGTCAGCGCGTTGGCTTTCTCCCCGCGCAGTTCGGCGGCGCGGTTGAGGCCTGAGCCTCCAAAGGTGACGGTTTCTGCGTGTCTCATGCCTGGCTCCTCTTGTCGCAGATGAGTGGCATGATCGTGCCCCCGCTGCAATGGAAAGGCATTTGAGATCTCAGCTTTGTCTGATGGTGCCTATGCGGGAGGCGTGTGTGTTGCGCGTAGGGGCGTCTGCTCTGGCGACAGAGTTGGCCAGAGGCGCTTGCATCTGCCGCGCGTGCGCCCTATATCGGCTCTTGAGAGGTTGGCGCGGGTAAGCGCCTCGCCAACCCGGTCAGATCCGGAAGGAAGCAGCCGTAACGAGCCCCGCTTGGGTCGTTGTCCAGCCTCTCACCTTACTTCTCCCCACAAATGTTTCAGACTGTTTGCTGTGCGAAATCGCCTTTTTGCAGAGGGTGCCTAACAGCGGTTATGCCTTTGTTTTGGCGTTAAAAAGCGCCTTGGCCGCGTGAATGCGCCGTGGTGCAGCTTTGCCGGCATGTGATGGGCAAACATTCACGCCATATTGAGTCATTGAGAACTTGAAGTTTGTTGGTTGAAACCTTTAGCTTATCTAACACGTAAACACAGTGAACATGTGGGTGCAGGAGAGGCCAAATGACCGAAAAAACCATAAGAATTGCTGGACCTATGTTTGACCGACGCGGTGCGCTGCGCCTGATGGGCGGGAGCGCGTTGTCGATTGGCGCAGGGCTTGGCAGCGGGATGGCCTTTGCCAGCGAGGATGAGATCATCCGCTCGCATGGCTATTCGTTCTTTGGAGACCTGAAGTACCCGGCGGATTATCCGCATTTTGATTATGTGAACCCGAACGCCCCCAAAGGTGGTCAGATCACGCTGAGTGCGCGTGGAACCTTTGATGGCTTCAACCGGTTTGCGTGGCGCGGAAATCCCGAGACGGCCTCAGGTGTTGTGGCCGAAGCGATGTTTGCGGAGATGCCGTGGGGCGGTGGTGCGCCGGCGGATTCGATTACGGACAGTTATTGTCTGATCGCAAAAGAGGTCGAATACCCCAAAAGCAAGACGTGGTGCGTGTTCCACATGCGCGACGATGTGGTCTTCCGCGATGGGACGCCGCTGCGCGCACAAGACGCCGCGTTTACGCACAATCTGTTTCTTGAGCAGGGCATTCGCTCTTACGCGCGCTCGGTGAGCGAACGCATCACAGGTGTGGAGGTCATTGATGACCACACGATCAAATATACTTTTGCCGATGGCATTTCGCGCCGCTCTCTGATCAGTCAGGTTGGTGGCACGCCGATTTTCTCTGAAGCCTGGTATCAGGAGGCGGGTGAGCGGCTGGATGAGCCTTCGGTGCTGTCGCCAATGGCGTCTGGTCCCTATCAGGTCGGCGACTATGAGTTTAACCGCTACGTGGTTTATGAGAAAAACCCCAACTACTGGGGTTGGGACCACCCCGCCAATGTTGGCCGGTTCAACTTTGATCGCGTCAGGATTGAGTATTTCTCCGATGCGACCGCAGAGTTTGAGGCGTTTAAGGCGGGTGAATACACTTTCCGCACCGAAGGATCGACCAAGCGTTGGGCCACGGGATATGATTTCCCCGGTGTGAATGACGGCTCGGTGAAGAAAGTGGCGCTGCCTGATGGCACGGCGCCAAACAACAGCGGCGTGATTTTCAACACATTGCGCGCGCCGCTCGACAACCGCGATGTGCGCCACGCGCTTTCGCTGGCGTTCAATTTTGAGTGGACGCGGGAATCGCTGCAGTTTGACCTGACCACCCAGCGCACGTCCTTTGTGGAAGGGCAGGAGTGGGAAGCCAAAGGCGTGCCGGAAGGGGCAGAGCTGGCGCTTCTGAAATCGCTGGGCGATGTTGTGCCGCCTGAGATGCTGACAGAGACTGCGGTAATGCCGCATACCTCAAAGGCGTCCAACCCGATTGACCGTCGCAACAAGCGTGCGGCGCTCAAGCTGTTTGAGAAAGCCGGTTGGACGGTGAATGACAACGGCGAGATGGTGGATGCCAACGGCGCGCAGATGTCGCTTGATTTCCTCGTGATCTCCAGCTGGGATGAAACCCGGCTTGCCACCATTGAAGCCTACGTGAAAACGCTGGCGAATTGGGGCATCAAGGTCAAAGCCGACAAGGTCGACAGCGCGCAGGGACAGCAGCGTTTCCTCGATAAAGACTATGACCTGATCCATACGCGGATTTTGACCTTCTCCTCCGCGGGTACCGGCCTGAAACAGCTGTTTGGGTCCCAAACCGCGGAAGTCTCCTCCTATAACCCGTCTGCCCTGCGCAGCCCGATGGTGGACGCCATCATCGATGCGGCGCTCGCGACCACATCGCGGGAAGATGAGGTTGTTGCGCTGACGGCGCTGGACCGCGCGCTGCGCTACGAGCGTGTGATCGCCCACGCCGGATATGTTCCGGAGACCTGGGTGTCTTACTTTGACATGTATGAGCGGCCAGAAGAGCTGCCGCCCTATGCTGTCGGTGTGCTTGATTTCTGGTGGTACAACAAAGAGAAACACGAGGCGCTGATCGCCTCGGGTGCGCTAAGGAAGTAAGCTTTGGGCGCCTATATTCTCCGCAGACTGTTGCTCATAATCCCGACGTTGCTTGGGATTATGATTATCAATTTCTCTCTGGTTCAATTTGTCCCCGGTGGTCCGGTGGAACAGGTCATTGCCCGGATGCAGGGCGAGGGCGATGTGTTCTCAGGCTTTGCTGGCGGCAATGAAGATGTCGGTGGGGAAGAGACTTTTGGCTCTGACAGCGAGTATCTTGGGGCGCGCGGGCTTCCCAAGGAATTCATTGAGGAGCTTGAGCGGGAGTTCGGCTTTGACAAGCCGCCGCTGGAGCGGTTTCTCAATATGATGGGCAACTATCTGACGCTGGATTTCGGGGAGAGCTATTTCCGCAAGATCACAGTGATTGATCTGGTGCTGGAGAAGATGCCGGTCTCAATCACGCTGGGGCTTTGGTCAACGCTGATTGCCTATCTGGTGTCCATTCCTTTGGGCATCCGGAAAGCGGTGAAGGATGGCACGGCCTTTGATACCTGGACGTCAGGGGCGATCATTATTGCCTATGCCATTCCGGGCTTTCTGTTTGCGATCATGTTGCTGGTGCTGTTTGCCGGCGGGTCTTATTTCAAGATATTCCCGCTGAGGGGACTGACCTCTGACAACTTCCAAGACCTGACAACCATGGGCAAGATCCTGGATTATGCCTGGCACATCACGTTGCCGGTGATCGCCTCCACCATCTCGGCCTTTGCGACGCTGACGCTTTTGACCAAGAACAGCTTTCTGGATGAGATCAAGAAACACTATGTGATGACGGCGCGGGCTAAGGGGCTGACAGAGCGGCGTGTGCTTTATGGGCATGTGTTCCGCAATGCGATGCTGATTGTGATCGCGGGATTCCCGGCGGTGTTTATCGGTGTGTTCTTTGGCGGCTCTGTTCTGATCGAGACGATCTTCTCGCTTGATGGACTGGGGCGGCTTGGCTTTGAGGCTGCGGTGGCGCGGGATTACCCCGTGATCTTTGGCACGCTGTTTGTGTTTGGCCTGATCGGCCTTGTGGTCGGTATCCTGTCGGATCTGATGTATGTGCTGGTTGATCCGCGCATCGACTTTGAGAAGAGGGAAGGCTGATGGCGCTGTCTCCACTGAACCAGCGCCGCTGGAGCAATTTCAAACGCAACCGCCGCGCCTTCTGGTCGCTGATTATCTTTTGCGTGGCCTTTGGCATTTCCCTGTTTGCGGAGCTGATTGCCAACGACAAGCCGATCCTTGTAAATTATCGCGGTGAGTTCTTTACGCCTGTTTTCAGTTTCTACCCTGAAACTACCTTCGGCGGGGATTTCAAAACCGAAGCCGATTACAAAGATCCGGTCGTGCAATGCCTGATCTCCACCGGGGGTGTTGAGGACTGTTTTGATGTGCCTGAAGACATCCTCGAAGAGCTGGATGCGGGCACCTACAGCGCGGACGGATTTGACAAAGGCTGGGCGCTCTGGCCGCTCATACCATACAGCTATGACACGCCGGTGGATCGCTCAGGCGCGGCACCATTGCCACCGGATGGGCAGAACTGGCTGGGCACGGATGATCGCAAACGGGATGTGGTTGCGCGTGTGCTTTACGGCTTCCGCCTGTCGATATTCTTCACCCTCCTCGTAACAGCGGCGGCAAGCCTGATTGGCATCGTGGCCGGGGCCGTGCAGGGCTATTTCGGCGGCTGGCTGGATCTGATTTTTCAACGGGTGATCGAGATCTGGGGCGCCACGCCAAGCCTTTACATCATCATCATCATGTTTGCGATTGTGGGGCGCAGTTTCTGGCTGCTTGTGCTCTTGACGGTGTTGTTCAGCTGGACGGCGCTGGTGGGTGTGGTGCGCGCAGAATTTCTGCGGGCGCGGAACCTTGAGTATGTGCGCGCGGCCAAGGCGCTGGGCGTGAGCAACCGGGTGATCATGTTCCGCCATATGCTGCCCAATGCGATGGTCGCGACCGTGACCATGCTGCCCTTCATTGTGACAGGCACGATCAGCACGCTGGCGGGATTGGACTTCCTCGGCTTTGGTCTGCCATCTTCGGCGCCGAGCCTTGGCGAGCTGACGCTTCAGGCCAAGCAGAACCTGCAGGCGCCGTGGCTTGGCTTCACCGCCTTCTTCACATTTGCCATCATGCTCTCGCTCTTGGTCTTCATCTTTGAGGGCGTGCGCGATGCGTTTGATCCGAGAAAGACCTTTTCATGAGCATTCTGGACGTCAAAGACCTGCGGGTGGGGTTTCGCCAAGACGGGCAGCTTCATGAGGCCGTGAAAGGTGTGTCGTTCAGCGTGGATCGCGGGGAAACCGTGGCGCTGGTTGGGGAGTCTGGCTCTGGCAAGTCGGTGACGGCTTTGTCGACGGTGTCGCTGCTGCCGGGCAGTGCCGAGGTGCAGGGCTCTGTGCAATATGATGGGCAAGAGATGGTTGGCGCGCCTGAAAACCTGCTGCGGCAGGTACGTGGCAATGACATCAGCTTCATCTTTCAGGAGCCGATGACCAGCCTCAATCCCTTGCACACGCTTGAAAAGCAGCTTGGCGAAAGCCTTGCCTTGCACCAGGGCGTGACGGGGGATGCGGCGCGTGGCCGGATTTTGGATCTGCTCAACAAAGTGGGTTTGCGGGATGCAGAACAGCGCCTGACGGCCTATCCGCACGAGCTATCCGGCGGACAGCGGCAGCGTGTGATGATTGCCATGGCGCTGGCCAACAAGCCTGACATTCTGATCGCTGATGAGCCGACAACCGCGCTCGACGTGACCATTCAGGCGCAGATTCTGGAGTTGCTTGCCGAGCTGAAGAAATCCGAGGGCATGGGGCTTTTGTTCATCACCCATGATCTGGGCGTGGTGCGGCGCATCGCGGATAAGGTCTGTGTGATGAAAGACGGGGAGATCGTCGAGGCTGGGCCGGTGGCGGAGATCTTTGAAAACCCGCAGCATCCTTACACGCAGCTGTTGCTGAGTGCGCAAGCGAGCGGCCATCCTGCGCCGGTTCCGGACGGGGCGGATGTGGTGAGCGAAGCGCAAAACCTGCGGGTTTGGTTCCCCATCCAAAAAGGATTGCTGAAGCGCACGGTGGGCCATGTGAAAGCGGTGAATGACGCGAGCCTGACGGTGCGCGCGGGAGAGACGCTTGGCATCGTGGGCGAAAGTGGATCGGGAAAAACGACGCTGGCACTGGCGATGATGCGGCTGATTTCCAGCGATGGCAAAATCGGCTTTGTCGGCAATGATGTGCGCAAATGGAACACGCGGCAGCTGCGTGCGCTGCGCAAAGACATGCAGATTGTGTTTCAGGATCCGTTTGGCAGCCTGAGCCCACGGATGACCTGTGAGCAGATTATCTCTGAAGGGCTTGGAGTGCACGGCAATCCGGATGGGCGGGACACACGCACGCTTGTTGCTGAAGTCATGGAAGAGGTGGGCTTGAACCCCGCAACCATGGATCGCTATCCGCATGAATTCTCTGGTGGGCAGCGCCAGCGGATCGCCATCGCCCGCGCCATGATCCTGCGCCCCAAGCTGGTGGTGTTGGACGAGCCGACATCAGCGCTGGATATGACGGTGCAGGTTCAGATCGTGGAGCTGTTGCGCAACCTTCAGGAAAAATACGGGCTGGCCTATCTGTTTATCAGCCACGACCTGCATGTGGTGCGCGCCATGAGTCACAAGATCATGGTGATGCGCGCGGGTGATGTGGTGGAGCAGGGCACTGCCGAGGCCCTGTTTGAAAACCCACAGACCGACTATACCCGCGAGCTGCTGGCCGCAGCGCACGGGTAGGCCGAAAACGGCAACGCCGCGATCAGATCGCGGCGCTGTGTTGTGCTTTGCTCATATCATAAGCGTCAAAGGCGCGGGCAATCATCCGGGTGAGCGGCCGTGCCTGAGGCGGGATCACCAAGGCGTTGCTTTCCAGTGCGAGCATGTTCGGGAATTGTGCCATCACCTTGGAGAACATCTCGTTCAGCGCGGCGCGGGAGATATCAAACCGCTCGACGATCTCGTCTGATTCAATGCGGAAATCGCACATCAGCGCTTCGATCATCCGGCCGCGCAGGAGGTCGTCCCCGGTGAACTTATGGCCACGCGAGGTGGTGAAACGTCCTTCACGGATACCTGCGGTATAGGCCGAGGTGGCCGGCGCGTTCTGCGCGTAGCCCTGCGGGAAGCGCGCGATCGAAGATGCGCCGACCGCCAGCAAGACATCGGCCATGTCGTCGGTGTAGCCTTGGAAGTTGCGGCGCAGGGTGCCGTTGCGTTGCGCCACCGAAAGACCGTCGGTCTTCGTCGCGAAGTGGTCGATGCCAATTTCGTCGTAGTTGTCCCAGAGGAAGAGCTGGCGCGCGGTTTCAAACAGCGCAAGACGTTCCTGTGGCGTGGGCAGCGCGTCAGATGGGATCATCTGCTGGCGTTTGGCCATCCACGGCACATGGGCATAGCCATAGAGCGCAACGCGATCAGGAGACAGCGACAGCAGCTTCTGCACGCTTTCGGTGATGCGCGCTTGTGTCTGATGGGGCAGGCCAAACAGAATGTCGGCATTCACGCTTTTGACGCCATGCGCGCGGATCATGTCGACCGCTTCGCGGGTGATGTCATAGCCTTGAATGCGACCGATGGTTTTCTGGATATCGTCGTCAAAGTCCTGCACGCCGATGGAGGCGCGGTTCATTCCGGCCTTTGCCAGAACGGCCAAACGGGCTTCGTCGATCTCATTGGGATCAATCTCGACAGAGAACTCACCGTCCTGTGCCATTGGGGCTACGTCGAAAATGGCACCCGCGAGATCTTCCATCATGCCGGGGTCAAGCAGGGTTGGCGTGCCGCCACCCCAGTGCAGGCGCGACAGGCGCACGCCCTCCGGTAAGATAGATTTGAGAATCAACAATTCTTGCTTTAGGGTCTCGACGTAAGACGCCACCGGCGAAAGCGTGGAGGTGCCCTGTGTCCGACAGGCGCAAAACCAGCAGAGGCGGCGGCAAAAAGGCACATGCACGTATAGAGAGACCTCAGAACCTGACGGAATAGACTGAATCCACTCCTTGTAAGTGTCTGGGTTTACGTTATTTTCAAAATGCGGGGCGGTGGGGTAGCTGGTATAACGCGGTACTTTTGCGTCAAACAGCCCCAGTTTCGCCAATTGTTTTCCCGTTTCCATGGGCGTAGGGGGTACCTCAAAACACGACTCACTATCCTTGACCCAGATCAATTCCAGGTGTGGCTTATAAAATGACTGATCTTACCAAGTTTGTTGGCGGTTGTGAGAACTGCCCGATCCAGCACCGCGCTGTTTGCGCGCGCTGTGACGCAGACGAGCTCGATCGGCTCGAGGAGATGAAATACTACCGGAGTTTTGAAGCGGGGCAGACCATCATCTGGTCCGGTGACCGGATGGAGTTTGTGGGATCTGTGGTGTCCGGGATCGCGTCCCTCACGCAGACCATGGAAGATGGGCGCACGCAGATGGTCGGGCTTTTGCTGCCCAGCGATTTTGTGGGGCGTCCGGGCCGGGAAGCTGCGACCTATGATGTTGTGGCCACCACCGATGTTGTCATGTGCTGTTTCCGCCGCAAGCCGTTTGAGACCATGATGGTTGAGACACCGCATGTTGCGCAGCGCTTGCTGGAGATGACGCTCGACGAGCTGGATGCTGCGCGCGAATGGATGCTTGTGCTGGGCCGTAAGACCGCGCGTGAAAAAATCGCCAGCCTTCTGTCGATCATCGGGCGTCGCGATGCGGCACTTAAGCTGGTGAACGGCCACGAAGAAATGGTGTTTGACCTGCCGCTGACCCGCGAGGCGATGGCGGATTATCTGGGCCTGACGCTTGAAACGGTGAGTCGACAGATTTCCGCGCTCAAAAAGGACGGTGTGATTGTGCTGGAAGGCAAGCGCCATGTCACCGTGCCGGACTTTCAGAGGCTTCTGGATGAGGCCGGGGATGACAGCGACGGCGGGATGATGGCCTAAGAGCCAATCTTATCAGCAAAGAAAAAGGCGCCGCTTTGGGCGCCTTTTGTGTTTTTGGGGACTAACCTGCGCAGGTTAGTGCGCAAGGAAGACTGGCAGGTACGCATGTTCCAGCATGTTGCGTGTCGCGCCGCCCAGAATGGCTTCGCGGAAGCGGGAGTGCCCATAGGCGCCCATGACCATCAGATCGGCGTTGTTATCCGTGGCGTGGCGTAGCAGCACATCGGAGACGCGTGGCTGCGTTTTGGAGAGCACATCCACCTGTGCATTCACGCCGTGACGGGCCAGGAATTGAGACAGCAGGCCGCCGGGATCAGAGCGGTTTGGACCATGGGTCGGGGGATCGATCACCACCACATGCACCACATCTGCGGATTTGAGGAACGGCAGCGCCGCGCGTGTGGCCACCAGCGCTTCGGCGCTTTCGTTCCAGCCGATGCAGATAGTTTTGGGGGTTTTGATGGGGGTCGCTGATTCTGGCACCATCAAAACCGGAGCCTGCCCCTCAAAGAGTGCTGCCTCTAGCGTGGGCTCCAGTTCGTTGCCGTGGTTTTTGCCGTAAGGTTTCGGGAGCACAACAAGATCCGCAAACCGGGCGCGAGATGCGACATGGCGTCCCAGGTCCGCGATCTGAGCGACGCCCATATCACTGGCCCAACGCACGGTGCTGTTGTTGAGTTTTGCCTCTGCTTTGTCCTGAATTTCCTTTGCTTCGCCGTGGGCGCGGGCGAGCATTTCCTGCATCAGGATCGCGTCTGCTCCGGCATAAAAATAACCGGTCTGAGAGCGGTCTACACCAAGGGCAAGCACGTCCAGATGGGCGTCTTGCGCCTCGGTCAGGGCGATGGATTGCTCAAGCGCCGCGCGGGCAATGTCAGCGTCGGTCATGACGCAGAGAAGTGTTTTGTAGTCCATTCGAACCTACCGTTGTTTGAAAATGAAGTCTGGACCGTGAGGGCTTTCCAATGTGTCGGCGAGAAAGATGCTGGCCTTGGATATGATTAAGTCCTACACGCCGCGCGACTTTCCTTGATGCAGATCAAGGCGGCATCAACGCTGCACCCGCAAAACATGGACTGTCTAAATCCGCTAAGGCTCTGGAGACTCGGGCCAAGCAAGACGAAGGGACGCGAAATGGTAAATTACTTCAAGCTGATCGCGCTTGGCCTCATCACATTTTTTGCGATGATTGCGGCCAACTATGCGCGTGATCTGGCTTATATGGTACACGCCCTCATCATCGCGGGCGTGTCCTTTGGGCTGTTTATTTGGGTTTTGCGCGGTACCGGCACAAAAACGGTGATCGCGCAGGACGAATATATGGACGACGTGATCCGCTACGGGGTCATTGCAACCGCATTCTGGGGCGTTGTTGGTTTTCTGGCAGGCGTATTTATCGCCTTTCAGCTGGCCTTCCCGGTCCTGAACTTTGATTGGGCACAGGGCTATCTCAACTTTGGCCGCCTGCGTCCGCTGCACACATCTGCTGTGATCTTCGCATTTGGCGGCAACGCCTTGCTGGCGACCTCCTTCTATGTTGTGCAGCGCACCAGCGCCGCGCGCCTCTGGGGCGGCAATCTGGCGTGGTTTGTGTTCTGGGGCTATCAGCTGTTCATCGTACTGGCGGCCACCGGCTATGTTCTGGGCGGCACTCAGTCCAAGGAATATGCCGAGCCGGAATGGTATGTTGACCTGTGGCTGACCATTGTCTGGGTTTGCTATCTGGCGATCTATCTGGGCACGATCATCAAGCGCAAAGAGCCCCACATCTATGTGGCGAACTGGTTCTATCTCGCGTTTATCGTGACCATCGCGATGCTGCACGTGATCAACAACCTGACCATCCCTGTATCGATCTTTGGCTCCAAATCCGTGATCGTCTGGGCCGGTGTTCAAGACGCGATGGTGCAGTGGTGGTATGGCCACAACGCTGTGGGCTTCTTCCTGACTGCAGGCTTCCTGGGCATGATGTACTACTTCATTCCAAAGCAGGCCGAGCGTCCGGTGTTCTCCTACAAACTGTCGATCATCCACTTCTGGGCGCTGATCTTCCTGTATATCTGGGCGGGTCCACACCACCTGCACTACACCGCGCTGCCGGATTGGGCGTCGACCCTTGGCATGGTGTTCTCCGTCATCCTGTGGATGCCGAGCTGGGGTGGTATGATCAACGGTCTGATGACCCTGTCCGGTGCCTGGGACAAGCTGCGCACAGACCCTGTGATCCGCATGATGGTGATCTCGGTTGGTTTTTACGGCATGTCCACATTTGAGGGCCCGATGATGTCGATCCGTGCGGTGAACTCGCTGAGCCACTACACTGACTGGACCATTGGTCACGTGCACTCCGGTGCTCTGGGCTGGAACGGCATGATCACCTTTGGCGCGCTCTACTATCTGGTGCCTGCGCTGTGGAAACGGGATCGCCTGTACTCCCTCAGCCTCGTGAGCTGGCACTTCTGGCTCGCCACCATCGGCATCGTGCTCTACGCGGCGTCCATGTGGGTGACCGGTATCATGGAAGGTCTGATGTGGCGTGAAGTGGACGCAAACGGCTTCCTCGTGAACTCCTTTGCCGACACTGTGGCTGCGAAGTTCCCGATGTATGTGGTGCGCGGTCTGGGTGGGGTCATGTTCCTCGCTGGTGCCCTCATCATGTGCTACAACCTGTGGATGACTGTGCGTAAGGCACCGGCCAAAGAGGCCAGCCTGTCCGTCGCAGTCCCGGCTGAATAAGGAGGGCCGGCAGCTATGGCTATTCTCGACAAACATAAGATCCTCGAGACCAACGCGACCCTCCTGCTTATTTGCAGCTTCCTGGTCGTAACCATTGGCGGCATCGTGCAGATTGCACCGCTGTTCTGGCTGGAAAACACCATTGAGGATGTAGAGGGCGTACGCCCCTACACCCCGCTGGAAATGGCTGGACGTGAAATCTACATCCGCGAAGGGTGCTACGTCTGCCACAGCCAGATGATCCGTCCGATGCGCGACGAGGTTGAGCGCTATGGTCACTACTCACTGGCGGCGGAGTCCAAATACGACCACCCGTTCCAGTGGGGCTCCAAACGTACCGGTCCTGATCTGGCACGTGTGGGCGGCCGTTACTCCGATGATTGGCACGTGGATCACCTGCGTGACCCGCAGGCCGTGGTGCCAGAGTCGGTGATGCCTAAATACGGCTTCCTTGAGAACCGTATGATCGAGGGCGAATACATGGGCGATATCATGGCAGCCAATGCTGTGGTGGGCGTGCCTTACACCGAAGAGATGATCGAAAACGCGCAGTCCGACTTCCTCGCGCAAGCGGATCCGGACAGCGACTATGACGGTCTTCTCGAACGCTACGGCGAAGACAGCGTGAATGTGCGCAACTTCGACGGGCAGCCGGGTGTGTCTGAGGCGGATGCGCTGATCGCTTATCTGCAGATGCTGGGCACGTTGGTTGATTTCTCAGCCTTCACGCCTGACGCGTCCCGCTAAGGAGGAAACGATGGAAACATATTCATTCCTTCGCGAGTTCGCTGACAGCTGGATGTTGCTGGGCCTGTTCCTCTTCTTCGTCGGGATCATCTTTTGGGTGTTCCGTCCCGGCGCAAGCAAAGAGTATCGCGACAACGCCAACATCCCATTTCGCCACGCAGATAAACCCGCCACGCACAAGGAGGCGCGGCCATGACCAAGCAATCCAAAAAGTTTGAGGGCGATCCGAACACCACAGGCCACTCCTGGGATGGGATCGAAGAATTCGACAATCCGATGCCGCGCTGGTGGCTGTGGGTTTTCTACGCCACCATCATCTGGGGTGTGGGTTACACCATCGCTTATCCGGCCTGGCCGGGCATCAGCGGCGCGACCGCAGGTGTGATGGGGTGGTCCTCCCGTGGTGACGTGGTCGAAGAGATCCAGGTGGCTCAGGACAAGCTGGCGCCGATCAACGCAAAGCTGGAAGCCGCTGAGCTGACCCAGATTGCGGCGGATGACGAGCTGAACAGCTATGCGACCTCTGCGGGTTCTGCCGTGTTCAAAACCTTCTGTGCCCAGTGCCACGGCTCTGGCGCGGCGGGCGGCGTTGGCTATCCGAACCTACTGGACAACGATTGGCTGTGGGGCGGTGACATCGAGAACATCTATCTCACCGTCAAACACGGCATTCGCAACGAAGACGACGACGATGCGCGTTACTCTGAAATGCCTGCCTTCGGCGAAATTCTTGAAAAAGAAGAAGTCGAACAGGTTGTGAACTACGTTATGTCGCTGTCCGGTGATCCGGTTGATGCCTCCATGGTGGATGCGGGTGCGGTGGTCTTTGAAGACAACTGCTCTGCCTGCCACATGGAAGACGGCACCGGTGATCGCGATCAGGGCGCACCTAACCTTGCGGATGCGATCTGGCTCTATGGTGGCGATTATGCCTCCATCAAGGAGACGGTCACCTACAGCCGCTATGGTGTGATGCCATCCTGGTCTTTCCGGGACCGCCTGAGCGAAGCGGAGATCCGCGCGGTGTCTGCCTATGTGCACCAGCTGGGTGGTGGTGAGTAATCACCCGCTTCCACCAGAACTTTAGAGAGCCGCCCCGAGCAATTGGGGCGGCTTATTTTTTGACGAAATTTTCCGCTATTTGACTAAGATCAAATTTTATCAGGCGAAGCGGTGCTACCTTAGGGTTGTAGGCAGCGCGCTGCATCCAGCGCCGCCTCATTCGCCCGGTACGGCTGAGGTCCGGGCATCGGGTGCCAGTCTTTTCGTCCTGTTCGCGCGTTTCCTGAAGAGATTGGCACCCCAAATTCCCCAAGAAAGTTCTTGCAAATCGCGCCACATGCTTGGTTCCAGCGATGGCGTCTCCTAAATTTGGAGAGAGTGCAGGAGGTCACGATGAACAAGCACACCCGCTATCCCGTCCAGAAATCTGTGCCCGCCTTTTTGGAGGCAGCTGGCATTTCGACCTCTGAAATGCTTCACGCCTGCGGGCTGCCCAAGGATCTGTTTGCCCTTGAGGGACGTGCGTTGTCGGCCAAGCAGGTGTTTGATCTGTGGGAGGCCATGCTGGCGCAGGCCAAGGAGCCGCGCATGATCCTGGAGATGGCACGCGCCATGGCGCAGGGCCCCATTGTGCCGGCGGTTTTTGCGTTTTCCTGCAGCCCCAACATCGCCACTGGGCTTGAGCGGCTTGCGGTCTTCAAGCCCCTTGTTGCGCCTGTGCGACTGATCACCAGCGAGACCGAGCGCACGGTGACGCTGGAGATCGAAGTGGCTGATCCCAAGTTGCGCATGCCGGATGGGATGGCCGCCTTCGAGATGGTCTATTTTCTGGAGCTGGGGCGGACCTTTACGGGTGTGGACTTCCTGCCGGTCGAAGTTGGCATGCCCGCTTTTGTGAGCGATCAAGAGGAGTTTGACCGCTTTTTCGGGCGCAAGGCTGTCCTGAGCCGCCGTCCGCGTTTGGTGATGGCAAAAACGGATGCCTACCGCCCTTTGATTTCGGAAAGCCCGCAGCTCTGGGCCGGATTTGAGCGCGAGCTGACGCGCCAGCTTGCCGAGCAGCGCCGCAATACGGCGATGTCTGCGCGAGTACGCAGCGCGCTTTTGGAGCTGTTGCCGGCCGGTCGGGCCTCTGTGGATGCGGTGAGCGAAAAGCTTGTGACAAGCCGTCGCAGCCTGCAGCGGCACCTGAAGGCAGAAGGCATGACGTTCCAGCAGGTTCTGGACAAAACACGCTCTGATTTGTCGCTGCACTATCTGCGCGATCAGGCCATGAGCGTTGAAGAAATCTCCTATTTGCTGGCCTATCAGGACCCCAATTCCTTCTATCGCGCCTTTCACACCTGGACCGGTGCGACACCTGCGCAGATGCGGCATGAAATGGCTTAAGTCCCTGAAAAATATGTCTATCAGATGCGCCATTTGACACAGGTCAATGTCCTGAAGTGCTATGATAGGTGAAGACTGATTTTGCCTCCAATAGCCAGAGAGTGATTCCGTGAGCAACAGTCCTGCACCGTCACTTTACGCCAAACGCGAACCGATTTTCCCCAAGCGCGTCCATGGTATGTTCCGTAATCTTAAGTGGTGGATCATGGCGGTGACGCTTGGCATCTACTACCTCACGCCGTTCCTGCGTTGGGACCGTGGGCCGAGCCTGCCGGATCAGGCGGTGCTGGTGGATATCGCGAACCGCCGCTTCTTCTTCTTCATGATCGAGATCTGGCCGCATGAGTTCTATTTCGTTGCGGGGCTGTTGATTATGGCCGGGCTTGGCCTGTTTCTGTTCACCTCCGCGCTTGGGCGTGTGTGGTGTGGCTATGCCTGTCCGCAGACCGTTTGGACCGATCTGTTCATACTTGTGGAGCGCTGGATCGAAGGGGACCGCAACGCCCGTCTGCGCCTGCATCGGCAAGAGAAGCTGGATGCGCGTAAGATCCGTTTGCGTCTGACCAAATGGCTGGCGTGGCTGTTGATTGCAGTGGCGACCGGCGGGGCCTGGGTCTTCTATTTCGCAGATGCGCCCACGCTGGCAGTGGATCTGGTGACCGGTGCAGCACACCCGGTGGCCTACACAACGGTGGCGATCCTGACGGCGACAACCTTTGCTTTTGGTGGCTTTGCACGTGAGCAGATCTGTATCTATGCCTGCCCGTGGCCGCGTATTCAGGCGGCGATGATGGATGAGGATACCCTCACCGTCGGCTATCGTGAATGGCGCGGTGAGCCGCGTGGCAAAGGCAAGCGGGATGCGGCAAGCGAGCAGGGGGACTGCATCGATTGCATGGCCTGCGTGAACGTATGCCCTGTGGGGATCGACATTCGTGATGGCCAGCAGATGGAGTGCATCACCTGCGCGCTGTGCATCGATGCTTGTGACGACATCATGGACAAGATCGGCAAACCTCGCGGGCTGATCGATTATCTGGCGTTGTCAGATGAAGGCCGTGAACGCGCTGGCGAGGCACCAAAGCCTGTGTGGCAGCATGCGCTGCGTCCGCGGACGATTATGTACACCACCATGTGGGCCGCGGTTGGCATCGCCTTGATTGTGGCGCTTTTCCTGCGCTCCGATATTGAAGCCACGGTGGCGCCAGTGCGCAATCCGACCTATGTGACCCTCTCTGACGGGTCGATCCGCAACACCTATGAGGTGCGGCTGCGCAACAAACACCATGAGCCGCGCATGTTCCGTATTTCTCTGAAGGGCGATCCGGCGCTGCGGGTGCAGCTTGAAGGCACGCCTTATGAGGCGGTTCAGGTCGAAGCGGATGAAATGCGCATCCAACGTGTGTATGTTGTGGCTCCAAAAGGGTCCGTGCCAGCGGATGGCGAAAGCACACCATTCCGCTTCTGGTTTGAGGACACGGGCAACGGCGATCGGGTTTACAAAGACACGATCTTTAACGGAAAGGGCCAGTGATGGCTGAGAAGAAATTCACCGGACGCCATGCGGCATTGGTTTTTGTCGGCGCATTCGGTGTGATCATTGCGGTCAATCTTGTGCTGGCTTTCAGCGCGGTGAAGACCTTTCCCGGGCTGGAGGTGAAGAACTCCTATGTGGCCAGTCAGGAGTTTGACGAACGCCGCACAGCACAGGAAGCGCTTGGCTGGGACGTCACCGCGCGGGCGACAGGTGGTCTGTTGATCCTGACCGTCACCGACGAAAGCGGGCGCCCTGTGCAGGTTAGCAACCTGCATGCGGTGCTTGGACGGGCGACCCATGTGAAGGATGACCGCGAGCCTGAGTTTCAGTTTGATGGCACCGCTTATGTGGCGCGCGAGGAGCTGGCTCCGGGCAACTGGAACATTCGTATGAAAGCCAATGCCCTTGATGGCACCGCGTTTGAGCAACGCGTGGTGCTGATAGTCGAGAAGAGCTGATCTGATGACCGCAGTTGCGCGCCCCCATCTCTCTGCCTGTCCGGCCTGCGATGCAGCCCCGGCGGCGGAAGCCTTGGCCGAAGGGGCCATGGCAGAGGAAGGCGCGCGCATTGCCTTGTCTGTTCCCGGGGTGCACTGCGCAGCCTGCATCGCAACAGTTGAAGGGGCGCTTTCCAAGGTGGCCGGTGTCACTTCAGCGCGGGTGAACCTCACGCTCAAGCGCGCCTCTATCGAGGCTGAGGCTGACGTCACGCCGGAAATGCTGACAGACGTTTTGGAACGCGTGGGCTATGAAGCCCATGAGCTCGATGCAGGTACTTTAAGTGCGACCCAGACCGACAAGGCAGGGCGTGACCTGCTGATGCGGCTGGCTGTGGCGGGCTTTGCCTCCATGAATGTGATGCTGCTGTCTGTGTCTGTGTGGTCAGGGGCTGAGGCGGCAACGCGTGATCTGTTCCACTGGATTTCAGCAGCCATTGCGCTGCCGACCATTGTGTTTTCCGGCAAGCCGTTTTTTGTCCATGCATGGAGCGCTTTGAAGCATCGCCGCCTCAATATGGATGTGCCGATCGTTCTGGCGATCCTTCTGGCGGTTGTGACCTCGCTTTGGGAAACGTCTTTGTCTGGCGAACACGCCTATTTTGATGCGGCGCTGACGCTGGTGTTTTTCCTGCTGGCGGGGCGCTATCTGGATCACCGCACACGGGCCGTGGCACGCTCGGCCGCTGAGGAACTGGCGGCGCTTGAAGTGCTGCGGGCCATTCGTGTGCAGGACGGGCAGGAAGAGACCGTCGCCGTGCAGGAGTTGCGCGTTGGTGATCTGATATTGGTGCGGCCCGGCGGGCGCATGCCGGTTGACGGCGAGATTGTTGAAGGGCGTTCAGAGTTGGACCGCTCTTTGCTGACGGGCGAAACCCTGCCGGTCTTTGCGGAACCTGGGTTGGGAGTCAGCGCTGGTGAAGTGAACCTGACAGGGCCGTTGATGATCCGCGCCAGCGCGGTGGGGGATCAGACCAGCCTGCATCGCATGGCGGATCTGGTGGCTGTCGCTGAGGCGGGACGGTCCAACTACACCTCATTGGCGGATAAGGCGGCGAAGCTTTATGCGCCGGGTGTCCATATCCTTTCGGCGCTGAGCTTTTTGGGCTGGTATCTTTACACCTTTGATATGCGCACGGCGCTCAATATCGCGGCGGCAGTGCTGATCATCACCTGTCCCTGCGCCTTGGGCCTCGCGGTGCCTGCCGTGACAACCGCCGCCTCCGGGCGCTTGTTTCGCAAAGGTATGCTGATCAAACACAGCACCGCCTTGGAACGTCTGGCGCAAGTCGACACGGTGGTTTTTGACAAGACCGGCACGTTGACCGCCGGCACACCCGAACTGACAAATCTTGACGCATTCCAAGCAGATGAACTGTCGGTTGCTTTGGCACTGGCGCGGGGGTCGGCCCATCCGCTGAGTGTTGCGCTGACGAAAGCGGCGCAGGCGGCTGGTGTTGCCCCGGCGGACGTGCGCGATATCGAAGAGGTGCCCGGCTATGGCACGCAAGGAACTCATGATGGCCAGTTGGTGCGCCTTGGCCGCGCAAGCTGGGTTGGTGCAGAAGCAGGCGCGCAAACGGCGGCCTACCTGAGCCTTGGCGCAGGCGATGCGCGTGCATTTGTCTTTGCAGACGCATTGCGTGAGGGGGCCGAGGAGGCCGTGGCCGCGCTGAAGAACACTGGCAAAGAGATCATTCTGCTGTCGGGTGACTCCTCCGGCGCGGTGGAGAGTCTTGCGCAGCGTTTGGGCATTTCCGAATGGGTTGCAGAAGCCTTGCCGGAGGACAAGGCAAAGCGCGTGCAAGCCTTGGCGGCAGGCGGCAAGAACGTCCTGATGGTCGGGGATGGCCTGAACGACACCGCAGCTCTGGCGGCGGCGCATGTGTCGATCTCTCCGGCCACAGCGCTGGATGCGGCGCGTGTGGCCTCTGACATCGTGCTGCTTGGCGGTGATCTTGCACCGATCCCAATGGCCATTGAAACGGCGCAATCCGCGACACGGCGCATTCGGGAGAATTTCCGTATTGCGACGGTTTACAATATCATCGCTGTGCCTTTGGCGGTTGCCGGGTTG
Organism: Shimia sp.; assembly: GCF_965227725.1. GTDB lineage: Bacteria > Pseudomonadota > Alphaproteobacteria > Rhodobacterales > Rhodobacteraceae > Shimia. The sequence continues at coordinate 297,352 of NZ_CBDDGH010000003.1, read as the reverse complement.
GCGACCCCGTTGATTGCCGCATTGGCGATGTCTTCCTCTTCCATTACAGTATCGCTCAATGCGCTGCGCCTGAGGTGATAAAATGCAAGTTCTGTCTTACCTGATCCCAATCTCGCTGTTGTTGGGCGGCGTCGGCCTTGTTGCCTTTCTCTATACGGTGCGTTCCGATCAATATGACGATCCGGAAGGCAATGCTCAGCGCATCCTGTCCGGGCAATATGATGACAAGCCCAAGGGCTGAGCGCGGCCTGAAAGCTATCCACAAAAGAAAACGCCTTCCATCATGCTCAATGGAAGGCGTTTTCTTTTGTGGGATGGTTCCGCGCGTTAGCTGGGGCCAAGCGTATAGCAGGTGATCTGGCGGGCCTGCAGACGGCGGCAGGCGAGGTCTGCGGTTTCTTTGGACAGCCCCATAAAGTTGGCCTCAAACCCGCGGGTGTTTTTGACAACTTTGCGGAGACTGCCATCCAGTGTGGCCATTTCCGCCAGCGCGGTTTTGAGCAGCATTTTCTCCGCCGCATAGCGGCTGCCGTAACGGCCCACGTTGATGCCCCAGTGTCTGCCGCCTGCGGTTGAGATGCGGGTGACGACCTTGGGCTGAGGCGGTGGTGTCGGCTCCGGTTCAACGCTTGCCAAGGTGGCGCCGGTTGTTTCCTGCGCCTGCAGAAGCGCGGATTGAATGTCATGCTCGATCACATTGGCCGCAGCCACAATGGTTGGATCCGGCGTTGCGGCCTTTGCAACCACAGCTGGCGCCTCTTCCGGTGTCGGAGCGGTCGGGCGCAGCTTGGGGCGCAGCGACTTTTTCACGGCGGTGGCCACGCGGATGGTTTTGCCCGCGCCTTTGGAGGAGCCGATGTAATCCGGACGTCCCGGTTTTCTCAGGGCAACGCGGCTGGCGGAGCGGGTGAAGCCAAGGTCGAGCAGTTCCGCCACCTTTGCGTTGCGGGTGGCTGTGGAACGGCCGCCAAACACGGTGGCAATTATGCGCTTGCTGCCGCGCTCTGCGGAGGCCACGAGGTTAAAGCCCGCCGCGCGGGTATAGCCGGTCTTGATCCCATCCGCGCCGCGATAGGCGTTCAGCAGGCGGCGGTTGGTGTTGTTCACGGTCTTGATGCCCGCGCTTGTGGAGCGGCGGGAGAAGAGGTTGTAGTACTCCGGATAGTCATAGAGCACGTGGCGGCCCAGCGTGGTCATGTCTCGCGCGGTGGACATGTGGCCGGTCTCTGTCAGACCATGTGCGTTTTTGAATGTGGTGTTGGACATGCCAAGCGCCTTGGCGGTGCGGTTCATGCGGCGGGCAAACGCCGCCTCTGAGCCTTCGATAGCCTCGCCAATCGCGGTGGCCGCGTCATTGGCGGATTTCACAGCCGCCGCGCGGATCAGATAGCGGAGCGCGATTCTCTGGCCGGATTGCAGGCCAAGCTTGGAGGGCGGCTCTGCCGCTGCATTCCGGGAAATCTTGACCTTTGTGTCGAGGCTGATTTCGCCATTCTCCACCGCCTCAAAGGCGATGTAGAGCGTCATCATCTTGGTCAGAGAGGCAGGGTGCAGACGGGTGTCTGCGTTGCGGCTGTGCAGGACTTTGCCGTCGCGTGCATCAATCACCATGGCTGCATATGGCGCCGCAGAGGCCGCCAAAGTGGTCAGAGCAACACACACCACAAGTGCTGCCGAAAATAGCCCAAAACGGGCCGACTCAAAACGCCGCGCCTTCACGAGAACTGCCCTTTACTGCCTCTGATCGCCGGTTTTCCGGTCTGACCTTTATTGTTGAGAAGAGGCTAACACAGGCATCGGATTGAGGAAAGTGAATGTTTATTGAGGTTTTCAGCTATAGAGATGACCTCTCGAAGATGTTGTGGCCACATCTGCATCCACCCCAACACCTGCACAGATTCGGTATCATTTGATGTTATTTATAACTTCCGGAAGGCCCGAGAGTTGTGAAAGCGCCACAAAGCGTGCGTTGTTTTTGGGCATTTCAGCCTGCTCCAGCGCCCAGGCGGGGCCGTTTGGCACATGCACAGCCCAGCTTCCGGCGGCAAGTGCGGGCAGGATGTCGGATTTCATCGAGTCGCCCACCATCATCGCCTGCGCAGGGCCGTCCGCATGGCGCGCAAAAGTCTCTGCATAGACCTGCTCGGTTTTGTGGCTGACGATCTCGACCCAGGAGAACAGCTCGCCCAGACCGGATTGCGCCAGTTTGCGCTCCTGATCGAGCAGATCGCCTTTTGTGATCAAGATCAGCCGGTGCGTGTCTGACAGGCCGCCGACCACGTCTGCCACATCGGGCAGAAGGTCTATCGGATGGGCCAGCATGTCGCGCCCGCAAGCCATCAGCTCTGCGATCACTGAGGCGGGCACTGTTTCATCGGTGACTTCGATGGCTGTCTCTATCATCGACAGCACAAAGCCTTTCACCCCGAAACCATAGTGACCCACATTGCGTCGCTCGGCCTCAAGCAGGCGTTCATGCAGGTGCGCAGGCTCAGTGAAATCAGCCAGCAATTCGGCAAACCGCTCCTGCGTCAAACGAAAGAGCCGCTCTGTGTGCCAAAGGGTGTCGTCAGCGTCAAAGCCGATGGTGGTGAGCGTCCGGGCCATGAATTCAGTCCGATTGAGTGAGACCTCTTTTCTTACACCATCGACAGGCTATATAAACAGCTAACCACAGACCGGATTCTTGTGAAAATGACCTTTCCGAACGTACTCATGAGCATGGGCGACGATGACGGCGGTGACCTCGGGGTCGCGCTGGACACGCGCGTGCGCACTAAAAAGCCGCCGCTTTACAAAGTGTTGCTGCTGAATGACGACTACACGCCGATGGAATTTGTGGTGCATGTGCTGGAGCGCTTTTTTGCGATGACCCACGCGCAGGCGTTTGAAATCATGTTGACCGTGCATAAGAAGGGTGTGGCGGTGGTTGGTGTGTTCAGCCACGAGATTGCCGAGACCAAAGTCACGCAAGTGATGGATCTGGCGCAACGTCACCAGCATCCGTTGCAATGCACCATGGAGAAGGAGTGACCGGTCCGCGCCGTGTCACCAAAGAGCAATGTCTCACAGCAGATTGTCCCTGGCCGTTGATGAACACGGCCTCGCCCTTCCGTCGGAAGGGCATATTGCCGTTTTTGCGCCACGCGTTGGCTACGACCTCAGCGCGTTGCCGCGTGATCGGAGCACCATCATTCAGCCGCTGAAGCCGGATCATGATGCCTTTGCGCAGGTCGGCTATAGAGCTGAGGTGATGGAGCAAGGTTCCTATGCTGCAGCTCTGGTTGTGCTGCCGCGCGCCAAAGCGCTGGCCCGCGATCTGATTGCCCGCGCCTGTGCGGTTGCGCCGCTTGTCATTGTGGACGGGCAGAAAACCGATGGTGTCGACAGCCTTTACAAAGAGTGCCGCAAACGGGCGGATGTGCACGGGGCCTTCACCAAAGCCCATGGTCGGCTGTTCTGGTTTGAAGGCGGAGATTTCGCGGACTGGAAGGCTGGTGAGACCACGGAGATCGCAGGTGGGTTCACCACGCGTCCGGGCGTTTTCAGCGCAGATGCCGTGGATCCGGCCTCGGCCATGCTGGTTGAGGCGCTGCCAGCCAAACTTGGACGTGTTGTCGCCGATCTTGGGGCGGGCTGGGGCTTTTTGTCGTCACATATTCTGCGCCGTGATGGTGTTGAGGTTTTGCATCTTGTCGAAGCGGATCACACGGCGCTGGACTGCGCAGAAGCCAATGTGGCCGACGTGCGGGCGCAGTTTCATTGGGCTGATGCCACAAACTTCAAACCCGGACATCGCGTGGATACGGTGGTGATGAACCCGCCGTTTCACACCGGGCGGAAAGCGGAGCCGGATCTGGGCAAGTCTTTCATCCATGCAGCCGCCAAGATGCTTGCGCCGTCCGGCCAGCTTTGGATGGTGGCAAATCGGCATCTGCCGTATGAAGCAACGCTGCGCGAGGCCTTCAAAGAGGTCGAAGACGTTGCCGGAGATACGCGTTTCAAGGTACTAAAGGCGCAGCGCCCCAGTCGCACACGCGGCTGAGGCAGGCTTTTGAGCCGACAACATGGCAGCGTGATGGGGATCGTAGATGTCATTTTCAATTGCAGGTAAGACCGCGATTATCACCGGCTCGGCCAACGGGATCGGGCTGGCGGTGGGGCGGCATTTTGTGGAGCACGGTGCCAATGTCATGTTTGCCGACATGGACGAAGAGCGGCTCTGCACAGAGTTTGGCACGCGCCCTGAGGAGGGCAATGTGCGCACCTTCGCAGGCGATCTGCGTGAGAAGCTGACGATAAACAATCTGATCTCAGCCACCATTGATGCCTTCGATCAGATTGATATTTTGATCAATGGCTGCCGGCAAGTGACAACCAGTGACCCGCTCAATCCGGATGATGCGTCCGTTGAGCTGATGCTGCAACAAAACCTGATGACCTCGCTGAAGCTCAGCCAGATTGTGGCCAAGCGGATGATCAAACAGGCCGAAGGCAAGGAAGAGGGCTCTGCCGGGGCGATCGTGAACCTCTCTTCGATTGCGGCGCAACGTTCACAGCCTGATCTGCTCGGCTATTCCATTGCGACAGCGGCGCTGGATCAGATGACGCGGGCGATGGCTGTGGCGCTGGCACCGGAACGGATTCGCGTGAATGCGGTTGCGATTGGCTCGGTGATGTCGGCAAGCCTGCAGACCGCGCTGAAGGACAATCGCGATTGCCGCAATGAGATTGAACAGCACACCCCCCTTGGCCGGATCGCGGCGCCGGGAGAGCTGGCCGATGCGGTGCAGTTCCTGTCCTCGGAAGCGTCCGGCTTCATGACCGGCCAAATCGTGACAGTTGATGGCGGCCGTTCGCTTCTCGATACGGTCAGCACACCGGCACATTAAACAAAATTGACGCCGGTCGACATTGGACCGTGGCGGCCATCTGAACAGACAAAGAGGCGAGCATGAGCGCATCGATGGAGACTGAAAAGCAAACCGCGAGCGCGTGGTTCCGCTCGTTGCGCGATGAAATTGTCGCGGCTTTTGAAGGGCTTGAAGATACCCATGCCGAGGGTCCCTATGCCGATCAAACGGCGGGGCGCTTTGAGGTGACCGAGACCAAACGCGCCAGCGCAGATGGCTCTGACGCGGGCGGCGGCCTGATGTCAGTGATGCGCGGTGGGCGCGTGTTTGAGAAAGTCGGCGTCAACGTTTCCACGGTTTATGGCGAATTGGGCGAGCGTGCGCAGGCGGCAATGGCGGCGCGCAAAGGCTTTCCCGAGATGAAGACAGATCCGCGCTTCTGGGCCTCGGGCATCAGTCTTGTGGCGCATATGCAGAACCCGCATTGCCCAGCAGTGCATATGAACACGCGGATGTTCTGGACCCCGCACGGCTGGTGGTTTGGCGGCGGATCCGACCTTAATCCCTGTCTCGAATATGATGAGGACACGGCGCATTTCCATACTGTCCAGAAGGCACATTGCGACAAGCATGGCGAGGCGCAGTATCCACGGCTAAAGGCCTGGGCAGACGAGTATTTTTACATTCCGCATCGCAATCGGGCGCGCGGGGTTGGCGGCATTTTTCTGGATGACCATAACACCGGTGATTGGGCAGCGGATTTTGCGTTTATTCAGGACATTGGCCGTGCGTTTCTTCCAGCCTTCTTGCCGCTGATTGAAAAGCGACGTGTGCAGGGATTTGGCGATGCGGAGAAAGACGCGCAGCTGGTGCATCGTGGGCTCTATGCTGAGTATAATCTCGTCTATGATCGCGGCACCAAGTTTGGGCTTGAGACCGGCCATGATGCCAACGCGGTTTTGATGAGCCTGCCGCCGCTGGCAAAGTGGGTCTGACATAAGAAAAGCGCCGGTGAGAACCGGCGCTTTTTTGTTTGCTCAGGCGGATATTGAAGATCAGCGCCAGTCAAAAAAACCGGGGCCGCCGCGCTCAAGCAATTGAGCGGCCATGGTTTTTCCGAGCTCTGCACCATCTTCGATCTGAGCGGTCTGATCGTCGCTGAGGCTTTCAGAGCCATCAGGCCGCAGAACTTCGCCGCGCAGGCGGAGCGTATTGCCATCAAGCTCGGCGAGCGCCGCGATTGGGGTTTCACAAGAGCCATCGAGCGCGGCTAGGAAAGAGCGTTCCGCGGCCAGACGCTGGCCGGTGGGCGTGTCATGGATGGCTTCCAGCATCGCGGCGGTGTTCATATCTTCGGCGCGGCGCTCGATGCCGATGGCGCCTTGGGCAACGGCGGGCAGCATGTCTTCGTGCTCAATGGCGCTGGTGGCGATGTGAGACATCTCCAAGCGGTTGAGGCCCGCCATGGCGAGGAAGGTGCAATCCGCGACGTTGTCTGAGAGCTTTTTCAGGCGGGTTTGCACGTTGCCGCGGAACTCTACCACATTGAGATCATTGCGGTAATTCAGGAGCTGTGCGCGGCGGCGCAGGCTGGAGGTGCCGACCGTTGCGCCCTCGGGCAGATCCGCCAGAGAGGCGTGATTGGGCGACACAAACGCGTCGCGGGTGTCTTCGCGGGGCAGGTAAGTGTCGAGCAGCAGGCCCTCTGGCTGCAGGACAGGCATGTCTTTCATCGAGTGGACCGCGATGTCGATGCTGCCCGCAAGCATGGCCTCTTCGATTTCTTTGGTGAAAAGCCCTTTGCCACCCAGCTCTTTGAGCGGTTTGTCTTTGGCAATCAGCTGCGCGTTGTCACCGGATGTGGTGATCACCACAATCTCGAATGCGGCCTCAGGCAGATCGAAGGCAGCCATCAATCTGCGCCTAGTTTCATAGGCTTGCGCCAAGGCTAGGGGGGAGCCACGGGTGCCGATTTTCAGCGTCGAGTCGGGGGAGGGCAATGTCACGGTCATGGCGCAGGGATAGCCGCGACAGGGTGTCCTGACAAGCGCTCTGGCCTTGACATCTTGACGCTGGTGCCAGACGACGAAGGCGACACATTGGAAAGGGGAAACCATGGCCGAGAAGACGATCCTGCGCGCATTGGCGGGTGAGACGCTGGACACGCCGCCGATCTGGATGATGCGGCAGGCGGGGCGCTATCTGCCGGAGTATCGCGCCACGCGGGCGCAGGCGGGTGACTTTCTATCCCTTTGTTATAACAGCAAATTGGCCGCCGAAGTGACACTGCAGCCGATCCGGCGTTATGGCTTTGATGCCTCTATTCTGTTTGCTGACATCCTGCTTTTGCCGCAGGCGTTGGGGGCGGATTTGTGGTTTGTCACGGGGGAAGGTCCACGGCTTTCAACCATCGAAGCTCAGGCGGATTTTGACAAGCTGAAACCGGCCAGTGAAATCCACGAAACCCTTGATCCTGTTTATGAAACTGTTCGGATCCTGCGTCGGGAGCTGCCCAAGGAAACCACGCTGATTGGCTTTGCCGGGGCGCCCTGGACGGTGGCGACCTATATGGTTGCGGGGCGGGGGACGCCGGATCAGGGGCCAGCGCATCAGTTGAAGGACGAAAATCCCGAGTTGTTTCAGGCGATTATCGATCGTTTGACCGAAGGGACCATCGACTATCTGTCAAAGCAGATCGAGGCTGGGGCGGAGGTTGTGAAGCTGTTTGACAGCTGGGCGGGCTCTCTGAAGGGAGCGGATTTTGACCGCTATGCCCTTGAACCTGCTAAGAAAATCATTGCGGAGCTGAAGGCGAAGCATCCGGATGTGCCGATCATTGCCTTCCCGCGTGGCGCGGGTGAGCGCTATGTGGGCTTTGCCAAGGCGACGGGCGCGGATTGTGTGGCGCTGGATGATGGCGTGACGCCGGAATGGGCCGCAGAGCATGTGCAGGTTGATGGTTGCGTGCAGGGAAATCTCAAGTCTTCCCATATGGTTACAGGCGGTCAGGCGCTGGTGGATGAGACCCGCAAGATTGTCGATGCCTTCAGCAACGGGCCGCATATCTTCAATCTTGGCCATGGCATCACACCGGATGCAGACCCTGAGAATGTACAGCTGATGATCGACGCGTTGCGTGGGCGCTGAGCCCGCGTTAACCACGTTTTTTAACGTCGGTATTGCGTCTGTATCGCGACTGTTTTGCGGAGGTGCGTTTTTGCGCGCCTCTTTTTTATGACCGGACCGCGCGTTGCGGCAGGCCGATCAGCGCTCTTGACGCGGGGATTGGGCCAATTCCGCGAGAATCTCCGCCGTGTGTTCGCCACGTTTGGGGGCCGGGTTGACCTCTGCCACCTTCCCATCAAATCGCGGGGCAGGGGCGGCTTGCAGATTGCCGTCCGGATGATGCCAGACCTGACGCGCGGCCATCTGCGGAGACTGCGCGCTTTCCTCAGGCGAAAGCACCACGGCGACGCAGGCGTCTGAGCCGGAGAACAGGCTGTCCCAATGCAGGCGCGGCTCTGACAGGAAGAGGTCCGAGAGGCGCGCGGTGAGCTTGGGCCAGAGGGTGGCGTCGTGTTGGCGGGCAAATTCCGGATCGTCGCTCAGACCCATCTTCTCTAGAAATTCGGCGTAGAACTGAGGCTCCAGACATTGCACGGAGACATGGCCGCCATCGGCGCAGAGATAGCTGCGCGACCAATGCGGACCATCTAGCAGGCTGTGGCCACGTTCCATTGACAGGCCGCCGCCCTGACGCAGGGCCATGAGCAGGGTCATCATGTGGGCGGAGCCGTCCACAATGGCGGCGTCCACCACGGTGCCACGCCCAGAGGTGCGTGCGTTGAGAATGCCGGAGAGGATGCCGATCACCAGATAAAGCGCGCCGCCGCCAATGTCGCCCACTAGCGTAGCGGGGGTGATGGGCGGGGTGCCTGGCTCTGAGGCATACCAAAGCGCGCCGGATTGGGCGATGTAGTTGAGATCATGCCCGGCACTCTGGGCGCGGGGGCCGGTCTGGCCCCAGCCGGTCATCCGGCCATAGACCAGCGCGGGGTTGTCGGCGTGGCAGGCTTCGGGGCCAAGGCCCAAGCGTTCCATCACGCCGGGCCGGAAGCCTTCGATCAGCGCGTCAGCGGAGGCGATGAGCGCCTTGGCGGTGGCGAGATCCCCGGGATCTTTCAAATCAAGCGCGATGGAGCGTTTGCCCCTATCGAGCACGGATTGATCTGCGGTGATCGCGGCGGCGGTTTTGCGGTGGATGGTGATGACATCTGCGCCAAGGTCCGCGAGCAGCATGGCGGCGAAGGGGCCGGGGCCGAGGCCTTCGATTTCGATGATGCGGGTGCCTTGGAGCATGATTTCACCTTCTGATGTGCGGTCTGAGACTGGTGAGTAGGGGCGCGCCTGACCCTGGGAGGAAGCGAATGCGCCCTCCCGTGGGGAGGGTCGGGCGCGGCCCGGCGTTGCCGGGCGGAAGGAGGGTTAGGTGCCGTTCAGACCGCCACCAACCGTCAAGGTCTGGCCGCTGACATAGTTGCTTTCGGGGCAGCAGAAGAGATAGACGCCATCGGCGGCTTCCTCAGGTGTGCCGGGACGGCCCAGTGGCACCATGGCGGCAAACCCTGTGGCGACCTTTTCGGGGATGCCGATGCCGACAGTGTTGCCATCCACGGTGATGGATTTCTTCTCATTGGTGGCCTCGGTGAGGCGGGTTTCGATATAGCCAAAGGCGACGCAGTTCACATTCACCTTAAAGCGGCCCCATTCTTTGGCCAGCGTTTTGGTGAGGCCCAGCACGGCGGATTTGGCTGAAGAATAGTTGGCCTGACCGACATTGCCGCCGGTGCCCGCGATGGAGGAGATGTTCACCACCTTGCGGAAGACTTCTTGGCCCGCCTCAGCCTCTTGGGTGGCGGCGCCTTTGATGAAGCCGGAAGCGGCGCGCAGAATGCGGAAGGGCGCTTTGACGTGCACATCCATCATGGCGTCAAACTGGTCGTCGGTCATATGGCCGATGAGACTGTCCCAAGTGTAACCGGCGTTGTTGACGATGATATCAATCGCGTTCCACTCAGAGACGCCTGCGCCAATGAAGCGTTCGGCAAAGCCGTCCTCAGTGACGGAGCCGGGCACGGCAATGGCCTTGCCGCCCGCTGCGGTGATTTCATCGACCACGGCCTGCGCAGGGGCCTCTTCGAGATCGTTGACGACGATATTGGCGCCTTCGCGGGCGAGTTTCAGGGCGACGGCGCGGCCGATGCCATTGCCTGCGCCGGTGATATAGGCGGTTTTGCCTGTCAGCTTTCCTGTGAGTTTGCTCATGTGGGTGGTCCTTAGTCGAGATCCAGAGATCGGGCGATCACCTCTTTCATGATTTCATTGGTGCCACCATAGATCTTTTGCACGCGTGCGTCGGTGTAGAGTTCGCTGATCGGATACTCCGACATATAGCCGTAGCCACCGTGCAGCTGCAGGCATTCATCGACGATTTCACATTGGGTTTGCGTGCCCCACCACTTGGCCATGGCGGCTTTTTCAGCAGTGAGCTGGCCTGTGTCGAGCTCGGTCAGACATTGATCGCAGAAGGCAGCGAGCAGTTCGATCTTGGTGGCGCATTCTGCAAGTTTGAAGCGGGTGTTCTGGAAATCCATGACGCGCTGGCCAAAGGCTTTGCGCTCTTTCACATAAGCCAGCGTGTGGTCGAGCGCGCATTGCGAGGCCCCAAGCGCCATATAGCCAAGGATCAGGCGCTCCCATGGGAGCTGTTTCATGAGCTGGATGAACCCCTGGCCTTCTTCCGCGCCCAGAAGGTTGGTCAGCGGGACGCGCACATCCTGAAACGAAAGCTCGGCGGTGTCGTTGCGCTTCATGCCCATCTTTTTGAGGCGGCGGCCGACGGTGAAGCCCTCAAGCCCTTCGGTTTCGACAATGATCAGCGAGACGCCCCTACCTTTGGCGGATGGGTCGGTCTTGGCGACCAGCACGATCAGATCGGCGGTCGCGCCATTGGTGATGAAGGTTTTGGAGCCATTGATCAGATATTCATTGCCGTCACGGATGGCAGTGGTTTTCACCGCCTGCAGGTCGGAGCCGGTGCCCGGTTCGGTCATGGCGATGGCGGCGACTTTGCGCCCCGCGGCAAGGTCGGGCAGCCAGCGGGCCTGCTGCTCTTCAGAGCCAAAGGCGGTGATGTAATGGGCGGCGATGTTGTGGACCGAGACGCCCCAGCCGCTGTCTCCGGCTTTGGTCTGTTCCAGAAAGGTGATGGCGTCAAAGTGGCGTGACAGGCCAAGGCCGCCGTGGGCTTCGGGGAAGGTGGCCCCGAGGATGCCAAGGTCACCGGCTTTGCGCCAGAGATCTTTGGGCACCACGCCGGCCGCGGACCATGCGGCGTTGTTGGGGATGACCTCTTCGGCCATGAAACGGCTGACGCTATTTGCAAAGGCGGTGTGGTCCGCCGTCATCCACATGTGGTTGGGCATTTGAGGTCCTTGTTGTCTGTCTAGAAGGGGCGCTTCGCTTGATATGCTGTGCGCGCGGGATCAGGGGGTGCCGCAGACCTTGGCTTCGCCGCGCAGGGTTCTGGTGCCGTCATCAATATGTGCGGCGAGCGCAAGGGTCAGCAGCACGCGGCCGTGTTGCTCAAGCCGGTCGCTGACAGTGCCGGTGCAGGTGACGGTGGCGCCCACAGGGGTAATCGCGGTGAAGCGGCTGGAGAGGCCGCGCAGGCGGCTTTGCCCGGCCCAGCCGGTCACGAGGCGGCCGAGTTGGGCCATGGAGAGCATGCCATGGGCAAAGACATCGTCCATGCCAGCCTCGCGGGCAAAATCCAGATCGATGTGGATCGGATTGTGATCCGCTGAGGCTCCGGCATAGAGCGCGAGGGTTTTGCGGCTGATCGGGCCGAATGTGAGCGGGGGCAGGTGGTCGCCGACCTGAGCGGTGGCGGGGGTGCGGGCGATTGCGATCGTCGTGGTCATGATGTCTCTCCCTTAGCTCAGGCGGTGGATCAGAGCGCGATTGGCCTCAACCAGCAGGCCACGTTCGGGGTGGCTGATGCGGGTGGTGATATGGGCGATCTCAAGTTTGCCGCCTTTGGGGTCGCTGAAGCCGGTGATCTCGTTTTCGACCTGCACCGTGTCTCCGGCGTAGAGCGGCCCGTGGTAGGTGTAGTCTTCTGCGCCATGCAGGAGCACGCGCAGATCGCCGTTGATCAACTCCAGAATGTCCGGCTGGCCGCGGCGTTTGGCCTTTTGTCCGGCCAATGTGCCCACCACTACAGCGTAGGTGGCAGGGGCGAGAATGTCGGGATGATCGGCGGCGCGGGCGGCACGGGTGTCGAGGTGGACGGGGTTGGTCTCGCCGATGGTTTCGGCAAAGAAGATCAGCGCCCCGCGTTCGATGGTGACCTCGATGACGGGGGTGATGTGACCCTTGGCGCTGCGATCAAAGATGCCCATCCGCCCTGCCTCACGCCGCCTGATAGAGCGTGACCACGCAGGCGCCGCCAAGGCCAAGGTTGTGCTGAAGCGCGGTGCGGGCGCCTTCGACCTGCCGCGCCTCTGCGGTGCCGCGCAGCTGGTGGGTCAGCTCATAACATTGCGCAAGGCCGGTGGCCCCCAGCGGGTGGCCCTTGGACAGCAGGCCGCCGGAGGGGTTGGTGACATATTTGCCGCCATAGGTGTTGTCGCCATCTGCGATGAACTTCTGCGCGGTGCCTTCCGGCGTGAGGCCAAGCCCTTCGTAGGTGATGAGTTCGTTGTGGGCGAAGCAGTCATGCAGCTCGACCACATCCACATCCTCGATCGCGATGCCGGAGGCCTCCTGCACCTGCTGCGCTGCTGCTGCGGTCATGTCATAGCCCACCACCTGCATCATATCCTGTGCCTCAAAGGTGGAGGCGTAATCGGTGGTCATGGCCTGCGCCTTGATCCGGACGGTGGTGTCCAGACCGTGTTTGGCGGCAAAACGCTCCGAACAGAGAATAGCCGCCGCCCCGCCGCAGGTTGGCGGGCAGGCCATGAGGCGGGTCATGACCCCATCCCACATCACGGGCGCGGCGAGCACCTCTTCCTCAGACAGCTCCTGTGAGAACAGGGCAAGCGGGTTGCGCGCCGCGTGGCGGGAGGCCTTGGCGCGGATCTTGGCAAAGTCAGCCAGCTCGGTGCCGTATTTCTGCATATGTGATTGCCCCGCGCCGCCAAAATAGCGCAGTGCCAGCGGCACTTCGGCGTGGCCGACCAGCGTGTCGCAGGCCGTGTCAAAATCATCAAAGGGCGTCGGCCTGTCGGTCCAATGGCTGCCCAGAGCACCAGGACGCATCTGTTCAAAGCCAACAGCCAGCACGCAGTCTGCCATGCCGCTCTCCACGGCCTGCCGCGCCATATAGAGCGCGGTCGAGCCTGTGGAGCAGTTGTTGTTGACGTTGATGATCGGGATGCCGGACATGCCAACCTGATAAAGCGCCTTCTGCCCGCAGGTGCTGTCGCCGTAGACGTAGCCTGCAAAGGCCTGCTGAATATCCGCGTAGCTGAGGCCTGCATCTTTCAGCGCGGCCCGCACGGCAGCGGCGCCCATTTGGTCATAGCTTTCAGATGCACCGGGTTTGGCAAATTTGATCATGCCAACACCTGCCACGATGGCGGCTGCGCTCATGGTAGTCTCCTCCAATCCGGCCTCTGGCCAGCCTCTGCGGCCCCCGGATCCTGCGCCAGTATCGGGTTGACGTAGATATCTGGCAAATTCAATGTTGTCGCAAGCTATTCGTTTTTGGAATGGCAAGGAGAGGCCATGAACCTGACCAAATTGCGCTATGTGGTGGCGGTGGATCGGCAGGGGGCAATCTCGGCTGCGGCGCGGGCGCTGAATGTGACCCAGTCGGCGGTGACAAAGGCGGTGGCCGATGTCGAGCAAGAGGTTGGAACCGCTCTGTTTTACCGCCACGCGCGCGGGGTGGCTGCCACTGCGCAGGGTCGACAGTTTGTGGATCGCGCGGCCCGTATTCTGGCGGATGTGGATCAGCTCACCTCGGATGTGGATGCGGCGCGGCAAACGCGCGAGCAGGTGCTGCGGATCGGTATTGCGCCAAGCTCCATGGAAGGGTTGATGAGCCGCGCTGTGTGGTCTCTGGTGAATGCGCATCCGGATGTGCGGGTGCATGTGCGGGGCACCTCGTTTGAAGCGGGGCTGCAGCTCTTTCGTCAGGGGGATCTTGATGCGTTTATCGGGCCTTCGCGCCCGCTGATGGCGGAGCCGGGCGCGCGCGCGGAGGCTTTGGCACCGCTGCAAGTGCGGTTGTTTGTGCGCCACGAGCATCCCTTGCTTGGGCGGCAAGTCACTGCGCGGGATTTGGTGGGCTTGCCGCTGATCGTGCCTGAGACCAGCGGACCTTATGCGGAACAGATGCAAAATGTGATGCCGCAGATGGAGGGCGACCTGCTAAGGCGGCTGCATATCATGCAGAACTTCGCGATGGCCGCCGGGGTTGTGGAGCGCAGCGATGCGGTGGGAATGGTGGCGGCCAGCTATGCGGAGAGCCGCCATTTCCGTGCCCGTTTTGACGTGTTGGATTTTCCAGACCAAGGCCCTGTCTCGATGGCTGTGGTGTTTCGCAGCGGCCCGCGACGCGGACAGGCGCTGGGCTGGTTTCTGGAAGCGTTGCAGAGCTTTCCACCCACAACGGGTGCGGAGATGCCTTAGCGCGGTCTCATTCGGCCGCGTCTGAGGGCAGGTGATCCATCAGCGCGGCGCGGGTCTCGCTCCAGATCGCAGGGAAAGCGGCCAAGGCGCGCTCAAACCCGCTGTCGTCTTGCATTTTGGCGGCGGTGTCGGCTTCGACCAGCTGTGCGTGCAGGCTGCGCGCGCCAAAGACCGCCGCGGCCCCTGCCAGATTGTGGCACATTTTGGCGACGGTGGCGGGGTCACTGTCGGGCGCGGCGATCGCGTCGCGCAGCGTGTCCCCTTCGTTGAGGAAGCGGGTGAGCAGCCGAGCAAACGTGTCTGTAGGCAGGCCGGACCGGTTGTTGGTCAGGGTTTTGATGTCGACAGCCACGGAGGCTGTTTTTGCGCCGTCTTCTTCGCCCGAGGCTTTGGCGGTGCTCAGGGTTTGCAACGTGTCCTGCAGGGCCGCCCGATCCAGAGGTTTGGCGAGGAAGCCGTTCATGCCGGCTTCTTTCAGGCGCAGGCGTTCGGTTGGCAGGATATTGGCGGAGACCGCAATGATCGGCGTGTGTTTGTTGGGGCCGTTGCCGCCGCGAATGGCGAGGGTGGCCATCAGCCCGTCCATCACCGGCATGGCAATGTCCATCAGGATCACATCAAAGGCGGCCACGTTGGCCTGTTCCAGACCCTGCTCGCCATCAGCGGCAACGATCACCTCATGGCCGGCATTGCGCAGCATTTCTTCGGCCAGTTCGCGGTTGATGGCGTTGTCTTCGACCACCAGAACGCGGCGTTTGATGGCGGTGGCGGGTGCGCTTTCCTCGGCGTGCTGGGGCGGGCGGCGGCCCGGTGCCATGGGCAGGCGCACCCAGAACACGCTGCCTTGGCCTTCGGTGCTTTCAACCCCAAGTGTGCCGCCCATGGCGGTGACGATGCGGCGTGCGATGCCAAGGCCGAGACCGGTGCCGCCGGGCACTTGCCCAAGGCCGGTGTCGTTGGTGACAAAATCCTCAAACACCTTGTCCAGACGGTCTTCGGCTATGCCGATGCCGGTGTCGCAGACGCGCAGCTCGATCACCGGCGTGTCGTCGATGGTTTCGGGCAGCGCCTCAACCTCAACCGTGATGGCGCCTTTGTTGGTGAATTTGATGGCATTGCCGATCAGATTGAGAAGCACCTGTTCCAGCGCGGCGCGGTCGGTGCGCACCCAGGCGCGCGGGGCCCCTTCCCAGCGCCAACTGAGGGCGTTGCCGCGCGCGGAGGCTGCGCTCAGTTGGCTGTCGACCAGCTCCTGAAGCAGAACCGACAGGTCTGTGCAGGCCAGTGAGATATTGAGCACACCGGCCTCATGGCGGGCGATATCAAGCACCGTGTCCACATGGCGCATGAGCACGCGGCCCGAGATTTCCATATTGCGGATGTAGCGGGTTTGCGCGGTGGTCAGGGCGGTGTCGTTGAGCAGGCTGAGATTGCCGAGCATGCCGTTGAGCGGCGTGCGGATTTCGTGGCTCATCACGGTGAGGAACTCTGCTTTGGCGCGCTCGCCAGCCAGCGCCTGATCGCGGGTTTTGACCAGCTCCTGCTCGGCGGCGACGCGGTCCGAAATGTCATGCATGAAGCCCAAAAGGATCGGGCGGCCGTCTTCTTCGGCAACTTCCACGGAGATTTCGCCGGGGAAGAGCGTGCCGTCGGCGCGCCGCAAATCCGAGCGGATGCGGCCACGGCCCGCGAAATGGTCGGACTGGCCGTTGCGAATGCGTTCCATCGCGGCCTTGTGGATGGCGTCGGTTCCAGGCGGGGCGATCAGGTCGATCACATTCTGGCCGCGAATGTCCTCAAACTTGTATTGGAACATGTCTTCGCAGGCTTTGTTGAATTCCAGCAGGCGGCCTTCGCCGTCGGTCACCAGCACGCCGTCCAGCGAGGTGGTGAGGATGGTGCTCATGCGGTTGTTGGCTTCGGTCAGGGCCTGGCCGTGCTGGCGCGCGAGTCGGTAGTTGTTGAAGGCGTGGATGACCAGCGCAAGCAGGGCGACGAGGAGCAGGGCGATCAGGGCGGTCAGGCGCAGCAGCGTGTCTGCCACTTGCGCGCGCTGGCGGTCTGCCTGTTCGGCGAAGAAGGTCAGCCCTTTCAGGGACAGGGTGCGGGTGTCGTTGCGCAGATGCGCTGAGTCTTTGGTGAGTTGCGGCAAGGCGGCGCGCAGTTCGGCATCGGGCGCGTCAATGATCGGCACCGTGTCGATGACAAAACTGTGCACACGCTCCAGCGCGGCATCAAACTCCGGCACCGAGGTCAGGCGCAGGTAGACGGGCGAGGTCGCCAGCGTGGTGACGCGGCTGTAGAGAATGTCATAGCGCAGCCGCAGGCGGGCGAGGCCGCCTTCCGGATCCAGAATGGCGGTTTCCAGAGCGGTGGTGAAATCGCGGCTTTCCAGCTCGACCTGGTTGAGGGACCAGTCCACGTCATCGGAGGCTTTGGCGCGCACCTCGCGGAAGTTGGAGAGCACCTCATAAGCGGCGTAAGCGGAGAAGACTGTCAGCACACAGACAAGCACGATGAGGCCGATGCTGAGGCGGCGGCGCCAGGGAGAGCGATCTGGGGAAAGGGACGCCCGCGTCGCGTGGCGGCGTTGCGTGGCGTGATCCTGCGCGGTTTGTCCGGAGCGCGCGCTCACGGCTTTGCCTCCGGTACCGGACAGAGACCCGTCATGCTGCGTTCGCGCGAATATACCAAAACCAACCCACATACTTAAACATACGCTTGCGGCGCGCTGAGGAGCCCTTGGGCTCGTGGAAAGACTCGTGACAGGCTTTGCGACATGCGCAAAAGCTAGTCGATGACTTCAATTCTGTCGAGTTGCCAAATGCTGCGCGAGTAGATTTGCGATGTGCGATATTTCTCATCGGAATCAAACGGGTAGATCACCCAGAGCGGGCCTTTTTCACGGCGGTGCATGGTGTCACCGTTCATTTCATAGGCCAGAATGGGCGCGTCGCCTTCAAGCGAAGCAACTGGGATCTCGATGGTGTAGTCGTTAATCGCGGAGGCCCGAAGCGTGTTGCCAGAATTCCCCAATTCTTCAAGCAACAACGCTATCGGTACACCCGTGAACATAAGAACCCCTTCGGTCCATATGGTCGATGTTGAAATGGAGGCTGCCGGTAATTCGCGCAGCATCTCCAAATCGAACTGAGCTGTGTCGTCGACATTGGTTTTGTCGATCGTGCCCGACACAGTCAGGATGACGCTTCCGGATGGCGTGTCCATGGCGTCGGCAGCCCGGAGGGCTGTCGTGAGTGGTAGCAACAAGCTGAGTGCAAGCGCGAAAGTCGCGGATGTTTTTGGTCGCATTTTTCTGCCGCCTCGTTTGCTTGACGTTAGCGTTAACTGCTTGGATTCGATGGTGCACGTGAGCATGAGGATAAACCTCCTATACAAAGGGGTAGGTTTTCGATTTAACCTCGCGTAAGGTGGCGAGGGATGGTCACATATTCGCTAAGGTTGAAAAACAGTGATGGTGTTTCGCGGCAGTAAATGCTTCACTTTTCTCGGCTTAAATGGGGATATCAAACCCTTGCAGTTTCCGGGGCTGGGCGAGATATGTCCAGTACGAAGCGCGGAGTGAGTTGTTGAAGATACTAATCGCTGATGATCATGATCTCTTGAGAGATACCGTGGTGGCGTTTGTGGAAGCGGCCGGTGCGATGTCGACCGTCGGGGTTTCCGATCTGGATGGTGCGCTCGCCGCATTGGATGAAACGGCTGACTTCGATCTTGTGCTTCTGGATTACAATATGCCGGGTATGCGCGGTCTGGACGGGTTGAAGCAAGTGCTTGCGCATAAGGTTTCCCCGCGGGTGGCGCTGATTTCCGGTGAAGCCTCACGCGACGTGGTGCATCGGGCGATGGCGGCGGGCGCTGCCGGATTTGTCCCCAAAACCTTGCCAGCCAAATCTTTGGTCAATGCCATTCGGTTTATGGCGGCAGGGGAGCAATTTGTGCCTGCGGACCTGCTGACCGAAGAGGCGATAAGCACAGAGCGTCACCCGATTGCGCAAAAGCTCACCAAACGCGAAATGGAAGTTCTGCAGGGGCTTGCTGAAGGCAAAGCCAACAAAGAGATCGCGCGTGATCTTGATCTGTCAGAGCCGACAATCAAGCTGCATGTGAAAAATCTCTACCGCAAGATTGGTGCCGCGAACCGGACGCAAGCGGCGCTGATTGCGCGCGAGGCGGAGCTGTTCTGAACCGCGCCGGGCGCACTGCGCGGCTTTGATGCTATTTTGCCGCAAAGTTTCCTTAACTTCACCTGACTGGAGCGCTCAAAGGTTCTTTAAGCGCTTGTGTGCTTTATGCAGCGCCAAGGAAACTACCGCTGGAGATAAACCATGTTGGCGCGCATTTTTGCGACTGTTGTTGCAATTGGAGTCACTGCCGGATTCACTGCGCATTCTGCGATGGCAGAGGGGCGCAGCTATCTTGGGTTTGGCAACCTTCTTGTGAATGATGTGATTGGCGACGGGTTTGACCGCTGGCGCACCGGCTCCTATGGCACCAGCCGTGTCTGGGGATATGATTGGGACGGCGCGTTGCCGGAAGCGGCAGGCGATATTTTAGAGCTGCGCCTGGGGGGCGAGGTGATTGCGCCCAGATCGCTTGTGAACCCAAGCCCCTCTGATCGTCCGTTTGCAGGGATGTTGAGCGCCGGTGTGCACACGCATTTTCAGCGCAGCGGTACGGAATTCGCATTGGGTGGCGATTTGGTGGCCATTGGCCCAATGACCCATCTGGATGAGCTGCAAAACGCCATTCACGACCTGATCAATGTGTCCCAATCCTCACCTGAAGTGCGGGCCGCTCAAATTCCCAACACCTGGCGTCTGCGCGGTGTGGCAGAGATTGGCCGTGAAGTGCGGATGGGCGGGCAGTCCCGCTTGCGTCCGTTTGTTGAGGCACGTGCCGGTGACGAAAGCCTTGTGCGCGCCGGATTTGACCTGACCATCGGCAAATTTGGCGAAGGTGAGCTTTTGGTGCGGGACTGGGTGACCGGTCATCGCTATCGCACGATTCGCAACCATCAGCCGGGCTGGAGCTTTGTGGCTGGTGCAGATGTGGCACATGTTTTTGACAGCGTGTTCCTGCCGGAAGACCGCGGCATCGCGCTAGAGGATATGCGCAGTCGGGTGCGTGCCGGTGTGCATTGGCGTGGCCAGAAACACCATGTTTTTTATGGTCTGACGTGGCTTTCTGAAGAGTTCGAAGCGCAGGATGAGGCGCAGGTTGTCGGGGCCATCAAGCTCGATTTCAAATTCTAAAAGGAGCTGGCGCGGCACGGCCGCGCGGCGCCCTCCGCCGGATTTTGCGGAGAATCGGGTAGGCAATTCTGTCCGATTTTGTTAACCTGCCGTTAATAAAAAAAGACATGGCAGGTTATCGGGCAATGAAGACGGGCTTTCGTGGCACGTTTGTCATCTCCTGGTCACAGACAGAAATAGACGGTCAGAAGGCCGCACCGCTACAAGCGCTGGACACGGGCGTGGTGTGGTCCTGGTCACAGGAAGCCGTCCGTGTGGACGGCCCCACGGGGCTATTGCGTCTGGACCGAGGCGAAGAAGGGGCAAACATCCGCAAACGGGCGGCGCATATGGTGCGTCGGCTGGTTGGGGCTGCGGTGAATACGCAGACCCATGTGACATCTTTGGATGAAATCGAGGTTGAGGATCCGCTCATGGAGGGCGGGTTCGTGGTGACCGACGGCACCGACAGCTATACGGCGACGGTGATCGAGGTTGCGGGCAGTGCCCCGCTGTTGATGTTTTTGGATGAGCTGCCGCCGAAGAACCGGCAGCTCTGGGTGGTGCATCATGCGATGAGCGCGCTGCAGCGCCCGAAGGCGGAGGCCAGCAGCGGTGTGATCTGTTTCACGCCGGGTACGCGCATTGCCACGCCGGAAGGGCCACGCCTGATTGAAGAGCTGCGCGAGGGTGACCGGGTGCAGACCCGGGACAATGGCGCGCAAGAAGTTCAGTGGATTGGCAGTCGCCGGATGACCGGCGCGCGCCTTTTTGCGATGCCCAAGCTGCGCCCGATCCGCATCCGGCCCGGTGCGCTGGGCATTGAGCGCCCTGATCAGGAGCTGATTGTCAGCCCGGAGCACCGGATGCTGGTGCGCGGCGCGGCGGCGCGGGCGCTGTTCAATGTGCCTGAGGTTCTGGTGACCGCGCGGGATCTGGTGAACGGGCGCACGGTTGCGGTGGACAGCGCGCTGAAGGAAGTCACCTATGTGCATCTGCTGTTGCCAAGCCACGAGGTGATCTGGGCCAATGGCGTGGAAACCGAGAGCTTCCACCCCGCCAGTGCGGAGATGGACAGCCTTGCGCCGCAAGACCGCGCGCGTCTGGCCGCGCATCTGCCGGATGTGGCCGACGATCCGCACAGCTATGGCGCCTATGCGCGGCGCAATCTGACCACCAGCGAGGCGGCCATTCTGCTGCATGACGCCGCCTGACCTCTGTCTCAGCCGGTCTGGCTGAGATCTTGTGCGAGCATCAGGGCGTTTTCGTCCGGATCATAGAATGTGGCGAGTTTGACCATGCCCGGGACTTCTTCCGTGGGCCCGTCAAACCGCACATTGGCCCCTTCCAGAGCACTGCGGGCCGCGTCGATGTCCGCAACGCCAAAGACCGGCACACAGTTGCCGGGATTGGGCTCTTCCTGCTCGCCAAAGCCCAGTGTGACGCCTTCGGTGTTGGTGGCCATTTCGCTCCAGCCCGCCTCATCAAGGTGATAGCGCAGCTCAAATCCAAGCTTTTCCTGATACCACGCGGCGCTGGCGTGACGATCTTTGACCGAAAGGGCCAGGGTGATGCGGTTGTCGACGGGGGCGAGAGCCATGGGCGGGTCCTTATGTCTTGTGTGAAATGCAAAATAAAGTAACTATACTTTATGGACATTCATTCCCTTGTCAAGCTGACCTCCCGCGCCTGGGCGCTGGACATTCTGGCGCATATGCATGCGGGGGTGTCGGGGCGGCAGGCCGCTTTGCTGACCGCCACCGGAGCGGGGCGCACGGCATTTGCCGCAAGTTTGCAGCATCTGATGGCGCTGGGACTGGTGGAGCGCAATCCGGGGCATGGGCATCCGATCCGGCCTGAGTTTCGGCTCACGCAGGAAGGCGCGGCGGCGGCGGCGCTGGCGCGTCGCGTGTTACAGGCGGTGCCTGATGGTGCGCAGTTGGGGGTGCTGCGCAAGAGCTGGACGGTGCCGGTGCTGGCCTTGGCAAAACAGCCTCAGCGGTTTTCGGGGCTGCGGGCCGGGTTAGGCGCAATCACAGATCGGGCGCTTTCCGCGTCGTTGCAGCGGCTGGAGGCACAGAACTGGGTGGCGCGGGAGATTGATCTCTCGCAACGGGTGCCGTTTCCGGTCTATCAGGCGGTGAACGCCGGTGGTGAAATCAGCCGGATTGTGGCGATGGCTGCGTGACTTCGGGCGCGGGGCAGACCTTCATCTTTTGCTTCGTGACGTTGAAGTGGGCGTGGTAATAGTAGGGGCTGTCGGGGTCGAGTTTTTTGAACGCCTCAAAGGCCTGATCAAAACCCATGCAGAACAGATTGTCGGTCATGTCAAAGATGTGCTGGATGCCGTCATGGCGGCTGTATTCTTCCTCCGGATACACCTCCTCGTACATCTGATGGGTCACAGCGCGACCCTCTTCTGAGAGGTTGAGGCATTTCACAAAGTCCAGACGCACCTGCGTGTGCGCGATGGTGTAGGGGCTGTGGTTTTCCGCCCTGTCAAAGCTCACGAAATGGGACACGAAATCAGCATTGGCCAGCGCAAGAAGGAAGGGGCGGTGCAGCACGGCGTTAACGGCAAGCGACGTGCCCCGTTCGCGTCCGGCTTCCTGATCGTGATAGTGTTGGAGGTAGAGCGGCGGATCAAAGGCCTCCAGCGCGGCCCACTCAACGGGGCAAAATTCCTGCGCAAGCTCCGCGTAGCTTGGGTTGGCAGGGCGAAACACTGCGAGCGCCAGCAGGAAAGTGACGTAGCCAATAAGGGCTGCCGCAATAAGACGCTTCATAACGTGTTCCACTCAATCTATGCGGTCTTGTTTTGGAGGTGTGCCGCGGCGGGAATGGGGAGTAATTGCGGCGAATTTGGACGGGGCAGGGGGCGATCTGTTGCGAGGGAGGAGTGGCTCCGCCATTTCGGCGGGGCGGCTTGATGTCAGTCGATTGTGAGCACCAGTTTTCCAGTGGTGGCGCCGCTTTCCAATTGTCGGTGCGCCTCTGATGCTTCGGAGATTGGCAAGGTGGAGATTTGCGGGCGCAGGATGTCATTCTCCAGAAGCGCAAAGACGCGGGTTAGGTCGGCCTGGAATGCTTCGGGCGCGTTGAGGAAATAGGTATAGATGTCGCTGACACGCACGGCGACGGACTTTTGGAAGTGTTTGGCGAGATCTTCGGCAAATGTCCCTGTGGGCGGACCTGCGAGGAAGCCAAACAGAACCACAGTGCCCAAGGGGGCGAGGGCGTCCAAATCCGTGGCAAGTGTGGCGCCAGAGATCGGGTTCAGGCTGAGGTCGACACCGCGACCGCCGGTGATTTCTTTGACCTTATCAGTGACGTTTTCCGTGCGGTAGTCGATCACATGGTCGGCGCCCTGAGCGCGGGCATAGTTCATCTTGTCAGTGCTGACCGAGGCGATGACTGTCATGCCGAGGTGCTTGGCGATGTGCTGAATCATGGTGCCAACACCACCAGCGGCCGCATGTACGAGAACCGATTTTCCTGCCGCCGCACCGCCCAAGTTGACCAGCATGTGGTATGCGGTCATGGCGTTCACCGGCAGCGCAGCGGCCTTGGCGAACGGGGTGCTGTTTGCAATTTTGGTGACGTAGGGCGCCGCCACAATAGAGTGGGTGCCATAGCCGCCTGCGCCAATCGGGCCCATCCAGGCAACGCGGTCGCCCACAGCGAATTGGGCGACATCTTCGCCAACGGCTTCTACCACACCCGCGCCTTCCACGCCCGGGACATGGGGCAGGTCGGGCATCATGCCATCAGGCATCTCACCGCGCCGGATAATGGTGTCGATGAAATTCACAGCGGCGGCGTGGTTGCGGATCAGCACTTCGTTTGGTTTTGGAGACTGCGGCGCGCAGGCTACCTTTGTGAGGACGTCGGCGGCTCCGGTGTGGGGGAGCTCAATAGCATAAGGCATGTGTTTTCTCCTGTGTCTGAAGGAGAAGTTAGGTGACCGCGCTTGAGAAGATAATGGTTGAAAATAAGAGTTATAATCTCAAAAATGAGATAATGATCTACAACGACCTTGCCTTGTTTGTCTCTGTCGCGCGCCATCTCAGTTTTTCTGAGGCGGCAGAAAGTCTTGGCATACCTCTCAGTCGGGTGAGCCGCCGGATCGCAGGGTTGGAGACCCAGCTGGGGGTGCGGCTTTTTGAGCGAACCACAAGGCAAGTGCGGCTCACGGAGGAGGGGCGTCGGCTGTTTGATCAGAGCCAAGGCGCGGTTGAGGCGCTCCAGAATGTGGCTGGAATTCTGGAGCTACCGGCACAGCAGACCATTCGCGTGACGGCATCGCCTTTGGCGGCGCGGGTCTCCATCGGGCCGCGGCTCCTGGCCTTTGCCGCAGATAATCCCACGGTCCGGTTTGACCTGATAGCGGCAAATGCCAATCTCGATTTCTTCCGCGACAATATTGATCTCGCCTTTCGGCTGGGGCCGTTGGAGGATTCCAATCTGATTGCCCGGCGGCTCTGGTCTGTGCCTTATCGGTTCTGCGCGGCTGCTGGATTTTGCGAGGCGCATGGAGTGTCGGGGGAGGTGTCACGCGAGGTGCTGCTGGGCCTGCCAGCGGTGTGTACGCAGCAGGCGTGGATTTTGAGCAATGGCGAGCGGTTGCAGCCTTCCAACGTTGCGCATGTGCTCGATGATCTCAATCTGGTGGCTGATGCGGCGCGGATGGACTTTGGCGTGGCGCTGTTGCCTGAAGATCTGGTGAGGGACGGTTTGGTTCCGTTGGAGGTTTCGGATGTGCCGCCGGTGTCGCGGGACATGTATGCGGTCTATCCCAGCCGTCGGCTCTTGCCAGATCGCATGCGCAGGCTTATCGACTTTATGGCAGCTTAAGCGGCGCTGCCACTGATAGGGCACTCCCCGCTTGACTCCCCAAGAATCCCCCGTATAAGCGCGCATTCATTGGTGTTGGTGGCCCTCGCAAGAGGAACCCTGTCACGTCGGCAAAATCCGGCGAGAGGACAACGCCCTTCGAAAACCTGAACGAAGGAGATCAGCAGATGACAAAAAGAACTGCTGCCAAGTACAAAATTGACCGCCGGATGGGCGAAAACATCTGGGGGCGTCCTAAATCCCCAGTCAACCGTCGTGACTATGGCCCGGGCCAGCACGGTCAGCGCCGCAAAGGCAAACTGTCCGACTTCGGCACCCAGCTGCGCGCAAAGCAGAAGCTGAAAGGCTACTACGGCGACCTGACCGAGAAGCAGTTCCGTCGCATCTACGCAGAAGCGGAACGTGTAAAAGGCGACACCGGTGAAAACCTGATCGGTCTGCTCGAGCGCCGTCTGGACGCCGTTGTATACCGCGCGAAATTCGTTCCAACCGTCTTTGCTGCACGTCAGTTCGTGAACCACGGCCACGTGCTGGTGAACGGCAAGCGCGTGAACATCGCGTCTTACCGCGTGAAAGAAGGCGACGTGATCGAAGTGCGCGAGAAGTCCAAGCAACTCGCAGTGCTGCTGGAAGCTGTTCAGCTGGCAGAGCGTGATGTGCCTGACTACATCGAAGCAGATCACTCCAAAATGACCGCAACTTTCGTGCGCGCACCTGGCCTGTCCGACGTGCCTTACCCGGTCATCATGGAACCAAACCTGGTCGTGGAATTCTACGCGAAGAACTAATCTTCGCCGCGACATTTGGAAATTCTGGAGAACCCGCCCTTGTGGCGGGTTTTTCTATGTTTGCAGTGCAGGCTTGGGTTGTGCGTGGGCGATGGGTCGCAAAATCGGTGATTTGTCCAGCGATAAACCTGCTTAACGCCCTGATTTCTATTTACAATTTTAGCGGTTCGGTTGCCAGAATCTTAAAAAAGTGCAAGCGTATCAACAGTATTAACGAGGCAGCATCGGGGGCTGCGCCGGATCGACATTGGTGCAAAGGAGTAAAGGCATGGTCGAAGCGGTCGGAATATTGGGCGAGACCACAGGTTGGCATGGATTGAGCGCGACGCAGAATGCAATGCTGCACGCGGCACTGGCCAAATACAGTGGGCAGGCACCGCAGGTGCCGGTGGAAAGTCCTAAGACAGAAGTGGTTCAACCTGTGCAGCAGGCGGCGCAAACGCAGCGGCCGGCGCATGAGACACAGCGCAATCGCGCCGTGGACGGTGCCGTGATGAGTGCGATCCGTTCGGCGGTGTCGAGCTATCAGAACGCGCAGAACGGCAACTTTGCCACCATCCTGAAAGACAAACTGGATGCGGCGGGGATTGATACCAGCAAATCGGTGGTGGATTACTACACCTGATTGCGGGTTGGCCGCGCGCGGCATCTGACACAGACAGCAGAGGCAGGCGCTTCGTTTCGGGCGCGTGTGATGAGGCGGCATCCTTGGGTGCCGCTTTTCTTTTGTGGGCATTTGATCCGGGGTTCTGGTTCATGCTCTGGCAAGGCACATGGGGTGGCTGGGCAACAGGCGGGCGTTCCGTTGAGGCAAAAGCGCCCCTTGCGGTTGTGATGTCTTTCCAAGCGGGCAGGGCGGGGCTAAACAGCAAGCCAGCGAAGGAGTGAAACGCATGTCAGAAATTCAGCCGCAGCCGGGTGTGTTGGACATCGAGTTGTATGTTGGCGGGAAGGCCACAGTTGAGGGCGTGAAAGACGTTGTGAAACTGTCTTCCAATGAGAACCCATTGGGGTGCAGTGACGCGGTCACCGAGTTTCATGCCAAGACCGGGTTCAACCTGCATCGCTATCCTTCGACCGATCATGCGGAGCTGCGCCAGGCCATTGCAGAGGTGCACGGGCTGGATGTGAACCGCATCATCTGTGGTGTGGGCAGCGACGAGGTGCTGCAGTTCATCGCGCAGGCCTATGCCGGTGTGGGCGATGAGGTGGTCTATCCGGAGCACGGCTTCTCCATGTATCCGATCCTTGCCAAGATGGTGGGCGCAAAGCCTGTGCCGGTGGCAGAGCGTGAACGGGTTGTGGATGTGGACGCCATTCTGGCGGCCTGCACCAAGCGCACGAAGATCGTCTTTATCGCCAATCCGGCCAACCCGACCGGCACGATGATTGGCGGCAATGACATGGCGCGGCTGGCGGATGGTCTGCCCAAGGGCTGTATTCTGGTGCATGACGGCGCCTACACCGAATATGTGCAGGGCTTTGACGGCGGGGCCGGGCTTGTGGAAGCGCGCAGCAATGTGGTGATGACCCGCACCTTCTCCAAGATTTACGGTCTGGGCGGATTGCGCGTGGGCTGGGGCTATGCCTCCAAAGAGATCATTGATGTGCTCAACCGGGTGCGTCAGCCGTTCAACCTCTCAAATATCCAGATGAAGCTGGCGGAAGCGGCGGTGCGTGATCAGGAATGGGTGGCCAAATGCCGGGCGGAGAACACGCGTCTGCGGGCGTGGCTGGCAGAAGCGCTGATGGAGATCGGCGTGCCGTCTGACACCTCCTGCACCAACTTCATTCTGGCGCGGTTTGCCGATCAGGAAGAGGCGGAAGGCTGCAACGCTTACCTCGCCTCCCAGGGGCTGATTGTGCGGCAGGTGGCGGGCTACGGGTTGCCCAACTGTCTGCGGATCACCGTGGGGGATGAGCCAAGCTGCCGCCGGGTGGCCCATGCTATCGGTCAGTTCAAGGCCGGTGCACGATGAGCGACGTGGTGTCCGCGCCGGTTTATAACCGTGTGGCCCTGATTGGCCTTGGGCTGATTGCCTCCTCGATGTTCTGGGCGATCAAACGCGCGGGGCTTGCGGGCGAGGTCACAGGCTTTGCCCGTTCTGAGGAAACCCGCGAGACCGCGCGACGGATCGGCCTGTGTGACCGCGTGTGCGACAGCGCCAAAGAGGCGGTAGAGGGCGCGGACCTTGTGGTGCTCTGTGTGCCGGTGGGCGCGATGGGCGCTGTGGCCGCCGAGATTGCTCCGGCATTGGCGCAGGGCGCAACCGTGACGGATGTGGGCTCTGTGAAGCGCCATGTGATTGACGCGGTGGCCCCGCATTTGCCCGAAGGCGTGCATTTTGTTCCCGCGCACCCGCTCGCGGGTACCGAGCATTCCGGCCCGGAAAGCGGCTTTGCCGAGCTGTTTGACAACCGCTGGTCCCTGCTGGTGCCTGTTGAAGGCAGCGCGCCTGAGGCGGTCGCCAAGCTGCGCGCGCTGTGGGAAGGCATGGGCGCGAATGTGGATGAGATGGACGCGGACCACCATGATCTGGTGTTGGCCGTCACCAGCCACGCGCCGCACCTGATTGCCTACACCATGGTGGGTGTCGCCGACGATCTGCGCCGCGTTACAGACAGCGAAGTGATCAAATACTCCGCCGCCGGTTTCCGGGATTTCACGCGGATTGCGGCCTCTGATCCGACCATGTGGCGCGATGTCTTCCTGACCAACAAAGACGCGACGCTGGAGATTCTGGGGCGCTTCACCGAAGAGCTGTTTGCGCTGCAACGGGCGATCCGCACCGGAGATGGCGATCATCTGCACGCCTATTTCACCCGCACGCGGGCGATCCGGCGCGGCATTATCGAAGCCGGACAGGACACCGCAGAGCCGAACTTTGGCCGGGGTGCGCCAAGCGCATGAGGCGCGTTTCAGGATATCTGCTGGGTGTCCTGAGCTTGGGCGCAGTTTTGACAGCGGCCACGCCCATTGCACAAGCCAATGCGCCCGAGCGCAGCCTGCGCCCTGTGACGCGGCTGATGGTGTTTCCGGTGGCGCTGCCAAGCTTTGCCCCGGACCGGTCTTTGCGCCCTGTGATCCGGCCAGGATCGGGCGGTGCCGTGGCCAATATCGTGCCGGTGTCAGCCTCTGTGCAAAGCTCATTGGCTGCACTGGAGCCAGTGGCGCAACCCATACCCGCACGGGTGACGCGGGAAGAGAAAAAGGCGCGCAAGGCGGCCGGGATCGGTAAGATCTGTCGGGACCGCGATTTGATCGGTAAAGAGGTGCCTCCTGTGCCTGCGAAGCTGCCCGGCTGTGGCATTCGGCGCGGGGCGGTCAAGCTCTATGAAGTGGACGGCGTTGCGCTGAGCACACCGGCGGTGATGACCTGTGACACCGCCAAAGCCCTGAAAAAATGGGTCAACAAAGGCGCAAAGAGAGCCGTGCGCAACTACGGTGGTGGCATCGACACGATTAAGGTGGCGGCGGGCTATTCCTGCCGGACACGCAACCACAAAAAAGGCGCCAAGATCAGCGAGCACGGCAAGGGCAAGGCGATCGATATTTCAGCGCTGGTACTGGAAAACGGCGACACAATCTCAGTGCTGCGGGACTGGGGCAAAGGCAAGCGTGGCCGGATGCTCAAGAAAATGCACAAAAGCGCCTGTGGACCGTTTGGCACGGTGCTGGGGCCGAATTCGGACCGTTTCCACCGCGATCACTTCCACTTTGACACGGCGCGCCACCGTGGCGGACCTTACTGCCGGTAAGCGGCGCGTTTAACGCAGCACGATTTTTGGCGCGGGGCCAATGGGCAGCGGGCCGAGATGGGTTGCGCCGCGTTTGAAAGTCAGCGGAATGTCGAGCGTGTCGGCGTTGCCCGAAAGCCCGGCGATAAAACCAAGCGCCTGCTCGACCGTGTCCACCACAGAGGCGGGCACCTGTTCAGATTGGCGGGCAACCTGCAGAATGTCGCGCCAGTTGACCGCGCGGATGGTGATTTCACCGGTCGGCACACCAAAGCGGTCGATGGTCACGGCGCCGGCGGCATTAAGCTCCAGATCGCCCCAGATGATCTCAGCCAGAGTGAGATCCAGCGCGACGGGCTGTGGCCGGTCCTGTTCAATGGCGGAGCGATCCCACGGGCGGCTGAATTCGGCGGTCAGATCGGTCTGAAAGCTGGAGAAGCTGCGCGGCAGGTCGAGATCTGCAGGCAGGTTGAGCACGGCGGTCGGGGCAAACTCATCGGCCTGAAACGCGAGACGGTAGCGCGCGGGATTATCCTCCTGCCGGTGCATGGCAATGTTCACCGCGTTGGCCAGAAGCTCCCAGCCCTGTGAGGAGCTGATGGCAAGCCCGTCGATTGCGACATTGCTGCGCGCCAGTGTCAAATCGGTGCCCGGCTCCAAAATCAGGGAGGCGCGCATGTCTGTGGTGTTCACCGTCAGCTTTTCAGCCGGGGTCGAAATGGTCTGGGTGTTTGGCCAGACGGCAATCACGTGGTGCGGACGGTAGGTGAGCGCCAAAATCTGAAAGAAGGGCGCATCCCAGGCAACGCTTGTGTCCGGATCCGCGAGGGTCACGTTGGTGAGTGTGCTGTCCAGACGGCTGGGGAAGCCGCGCAGGGAGAGGTCGCTATATTCGGCGACCCAGCCATCATTCTGGCGTGCCTCAAACCATGCGGGGATGCCTTTGGAGAGGCCCCAGTATCCTGCGAGCCAGAAACCGGACCATGCCATGGCCGCCAGAGCAATCAGAACTGTGAGACGTTTCATCATGGCTGGCCCTTTCTCCCCGATCCAGTTTGGTGTTTAACGGCGCAAAGCCAGTAGGACCAGAGGCAGCATATGTGGGTATTTGGATATGGGTCCCTTTTGTGGAACCCCGGTTTTGAAGTCGCCGAACAGGCGGTGGCGCGGCTTGACGGCTGGCACCGCAGCTTTTGCATGCGCTCCATCCATCATCGCGGCACGGTTGAGCACCCCGGTTTGGTGCTGGCATTGGACGCCGAAGTGGGCGCGCATTGTCAGGGGCTGGCGCTGAAGGTGGCAGAGGGTCATGAGGCGCGCACGCTTGAGTATCTGCGCGAGCGTGAGCTGATAAGCTCGGCCTATCTGGAGCGCAACCTGCCGTTGACGCTGACCGATGGGCGCGTGGTAGAGGCGGTGACCTATGTGATCGACCCCGAACATGTGCAGTATTGCCACCTGCCACTGGCGGAGCAGGCGGCGATCATTTCCACCGCTGTGGGCGGGCGCGGGCCGAACACCGAATATTTGCACAACACCGCCAATCACCTGTTTGAGCTGGGCATTGTAGATGCGGATTTGACCTGGTTGTCTCGCGAAGTAAGCAGAATGACCACAGCCTGAGACCGGCGCGGGGCTGGGGCTGGAAATACCTTGGCACATGAAGGACATGCCAGTAGGGTGAGCGCTGAATAACGCAGAATAAACAAGTGTCAGGATCCGTCCTCATGGATCAGCCGGACCGCAAAGTCGAGCCGCATTTCTCTAAGCCAACGCGCCAGATTTTCCTGATGGTGAGCGTTTTGGGAATGACCGGGGCTTTGGGCTATTTTGCCCTGCCGCGTGTCTTGCCTGTGTTTCAGGCAAACCCCTATCTGAATGGCTTTATCATCTTTGTCTTTTTGATCGGCGTGGCCGCGACCTTTGGTCAGGTGCTGTCGCTGATTTCCTCGGTGCGCTGGATCGAGGGGTTTGCGGGGCTGCGCGACGGCTATGACGCGCACAATCCGCCGACGTTGCTGGCACCGCTGGCGAGCCTGCTGAGGGAACGCGGGGCGCATGGGCAGATTGCTTCTTCCTCGGCGCGCTCCATTCTGGATTCGGTGGCCACCCGTGTGGATGAGGGGCGGGAAATCACGCGCTACCTCGTCAACATGCTGATTTTTCTGGGCCTTTTGGGCACCTTCTACGGCCTTGCAACCACCGTGCCTGCGGTGGTGGACACGATCCGCAGCCTTGATGTGGGCGGTGGTGAAGGCGGGGTTGAGGTGTTCTCGCGTCTGATGACCGGGCTCGAAAGCCAGCTGGGTGGCATGGGCGTGGCCTTTGCTTCCTCGTTGCTGGGGCTTGCGGGGTCGCTGATTGTGGGCCTGCTGGAGCTGTTTGCCGGCCATGGACAGAACCGGTTTTATCGCGAACTCGAAGAATGGCTGAGCTCGATCACGCGGGTGGGTTTTGCCACCAGCGATGGTGAAGGCGGCGATATTCAGGTGCTGGGCGCGGCGTTTGAGCATATGTCGGGCCAGCTTGATCAGCTGCGCGAGACCATGATCGAAACCGCGCAGATGCGCGGGCAGAACAGCGGCCAGATGGGCGAGCTGATCGAGGCGGTGAACCGCATGGCGGACCGCGCGGACACGCAGACGCCTGTGACCCAGGCGCTGTTGCGGCTGGCGGAAGGGCAGGAGGCGCTGCTGGCCAAGATGGGCGAAGGGACTGTCGGGGACGGTGGCATTGATGCGGAAAGCCGGATGCGGCTGCGCTCGATTGATGTGCAGATGCTGCGCATTCTGGAAGAGATTTCCGCCGGACGTCAGGAAAGCATGGCGGAGCTGCGCACCGAGCTGAGCGGGATTTCCCGTGTGCTGCGGCGGCTGGCCAAGGCGCAGGAAGCGGAAAACGCCGCGCCCAACACCAAGGTGCAGCTCAAGCGCTCGCCAATCTCCAAAGGTGGGCAGGAGGGCTAAGCTATGGCCCTCTCGCGGCGCACAGGACAACGGTTTCAAGGCTCGATCTGGCCCGGTTTCGTGGATGCGATGACCGGGCTTTTGCTGGTGCTGATGTTTGTGCTGACGATTTTCATGATCGTGCAGTTTGTGCTGAGTGAGACCATCACCGGACAGGAAAGCGAGCTTGATGCGCTTCAGGGCGAGGTGGCGGCGCTGGCGGATGCGCTGGGGCTGGAGCGGACGCGCACGCGCGATTTGGAAGGCGAGCTGAGCGGTTTGACGGCGACGTTGACGGATCGGGACAGCCAACTGCGCGAGCAGGAAGCGCTGATCGCGGCTTTGACGGCAACGCGGGATGCCCAAGGCGCAGCGCTGGAACGTGCGCGGGCCCAGATCACAAGCTTTGAAGCGCAGGTGGCGACACTGCTGGCGCAGCGCGATGACGCACAGGCCAATGTGGCCGCGCTGGAAGTGGCACGCGATGCGCTGATTGATGAACGCGCGGCGCTCAATCTTGCGCTGGCGGCGGCGCGGGATGAAATTGATGCAGGCGCGGAGGCAGCCCGTTTGGCGGCGGCGGAAGCAGAGGCGATGGAAGCGCTGATTGCGAGCCTGCGCGAAGATGTGGCCGAGGGGCAGTTGCAGATTGATGAGCTGGGCGCTGAGGCGGACCAACTGGACCGCGCACTCACCGAGCAGGAACAGCAGCGTTTGCTTGAGGCAGCGGCGGCGGAAGAGCTGCGCAAGCGGTTGGAGAACGCCGATGCGGAGCTGACCGCCATGACGCTGGCGCTGGAAGAGCAGCGCAAAGAGGCTGAGGACACGCTAACGCTTTTGGCCGCGGCGGAGGCTGCGCGGGACGATCTGGACCTGAAACTGGCCGCGGCGCTGGTGGAGGGGCAGGACGTGGGCTCTGATCTGGCGGAGGCCGCGCTGCAACTGGCAAAGCTTCAGACGGAGCTGGACACACGCGATGGTCAGCTGGCTTCGGTGAAAGCGGAATTGGCAGCGACATTGCTGGGGCTTGAAGAGAACCGGCGCACCGTGAGTGATTTGCAGGCGCAACTGGTGCAGGAAGTGGCCGCGCGCGCCACCGCGGAAGCGCAGGTTTCTGAACGCTCTGACGATCTGGCGACGCTTGAGGCCCAATTGGCCGAGGCGCTGGCCGCAAAACTGGCTGCGGAGACCGAAGGTGCTGCCTCTTCTGCGCAGGTGGACGGTCTGACCGCGCGGGTTGCCACGCTTGAAGATCAACTGGCAGCGGCGGTGGCCGCGCAGGTACAGGCGCAGGACAGCGGCAATGATCTGCGTGAGCGGCTTGCGGCGGCTCTGGCGGCGAAGCTTTCCGCAGAGCAGCAGCTGCGCGACGGTGATGATGTGCAACAGGCCCTTGCGGCGGCACTGGCGGCCCAGCGGGCGGCGGAAGCGGCGCAGGCCGACGCGTTGAGCGAGGCGGAACGCCGGGATGTGTTGCTGTCAGAGGCCAACAAAGCGTTGTCAGAAGAAGAGGCCAGATCGGCGGAGAGCCAACGCCAGATCGCAGTGCTTAATCAGCAGATTGCCGCGTTGCGCGCACAGTTGGGATCGCTGCAGGGCATTCTGGATGAATATGCAGAGCGGGATGCGGCGGCGCAGGTCCAGCTTGAGGCGCTTGGCTCTGATCTCAACGCGGCTCTGGCGCGGGCCGCCGCAGAGGAGCGCAGACGGCGGCAGTTGGAAGAGGCGGAGCGCAAGCGGCTGGAAGAAGAGAAGCTGGCGCTTGAGGCCGAGGCCGCTGCGCTGGCGGCGGAGACGCGGGATCTGGCGCAGTATCGCTCTGAGTTCTTTGGGCGTTTGCGCAATGTGCTTGGCGCGCAGGAAGGCGTGCAGATTGTCGGTGACCGCTTTGTGTTCTCTTCAGAAGTGCTGTTCCCGCCGGGTGGTGCGCAGCTGTCACCGGAAGGACAGAGTGAGGTCGCCAAGGTGGCGGGCATTCTGCAGGGCGTGGTGGATGACATTCCGGCAGAGATCAACTGGATCCTGCGGGTGGATGGCCACACCGATGATGTGCCGATTTCCGGTGGCGTTTTTGCCGATAACTGGGAGCTGAGCCAAGCGCGGGCGCTGTCTGTGGTGCGCTATCTGATTGATGTGCTGGGCCTGCCGCCCACGCGCCTGTCGGCCAATGGCTTTGGTCAGTATCAGCCGGTGGATCCGGCGGACTCTGAGGAGGCACGGGCGCGCAACCGGCGGATCGAGCTGAAATTCACAGAGAAATAAGTGGTTCCAAAGGAGCTGTTTGATCATTTGCTGCTCCCTACATGCGGGGCAGCGATCTCATTCTATCGTCAGGATCGTCGTTGACTGATCAAGAATGGCGCCGTCCCGCTTGAGCAGAACCTCACCTGTGTAGGTGCCTTTGGGCCAGCCGCCTTGCGGTGTGCGGCGCCCGCCAGCGCGGAAATACTGTGCCTGTGCGCGGTCCAGCAGCATGGTCTGCGTGTAGACAGCGCCTTGCGGGCCATTGATCGTAAAGGACATCTGATCGCCCGGACGGCTGCCAAAAGCGTGCCCAAACAGCACCAGCGCCTTGGCCTGGGCAGGGATGCGCTCGCGCCCGGCCATGCCGTCCTTGACCCGGTCATATTCCGGAATGCCAACCTCAAATCCGATGCGGATCAAACCGCCCGCCACATAGGAAATAGGCTCTGCCCAGAGGGAGCTGTGTGCGCCGCCGCAGGTGCCGAGGGTGTCGGCGGAGAAGGGATCAACCACCTGATCATTGTGGCGCACAGAGATGTGCAGATGCGGAAACTGTGTGCGCCCGGACAGACCGATCTCGCCTAAGGGCTGGCCGCGTTTGACCTGATCTCCGGTGGCGACGCTGACGGTGTTGCGCTTCATATGGCAATATTGGGTGACCCAGCCGTCGCCGTGGTCAATCGCAACCCCATTGCCGCAGTCGCGCCCGTTGAGTTTGGGAATGTCTTCGGTGCGGATGATCTGATCGCGCATGCCGTCGCGCACGCCCAGAACCACCCCGCCCGCAGCGGCGAGCACATTGACCCCTTCAGCCATGGCCTTGGATGTGGGGAGAGCAAAATCCGTGCCTTTGTGCCCGTCATAAGTCAGCCCGCCGCAAGTGTGATCCCGTGTGCCGCCCGAGCTGTCCTGATCGACATAGTTCTGAATGAAGCAGGTTTCGCCCAGCTCACAGTCGACAGGCAGCGAAAACAATGGCGCGCCCGCAGCGGGGAAAGCTGCGAGCGCGCCAAGAAGTGCGATGCCAGTGAGGCGCATCAGTCCGCCGTCAGCAGCGGCGGCTGTTTGTCGCCAGTGATGCGCGGCTTGTCCGGGCCGGACAGATCGAGCACCAGCTCGCCGTCTCTGACCTTGACCTTGACCACGCCGCCTTTGGCAAGCTTGCCAAAGAGCAGCTCTTCGGCGAGCGGCTTTTTGATGTGCTCCTGGATCACGCGGCCAAGCGGGCGGGCGCCCATCTTGTCGTCATAACCCTTATCCGCCAGCCACTGCGCGGCCTTAGGTGTGAGCTCGATGGTCACGTTGCGGTCCATCAGCTGGGCCTCAAGCTGCAGCACGAATTTCTCGACAACCTGCAGGATGGTCTCTTTCGGCAGCGGCTGGAAGGAGATCACCGCGTCCAGACGGTTGCGGAATTCCGGAGTGAACGTGCGCTCGATCGCAGCGGTGTCTTCGCCCTCGCGACGGTCGCGGCCAAAGCCGATAGCGGCCTTCGCCTGCTCGGTGGCACCCGCGTTGGAGGTCATGATCAGAACCACGTTGCGGAAGCTCACGGTGCGGCCGTTGTGATCGGTCAGCTCGCCGTTGTCCATCACCTGCAACAGGATGTTGTAGACATCGGGGTGGGCCTTTTCGATCTCATCAAGCAGCAGCACGCAATGCGGGTGCTGATCCACGCCATCGGTCAGAAGACCGCCCTGATCAAAGCCGACATAGCCCGGAGGCGCGCCGATCAGGCGGGAGACCGCGTGTTTCTCCATGTACTCAGACATGTCAAAGCGCAGAAGTTCCACACCCAGCGTGTCTGCCAGCTGTTTGGCGACCTCGGTTTTACCGACACCGGTCGGACCGGCGAAGAGGTAGTTGCCGATGGGCTTTTCAGGCTCGCGCAGACCGGCACGGGCCAGTTTGATGGCGGAGCTGAGCGCCTCGATGGCTTTGTCCTGACCAAACACCACGCGCTTGAGGGATTTTTCCAGATCCTTGAGCACTTCGGCGTCGTCTTTGGAAACGTTTTTCGGCGGGATGCGCGCGATTTTGGCGACCACGCCCTCGATCTCTTTCACGCCGATGGTCTTGCGGCGTTTGGAGGCGGCCAGCAGATGCTGCGCGGCACCGGCCTCGTCAATCACGTCGATGGCTTTGTCCGGCAGTTTGCGGTCATTGATGTAGCGCGCAGAAAGTTCCACAGCGGTTTTGATCGCATCGGCGGTGTATTTCACACCGTGATGCTCCTCAAAATACTCCTTGAGGCCTTTGAGGATCTTGATGCTGTCCGGCACGGTTGGCTCGTTCACGTCGATTTTCTGGAAACGACGGGACAGGGCACGGTCTTTCTCAAAGTGCTGACGGAACTCTTTATAGGTGGTGGAGCCCATGGTGCGCAGTTTGCCACCCTGAAGCGCAGGCTTCAGCAGGTTGGAGGCATCCATTGCGCCGCCGGAGGTGGCACCGGCACCGATCACGGTGTGGATTTCGTCGATGAAGAGAACGGCATCGGGGTGATCTTCGAGCTCGGTCACCACGGCCTTGAGGCGTTCCTCAAAGTCACCGCGGTAGCGGGTGCCGGCGAGAAGGGCGCCCATATCAAGGGAGTAGATCGTGGTCTGGGAGAGAACCTCTGGGATTTCGCCCTGCACGATTTTGCGCGCGAGACCTTCGGCGATGGCGGTTTTGCCGACGCCCGGATCGCCCACCAGAAGCGGGTTGTTCTTGCGGCGGCGGCACAGCACCTGAATGCAGCGCTCGACCTCATGATCGCGGCCGATCAGAGGGTCAACGTCGCCTTTGTTCGCTTTGGCGTTCAGGTCGACGCAGTATTTGGCCAGCGCGCTTTCTTTGCCTTCGCCGCCCTCTGCGGTGCCTTCGATGCGCTGTTCGCTCTCATCTTCGGCGCCAGAAACCGGACGCGCCTCGCCAAAGGCGGGGTTCTTGGCCACGCCATGGGCGATGAAGTTGACCGCGTCATAGCGGGTCATGTCCTGCTCCTGCAGGAAGTAAGCGGCGTTGGATTCACGCTCCGCAAAGATCGCCACCAGCACATTGGCACCGGTGACTTCGGTGCGGCCTGAGCTTTGGACATGGATCGCGGCGCGCTGGATAACGCGTTGG
Source organism: Shimia sp. (assembly GCF_965227725.1). Classification (GTDB taxonomy): domain Bacteria; phylum Pseudomonadota; class Alphaproteobacteria; order Rhodobacterales; family Rhodobacteraceae; genus Shimia. The sequence continues at coordinate 259,862 of NZ_CBDDGH010000003.1, read as the reverse complement.
AATGCGGCGGTCGGGACCGCCTCGCTGCCTTCGATGTCGGTGACCAGATTGGACAGGTCATCGTCAATGAATTCGATCAGGTCGCTGCGCAATTCGTCGATGTTCACGCCGCAGGCCTGCATCACGCGCAGGGCATCTGGCTCTTCCAGCAACGACAGGAGCAAATGCTCCAGCGTGGCAAACTCATGTTTGCGCTGGTTGGCCTGTGCAAGTGCGGCATGAATGGCTTGTTCGAGCGTGTTTGAAAATGACGGCACGGTGTGACTGCTCCCTCCGAGGTTAGATGAAGGCGGAACCTCCGCGTATCATCATAGGGTCTGTACTGTTAAAGTTTGGTCGATTGTCGGCGGTCTTCAAGGACTTTCTGTAAAATTTGACACAGATTGTCGCAGGATGCAGCCTAAGGTTGGGTCACTCTGTTGTGAAACGCTGAAGGAATGGGCTGCAAAACGGCCAGTAAAGGCTGGATTTGAGGCGGCGCCATGGCTTTGCGCAACGCCGACCTGTATGATTTGGCAAAGCCGATCAAAAATGATCTTTGCGCTTGCGAATTTCGGTGAAGACCTCCTCAGCCGTGGCATCCGGCATGCCGATGGCGGCCTGAAGGGCCGGATCGTCCCCGCGCAGGAAGGGATTCGTGGCCTTTTCCTGCCCGAGGCTGGAGGGCACGGTGAATTTCCCCTCCGCGCGCAAGGCATCCACCTCAAGGATCCGCGCGGTCAGAGCCGGATTGTCCTCGCCCAGAGAGGCGGCAAAGGCGCAGTTGGAGGCGGTGTATTCGTGACCTGAGCAGACGGTTGTGGTGTCAGGAAGGGCGGCGAGCTTGCTGAGGCTTTTAAACATCTGCGCTGGTGTGCCTTCAAAAAGACGGCCGCAGCCCATGGCCATCAGACTGTCGCCGGTGAAGACGGCCTGAGTGTCGGGGAAGTGAAAGGCGATGTGGCCCACGGTGTGGCCTGACACATCAAGCACCACGACTTCTTCACCCGCAAAATCAAAGCTGTCGCCCTCTGCCAGTGCGAGATCCAGCGTGGGCAGGCGGTGGGCGTCGGCGCTGGCACCAATCACCTTGGCGGGATGTTCCGCAAGAATAGCGGCGAGACCGTCGATATGATCCCAATGGTGATGGGTCAAAAGCACATGGCTGAGCTGCCAGTTGCGCTCGGAAAGGGCTGCGAGAATCGGGCCGGGTTCGGGCGCATCGACCAGTGCAGTGGCTCCGCTGGCCTCGTCATGCACCAGAAAGGCGTAGTTGTCTGACAGGCAGGGAATGGTCACGATCTGATGGGGCATGGAAATCCGCCTCTGCATGGTTATGTTAGCACTAGATTTGCCGATCAGAGAGCCAGGCGCAATGCATCTTGATGTGCAGGACCTACGCAATTTCTATTACCGCAGCACTTTGGGGCGTGCGGCCCAAAAGGCTGTGCGTGACGAATTGCTGGAGCTTTGGCCTGAGGCGAAGGGGCAAACGGTCGTTGGGTTTGGTTTTGCGGTGCCGTTGTTGCGGCCCTATCTGGCAGAGGCGCGGCGCGTTGTTGGCCTGATGCCGGGGCCGCAGGGGGTGATGCCCTGGCCTGCGGGGATGGCGAATGTTGCGACGCTCTGTGAAGAGACGCTTTGGCCGATTGCGACGGGACATGCGGACAAGCTGGTGATCATGCACGGGCTTGAAACCAGCGAGCGGCCCGGAGATGTGTTGGCGGAGGCCAGTCGCGTGCTGGGGCCGGGCGGGCGCGCGGTGTTCATTGTGCCGCACCGTTCCGGCATGTGGTCGCGCAGCGATAAGACACCTTTTGGCTTTGGCCGCCCTTATTCTACGGCGCAGCTGGAAGGCTTGCTGAAGCAGCACGGGTTTATGCCGGAGCGGCACCGCGCGACGCTGTATCAGCCGCCAAGCCACAAACGTTTCTGGCGCAAGACCGGCAACCTACTGGAGAGCTTTGGCAAGACGGTGTCGCCGGTGATGGCGGGGGGCGTGCTGATTGTGGAGGCCAGCAAACGGGTTCAGGCTCCAAGCGGGCCCGGGGTGCGCACACGGGTCACGCGGCAACTGGGCGTTCTGGCGCCCAGCCCGGAAGTGGCACCAGCCTAGGGTCTGATGACATTCACCGCACACCCCCGGTTTGAGACCAAAATCCACCAGCGCAAGGCAATTTGGTGATGTAAAGGTGGCCCCTTTTCGAACCAAAATAACGCGCTATGAGCAAAATTCGTCTCGCGCCGGAGCGCGCGCTGAATGTCAACAGACCCTAGGCCACGTTGCGCAGGATGGTGATGCGCGGATCGTCATCGGCGATACCGACACCGCTTTCAAAATCTTCCTCAAGCAGTTTGAGCACCGCCACATCGCCCACGTAGATCTCGGAATAGGCCACTTCAAAGCCGTTGCCGTAGGTGTGGTTGACGATGTCGACCTCGCCCTGCAGCTCGGGCGGGATGTTGATTGTCAGATGATTGCCTGTGAGGGTGCGCAAAACTGCGGGACCCTGATCAAAGGCATCAGGCATCACATTGAGCACCAGCGTGTCATCACCCGCGTTGCCATCCACATAGTGTCCTAGGCCAAAGGTGATGTGGTCATCCCCATCCCCGCCAAAGAGCGCGGTGTCGTTGTTTTTCACCAGATCAGCGGTGATCACATCGTCGCCTTCACCGCCAAAGAGGTGCACTGGTCCGTCGCTAGCCTCGGTCACAGTGATTGTGTCATCGCCTTCACCGCCATGCGCGAGGTGGCTGCCGCCCACAAGTGTCAGCGTATCGTTGCCTTCTTTCAGCGCGATCAGGCTGTTTTCCTCGGCGGTCAGCGTGTCATCGGAGGCGGTGCCGGTCAGATGGTTGAGGGCAAACATGCGATGGGCGCTGGCCCCATTGGTCTCGTCTTTGAAATAGCCGCTGTCAGGGTCAAAGACGCTGGTGAGCTCTACATCCTCCGCAGAGAAATCGGTGACGCCTTCAAGTCGCACAGTGCGGGTTTCGACATTGTCGGGGTTCAGCGGGTTTTGCCAGCTGATGTGCACATCCGTAAAGGCGCCATCCGGATCTGTGGTGGTCGTGATCTCCGGCGTCGGGATCTGCGCGAGGTCGGGCATATTGGCGCTGGCGCCGATGTCGACCAGAAGCATGTCCTCTTCGGTGTCAAAATCGGTGATCCGCGCCACGATGAGGTCTTCGCCGTCCTCGCCATCGCGAATGGCCGTGGCCGCGTCCACATCCAATGCGTAGACATCGGCACCGGCACCGCCGGTCAGCACATGGGCAAGCGTGTCTTCCGGGAAGCCGGACAGGGGCCGCATCAGGAATGTGTCGTCGCCATCGCCGCCATCGGCGTGGGCTGCATCGCCCTCTGCCGACTGGGAGGCTTTCAGAAAGAAGGTGTCATCCCCGTCGCCGCCATAGCCGCGGGCGGCCTGTGAGATGTGCATGTAGTCTTCGCCGTCCCCGCCAAAGCCCTGCACGGAGCCGCCGATCTTGAAGGCGTCGTTGCCGTCTTCGCCGTGAACTTCGCCCGAGCCCCAGGAGATCAATGTATCCTCGCCATCGCCCGCCATAATGTTGTCGCTGCCGCGGGCAATCAGGCTATCGCCGTCATCGGTGCCCATGATCGCGTCTTCGAAAGTCGGGGCGGCGGTATCAGGCTCGGTGGGGGTGTCACCGGAGCTGTCGGGAGTTTCTTCAATCAGGTTGGAGGAGGTGTCCTCATCGGGCTGATCACCCTTTTCCGGCGGAGTGGTCCCATCTTGGTCGTCGTTTGAGGACCCCATCACATCCACAACGGCGGTTGCTGCGCCGATGCCCAGCAGAGAGAGAATTACAAGCGGTCCCATGACTACCTCAGAAATTTAGAATCGGACTCCGTCCGCCGAGGAAGTATTGAGCGCGTAGTAGATTGAAATTTCGTTGATACATGCCGCAGGCGACTGGAACCGCGCTGCGCCGGGCGTGCCGAATTGTCGCACTTTGTGACGCAGCGCAACTTCTGGTCAGCGGCAATATTAGGAAATCTTTTGGGTTTCGCCTATAAAACAGGTCCATAGGATATGTTTACAGCCGCTTGCCCCCGTGTCTTGACAACGGATGGTTTGATGGCTTTGGAGGCCGATTTTCTGACCTCCGTATTGCCGTGCAAACTTGTTGCTAGGCGAGCGTCCCTCTGCTACACCCGCGACGGATTTTAACGCCTCGTTAGTCCCGGGGCCATAAACGCCCTCGTTTTTTGCATACAATTGTATGCGAGAGGTGAGGCCAGCAAGCGGAAGGGTGGACGTGTCCGAACCAGCTTCGATCTCCTCCGGCATTGCAGAACGCTATGCCGCCGCGGTCTTTGAGATCGCACAAGAGAACAATGCGCTGAGCGAATTGGAAAGCAGCCTCGAAGGCCTGAGCGCGGCAGTCGCCGACAGCGCAGAGCTGCGTGATCTGATCAATTCGCCTTTGATCAGCCGCGATGAACAAGGTGCAGCCATCACGGCCGTTGCCCAAAAAATCGGTGTACAAGATGTACTGGTGAACGTGCTGGGCCTGATGGCGCAGAAACGTCGCCTGTTTGTGCTGCCGCAGCTTATTGAGCACCTGCAAGCGATGCTTGCGGAGCACAAAGGCGAAGTGACTGCAGAGGTCACCAGCGCCAAGGCATTGACCAAAACCCAGAGCGAAAAGCTGGCCAAGACCCTGGCCGCGCGCGTGGGCAAAGATGTCAAGATTAATGCGACCGTTGACGCGTCTCTCGTCGGCGGTCTTGTCGTTAAAGTGGGCTCGAAGATGATCGATACCTCGATCCGCTCCAAGCTCGCATCCCTACAGAATGCAATGAAAGAGGTCGGATAATGGGTATCCAAGCAGCCGAAATCTCTGCGATCCTTAAGGAGCAGATCAAAAACTTTGGCCAAGAGGCCGAAGTGGCCGAAGTCGGCCGTGTGCTTTCCGTCGGCGACGGTATTGCGCGCGTCTACGGCCTGGACAACGTTCAAGCCGGTGAGATGGTTGAATTCCCAGGTGGTATTCAGGGCATGGCGCTGAACCTGGAAAACGACAACGTGGGTGTCGTGATCTTCGGTTCTGACCGTGACATCAAAGAAGGTGACACTGTTAAGCGCACCAACTCCATCGTGGACGTTCCAACCGGCAAAGGCCTGCTGGGCCGTGTTGTTGACGGTCTGGGCAACCCGCTGGACGGCAAAGGTCCGATCGACTCTGACACACGTGGTGTTGCAGACGTTAAAGCGCCGGGCATCATCCCGCGTAAATCCGTTCACGAACCAATGGCGACCGGCCTGAAGTCCGTTGACGCGATGATCCCAATCGGCCGTGGCCAGCGTGAGCTGATCATTGGTGACCGTCAGACCGGTAAAACCGCCGTTGCCCTGGACGCGATCCTGAACCAGAAATCCTACAACGACGCCGCAGGCGACGATGAGAGCAAGAAGCTGTACTGCGTATACGTTGCGGTTGGCCAGAAGCGCTCCACTGTTGCTCAGCTGGTGAAGAAGCTGGAAGAAACCGGCGCGATTGAATACTCCATCGTTGTGGCCGCAACCGCGTCCGACCCGGCACCGATGCAGTTCCTGGCACCTTACGCCGCAACCGCGATGGCCGAGTACTTCCGTGACAACGGCAAGCACGCGCTGATCATCTATGATGACCTGTCCAAGCAGGCTGTGGCGTATCGTCAGATGTCCCTGCTGCTGCGTCGTCCGCCCGGCCGTGAAGCGTATCCTGGTGACGTTTTCTACCTCCACTCCCGTCTGCTTGAGCGTTCCGCGAAGCTGAACGAAGACTTCGGTGCAGGCTCGCTGACCGCGCTGCCGATCATCGAAACCCAAGGTGGCGACGTTTCCGCGTTTATTCCGACCAACGTGATCTCCATCACCGACGGTCAGATCTTCCTTGAAACCGAGCTGTTCTATCAGGGTATCCGTCCTGCTGTGAACACCGGTCTGTCGGTTTCCCGTGTGGGTTCCTCCGCGCAGACTTCCGCGATGTCTTCCGTTGCGGGTCCGGTGAAACTGTCCCTCGCGCAGTACCGTGAGATGGCAGCCTTCGCTCAGTTTGGTTCCGACCTTGACGCCGCAACCCAGCAGCTGCTGAACCGTGGTGCACGTTTGACCGAACTGATGAAGCAGCCTCAGTACTCCCCGCTGACCAACGCAGAAATCGTCTGTGTGATCTTCGCGGGTGTGAACGGCTACCTCGACAAAGTGGACGTATCCGAAGTTGGCCGCTTTGAAGAAGCTCTGCTGACCTTCCTGCGCAGCAAGCACGCCGACCTGCTTCAGTGGATCACCGACGAAGATCCGAAGATCAAAGGCGAGGCCGCTGACAAAGTGAAAGCCGTTCTGGACGCGTTCGCCGCTGACTTTTCATAAGGGGTTCGGACAATGCCTAGTCTGAAGGACCTAAAAAACCGGATCGAGAGTGTGAAAAACACTCGGAAGATCACAAAAGCCATGCAGATGGTTGCCGCGGCGAAACTTCGCCGCGCGCAGGAAGCTGCTGAGCAGTCGCGCCCCTATACAGAACGGTTTAACGCCGTTCTGGCCGGGCTCGCGGCCTCGGTTGGCGGCTCTGACTCTGCACCTAAGCTGCTTGCAGGGACCGGCAGCGATCAGACCCACCTTCTGGTGGTGATGACCGCTGAACGCGGCCTCTGCGGTGGCTTCAACGCAAACATTGCTAAGTTGGCGCGTGCGAAAGCTGCGGAACTGAAAGCTGAAGGCAAAACCGTCAAGGTTCTGACCGTCGGCAAGAAGGGCCGTGACGCGATCAAACGCGAATTGGGTGATGACTTTGTAGGCCACGTGGACCTCACCGAGGTGAAACGCGTGGGTTACGACGACGCTCAGGGCATTGCCCGTGACATTCTCGTGCGCTTTGACGCGGGCGAATTTGATGTCGCAACGATCTTCTACTCGAAGTTCGTGAACGTCGTGAGCCAGATCCCGACCGCACAGCAGATCATCCCGGCCGCATTTGAGGCTGAGGAAGGTGGCGAAGCAACTCTGTATGACTACGAGCCCAGCGAAGAGGCCATTCTGGCTGACCTGCTGCCGCGCGGCGTGGCTACGCAGATTTTCTCTGCACTGCTGGAAAACGGTGCCTCTGAGCAGGGTGCGCGGATGTCTGCAATGGACAACGCAACCCGCAACGCAGGCGACATGATCGACAAGCTGACCATCGAGTTTAACCGCTCACGTCAGGCTGTGATCACCAACGAGCTTATTGAAATCATCTCGGGCGCGGAAGCGCTCTAAGAACCGGAGACGAAACATGGCAAACGCAAAAGGTAAGGTGACTCAGGTCATCGGCGCTGTTGTCGACGTGCAGTTCGACGACACTCTGCCGGAGATCCTGAACGCACTGAACACCGAAAACAACGGTAAGAAACTGGTTCTGGAAGTTGCCCAGCACCTTGGTGAAAACACCGTTCGTACCATCGCAATGGACGCAACCGAAGGTCTGGTTCGCGGCGCAGCAGTGGAAGACACTGGCGCTCCGATCTCGATCCCGGTTGGCAACGCGACCCTCGGTCGTATTCTGAACGTGATCGGTGAGCCGGTTGACGAAGGCGGCCCAGTGGAAGCGAAAGAAACTCGCGCCATCCACCAGCCAGCACCTGAGTTCGCTGAGCAGGCAACCGAGTCCGAAATCCTCGTCACCGGCATCAAGGTGATCGACCTTCTCGCACCTTACTCCAAAGGTGGTAAGATTGGTCTGTTCGGCGGCGCCGGCGTGGGCAAAACCGTTCTGATCATGGAACTGATCAACAACATCGCAAAAGTGCACTCCGGTTACTCGGTGTTCGCAGGTGTTGGTGAGCGTACCCGTGAAGGGAACGACCTCTATCACGAGATGATCGAATCCAACGTGATTAAGCCTGACAACCTCGAAGACTCTCAGGTTGCTCTGGTTTACGGCCAGATGAACGAGCCTCCCGGTGCGCGTGCCCGTGTTGCGCTGACCGGTCTGACCCTGGCGGAACAGTTCCGTGACCAATCCGGTACCGACGTTCTGTTCTTCGTGGACAACATCTTCCGCTTTACCCAAGCGGGTTCCGAGGTGTCCGCGCTTCTGGGCCGTATTCCTTCTGCTGTGGGCTACCAGCCAACACTGGCCACCGACATGGGTGCGATGCAGGAACGTATTACCTCTACAAAGTCCGGCTCGATCACCTCGATCCAGGCTGTGTATGTTCCAGCGGACGACCTTACCGACCCGGCACCAGCGACAACCTTTGCTCACTTGGACGCGACAACCGTTCTGTCCCGTGCGATTTCCGAACTGGGTATCTACCCGGCTGTGGACCCGCTGGACTCCAGCTCGCGCCTGATGGACCCATCTGTTGTGGGTGAAGAGCACTACAACGTGGCCTTTGAGGTTCAGGGTATTCTCCAGCGCTACAAGTCGCTGCAGGACATCATCGCGATCCTCGGCATGGACGAACTGTCTGAAGAAGATAAGCTGACCGTTGCGCGTGCGCGTAAGATCCAGCGTTTCCTCTCCCAGCCGTTCGACGTTGCGAAGGTCTTCACCGGTTCTGACGGTGTTCAGGTGCCTCTGGAAGACACCATTGCTTCGTTCAAAGCTGTTGTGGCTGGCGAATACGACCACCTGCCTGAAGGCGCCTTCTACATGGTTGGCGGCATCGAGGAAGTGATCGCAAAAGCCGAGAAGATGGCTGCTGAAGCGGCCTAAGGAGGCCCGACATGGCAAACGAACTGCAATTTGATCTGGTCAGCCCTGAGCGGAGCCTTGCTTCGCTCCAGGCGACCGCCGTGCAGATCCCTGGCGCTGATGGTGACCTCACCGCAATGCCAGGCCATGCGCCTTTGCTGACCTCGCTGCGCCCAGGTGTGGTGCGGGTTCAGACGGCGGATGGTGAGAAGGATTTTGTGGTGACCCGCGGCTTCGCGGAAATCTCTGCAGAGTCGATCTCGGTGATCGCGGAACACGCACATAGCGGTGACACCGTGACCAAGGCAGATCTTGAGGACGTCATCGCAGACGCCCGCAAGGCCGCAGCCGAAGCCGGTGAAGAGCACAAAGACGGTGCGGAGAAATTCCTCTCCGATCTGGAACAGCTCATGGAAGATATGGTCTGATCCCAACCGGGACATGACCAACATGAGGCCTCGCCACCACGGCGGGGCCTTTTGCGTTTTCGTAACCATATTTTGGCTTGATGCTGCCTTTATTGGCTTGCACACAGATGGCGATGAAACGGATACGAAATAGCTATGTCGGGGTGGATCAGGGGGATGTGGCCCTCTTCTCCGACTTTGAAGAAAATGGACAGATGTGGACCGGGGATGGGCCACGGGAGCGGCGCAAACTGGTCAAGTTTCGCTCCAGGTACCGCGTGCCGCCGGCGGTGCATGTGTCATTGTCGCTGTGGGATATGGACAGCGGCCCGAACATCCGATCCGAAGTGGTGGCGGAGGAGATTACCAACCTTGGATTTCAGCTCGTATTCCGCACCTGGGGCGACAGCCGTGTGGCGCGTGTGCGCATGTCCTGGATGGCGATCGGAGAGCTGGCTTATGCGGATGACTGGGTGATCGCGGATTGATGCCTGTGGCGGCGTGCCGAGCCTCGTTGGGGGGAGTCAACAGCCATGGTCGCCGTTCGCCTACCAATGTCAGCTTAAGTGCAGGAGAAAGTGGAGATCATATTGCGATGACCTCCACCACTCATTTTAGGCGTTGAAGAATTCCGCAACGGCATCGGTCGAGGCTTTGACGGCCTCTGGTTTGTAGTAGAAATCCACGTGTCCGAATTCGTCAAAGGCCAGCTCTTTGTGGTCGTTGGTCAGCTTCTCCACAAACTGGGTGGAGCAAGGAGCGGTGAAGGCCGTGCTGCTGTATATTGTCAGGGTGGGCTGCACGATTTTATCCGCATAGGCTTCGGCGAGGGAGAACAATGACTGCATGCTTTGATCGGCGATATGCATGTTCGAAAAATTCGGAACCGCTTCCGGTCCTTTGGCACCTGTGCGGCCGTAGTAGTCATAGCTCGCTTCAGCCATTGATGGGAACGGCGCAGCTTTGACGAAGTCTTCACGTGAAATTTCATCATCTAGTCCGAAGGTATCAACGTAGACCGGCTCGCCAGTTTCATACATTGTCTGCATCGACGCATTTGCAGCAGCAATCATTTGGTTGGTCATGCCACGGTCGGTCCACTGAAATGCATCCGCCGCCATCATGCCGGAGACGAGAGCGATTTTCTTGATGCGGTGGTCGGTCACAGCGGCAGAGGCGATGATAGAGCCCCCCTGGCACACGCCCAGACCGTAGATTTCGTCAACAAACGGCAGGGTGCCAAGATAGGACACGGCGTCCCATGTGTTCTCGATCAGGCGGAACATGTAGCGCGATTTCATATGTTCGCCGGGAAGCGCGGGAGAGGAGCCCATGCCCATGTAGTCGAAACCAAGATAGATAAAGCCGCGCGCGGCCATTTCAGGGCCGTAGGTCGCTGGGATCTGGTCCTTGACCTGCGGGAAGGGGCTGGCACCGACAATGGCCTTGTAGGTCTTGGCCGGATCGAAGTCTTCGGGCAAATACAGATCGCCCACGAGATCAAGGCCGAAGGATTTGAAAGTGACGGGGTTTGTTCCGGGTTTGAAGGACATATCAGAAGCTCCTGCGTTGATGGGAAGGGATGTCTGTTTCGCGCCTGCGCCCCAGCCCGCGAAGGACATCAGGGAAGCAAGCGAGGCGGTTTGGATGAGGTGGCGTCTTGAGAGGTTGGTCATTGTCGTGGTCCACTGGTTTCCAGGATCGTGTTTCACCTTGCTAAAGTAAATCGCTGTGTTTACTTAGGTGGGGTGAGTGTCTCTTGTAAACAGATAATTTTACTTTTGAGGTCGAAAATCGTGAAACGCACTGAAAAAAAACGAAAAGATATTATCGATGCGGCGATCGATGAGTTCCGTGAGCAGGGGTTTCTGGGGGCCAAGACCACCTCAATCGCCAAAAAAGCGCAGGTTTCGAGTCGCACGCTCTACAATCACTTCGAGAGCAAAGAGGCGCTGTTTGAAGCCATCTCGGCGATCATGTTGGAGCAGAACCAGAGCATGGAGCCGGTGGCCTACGACCCAAGCGGCGATTTTGTAGAGCAGTTAAAGGATGCTTTGTGGCGGTATATCGCGGTCATAACAGACGAGACGGCCATCGGATTGAACCGCATGGTTCTTTCTGAGCTGATCCGCGATCTTGAGCGTTCCCGGAAATTCTTCACCGAGACGGAAACCCATGACTATCCGATGACGCGGTTGATTGGAGAGGCCATGGAGGCGGGCGTGCTGCGTAAGGCGGATCCGGTTTTTGCCACCAACCAGCTGTTGGCGCTCGTCAAAAACTTCTTCTTCTGGCCGGAATTTTTCCTCGGCGAGACTCCGGCGCCAAAGGATGCCTTGGATGATTGCGTCGCAATGTTTTTGGCGCACTATAAGGCGGGCGGTTGATCGGGGGGCACCAACGAGAGGAAGCGCCGTTTGGAAGTCGTGGCCGAAGCAATCACCAACCTGGGGTTTCAGCTCGTATTCATCTGGATGGCGATTGGGCAGCTGGCTTATGCGGGTGGTTGGGTGATTTCGGAGTTCCCCTAAGTTGTACGTTCCGATAGGGAAGGCGTTCGCATCGGCCTGTTTCGGCTAAAGCAGCGCAAAAATAGTATTGGGACACATCAAATATGACGCAGTCAGGCGAACAGCCAAAGATTTATGTTTTTGGCGCTTCCGGTAGCGGCTCCACCACTCTGGCGCAGCGCGTTGCGGAGGCCACTGGGCTTGTCCATGTGGATGCGGATGATCATTATTGGGCGCCCGTTGATCCGCCTTTTTCGGTGAAGAACCCGCCTCAGGAGCGGGTGCGCCTGATGAGAGAAGCAATGGGGGATGCTGGTTGGGTGCTGTCAGGATCCTGCAATGGCTGGGGCGAGTCGTTGATGGCGCAGGCTGATCTGTTGGTGTTTACAACGCTAGCGACGGAGATACGTATTCAGCGTTTACGCGCACGTGAATCCAAGCGTTTTGGCAACCGGATCAAAGAGGGCGGCGACATGTACCAAATCCATCGGGATTTCATCGAATGGGCAAAAGGTTACGATGATCCGGCGTTTCATGGCCGCAATATTGAGATGCATGAGCGCTGGATTGAGACGCAGGACACACCAATCTGCCGCATCGATTCCAGTGATCCACTCGACGTATCTGCGCAGGCGGTGTGCCGCGCGCTTGCTGAGCTCTAATGACAGACGCCCCGCTCAAAGAACGGGGCGTCTGTTTGTTTCTTGTTCCGTCACTCAGCGGATGCGCGCGCCGGTGTCGGGGTCAAACAGGTAGATGCGCTCAGCCGGGATTGTGAGGCCGACTTTTGCGCCCTCGGGGCTGCGATCATCGCCGCGTTCCTCAACAATCAGGCGGGTGTCGCCGATGCCGCCCAGATAGCAGTAGGACACGCCACCAAGCGCTTCAGTGAGCTCGATGGTGAGCTGGTCGGCGCTGTGATCCAGTTGCAGATGCTCCGGGCGAATGCCAAGCGTCACTTTGGTCTGGCTCTGCGGCAATGCGATGGGGGAGGGGATGGGCGCGGAGAAGGCCGGGTTTCTCAGCGTGCCGTCCACCACATCACAGTCCAGGAAGTTCATCGAAGGCGAGCCGATGAAGCCCGCCACAAAGCGGTTGTCGGGATCGCGGTAGAGATCCAGCGGCGCGCCGACCTGTTCGATACGGCCATCACGCAGCACCACGATCTTGTCGGCCATGGTCATGGCTTCGACCTGATCGTGGGTCACGTAGATCATGGTGGCGCCGATTTCCTGATGCAGGCGAGCGATTTCCACGCGCATGTCTACACGCAGTTCCGCATCCAGGTTGGAGAGCGGTTCGTCAAACAAGAAGACCTCCGGCCCGCGCACAATCGCCCGGCCAATGGCGACACGCTGGCGCTGACCACCTGAGAGCGCTTTGGGTTTTCGCTTGAGGTATTGATCCAGTTTGAGGATGGAGGAGGCCTTTTGCACCTTCTCCTCAATCTCGGCCTTGGGCACGCCGTTCATGCGCAGGCCAAAGCCCATGTTTTCGGCCACGGTCATATGCGGGTAGAGCGCGTAGGTCTGAAACACCATGGCGACGCCACGCTTGGCCGGATCCATGTGGGTGACATCGCGAGACCCGATGTTGATGGTGCCGCCGGTGGTCTCCTCCAGACCGGCGATCATGCGCAGCAGCGTGGATTTGCCGCAGCCTGACGGGCCAACAAACACACAGAATTCGCCATCTTCGATCTGCAGATCCACGCCGTGGATCACCTGCGTTTCGCCGTATTTCTTGATGGCCCCTTGCAGAGTTACGCCTGTCATGTGGTCGCTACCTTTTGTTGTCTGGTTTCGGGGAAACGCCATGCCTGGGCTTCCCGGCCAATTTGAGCGGCGGTTTCCATCACGCGCGGCGCCCAGGTTTCAAGTTGATCAAGTGAGGTTCGGCTGGTCGGGCCGGTCACGGACAAAGCGCCCAGCATGCGGCCATTGGGTGTGAGAACCGGCGCTGCGATACAGACGATGCCGGGTTCATGTTCTTCCCGGTCAAAGCCGTAGCCGCGCGCCCGGATGTTTTCGAGCTCGGCGCGCAAGTCTTCCCCTGTCACCAAGGTGGTGGGGGTGAAGCGGTGAAAGCTCTGTTGTGCTATCGCAGAAGCCAAAGTGGCTTCGTCCAGAAAGGCCATCATCGCTTTGCCAACGCCGGTGCAGTAGGCGGGGCCAACCTTGCCAGCTTGCGAGTACATCTCAACCGGGTCACGCGCGTTGCGTTTGTCCACATAGAGCACCTGCGAGGCGTCCAGCTGCGCGAGGTGCACGGTTTCACCGGTGGCTTGTGAGAGCGCATCCAGATGTGGGCGCGCGATGGGGGCAAGCGAGCTTTGTGTCCATGCGGCATGGGCCAGACGCACCAGACGAATGCCAAGCGTATAGGTTTGCCGCTCGCTGTCATAAGACAGCATGCCCTGATTGGTCAGGGTTTGCAGAAACCGATAGAGCGTCGCCTTCGGGAAGGCGCTTTGTTCCTGCAGCTCTCCAAAGCGCACAGGCCGCTCAAAGGCGGCCACTTGATCAAGCACATCCAGTGCTTTGCCGACTGTTCCGTCGCCTGCCATGACGCTTCTATGCTCCTCCGCTTTCCTGCGGATCCGCAGGAATCTGTTGACAACCTAGCTCGAACAGGGTGTAGTTTTCAATATGTAAAACGAGGTTTCAAATAATGAAACCAAAACTTACATAATTTTGGAGCACAGGGAGGACACAATGCTTTCCAAAATGAAAACCACTGCAGCCGCGGCCGCGGTTGCTTCGGCGTTTGCTGTACCGGCTTCCGCGGAGCTGAGCGGCGATCTGACCATTTTCCTGGACACGTCGAACCCGGCGCCGCGCGCGACAATGGAAGCGATGATTGCGCGTTTCGGTGAGAAGCACCCGGACCTGAACATCGAAACCACTGTGATCGATCGCGAAGCCTATAAGACCCAGATCCGCAACTTCCTGACCGCAAATGCGCCGGATGTTGCCACCTGGTATGCCGCCAACCGTATGCGCCCCTACGTAGAAGCGGGCCTGTTTGAAGATGTATCCGATCTCTATGCAGAGCCAGCCATCGCAGAAGGTCTGGCTTCCACCAAAGGCGCTCTGACCATTGACGACAAGCAGTGGGGCGTGGCCTACACCTACTATCAGTGGGGTGTTTACTACCGCAAAGACATCTTTGCCGAGCTGGGCCTGTCTGAGCCAACCACCTGGGACGAAGAGAAAGCCAACTGCGCCAAGATCGTAGACTCCGGCCGTGCCTGCTACACCATCGGCACCAAGTACCTGTGGACCGCTGGCGGCTGGTTTGACTATCTGAACATGCGCACCAACGGCTTTGATTTCCACATGGATCTGGCGGCTGGCAACGTGTCTTGGGAAGACGAGCGCGTGAAGCAGACCTTCATGAACTGGAAAGAGCTGATCGACATGGGGGGCTTTATTGCTGACCACCAGACCTACAGCTGGCAGGAAGCGCTGCCGTTCATGGTGAACGGTGAGGCGGCGGCCTATCTGATGGGTAACTTCGCAGTGGCTCCGCTGCGCGAAGCAGGTCTGTCTGATGACCAGCTGGACTTCTATCAGTTTGTGAAAATCAACCCGGACGTTGCACTCTCTGAAGATGCACCAACCGACACCTTCCACATCCCTGCAAACGCGAAGAACAAAGAAGCGGCACGTGAGTTCCTGCGCTTTGCCACTTCGCCAGAAGAGCAGACCATCATCAACAACGGCAAGAACCTGGGTCAGCTGCCTGTGAACGCTGCCTCCTCCGTGGATGATGACAAGTTCCTGCAGCAGGGCTTTGAGATGCTGTCCACCAACTCCACCGGTGGTGTGGCGCAGTTCTGGGATCGTGATGCCCCGGCAGAGATGGCCAAAGTCTCCATGGAAGGTTTCCAGGAGTTCATGGTGAAGCCAGATCAGCTGGACAAGATCCTGGCCAAGCTCGAGCGCGCACGCGGTCGTATCTACAAATAAAAACAAGGCGTTGGCTTGGCCGTCTGGCCAGTTGACCGCCGTTTGACACGAGAGGCGGGGGAATTCTCCGCCTCTCAGCCCTCAAACCCCGGGTTATGTTATGACCGTTTCTTCTGAAATTCCTGAAACCGAAAGCTGGTTCCACCGCAATCAACAGCGCATCGCGCCCTGGGTTTTCCTGGCGCCGGGCATCCTGTTTTTCGCGGTCTATGTGATCGCGCCGGTGTTCCAATCTTTCAACCTGTCGCTCTATGAGTGGGACGGGTTGGGCGAAAAGACCTATGTGGGCTTTCGCAACTATGAAGACCTTTATTGGGAGTATGTAGATCGAGACGCCTTCTTTGTGTCGTTGAAAAACAACGTGCTGTGGCTGTTTCTCTACCTGCTTGCCATTCCTGCTGGCCTGTTCATTGCGCTGTTTCTGAACCAGACCGTCGCGGGCATCCGTATCTATAAGTCGCTGTTTTTCTTTCCCTTCGTGATCAGCCAAGTGGTGGTTGGTCTGGTGTTCAGCTGGTTTTACGATCCGAACTTCGGCCTGCTGAACACGATGCTGGGCTGGGTCGGCATGGGCCCGATCAATGTGCTTGGGAACGAAGACCTTGTGACCTACGGCATCGTTGCTGCGGGTCTGTGGCCGCAGACGGCTTACTGCATGATCCTCTACCTCACCGGCCTGAACGCGGTGGATCCGGAGCAGATCGAGGCTGGGCGTCTGGATGGGGCGAAGGGCTGGAAAATGCTCTGGCACATTATCCTGCCGCAGCTGCGCCCGGCGACCTTCATTGCCTTTGTGGTGACGATCATCGGGGCGCTGCGCTCGTTTGATCTTATCTCCATTATGACACAGGGCGGCCCGTTTGGCAGCTCGCGTGTGCTGGCTTACTACATGTTTGAAGTGGCGCTGTCGGAATACGGTTTCCGCATGGGCTATGGTGCGGCGATTGCCGTGGTGCTGTTCCTGATCATGCTCTGCTTTATCACCTACTTCCTGTGGTCGATGTACCGCGAAGAGAAGGGGCGCTGAGATGTTTCCACAACCGATTGAAAAACAGCCTCATGCCGCGCAGCTTGCCTACAAGACCATGCTGCCGATTGCGCTGCTGCTTTGGCTCGCGCCACTGCTGGCCGTGGCTCTGTTCTCCATCAAGCCGGATGCGGATTTCACCTCCGGCAACTATTGGGGGCTGCCGTCAAGCTTTGAGGGGGCAGCGAACTATGGGCGGGTCTTCTTTGACTCCGATATGCCGCGCTATCTGCTGAATTCCTTCATGATCACCATTCCAACGGTGATCGGGGCGGTGGCGCTGAGCTCGATGACGGGGTTTGCGCTTGGGATTTACAAGTTCCGCGCCAACCTCTGGATCTTCTTTATGTTTGTGGCCGGAAACTTTGTGCCGTTTCAGATCCTGATGGTGCCGGTGCGCGACCTGACGCTGGACATGGGGCTTTACAACACCAAGACCGGTCTCGTGCTGTTCCATGTGGCCTTCCAGACCGGGTTTTGCACACTGTTTATGCGCAACTTCATCCGCGCTCTGCCATTTGAGCTGATTGAGGCGGCACGGGTGGAAGGCGTGAGCGAGTGGCGCATCTTCTGGTATGTGGTGCTGCCACTGATGAAACCGGCTTTGGCGGCGCTGTCGGTGCTGATCTTCACCTTCATCTGGAACGACTACTTCTGGGCGGTGGTGTTGACACAAGGGGCGGAGAGCCAGCCTGTGACCGCGGGGATCACCTCGTTTAACGCGCAGTATCGTGCGGCGTACCACCTGATGAGCGCAGGCTCGATTGTGGCGGCGCTGCCCCCTGTGGCGATGTTCTTCCTGATGCAACGGCACTTCATTGCCGGTCTCACTTTGGGAGCTGTGAAGTGACGCAAGCTTTGCAAACCTGGCGCATTGATGCGCCGGGTCAGACATTGGTGCTTGGTTCAGACGGGGGCGTGCCCGGCGCGCTCTACTGGGGCGCTCCGTTGCCTGTGGGAGACGATTTGAGCGCACTTGCAGCGGTGACCGCGCGAGACGTGACCGGCGGCATGATCGACGCACTGCCCGCCCTGTCGCTGTGTCCGGAAGCGGGCAACAGCTTTCAGGGGCAAGCGGGGCTGGTGGCTTACCGCGATGGGCAGGCGCTTTATCCACGTTTCAAGCTGGTTGAGGCCGACGGCGCGCGCTTTGTCTGCGAGGACGCGGAGGCCGAGCTGATCCTGACCTTCACTTTCGCCGTTGAGGGCGATGTGATTGCCGCGTCAACCACGCTGTCCTCCCATGCGGAGATCACCCTGCACCATCTGGCCGCGCCGGTGTTGCCGGGGGCGCAGATGGGGGCGGAGATTTTGCATTTCTCGGGCCGCTGGGTTGGTGAGTTTCAGATGGAACGCAGCCCATGGCGCGCAGGGGTTCTGATGCGGGAGGCGCGCACGGGCCGTTCCGGCCAGGAGCACCCGCCGCTGGCCTATTTTCCTGAGCAGGGCGCAAGCAATACACAAGGCCAGGTCTTTGCGATGCACTACGGCTGGTCCGGTGGGCACGTGATGTATGCCGAAGAGCTGCCCGATGGACGGCGTCAGATCCAGTGGGGCCATGCCACCGGAACGCGCCGCACAGGGACGCGGTTTGAGACCGGAAAGCTCTATCTCTCGGTGTCTGACACAGGGTTGAATGGCTGCGCGGTGGCGTTTCAGCGCCATCTGCAGGAGCATGTGGTGACCTGGCCGCATCCGGAGCGTCCGCGCCCGGTGCACTACAATTGCTGGGAAGCGATCTACTTTGACCACGACTTTGAGGAACTCAAGGCGATTGCCGACCGGGCGGCGGCGCTGGGCGCGGAGCGCTTTGTGCTGGACGATGGCTGGTTCGGGAAGCGCGATGACGACACCTCCAGCCTTGGGGATTGGGACATTGATCCACGCAAGTGGCCGGACGGGCTGAGCCCGCTGATTGATCATGTGGCGTCGCTTGGGATGGTGTTTGGCCTGTGGTTTGAGCCGGAGATGGTCAACCTCGACAGTGATCTGGCACGGGCACATCCGGAGTGGATCCTGGGGCCGGTGGATCAGATCGAAGGGCGCCAGCAGCGGGTGCTGGATATGGCCAATCCTGAGGTGCGCGACCACCTTTACGGCAAGATCAGCGCGATCCTGGAAAGCCACGACATTGATTACATCAAGTGGGATCACAACCGCTTGCTGCCCGTGGCCGATGCGGCGCAGGCGGAGGGCATCTATGCGCTGATGGGGGCGCTTCGCGCGGCTTTCCCGCAGGTGGAAATCGAGAGCTGCGCCTCTGGTGGGGGGCGGATCGATGCGGGGATTTTGCGCCATACGCAGCGGGTTTGGCTGAGTGACAGCAATGACGCGCTGGAGCGGTTGCGCATTCAGCATGATGCGGCGCTGATGCTGCCCGCGGCGATCACCGGCAGCCACGTTGGGCCACGCCATTGTCACACCTCCGGACGGGTGCATGACATCCATTTCCGCGCCTGGGTGGCGGCGCAGCGGCATATGGGGTTTGAGATGGATCCCCGTGAGCTGACCGATGCGGAAGCGGAGGTGCTGCGCCGTGTCACCGCGTGGTGGAAGGTCAATCGGGACTGGCGCATGTCAGCGGACATTCTGCGGCTGGACGTTGCGGACAGCAGTGTGATTGCGGAGCAGCAACTGGCGCAGGACAAGACGCGCTTTGTGGTTTTTGCCGGTAAGGCGGACACCGGGAGTCAGATCATGCCGCGCCCTCTGAGGCTCACGGGTTTGGAGCCGGATGCGCGCTATGAAATTGAGCTGATCAACCGCGATGAGGCACATCATTTGTCCCGTCGCGAGATGCCGATAAAAGACAGGCCGCTCACGGTGAGTGGCCAGATATTGATGCAACACGGACTCATCCTGCCGTGGTCCTTCCCGGACCGGATGTGGGTGATTGAAGGAAAACGAGTATGACCAAGAAACGCCGCTCCCAGCATTGGTATGGCAAGCTGGACAAAGACGGGTTCATTCACCGCAGCTGGATGAAAAACCAAGGCTTTCCGGATCACGCTTTTGATGGGCGCCCGATCATCGGGATTTGCAACACCTGGTCGGAGCTGACGCCTTGTAACTCGGGTCTACGCACGCTGGCCGAAGGCGTGAAGCGCGGGGTCTGGGAGGCGGGTGGCTTCCCGGTCGAGTTCCCGGTGATGTCGCTGGGTGAAACCCAGATGAAGCCCACTGCGATGCTGTTCCGCAATCTGCTGGCGATGGATGTGGAAGAGAGCATCCGCGCCTATGGGATTGACGGTGTTGTGCTGCTGGGCGGCTGTGACAAGACCACGCCGGGGCAGCTGATGGGCGCGGCGTCTGTGGACCTGCCGACCATCGTTGTGAGCTCCGGCCCGATGCTGAACGGGAAGTTCAAGGGCAAGGACATTGGCTCTGGCACCGATGTCTGGAAGTTCTCTGAAGAGGTCCGCGCGGGCGAGATGACCTTGCAGGATTTCATGAATGCGGAAAGCGGCATGAGCCGCAGCGCGGGCGTGTGCATGACCATGGGCACGGCCTCCACGATGGCCTCCTTGGTGGAAGCCATGGGCATGGCGCTGCCGACCAATGCGGCATTGCCTGCGGTGGATGCGCGCCGGATGGCGCTGGCGCATCTGACCGGCAAACGCATTGTGGAGATGGTGGATGAGGATCTGAAACCTTCTGACATCCTCACCAAAGAAGCCTTTGAAAACGCCATTCTGGCCAATGCGGCAGTGGGGGGCTCCACCAACGCTGTGGTGCATTTGCTGGCGCTTGCGGGCCGTGTGGGTGTGGACCTGACGCTGAAAGATTTTGAGATCGGCTCAGACATCCCGCTGCTGGTCAACTGTATGCCGTCGGGCAAATACCTGATGGAAGATTTCTGCTATGCAGGCGGTGTGCCTGCCGTGTTGAGCCAGTTGAAGGATCACGTGCGTCCGGCCAACACCGTGTTGGGCAAAGATATTGCGACCTATCACGAGGGGGCTGAGATCTATAATGACGACGTGATCCGCCCGCTCGATAATCCGGTTAAACCCGCCGCCGGTCTGCGTGTGCTGCGGGGCAATCTTGCGCCCAACGGGGCGATTGTGAAGCCTTCCGCGGCGACGGATGCGCTTTTGGAGCATGAGGGCGAGGCCTTTGTGTTTGAGAACATCGAAGACCTGAAAGCCAATATTGACCGTGACGATCTGCCGGTGACGCCGGAAACTATTCTGGTGCTGAAAGGCTGTGGCCCGAAGGGCTATCCGGGGATGCCGGAGGTGGGCAATATGCCGATTCCGGCCAAGCTGGTGAAAGAGGGCGTGCGAGATATGATCCGTGTGTCGGATGCGCGTATGTCAGGCACGGCCTTTGGCACGGTGATCCTGCATGTCAGCCCGGAAGCACAGGCCGGGGGCACGCTGGCGCTGGTGAAAACCGGTGACCGCATCAAAGTGTCAGCGCAAAACGGTGTGCTGGAGCTGCTGGTGGATGAAGCAGAGCTTGAGGCGCGCCGTACCGACTGGCAGCCCGATCCAGAGCATTATACACGCGGCTACGCAAAACTTTATTACGACCACGTGTTGCAGGCCGACAAAGGTGCGGACCTCGACTTCCTCGTCGGCAAGGATACACGTTTGGTCACACGGGAGAGCCACTGATGGCAGGCACGATTTTTCCAGATCTCAAAGGCAAGTCCGTTTACATCACAGGCGGGGCCAGTGGAATCGGCGCGGCCCTGACCGACGGGTTCATGGCGCAGGGCGCAAAGGTGGCCATCATCGGGCGCTCCGCTGCGGATGACTTCATCGCAGAGATGGAAACCAAACACGGCGCAACGCCTCTGTTCATGCAGGGTGATATCTCTGACATTCCGCGTCTGCGCGAGACCATCCAGCAGGCGGTGGGAGAACACGGCGGTCTGGATGTGGTGGTGAACAACGCCGCCAACGACCAGCGCCATGCACTCGATGAGGTGGACGAAGCGTTCTACGACTGGATGCAGGCGGTGAACCAGAAAGCCTATTTCTTTGCCTGTCAGGAAGCGGCGCGGCAGATGACGGACGGCGGCTCGATCATCAATTTCAGCTCGATCAGCTACATCATGGGCAACGCAGGCTACCCGATTTACACGGCGGCCAATGCGGCGATCACGGGGATGACCCGTTCGCTGGCGCGGGAGCTGGGGCCAAAAGGCATTCGCGTCAATGCGCTGGCACCTGGCTGGGTGTTGACCCAGAAACAATTGGACATGTGGGCCGAGCCGGAGGCGCTGGCGGCGCATATGGAGCGTCAGTGCCTCAAAGAGCATCTGAAGCCCGAGGATATGATCGATCCGACGCTGTATCTCGCCTCCAATGCCAGCCGGATGATGACGGGCCAATGTATGGCAGTGGACGGCGGCGTTGTGGTTTCGGGGTAAGTGATGAGCGTGCAAGCAGAATGGATTGCGGTGGATTGGGGCACCTCTCGGTTGCGGGTCTTTGCTATGGCGGGCGAGAGGGTGCTGGCCACGGCAGAGTCCGAGCAGGGCATGTCCAAGCTCAGCAAGGCAGAGTTTGAGCCAGCTCTGATGGCGCTGGTTGGCGATTGGCTGGGCGATGGCGTGACCGATGTGATTGCCTGCGGCATGGTTGGCGCGCGTCAGGGTTGGGTTGAGGCGCCTTATAGCGCGGTGCCTGCGCCTGCCTTGGCGGAACGGATCATTCGCGTGCCAGACACGGATGCGCGCCTGCGCGTGCATGTGGTGCCGGGCCTGAAGCAGATGAAACCCGCCGATGTGATGCGGGGCGAAGAGACCCAGGTTGCTGGGTTTCTGTCCAAGCATCAGAACTGGGACGGTGTTTTGTGCCTTCCGGGGACCCATACGAAATGGGTGCACGTGAGCGCGGACGAGGTGGTGAGCTTTCGCACCTTCATGACCGGAGAGATGTTTGCGCTTCTGTCCAAACAGTCGGTGCTGCAGCACTCGGTTGGCGAAGGCTGGGACGAAGAGGCCTTCCGCGCGGGCATGGATGTAACGCTGTCGCGCCCGGAAAATCTCGCGACAGAGCTGTTTGCGATCCGGGCCAGCGACCTGCTGGAGGCGACGCCTGCGGCTGTTGGCCGTGCGCGGCTCTCCGGCCTTTTGCTGGGCGCTGAGTTGGCGGCATCGCGCCCCTATTGGCTGGGGCAGCAGATCGCAGTGATTGGCGATGCGGCGCTTTCAAATATCTACGCTGAGGCGCTCAAGGCGCAGGGCGGGTTTGTCTCTGTGGTGGACTGCCAGGAAATGACACTTGCGGGGCTGATCGCCGCGCGCAACCTTTTGGGATAACAACATGAGCCGGTCGATTATTGCGATCTTGCGCGGGGTGACCCCGGGCGAAGTGGACGCGATTGCACAGGAAATTCTCGCTGCAGGCATTGATAAGATCGAGGTGCCGCTGAACTCGCCGGAGCCGCTGGAGAGCATCGGGTTGCTGGCAAAATCCATCGGCGCGCAAGCGCTTGTGGGCGCGGGTACGGTGCTCGATGTGGCGCAGGTGGACGCGGTGAAAGCGGTTGGTGGGCAGTTGATTGTTTCGCCCAACTGCGATGTGGACGTGATTGCCCATACCGCAAGCCTTGGCATGGAAAGCTGGCCCGGCGTGTTCACCCCGACAGAAGCTTTTGCCGCGCTGAAGGCTGGCGCAACAGGGCTGAAGCTGTTCCCCGGTGATATGGCGGGGCCAGCAGGCCTTAAAGCGATGCGCGCCGTGCTGCCCAAAGACCGTGCAGTCTATGCTGTGGGCGGTGCGGGGCCGGATAACTTTGGTGAGTGGGTCGCGGCAGGCGCGAGCGGGTTTGGCATCGGCTCTGCGATCTACAAGCCGGGGATGAGTGCAGCTGATGTGCGCGCCAAGGCAGATGCGATTGTGGCGGCCTATGATGAGGCCATGGCATGAGCGTGGTCTTTGACAATCGGGTCTGTGAACTGGGTGAAGGGCCGCTCTGGCATCCGGTGCGTGAGCAATTTTACTGGTTTGATATCAAAGGCAAACGCCTGCTGACCCAGAAAGAGGGCGTGCAGCAGGAATGGGTGTTTGATGAGTTCTTCTCCGCCGCTGGTTGGGTGGATGAGGAGACACTCCTCGTGGCCTCAGAGACCGCGCTGTGGCGGATGGATCTGGAATGCGGCCTGCGGGAGCATGTGGTCGATTTGGAAGCCGACAATCCGGTGACCCGCTCCAATGACGGGCGCGCGGATCCTTGGGGCGGTTTCTGGATCGGAACCATGGGGAAATCTGCGGAGGCCAAAGCAGGGGCGATCTATCGCTTCTACAAAGGGGAACTGCGCCAGGTGGTTGGAGACATCACCATCTCCAACGCGATCTGTTTTGATCAGACACGCGCCTGTGCCTATTACACCGACACGCCAACAGGGCAGGTGATGCGCCAAAGCGTGGATCCGGAGACCGGCTGGCCTGAGGGCGCGGCGGAGGTTTATCTCGACCTGAAGCCGGAAGGGTTGAACCCGGATGGCGCGGTCGTGGATGCCGAAGGCAATGTCTGGATCGCGCAATGGGGGGCCTCGCGTGTGGCGGTCTATGATCCTGCGGGCAGCTTTGTGAAGGCCGTGGAGGTGGGCGGGGTACAAGCCTCTTGTCCGGCCTTTGGTGGCCCCGAGCTGCGTGATCTCTATGTCACCACAGCGGCGGAAGATCTGGCGGCTGATGTTCTGGCTGCTGAGCCACAGAACGGTATGACATTTGTGCAGGAAAACGCCGGTCAGGGCGTTGCGGAACCGCGGGTGATCCTATGAAGCAAGAGCTGGGCGTCTGTTATTATCCGGAGCACTGGCCGGAGGAGATGTGGGCGAAAGATGCTGCCAATATGATCGCGGCAGGCATCATCTGGGTGCGGATTGGCGAGTTTGCCTGGAGCCGCATGGAGGCTGTGGCGGGCACGCTGACGCTGGAATGGCTGGACCGCGCGATTGAGGTGCTGGGCAGCGCTGGCCTGAAGGTTGTGCTGGGCACACCGACCGCGACACCGCCGCGCTGGATGATCGACAAACACCCCGACATGCTGGCGGTGGATGAGGCTGGCAATCCGCGCAAGTTTGGCTCCCGTCGGCATTATTGCTTCAGCCATGAAGGGTTTAAGGCGGAAAGCGCGCGGATCACCAAGATCATTGCGGAGCGCTATGGCAGTAACCCATATGTGGCTGCGTGGCAGACCGACAATGAGTACGGCTGTCACGACACGATCATCAGCTATTCAGAACCTGCAAAGGTCGCGTTTCAAGCCTGGTGCAAGGCGCGCTATGGCACTGTTGAGGCTCTCAATGAGGCCTGGGGCAATATCTTCTGGTCGATGGAGTATTTCTCCTTTGATCAGATCGACTTGCCCAACCTCACGGTGACCGAGCCGAACCCCGCACATGTGCTGGCCTTCCGCCGGTTTTCTTCGGACCAGGTGGTGGCGTTTAACAAGGTGCAGACCGATATTCTGCGCGCCCACACGGATGCGCCGCTGATCCACAACTACATGGGGCGCATTCTGGAATTTGACCATTTTGACGTGGGCGAAGATCTCGATATCGCGAGCTGGGACAGCTATCCGATTGGCTTCCTGTCTGACCGATTGGAAGCGTCAGAGGACCATAAGGCGCGGTTCCTGCGCCAGGGCGATCCCGACATGCAGGCTTTCCACCACGATCTTTATCGTGCGGTAGGCAAGGGCCGTTGGTGGGTCATGGAACAGCAACCCGGCCCGGTAAACTGGGCACCGTACAACCCCGCGCCTTTGCCAGGGATGGTGGCGCTGTGGTCGCTGGAGGCCTTTGCCCATGGGGCAGAGGTGGTGAGCTATTTCCGCTGGCGGCAGGCACCTTTTGCGCAGGAGCAGATGCACGCCGGGCTGCAAACGCCCGATGGTCGTGAAGCACCGGGCATGGATGAGGCGCGCGCGGTGGCCAAGATATTGGCCGCTTTGCCCTCGCAAGAGACACAGCAGGCCGAAGTGGCGCTGGTGTTTGATTATCCTTCGGATTGGGCTTGGCACACACAGCCGCAGGGCGCTGGGTTTGACTATTTCAGACTGGTGTTTTCGGCCTACCGCGGGCTGCGCCGTGCGGGGCTTTCGGTGGACATCGTAAGCGCATCTTGCCGGGATTTCACAGGCTACAAAGCGGTGTTTACACCGGGCGTGGCGACGGTGGATCCGGCATTGGTGGAGGCGGTGAGTGCGGCTGGCGCGCTGGGCATCTACGGGCCGCGCACAGGGGCGATTACCGAAGACTTCTTTATCCCTGCGGGTGGACGCCCGGAGTTGCCGGGGCTGGATGTGCGCGTTGAGCTGATTGAAAGCATGCCACCTCATGCGGGGATACCGGTTGCTGGCGGTGGTGTGGCCGATCACTGGCACGAACGGCTGAGCGGCGCAGCAGAGGTGTTGCTGGCAACCGAGGCTGGCGCGCCGGTGCTGATGGGGCAGGGAGACCGTTGGTATCTCGGCAGCTTCCCCGACGATGCGTTGTGGGATCGGCTTGTGGCTATGGTGGCTGCGAAGGCTGGTTTCACTGTCAGCCCCGTGCCGGAAGGCCTGCGCAAACGCCGCTTTGGAGAGCTGGAATTTGTGATCAACTACAATGGCTTTGCGGAAAGCCTTGGGGATTTGACAGTGCCCGCCTGTGGCGTTGCGGTGCTCAAAGACGGCGCGCCAATTGCGGTGAGTGATCTGAGCCGGAGCTGATCTAGGTCTTCCAAATTGATACACAGAAAGGGCGAGGGGGTTTCTCTCGCCCTTTTTTGGTTGGCGTGACGTCAACGTCAAGATGGCTTGTCAAAGCAGATGGTTCGTATACGAATTAGACGAAACAAATTCGGATGCGAACCAAAATGGCCAGACAACCCCGTCTGTTTTTTCTGATCAACAAAGCCTATGCGGCGCTGGCGCGGGCGTCTGAGCGAAAGACGCAAGCCCAGGCTGGGCTGTCGATGCCGCAACACGGTGTCTTGGCGCTTTTGTCCAAAGAGGACGGTCAAACGGTGACCGATTTGGCCAAGGCGCTTTCGATGCGCAAATCAAGCCTCAGCGGGTTGATTGACCGTATGGTGGAGCGCGGCTTTGTCCGTCGTGCGCGTGAGGATGCTGATGGGCGCGTGGTGAGAGTATACCTTGAACCGTCTGCGCAGGACTTACTGCACCGCACGTTGCCTTTGGTTCAGCACATCAACGGGCTTCTGCTCGCGCCTTTTGACGAGGCTGAACAGGAGGTGATCGGGCGGTTCCTGAGCCATATGGCTGAGAATGCGGAAGAGATCATTGATCAGGTGGACCTTTCTGAGGAGTAGGTGTGATGTTGGATATGAGTGAAGTTGCTGTCGAAGATGTAACGCTCACCACGGAGGATGGCACCGCGTTGGCCGGCACGCTCTATCGAGGGGCTGCGCCGCAGGTGGCGATCCTGATTTCGGCAGGGACCGGATATCCGCGCAGGTTTTATCGTCATGCGGCGGCCTATCTGGCGGCGCGGGGGGCGGTGGTGCTGACCTATGATTTTCGGGGAATTGGCGAGAGCGGGGCAAAGGACCTTGCAGCATCGAAGATCGACTACCCCGACTGGGGACGGCAGGATATGACGGCGGCGCTAAGCTGGTTGGCGCAGGAAGCGGAGGAGCTGCCGCTGACCACATTGGGACACAGCGTTGGCGGGCAGTTTGTCGGGTTTGCGCAGAACAATACGCTGGCGGTGCGACATGCTTTTGTGGCGGTGGGCAGTGGATACTGGCGGCTGCACAAGCTAGCTAATTGGCCGCTGGAGCTGTTTTGGTGGTGGGGCTATGGCAGCTATTGCCTTGCGCGATATGGATTTATTCCGGCCGGCGGCATCTGGGGCGGAGAGGCTCTGCCGCCTAAGGTGTTTCGGACATGGCGGCGGTGGAGCAGCCGGAGGAGCTATCTGTTGCCGGACCTCGCCTCAGGCAAATACCCGCATCACTACGATCAGGTGACCGCCCCGATATGTTCCTGGTCCCTGAGTGATGATCCGATTGCAACTGAGGCCGCCTCGGAAGACACGCTGTCTTATTACTCCCATGCAGAGAAGCATTTGGCTTTGCGCAAACCAGGGGCGCTGGGTGTCAAGAAGCTGGGTCACGAAGGAGCGTTTCGCAAAGGGCGAGAGGCGCTTTGGGCGGAGCTGTGGGAGTGGCTGGCGGAAGGGGCGTTGCCTGAGGGGGCTGTGGCGAAATGATTGGTGAGGTGCGCAGAGATTGCGCACCCTACGGAGTGGTTGTGGCATAGAAAAAGGCCGGTGTGGGGACACACCGGCCTTTTGTTTTGAGATATGTGCGCGATCAGACTTTGAGGTTTGGAATGATCTGCTTTTTGCGGCTCACAACGCCTGGCAGCACGACGCTGTCACCCTCGGCGGTTGCGTCAAAGGACTTCGCTGCAACGGTTTTCACCAGATCGTTTGGCACCAGCAGGGTGCTTTCTTCGTTCAGGATGTCCACCACGAAGAGCAGAACCTGATCCACGCCATCCTCGGAGGCCACGGTGGTCATGCTGTCCATCAGGGACGCTTTACGGTCCAGCACGATGGCAGGAGAGGTGGTTTCCAGAACGGAGACGCGGAATTTGGTGCCGTCGACTTCGTATTCTTTGGAGTCCATGCGCAGCAGCTCTGCGTCGGAGAAAGAAGACACGTCGGATTTTGCGGCAAACATATCAGCAGCATAAGACGGGATGTCGATGCCCAGATCAGCGGCCAGTTTCTCGGCCACAGCTTTGTCGTGGTCGGTGGTGGTCGGGCTGCGGAATTCCAGCGTGTCAGACAGGATGCAGGTCAGCATGGTGCCTTTGATCCAGTCTGGCATGTCGATGTCGCCCATCAGGTCGTGCATGATGGTCGCGGTGCAGGCCACCGGGCGGATGGTGATGTCGATCGGGCCTTTGGTTTCCAGACCGCCGACCAGCTTGTGGTGGTCGATGATCGCCTGAACGTCTGCGCCGTTGATGTTGGCTGGCAGCTCGGCCGGGTTGTTGGTGTCGACAATCACCACGGCGGCGTCATCTGCGACGTCGGCAATGATCTCTGGCTTGGTCAGGTCCCAGCGCTCCAGCAGCCATGCGGCTTCGGTGTTGGGCTCGCCCAGCAGCTTTGCTTCGGCTGGGGTGCCTTTGATTTCAGATAGATACCACGCCCAGATGATGGGGGAGCCGGTGGAATCGGTGTCAGGAGACTTGTGGCCAAAAACCTGAATGGTCATGTCGAGAGGTCCTTAGAAAACAGGGGAATATTGCGGATTTGCGCGCCTTATAGAAGGGCGCGCGGGCTTTGTCACGGGGGCAGGCGCCGGGGCGGCGATTTGGCCTAGAGCGGCAGGCGGGTCACGGTGAAGCCTGCCGCCTCAAGCTGGGCCAGAACGCCGTGGTCGCCGGGCAGATGCAGCGCGCCAAAGGCGACAAGCGAAGGGGTCTTGGCCAGCGCGGGGGCGAGGGTCTTGACCCAAGCGGTGTTTCGGGTTTTGATCAGGTCTTCTTCGACCTGCTGAAGCAGGGTGGCGATGCGCTCTGCGTCGGCATCGCCCTGCGCTGCCTGCAGCATGTCCGCACGGTTGAGTTCCCAGATAAGCTGAATGGTTTCAGAGAGATACATGTCGATCACCGTGGGGATCATATCAGCCCCCGAAAGATCAGTGCCCAGATCAAGGCTCCAGCGCAGATCATCGACCTGCTGCTCGATCGGGTCGCCAGCCAGAAGCCCAATCAGGCTTTCGGTGTCGTCCAGAGAATGCCGGGGCAGATCACGCGCTTGGGCAAGCGCTTCAATCTGCAGATCCAGCCCTTTTTTGCCAGATTTAACAACATCAAAGGCGCAGGGTGGCACCATCAGCGTCATGCCCAGAAACCAAGGCTGATAGCGCGCAGCCAGGAAGGGCGGCATGCCACGGGCCTTCAGTTGATCAGAGACTTTGGCCCAGTTCTCATCTCCGAGACGGTCGATCAGGGAGGGGCCGGACTGGATCAAAAAGAGCTCCGGATTTTGGGTCAGGTGACGCTGAAAGCCAAGTTGGGCCTCCGACGTCATCTCCATAAAGAGCTGCTGGGGCGGTGGCGTGAGGCTGCGCAGGCGCTCTACGGTGGCGGTGTGCTCAGGCAGGTGCAGATGGAAGGTTCCGATGATGTGGGAGACAACCCCGTCTTTCTCCACCTGCCAGAGCAGACCTTCGGAGAAGGGCGCTTGTGCGGCGGCTTCAAGCATCGCCGTGCGTTCCGCCAAGGGGCGCTGCTCAAACTGGTTTGGGCCTTCGCAATTGGCCATGGCTGCCCCGGAAAAACCGAGCAGAAACAACATCGTCGTGAAAATGCGCATCAGAAACCTCATAGGAATTGGCGCCAAATTAGCAGTTTGCCTCCTGCGCTCAAGAGCGCGCTTACCGTCTGGCAAAGCGTGGTGGGCATTTGCCCAAATTGTCGCTACCAAGAGGTATGAGCAAGATCGCCGAAACAGAGCTTTATGCCCCGATCAAAGCCTGGCTGGAGGTGCGGGGATTTGAGGTGAAAGCCGAAGTTGGTGCTGCGGATGTGGTGGCGATGCGGGCAGGGGAAGAGCCTGTCATCATAGAGTTAAAGACTGGTTTCTCCCTCGCGTTGCTGCAACAGGCGGTGGCACGGCAGGCGGTGACGGATGCGGTCTATGTGGCGGTGCCGCGCTGGAAGGGGCGGGCCGGATGGAAGGCGTTTTCCGGCAATATTGGCCTGTGCAAACGGCTTGGCATCGGGGTGCTTTCGGTGCGGCTCAAGGATGGCGCGGTGGAGGCGCATTGTGATCCGGTGCCGTTTCAACCGAGAAAATCCAAGGCCCGTAAGGTCAAGCTTTTAAAGGCGTTTTCGCGCCTTGAGGGAGATCCGAATGTGGGCGGGACGCGCGGCGCAACCGTGACGGTTTACCGTCAGGATGCGGAAAAATGCGCGGTCTATCTCAATGAAAACGGCGCAAGC
Organism: Shimia sp.; assembly: GCF_965227725.1. Lineage (GTDB taxonomy): Bacteria > Pseudomonadota > Alphaproteobacteria > Rhodobacterales > Rhodobacteraceae > Shimia. Next base: position 229,345 of record NZ_CBDDGH010000003.1, on the reverse strand, counting down.
CGGGGGCGGGATGTGGCCGGTGGCACAGGTGTGGAGAACGCAACCACCCTGATGCGGGACAACCACTATGGCTGGTTTGAGAAGGTCGAAAAAGGCGTCTATATGCTGAGCGAATCTGGCGTGGCGGCGCTGGCAGATGCGGGTTAAGCGTTGCGCCGGGACGGTGCATTAATCTGCAAAAGTGGCCCTGTTGGCACGTCGGTATCGCGTCGGTATTGCGGCTGTTTCGCGGAGGTGGAATTTTTTGGACTTGAAAGGTTAATGCAGCGGCATGGTTTTGGTTGTGGAACATGATCCCGCATGGGCGGCGGGCTTTGCGAAAGAGGCGGCTGCGATCCACACGGCACTGGGCGCAGAGGCGATCGAGTTGTATCACATTGGCAGTACCTCTGTGCCCGGACTGGTGGCCAAGCCGATCCTAGATCTGCTTGGTGAGGTGGCGGATCTGGCGGCGGTGGATGCGGCCACTGCGCAGTTTGAAGCGCTGGGCTATGAGGTGATGGGAGAGCTCGGCATCCCGAGGCGGCGGTATTTTCGCAAGATGGACGCTGCGGGGCAGCGCAGCCATCACTTGCATGTGTTTGAAAGAGGCTCTGCCCATGTGGTACGCCATCTGGCGTTTCGCGACTACCTGCGGGCGCATCCGGAGGTGGCGGCGGATTATGGCGCGTTGAAACGCCAGCTGATCGCGGAAGGGCGCGGCGATTGGGAGGCGTATATTGACGGCAAAGACGCCTTTGTGCAGCGGGTTGAGGCGGAGGCTTTGGCCTGGGCGCGGGGGCGTTTAGGGTCCATTTGACGGGTCAAAAAGGGAGGCGTGCGTGTCGGGACAGATCATTCTTTTACATGGCCCTTCAAGCAGCGGGAAAACGACGCTTGCGCGGGCCTTGCAGCAGGTCATTGAGCTGCCGTTCTGGCACATCTCGATTGATCATCTGCGTGATAGCGGTGTGCTGCCGTCTGAGCGCTTTGCGAATGGAGATTTTGATTGGCGCGATGCACGCGTGTCGGTGTTTGACGGATTCAATGCCTCGCTCGCGGCCTATGCCGCAGCTGGAAACAATCTGATCATTGAACATATTTTGGATGATCCGCGCTGGGTGGATGACCTCAAGCGCTTGCTGGCGCCGTTTGATGTGTATTTTGTTGGGCTGCATTGCGCTTTGCAGACGTTAGAAGCGCGGGAGCAGGCGCGGGGGGATCGCCCTCTGGGGAGTGCCGCGCAGGATTTCCATCAGGTGCATGAGGGCCGGGTCTATGATCTGGAGATTGATAGCGCGCGGCCCGTTCAAGACAATGTCGCACGGGTTTTGACCGGGTGGCGCTCGGGTGAGCGACGGTCGGAGTTTAGGGACGCCTAAGGCGGTCTAGCTCGTTGTTGGCGGTTCCAAGGTGAGGCCCGTCTGGTAGCTGCGCTCAAGGAGCGCGGCGCGGCGGGGGGCGGAGCCGGTGGTGCCGTTCAGAAGTTCGATCTTGAGCGGGGCGAGGCCGAAGTAGCCAAAGGTGCCTTTGCTCCAGAGGGTGTTAAGCGCTGCCGTATAGCCCTCTTCTTCCATCTCGTCAGAGCGCGCGCCTGCGGGGATGAGCAACACGCCGGTGCGGGGTTTCAGCAGGCTTTGTTCGGGATCATCGAGCTGATCATAGGCCCAACCCCAGCTAAAAACACGGTCCATCCAACCTTTCATCATCGACGGCATGCCCCACCAGAACAGCGGGAAGACAAGGCAGATCGCGTCACACCGCTCGACGCGCTCCTGCTCGCGCCGCACGTCGGGCGGGGGCGTGTCTGTGCTCTCGATATCAGCCATGGACCAGAGCGGAGAGAAGCCTTCTGCGTTGAGATCGGCCAGCTCGGTGGTGTGACCCGCTGCCTGTGCTCCGCGCATAAATTCGGCGGCAACCGCATGGCTGAAAGAGGCGGGGTTGGGGTGGTCGATCACCGTGAGAACATGCATGTCGTCTGATCCGGTTTGGCTGTGTTCTCAGAGAGATAGGGGAGGCGGCGGTGGATTGCGAGGGGGGGGGGGCGGCTTGGCAGGAAAGGTGGGGCTTTGCGCTACGCCCCGCCCGCGCTTCTTAATCCGTGGTCGCTGTCTAGGCCATGGAGCTCAGACCAAAGATGTTGCCTTCGGTGTCTTTGCAGAGCGAGACAAAGCCGAATTCGCCTATGGAGAACTTGGGACGCAGGACTTGGCCGCCGGCGGCTGTGACACGGGTTTCCTCAGCAGTGCAGTCTTTGGTGTTGAAATAGACAATGGTGCCGCCTGCGCCCGGTTGGGCGTGGGGTGATTTGGAGAGGGCGCCGCCTGCGCCGTAAAGGCTCATGTCGGTTGGAAAAGCGCGCATTTGGGTTTCGCCGGTGAGGTCGCCGATGTCTTCCAAGCTGCAGTCAAACACGGTTTCGTAAAAGGCGGCGGCGCGGGGGAGGTCGGTGACGTAGATGTCAAACCAGCCGATGGTGTTCATTTTGGGCATGAGGCGCTCCTGTGCATGTGGTCATGCAGGGAGCTTAGGCGGCGCGGCGGGTGGCGTATTGTAGATTTCAGACATCGAATTTGCGCGCGTACTGGCCGGGTGTGTAGCCCGTGGCGCGGCGGAAGGCGTGGATGAAATGGGATTGGTCGGCGTAGGAGAGCGAGGGCTCGCCGCCAAGGGATTGTTGCAGGCGCAGGACTTTGAGGAAGTCGTGGGGCGTAAAGCCGGTGGTTTGTTTGAGCACACGCTGGAGCTGGCGCGGGGAGAGCTGTGCGGTCGCGGCCATGTCTGCGACGGAATGGATGGTGTCGATCCGCGCGAAGATCTTTTCCGTGACGGGGTTTGCGATGAGGATACCGCGGGTGTGGAGGTCTTCGACGAAGGAGATAAGCGCGGTCTGCTGGGCGTCTGGGGTTTGGCCAATAAGCGCGGCGTTGATGTCTTTGAGGGGCAGCGTGCCGAGATATGGCTGGTCGATCAGGCCATGGGAGATGGGCGCGCGGTCGCGTTGCCAGACGCCGGGCAGGAAGCGGATGTTGAGGAAGTGGAAGCTGCGGCCGAGGTTCAGCTCTTCGGCAGAGGCGCTGAGGCGGGTGACGCCGGTGATCTCCGGGGTGCGTTGGTCAAAAACGATGTAGGTGCAGGCGTCGGGCAGGGCGTGGAAGCGGTAGTCGGCAGGCAGAGGCTCTGGTGTGCGAAGGGATAGGAAGCGATGAACGATGCCGCGCAGGTGCTCCGGCGGCGCGGTTTCGGTGAACAGGACGCCGTCGGTGGTTTTGTCTTTGCTGTTGCCTTTGGGGTTGTACATTTCGAGCTCCGGGAGAGGCCTTTAGGTAAACTAAGTGGTGGGCCCGGAACAAGGGCGCAGCTGGTATGGAAAGTGGCAGATCAGAAGGGCAGCGCCTGAGCCTGGGTGGGCGCTAGGTGCGGTCGTGTCTGGCAGTTTATCTGGCCAAGAGACTCTGCCGTTTTGGGGAGAGAAGAACGACGCAAATGCGCCCTCCCATGGGGAGGGTCGGGCGCTGCCCGGATTGGTCATCCGGGCTTGGGCGTTTCTTGCAGCACATAGCGAAAAAGGGCCGCCCGAAGGCGACCCTTTGAAACGTGTCTGGCGGAGGCTTTCGTGACCTTGGCCCTTGCGGGGCCAAGGCACTATCGCCATCACAATCCCTGACGGGAGTTGTGATTACATCATGCCGCCCATGCCGCCCATGTCAGGCATTGCAGGTGCGCCTGCGCCTTCTTTGGCTGGCTTGTCTGCAACCATCGCTTCGGTGGTGATCAGCAGGCCTGCAACGGAGGCCGCGTCTTCCAGAGCGGTACGGGTCACTTTGGCTGGGTCGATCACACCGAAGGAGAACATGTCGCCATATTCTTCGGTCTGTGCGTTGAAGCCGAAGGAGGTGTCGTCGCTCTCGCGGATTTTGCCCGCCACAACGGCACCGTCAACACCGGAGTTCTCTGCGATCTGACGCAGAGGTGCTTCGATGGCTTTGCGCACGATGTTGATGCCCGCGTTCTGGTCAGCGTTTGCGCCTTCCAGACCTTCCAGTGCTTTACCAGCCTGAACCAGAGCAACACCACCGCCGACGATCACGCCTTCCTGCACAGCTGCGCGGGTTGCGTTCAGAGCATCGTCCACACGGTCTTTGCGCTCTTTCACTTCCACTTCGGTCATGCCGCCAACGCGGATCACAGCAACACCGCCTGCCAGTTTGGCAACGCGCTCTTGCAGCTTCTCACGGTCGTAGTCGGAAGAAGTTTCTTCGATCTGAGTGCGGATCTGAGCCACGCGTGCTTCGATCTCTGCTTTCTCGCCTGCACCGTCAACGATGGTGGTTTCGTCTTTGGTGATCTCGATTTTCTTGGCGGTGCCGAGCATGTCCATGGTGACGTTCTCGAGCTTCATGCCCAGATCTTCGGAGATAACCTGACCACCGGTCAGGATTGCGATGTCCTGCAGCATGGCTTTGCGGCGGTCGCCGAAGCCAGGTGCTTTAACAGCAGCAATTTTCAGGCCGCCGCGCAGTTTGTTCACAACCAGAGTTGCCAGCGCTTCGCCTTCCACGTCTTCTGCGATGATCAGAAGAGGCTTCTGGGACTGGATCACTTGCTCAAGCAGTGGAACCATTGGCTGCAGGGAAGACAGTTTCTTCTCGTGCAGCAGCACCATGCAGTCGTCCAGATCAGCGATCATTTTGTCTGCGTTGGTCACGAAGTAAGGGGAGAGGTAGCCGCGGTCGAACTGCATACCCTCAACAACATCGGTCTCGGTTTCCAGACCTTTGTTTTCCTCAACGGTGATCACGCCCTCGTTGCCAACTTTCTGCATCGCGTCTGCGATCTGCTGGCCGATTTCGGCTTCGCCGTTTGCGGAGATGGTACCAACCTGAGCAACTTCTGCGGAGTCAGCAACTTCGCGGGATGCGGATTTGATGCCTTCAACAACTTTCGCAGTTGCCAGATCGATGCCGCGCTTCAGGTCCATTGGGTTCAGACCAGCAGCAACCTGCTTGAGGCCTTCACGCACGATGGCTTGTGCCAGAACGGTTGCAGTGGTGGTGCCGTCGCCGGCTTCGTCGTTGGTGCGGGAAGCAACTTCCTTCACCATCTGTGCGCCCATGTTCTCGAACTTGTCTTCCAGCTCGATCTCTTTGGCCACAGAGACACCGTCTTTGGTGATGCGTGGTGCGCCGAAGGATTTCTCCAGAACAACGTTACGGCCTTTTGGGCCGAGGGTCACTTTGACTGCGTCTGCGAGAACGTTCACGCCGCGCAGCATTGCATTGCGGGCTTCGGTGTCGAATTTGACGTCTTTTGCCATTTTATAGGCTCCTAAATTCGTAAATTGCGGTCAGACGATCAGGCAATGATGCCCATGATGTCGGATTCTTTCATGATCAGCAGCTCTTCACCGTCAACGGTGACTTCGGTGCCGGACCATTTGCCAAACAGGACTTTGTCGCCCGCTTTCACGTCGAGCTCGACGCGTGCGCCTTTGTCGTCACGTGCGCCTGCGCCCACGGATACAACTTCGCCTTCAGCTGGTTTTTCTTTGGCGCTGTCTGGAATGATCAGACCGCCTGCGGTTTTCTCGTCGCTTTCAACGCGGCGAACGAGCACGCGGTCATGCAGAGGTGTAAAAGCCATGACTAGGTTTCCCTAATTAAAGTGTCTCCCTGACTCCTCAGCGGAGCCGTTATCACTCCCTAATGGCGAGTGCTAACGGCGAAAGAGGTAGGGGGCGAATGCGGGGGAGTCAACGGCTGTTACAGAAGTTTCTTGTTTTGGGCGGAAAATGGGGGCGCAGGCTTTGTTTTATGGTTCTTGAAAATCCTGTCGGGATGCCCAAAGGTCGGCCCGCAAGCCAAACCGACGAAGGATGAACCGGCGTGACCAACACACTTTATGACGCATTGATTGCGCCTCATGCGCAGAATTCGGCTGTTTTTCTGGAGTGCGATGACGGGGTTCTGGTGACCTATCAGGATTTTGTGGCCCGGGCCGCGCAGATGGCGCGTGTGTTGGCAGAGGCCGGTGTGGCGCCCGGTGAGCGGGTGGTGGTGCAGGGGCCAAAGACGCGCGATGCGCTGGCGCTTTATGGCGGCGCGCTGCAGGCGGGGGCGGTCTATCTGCCGCTCAACACCGCCTATACGCAGGAGGAGGTGCGCTATTTCTGCGAAGACGCGACACCCAAGCTGATTGTCTGTGACGCCAAAGATGCGGCGCAGATCGGAGAGATCGCAGCGGATGTGGGCGCGCAGGTTTTGACCCTGACCGCAGAGGGCGGGAGCCTGAGCGCGGCGGCGGATGCGCAGCCTGCAGCGTTTGAGACGGTGGCGCGCGGGCCAGAGGATCTGGCAGGGTTGCTTTACACCTCCGGCACCACCGGACGCTCCAAAGGTGCGATGATGTCGCATAAAAACCTGCTGTCCAATGCGCAGTCGCTGACCGATCTGTGGCAGATCACATCCGAGGACAAGTTGGTTCATGCTTTGCCGATTTTCCACACCCATGGGCTGTTTGTGGCGATGAACACCTCGCTGCTGGCCGGCGCGCGGGTGCGGCTGATGGCGCAGTTCGATCTGGAGATGATCCTGAGCGCCTTGCCGCAGTCCACGCTGATGATGGGCGTGCCGACGTTTTACACGCGGCTACTTGGCGATGCGCGGTTTGACAAAGACCTTTGCGCCAATATGCGGCTGTTTATTTCCGGCTCAGCACCGTTGCTGGCAGAGACCCATCAGGCCTTTGAGGCGTGCAGCGGGCACCGCATTTTGGAGCGGTACGGCATGACGGAGACCAATATGATCACTTCCAACCCTTACACGGGCGCGCGGGTGGCGGGCACCGTGGGCTATGCGCTGTCGGGCACCGAGGTGAAGATCACCCATCCGGAGACCGGCGCGACCCTGCCCTATGGGGAGATCGGTATGATCGAGGTGCGCGGGGACAATGTGTTTCAGGGCTATTGGCAGATGCCGGAAAAGACTGCTGAGGAGTTGCGCGAGGATGGGTTTTTCATCACCGGCGATTTGGCAGTGATGGAACCGGATGGGCGCGTGACCATTGTGGGGCGGGCGAAAGATCTCATCATCTCAGGGGGATATAATATCTACCCCAAGGAGGTTGAGGATGTGCTCAACGATCTGGAAGGGGTCTCTGAAAGCGCGGTTTATGGCGTGCCCCATGCGGATTTTGGCGAGAGCGTGATTGCGGCTTTGGTGGCGCAGCCCGGTGCCACGCTGGACGTGGAGGCGATCAAGGCAGAGGTGGACAAACGGCTGGCGCGGTTCAAACATCCGCGGGTGTATCAGATCATGGACGCCCTGCCGCGCAACACCATGGGCAAGGTGCAGAAGAACGTGCTGCGGCAAGAGCACAAAGGGTAGAAGATGCAGATCACGGCAAATGGCATTCAGATTGAGGTGGAAGATCACGGACCGCGCGAAGGCGTGCCGCTGGTGCTTATTCGCGGGTTGGGGTCGCAGCTGATCCATTGGCCTGCAGAATTTGCGCAGGGTCTGGCCGACGCTGGGTTTCGCGTGGTGGTGTTTGACAACCGCGATGTGGGGTTGTCGCAGCGCTGCCCCAAGGAGGGCGTGCCCAGTCAGGCGGAGGCGATTACGGCGCAGGCCTTGGCGGAGGGCGCGGTGCCAGCGGCTTATCGTCTGAATGACATGGCGGCGGACACCATTGGCGTGATGGATGCGCTGGGCATCGAGACAGCACATGTGTTTGGCATGTCGATGGGCGGGGCGATTGTGCAGCTCTTGTGCATGGATCACGCCGCGCGTTTGCTGAGCGGCACCATCGTGATGGCCACGGCGCGCCCCTTTGCGGAGCGCGGGGGCAACGCGGAGTGGCTGGCAACCTTGTTGGCGCATCCGGTGGCGCGGGAGGATTTCATTGCCAATGCGCTGCGGGAATATGAGTTCTGGGGCAGCCCGGCTTATCCGATGACAGAAGCAGAGCTGACGGCGCAGGCAGGGCTGGCCTATGACCGGGGCTTTGATCCGGAAGGTGTGAACCGGCAGGTGCTGGCGGTGATTGCCTCCACAGACCGACGGCATGATCTGACCCAAGTGACGGTGCCCTGTCAGGTCATTCACGGCGAAAGCGACACGTTGATCCCGCCGGAGGCGGGGGCGGAGATTGCCGGGTTGATCCCCGGGTGTGACTATCACGCGATTGACGGCATGGGGCATGTGATCACGCCGAAACAGGCGCCGATGCTGGTGGCGATGATGCAGGATTTTGTGGCGCGCCACGCGGGCTGAATAATTGACGCGCGCGGGCCTTGGGCGTAGAGCTAGGGCAACTCAGATGGAGGTTTTATGGCCCGGTATCAGGATGCCTGAACATGGCGGGTGGCAGAGTGCCCACCCGATGCACCAACAGATCAGCGACCCAAGCGCTTTGGCGCGGGGCTGAGCGTTTGTGCCCCCACTATTTTCTGTTACCTTTCGGCCAGATGCGCAGCGTGTGGCTGATCCATGAGAGTTCATGACCAATGACACGGGACTATTCCCAATTTTTGCCCAGCAGTGGCACCCCTTCTGACACCCCCAAGCGCGCGCCGCTGGATATTCTGGGCTGGCAGCCTTTCTTTGCCCAGCAGACCGATCTCGATGCTCTGGAGGCCTCTCCGCCGGTGCGGGTGGTGGAAGTGCATCGCAACGGATTGCGTGTGCGCGGCGACGGCATTGAGGCGCTGATCCCGCCGGGGCCTGAGGCCACGGTGGGGGACTGGCTTTTGTATAATGCGGAGCTGCCGAGCCACAGCGAAGTGCTGGAGCGCAAGAGCCTGTTTAAACGCCGCGCCGCCGGGCACGACCGCAGCATTCAGATGATTGCCGCCAATGTGGACACCGCCTTTGTGGTGACCAGCTGCAACAATGATTTCAACGTGGCGCGGCTGGAGCGGTTTCTGGCGCTGGCCTTTGAGGCGGATGTGACGCCGGTGATCGTTTTGACCAAGGCGGATCTGTGTGAAGACACCGCGCCCTTTGTGGACGAGGCGCAGCGGATTTCGGATCGGGTGCCGGTGGTGTTGCTGAACGCCAAAAGCGAAGAACCTGCCGCAAAGCTCGCCGACTGGTGCGCGCCGGGGCAGACGGTGGCGTTCCTTGGCACCTCCGGTGTGGGGAAATCCACGTTGGTCAATGCGCTCTTTGGCAGTGAGCAGGCCGAGACCGGGGCGATCCGTGAGGATGACAGCCGCGGGCGGCACACCACCACGGCGCGGCAGTTGCATTTCACCGAGGCCGGACTGGCCATTCTGGACACGCCGGGGATGCGCGAGTTGCAGCTTGCGGAGGCAGGTGACGGCTTGGCGGATTTGTTTGCCGATGTGGTCGAGCTGGCGACGCAGTGCAAATTCCGCGATTGCGCCCATGAAAGCGAGCCGGGGTGCGCCGTGCGTGCGGCGATTGCGGCGGGCACGCTGGATGCGGATCGGCTGGAGCGGTGGCGCAAGCTGGAGGCAGAGGAGCGGCACAACACCGCCTCGCTGGCAGAGCGACGGGCCTATGACAAAAACTTCGGCAAGATGATCAAAACCGTCACCAAAGCCCATAAAGGGCGAAAGGGGCGCAAGTAGCCGTCATTTTCTCCCCAAAACAGAGGCGTTCGGAGTGATCCGGGCGCCTTTTCTCTGCGTATCTTTCTCAAACCGGCCAGAAAAACTCTGAATACTGGTCTGAATTCTGGGCGGGGGTGGACCTAAAGCGCGCAAGGGAGGGCGACAACCATGCATTTTAGAATGCCGATCCGGGAACGCTCTTTGATGCTCTGCCTTACGCTCGCGCTTGCGCTCGGCTGGGGGGCAACCGCCAAGGCGGAGACCTCTGCCACCGCCGCGCCGGAGGTGGAGAGCCTGTTGGGGCAGCCTCAGGCGCTGGGCTCAGGACAGTTTCGTTATCTGGGTCTGAAAGTCTATGATGCACAGATGTTTGCACCGCAGGGGCAGGGATTTGACCGCGATGGGAAATATGCGCTGAAGATCGAATATCAGCGCAAGATCCGGCGCAAGATTTTACTGCGGGCGTCGCTGGAAGAGCTGACACGGATTGAAGGCGAACAGGCAGATCACGCGGATATCCTGTCCAAGCTGACCAGTTGTTACCGCGACATCCAGCCGGGCGACCGGATTGTGGCGGCCCCCAGAGGTGCGGATGCGTTGCGGTTTTGGGTGAATGGCACCCAGACCTGCACCCTGCAGCATGACAATATTCGGGATCGCTATATGGCGATGTGGATTGGAGATAAGGCGCGCAATCAGGACTTTGCGCGCGACGTGATGGCTGAGCAAAGGTAGCGGGGCTGACAGCTCCCCCCAGCGTGGCGGTGCCGCGTTCCGCTCGATGCGGTATCGCGAAATGTCTCGTTGCCTTGCATTAAGCCCGGCCCCTCTGTTGCTGCTTTGGTCCGGCGGCGACACCCGGGGCTGCGCGTGGTCGGGATGGCTTGCTCGTCCCGGCCACGCGTGTCACTCAGGGCGGTATGAGACTTTTGCTTCTGACCGCCATCACGATGACCGCCTTTGCCGCGAACTCTGTTCTGAACCGCGCCGCTGTGGGCGGGCTTGGCATGGATGCCATGAGCTTTGGTGTGATCCGGCTTGTCTCCGGCGCGCTGGCGCTGGGGGTGCTGATTGCCTGGCAGAAGCGTGGCTTTGCCATTGGCGGCGTTGGACGCGGCGTCGCGGTGGCGGGCCTTCTGGCGTATATCTTTGGCTTCTCATTGGCCTATCGCGGCTTGGATGCGGGGCTTGGCGCGCTGATCCTGTTTGGCGTGGTGCAAATCACCATGTTTGGCGGCGCGGTGGTGGCGCGTGAAGACATGCCGATGACCCGATGGCTTGGTGCCGGATTGGCGCTGGCGGGGCTGGTCTGGTTGCTTGCGCCGGGTTCAGGCGGGAGCGCGGGCGGTGCCGTGTCGGTGGCCCATGCGGCAGCGATGGCGGCGGCGGGCCTTGGCTGGGGCATCTATTCGCTGCAGGGACGCAAAGAATCAGATGCGACGCAGGCCACGGCGATGAACTTCATTCTGGCCGCGCCGGTGGCGGTTTTGCTGAGCTGGGCGCTGGCTGGCGAAATTGTGATCGGCGGTGCTGCGGCGCTGAGCGGGCAGGGCGTGGCGCTGGCGGTGGTCTCTGGCGTGATCACCTCGGGGCTGGGATATGCGCTGTGGTATGCGATCCTGCCGGGGCTGGGCGCAAGCCGCGCGGCGGTGGCGCAGCTGACCGTGCCGGTGATCGCCATGGCGGGTGGCATGGCGTTTCTGGCAGAGCCGCTGACCCTGCGGTTTGTCGGTGCAGCGGTGCTGGTGATTGGCGGCGTGCTGGTGTCGATGCGCAAGGCTTAAGCCGTAGCACAGCACTGCAGCGTGATTAGGGCTTCACGATGGGTTCCAGCGGATCATAGGTGAGACCGGTGCCCCAAGCTACATCGGGCAGGCTGTCAGGCTTAAACCGCACCTGGGTTAGCTCTTCACGTGAGAAAAACCGCCGCTCGGTGACGATGTTCTCCGGATCTTTCCAGTCGCGCGACAGGCTGCCTTCGGTGATGGTGCAGCGGAAATAGATGTCGACCTGATGAAAGCTGCCGCTTGGGTCGTGAAATTCATTGATCAGGCAGGGATCATGCACGGCGACGGTGAGGCCGCATTCCTCCCAGACCTCACGGGCGAGATTTTCTTTCAGCGAGCTGTGCCGCTCCACCCCGCCGCCGGGCACACACCAGAGATCGCTTTGACCTTCCGGGTAGGCATTCACCAGCAGCAGCTTGCCCTCTTGCAGGATAATGGCGCGGGCAGCGAGACGGGGAGAGGGCGAAGGCGGCGACATGCATAAAGTTCCGTAAGGTTTTTGCTTTTGTAGAGCGGGCGGAGCGCCTATCTCAAGGCCATGAGACATATGATCCGAAAATGCGCCGTTCTGGCCGCGCTCCTGCCGATGATGGCCGCGCCTGTGCTGGGCACCGTGCCAACTGAGACCGAAGACCCGCGGGCAGAGGAATGTGTGGTGATGCTGCATGGGCTGGCCCGCACCAAGAATTCTTTTGTGGTGATGCAGCTGGCGCTTGAGCGGCATGGCTATGAGGTGGTGCGGCAGGGCTATCCTTCGACCAAGGAAGACATCGCGCATCTGGCCTATGGCACCCTGCCTGAGGCGGTCGCGAAATGCGGCGACCGGAAGGTGCATTTTGTGACCCATTCCATGGGCGGCATTCTGCTGCGCCAGTGGTTTGTGAACAACCGGCCTGAAAATCTCGGCCGTGTGGTGATGTTGGGGCCGCCCAACAAGGGCAGCGAAGTGGTGGACGAGCTGCGCGATCTGGCGCCGTTTGAGTGGCTGAATGGTCCGGCGGGGCAGGAGCTGGGCACGGACGGGTTGCCAAGCGATCTGCCGCCGGTGGATTTTGAGCTGGGTGTGATTGCGGGGGATCGCTCTCTGAACCCCTATTTCTCAAGCCTGATCGAGGGGCCGGATGACGGCAAGGTTTCGGTGGCCAGCACCAAAGTGGCGGGCATGAAAGATCATATCGTCCTGCCGGTGACCCATACGTTTATGATGAACAATCCGGTGGTGATCGCGCAGGTGGAGGCCTTCCTTGCAGAAGGGGCTTTTGATCCGGAGCTGGGTTTTGAGGGGGCGGACGCCACCGTGCGGGCTTTGCAGCGGATTGTGGAAGATGACTGCGTGGCCTCTGCCTGTGATGAAGAGGCGCGCCGCGATGAGTGATCCGGCGCTGGATCTGGCGCTGGATCTGACGGGCGCGGAGGTGCTTTTGCCGGACGGTTTGGCGCAGGTCACGCTTGGTGTGCGCGACGGGGTCTTGACCGCACCGGGGCAGAGGCAGGGGCGTGCGATTGATCTGAGCGGGTTTCGGATATTGCCGGGCATTGTCGATCTGCACGGCGACGGTTTTGAGCGCCATCTGGCCCCGCGCCGCGGCGCAATGAAGAACCTTGGCGACGGGCTGATGTCGGTGGATGCGGAGCTGGCGGCCAATGGCATCACCACCGCTGTGCTGGCCCAATTCTGGAGCTGGGAAGGCGGCATGCGCAGCCCCGATTTTGCGCAGCGCTTTCTGACTGCGCTCGATGCAGCCGAAGGGCTGTTGACCGACATGCGGGTGCAGCTGCGTTTTGAGAGCCATTTGCTGTCTGACTACGCCGCTTTTGAGGCGGCGGTGGATGCGCACGGCGTGCCCTATGTGGTGTTTAACGACCACCTGCCGCATGCCGCCTTGGAGAAGGGTAAGAAGCCGCCCCGGCTGACCGGGCAGGCCTTGAAGAGCGGGCGCAGCCCGGAGGCGCATCTGGCCTTGCTTAAGGCGCTGCATGATGCGCGGGACGCGGTGCCGGAGGCAGTGGCCAGATTGGCGGCGCGTTTGGCAGCCAAGGGCGTGCGGCTGGGCAGTCATGATGATGACACAGCGGAGACACGGGCCTTTTGGCGGGCGCGTGGGCTGGCGATCAGCGAGTTTCCCGAGACACGCGCAGCGGCAGAGGCGGCGCAGGCAGCGGGCGATCCGGTGGTGATGGGCGCGCCCAATGTGGTGCGCGGCGGCAGCCATTCCGGGAATGTGACCGCCTCAGAGCTGGTGGCCGAAGGGCTGGTGGATGCGCTGGCCTCTGACTACCACTATCCGGCCCCCAAACAAGCGGTGCTGCGCATGGTTGAGGAGGGTGTCTGTGATCTGGCCACCGGCTGGGCGCTGATCTCGGCACGGCCGGCAGCGGTGCTGGGGCTGAGCGATCGCGGCACGCTTGAGGCGGGCAAACGCGCGGATCTGATTGTGATGGCACCGGATGGGCGCATTGGCGCAACGCTGGTGGGCGGGCGTGTGAGCCATATGGCCGGAGATGTGGCGGCGCGGTTTATGGCGGCCTGAGGGGAAAAGAGGGGGCTTCGCCCCTGCCACATCTATGATGTGGCTACCCCAGGATATTTGACGAATGAGAAGGCGGGGCCCCGCGACAGGGCCCTTTGACTGCGCCTTGAAGCCTTACTTGGCGGAGTCGCGTTTGACGCGGTTGACGTGGCCCATTTTGCGGCCTGCTTTGACCTCGGACTTACCGTAGAGGTGCACGGCGGTGTCGCGCTCTTTGAGCAGGGCGGGGAGCTGGTCCATGTCGTCGCCAATCAGGTTTTCCATCACCACATCGCTGTGACGCTGGCCGTCGCCCAGAGGCAGGCCGACCACGGCGCGGATGTGTTGTTCGAACTGATCCACCGCGCAGCCGTTTTGGGTCCAGTGACCGGAGTTGTGCACGCGCGGGGCGATTTCATTGACGATGAGTCCCTCAGAAGTGACGAAGAGCTCCACACCCATGACACCGACATACTCCAGCGCGTTCAGGATGTTGGCGGCAAGCAGCACCGCGTCCATACGCTGGGCGGCGGTGAGGCGGGCGGGCACGATGGTGGTGCGCAGGATGCCGTCCGCATGCACGTTTTCGCCCGGATCAAAGCAGGCGACCTGACCGTCGATGCCGCGCGCGGCAATCACGGAGACTTCGTGGGAGAAGTCCACGAAACCTTCCAGCAGCGCGGGGGCACCGGCCATATCGGCCAGCGCGGCCTCTGCATCGGCATCGGTTTTTAGGCGGGCCTGACCTTTGCCATCATAGCCGAAGCGGCGGGTTTTCAGGATCGCTGGCGCGCCGATCTCGGACACGGCGGCGGCCATGGTTTCGGCGTCGGTGACATCCGCGAAGGGCGCGGTTTTCAGGCCCAGTTCGCGCAGGAAGGTTTTTTCCGTCAGGCGGTCCTGGCTGACGCGCAGCGCTTCGCGGCCCGGGCGGATCGGCACATGGGCCTCAAGTATGTCGAGCGCGGAGGTGGGGATGTTTTCAAACTCATAGGTGATGACATCCACAGCTTCGGCAAAGGCGCGCAGGGCCTCGGCGTCGTCGTAGCTTTTCTGGAAGTGATAATTCGCCACGTGGCTGGCCGGACAATCGCCGCCGGGCTCATAGATGCAGGTTTTGTAGCCCAGACGGGAGGCGGCCACAGAGAGCATGCGGCCAAGCTGGCCGCCGCCGAGGATGCCGATGGTGGAACCGAGGGGAAGGGGATCAGTCATCTTGGGGTTCATCCGGGATAGAGGCCGAGAGGGCGTCGCGCCACGCATCAAGGCGGGTGGCAAGGTCAGCATCCTGCAGCGCCAGAATGCCTGCGGCCATGAGGCCTGCGTTGGCGGCACCGGCTGCACCAATGGCCATGGTGGCCACGGGGAAACCTTTGGGCATCTGCACGATGGAATAAAGGCTGTCGACACCGGAAAGCGCGCGGGTCTGGACCGGAACACCCACCACAGGCACGCGGGTTTTGGAGGCCATCATGCCGGGCAGATGGGCCGCGCCGCCTGCGCCTGCGATGATCACCTGCAGGCCACGATCTGCGGCTTCTTTGCCGTAAGACCAGAGGCGATCCGGGGTGCGGTGGGCGGAGACGATCTTCTTCTCGTAGGTGATGCCCAGCTCTTCCAGAATGGTGGCTGCTTCTTTCATGGTGGGCCAATCGGATTGGCTGCCCATAATGATGCCGACTTGAGGTGTGTCCGTCATATGCGCCTCTGACATGAGAATTTGGCGAGCGTTATAGACGGTTTAAGGATTTAAGCAACGGAGCCGATGGGCTTTGCGAAAATGCGCTGATGAGCGCGTGTGAAGCGGTGGCTGATTTGCGCATATGCGGGGCTGACATATGCAGAAGCGCAAAGCAGCCCGCAATTCTGGCAAGATGCTTTGCGCTTTTTCTGGAGGGTCGTGCGTTGAGGCAAGCGGGCAGCGCCGGAAGTGGGCGCCTCGCGCGTTACGCCACTTTTTTGAGCTGCACGCCTTTGCGCTTTGCAATGAATGCGGCGCGGCGCTGGCCACGGGCCCAAGGCATCTGAGGGGCGTCTGCTTTGGATGCGGCAACAACGGATTTGATAAAGCGGCTCTGGGTTTTCATGTCTGCTCTCCTTGGTCTTTCTGGCCTCTGTCGGGCCTATTGTTTCCAACTTGAGATCAGTCTCGTGTCGAATTGAGGCAGAGATGGGGCAGGATTGGTCAGATTTTAGGAAAATGCGGTGACAATTTGGCGGTATTGGTGAAGGCCTTTAAAACAAAGGCCTTTCATGGGCCGTGTTTAGAGGCGGATGCAGGAAATCAGGCGGCCGTAGTCTGCTTCTTTGGCGTGGGTGGTGCGGCGGTAGGAGTAAAACCTGTCTGCATCGGCATAGGTGCAGTGGCGGATCCACTCGGCCTCTCCGACACCCGCGCGGCGCAGGCGGTGCAGCCCGTAGGCGGGCAGGTCAAACAGCATGCGGTCACCTTCGCCATTGGCAAAGAAGCGGCTGTTCTCGGGGTCTTCGGCAAGGAAGTTGTCCAGAAACTCGGGGCCAACCTCATAGGCGCTTTGGCTGATGCAGGGGCCGATCACGGCGCGGATGTTGGCACGGGAGGCGCCGAGGGCTTCCATGGCCTCTACGGTGGCTTCGAGAATGCCGTCCAATGCGCCGCGCCAGCCTGCGTGGGCGGCCCCGATCACACCGGCCTCAGGGTCTGAGAACAGAACCGGCTGGCAGTCTGCGGTGAGGATCGAGAGCGCAAGGCCGGGTTGGTTGGTGACAATCGCATCGGTGCGCGGGCGCTCGCCAGTGATGGGGCCGGTGGCGGTGTAGACATCGGCGGAATGCACCTGATGCACGGAGGCGAGGTGGGCGATGTCGACCTCCATCGCATCGGCCACACGCTGGCGGTTGATCGCAACAATCTCAGACTGATCAGAGCTACCCATGCCGCAGTTGAGGCCTTCGAAGATGCCGGAAGAAGCGCCGCCGCGACGGGTGAAGAAGCCATGATGCACGGGGGCAAGCAGGTCCGAGGTGAGTATCTCAAGTGTCATGTGGTGCATCCTGCTGGGGGTGTGCCGCCTTCGGGGAAGAGCGCGAGGACTTTGAACAGGTTTCCCATTTCCTCGGGGTGCGTCAAGCGGCGATGTGCGGCGATGTGGCTGGCAAGCGCCGCGCCGCTGAGGTTTGCGGCCAGGGCCTGTGCGCGGGCGGTGATGCCGAGGCGCTCCAGAAACACGCCTTGCGGGGTGAGGCGGCTGTGGGCGCAGGGGGCGGCCTGTGCCAGGGCCTCAAAATCCACATGGGCAGTGAGGTCGCTTGCGCCCGGCGCGGCAAGCGGGTCGATGAAGGCGTGATCTTGCAGCGCCTGCAAGGTGTCGCCTTGAGACCGCCAGTCGCCGTAGTCAATCAAGAGCGCCACGCCGCCCGCGTCGCGGAGGCGGGTGCCGATCTGATCGGCGATGGCGCTGGCCTGTGGGCAGGTTTCAACGATGTTGTCTTGCACCGTGTCGGCAAGGCGGTGCGTGAGATGCGGCTGCGGCAGCTCTGGCCCCAAGGCAAAGGCAAGCGCGCCGTCGCGCATGGCGATCAGGCGCTCGTGCCAGCCTTCCGCGCCGCGCTGATATTGGCGGATCGGGAGGGCGTCAAAAAACTCGTTGGCGATGAGATACAGCGGCTGATCCGGCAGGGTGTCGAGGCTGTCGTGCCATATGACTTGATCGCCGAGGGTGTCGCGCTGTTTGGCGCGCAGGGTTGGGGAGGCTTCCACAAGGTGGATCTGGGCGGCGGCGTGAAAGCCGGGCACTGCGCGGGTGGCGCGCAGAATGTCGGCCATGAGCGTGCCGCGCCCGGGGCCGAGTTCGGCCAGTGTGAAAGGGGCAGGGGGGCCTTGATCAAGCCAGGCCTGCGCCAGCGAGAGGCCAATGAGTTCGCCAAACATCTGACTGATCTCCGGCGCGGTGGTGAAATCACCGGCGGCGCCCAGAGGATCGCGTGTGGTGTAATAGCCCAGCGTGGGATGCAGCAGCGCCTCACCCATATAGTCCGCCACGGTCATGGGGCCGTGGGCCTCAATCCGGGCGAGGAGATGCTGGGTCAATGTGCTCATGTGGCGGGCGCGGGGTCAGGGCGTGCGCGCAGGATCAGGTAGAGGCCGAGGGCGATCATGGGTAGCGAGAGCAGCTGCCCCATGGTGAAGCCGTAGCCGTTCATCTGCAGCGCGAGGCCGAGCGGGTTGCCCGGCGAAATGAACTGCGCATCGGGTTGGCGGACAAACTCTACGAGGAAACGCGCGGTGCCGTAGCCTGCAAGGAAGGTGCCGATCAGCGTGCCGGGGCGTTTGAGCGCGCCGCGGCGATAGGCGAGCCACAACATGAGGCTGCCAAGGATCACGCCTTCCATGAGGGCTTCATAGAGCTGGGAGGGGTGGCGCGCGCAATAGGCCACCAGCTGGCCGCAATCCTGCGCGGCCTGACCGGGGAAGATCACGCCCCATGGCAGATCGGTGGGGCGGCCCCAGAGCTCGGCGTTGATGAAGTTGGCGATCCGGCCCAGAAACAAGCCGATCGGTACGCCAAGTGCCATGGCATCCCCGACCTGCATCGGGCGCAGGTCATATTTGCGGCAATAGAGGAAGCCCGCGAAGATCACGCCCAGCATGCCGCCGTGAAAGGCCATGCCGCCATCCCAGATGCGGATGATGTCCCCCGGATTGGCGAGGTAGAAGGCCGGTTTGTAAAACAGCACATAGCCAAGGCGTCCGCCAAGGATCACGCCAAGGATGACCCAGCTGAGCAGATCTTCGACCTGTTGGGCGGTGATCGGCGCGGTGTTGTTGGGCCAGAGCGACGCGCGCTTGATGGTGGCCAGCACAATGCGCCAGCCGATCAGGATGCCGACAATATAGGCAAGCGCATACCAGCGCAGGGCAAATTCCATGCCAAAGGCGGAAATCGAGAAGATCTCTGGCGAGATATTGGGGAAGGGAATTTGTCCGCTCATGTGCCTCTCCGTTTGCGGCCCAAATGGCCGGGTGTGCGCGACAAAGTCAACCTTGTGTCTGCGGGCGTTGACGCCCATATAAGGGGTCAGGATCACAATGCGGAGAG
The DNA here is from genome assembly GCF_965227725.1 of Shimia sp. GTDB lineage: Bacteria > Pseudomonadota > Alphaproteobacteria > Rhodobacterales > Rhodobacteraceae > Shimia. Next base: position 210,411 of record NZ_CBDDGH010000003.1, on the reverse strand, counting down.
AGCGATGCAAACCCGGAACAAATTCATGGACGACATGTCTCAGTTGATGACCAACGCCATGGGTGTCGCTCAGGGCGCCAAGGATGAGGCGGAGAACGCCATGAAATCGCTGATGGACCGCTGGCTGGCGGATCGCGATTTTGTCACCCGTGAGGAATTTGATGCGGTGCGCGCCATGGCGCAGAAGGCCCGTGAAGAAAACGAAGCCCTGAAAGCGCGGATCGAGGCGCTGGAGGGCAAGTAAGGCTTAGGCGTTTGCCGAGCTGAAGGCTGTGGGGCTGGCCGATGGGTCGGCCCTTTTTCTTTTGATTACAGCACGATTGTGCCTGTGATGCAGCTCTGCACGGCGCCGCCGACCCAGATCTCGCCGCCATCACTTTGCACATGCACGCGGCCTTTGCGCCCCAAGGCGGTGCCTTGTGCGGCGATGTAGCTGGGTGCGGCATGGCCTGCACCGATGAGCCATTGGGCGATGCCTGCGTTCAGGCTGCCTGTCACCGGGTCTTCCAGCCCGCGGGCGGTGAAGCCGCGCACCTCAAAGTCGGTTTCCGTTGCCGGGGCAACAACGCCGATGCGCAGGCCGTTCAGCGTGGCGTAGTCCGGCGAGATGGCCATGGCCGTGGCGTGATCGCGCAGCAGAAGCGCCGCCCAGCCGGGGCCATTGTCGACCCATGCGGCCTCTATGATGTCTGTCTCTGAGAGGCCGAGGCCTTTGATGGCGCGGGCGCGGGTGTCTGCATCCAGTGCGCCGCTGCGAGTGAGGGGCGGGGCCATGAAGAAGAGCTTCTCGCCGTCGCGGCGGATGCGGATCAGGCCTGCGCCGCAGTCTTGCAGGATGTCGCCGCCTTTGGGTGTGCCGCCTTGGTTGAGCCAGACTTGAGCGCTTCCGAGCGTCGGGTGGCCGGCAAACGGCAGCTCTTGTGCCGGGGTGAAAATCCGCACGCGGTAGTCGGCCGCAGGATCGCGGGGCGGCAGCAGAAAGCTTGTTTCACTCAGGTTGGTCCAGTTGGCGAGTTGTCCCATTTGGGCGTCGCTGAGGGGCTCTGCGTCGCCCACAACGGCCAGCGGGTTGCCAAAACTCGGGCTGTCGGTGAAGACATCGACCTGCGCAAAGGGGAATTCCTGCTGTCCCATCACTATCCTCTTGGAATCTGGTGAAAATCCGGGCATTGGGAACAGCCCTTCCTTGGGTCTCTCACCGGGCGGTGGAGACTTGTGCATACTTCACTTTAATCCACAACTTATTGCGTTATCCACAGATATTTTGCTTTACACATCGTAAAGGGCACCTCACCATATGTTGTAAGGGCGGTGGAGTTTTCCACAGTTCCTAGAGCAGGCACCAAGCGTTAGGGGAGCTGCCAATCCCCACGCGATAGCAAAACGAGGTGGCGCCATGGCATTATCAGAGCAGTTTCTGGAAGAAGACCTGCACCCTATTGATATCGTTGAGCATATCGCAGAGGTGCGGGACTGGAATTTTGAGCGGATCGCAGATGATCAGATCGCAATGGCGGTCGAAGGACAGTGGAAGACCTATTCCATCACGCTGGCCTGGTCTGCCTATGACGAGACTTTGCGGCTGGTCTGTTCCTATGAAGCGCAGCCGCCGGAAGAGAAGCTGCCGCAGCTTTATGAGACGCTGAATGCGGTGAATGATGAGTGCTGGTCCGGTGCCTTCACCTATTGGGAGCGCCAGCAGCTGATGATTTATCGCTATGGTCTGGTGCTGGCGGGCGGACAGGTGGCGAGCCCTGATCAGATCGACACGATGATCCGCAACGCGGTGCAGAACGCAGAGCGGTTTTACCCGGCGTTTCAGCTTGTGGTCTGGGGTGAGCGAACTGTGAAAGATGCAATGCAAGTTGCCATTGCAGAGGCCTACGGGCGGGCGTAACACTTGCCCCCAACAGGATAAGGGGGCTTTCATGGACATGACTTTGGTGGCCGAGCGCGGGCTGGTGCTTTTGGGCTGCGGCAAGATGGGCTCTGCGATGTTGCAGGGCTGGCTGGCGGATGGGCTGCCTGCGGGATCGGTCTGGGTGCAGGATCCCTTTCCCAGCGATTGGGTGCGGCAGAGCGGTGTCCATGTGAATGCAGAGCTGCCAGCCGCGCCTGCGGTGGTGCTGATCGCGGTGAAACCACAGATGATGGCGGATGCGCTACCGGTCTTGGCGGCCATGGGCAATGGCGAGACGCTGTTTGTCTCGGTTGCGGCGGGCATCTCCATCGGCACCTACGAAGATATTCTTGGCGAAAACACCCCGATCGTGCGCGCCATGCCCAACACGCCCGCGGCAGTCGGCAAGGGCATCACGGCAATCGTGGCCAATGGGCCTGCGGGAGAGGCCGGATTGGTTGCCTCTGAGGCGCTGCTTTCGGCAGTTGGGCAGGTGGTGCGTCTTGAGCGTGAAAGCCAGATGGATGCGGTCACCGGACTGAGCGGCTCGGGCCCGGCCTATGTGTTTCATATGATCGAGACCATGGCGGCGGCAGGAGAGGCACAGGGCTTGTCACCCGAGTTGTCCATGGCGCTGGCGAAAGCCACGGTGGCCGGTGCAGGCGCGCTGGCAGAGAGTGCTGAGGAAAGCCCCGCGCAGCTGCGCATCAATGTGACCAGCCCCAATGGCACCACGCAGGCCGGGCTGGAGGTTCTGATGGACACCGCAGAAGGGTTGCCGCCTCTGATGATCAAAACCGTGGGCGCGGCGGCGGAGCGGAGCCGGGAGCTGGCCAATGGCTGAGATCAGTTTTGACGATTTTCTGAAGGTCGATATTCGTGTCGGCACGGTGGTGCGGGCGGAAGATTATCCGGAGGCGCGCAAACCTGCGATCAAGCTCTGGGTGGATTTTGGTGATGAGCTGGGCGTGCGCAAAAGCTCGGCGCAGATCACCGCGCATTACAATCCCGCGGGGTTGATCGGCAAACAGGTGATGGCGGTGGTGAATTTTCCACCGCGCCAGATCGGCAAATTCATGTCGGAAATTCTGGTGCTGGGGCTGCCCGATGAGGCGGGAGAGATCACGCTGATCGGCCCGGACGGGCCGGTGCCTAACGGGGGGCGGATGCATTGAAATCGCTTTTGATCACACGGCCGCTGCCAGATGAGGTGCTCGCGGCGGCGCGGGCGCAGTTTTCGGTGACGGTGCGGCTCAACAACCTGCCGATGGAGGGGGATGAGCTGCGCGATGCCCTGCGCAACTTTGATCTGGTGCTGCCAACGCTGGGCGATGCTTTTGACCGCAAGGTGTTTGCCGATGTGGCGGCGCCGCGCTGCAAGATGCTGGCGAATTTTGGCGTGGGCTTCAATCATATCGACACCAAGGCCGCCAAGATGGCTGGCGTCACCGTGACCAACACGCCGGGCGCTGTGACAGACGCCACGGCGGATGTGGCGATGACGCTCATCCTGATGAGCGCGCGGCGCGCCGGTGAGGGCGAACGTCTGGTGCGCGCGGGTCACTGGCGCGGCTGGCATCCGACACAGATGCTGGGGATGCATCTGACCGGCAAGACCGTCGGCATCGCGGGCATGGGCCGCATTGGTCAGGCGATTGCCGCGCGCTGCCACTTTGGCTTTGACATGCCGGTGAAATACTGGAACCGCTCTGAAAAAGAGCTGGCCTTTCCGGCGGAGCGCGTGACCTCGATCACCGATCTGGCGTCGCAGGTGGATGTGCTGTTGGCAGCGGTGCCCGGTGGGGCGGACACCCATCATCTGTTTGATGCGGAGGTCTTTGCCGCGATGCAAAGCCACGCCCATTTCATCAATATTTCCCGGGGCGAAGTGGTGCATGAGGCCGCTTTGATCGCCGCTTTGGAGGCGGAAGAGATCGGCGGGGCGGGTTTGGATGTCTATGAGTTTGAGCCCAAGGTGCCGGAAGCTCTGCGCAAGCGCGACAACGTCACCCTGCTGCCGCATCTGGGCACAGCGGCGTTGGAAGTGCGCACGCAGATGGGGCTGATGGCGGTGGACAACCTGATCGCCTTTGCCCAAGGGCAAACGCCGCCAAATCTCGTTTAGATTATCGGCCTGAAAACCTGAGGCGCGGGCGGCGGGTTTACTCGGCCGCTCTGCGCTCCTTGGGCATGTCGCCCATGGCCTCGCGCCAGTGACGGCGGCAGAGGGACACATAGCTTTCATTGCCGCCAATCTGCACCTGAGCACCTTCGCGCAGGACATTGCCGGTCTCGTCCTGACGCACAACCATAGTGGCTTTCTTGCCGCAATGGCAGATGGTGCGCACTTCGCGCATTTCATCGGCCAGCGCCAGAAGTGCGGCGGAGCCGGGGAACAGTTGGCCCTGAAAATCGACGCGCAGCCCGTAGCACATGACGGGCACTTTCAGATCATCCACGGTGCGGGCCAGTTGCCAGACCTGCTCCTCGCTCAGGAACTGCGCCTCATCAATGAAGACACAGGCGATTTTTCCCTCGTCGATGCGGGCCTCGATCTTGGCAAAGAGATCAGAGCTTGGATCAAAGGTGTCTGCAGGCTCGGAAATGCCGATGCGGGAGGCGATGCGTCCGGCCCCTGCGCGGTGGTCGAGCTTGGCGGTGAGCAGATAGGTCTGCATCCCGCGCTCACGGTAGTTGTGAGAGGCCTGCAAAAGCACAGTCGATTTGCCGGCGTTCATGGTCGAATATTGGAAATACAGCTTGGCCATGGGCGGGTGATAAGACGCAACGGGCCATGGGTGCAAGACCGTGGGGGGAGGGCTGCGCGAAAAACTCTGACGGCGATGCACAGAGGTCGATCGCTGCGCCCGGTCGGCGGCTGAGACAGGTTTGTTTGGCGGGTGGAGCGCCCCCCGGGGTCAAACTGGTTGAACCATTGGGGATGTTGATCCCGGGATGCGCGGCCTGTTGGCCAACGGCGGATCTCCACGCAGATCTCCACCGCCCTCCTATGATCCGGCTGCACCCACCGGACACTGACATTGCCGGAGGAAACGCTTCCGGTCTTTCTCAAATGACAAAAATAGGGTTAATTCGAAAATGGGAAAAGAAATCTGCCTTTCCCCTCACGTGGGGGTGTGAGATGGAATGCGGCAGATCATTCAATGGGTTGGAACGAATATATGAGCGTTGTGGACAGTTATCTGAAGAAGCATTCCGAGGCCTTGGTGAAAGACGTCGGGATTGAGGCTGCCTGCGAGCTGACGGGCAAGTCCAAAGCAACGCTGGGGCGCTACTATTCAGGGCATGAGGAGCACGCGGACCGGTTTATGCCGATTGATGCGGTGGCCGCGCTGGAAGAGGCGGCGTCTTATCCGCATGTGACCGCAGCGCTTGCGGAGCTGCGGGGCAATTCGCTCAACCATGACAGCCGCCGCAACCCAAACAGCAAGGGGGGCGTCAACTCTGATGTGATCGCGCTCAGCCAGCGGTTTGCTCTGCTGATGGCGGAATACAACCAATCCATCGAGGATGGGGTGATCACGGTCACCGAGGCCAAACGTCTGTTGCGCGAAACCGTCGCGCTGCAGCAGGTTCTGGTGGATATGAAACTGCATCTGGAAGAGGAAACCGCCTAACCGATGATCGATGCGTCCGGGCGTCGGCCGCTTCTGGCGGCTGAGCGTCACACACCGGAACTGTTGCACGGGTTTCTGGCCGATCTGGAAGCCACGCAGACTTCAGCGGAGGTCTGGGCGCTGATTGTCGAGGTGGGGCAGACCCTGAACCTGCCGTATATTGATTTCATCTGCGCCAACAACTTCTCCAACTGGAAGCGGACGCTGTTTATCCGCACCTCCTATGACAGCACCTGGCTGAACACGCACAACAACGATCCAGAGACCTCCAAGTGGAGCTACTTCCGCACCCATGCGATCAATTGCCTGACGCCGATTGCGGTGGGGCTGGAGTTTGCGGATGAATTTCACCACATCCCGGAGCAGCGCTATAAGGTGCTCAAGGAGGCGGCCAAGCGTGGGTTGCGCGCGGGGTTCTCTATCCCTCTGAGGCTGAATGCGCCGCCGCAGGCCGCGCTGATCACCTTTTGCGGGGACCACTCCAAAAGAGAGATGCGACACATCATTCAGACTCATGGATGGGTCCTAAATACTGTCGCAATGATGGGTCATCAGCGGTATCTTGCTCATTTTGCGGCAGAATTTACCGAGCGGAACCAAATTTCGGACAAACAGCGCGAACTGCTGGAAATGATCGGGGCCGGGCTTCAGGACAAGGTGATTGCCGAGAAGCTTGAGATCTCTGTTTCTGCGGTGCGGCAACGGATGAAAAACATCCTCAGTAAAACCGGGCTGTCCAATCGCGCGGACCTTGCCGCGCTGGCGATGAGCGCCGGGCTGGTGAAAGATCCGCTGAACCGGATGCACAATGAGGAAGCGGGCATTCTGGTTGAGATGGATGATCCACCGGGCGGCAAGAATCTGGTGAAATACCGTTAGCATTTGAAATATAATGATTATTTTCGGGTTCTGATGTTTTTCGGAGCCCAAAGAAAAAGGTGCCCCGGAGAACCGGGGCACCTACACGTCATGAAAAGACATACAGGGAAAATATGTGCACGGGTGTGCATACAGGACTCCGCACGGGACAGCGCAGAGTAGAAGGGGATCAGTAAACTATCACCTCTCGAACCTCTTGTTTCAGGATGCCTGGGGTAGCACCGCGGCGAAACAACAGCTCCCTCCGTAGACCATGCTAGCGCATTACCTAGCGTGAGTCTGGTAGGGGAGACTGGGTGATCACAGTAAAGAGAGCTGTCAATTGTGATAGTTTTTTCGAGCTAGACTATCATTTCTGACAGTCGGTGTGCGGCAGTATACCGCACACTTCGAATCACACTTTGTTAATGACGCTTGACGAGCACGGATCCAACTGAATAGCCCGCGCCGAAGGAGCAAATCACCCCGTAGTCGCCTGCGTCCAGATCGTCAGAGTATTTAGAGAAGGCGATGATGGAGCCCGCAGAGGAGGTGTTGGCGTAGTCCTGCAGGATGTTGGGCTGTTCGCCGTCTTCCGGTGTGCGGCCCAGAACCTTCTTGCCGATGAAGTCGTTCATCGACTTGTTGGCCTGGTGCAGCCACAGGCGGCGCAGATTGTCTGGGGAGACGCCTTCCTCTTCGAGGTGGGACAGCATGTGGGCGGAGACCATTGGTACCACCTCTTTGAACACTTTGCGGCCGTTTTGCATGAACTGCATGTCGCGGCGGTCAACCACGCCATCGGGGCGGGAGCGGCGCAGGAAGCCGTTGTTGTTGCGGATGTTGTTGGAGAATTCGGTGGCGCAACGAGTCGAGATGATTTCGAAGTAGTCACCTTTGGCGTCTTCTGCACGCTCGATCACGGTGGCGGTGGCCACATCGCCAAAGATGAAGTGGCAATCGCGGTCGCGCCACTCCAGGTGGCCGGTGCAGATTTCCGGGTTCACAACGATGGCTTTGCGCACGGAGCCCGAGCGCACCATATCGGCTGCGGCCTGCAGGCCAAAGGTTGCAGAAGAGCAGGCCACGTTCATGTCAAAGGCAAAGCCGCCTGCGCCAAGCGCGTTCTGGATCTCGATCGCGATGGCCGGATAAGCACGCTCCATGTTGGAGGCCGCACAGATCACCAGATCAATCTCGGAGGCGTCAACCTGCGCCTGCGCGAGCGCTTTGGTGCAGGCATCAACGGCCATTTCGGTCATCACGCCGGGTTCGTCATCGCTGCGCTGACGCAGCAGCGGGTGCATCACGTCGGGGTTCAGCACACCTTCTTTGTCCAGCACATGACGCTGTTTGATGCCGGAGGCCTTGTAGATGAATTCGCTGGAGGAATGCTGCATGGGCTCCATCTCGCCGGCTTCGATGGCGGCGGCGTTCTGGGCGTTCATCTTGTCGGCGTAGGCATTGAAGCTTTCGACCAGCTCGTCGTTGGTGATGACTTGATCTGGCGTGAAGACACCGGTGCCGGTGATGGCTGGCTTGAACATGTTGGGCCTCAAGAGTTTCCTGTGACGGGCAAATAGCATGGATTTGGGCGAGAAGGTCAAGGGTTTACCCATGGTAAACTTTCAATTCTGCCTTGTTTTGTTGATCACAAGCGGAGGAGGCCGGTTTGCAAGATCAGGGAAAGGGGGCATCCGGATAGGTGACCCCAGCCAAATAGAGACCCTGTGGCGGACACACCGGGCCGCAGGCGGCGCGGTCGCGGGCCTCAAGCGCGGCTGTCACATCATCCGGCGTCCATGCGCCTGCGCCGACGCGCTCCAGCGTGCCGACAAAGCTGCGCACCTGATTGTGCAGGAAGGAACGCGCGCGCACGTGAAAATGGATTTCCGGCCCGCCTATGGTCTCCACGCGCTCCACGCGCAGTTCATCCAGTGTTTTCTGCGGGCTCGCCGCCTGACAGATAGAGCTGCGGAAGGTGGTGAAATCATGGTTGCCGAGCAGACGGTCTGCGCCGGCCTGCATGGCGGTGACGTCGAGTTCGTGTTTGACCTGCCAGACGAGCCCTGCCTCATGCGTGGCAGGGGCGCGGCGCATGAGAATGCGGAAGAGATAGCGCCGTTCGGTGGCGGAAAACCGGGCGTGCCAGTCGTCATCCACGCGGGCCGCGTTGACGATGGCCACAGGGTTGGGTTTGAGCTGGAAGTTCAGGGCCTCAGACAGGCGGAAAGGATCCCAGTCTTTTTCCATGTCACAATGGGCGACCTGCGCCAGACCGTGCACCCCCGCATCGGTGCGGCCTGCAGCGGCAATGGTGTGTTCGCGCGGCTCAAGCTTGGCCAAAGCGGCCTCAATGGCCCCCTGAACAGAGGGCTGATCGGCCTGGCGCTGCCAGCCTGCGAAGGGGGCGCCGTGGTATTCGACTTGGAGAGCATATCTGGGCATGGGCGTCCGGTTACCGCACTTGGGGGGGAATTTGAAGCCATTCTCACCACTGGAAATACAGGGGGCCGCCGCATAGGTTGAGGCAAACAGGCAGAGGGCCCAAGCCATTGGTCATAAGCACAATAACAGATGGGATCGCGCGACAGGTTGAGGCGGTGGCAGATGGGGTCAGCGGTGTGTTTGAGCCGGTGGTGCGGCTGGGGGTGACCGGGCTTGCGCGCTCTGGCAAGACGGTGTTCATCACTTCTCTGGTGGCCAACCTGCTGGATCGCGGGCGCATGCCTCAGCTTGCTGCCGCCGCAGAAGGGCGCATTGAGGCGGCGTTTTTGCAGCCGCAACCCGATCAGTTGGTGCCGCGCTTTGACTATGAGCGTCATCTGGCGATGATGACAGGGGCCGCCCCCCAATGGCCGGAGAGCACCCGGGCGATCAGCGAATTGCGGGTGTCGTTGCGGGTTCGGCCCAATGGCCTTCTGGCAGGGCTGCAGGGCGCGCGCACCGTGCATCTGGATATTGTGGATTATCCGGGGGAATGGCTGCTGGATCTGGGGCTGATGGAGAAGAGCTTTGCGCAGTGGAGCGCGGAGGTTCTGGAGCGGATCGCAGCGAGGGATGAAGCGGCCGAGTTTCTCGGTTTGATGCGCGCGATGAACGGCGCTGATGATCTGGATGAACCCAAAGCGCAGGATCTGGCGGCGGCGTTTGCGGAATACTTACAAGCGGCGCGCGCGGGCGGTTATTCTGATTGCACCCCGGGGCGGTTCTTGCTGCCCGGTGATCTGGCAGGCTCGCCGGTGTTGACCTTTGCGCCGCTTGCACCGGTGGAAAACGCGGGCAAGAACAGCCTGTGGCGGGCGTTTGAGAAACGCTTTGAGGCCTATAAGGCGCAGGTAGTAAAACCGTTTTTCCGCGATCATTTTGCCCGCATCGACCGGCAGGTGGTGCTGGTGGATGCGCTGGGGGCGATCCACGCGGGGCCGCGGGCGCTGGAGGATCTGCGCGGCGGGTTGGCGGACACGCTCACCGCGTTTCGCCCCGGACGCACGGCCTGGCTCACACGGCTGCTGGGTGGCCGGCGGGTGGAGAAGATCCTCTTTGCCGCCACCAAGGCCGACCATCTGCATCACAGCCAGCATCCGCAGCTGACCTCGATCATGCAGGCACTCACACGGGAGGCGGCGGATCGCGCGCAATTTGCGGGGGCCGAGACCGAGGCGCTGTCGCTGGCTTCTTTGCGGGCGACGGTGGAGGAAACCGTGAGCCATGACGGCGCGGCGCTTGATTGTGTGCGCGGGCGGTTGCTGGCGGATGGGCGGCAGGCGGCGTTTTATCCGGGCCAGTTGCCGGAGGATCCAAATGTGTTGCTGAACGCGGCCAAGGTGGGTGCAGAAGGCTGGCTGGATCAGGATTATCAGATCATGCGCTTTGCGCCTGCGGCCAACACCCTGCGCCCCGGCGAAGGCCCGCCCCATATCCGGATCGACCGCGCGGCACAGTTTTTATTGGGAGATGTGTTGTGACGGCGGTTCTGCGCCGTGCTCAAGCATCTGATGGGCCTGTGATGGGCGCGATCCTGCAAGGCTGGATTGAAGACACGTCGTGGATGCCGGTTTTGCACAGTCTGGCCGATACCCAAGCGTTCTGCGCGCATTTGGTTGAGGCAGAAGAGTGCTGGGTGGCTGAGGCGGATGGGCAGGTTCAGGGGTTTCTGGCCCGCAAAGACGGCTGGATTTCGGCGCTTTATCTGCGGCCGGAGGCGCAGGGGCGTGGGCTGGGCACTGGGTTGTTGGCACGTGCGCAAGAGGGCGCGGCAGAGCTGCATCTGTGGTGTTTTCAGGAAAATCACGCGGCGCAGAGGTTTTATGAGGCTGCCGGGTTTTGTGCGGAAGAGCGCACGGATGGCGCGGGCAATGCGGAGCGGTTGCCGGACATCCGGTATGTCTGGCGGCAAGAGCGGAGAGAGATGTCATGAGCAAAGGCCCGGTTTTGATTGATCTGGAAGACAGCCCTGCGCCCAAGGTGGCGGAGGCGGCGCCGGTGCCGGATTTGATGGTGGAGACGCCAAGCGGGCAGGCGATGCAGGTGGCGGCCAAGCTGGGGGCGGGTAAGCCGTCGCGGTTGGCGCGGCTGTTTTGGGCTTTGGTGGCGGCGTTTCTCGGGGCGGCGCTTTCGGTGGCGGCCTGGGATTTTGTCACCGGTCTCGTGGTGCGGTTTCCGCTCCTAGGTTGGGCGGTCATGGCAATCGGCGCGGCGGCTTTGGTGGTGGCTGTGCTGATCATCCTGAAAGAGCTGGCCGGTCTGGCACGGCTGCGGCGGGTGGATGGGCTCAAGGCGCGGGTGGATGCGGCGGTGCGGGCGCATGATCTGACGCAGGCACGGGGCGTTGTGGATGATTTGCTGCGGTTTTACCGCGGGCGGGAGGATCTGGCCTGGGGGCGGGATGGTCTGACCAAGCAGCGTGAAGAGGTGCTGGACGCGGATGCGCTGATCACTTTGGCGGAGGCGGAGCTCATGACGCCGCTGGATATGGCGGCGCAGCGCGAGGTAGAGACCGCGGCGCGGCAGGTGGCGGCGGTGACCGCGCTGGTGCCGCTGGCGCTGGCGGATGTCGTGGCGGCGCTGACGTCAAATGTGCGCATGATCCGGCGGATTGCGGAGATCTATGGCGGGCGCTCCGGCACATTGGGCAGCTGGCGGCTGTTTCGCGCAGTGATGACACATCTGGTGGCCACGGGGGCCGTGGCTGCAGGCGAAGACCTGATTGGCACGGTTGCAGGCGGCGGCGCTCTGGCCAAGCTCAGCCGCCGGTTTGGCGAGGGCATCGTGAATGGCGCGCTGACCGCGCGCGTGGGTGTTGCGGCGATGGAAGTGTGCCGTCCGCTGCCCTTTGGCGCAGGGCGCAGGCCTTCGGTGGCGGGGCTGGTGAAACGGGCCTTGACCGGGTTGTTTAACAAAGAGAGCTGAGGGGCAGCATGTCACAACCGGCCGCTGCGCCTGTGGCGGTTTGGGGAGCCTCCGGCGGGGATATTTAGGGCAAGAGGAAGCCGCAGAGTATCCCTGCTTAAGCAGAGGGATCAGCGCAGGATTGGGACGCCGCCGGGGCCTTTGATCTGTTCCACCACACCGGCACGCAGGGAGCGGCCGATTTTATGCGCCAGAGCAGACCAGGCGGCGGCTTGGTCCTCGGTCAGTTCACGTTCGAGCGTCATCTCAAAAAGCGCAAGCCAGGCGTCAAACATGCCGGGGCGCACATTGCCCGCCTCGCGGTGGACCTTCAGCGGATTGCCATCATAGCTGCGCTCATAAAGGATCGCATTGGCCCAGAAGTCGGCCACCTTGGCCTCATGGGCGGGCCAATCCTCCACATGCACGGCAAAGACCGGCCCGAGACCCGGGTGCTGGCGCACCATTTCATAAAACGCGGCCACCACGCGGGAGATCTCTTCGCGTGTCACGTCAAATTTTGGAGGCAATGTGGCCATGTCTCGGTGTCCTTTTGGACGTGCCTACAGAGGTGCTGCCGCGCACACAAGCGCGCAGGGCGCTTTGCGGGTGTGACATATGTGTTTTACTTGGGTTTGGGAAGTGAAACACTCGGGTTTGGTTGTTGAGCAAATCTGTCAAGTAACTGAAAATAAACAAAAATAATCTTGAGGTTGCGGATTTTTACGGATACCACTGGAGCACGAATTGATGCGGGGCTCGTGGTGAGTCTCGATAGCCAGCAGAACAACCACAGCCAGCCCGTCGCCAGCCAGTTTGGGTTCTGAAAAGCAAAAGGAAAGACCGATGACTGATAAAGCTTGCAACGTATGTGCGTTCTTTGACGGGGCTGCTGCTTCTGAAGCTGCGAAAGCCGATGCCGCGGGTCTGTGCCGCTTCAACGCGCCGACCTTCCTCACCGAAGAGGAAATGAAAGGCGCGGCGCAATGGCCGGTTGTGAAAAGCAACGACTGGTGCGGCAGCTTTGAAGGTCAGGCGGCCTAAGTCGTCGGCCTTGTGTCTGACGGTTTTCTGATCAGACCAGCGCGCCAGATGAGGCTCTTTTAGGTCCCTTCAGGTCACGCCACGTAGCCAGCTTTTGCCAGCCACGCCGCCAGACCACCCCGGACCCAGCCTGATCAAGCCAGCCCGTTTGGCAGCATGTGAGGGAGTTGCGATTGGCGCAGCTCCCTTTCTTATATGGTCTTGGGCGCTCTGCGGGGGCGATCATTGCTTTACCCCATGGGCTGAGCCGCCTATAAGGCGCTCATGACGCAGATATTCGCAATTATTATTCGAATTATCAGCCCGGCGCTCTGATCCAAGAACGAGCCGCCGGGACAAGGCGTATGGACTGCCGCGCCGCTCTACATCCTTCCAAATAAGACCGCCTGAAAAGGACCGGACACATGTGTGCCGATACCGTCAAAGAGACCCCAGAGTACAAAGATACGCTGAACCTTCCGAAAACCGATTTCCCGATGCGCGCGGGGCTGCCCAAGCGTGAGCCTGCGTGGCTGGAGCGTTGGGAAAAGCTGGGTGTGTATGACCGCCTGCGCGAGAAAGAGGGCCGCACGCCCTTCACGCTGCATGATGGCCCGCCCTATGCGAATGGCCATTTGCACATCGGTCACGCGCTGAACAAAACCATCAAGGATATGATCGTGCGCTCCCATCAGATGATGGGCCATGATGCGCGTTATGTGCCGGGTTGGGATTGCCACGGTCTGCCGATCGAGTGGAAGATCGAGGAGCAGTATCGCAAGAAGGGCAAAGACAAAGACGCGGTGGACATTGTCGAGTTCCGTCAGGAATGCCGCAAGTTTGCCGAGGGCTGGATCGACATCCAACGCGAGGAGTTCAAGCGTCTGGGCATCACCGGCAACTGGCCAAACCCTTACATCACCATGGATTATCATGCCGAGGCGGTGATTGCCGATGAGTTCATGAAGTTCCTCATGAACGGCACGCTCTATCAGGGCTCCAAGCCTGTGATGTGGTCTCCGGTGGAGAAAACCGCGCTGGCGGAAGCGGAAGTTGAGTATCACGACAAGGAAAGCTTCACGATCTGGGTGAAGTTTAAAGTGGCTGAGCCGGCCGATCACAAGCTGGCGGGCGCTTATGTGGTGATCTGGACCACCACGCCTTGGACGATCCCGTCCAACAAGGCGGTCGTGTTTGGCAAAGACATTGCCTATGGCCTCTATGAAGTGACCGGCACGCCGGAAGAAAGCTGGGCCAAGGTTGGTGACAAATTTGTGCTGGCCGACAATCTGGCCGGTGACGTGATGACCCGTGCGCGTCTGGATGCCGATATGTGGAAACGCGTCGGTGACGTGCCGGTGAGCGATCTGGAAGGTGTGGGGCTTGCCCACCCGCTGCATGGTGCGGACGGCGCGAACGGCGAATGGGATGACATGCGTGATTTCCGTGCCGCGGAGTTTGTGACCGACACCGAGGGCACCGGCTTTGTGCATTGTGCGCCAAGCCACGGTATGGAGGAATTTGAGCTCTACCGTGATCTGGGCATGTTGGAGAGCGTTCTGACCTATAACGTCATGGATGATGGCGGGTTCCGTGCGGATCTGCCGTTCTTTGGTGGCAAATACATCCTGAACCGCAAGGGCGGTGAGGGCGATGCCAACAAGACCATCATCGACAAGCTGGTGGAAGTGGGCGGCCTGCTGGCGCGTGGCAAGATCAAGCACAGCTATCCGCACAGCTGGCGCTCAAAAGCGCCGATCATCTATCGCAACACGCCGCAGTGGTTTGCGAGCGTGGATCGCAAGCTGGATGATGGCAAAGGCGAGATGGGCGACAGCATCCGCGAACGCGCGCTGCGCTCCATCGATGAGCTGGTGAAATGGACCCCGCAGAAGGGCCGTAACCGTCTTTATTCCATGATCCAGGACCGTCCGGATTGGGTTCTTTCGCGTCAGCGCGCCTGGGGTGTGCCGCTCACCTGCTTTGTGAAGAAAGGTGCGCTGCCCACTGATGAGGGCTTCCTGCTGCGCGATCCTGAGGTGAATGCCCGCATCAAGGCGGCCTTTGAGGAAGAGGGCGCGGATTGCTGGTATGTGGAAGGCGCGAAAGAGCGCTTCCTTGGTGAAGGCTACAACGCGGATGAGTGGGAGCAGGTGTTTGACGTGCTCGACGTGTGGTTTGACTCAGGCTCCACCCACGCATTTGTGCTGCGCGACCGTGAGGACGGCACCGAAGACGGCATCGCCGACGTTTACATGGAAGGCACCGACCAGCACCGTGGCTGGTTCCACAGCTCGCTGTTGCAGGCGTCGGCCACGTTGGGCCGCGCACCGTACCGCAATGTGGTGACCCATGGCTTTACGCTGGATGCCAAGGGCAACAAGATGTCCAAATCTCTGGGCAACACCATTGTGCCTGAGAAGGTTGTGCAGCAGTACGGCGCGGATATCCTGCGCCTGTGGGTGGCACAGACCGACTACACCGCAGATCAGCGTATCGGGGATGAAATCCTGAAAGGTGTGGCGGACAGCTATCGCCGCCTTCGCAACACCATGCGCTTTATGCTGGGCTCACTGAGCGGGTTCACCGAGGCGGATCGTGTGGATGTGGCGGATATGCCGGAGCTGGAGCGCTGGGTGCTGCATCGTCTGGCGGAGCTCGATCATCAGGTGCGCAAGGGCTATGCG
Source organism: Shimia sp. (assembly GCF_965227725.1). Lineage (GTDB taxonomy): Bacteria > Pseudomonadota > Alphaproteobacteria > Rhodobacterales > Rhodobacteraceae > Shimia. Next base: position 194,914 of record NZ_CBDDGH010000003.1, on the reverse strand, counting down.
GAATTCAACTTCCAAGGGGTTGTCTCTGCGGTCTTCAACTTTGCCACTGTGGAGCTGTCGGCCTTCTACTTCGATATCCGCAAGGATGCGCTTTATTGCGACGGCGACACGCTGAACCGCCGCGCGGCGCGCACAGTTCTCGATATCCTGTTCCACCGCCTGACCACATGGCTCGCGCCAGTGCTGGTGTTCACCATGGAAGAGGTCTGGCTGGAGCGCTTCCCAGGCGACGACAGCTCTGTGCATCTGATCGACTTCCCGGAAACGCCTGCGGATTGGCTCAATGAGCCGCTGGCCGCGAAATGGGCCAAGGTGCGTGAAGTGCGCCGTGTTGTCACTGCGGCGCTTGAGGTGCAGCGGACCGACAAGGTGATCGGTGCCTCGCTTGAGGCGGCGCCGGTGGTGCATGTGCGTGATGCTGAGGTGGTTGAGGCGCTTAAGACGGTGAACTTTGCCGACGTCTGCATCACCTCCACCATCGACGTGAACAACGACCCGAGCCCGGCAGAGGCCTTCCGCCTGCCGGAAGTGGAGGGTGTTGGTGTGGTCTTTGAAAAGGCTGATGGCGAGAAATGTCAGCGCTGCTGGAAGATCCTGCCTGACGTTGGCAAGCATAGCCATGACGGTGTCTGTGGCCGTTGTAACGACGCGCTGGGCTGAGGCTTTTGCCAAAGAGATTGAGGAGGGCGTCCGGTTCGGGCGCCCTTTTTTTGACCTTGGCCCGGAACAAGGCCGCAGGCCGCCGGGCCCGCGCACGACCGCCCGCAAGGGCGTGCGCTTTGGCGAGGCGGGCTGCATGCTGGGCGTTCGGATGTGCTTGGCTGGGATAAAGCGCGCGCTTGCGAAAGTTTGAGCGCACACCCGCGGTCCTGCGCTGACCCCCACGGCCTTGATTCCGGGCGGGGGAGGCGGCATCGTGGCGCCATGTTGCAAACCACTGTTGAAACCCCGACTGGCCCTATGACCTTGACCGAAGAGGACGGGGCCATCACCCGTGCCGAATGGGGGCAGGGGGGCGCGGACGACACGCCCTTGCTGCGGGAGGCAGCGGCGCAGTTGGTGGCTTATTTTGCTGATCCCGCGCGGGGATTTGATCTGCCCTTGCGGGTGGAAGCGTCGGAGTTTCAGCAGAAAGTCTGCGACGCCATGCTGGCGATCCCATTGGGAGAGACCCGCACCTATGGCGATCTGGCCAAAGAGATTGGTGTGCCGGCGCAGGCGATCGGTCAGGGCTGTGGCGGCAATCCGATACCGGTGATCATCCCCTGCCACCGCGTGCTGGGCGCGAATGGGCTTGGCGGGTTTTCAGGGCGCGGCGGTGTGGAGACCAAGGTCTGGCTGCTCAAACATGAGCGCGCGGGTGGGCTGTTGATTTGAAGCATCGTCCCCAAAATCTGAAACGCATGGCCTTCACCACCGTGCAGGAGGCGAAGCCGACCAGCCCCCGACCCTCCCCCAAGGGAGGGGGCTTCACCCCCACCCAGGGTCGGGGGCCGGTCTATGTGACCTGATACGGTTGTTGCAGATTTGTTGGGCGATGATCTAGAGCGGCTGTTACGCTGCGCAGAGGCCGCTCAGAGGCGTTCGCGGTAGAGGATTTGCTGTGCAGCGCCTGCGCCGAGAAGATAGACCGAGGTGGCCACAAGGCCCCAATGGGCCCAGCTTTCGGGGTGGAAATCGACCCATGCGGCCCAGCCTGCAAAGAAGGTCCATGCAAGCGCGGTGGGCAGAGACAGCCAGCGCCAGCGCTCGGTGCGCACCGGGTGGATGAACTTGATCGGCAGGAACATCGCCACCGCCAGAACGGTCACAAGCGCGAGGCTGACCCAGAAATTCGGCTCCACCGCGAAGATCACAATCACCAGCATGTTCCAGCATCCGGGGAAGCCCGAGAAGGAATTGTCTTTGGTTTTCATGCGGGTGTCGGCGAAATAGAGCGCCGAGGTGAAGGTGATCACGATGATTGCAAACCAGCCGGTCCAGCCGTCCATCAGCCCTGATTTAAAGAGCGCGAAGGCGGGGATGAACACATAGGTCAGATAGTCGATGATCAGATCGAGCAGCACGCCGTCAAACTCCGCCGCGTTTTTCTTCACGTCGTAGTGGCGCGCGAGCGGGCCGTCGATGCCGTCCACGATGAAGGCCACCACAAGCCAGAGGAACATGAGGCTCCATTTGCTATCAACTGCGGCGAGCATCGCCAGCATGGCGAAAACCGCCCCGGTAGCAGTGAAGAGATGAACGGAGAGCGCGCGTGCATGAAGTGTCATGTCGTTGTCATGCAGCAAAATGGGGCGTTTGGCAACGGTTGAGCGCGCCTCTTGCAAGGCACTTTTTAGAGAGATGCCTTTGTGATGGGCGCGGGTTTGTGAAAGCTTGGCGCGCGGGCTTAGGCGCGCGGTTTGAGCGCGCGGATCTGGGCTTTGATGAGATCAGGCAAAGCGGTGTCGGCCCCCTCGGGCGCGGCGTCAAGTGCTGAGGCCACGTCTTTGGTGAGGATGCCGATTGTGTTGTCCGCTTCCCAGCCGTCGCGGGCAAATTCGATCTCCTCAAATCCTGAGGCGAGCCAGTTTTGCCCCGATGAGGTGTGGATGAGGTCCAGCAGCGCGCGCTCTTCCAGACCGCTCTGATCGGCCCAATCGAGCACAAGGCGGGTCATGGCGGTGTTGGAGGCGGCGAGCAGATTGTTGAGCACTTTGGCCTGCATGCCTGCGCCAAAGCCTCCCATGTGGTGAAAATGCGCACCCATGGCCTCAAACAAAGGCTGATGTTTGGCGATGTCCTGCGGCGCGCCGCCAAGCATGAAGGACAGCCGGGCCTCTTCGGCGGCAACGGCAGCGCCGGACATGGGGGCGTCGATCAGGGTGATCTGCGGTGGGATCCGGTCGCGCAGCGCGCGGACGTAACGCGGCGACAGGGTGGAGGAGATGATGACGGTGGAGAGATGGGGCGCAGTTGCGATCAGGTTTTGCGCGCCAAAGAGCACATCGTCGGTCTGGGTAATGTCGCGCACCACGGTGATCAGCGTGGTGAGACGGGCTGCAAAATCGGGGAGGGGCGGAATATGCGGTGCAAGCGCGCCGAAGTCGGAGGACGGGCGCACATCAAAGCCTTTGGCGTCAAAACCTGCGGTACGGAGCGCGGCGAGCATCGGAGCGCCCATACGGCCACAGCCTGCGATGCCGACGCCGGTGGCGAAATGTGGATTGGTCAAGTTGTGGCCCCCGCCTGCGTGATGCCGGCGGGGGCTCACGTGATTTAAGAGAACGCGCGTTTGAGCGCTGGTACGTTTGAGAGCACTATAACGTCAAAGGCGAGCACGGCCAGCAGGGTGAGGCCCACAAGCGGGAAGGCGATGGAGACCACGGCGGCGATCAGGAGCGCGCCTTTCCAGAGCGGCATTTCACGCGGTGCTGGCGGGGCGGCGAGACGCAGGGCTTTGCCCGGGCGGCGTTTCACCCACATGACCACACCTGAGACACAGAGGAAGATCACCGCAAGGCAGAAGACCGTGTTCAGGATCAGGTTCCAAAGCCCCATGAGGCCCATATGGAAAGGGATGCTGACCGCCATGGATTTGCCCGCGACGGAATAGTCGGCAAAGCGCACCTCAGCGAGGATTTTGCCGGTGTATTGGTCCACATGCACGGTCACATCGCCCATCGGGTCGGTGCTGTCGCTGCTCATGCTGTCACGGTTGATGGTCCAGACGCCTGTTTCATCCCCCGGGTAAGCGACGCGGAAGCGGCCCTCCAGACCCAGCGCGCGACCCAGAGCCACGAGGCTGTTGATGTCGATTGCTGCGCCTTCGGGGGTGCCGGTGACGCCCACATCGGAGCCAGAGGCGGGCATTGGCGTTTGCTCCAGCGCCCAAGGCACGTCGTTCTGGTTGCCGTGGCCCATGGCGGCGTGGGTGCTGTCGGACAAAGGCACGTTGTTCCATTTCTCAGCCGGGAAGGTGGACCAGGCCTGAACAAATTTGCCGCCCCAGATGCCGGCCCATGCCAGACCGGAGATCAGGAAGATCACCATGAGGGCCGAGATCCAGAAGCCGACAACCGCGTGCAGGCTTTTCCAAAGCGCGCGGCCACGGGCGGCGAGGTTTGGCACCAGAACGGAGACGGAATTGCCACGGGGCCACCAGATGTAAAGCCCGGTGAGCACCAGAACGAGGCCGAGGCCTGCGGCGATCTCAATCAGGCGATCACCTGTGTCGCCCAGCAGGAGCGAACCGTGCACGTTGTCGGCAAAGTCATACCAGCCGGTGCGGCGGTCCCAGCTTTCCAGAACGGTGCCGGTGTAGGGATCAACAGCAACGAGCTGTTGGTTGGTCTCTGTTTTGACGCGGAAGACTGCCGCGAGGCTGTCGCTTTTGGGGCCAATGTATTCCACCACGGTGCCGGGGACGGCGTTGATGGCGGCCTCTGCCTGTTCTGAGATCGAGAGGGCGGAGGCTTGGGGCGTGACGGCGATTTTCTCCCCGTCGCGCCCGTCAAACTGGGTGATGAACATCATCATCATTCCGGTGATGGCAAGCATCATCAGGAAGGGGATCACATAGAGGCCGGCATAAAAATGCCAGCGCCATGCGGCGAAATAGAGTTTCTGAGACAGAGTGTTGGGGGCGGCTTCGCCGCTGAATTGGCTGTTCTGAGCCATGAAGATATCTCCTGACAGACCGCAGCCCGGGCAATCGGGGCGGTTTGGATAAAGCTAGGTTTTGAAGGGGTGTCAGGAGAGGGAAGGGGGGCCGCGCGCGTCATAGCGGCGGTGCAAGCCAGCGCTTTCGTGGGTGAAGCCCTGATGTTGCCAGAGCGCGGTGAGCGTGCCCTCCAGCAGCAAAGGGTGCGGGCCGTCCGCCACAATGGCGACGTCAGGCACAGCGGAGAAAGCGCAGGGGCTGCGCTCTTCGCCGGTGCGTTCGTGCAATGGCACAGGCTCGCCGTTTTCATCGACGAGCATCTCCACCATTTCATCTGCGGTACAGAGCACGAGCAGGATGTGGCCGTCGTCCATCACCTTTGGCATCCACCCTTTGGGGATGACAGCTGTCAGGCCGATGGCCAACAGCAGGATGAGGGGCAACAGCCGGTGCAATTTATGCGAGCCCTGCGATGATGGCACGCAGGGTGCCGATGCCGTCGCCCTTTTCAGAGCTGGTCAGCACCATCTCCGGATAGGCGGCCGGGTGTTTGGCGAGTTTCTCGCGCACCTGTTTGAAGATCTTTTCGCGGTCTTTCTCTTTCACCTTGTCAGCTTTGGTCATCACCACCTGAAAGGTCACGGCGGAGCTATCGAGAAGAGACATGATCTCTTCGTCCACGTCTTTCACACCATGGCGGCTGTCGATCAGCACAAAGGCGCGGCGCAGATTGGCACGGCCGGAGAGATATTGCTTGAGCAGGCGCTGCCATTTCTCCACCACCGGCAGGGGCGCGTTGGCATAGCCATAGCCCGGAAGGTCCACGAGATAGTGGCTGTCGGTCAGGGTGAAGAAGTTGATTTCCTGCGTGCGGCCCGGTGTGTTGGAGGCGCGGGCCAGACGGGTGCGCCCGGTCAGCGCGTTGATCAGGCTGGATTTGCCAACGTTGGAGCGGCCCGCAAAGCAGACCTCCACACGGTCACCGGCTGGCAGGCCATCCATGGCCACCACACCTTTGAGAAAGTCGGAGTTGGCACCATTGAAGAGCTTGCGGCCGCGCTCCAGCGCGATCGGCTCCGGGTCTTCGACAAATGGGAAGGGCAGTTGCATCAGAGAAGCTCCGCTGTGTCGCCGACGGAAATGTCGCCGGTTTTGGTTACGACACCGTAAACGCCGAAGTCCTGATGGCCATAGGCCCCCTTCAGTGCGCCCAGCGTATCGGCATCGCGCACGCCGGTATCGGGGTTGGATGTGGTGGCAAGACAGCGGGTGATGCGCTCGCGCACTTCGATTTCGGCGGTGCCAATGCGCAGGGTCTTTCCGATCCAGTCAAACTCGGAAAACGCTTCAAACCCGTCCAGCCAGATATTGCCGCGCCAGCGCTCTGTGGAGAGCGGTTGGCCAAGCAGTTCCTCGACCGCGCGGTGGCTGGCGGTGGCGTGGATCGCGATGGAGGGGAAGTTGCTGTCGGTCATGCCAACCTCGCCTGCGGGCACCAGTTTGGCACTGGCGGCGCGGTCTTTGGGCATGATCGGGCGGACCCAATCGATCAGCTTGTCGCCCTGGGTGGCGGGATCGATGGTGAGTTCCCACAGGTCAGGGTGGTTCAGGGTGATTTTGCCGCTGTCCTCATCCACCTTGGCGGTGATGGCCATCAGGGCAGGGGCCCCGGCGGCACGGGAGAAATTACGGCAGGAGGCCCATTCGCCACCTTCGGTCTTGGCGGCCTCATGGGCCACGGCCCAGCGGCGATCCCAGGGGAAGGTCTGGCCTTCGACCAAAGAAATGTGACCCACGGACTCGCGTCCGTGGGCCTTGATTGGGTGTCTCCAAAGTGCGGCAACTGTGCCCATCACTTGGCGTCCTCTTTTGGTTTTTTCTTAAAGCTGGCTTTGATGTTGCCAAATACGTCCGGTTTGTAGCCGTGCTGACGCATGATGGCGTACTGCTGCACGAAGGTGATCACGTTGTTGGTGATCCAGTAGACCACGAGGCCGGAGGCAAAGCTGCCGAGCATGAACATGAAGACCCATGGCATCCAGGCAAAGATCATTTGCTGGGTCGGATCGGTGGGCGCCGGGTTCAGCTTTTGCTGCAGCCACATGGAGATACCCAGCAGGATTGGCAGGATGCCGAGGCTGAAGATCTCAAAGAAGCCCAGTTCAGGGATGCCGAAGGGCAGCAGGCCGAACAGGTTGAAGATCGAGCTTGGATCCGGCGCGGACAGGTCGGTGATCCAGCCAAGCCATGGGGCGTGGCGCAGCTCCAGCGTCACGAAGATCACTTTGTAGAGCGAGAAGAAGATCGGGATCTGGATCAGGATCGGCAGACAGCCGGCCGCTGGGTTGACCTTTTCTTTCTTGTAAAGCTCCATCATGGATTGCTGCATTTTCTGACGGTCGTCACCGGCCGCTTCTTTCAGCTTTTCCATCTGTGGCTGGAGTTCTTTCATCTTCGCCATGGAGGCATAAGATTTATAGGCCAGCGGGAAGACGATGATTTTCAGGATCACGGTCAGGCCGATGATTGCCCAGCCCATGTTGCCGATCTGAACGTTCAGCCAGTGCAGCAGAGCAAAGATTGGCTTGGTCAGGAAGGCAAACCAGCCCCAGTCGATGGATTCAACGAAGCCCTGAACACCACCCTCGTTCTGATAGGCGCGGATGGTGGCCCATTCCTTGGCACCAGCAAAGAGCTGGCTGGAGGTGGTGGCGGTCTCGCCCTCGGCCACGGTGAGCGTGCGCATCACGGCTTCGGTCTGGTAGATGTCGCGGTTTGCGTCATATTTGGCGACCGATTTGAAGCCTGTGCCCGGTGCCGGGATCAGGGTGGCCATCCAGTAGTGGTCGGTGAAGCCGGTCCAGCCATTAGCCTCCACCTGTGTCACCTCTGCCGGTGCGCCTTCGCGCTGGTCAAAGGTGAAATCGGTCATGTCGTCATAGTCGATTTCGGCCAGCTCGCCGTCCGCCATGGAGACCATGCCTTCGTGCAGGATGAAGAAGTTCTTCAGATCCTCTGGCTGACCGTAGCGGGCAAGCACGCCGTATGGTGCGAGGGACACGGAGCCTGCGCCGGTGTTCTCAACCGACTGGTCCACGGAGAACATGTAGTTGTCGTCCACGGAAATGGTGCGGCGGAAGGTCAGGCCTGCGCCGTTGTCCCAAGACAGGGTTACGGGTGCGTCTTCGCTCAGGATGTCGCCGCTCTCAACAGACCAGAGGGTGTTGGAACCGGGCACCTGATCAAGGTTCAGACCTGCGCCGGGGGCCCAGCCGTAGAGCGCGTAGTAGGCGTTTGGCTCACCGTTGGGAGACAGCAGGGTCACGATCTCGGAATCGGCGTCCTGGGTCACGCGGTAATCGTTGAGTTTCAGATCGTCGATGCGGCCGCCCAGCAGGGAGATCGAGCCGGTCACGCGGTCGGTTGCGATGTCCAGACGGGGCGCATCTGCAGCGGCCGTTGGCTCCGCACCTGTGGCAGCGGCAGACGCCGTGTCGGTGCCAGCGCTGCTCAGGGCAGGGGCCGTAGACGGCGTGGCGGCATCAGTGCTTTCTGCGGTGATCGCCGGGGCGTTGGGATCCTCCACCGCTTCTGGTGGGGGAAACAGGGTGAACCAGATCAGGATGACGCCAAAGCTGAGCGCCGTCGCGAGGATGAGGTTCTTGTTCTGATCGTCCATTGCCGCAAGCCATCTGTCGTTGAAACGTTGGGGAGGTTCAACAGAGGTGGGGGCCAAAGGTCAAGGGGATTCGACTGGAATCACAGGAAAGCCGTTGTGTCGTTGCTTGTCTGTGCGGGTGGCGCGCGGCTGTTGGCGCGCAGATCAGCTCGGTTTGTTGCCGATCTGGAGGGCCGGGCCGATCTTTTCCTGATGGGCGGCCATCCATTTCAGGGTCTCATGGAACGGCATTGGGCGGGCGATGCCGTAGCCCTGCACGTGAGAGCAGCCCAGCTGCGCCAGCATGGCGTGTTCCGCGGAGTTTTCCACGCCTTCGGCCAGGGTTTCGAGGCCCAGACGCTCTGCCATGGTGACAATCGCGGCAATCATGCGCTGCTGCTCCTGATCGCGGTCCACATTTGTGACAAAGGAGCGGTCGATCTTGATGCGCTTTACCGGCAGGCGGCGGATCGAGGAAATGGAGGCGTGGCCGGTGCCAAAGTCGTCCAGATCCACGGAGCAGCCAAGGGCGGAGATGGCTTCAAGGTTGCGCACCACCATATCGTCAGGCGCACCAGCCACCACGCTTTCCAGCACTTCGATGCCGAGACGCGCAGGCAACAGCTCCGTGCGGTCGAGTTCCCACTGGATACGCTCTACCAAAGTGGGACTGCGCAGTTCTTCGCCTGCAAAATTCACGCCTACGACCGGCACGCTGTAGCCCGCATCATCCCATGCGCGCAGGGCATCGAGGGATTGGCGCAGCATCAGGTCGGCAAGCTGGCTCATCTGGCCGGTCTGTTGCAGGACGTCGAGAAACTGGATGGGGGCAAGGATGCCGCGTTCGGGGTGTTCCCAGCGGGCCAGCGCCTCAAAACCGGTTACAAGGCCGGTGTCGGTGGAGACCTGCGGCTGGAACCACGCGCGGATTTGGTCGCGCTGCAGGGTGCGGGCCGCTTCGCTTTGGGTTTTGCGGCGGGAGATCACCTTGCGGCCCATATCCGTGGAATAGGCGCGGATGTTGGAGGCACCGGTGAGCTGTGCCTCGTTCATGGCCATTTCGGAGGCCTGAATGAGCGCTGTCGCGGTTGGGCGGCTCAGACGTGAGGACAGGCAGAAGCCCACGGACACGCTGACATAGATGGAGGCCATCTGCAGGGGCACCGGCTCTTCCAAAGCGGTCTGGAAACGGGTGGCCATCTGGATGCCGCTTTCGACATCAAAATAGGCCACAGGTGCCAGTGCGACAACAAAGGCCGCATCACCGGAGCGGGCCACCATATCGTCAGAGCGCAGGGCGCTTTTGAGACGGTTGGCGACATTGCGCAGCACGTCTTCGGCGGCCTGATCGCCGTGGTTTTCACGCAGACGGGCAAAATTGTCGATCTTGATGGAGAAGCAGGCGGTCACACGACCGTCGTGCTCCAGCGTCGCCATCTTGTCCTGCATCTTGAGCTCAAGGCCCGTGCTGGTCAGCAGGCCGGTCAGCCCGTCTGTTTCACTGCGGCCGCGGCGCTTGCTGCTTTCGGAGAACGGCGAAAAGGCCAGAAACGGCAGCGGCAGCAGGAAGGCGCAGATCAGCAGGCCGATCTCGCCAAAGATGAACCATGCCGCCAGAGTCGCCAAAGGCACGACAAGCGGAAGCGCTTGCCGGACATGAGACTCCTGAACCCAGAATGCACGAAGCGATTCCAAGAGCTGTCCCAGCTTTGACTGCATTTGACGTTTCCCGTGCGGCATAAAACTCGAACTACTCTTATCGATTCTCTTAAGTGATCCGTTAACGCAGCTTAGGAATGCTGTCGGAATTTTGTTCAAATTTTACCGGATCACGCATCAAACCGGCAAAATCGAAGAGGTTCGGATCCATCATGTGACTGGGCCGTACGTTGGTGAGGGCCTTGAACATCACCTGTCGGCGACCGGGGCTGTTGGCCTCCCATTGGTCCAAAATCTGTTTGACCTGCTGTCTTTGGAGCCCGTCTTGCGAGCCGCAGAGATCACACGGAATGATAGGGTAGTTCATCGCATTGGCAAATTTCTCGCAATCGGCTTCGGCCACATGGGCGAGGGGGCGGTAGACAAACAGATCCCCTTCTTCGTTAACCAATTTGGGGGGCATGGTCGCCAGTCGCCCGCCGTGGAAGAGGTTCATGAAAAATGTTTCCAGAATGTCGTCGCGGTGGTGCCCCAGAACCACGGCGCTGCAGCCTTCTTCGCGGGCAATGCGGTAGAGGTTGCCGCGGCGCAGACGTGAACACAGTGCACAATAGGTGCGACCGGCCGGAACCTTGTCTTTCACGATCGAATAAGTGTCCTGATATTCGATGCGGTGCGGAACCTTCATACGCTCCAGAAATTCGGGCAACACGGTTGCCGGAAAGCCCGGTTGGCCCTGATCCAGATTGCAGGCCAGAAGCTCGACCGGCAAGAGGCCGCGCCACTGCAATTCATGCAAAATAGCCAACAGGGTATAGGAATCCTTGCCGCCGGAGAGGCACACAAGCCAGCGCGCGCCGCGCTCAATCATACCGTATTGTTCGATTGCCTCACGGGTTTGGCGTACGATTCGTTTGCGCAACTTCTTGAAACTAGCGGAAGAAGGCGCGCCGTGAAAAAGCGGGTGAATATCATCGAGATCATCAAGCATGTGCGCCTTATGCGAAGTCCTGGGCAAAGGTCAATCTGTCCCCAAAGTTATCCACAGGAGAGTCATGCGGCGCAAGCTGAGATTCGCAGTCAAAGGCCCTGTTTTTTAAGGTGCGCCTCAAAGGTGCACAAAAGATCGGTTTTTTAGTGAGCTTTTGCGCGCCAGAGGTGTGAAAAAATAAAAATGGGACCGCTTAAGGGGCGATCCCATTCTTAACCATTCGGCTCGTTGTCTTACGCCTTTGGTGTCAGGCGTCTGGCACCGCTGCTTCTGCGTGCTGAGCGGCTCACTGAACTTGTTCCTGGTTGCATTTGCGCGCCAGATCGAGCGCCTTGGCGGTGCCGGTCAGATCAACGGTAAAGCTGTAGTGTTTTTCCGGAAAGACAATCATGGTCTGCTCGCGGCGGATGGCCTCGTAAACAGCGGGGTTGTCGGTCAGGACGTAGCCGCCGCTGTAGCCCTTAGTGATATTGCCGCGCATGCCGGTGGCTTCGCCAACATAGATTTCATCGCCAAGCAAAATGCCAACCGCTTCTTTGTCGCCGCGCTTGATGTCGGTTTCCGCGGTGGTGAAAACGCCGATGTAGCCGATGCCGCGATCTTTGGTCAGGCCCATTTGGATCACGTTGTCGAGCTGATCCTTGGTTTCAACAAGGCAGGATTTCTTTTCGGTGTCGATGTGGACGTTCCACCCCTCAATCGCGCCGTAGCCGATAAATTTATCCGCATAGCTGGTGGAAGCGGCGAGTGTGGCGACACATGAGGCCGCGAGAAGACGTGAAAAACGCATGGGAAAACTCCAAACAAATCAATGGGTGATGCCACAGCTCTAGGTAGATTGACTGCCCCTGTCCAGAGTGCCACGCGCGCGCGGCAGAAATCGGCGGGTTTCAGGACTTTGAGCAGCCGCAGTGTTTGTCGTCTTTGCCGTCCGGCACCGGATCATAGCCTGAGCTGCCGAGCGGATGGCAGCGCCCGATGCGGCGCAGGGTGAGCCAGCTGCCCTTGACCGCGCCGTGTTTTTCCAAGGCTTCCAGCGCATAGGCGGAACAGGTGGGCTGATAGCGGCAGTTAAACCCCACCCATGGGCTGAAAATCAGCCGGTAAGCTTTGACCGGAATGGCGAAAAGGCGGGCGAGGGGTGTCATGGCCGCAATGTAGGCTTTGGTGGTGAAAAGAAAAAGGGGGCGCAGCACAGCTGATCCCCCTGAGACTGTCTTTGGCAATGGGGCCTGTTACTTCACAATGTGCTCGTCTTTCACAAACATATTGGACCAGGCGCGGTCGATCAGGTCAGGACGCATCTGGTAGGGAATGCCCTCAAATTCGCAGATGGAAATCATCTGGTCGATCAGGAACACCGGCTGATAGTTCGCATAGGTGTTGTCGATCGTGGGGTATTTGGTTTTCAGCAGGTGCACGAGGCTGGCTTCGTCCAGCGGCAGGCCTTTTTTCTTCGCCACAAGTGCGAAGATTTTCAGGAAGTTCTCCTGACTTGGGCCATCGATTTTGATCTTGTAGAAGATCCGGCGCAGCGCCGCTTGGTCAAAGATCTCATTCGGGTGGAAGTTGGTGGAGAAAATGACAAGCGTGTCAAAAGGCACCTCGAATTTCTCACCGGACTGAAGGGCAAGGATGTCTTTGCTTTCCTCAAGCGGAACAATCCAGCGGTTCACGAGCGCCTGAGGCGGCTCTTCCTGGCGGCCCAAGTCGTCCACGATGAAGATGCCGCCGCTGGATTTCAGCTGCAAAGGTGCCTGATAGGTGCGCGCGGTTGGGTTGTAGACCAGATCGAGCATGCTGAGGGACAGCTCACCCCCGGTGATCACGGTGGGGCGGTCACATTTGACATAGCGGCTGTCAAAGCGCGCGGTGCGGCGCAGGCTCGACATGTCTTGCTCTTCGGCCTCAGCGGCAGAGTGCACAATCGGGTCATAAACGGTGATCACCTGACCGGCGTATTCGATGGCGTGGGGCACATAGACCTTGTCGCCCATCGCGTCGCGAATGCCGTTGGAAATCGAGGATTTACCGTTGCCCGGAGGGCCGTACATCAGGATGGAGCGGCCGGAACCCACAGCCGGTCCCAACTGATCCAGCAGGGTGGGGGGCAGGATGAGATGCCCCATGGCGTTGGTCAGTTGGTCCCGGGTGATCTGGATGTTGCGGATGGACTGGCGTTTGACCTGCTCGCGGTAGACTTCGAGCGGCACTGGCATGGCGCCGAAATACTCGGACTGGGCCAGCGCATCCATGGCGCGGGATTTGCCGGCGTCGGTGAGCTGATAGCCCATCTCATTGCCGCTGTTGGCGTTGAGTGTGCCGGTGGCCTCAAGCAGCTTCTGCTCGCGCGCCATATCCACCAGTTGTTGGGTGACGGCGATGGGCAGGCAGACGGCTTTGGCGATTGCGGTGACCATGTCCACGTTTTTGCGGAAGATGGTTTTCAGCAGAATGTCCCGCATCATGACAACAGGCAGTTGCATGTCTTCGAGCCGCTTGGGGGGCGGCGGGGCCATCACATTGGTGGTCTGCATATTCATGGATGGATCGCTCCTAATCGGGCCACGGCTGGCCCCATTGCTGTTTCCATCTCATAGACAATCAAAAGGTGGCGTTTTTTGGGCCGCATCAAGCCGCGAAGGTGAAGCTTGTGCAGACAGCGCCTCGTAAAAAAGCGCCTTCGCCAGATGAGGGCGTTACTGGCCGTAAAGAGCGCCAAGCAGGAGGTAGGTGCAGAGCATCAGGCCGATGCCGGTGCCCATGGGCAGGGTCATCTGATCGCCTTTGCCCACTGCCACGCCGTCGGCCGAGGGTTTCAGCCGCCATGCGGCCCAGTCGGGCGCTAGTTTGCGCAGCGGTGTGAAGCGCACGATCAAGGTGGCAACGGTGGCGGCGATCAGCGAGGCAAAGGCAATCCACATCATGTCGCCCGCGTCTGCGCGATCCACAAAAAGCGCGCCCACGGCGGCCATTTTCACGTCGCCAGCCCCCATCTGCCGGAGCATCCACATCAACAGGAGGATGGCAAAGACCACCGCGTAATTGGCGAAGCGCCAGACAAAATCCATCAGCGGCAGGGAGGCGAGGCCGACCACAACAAAGACGGCAAAGAGCGCCCAAACGGTCATGTTGCTGATCCGTTTGAACTTCATGTCGACATAGAAGGCATACAGGCAAATCGGGAGCGCCAAGATCAGCGACCATAGCGCAAAACTGCTGGAAACCTGCATCTTTATAAAGCCTTAGGTGCGCTCAAGCGCATCCAGAGCACGGACCGCCGCCTCAAAGTGCTGCGGGTGCGTTTCGATGGCTTCGCGCAGCAGAACCTTGCCGGTTTCGGTGTCGCCCTGCTTGATCGCGGAAAGCGCAAGCGTGTGCAGCAGCTGCGCGCGCTCGGTTTGTACCATGGGCACCACAGGCAGCGTGTATTTGCGCTGCGCGCCACGGGCGAGAACCATGTTGTTCTTGGCGGTGAAGAGCGTGCTGTCCTGACGGATGGCCTCGCCAAACAGACGTTCCGCTTCGGCATAGTCGCCGCGGGTCAGTTTGGAGTAACCCCAGTTGTTCATCACACCACCGGGGCGGGTGGTGAGACCTACGGCGATTTCATAGAAGCTGTCGGCGCGGTTCCATTCCTGATTGCTGTCCGCAATCATGGCCTCAAGGCGATAGCGCTTGAAGGTCTCATGGGTGGGGGGAATGCTGTCCAGCGTCTTTTCGGCTGCGTCCCACTGGCCCGCGCGGATCTGCGCATCGGCGAGATCAACGCGGTCGTTTGCGGTGCTCTCTTTGTGCTTGGTGACACGTGTCCAGGCCGGGACGGCCTCGGTGAAGCGTTTGGCACGCACATAAGACACCGCCAGCCCACGCTGAATATCAATGCGGTCAGGGTTGTCGTTCAACGTGCGTTGGAAATAGGCAATGCCTTCGTTTGGGTCCGCTACCGTCAGCATCACATCTGACAGGTTGCTTTCATCCAGCGCGTTCACGTCCTGAATCGCGCGCTCAACGCTCTCTTGGTCGCTATCGGAGCAGGCTGCCAAAACAGCCAAGCTTAGCCCGCAGATCGACCCCAACACAGTATGGCGCATTTTTGCGTCCTTTGCTGCTCGTGCCTTCAACTATGGTGTCTGACGGATGAGATAGTCACTGCTGCCCCGTCGAACCAACTTATATTCTTGTGGTTTTTCGTCAGCATAGCTGGGTTGATTCGATTTTGCGAGCGCTAAGCGCAAATTATCCCGGATTGCGTCACTTTCGCCATTGTCCAGCGCATAGGCCCGTCTGAGGATCTGTTCGGCCTCGGCGTTTTTGCCCTGTTCCATCAGCGCAACGCCAAGATTGTTCCAGGTTTCGGGGTTTGTGTCGTCCGCCTGTGTGGCCTCGCGCAGCATGGTTTCCGCCTGTCCCAAGCGGCCCATGACCAAATTGGCGGTGCCGACAGCAGAGATCACCTCGGGGGTGCGGCCCTGATCCACGGCGGCGCGCACAAAGGCGTCCATGGCCAGCTCATATTCGCCCGCATCCATCAGGCGCCAGCCCACAAGCAAACCGTCAACCGCCGGTTCAGAGCGGTCCACGGCGGGCGCGTAGGGGCTGTCTTTGGACGCCCCAAGGCCGCCCGTGTCACAGGCGGCCAGTGAAAATGCTGCGATAAGGGCGCAGGCCCGAAAACCTGTCATCTTTTTTGCTTTTGCTCGTTTTGCCTTATTGGCCGAGCTGTGTGATCCCGATCACGGATGGGCTGACCAGAATGATCAACAGCGGCGGCACTGTGAGCATCATTGTGGCCAATGTCATCTTTGTTGGCAACTTGTTTGCCGCCTCTTCCGCCCGCATCACACGTTTGTCACGCATCTCTCCGGCATAGACCCGCAGGGCCTCGGCAATCGAGGTACCAAAGGTGGCGGACTGGATCAGCACGGTCACAAAGGAGGACACATCCTGCACGCCGCAGCGCTCGCCCATGTCAGAGAGCACCTGAGATTTGTCCTTACCGGCTTTCATCTCCTGCGCGACGATCTGAAATTCCTGGCTGAGCGCCGGATAGGAGGCGCGCAACTCGGCCGCAACGCGAACGATGGATTGATCGAGCGACTGACCGGCTTCCACGCAAACCAGCATCATATCGAGGCTGTCAGGGAAGCCTGCGGTGATTTCCTCTTTGCGCTCTTCAACGCGGCGGGTCACCCAGTATTTTGGCAGCATGTAGCCTGCCGCACCGGGACCAAGGGTCCAGAGCATCATGTCGGTGGTGCTGGAGTCCGGGGTCTGCTTCACAAAAATGAAGTAGCTCACACCCAAGATCAGACCGCCGATGCCCAGAAGAAACTGCGCCAGGTGATAAGCGCGCACCGCGTCGCGGGAGGGGTAGCCTGCCTGCATCAGTTTGAGGCGGACAGAGCTCAGTTCCTCTTCGCTTTGAGGCTCCAGGAAGGCTTTGTATTTGTCGAGTTTGGCGTTGGCCGCCTTGCGGCGCAGCTTGTCCTGTTGTGATTTCTTGGTGTCTGTCTTGCCGCTTTGCGCGCGCTTGAGCTTTTCGATGGGGTCATCCTGACGGGCGACCATCATGGCGAAAACCAGCAGGGCAAAGAAGCCGCCAAGCACCAGAACAGCGAGTAGGGGACCTTGGGGACCGATCATGTCGGTCAACATCAGGTTCAAGGCTTCCATAGTGGTCATAGGGATTTCTCCTCAAACTTTGATGTTGGTCAGGATTTTCATCACGATGAGGTTCAGGCCAAGGAACATGCCCACGGCGATACAGCCGGGAATGTAGAGCCAGTGGTCTTTGACTTCGTCGTAGTAGTTCGGGTCCATCACGTTGATCACGATCAGCGCCAGAACCGGGAAGGCGGACAGGAATTTGCCAGACCATTTCGCCTCGGCGGTGATGGCTTTCACGCGGCGGAACAGGCGGAAGCGAGCGCGGATCACCTTGGACAGGCCGGCGAGGATTTCCGCGAGGTTACCACCGGATTGCTGCTGGATGGTCACGGCCACAGACAGAAAGCGCATGTCCTGCATGTCTAGGCGTTCGGCCATATCCTTGAGCGCGTCGCCCATGTCGCGGCCATAGGCGGCCTCATCGGCGATCACACCAAATTCGGTGGCCAGCGGGTCTTCGATTTCCTTGGACACGATCTGAATGGCGGAGGAGAACGGGTGGCCCACCCGCAGGCTGCGCACCATGAGTTCGATGGCGTCAGGCAGCTGCTCTTCGATCAGAGAAATGCGTTTGTTGGCCTTCATCGACACCCAGGTGAAGACGCCGCCAACCCCCATCATCACGCTGATGGCGGCGCGGGTCACAGTGCCTGTTTGCGTGCCGACGGAGAGACCCACAAAGGCAAAGATGGTGAGCGCGACCATGATCAGGATCAGCTGTTGTGGCGAGAAGGCGATGGCCGCTTTCTGGGCCTTTTCAGCCAGCACCGAATAGAGCGGGATGCCGCGGTTTTCGGTGTGTTGCTTCATCTCCTTGCGGAGCTGTTCCAGCACCTCTTCGCGCTTGGCGCCCTTGTCGAGCATCTCAAGGCGTCGGTTGACGCGGCTGTTCAGGCTGATCGATTTGCCAAAAACAGTCAGGTAGATGCCTTCGACCAGAACGAAGACACCCACAAAGATAAGCCCGTAGACAATGAGTTCGGGTGAGAATGGCATGTCGTCTTACCCCGCAGACGGTTCGTAAATTTCAGGTGGCAGGTCATAACCCCAGAGGCGGAAGCGCTCGGAATAGTGGCTGCGCACGCCGGTGGCGGTGAAGTGACCGATAATCTTGTTTTCCGGCGTCAGGCCGGTACGCTGGAAGCGGAAGATCTCCTGCATGGAAATCACATCGCCCTCCATGCCGGTGATCTCGGTGATGGAGGTCATCCGGCGCGAGCCGTCTTGAAGACGGGAGGCCTGTACGATCAGGTTGACCGCCGAAGAAATCTGGCTGCGCACCGCTTTGATCGGCATTTCGATCCCGGCCATGGCGATCATGTTTTCCAGACGGGAGATACCATCGCGCGCGTTGTTGGCGTGGATCGTGGTCATGGAGCCGTCGTGACCGGTGTTCATGGCCTGCAGCATGTCGATCACTTCTTCGCCGCGGGTCTCGCCCACGATGATGCGGTCAGGACGCATCCGCAGCGCGTTTTTGAGACAGTCGCGCGGGGAGACTTCGCCTTTGCCTTCCACGTTGGGCGGGCGGCTTTCCATCCGGCCCACATGGGTCTGCTGCAGCTGAAGTTCCGCCGTATCCTCGATGGTCAGGATGCGTTCGGCGTTGTCGATAAAAGAGCTGAGCGCGTTGAGCGTAGTGGTCTTACCGGAGCCGGTACCACCGGACACAATCACATTGAGGCGCGTGGCCACGGCGGCCTGAAGATAGGCGGCCATTTCCTCGGAAAAGGCACCAAAGCGCACCAGATCGTCGATGCCCAGTTTGTCTTTCTTGAACTTACGAATGGAGACCAGCGAGCCGTCCACCGCAATCGGGGAGACCATGGCGTTAAAACGCGAGCCATCGGCCAAGCGGGCGTCCACATAGGGATTGGATTCATCCACCCGGCGCCCCACGGCGGAGACGATTTTGTCGATGATGCGCAGCAGGTGGCGTTCGTCTTTGAAAACCACATCGGTCAGCTCCAGCTTGCCGGCGCGTTCCACAAAGATCTGCTTGGGGCCGTTCACGAGAATATCGTTGACGGTTTCGTCCTGCAGGAGGGTTTCCAGCGGACCAAGGCCCGTGACCTCGTCATAGAGCTCCTGAAAGACCGTCGTGCGCTCTTCGCGGTTCAGGACAATAGCCTTTTCCTGCAGCACTTCGGTGGCAATCGCCGTGATTTCCGAGCGCAGTTCCCGCTCGGAGGCTTTGTCGAGCGCAGCAAGGTTCAGGTTGTCCAGAAGCTCGCGGTGCAGCTCAAGTTTGATTTCCCCAAGCCGCTCCTTGCGGCGGCGTTCCTTATCGCCCGCGACCACTTCGCCAGCGGCCTGCTGCGCCATCGGGCGGCGCATGATCTTTTTGGCCTCGACCGCAGCTTCCGGTGCAGGGGCCGTGGGGGCGGGCTTTGCAGCTTTCTTCTGCGCGACCGCCGCCTTTTGGGCGACTGCGGCGCTGGGCTTGGCGTCGGCTTTTTTATAGCGGGAGAACATGGGGTGATCCCTCTTTAGGCAGCTTTGTCGTCAGATTGATCGAGCGCGTGCAGGCTGGTGGCCAGTTTGGCGATTTCCTTGCGCAGCGGGTTTTTGGCCGCTGAGACCGCGAGGGGTTGGCCGTGGTCTGAGGCCTGCGCGATCTGCTTGCCGCCGTCCGGCAGGTGCAGATCGATGGAGATGCTCAGGCTTTCGGCCAGACGCTTGACGCGGCTTTTGCCCGCCAGATCTGTAAATTTCGGCGCGCGGTTCATCACGTAGCGCAGCTTTTCAAACGGCAGGTCTTCGGCCTGCAAAGCCCGTTTCAGGCGCATTGCGTTCTGCGCGGAGCGCATGTCGATTTCCATGGTCGCAAAGTAGACATGGGCCGCCTGCAGCACGACTTCGGACCACTGCACAAGCGTGGAGGGCATGTCCACGATCACGTAGTCATAGTGCTTGCGCGCCATTTCCAGCACCCGCTCGATGTCTTCGGGGCCAACCAGATCCAGCGGGATGATGTCTGCGGGCGCGGTGAGCACATGCAGGATGTCTTCGTATTTCTGCAGCGCCTGACCGAAGCTGTCGCTGTCCATACTTTCGGTATCGGTGATCAATTCAAACACCGAGTCCGGGCGTGGCAGATCCAGGTAGGTGGACATGGTGCCAAACTGCAGATCGAGATCGACCAGGCAGACGCTTGGCGGTGTGTCGCCAATGGTTGCCAGCTCCCAGCCGAGATTGGTGGCCAGAGTGGTCGCGCCGGTGCCGCCTGCAAGACCATGCACGGCGATCAACACGCCTTCGCGGGATTCCGAGGAGGCTGACAGGGTGACTTTGCTTTCCGGTCCAGCGGCTTTGGCGGTTGTGGTGGTCCGCAACTTTTCGATGGCGGCCTGAAGCTCGCCCGGTGGCAGCGGGTAGGGGATGAATTCGTCAGCGCCGTGGCGCAGCAAATGGTGCAGGGACGCGGGCGTAACATCCTCTGCAATCAGAAGCGTGCGGATATTGCGGTTGCGTGCCTCTGTGATGATCGCTGTCAGATCGTCCAGCGCGTCTTCATCCATGTCATCAATCGCCAGAGCAATAAATTCCAGATGTTCGGCATCCGGTTGCTCCATGAATGGAAGCGCGTCTTCAAACCCCAGGTCGCCCCATTGCTCCCCAAGCGCCTCTTCCATGTCCACGATCAGAAGCTCAAAATTCTGCACATCCCGGCAAATTGTGCATGCCAGGATCGGACTTTGATCAGTTTGCAGCGGTTCGCTACTCATATTCAGCCTCTAGTTCGCTTGCGCTTGACGCGCGTGATGTTGTGCAGAGGTGCCCACCTCGTTCAGCGTTTGGACTTCAGGGAAGCCCCCAGTGCCGCGAATCTTCGCAAGGGCACTTTGCCTCAAGAACGAACATCCCCCTCAACTGGGGCAACATTGGGGCCAAAAAGCCGAAATTGTGCGGAATTGTGCGACGATCAGCGGGTGGGGCGGGGATCGTTTCCCAAACAAAACAAAGCCGACCCAAGGGCCGGCTTTGTGTAACTCTTTGTTTTGTGAGCGACTTTGGGCTCTTTGTGTTATTCGCCGCCGCCAGAAACCGCGAGGCCGGAAATTGCCGTCGTCGGGAGGGCGCTGTTCACGTATTCGCGATAGACAATTTGGGCATATTTTCCGTCAAGCACGGTGGGGTGGCGATCCACAAAACCTGTGACTTCGGTCACGGTCCGGCGGTTCTGGCGTTCGCGGCCCTGGCTCACGACGAGAGGTTGGGTTTTCCCGAGAGAAACAACCGCTTCAAGCCGGTCGCTGCCGATGCCCTGGGATCCGAGGTAGGCCACAACGGCGCGTGCGCGACGCAGGCCGAGCTGTTTGTTGTAAGCGCTAGAGCCCACCGCATCTGTGTGGCCATAGACTTTGAAGCGCACTTCAGGGAACTGTTTGATCCAGACCGCCTGCTGGCGCAGGATGGCGCGCGCCTGTTCATCAAGTTCGGCGCTGTCAAAGCGGAAGTTCACCATATCCGGCACTTCTTCAGCGAAACGGTTGGCGAGGCTCAAGACGTAGCTTTGATCGCCATTCTGGATGCCAAGGTTATTGACGGTGGCCTGGCCAAATGTGCCGCTGTCAACGACGGAACCAGCTTCGCGGAACCATGACGGCACGGCGCTGTTGTCGCCGTCAGAACAGGCGGCTGCGAGGAAAAGAGTGAGGATTGCCAGTTTCTTCAACATGTCGCGTCCTTCCCTTAATCCATCACGTAGCCGTAAGAGCCATTGAAATCCTGCTTGGCCACTTCACCTGCAGCACCGGTTTGTTTCTTGGTATTGCTGGTCACATGGCCAAAGAGGAAGAGTTCCTGCTCTGTGGGGGGCTTGATCCGATCTGTGGGCAGCGCGAGCGCTTCGCCACGGGTGGGGGTTACCAGATGGGCCGTTACAATGATCACCAGTTCAGATTGTGACCGCTGATAGTCGGCGCTGCGGAACAGGGTGCCCAGAACTGGGATGTCGCCGAGCCAAGGCACCTGGGCATTGTTGTCCAGGAAATCGTCTTCCAGCAGGCCCGCAATCGCAAAGCTTTCGCCGTCGCGCAATTCAACGGTGGTTGCGGCTTCGCGACGTGTGAAGGCCGCGATGTTAAGGCCGCCAGCCACGATGCCGTTTGCTGTATCCAGAGCAGAGACAGCTGTTGCCAGTTCCAGATTGATCAGATCGCCGTCGACCACACGTGGTATAAAGTTCAACTCGATGCCAAACGGCTTGAATTCGACGCTGACTTCGCCGTCTTCACCGGGGCTGGGAACGGGATATTCGCCGCCCGCAAGGAAGCTGGCCTCTTGTCCTGAGAGTGCTGACAGGTTGGGCTCTGCCAACATGCGTGTCAGACCTTTGCGCTCCAGGGCCTGAATCAATACGCCCACTTCGAATGCACCGATGTCCAGATTAAATAGGCCAGCGCCGGTGGAGCCAGTCGAAACTTGGACGCCTCCTCCTTCTGCAGGAGGCAACAGGAATTGACCGGTTTCGATAATGTCACCTGAGCCGGAGATCTGAAGGCTGGTGCCCAAAGCCTTGGACACACTGCGCTGCATCTCGGCAAACCGCACTTTCAGCAAGACCTGCTGTACGCCACCAACAACCAAAAGGTTTGAAACACGCTCTGGCGCATAACGCTCTGCCAGATCCAGGGCACGCTGAAGGCGTTGCGTAGAGCTGACTGTGCCCGACAGGACGATGCCATCATTGGCGGAGCGCACTTCGATTTTCTCATCTGGGAGAATTTGGGTCAGGCGTTCTTTAAATTCGCTAAGGTCAGGGGATACCTGAACCTCGACATTGGTGATCAGCCTGCCGGTTGCATCAAGCAGGGTGAGCGTTGTGATCCCCGGAGATTTGCCGAGCACATAGATCGTGCGGTCCGACAGAGAAGAGATATCTGCAATGGCCGGGTTGGCAATTGAGAGCTCTGCAAAGGGAACGTCGCTTTCCACCACAACGGCGCGGTTCATCGGTACGCCAAGTGAAGAGTTTGTGCCGCTGCGCACCACCCGAAGGCTTTCCGCAGCAGTGGAGGTCGCCATAAGCGGCATAACCCCAACGGCAACGCCCAGAAGAGTCGCGCCAATAAGTCGTCTCATAATCATTGTGACCTGCCTCTCGATCACGCCTCAGTTCGCGGGTCTTTTGCCCACAATTGGCAGCACTCTGCGCCAGTTTGGTAAATATTGCAAGAATCAATGACTTTGGCGGGCTTGTTGATGTGTGGGGCTGTGTGCAGGCAGACACATTCCATCCGTAAGACGTGTGTCGCCTAGGGCCACACAAGAAAAAGGCGCCCGCGATCCGGGGCGCCTTTGAATTGGGCTGGAACCGCTGGCCAGCCTGATTTTTCTGGTTCAGTTCGTGCAGGGGATCGGGATGGTGGACACATTCCCGCCCTTGCGCGTTTTGATGGAGCACACGCGTTCCGGCTCCACCTGAACTACCTCGCGCACTTCCGGTTCGGGTGCATCTTCGATGCCCAGCAGGCGTTTCTGGTCGACTTCGATCACTTCGGCGACCGTGTCATCCCCGGCGCCCACAAGCGAGAGCGACAGACGGCCGGAGCTTTGCGCGAAGTTCAGGGCAGGCACTTGATCGCTGGCAACGGCCACGGTCACGGTGCGGGCGATGCCGCCGCCTTCCATTTCTTCGTTCACGGACTGATCCACGGCGATCAGTTTGACATTAGGCTTGATGAGTTTGGTGAAGTCGCCACGGCGAGAGATGTCGTTTTCGACGCCGCCGGTCCAGTAAACATCCACGCGGTCGCCTGGGCGCAGCAGCCCGGACACGCCGCTGGTGACGTCGACCTTGATGGTGAAGGCGCGCTCGCCCTCTTTCAGACGGGAGCGAATGCCGGCTTCCTGACCCGGTTCGGTCAGCTTGGCCGCGATCAGGACCTCGCCTTTCTCCATGGTGCGCAGGACAACACGTTGTTTGTTGTCGCCGTCAGGGAAGATCTCATCGGCGTTTGTGAACATGCCCTCTGGCATGGCGGCTTTGGGCCATTTGGTGCGGCGCACGTCTTTGAGGGCAAGCTTCTCACCAAACTTCATTTGGCGCGCGACAATAAAGCCATCCACCAGCTCGACGGTTGGCGGCGCGTTTTTGCGGGCCAGCTCGGCCTGCTTGTCGATTTCCTTGATGTAGTTTTGTGCCATGTAGACCGCGAATCCCGCGATCCCCAGACCGAAAAGCAGCACGGCTGCAAAGATACCACGCATGGGTCCCACCTCGTGTTTGTGTCGTTGTGCAAAGAAGGCGCACAGACTGGTTCACGAATGACATTGCTTGGCAAATGTGGCGAATTCAGGGAGCCAAAGGACAGGTTTCGTGACGTCTCTAGATGAAGTGCGCAAGATGCTGACTGGCAAAAACAAACAGGCGACCAAATTGGACGCCTGCTCAGCCATAAAAGCGTGCCAGATGCGCGGTGTTACTGTGTTGGTACTGCCGCGCTGGTCGCGTCTGCGGCATTCAGGGTCACCGCTGCAGCTGTTACCGGCGCGCGCGCCGCAGACTCAATGGCTGCAAAAACAACGATCGCAAGTCCAATAATACCTGCTGTCAGAACGACCCAGTCAACTGTGACCGCGCCCGCTTCATCGTTTTTAAAAGACTTCATAGAACGGATCATTTAATTCCTCGCCGACTGTTGAGATGTCATCAAATTGATAGGCCGGGCGCCCCGCTTATCGCAGTGCGCCCGGCCTATGAGCGCTCTTCAAGAATTAGTTAGAGCTGCTGGTTGTTGCGATGGTGCTGGTTGTTGCGTCAGCAGAGGTAAGTGCCGCGGCTGCTTCGGTGGTCAGGCCGGAAGTGGTGGTTTCGATTGCAGTGAATGCCGCAACTGCGAGGCCAACAACGGCAGCGGTCAGAACAACCCAGTCTACGGTGACAGCGCCAGCTTCGTCTTTGCGGAAGTTTTTGATGAACTTGATCATGGGATTTCTCCAGTAAAGGGGGGCAATAGAGCAGGGCGAGGCCTTTTAGGCTGTCCTGCTCCTATGAGAAGCTCTCAGGTATTAGTTGGAGCTGCTGGTTGTTGCGATGGTGCTGGTTGTTGCGTCAGCAGAGGTCAGTGCCGCGGCTGCTTCAGTGGTCAGGCCGGAAGTTGTGGTTTCGATTGCAGTGAATGCTGCAACTGCGAGGCCAACAACGGCTGCGGTCAGAACAACCCAGTCTACGGTGACTGCGCCAGCTTCGTCTTTGCGGAAGTTTTTGATGAACTTGATCATGGGATTTCTCCAGTAAAGGGGGGGGCAATAGAGCAGGGCGAGGCCTTTTAGACTGTCCTGCTCCTATGAGAAGCTCTCAGGGATTAGTTGGAGCTGCTGGTTGTTGCGATGGCGCTGGTTGTTGCGTCAGCAGAGGTCAGTGCCGCGGCTGCTTCGGTGGTCAGACCGGAAGTGGTGGTTTCGATTGCAGTGAATGCTGCAACTGCGAGGCCAACAACGGCTGCGGTCAGAACAACCCAGTCTACGGTGACTGCGCCAGCTTCGTCTTTGCGGAAGTTCTTGATGAACTTGATCATGGTGTGTCCCTCCAAAGGATCTAAGAATTTGTGCCACCTTGTCGGGGATGGTGGCAGCTCTCTCCTGTGCCGTCCCGACTTGGTATGGATGCAATATCCGCGTCGAATGGGGCGGGAATTGGGCGCAAGTGGCTCGATTTTGGATCATCTGGAAAATGTTGAATTTTCAGAATTAAGTTTATGTTTTCAAACGTTAAAAAAATTAACCAGCAGCTTGGATAAATCTTTGGTTCGCTGGTTGATGGCGCGAATCCGCGTCGGTTTGGGCGGAATCGGCTGTCTAAAACTGGTCCGCAGCTGAGAAATTTGCGAGACTGAAGAAAAATACGCCGAGCAGGATTGATAAATGGTTGATTTTAGGTGGGTAAGGCGCTGCGCGCTGATGTGTTGTGTGGGATTTGCAACCGGTCTGGCGGCGGAGGCCCCCAAGCCCTTTCCTGATTTCTCTGCCAAAAGGGTGAAGCCGCCAGCTCCGGGGCAGAGCAAGCGCATTACCGTTCAAATCACGCCTGCAGAACCGGCGCTTGCGGCTCAGAAGGCTGAGGGAGACGCGCCGATCGCAGCACCGGCGGCACAGACTATGGCGTGGTTTTGGCAGGATATTTCACCGGCTGTGACCGCCAGTGGTCCCGGGCGGTTGGAGCCTGCGTTGCAGCGGCTTTCCAATCCGCCGGAAGGTGGGCGGTTGGCGACGCCGCGGTTGGCGACGCTGCAAGCAATTACGGCAAATCACGGCACCGATATTTTGCTCGCCTCAATCGGCACCACTGTTTCACCCGCATTGGTGTTGGCGGTGATTGCGGTGGAGAGCGCGGGGCAGGCGGATGCGGTCAGCAAGGCCGGGGCGCAAGGATTGATGCAGCTGATGCCGGACACCGCTGCGCGCTTTGAGGTGGCGGACGCCTTTGACGGGGCGGACAATATCGGCGGCGGCATTCGGTATCTGGATTTTCTGATGGAGAAATTCTCAGGCGATCCGATTTTGGTGCTGGCGGGCTATAACGCGGGGGAAAACTCCATCGCGACCCACGGCGGGGTGCCGCCATTTCCCGAGACGCGCGCCTATGTGCCCAAAGTGCTCGCGGCCTTTGAGGTGGCGCGGGCGTTGTGCATCACGCCGCCTGAGTTGATTTCGGATGGGTGTGTTTTTGTAAAACCTTAGCGGCGCCACTCTGAGGCGCCGCCGGTAAGCTGATGTTTAGTCTGTCAACAACGGGCCGTTTGGTGCTGCGTCAGCAGTTTGGCACGTTGACGGCCAGACCACCCAGAGAGGTCTCTTTGTACTTTCTCGTGCATGTCGGCACCGGTCTGGCGCATGGTTTCGATGACGGAATCCAGCGGCACAAAGTGCTTGCCGTCTCCGCGCAGGGCGAGGGAGGCGGCAGATACAGCTTTGATCGCGCCAAGGCCGTTGCGTTCGATGCAGGGCACCTGCACCAGGCCTTTGACCGGGTCGCAGGTCATGCCGAGGTGGTGCTCTAGCGCGATCTCGGCGGCGTTTTCCACCTGTTCCGGCGTGCCGCCCATCACGGCGCACAGTCCCGCGGCGGCCATGGCGGATGCGGAGCCGACTTCGGCCTGACAGCCTGCCTCGGCACCCGAAATGGACGCGTTGAACTTCACCAGCCCACCGATGGCGGCGGCGGTCAGCAGAAATTCGTCGACCCGGCTGGCGCTTGCGCCGGGCACATGGTCGAGCCAGTAGCGGATCACCGCAGGCATGACACCAGCCGCGCCATTGGTGGGGGCGGTCACGACCTGACCGCCAGCGGCGTTTTCTTCGTTCACCGCCATGGCATAG
The DNA here is from genome assembly GCF_965227725.1 of Shimia sp. GTDB lineage: Bacteria > Pseudomonadota > Alphaproteobacteria > Rhodobacterales > Rhodobacteraceae > Shimia. The sequence goes on along the minus strand of NZ_CBDDGH010000003.1, from coordinate 167,968 downwards.
GCGCTCATCCAGTCGTTGATGGTGTGGGGTGCGTTGAGGTTCATGCCGCGTTCGGCCAGCAGCGCGTCATGGATGCCTTTGGCGCGGCGGCGCACGTTGAGCCCGCCGGGCAGGGTGCCATCGGTGGTCAGGCCGCGCTCAATACAGTCGTTCATGACCTGCCAGATCCGGGCGCAGCCCTTGGCGAGGCTTTCGGTGCAGCCGCGTGCGATTTCATTGGAGCGCTTCATCTCGGCAATGGATTTGCCGGAGTGTTCGGCCATCTCCAGCATTTCGGCTGCGGATTTGAACGGGTAGGGGATTGGTGCGCCTTCGTCGGTGGCTTTGCCGCTTTCGGCCAGTTCCGCCTCTGTCAGCACAAAGCCGCCGCCAATGGAGTAGTAGGTTTCCTGCAGGATCACGTCGCCCTGCGCATCGGTGGCCATGAGGATCATGCCGTTGGCGTGGCCCGGCAGATTGGGGCCGAAGTCAAATTTGAGGTCTTCGCGCGGCTCAAAGGCGAGCGGGTGCAGGCCTTCGGGATGGACCTGGCCGGTGGTGCGGATCTGTTCCAGCGTGGCTTCTGCTTTTTCGTGGTCATAGCTGTCTGGCAGAAAGCCTGCGAGGCCCAGAATGGTGGCGCGGTCGGTGGCGTGGCCGACGCCGGTGAAGGCCAGAGAGCCGTGCAGGCTTGCACGCAGGCCGTGGGCGTCAAAGGGGGAGGCGCGCAGCACATCAAGAAAGCGCGCGGCCGCAACCATGGGGCCCATGGTGTGGGAGGAGGAGGGGCCAACGCCCACTTTGAACATATCAAAGACAGAGAGAAACATTAGGTGGCAGATCCTTCTGGCGGTGCAGCTAGAGCGGGGTTGGTAAAGGGTGTCGGGCCCAGACCTTCGGCGATCTGAGCGGCATGGGTGCTGGCCCGCGCTTCGGCGCGGCTGCAAATACGCAGGAGCGTGGGGTAGCGGTTGATGTCAAACCAGCGGTGGTCGGGCAGATTCGGCGTAAAGTTTGGTCCAGCGCAGCAAGCAGGGCACATAGATATCGAGCAATAGTGGGCGTCTCTGTGCCTGCCAGATCGGGAGTCTGGGCGAGGCCGTTTTCCAGAATCTGCCAGATCCTGCTCAGATTTGCGCTGGCGAAAAATTCTACGCAGCTGCGCCTGATGATCAGGATCGTCGCCGATGAATTTCTCAGGATAGAAGAAATGCCGCAGATCAATCTGGAAGGTGTTGGAGCACCAGAACATCCATTTGAGAAACGGCGCGCGCAACGGGGTGCCGGGTGGTGGTGCCAAGGCTTTCCGGTGCTCTCCGATAGCCACATCAGATATGGCTGCGGTTTCAAAGAGAACGCCGTCAGGGGTTTCCAGAACCGGAATGGTGCCATTGGGGTTCAAGGCCAGATAATCGGGAGAGAATTGCGCCTTGTTGCGCCGGTCCACAAGCAGGGTCTCATACGACAGCACCAAGCTCCTCCAGCGCCAGCCGAATGATCAGCGAGGCGTTGTCTGGGGCATAGTGAAGGCGCAAGGTCTCTGTCATATCTCTGTTTTATCCGTGCGGACGGGGGATGGTGCGGCGCAAAAGCGACGTTTCCGATGGGAAACACGCAGCAGGCGCCAAGGTCAATGTGGCTGGCAGCTGTGACATGCTGAGCGGATTTTGGGCGCTGAAATCGCCAAAAGCACCGTATTGCACGGAATTTAGAGCAATCGGCTCTCGCCCCCGGCGGTCATCTTTTCTATAAAGCTGCAAAGTATGCAGGGAGTTGCCGCAATGACCGGAGAATTGTCGCCCATCGACAAGGCCAAATTTGTCGCCGCCAAACGCGCCACGGACTATGTCGAAGATGGCATGCGCGTGGGGCTGGGCACCGGATCAACCGCGGCGTGGCTGGTGCGCTGCCTGGGCGAAATGGTGCGCGATCAGGGTTTGCGGATCAAAGGCGTGCCGACCTCCACCCGCACTGCCGAGCTGGCGCGGGAAGTGGGCATCGAGGTGATCAGCCTTGATGAAGCCAAGTGGCTGGATGTGACCATTGACGGCGCGGATGAGTTTGATGCGGATCTCAATCTGATCAAAGGTGGCGGCGGCGCGCTGTTGCAGGAAAAGATCGTAGCCACCGCCTCCGATCAAATGGTTGTGATTGCTGATGTGGGCAAAGAGGTCGAAACGCTCGGTACGTTCCCGTTGCCGCTGGAGGTCGTGCCCTTTGGTTGGCAGACCACACAGGCGTTGATTGAAGAGACCCTCGTGAGCATGGATGTGCTTGGCCGGACAAGCACATTGCGGATGAATGGCGCTGCGCCTTTTGTGACCGATGAGGGCAATCACATCCTCGATTTGCACCTCAACCGGATCGGCGATGCACGCCAGCTTGCTCTGGCAATCAACCAGATGCCGGGCGTGGTTGAAAACGGACTCTTCATCGATATCTGTGATGCTGTTGTGGTCGGCTATGGCGACGGTCGCGTGGAAGTGCGTGACATCAATGCCGGCACAATCGAAGAAGCGATGCTGGATTTCGCAGAAACAGACAACCTGTTCACGGATCTTGTGGACTAACAAAAAGGCCAATCATGTCATTTGATTACGATCTCTTTGTCATCGGCGGTGGCTCCGGTGGTGTACGGGCTGCGCGTGTGGCGGCAGCCGAAGGTGTGAAGGTCGCCCTGGCCGAAGAGGACCGCTACGGGGGCACCTGTGTGATCCGGGGCTGTGTGCCCAAAAAGCTCATGGTGTTTGCCTCCGAGTATTCCGGAATGGTGGGGGATGCGCAGGCCTATGGCTGGGACATCCAGCCCGGTGATTTCAGCTGGGATGCGTTCAAGGTGAAGCTGCATGCGGAGCTGGACCGTCTGGAAGGCATCTACCGCAATCTGCTGAAAAACAGCGGCGTGGAAAGCTTTGACCAGCGCGCAAAGATGGTGGATGCCCACACTGTTGAGCTGGCCGATGGCACCCGCAAAACTGCAAAACATGTGCTGCTCGCCATGGGTGGCCGTCCGGTGTGGCCGGACCTGCCGGGGGCGGAGCTGGGCATCAGCTCCAACGAGATTTTCCATCTGGAGAAGCTGCCCGAAAGCATCCTGATTGTGGGCGGCGGTTATATCGCTTCCGAATTTGCCGGGATCATGAACGGTCTTGGTGTGAAAACCACCCAGTTCTATCGCGGCCCGCAGATCCTGCGTGGGTTTGATGATGAAGCGCGCACCATGGTCTCTGAGGAGATGGTGCAGCGTGGCATTGACGTGCAGCTCAACACCAATGTGGCTGAGATGCGCAAAGAAGGTGAACAGATCGCTGTCATCGACACCCACGGCAAGACCCATCTGTTTGATCAGGTGATGTTTGCCACCGGACGTGCGCCCAACACCGAGAACATGGGGCTGGAAGAGATCGGCGTGAAGCTTGGCCGCAAAGGCGAAGTGGAAGTGGACAGCTACAGCCAGACCGGTGTGCCGTCGGTCTATGCGGTGGGCGATGTGACCGACCGCGTGAACCTGACCCCTGTGGCGATCCGCGAAGGTATGGCCTTTGTGGAAACCGTGTTCAAAGGCAACCCCACCGAGGTGGATCACGAGCTGATCCCGACCGCCATCTTCACACAGCCGGAAATGGGCACCGTGGGGCTGAGCGAGGAAGAAGCGGCAGCGCAGGAGCCGATTGAGGTCTATACTGCGAGCTTCAAGCCGATGCAGCAGGCCTTTGCCGGGCGCGCGGAGCGAGTGCTGATGAAGCTGATTGTCAGTAAGGCCAACCGCAAGGTGCTTGGCTGTCACATCGTGGCGCCGGGGGCAGGTGAGATGATCCAGCTTGCCGGCATCGCCGTAAAAATGGGCGCAACCAAAGAGGACTTTGACCGGACGGTGGCTGTGCACCCGACCATGTCAGAGGAACTTGTGACGATGAAGGTGCCCAGCCGCAGCACCTAAGCGGCGGATGGGTTGATTTTTTCGGCGCAGCCCTCAGGTTTAGAGGGTGCGCCAATGACGATACGTAGAGAGGGAAGATCCCGTATGGCAGGTAACAATGGCGGCCCCTGGGGAGGGGGCGGCAATAACCAAGGCGGCGGCGGAAATCGCGGCAACAACAATGGAAACGGCCAACGTCCGCCGCAGGGTGACGGGCCGCAGATCCCGGACATCGATGACCTGATGAAAAAGGGTCAGGATCAGCTGCGCGTTCTGATGGGCGGCCGTGGCGGTGGCGGAGGCCAACGCAATGGCGGTGGTGCCGGTGGCCAAGGCGGCCCCGGTCTGACCAAAGGCACCGTTGCGATTGGTGCGCTGGTCGCTGCCGGTCTCTGGGCGATGGCGAGCTTTTACACCGTAAAGCCCGAAGAAAAGTCCGTTGAACTGTTTCTTGGTGAGTATTCCGCAACCGGAAATCCGGGTCTAAACTTTGCCCCCTGGCCGCTGGTCACTGCCGAGGTTCTGCCGGTCACCAACGAACAGACCGAAGACATCCCGACCCGTGGCAGCCGCACGGATGGGCTGATGCTGACCGGGGACGAGAACATCGTCGACATTGATTTCCAGGTGGTCTGGAACATCTCTGATCCGGCGCAGTATCTGTTCAACCTGCGTGACCCGCAGGAAACCATCCGCGCCGTGTCTGAATCTGCGATGCGTGAAATCATAGCGCAGTCTGAGCTGGCGCCGGTGCTGAACCGTGACCGTGGTATCATCACGGACCGTCTGCTGGAGAGCATTCAAACCACGCTGGACACCTATAACTCCGGTGTGAACATCGTGCGGGTGAACTTTGACGGTGCCGATCCGCCCGAAGAAGTGAAAGACGCCTTCCGCGAAGTGCAATCCGCCAGTCAGGAGCGCGACCGTCTGGAGAAACAGGCAGACGCTTACTCCAACCGTGTGACCGCCGGGGCGCGTGGTGAAGCCGCGCAGATTCTGGAAGAGGCCGAAGCCTACCGTGCGCAGGTTGTGAACCAGGCACAGGGTGAGGCGAGCCGCTTCTCCGCTGTTCTGGAAGAATACGCCAAAGCGCCTGATGTGACCCGCAAGCGTCTTTATCTGGAGACCATGGAAGAGGTTCTAGGTGGCATCGATAAAGTGATCATCGATGAAAACACCGGGGATCAGGGCGTGGTGCCTTACCTGCCGCTGAACGAACTGCGCAAGGGGAACAACTGATATGAAAAAGACAACATATCTTCTGCCTGTTCTGGTGATCATCATTGCCGGCATTCTGTCCTCCCTGTTCATCGTGGATGAACGTCAAAAGGCGCTGGTGCTGCAGTTTGGCCGTGTGGTCTCTGTGAAAGAGGATCCGGGTCTGGCGTTTAAAATCCCTCTGATTCAAGAGGTTGTGCGCTATGATGACCGTATCCTGAGTCGTGAAGTTGGCCCGCTGGAAGTCACCCCGCTGGATGATCGTCGTCTGATCGTGGATGCGTTTGCGCGTTTCCGGATCGCGGATGTCACTCAGTTCCGTCTCGCCGTTGGTGCCGGTGGTGAAGCGCTGGCGGAGCAGCGTCTGGACAACATCCTGCGGGCGCAGACCCGTGAGGTGCTTGGTTCCGTGCGGTCTGATCAGGTGCTGTCCACCGAGCGTGAAAGCCTGATGAACCGCATTCGCGACAATGCGATCTCTGAGGCGCGTTCGCTGGGGCTGGAAGTGATTGACGTGCGCCTGAAGCGCACCGACCTGCCGCCAGCCAACCTTGAAGCGACCTTTGCACGGATGCGTGCAGAACGTGAACGGGAAGCGGCGGACGAGATCGCCCGCGGTGAAGAGGCTGCACAGCGTAAGCGCGCGCAGGCGGATCGTACTGTGGTGGAGCTCGTGTCTGATGCGCAGCGTCAGTCTGAGATCACACGCGGTGAAGCGGATGCGGAGCGGAACGCGATCTTCGCACAGTCCTTTGGTGAAGATCCGGAATTCTTTGAATTCTACCGCTCGCTCAATGCCTACCGTGCGGCGCTGCAGTCCAACAACTCCACCATGGTGTTGTCGCCTGAGAGTGAATTCTTCAACTACTTCAAGGACGCGCAAGGCCGCTGATGCTGGGCGTTGCGCTTCTGGCCTTCGGGCTTGTGTTGATTGTGGAGGGGCTGGTGTACGCACTGGCCCCTTCGATTGTCGAAGACCTGCTTGCGATGCTGCGCGCGATCCCCGAGACGCAGCGCCGCTATATGGGGCTTGCGGCGATGGCCCTTGGGCTGTTGCTGGTCTGGCTGGCCAAAGCGCTGGGCGCTTGAGCCGGTAAAGTGAAACGCAAAAGGCCGCGAGAATGTCTCGCGGCCTTTGTGATTTCTGGAGAGATGTCTCAGGGGCGTTCGATGGCGATTGCCGTGCCTTCGCCGCCGCCGATGCAGATCGCCGCGACACCGCGCTTCAGGCCGCGTTTTTCCATGGCATTCAAGAGCGTCACCATAATGCGCGCACCGCTGGCCCCGATCGGGTGACCAAGCGCACAGGCCCCGCCGTTTACATTCACGATATCGCGGCTCAGCCCCATCTCCTGCATGAAGGCCATCGGCACCACGGCAAAGGCTTCGTTGACCTCCCAGAGCTCAACGTCTTCTTTCTGCCAGCCGATTTTCTTCAAAAGCTTCTGTGCTGCAGGCACAGGGGCTGTAGTGAACAGGCCGGGTGCCTGAGCATGGCTGGCGTGCCCCACGATATGCGCGCGCACCTTGAGGCCCTGCGCTTCTGCGGCTTCCTCTGAGGCAATCACAAGTGCGGCGGCGCCATCGGAAATCGAAGAGCTGTTGGCGGGCGTGACCGTGCCGTCTTTGCGGAAGGCCGGTTTTAGCTGCGGGATTTTGTCGGGACGCGCGTTGCCGGGTTGTTCATCTTCGCTGATTTCCACGGTGCCTTTGCGCGTGCTCAGGGTGACCGGGGCGATCTCGCCGTCAAAAGCGCCTGACTTTTGCGCCTCCAATGCGTTTGAAAGCGATTGCAGCGCGTATTCATCCTGCGCTTCGCGGGTGAACTGAAAGCTTTCGGCGCAATCTTCGGCAAAGGTGCCCATCAGGCGGCCCTTGTCATAGGCATCCTCAAGACCGTCGAGGAACATGTGATCCACCACCTGCTGGTGGCCAATGCGTGCGCCACCCCGCATTTTGGGCAGCACATAAGGCGCGTTGGTCATGCTCTCCATACCGCCGGCGATCATGATGTCGCGATCTCCCAGTGCAACGGTGTCAAACGCCATCATCGCGGCTTTCATGCCCGAGCCGCACATCTTGTTCAGCGTTGTGGCGGGCACCTCTTCGCCCAGCCCGGCCTTAAAGCCCGCCTGACGCGCTGGAGCCTGGCCTTGGCCTGCAGGCAAAACGCAGCCCATGAGCACCTCTTCGGCGGTCTCTGTCCCGGCGTCTTTCAGGGCCGCTTTGATCGCGGTGCCGCCCAGTTCGGCTGCCTCCACACCGTCAAAAGTCCCTTGAAACCCTCCCATTGGCGTGCGCGCGGCGCCTGCAATCACTACTCTCCGCATCCCTTCGCTCCTCCTCCGCGATGTCTTTCACTATGTGCTTGGCTTTGACGGGTAATCTTTGCAAGGATGTTTCAGGATGATGAGTCAGAAAAGGCACGTCGATAAACAATTTGGACCGGCGCCCGCTCATAACTTGGTAACGAATTCCGAATAGTGTTTCCTGAGGACGAATGTTGAAGGAGACGTCTTATGAATCTGTCGAGTAAGGCAGAGGGCGGAGCACTTGTGGTGTCAGTTCACGAAGCGCGCATTGATGCGTCCGTAGCGATTCAGTTCAAGGATCGTATGCGGGAAGAAACCGAGAATGCTGAAGGGCGCGTGGTGCTAAATTTGTCCGAAGTAGACTTCATCGATTCGAGCGGTCTGGGCGCGATTGTCGCGGCCATGAAACAATTGGGCGGTGAAAACCCGCTGGAGCTCGCCGGGCTCAATGAGAATGTTGATAAGGTATTTCGTCTGACCCGCATGGATACGGTGTTCCGGATCCACGCGACGCTGGAAGAAGCCATCACCGAATAAGAAATCTTTGCAAAGTAGGGCACTCACACGCGTGACCAATTCGCAATCAGACATCCACATCGAGCTCGCAGGCACCCCGCAAGAGGTGCGCAATGCGCTCGAGACGCTGCGGCAGAAGCTGACAGCTGAGGAGTTTGCAGCCTGCAATGCGGGCGTGTTGGAATTGGTGCTGGCTGAAGTGCTGAACAATGTGGTCGAACATGCGCTGGCCGGGCGCGAAGATGGCCAGATCGTGATCACTTGCAACTATGTCGAACAGTGCTGGAACGTCGAAGTGCGCGACAATGGCGCGGCGATGCCGGATGGGCAGCTGCCAGCGGGCGTGATGCCCGATGTGGACGGTGCCATGGAAGAGCTGCCGGAAGGTGGCTTTGGCTGGGGGCTGGTGCGCACGCTCGCCGAAGACATTGATTACAAACGCCGGGCGTCCGGGCACAACGCTTTGCGCTTCCGCGTGCCTGACTAAGCGCGCAGCTTTCACGCACATCCCTATCTTTGATCAAAATCGCACGCCACTTTTTGGTGAGGCGGTTGCAAAGCGCGTCACGCTCCCTAACATCCGTTAACAAGTGAGGGAGAGTTCATGAGAGATTTTCATTTTCCGGGTCGTTCTGCTGTCATGGCGACCAACGGCATGTGTGCCACGTCCACGCCTCTGGCGGCAGAGGTGGCGGTCGACATCCTGCGCAAAGGCGGCAACGCGATGGATGCGGCCATCGCCGGGTCTGTGCTGCTGGGGATTTGTGAGCCTGCGTCAACGGGGATTGGAGGCGATTGTTTTGCGCTGGTCTCACCGGCGGGCAGCAACGAGGTTTTGGCCTTTAACGGATCTGGTCGTGCGCCTGCCGGGGCCAATGCCGCCGATCTGCGTGCGCGGGGGATTGAGGCGGTGCCGCTCTTTGGGGTGGAGGCTGTGACCATCCCCGGCGCGATTGACGGGTTTTGCACCTTGTCTGAGCGCTACGGCAAACTTGGAATTGCAGACAGCCTCGCGCCAGTGATCCACTACGCCGAAGAGGGCATTCCGGTGGGGCCACGGTCGGCCTCTGACTGGCAGCAAACCCAGAGCAATCTGCAAGGGCACGGGCGGCGGCATTACCTGAAAGATGGCAAGCCGCTGGTGAAAGGCGAAATCTTCCGCGCCCCGGGGCAGGCAGAGGTGCTGCGCCGCGTGGCCGCACAGGGGCGGGATGCATTTTACACCGGGGAAATCGCCGAGGATATGGTGGCCACCCTGCAGGCGATGGGCGGTACTCACACGCTTGAGGATTTTGCGGCCACCGCCGGAAATGACACAACCCCGATTGGCGGCACCTACGAGGGGGCTGAGCTGCTGGAGCATCCGCCAAACGGGCAGGGCGCAACGGCGATCTTGATGCTCAATATCCTCAATCATTTTGATATCGCGTCGATGGATCCCTTTGGCGTGGAGCGCACGCACATTGAGGCTGAGGCGGCCAAACTGGCTTATGATGCGCGCGACCGTCTGATTGCCGATCCGGACACCACCGCGCGCACCGAGCATATGCTGTCGCTGAAGACCGCAGAAAAGCTGGCCGCGTTGATTGACCCCAAACGGGCGATGGCCGCTGCTGCGCCGCTGACAGAGGCGGTGCATAAGGACACGGTGTATCTGACGGTTGTGGATAAAGACGGCATGGCGGTGTCGATGATCTATTCGATTTTCCACGCCTTTGGGTCGGGCATTGCCTCTGACAAATTCGGGATCCTGATGCAGAACAGGGGCGGGGGCTTTACCCTGAAAGAAGGTCACCCGAACGAAATGCTGGGCGGCAAACGTCCGATGCATACGATCATTCCGGGCATGGTGCGGCGTGACGGCCGTGTGGAAATGCCCTTTGGCGTGATGGGTGGCCATTATCAGCCCAACGGGCATGCGCGCGTGCTGTCTAACATCGAAGACTTCGGCATGGACCCGCAGGCCGCGCTGGATGCGCCACGGTCCTTCATTGAAGATGGCGAGCTGAAACTGGAGCGCGGCTACAGTGATGCGGTGAAGCAGGGGCTCGCGGATCTGGGGCACAATGTGGTGGTGCCGACGATGCCAATTGGGGGCGCGCAGGCCATTCGCATTCATGCCTCAGGCGTTCTGGAAGGGGCGTCTGATCCGCGCAAAGACGGCGCAGCAATCGGGTATTAATCATGGCCATCACACCAATCAAAACACTTGTGGAGAACGCGAAAGCGGACATTCGGACGCTGTCGCAGGAAGAGGCCGCCGAAATGGTGGCCGCAGGCGAGGCGCTGTTTGTCGACATCAGAGATCCGCGTGAGCTGGCGCGCGATGGGCGCATTGAAGGCGCCTTTCATGCGCCGCGCGGCATGCTGGAATTCTGGATTGCGCCAGACAGCCCTTACCACAAAGAGGAGCTGGCAACCGACAAGACGCTGATCCTCTATTGCGCCAGCGCCTGGCGCTCTGCGCTTTCGGTGAAGGCGCTGCAGGACATGGGTGTCGAGAACATCGCAGAAATGGAAGGCGGCTATGGCGCATGGAAAAAACGCGGCGCGCCGATTGTCACCGAGTAAACAATAACGCCGGGTCAGGTGGCCCGGCGTTGCTTCATGTGTGTTTGGCAGATCTCAGTTCAGTGCGAAATGCAGCGGGTAGGAGCCGTCTTCAAACGGGCCGAACATCTCATCCAGATCTGGATGGGTCACAGGCTCGCCGGAGTAGTCCGCAATCAGGTTCTGCTCTGACACATAGGCCACATAGTAGCTTTGTTCGTTTTCAGCCAGCAGGTGATAGAAAGGTTGCTCTTTCGCAGGGCGGCTGTCCTCGGGAATGGCTTCGTACCACTCTTCGGTGTTGGCAAATTCGGGATCAACATCAAACACCACACCCCGGAAAGGATGCTTGCGGTGACGGACCACTTGGCCAAGGTAATATTTCGCGCGTGTTTTTAACATGTGTTGCAGGCCCTACTCCTCAAAGTTAGACCCTGCAAGGGGGCTTTGTCCAACTTTAGCCGAATTTTAGCGGGAAACAGTCTGTGAACCTAATCTTAACAGTGTTGGAAATTGTCGCGCCGGTGTTCCTGGTTGCGGGGGTTGGATTTGCCTGGGTCAAGGCGGGTTTTGAGTATCGAATTCAATTCGTTACGCGCCTTGGCGTGAATTTGGCGGTGCCCTGTCTGATCTTTACGGCGCTGATGAAAACGGAGGCGGATCTTGGCGATTTGGCGCGGCTGACGGCCGCTGGATTTGCTGGATATTTTGCGACCGGCGCGCTCGGTTGGCTGCTCCTGAAGCTGGCCGGTTTGGACCTGCGCACCTATCTTGCGCCGTTCATTTTTGGCAATACCGGCAACCTTGGCGTGCCGCTTGCGCTGTTTGCGTTCGGGCAGGCCGGGCTTGAAGCCTCAGTTGTGCTTTTGGCGGTCACAGCGCTCTTGTCCTTCACCTGGGGCATCTGGATCGTGGCGGGCGAGGGGGCATTGGGCAAAATGGTGCAGGAGCCGATGATCTGGGCCACTTTGCTGGGCGCGCTGTTTCTCTACATGGGCTGGGAGACGCCCGACTTTATGACCAACACGCTTGATTTGATCGGGCAGATGGCCATCCCGCTTATGTTGCTGACGCTTGGGGTTGCCGTGGCGCGGCTGACACCCGGGCGGGTGATGATTGCGGTCTGCCTGTCGGTTGTGAAGTTTCTGGCCTGTGCTGCGATCGGTTGGGGAATCGCCTCGTTGTTTGGGCTGTCAGGTCTTTTGCTGGGCGTTCTGGTGCTGCAGATGGCGATGCCTGTGGGGGTCAGCAGCTATCTTCTGGCGGAGAAATATGAGGCGGATGCGGATGCGGTTGCGGGCTTTGTGGTGGTGTCCACTGTGGCGTCGGTTATTGGGCTGCCGCTCCTGTTAACCTTGTTGTTATAACGTCCAATTGTGATTTACCGCCGCAGCAAAAATCCGGTAGACTGCCAAAAAAGACAATACGATATAGCGAGAGGCAGATGAGCAGACTTCTCTTCGCGCTGGTGCTTTTGGGCTTTGTGGCTGCGTGTAGCAGCACCGATACCCGCGCGCCCAGCAATTTGGAAAACGCTTGTGCGATTCTGAAAGAACGGCCGCACTTCAAGCGCGCGTTCAGCGCCACCCAGCGTAAGTGGGGGGTTCCGGTGCATGTGCAGATGGCTGTGCTGTATCAGGAGAGCAAATTCATTGGCAACGCGCGGACACCGCATAAATATGCCTTGGGTGTGCTGCCGATGGGCCGTCAGAGCAGCGCTTATGGCTATGCGCAGGCGCTGGATGGCACGTGGGATGAATATAAGCGCGAGACCCGCAGCCGGGGTGCGCGGCGCGATGACATTCGCGATGCTACTGATTTTATGGGCTGGTACATGAATGAATCGCGTGACCGCAACGGTGTGTCCCTGCATGACGCGCGTGCGCAGTACCTGAACTATCACGAAGGTCATACCGGCTACGCGCGCGGCAACTATCGCAATAAGCCTTGGCTGACGCGGATTGCCGATGATGTGGCCAGCCGCTCGGCGCGCTACCAGCAGCAGCTGAAGAGCTGTTCGCGGATCTGGTAAGCGCAGCGCCAGACTTTCAAGCAAGACACACGTTTCACAGCGCCTTTCGGGGCGCTGTTTTGCTTGGTCGGCAGAGTTTGATTTTGAAGCGTTGACAATTCCGACTAAAATAGTCAGAAAGGAGTCAGCCACCCGATGGGAAGCCGAACACCGCAATTGATGGAGCGTCCCATGACCATGCAAACTCAGACCACCGACTACACAAATGCGATGCCAGTGCACGATGCGCGTATCCTGACCGGGGAAAACGGTCTGGCGCACATTCGCCTGAATGACCAGCTGTATACGCTGCGCATCACCCGCGCAGGAAAATTGATTCTGACCAAATGAGCGGCGCGATGACACGCGGAGCGCAGCGCGTCGGATTGCTCGAGGATCTCAATGATGTAGAGCGATTGGCCGTGCGGTGGTTGCGCCATTGGGAGCGTGATCCCGAGGGGCAGGCCGCTTTGCAGAACAGTTTGGGTATGGCTCTGGGGCCGGAGCGCGCCCGCAATGTGAGCGGTGTGTTTGCCGATTTGATGCAGGTTGGTTACCAGTTTGGCCGCCGCCCTTTGTGCCGTCACGGGCTCTATTGCAACTGTCTGGGGGCCGATGAGGCTGTGTTTGCGCATCTGATCGAGGCGGCGTCAAACGGAGAAAACGAAGATGCCGCGCTGCTTGCGTCGTTGATCGTGCGCCCGGATATGGCCCTTTGTTTTTCGGGACTTGCCGCAGAATTTGGCATTGCGCTGGCGGCGTTCACACGGGCCGTGCCCAAGCCAAAGCGACGCCCTGTGCCCAAACGGCCTTCGCTGAAGGCAGAGACGCAAGCCGCTGCCTCTCTCACTTTGCACTGATGTCGAAGGGCTCAGCCCTTCGCCCTTCCTAAAATATCACGCCGGTTCACGGGCAATTGTGCCAACGCGGCGGTCAGGTGGTTGAATCCTGCCCCCGAAGAGCACATGCTTTGTACAGACGACAGGCTTGGCCTGTCTGGTTATGAAACACCAAAGGAGAACCGACCGTGTTTTCTGACACACTCACGGACACACGTCCGACTCACGCCTTTTGGCGTATGACTTGGTTGATGCTTCTGGCGGCCGCGCTCTATGTGGCGCAATCTCTCACCGCGCTGGCCCAGAACGACCGTCCCGTCAGCTTTGCAGAGCTTGCCGAACAGATCAGCCCTTCTGTGGTGAACATCACCACCTCCACTGTGGTGGCTGGGCGCACAGGCCCGCAGGGCATCGTGCCTGAGGGCTCCCCGTTTGAAGACTTCTTCCGCGAGTTTCAGGATCGCCAGCAGGGGCAGGGCGACCGTCCGCGCCGCAGCTCTGCATTGGGCTCGGGGTTTGTGATCTCTGAAGACGGCTTTGTGGTGACAAACAACCACGTGATCGAAGGCGCAGATGAAATCCTTGTTGAGTTCTACTCCGGCGAGGAGCTGCCAGCCAAAGTGATCGGTACCGACCGCAATACCGATATCGCGCTGCTGAAGGTCGACTCTGACGAGCCGCTGGAATTTGTGGAATTTGGCAACAGTGACGCGGCCCGCATTGGCGATTGGGTTATGGCCATGGGCAACCCGCTGGGGCAGGGCTTCTCTGTGTCGGCTGGCATCGTATCGCAGCGTGGCCGTGCATTGTCCGGCGCTTATGACGACTACATTCAGACCGACGCAGCAATTAACCGCGGCAACTCCGGTGGTCCGCTGTTCAACATGGACGGCGAAGTGATCGGCGTGAATACCGCGATTTTGTCCCCCAATGGCGGCTCGATCGGTATCGGCTTTTCCATGGCGTCCAACGTTGTGACCCGTGTGGTGGATCAGCTGCAGGAATTCGGCGAAACCCGCCGCGGCTGGCTTGGCGTACGCATTCAGGATGTGACCGAAGACATGGTTGACGCGGTTGAAGGCCTAAAAAACGCAGCCGGTGCGATGGTCACCGATGTGCCGGAAGGTCCCGCTCTGGAAGCCGGTATGCAGTCCGGCGACGTGATCCTGAGCTTTGATGGCGATGAGGTGGCCGATGTGCGCGGTCTGGTGCGCAGCGTTGGCAACACCAGTGTTGGCAAAACCGTAGACGTAGTGGTGCTGCGCGATGGCTCTGAGGTGACGCTTGCGGTCACTCTGGGGCGTCGTGAAGAAGCCGAAGGCGCGGTGCCAGCGAGCCAGCCAGCCCCGTCTGAGGAGCCGAAGGAAAAAGAAATCCTTGGCCTCACCGTGACCACGCTGACCGATGAGATGCGCACCGAGATGGAGCTGTCTGACAGCACCGAGGGCTTGGTTGTGACCAATGTGGATGAGACCTCCAAGGCCTTTGAAAAGGGGCTGCGGTCTGGCGATGTGCTGACCGAGGCTGGCCAGCAGAAGCTGCGCTCCATTGATGATCTGGAAGATCGCATCCAAGAGGCAAAAGACGCCGGGCGCAAATCTCTGCTGCTGTTGGTGCGTCGCGCTGGTGAGCCACGTTTCGTTGCGCTCAACATTCAGGACTGACGCAACTCACAAAGATCTTAAGGGCGCCCGCTGTGGCGCCCTTTTTTTGTTGCTATGAAGCTTCAAGCGTCTCGCGCGGTACCGCGATCAGGCCAAGCCGCCGTGCGCTCTCAATGGAGAGGATGGCGCTGTCCAGACCCCCGGCCTTTTGGTAGCGCTGGATTGCGGCGCGGGTGCGCCCGTCAGGGATCCCGCTGATGCCGCCAAAATAGAGCCCGCGCACTTTCAGTGCCCGCTGAACAGAGGCGGTGAACTCTTCGGTCCAGACCTCGGGGCAGGGCGTTTCAAACCAAAGCTCGCGTCGTTCGCGCACGATACGCTGCTGGGTTTCGGTGCGGAAAATACCGGGGGCCAAGACGGTGCCATCGGCAAGCACCTCGGGCGGTTGCACCATGATCTGATTGCTGACCGTTTCCACGACCGCCGGGGTGACATCACGCCCCCAGCAACTTCCGGCCCGTGCGCTGGGCGGTGTGCCGCTTTCTCCGGCGCGAATGATCTCCGGCGCGCTGCGGGCTGCGAGGTAAGGCGAATCCACAGCACTCGGATCGCAGCCGCCGTGAAACATCAGCGCGCTGAGGGCTGTCGCCAGGGCGACAGGTCTGAGAGTTGTGAAAACGGGCATGCTCGGGCCTCTTTGTTTGACCCCTTTGTAACCTGTTTTGCGGCTTAGCGAAACTCTGTCCTGCGGCGCATAGGCGCGGACCTGTGGCATTTCGCGCGCAAACAGATGGGCAAAATGCATGATATGCCTCAAAGGCACGCATTTTATGGCGCGAAAGGGGCTGGAAGCAGCGCCCGCCGTTGACTAACTAGGGATGCGAACAGTTTTTGAGAGGAGCCGCCAGACATGGCAAAAATTACCTATGTCGAGCATAATGGAACCGAACACGTGGTTGAGGTCGCCAATGGCCTTACCGTGATGGAAGGCGCACGCGACAACAATATCCCGGGCATTGAGGCAGACTGTGGTGGTGCCTGTGCCTGTTCGACCTGCCATGTCTATATTGACGACGCCTGGGTTGAGAAGCTCCCCGCGAAAGACGATATGGAGGAAGACATGCTGGATTTCGCCTTTGAGCCAAACCCAACCACCTCCCGTCTGACCTGCCAGATCAAAGTGACTGACGCGCTGGATGGCCTTGTGGTCAAAATGCCGGAAAAACAGATCTGATGACTGCTGTGATGTCTGTTGTGGCGCAGAGGGGGCAAAGGCCCTCTTGGCGCGCGCTGTGCGGCTCTCTGAGCTTGGTGGCAACACTGATCGGCGCGGGCAGCGCCACGGCGGACATCACCTCGGCACGCTACACAGATGAGACCACGCGCTATGCGCATGGTGTTCTGGGGGACGCCATTGAATATGGCGCTCTTGAGATGGTCACGGATGCGCAGAAAACCCTGCGCATCACATTGCCTGAACATCTCGTTTTTGAAGACATTGCACCGCGATTGGTGGATGTGGACGGCGACGGCAGCCGCGATGTCATCGTGGTGGAAAGCAGCCAGACCAAAGGCGCGCGGCTGGCGATCTATGACGCGGCGGGGCTCCGTGCCGCCACCCCGCATATTGGCACTCGCAACCGCTGGCTGGCCCCGATTGGCGCTGCCGATCTTGATGGGGACGGGCATGTGGAAATCGCCTATATCGATCGCCCGCATCTGGCCAAAACGCTGCGCGTGTGGCGGTTTGAAGACAATCAATTGACCGAAGTTGCCACGCTGACCGAGCTGACCAACCACCGCATCGGAGAGGACTTTATCTCCGGTGGTGTCAGGGACTGCGGCGAAGGAGTTGAGTTAATCACCGCCGACGCCACCTGGGGCAATGTTATGGCGACACGGCTCAGCGACGCGCGCCTTCAGACCCGCGCCATCGGTGCTTTCAAAGGCCCTAAGTCCTTTGAGGCGGCACTCGCCTGCGCACCTCTCTGAGCCACTTGCAGCAGGCAGGAGGCCTTAGCGTGCGCCAAGACCCATCTGCATAAGCGTCTTACGGACCGGCCCCATCGCATAGAGCGCGTTCAGGCCCATGGCGCGGGCATTGCGCAGAGGCTGAGCTTCGGCCATGGAGGCGCGGTTCAAAAGGTCGATGCCCTGCACCCGCAGCTTGATCTCCGTGTGCCGCTTGCGGTGATAGCTTGCCAGCATCGCGGCGCTGCCGAGGTTCGCAGGATCGGATTTGGCCAGATCAAGCAAGACACGCATGTCCCCAAGGCTCATGTTCAGCCCCTGAGCGCCGATGGGCGGCACCACATGTGCGGCCTCTGCCACAAGTGCGAGACGTTCGCCGTCCAGACGTTCTGCGGATTGGGAGATGATCGGCCAGAGGGTGCGGTTTGACGCCAGCGTAAGCGGGCCAAAGAGGCCACAGCTGCGCTCGGTCATCTCCGCCTCAAAGGCCTCTTTCTCCATGGTCAGCAGAGCGTCCGCGCGCGGGCCGCGTTCCATCCATACAAGGGCGGAGGAGGGCATGCCGTTGTAGTCCGGCAGCGGCACCAGGGTGAACGGTCCGCCGGAGCGGTGGATTTCCGTTGAGACATTTGCGTGCGGGATCGGATGTGTCACCGCCAGAGCCAGCGCTTTCTGGCCGTAGCGGATGGTTTTCACATCAATGCCCGCGGCCTTGCGCATGGGCGAATTGCGCCCGTCTGCAGCGATCACCAGTTTGGCACGGGTCTGGCTGCCATCGGTCAGGCCGACGCGCGCTTCATTGGTGCGGGTGAAGAGGCTCTGGGTGCCACAGCCAAGACGCAGATCGACATTTTCGAGGTCTTGCAGGCGGGCAAGCATTTCGCGGCGCAGCAGCCAGTTTGGCAGGTTCCAGCCAAAGGGCAGATCAGACAGGTCTGAAGCGTCAAAATCTTTGACGATGCGAGGCTCGGCAAACTCGCCGCCTGCATCCACGATTCGCATGACCTGAAGCGGGGCGGCGTGGTCTTCCAGCCGCGCCCAAAGGCCGGCTTCATCCAGAAGGCTGCGCGCCGGTTGCAAAAAGGCGGTGCTGCGCATGTCGGCACCAGCCGCGTCCCGTTCTGTGATCGGGGGCGTCGGGTCCACACATTGCACGGAGAACCCGGCGCTGCCAAAGGCGGCGGCTGCGGTCAGCCCGGCGATGCCGCCACCGGAAATAAGAATGTCCACTTGGGTGTTGTTGGTCATGGCTGCGCCTCCTGGCGCGCAACATACGCCCGCGCGGAGCGGGTTCCAAGTGGGCGGGTTGTCACCCTCTGGAGATCAGAACCAGCGCCAGAAAAATCACTGGAACCGCACCCACGGCCGGGATGAAGAGGCCCGGAATGCCGAACAGGGCGATGGAGGTGCCCCAAAGCACAACCAGCAGCGCAACAATGGCATAGACCCAGCCCGCACCGGTGATTTCAGCACCGTGGTCATCGGCATGGGAGTGGGTGGTCAGATCGGAGGCATCTGCAAGGCTCATGGAAGTGTCCTGTTCACGACTGCCGCAGGCGGCAGATAAATTGGAGGAGGTGCGCCGCAAAAACGGCCGCGATTGCTGCGCAACAGCAGGCATCTTTCCAGAGTTTGGAAATCTATCCGGGAATCTGTCCTGTCGCGCCGTCTGACATAGGCATCCCGGGATCGGGCGAAAGCGGTCAGAGTGTCGCAGGTAAAGCGCTCAGAGCAGCTTTGCAAGGAAGGCGGTGAGGTCGTCCGTGTGGAAGTGAATATGAGATTCTTCCAAAGAATCAGGGGCTACGTGCACGGTGCGCATGCCCATGTCATGAGGCGCCCGCAGGTTTCGCGGGTCGTCTTCAAACATCGCAGCGTCATGTGTTGTGAGGCCATCTTTGCTGAAAATTGTCTCAAACGCCGCGCGTTCGGGCTTGGGCAGAAAGTCGGCGTGCTCCACCCCGTAGATGGCGTCAAAGAGCCCCTCAAGGCCACGGGCGGCAAGCACGCGCTCGGCATAAGGCGCGGTGCCATTGGTGTAGACGATGCAACGGCCCGGCAGTGCCTTGATATGGGAGGCAAGCGCCGCGTCCGGCTCCAGATGGTCCAGAGAGATGTCGTGAACATCCACAAGATAAGGCGCAGGGTCCACGTCATGTTCGCGCATCAGGCCTGTGAGCGTTGTGCCATAGCGCGCCCAATACTCTTTGCGCATCCGGTCAGCGGTGTCGCGATCCACCCCAAGCGTCGTCATGACATAGTCGGTCATGCGCACTTCGATCTGATCAAACAAGCGGGCCTGAGGCGGATAGAGGGTGTTGTCGAGATCAAACACCCAGGTGGTGACATGGGAAAAAGCATCTTTAGGCATAGAGGCGTGATACGCGCGGGGCGTCCTCTGCGCAATGGGGGAGCGTTTGTCGCCTTTGGCGGGGTTGCATCACCTTGGGGGCTGCGCGATGCTGGCCCGCACAACGAAGCAAAGGAAGCTGCCCGATATGTCCCAAAGCGCTCGCCCGAATAAGGACGCCTACACGCTTATTCTGGAGGCCATTGATGTGGGGGTCTACAAACCGGGGGACCGGCTGGTGGAAAGCGATCTGGCCGAGAAGTTTGGCATGTCGCGCACCCCGATCCGTGAGGCGTTGCAACGGCTGGAAACTCAGTCGCTATTGGCGCGAGACGGGCGCAGCCTGATTGTGAACTCACTGGACCACAACCAGATGGCGGAGCTCTATGTGGTGCGCAGCGAGCTTGAGGGGCTGGCGGCCCGTCTGGCAGCGCGTCACGCCACCCAAGAAGAGGTGCGCGTGCTGCGTGACATGGTGGAGGCCGATCAGGCGCGGGTGGACGACCCCTCTGCCTTGGCGCGGTCAAACCGGCGGTTTCATAAGCAGATCCATCTGGCCAGCCACAACCGGTATCTGGTGCAGCAGCTCGACCTCGTGCATCGCTCCATGGCTTTGATGGCGACCACCTCCATTGCTGTGGAAGGGCGGGGTGAGGACACGATTGTGGAGCATCAGGCCATTGTGGATGCGATCACAGCCGGTGACGGAGATGCGGCCGATGAAGCGCTGCGTGCCCATATCTCAACGGCCTTTGTCACGCGCCTGAAACAGGAAAACGAGAGCTGATTTAGATCTCCGCTGTGTCTGTGCTCTGGACCGGAGTCTCGACACCGTGGGAGATGCCTTCCGCGGTGCGGCCATGGCGGGTTTTGTCCCAATAGAACGGCGCCACGGCGATTTCGATCATGCCTTTGAACGCCGCCAGCGTGGCGAGCGGGAAATAGATCAGCATCGCGAATATCCATTTGTAGAGCCGTGGCCGTTTGGTTTTGGCAACAGCAGCAATCCAGATGGCACCATTGGTTGCGGCGGCGGTCAGCAAAAGCGCCGTGATGGCAGTTTGCATGTTGGGGGTCAGATGGCCGATCAGCGGCGCGGGCAGGCCAAAGGCCGCCCCCCAGAGCAGCCAGAGCAGGGGGGCCAGCAAGAATTGGCTGAGGCTGCAAAGGAAGATCAGCTGGAACCCCATAAATCCTCGCAGCCCCAAGGATTGCAAAAGCTGCCGGGGCTGGCGCATGTGGACAATGTAGGTGGCCGCATAGCCTTTGAGCCAGCGGGACCGCTGGCGAATCCAGGCGATGGGCGCGCAATTGGCTTCTTCCTGGGTGACGCTGTCCAGCAGCTCGGTGCGGTAGCCGTGACGGGCAAGGCGGATGCCGAGGTCTGCGTCTTCGGTCACGTTGTGGCTGTCCCAGCCACCGAGGTCATCCAGAATGGCGCGGCGGAAAAACAGCGTGGTGCCGCCCAGAGGGATCGCAAACCCCAACTTTGAAAGGCCGGGCAACACCAGCCGGAACCACGCAGCATATTCGATGGTGAAGCAGCGTGAGAGCCAGTTGGTGTAGGGGTTGTAGTAGTCCAGCGTGCCTTGCAGGCAGGCCACATCCGGTGCCGCGCGCGCGAAGTGGGCCGCCACTTTTTCCAGTTGATCACTGGCCGGGGCGTCCTCGGCGTCCCAGACACCAATGATGTCGCCGCGACAAAACGGGAGCGCGTAGTTCAGCGCGCGGGGTTTGGTGGTGATGCCGGAACCTGCCGGGACTTCGACAACGCGCATCCAACGAGGCAATCGCGTTTTGGCAATGGCCGCGCGGGTTTGGGTGTCTTTCTCCTCCAGTACCAGCACGATTTCCAGCAGCGCGCGCGGGTAGGTGAGATGGGTGAGCCTCTGGATCAAGGCGGATGCGATTTCCGGCTCGTCAAACAGCGGCACCAGAACGGAAATGCGGGGGAGAGGTAGCGGGATCGCGGTTGGCGGGGCAGTTTCGGGGAGCGTATTTGCGGCGGTCGGGTCGCGCGCAGAAACGGCCGCTTGATAGAGGGCTGCAAAGCGTAAAAAAATTGCGCCCATCAGGGTGAGCAATGTCCAAAAGAGCAGCGTGTCGCGCAGGAGTGTCGGGAAAGCCGCCGCGAGACCGGCAATCAATGTCAGGATCGCCAGCAAGATCGCTGTTTTGCCTTTGCGTGCATGCCCGAGCGTGCGGCAGCTGTCTGCCTCCGCCACACTTGTTTCTGCGCGGTGAGTCAGGGATTTGCGATGAAAGAGCGCGATGTGATGCTCGATGTCTTGGCGGCTCGCAACAGCAAAGAGCGCGGATTTCAGAGGATCGGGCAGGGCGGCGCGCAGTGTTTCCAGCGCTTGCGGACGGCCTGTCAGAAGGATCACCGTTTCGCCAAGCCGCGCCCAAGGCAACACGCTGTGCTGCAGACAAAATTCCGGGGGCAGGAGCGTGGCCAGCTCCGCAGCGGGCGGCGTTCGGCTGAGATCGACCTGCCGCAGATCATGGCGTTCGGCCAACAGGGCGCGCATGTCCGGCTCTGAAATCCAGCCGCGCGCGGTTAATATCTCGGGGAGGGAAGCGTCCCACTGGGCTTCGTGTTGCAGCGCGTAAAACACCTGCCACGGTGTCACTGTATTGCGCTCGATCAGAGCACGCGCCAGGGGAAGGCGCGCGCTCTGTCGCGTGAGCGGTGGTGCCGAAAGTTTTTGCAGTCGTGCGGCTGCCATGTCGCCCACCTGCTTTGTTTCGCAGTTTCAGGCTGCGCCTTTATGGTTAACAGGTGGTTAACGAGATCGTCTTGGGCGGGCAAAAAGTTAAAAAACCCGACCTGCGGTGCAGATCGGGTTTGAGTGTTTTTAGTGCTTTGCGGCGAGGTTAGGCGCGGGCCGCCATGGCTGCTGCAAAGTTCTCAAACAGGTAGAAGCTGTCCTGCGGGCCGGGGCTGGCTTCTGGGTGGTGCTGCACCGAGAAGACCGGACGGTCGGCCATGCGGATGCCACAGTTTGAGCCGTCAAACAGGGACACGTGGGACTCCACCACACCTTCGGGCAGGGTTTGGCCGTCGACGGCAAAGCCGTGGTTCATGGAGGTGATTTCCACTTTGCCGGTGTCATGATCCTTCACCGGGTGGTTCGCGCCGTGGTGGCCGTGGTTCATTTTCACGGTCTTGGCGCCAAGCGCGAGGGCGAGCATCTGGTGGCCGAGGCAAATGCCAAAGACCGGGATGTCCGCTTTCAGAACGTCCTGGATCATCGGAACTGCATATTCCCCTGTGGCGGCCGGGTCACCCGGACCGTTGGACAGGAACACACCGTCCGGGCCATGGGCGAGCACTTCTTCGGCGGTCGCGGTGGCGGGCAGGACGGTGACGTCACAGCCCACAGAGGCGAGGCAGCGCAGGATGTTGCGTTTGGCGCCAAAGTCCACGGCAACCACTTTGTGCTTGGGCGCGGTTTGGGTCGGGTAGCCGTCTGGCCATGCCCACCGCATTTCGTCCCAGCGGTAGCTTTGTGCGCAGGTCACTTCTTTGGCGAGGTCGAGCCCTTCAAGGCCGGAGAAGGCGCGTGCCTTGGCGATCAGCGCTTCGGTGTCAAAGTTGCCATCCGGGTCGTGGGCGAGTGCCACGTGTGGCGCGCCTTGTTGGCGGATTGCGCGGGTCAGGCGGCGGGTGTCGATCCCGCCAATGGCGATGCGGCCGCGTGCGGCGAGCCAGTCGGAGAGCGTTTCAACAGAGCGCCAGTTGGAAGGCGCGGTCGGGTCCCATTTCACCACCATGCCTTCGGCCACCGGATCCCCGGTTTCATCATCTTCCGGGTTCACACCGGTGTTGCCGATGTGGGGGAAGGTGAAGGTGACAACCTGGCCTGCATAAGACGGGTCGGTCATGATTTCCTGATAGCCGGTCATCGCGGTGTTAAAGCAGAGCTCCGCGACAGTTTCGCCGGTGGCCCCAAAGCCACGTCCGTAAAACAGAGTGCCATCAGCAAGCGCGAGGCAGGCGGTCGGGTGATCGGGGGTCGATGCGGTCATGGGCGAGTCTCCGGCTGGCAAATTGGCCGATGCATATGTCGCCGCACGGCGGGCGTCAAGCAATTCTATGGCGAAGCGAAGCCCTTGTTTTAAGGGGTTTGGACAAAAAATTCCCGCTGTTGCGAGTCAGTTTACGTTTCTGTAAGGTCGCAGGCTTGTGTTTGACAGCAATTGGCAAGATGAATGGCACTCAGAGACGACATCAATAGCGCATTGAAACAAGCGATGCGTGACCGAGCCGCTGACCGGCTTTCGACATTGCGCCTGATCATGGCTGCGATCAAAGATCGTGACATTGCAGCGCGGGGCGAGGGTGACGACAGCGCCGGTGTGGGCGATGGGGAAATCCTGTCGATCCTGGCCAAAATGGTCAAACAGCGTCAGGAAAGCGCGCGCACCTATGAGGAAGGCGGGCGTCTGGATCTGGCAGAGCGGGAACTGGGCGAAATCCCGGTGATCGAAGAGTTCCTTCCCAAACAGCTCAGCGATGACGAGATCACTGCGGCGATCACGGCGGCAATGTCCGAAGTGGGCGCTGAGTCGATCCGTGACATGGGCAAGGTCATGGGCGCGCTGAAGGCCAAATACACCGGCCAGATGGATTTTGGCAAAGTGGGCCCAAGAGTGAAGGACCAGCTGAGCAACAGCTGATCCCTGTAAACTGTTTCGCTAAGTCAGGTTGGCTTAGCTGCGAGGCCAGAGCATCGGGAACCAGTCTTCCCGAAGTTTCTGGCCTTCTTGCATTTCATGGCCCGGGAACGGCGGTGAGGTGCGGCCCGGACGCTCGACATAGCGCGCATCATCCCCCAGCAGACGGAGCGAAAAGGCGCGGCGGCGGGAGGTGGCGGTGTTGCCACGCGCGCCATGCAGGATGTGGTAGTTGAACGCCACCGCATCGCCCGGCTCCATTTCCCATTCCAGCACGCGCATGCCTTCGGCATCCGGATCGGGGATCGGCATGTAGTCGTCTTCATTGGGGAAGAAGCTTTCCTCGGAGACCCAGCGGGTGGGCAGGACCGGCTTTTCCCATTTGTGGCTGCCTGCCACCATGCGCAGGGTGGCGTCTTTCACCGGATCCAGCGGCGACCAGAAGCTGATGGTCTGGCTGCCCTCGACAAAGTAGTAAGGCCCGTCGGTGTGCCATGGGGTTGCCATGGAGGTGCCGGGTTCTTTCACAAGCACGTGGTCGTGAAACATCTGCACGCTCTGTGATTGCATCAACTGTGCGGCGATCTCGGAGGCTTGGGAGGTTTCGATGACCTCCTGAAATTCCGGAATGCGCTGCCAGTTGCAATAGTCATCAAAGAAACGACCGGTTTCTCCGGCTTTCTCATTGTTGGAAGCAAAGGGGCCGGGCGCGTCCATATTGCGGGCCACGCCTGCGCGCAATGCCTCTACATGATCGGCAAACAGCCCTCTGATCAGCACGACACCGTCGGTCTGAAAAGTGTCGATGTCGGATTGGGTGATCTGCGCCATGTTGGCCTCCTGGTAGTCTTGCGCCCGCACGGTGGTGCAGGCGCTCAGAAGGGTCAAGCGGATTTCAGATCTGTGTGGCGTGCAAGCGCAGGGACTGCGCAATTTCCATCAGACGCGGGGCCAGATCTTTCTCCATCCGCTCTCGTGTCAGGAAGGGCGCGGGGCCACCCAAGTTGAGGGCCAGATCCGGAGAGGCATCGCTTTGCACCGGGAAGGGCACGGCAATGGAATGCACGCCCTCGTGCCAGTCGCCATAGTTTCCGTAAAACCCTTTCTCGGCAATCTGGCGTTCCGCGTCTTTGATGCCCTCAAGGATCGATGGCCAGCGTTCGGGGCCATGGTGGATGGCCAGTGTTTCCAGGATTTCGGCGCGTTCTTCAGGCTGGCATCCCGCAATATAGGCGCGGCCCATGGCGGAGCGGGCGAGAGAGATGCGCGAGCCGACACCGAGTTGCAGGGACATCATCCCTTTTTCCGCGCGCGCGCAGGCCAGATAAGTCACCGTGTGCTCGTCGCGCGCACCCAGTGCTACCTGCACCCCGTCCCCAGCGTAGTCGGCGAGCCGCTGCATATGTTCCTTGGCGGCATCGCGGATGGGCATGCTGCCAAGGCAGGCAAATCCAAGGCTGAGCGCAGGCACCCCGATGCGGTAGCGCCCGGTCTGCTCATCATAGAGCAGATAGCCGGTTTGCAGCAGCGTGTAGGTCAGGCGGGAGACGGTGGAGTTGGGCAGGCCGGTGCGCTCGGCCAGCTCTCGGTTGGACAGCCCCATGCGGTCGCGTGGACGGAAGCAGCGCAGCACCTCCAACCCTCTGGAGAGGGCGGTGACAAACTGGCGGTCGGCCTCGGGCGCTTGGCTGGTGTCGCTGGTCGCTAAGGAACGTTTTCTCATGCAAAGGGGCCTATTTCCGCATTGTGGAATTTTCTATGCGTCATGTCAGGTCTTTCCACAAGACCTTGCCTGCGCCTGATTTGGGCAAAGCGTCCACAAACTCCACGATTGAGGGGCATTTGTAGGCGCTCATCTGGGTTTTGCACCATGCGATCACGCTTTCCTCGGTCAGCGTGCCGCGTGCTTCTGGCTGGGTGACCACCACGGCTTTCACGCATTCGCCACGCCGCTCGTCTTTGGCACCGATCACGCAGGCCTCGGCGATATCCGGGTGGTGCAGCATCAGCATTTCAATCTCGGCGGGCCAGACTTTGAAACCGGCGGCATTGACCATGCGTTTGACCCGGTCGACCATAAAGAAATAGCCATCGGCGTCGCGGTATCCAATGTCGCCTGAGCGGAAGAAAGGCACGCCGTCAATCTCGACAAAGGCCTCTTCGGTTTCATCGGGGCGTTGCCAATAGCCGATGAAGTTTTGCGGGGCATGCATGACAATCTCGCCAACCTCGCCATGGGGCAGTTCAGTGTCGCCGCCAATCTCAAGCACGCGGCTGTCCACCTCAAAAATCGGCTGGCCCAGACATTGGCGTTTGGGGGCGTCAATCGGGTTCACATGGGTGGCGGCCATGGTTTCAGACAGGCCATACCCTTCGACATAATCCAGCCCGGTCATGTCATAGAGCTTTTTGGCGATGGCTTCGGGCATGGCCGCGCCCCCGCCGCCAATCATCTCAAGGCTTGAAAGGTCATAGCTGTCAAATTTCGGGTCGTTCACCAGATCAATGGCCATGGTGGAGATCGAGCGCCAGCGGGTGATGCGATAGCGCTCAATCAGCCCCGCAGCCAGGGCGGAGGACCAGCGTGGCAGGATGACATTGCGCCCGCCTGTGAGGATCGGCCCGTGCATGCCGTTCATCATGCCAGTGACATGAAAGAAGGGCAGGGCGCCCAGATGGACGGTGTTTTCATGGATCGGGTTCCAGATCACCCCGGCGACCAGTGAGGCCATGACTGTGCGATGGGTGTGCACACAGCCCTTGGGCTGGCCGGTGGTGCCGGAGCTGTAGGGGATGACAGCGAGGTCATCGCTTGTGGTGTCGCGCGGACGCGGGGTGTGCGCTTGGTCCAGCGCCTTTTGAAAACCGACAATCCCCAGCGCTTCGGCCTCGGTCTCTGACATGGCAGCAGCGAGGTTTTGCGGCACTAGGTCGAAGCCCTCTTGCCCCATATCAGTCATTCGAGCGCCGATCAGCGTGGTCAGCACGCCCCGTTTGAGGGCGGGCAGAATGTGATCTGACAGCTCAAGGGCGCAAACGGCGATTTTGGCGCCGGTATCACTGACGAGGTAGTCGATCTCGGCCTGTTTGTTCATCGGGTTCACAGGCACCACCGCGCCGCCCGCGCGCAGGATGCCGTAAAAGGCAATGATGTATTGCGGGCAGTTCTGCGTATAAAGCAGCACCCTGTCGCCCTTTTGCAGACCTGCTTCATGTTGCAGATACCCTGCGAAAGCTGTCACACGCGCCGCGATGTCAGCATAGGTGTAGTCTGCGCCATTGTAGGTCACCGCAATACGGTTCCCCCATTTCTCTACGCTGGCCTCAAGGTTTGCATCCAGAGGGTGGTCCGGGCGGTCAAACGTCCAGCGTTTTCCGGCTGGCCAAAAGTCAGGAATGCGGGCGTTGGGATGTGGCATTGGCGTGTCCGGTCAGCTCGTGTTGGGCGTTATTGGTGCGGGTTAGCCTAGCGGCAACTTGGTCTGCGTCATGAGGATTTTGCCCAAAGTCACGTCGCGTCGCAAATCACGCGCTTTGAGCGAAACCGATTTTCAGGAGCGGTTGCGCGGCCCTAGACTGTTGCCAATGAGGAGGAGGCCGCGATGTTTGATTTGACGGGGAAAGTGGCGCTGATCACCGGCTCTAGCCGGGGCATCGGCCGCGCGATTGCCGAGATGTTTGCCAAAGCCGGCGCGCGTGTTGTGGTCTCAAGCCGCACGGCGGAAGCTTGCGAAGAGGTGGCTGAAGCGATCCGCGCGCAGGGCGGCGAAGCTCTTGTTGTGCCGTGCAACGTCAGCCACCGCGAAGAGGTTGAGGCGCTGGTGGCCAAGACCAACGAGGTCTGGGGGCAGATTGATGTCTTGGTGGCCAATGCGGCCATCAATCCGGTTTATGGGCCGATGTCGGCGTTGGATGATGCGGCGTTTCATAAAATCATGGCGGCAAATGTGCTGTCGCCCCTGCAGCTTTGCAATCTGGTATTGCCGGATATGGCCAAGCGCGGCGGCGGCAATGTGATCATCCTGAGCTCGATTGCGGGCATTCGCGGCAACCCTGTGATTGGCGCCTATGGCGTCTCCAAGGCGGCAGACGCAGCACTTGCGCGCAATCTGGCGGTTGAGTGGGGGCCGAAAGGAATCCGTGTGAACGCCATCGCGCCGGGGCTTGTGAAAACCGATTTTGCTCGCGCGCTTTGGGAAAACCCGGAGGTGCTTGCCAAGGTCGAAGGACAAAACCCGCTGCGCCGGATTGGCCAGCCGGAAGACATTGCCGGTACGGCGCTGTTTCTGGCGACAGACGCCAGCGCATACATCACCGGACAGACGATTGTGGCCGATGGCGGTGAAACCATTTGCTGAGAGGTGCCGCCCCGTGCGGGCGGCGTTGAGGATTGAGGGAGGCTCCTGATGAGCGATAAAAAAGTCAGCGTAGAATTTGTGGATGATGTGGCCTTGATTTGCATCGACAACCCGCCGGTGAATGCCAGCGGGGTTGCGGTGCGCCAAGGTCTTGTGGATGCGCTGGAAGAGATCCGCGCGGCGGGAAGTGCCAAGGCGATTGGGCTTTATTGCGCCGGGCGCACCTTTGTTGCGGGGGCCGACATCACCGAGTTTGGCAAGCCGCCGATGGCACCGGGCCTGCCTGAGGTCTGCGATATTCTGGAAGCCAATGAGACGCCAATAGTGGCCGCCATCCACGGCACCGCGCTGGGCGGCGGGCTTGAGAGCGCGATGGGCTGTCACGCACGGGTGGCCGTGCCAAGCGCGAAAGTGGGCCTGCCGGAGGTGCTGCTTGGCCTTCTGCCCGGCGCGGGCGGCACGCAGCGCGCGCCCCGTCTGGCGGGCATCCCCAATGCGCTCGATCTGATCCTCTCTGGCCGTCATGTGCCCGCGGCGGAAGCTCACAAGATGGGGTTGATTGACCGCATTGATGACGGTGAGCCGCGTGATGTGGCATTGGCGGCAGCGCGTGATGTGGTGAGCGGTGCCTTGGCGACGCGGCGGACTTGTGATCTGTCCACAACGCCGGATGAGGCCGCAATTGAGACCACTGCGGCGATGGTTGCAAAGAAACATCCGCATCTGATGTCCCCGCAGAAATGCGTGGAAGCTGTTGCTGCCTCTATGGGTGATTTCAAGGAAGGTCTGGCGCTCGAGCGCGCGGCCTTCATGACCTGTTTGGCCTCGCCGCAATCCAAAGGGCTGATCCACGCCTTCTTTGGTGAGCGCGCAGTTGCGAATATCCCCGAGAAAAAAGCGCAGGCCCGCGATGTGGCCTCACTCGGCGTGATTGGTGGCGGCACGATGGGCTCGGGCATTTCCACCTCTGCGCTGATGGCAGGGCTGCCCGTGACCTTGGTCGAGGTCACGCAGGAGGCCCTCGACAAAGGCGTGGCAACCATCACAGGTAATCTCGATGGCGCGGTGAAACGCGGCAAGATGAGTGCCGAGAAACGTGATGCGGCGCTGGCGATGCTGACCGCCTCAACCGCGCTTGAGAGCCTTGGTGAGGTGGATCTGGTGATCGAGGCCGTGTTTGAAAACACGGACGTCAAGAAAGAGATCTTTGGCAAGCTCGATGGTATCTGCAAAGAAGGGGCGATCCTCGCCTCCAACACCTCTTATCTGGATATCAATGAGATTGCGGCGCAGACCAGCCGACCAAGTGACGTGCTGGGGCTGCATTTCTTCTCGCCTGCGCACATCATGAAGCTGCTTGAGGTGGTGGTTGGCGAGAAAACCGCGCCTGAGGTGGTCGCGACAGGGTTCGCGCTGGCCAAGAAGATGCGCAAAGTGGGCGTGCGCGCGGGCGTTTGTGACGGTTTTATCGGCAACCGGATTTTGGGGCATTACCTGAAAGCGGCGAGCTATCTGGTCTTGGATGGCGCGCATCCCGATCAGGTGGACAAGGCACTGGAAGGCTTTGGCTTTGCCATGGGACCGCACCGCGTTGGCGATCTGGCGGGGCTGGACATCGGTTATATGACCCGCAAGCGGCTGGCGGCGACGCGGCCTGCAGAGGAGCGCTACGGCGGGGCCATTGCGGACCGGCTGAGCGAAAATGGCTGGAACGGGCGCAAGACCGGCAAGGGCTATTTTGTCTATGAGGGCCGCGAGACGCTGGAAAATCCGGATCTCAACGGCATCATCGAGGAAGAACGCGCCAAGGCCGGAATAACGCCGCGCAGCTTTGGCGATGAGGAGATCGTGGAGCGCTATATGACCGCGATGATCTCCGAAGCGGTGCGGGTGATCGAAGACGGGATCGCGCTGCGACCGGTGGATGTCGATGTTGTGTTCCTGATGGGCTACGGCTTCCCGCGGTTCCGCGGCGGGCCGCTGCATTATGCGGACACCATCGGTGCGGCAGAGCTGGTGAAACGCATTGAAACCTATGCCGCCGAGGATGCGTATTACTGGCAGGTGCCAGCGCTGCTGAAGAAGATGGCAGATGACGGCTCCACATTTGCTGATCTGAACAAAGGGAAGTGACGCCATGGATCTGAGTTATTCCAAAGACGACCTCGCGTTTCGCGATGAGGTGCGCAGCTTTCTGGCCGACAACCTGCCGAAAGAGATTTCGGATGCGGTGCGCGCAGGCGGTGAGCTGACCAAAGCGATGATGGAGGAATGGCATGCCATTCTGAACACGCGCGGCTGGCTGGCGACGATCTGGCCCAAGGAGTTTGGTGGCCCCGGTTGGAGCCCGGTGCAGAAACATATCTTTGATGAGGAATGCTGTCGCGCCTATGCGCCGCGCATTGTGCCCTTCGGGCTGAATATGCTGGGGCCGGTGCTGCAGAAGTTTGGCTCCAAAGAACAGCAGGACCACTATCTGCCGCGCATTCTGGATGGCACCGATTGGTGGTGTCAGGGCTACTCGGAACCGGGCGCGGGCTCTGACCTTGCGAGCCTCAAGACCCGCGCGGAGCGGGACGGGGACGAGTGGGTCATCAACGGGCAGAAAACCTGGACCACTCTGGGCCAGCACGCCGACTGGATCTTCTGCCTGTGCCGGACCGATCCGGATGCCAAACAGCAGCAAGGCATCAGCTTTATTCTTGTGGATATGGCCACGCCGGGCATCGAGGTACGCCCGATCAAGCTGATCGAAGGTGGCTATGAGGTGAATGAGGTGTTCTTCACCGACGTGCGGGTGCCGATTGGCAACCTTGTGGGCGAAGAAAACAAAGGCTGGACCATTGCGAAATTCCTGCTGACCCACGAGCGCACGGGGATTGCCGGGGTTGGTTCCTCGATGCAGGCGCTGGAAGAGGTGAAATCCATCGCGCGCAAGACCATGCGCGGGGGGCGTCCGTTGATCGAAGATCCGCTGTTTGCGGCCCGGATTGCGCAGGCGGAGATTGATCTTGAGGCGATGAAAATCACCAATCTGCGGATGTTGTTCAAAGCTCAGGAACAAGGGGCGCCGGGGCCGGAAACCTCTTTGCTCAAAATCAAAGGCACGGTGATCAATCAGGAGCTCAAAGACCTCGCGCGCCGCGCGCTTGGCCCCGCGGCCGCGCCATTCCCCGGTCATGTGACCGAAGGCAACCTGATGTTTGGCCCTGCAGATACCGAACACAATGCGGCGCGGTATTTTAACAACCGCAAAACCTCGATCTTTGGCGGATCCAATGAGATCCAGCGCAATATCGTCACCAAAACCATGCTGGAGCTCTGAGAGATGGACTTTAATCTGACCGAAGATCGCCAGATGCTGGCCGATACGCTGGGCCGTTTTCTGGCGGATCAATACCCTGTCGAGCACCGCATCAAGGTGGCTTATGAAGCGCCTTATCATGATCCCGCCCTTTGGGAGCAGATGGTGGCGCTGGGCGCGCTCTATGCGCTGGCACCTGAAAGCGCTGGAGGCATGGGCGGCACTGGCTTTGACATCTCCGTCGTGTTTGAGGCGCTGGGCAAAGCGCTCTGCCCGGAGCCGCTGCTCGGGGCTTTGATGGCGTCTCGTCTGTTGGCCGCAGCAGGTGCGGATCAGGAGGCTTTGCTGACTGGTGCCACCACATATGCGGTGGGCATCACGGAAATCGACGCGCCTTATGAGCTTGATCAAATTGCCACTCAGGCCAAAGAGGCAGAGGCTGGGTTTACGCTCTCAGGCCGCAAATCAACGGTTTACGGCGGGCAGGTGGCGGATGTAATCTTGGTGGCTGCGCGCCACGGTGCAGGTCTGGGCGTGTTTGCTGTGCAGGCTGAGGACGCCAACGTCACCGGCTATGGCATGATGGACGGCGGCGGCGCTGCCGAGGTGCTGTTGGATGACACGCCTGCGACACTGATATTGGCGGATGCCGAAGCGGCGCTGAAAGACGCGATCAACGCGGGCATTGTGGCGCTTTGTGCTGAAGCCGTGGGGGCGATGGATGTGGCCCATGCCACCACCGTGGATTACTTCAAACAGCGCAAGCAGTTTGGTGTGCCGATCGGTAAGTTTCAGGTGCTGCAGCACCGCGCGGTGGACATGCTGACGGAAATCGAACAGGCCCGTTCGATCACCATCAAGGCAGCGGCAGAACTGGGCGGCGATGAGGCCTCAAAATATGCCTCTATGGCCAAAAATATGATTGGCCGTGCGGCGCGTCTGGTGGCGGAAGAGAGCATCCAGATGCATGGCGGCATCGCGATGACCTGGGAATATGCCGTGAGCCACTATGCCAAGCGCTTGACCATGCTGGATGCCCAGCTTGGGGATACGGATTACCACCTGAGCCAAGTGATGAAAGGCTATGCCGCCTAAAACGGTTTCAGATTGGGGAGAGGGCGCATCTTACCGCAGATGCGCCCTTTTGCTTTTGGCTTAGCCGAGAATGCCGGGCCAGTTGGCCAAACCAGCCTTGATGTTGCCCGGAATGTCCTGACGCCAGAGCTCCATCGCGCGCATGTTGGCGTTGAGGTAAAGCCTGTCCTCATAGATGGTCCAGGCCTCCGGAATGGTCGGGGCGAGGTATCCTTTGGATGCGGCAAACGCGCAGTAGCCGCCAAAGATCGGGGCATAGGCCTCCGGGTTGGCCTCGAATTTGGCCGCGTTCTGAGCGGTGGAAAAATGCCAGGTCGCGCCATTCCAATCAACGCGGTTTGCGGCGTCCCCTTTCACCGGCTTTTGCTTGGTGAAATAGGCAACCGGATCAATGCCGTTGATCGCGAGCGGGTTCTGGAACACCAAGGGCTTGGCGGCCAGGGCGGCATTGGGAGCAAGTGCAAGAGCCAGAGGTGTGGCGGCGAAAAGGCCAAGAGCGGCGCGGCGTGTCAGCATGATATGTCTCCTTTGATGATTTCTAGATATCCGGAGAAATCGGCAGCAGAAGACCTCGTCACTGCACTGTTATTGGATGAAACAAATCGGGCGCTGCTTTCGCGTCGGTTGAAGGGGCGGATTTGAGCGCAATTTATCCAACAATGCTTGGATATTTTGCGGATTTTGCCCTGCAAACTCTGCCGCTTGAGAACCTTTCGTTTACATGTCTGATGCAGCGTCGCGAGGTGACCACTTGAGACCTTACCTTGGAGATTACTGCAATGTTGAACCGAGTTCTGTGCGCCGCCGCTTTTGCCTGCGCCTCCCTCGCCACTGCCACTTCCGCTGAAACCATTCGCCTTGTTCAGGACGAAGCCTATGCGCCTTACATGGGCGTTGAAAATGGCGCGCCAACCGGGATCTGGGTGGACGTCATCACCGAAGCGCTGAGCCGCATTGAAGGCCAGTATGATGTTGAGATCGACGCTGTGCCATGGTCTCGCGCCGTGAACCTGGTGGAAAGCGGCCAAGCGCACGGTCTGATCGGGACATATGTGCGCCGTGAATCCCGCCCTTGGATCGGCACCTATTCCACCGCGCCTATCACCGAGAAAGTGTCCGTCTATTGCCGCAACGGCGTGGCCGACGCTGGCTGGAATTACCCGGAAGACTTCTCGGGCCTGACCTTCGGAAACAATGCGGGGTTTGGCACACCTGGCGACGCGTTCTTTGACATGGTGGCGGGCGGCTTGATCTCGCTGCAAGAGGCGCAGACCACCGAGCAGAACCTGATGAAGCTCGACCGTGGCCGGATCGATTGCTACGTGCAGGAGCAGCTCGCGGCAGAGATGGTGATCAACGACAAAGGTCTGAAGAACGTTGAGCGCGTGCTGGACACCTCCGCTGAGACCGCACACGTCGGCTTCCGTGGCGACTGGCAGGGGGCTGAGGCCACTGCATTCATGGACGCCTTTGATGCTGCGGTGCAATCCATGCTGGACGATGGCACGATCGACGCGATGGTCGCAGAGACAGTTGGCAGCTGATTGCTCATCTGAGTTTTAAGACGCGGCGCTTTGTGATGAAGCGCCGCGTTTTTCTTTGGTGATGGCTGCTTACAGCACCTCAAACAGGCCTGCAGCGCCCATGCCGCCGCCCACACACATGGTGCATACCACATATTTTGCACCGCGACGTTTGCCTTCGATCAACGCATGACCCACCATACGCGCCCCTGACATGCCGTAGGGGTGACCGATGGAAATGGCACCACCGTTCACGTTCAGAATGTCGTTGGGGATGCCGAGTTCGCGCGCAGAATGCAGGACCTGACAGGCGAAGGCTTCGTTGAGTTCCCAAAGCCCGATGTCATCCATGGTCAGGCCATGCGCTTTCAACAGTTTTGGCACCGCGTAGATCGGGCCAATGCCCATTTCATCTGGCTCAAGCCCCGCAGCCATCACCCCCACATAGCGCCCGAGCGGCTCAAGCCCCTGCTTTTCCGCCAGTTTCGCTTCCATGATGACAGAGGCCGATGCGCCATCTGACAGCTGAGAGGCATTGCCCGCGGTGATGAATCGGCCTTCTGCCACTTGCTGACCGTCTTTGAACACCGGGTTCAGGCCCTGCAGGTTTTCAAGCGTCGTGCCCGGGCGGTTGCCTTCATCCTTCTCAAGGGTCACTTCGCGGAAAGAGATCTCCTTGGTCTCTTTGTCCATGACATCCATTGTGGAGGTCAGAGGCACAATTTCATCGTCAAACTTTCCGGCGTCCTGCGCTGCGGCGGTGCGCTGCTGGGATTGCAGCGCATAAGCGTCTTGATCTTCGCGTGTGACGCCATAGCGGTCAGCGACAATCTCAGCGGTTTCCAACATGCTCATATACAGCGCCGGTTTGTGCTCCTTGATCCAGGGATCAGCCAGGCGGTCGCGGCGCATTTTTTCGTTTTGCACCAGCGAAATGCTTTCCACCCCGCCCCCAATGGCCACCTCCATACCGTCATGGATGACCTGTTTGGCCGCCGTGGCGATGGCCATCATGCCAGAGGCGCATTGCCGATCCAGCGACATGCCGGCGACGTTCACGGGCAAGCCGGCACGCACCACGGCCTGACGGCCGATGTTGGAGCCGGTTGAGCCCTGCTGCAGGGCAGCGCCGATGATGCAATCCTCGACTTCATGGCCTTCGAGCCCCGCGCGGGAGACCGCATGAGAGACCGCGTGGCCGATCAGCTCCTGAGCCTGCGTGTTGTTGAAAGCGCCGCGGTAGGCTTTGCCGATTGGCGTGCGGGCGGTGGAGACAATGAGTGCGTCGCGCATGAAAAAGTTCCTGAAGCTGTGGGGCGAATGTGCGTCGATTGCGCAGCTGTTTCGCGTTTTTTGTACGTCGGGGCGGTGCCGTTCTTACCCGGCTTTCTTGAAGCTGGAGGCGTCTTTTTCAAAGCGCAGGTTTTTCCATTGTGCCACAAGTGCGGGTTTGTCCTCGCCCTTGATTTCGACGGTCACATTCCACTGGGTTTCAATCACGCCGGGCTGTGGTTCAGCATATTTTGCCAGCGTGAAGCGGCCCCGAATGTCTGCCCCTGCTTTGACCGGCGCCACAAAGCGCACGCGGTCAAAGCCGTAATTGATGCCGGTGCTTTCTGCTTCGGTGCGTGGCACCGCATCCGCGATCATTTGAGACAGCAGGGACAGGGTCAGGAACCCATGCGCCACGGTGCCGCCGTAAGGCGTGTCCCGCGCGGCATCAGGATCGGTGTGAATATATTGCTCATCCCCTGTGGCTTTGGCGAAGGCATCAATCATCGCCTGATCGATGTGGATCCATTTGGACAGCCCATATTCGCAGCCGACGCCATCTTCGAGTTTTAGAATGCGAGAAATCATGTGACGGGCCTCCGAGCCAAAAGTTCTGTGTTGGCGCTTAAATTTTGCAATGCAGAATTTTATTTTGCTTGTGAACAGAAAACGGGATTCGCTGCTGCCTGTCAATATGCAGAAAGAAATTCCACAATGCGGAATAATAGCGTTATGCGGTGGTCAGAGGCATGTCGGATTTGAGCCGCATTTACGACCTTCGTGCGCTTGCGGCGCGGAGAGCCTGAGCCTAGGTTGGCCGAAAGTTGGGCCAGATGGCCGAGGCAAAGGGGAGCGCTGCCATGCATATGAGTGACCAGAGAGAGATTGCCGCACCGGTGGCCGAAGTATGGGCTGCGCTTTTGAGTGCGGACACGCTTCTGGCCTGTGTGCCGGGCGCCAAAGAAGTGACCGGAAACGCGGAAGAGGGGTTTGAGGCCACCGTGGTGCAGAAGGTCGGTCCGGTGAAAGCGACTTTCAAGGGCAAGGTGGAACTGTCCAATCTGGTGGAGGGGCAGAGCTTGACCTTGACCGGCGAGGGCAAAGGTGGGGCTGCGGGCTTCGCCAAAGGCGGCGCGGATGTGACACTGGCGGAAAGTGAGACTGGCACGCTCCTGACCTATGAGGTGGAGGCGAAGGTTGGCGGGAAGCTTGCACAGCTTGGCAGCCGTCTCATTGACGGGTTCGCGAAGAAGATGGCCGACCAGTTTTTCACAAACTTCCAGAGCGCGTTGGAAGGTCCGGCAGAGGCAGAAGAAGACAGCGCTGATGCTGCTGAGGAGGCCGGTGAAAAGAAGGGTCTGTTCAAGCGGCTGACCGGCGGCTAAGCGCGCGTCTCATTGATTTCAACCGCATCGGTGCAGAAAGTCTGTGCGCCGATGCACATCACAGTCTCGTGAAATTGCACTTGGCCTGACGGCACCGCCTGTTAGGTTGTGGCCTTCAATGAAGAGGGGGCCGCGATTGTGATTGTAGAGATTGAAGACCTGCGCAAAACCTATGCTGGCGGTTTTGAGGCCCTCAAGGGCATCACCCTCAGCATTGAGCGGGGAGAGATCCTTGCGCTTCTGGGACCAAACGGGGCGGGCAAGACCACTCTGATTTCCACGATTTGCGGGATCACCATGCCCGGGGCTGGGCACGTCCGAGTTGGCGGGCATGATGTTGTGACCAACTACCGTCAGGCGCGCGCGATGATTGGTCTGGTGCCCCAGGAGATCAATCTGGAACCCTTCAACAAAGTGATCGATACGGTGACTTATACACGCGGCCTGTTTGGCAAGCCGCGTGACCCTGCCAAGATCCAGGCGATCCTGAAGCAGCTGTCACTGTGGGACAAGCGCAACTCCCGTGTGATGGAGCTCTCCGGCGGCATGAAGCGGCGGGTGCTGATTGCAAAAGCGCTGAGCCATGAGCCGGATGTGCTGTTTCTGGATGAACCAACGGCGGGCGTTGATGTGGAGCTGCGCAAAGATATGTGGGACATCGTGGCTGGCCTGAAGGCGCAGGGTGTCACCATCATTCTGACGACGCATTACATCGAAGAGGCCGAGGCGATTGCTGACCGTGTGGGGGTGATCAACGGCGGCGAACTGTTGTTGGTTGAAGAGAAAGACGCGCTGATGGCGCGGTTGGGGCAGAAAACCTTGCAGATCGAGTTGCAGGAGGCCGTTGCCGCGGTGCCGGAGGCGCTGGCGAGCTATCAGCTGGAGCTGGTCGAAGGTGGCGCAGCGTTGCGCTACACCTATGACACGCGCGGGGAGAGCACGGGGATCACCCGGCTTTTGAGCGATTTGTCCGCTGCCGGGTTGTCCTTACGGGATCTGCAGACCCAGCAGTCCAGCCTTGAGGATATTTTTGTGGGTCTGGTTTCGGAGGGCGCAGCATGAATTGGGCAGCAGTCTGGGCGATGTACTACGCTGAAATGACACGGTTTTTCCGCACGATTGCGCAAAGTTTCATTTCGCCGGTGATTTCCACATCGCTCTATTTTGTGGTGTTTGGCGCTGCCATTGGCAGCCGGATTGATCAGGTGGAAGGCGTGAGCTACGGCGCATTTATTGTACCGGGGCTGATCATGCTGTCGGTGATGACGCAATCTCTCTCCAACGCCTCCTTTGGCATCTATTTCCCGAAATTCATCGGCACCATCTACGAGTTGCTGAGCGCGCCGGTGAATTTTCTGGAGATCGTTCTTGGCTATGTCGGCGCGGCGGCAACCAAAGCGCTCTTCATCGGTGTGGTGATCCTCGCCACAGCCATGCTGTTTGTCGATGTGCCGATCCAGCATCCCGGCGCGATGATCCTGTTCTTGGTTCTGACGTGCCTGAGCTTCTCGCTGTTTGGCTTTATCATCGGCATCTGGGCCGGAAACTTTGAGCAGTTGCAATTGATCCCGCTGCTGGTGGTGACGCCTTTGGTTTTCCTTGGCGGATCTTTCTACTCGATTTCAATGTTGCCCCCGATCTGGCAGAAGATCACGCTGTTCAATCCGGTGGTCTATCTTATCTCGGGCTTTCGCTGGTCATTCTTTGGCACCGCAGATGTGCCGATCGGCCTGAGCCTGTTGGCGATTGGCGGGTTCACGGCGGTCTGTCTGGCCGCGATCTGGTGGATCTTCAAAACCGGCTGGCGCATTCGCAACTGACGCCACGGCGCTGTGCAGGCCGGTAAGTTTTTTGGCATCAAACAGCGCTTTCCTTGGGGGCTTGCCTTGTGAAAGGCACATGCGCGTTCTACATCCGATCAGATGAAACGCTTGAACCCTTTTGCCAAAAAACCGCCTGTGGTCGCCGTGATCCGTCTGCAAGGCGCCATCGCTGCGGGCACACGCGGGCAGCTGAATGATGCCACGCTGGCGCCAGTGATCGAGAAAGCCTTCAGCAAAGGCAAGCCAGCAGCTGTGGCGCTTGAGATCAACTCGCCCGGTGGCAGCCCGGTGCAAAGCGCATTGATCGGCAGCCGCATTCGTCGTCTGGCGGAGGAAAAGGGCATCCCCGTGATCGCCTTTGTCGAGGATGTTGCCGCCTCCGGTGGCTATTGGCTCGCGGCCGCAGCGGATGAAATCTACGCCGATGACAGCTCCGTGGTGGGCTCTATCGGGGTGATCTCCGCAGGGTTTGGCGCGAATGTGTTCCTGTCCCGTCAGGGCTTTGAGCGCCGTGTGCATACGGCGGGCAAAAGCAAGTCGATGATGGATCCGTTTCGCCCTGAAAAGCCCGAAGATGTGGCGCGGCTGAAGCAAATGCTCGAGCAGATCCACGAGAACTTCATTGAGCACGTGAAAACGCGGCGTGGCAGCAAGCTGGCGGATGAGCCGGATCTCTACACCGGAGAAATCTGGATTGGCCGCAAAGCCAAAGAGGTTGGCCTGATTGATGAGATCGGTCATCTGGTGCCGGTGCTGAAGACGCGTTTTGGCGAGAAGGTCAAATTCCGCCGCTACGGCGTGAAGCGTTCGGTTTTGCAGCGCTTTGGCGCGACGCTGGCGCAGGATGCGCTGGCTGGGATCGAAGAACGCGCAGAATTCGCGCGCTTCGGATTATAGAATGCTGGTAAAGATCGTTTCCTTTTTCCTGATCGGCATGGCGGTTCTGGCCATGTTTGGCAAGCTGCGCTTGCCGGGGCAGAAGCTCTTGGGAAAGACGCGGTTGCAGTCAAAAAAATGCCCCAAGTGCGGGCGCTTCCAAATTGGCAAAGGGCCGTGCCCCTGCCGAAAGAACATGGGGTAACACATGGAATGGCTGCTGGTTGGGCTTGGGCTCGTGATCCTGCTTTTGGCAGGCGATGCGCTGGTACGTGGCGCGGTGAACGTGTCCTTGCGGATCGGGATTCCGGCGCTGATCGTGTCGCTGACGATTGTGGCGTTTGGCACCTCTGCTCCTGAGCTTCTGATCTCTATTGAGGCGGCGTTGAAAAACGCACCGGGCATCGCATTGGGCAATGTGGTTGGCTCCAATATCGCCAACGTGCTGCTGGTGCTGGGCATTCCGGCGCTGCTCGCACCGATCCAGACCAGCCATTGCAACTCGCGGCGCAACTATGTGCTGATGATTGCCGCCACGGTCCTGTTTATCGGCGTGGCGAGCGCGGGCTTCTTTACATTCACCAGCGGTTTGATCCTGCTCGCAGGCCTGACAATCGCTTTGGGCAGTGCGTTTTATCAGGCGCGCTGTCATCGGAAGGCCGAGGCGGCCTGCGCAATGGAAGACGAGGAAGAGGTCGAGGGCGCAGACCCCGATATGCCATGGTGGCGCATCTTCGTGTTCCTGATCCTTGGCCTGATTGGCTTGCCACTTGGCGCGGATCTGATGGTGGACAACGCCGAAGTCATCGCCCGCCGCTATGGCGTGAGTGACACTGTGATCGGCCTCACCTTGATTGCGCTTGGCACCTCTTTGCCGGAGCTTGCAACCACGGTCATGGCCGCGCTGCGCCGTCAGGCGGATGTGGCTTTGGGCAATGTGATTGGCTCAAACCTCTTCAACCTACTCGCCATCATCGGTGTGACCTCGCTCATCCATCCGATCCGCGTGGATCCGGACTTCTTTGAGTTTGATTTCTGGGTGATGCTGGGGTCTTCGCTGCTCTTGATACCATTTGTGTTCCTACGACAGGATCTCACACGTATTTGGGGTGTTGTCTTTACCGCGCTCTATCTGATCTACATCGCGGTGACGTTGACTTAAGGCAGGAGAGCACAGTGCGGGCATTGGTGACAGGCGCTGGGGCGCGGCTGGGACAAGCCATGGCAGTCTATCTGGCGGAGCGCGGCTACGATGTGGCTGTGCATTATGCCAGCTCTCGTATCGGCGCGCTGGAGACCGTTGAAGCCATTGTGAAAGCTGGGGGGCGCGGTGTCACGCTGCAGGCCGACCTGCTGGACGAGACCCAGACGCAAGCCCTCTTGCCGCAGGCCTCTGAGGCGCTGGGTGGGCCGATCACATGTCTGATCAACAACGCCTCGATTTTTGAACAGGACAGCCTGCAGGACGCCACGCGCGAAAGCTGGGACCGCCACATCGAAAGCAACCTGAGGGCGCCATTTGTGCTGTCACAGGCTATGGTGGCTCAAGGCCTCACAGCGACCGCTGATGAGGCCGGAGAGCCGGTCGCGGCTGGTCTGATTGTGAACATGCTCGACCAGCGCGTGCGCAAGCTCACGCCGGAGTTTGCGTCCTACACCATCGCCAAGATGGGGCTGTGGGCGCTGACCCAGACAGCGGCGCAAAGCGCTGCGCCTCATGTGCGGGTGAATGCCATTGGTCCGGGCCCTACACTGCAGGGCAGCCGGCAATCTGAGGCGGACTTTGCCGCGCAACGCGCGAGCACTGTTCTTCAACGCGGGGCTGATGCGTCTGACATATGCGCCGCGCTGGGGTACCTGTTGGATGCAAAAGCCGTGACCGGGCAGTTGATCTGTGTGGATGGTGGCCAGCATCTGGCCTGGCAGACGCCGGATGTTTTTGCCAGCGAATGACGCTTTGGCGCGCAGAGCTGATCATACTTTAGGAAAGCACCTTTGAAGACATTCGTAGCTTAGAATGGTTCTGAGCCGCGCGAGTTGTGCACTGTTCACAGAGCTGTCATGTTTTCGTTACTTTTTGTTAATGATTTCAATAATTTGTGCATCGCAAAAAATAAAAACAAGTAAAATCAATTACTTGCATATGTGCTTAAAAAATAGGCACGGTAACAAGTTACGTTAAAAATAAGGGATTTCTTTACGGCTGAGAAAGATATCTCCAGAGTTATCCACAGTTTCCGTGGATGTAATTCTTCTTGCCCCGCGGGGCTTAAGATTGCAGGCCGACCAAAAGAATCATATTTGTCGGTCATGACGTCTGACATCGAAATTCCCTCTGCCGGCCCGACCGGTCACGCTTGTATTCAGAGCTATCTCAAAACCTTGGATGGTTCCCCGGGTGTGTACCGGATGCTCGATGCGCAGGCGCGGGTGCTCTATGTTGGAAAGGCGCGGAATTTGCGGGCGCGGGTGTCCAACTATGCGCGGCCCAGTGGGCATTCGGGGCGGATCGCGCGGATGATTTCCGAGACCGCGTCGATGATGTTTCTGACCACGAAGACAGAGACCGAGGCGCTGCTGCTGGAGCAGAACCTGATCAAGCAGCTCAAACCCAAATACAATGTGCTGCTGCGTGATGACAAAAGCTTTCCCAATATTCTGGTCAGCCGCGCCCATGGGTTTCCCCAGATCAAAAAGCACCGGGGTGCCAAGAAAGAGAAGGGCAGTTACTACGGCCCGTTTGCCAGCGCGGGGGCAGTCAATCGGACGTTGAGTCAGCTGCAGAAGGTCTTTCTGTTGCGCAACTGCTCGGATGCGATGTTTGAAAGTCGCTCGCGGCCCTGCTTGCTGTATCAGATCAAGCGCTGCTCTGGGCCGTGTGTGGGGCGGATCAGCGAGGCGGATTATGCGGAGAGCGTGCGGGATGCGGAGCGGTTCCTGTCTGGGCGCTCCACCCAGATCCAAGAGGCGCTGGCAGCGCAGATGCAGGAAGCCTCCGATGCGATGGAGTTTGAAAAAGCCGCGGCGCTGAGGGATCGGATCCGGGCTCTGACGACCGTTCAATCGGCGCAAGGGATCAACCCGCGCGGGGTGACCGAGGCGGATGTGATTGCGCTGCACCTTGAGAACGGGCAGGCCTGTGTGCAGGTGTTTTTCATTCGTGCACATCAGAACTGGGGCAACCGCGATTTCTATCCGCGGGTGGGCAATGAGATTGATGCGGCCGAAGTGCTGGAAGCCTTTATCGGGCAGTTCTATGACGGCAAGGAACCTCCGCGCCAGTTGATCCTGTCTCATCCCATTGAAAATGAAGAGCTTATGGCAGAGGCCTTGGCCACGAAAGCGGGGCGCAAGGTGGAGATCCTTGTGCCGCAGCGGGGCGAGAAGGCTGAGCTTGTGGCCGGAGCGGCGCGCAATGCGCGCGAGAGCCTTGCGCGCAAGATGAGCGAGACCGCAACGCAGGCCAAGCTGCTGTCGGGTATGGCAGAGGCCTTTGATCTGGACGGACCGCCGCAGCGCATCGAGGTCTACGATAACAGTCACATCCAAGGCACCAATGCCGTGGGCGGCATGATCGTGGCGGGGCCGGAAGGCTTCATGAAAAACAGCTATCGCAAGTTCAACATCAAAGGGGATGACCTGACGCCGGGTGATGACTTTGGCATGATGAAAGAGGTGCTCACCCGGCGGTTTAAGCGGCTGCTGAAGGAAGACCCAGATCGCGATCAGGGCATGTGGCCTGACTTGCTGTTGATTGACGGCGGTGCAGGGCAGGTGAGTGCGGTGCATGAGATCATGGAAGAATATGGCGTGGAGGACATCCCGATGGTGGGCGTGGCCAAGGGTGTAGACCGGGACCACGGCAAGGAAGAATTCTACCGGATCGGCAAACGCCCGATGGCGCTCAGACGCAATGATCCGGTGCTCT
The DNA here is from genome assembly GCF_965227725.1 of Shimia sp. Classification (GTDB taxonomy): domain Bacteria; phylum Pseudomonadota; class Alphaproteobacteria; order Rhodobacterales; family Rhodobacteraceae; genus Shimia. Next base: position 124,452 of record NZ_CBDDGH010000003.1, on the reverse strand, counting down.
ATTTTGTTCAGCGCCTACGCGATGAGGCGCATAGGTTTGCGATCGGAACCCACCGCGCGAAGCGTGCCAAAGCCGTGGGTGCGACCCCTCTGGACGACGTACCAGGTGTGGGCGCGACGCGAAAACGGGCGTTGTTGGCGCATTTTGGCAGCGCAAAGGCGGTCTCCCGCGCCAATCTGGCGGATTTGAAAGCCGTTGATGGCGTCTCCGACAAGCTGGCTGAGACAATTTACGATTTTTTTCACGAACGCGGATGAACCGGCCGCACGGTGTGTGTTGCGCCGCAAGGCGTGCTCTTGCTGCCGCAGGTGCAAGGTGAGGGCTTTTGATTGCGGAGAAAAGTGCTTAGGAAGTGGCTATGACTTGGAACATTCCCAATATTCTCTCCGTTCTCCGCCTGATCGCCGCGCCCATGATTGCGGTGATGTTTCTGTATTTTGAACGGCCCTATGCGGATTGGTTTGCGCTGATGCTGTTTCTGGTGGCTTCGGTCACCGATTGGTTTGACGGCTATCTGGCGCGGCTCTGGAAGCAGGAGACGCGGCTGGGCGCGATGATCGACCCGATTGCGGACAAAGCCATGGTGGTGATCGCGCTGATGGTGATCGTGGGGTATTCCTCCATGTCGCCCTGGCTGGTGCTGCCTGCCACCGTGATCCTGTTCCGCGAAGTCTTTGTGTCCGGCCTGCGTGAGTTCCTTGGCGATGTGGCCGGGACGCTGAAGGTGACCAAGCTGGCGAAGTGGAAAACCGCGACGCAAATGGTTGCGATTGCTTTCCTTTTTGGCCAGGGCGTGTTTGAGCATTACCTCGGCATGTCGGCCTGGGGCATGGATCAGGCGATGGTCGATCAGATCATGCTGGGCGAGATCGAAGACCTGCAGGGACTGCGCTGGAAACATGCGGGCATGGTCTGGTCCGGCTGGATGGGACTTTGGTTGCTCTGGATTGCGGCGGCGCTGACCGCTATCACTGGGATTGACTACTTCAACAAGGCCAAGCCGCATCTAAAGGATTGATCGCTATGGATGTTCTCTATTTCGCATGGGTGCGTGAACGGATCGGGATCCCCAAGGAAAAGGTGGAGACCGCAGCCAAGACCGTGGCGGAGCTGGTTGAAGAACTCAAGGCGCGCGAAGAGCGCTATGCGGTGGCCTTCTCTGATCTGAGCGCCCTGCGGGTGGCTGTGGATCAGGAGCTGACAGACTTTGATGCCTCTATCGAGGGCGTGCGTGAAGTGGCATTTTTCCCACCAATGACAGGCGGTTAAGAGGAGCGGGCCATGCGGGTTGTTGTGCAGGAAGCGCCGTTTGACTTTGGCAAGGAAGCGCAGGATTTTGCCAGCGGCCACAGCAATATGGGCGCCATTGTCACCTTCACCGGTGTGGTGCGCGATGCCGACAAGGGCGGCATGGATCGCATGGTGATTGAGCACTATCCCGGCATGACCCAGAAGGCGCTGGAGACCATCGCGGAAGAGGCGGTAAGCCGTTGGAATCTCGGCGATGCTTTGGTCATCCACCGCCATGGCGAGCTGCGCCAAGGGGATATGATCATGATGGTTGCCACGGCGGCCCGCCATCGTGTCGATGCCTTTGAGGCGGCGGAATTCCTGATGGACTACCTGAAGTCCCGCGCGCCGTTCTGGAAGAAAGAATACACCGCTGACGGGGCCGAATGGGTGGCCGCGAAAGATGCGGATGAGGACGCGCTGAGCCGCTGGTGACCGTCACTGAGCACAGCGGATTGTCGGGTCGTTAACCAAAAAATTCTGCCAAAACCGCACGTCGGTATCGCGTCGGTATCCCTACGGTATTGCGTCGGTGCAAAATTCCGTGTCGGCCAAATGGGCAAGTGTGACCCGGCCGCGCTGCGCAACGGGACGCGGGGCAACAGTATTGCGCGCCACAAGCCGAGTGTTTTCCAAATCGAGAACGAGGCGCACGTTGCTTTCTGGGATTGGGCTCATGATCGTTGGCGGGGCACTGGTTGATTGCACGCGGTTCAATGGCTGACACACCGCGTTCGTTCTCTTGGGAGTTGGAGGGGGAGCTTTGACTGATAGGTTTATTCTGCTGACGGGGTGCTCGGGCGCGGGCAAATCGACCCTGCTGAGCGCTTTGGCCGCGCGCGGATGTGCGACCGTCCCAGAGCCGGGCCGACGCATCATCGCTGAGCAAGTGGCTGGCGGAGGCAAAGCGTTGCCTTGGGTCGATATGGAAGCTTTCGCACGTCGGGCCATGGAGGTGGCTCGGTCTGACCTTGCGGCCGCCCAGACGCTTGAGGGGCCTGTCTTCTTTGATCGCGGTCTGATCGACGCAGCCGTGGCCTTGGAGCACTGTGGTGGGGGCAAGGTGCGCGACACATTTGGCGAGGTGCTGCCCTATGCAAAGCGTGTCTTCGTTGCACCGCCTTGGCGGGAGCTGTTTGTCAACGACGCGGAACGCCAGCACAGCTTTGAGGCAGCGGTCCAAGAGTACACGCGCATCGCGCGGTCTTTGGATGCGCTCGGCTATGAACAATATGTGCTGCCCAAGATGTCGGTGACGGCGCGGGCCGACATCATATTAGAGCAATGCGGGTTTTAAGGGGCGAACTGCCTTGGGAGACCGCCTTTGCGACCGACACCCGAAATTTGGCCTGATGCCTCGGACTTACCGTCCCAGCTGGCCGCGGAGCTCTTCGGCTTCCTGGCGGGCGTCGCGCAGGCCGTCCATGGCGGCGGAGAGTTCGGCTTCGGTCTGGGTGAGCTGGTTGGTCAGCTCCGCCTCGCGCTGCTGCAGATAGGTGATCGCCTGATCGCGGGTTTCCTCGGCCTCGTGCAGCTCCTGGCTCATGCGTTCCAGCTGGTCCACATCCGACTGGGCCACGCGGGTGAAACGGTGCACCAGCCAATTGGCAAACCACCCCATGCAAAAGGCCACAAACAGGATCACGGCTGTGGTCAGGATGAACTCAATACGCGTCATTGCTCTTCTGTCTCCTCGCCGTCGTTCTGCGCGGCGTTTTCGGTGGATGGGGCCTCTGCTGCTGCCTCTGGCTGGCCCTCAACTTCGGATTCTTCGGGTGTCTGTTCGGTGGTTTCTTCGGTGCTCGCTTCCGGCGCGGCCTCGGTGGCTGCTTCGGTGGTTGCCTCAGAAGTGGCCTCGGACGGGGTTGCCTCTGCGCCCTCAGCGTCGCTGGCTTCACCCTCGACGTCAGTAGTCTCAGCAGCCTCGGCAGTTTCCGCGCCTTCGGGCAGGATGCGGACAAATTCGATGCGGCGGTTGGCTTCGCGGCCAGCCTCTGTGCTGTTGTCGGCGATGGGTTGGCTTTCGCCATGGCCCACGGCGACAAAGCCGGAGGTGAGCACGCGGCGGTCCTGCAGCGCGGTCAGAACGGCCTGGGCGCGGGTCTGGCTGAGCGCCTGGTTCATGGACTCGCGGCCCTGACTGTCGGTGTGGCCCTGAATTTCGATGCGCAGGTCGGGGCAGGCTTCAAGCTGTTTGGCCAGCTCGTCGATGATTGCATCGGCGCTGGCGTCGAGCGTGCCTTTGCCCGGTTCAAAGGCGATCTTGGTCTCGTTTTGAAGCGCTTGGATGTTGGCCATGCATTCCTCGGCGGTGGGGATGCCAGCAAGCGGATCAAGCGCCTCTACATAGGTCACGTTGATCGCGAAGTGGTCTGTCTGGCTGAGCTTGTCCGCCAGAAGCTGTGCGATGCGGGCGTTGGCCTCGGTGCTGCCGGTGTTGCCGGAGACAGAGACAGCCTCAGGGGTGATCTGCAGCACGCCGTTGTGCAGCAGCGAGAGCGCGTCAAGGCCAGCCATCACACGGAAGGGCCAGGTGCGCGGCAGGGTTTCGTCCAGACGGGTGGCCATATGCACGGTGTCGCTGCTGAAGCGGGCGCGGGCATAGCTTTCTGTTGTGTCACGCGCGATCTCATTGGGCAGGCGGCCGCGCAGTTGCAACAGGCCTTCCGGGCTGAGCGTTGCGGTGAACTCCTGCGCGCGGGAGGCATCGTCGTCCTGCTGCGGAGCAGGCGGCAGGATGGCAAGCAGGGCGAAGGCTTCGGGCAGGGCGGCTTCGGTTTCAGCGGCGACTTTGTCAAACAGGGACTGGCCGGTGCCCTGCAGCGCGGTGAGGGTCACATCCGCATCAGAGATGGTCAGCGTGCCGCCGCCAAGTTCGGCAAGGCCCGCGAGGGAAGCCTCAACCGCTTCCGCCCAGCGGGTGGAGGGCACGCCGAGGCCGATCACACATTCGCTCTCGGTCTGCATGCCTGCGGCGCGGGCGGCTTTGAGGATGCGGGCCTGGGCGGCTTCGGTGTCTGCAGAGCAGGCGTCAAAGCGGGCGCCGTCTTCATTGAGCACAAAGCGCAGGGTGAAGGGGGTGATCACCGGACGGGGCGCGGAGATGGCGAGGTTCACCTCTACGGTTTTGGGGGCGCGGCGCATCAGGTCGTGTTCCAAGGCGGCGCGGGCCTCGGCGCTGTCGGCCATGGCGGTCACATCCACGCGGCCTGCCTCAACAGAGATCTTGGCGCGGGGCAGTTCTTCCAGCGCGCCGAGAGCGAAGCGCACCGCAGGGCGCCAGCCAGCGGGGGTGGCATAGTCGGCGGTTTCCAGAAAATCGGCCACGTCCTGCGCGCCGGAGGCCTCTTTCAGATCGTTGATGATCTGGGTGCGGTTGGCGTTTTTGGGGATCAGGCCAATGAGGGAGATGCCCGCATCATTGCGCAGGATTTCCACGGAAAAGCGCGGCGGGGCGATGGCGGCGGTGGCCGGGACCTGCATGTTGTCGATAACGCGGGAGGCGTCGACAATGCGGCTGGCGGCAGACACGGCGCGGAAGCGGTCGGCCTCGGTGGGGGCCACACCGGCGAGGAAGATCTGCAAGCCTTCGGCATAGACCTCGGCCCAGTCCATATTGTTCTCGGCCAGCTCACGCTCCACGGCGGTGCTTGAGGTCTCTTCTATGAGATCGGCGGAGAGGCTGGCGGCGACGAGGCTGAGAAGGGCCGCAGTTGCGAAGGTGACAAAGAGGATCAGTAAGGAAGAAAGTCGCATTCAGAGGTGCAGTCCGGCCGTTGGTTGCCAAGGTGATACGACGCTGCGCGCGCGCTTGCAATCACAGGAAAATTGCGGTGGCGAAAAACAGCAGAGGGATCAGCCCCGCGTCGCGGTTGGAGCGGAACAGCATGACCAGCCGCTCGGCGTCATCGGTCTTCAGCATCCGCAATTGCCACTGCATGTGCCAGCCCATGGCCACCGGTCCCATCAGGGCCACCGCCAGTGCCAGCGGGGAGTGCGGCAGCGCTGCCATCAGCGCGGCCAGCCCCATCAGAGCCACGGTCGCGATCAGGAAACCCTGCAGCCATTGCGGGCTGTTCTCGCCAAAGAGTCGCGCGGTGGATTTGATGCCGATCAGCGCGTCATCCTCGGTGTCTTGATGGGCATAGATCGTGTCATAAAACAACGTCCAGGTGATGCCCGCCAGATAGAGCACCACGGCAGGGGCATTGAGCGTGCCGGTGTGGGCGGTCCAAGCCAGCAGCGCGCCCCAGTTGAAGGCCAGCCCCAAGAAAACCTGCGGCCACCATGTGAAGCGTTTGGCAAAGGGGTAGATGGCGACGGGAATCAGTGAGGCGATGCCCAGCAGAATGGCGGTGAGGTTGAAGCTGAACAGAATGAGCGCGGCGATCCCGGCCTGCGCCACCATCCAGACAGCGGCCTGTTTGGCGCTGACCTGACCGGAGGGGATCGGGCGGGAGCGGGTGCGCGCCACCTGCGCGTCAAACTCACGGTCGGTGATGTCATTCCAGGTGCAGCCCGCGCCGCGCATCAGAAAGGCGCCAAGCGCGCAGCCAAGGGCGATCCAGAGATCGTGCCAGGAGGCCTGCCCGTCCCACAGCATTGCGAGCAGCAGGGACATCCAGCAGGGCAGCAACAGAAGCCACGTGCCAATCGGGCGGTCGGCGCGGGACAGGCGCAGGTAGGGGCGGGACCACGCGGGCGCAAGATGGTCGACCCAATTGCCGCGCACGGCGTCAGAGACCTGACCTTTTGGTTCTTCCTTCGCGGGCGTGTCGGCCATATGTAGGTTCCTATGAAACAGGCAAAAGTCAGACTGTATGTAGAGCAGGGGCTGGGGGAAGGGCAAACCATTCCTCTGACCAAAGAGCAGGCGCATTATCTTTTCGGGGTGATGCGGATGACAGTGGATGATCCGGTGCTGCTGTTTAACGGGCGGGACGGCGAGTGGCGCTGTGTTGTGACCGTGGCCAACAAGCGCAACGGCCAGCTGATGTGTGAGGCGCAGACCAAGCCTTTGCAGATGCCCCCTGATTTGTGGCTGTGTTTTGCCCCGATCAAAAAGGCGCGCACGGATTTCATCGTGGAGAAAGCCGCCGAAATGGGCGCGGCACGGATTGTGCCGGTGAACACGGATTTCACCAACAGCGAACGCATCCGTCAGGATCGCCTGCAGGCCCATGCCGTAGAGGCCGCAGAGCAATGTGGCGGCACCTATGTGCCGGAGGTTGCGGAACTGACCAAGCTTGAGCGGCTGTTGGCCGATTGGCCTGACGGGCGGCAGTTGATGTTTTGTGATGAAGCTGAGGTGGGCAGCGCAAAGCGCCTTGCGGCCTCAGAAGGCGGACCCTGGGCCATTCTGATCGGGCCGGAAGGCGGGTTTAGCGAGGCGGAGCGGGAGAAGCTCAAGGCGTTGCCCTTTGCCCATGTGGTGAGCCTTGGGCCCCGGATCTTGCGCGCGGATACAGCGGCGGTGGCGGCAATGACGCTCTGGCAGCAATCCTTGGGAGACTGGGGATGAGCTGGCGGGAGATTGACCAGAGTGATCTTGCGTGGGTGGAGGCTTTCCTGAGAGAGCACATCCAGAGTTCGATGTTTTTTCTGGGCAATCTGGATCGCTTTGGATTGAATTCAGAGACCCCGCGCGGTCTGCGTGTCTGGGCGCTTGAGGGCGACCGACCGGGACTGTTTGGCATGGGCAACAATGGCTTCATCATGTTGCAGGCCCCGGAGGCCACGGAGGCGGACTGGCAGGCGACCAACGCATTTTGGCAAGAGCGCCCCATCGTTGGGCTGTGCGGTGACGAGCCGCAGGCGACGGCCTTTATGGAGATGTCTGGGCTGAACGCGCGCGCAGCCTCCATTCGAGAGCCTGAACCGGGATACCGCCTGTCTCTGGATGCGATGGAGATGCCGGATTGCGCGGGTTTTTCACTCATCCCGATTGCGCCTGACATGCAGGCTTTGGCGCAAGATTGGCGCGCCGATTACAATGAGGCGGTGATGGGGCTGGGTAAGCTTACGGCCGTGCAGGCGGCTAAGGAAGAGATCCAAAGCTACATGGAGCGCGACAGCCACCGCATTTTGCTGCGTGATGGTGCGCCGGTGGCGATGACGGGCTTCAATGCGACCTTGTCAGATGTGGTGCAGATCGGGGGTGTGTATACACCGCCAAGCTTGCGCGGGCAGGGGCTGGCCCGACGGGCGGTGGCTTTGCATTTGTTAGAAGCACAGAAGGCAGGGGTGACGCAGGCGATCCTGTTTGCGGCAAGCACGGCGGCGGCGCGCGCTTATGAGGCGATTGGCTTTCAGCGCAACGGCAGCTTTACCTTGGCTTTGTTTGCCGATGTGGAGGCGCATGCGGGATGAGGTTGCAAGTGCTGACATTTGAGTGGATAGGGCCGCGCCTGACCCTGGGTGGGTGCGAATGCGCCCTCCCATGGGGAGGGTCAGGCGCGGCCCGGCGGTTCCGCCGGGCGAAGGCTATGAGGAGAACACGATGAGTTTCTTTCGACCGGAGGCGCGGGCGGCGTTGGTGCAGTGGCGCGAGACCTTGGTAGGCGCGGCGGTTTTGCTGCTTGGGCTGTGGTGGGCCAGCGGCTTTGGCCTTCTGAAATGGCTGGGCATCGGGCTTGTGGCTGTGGGGGCTGTGCTGATCGTCAGCGGCATTCAGCGGGCGCGGTTTCGGATTGGCCAGGGTGGCCCCGGTGTGGTGCAGGTGGATGAGGGCGAGGTCGCCTATTTCGGCCCGCTCAACGGCGGCAGCGTGGCGATGCGCAGCCTCAGCCGTGTGGTGCTTGATGGCCGCAGCCAGCCGCCGGTCTGGGCGCTTTACCAACCCGGGCAGGCCCCGCTGCACATCCCGGTGAATGCGGCGGGGAGCGATGCGCTGTTTGACGCCTTTGCCAGTCTGGACGGCATCAAGACCGAACATATGCTGGCGCAGCTGAAGGCCGCGCCTGATCACCCGGTTGTGATCTGGGCAAAAGAGGATCGCAGGCTGCATTGACACGGCCTGCAAAAAACCCCACCACAGACGCCTGAAACCAGTCTCAGGAGCAGAGCAAACGCCATGTCCATTCCCCAGTCCGGCGGCGGCCCGATCGAGCATCATGACCAGTTGGCTGAATACCTCAGCTCCGGCTGTAAGCCGCGCGAAGACTGGCGGATCGGCACCGAGCATGAGAAATTCGGCTACTGCAAGGACAGCCTGAAACCCCTGCCATATGAGGGCGAACGCTCTATTCTGGCGGTGCTGGAAGGGCTGCGCGACGGCCATGGCTGGGCCCCTCTGGAAGAGGGCGGCAAGCTGATCGGTCTGGAGAAAGACGGCGCCAATGTGAGCCTTGAGCCCGGTGGGCAGCTGGAGCTGTCTGGCGCGCCTTTGGAGAACATCCACCAGACCTGTGATGAGGTGAATCAGCACCTCAAGGATGTGAAAGACATCGCCGACAAGATCGGCGTAGGCTTCATCGGGCTGGGCTCGGCCCCGATCTGGAGCCATGAAGAGATGCCGGTGATGCCCAAAGGGCGTTACAAGCTGATGACCGATTACATGGACCGCGTGGGCACCATGGGCAAGGTCATGATGTATCGCACCTGCACCGTGCAGGTGAACCTCGACTTCTCAAGCGAAGCGGACATGGTGCAGAAGCTGCGCGTGGCGCTGGCGCTGCAGCCGGTGGCCAATGCGCTGTTTGCCAATTCGCCGTTTCTAGATGGCAAGCCCAATGGGGTGAAATCCACCCGGGGTCTGGTATGGCGGCATCTGGATGATGCGCGCACGGGCATGCTGCCGTTTGTGTTTGAAGAGGGCTTCGGCTTTGAGCGCTGGGTGCAATATGCGCTCGATGTGCCGATGTATTTTGTCTACCGCGACGGCAAATACATTGACGCGCTGGGCATGAGCTTCCGCGATTTCCTCAAAGGCGAGCTGCCTGCGCTGCCCGGTGAGACGCCAACCCTGAGCGATTGGGCAGACCACCTGACCACCGCTTTCCCGGAAGCACGGATCAAGAAATTCATGGAGATGCGCGGGGCGGATGGTGGCCCGTGGCGGCGTCTCTGTGCGCTGCCGGCCTTCTGGGTGGGGCTGATGTATGATCAGTCGGCGCTGGATGCGGCCTGGGATCTGGTCAAAGGCTGGGATGCGGAGACCCGCGAGGCGCTGCGTGTGGCCGCGAGCGAACAGGCGCTGCAGGCGCAGGTGGGCAAGATCAACATGCATGAGCTGGCACGCGAAGTGCTGAAGATCTCTGAAGCGGGCCTGAAGGCGCGTGGTCAGGCCGGAGCTGGCGGGCTGGTGCCGGATGAGACACACTTCCTCAGCGCGTTGCAGGAAAGCGTAGAAAGCGGTCAGGTGCCTGCTGATGAGCTGTTGGCGCAGTATCACGGGGATTGGGGCGGCGATCTGACCAAGATCTACGGCGAACACAGCTACTGATTTTTAGGCTGATTTGAAGGGCTGCCCTCTCAGGTGAGGGCGGTCGCCGGAGGCGCATCTACAGCAGATGCGCTTCTTGCCGGCAGGGCTCGGGGAATTGGGCGATCTCTTCGTCAGAGAGATCGAGGATAGCAAAGACCTCAGGATAGCCCTGCACAATCATGACATCGTTGTCGTATTGCATGGCCTGCGCGAGGTCGATGAACATATCGGCAAAGCCGGTTGAGGCCTTGTCCGGCGCAATCAGGCAGACGGTGATCTTGTGGCCGTATCTGGCATGGATCTCTTGTGAGGTCTTGGCAAAGGCGAGCAGCTCGTCAAAGCCGATGTCAAAATCGGTCACCGCGCTGAAATCCACAACCTCATTCATGCCGCGTTTGTAATCCTCAGAGAAGTAAACCTCGCGCCAAGGGTCTCGGAGGCCGTCAAGTGTTACACGGCCGGAATACATAACATGCACCACGGAGAGGTCTTTGAGGATGTTGGCTTTGGAGGACATGTTGTCGGTTCCGAAAATGTCTTGTCTCCGCTCAGGGCGGAGGTCGTGAATAATCTTAGCGGCTGGTGTGCCCAGTTCTAGAAGTCTGATCTGCACAGGTGCAGTTAAACCTTTACTAAAACTATAGCTACTTCTCGGATCTCAAAGAAAAAAGAGTAAATTGAATGCAAATTTCTTTGCCGCAAGCGCTGCGTCGCGTTCCGGGCGGTCAGGGAAGTTTGGCACGCATACAGCCTTGGGGCGAATGTGATTGAGCGCGATCTTGATTTGAGCCGGTGATCCACGGCCCTGATGTGGCGCATAAGCGTCGGACGCAAGGCAAGGTGATACCGATCCGGCCATTTTTTGTCTGACAGGCCAAACCTTTGCGGATTTTAGGCATTTGCCTGTGTGAAAAGGGCGCGTGTGGCCACTGATCCAGCTGCGCACATCTGGGGGATGTGCGGTGCTGGTGCCGGGACCGTTTCAGCATGAGAGATCTGGTGAGTTTGGCAGTCGTTTCGGCCGCGTGTCTCAGGCGTCGCGCTGGACTTGAGCGCTGTCGCGTTAGTGTCTCGTAAATCAATCTGTGGGCATCTGGGAGAGACCAGAATAGAGCGCTGCCCGTGAGGTCAAAGGACGTCAAAGGCGCGCGTCATGCGGTCGCTTGGGCCGCTTGGACTAGCAGAGAGAGAACAAGAACAATGGGCGAAGCCGTAATGAACCTTGTAAGTCACTCCGTGCCGACACTGCAGTTGTCGGATGCGGCGCTTGATATTTATGAGGGTGTGCAGGCGCTGCCAATTGTCTCGCCGCATGGGCATTGTTTGCCGGAGTGGTTTGCCGAGAACCGCCCGTTCTCAGACCCGGCTGAAGTCTTCATTGATCCGGATGTCTCCGTGATCCGCATGTTGCTGAGCCAGGGTGTCTGGCTGGAAGACATCGGCATCGGTGTGCCCAGAGAGGCACGTAACCCGCGTGCGGCGTTCCAGCTGTTTGCCAACCACTGGCACAAGTTCCGCGGCACGCCGAGTCATCTGTGGATTTCCCATGCGCTTGTGCATGTATTTGGTGTGGCGATGCCGCTGAACGCGGAGACCGCAGACAGCATTTATGATCGCGTGGATGCGGAGCTGAAATCCTCGCGCATGCGGCCTCAGGCGCTGTTGCAGAGCTTCAATATTGATGCGCTGGCCACAACCGACAGCGCGCTTGATGATTTAACCAGCCACAAGGCGGCGCGTCTGCAGAAACTGCGCGGCAAGATCATTCCCACATTCCGCCCGGACTCTGTGCTCGACCCAACCCATCCGGATTTCCGCGCCGACGTTGCAACGTTGGGGGAAATCACGGGCGAAAACACCGCGAGCTTTGCCGGATATCTTGAGGCGCTGCGTGAACGGCGGGCCTATTTCATGGCCAATGGCGGCACAGCGACCGACCACGAAGTGGGCGAGCTGGCGACATGCCACATGACGGAAAAGCGTGCGGCGACATTGTTTGCCAAGGCGCTGGCGGGCAAGATCACTCCGAAAGAGGCGCAGGGCTTTTACGGGCATATGCTGACCGAAATGGCGCAGATGTCATTTGAAGACGGGCTGGTGATGCAGATCCGTGCCGGGAGCATGCGCAACACCAACAAGGTGCTGCACGGAAAATACGGCCCGCAAGTAGGGGCCGATATGCCGGTTGGCGCCAATTGGGTGCATGGCTTGGATGCGCTTCTGGCACGTGTGGGCAATGTGCGGCAAATGAGCATTGTGCTCTTTACCCTGGATGAAAGCGCCTTTTCCCGCGAGCTTGCGCCGATGGTCAGCCATTGGCCAGCGCTGCGCCTTGGCGCGCCATGGCGGTATTCGGCCAGTTCCAACGGCATCGCCCGCTATCTGGATCAGGTGGTGGAGACCGCCGGATATTGGAACCTCGCCGGGTTCACGGATGACACGCGGGCGTTTATGTCCATTCCGGCGCGCCACGATATGTGGCGGCGCGGGGTGAGCCAGCATCTGGCGCAGCAGCGTGCGCGCGGTGTGCTGACCCGCGCTGATGCCAATGAGATCGCCCGGCTGCTGTGTCGAGATCTGGCGATCGACGCCTATAAGCTTGGCAGTGTTGTGTGATCTGTAAGCCGCCCTTTGGGCGGCTTTCTTTTTGCGCGCTTTCTACCTGAGCGGGTGTCTGATTCTTTCCAAGTGATGCGTGTGGCCTGTGCCGGAGGCAGATTTTGCCTTGCGGCCTGTGTTTTGGGGCAGGTTTGAAAGCGGTATTTGCCTCAAATGCGCGGGGTTTGAGTCAGCTTTTGTTAAGGGATTGGCGGCTGGATCAGGGGGGATTTCGGGGTTTTCGGAGCGTTGGAGCGCGTTCTCTAACGTGGCGTGAAACCTGCAATGTGCTTAAAAATAAAGGAAAACTGCGAATCTCTTCCCTGGGTTGTGGAGCGGGTGCGGCGCGATGGAGCAGCATGCCTCGGCCTGAGTGTCGAAGAGGAACTGCGGTACTGCCGCCTGCCGCAGGGGCAAGAAGGCGCGCGTTGCGCGGACTGTGCCCCGAATTCTGCACAAGTGTTATCAGATCAGTAACCACTTTCGCCAAAAATGGAGTCACGGAGACAAGAAATGGCTTCGTGATCGCCGCCGTACAGAAGTGCATTTGGCGACAATGGAAAAAGTCCATTTGTACCATTGGGTTACGCCCGTTGGGCGCGAAACAGAAAGTTGACGACCAAAATGGATACAGACGTAAGAACCGCTGGTCTCAGGCATCATTCCGAAGAGCTTTCGGGATGTGCACTGGGCGGTGCGGCTGGGGGCGCTAACCTGATCGGGCAGGGTGCCCCTGAGGGTGCAATTCGCAGGTTAGCCCCCAAGTCTGGCCCTGACGGCGCCTGCCAGCCGATGTTTCGCTCGCAACGGGGGGCGCAAACCAGCGCATAAAGGCGACGCCTGATGAATTTACACCCACTGACACGTCCGCTTTGCACCCCTCAGGTCTCTTTTCTGCTGCTGTCTGGCGGCGTGGGCGCACGGGCGGAACATCATGAACCCAAACAGTTTTACAAACTCGCCGGCCACCCGATGGTGGCGCATTCGCTGATTGCGGCGGTGCGCTCGCCGCATGTGGGCGAGGTCCTGATCAACGCGCCAGAAGGGTTTGAAGAGCGCACGCAACAGCTTATGGAAGCCTATTGCGGCAGCCTGCCGTTTCAGGTGGTGCCCGCCGGAGCAACCCGTCAGGAAAGCTGCGCGGCGCTGGTGGCGGCGGCGTCTCACGATGTTGTTGTGCTGCATGAGGCGGCGCGGCCGTTCATCAACCCCGAGATGCTGAGCGATCTGATCACCTGTGAGGCCGAAAACGCGGGCTATTGCCATGCGATCGCCTTTTCCATGTGTCGGATTGATACCGAAACCCGTCAGGTGCGGCGCGGCGTGTCGCGCGACCGGGTGTTTGACATTCAGCTGCCGCAGAAATTTGACCGCGACACGCTGCAAAAGGCGCATGTTGCGGCGCGCAACACCGGTGCGGTTTATAATGAGGACAGCGTCATGGTCGTGGAAATGACCGGACAGCCGGTGCAGGCGCTGGAAGGGTTCAGCCGCAACCGGAAAGTGACGACGCCCGAGGATTTTGTGATCGCGCAAGAGATGATGAAGGGGTTTCACAGCAACAGAAAGGCCGCCGCCCATGACTAAGACTGTTTTGATCAGCGGCGCCTCCAGAGGCATCGGGCTGGCCACGGCGCGGCGCTTTGCCCGCGGCATGGATGATGTGGCCTGCATCGTGATGGTGGCGCGCCGCTCAAGGCATTTTGACGATGCGGTGGCAGAGGTGCGCGCGATTGCTGGCAACCGTCAGATTGTGGCGGTTGAGGCGGATCTCTCTGATCCGCAGGCGGTGTCGGATGTGTTTGACCGGCTCGCAGCGGAAAATATCGCCATCACTGCCATTGTGAACAACGCGGGTTTCACCAAGCCTGCCTCAATCAATGAAACCGACATGGCGGATTTTCAGCGCACGATGCAGATCAATCTCTATGCGCCGTTCCGCTTTGTGCAAGAGGCGCTGCTGCGCAGTCATCCCCTTGAAAAGGTGATCAATATTGCTTCCACAGCGGGTGTGAACGGGCGCTCTGGCTGGATGAGTTATTCCACCTCCAAGGCGGCGGTGATCAATATGTCAGAGGTCATGCGCGAGGAGCTTGCGCCTTACGGTATTGATGTGGTCTGCCTGAGCCCCGGGCGCTGCGCCACCGATCTGCGCAAGACATTGGCCCCGGATGAAGACCCCAGCACGATCATGCAGCCGGAGCATGTGGCGGATGTGATCGCGATGATGTCCTCCCCTGCGGGCAAGATGCTGATGAGCGAAAATCTGGTGGTGCGCTTGTGATCTGATGCTTCTGGCGCGCACTCCCAATCCGGATATTTCCCCCAAAAAACCGGCTGCCGCGCCGGAACTTCAGGATATGGAGACGGGGCAAGTGCGCTTGTCCTCGGCTCTCGATGGGCTGCCGGATCAGGCGGTCTATCTGGACAGTCCGGTGCTCTCTGCAGTGACACAGATCCGGCCGTTTTTTGAAAGCGGGGCTTTTGGCGTCACTGACACGCCACTGTTTTTGCGTCAGAAATCTCTGCTGCGCCTGCAGCGCGCCTTGGGGCGGTTGCCTCAGGAACTGGATGTCAGATGGATCAAGGGACGGGCCGCGCGCCTGCCGGTGGCGGCGGGCGGGGTGGTGTTTTATCCGTTTAATGCGCGCTCCAATCTGCAGACGGTCACGCGGCGGGATATTCGTCATGTGCTGACCCTGCATGGGGAGAGCAACAAAGGCGCGTCGATGCGCCCGGCCGCACGGATTTATGATTATGTCTCCATCGCCGGGCCACTGGCGCGGGACCGCTATCTGAAGGCGGGGATTTTCACCGCTGATGACATGGACAGAGGGCGGCTGGTGATGATGGGCGACACCTTTGTGCAGCCCATGCCGGAGATCCGCGCCGCGCGCAGCTCTGATGCGGATCCGGCCCTGTTTTACGCGCCAACCTGGGAAGGCTTTGGCGGGCATGCGGACAATTACAGCTCACTCTCGGGCCTGCGCGGCTTTGCGGCGGTTTTGGCAGCGGCCGATGCGATGGGCCTGCGCCGTGTCGTGATCAAACCGCACCCCTATCTTGGCCTGCTGCGCCCCGCGATCACCCGCAGCTTTGTGGCCGGGGTGCGCCAGCTGCAGCAGGCGGGGCTGCGGGTCTCGGTGATGATGGAAGACGCCAGCGTGCCGCTGCGCCTTGCGTGTCTGCGCGCGTTGCGCAGGGCGCAGCATTTTGTGCCGGATCGCGCCGCGCCGCTGCCGGTTGCGCTGGGGCTGTGCGATGTCTCCGGAATGGAGGCGATCTTTCTCAAGCAGCGCATCGCCCATCTGGTTCTGAGCCGCGAAGACGCGGTACCGCGCGAAATGGCCCCGCTCTATCTGCGCAAGGCGCTGTTGCCGGAGAGTGATGTGAGGCGGGTGATGACGCGCTATCTGGCGGAGGCTGCGGAGATCGACGCCGCCCACCGCGCGCAGGTGTTTGGCTGGACAGAGCCGTCGTTGGCAGACCGGTCAACCTTCGCCGCGCGCGGCTGGCTTCTGGAGTATGTGAAACGTGATCCGTTCTGGCGTGTGGCGGGCGGGTGAGGCGGCAGGAGTGCGGCAGGATTTGTTGGTGCATGTGGAGATGCTGACATTTCGTAAACCCTTCGGGCGTAAACTGGGCAGTAACCAATGGGGCCGCGGGCCTCACATTCCGCCAGAAGGGGCCAGAAAGGGACGGCATGGCTGAAATCAAAGTGCTCAAACCGGTGCCCGCGTTTGATGGCCCTCTTGGCGTTGTGCAGGCGGGGCCGAAAGACGCGCCGCACCGGCGCAGACGCTGGGGGTTGCTGGCCTCATTTGTGGCGCTGTTTCTGCTGCCGCTGGCCATGGCGGCGAGCTATTTCGGCTTTGTTGCGACAGACCGTTACGCGGCCAGCGCGAGCTTTGTGATCCGCTCTCTTGATGGTGGCGGCACGCCGGATCTGATGGCTTCGGTCACCGGATTTCCCGCCAGCAGCAGCCACACCTCTGACAGCTATGTGGTGCGCAACTATCTGGAAAGCCCGGACCTTCTGCGTGAGATCGATGACGAGCTCAATCTGCGGGGTCATTTCTCCCAAGACCATATTGACCCGATCGCCCGTCTGAGCCCGGAGAGCAGCTTTGAGGATATGGTGGAGTATTGGCAGTGGCGCATCAGCACGAGCTATGACAGCACCACCGGCATTGTGAGCTTTGAGGTGCAGGCCTTTGATCCCGGCACGGCGGTGCGGGTGGCGCGCAGCGCGCTGGCGGCCGCGGACCGGCTGGTCAACGACCTTTCTGAGACCGCGCGGCGGGACTCGGTGCAATTTGCCGCTGATGAGGTGGCCCGTGCCGAGGCGCGGGTGCGTGATGTGAGCCTTGATCTGGTGGCCTTTCGTGCAGAAAGCGGTGCGGTGGATCCGATGGTCAATGCGCAACTGGATGCTGAACTGGTCTCGTCGCTGGAGGCCAAGCTGGTGAAAGTGCAGTCCCAGATTGATGAGGTGGCGGGCTCTGTCGGGGAGAATTCGCCCATCCTGAAACAGCTCAACCGTCAGGCCAAAGCCTATCGCCAGCAGATTGCAGAGCGCAAAAGCCTGATCGGCGCGGCCGGGCAGGCGGCAAGCGCCAAAACCGCGGAAACGCTGGCGGGCTATGAAGCGCTGGTGATCGAGAAGCAATTTGCCGAACAGACCTATGCCTCCGCCATGGCCTCGCTGGAAGCTGCGCGGCTGGATGCGGATCGGCAGCAGCGCTATCTCGGCGTGTTTGCCCGCCCTTTTGTGCCCAGTGAGCCGGCTTACCCGCTGCGGCTTCGGGATTTTCTGCTGATTGCCGCCGCCGCTTTTGCCGTCTGGGCGATTGCCGCCCTTGTGGGCTATGCGGTGCGCGATCATATGCGGTGAGGGCAGGGAATGCTGCACGCGATCTGGTTGCAAATGCGGGTGGTGGCCGCGCTCACTCTGCGCGAAACGCGCATGACTTTTGGCACTTCGCATGTGGGCTATCTGTGGGCGATTGCCCAGCCGGTGATTTCCGTGGGCTTTATGGTTGGGCTGTTTTACCTGATCGGACGACAAGCGCCCTTTGGCGCATCGCTGGCGCTGTTTTTTGCCACCGCCGTGCTGACGCTGGATCTTTATAACAAGCTCTCCGTGTCGCTGATGCGGGCCTTCACCACCAACAAATCCCTGCTGAGCTACCCGATGATCAAAGAGCCCGACACGCTGTTTGCGCGGCTCACGCTGATCGCGCTGACCTTTCTGGTGATCAATGCGCTGGTTTACGGCGGGCTGATGGTGGTGGGTTGGGCGGAGCTGCCGGCCCATCCGGAACGACTGCTCTATGCCTTTGGCACCACGTGCTTTTTGGGCTTTGGCGTGGGGGCGATCAACGCCATGCTCTATCAGCGCACCCAAGCCTGGCAGCATGTGGAAAAGCTGGTGGCGCGGCCGCTGTTTTTCCTCTCTGGCGTATTTTACATCCCCTCCGCTTTGCCGCCTGAGGCGGTGGCCGTGCTCAAATGGAACCCGCTGCTGCATATCGTGGAATGGACCCGCGAAGGGTTTTACGCCAACTACCGCAGCGATGTGCTCAACATTGCCTATCCGCTGTCGCTGGCCGCCGTTTTGGTGATCATCGCGCTGTTTGCAGAGCGGATCACCCGCAAACAGAGGGCGTGAGCCGTGATCGCCTTTGAGCATGTGACCAAGGATTATCACGTCAAAGGGGTGCACAAACGCATTCTGGAGGACGCCAGCTATCAGTTTGCCGAGGGCAAAAACATCGCGCTGATGGGCCACAACGGTGTGGGCAAATCCACCATGATGCGGATGATTGCCGGGATCGAGCCGCCCACATCCGGTGCTGTGAAATGCACGGAAAAGGTCAGCTGGCCCATGGGGTTTTCCAAAGGGTTCAATGGCTTGATGACCGGCGTGGAGAATGTGCGCTTTGTCGCGCGGGTCTATGGTTGCGACACGGAACAGGTGCTGGCGCAGGTGCAGGAGTTCGCCGAACTCGGGCCTTCGCTGGATTTGCCGATTGAGACCTATTCCAGCGGTATGAAAGCGCGGCTCGCATTCGGGCTTTCGCTGGCAATCCGGTTTGAATGCTATCTGGTGGATGAAATCACCGCCGTGGGCGATCAGCGATTTCGCAAGAAAAGCGAGCATGCCCTGCGTGAGCGGATTGAGGCGTCTCGCGTGGTGATGATCTCACATTCGGAGCGCACCATCCGCGAATTTTGCGATGAGGGCGTGCTGGCCTACGGCGGGAAGCTCTATCATTATGATGATCTCAACGCCCTGATCGCGGACTACAAGCGGTTCTGCTAAACGAAAGACTAAGCACGGCCTGCGCCGTCAAAAGCGCGTTTTGAACCTGTTTTTGGTTTCGCTTTGCCTTGTAAAACGCGCCTGACTTGCGCAGATTCGCGAAACTCTCTTGGTATTTCTTTCGGTTTGATCTAGAAATCGAAAGAAACGGAGGGGAGATGATGAGGGCACGTGCCAAGACACGCGCGCGTCAGGAGGAGATCCTGAAGCTGCTCAAGCAGGCCGGGCGCGCCATGGTTGAGGAGCTGGCGGAGCGGCTGGACACCACGCCGCAAACCATCCGAAAAGACCTGACCATGTTGGCCGAGGACAACCAGATCATCCGCTTTCACGGCGGGGCGACGCTGGCGGCGGGCACGGAATATGCGGGCTTTGATGTGCGCAAGGAAATCATGCGCGATGAGAAGGATGCGATCGGGGCCACCATCGCCGCTCAAATCCCAAACCATGCCAGTGTGATCCTCAACGGCGGCACCACCACCATGGCCGTGGCCCGCCATCTGAGCCATCATGTCGGGCTGAGCGTGGTTGTGGATTCTGTGCATATTGCCAATATTTTAAGAGAGTTTCCCGGCGTTCAGGTGATGATCCCGGCTGGTGTCGTGCGGGGTGCGGATGGGGCTATTCTCGGGGCCACGGCGGTCGATTTTATCCGCAAGTTTCGCGCCGATATCGCCGTTGTCGGGGCTGCGGCCATGGGGCGTGACGGGGATCTTGTGGACTATGATCTGGAGGAAAGCGCGGTCAGCGCGGCGATCATTTCCAGTGCGCGCAACGTGATTCTGGCGCTGGACAGCTCCAAGTTCGGAAGTTTTGCGCCGGTGTCCTTTGGCACGCTGGCAGACGTGAACTCGCTGGTGACCGACGCGCAGTTCGATCCTGAGATGAAGGCCCTCGCCACGGCCCATGATGTGGGCTTTGTGGTGGCGGGGTGAGTCAAATGGGTTGACGTGTAGCTTCGTTTTGTGACCTAATCGAAAAAAACGAAATTACTTTCGATAGAAATGTGGTTTCGGCGCGATATTTTTGGGAGGATATATCGCAATGATGTTGGTCTTACGGCCTTTGGCGTGGGTGAACACCCACATTTTGCGCCTGTGCAGACGTCTGGGGGCTTTGGCGCTGGCGCTGATGGTCATCGTGATTCTGACACAGGTTTTCTGTCGCTATGTGTTGAACAATGCCTTGGCCTGGCCGGATGAAGCCGCGCGGTTTCTGATGTTGTGGCTGGTTGGTCTGATGGCGCCATCGGCGATGCGCTGGGGCGGGTTTGTCGCGATTGATACGCTGCCCAACATGCTGTCACGGGTGCCGGGGCTGGTGCTCAATCTGGTGCTGCTGTGCTTCTCATTTGCGGTGCTGATGATCGCGGTGCAGCACGGTCAGGCGCACACTTTCGGGTTTGGCGGCAACTTTGATAGCTCTTCGCTGCGCGTGCCGCTGGAGTGGATTGGCGGCGAGGGCTTCAAGATCAAGCTGCGCTATATGTACGGCTCACTGCTGTTTTGCGCGGTGATGCTGAGCGTCGTCACCGTTGAGCTGATCCTGCGCACGATTATGGCGCTGATCAGCCCCGATACCGAGCTTCCTGACACCGATGAATTTGCAATGGCCATGGGGGCGGCGGACTGATGCTGGCGTTTTTTCTACCGCTTTTCCTGATCTTCCTGATGATCGGCCTGCCGGTGTTTTTTGCGCTGCTGCTGTCGCCCGGTCTGCTGCTCTGGCTCAACGGGCAGGAGCGGGACATCGCGCTGCTGTATCGCAATGTTTACAACGGCATGGACAGCTTCCCGCTGATGGCCCTGCCGTTCTTTGTGCTTGCGGGTGAGTTGATGAACCGCGGCGGGATCACCACGCGCCTCGTGGAGTTTTCGCAAGCCCTGATGGGGCATCTGCGCGGCGGGTTGGCGCATGTGAACATACTCTCGTCGATCCTGTTCGCTGGCCTTTCGGGATCAGCTGTGGCGGACACCTCGGCGCTTGGCTCGACGCTCATTCCGGCGATGGAAAAGAACGGCTATTCGCGCAAATTTGCGGCGGCGATCACGGCGGCGAGCTCGGTGATCGGGCCGATCATCCCGCCTTCGGGTATCATGATCATCTACGCCTATGTCATGGGCGAGAGCGTGGCCGCGCTGTTCCTTGCGGGGATCGTGCCGGGCGTGCTGGTGGGCGTCGGCCTTATGGTGATGGTGCGCCTGATGGCGGATAAATATGACCTGCCCAAGGCGGAGCGGATCGTGACCGCCGGGCAGACCATCAGCAAGACCGAGGCCGGTTTCAGCTTTGTGCTGCTGCGGATCAATTTTGCCGGTGTGCTCTTTGGGATCTATGCGGCGATCAGCGCCATTCTGGCCTCCTCGGGGATGACCATTGCCGTAAATGGCTGGCTCGTGTTCCTTGTGTTCCTGCCGATTGCCCATGTGATCCTGCTGCGCATTCGCAGGACGGTGAGCGCGGATTTCCGCATCATCTGCAAAAAGGCGGTGGTGCCGCTGCAGACGCCGATCATCATTCTGGGCGGTATTCTGGTGGGGGTGTTCACCCCAACCGAGGCCTCCGCTGTCGCCGTGGGCTATGCGTTGGTTGTCGGGCTGTTCATTCTGCGCCTGCTGAAGGTGCGCGACCTGCCGGGCATTCTGATGCGCGCCGGGCTGGCAAGCGCGACCGTGCTGCTTTTGGTGGGGGCGGCGGTGGCCTTTAAAACCGTGGTGTCGCTCAGCCATGCGCCAGAGACCATGGCGGGCTTTATTTTGGGCCTGTCGGAAAACCCGCTGGTGCTGCTGTTCCTGATCAACGTGCTGCTGTTTGCGGTGGGCATGTTCCTGGACGCGGGGCCGGCGATCATCATTCTGGGGCCAATTCTGGGGCCAATCTTTGTCGATCTGGGTGTGCATCCGGTGCATTTCGCCATCATCATGAGCGTCAACCTGACCGTGGGTCTGGCGACGCCGCCGATGGGGCTTGTGCTGTTTGTGGCCAGTTCGGTTTCCGGGGAACGGGTGGAGACCATCGCCAAGGCGATCCTGCCGTTCCTCGCTGTGGAGGTCTTTGTGATCTTCCTCATCACCTATGTGCCTGCCATTTCCATGACAATTCCAAGACTAACAGGATTTGTGCAGTAACATCAAACGCTTGAACCGTATCAGGGAGGATAGACATGTTCAGCAAAACCTTTAAGGCGGTGGCGACAGCCGCGCTGGTCGCCAGCAGCGCAATCGCCGCGCAGGCGGCGGATTACACGATCCGCGCGACCGCCAACTCCAATGAAAACGACGAGGATTATGACGGCCTCGTGGTGTTCAAGAACTTCGTGGAAAGCGCGTCCAACGGGGCCATCGAGGTTGAGCTGTTCATCGGCACGCAGCTCTGCTCCAAGGGTGCAGAATGTCTGCAGGGTGTGGCTGACGGCACGATTGATGTCTACATCTCCACATCCGGCGGCGCGTCGGGCATCTTCCCCTATGTGCAGGTGCTGGACCTGCCCTATCTGATGGCCAATGACCGCATTGCAGAGACCGTGCTGGCAGGCGATTTCACCCGCAAAATGCGCGAGATGGCGCTGGCAGATTCCGGTGACAGCATTCGTCTGATGACCATCGGCAACACCGGCGGCTGGCGCAACTTTGCCAACACCAAACGCCGCGTGGCATCGCCTTCTGACATGGAAGGTCTGAAAATCCGCACCGTGGTGGCCGACCTGCCGCAGGAGCTGGTGCGTGCGTTGGGCGCGTCCCCAACCCCGATCCCATGGCCTGAGCTCTTCACCTCGTTCCAGACCGGTGTGGTGGAAGGCTCCAAAAACGGCATCACCGACATCATGGGCATGAAGTTCCCGGATGCGGGTCTGCAATATGTGACGCTCGATGGGCACGCCTACATGGGTGCGCTGTGGTGGATGAACAACCAGAAATTCCTCAGCATGCCGGAAGACATGCGCCGCGTGGTTGTGGATGGGTTCTCTGCCTTGCAGCAGGCGACTTTTGCCTCACCAAAGCGCAAGTCGATCAAAGCCTATGAAGATTTTGTCGCCGGTGGCGGGGATCTCTATGTGCCAACACCTGCGGAAAAGGCTGCGTTCAAAGAGGCTGCCGCGCCGGTTTATGACTGGTTCAAAGGCAACATCAAAGGTGGCGACGAGATCTTTGACGCGCTGACAGCTGCGGTGGCCGAAGCTGAAGCGGATATCGAAGCCGGTATGGCGTCTGATCTGAACTAAGGCGTTGATCTAAAAAAGGATTGGTGTCGGGCCGACGCAGGATTGCCGCGGCCCGACACCCCAAAATCACCGGAATGGATAGAGCCATGTCCGGTAGTCATCCACCAGAATATGGGCTTTTTGAATTTGCTCGTCCGTCATCTTTTTCACCACTTCCTCAAGGGAAATGGCCGCATCAGGATCGCCTCCGATCGCGGAAAGTGTGTACCACATGTAGGCGCGCACGAGATCGGGCGCGGGCATGCCCCGGCCGACCTCGTAGTACCAGCCGATGCCGCTCTGAGCGCCCGCGTGGCCCTTGAGCGAGGCGCGCAGGTACCACTCAAAAGCACGGACGTCATCACGCTCCACACCCAGCCCAAGCGCGTACATCACGCCAATCAATTCCTCGGCTTCCGCATTGCCGCTGTTGGCGGCTGGCAGAAGCTCCTGCATCGCTTTGGTGTACTCTTTGGCATCCATGTAATCCCGGCCGGTTTCGATCTCGGCCAAAACGGGTGTCGTGCTGGCAAAAAGTGCAGCAAAAACAAAGCGTTTCATTCTCTCTCCCTCATCGCAGTTCTTGGCGCTCTCACGTGTGCGCCCGCGTATGGGAGCCCGCTTCCGCAGCCGTTGCAAGAGGATGATTTCATCCAGTTTGATCCGCGTCAGGCCAAGATCGGCCAGCTCTTGTTTTTTGATCCGATCCTGTCAGGTAACCGCAACATTGCCTGCGCCACCTGCCACCATCCGGAGCTGGGGTCCGGCGACGGGCTGAGCCTTGGGATTGGCGAGGGCGGTGACGGGCTGGGGCGGGAGCGGACGCCGGGCACAGGGGACAGCCGGATTGTGAAGCGCATCCCGCGCAATGCGCCTGCGCTGTGGAATCTGGCCGCAAAAGAGATCGACATCCTGTTTCACGACGGCCGCCTGTCGGTGAGCGATATTTACGAGACCGGCTTTGACAGCCCGGCGCAGGAATGGCTGCCGGATGGGTTGAACTCGATCCTCGCAGCCCAAGCGCTGTTTCCGATGACCGCTGAGTTTGAGATGGCGGGCAACCCAAAGGAAAACCAGATCGCTGGGGCGGTTTATGACCGGATCGACAATGTCTGGCCGATTGTGGCCAAGCGGGTGCGGATCATCCCGGAATATGCGGAGATGTTTATTGCCGCTTACGACGATGTGGATCAAGCGCTCGACATCAATATCACCCATATTGTCAATGCTTTGGCAGCTTTTGAGGGTACAGAATTCAAGAGCTACGACAGCCCGTTTGACGCCTATCTGAACGGCGACGAAACGGCGCTGAATGCCGAACAGAAGGCCGGTATGGATCTGTTTTACGGCAAGGCGATGTGCAGTAGTTGCCATGCGGGGCCGCTTATGACGGATCAGAAGTTTCACGCGCTGATGCTGCCGCATTTTGGGCCGGGCAAGACGCGGCAATGGGATCCAATTGTGCGCGACGTGGGGCGCATGGGGGCGTCGGATCGGTTGGAGGATGCCTACCGCTTTCGCACGCCCGCGCTGCGCAATGTGGCGTTGACGGCGCCTTATGGCCACAACGGGGCTTACGCGAGCCTTGAGGGCATGGTGCGCCATCACATGGACCCGCGCGGTGCCTTTGCGGCTTGGGAAAAGGGCAATGCGGTGCTGCCGGAGGTGCCTTGGCTGGCGAAGGTGGATTTTCTGGCGTTCTCTGACACGCGGGAGCGGGCGCGTTTGGCGTCGCGCACCGATATCGAGCGGATTGAGCTGGATGACACCGAGGTGGCGCAGATCGTGGCGTTTTTGCATGCGCTGACCGGGACGGAGAGCATCAAGGGGCGGCTGGGCGTGCCGGAGAGCGTGCCAAGCGGGCTGGAGGTGCCTCAATGAGCAGGATCCTGTGCGTCGGCGCGGCAGTGGTGGATTTTGTCTTTCACCTGCCGACCTTGCCCAATCGGGCGGAGAAATACGGCACCGAAGAAGCGGATATCGTGGGCGGGGGCTGTGCCGCCAATGCCGCTGTGGCGATTGCGCGGATGGGCGGCGAGGCCGTGTTGGGCGCGCGGCTGGGGGAGGACAGCATCGGCGATATGATCGTGGCCGATCTGGCGCGCGAAGGCGTGGACGTCTCCCATGTGACGCGCACGGCGGGGGCGCAGAGTTCCTATTCTTCGGTGCTGATTGACGCGCAGGGCGAACGCCAGATTGTGAATTTCCGCGGGGCGGGGCTTGTGCTGAAAACCGACTGGTTTGACGGCCTCACCGATCTGGGCGCGGTGTTGACGGACACGCGGCGGGTGGATGCGGCGCTGGCGGCCTTGGAGCTGGCCGGTGCGCGCGGCATTCCCGGCATTCTGGACGGAGAAGCGCCGATTGATCCGGCGCTGATGGGGGCTGCAAGCCATGTGGCGCTGTCGATGCAGGGGCTGCGCTCGCTTTATCCGGAGGCGGATATCGAAGACGCGCTTTTACAGATCGCACAAGAACACGACTGCTGGGCCTGCGTGACCGACGGCGCGGATGGCGTTTGGTTCACCGAAGGCGATGCGGTGCGCCATGTGACGGCCTTCCCGATCACCCCGATTGATACGCTGGGCGCAGGCGACGTCTGGCACGGCATTTTTGCGCTGATGCTTGCAGAGGGCATGGGCGCTGAAGAGGCAATCCGCCACGCAAACGGCGCGGCGGCCCTGAAATGTTTGACAAAAGGCGGGCGGGCCGGGGCTCCGAGCCGCGCTCAGCTCAACGACTTCCTTAAGGAGACGAAGGTATGATTTCCCTGACACCCGGCAAGCTGAGCGGGATGCGCCGCATGGCCGATGAGAACGGCATTTACAAGATGACCGCCGTGGATCAGCGCCCGCCGATCAAGGGCCCGATTGCGAAACATCACGGGGTGGAAACCGCGCCGTGGGAGGAGGTCGCAAAGTTCAAAGGCATGTTGGTGGAGACGCTTCAGGCACATTCCACCGCGATGCTGCTCGACCCGCATTATGCCATTCCCTACAGCTTTGATGCTCTGTTGCCGCACAAGGGGCTGGTGGTCACGTTGGAGGACAGCCTGTTCAAAGAGACCCCCGGTGGGCGGCTCTCTGACAGCATCGACAACTGGTCGGTGGGCAAGATCAAGCGCATGGGTGGGGACGCGGTGAAGGTGCTGGCCTGGTATCGGCCCGATGCCTCAGACGAGGTCAATCAAGCGCAGAAGGATTACGTGAAACAGGTGGGCGAAGCCTGTGCAAAATATGACATTCCTTTCCTGTTTGAGCTGCTGGTCTATCCGCTTGCCGCAGACGCCCATCAGACCAAGGAATACGTGGAGATGAAGGGCAAGAAGGCCGATGACGTTCTGAAATCGGTCGAGGAATTTGCCAAGCCGGACTACGGCGTGGATGTGTTCAAGCTGGAAAGTCCGGTGAATGCGGCGGATGCGGATGGCTCTGCCGAGGTGCAGGCGGTGTTTGACGAAATGGGGCGTCTTGCCGGGCGGCCATGGGTGATGCTGTCTGCAGGTGCGGGCAAGGCGGAGTTCCGCAATGTGCTGGAGCATGCGTTCAAAGCGGGCGCGAGCGGCTTTCTGGCCGGGCGGGCGATCTGGCTCGATGCCTTCAACGCTTATCCGGATTGGGACGCGGTGCGCGCCGGGCTTGAGGGCGACGCGGTGGATTACATGAAAGACATCTCTGCTCTGGCGGATGCACAGGCGGCCAATTGGGCGCAGCACAGCTGTTATGGCGCAGGCGGCGCGCGTCTGGCGGCAGAAGGTGCCAGCTTCCGCAACAGTTACGCAGACATCTGAGGGCTTAAGCGCATGAAACTCGGCATTCTTCCATTGGGGCGTCCCACCTTTGACGTGCCCTTTGCAGAGGAAAACCTAACCGCGATGCTGGCGGCACTCGACGCGACGGGCCATGAGATTGTTGGCCCGCGTGAGCTGCTGTTTGATGAGGCGGCGACCAAGGCAGGTATCGCGGCGCTGAAGGCCGCAGGGGTGGATCAGGTGATGATCCTGCAGGTGACCTTCACTGATGCGTCGATGACCGTGGCGATTGGCGCGGCGTTTGAACAGCCACTGTCGATCTGGTCGATCCCAGAGCCACGTTTGGGCGGGCGGCTGCGGCTGAACTCTTTCTGTGGTCTCAATCTGGCGAGCCATGCCTTGGGTCTGAATAACCGCGCCTTTGGCTGGCTTTATGCGGACCCGACAGGCGATGTAGCGGCGGATCTGACGGCGATGCTCGCGGGCGCGCGGCCTTCGGGCAAGCTGGCGCTGGGCGCGGTGCCGGAGGCCACAGAGGCCGGACGGGCGATTGCCACAGCGGTCAACGGGCAGCGGATTGCGCGGATTGGCGAACATCCGGCGGGGTTTGACACCTGTGCCTATGACAAGGCGGATATGAAGGCTTTGTCCGGCGTTGAGGTGGATGAGCTGGCGCTGGAGGATCTGTTTGATCTGGCCCGCGCTGTGCCTGCGGAGGCCGCTGCCGAGGTGCGCAAGCAGGCGGATGCGGAGCTGTCGGGGCTTGATGAGGTGGACCCGGAAGAGCTTGACCGCTCGCTGCGCCTGAAAGTGGGGCTGGATACGCTCAAGGAAAAAGGCGGCTACGGGGCCTTTGCCATTCGCTGTTGGCCGGAAACCTTCACCGAATATGGCGGCGCGGTCTGTGGCCCGGCGTCGATGATGGGGGAGGCGCGGGTGCCTTGCGCCTGTGAGGCAGATGTATACGGCGCGCTCACCCAGATGGTTCTGGCGGCGGCGGCGGATGCGCCGGTGTTTCTGACCGATTTGGTGGATATGGACGCGGGTGATGACACCGGCGTGGTCTGGCACTGCGGACAGGCGCCGATCTCGATGATTGCGCCGGAGGAGCAGGCCGAGGCGACCATTCACACCAACCGCAAGCAGCCGCTGCTCTATCAGTTTCCGCTGAAGGCCGGTGAGGTCACGCTGATGCGGATCAGTCAGGCGCATGGGCGGCCACATATGGTTTTGGGCCATGCCACGATGCTCACGCGGCCGATGGCCTTTACCGGCACCTCCGGGGTCTTGCGTTTTGGGCGCGGGGCGGGTGATGTGCTGACCGATATCATCGCGAGCGGGCTCGAGCATCATATGGCGCTGGCCTATGGCGATCATCGGGACGCCCTGCGAGGCGCTGCGGGGGCCATGGGGCTGCCGCTTTTGGAGATTTAAGATGACGATACGATATGGCCTGATCGGGTCAGGCATGATGGGGCAGGAGCATATCCGCAACCTCACCCTGCTGCAGGGCTGTGAGGTGACAGCGGTGAGCGACCCGGATGCGGGCATGCGCCAGCTGTCGGTGGACAGCTCGGGTGGAACGGCCAAGGCCTTTGGCGACTATAAAGAGATGCTGGGGTCCGGTCTGGTGGATGCGCTGTTGATTGCCGCGCCCAATGACACGCATCATGAGATCCTGCTGGATGTATTGCAGACGCCGCACCCGATTTTGGTGGAAAAGCCGTTGTGTACCACATCGGCGCATTGCGCGGAGGTTTTGGCAAAAGCAGAGGGGCGGGCGGCGCCGGTTTGGGTGGCGATGGAGTATCGCTATATGCCCCCGGTTCAGCGTCTGCTGAAGGAATTGAGCGACGGCACCGTGGGCACACCGCGCATGATGGCGATCCGCGAGCACCGCTTTCCGTTTCTGGAAAAGGTTGGCGACTGGAACCGGTTCAATGCGCGCACTGGCGGCACTTTGGTGGAGAAATGCTGCCACTTCTGGGATTTGATGCGGCTGACGCTGCAAAGCGATCCAGTGCGGGTTTATGCCAGTGCGGGCGTGGATGTGAACCATCTGGATGAGGCTTATGACGGCCGCACGCCGGATATTCTGGACAATGCCTTTGTGACGGTCGAATTCGCCAATGGCGCGCGTGGGATGCTGGATTTGTGCATGTTCGCGGAAGGGTCCTACTGGCAGGAGACCATTGCCGTGACCGGCGAAAAGGCGCGGGTGGAGGCCAAGGTGCCGGGGCCTGCGCGGTTCACCCATGACGGCAAAGAGCGCCACAGCGAGGTGGAGATCAGCTTTCGCGCGACCAAAGAGGTGGTGCGCGAGGAGATCGATGTAGATGAGACTGTGCTGCAAGCGGGCGACCACCATGGCTCGACCTACTTTCAGCACGAACGCTTCCGCGATCTGGTGCAGAGCGGGAAGGGTGACCCCGAAGTGAGTCTCGAGGATGGGCTGTGGTCGGTGCGTGTGGGCGAAGCAGCCGAAGAAAGCGCGCGCAGCGGGCAGGCGGTGACCCTGTGAGTGACGTCTGGGGCCATATGCCGGATGGCAGTGCCGTGCATCGGATCATACTTAAAGGCGGCGGGCTGACCGCCCATCTGCTGACCTATGGGGCGGTGTTGCAGGATTTGCGGCTGGCGGGGCATGACGCGCCTTTGGTGCTGGGGTTCGCGGAATTCGCGCCCTATCTGACCCATTCGCCTTATTTCGGGGCCACGGCGGGGCGGTTTGCCAATCGCATTCGGGACGGGCATCTGGAACTCGACGGGCAGAGCTACCAATTGGATCGCAACTTCATCGGCAAGCACACGCTGCACGGTGGGGCGGACAGCATGGGCAAGCGGCTTTGGGAGATCGCGGCGGAGGCAGAAGACAGCGCGACGCTGCAGATCACGCTGCCCGACGGTCATATGGGCTTTCCCGGCAGCCTGACCGCGCGGGTGAGTTTTGCGCTGCTTGAGGGGGGCGTGCTGGACATTCGCATGCGTGCCGAGACGGATAGAACCACGCTTTGCAGTCTGGCGCATCACAGCTATTTCAAGCTCGACAGTGCAGACACGATCTCAGAGCACAGTCTTCAGATTGCTGCGCAGACCTATCTGCCGGTGGATGCGGAGCTGATCCCGACCGGCGCACAGGCACCTGTTGCGGGCACCGGATTTGACTTTCGCCAAAGCGCGCCGGTGCGGCAGGCCCATCCGGTGGACCATAATTTCTGTCTCTCCGCCGCGCGGGAGGCTTTGCGCCCGGTGGCGACGCTTAAATCTGCGGCATCCGGGGTCACGATGCGTTGTCTGACCACCGAGCCGGGCTTGCAGGTTTACGATGGGGAAAATATCAACATCGCACTGCCCGGATTGGACGGGCAGCCGATGGGGGCCTATGCCGGGATTGCGATGGAGCCGCAGGTCTGGCCCGACGCCCATCACCATGACGATTTTCCACAGGCCGTGCTGCGGCCTGGCGAGACCTATCAACAACATACGCAGTTCGTCTTTTCGAAAGGTCAGACATGAGCAATTTCAACGGATTGATGCAGCAAGCCAACCTGATTGGCGGCCAGTGGGTGGGCGCTGATGATGGCGACACCACAGAGATCACCAACCCCGCCACCGGCGCTGTTCTGGGCACGGTGCCCAACGCTGGTCACGATGAAACCGAGCGCGCCATTGCCGCCGCGTCCCAAGCGTTCAAAAGCTGGTCCAAGACCTCGCTGGCGGAGCGTGTGGGCCTGCTGCACAAGCTGCATGACGCGCTGATGGACAACCAAGAAGACCTCGCGCAGCTGCTGACTGCCGAGCAGGGCAAGCCGCTGTTTGAGGCGCGCGGTGAGATCGCGATTGGCGCGGCCTATGTGCGCTGGTTTGCCGAGGAAATCCGTCGCACCAAAGGCGAGATCATTCCGGCCCCCAGCAATGACAAACGCCTGCTGGTGACCCACCATCCGGTGGGCGTGGTTGGCATGATCACACCATGGAACTTCCCAAGCTCCATGCTGGCGCGCAAGATTGCACCGGCGCTGGCAGCGGGCTGTACCGTGGTGGCGAAACCCGCGCCGCAGACGCCTTATAGCGGTCTGGCCTGGGGCAAGCTGTGTCAGGATGTGGGCTTCCCGGATGGTGTTGTGAACATCGTCACCGGCGATGCGCCCGCGATTGGCGGTGCGATCATGAGCAACAAAGAGGTGCGCAAAGTGACCTTCACCGGCTCCACCAATGTGGGCAAGCTGTTGATCCGTCAGTCTGCGGATCAGGTGAAGAAGGTCTCCATGGAGCTGGGCGGCAATGCGCCTTTCATCGTGTTTGACGACGCGGATCTCGATGCCGCGGTCGAAGGCGCAATGATCGCGAAGTTCCGCAACATGGGGCAGACCTGTGTCTGTACCAACCGCTTCTATGTGCAGGCGGGCATTCATGATGCCTTTGTCGCCAAGCTGAAAGACGCGATTGCGGCGATGAAGATTGGCGATGGCACCGAGGATGGCGTGGTGCAGGGGCCGCTGATCGATGAGAATGCGGTCAAGAAGGTGGAAGGCATGATTGCCGACGCCAAGGCCAAAGGCGGCGAGGTTGTGCTGGGTGGCGGACGCCACGCGCTGGGCCAGACCTTCTTTGAGCCGACCCTGATCACCGGCGCGACATCGGAGATGCAGTTCACCACCGATGAGATCTTTGGCCCGCTGGCGGCGATCTACAAGTTTGAGGACGAAGACGATGCTGTGGCGGCGGCCAATGCCACCGACTACGGCCTCGCGGCCTATGCCTACACCAAAGATCTCGCCCGTGCTTTCCGCATGAACGAGGGGCTGGAATACGGCATGGTGGGCATCAACTCCGGTCTCATCACCACCGTCGAAGCGCCTTTTGGTGGGGTGAAGGAAAGCGGCATGGGCAAAGAGGGCGGCAGCCAGGGTTTGGAGGACTACCAGATCACCAAATACACCTGCGTGGCCGGGCTCTAAGCCAAACTGGGAAGGAGGCCTCTGATGATTTTGATCACGGAGTTCATGGATGACACGGCGGTGGGGCGGCTCAAAGCGGCCCACAGCACCACCTATGCGCCAGAGCTGGCCGATGCGCAGGGCGATATTCCTGCGCAGATGGCCGGGGTGCAGGCGCTGATTGTGCGCAACCGCACGCAGGTCACCGCAGCGCTCTTGGAGGCCTCCCCCGATCTGAAATGTGTGGGCCGTCTGGGTGTCGGGCTCGACAATATCGACGTGGCGGCCTGTGAGGCGCGCGGCGTGGAGGTCATGCCCGCGCTGGGGGCCAATACGCTGTCGGTGGCGGAATATGTTGTGACCAATGCGCTGGTCCTGCTGCGCGATGCCTATCACGCCAAACATGCGATGCTGGCAGGCGATTGGCCGCGCGCGCAATGTTCCGGCCGTGAGGCGGGCGGGCGTGTGCTTGGCCTGCTGGGCTTTGGCGCCAATGCGCAGGAAACCGGCCGTTTGGCGCGCGCCATGGGGATGACGCTGGTTGCCTATGATCCGTTTTTGCCCACCGACCATCCGGCGTGGCAGCACGCGGAGCGGGGCGAGATCGCCGATGTGCTGGCCAATGCGGATGTGGTGAGCTTGCATGTGCCGCTGACCGAGCAGACCCGCCATATGATGAACGCGGAAGCCTTTGCGCAGATGAAACCGGGCGCGGTGGTGATCAATGCGGCGCGTGGGGGCGTATTAGACGAGGCAGCCTTGGTGGCGGCGATGCAGTCTGGCCACATCGCAGGCGCGGCGCTGGATGTATTTGAGACGGAACCTCTGACCCAAGATGCGGCAGAGATTTTCAAAGGGGTCAGCAATCTGATCCTGACCCCGCATATCGCGGGGGTCACGCAGGACAGCAATGTGCGCGTGAGTGCGATGATTGCCGATCTGGTGCTTGACCGGTTGGCGTAGAGCTTGAGTTTAGGGAGGAACAATGGCCACACAAATGGATCAGCAGATCGTCAATGATCTGAAGGCGGCGGGGATCGACTATGTCACCTCGGTGCCGTGTAAACAGCTGGCGGGCGTGATTGAGGTGCTCGATGAGACCTCAGAGATCATGCACATGCCCTCCAACAAGGAAGACGAAGGCATGGGGCTCTGTGCCGGTGCCTATATGGGCGGCATGAAGCCCTGCATCGTGATGCAGAACACCGCGCTGGGCGTGGTGGTGAACACGCTGGCAACGCTCATCCAGTTCTATCAGATCCCGCTGCCGATGCTGATTTCCTATCGCGGGGAAGTGGGCGAGCCGGTGGCCTGTCAGGTGGAGATGGCGCTGCACACCAAAGCGATCCTGAACCAGCTGCACATCCCGACCTATCACTTCCACAAGCCTGAGGATGCCGCCGAGCTGCCGGGCATTCTGGAATATTGCCAGATGTCCTCCAAACCGGTCGCCATTCTTTGTGATGCATCTTTCTGGAGGGCTTCCGCATGATCCGTAATGACGTATTTCAGACGCTGAAACCGATCATCAGCGAGCATCTTGTGGTCTGCAACATTGGCGCGCCCAGCCAGGAGCTGCATGCGATGGACGATCAGCCGTCCAATTTCTACATGCTGGGCACCATGGGGCTGGCGTCGTCTATTGGTCTGGGGCTGGCAGCAGCACAGGACAAGCCGGTGATCGCGATTGACGGGGATGGCTCTGTGCTCACAAACCTCGGCACGCTGGCGACCATTGGTAACAACGCGCAGGGCAACTTCACGCTGTTGATCATCGACAATGGCTCTTATGGCTCCACCGGGGATCAGCCGACCTATGCGGGCATGAACACCGATCTGGCGGCCGTGGCCCGTGCCTGTGGCGCGCAGAACGTACAGACGGTCTCTGCCGAGGACACTGCCGAAGCGGTGAAGGCGGCAATTGCCAGCGACGAGATGACCATCATCGTCTCCAAATGTGAGAGCGGCAATGTGAAGGTGCCGGTGATCAAGACCAATCCGATCGTGATCCGCGAGCGCTTCATGGAAGAGGTGCGGCGCTGAGCGCTTGGTTGGCTGATTTACTGGCTGAATAGAAATTCACCGAAACCCGGAGAGGCGCCGATTTTGGCGCCTTTTTTCATTGGGTCGGGCCGATTTAGGTCCAGAATTGCTGAAATATGAGGCGGTTGTGGCTTGATAATTCCCGCGTGGACGTGGATCATCGCGCCACCAACTTTATCAGGGGAGTGAAATTGATGAAGTTCAAAACAATGATGCTGGCGACCGCTGCGATGGTGGCGATGCCAATGCTGGCACAAGCTGAAACCCTGCGCTGGGCGCGTGCGGGTGATGCGCTGACACTTGACCCACACGCACAGAACGAAGGCCCAACCTCTGCGCTTGCACACCAGATCATGGAAACGCTGGTTATGCGCGACCATGCGGGTGCGATGGTGCCATCGCTGGCCACCGAATGGGGTCCGTCCACGGACAACCCGAACATCTGGGTGTTCAAACTGCGCGAAGGTGTGACCTTCCATGATGGTGCGACCTTTGACAGCGAAGATGTAAAATTCTCGCTTGACCGCGCGATGACCGAAGACTCTGACTACAAAGAGCTGCTGGCCTCCGTAAAAGAAGTGCGCGCCACCGATGCCTATACGATTGAGATTGAGACCAACGGTCCCAACCCGATCATGGCCAACAACCTGACCAACATGTTCATCATGGACAAAGACTGGGCAGAGGCCAACAACGCCACCAAGGTGCAGGACTATGAAGGCGGCGAAGACACCTTTGCAGCCAAGAACGCCAACGGCACCGGCCCTTACAAGCTGGTCAGCCGCGAGCCGGACGTGAAGACCGTTCTGACGATCAACGAGAACTACTGGGGCAAGGATGAATTCCCGCTCCAGGTGACCGAGATCATCTACACCCCGATCCAGAACGCAGCGACCCGTGTGGCGGCGCTTCTGTCCGGTGAGGTGGACTTCATTCAGGACGTGCCTGTGCAGGATCTGGGCCGCGTGGACAGCACCGCTGGTCTGGACGTGCGCACAGCCCCACAGAACCGCGTGATCTTCTTTGGTATGAACCAGGCGGCAGAAGACATCGTGAATGACGATGTGGACGGCATGAACCCGATGTCTGACGTGCGCGTGCGAAAGGCGATGTCTATGGCGATTGACCGCAATGCGATCATGAAGGTTGTGATGCGTGGCCAGTCTGCGCCTGCGGGCATGATTGCGCCGCCGTTTGTGAACGGCTGGAACGAAGCGATGGACAGCTCCTCCACCACCGACATCGAAGGCGCGAAGGCGCTGATGGCGGAAGCGGGTTATGCGGATGGCTTTGGCATCACGCTGAACTGCCCGAATGACCGCTATGTCAACGACGAGAAGATCTGTCAGGCGGCTGTGGGCATGCTCGCGAAAATTGGCGTGAAGGTGAACCTGGACGCCAAGCCAAAGGCACAGCACTTCCCGCTGCTGAGCAATCTGGAAACAGATTTCTACATGCTGGGCTGGGGTGTTCCGACCTATGACTCCGAGTATATCTTCAACTTCCTCGCCCACTCCAAAGGTGAGAAGTATGGCTCTTGGAACGCGACCCGCTTTGCGGATGCGGATCTGGATGCGAAGATCGAAGCGCTGGCTGGCGAAACCGATCTGGAGAAGCGCAACGGCATGATCAACGAGATCTGGCAGGTTGTGCAGGATCAGCAGCTTTACATCCCGATCCACCATCAGGTGCTGAACTGGGGCATGAAAGAGAACGTCGGCACCATCGTGGAGCCAGAAGATTCTCCGAAGTTCAAGTATTTTGAAATGAACTAAGCCCGCGGGTTTAGGACAATAAGAAACCCCCGCAGTTTGCGCTGCGGGGGTTTTTCTTTTGTGGGCTGTGATTGGTGCTCAGGATTTGGCCCAGAGCGCGCGGGCGGCCTCGGCAATGCTCTCGCGTGACGGCATGGTGGCGGCATAGGCCGGGCCGGTGGCGATAAAGCTGTCATGGGCGGCGATGCGGGCGTGGGGCAGGGTGGTCTGCTCATGCAGCAGCGCCATCAGCGCCTCAGACTGGCTGCCGGTGGTGCGGCATTCATCCACCACCAGAACCTTCTCGGCCCCTTCAAGCGCGGCAAGGATGCCCTCGGCAGGCAGCGGCGCGAGCCAGCGCATGTCGATCACACGGGTCTGGATACCCTCTTTGGCAAGGTCGGCGGCGGCCTGTGTGGAAAGATACCGCCCGTTGCCATAGGTCAGAATGGCCAGCGGGCCTTCGCCTTCGACGCCGACTTCGCCCAGAGCGATGGATTGATCCGGTGCCGGGTAGGTGGCCATCCAGCCGTTGTCTTTGTCCTCCAGCAGGTCGCGCATCGGGTAGAGCGCGATCGGCTCCACCATCACCACGACGCGGTTTTCCGCATGGGCCAGCCGCACACATTCGCGCATCATCTTGGCCGCGTCATCGCCGCGTGAGGGGCAGGCGATGATGATGCCGGGGATGTCGCGCAGCACCGCCAGCGAGTTGTCATTGTGGAAATGCCCTCCAAAGCCTTTCTGATAACCCAGCCCGGCGATGCGCAGCACCATCGGGTTGGTGAATTGACCGTTGGAGAAGAACGGCAGCGTCGCCGCTTCGCCGCGCAGCTGGTCTTCGGCGTTGTGCAGATAGGCGAGGAACTGGATTTCCGGGATCGGGACAAAGCCGTTGTGCGCCATGCCGATGGCCAGTCCCAGAATGCTCTGTTCATCCAGCAGCGTGTCAATCATACGATCCGCGCCAAAGCGGTCCTTGAGCTTTTGCGTGACGCCGTAGACCCCGCCCTTGGTGCCGATGTCCTCACCCATCATCACGATCTCGCCGTGCTCCAGCATCAGGTCGGTGAGCGCCCAGTTGAGCAGGCGCGACATGGGCTGGGGTTTGTCCATCTGCTTGAGATCCGCGCCAAAGGCCTTTTCACGGGCCGCTGGTGTGGGGCCGTTGCTGGCGGCGACCTCTCGGGCCGGTGGCACCAGCGATGCCATGACCTCGGCAGCGTTTGAGAGGCGCGGGGTTTTCACGGCCTTTTCCGCCAGCGCGGCGCAGCGGTCCTCAGCCGCCTGATAGACCGCCAGAGAGGCCTCAGGCGTTTGCGCGCCGGCCTCAGACAGCAGGCGCACGGAATGCAGCAGCGGATCATCCGCTTCCCAGGCCTCAAAGGTGGCTTTGGGCAGGTAGGCCTGCTGCATGTCAGAGCCGGCATGGCCATAAAGGCGCACAAGCGTCAGATGCAGGAAGGCAGGTTTGCGGTGTTTGCGCACATATTCGGACGCCTCTTGGGCGGCGCGGAAGGTGTCATAGATATCAAGCCCGTTGGCGGTGAAATACTTCAGGCCGGGTTTGTGGGCAAAGTTGGCGTTGATCCAGCCGCCGGGTGTGCGGGTCGAGATGCCGATGCCATTGTCCTCGCAGACAAACAGCAGCGGCATGGGGGCGGATTGATAGGCCGTCCAGCAGGCGGTGTTGATCGCGCCCTGCGCGGTGGAGTGGTTGGCGGAGGCATCGCCAAAGGAGCAGATGACGATGCTGTCATCGGCCAGTTGTTTGTGCTCGGGCGCGCGGCGCTTGGCGAGGCCGATAGAATAGGCGGCCCCCACGGCCTTGGGCAGGTGGGAGGCAATGGTGGAGGTCTGCGGCGGAATGTTGAGTGCCTTGGAGCCAAGCACCTTGTGACGCCCGCCCGAGATCGGATCCTCCATCGAGGTGCAGAAGCTCAGAAGCATGTCCCAAGCCGCATCTACACCTTCGACCTGCGTTGAGCGCATGGTCTGAAACGCGCCGTCGCGGTAATGCAGAAACGCCATGTCATCGGGGCGCAGGGCCGCAGCCACAGCCGCCATGCCCTCATGCCCCGAGGAGCCGATGGTGTAATACCCATTGCCCTCAGACTGCATTTTGCGCGAGCGGCGGTCCAGATTGCGGCTCAGGCACTGCGCGGCAAAAATCTCGCGGGCGCGCGCGTCCTCCAGCGGCCCTGATGCGGCGGCCCCCTGCGGCAGGGCACCCTTGGTCAGGCGCTCTCTGAAGGCCTGATCGACAATATCGGCACGGTCCATTTGCTCTCCCCGTAGTTGTTGGAGAATGCGTAGCACCGGGACTGTGCAAAGGCCAAGGGCCTCTGTTTGGGCAGGACGTACAGTCTTTTGCGCTCTCGCCGCGTGGGTTGCATCCAGAGCGGCAGTGGGGTGGCCAGAATTTCGTCTCAAAAGAACCCGATTTTGCCCCAATCGGCGTCCTCATCGAGACATCTTTACATTTCATTAATGATTGACGAGACGCCCAGCAGAAGTTGGGACGCCGCAGTTTCTTGGGGGCGGCAGTACGAGGTGAAATAGACCTATGAGACATGGGTTTCGTTTGGGAGATTTTGATCCGGAGCAGCCGCAGGATGCGGTTTTCGGAGGCAAGGACAGCTTGGATGGACCGCCAAGCGATGACCGTCGTTTGATGCGTGAAGCCAAGCGCCGCATGGGGCGATTGTCCCTGCGCAAGAGCAGAACGCCAGAGCTCTCAAATGTAGACCGTGCCATGCTGCGCAATGCCCCTGACCTTGTGTCGGCAGAAAAACGTGCCTTGGCGGAGCCGGATATGGCTGACTGGCGCAAGCGCTGGCCGCGGCCGCGTCTTTTGGCGCTGATTGTGGTGATCACACTGGCAGCGGTGGTGCCCTCGGTGGCCATGCGCCTGATGATCTGGTTGGTGATCATGCTGCTGCTGACCGCCGTGCTTCTGGGGCCGGAACGTGCCCGGGATGCGGTGCAGGCGGTGGCGATTCACTTTGCCCATGTCTGGGGGCGGGAGATCGGCGTGCTGCGCAAGCTTCTGGCACGCAGCGACTCCTGACCTTAAATCCTAGCGGGAACGTTACGCGGCGTTTGCACCTTTTGGGTGGTGTGACACCGGAGTTGCCACATTTTTTCCCAAGTTTGACCGCATCAATGTCGTGATGGCCTTTGATTTTAGAGGGCTACCGCACCCTCTGTTTGGTGCACTGGTGATCTAGTAAAGCAGGGTAGAGAGATGAGTGAAGATCTGACACTTGCACGGCCCAAGAAACCGAATCAATTCGGCGAAGATATCATTCAGCCGGGCGAGCCCTACACAGACGCGACCTTGGACACCATTCGCGCCTTGTTGGCGGAATCAAATCCGGTGCCGGAAGCCAAGCCCCTTTCACCAAGCAACCCTTTTGCGGCCCGACCGCAATACACCGGTGCAGGCTATGAGCCGCCTATGCGCGCCGCGCCGCAGCCGTCCACGGAACGTGTGGCGCAGGCTGCATCAGAGCCGCAATCAAGCGCGTCGCAAGAGCCTGAGTCCATCTATCCGGACCCTTACATCGACAACCTTCAGCCCGTGAAGCGCAGCTGGCGCAAGATCGAGGTGGTGGAGGGCCGCACCGGGCGCAGCCTGCGCCGCGTGGTCACCTCTCCGCGCATGATTTCCTTCATGTTTCTGTGCAGCGTGGTGATCTGGCAGCCTTGGTTCATTCCAATGCTGATCCTCAGTGTGATCTCTGCGGTGCTGCTGATTGGCGCGCTGATTGGTCAGGACCGTATGGCGCGGATCGTGCTCTATATGCTGAAACGCTATGTCTGGGCCGATCAGTCCCGCGCGCGTTTCCTGCAACGGATTTTGCCGCGCCGCTGGCATGGCATTCTCAACCGCCCTGTGACCGAGGCCGATGCATGGGACGGGTTGGTGGATCCGAGCTTTGAAGCACGGCTTGCGCGGATCAGAGGCTAAGCCCCAGCCAATTGCCTGCGCATTGCCCCCGCTTGGGCCTTGAAATTGCCGCAAGCCCCAAGTATGTCAGCCTTTGATCAAGGCAAAGAAGAAGCGTCATGGCGAAAACCAATCCGATCACCTTTATTCAGCAAGTCCGCGCGGAAGTTTCCAAAGTGGTCTGGCCGACCCGTCGCGAAGTGCTGTTGACCACTGTGATGGTCTTCATCATGGCAGCGCTGACTGCGGCCTTCTTCTCGCTGGTGGACATTCTGATCCGCTCCGGCTTGCAAGGCATTCTGGCGCTTTTCGGCTAATCCCCACAGGCCTTCGCTCGCCGGTTGTCCCTTGAATTGAGCGGGCAAGGGCGGTAGGGACTGCTTCTACAAGATGCATGGCGTGTGGCGATTCGAGTTGCACGCCGATTTTTTGTTCCTGATAGTCTGATTTGAGACTGCGAACATAAACGACACTCCGGCCAGACGCCGGCAAGGACGGGAAGAACAACAGATGGCGAAACGGTGGTATTCGGTTAGCGTGCTTTCGAACTTCGAAAAGAAGGTCGCCGAAACAATTCGCACGTCGGTCGAAGAGCAGGGGCTTGAGGACCAGATTGACGAAGTGCTGGTGCCGACCGAAGAAGTGATCGAAGTGCGTCGCGGCAAGAAAGTGACCACCGAGCGCCGCTTTATGCCGGGCTACGTGCTGGTTCACATGGAAATGAGCGATCAGGGCTATCACCTGATCAACTCCATCAACCGCGTCACCGGCTTCCTCGGCCCACAAGGCCGCCCAATGCCAATGCGCGACGCGGAAGTTCAGGGCATCCTGGGCCGCGTTGAGGAAGGCGAAGCCGCGCCGAAGCTGATGATCAGCTTTGAAGTGGGCGAGAAGGTCAAGGTCAACGACGGTCCGTTTGAAGACTTCGACGGCATGGTTGAGGAAGTGGATGAAGAGAACCAGCGCCTGAAGGTGACGGTCTCCATCTTCGGCCGTGAGACCCCGGTTGAGCTGGAATACACGCAGGTGACCAAGCAGATGTAAGCTGCGGCACTTTGCAGAGACAAAAAAGCCCCGCATCAGGTGATGCGGGGCTTTTTCTTTGTCTGGTGGTTGCCTGTGGCGATCAGGCTTCGATCATGTCCACGCGGGTGGCGTGGCGGCCGCCTTCAAACTCGGTGGAGAGGAAGGCATCCACGATCTCAAGCGCGAGACCTTCGCCCACCACGCGTGCGCCGAGCGACAGCATGTTGGCGTTGTTGTGCGCGCGGATCATCGCGGCGGAAAACGTGTCAGAGCAGACACCGCAGCGGATGCCTTTGACCTTATTGGCGGCCATCATGATGCCTTGGCCGGTGCCGCAAAGGATGATGCCAAGATCCGCTTCGCCAGCGACAACGCGCTCGGCGGCGGCCTGGCCGTGTTTGGGGTAGTGGGTGCTTTCGGTGGTGGTCGGGCCGATGTCGAGCACCTCATAGCCTTGGGCAGAGATGTGGTCGGCCACCGCGCGGCGCAGATCGATGGCGGCGTGGTCGCTGGAAAGCACGATGCGTTTGTTGGATGTCATGAGGGAGCCTCAGAAGGTTGCGGAGGAGATAGAGTGCGGCGCGCTTGAAGCAGGTGACGCGGGGTTTGTCAAATTATGCGGGCCAGATGTACGGCGCGTGCTGGTGCGCGCCAGCGGCAAAACGCGCGTTTGCGGGAACGTGATTGGGCGAGGTTGAGTGCTCTCTGGTACGGCACGCAATTATACCCATTGGAGAATATTACATGAAACGGACCTTTGCATTTGCCTGTGCGTTTGCCGCTTTCGCAGGTCAGTCGGCTTTGGCCGAGGAAAAGGCGCTGTCTACGGCGCAGATTGAAGAGCTGCTGGTCGGGAACACCGTGGAAGGCATTCATTTTGGCGCACACACCCGCCAGTATTTTTCGGAGTCGGGGCTGACGCTGTGGATCAAGAGCGGCGACGCGGCCCCCTCGGAGGCGCGTTACAAGATTGAGGACAACGCCTATTGTTCCAGCTGGACGGGCCTGTGGAACGAGCCTGACTGGGGCTGTTTTGCCATCCACCATGACGAGGCGCAGGGGCTTTATTACTATATCGCGGAGAATTTCCGGGCGCCGTTTGTTGTTGGCAATGCCTTCTCGCTTGACGCGGATTGATCCTGTGGCCATTGGCATGGCTGTCATGCGCGGGCAGGGCATGTGCCAAAGGTTGCTCCGCCCCCTTGCCAACGCCCTAAAACAGGCGTAAACGCCGCCTCTATCGTCTTCGGGCGAGATTCTCTCGTGGGAGGTCTTGGGCATCGCGATGCACAGATCGGACCACGCAACACAAACCGGGCAGATCGCGTTCTGCCTATGTTGAAAGGAAAACCAAATGGCTAAGAAGCTTGCTGGTACAATGAAGCTGCAGGTTCCTGCAGGTCAAGCCAACCCGTCCCCGCCCGTAGGTCCGGCGCTGGGTCAGCGCGGCATCAACATCATGGAATTCTGTAAGGCGTTCAACGCTAAGACACAGGACATGGAGCCAGGTGCGCCTTGCCCAACCGTGATCACCTACTATCAGGACAAGTCCTTCACCATGGACATCAAGACGCCTCCTGCGTCTTACTACCTGAAGAAGGCTGCCAAGCTGAAATCCGGTGCAAACCTGCCAGGTCGTGAGACCGTGGGTTCCGTGACCGCTGCCCAGGTGAAAGAAATCGCCGAAGCGAAAATGAAAGACCTGAACGCCAACGACATCGATGCTGCAATGCAGATCATCCTTGGTTCCGCGCGTTCCATGGGCATCGAGGTGAAGTAATGGCGAAACTTGGTAAGCGTACTGCCGCCGCGCGTGAAGCGTTCGCAGGCAAAGAGAACCTGAGCGTCGAAGAAGCTGTTGCACTGGTCAAAGGTGCGGCGACTGCAAAATTCGACGAGACCGTAGAAATCGCTGTTCAGCTGGGTGTTGACCCACGTCACGCAGACCAGATGGTCCGCGGCGTTGTTGGTCTGCCGAACGGCACCGGCAAAGACGTGCGCGTTGCAGTATTCGCACGCGGCGCAAAAGCTGAAGAAGCACAAGCAGCAGGTGCCGACATCGTTGGCGCAGAAGACCTGATGGAAACCGTTCAAGGCGGCACCATCGACTTCGATCGCTGCATCGCGACCCCTGACATGATGCCTGTTGTTGGCCGTCTGGGTAAAGTGCTGGGCCCACGTAACCTGATGCCAAACCCAAAAGTTGGCACCGTGACCATGGACGTTGCTGACGCTGTCAAAAACGCCAAGGGCGGCGAAGTTCAGTTCAAAGTGGAAAAAGCCGGCGTTGTACACGCAGGCGTTGGCAAAGTGTCTTTTGACGAAGGCAAGCTGGTTGAGAACGTGAAAGCCTTCATGGGCGCAGTTCTGAAAGCCAAGCCTGCTGGCGCAAAAGGTGCCTACGTGAAGAAAGTTGCTCTGTCCTCCACCATGGGCCCAGGCGTGACCATCTCCGTGGACGCCGCTGCTTCTGAGTAAGCGCAACACTTTGCAGAAGAATTTGAGGGCGTCCCGGTTGGGGCGCCCTTTTTCGTGGACAGGCGGCGCCCTGCAGGATGTATTGCGCAGCGAAGGTGGCGCCTCACCGAATGGTAACCCAAGCGGTGCATGATGAGGTCACATAAAGGGAACGACAGCCTGAAGGTCGATGTGACAGAGAGCAACGCCGAAAGACTTCTGATTTATGCGCCCGTGCCGCTTTATCGGGCGCAGGGGCAGCTGTTTCTGGAGGATCAGGCGCGGGTTGGCTTGCGGCTCTGGGCGGATAATTTTGCCACTGTGGCCGCGATGATGCCGGTGATTGACGCACCACCACCCGTGGGCTGGAGCGCCTATCAGCCTGACGACCTTGATCGGGTGGCGTTGCATCCGCTGCCTGCGGCCTATTCCTTCGCTGGTTTTGCAAAGCATTACCCCGCCACGCGCTACAAGATCCTCTCGCTGATCGGTGAGGCGGATGTCCTGTCCTTTGCCATTGGCGGGCTTTTGGGAGACTGGGGCGCGGTGGCATGTTTCACTGCCAAAAGCGCCGGGCGTCGCTTTGCGGTCTGGACCGATCGGGTGGAAAGCGAAGTGACCCGCCTGACCGCCACGCAAGGCCCGTTGCGGACGCGGCTGCGCAAGCGGCTGACCGCGGGGCCGATGTGGGCGCTTGAGAAAGCGGTGATCCGGCGCGCGGATCTGGGGTTGTTTCACGGGCGGGAGACCTTTGACACCTACGCGCCTTTTAATCGCAATCCGCATGTGGTGCATGACATTCTGCTGGATCGCAGTTTTCAGATCGACACGCCGTGTTTTCACGCTAAGCAGCAGGCCCTGCAGCAGGGGCCGCTGCAGATCGTCTATGCCGGGCGCGCAGATGCGATGAAGGGGCCGCTGGAATGGCTCAGCGTTTTGCAGGGGCTCCGCGATGCGGGTGTGGCGTTTCATGCCAGCTGGCTGGGTGATGGCCCCATGCTCGAAGAGATGCGGCGTGCGGTGGCCAAGGCGGGGCTTGAGGCGCAGGTCTCCCTGCCGGGCTTTGTGCAGGACCGCGAGGGGGTGATGGCCGCCCTACGGCGTGCACACATCTTCCTGTTTTGCCACAAAACCCCGGAAAGCCCGCGCTGTCTCATTGAGGCGCTGATGTCGGGCACCCCGATTGTCGGCTATGACGGCGCCTATCCGCGCGAGCTGGTGGCAGCCCACGGCGGCGGACGCTTTGTGCCGCGCGGCGATGTGATTGGCCTTTCGGAAACGGTGAAGACGCTGGCCCAGCAGTCCGAGGCGCTTTTGTCCCTGCAGGGGAGTGCCCGCCAG
This sequence comes from Shimia sp., assembly GCF_965227725.1. Classification (GTDB taxonomy): domain Bacteria; phylum Pseudomonadota; class Alphaproteobacteria; order Rhodobacterales; family Rhodobacteraceae; genus Shimia. Next base: position 80,349 of record NZ_CBDDGH010000003.1, on the reverse strand, counting down.
GATGGGCAGGCCTTTGATCAGGACAGCGTATTCCGCCACCGCAGCGCGATTTTGAAACAAACCTTGGGCGGGGTGTGACCCTGCAAGCACCGCTTTCTTCTGGACATGTGCGTTTTCTCGCGATGTAGTTGAAACCATTAGAACAACCGGCGAGCAGCGCTGGTGGAAGTGACTTTTGGGGGAGCGGGATATTGAAACGCATTTTGACCGTGGCAGCCCTGTGGCTGGCCAGCGCGGAAGTGGCGGCCGCAGATTGCGCTGAGGCGCGCAGCATCTGGGGTGATGTGAAAGACAGCGGCTCGGCGCAGGTTTTTGAGGAATACCTCTCGGTTTTTGGGGATTGCGCGATCTATTCGGGATTGGCGCGCGAAAAGCTGGCGGTTTTGGGAAACGTCCAGCCCTCAGCGCCGGTTTCAGCGCCAGAACATGACCCTGAGCCCGCGGTGGCCGACAATGACGCAGGGCAGCTCTCGGACTGGGAGGTGTTTGAAATCGAAAACGCCTGTATGCGTGCCGCCATCGCCCCGCTGCATGTCGAGGATTACATGGGCAGGGCCTGGGATGACATCGTCACCGAAGAAGCGCTTGCCGCCTGCGCTCCGGTGATGGATTTGGACGATCCGGACCCCGAGGCCATGGCGGCCTATGGCCGGGCGCTGATGAAAGCTGAGGATTATAAGGAGGCGGCAGATGTGAGCCTGGCCGCAGCCATGTTGGGCAGCGGGCTTGGGGCCAACAATCTGGGCGTGCTCTATGAAGACGGAAACGGCGTGCCGCAGGACTATCGAGACGCGCTTCTATATTACACCATCGCCGCAGATTACGGCTCTCCTTTCGGGCACATAAACGTCGGGGACCTCTATCGGGATGGTAAGGGCGTTTCTGTGGATGCCGCGCGGGCCATAGCCGCCTATGAGGCTGCAGCCGACTTGGAGTATGGGCCTGCCTATGAGCGCCTCGGCGACCTCTATAGGGACGGGGACATTGTGCCACAAAGCAGCTCGAAGGCGATCTATGCCTACAGCTCTGCCCATGAGCTGGGGGAATACGCCTGCGGTAATGAGATTGCCTATATCTATGAAACGGGTCAGGGAGATCAGCCGCAAAATGAAAGTGAAGCCTTCAGTTGGTATCTTGATGTGCTGTTGAAAGGTGTCACCGAGGAATGGGCGACCTATCGCGCGGGGCGCATGATGCTGGATGGGCGCGGCGTTGAGGCGGATGAGGAAAAGGCGCGAAACTGGTTTGCCCTTGGCGCGCATGGCGGCCATGCGCCGAGCCAGCGGGAGCTTGGCCGTCTGTTGCACCGTTGGGGTGAAATTGATGAGGCGGAGACCTGGCTGCGTCAGGCGGCGGATCAGAACGATGAGGACGCGCAGGCCTTGCTGGCGATCTGGTTCTGAGGCGTTCAACGCAACGCGCGCCTGCGGCACAGCGGCTCTGAGCGGACCGCTTGTCTCTGCACAAATTTCAAATGGCCAAGCGCGGGTTTGAACGCCATGCGCCGGTCATCGCGCGCCATATAATCCAGGATCCGGTAGATGTTGATCGGCTGCTGTTTGATCAACGTCAGGAGGCGCTCCTGTGCCTCTTCCGACGGATAGCTGTCGATCAGCACGCAGGCGCTTTGTGTGGGCGTCAGGATGTAGAAATCCTGCGGCCTGCGTTTGGTGAAATGGGTCGCGTTGAACGGGGATTCGCCAAGCGCGCGGAACTTGGGCATGACCATCTGCATGTCCGCCGTGGTGTGCGCGATGACATGGCCGGTGATCTGCTCAAACCCCAGCGGTTTCAGTTTCTGCATCACATGGCTGCGCATGGGGCCGGCCAAGGCATCAACGTCGGCGCGGTCATATCTGAGATCGTCAAACACCGAGATGATCTGCAGATCCCAGTCGACCACATAGAGATAGGGATCCTGATCGAGCACCTGCAGGCTGTCTTTGAGCTCAGCAAGACTTGGCGCCGCAGTTGGGATTTCCGCGCCAGTTGCGGGCGGGGCGGCGGGCGCTGATGCAAATGTGGAGGTGATCCGTCTGATAAAGCTGCTGGTAAAGCTGCGCGGGGTCATGGGCCTCTTTCTCCTGCTCAGAGGGTAGCACAGATCTCATACGGTGCGGGGCAGGGGGCGGCTCACTTTACCGGCTGGGGGCGCGGTTTTGCGTCATCCCTTGATCGCGCCGTTTCGTATGCGCATCTAAGAGATGAGAGAATTGCCTCAGGAGGGCCAGCCATGTTGCAGGAAAAGCGGAAAGATCTGGATGCGGAGAAGCTCAAGAAGCTGCTGCAGCGGCTGGTGTCTGAGCTGAGCGGGCTTTATCCGGATCTTTATTATCAGCCCACCAGCGAAGTCGCCGCCCTGATCCTGCGCCATGTGACGGGGGAAGCGAAGCTCAACGCCGATGAGCACGCTTTACTCAAGCCGCTCAGCCAGCGTGACGTTGAGGTGCTGCTGAGTTTGCATTGAGGGCGGTGACGCCCGAGCACTGGGGCACTGAGGTGAATGGCGGCGCGCTCTGCACCGCCCACAAGGTCTCAATCCAGCACATCCGCGATGGCGCCGATCAGGTTCAGCACCTCATGCGTGTCCTCATCGATCTCATAGACGTAGTCTCCGGCCTTCACATAGTGGCCCGTGCGGCGCAGGCCGTAGCGTTCAGGCGAACCGATGCGGATAAACCCGCCGTTGATATGGTCCCCGACTCGGTAGCGTTTGACTTGGCCCGGCGGAACGCAAGGCACGGCTTTCTTGGCGAGACCCGGAGGGCAATGCCCAGCCTTGGATTTTGCCAGAACGGGCTGTGTTTGAAGAAAGGTCTGGCTTGCCTGATCCGCAGTCAGGCGCTGCAGCCCGCCTTTGGCCAATGCCGCATGTGGGAGTTGGAGGATGCCGATGACGGCAAGAATGCCCGCTGCTGATTTCATGCCTGATGCCTTTCTGCGTAATGCGCTTTGAATATTGCGAAGCAGGCGGTGAGGCAAACGGCTCGGCAGTCCCCCGCTTGCGCTGGGGCGCTGATGGCGGGGGGGCTGCTGAAGTGTAATCACATAAAGTGCTGTGGCGTTTTGACGGGAGGCGTGCAAGCAGACCTCCCGTCGTTTTCGTTTATTGAGACATGCCGCCTTCGGTGGCGATTTGCTCTTCGACGTGCTCCTGATTGGTCACGGCGACACCGCGTGGCGGGAAGTCCTCAAAGGTGGTCAGGTGCTTCTGGACCAGTTTTGCCGCAGGGCCGAAGGCCCACATTTTGTTGCCCATCCAGCGGGTGTACATGCCGGATTCATCTGCCGCTTTCTCGTAGGGATCGCGCCGCAGGTTGAAGAGCAGAGGCGCGTTGAGCTCCTCTTTGGGACCGGCCCAGCCTTGCGTCTGAACGGTGAAATGCGCTTTCCAGTCACGGTAGCGCACCGCCTGAAGGTCTGGCCCCTCATAGTAGATGATCTCATCGCGGTTGCTGTCGCCTTGTCCGGTGATCAGGGACATCTGGTTGTAGCCGTCCAGATGCACCTGATAGCCTTCGTGGCCTTCCAGCAGACGCTCTGGCAAGTTGTCTGGGCCACCGGCTGCGGCAACAAGGGTGGGCATCCAGTCTAGGCCGTCAAAGATGCCGTTGCTCACCGTGCCAGCAGGCACTTTGCCGGGCCAGCGGATGATCGCAGGCACGCGGAAGCCGCCTTCCCATGTGGTGCCTTTCTCGCCGTGAAACGGCGTTGTGCCGCCATCAGGCCAGGTCATGGTTTCAGGGCCATTGTCGGATGTGAAAACAACGATGGTGTTGTCGGCAATGTTGAGCGTGTCCAGATGCGCGAGGACTTTGCCGACATTGTCGTCGAGCTCTTTCATCACCACATCCTGCAGGCCGCGCCCGTCGCCGAGCATGGCTTCATATTCCGGGCTGAGATGGGTCCAGACGTGAGCACGCGCAGGGGCCATCCAGACAAAGAACGGCGTTTCGCTGTCCACGGCGCGGTTGATGAAATCCAGCGTGTGGGCTGTGACCTCGTCATCAAGCGTTTTCTGGCGCTCCGGCGGGGCCGGGCCGTCATCCACGATGCGCTGTTTGCCCACCGGGCCCCAGCGCGGATCGACGGTTTCATCCGCGGTCTCTGTGGCATAGGCGTGGATGATGTTGCGCGGACCAAAAGTGTCGTTGAAGGTCTGATCCTTGGGCCAATCCGGGTCAGACGTATATTCCATCGCGTTCAGGTGATAGAGCCAGCCCCAGTACTCATCAAAGCCTTTCACCGTTGGCAGGAACTTGTTCATGTCGCCAAGGTGGTTTTTGCCAAACTGCCCGGTGGTGTATCCCAGCGCCTTGAGCATATTCGCCAGGGTCGGGTCATTCTCGTCCAGGCCTTTTTCCGGATCGCCCGGCAGCCCCACCGTGTGCATACCCGTGCGCACCGGCAGCTGACCGGTAATGAAGGCTGAGCGCCCGGCGGTGCAGCTGGGCTGGGCGTAGTAGTCCGTCAGGCGCAGGCCGTCAGCAGCAAGTTGATCCAGATTGGGGGTCTGGATGCTTTTGACACCTTGATGGTAACTGCCAAGGCTGGCCCAGCCCACGTCATCGGCCATGATCACCAGAATGTTGGGTGGGGGCGTTTCTGCCCAGATCGGGCTGGCGTAGAGCGTGGCCGCAGCCACGGCGCTGGCCGCCGCGAGAGACTTCAGTTGGTGCATTTTAGACCTCACACTGGTTAGACATCACGTAAAGCGTGTATCGTCGATGGTGTTTCTGCATAGCGATCAAGCATTTGATGCCGCAACGGGGCTTTACCCAGATTTCAGATTGTGAAACCTATAGGTTGAAAACTGAAAGCAGGTGCGCCCGTATGATCCCCGAAAACGCATTGACCGCTTTTCTCGCTTTGGCTGAAAAGGGCAGTTTTCAGGGCGCAGCGCGCGCGATGGGCGTGTCAAACGCCTCTTTGTCTCGCTACATCAATCAGGCCGAGCAGCACGTCGGGACACCGTTGTTTCACCGCAGCCGCAACAGCAGCACGCTGACACGTGCGGGGCAGGAGTTTCTGCCGATTGCTGAAGGTCTGCGGCAGGATCTCAATCGCTATGCCACCCATGTGGCGAAACTGCGCGACAGAGGGCCGGGGGTGTTGCACATCGGCTGTGGCCCGCTGACCACCAGAACCTTGATACAGCCCGCGATCCGCGCGGTGCGCGCCGTCCTGCCTGATTTGCGGTTCAGGGTGTTGGTGAGCGCTTACGGTCGCCCGCTGGATTTATTGCAGGCCGGGCAGTTTGACATTTTCCTCGGAGATCTGACCTACACGCCGGAAGCGGACAATGTCGAGATCATGGTGATGCAGAAACGGTTGATCCAGTTCGTTGCAAACCGCGATCACGCCATTCACGACGGTGGTCCGCGCACTCTGGCCGAGGTGTTTGCTTATCCGTTTGCCTCACCTTACTTGCACAAGCACTGGCGCAGCACGCTGACAAAAGCTCTGGGCGGCGATGTGCAGGCGGAGGCCACCGTGTCCGCGCTGCCGCAGATTGAAAGTGACGACTATCATCTGCTGACCGGGCTGCTCAGTGAGCCTGAGTATATTGTTGGCGGGGTGGCTGAGAGCTTTGCCGAGATCATGCCAACCGGTCAGGCAAAACCTGTGTCGATGGCGCAGGAGATCTCATGGAACATCTGCGCGGCACGGAAGGTGGAGAACACCTCCTTGGGGCTGGAGGCTTTCTGGGAGGCTTTGGCCGCACACAAGATCTAAGCGCTATGGCGTGGAGGCCAGCGGCATAAGCTTTCAGATGAGGCTGCTACGTGGCTGCTGAGTTTGCCTTAAAGGAGCGTATTCACCGCTATGGAAAGCAAAAGCGATGAATACTCTGGTGTATCAGCCCTTGGCACCAAATGGCTCAAGCGTGTTTGAAGCCCTTAGCACTTGTAGCGCTCTCTGTCGAAATCAAACTGGCTCGGCGCTTTGCAGCGCTCCAGCCTGTGAGGTACGCGACCGGAGGAGAGGTTGTAGGGATCACCTGCCAGTCTCGCGATCTGGCTTTTCTGGGCTACGGCCAACGGTTCGCAGGCATATTGGCCGCCGGTTTGTCCGGTTACGGGGTTGTAGGAGTTAGACGGGTGTCGCCAACAAACCGCGTTTTGCCCGCTGATGACGCCTGTTTTCCATTGCTCATAGAGTGCTTTCGAGTTTCCGGGATACCACAGCCATGCTTCGCCACCGGATTTGAGGTAATTCACCTGAAATCCATGTGCTTTGGAAAAACTGAGGTAGGTGAAGCCGCTGCTGGGATACTCTGCAAAGAGGATGTCCCGGCTGAGCACTTCCTCCACAGGGCTTGGTGCATCAGAGGTGCAGGCCGCCACACCCAAAGAGAGAGCGACGACTGCGGACACTTTACGAATTGCGTGCTTCATTTAGCAGCTGAGCTCAACGCGGTGCGCGCGAACACCCCCTGTTGTCACTTTAACATCCTCAAAGTTCAGATTGGATTTTGTGCCGCCTAGGCTGGTCAGAATCCCCAACTCGAAATTTGTCTGGCACTTTGTGTAGGCCTGCACCGCCTGTTCCAGATCCGCGGGACCGAAGGCAAAAGACCCCGATGGCGCAATTAGCGCGTATGTGTTCTCTGGGTTGGTGGCAATATTGTAGGCATTGTCGTTGTGCACAAAACGCGTGCGGGTTTTCCAGATTTCTTTTGTTTCTGCTTTGTAGGCTTTCACGCCCTCATCTCTGGAGGCTGTAGCGGAAGGGGTTGCGTTGTTTGCACATCCAGAGAGGACCAGGGCGCAGGCGCATGCGAATTGAATAGAGAGGCGCATTTTATTCTCGTTCTTGGGGTTGGTTTACTGCTGCGATGTTATCATAGGTTGTGGCGGGGTGTGAGCGAAGAGTTCGGGGTGCGACCAGAAATTTCATTTTTCGCTTTGCGCGCAGTTTTGATTGGGTACATGTGCTGCGCGGGCTTCGCTGAAAACCGGGTGAGAAACGTGCAGCAATGGCGCCCCCTAACTTTCCTGTGGACAAACCCGCGCGCCCCTTCTAAAAGCCCGCTTGCCCGCCTTGGGGTGTCGCGTCAGCGATTCTTCTGGGGTGGCCTGTCCAAGACGGAGGGTTCCGGCATACGCCTGAATAATTCCTTCCCGAGATGGGGTAAGAGACAAGAATTCTAAGAAGGCCCTTTCCGGGCGCTTCGGCGATCTTGGTTCCCAACCCTTTGTTTGGACCTAAACGCATGCCGCTTTGCGGTGTGCAAAACTGAGCCGGGGTGCAAGCCCCATATTTGGAGTAAAACTGTGGATAGAGCACAAAAAGAGAAGGTGGTCGAGGAACTCGGCCAGATCTTTGAAAGCTCTGGCGTTGTAGTGGTTGCCCACTACGCGGGTCTCACGGTTGCTGACATGCAAGACCTGCGCGCACGTGCGCGTGACGCGGGTGGTGCAGTACGTGTCGCCAAGAACAGGCTCGCCAAGATCGCCCTGGAAGGCAAACCATGCGAGAGCATGGGTGACCTTCTGTCGGGTATGACCGTTCTGACCTATTCCGAGGACCCTGTGGCAGCCGCCAAAGTGGCCGAGGACTTCGCCAAGACGAACAAGAAGTTCGAAATCCTTGGCGGTGCAATGGGCGAGAACGCTCTGGACCGTGCCGGTGTTGAAGCCGTGTCGAAAATGCCTTCCCGCGACGAGCTTATCGCTCAGATCGCTGGCATGCTCGGCGCACCTGCTTCCAGCATCGCCGGTGCAATTGGCGCACCTGCTTCGAACATCGCATCCATCCTGTCTACCATCGAGGAAAAGGCAGAGGCTGCGTAAGCAACTTTTTGAACCGCGTAGGGTGAATGCCCAACGTTGGAACACATATCTGATAACGGAAAGAGTCTAAAATGGCTGATCTGAAAGCACTCGCAGAAAGCATCGTGGGTCTGACCCTGCTGGAAGCACAAGAACTGAAAACCATCCTCAAAGACGAGTATGGCATCGAACCAGCCGCCGGTGGCGCGGTTGTAATGGCAGCAGCTGGCGGCGACGCCGGTGGCGCAGCTGAAGAAGAGAAGACTGAATTCGACGTGATCCTGAAATCCGCAGGCGCATCGAAAATCAACGTCATCAAAGAAGTTCGCGGCATCACAGGCCTGGGCCTGAAAGAAGCCAAAGAGCTGGTCGAAGCTGGCGGCAAAGCAGTTAAAGAAGGCGTGTCCAAGGACGAAGCCGAAGACATCAAAGGCAAGCTGGAAGCAGCTGGCGCTGAAGTCGAAGTTAAGTAATTCGGTTTTTTCACCGATTTGCTGCAGGCGTCCCATTCGGGGCGCCTGTTTTCGTTTGGGCAACCTGTTGCGGTTGCCATTCATAAGGCGTTAATCCCTTGGCTTTGGCCATCTAGCGGTTGCCATCAGGCGCACAATGGGCAATCACAGAACCGAGAGCGCCTGTCAAAAACAGCGCCAAGCAGCAAACCTGGCCCCCGTTCTGCTTTTGGGGCCACAGATAAGAAGTCGACTATGAAACACTCCATTCCCCTGACGGCACTTCCTGAGAATACAGTTTTTGGCGCGGGCGATGTTTTCGTCCTGTTTGGTGAACTCTTCGGGCGCGGCTATGCGACGGGTCTGATCGAGGCGGCGAAGGCTGCTGGCATGGATGTGATCGGCATCACCGTGGGGCGCCGCGAAGATGACGGCGCGCTGCGGGCGCTGACCGATGAGGAGCACGCAGCGGCGGAGGAGAACCTCGGCGGCAAGATCATCAACATTCCGCTGATGGCGGGCTTTGACATGGACGCTCCTGCCGGTGGCGAGACCCCGACCGACATGCTGGGCGACATGACGCTGGACAACTGGCAGGAGTACAAGCTCGACTGGGCGAAAGTGGACGCCTGCCGCGAGATCGGCACCGCACGTTTCACCGAGGCGCTTGGCCGCGTGATGGCAGAGCTGGAAGGTCTGATCCCTGAGGGCAAGAACGTGTTCTTTGCCCACACCATGGCGGGCGGCATTCCGCGCGCAAAAGCGTTTCTGGCGATTGCCAACCGCATCTACAAAGGCCGTGGCGCACGCCACATGCCGTCTCAGGCGCTGATGGACAGCGATCTGGGCAAGCTGATCCTGCAGAACTTTGACGAGGTGACCGCCAACAGCTTTGGCCACCTGCTTGAGCAAAGTGCCGCGCTGCGCAGCAAGATCGAAGCAGGCGGTGGGCAGGTGCGTTACTCCGCATATGGCTACCACGGCACCCGTGTTCTGATTGATGGTGCCTATCAGTGGCAGACCTACACCAGCTACACGCAGGGCTATGCCAAGATGAACCTGGAAGCGTTTGCGCAGAAGGCTTGGGAGCAGGGCGTGAAGGCGACCGTGTTCAACTGCCCTGAAATCCGCACCAACTCCTCTGACGTGTTTGCCGGAATCGAGCTGTCGCTGGTGCCGCTGCTGGAAGCTTACCGCAAAGAAGGCGGTGGCGACTGGGTGCAGGGTGTCTGGGATGAATGTCAGGCGCTGCTCAAAGAGGGCGAAACACTGGAAGCCATTCTGGAGACAGTTGGGGCCTATCAGCAGAACCCTGTGATGCAGTCCTTCTATAACTTTGAAGCCTGGCCAATGCAGAACAGCCCGGAGCAGGTCGAAATGACCGTGGGCACATCCGCTGACATCGTGGCGCTGCATAAGAACCGCAAAGAGCTGGTGAGTGACGTGCTGAGCGCCCATGTGGTGAGCGCGACCGGCGCTTTGATCTTTGGCGCATCCAGCAATGCGGATGGTCCGGTACTATGGCTCGACCACGATTTGGTGGCACAGCAGCTGATCGCTGCGAACAGCTGATCCTGCGCATTATCGCAAGCTTTTGGCAGGCGTCCTTCGGGGCGCCTGTTTTGCGTTTGGGCGGTGCCGCCTCGCAAACACGATTGTGTCAGTCCCTTGTTTTTTGCCGCCACTTCGCTGACGCTGCTGGGAAATTCCAAAAGAGACGCAAGAAAAGACGGAGAATACAGCCACAAAAAGGAGCGGCGGAATGTGCGATATATGTGTGATCAATGCGGTCAAAGGCAAAATGCTGTCGCGGCGGGAGTTCTTCCGCGCGGGCGCGGCAGCAGGGGCGGTTGCCGCTGTCGGGGCCACCAGCGCAGCCCCGGTGCGGGCGCATAATCACGGGGGCATCACCGATCTGACCTACAGCCTGTCACCGGAGTTTCCCACCTGGGGCGGGGAGCCGGGCTTTGCGGCGGAGCAGGTCTTCAAGTTTGCCAAGGATGGCTTCAACCTGCTCAACCTCACGATCAACGAGCACACCGGCACCCATATCGACGCACCGCTGCATTTTTCCGCGGATGGCAATTCGGTCGATGAAATCCCCGTGGAAAATCTGATCGCACCGATCTGTGTGGTGGATATCGCCGCGCGCGCGGCGGAGGATGCGGATACCACGGTGACGCCGGATGATCTGAAGGCCTGGATTTCTGCGCATGGGGATATCCCGGACGGGGCCTGTGTGGCGATGCATTCGGGTTGGGGCGCACATGTGACCACGGAGAAATTCCGCAATTTTGACGGGCAGGCCCAGCACTATCCGGGCTTTCACGTAGAGGCGGCGCAGATGCTGATGGAGGAGACCGGCGCGGCCTCGCTGGCGGTGGACACCCTGTCGCTGGATCCCGGCAATTCAGCAGATTTTGCCACTCATTATGCTTGGCTGCCGTCAAACCGGTTTGGCATCGAGAACATGGCCAATCTCGACAAGCTGCCAGCCTCGGGCGCTACCGTCTTTATCGGCGCGCCAAAGTTTGCAGGCGGCACCGGCGGCCCGGCCCGCATCATCGCGATGGTGTGACGCGGGATTTGAGGGTAAGCTACGCAGCGATCCCATAGAGTGTCGCGCCCGGTCTCGGGCGCGACACTCAGGTCGGGCGGAGGCCTTTGTCCAAATGTCAAGCCCTGAGGGGTTGCAAAGGCACGGGCGATTCACTATTCGGTAGTCTCTTGCGGTTTCGAGCGATTCGGGGCCGCTTTTGCCCTATGCGGACACGTTGTGGCCGGAGTGGCGCGGACAGAATGGCGAATAAACAGCTAGGGCAGGGCATAGGGGCGGCAAACCCCGCGATCAGATCAGACTGACGGAAGTTACTACACGGACCTTAAAAATCGACGAATAGCCCCGGCTTGGTAAGCCTCTCGGGGTGCGATCTAGGCGCACATGAGAGGTTTTCCAAGGCAGGGTTTGGAACGGGAGGCTCCCTTTGGGACGGGGGCCGGGAATTGTCCAGATCTTGACCGTCTCGTATGGGCGTGGTGCCGGGGACCCGACGGCACTTGCGTTCGGTGAGAAATGAAAGGTGACGATAGTCATGGCTCAAAGCTTTCTTGGCCAGAAACGTTTGCGCAAATATTACGGCAAGATCCGCGAAGTGCTGGAGATGCCGAACCTGATCGAGGTTCAGAAATCCTCATATGATCTTTTCCTGAAATCCGGTGATGCACCGCAGCCAACCGCTGGCGAAGGCATCATGGGCGTGTTTCAGTCGGTATTCCCGATCAAAGATTTCAACGAAACCAGCATTCTGGAATTCGTGAACTACGAGCTGGAAAAGCCGAAGTACGATGTTGAGGAATGTCAGCAGCGTGACATGACCTACAGCGCGCCGCTGAAGGTCACTCTGCGTCTGATCGTGTTTGATATCGACGAAGATACCGGCGCGAAATCCGTCAAAGACATCAAAGAACAAGACGTCTTCATGGGCGACATGCCTCTGATGACCCAGAACGGCACCTTTGTGGTGAACGGCACCGAGCGCGTGATCGTGTCTCAGATGCACCGCTCCCCTGGTGTGTTCTTTGACCACGACAAAGGCAAAACCCACTCCTCGGGCAAACTGCTGTTTGCCTGCCGCATCATTCCCTACCGCGGCAGCTGGCTGGACTTTGAGTTTGACGCCAAAGACATCGTCTACGCCCGTATCGACCGCCGCCGTAAGCTGCCTGTGACCACCCTGCTGTATGCGCTGGGTCTGGACCAGGAAGGCATCATGGATGCCTATTTTGACACGGTGAACTTCAAGCTGGAGAAGAACAAAGGTTGGGTCACCAAGTTCTTCCCTGAGCGTGTGCGTGGCACCCGCCCTGCGATGGATCTGATCGACGCCGCAACCGGCGAAGTGATCTGTGAAGCAGGCAAGAAAGTCACCCCGCGCGCGGTCAAGAAGATCATCGACGAAGGCACCATCACCGAGCTGCTCGTGCCGTTTGACCACATCGTGGGCAAATTTGTTGCTGAGGACATCATCAACGAAGAAACCGGTGCGATCTATGTTGAAGCCGGTGATGAGCTGACGCTGGAATATGACAAAGACGGCGATCTGATCGGCGGGTCTCTGAAAGACCTGATCGACGCGGGCTTCACCGACATTCCGGTGCTCGACATCGACAACGTGAATGTTGGCCCATACATGCGCAACACCATGGCGGCAGACAAGAACATGAGCCGCGACACCGCGCTTATGGACATCTACCGCGTGATGCGCCCGGGTGAGCCACCCACCGTTGAAGCGGCAAGCGCGCTGTTTGACACCCTGTTCTTTGATTCAGAGCGTTATGACCTCTCCGCGGTTGGCCGTGTGAAGATGAACATGCGTCTGGCTCTGGATGCAGAAGACACCCAGCGCACCCTGCGCAAGCAAGACATCATCTCCTGCATCAAGGCGCTGGTTGAGCTGCGTGACGGCAAAGGCGACGTGGACGACATCGACCACCTCGGCAACCGTCGTGTGCGTTCCGTTGGCGAGCTGATGGAAAACCAGTACCGCGTTGGCCTGCTGCGCATGGAACGTGCGATCAAAGAGCGTATGAGCTCTGTTGAGATCGACACTGTGATGCCGCAAGACCTGATCAACGCCAAACCGGCCGCAGCGGCTGTGCGTGAATTCTTCGGCTCCTCGCAGCTGTCGCAGTTCATGGACCAAACCAACCCGCTGTCCGAGGTGACCCACAAGCGTCGTCTCTCCGCGTTGGGCCCAGGCGGTCTGACCCGTGAGCGTGCTGGCTTTGAGGTGCGCGACGTGCACGCGACCCACTACGGTCGTATGTGCCCGATTGAAACGCCGGAAGGTCCAAACATTGGTCTGATCAACTCGCTGGCAACCTTTGCCCGCGTGAACAAATACGGTTTCATCGAAACGCCTTACCGCAAGGTTGAGAACGGTGTGGTCTCCGACGATGTGAGCTACATGTCCGCAACCGAAGAGCAGCGTCACACCGTTGCTCAGGCAAACGCGGCGCTGGATGAGAACGGCAAATTCGTGAACGAATTCGTCAACACCCGTCAGGCCGGCGAATACACGCTGGCAGCTTCGGAAAACGTCGACCTGATCGACGTGAGCCCGAAACAGCTGGTGTCTGTGGCGGCCTCGCTCATTCCGTTCCTTGAAAACGACGACGCCAACCGCGCTCTGATGGGCTCGAACATGCAACGTCAGGCGGTTCCGCTGCTGCGTGCTGAGGCACCGCTGGTGGGTACCGGTATCGAGGAAAAAGTGGCGATCGACTCCGGCGCGGCCATTCAGGCCAAGCGTGCGGGTATCATCGACCAAGTGGATGCACAGCGTATCGTGATCCGTGCCACCTCCGATCTGGAGCTGGGCGACGCGGGCGTGGACATCTACCGTCTGCGCAAGTTCCAGCGCTCCAACCAGAACACCTGCATCAACCAGCGTCCGCTGGTGAAAGTGGGCGACACGGTTGCGAAGGGCGAGGTGATTGCTGACGGTCCGTCCACCGATATCGGTGAACTGGCGCTTGGTAAAAACGTGGTCGTCGCGTTTATGCCTTGGAACGGCTACAACTACGAAGACTCCATCCTGATCTCCGAGCGCATCGCGCGTGACGACGTGTTTACTTCGGTTCACATCGAAGAATTCGAAGTCGCCGCACGTGACACCAAGCTTGGTCCAGAAGAGATCACCCGCGACATTCCAAACGTCGGTGAAGAAGCGCTGCGCAACCTCGATGAGGCCGGCATCGTTTACATCGGTGCGGACGTTGAGCCGGGCGACATTCTCGTTGGTAAGATCACACCTAAGGGCGAAAGCCCGATGACTCCGGAAGAAAAGCTTCTGCGTGCCATCTTCGGTGAGAAAGCTTCCGACGTGCGTGACACCTCGCTGCGCGTGAAGCCGGGTGACTTCGGTACTGTTGTGGAAGTGCGCGTCTTCAACCGCCACGGTGTGGAAAAAGACGAGCGTGCACTGCAGATCGAGCGTGAAGAGATCGAACGTCTGGCGCGTGACCGTGACGACGAACTCGCGATCCTGGATCGTAACATCTATGCCCGTCTGAAAGACATGATCCTCGGCAAAGTGGCTGTGAAAGGCCCACGTGGTGTGAAAGCAAACTCGGAAATCACCGAGGAACTGCTGGCAAGCCTGAGCCGTGGTCAGTGGTGGCAGCTGGCGCTTGAAGATGAGGCCGACGCACAGATCGTTGAGGCTCTGAACGAGCAGTACGAGATCCAGAAGCGTGCGCTTGAGCACCGCTTTGAGGACAAGGTCGAGAAAGTCCGTCGTGGCGACGATCTGCCACCGGGTGTGATGAAGATGGTCAAAGTCTTCATCGCTGTGAAGCGTAAGCTTCAGCCGGGCGATAAGATGGCCGGTCGTCACGGGAACAAAGGTGTTATTTCCAAGGTTGTGCCTATGGAAGACATGCCGTTCCTCGCAGACGGTACGCCGGTTGACTTCTGTCTGAACCCACTGGGTGTGCCTTCGCGTATGAACGTTGGTCAGATCCTTGAAACCCACATGGGTTGGGCCGCACGTGGCCTTGGTCTGAAGATCGACGACGCGGTTCAGGAATACCGCCGCTCCGGCGACCTGACACCGGTTCGCGAAATGATGCGTCTGGCTTATGGCGAAGATGTCTATGAAGAAGGCATCGCTGGCATGGACGAAGGTCAGCTTCTGGAAGCGGCGGGCAATGTGACCCGTGGTGTTCCAATCGCGACCCCGGTCTTTGACGGCGCCAAAGAAGGTGACGTGAATGACGCTCTGGTGCGTGCTGGCTTCTCTGAAAGCGGTCAGTCCATCCTGTTTGACGGCCGTACCGGTGAACAGTTTGCGCGTCCGGTGACCGTAGGCATCAAGTACCTGCTGAAACTGCACCACCTGGTGGACGACAAAATCCACGCGCGTTCCACTGGCCCATACTCCCTCGTCACACAGCAGCCGCTGGGTGGTAAGGCACAGTTTGGTGGTCAGCGCTTCGGGGAAATGGAGGTCTGGGCTCTGGAAGCTTACGGCGCCGCCTACACCCTGCAGGAA
Organism: Shimia sp.; assembly: GCF_965227725.1. Classification (GTDB taxonomy): domain Bacteria; phylum Pseudomonadota; class Alphaproteobacteria; order Rhodobacterales; family Rhodobacteraceae; genus Shimia. The sequence goes on along the minus strand of NZ_CBDDGH010000003.1, from coordinate 65,067 downwards.
ATGCTCACCGTTAAGTCGGATGACGTGGCAGGCCGGACCAAGGTCTACGAAAGCATCGTCAAGGGCGAGGACAACTTTGAAGCGGGCGTCCCAGAATCGTTCAACGTTCTGGTCAAGGAAGTCCGTGGCCTCGGCCTGAATATGGAACTCTTGGATACGGAGGTGGATGAGTAACGGTGCGCCCTCAGGGCACACCCTACGTAGGGTGCGCAGTTTCTGCGCACCGTCCCCTCTGCACCCTCTAACCTTTGAGGTACCAAAATGAACCAAGAATTGACGAACAATCCGTTCAACCCGCTGACACCGCAAAAGGCGTTTGACGAGATCAAAGTGTCTCTCGCGTCTCCAGAGCGGATCCTGTCGTGGTCCTACGGTGAGATCAAAAAGCCGGAAACCATCAACTACCGTACGTTCAAGCCAGAGCGTGACGGCCTGTTCTGTGCGCGTATCTTTGGCCCGATCAAAGACTACGAATGTCTTTGCGGCAAATATAAGCGCATGAAGTATCGCGGCGTTGTCTGCGAGAAATGTGGTGTCGAAGTTACCCTTCAGAAAGTGCGCCGTGAGCGTATGGGCCACATCGAGCTGGCCGCGCCAGTGGCACACATCTGGTTCCTGAAATCGCTGCCATCCCGCATCGGCCTGATGCTGGACATGACCCTGCGTGATCTGGAACGTGTGCTGTACTTTGAAAACTACGTTGTCATCGAGCCGGGTCTGACCGATCTGCAATACGGCCAGATGCTGACCGAAGAAGAGTACATGGATGCGCAGGACGCATACGGCATGGACGCTTTCACCGCCAACATCGGTGCTGAAGCGATCCGTGAGATGCTGGCGCAGATCGATCTGGAAGCCGAAGCCGACCAGCTGCGCGCTGATCTGGCCGAAGCCACCGGTGAGCTGAAGCCCAAGAAGATCATCAAGCGTCTGAAAGTGGTTGAGAGCTTCATCGAGTCCGGCAACCGTCCGGAATGGATGATCCTGACCGTGATCCCTGTGATCCCGCCAGAGCTGCGCCCGCTGGTGCCGCTGGACGGTGGCCGCTTTGCGACCTCTGACCTCAACGACCTCTACCGTCGTGTGATCAACCGGAACAACCGTCTGAAGCGTCTGATCGAACTGCGTGCGCCTGACATCATCGTACGTAACGAAAAGCGTATGCTGCAGGAATCCGTGGATGCGCTGTTTGACAACGGCCGCCGTGGCCGCGTGATCACCGGCGCCAACAAGCGTCCGCTGAAATCGCTCTCTGACATGCTGAAAGGTAAGCAGGGTCGTTTCCGTCAGAACCTTTTGGGTAAGCGCGTCGACTTCTCTGGCCGTTCGGTGATTGTGACCGGTCCGGAACTCAAGCTGCATCAGTGTGGTCTTCCCAAGAAGATGGCGCTCGAGCTGTTCAAGCCGTTCATCTACTCCCGTCTGGAAGCCAAAGGTCTGTCCTCCACTGTGAAGCAGGCCAAGAAACTGGTGGAAAAAGAGCGTCCCGAAGTTTGGGATATTCTGGATGAGGTGATCCGCGAACACCCTGTCATGCTGAACCGTGCGCCAACGCTGCACCGTCTTGGCATCCAGGCGTTTGAGCCGGTTCTGATCGAAGGTAAGGCCATCCAGCTGCACCCGCTTGTATGTTCTGCGTTTAACGCGGACTTTGACGGGGACCAGATGGCTGTTCACGTGCCGCTGAGCCTTGAGGCACAGCTGGAAGCGCGTGTTCTGATGATGTCCACGAACAACGTTCTGTCGCCGGCCAACGGTGCACCGATCATCGTGCCTTCTCAGGATATGATCTTGGGCCTCTACTACACCACCATCATGCGTGAAGGCATGAAGGGTGAAGGCATGGTCTTCTCCTCCATCGAGGAAGTGCAATACGCGCTGGATTCCGGTGCGGTTCACCTGCACGCCAAGATCCACGCCCGTATCCCGCAGATCGACGAGAACGGTCTGGAAGTTGTTCAGCGATTTGAAACCACCCCGGGCCGTGTGCGTCTGGGTGCGCTTCTGCCGCAGAACAACAAGGCGCCGTTTGAGCTGGTGAACAAGCTTCTGCGTAAGAAAGACGTGCAGAACGTGATTGACACCGTCTACCGCTACTGCGGTCAGAAAGAGTCCGTCATCTTCTGTGACCAGATCATGACCATGGGCTTCCGTGAAGCGTTCAAGGCGGGCATCTCGTTTGGTAAAGACGACATGGTGATCCCCGACAACAAGTGGACCATCGTGGACGACACCCGTGATCAGGTGAAAGACTTCGAACAGCAGTACATGGACGGCCTGATCACTCAGGGCGAAAAGTACAACAAAGTTGTCGATGCGTGGTCAAAGTGTAACGACAAAGTCACCGACGCGATGATGAACACCATCTCCGCGGCGAAGACCGAAGAGGGCGGTGCCGAAGCGGAACCAAACTCCGTTTACATGATGGCGCACTCCGGTGCGCGTGGCTCGGTCACGCAGATGAAGCAGCTGGGCGGGATGCGCGGCCTGATGGCGAAGCCGAACGGGGACATCATCGAGACCCCGATTATCTCGAACTTTAAAGAAGGCCTGACCGTTCTGGAGTACTTCAACTCCACCCACGGTGCCCGTAAGGGTCTGTCTGATACGGCGCTTAAGACGGCGAACTCGGGTTACCTGACCCGTCGTCTGGTGGACGTTGCGCAGGACTGCATCGTGCGTATGCACGACTGTGGCACTGACACAGCGATCAACGCCGAAGCGGCTGTGAACGACGGTGAGGTTGTGTCTTCGCTGGCAGAGCGTGTTCTGGGCCGTGTTGCGGCAGAGGACATCATGAAGCCGGGCACCGATGAGGTGCTGGTGGCCCATGGTCAGCTGATCGACGAACGCATGGCGGACTCCATCGACGAAGCCGGTGTTCAGAACGCCCGCATCCGTAGCCCGCTGACCTGTGAGGCCGAAGAGGGCGTCTGTGCCATGTGCTATGGCCGTGACCTCGCACGCGGTACCATGGTCAACACCGGTGAGGCCGTCGGCATCATCGCGGCGCAGTCGATTGGTGAACCTGGTACACAGCTGACGATGCGGACCTTCCACATCGGCGGTGTTGCGCAGGGTGGTCAGCAGTCCTTCCTCGAAGCCAGCCAGGAAGGCACGATCGTCTTTGAAAACGCCAACATCCTTGAGAACGCCAAAGGCGAAGCTCTGGTGATGGGCCGCAACATGAAGCTGATCATTCAGGGCGAAGACGGCGACGAGCGCGCAAACCACAAAGTGGGTTACGGCTCCAAGCTGTTCGTCAAGGACGGTCAGGTCATCGCCCGCGGCGAGAAGCTGTTTGAATGGGATCCATACACCCTCCCGATCCTCGCGGAGAAAGATGGTAAGGCGAAGTTCGTTGACCTCATCACCGGCCTGTCGGTGCGTGACGAAACCGATGACGCAACCGGTATGACCCAGAAGATCGTGTCTGACTGGCGCGCCGCACCGAAGGGCAACGAGCTCAAGCCGGAAGTGATCCTTGTGGACGCGGATGGTGAGCCTGTGCGCAACGATGCTGGCAACCCGGTACACTACCCGATGTCCGTGGACGCCATCCTGTCTGTCGAAGACGGTCAGGACGTTCAGGCCGGTGACGTTGTCGCGCGTATCCCGCGTGAAGGCGCCAAGACCAAGGACATCACCGGTGGTCTGCCTCGTGTGGCCGAACTCTTTGAAGCGCGTCGTCCGAAAGACCACGCAATCATCGCGGAAATCGATGGTTACGTGCGCTTTGGCCGCGACTACAAGAACAAGCGCCGCATCGCGATCGAGCCCTCTGATGAAGGCCAGGAAACCGTGGAATACATGGTGCCCAAGGGCAAACACATCCCGGTGCAGGAAGGCGACTTCGTGCAGAAGGGTGACTACATCATGGACGGTAACCCGGCACCGCACGACATCCTCTCCATCATGGGTGTTGAAGCGCTGGCGGACTACATGATCGACGAAGTGCAGGACGTGTATCGACTGCAGGGTGTGAAGATCAACGACAAGCACATCGAGGTGATTGTGCGCCAGATGCTGCAGAAGTGGGAGATCCAGGACTCTGGTGAAACCACGCTGCTCAAAGGCGAGCACGTTGAGAAGGCCGAGTTTGACGCCGCCAACGAGAAGGCACTGGCCGAAGGCCGTCGTCCTGCTCAGGGTGAGCCGATCCTGCTGGGTATCACCAAAGCGTCGCTGCAGACCCGTTCCTTCATCTCCGCGGCATCGTTCCAGGAGACCACCCGTGTTCTCACCGAGGCCTCTGTCCAAGGTAAGAAAGACAAGCTGGTCGGCCTGAAAGAGAACGTCATCGTTGGTCGTCTGATCCCGGCCGGTACCGGTGGGGCCACTCAGAAGGTGCGCCGCATCGCGTCTGAGCGCGACAATGTGGTGATCGAAGCCCGCCGTGAGGAGGCAGAAGCCGCCGCACGTCTGGCCGCGCCAACCGATGATGTGACCGCCGAGGACGTGTTTGACAGCGGTCTGGTGGAAACACCGGAAAGCCGCGACTTCGACTGAGACCTCTCAGACTGAATGACAATTTAAAAAGGGCCCCCGGCATGAAGCCGGGGGCCCTTTTGCCTTCGGCGAGGATATTTGCGGCAAAAGGAAACCCGGGGTTGGCAAATCCCGCGCTCGGCCCTAACGTCGCGCGGTTGCTAAACGGGGAGGGCGGTCCATGGCAATGTCAGACAACACCAAGGGCGCGCTTCTGATGATGTGCTCCATGGCGGCCTTTACGTTCAACGACACCATGGTGAAGTCGCTGGGGCCGGATGTGCCGCTGTTTCAGATGTTGTTTCTGCGCGGTGTGGTTGCCAGTGCGCTGATCTATCTGCTGGCCAAATCGCTTGGCAAACTGCGCTGGCAGCTGTCGCGCCATGACTGGGGGCTGGTGGCGCTGCGCACGGTCTCTGAAATCGGGGCGGCCTATTTCTTTATCACCGCGCTTTATCACATGCCGATTGCCAATGTGACGGCGGTTCTGCAGATCCTGCCGCTGACCGTGACCCTAGGCGGGGCGCTGTTTTTTGGCGAAGCGGTCGGCTGGCGACGGGCCTCGGCCATCGTGGCTGGCTTTTGCGGGATGCTGCTGATTGTGCGCCCCGGGCCGGATGGGTTTGACCAATACGCACTGTATGCGCTGGTGGCGGTGGGGTTTGTCACGCTGCGCGATCTGGCGACACGCAAGATGTCCTCTGATGTGCCCTCATTGACCGTGACCCTTGTGGCCTCCCTTGGGGTGATGCTCTTTGCCGGGGTGGCGAGCCTTGGCTCTGACTGGGTGGCGATGGATCTGCGCCAGTGGATACTGCTCACCGGGGCGGCGGTATTCATTCTCGGCGGTTATCTGTTCTCGGTGCTGGTGATGCGCGTGGGCGAGATCAGCTTCATTGCGCCTTTCCGATACAGCAGCCTGCTGTGGGCGCTGATGCTCGGCTATGTGGTCTTTGGCGACTGGCCTGATCCGATCACCCTGACCGGGGCCGCGATTGTGGTGGCCGCCGGGGTCTTCACCTTGATCCGCGGGCGGCGTCTGTCTCAGGCAAAAAGCGCGCGCACCTGATCCGCATCCACCGCAAAGCGCAGGCGGTACTCTTCTTCCTGCGCGGCGCTGAGCGGTTCCACCGGCACCGGTTTCACCTTCTTCTGGCGGCTGTCGTTATAACCGTTGTGGGTGCGCAGCCACATAGGCGCGTCGGTGAAAGAGACCGTCGGCATATGCTGGTTCATGATGCCGTGGCGAAAGTTCATGATGGTGTGGGAGACACCGCCGCGCACATACATGCCAAGCGCGGCCACATAGAGGTTGCGCACCGTGTCGGTGGCGGCAATGCCAGCCGCACTCATCTCTGCGATGTAGCCCCGGTTCCAATCAAAGGCCACGGTGGCATTGTCGCGCAACAGCCCCGGCACATCGTCCACCGCCGCGCGCAGCCGTTCAAAGAAATCCACCGAGATGGCGTCATCATCGTCATGGCGGAACTGCAGGCAGGGCGCTTTCATGTCCTTGCGCGCGCGGTTGATGATTTCTTTCATCAGCGGGCGGTGCGGTTTGGGCGGATGGGCCTCAATGCGGACCTGCGGCAGGTCGGCGGTGATGTCATGCAGCCGTTCTTTGTGGTGCTTGGGCAGGCTGTCACCGATCACCACGATCAGCTCAAAATTCTGATCGGTCTGTTCCCGGAGACAGGGCAGGGCGATGGCCTCAAACAGCTTGAAGCGCTCCTCCAGCCGGTGCTCCTGATAGAGAAAGGCAATGCGGTCCTCGATGCTCTCATGTTCCACTTGAAACCCGCCCAAAGCCGGGTATGAAAACCGGCACAGGCCAATCACCTGCATGTCTTTGCTGTGCATCTTACGCGCCTTATTTCCTGCTGGCCGCACCTTGGCAGCAGCGGCGGGCCAGCGCAACAGGGGGCAGCTGTTGACAAGTGCTCCGACTCCCAATATACGCGCGCTCATCCGGCAATGGGAGCAGTGTGCCCAAAGCCGTTTCATACCTGTAGTGGTCAAGTTCCGGTCTACTTTGAAGGCCGCAACCTCTGAGACTCCACCGCGTCGTTCGCCTCGGAATGGGAACGAATGCGGTTTTTGCGCATGTGGCAACATCATGTGCAGAAAAAACGAAAACCGTGTGGGGCTCGCCCCGCGCATAATGGAAGCAATAGGAAAGAGACCCTATGCCAACGATTCAGCAGCTGATCCGCAAACCGCGTCAGCCTAAAATCAAGCGCTCCAAGTCACAGCACCTGGAGCAGTGCCCTCAGAAGCGCGGCGTATGTACACGTGTGTACACCACCACGCCTAAGAAACCGAACTCCGCTATGCGTAAAGTTGCGAAGGTGCGCCTGACCAACGGTTACGAAGTGATCTCTTACATCCCAGGTGAAAGCCACAACCTTCAGGAACACTCCGTGGTTCTGATCCGTGGCGGCCGTGTAAAAGACCTTCCGGGTGTCCGCTATCACATCCTGCGTGGTGTTCTGGATACCCAAGGCGTCAAAGACCGTAAGCAACGTCGTTCGAAGTACGGCGCGAAGCGTCCTAAGTAAGAAGGAGAGGCTGATATGTCACGTCGTCACGCCGCCGAAAAACGCGAGATTCTGCCTGACGCCAAATTTGGCGACAAGGTCCTGAGCAAATTCATGAACAACCTGATGATCGACGGCAAGAAATCTGTTGCCGAAAAGATCGTTTACAACGCGCTGGACCGCGTTGAAAACAAGGTGAAGCGCGCCCCTGTTGAAGTGTTCCACGAAGCACTCGACAACATCAAACCATCGGTTGAGGTTCGCTCCCGCCGTGTGGGTGGTGCCACCTATCAGGTTCCGGTCGAAGTGCGCCCTGAGCGCCGCGAAGCCCTGGCCATCCGTTGGCTGATTGGTGCTGCGCGTGGCCGCAACGAAAACACCATGGAAGAACGCCTGGCCGGTGAACTTCTGGATGCCGTGAACTCCCGCGGTACCGCCGTTAAGAAGCGCGAAGACACTCACAAGATGGCAGAAGCTAACAAAGCCTTCAGCCATTATCGTTGGTAAAGCCCAGAGGACATTAGACCAATGGCACGCGAATATACGCTCGAACATTACCGTAACTTCGGTATCATGGCGCACATCGACGCAGGTAAAACCACCTGTTCCGAGCGCATCCTGTATTACACCGGCAAATCCCACAACATCGGTGAGGTGCACGACGGTGCAGCCACCATGGACTGGATGGAGCAGGAGCAGGAACGTGGTATCACCATCACCTCCGCTGCGACGACCACTTTCTGGGAGCGCACCGAAGATGGCCAAACCGCGGATACTCCAAAGCACCGTCTGAACATCATCGACACCCCAGGCCACGTTGACTTCACCATCGAAGTTGAACGTTCTCTGGCGGTTCTCGACGGTGCTGTCTGTGTTCTGGACGCCAACGCCGGCGTTGAACCCCAGACCGAAACCGTGTGGCGTCAGGCTGACCGCTACAAGGTTCCGCGTATGGTGTTCGTCAACAAGATGGACAAAATCGGCGCTGACTTCTTCAACTGTGTGAACATGATTGAAGACCGCACCGGTGCAACCGCTGTTCCAATCGCTTTCCCAATCGGTGCAGAAACCGAGCTGGAAGGCCTGGTTGACCTGGTCACCATGGAAGAGTGGCTGTGGCAGGGTGAAGATCTGGGCGCGTCCTGGATCAAGGCACCTATTCGCGACGAACTCAAAGATCTGGCCGACGAATGGCGCGGCAAGATGATCGAGAACGCCGTCGAGCAAGACGACGATGCCATGGAAGCCTATCTGGAAGGCGAAGAGCCTGACGTGCCAACCCTGCGCAAACTGCTGCGCAAAGGCACTCTGTCTCTGTCTTTCGTTCCGGTTCTGGGCGGTTCTGCGTTCAAGAACAAAGGTGTTCAGCCTCTGCTTAACGCTGTGATCGACTACCTGCCGTCCCCACTGGACGTTGTGGATTACATGGGCTTTGCACCGGGTGACGAAACCGAAGAGCGTAACATCGCGCGTCGTGCAGACGACGACATGGCGTTCTCCGGCCTGGCGTTCAAAATCATGAACGACCCGTTTGTTGGCTCCCTGACCTTTACCCGGATCTACTCCGGTCAGTTGAACAAGGGCGACACGCTCCTCAACTCCACCAAAGGTAAGAAAGAGCGCATCGGTCGTATGATGATGATGCACTCCAACAACCGCGAAGAAATCACCGAAGCATTCGCAGGTGACATCATCGCTCTGGCGGGTCTGAAAGACACCACAACCGGTGACACGCTCTGCGCGACCAACGATCCGGTGGTTCTGGAAACCATGACCTTCCCGGATCCGGTGATCGAAATCGCTGTTGAGCCAAAGACCAAAGCTGACCAAGAGAAAATGTCTCAGGGTCTGCAGCGTCTGGCAGCCGAAGACCCATCCTTCCGCGTTGAGACCGACATCGAGTCCGGTCAGACCATCATGAAGGGCATGGGCGAACTTCACCTGGACATCCTCGTGGATCGTCTGAAGCGTGAGTTCAAGGTTGAGGCCAACATCGGTGCGCCGCAGGTGGCATACCGTGAAACGATCTCCAAGGCGATCGAGCACACCTACACCCACAAGAAACAGTCCGGTGGTTCCGGTCAGTACGCTGAAGTCAAAATGGAAATCATGCCGACTGAAGCGGGTGAGGGCTACTCTTTCGAAAGCCGCATCGTTGGTGGTGCTGTTCCGAAGGAATACATCCCGGGTGTTGAAAAGGGCATTCAGTCCGTCATGGACTCCGGTCCTCTGGCTGGCTTCCCTGTGATCGACTTCAAGGTTGCTCTGATCGACGGTAAGTTCCACGACGTGGACTCCAGCGTTCTGGCCTTTGAAATCGCAGCTCGTATGGCAATGCGCGAAGGCATGAAACTGGCCGGCGCGAAACTGCTTGAGCCGATCATGAAAGTGGAAGTGATCACACCGGAAGAATACACCGGTGGCATCATTGGTGACCTCACCTCCCGTCGTGGTCAGGTGTCCGGTCAGGAGCCTCGCGGCAACGCCGTGGCGATCGACGCATTTGTGCCTCTGGCCAACATGTTCGGTTACATCAACAACCTGCGTTCGATGTCTTCCGGCCGTGCCCAGTTCACCATGCAGTTCGACCACTACGATCCGGTTCCGCAGAACATCTCCGACGAGATCCAAGCGAAATACGCATAACGAAATTTGGGAAGCGGGCTGCCCGCTTCCCTTCTCAACATCAAGGAGGCCATCATGGCTAAGGAAAAGTTTGAGCGCAGTAAACCGCACTGCAACATCGGCACCATTGGTCACGTTGACCACGGCAAAACCACGCTGACCGCCGCGATCACCAAACAGTTTGGTGACTTCAAAGCGTACGACGAAATCGACGGCGCGCCAGAAGAAAAAGCACGTGGCATCACCATCTCCACCGCGCACGTGGAATATGAAACCGAAGCACGTCACTACGCACACGTTGACTGCCCAGGCCACGCTGACTACGTGAAAAACATGATCACCGGTGCGGCGCAGATGGACGGCGCGATCCTGGTTGTGAACGCAGCAGACGGCCCAATGCCACAGACCCGTGAGCACATCCTGCTGGGCCGCCAGGTTGGCATCCCTGCCATGGTTGTTTTCATGAACAAAGTGGACCAGGTTGACGACGAAGAACTGCTCGAGCTGGTGGAAATGGAAATCCGCGAGCTGCTGTCTGAGTACGAATTCCCAGGCGACGACATCCCTGTGATCGCAGGTTCCGCTCTGGCGGCTCTGGAAGACCGCGACGCCAACATCGGTTCCGAGAAAATCGCAGAGCTGATGGCGGCTGTTGACGAGTACATCCCACAGCCACCACGTGCGGTTGACGAGCCGTTCCTGATGCCAATCGAAGACGTGTTCTCGATCTCTGGCCGTGGTACTGTTGTGACCGGCCGTGTTGAGCGTGGCGTGATCAACGTTGGCGACGAAATCGAAATCGTTGGCATCAAAGACACTCAGAAAACCACCTGTACCGGTGTTGAAATGTTCCGCAAGCTGCTGGACTCCGGTGAAGCGGGCGACAACATCGGCGCGCTGCTGCGTGGTGTTGACCGTGAAGCGGTTGAGCGTGGCCAGGTTCTGTGTAAGCCAGGTTCCGTGAACCCACACACCAAGTTCGAAGCAGAAGCCTACATCCTGACCAAGGATGAAGGTGGCCGTCACACCCCGTTCTTCGCGAACTACCGTCCACAGTTCTACTTCCGTACAACTGACGTGACCGGCACTGTTGAACTGCCAGCGGGCACCGAGATGGTGATGCCTGGCGACAACCTGAAGTTCAACGTTGAGCTGATCGCACCGATCGCAATGGAAGCCGGCCTGCGCTTCGCGATCCGTGAAGGCGGCCGCACCGTTGGTTCCGGTGTTGTGTCCAAAATCGTCGAATAATCAGTCCTTCTGATTGTTGACACGGAAGGGGGTGCCATTTGGCGCCCCCTTTTGCTTTTGCGCGTGCATGACCGGCTCCATTCAGCCCGCTGCCTCCTGTTTGCGCGCCCGCGCGGATTGCGGGTTTTTCTCGATTTAACAAGTTCATAAATTTCGCTGCCCTCTTGCTTTCACACCCGCTCTGGGGTGAGACTTCCAAACAGGCTCGCTGGTGTAAGGCGAGAGGAAAAACAGGGGACTATTATGAAACGCGTCTTTTCAGCGGCTCTGGCTGCGGCGGTCTGCGCTGCGCCTGCTATGGCCGAGACTTTTAAATGGGCGGGCACAACCGACCCGCAAACCATGGACCCGCATGCGGTGAACTCCGCGCCGGTTCTGGGCTTTCTAAACAATGTTTATGAAGGGCTTGTGCGGCGCGACAAGGATATGTCGGTGCAACCGGCGCTGGCCACCAGCTGGGAGCCGATTGGCGAGGGCGCAGGCTGGCGCTTCCATCTGCGCGAAGGGGTGACCTTCCATGACGGCGCGAGCTTTGACGCTGAGGATGTGCTGTTCTCCTATCAGCGCGCTTCCAGCGAAGTGTCTGACACCCGCAGCTGGTTTGCACCTGTGTCTGAGGTCAAAGTGGTGGATGACTACACCGTCGACATCCTGACCAGCGCGCCCAATCCGATCTTCCCGGACAGCATCGCCAACTGGATGATCATGGACAAAGGCTGGGCGGAGGCCAACAGCGCCGCGCTGCCTGACAAGGAAAACGGCAACTACGCCACGCTGAACGCCAATGGCACCGGGGCCTTCAAGGTCACCGCGCGTGAGCCCGGTCTGCGCACCGAGCTGGCACCCCATGATGGCTGGTGGGACGAGGCCACCCACAACATCACCAAAGCGGAATTCACCCCGATCCAGAATGCCGCCACCGCCGTGGCCGCGCTGCTGTCTGGCGAGGTCGACATGATCAACCCTGTGCCCATTCAGGACGCCGCGCGTCTTCAGGGGCAGGACGGTGTGCAGATCATTCAGGGCATCGAAGCCCGCGTGATCATGCTGGGCTTTGCGCAGGATGCGGACGAGCTGAAATACGGCGCGGATGCGGGCAAGCCCAACCCGTTCAAAGATGCGCGCGTGCGCGAAGCCGTGGCCAAAGCGGTGAATGTGGACGCGATTCTGCAAACCATCATGCGCGGCAATGCCGAACCTGCCAGCCAGCTTGTGAGCCCGGCCATGCGCGGCTTCTCCGGCGCCAACTCGGAACGTCCGGCCTTTGACGTGGACGGTGCCAAGGCGCTGCTCGCAGAAGCGGGCTATGCGGACGGCTTTGAGTTTGGTCTGAAATGCCCCAACAACCGCTATCTGAACGATGAGGCGGTTTGTCAGGCGGTGACCTCGATGCTGGCCAAAGTGGGTGTGACGGCGCAACTTGACGCCATGCCGGTGCAGAACTACTGGCCGGAGCTGCGCGCCGATAACTTTGACATGTATCTCTTGGGCTGGTCCCCGGGCACCTTTGATGCAGAGCATCCGATTCGCTTCCTGGCCTCCACGCCAAATGCGGAGAAGAAGCTCGGCAGCTGGAACTTCGGCGGCTACTCCAACGCCCGCATTGATGAGCTTCTGCCGATGATCCAATCGGAGATTGATGACGGCAAACGCCAGATGATGCTCGATGAATCAGCCAAGATTCTGCAGGACGAAACCGCCTATGTGCCGATGTATGTGCAACCTCTGGTTTGGGGCGCGCGCGACAACGTCACGCTGACCCAACGGCCGGATAACTTCTTTATTCTGCGCTGGGTAAACGTGCAATAAAACTGCTGAAAAATGAGGCGTCGGGCAACACTCCGACGCCTCATTTGCTTTGCTTGACCCCATCTGAAGAAGGGCGCAAGGAACCCCCATAAAAACAAAGGGACGCAGTGATGCTGACGTATGTCATTAAACGAGTGTTACAGTCCGCGCTTGTGCTTCTGATCGTGGGGCTTGTTGCTTTCAGCATGTTCCGTTTTGTCGGTGATCCCATCGACAACATGCTGGGTCAGGAACGCACGGACGCCGACATCTCCCGCCTGCGGGCGGAACTGGGGTTGGATGAGCCATTCCCCGTGCAATATTACAAATTCCTCGAAGGGGCCGTGCAGGGCGATTTTGGCGTGAGCTATCGTCAGGGCCGCCCCGTGGGGGAGATCCTTCTGGAGCGCGCGCCTGCCACGCTGGAGCTGGCGGCTGTGAGCGGCTTTCTGGCGATCTCCATCGGCATTGGATTGGGCGTGTTCACCGCCATTCGGCGCGACGGGTTCATGGCCAATGCGATCATGTCGGTCTCGCTGATCGGGGTTTCGCTGCCCACCTTCCTGATCGGTATTCTGCTGATCTATCTCTTCTCGGTGGAGCTTGGCTGGCTGCCGTCCTTCGGGCGTGGGGATGTCGTGAAAATAGGGTGGTGGAGCACCGGCCTTTTGACCGCCACAGGCCTGAAAGCCATCATTCTGCCCGCGATCACGCTGGGGCTTTATCAGATGACGCTGATCATGCGTCTGGTGCGCTCTGAGATGCTGGAAGTGCTGCGACAGGACTATGTGCGCTTTGCTCGCGCCCGCGGCCTGAAGGCGCGCACGGTGAACTTCCGCCATGCGCTGAAAAACACGCTGGTGCCGGTGATCACCGTCACAGGTCTGCAGCTTGGCTCGATCATCGCCTTTGCGATCATCACCGAAACGGTCTTCCAGTGGCCCGGTGTTGGCCTGCTGTTCATCAACGCGATCCAGTTTGTCGACATCCCGGTGATGGCGGCCTACCTCATGCTGATCTCGGTGATGTTTGTGGCCATCAACCTGATCGTTGACCTTCTTTATTTTGCAATTGATCCGCGCCTGCGCACGGATGGTAAGGGGGCGCACTGATGTCTGACCAAACCTCAACCGCGCCGCAGTCCCGACTGGCCAAAGCCTGGGACAGCGACTTCGCTTACAACTTCCGCCGCTCGCCGGTGGCTGTGGTGTCTTTCCTTGTGGTGATGCTCTTGGTGCTGAGCGCCATCTTCGCCCCGCTGATTGCGCCTTATGACCCGTTTGATCCCGCCTCGCTGGATCTGATGAACGGTTTCACCGCGCCGATGGCGCCCAATGATTTCACCGGAGACACCTTCTGGCTGGGCACCGATGATCAGGGGCGCGATGTGTTCTCCACCATCCTCTATGGCATGCGGATTTCGCTGTTTGTGGGCTTCTCTGCTGTGCTCTTTGCCATGGTGCTGGGCATCACGCTGGGCCTGATTGCCGGCTATGTGGGCGGCTGGGTCGAAACCATAATCATGCGCGCCGCAGATGTGCAGCTGACCTTCCCCGCCATTCTGGTGGCGATGCTGATCTTTGGTATCGCCAAGGGCATCACGCCGATTGAGCATCAGGACACGATGGCGATCTGGGTGCTGATCCTCGCGATTGGCCTGTCTGACTGGGTGCAGTTCGCGCGCGTGGTGCGTGGCGCAACGCTGGTGGAGAAAGACAAGGAATATGTGCAGGCCGCACGTATGATTGGCCGCGGCCGTGGCATCATCATGCTGCGTCACATTCTGCCTAATGTGTTGTCTCCAGTGCTGGTGATCGCAACGATCTCTCTCGCACTGGCCATCATCGCAGAGGCGACGCTGTCCTTCCTGGGTGTGGGCGCGCCGCCAACCCAACCGTCGCTGGGCACGCTGATCCGCATCGGGCAACAGTTCCTGTTCTCCGGCGAGTGGTGGATCATCCTCTTCCCCTCCGCCACGCTTCTGGCGCTGGCGCTGTCTGTGAACCTGCTGGGCGACTGGCTGCGTGATGCATTGAACCCGAGGCTGCAGTGATGAGCGATACACTTCTTGATATCGAGGGCCTCTCGGTCCACTTCCCGACCCGTCGCAAGCTCTTTGTGGCGGTGAACAAAGCCAACCTCGCGGTGGAGCCCGGCGAAATCCACGGGCTCGTCGGCGAATCCGGTGCCGGTAAATCCACCATCGGTGCAGCGGTGATGGGCTTGCTGGAACGTCCCGGCCACATCGCGGGCGGCACGGTCAGCTTCAAAGGCGAGGCGATCAGTGGGCGGGATGCCGAGGGCATGCGCGCCCTGCGCGGAGCCAAGATCTCCATGATCTTTCAGGATCCGCTGACCTCGCTGAACCCGCTTCTGACCGTTGGCCAGCAATTGGTGGAAACCATCCAGTTCCACCTCAAGCTTTCCGATGCAGACAGCAAGGCGCGCGCGATTGAGCTCCTCGATCGGGTGGGCATCCCCAACCCGAGCGAGCGCATCAATCAATATCCGCACCAGTTCTCCGGCGGCATGCGCCAGCGGGTGGTGATTGCGCTTGCGCTGTGTTCAGAGCCGGATGTGATCATCGCGGATGAGCCCACCACGGCGCTCGACGTTTCCATTCAGGCGCAGATCCTTGAGCTGATCAAGGAGCTCGCGCGGGAGCGTCAGACCGGCGTGATCCTGATCACCCACGACATGGGTGTGATCGCGGACACCACCGACAAGGTGACCGTGATGTATCAGGGTGAGGTAGTGGAAAGCGGCACCACCGAGCAGGTGCTGGGCGCGCCCCAGCATGAGTACACCAAGTCGCTCATCGCCGCAGTGCCACGCCCCACGCTGAAGGTGCACCGCTTCCCGCAGCTCTCCTACGGGGGGCGTCAGATCACCTTTGAGATCGAAGATCTGGCGCGCAACTGGAAGCGCCCGGAGCCGACCAAATCCGGCACATTGCTGAAGGTCGAAGGGCTGACCAAAACCTTCCTGCAAAGCGGGTCGATCATTCCATCCCGTCGCAAATACTTCACCGCCGTGGACAAGGTCAGCTTTGACATCCGCGAAGGGGAGGTCTTTGGCATCGTGGGCGAAAGCGGCTCGGGCAAATCCACCGTCGCGCGGATGATTGCCACGCTTTATCAGACCAATGGCGGCAAGATCTTCTTTGACGATCAGGATGTCACCAGCCTCAAGACCGCCAAGGATCTGGAAAGCTATCGCCGTCAGATCCAGATGATCTTTCAGGATCCTTTCTCAAGCCTCAACCCGCGCATGCGGGTGGATGAGATCATCGCGGAGCCGGTGCGCCACCACAAACTGCTGGAAGGCGATGCCATTCAGCACCGCGTGGATGAGCTTCTGGAGCGCGTGGGGCTTGGCTTTGAAGCGGGGCGCAAATACCCGCATGAGTTCTCCGGCGGTCAGCGCCAGCGGATCTCGATTGCCCGTGCGCTGGCCACCCAGCCGCGCTTCCTGATCTGTGACGAGCCAACCTCGGCGCTGGACGTGTCCATTCAGGCGCAGATCCTGAACATTCTGAAGGATCTTCAGGAGCATCTGGGCCTGACCATGCTCTTCATCAGCCACGACCTGCCGGTGGTGCGCCAGATGTGTGACCGTGTGGGCGTGATGCGTCAGGGGCAGATGGTGGAGGTGGCAGACACCGAAACCCTCTTTGCCAGCCCGCAGCAGGCCTACACGCAGGAACTTCTGAGCCTCATGCCAAGGCTTGAGGGGCTCTCCACCGAAGGGCTTGAAGGCGAGATCGTCTAAACGCCAGAAACACACTTTGAAAGCGCCGCCATCGAGCGGCGCTTTTTTATGGCGCCTCTCTGAGGTCTTGGGCAGGATGAGCGCCAAGATCCAAGGAGAGCACCATGTCTGAAACCCTGCCTGAGAGCCTGCCTGAACTGCGTGACGGTGAAAGCCAGCTGGGATTTGATCCGCTGGAGCGTGTGGATGCCGAGCTGCGCTTCATTGGGCGCATCCACACCCCGTGGCAGCGCGGCGATTGCCCCAAGAATGTCACCCGCGCCCGGGAAAGCGGGCAGGGGGCGTCAATCACGCTGGAGCCGGGATTCGCGGAAGGTCTGACCGGGCTGTCTGTGGGGGATGGGATTTTGCTGTTTTACTGGATGCATCAGGCGCGGCGCGATCTGATCACCCAGCGGCCGCGTCACAAACCGGAGGCACAGGGCACATTTGCGCTGCGCTCTCCCAACCGCCCCAATCCGATTTCACT
Organism: Shimia sp.; assembly: GCF_965227725.1. Taxonomy (GTDB): domain Bacteria; phylum Pseudomonadota; class Alphaproteobacteria; order Rhodobacterales; family Rhodobacteraceae; genus Shimia. The sequence goes on along the minus strand of NZ_CBDDGH010000003.1, from coordinate 48,138 downwards.
GGCGGCGGTGCGGATCACATCACTGGATCTCACGGCGGGCAGGATTGGCATTGATGCCATCGACTGTTTTGACGGCACACCGCTTTTGGACATCAAACCCAGCGCCCCAGCGGTGGATGTGCCGCCTGCGCTGCCCTAGGGCGCACAGAAGCGTAGGGGAGGCGCACGGGGGCGCAGAGAGAGCGGCTGAGGCCTTCTAGGGCGCTGTCAGGCGCGGATCTTCAGGGTTGGGCCGTTGGGCGACGTATGCGGCCAGATACGGCGGTTCAGATTGCCGGACGGCGGCGGAATCAGCGCGAGGTCCGCATCTTTGCAGGAGGCGAGGATGAAGGCCCCGGCACGCGCCTTGATACGCTCGGACCGCGAGGTGGCCGGGCGTGCGCTTCTGGGAAGCACCCAAACTGACAGATGTGTCTTACTCATTTTACCCCCACATGTGGTTTTCGGAGACGAGCCATGGCAGCGGCGAATCCGATTCCGTTAAAAGACCTTCGTTGAGACCCAGATTTAGCGGGGATTGGTTAACGAAGAGTCTGCGCTCGAAAGATGTGGGGATGAATAGTTCACATCTTAAGCGTGCATTGGGTGCGCAGAAAGACGCACAGGCAAAGCGGCTTGCGGTATGGGGTTTCTGTGATTAGGAAGTGGCAGCCCGTAGGGGAATCGAACCCCTCTTTCCAGGTTGAAAACCTGGCGTCCTAACCGATAGACGAACGGGCCACTGTGGCGACTTTCAGGAAGAGGTTTCTTCTCAAAAATCTCGCTTCGACTGGCAGCCCGTAGGGGAATCGAACCCCTCTTTCCAGGTTGAAAACCTGGCGTCCTAACCGATAGACGAACGGGCCGTGCCGAAGCGTGAGGCGTATCTAGTGAATGGCGCGGGTGGGCGCAAGCGGAAATTTGAGCCTTTGTGACGATTTTTTTCAGAAAGCTGTTTTGGCGGGTTTGGGGCGTGATGCGGGGGCTTTGCCCCCATCGCGTCAGAGCCGCGATTCCCCCAGGATATTGAGGGAATGAGAAGGCTCTGGTGCGGCTCAGGCGGCTTTGGCCGCATCCTCCAGACGCAGCTGCACAGATTGGCGGCCGCCCCATGTGTTGATCTCCAGACGGCCCGCCAGATGGAATCGCGCACCGCCATGTGAGTCCAAGGCCGCCCCCAGCGCGGTGTCATAGGCGCCAAAGGCAATCGCATCGATGCGCGCGCCGAATCCATCGCCAAAGGTGAGCTTGAGGTGGCTTTCACCCACCCGTTTGGTGAAGCGAATCTCCACATCCGGAAAGGCAAAGCGCGGGGCAGGGGCACCCGCCCCAAAGGGGCCAGCCTTTTCGATGTCGGTGATCAGCTCCACCGTGGCCGCGGTGGGCATCAGCAGGCTGTCGAGTTTCAGATCCGCCGGCCCCATGTCGCCCGCGCCCTGTTTGGCCATCAGCTCGGTGAGCCGCGCCATCGCAGGCTCCAGCTGGTCTCGGGCCACGGTCAGGCCCGCCGCCATCTTGTGCCCGCCGCCTTTGATCAGCAGTTCTTCTGCAGCGAGTTTCTGGATTGAGGCCCCCAGATCCACGCCGGAGACAGAGCGGCCGGAGCCTTTGCCCTCGTCTCCGTCAAGACCAATCACAATGGCGGGGCGGTTGGTGGCCTCTTTCAGGCGGGAGGCGACAATGCCGACCACACCGGGGTGCCAGCCTTCGCCGGCGGCCCAGACCAGCGGCGCATCCAGCCCGCGCTCTTCGGCCTGTGCCATGGCAGCGGCGCGCACCGCCGCCTCAATGTCGCGCCGCTCGGTGTTGAGCTCATCCAGTCGCTCCGCGAGCGCCTTAGCTTCTTGTTCGTTGTCTGTGGAGAGCAGGCGCGCGCCGAGGTCCGCCTGCCCGATGCGCCCGCCTGCGTTCACACGTGGCCCCAGCAGAAAGCCAAGGTGATAGCTGTTGGGCGCGCTGTCCATACGGCTCACATCAGAGAGCGCGACAATCCCGGTGCGGTCCCGCCGCGCCATGACCTTGAGACCCTGACGCACCAGCGCGCGGTTCACCCCTACCAAGGGGGCCACATCCGCCACCGTGCCAAGCGCCACCAGATCAAGCATCGCCATCAGATCGGGGCCGCGCGTGCCATCGGCCTCGCGCATCTGGCGGTTGGCCTCCACCAGCATGAGAAACACCACTGCCGCCGCGCAGAGATGGGCCAGATCGCCGCTTTCATCCTGTCGGTTGGGGTTCACCACGGCCACGCAGTCGGGCAGGGTTTCGCCGCCCAGATGGTGGTCGAGCACAATCACATCTGCTGCCTTTGCGGCGGCAATTGGGCCATGGCTGAGGGTGCCGCAATCCACACAGATGATCAGATCATGATTGGCGGCCAGCTGCGCCATGGCGGCCTCATTGGGGCCATAGCCCTCATCAATGCGATCGGGCACATAAAGCGTCGCCTTCAGCCCCATATGGCGCAGCCATGTGATCAAGAGCGCCGCAGAGGTGCCGCCATCCACGTCATAATCGGCAAACACCGCGATGCGCTCACGTTTGCGCACTGCCTGCAGGAAGCGGGCGGCGGCGGTCTGCATGTCTTTGACGGTGCGGGGATCGGGCAGCAGCTCTGCCAGCCGTGGCTCCAGAAAGCTCTCAGCCTCCGCCGCTGTCACCCCGCGCCGCGCCAGCACCGCACAGAGTGCGGGGGGCAGGGTGGTCTCCTGCGCCAGCAGTTCGGCAGCGCGGGTGGCCTCCACATCCGGCCCCAGCCAGCGTCGTCCGGTCAGGCTTTCGGATACACCAAGGAAGTCGGTCATGGGCAGGGCTTTCATCTTATCAAAAGGCCCGCCAAAGAGGCGGGCCGTAAGGGGCGCTTTGGCCCAGTCAATCAGTGCAGCGTGCTGTGATCAAGAGGTCTGATCGACGGGCGCGCGGTAGGTCATGCGACGCACGGAACCGGACTTGGAGCGCATCAGCAGGGTCTCGGTTTCGATCCAGCCCGGGGTGCGCTTGATGCGCGGCAGCAGAGAGCCGCCGGTCACGCCGGTTGCGGCAAAGATCACATCCTGTGTGACCATCTCGTCGCGGGAGTAGATGCGGTCCAGATCGGTGATGCCGGTTTTGGCGGCACGGGCGCGCTCGTCATCGTTGCGGAACACCAGACGGCCCCACATCTGACCGCCCATGCATTTCAGCGCCGCTGCCGCGAGCACACCTTCAGGTGCGCCGCCACGGCCCATATACATGTCGATGCCGGTTTCTTCGGCTTCGGCGCAGTGCATCACACCAGCCACGTCACCATCGGTGATCAGGCGGATGGAGGCGCCGGTGGCGCGCACTTCGGCGATCATGTCTTCGTGGCGCGGACGCTCCAGAATGCAGACGGTGATGTCAGAGGTGTCACAGCCTTTGGCTTTCGCCAGCGCTTCCACGCGCTCTTTCGGGCTCATTTCCAGCGAGACGACGTTTTCCGCGTAGCCCGGGCCGATGGCCAGCTTGTCCATATAGGTGTCCGGCGCGTGCAGCATGGAGCCGCGCGGGCCCATGGCGATCACGGTCAGCGCGTTTGGCATGTCTTTGGCGGTCAGCGTGGTGCCTTCCAGCGGGTCCAGCGCAATGTCCACGCCGGGGCCGTTTCCGGTGCCCACTTCTTCGCCGATGAACAGCATGGGCGCCTCGTCGCGCTCACCTTCACCAATCACCACAACACCGGCGATGTCCAGAAGGTTGAGCTGTTCGCGCATGGCGTTCACAGCGGCTTGGTCTGCGGCTTTCTCATCGCCGTTGCCAATCAGCGCTGCGGAGGCAATCGCTGCCTGTTCGGCCACACGGGCCAAACCGAGAGACAGCATACGGTCGTGAAATTCCGGCTTTTGGGACATGGGGTGATCCTTATGTGCTTGCTTAAATATCGGTTATCGCAGCGGCGGCGCGCTCACAAGAGGGGCGCGCCATTGAAATCTCAAACCTGCTCTATGCGCAACGCTACAGGGGCGCTTGCGACCACACCGGTGCTCTGCATGGCGGCAATGGCTTCATCCAGAGCGGCGCGCTGGGTTTTGTGGGTCACGATCAGCACAGGGGCGAGCTCATCATTGTGTCGGGTCTGGCGCATGCGGTCGATGCTGATCCCGTTGTCGCCAAGCGCGGTGGCAATCTTGGCCATGGCGCCCGGGCGGTCTTCCAGCGTCAGGCGCAGATAGTAGGGCGCCGGAGAGTTGGAGCGCGCCGCCTTGGCGGCGGTCAGCTGCTCTGCGGGCATGCCGAAGGTGGAAAGGCGGAAGCCGCGCGCAATGTCACAGACATCGCCCATCACCGCGCTGGCGGTCGGGCCTTCACCAGCCCCAGGGCCGCGCAGCACAACCTGCTCCACCGCGTCGCCTTCGATCACCACCATATTGGTGCCGCCCTTGAGCTGGCCCAGCGGGCTGTCTGCGGGCACAAGGCAGGGCGACATGCGCTGCTCCAGCCCACGGCCGGTCATCTGGGTCACGCCCAGCAGCTTGATCTTGAAGCCAAGCTCGGCGGCCTGATGAATGTCTTCAATGGAGATGCGCTGAATGCCTTCCAGCTCCACCCCCGCGAAATCCACCTTGGTGCCAAAGGCGATGGAGGAGAGCAGCGACAGCTTGTGGCCCGCGTCAATCCCGCCCACGTCCAGATTTGGGTCCGCTTCCAGATAGCCAAGCGCGTCGGCTTCGGCAAAAACCTCCTCATAGGGAAGGCCCGCGTCCTGCATCCGGGTGAGGATGTAGTTACAGGTGCCGTTCATCACGCCCATGATGCGGGTGATCTCATTGCCCGCCAGCCCCTCGGTGAGGGATTTGATCACCGGAATGCCGCCTGCCACAGCCGCTTCAAAGCGGATCACCGCGCCTTTGGCCTCTGCGGTCTCGGCCAGCGCCTGACCGTGATGGGCCAGCAGCGCCTTGTTGGCGGTGACCACATCTTTGCCAAGCGCCAATGCGGCCTCGATTGCGTCTTTCGCGGGGCCGTCTTCGCCGCCCATCAGCTCGACAAACACATCCACGTCGTCGCGCTTGGCCAGAGCCACCGGATCGTCTTCCCAGGCGTAATTCGCCAGCGACACGCCGCGGTCCTTATCCTTGGAGCGCGCGCTCACGGCGGTGATCACCACCGGACGCCCGGTGCGGGCCGCCAGCAGGTTGGCCTTCTGGCGCACGATCTTCACCACACCCACGCCCACGGTGCCCAAGCCGGCAATCCCAAGACGGAGCGGTGTTGTGTTGGGGTTGCTCATCTGCGCATCGGTCATGAAGCACTACCTCGAATATGTGTTGGTATGGTCTGCTGTGTTGCTTTGCCGTGTAGCGGCTCTTGCAGGGGGGTGCAACGCGTCTGCATGGTGCAGGGCTTACTGCAGCTCACGCGCGCGGCGGCTGAGACGGGCGCCACGGGCGGCAAGCTCTTCCTCGCTGCTCTCCGTCAGGCGCTGCTCCGGCGCGGCAGGCAAGGCGCGCGCAGGCAGAAGCTCGGGGTAGGGCGCAGCCTCCACCTCTTTGGAAACAGCGGCATCCAGTCCCGGCACATCGCCACAGCTGGCCAGCACGCCCGTGCATAAGATCATCAAGAGGCTTGCTTTGGTCTGTCGTGTCACGCGAATGGCCCTTTTGTTGCCCGGCTTTCTTATGGCCCAGTCGGGGCTGGCGACACAAGCCAACTTGCACGCGTCAGCCCTGCTTATGCGGGGTTTTAAAGGAACGTACGTTCAGTTAAATTGCGCCTATGGCACGAACTCAAGGCTCACATTCCGGCATCACCGGCCCGCGCGTGCGCGCCGCCGCGCTCTCGCTCTTTGCCCAGCACGGCTATGCCGCTGTTTCCATGCGCCAAATTGCGCGTGAGGTCGGCGTGCAGGCAGGAGCGCTTTATAACTACACGCCGGACAAGCAGTCGCTGCTGTTTGATCTGATGAAAACCCATATGGATGAGCTTCTGGCCACCCGCGCCTCGCTTGAGGCCCCGGCCTCGCCGGTGGCGGCACTGGAGACCTTCACCCGTCTGCACCTGCGCTTTCACTCAGAGCGCCCTGATGAGGTGTTCATCGCCTATATGGAGCTGCGCAATCTCAGCCCGGAAAATTTCTCCGAAGTCGAAGCCCTGCGCCGCGCTTATGAAGACCAGCTCGAAGCGATCCTGCGCGCCGGTGTGGAAAGCGGCGATTTCACCGTGGCGGACCCCAAAATCACCACCATGGCCGTAATTGCCATGCTGACCGGCGTGAACACATGGTTCCGCGAAGGCGGACGTCTGTCGCTTTCCGAAGTGGAGCAGATCTACTGGGATATGGTGCGTCAGGCCGTGGGTATCGCCGCCTGACAGGCCAGTCTCGCCCCCCCCCTAAGCGCTTCTCATTCAAAAAGTATCCCGGGGTAGGCACATCGCAGATGTGCCAGGGGCAGCGCCCCTAAAAACGGAGGGGTCTCCCCCTCCGCTTACTTGTTTAGGCGTCATGATCAATGCGCCGGTTTGATGAATGTGCCGTTGCGAAGCTCTGCAAAGGCCTGCTGCAGCTCCGCCTGCGTGTTCATCACAATCGGGCCGTGCCAGGCCACCGGTTCTTCGATCGGCTGACCTGAGATCAGCAGAAAGCGCACGCCCTGTTCGCCGGCCTGCACCGTGACCTCATCGCCATTGCCAAAGCGCACCAGCGTGCGGTCCCCGCTCATGTCGCGGATATTGACCTCTTCTCCGGCCACCTCTTTCTCCAGCAGAATGCCGGTGGGCTGGCTGGCATCGGCAAAGGCCGCATCCCCTTCAAACACATAGGCAAAAGCGCGCCGCCGTGTGTCAATCGGGAAGGTCTTCTTCACCCCCGCAGGCACGGTCACATCCAGAAACATCGGATCAGCGGCAATGCCATCCACCGGGCCGGTCTGCCCCCAGAAGCTGCCGATGATCACGCGCACCTTGGTGCCGTCATCCTCAAAGATCTCCGGGATTTCTTTGGCAGTCACATCCTGATAGCGCGGATCGGTCATTTTTAGGTCGCGGGGCAGATTGGCCCAGAGCTGAAAGCCGTGGTTCACCCCATTGGCGCCGGGGGTGGGCATTTCCTGATGCAGGATTCCACGCCCCGCCGTCATCCACTGCACATCCCCCGCACCCAGATTGCCGGTGTTGCCAAGGCTGTCCTGATGTTCCACCGCGCCGTCAATCACATAGGTGATGGTCTCGATGCCGCGATGCGGATGCCACGGAAAGCCCGCCTCATAGAGTCTTGGGTCATCGTTGCGGAAGTGATCCATCATCAGGAAGGGATCAAGTTCCTCAGGATCCTGAAACCCAAAGGCGCGATGCAGGTGCACGCCAGCCCCTTCCCGGGCAGGAATGGCTTTGCGCGTTTCCAAAACAGGTCTGATCGACATGATGTCTCTCCTTTCCTCCCCAAGGTAGGGCAGGCGGTGTGTCCTGAAAATCGCCAGCACCGCGCGCTCATTGTGCGGATCTGCACAGAAAAAACTTAACAAGTGCAACATCTTAGGTTGAGCGACGTAGCGGCATCTTTCAACCGCCCTTTCCTATACCTTGGCCTTGCGCGTATGGTCACGCGCGACAATACATTCACAGGCAGGGAGGCCTAAATGCTAGGGTCTATGATGATGCGTCCGCTCAACATCGCGGATATTCTCAAATTTGCAGCCGAAATCCACCCAACCGGAGAAGTCGTCTCTGTGCGCACCGAGGGGGATATCCACCGCCAGACATATGCCGAGATGGCCCCACGCGTCGCGCGTCTTGCCAATGCGCTGACAACACAAGGCCTGAAGGTCGGTGACCGCATCGCAACGCTGGCGTGGAACGGCTACCGCCACCTTGAGCTCTACTACGCGATCTCCGGTGCCGGCGGCGTTTGCCACACCATCAACCCGCGTCTTTCCGCGGAGCAGATGACCTACATCGTGAACCACGCCAAGGACACGATGCTGTTTGTCGACACCACCTTTGTGCCGCTGGTCAACGCCCTGCGTGCGCAATGGCCTGAAGGCCTCAAAGTGGTGGTCATGACCGACCGCGCCCATATGCCAGAGGGCGATTTCCTCTGCTATGAAGAGCTGCTTGAGGCGGAATCCGAGGAATTTGACTGGCCAGAGCTGCCGGAAGATACCGCCGCAGGTCTCTGCTACACCTCCGGCACCACCGGCAACCCCAAAGGCACGCTCTACACCCACCGCTCCACGGTGCTGCATGCCATGACCGTGGGCCTGTCGTTGCCCAAAGTCTGCCAGCCGGGCCGTCGCATCCTGCCGGTTGTGCCGCTCTTCCACGTCAACGCCTGGGGCCTGCCCTATATCGCGCTGCTCACCGGCGCCTCGCTGGTCTTCCCGGGCGGCGCGCTTGACGGGGAAAGCCTGTTCAAGCTGATGGAAGGCGAAAACGTCTACTCCGCATGGGGCGTGCCCACCGTATGGCTCGGCCTGCAGGGCGAGATGGAGAAACAGGGCCGCATGCCCAAAGGTCTCGAAGATCTGGTGATCGGCGGCTCGGCCGCACCGGCCAGCATGATCACCTATTTTGAGGAAAACAACGTCAACGTCTGCCACGCCTGGGGCATGACCGAGATGAGCCCGGTCGGCACCATGGGCAACCTGCCTGTGCATCTGGAAGACCACATCCTCGAAGAGCGCGTGGCGATCAAATCCAAACAGGGCCGCCGCATCTTTGGCGTGGATCTGAAAATCGTGGATGAAGACGGCAAGCGTCTGCCCCATGACGGCGAAGCCGCAGGCGAGCTGTTTGTGCGCGGCAACAACATCACCGCAGGCTATTTTGAAAACGAAGAGGCCAACGCAGGCGCCTTTGACGCGGATGGCTGGTTTGGCACCGGCGATGTGGCCACGATTGACGGCCACGGCTACCTCACCATCACCGACCGCGCCAAAGACCTGATCAAATCCGGCGGCGAATGGATCAGCTCGCTCGATCTGGAAAACACCGTGATGGCGCACCCAAATGTGGCCAACTGCGCAGTGATCGCCGTGGCGCACCCCAAATGGGACGAACGCCCGCTGATGGTTGTGGTGCCCTCTGCCGAAGGCAAGCCGGAGATCAGCGAGCTGATGGCCCTGTTAGAGGAGCACTTCGCCAAGTGGCAGCTGCCTGATGATGTGGTCTTTGTGGACGAGCTGCCGATGACCGCCACCGGCAAAGTCTCCAAGCTCACCCTGCGCAAGCAGTTTGCCGATTACAAACTGCCCGACATGGTGTGATTTGGCGCAAAGCCAGTTCATAACACTCAACGGTCACGCGTATCATGTGCGCGTGGCCGGCGACCCGCAGGCCCCCGTGCTCCTGTGCCTGCACGGCTTTCCCGAATACTCCGGCGCCTTTGATGATCTGATCCCCCATCTGGAGGAGCATTTCTTCCTCGTCGCCCCGGATCAGCGCGGCTACGGCCAAAGCTGGCGACCGGCAGAGGTGGAACACTACGCGCCTGCCGCGCTTGTCGCCGATGCCGCCGCCATCCTGAAGCACTACTGCTCTGACCGGCCCGCCGCGGCAGTGCTCGGCCATGACTGGGGCGCGGCCATCGCCTATGGTCTGGCCTTCCGCCATGCCGATCTGTTTGAGCGCCTGATCATCGCAAACGGGGTGCATCCAATCCCGTTTCAACGCGCTTTGGCTGCGGGCGGCGCACAATCTGCGGCCAGCCAATACATCAACTGGCTGCGCGCCGAAGGCTCCGAGGACCGGCTCGCAGAAAACGATCACGCCCGCATGATGGGCATCTTTTCCAAACATATGGACATGTCCTGGATGGACGGGGCCAAACTGGCCGCCTACCGCGCCGCCTGGGGCACAGCCGAAGAGGTGCGCGGCATGGTCAACTGGTACCGCGCCTCAACCCTTCAGGTCGCAGACCCCGGCACGCCGCTGCCAGCCGAGACGCTGCCCAAACTGCCGCCCCAAGCCCTGCGCGTGCCCATGCCGCATCTGCTCTTGTGGGGGGAAGAGGACACCGCGCTCCTACCGGAGTGCCATGCGGGCCTAGAGGATCTCTGCGACGATCTCACCCGCATCACCCTGCCGGGCGCAGATCATTGGCTCCTGCATCAAAAGCCTGCCGAGGTGGCCCGCCACATCCTGCAGTTTCTGCGTTAAGCCCCGGCTTCTCATTCCCAAAATATCCCCGCCGGAGGCATCCGGACATGGCCGCGCATCCCCGCCTTCCGCGAAGGCAAGCCCGTTGTGACGTCATGTTACTTTGCCATCCTCTTGTTTGAGCCGCCCGCACGCGGCTTTATCCTGCCACCAAGGCGTCGTGCGGTTTTGCGCGGCATCCGGAGGAGAGGGAGTGGCACGCAGCCCGCATAGGCTGCCTTGCCTCGCGTCGTGCTCCGGTGTCCGCAGAGATTGGCAAGACGCTGAGAAAACAGGAGTTTTTTATGTCTGGTGACCGCCACCTTCCCAAAGCGCTTCAGGGCCTGCGCATCCCCGCAGTGGCCTCTCCGCTTTTCATCATTTCCGTACCCGCACTGGTCATTGCCCAGTGTAAGGCAGGCATCATAGGCAGTTTCCCCGCACTCAACGCCCGTGAGGCGGCGGGAGACCACCCCCTTCTGGACACCTGGCTCACGCAGATCCGCGAAGAGCTGGACCGTCACAACCAGGAAAATCCCGATCAACCGGCCGCGCCTTTTGCGGTCAATCAGATCGTGCACCGCTCCAACGAACGTCTGGAGCGCGACATTGCGCTTTGCCACAAACATGAGGTGCCGGTCTGGATCACCTCGCTAGGCGCGCGCAAAGAGGTCAATGACGCTGCCCATGATTGCGGCGGCATCGCGCTGCATGACATCATCAACAACAAATTTGCCAAGAAGGCGATCGAGAAAGGCGCAGACGGCCTGATCGCAGTGGCCGCCGGTGCGGGTGGCCATGCGGGCTCCCAATCCCCGCTCGCGCTGATCAGCGAAATCCGCGAGTGGTTTGACGGCCCGGTGCTGCTCTCAGGTGCCATCGCCACCGGTTCTTCGCTGCTGGCCGCACAGGCCATGGGCGCAGACCTTGGCTATATCGGCTCGCCTTTCATCGCCACCAAAGAGGCCAATGCCGAGCAGGGATACAAAGACATGATTGTCGAGAGCGGCGCGGATGACATTGTCTATTCCTCGCTCTTCACCGGTGTCTGGGGCAACTACCTCAAAGGCTCCGTTGAGGCGGCGGGCATGGATCCGGATCGCCTGCCGGTGGGCGATGTCTCCACCATGGATTTTGGCACCGACCGCGACAAACCCAAGGCATGGAAAACCATCTGGGGCTCCGGTCAGGGCATTGGCGCGGTGAAAGAGGTCGGCACTGTGGCCAGCCTCGTGGACCGGCTGGAGCGCGAATATAAAACCGCCTACCAGCGTTTGCAGGACCGCATGGCATGAGCCAGATGTTCCACCTGATCCGCCACGCCCAGGCCAGCTTTGGCGCGGCGGATTACGACAATCTCTCAGAGCTGGGCCACCGCCAGTCCGCCGCCCTTGGCGCGGCTCTCAAGCGTCAGGGTGTGGTGCCGGATGCGGTGTTCATCGGCGGGCAGAAACGCCATCGCCAGACCTGGGAGGGCATCGAAAGCGCGCTGGGCACGGGGCTGACCCCGATTGTTGTGCCGGGCTGGAACGAGTTTGATTTCGCAGGGCTTCTGGAGGCGCGCTTTGCCGGGCGCGCCGACAAGCCGGCGGATCTGCACACCGACCGCAAAACCCACTTCCGCATCCTGCGCGACACGGTGCTGGAGTGGCAGCGCGACGAGATCGCAAACCCGCCCGAAAGTTTTGCCGCTTTCACCAGCCGCGTGCGCGAAGCCCGTGCCATTGTGGCCGCCTCCGGGGCCAAGACCCCGCTGGCGGTCAGCTCCGGCGGTGCCATCGGGCGCACGGTGGCCGATGTGCTTGATGCGCCTGCCGAACAGATGATCTTGCTGCAACTGCAGGTCAAAAACTGCGCCGTGGCGCGCATCGTGATGGCCAAGGGGCAGGAATGGCTCAACGGATTTAACGAAACCCCGCATATTGACGGGGCCAACGAGAAAGAGATGCTGACTTACAGCTGAGAGAGAACACGGGGGCGGGCATAGGGCACTTTCCAACAGAAGGCCGTGCCCGACCTCGGGAGGACGCGAAAGCGCCCTCCCAAGGGGGAGGTCGGGCGCGGCCGGTTTGCTGCGCACCCCGGCCATTCTGAAGCGCCGCCGCGCGTTTCGAGATCGGGCACAACGCCGTGTCTGATGCAAAGGGAGGAAACTATGGACGCAACCCAACTGGACACTGCCGCCGTTGCGCGCTGGCTGTCTGACAATCTGGATGGCTTTGCGGGGCCCATTGAGGCCACCAAATTCAACATCGGCCAGTCCAATCCGACCTTCCGGCTGGATGCGCCATCAGGCCAATATGTGCTGCGCCGCAAACCCCCCGGGGTGCTTTTGAAATCCGCCCATGCGGTAGACCGCGAATTTCGCGTGCAAAAGGCCTTGGCCGACACCGATGTGCCGGTCGCCAAAATGCATCTGCTCTGCGAAGACGATGATGTGATCGGCTCCGCCTTTTACGTGATGGACTATGTGGAGGGGCGCAATTTTGACGATCCCCGCCTCAAAGACCTCTCCAACGCAGACCGCGCCGCCGTGATCGATGAAATGGGTCGCGTGCTGGCCGCCATCCACTCGGTTGATATCACCGCCGTGGGCCTGTCGGACTATGGCCCAGAAGGCAATTATTTTGAGCGTCAGGTGGGCCGCTGGACCAAGCAATATCGCGCCTCAGAAACAGAAACCCTGCCGCAGATGGATGAGCTGATCGACTGGCTTGCGGCCAATATCCCAGCCGATGACGGCAAGCGCACGTTGGTGCATGGCGACTACCGGATCGACAATATGCTCTTTGCCAAAGACCGCGCCGAGGTGGTGGCGGTGCTGGATTGGGAGCTCTCCACCATTGGCCATCCTTACGCCGATCTGGCGGCGGTGATCATGCAGTGGCAGATGCCGCCGGGCCATGAGGGCCGCGGGCTGGCCGGTGTGGACCGCGCCGCCCTTGGCCTGCCCAGCGATGAAGACTTCATCGCGCAGTATTGCGCCCGCATGGGCCTACCGGGGATTGAAAAATTCGGCTTCTATCTGGCGTTTTGTTTCTTCCGCATGGGCGCGATCATCCAGGGCGTGAAAAAACGCGCGCTGGACGGCAACGCCTCTGATCCCGAACGCGCCGCCAAGCTCGGAAGCTTTGTGCCGATGTTCGCCATGGCAGGGCTGGAGGCCGCAAAACGTGGATAAGATGTTTCAGGATAAAGTGGTGATGATCACCGGCGCAGCCAGCGGCTTTGGGGCCATGGCGGCAGAACGTTTTGCCGCTCAGGGCGCCAAACTCGGCCTGTCTGACATCAACGGTGATCAGCTGGCCAATGTTGCGAAAACCCTGCGTGCCCAAGGGGTTGAAGTGGTCTCTGCCGCGGTGGATGTGTCCGATGAGGCGCAGGTGGCCGCCCATGTCAGCCACATTGCAGAGACCTTTGGCACCATCGACGTGGGGCTCAACAACGCGGGCATCGGCCATGATGTGCGCCCGCTTCAATTCCTCACCACCGAGGATTTTGATCTGATGATGAATGTGAATGCCAAAGGGGTGTTCCTTTGCATGAAGTATCAGATCCCGCTGATGCAGAAGGCCGGCAGCGGCGCGATCCTGAATGTGGCCTCAGCGGCGGGTCTGGTCGGTTCAGGCCATCTGTCGCTTTATGCGGCGGCCAAACATGCGGTGGTGGGCCTGACCAAGGCAGCGGCGGATGAGAACGCCACCCGCGGCATTCGCGTGAATGCGCTTTGCCCCTCGTTTTCAGCGACGCCGATGGTGGATGAAATGGCCGACATCGTGGGGGAACGGGCGGGCCTGTCCCGTGAGGACGCCATGACCCATATTGCCAGCCGCGTGCCAATGCGGCGCGTCTCCAAGCCTGAGGAGGTGGTGCAGGCCATGCTCTGGATCAACGCGCCCGAAAACAGCTTCATGACCGGACAGGCGATTGCCATTGACGGCGGTCTGACGGCGGTCTGACACATGTAACAACATAGGGCGAAGCCTGCCTGGGCTGGCGCGAATGCGCCTGCCGAGGGGCAGGCAGGCGCAGCCCCGGCGGTGCCGGGCAAAACCAACCTTGCGAAAGTAATGCCAAATGACCCACAAGCCCCTCGATCCCGCTCTGGAAGAAACCCCTTATGAGCTGCAAAAGCACCTCGGGTTTCGCATCACCCATTGGGATGTGGATTACGCCCGTCTGGAGCTGCCCATTGCACCGCATCTGATGAACCGCGCGGGTATTCCGCACGGCGGGATCTACGCCACGCTGCTCGACACGGTGATGGGCTTTGCGGGCTGCTACACCGGTGATCCGGCGCACAAACGACTGGCGCTCACGCTGTCGATGACCACCAATTTCCTCAGCCGTCCCAAGGGTCAGGGGTTGATTGCCGAAGGCTGGCGCACAGGCGGCGGCGCCAAAACCTTCTTTGCCGAAAGCACGATTTCCGATGAAACCGGAGAGATCATTGCGCGCGGCTCAGGTGCCTTCAAATACCGCGCCACCACGCTGTGACTTAAGAGATCAACCTGCCAGAGCCTGCGGGCTTTCCGCACGCCAACCCTGCGCCAGCTCCGCGACCGACTGAAGGATGAAATCCACGGTTTCATCAGACATCAGCACGCTCAGGTTCAGGCGCACAAACCCCGGCTTGCTCGCACCCGGACCTTGCAGAATATCGTCGCGGATATGCGCGGATTGCCCGTCGTCAATATCCAGCAGCGCATGCACATAAGGCCCCGCACAAGAGCAACCGCCCCGCGCCTGAATGCCATAGCGTTCTGACAGGGCGCGGGTGAAGGCGTTGTGGTCAATGCGCGTGCCTGTGCTGTCCAGCGGCACAAAGGAGAGAATGGGCAACCTTTCGGTTCGATCCGCCGCCAACAGGTGCAAATTGGGATTTGCCCTCCAGGCCGCGAAGGCTTTGGCTGTCAGCGCCGCATTGCGGCTCTGCATCTCTGCGCCAATCACCTCTTTCACGATCAGCGCCAGCGCCACGCGGATGTCACCCACCACATTGGGCGTGCCGCCTTCTTCGCGCTGGGCCAGCCCCGCCACATAGTCATGCTGATGCGCGTTCACAAAAGCCACGGTGCCGCCGCCGGGCCGATAGGGCACCGCTGCGCGCACTGCATCTTCGCGCACCACCAGCACGCCACTCGCGCCGGGCCCACCAATGCATTTGTGTGCTGAGAACACCAGTGCATCGACCTCAGCGCCCTCCGCTGGTGTCATCTGCATTGGCAGATAGGGCCCGCCGCCCGCATAGTCCCAGACCATCAGCGCGTCATAAGTTTTCACCAGCCGCGTTACCGCCGCCACATCCGTGCACACGCCGGTGACATTGGCCGCCGCGCTCATCGCCACGATGACACGCCCGTTCAGGCTGTGCTCCGCCAGAGCTTGCGTCAGCGCCGCGCGATCCGGGCCGGGCAGGGCGCCTTCTGGGATTTCAATGACCTGCGCGCCGCTCTCGCGCCAGGGCAACAGGTTGGAGTGATGCTCATAAGGCCCCACCAGCACCGTGTCGCCCGCGCCCACCTGCAGCATATGCACCAGTTGATTGAGGCCGGTGGTCGCGCCCGATCCGGCAAAGATCACCGCATGTTCGCCTTCGCGCGCCCCACAGTGCCGCGCCACCACAGCCCGCGCCCCTTCGCGCAGCTGCCCCATGCGCGCCCCGCAGAAAGAGGCATCGGTGTGGGTGTTGGCGTAGTAAGGCAGTACGTTTTCCAGAACGAAGCTTTCCACCTGCCGCAGCGCCCGACCAGAGGCGACATAATCCGCATAGATCAGCTTGCGCGGACCATAAGGCGTGTCGATCTGCAGATCCGCCCCAATCAGCCCGTCGCGCAAGCTGTCCATCGGCGCTGCGGCGGAGGAGAGCTGTGCAGCAAAGTGATCAAAGGGGGCGGTGAGCTTGGACATTGTGAGCCTCTTATCTATGTGTTTGATGTGTTTTACCTCGTTGGTTCGATGAAATTTGCCCCTAATTTTTCGAAATGGGTCGTATTTTGTTGTCATATGATCTAATCATTAGGTCAGATGGACCAGATTGATCGAAATATCCTTGATGTTCTGCAACGCGATGCCTCTTTGTCTCAGCGTGAGGTGGCTGAGCGTGTGGGCCTCTCTCAAAACGCGCTCTGGCGCCGTCTCAAGCGGTTGGAAGAGGAGGGCGTGCTGCAGGGCGCGCGCATGCGCATTGATCCGGCCGCGCTGGGCCTTGATCTGACGGTCTTTGTGATGGTCCGCACCCGCAACCATTCCGTGGAGTGGGCAGAGAGCTTCAAGCGCCATGTGTCCCTGATCCCGCAGGTGCTGGAAATGCACCGCATCGGCGGAGATTGGGACTATATGCTCAAGATCGTGACCTCGGGCATGGCGGGCTATGATCAGGTCTACCGCCGCCTCACCACCGGCTTTGAGCTGGATACGGTCACCGGCTATTTCTCCATGGAAACCATGCTCGAAGACCGCCCGCTCGACGTGCGTAGCTGATCCGGCACCCATCTGTCATCAAAGTTTCACGCACTGCAGGCAGAGACTCACTTGCATCTCGCTCTATATTTCCATAATTCGCGATATATGGATAAGTTATCAGCCCTCACGGCCTTTGCCGCCTTGTCTCAATCCACGCGCCTGGATGCGTTCCGCCTGTTGATCAAGGCGGGCGAGGCCGGCCTGACCGCCGGAGAAATCGCCGATGCGCTGGATGTGCGCCAGAACACCCTCTCGGCAAACCTCTCCGTGCTTTTGCAGGCCAACCTGCTGCGCAACCAGCGTGAAGGGCGCAGCATTCGCTATTTCGCCAACACCGACGGCGTGCGGGGGCTTTTGGGCTTCCTGCTGGAGGACTGCTGCGGCGGGCAGCCCGAATTGTGCCAGCCGCTGATCGAAGACCTCACCTGTGGATGCTAAAGGAGCCGATCCCATGTCGGACAAACGCTACAACGTCCTCTTCCTCTGCACGGGCAATTCCGCCCGCTCCCTTCTTGCCGAAGCGATTTTGCAGCGCGAGGCCATGGGCCGCTTTCGGGGCTTCAGCGCGGGCTCCCACCCCAAAGGCGCGCCGCACCCATACGCCATAGACCTGCTGCAGGGCCTCAACCACGACACAGGGTTTGTCCGTTCCAAAAGCTGGGACGAATTTGCAGGCGAGGATGCACCGGAGATGGACTTTGTGTTCACCGTCTGTGACCGCGCCGCCAAAGAAGACTGCCCGGTCTGGCCCGGACAGCCCGTGACCGCCCATTGGGGCATCCCGGATCCCAGCAATTTTGAAGGCTCTGAAGCCGAAAAACGTGTCGCTTTCGCCGAAGCCTACCGGATGCTCTACAACCGCATTTCGATCTTTGTGAACCTGCCGATGGGGCGTCTTGATACCGTGTCCCTCAGGCAGCAACTGGACGATCTGGGCGCATCGGAGCCGGTCGATATTCTCAGCGCGATGCGCCGCTACAGGGAGCAGAAGGATGTCTGATCACACCGCAGAACTGGACGCAGGCCTAGGCACTTTTGAGCGGCTCCTGTCGCTCTGGGTCGCCCTCGCCATTGCCGCAGGTCTTGCCCTGGGCCTCCTCATGCCCGGTCTCTTTGGTGCTCTTGCCAGCCTTGAGGTCGCCTCGGTCAACCTGCCTGTGGCGGTGCTGATCTGGGCCATGGTTTACCCGATGATGGTGGGCATTGATTTTGGCGCGCTCGCTGATGTGGGGCGCAAACCCAAAGGGCTGGTGATCACCCTTGTGGTCAACTGGTTGATCAAACCCTTCTCCATGGCGGCGCTGGGCGTTTTGTTCTTTGAATATATCTTCGCCGCCTGGATCGACCCGCAAACCGCCAGCGAATACCTCGCAGGCGTGATCCTTCTCGGCGCGGCACCCTGTACGGCGATGGTCTTTGTCTGGTCCAATCTGGTGCGGGGTGATGCCAACTACACGCTGGTACAGGTCAGCGTGAACGATGTGATCATGGTCTTTGCCTTCGCGCCCATCGTGGCCTTCCTGCTTGGGGTGACCAACATCACCGTGCCTTGGGAAACCCTGATCCTGTCTGCCGTGCTCTACATCCTGTTGCCGCTGGTGGCCGGTTACATCACCCGCAAGCGCCTCATGGGGCAGGGCGGTGAGGCAGCCGTTGAGGCTTTCCGCAACCACCTGCGCCCCACCTCTGTGGGTGGCCTCTTGCTGACGGTAGTGCTTCTCTTTGGTTTTCAGGCGCAGACCATCCTGAGCCAGCCTTTCAACATCCTGCTGATCGCCATCCCGCTGCTGATCCAGACCTACGGCATCTTCTTCATCGCATACGGTGCAGCCCGGCTCTGGAAAGTGCCGTTTGAGGTCGCCGCCCCCTGCGCGCTGATCGGCACGTCTAACTTCTTCGAGCTGGCGGTGGCCGTGGCCATCTCGCTCTTCGGCCTTGGCTCCGGCGCGGCGCTTGCCACCGTTGTCGGTGTGCTCGTGGAGGTGCCCGTGATGCTCAGCCTTGTCGCTTTCGCCAACCGCACCCGCGGCTGGTTTCCTAATTCACCGTAACCTTGGTTCGGGCTGCAAGCCCGGACCGCGCCCGACCCTCCCCACGGGAGGGCGCCTTTGGCACCCACCCAGGGTCTGGCGCGCTCCTCTGTTAAAGGAATGATCCGAATGACCAAAATCGCAATCAATGGCCTTGGCCGCATGGGCAAGCTGGTGATCCGCAGCTTCTTTGACCTCGGTCTGGATGCTGAAATCGTCCTGCTCAACGATCCCTCCGGCGACGCCGAACTGCACGCG
Organism: Shimia sp.; assembly: GCF_965227725.1. GTDB lineage: Bacteria > Pseudomonadota > Alphaproteobacteria > Rhodobacterales > Rhodobacteraceae > Shimia. The sequence goes on along the minus strand of NZ_CBDDGH010000003.1, from coordinate 29,317 downwards.
CATCTTTTGGAGTTTGACACGGTGCACGGCCGCTGGCGCGCCGACTTCGCCTATGATGCAGACAGCATCACCATCGACGGCCACCAGATGCGCAAGACCGAAGCCTGGTCCATCGAAGAGCTCCCACTCAAAGAGCTGGGCGTTGATCTGGTGGTGGATTGCACCGGTGTGTTCAAAACCAACGCCAAACTCCAGCCCTACTTTGATGCGGGCGTGAAAAAGGTCGTGGTCTCCGCCCCTGTGAAAGAAGACGATGTGGCCAATATCGTCTACGGCGTGAACGATGCCACCTATGATGCGGCCGCTCACAAGGTCATCACCGCCGCTTCCTGCACCACCAATTGCATCGCGCCGGTGGTCAAGGTGATCCGCGAGAAACTGGGCATCGAGCAGGCCAGCTTCACCACCATTCACGACGTAACCAACACGCAGACCATCGTGGACCGCGCCCACAAAGACCCGCGCCGCGCCCGCTCTGCCCTCAACTCCCTGATCCCGACCACCACCGGCTCAGCCAAGGCGATCATCCAGATCTTCCCCGACATGGACGGCAAGATCGACGGCCACGCCGTGCGCGTGCCGCTCCTGAATGCCTCGCTGACAGACATTGTCTTTGACGTGAGCCGCGACACCACCGCCGAGGAGGTCAACGCCTTCTTCGCCGAGGCCGCCGCAGGGGAGCTGGACGGTATTCTGGGCTATGAAACCCGCCCGCTGGTGAGCTGTGATTTCACCAATGATGACCGCTCCACCATTGTCGACGCGCTCTCCACCCGCGTGGTCAACAACCGCCATGTGAAAGTCTACGCGTGGTATGACAACGAGTGGGGCTATGCCTTCCGTCTGGCCGATGTCACCCGCATGGTGCTCGCTAGCCTCTAAGGGCCATTATTGGTCCGGCGCCGCCGGACCGCGCCAGCCCCTCCCCGTCGCGCCAAAGGCGCGCCACAACAAAACTGTAGGGCGCTTCGCTTCCTCCCGAGGTCGGATGCGCCCCTGAGTGATCTTGATGACCAACGCCCAAACCCAAAAACCAGACGGCCTCGCCGCCTATATCACCGTCACCGCCGCCTATTGGGCCTTTATGCTCACCGACGGCGCGCTGCGGATGCTGGTGCTGTTGCATTTCAACGGGCTGGGCTTCTCCCCGATTCAGCTGGCCTATCTCTTCCTGCTTTATGAGGTCATGGGCATTGTCACCAACCTTTCCGCCGGCTGGATTGCCGCGCGCTTTGGTCTGACCTCCACGCTTTATGCGGGCCTCACCATCCAGATCGCGGCCCTGATCGCTCTGGCACAGCTTGATCCCGCATGGGGTGTCACCGCCTCCGTGATCTTTGTGATGTGCGTGCAGGGCGCGTCCGGCGTGGCCAAAGACCTCTCCAAGATGTCTTCCAAATCAGCGGTCAAACTGCTCGCCCCCAAAGAGGGCGGCGGGCTTTTTCGCTGGGTGGCGCTGCTCACCGGCTCCAAAAACGCGGTCAAAGGCTGCGGCTTCTTTCTGGGGGCCGCACTGCTGGCGCTCTGGGGTTTTCAGGCCTCGGTCTGGGGCATGGCCATCATCCTTGCGGTGATCCTCGCAGGGGTCGTGACCTTCATGCCCTCAGGCCTGCCGCAGGGCTCCAAAAAAGCCAAATTCTCGCAGGTCTTCTCCAAAGACCCCAATGTGAACCGCCTCTCCTTGGCGCGCATGTTCCTGTTCGGGGCGCGCGACGTGTGGTTTGTGGTCGGCATCCCGGTCTATTTCAACGCGGTGCTCTCTGATGGCTCTGCGGAGGGTCGCCGCGAAGCCTTCTTCATCATCGGCATCTTCATGGCGGTCTGGATCATCCTTTACGGGGCAGTGCAGGGCAACGCCCCGCGCATCCTGAAAGCCGCCAGTGCCAGCACCGATGAGGTCGTCGGCAAAGCGATCAACTGGGTGGGCTACCTCACCCTGATCCCGCTTGCGCTCACCGCCGCCGTGTTGCTCTTTGAGACCTCCGCCATGCTCACCGCCATCCTGATTGCGGGGCTTCTGGTGTTTGGCTTTGTCTTTGCGGTGAACTCCTCGGTCCACAGCTACCTGATCCTTGCCTTCACCTCAGACGAACGCGTCACCATGGATGTGGGGTTCTACTACATGTCCAACGCCGCCGGGCGGCTGCTCGGCACCTTGCTGTCAGGTCTCAGCTATCAGATCGGCGGCTTGTGGCTCTGTCTGTTCACCGCCGCAGTGATGTCGGCACTCAGCTGGTGGGCAGCAAGGCGGCTGCGGAGCGTGCCCTAGATCATCGTCCAACAAATTTGCAACGACTGCAGCGGGTCACATAGACCGGCCCCCGAACCTGGGTGGGGGTGAAGCCCCCTCCCTTGGGGAGGGCCCGTAAAGATGAGCTGGGGCTGGTCGGCTTCGCCTCCTGCGCGTTGGCGCAGGCCGTGCGTTTCAGATTTTGAGGCACGCTGCCTAGCCTTCCTCTTGCCCAAAATATCCCCGCCGGAGGCATCCGACGTGTGCCACACCACGCTGCGTTTAAGCGGGGTCAGCCTGCGGATGCAGCGCATCGTTGATCCAGCCCATCTCCTCAGGCAGGGTCAGCTGGTTGATCGCGATGGAGGGTTTCTTCGGCAGATTGGCCGCCGCCGTGCGCGCCTCTTCCAGCCCGCGGGTGTCTCCGGCCTTCTGGCAGGCCAGCGCCTTGAGCAGCTGCAAGCCGCGATCCATTGGCCGCAGATCCGCCGCTTCGCGCGCGGTCACGCGCGCCATCGCAAAATCTCCAGCCGCCAGATAGACCCGCGCGGTGAACGCCATCCGCGTCACGCGGAAGGGATCATGGCTGGTCATCTGCACAAAGCTTGAAAGCGCCTCGATGGCTTTTTCCGGTTTGCCTTCCAGCAGCGCAAGCTGGGTGATCAGGTCGACAAAGCCAAGGAATGTCGGGTTGATCCGGCGCGAATGCTCAATATCCGCCGCCGCGCCTTTCAGATCGCGCAGCACCCGCAGCCGATAGGCGCCGCGCGCCCAGAACACAAAATCGCTGTTGGGGGATTCCGCAATCGCCACATCCAGATCACGCCCAAGCGAGGCCAGCTCCGCGTCGCTCAGGGTTTCATATTTGATATTGCTGAGGTTGAGGCGGCTTTGCGCGCGCATCGCCAGCGACATGCCGTCCGTCGGGCTCAGCAGCACCGCACGGTCGAGCGCGGCATAGCCTTCTTCCCAGGATTCCAGCGTCTGTTTGAAGAACAACCCCGCCGCCCGCGCGCGCAGCTCAGACACGCTCAGCTGTGTGTTTTTCAGATGCGCCAGGCGGTTGCCGTCGTATTGAATGGTCTGCATGCGCAGATCCGAGCTCACCACCGGCAGGATCTCATCGACAAAGGCAAAGGGATCGGTCAGATCGCCGTCATAGCTCTGGGTCCAGAGAGTGGTCATATCCCGCCGCAGGATCAGCGACACGGTGAAGCGCGCGCGTGTGCCAGACACCCGCAGCCGCCCATGGGTCAGAAACAGTGTTGGCGTGGTCTCCACGCTGCCCGCATCCACCGTGGTGATGCCGGTGCGCTTCATCGACATCTGCACCATGCCGTCATGCAGATCCTGCGCCAGCGCCATGCTGTCCGGTGTCTCCGGCGCGGCCACAAAATTCTCAAACCCGATGGAGGGCAGGGAGCCTTTGTTGGGTGCGGTGGTCAGGTTGGCCGGACGCCACTGGTAAAGACGGATTGGTGTTGCGATGTTTTTGAGGTTGAACATCCCCACATCGCTCAGCTCTTTCTGGCGTGCCTCAGACAGCTGGCGGAACAGATCTTCAGAGAACATCGCCCCACCGGGAGGCGCTTCGGTCTCGATCCGCTGGGCAATGTTCACACCATTGCCGTAAAAATCCGCCTCATCCTCGACAATCTCCCCCACGTGACAGCCGATGCGCAGCTTGATGACCTCATGCTCCACCAGATTGCTCTGCACCTCTTCGGCGCAATCCAGCGCCGCTTCCACACCGGGGAAGGACAGGATCCAGCCGTCGCCCATGCGTTTGAGCACCTCGCCGCCATAGGTCTTGGCCACAGGCTCCAAATGCTCGTTGCGCAGCTCCTGAACAGAGGCCACGGCAAGCGCTTCGTCTTCGCCCATGAGGGTGGAATAGCCCACCAAATCTGCACACATCAATGTGGTCAAGCGACGGCGCATCTGCGAGTTCCCTGAAGTATACCTGCCCGTACACGCGTGTATTGGGGGGTATGAATTTCGTCTTTAGATTGGTCCTGAATCTTGGGTCTGCAGGCAGCAGGTTCAAGAGCAAGAGGTTGTATTTTCTTTTGCCCCAAAAAACAAGGGTGCCTGTGCCTTCTCTCTTGCGAGATCACCGCGATTTGAGGCTATCTGGCATTTGAAACGGTTTCGCTGCGTCGGGCACTGGCATTTGTCCCATCTGAAATGTAGATCGCCTGTGCGCCTTGTGCTTTATATCATTGGGGCCGCTTTGGGCTTGGGTAATAGGGGAACATGACTGTGACGGCTTTCACCGCTCAAAACCTCGGGCGCGCGCTGATGTGCATCTTTGTCGCAGCCTCAGCCATTCAGGCCCATGCTGCGCAGCGCTCTGTAGAAGGGCTTCCGGCCACGCCGGTGCTGTCTCCGCTGCCGGTGGCGGGCGGGGATGCGGTCAAACTCAGCAAACAGCGCGCCCAGAAGGGTGATTTTGATGCGGAAATCCTCATTCCCTGCGCGCAGGAGCTTGGCCAGAACCTCGGCAGCTGCAACGCCGCTGTGGCGCGGGCGGGGCAGGGCGCGGCCACGGTTGTGGTGACCTTTCCCAACGGCTTTGCCCGCAAGCTTTACTTCACCGAAGGCGCCTTCACCTCAGCCAGCGCCACCATGTCGGGCGCCGGGCGGGACACCGACTGGTCACTTCAGGGCGATCTGTTCCAGATCCGGGTCGACGATCAGCGCTATGAAATCCCCGAGAGCTTTGTTCTGGGCAATTGAGCCTGAAAAAGACTGCGCCGCAGAGCGCCGCGCAGTCTCAAGTGTTTTACCTAAAGCCTTGGTGCAGGCTTACGGCGTGATCTTATAGATCATGCCCTCATCAACCGCCGCATAAAGGCTGCCATCCGGCCCTGACACCAGCGAGCGGAACCGCCCCGGCTCCATCGGCAGGGTCATCTCCGTGACATCCATCACCTCGGTGCCATCCTCGGTGAGCTGGATCACGTCAATCCGCTGCCCCAGAGGGGTGCCGCCAAAGCCGATGCCCATCAGCCCCACAACCATCGCCCCTTCCCAGTCGCCCCAGGCGCTGCCTTCCAGAAAGGCCGCAGACGAGGTGCCCTGTGACCAGCCGTTGTTGGTCCAGATCGGGGGCATGGCGTTTGGATAGGTGGCGAAATCCGTCATCGGCATCCACGAGGCCCGCGCAAAGCGGTTGTCGCCCACCATCTGGTTCGGGCTGTAGCCGCAATAGTCATCCGGACAGGCCTCCCGGCCCGCCATATTGGGGCGCGGATCCCATCCGGCGTTGCCGCCATTGCGCAGCACGGTGATTTCATCAGAGTGCCATGGCCCGTGCTCTGCGGTGATCGCCGCCCCGGTGGTGGGGTGGAAGGCGATGCCCTGCACATTGCGGTGCCCATAGGTATAGGTGCGCTTGTCAAAGCCCACAGGCGGGGTGTTTCCCGCCGCAGGGGTGCCGTCTGTGTCGATCCGGATCACCTTGCTGCCCATCAGCGACGGGCTTTGCGGCACCGCGCTGTTGTGGGTGTCTCCGGTGGTCAGATAAAGATAGCCATCCGCCGGATTGAACCGCACGCGCCCGCCGTTATGCGCGCCCGGCCCGCCAAAGGGGTGATCCGTGGCGGTCATTTTATAAGGCACATCCTCCACAATATCGATGCGCTCTGACACGGTTGAGAAATCCTCACTCACCACCATCCGCATCAGCCGATTGGTGTGCGGCGTCACCATATTGGAGGTGGAATAGACATAGATCCGCCGGTTGTTGGCAAAATCCGGATCCACGGCCACGCCCATCATCCCCGCCTGACCTTCACAGAACAGATCCTCTGCGGTGGCGGCATAGCCGTCCACGCCGCCCATCCCTAAAAGTGCGGTGATGTCACCTGAGGGCATCAGCACCGACAGGCCTTTGCACTTCTCGGTGTAAAACATGGTGCCATCGTCCAGAAACGCCATGTCCCAGGGGTTTTCCAGATCCTCCAGCACCACGGTGTGGCTCAGGCTGGTGGTGTTCTGCGCCCAAGCAGGCGCAGCCATCGTCACAGCGCCCACCGCCAAAGCCGCGGCGCTCATCTGATATCGCAATTTCATTACGTCCTCCCAACGTGATTGCAGTCATCGCTGCGCGAGAGGCTCAAATCTGCGGTGTCACCTGCCAAAGAGATGCCGGGCCTATCAATAATCCGTCCGTGCCCGGCTTGCGTCGTTCAAAAAAGTCCGTGCCAAAACCCGTTTTCCTGCGCCGGAGACGCCAAGTCACTCCAGCGAGGTGATGAAGTGGCTGATATTGGTGATGTCTTCGTCAGAGAGTTTCTTGGCATTGGGGGCCATCAAAGGCGTGTTGGGCCCGAATTTCTCCCCCGCGCGGTAGCGTGTGAGCCTGTCTGCCAGATATTCCACAGACTGATCGCGCAGCGATGGATAGCTCGACAGACCTTTGGCCGTCGGTCCATGACAGCTGCGGCAGGTCTTTTTGTAGAGCTTTTCTCCGGCGGTGATATCGGCCTCCGCCGCCCAGCCCGCCCCGCTCAGCGCCGGGGCCAAAATCATCGCAACAATGATGGGTACATATCTCACGTCAGCATCCTCACTGATGGCATTCAGGCTTCAGTCAAAGTGCAATTGAGGCAGCTAACACTGATTTTGAAGATCGGGCAAGGGGAACCGCGCGCAGCGGTGATGGGATGGTGAGGGGGGGAGGGGGCGGCGGTATGGCCTTGGGTGGTGTTGCTGTTGGGGGTGTTTTGGGGTGTTCGGGACCGCAACCCTAACCCTTACCCGGATCACATGTGATCCGGATCGCACCTCGCTGACGGCAGGGCTTTGCATCGCAAAGACCCGAAAGGGCCCCTCCCGTCAAACCGGAGGTTTGCCTCCGGCAAAGTGTGAGGGCGCATTCGCTTCCTCCCAGGGTCAGGCGGCTCCAATACTTAAAGGACGCCAAACACACGCAGGCCGATTTCGACAAGCTTATAAAGAAATCCGACGGCACCTGCGCCAAGACCGATTGTAACCCCAGCCAATTGAATGGTTTTGACAAGATCGCTGTCAAAGGCTTCCGCGCCCTTCTTGAGCCCTGCCTTAGTCTTTTCAGAAAGCAAAGCCATCTTGGAAACTCTGCTGAATATCCGTGTGCTGGCGTCTGCGCCCGGCAGTCTTGGCGCGCCAGATGGGAGGGGTAGCACAGCGTCGTTGATCAGCTCAGGAATGTCTTCGGCAAAATCCTCTGCCATAGCGCCCTCGCTGATGGCTGATAGAACCGGCGCAGCCGTTTCAAGAGTTTCGCGATCTTCAGCGCTCAGTTCCTGAATGGCGAGCTGCGCCAGCTGTTCGCGATTTGCCGCGACTTCAGGGTGGTTCGCCCGAATGCCGCGAACCCCTTCCTCAACCGAGTTGAGGAGGGCGAGATTATCCTCGCTGTCCGGCAGTTCGCCCGTTTCGTACAGTTGTCGGCGAAGACCCTTCGCCACAGATGTCAGCGTTAGCTCTGCTTGCTGAGGATCATTGCCATATCGCGTGACAACCCGCCGAATTTTCCGTGCTTCACTGGATTTTTCCGTGACGCCGTTGTGCCCAGCCATGGCGTCTTCCAAATCGTCAGAAATTTGCGTCAGTAAGGCTGACATCAAAGGCGCATTTTCGACTGGAGTAGGGATGGCGCGAAATTTGCCTGTGTCAGGGTTTAGGTCGATGGTTTCTGCAAGAGGAAGTTGATCTGCGAGATAGCGGACTTGGATGCGTTCGATTTCATCAGCAACCGCCTCAGGGCCAGCTTCCCAGATGTCATCTGCGATCAAAGCAACGCGGCGTTGGAGCTCCCAGTTGAGTGGTTTGCCGTCGAGGAAACCTTGATACCACCGGCGCCAGAAAGAGAAAGCCGCAGACTTATTGTAGGCTCCATATGCTCGCAGGTTTTCTGAACTCTCAAATGGTCTCCCGAGGTCGTGCCAAAGTCTGGCTTCCAATGCATTTGTGTTACTTTGATTGCAATCTCGTAGCGCAACTTTGGCAATATGTTGAGCAGCCATGTCGTATTCGTCATTGGCACGATCTGCCAATGTTAAGGCCCTTTGAAGTTCTTGCTCACGCGCGAAGCTCGCGAAACCAACGCCCACATCGTGAATTGCTTCCAGCTCTTCGGTTAAGTTTGGAAACAGCACTAGGCGTGCAACCTTAATGGGCGTGGCGTGTTCGAAAGGCATCATATCGTCGGAGAGAAGTATGTTTTCGCACGTGAGTTTCAAAAGCTGTTTGAAGCCGCGAGGCGCTGCCTGGCGCAAGCAAAGACTCTGAATAAGAACGCGACATTGTGGCAGTAGATAGCGGGCGCTGATGTCTAGGCTTGGACTAAAGCTAGGGTTGAAAAGATCTCGAAGCGCACAACGTAGCAGAACGGCTTCGCGCGTTTTTTGGTCTAGCGTGGCATATTGGGCATCAAATTCCCTGAAAATTTCATCAATGACGTCGATTGCAGCGTTGTCGTCCACGCAAACACCTCTTTCACGTAAATATCCCGCCCCGCACCCTACAGCGCTGCTTGACCAACACAAGATTCCGCATCATATCCCGCATCATGAGCACCGATCTGTCCAAAATCCGCAATTTCTCCATCGTGGCCCACATTGACCACGGTAAATCCACCCTTGCTGACCGCCTCATTCAGGAGACGGGCACGGTGGAAGACCGCGATATGAAAGAACAGCTGCTGGACAGCATGGACATCGAGCGCGAGCGCGGCATCACCATCAAAGCCAACACCGTGCGCATCGACTACAAGGCGGATGACGGCGAGACCTATGTTCTCAACCTCATCGACACCCCCGGCCACGTCGACTTCGCCTATGAGGTCTCCCGCTCCATGAAAGCGGTCGAAGGCTCGCTTCTGGTGGTGGACAGCACCCAGGGCGTGGAAGCGCAGACGCTCGCCAACGTCTACCAGGCGATTGAGGCCGATCACGAGCTGGTGCCTGTGCTCAACAAGATCGACCTGCCAGCCTCTGATTGTGACCGTGTGGCCGAACAGATCGAAGACGTCATCGGCATCGACGCCACCGGCGCCATTCAGGTCTCCGCCAAAACCGGCGTCGGCATCCACGAGACGCTCGAAGCCATCGTCAAAGACCTGCCCGCGCCAACCGGCAATCTGGACGCCCCGCTCAAAGCCATGCTGGTGGACAGCTGGTATGACGCCTACCTCGGCGTGATCGTTCTGGTGCGCATCATGGACGGCACCCTGAAAAAGGGCCAGCGCGTCAAATTCATGTCCAACGGCACCCTGCATTCGGTGGACCGCGTCGGCGTCTTCCGCCCGGAGATGCAGATGGTGGACAGCCTTGGCCCCGGCGAGATCGGCTTCCTGACTGCCTCGATCAAACAGGTGCGCGACACCCGCGTGGGCGACACCATCACCAATGACCGCCACGGCACCGAGCAGGCCCTGCCGGGCTTTAAACCTGCGCAGCCGGTGGTGTTCTGTGGTCTCTTCCCGGTGGACTCCGCTGAGTTCGAAGACCTGCGCGACGCCATCGACAAGCTGGCGCTCAACGACGCATCTTTCTCCTTTGAAATGGAAACCTCCGCCGCGCTGGGCTTCGGCTTCCGCTGCGGCTTCCTCGGCCTCTTGCACCTCGAAGTGATCCGCGACCGGATCGAGCGCGAGTATAACATCGAGCTCATCACCACCGCGCCGTCCGTGATCTATCACGTCTATATGAAAGACGGCGAGAAGATCGAGCTGCACAACCCCGCCGACATGCCCGACATGTCCAAGGTCGACCACCTTGAGGAGCCGCGCATCAAGGCCACCATCCTTGTGCCTGATGAATACCTTGGCGACGTGCTCAAGCTCTGCCAGGACCGCCGCGGCATCCAGCTCGATCTCACCTACGCCGGCTCGCGCGCCATGTGCGTCTATGACCTGCCGCTCAACGAGGTGGTGTTTGACTTCTATGACCGTCTGAAATCGGTGACCAAAGGCTATGCGTCTTTTGACTACCAGATGGAGGACTACCGCGAAGACAACCTTGTGAAGATGTCCGTGCTGGTGAACGACGAGCCGGTGGACGCGCTCTCCATGATGGTGCACCGCGACCGTGCCGAAATGCGCGGCCGGGCGATGTGTGAAAAGCTCAAAACCCTGATCCCGCGCCACATGTTCAAGATCCCGATCCAAGCGGCCATCGGCGGCAAAGTCATCGCCCGTGAGACATTGAGCGCGCTGCGCAAAGACGTGACGGCGAAATGTTACGGCGGCGACGCCACCCGGAAGCGCAAGCTTCTGGACAAGCAGAAAGCCGGTAAGAAAAAGATGCGTCAGTTCGGCAAGGTGGATATTCCTCAGGAAGCCTTCATCTCAGCGCTCAAGATGGATGATTGAGCGCCGGTCCGGAGCTCTGCTCCGGCAAACGCTCCAGTGGAGCGTTTGAGGCGCGAAAGGGCGGAGCCCGTCGGCCATTTTCGAGCAGTGCGCGAAAGTGAACGGCGCAGCCTTCGCAGGCGCACCCCGGAATTTAAGGCACGCAATGCCAACCAAGAACACCAAGGCCGCTCCAATCGAGCGGCCTTTCTACTTCCCAACCTGAGCCGCATAGCCATCTCCCCCAAGCATCGCGCCCGACCCCGAGGGCGGCTCCTACATTCTTACGTGTGCAGAAGCTGACGTTGGAAATTCATCGTAGGTTCGTCCGTGAAGTGTGCGACCGGTCTTTTTCTTTTGAGGCCCACCCCATTGCTTGAAGTGAAATGCCGCTCCAGCGTTGCGTGCGGCCAGGTATAGGCTCTCGACCCATGCTTCTTTCATCTGTCGTGCATTCGGGCCACTTTCGCCGCCGACAATACACCAGTCAATTCCCCGGAGGTCTGGAAGGCCCAGTCCTTCGAGCAGAGGTTCGAACGAAATAAACCTGATCGCTCCGGAGGCTTTTCGTAAGTGATCCACTCTGGGCAATTCTGAGCGCTTTTCAACACTTACGCCAAGCCAAACATTTGGAAGCATCGGTAGCTTTTTGCTGAGTTCTTCGAGCCTCTGCGCTCTTTTGGTCAAAATCTGAAAGGTATGTTGAGGGGTGTCAGCCATCACTTTCCAAACTCTAGAAATATCTGTTTCGCTGAGTCCCTCGTGGAACAAATCAGACATAGAGTTTACAAAAACTGTTCTGGGCTTTTTCCATCTATAGGGGATTTCAAGAGAGGCTTCGTCCACTCGAATTTCTCCGGTCCACTTTGCTCGCCCTCCTGACTTTCGTGTCAGCCCTTTGTACTTTTCAACTCCCATTGCCTCTAATCGGGCAGCCATCCGCATGGCGTAGCAGTTGCGACAACCGTCTGTGATGATTGTACATCCAGCCGTTGGGTTCCAAGTTTCTTGTGTCCACTCGATGGTCGTGCTCATTTCATTTTCCCCATCGTTTTATGTTCTGCTTGGCGATTTTTAGAGCCAGTTCCTGTGCTCTTTGGCTCTTGCTTGATACAGCAAAACAAAGTGAGAACAAATGGCCGTTTCGACTGTTCCTTAATTGCAAACACTCATCGTGCACTGCTGGAAAAATGGTTTTGAGTCTTTTGATAAAGAAATTTTCTACTGCGGTAGGCCCTGCATTTCGAGGCCGTGGCAGTGGATCTCCGAAAAGATCGGTTACTGGCTCATCGTTTCCATAAAAAGCCGTTTTCCATTCGTCGGTACCCAATACGCGGGTTAGTGTCTGTTCTTTGTATGGCGGAATATCGTCTATGTTGGCATCAAGCTGTCGGTTGATACCCATGGTCGGAAAAAGATACCAAACATCCGTAACGCCAGTGGACGCAATCCTTTCCAGTGTACTCCATGAAACTTGACAGCCGTAAGGGTCAATAAAAGCCAAGGCTCGTTCATTCTTTGATAGCGTTCTGGCAATTTGGGTAAGTCCCTCGTTAGCGTCCATCTCGTGGACAAAAACTCGCTCGCCTATTTGGTTTCGTGCCAATTCGCGAAGCTTGGCAGCATGACTGCCATCAAGTTCAATTAAGTCGATCCTATCAAAGGGCGGATCAACGTTCATTGCGATTTTTGCGGAACCATCTTTCAGGTTAACATCCGGGTCGTTGTTGCCTTCTAATTCACCAAACAATGAAAGATTTTCTAGTTGTTTCGTGGCAGATGGCTGATACGTACCTGTGCCGGAAAACGCATCAATGTACCTTGTTCTCCAACCAAATTTGTTTTTGTTGCTGAGCATAATTTTGCTCCAGGCTTTTGAATAATCCTCGACGCAACGCAACTTTTGCTGTGTCCATGTTTCTCCGCCAAATGTGTGCTTCTTGGTCATAACAGTCTCTTTTTGAACAATTTTAGATAACCACAACACAACTATAGGTAAAACTTTGGGCAATGGTAGCTATCAATGGTCGCGCCCGGAACGGGCAGCGCCCGACCCTCCCCACGGGAGGGCGCTTTCAGCACCCACCCAGGGTCAGGCGCTCCCCTCCGTTGTGCTCCGCAACAGCCGCGCCCCCAGCCATCGCGATATCCGCAACGCTCCCAGCCATCCACACCCCAATTCAGCCCCTACGGCACGTAGAAATAATTCCATCCTCCCCCAAAACCCCCGCATCGCTCACCTTTCCCAATCCATCCCCAATCTATCCACAGGAAACCCACAGGCTTGCCCCGCGCCTTACCCCCAGCGCGCGCCTCTCAAACACCCGTTTTTCCTTGCCAAACGGCCCCCTCAGCGCGCAGCATCCTCCTCAACGCAAGGGGTCGCAAAGACCCGGCGCGGGACGCTGAGGTCTTCCGGGACCCGGTAGGGGAAGGGGCCGAGACATCGGCGTTTCAACTGCCACCACTCGGCCCGGATCGCCTGCCAAACTGGCTGAGACTCTTTGCGCGCGTCTCCTCTCATAACCCCACGGGGTTCACAGGGGGGAGCATTGTGACGAGGGACACAGGCAGGACGGCGGCAAACGCCTGAGCGTAGGCTGGCAGTGGGGTGCTTTTCACCAGAAAAGCACGGCCTCTGTTGGTAGGGGGGAGCGGACCTCTGCTTTGGGCCTCGGCCCGCTTGGCGATATCCGTATCCCGCAGCACCGATCATGTGCCATGGGGCTCAGTGTCTTGAGCCGTTTCGGCGAACCCCTTCTGGGGCCATGGCTTGATTGGCGCGCACCGAATGGCGGTGCTGGGATCTGGGATGCTCTTTTTCGGGCGGCCTGTGGTCTCATCAGCGCGCGTTCAAGGAAGGCGTCAGAGACGCGAGGGGCGGGGCGTTGTGTCCATTTCCCTCCTGTGTCTGGCGCCTTTTTCTGCGCTGCTCTTTGCTTTGCCGCCCCACCAAAGCGCGGCGGCATATTCTCTCCGCAATGCCTCTCCCATAGGCACCTGAGACCTTCGCGATACAGACAGCGGATTTGCGCCCTTATGCGGCGATCTTCGGCTGGATGTTTTGCGTCAGGCCACCTAAAGTCTCGCTCAAGGCCCTGCGGTTTGCGGGGGGAATTGACCAAAAGACTTTACGACTGGAAGGACGCCGATGAGCACCGATCGCGAGACGCTGACGCGGGAACTACTGGAGATGGTGGCTGAAGAGGGCATGGTGGATGCCTCCGAAATCACACCGGAGCGCCCGCTGGAAGAGCTGGACATCCAGTCTGCGGATTTTGTGATGATACTCATGGCGATCGAAGAGAAATACGGCGCTTATGTCTCGGTCGACAACGAGCTCACCGATGTTGTGACCGTGCAGGACCTGCTGGATCTGGCGATCTCCAAAATCGAAGCGCACCAAGCTGAGGAGGCGTGAGCCACCCATGGCGCGACCTGCTTCTACCCGAGTTGTCGTCACCGGCCTCGGCGCCGTTTCCGCATGTGGCATCGGTGCAGATGCACTGATTGAGGCCACCCAATCCGGCACCTCCGGTGTCAAACCGGTCAGCTTTGAGGCGCTCGACATTCAGCGCGTCAAAACGGCGGGCAAGATTGCCGACAGTGATCTGGTGGAGATCCTCGGCGAAAAGCCCCACCGCATGCGCGAGCCTGTCGCCGAATATGCGCTGGCCGCCGCGCGAGAGGCGGTGGCGCAGGCCGGCCTCACCGAGGCGCATTTCGGGGAGAATTGCGGTGTTTCCATCGGCTCAGGCTTTGGCGGTGCGCAAACCTTGGACCGCAACTATCTGAAGTTTGGCGCAGAAGGCTCCATGCGGCTTGATCCCATGGCCGTGCCCAAGATCATGAACAACGCCGCCGCCAGCTGGGTCTCCATGGAGTTTGGCGCCACCGGCCCGGCGCTCTGTCTGGCCACCGCCTGTTCTTCGGCCAGCCAGTCGATTGGCATGGGCATGCAGATGATTGCCTCCGGCCAAGTGGAGCGCTGTCTTGTGGGCGGCTCTGAGGCCTGCCTTGAGGCCGGTGTCTTCCGCGTCTGGGAGCTTCTGCGGGTGATGACCGCAGATCTCAACCGCCCCTTCAGCAAAGACCGCAATGGCATGATCCTGGGCGAAGGCGCGGGTGTGCTGGTGCTGGAAAGCCTTGAGGCGGCAGAGGCGCGCGGCGCGACCATTCTCTGCGAACTCAGCGGTTTTGGCACCAACTCAGACGCCGGTGATCTGCTGCGCCCCAATCCTGAGCGCGCCTCGGCCTGCATGCGCATGGCGCTGCGACAGGCGGGGCTGGATGCGCGCGACATCGGCTATGTCAACGCCCATGGCACCGGCACGGTGGCCAATGACGTGAACGAGGTCTCCGCCCTGCGCGCGGTGTTTGGCGAGACGCTTGAAGGTGTTGAGATCTCCTCGACCAAACCGGTGCATGGCCACGCGCTTGGCGCGGCCGGTGCGCTGGAGCTGATCGTCGCCATCGGCGCGCTTTTGCGCCAATCGGCCCCGCCGACGCTGAATTTCACCGAGGTCGATCCCAAAATCGGGCTGGAGCCTGTGCCCAACGCGGCTAAGGCGACACCGCTGAAGGCGGTCATGTCCAACTCGCTGGCCTTTGGCGGTATCAACGCAACGCTGATTGCCGAGGCCTTTGCCGCCGATGTCTAAGGACACAGCGGTGACAACCCTGACGCTGGAGCGCGGTGTGGATGCGACGCAGGAGGCGGCGCTGGCCGCGCTTCTGGCGGAACTCGCAGGCGCGTCTCAGCCGCTGCCCGCCCCGATCACCGGCAAGGTGCTGCTTCTCGGCGATCCGGCGCTTTGTGAGGTGAAATCTGCCCTGCGCGCGCCCACCGGCACCTATGCGGTGCAGGAAAGCCAGAGCTTTCTGGGCTGTCAGACCGCCCGCGTTGAGGCCGGTCACAAGATTGTCGTGCATCAGGAGCGCAGCGAGGCCGCCGCAAGCTTTCGCTTTGGCCTCAATGACAGTGGCGCGCAGATGGACACCCGGGTGAAGTTTCTCACCGCACCCCAGATCCGCGAGATGCGCCCGCCAAGCTTTGCTGAACGCATGGCCCCGCCTCATGCAGAGACAACATCACTGGCCCCTTTGAGCCCGCAGGCGGTGTCGCGCTATCTGGCGCTGGCCCATGACGAAAACCCGATCCACACCGATGATGTGATGGCCAAAGTGGCCGGATTTGACGGGGCCATTGTGCCGGGCATGTTGTTCTGCGCCATGGCCGAAGCGCTCTGTCTGCGCGCGGCAACTGGCCTGAGCGCGTCAGATGTACGCGCGCGTTTCCTTTCAGCCGCCCGTGTGGGCGCATCGGTGCGCTGCATCCTGTCGCCCTTTGCCGGGGCCGCGACACAAAAGGCGCGGGTGTTTGTGGTGGGAGAGGCCGATCAGATGCACGCCATCATCGACGTGTTTGCCGCCAAAGCCTGATCCTTACGCGCGTTTTGGCGCTCTGCGCATTCGAACAGCAATTTCTGAAAAAAAGCGCGTCGCGCTTAGGTGGTCCGAGACGGGCGCTCCGACTCACGGGGCAGTCTTAGGTGCAGTCTCAGCTGCTTAAACTCAGGCGGTCAGGCAGGCGAAATAGGCCCAGGTCATCACCAGATAGGTCAGCTGGTGCAGCGCCTGATCAAACCCCATGGCATACCAATACATCGGTTGCTCAGGCGTCAGCCCGCGATCCACAGAGAATCGCGCCTTGCCCCAATCAATGTGAAAATGGACGATGAACTCGGCCAGAACCATCCAGAAAATCACCATCGGGCTGGAGCCAAACAGAGCCAGCACCACAACCGAGAAAACAGCGTGAATGCCCGCGTGCTGCGCCCGGCCCATATGCCAGTAACGCTCGCGCCCCATGATCATCTTGGCGTTCTGCAAAAAGAAGTCCGCCACCAGATGTTTGATCTGAAACGCAGCGACCAGCAAAAGTATGGTCGTGATTTGGTCCATAGACCTAAGCCCCATGATGTATTTGACTTTCTGAGACTAGACTCAGAATTCAGCTACCGCAAACCCATGTTTTGTGCCTATATCATTTCCCGACCAAAGTGGTCCGCCAAAAACGTGGATCTCAGCCTTTGGCGGCGCATGGCGTGACCTGTTGAGGTTTCGTGCGCGCTGCCTTGTCTGATGCTTCAAGTTAAAGGCAGATGCATTAAGAAACCGTTTGAACACAGGGTGGATGCATTGATAGCATCTGCTGAAAGTCCGGGTTTCGGCCCGTTGCCTAAGACCGGGAGTTGAGGTCATAGAACGCTCGCTATTTTCGTTCATCTGGAAATTCTCAAAGCGCGACCAGATGGTGCTTCTGGCGCTGACGGCCTGTTTGTTTCCTCTGCAGTTCCTGACGCTGGAGCTGCCCAAGCGGATCATCAACGACGCGATTGACGCGGATCAGGATTTCATCGACGTGCTCGATTTTGAGATGACACAGGAAAACTTCCTGATCATGCTCAGCCTCCTGTTCCTGCTCTCGGTGCTGTTTCACGGCCTGATGAAAATGCGCATCAACACCATGAAAGGTGTGCTCTCTGAGCGCATGCTGCGCCGCTACCGCTTCACGCTGATCTCGCGCATCACGCGCTTTCCGCAGCCCTACCTGCGGCGCACCTCACAGGGCGAGCTGGTGTCGATGATCACCGCAGAATCCGAGCCGCTGGGCGGCATGATGGGCGATGCCATCAGCCTGCCGGTGATGCAGGCGGGGCAGATGATCACCATTCTGACCTTCCTGTTCTTGCAAAATATCTGGTTCGGCTTTGCCGCGATTGCGCTCATCCCCGTACAGGCCTGGCTCATTCCCAAGCTGCAGCGCCAGATCAACCTGCTGAACAAGGACCGCATCCAACAGGTGCGCAAGCTGGCGGCAGAGATCGGCGAAACGGCGGCGGGTGCGCCGGAGCTGCGCGTGAATGGTGGCTGGCGCTTCCGCATGGCGCAGACCACACGCCGCCTGGGCACGCTCTTCCTGATCCGCCTGTCGATCTACAAGAAGAAATTCTTCATGAAGTTCCTCAACAACTTCATCACCCAGCTGACGCCGTTTTTCTTCTACCTCGTTGGTGGTCTTCTGGTGATCCGGGGGCAGGTGACCCTTGGCGCGCTTGTGGCTGCCTTGGCCGCCTACAAAGACCTGTCCTCCCCTTGGAAAGAGCTGCTGAACTACTACAACCGCGTGGCGGATCTGTCCCTTCGCTGGCATCTGATCGGTGACCGTTTTGACCCAAGCGGCATGGTCGATGAAGCGCTGATTGAGGGCGAGCCTGAAGAGATCCCACGCCTGACCGGTGCGATTGCGCTGGATAAGGTCTATGTGCGCGACCACGATGGCGACACCGTGCTGGAAAACATCACCGCCACCGTGCCGCAGGGCACGGTGATGGGCATTCGGTCTCAGGACGCCGAAGAACGCCGCGCGCTGGCGGAGCTTTTCACTCGGGAAATCCTGCCGATGAGCGGCAGCCTTTCTATTGGCGGGCAAAAGCTCAGCGATCTGCACCAGCGTGTGATCGCCTCCCGCATCGGCTATGCCGATCCGTCGCCCTATGTGTTTGAAGGCACCTTTGGCGACAACGTGATGATGCCGCTCAAACGCGCCCCGCTTTCAGAGCGTCCCGATCCGCAGGGCGAGGGCGAAGACCGCAAGCGCGCCTATGAAAGCCGCCGCACCGGCAACAGCACGGACCGCCTCTTTGCCGATTGGGTGGACCCAAATCTGGCCGATCTCGCGGATGAGGATGCGGTGCACGGCTTCTGGGTTCAGCTGATGGATGCAACAGGCGCGGGCAACGCGCTCTTCCGGCGCGGTCTGGATCAGATCTTCAACGAAGAGGATCACGCGGAACTGGCGCAAACACTGGTCAGCCTGCGTCCCAAAATTCAGGAGGCGCTGGCCAAGGCCGGGCTTGAGAAAGCCTACTACCGTTTTGATCCGGATGCCTATAACCCTGCCATGCCTGTGGCGGCGAACCTGTTCTTTGCCACACCGCTGCGCGAAATTCAGGAGCCCGACCCCGAAGAGGTCATGGGCTTCCTTGACCTGCTGCATGAGCTGGGGATTGAGGAGGGCATCCTGCGCATGTCGCAGGAAGTGATCGAGATGCTGAACCAGACCTTTGGTGTGGACGGCACGGATCACCCGCTGTTCCAGCAGCTTGGCCTGAACGCCGAAGTCTTCACCCGCAATGTGGAGCTGGTCGGCAAAAGCCGCGAGGTGGGGCTTTCTGAAATGGCACGTGAGGAGTTGGGCCAGATGCTCAACCTGCCGTTCTCCGTGTCAGCAGAGCGCATCGGCCCGGGCTTTGGCGACGAGCTGAAGCAGACCATTCTGGAACTGCGCCACAATGAGGCGGAAAAGCTCGCGGAATGGATGACCGCCTTCCTCGCGCCCCTGGATGAAACCCGCTACGCGCCGGGCCTGACGGTTCTGGAGAATGCGATCTACGGCAAACTGTCGGCCTCCGCCGGTGGCCGCGGCGAGCAGCTGCGCGATATCGTGTCCCAGATCCTCAGCGATGCGGGCGTGAAAGACGAGGTGGCGGAGCTGCTCTTTGCGGTGCCAACCGGCATCGGCGGCACCAATCTGCCCGGCGCCTTTGCCGAGCCGCTGGCGATCAGCCGCGCCGCGATCAAAAAGCCCGACCTGCTGATCCTCAACCGCTGTCTGGCGTCTTATGAGGAAGGGCAGGCGGCCAAGATCATCGAAAGCCTGCGCAGTCTTCTGCCCACCACAACCATGGTGTTTCTGGAGGAAGAGTTTGAGGATCAGGACAGCTTTGACATGCTGCTGGAGCTGGAGCACGGCCGCCTGAAAGACGGCGAGGCGGTGGACATTGAAGACACCGAAAACGCCGCCAGCGCCGACCTGCGCCGCAAGATGCGCGCGCTCACCTCTGCCGACATGTTTGCCGGCCTGTCCCGCCGCCAGATGCGCCTTCTGGCCTTTGGTGCGCAGTGGCATCAGGAAAAGGCGGGCGATTATGTCTTCCATCAGGGTGATGATCCGGCCGACGGCGCCTATCTGATCCTTGAAGGCACCGCCGGGCTTGGTTTCCACACACCGGACGGGGAGGCCCATGAGGTCGCCGAGGCCGGTGCGGGCACGCTGGTGGGCGAATTGGCGCTGCTGCGCAAAGAAAAGCGCGCGCTGGATATGTATGCCAAGACCGATATGGAAATGCTGCGCCTTGGGGAAACCGAGTTTATGGCCGTGGTCGAAAACGACGCCTCAACCGCCTTCCGCATCCTGCAGACCGTGTCCGGCTATGTCGGCGCGCTGAGCCGCCGTCAGGAACAGTCTGAGACGCAGGATCAGGACGAGAGCTAAACAGCGGCGGTCGCAGGCCCGCGCCTGTGACCGGCCCCGCACTCAGGCGCGGGCATGGGACACCACCCGGACCTCCTTTGCCTCGCTGTCCCACCAAAGCCGCCAGCTGCCCTGCGCGCCGGATTTGTTTTTGACCAGATCCCATTGGTGCATCACCGCGATATGGGGATCAAACACCGGCCTGCACCGCCACCGGGTCTCCGCCGCATTGCTGCCCATCCCCTCAGAGATCAGCGCCAGCCCCGTGCATTTGCCCTCCCGCGCGGCCAGTTGCAGCCGCCGCCCCTGCGTCAGGGTCACCTCCTTGCTCAGTTCCACCACCACCAGCGCAACCGCGCCAGAGCGCAGCGCATCCTCCGCCACCCCAAGGGCCTGCGCATGATCCTTGGTCTTGCAGAGGTAGAGCTCCGCCGGATCAATAAACGCCTTAAACCCGTTGGGATCGAGCCGGTCCCGCCGCCAGCGGTCCCGCACCCAGATGATGGTCCCGCGACAGTGGTGGCCGAGCACAAAGGCAAACACCGGCCCGCCGGGGCCGAAGGCTTCATGCACTCGGCCTTTGGCCAGAGGGGGAGGGGGCGGCAAAGAATCTGTCATGCCGCCAATATAAGAGAATGAGAACAAAAGTAGAACATCTGGGAGGGCGAGAAATGTAATGGCCTGCCCGAAACCCGCCCCGCAGTCCGCTCCAGATCCAGATCGGAAGCCCTTAGCCCGACAACACAGCCACAATCTCCGCCGTTTCCGCCCGCCGCCGCGCCGGATGCGGTTGCGCGATCAACAGCGACTGACCTGTGGGGCAGGGCGTTTCCTCAACCGCCACCAACGCGCCGGACGCCAAAGCCTCCTCGATCAGACAGAGATGCCCCATCAGCACGCCGGCCCCCGCCTTAGCCTCTTCCATCGCCAGACTGTAGAGGGAAAACCGCGGCCCGCCTTTGCTTTGGGAGGCCTCGGCTCCGCTATGCGCAGCCCAAAGCGCCCAATCCCCCTCCCATGTCTGGTCGTGCAGATGGGTCACCGCAGTCAGATCCTCTTTGGCCTCAGGCAAAAGCGTCGGCGCACAGACCGGTAGGATCGCATCGGCGCAAACCGCAATCTGATCTGCGGCCCCATCCGGCACCCCGAAAAAGATCGACAGATCAAACATCTCCCGCGCTAGGCTTGGCGGGGTCTCCATGGCTGTGACCGAAAAGGTGATTTCCGGAAACTGCGCCCGCACTTGGCGCAACCGCTTGGGCAGCCAGAGCTGCGCGACCGCTGGCAATGCGGCGATGTGAAAATCGGGATTGGGCGTGAGATTGCGCAAAGCCCGCGCCGCATCGGCAAGCTGGTCAAAGGCGGCGGTGAAATCCGCCACCAGCGCTTGCCCCTCTGCTGTCAGCGCCACACCTTGGGCATTGCGCTGAAACAGCGGCGTGCCCGCCCAGCCTTCCAATGTCTTGATGTGCTGCGAAATCGCCCCGGGCGTCACATTCAGCTCTTCTGCTGCAGCGACAAAACTCACATGCCGCGCCGCCGCCTCAAAGGCGCGCATGGCATTTAACGGAGGGCCCTTGGGCCGTTTGGGCGCAACACTCATCTTCTAGCCTTAGTTTTTCTACGCCAAGAAATATCAATTCTGTTTTGCGAAGTCACCTGCGCGCGGCCAGACTGCCCAAAACAGGAGAACGATCGATGACCCTCGCACAAAGAGATTGGGTGCCCACCACCAGCGAAACCTTGGTGCAGCGTATTGCGCAGCAGACCACGGCAGCCACGTCTGACGCGCTTCTGGCGCGCATCGAACAACTGGCCGAGCAAAACCGCCAGATCCACGAGCAGGAGTGTTTCAACCTCAACCCGGCCACCAATGTCATGAACCCCAAGGCCGAGGCGCTTCTGTCCTCCGGCATCGGCTCGCGCCCCTCCCTTGGCTATCCGGGGGACAAATATGAAATGGGGCTGGAGGCGATTGAGGAAATCGAGGTCATTGCCGCCACCCTCTGCGCCGAAGTCTTTGACGCCCGCTTTGCTGAGGTGCGGGTGGCGTCAGGGGCCATGGCCAACCTCTATGGCTTCATGGCGATCTGCCAACCCGGCGACACCATCATTGCGCCGCCTGCTTCCATCGGCGGGCATGTGACCCACCATATGGCTGGTTGTGCCGGGCTGTTTGGCTTGCGCATCATAGAGGCCCCGGTCAATGCCGATGGCTATACCGTCGATCTGGACGGGCTGCGCGCGCTGGCCCTGGCCGAGCGGCCCCGGCTGATCACCCTCGGGGGCAGCCTCAATCTTTTTGAGCACCCCGTGGCCGAAGTGCGCAGCATCGCAGATGAGGTGGGGGCCAAGCTGCTGTTTGACGCGGCCCATCAATGCGGCATCATCGCAGGGCGGGCGTGGTCCAATCCGCTGAAGGCCGGCGCACATCTCATGACCATGAGCACCTATAAAAGCCTTGGCGGCCCGGCCGGTGGTCTGATCGTGAGCGATGATGCCGAGATCGCCCAACGTCTGGACGCCATCGCCTTTCCCGGCATGACCGCCAATTTTGACGCCGCCAAAACCGCTGCGCTGGCGGTGACCATGCTGGATTGGAAAGACTGCGGTGCCGCCTATGCCGCAGAGATGATCGCCATGGCACAGGCATTGGCGAGCGAGCTGGCAGGGCAGGGGCTGGCTGTGTTCTCAGGTGCAGCTGTCGATGGACCGGCAAAGTTCACCCACTCTCACCAATTCGCTATAGAGGCCGCAGCCTTTGGCGGAGGTCAGGCCGCCTCCAAACAGCTGCGCAAGGCCGGGTTCCTCGCCTGCGGCATCGGCCTGCCGATTGCCGAGGTTGCCGGAGACATGAACGGCCTGCGCATCGGCACCCCCGAGCTTGTCCGCTGGGGCATGACCTCGGCCGACGCCCCCCGCCTCGCATTCCTGATTGCGCAAGGCCTTCAGGGAGCACCGGTAGCTGCCGAAGTCGCAGACTGGCGCCGCAGCTTTGACACCGTGCATTTTGTGACGGGCGGGTAGGGGAGGCTCAGGGGGGCTATCCTCTCTATAGGCGAGCTGCCCATCAAGGTTGCTGTAAGGAGATATTGGCTTGCGCTTATGATCAAATCTCAGCGCAAGCGGTATCGCGTGGCTTGACGTCACTAGTTGGTCAAGTCGTGACTTCCTCGAAGTAGCCTTCATCAATCTGTTTGATGTGCAAAACTTCTTTTTCACGGCACCCAACATTGTACTTGATCATCAACTTGGCCAGCTGCGCGCCGTTGATCAACACAATCCGTGTTCCCAAATCCTTCGCGGTTTGCTGAGCCGCGTTGCTGAATTGCGAGGTTGTCACAAAGATGCCCTTTGACGCTTTCTTCAGACTGAGTGCCCCGAAGAAATCGCGTATCTCTGCTGGGCCAACACTGTTCGCCACGCCATAGCGTTTGGCCTGTAAATAGATCTGATCAACACCTAGAGGGTCCTGATCGATGACACCGTCTACACCGTTGTCACCGGATTGGCCTAAGGCGCGCCCTGCGTCCTCTGACGTGCCGCCGTAGCCCATGGCAATGAACAGATCTACAATCAGCTGCTCAAAGAACGCGGGTGAGGATGAACGCATGGCATCCAATAAGGTAGCCGCAAGAGCGTTGTCGAGTTTCCGATGAGCTGCTTGCAGGTCTTCGTCTGGTGTCAGGGAGGCTACTGCGGTCTCGGTTTGCGCTATGCCTTCCGTTTCTCTGGTGCGCGACCTGAAGTCTTGAAACTCGGCGAACTGTTCCAGAAATTTTGCGTCCAAAGAAATCGAAGGATCTTCCAGGACCAACGTTCCGCGTTCAGTCAGCTCGTACCAGCCGCGGCGGATGTTCTTAACCAATCCGGCTTGTTTCAGGTAAGAGCGCGCCCAATGGACTCGGTTGGCAATCGTTGTCTGTTTGCCACTCGGCAAGAGTTGCTGCCGCTCGTCCGCGCTCAGCTCAAAGCGGTCTGAGATATCGTCGACGACGTCCGAGATCTTTCTTGGCTCTTTGCGGGCACACTCTAGCACGGGGCGCATCAGGGTTTGGTAGTCAGGTATCATTTAGTTTCACCGGTTCGCATCGTTCCAAGGATCTGAAATTTACACTGGAAACTTTTAGCGGGAGTCCCGGAGAAGGAAACATCTTTTGCGGCAGTGGGCGCGGTGCCAGCCACGCCGTTGCGGATTCCGCCTTTCAGCGCCCGTTAGTGTGATCAGTCCGATTATTCCACCTCTGCGATACGTACGGGAAACCGACGCGATACCGACGTTAGGGTTTGGCGTTGCGTGGTGTGTTTCGGAACGCTGTCCTCATTTTGAGGCGAGTCTTTCGTCGAGTCTGTGGGTTACTCTGTGGATAACGTTGGTTTGCGGGGATTTGGGTATGGTTTTTGGGATTTTTGGTGAGGTTGCGTGT
>NZ_CBDDGH010000003.1:0-2500 GCF_965227725.1 Shimia sp. | reverse complement strand
TCAACACTGTTTGATCGCCCTAAGTACGGGGATGATCTCAGTCAGGTCTCCTTTTGGAGAGGCGATATTGAAGACTGTTTCCTCGGTCTTCTCCTTCGTATCCCTGCTGAAACGAACAGAGTTGTCCAAGTCAAGTACACTAACCCGCAAGATCGAGAGATCTTGCATAAGTTCCTTATCCTCCTCGTGGGGCCGACCGACATCGGCAGCGAGGGTTCCAGGGTAGGGAGCGGGAAAGTATGACTTTTGGTTCAGAAACAGGATTGCGAGCATGCCAGCTTTTGCGATCACGAAGGACGCAAGTCTTTCTCTTTCTGGATCAAATCAAGCGCGAGAAGGGCGTTTGGTGGATGCCTTGGCAGTAAGAGGCGATGAAAGACGTGATACTCTGCGATAAGCCATGGGGAGCTGAGAATAAGCTTTGATCCATGGATCTCTGAATGGGGGAACCCACCTGAAAGTTCATTATAATTACCTCGGTAATTTATAATGTTCTTAACCAGGTACTTTTGACCTGAATACATAGGGTCTTAAGAGCAAACCCGGGGAACTGAAACATCTAAGTACCCGGAGGAAAGGAAATCAATTGATACTCCGCTAGTAGTGGCGAGCGAACGCGGACCAGCCAAGCCTGATGAGTGACTAGAACCGTTTGGGAAGACGGGCCATAGTGGGTGACAGCCCCGTATAGGAAGCTCTGAAGGATGTATTAAGTAGGGCGGGACACGTGAAATCCTGTCTGAAGATCGGAGGACCACCTTCGAAGGCTAAGTACTCCTTACTGACCGATAGCGAACCAGTACCGTGAGGGAAAGGTGAAAAGCACCCCGACGAGGGGAGTGAAACAGTACCTGAAACCGAACGCCTACAATCAGTTGGAGGCCCCTTGAGGGCTGACAGCGTACCTTTTGTATAATGGGTCATCGACTTGGTCTATCTAGCAAGCTTAAGCCGTTAGGTGTAGGCGCAGCGAAAGCGAGTCTTAATAGGGCGCATGAGTTAGATGGATCAGACCCGAAACCGAGTGATCTAGGCATGGCCAGGTTGAAGGTGCGGTAACACGCACTGGAGGACCGAACCCACATCTGTTGAAAAAGATCGGGATGAGCTGTGCCTAGGGGTGAAAGGCCAATCAAACTCGGAGATAGCTGGTTCTCTGCGAAATCTATTTAGGTAGAGCGTCATCCGAATACCCCGGGGGGTAGAGCACTGGATGGGTAATGGGGCCCCACAGGCTTACTGATCCTAACCAAACTCCGAATACCCGGGAGTACTAGATGGCAGACACACTGCGGATGCTAACGTCCGTAGTGGAGAGGGAAACAACCCTGACCTACGACTAAGGCCCCTAATTCATGGCTAAGTGGGAAAGCAGGTGGGACGACCAAAACAACCAGGAGGTTGGCTTAGAAGCAGCCATCCTTTAAAGATAGCGTAACAGCTCACTGGTCTAAATAAGTTGTCCTGCGGCGAAGATGTAACGGGGCTCAAGCCATGAGCCGAAGTCTAGGGATGCGTAAGCATCGGTAGCAGAGCGTAGTGTGACATAGTTCCAATCCTCTTCTATATCCTCCGGGATATAGCGCAGGATATGGAGCTTTCGATGAAGCCGGGGCGTGAGCCATCCGGTGGAGAGATCACTAGTGAGAATGATGACATGAGTAGCGACAAAGAGTGTGAGAGACACTCTCGCCGAAAGTCCAAGGGTTCCTGCTTAAAGCTAATCTGAGCAGGGTAAGCCGGCCCCTAAGGCGAGGCCGAAAGGCGTAGCCGATGGGAACTAGGTTAATATTCCTAGGCCAGGAGGATGTGACGGATCATGAAGGTTGTTCGCCCTTATCGGATTGGGCGGGCCGCTGATTGGTTCCTGGAAATAGCCCTCCATGAGACCGTACCCTAAACCAACACAGGTGGACTGGTAGAGCATACCAAGGCGCTTGAGAGAACGATGTTGAAGGAACTCGGCAAAATACCTCCGTAAGTTCGCGAGAAGGAGGCCCAGTTTCTACGCAAGTATTGGCTGGGGGCACAAACCAGGGGGTGGCGACTGTTTACTAAAAACACAGGGCTCTGCGAAGTCGCAAGACGACGTATAGGGTCTGACGCCTGCCCGGTGCCTGAAGGTTAAAAGGAGGGGTGAGAGCTCCGAATTGAAGCCCAGGTAAACGGCGGCCGTAACTATAACGGTCCTAAGGTAGCGAAATTCCTTGTCGGGTAAGTTCCGACCTGCACGAATGGCGTAACGACTTCCCCGCTGTCTCCAACATCGACTCAGCGAAATTGAATTGCCTGTCAAGATGCAGGCTTCCCGCGGTTAGACGGAAAGACCCCGTGCACCTTTACTACAGCTTCACACTGGCATCAGGCCATGCATGTGCAGGATAGGTGGTGGGCTTTGAAACCAGAACGCCAGTTTTGGTGGAGCCTCCCTTGAGATACCACCCTTGCATTGCTTGATGTCTAACCGCGGTCCGTTATCCGGATCCGGGACCCTGTGTGG
>NZ_CBDDGH010000002.1:0-20343 GCF_965227725.1 Shimia sp. | reverse complement strand
CACATTGATGAAGTCGCTGCCAGCCGGCTTTATCCCGCTGGAGGACAACGGCACCTTGTTTGTCGATGTTCAGCTGCCGGATGCGGCGTCTCTGGAACGCACAGAGAATGTGGCCTCTCGCCTCAATGAAAAGCTCATGGCGATCCCCGGCGTTGTTGGTTCTGTTCAGGTGAACGGCTTTAGCCTGCTGACCGGTTCTGGCTCCAATGGGGCGATGATCATTCTGAACCTCGCGCCTTGGGATGAACGCCAGACCGACGAGCTGAGTGCCGATGGGATTTTGCAGAAGGTCTACGGCATCGCTAATCAGGAGATCGCTGCAAGCGTGATCGCCTTCAACCCACCGCCGATTTCCGGCCTCGGCCTGAGTGCAGGTGTTGAGATGAAGGTGCAGCAGACCGGTGGTGGCACCGCGCAGGATCTGGCCTCTGCGGTTGGCTCTCTGGTTTATGCTGCCAACCAACGCGATGAAATGGCGCAGAGCTATTCGACGTTCCGCGCAAATGTGCCCAAGGTCTATGTCGATCTGGATCGTGAAAAAGCCAAGTCGCTGAACGTGGCGATCTCGGATGTGTTTATGACATTGCAGGGCTACATGGGGTCGATTTATGTGAATGACTTCAACCTCTTTGGTCGTGTCTACCGCGTGATGATCCAGGCGGATGGCGACTATCGCACGCAGGTCGAAGACATCAATTCGCTCTATGTGCGCTCCCAAACCGGAGACATGGTGCCGATGGGTACGCTGGTCACGGTCAGAAACGAGCTCGGACCTGTGGCGCTGAACCGCTACAACATGTTCCGAGCGGCAACTGTTACGGGTGTGCCTAAAGAAGGCCTGTCGACCGGGGACGCGATCCGGGTGCTGGAAGAAGAGGCCAAGACGGCACTGCCACCGGGGTATTCTTATGAATGGACCGGCACGGCGCAGCAGCAGCAATCGTCTGGTGGTCTGGTGATCCTGATCCTCATTATGGCGGTGGTGTTTGGGTATCTCTTCCTTGTGGCCCAATACGAGAGCTGGACCATGCCGGTGGGCATTCTGCTCTCGGTCACGGTCGCCCTGTTTGGGGCCTTGGCTGCGGTGGCGGTCTCCGGTGGAGATGTGAACCTCTACACCCAGATCGGGATGATCATGCTGATCGGGATGGCCTCCAAAAACGCCATTCTGATTGTGGAGTTTGCCATGGAGCGGCGAGCCGCAGGGTTGACCATTCGGGAGGCGGCGATTGAAGCGGCGAGCCAGCGTTTCCGTGCGGTGATGATGACGGCGCTGTCGTTCCTGCTGGGCGTGGTGCCTCTGCTTGCTGCAAGCGGGGCCGGGGCAGCCAGCCAGAAAGCCATCGGTGTGGCGGTCTTTGGCGGGATGCTGGCGGCTACAGTGATTGGCGTGGTGATCGTACCGATCCTTTATGTGCTGCTGCAGGGCATGCGCGAATGGATCAAGGGGATTGGCAAGAAAAGTGAGCCAAGCGAAGCCGCGTAAAATCCTCACATGGAAAGACCAAAGGGCCGGAGTTTCTCCGGCCCTTTTTGTTTGGACACTACGGCTTCCGCGCGCTTCAGATGACGTGAAACCAGGTTTTCATGCCTGCAGCCTGATGTGAAAGCATGTGGCAGTGAAACAGCCATTTCCCCGGCGTTTCAGCCACAAAGGCGATTTCGCGGGTTTCTCGTGGCTGCACCAAAAGCGTGTCTTTGTGCGGGCCAAATCCGCTGTCTGGCAAGACCTCTTGGAAATGGGTGCCGTGAAGGTGCATCGCGTGGGCAAAGGCGGTTTCGTTCACGATGGGGATGCGTATGAGCTCCCCTTGCCGCAGCTCTGCGAGAGGGGCTGTGGGCATGCCCACAACGCCGTTGAACGCCCAGACCTTGCCTTGCTGCACCAAGTCGCGGGTGGACATCTCCTGCCGCTGCCAGATGGCGCTTTCCATGCGGCCCATTGCACCGCCGGACATGACCAGTGGGATCTCCCGCGCGCCTGAGAGATCTGTCAGATACCGCATTGGATTGGCTGGCAAAGGCTGGATGGGCGGCCTGAGATCTGATCTGCGGCCTGAGAGGGGAATGTCGTGCAGCAGGTATCCTGTGTCACGCTCGACAAAGATAATTTGAAGGGCCTGTGCCTCAGATGAGGTGATGTCCACAATCACGTCTGCGCGCTCTGCCGGGCCAAACACCAGCGTATCCAAATCCTCGGGCGTGCGCAGAGGCATGCCATCTCTTGCCACCACTTTTCCGACGGCACCCTTCAAGGCGACGGTCATGATCCGGTCGGTGGCAACATTGACAAATCTCAAGCGCACACGCGCGTTTTCCTCTACAGAGGCGGGCGACGGTGTGAGGTGGGCATGCACATAATTCCCCATCCGGCCAGCGTGGGTCCAATCATGCATGGCACCAAAATCTTCGGTGATCTGCGCGGTTTCATCCAGCCGCCAGTCGTCCAGAACCACCACGATGTCATGGTCCACGTCGGGCGGGGTTTGCTCCTCAACAACAATCACGCCGTAAAGGCCGCGCGCGACCTGCACGGTGGAGTGATTGTGGGAGTGATACCAATAGGTTCCGGCGTCTTTCAGCGGGAAGGCATAGTCAAAGGTTTCGCCGGTTTGCACCGCTTGTTGAGTGAAGCCCGGCACGCCGTCCATGGCGTTGGGCAGGCGTAGGCCATGCCAGTGAATGGAGGTTGGCTCGGGTAGGCTGTTGCGCAATGTTTGCTGCAGTGTGTCTCCCTGTCTGAAGCGCAGAAGCGGGCCAGGGACAGTGCCGTCAAACCCCCAAACCTGCGTTTCCGGATAATCACCAAATTCCGCGTCGATCAATTGCACCGCAGCGGCCTTGGCTTCGAGCAAGTTGCTTGAGGCCTGCGCAATGGTGGGAGCGAGATAGAGCGCCGCTGTGCCTTTCAGGAAGTGCCGTCTCGTGAGTTTCATCGTCCGCTCCGCTGTTTGGGTGGGGCCGGTTCAGGCGTGTTTCAATCAGACTACGTGAAAGCGGGCCGTTGGGGCCACAAAAAGGGCTGTGAGCTTGTGAGCGCTGCAGTTGGGGCGATGGCGGGCAAAGAGAAGGGCCGGGGATTTCTCCGGCCCTTAGTGTTGGTTTGGGTGCGTTTTCTTAGAGCTGGATGCGGAAGCGGGCGAAGCCGTCTGGGCCTTCTCCAGCGGCCTCAATAGAGACCCCTTCGACGCTGTCGCTGTACTCGGCAGCCTTGGGGCCGGTGTCGAACAACACCGAGGTGTCAGGCAGGGGCGCGAAGGTCCAGTTGGCGTCGGCGCGGGGGCTGATGGTGCCTTTTTCCACGATGTAACGCACGATCACGTCGCGGTTGGTGTCGGGGCCTTCAAAAACGATGGTGTCACCCATCGCACCGGGGAATTTGCCGCCACCGCCTGCGCGGTAATTGTTGGTGGCGATGATGAATTCTGCATTCATATCAAGCGGTTTGCCGTCAAACATCAGATTCACGATGCGGTTGGCATCGGCGTTGATCAGCGTGCCTTTGGGATCAAACTTTGAGGGTTGGGACAGGTCGATCTGATAGGTGACGCCGTCCATCACATCAAAGTTGTAGGAGGGGAAATCCGGGTTCAGAAGCACCTGATCGGCCTTTCCCGGTTCCACCTGATTGAAGATCCCGGCAGAGCGCTCGAGCCAGTCTTTGACCTCCTGACCGGTCACTTTCACCGCGCGGGCGGTGTTGGGATAGAGGTAGAGGTCGGAGACGTTTTTGATCGCCACGTCGCCCTTGGCCACGTCTGTGTAATACTCCGGGCCGCCACGGCCGCCAGCCTTGAAGGGCGCGGCGGCGGAGAGGATGGGAAGGCCCTCATATTCGGTGCCTTTCATCATTTGCTCGATGTACCAGAGCTGCGCGATGGAGACGATTTGCACAGAGGGATCATCGGCCACAAGCGCGAAGTAGCTGTGCAGCGGGGCGTCGGTTTTGCCAACGGCGCGGCGTACATAGGCGAGCGTTTCGTCATGCTCTTTTTGTACGGATTTCAATACGTTCTGCTGACTTTCCACCAGCGCGGTGATGGAGCGATCCTCATTGCGCTTGGAGATCGGGCGGGCCTCGGTGCTGTGGCCGACGATGCGCCAGGAGCTGCCGTCGCGTTCCAGCATGAGGTCGATCAAGCCAAGGTGGGAGCCCCAGAAACCACCCATGGCGGCGGGCTTGCCCATGAGGGTGCCAGCGTCGACGTCGACGCCTGCCATGCCCTCATAAGCCGAGGAGGGGAAGACGCGGTGGTGGTGGCCGGTGAGCACGGCGTCGATGCCCTCGACGGCGGCCAGAGGGACGGAGGCGTTTTCCATGCCGTCAGAGTGGTCGGCCGCGCCGATGCCGGAGTGGCTGAGGGCGATGATGATGTCCGCGCCTTCTTCTTTCATTTGCGGAACAAAGGCTTGCGCGGTTTCGACGATGTCACGTGCCTGCACATTGCCCTCGAGATGACGGCGATCCCAGTTCATGACCTGGGGTGGGGTGAAGCCGATGACGCCAACTTTGATCTGGTGTTTCTCCCCTGCGCCGTCAGTGATTTCGCGCTCCAGAATGGCGTAGGGTTTGAAGAGGGTTTTGTCCTCCCGAGCGGTGGCACCTTGCTCCAGAGAGATGTTGGACAGCACGGTTTCAAAGCCTGCGCCAGCCATGGATTTCATAAGGAAATCAATTCCATAGTTGAACTCATGGTTGCCGATGGTGGCGGCGTCAAAGCCCACGGCGTTCATGGCAGTGATTATGGGGTGGCTGTCGCCTTCTTTCATGCCACGTTCATAGGCGATGTAGTCGCCCATCGGGTTGCCCTGCAGGAAATCGCCGTTGTCGATCAGGAGCGAATTGGTGGCCTCGTCGCGGATCTCTTTGATCAGGGAGGCGGTGCGTGCAAGGCCGACTGTGTCGCGCGGTTTGTCGGCGTAGTAGTCATAGGGGAAGACATGCACATGCAGATCTGTGGTTTCCATGATCCGCAGATGTGCTTGATTTGTCGAGGCTTTTGCCGAGAACGGGTGCAGCGCGATGAAGCCTGCGGTGGCACCGAGGAAATGACGGCGGGACAGGGTGAATTGAGACATGGGACCCTCGCTGTTGGAAATGAATGAGGCCCGCCGGTTGGCAGTGAAGGCGGGTTTGGAAGGCAATCAATGGGATGACTGTAACAGCAATTTGACCGGGTGGATAAACTTCTGCGACGGCGGCGGATGTTTGCGCGTTAACACTTAAATTTGCGGCGGATTCCACGTCGGTATCGCGTCGGTAATGCGGCTGTATTGCGGAGGTGCGATTTTTGGGCGGCGCGGATTAACGCGGCGGGCGGCGCAACGGGGGCCGCACGCAACAAAACGCGGGGCGCTGAGCAGCGTTACAGGCTTACGATTTCGCCGGGCTGGCGAGCCACCAGATGTTGCCATAGGGATCGGTGATCCCGGCCATATGCTCGCCGTGCGGGCGCAGGTTCGGAGACATGAGAGAGGTCGCGCCCAGTTCCATAGCCTTGGCATGAGCCGCCGCCGCATCAGACACCTGAATGTGCATCTGGGAGATGTTTGCGGGGTAGTCCGCTGTGGCCTGATTGAGCATCAGAACCGAAGTGCCGATCCGCAGGCGGGCGTGCTGGACCGTGCCATCGCTATAGCGGGTTTCTTTGATCAGCTCTGCGCCAAAGAGGGCGTGCAGGAACGTGATAAACCCATCCGCGTCCGGCACCGTGAAATAAGGGGTCACGGTGCTGAGACCTTCAGATGGGGTTATCGGCTCGCTCACGTATTGCCGTTGCCAGTGAAGCGTGCGGCGTCTGCGGCGGCGCGGCGGATGGCGTTGGATTTGTGGACGGTCTCCATATATTCGGCCTCCGGGTCGCTGTCATAGACAACGCCGCCACCGGCCTGAATGTAGAGTTTTTCGTCTTTCACAATCGCGGTGCGCAGGGCGATACAGATGTCCATGTCGCCGCCGGAGCTGAAATAGCCCACGCCGCCGCCATAGATGCCGCGTTTTTCCGGCTCCAGTTCGTCGATGATTTCCATGGCGCGCACTTTGGGGGCGCCGGAGACGGTGCCTGCGGGCATGCCAGCAAAGAAGGCATCCAGCGCGTCTTTGTCGTCCGCCAGTTCACCGACGACGTTGGAGACGATGTGCATCACGTGGCTGTAACGCTCGATGATGAATTTCTCGGTTGGACGCACGGTGCCGACCTTGGCCACGCGGCCGGTGTCGTTGCGGCCCAGATCGAGCAGCATGAGGTGCTCGGCCAGCTCTTTCTTGTCGGCCAGCAGATCTTCCTCCAGCGCCTTGTCCTCTTCGGGTGTTGCACCACGGGGGCGGGTGCCTGCGATCGGGCGGATGGTGACTTCGTCGCCAAAGACCCGCACGAGGATTTCGGGGCTCGCGCCGACCACCTGAAAACCGCCGAAGTTGAAGTAGAACATAAACGGCGAGGGGTTGGTGCGGCGCAGCGAACGGTAGAGCGCAAAGGGCGGCTGCGGGAAATCCTGTGTCCAGCGCTGCGCCGGGACCACCTGGAAGATGTCGCCTGCGCGGATGTAGTCTTTGGCCTTCTCCACGGCGGCCATATAGCCTTCTTTGGTGAAGTTGGAGGTGGGTGGGGCCACCTCGCGGGCTTCGCCCAGATCGCGTGCGGCCTGAGGCATGGCGCGTTCCAGATCGCGCACCGCATCCATCACGCGCTCGGCGGCCTGTGCATAGGCGGCTTTGGCGGATTGGCCTTCGCTGGCCCATGCGGGGGAGACCACGGTGACCTCGCCTTTGACACCATCCAGCACGGCGACCACGGAGGGGCGCAGCATGCAGGCGTCGGGCAGGCCAAGCGGATCAGGGTTGATGTTGGGCAGGTGCTCGACCAGCCGGATCATATCATAGCCGAGATAGCCAAACAGACCGGCGGAGGCCTGTGGCAGGTCTTCGGGCAGGTCGATGCGGCTTTCCTCAATGAGGGCGCGCAGGTTGGTGAGCGGGTCACCTTCCTGTGGGGCGAAGCCATCGGGATCAAACCGCGCGGAGCGGTTGATGCGGCTTTCGGTGCCGTGGCACTGCCAGATCAGATCGGGTTTCATGCCGATGATGGAATAGCGCCCGCGCACTTCGCCTCCGGTGACCGACTCCAGCATAAAGGCGTCTTTATGCGCGCCGGTGAGTTTCAGCATCAGGGACACAGGGGTGTCCAGGTCGGCGGCAAGCCGGGTGTAGACAACTTGATTTTTGCCCGCCTCATAGGCGGCGGCAAACTCGTCAAAGCTCGGGGTCAGGTCCACCTTGGCGGCCTTTCTTATTGGAACTGCGCGTGCACTGCGTTCAGTGCCTGCTGATTGATTTCTGCCGGGTACATCGCCTGCAGCGCTTCGGCATAGGCCTGGAACATGTCCTGGGACACGCCGCTGGCCAGCTGCTCGGTGATGCGCGCCTTGAGGGTGGCGATTTCCGGATCAGAGGTGTCTGGCATGGTGACGGCGTTCAAGCGCACGAGGATGATGCCGTTGGCGCTTTCCAGCACGCGCAGCTCGCCGGGCTCCATCTCAAAGACATCATTGAGGAAGGTCGCCGGGGTGCCGGGAATGAAGCCGCCGCGATCCATGCCGGTTTCCTCCACAGCGGTGAAGCCGAAGGAGGCAAATTCGGTGCCTTCAGACAGGCGTGGCATCAGGCGCTCCACCAGCGCGTTCAGCGCCTCGGCAGTGCGTTCGGCGACAACCGCAGCCGCGGCTTCGTCTTTCACGTCTGCCAGAGGGGCCGGGTGGGCCTCGGTTTCACCCTCAAGACGCAGGGCATAGATGCCGCCGTCCTCAAGCACTTCGACCTGTGGGAAGTCGCTGTCGGTCACGGCCGCAGCGGTGGCACCGAAGCCTTCATAGGCTGCGAGCGGGTGGTCAACAGCAGCGTGCCAGTCAACAGAGCCAAGCTGCATGTCGGTTTCATCGGCGACCTCTTCGAGGGTGGCGCCACCGGCCAGCAGGTCGTCGATGTCGCTGATTTGGGCGTCGATCAGGCGGCGGGCGCGGTCGGCGGCCAGCTCATCACGCAGCACCGCGCTGGCCTCTTCAAAGCTGGTGCTTTGGGCGGGCAGGATGCCGTTGACGCGGAACAGGGCCGGGCCGAGGTCTGACTGCACCGGACCGGCGATGCCGCCAGCCGGGGTCAGGAACACGGCTTCGCCTGCGCCGCTGAGTTCGGCTTTGGTCACGTCGCCCAGATCCACATCGGCGAGCTGAAGGCCGCGGCCTTCGACCAGCGCCTCAAAGGTGGTGGTGCCTGCGGTGATCTCTGCCAGCGCGGCTTCGGCGGCGGCCTGATCGCCAAATGCCAGACGCTCCACCAGACGACGCTCCGGACGGTTGAACTCGGCGTCGCGCTCTTCATAGAGCGCCTGTAGCGCGGTTTCGTCGATTTCGACCTGATCGATGATCATGTCGGGGCTGAGCCAGGCATAGGTGATCTGACGGGTGGCCGGGACCATGAAGCTGTCCTGATTGGCGTCATAATAGGCGGCGATATCCGCCTCTGCGGGTGTTTCGACCGGGCGGGTCAGGTTGTCACCGGTGAGCTGCGCCCATGTGAAGTCGCGCTCTTCGGCGATGTAGGTGATGACCGCATCGGCGTAGGCGTCAGACATGTTGAGGCCGGAGACAATCGCGCCCTGCAGCAGGCTGCGGGCGGTGTCTTCGCGCACGCTGTCTTCAAATTCGGACTCGCTCATGCCGGCCTGATCGATGGCGAAGGTGTAGGCGTCGCGGTCAAAGGAGCCGTCAAGGCCCTGGAAGGCTGGGATGTTGAGCAGCTCGTCGCGCAGGTTTTCGTCGCCGATGGAGAGGCCGAGGCGGTCGTTTTCCGCATCCAGCGAGCGGGTGGTGGCGAGGCGGGAGAGCACGAGGCGGTCGATGCCAAAGGCCTGCGCCTGCACAAATGGCAGGGACTGGCCGGTCTGGGCCTCAAGCGCGCGCAGCTCTTCTTGCAGGGCGCGGGCGTAGTCATCGACAGAGATGTCTTTGTCGCCCACGGAGCCGACAGAATGCACGGTGCCCGTCAGGCTGGTTGCGCCAAAGCCACCCAAGCCCAGAATGAGCAGGCCCATGAGAATCCAGACCGCTGTTTTAGAGGTTTTGCTCTGCGCCATGTCGGTTGTCCGCCCTGTGATCGTTCAAGTTTCTGAGGGCAAGGTCTACGCGGTTGGGGCAGGGGGGGCAAGCCGCTTTGGCCTGCCCTTTGGCTCTGCCCCACAGCGCTGTGAGCGCGCTGTGCGGGCGGCTCAGTAGGACACGGCTGCGAGGCGGTCAAACAGCACGCCAATTTCGGCGCGGTTCACGTTGGCAAAGGCGATGCGCAGGGTGCGTGCACCGGCGGGATCACCTTCCGGCATGAACATGGTGCCGGGCAGGGTCAGGATGGCGTGATCGCGCACCAAATTTTGCGCCAGTTGATCGCTTGGCATGTCAAACGGATGGGCAAAATAGGCAAAATACGCGCCTGCGCCCTGCAAAACCCAGCCTTTTTCAGTGAGTTTGGGCAAGTTGTCTTCGATCGCCGCGCGGCGGTCGAGGATCTCAAGGCGCTCGCCTGCCAGCCAGTCGGTGAGGTTCTGCATGCCCCAGAGCGCGGCATGCTGGCCAAGCTGGTTGGGGCAGATGGTGACGGTGTCCAGAAACTTCTCCGCCTCTGCCAAAAGCGCAGCGCTGCTTATCATCGCACCGACGCGGTGGCCGGTGAGGCGGTAGGCCTTGGAGAAGGAATAGAGGTGGATCAGCGTGTCGGGCCACTCCGGATCGGAAAAGAGATCATGGGGCGCGCCGTCGCGGGAATCAAAATCGCGGTAGGTTTCATCCACGATCAGGCGCAGCCCGTGGGCTTTGGCGAGATCATACATCGCGCGCGCCAGCCCAGCGGAATATTCCACCCCGCCCGGATTGTTGGGAGTCACAAGCGCAATGGCGCGGGTGCGCGGGGTGATCAGGGCGGCGGCGGCCTCCGCTGTGGGCAAAAGATCCTCACCGGTATTGAGCGGCACTGCCGTCACGCCCTGCATGTCGAGCCACATTTTGTGGTTGAAATACCAAGGAGTTGGCAGGATCACCTCATCCCCTTCACCGGCAATGGCGGCAAGGGCTGCGCTGAAGGCCTGATTGCAGCCGGAGGTGATGGCGACCTGATCTGCCGCAATAGGTGCGCCATAGGCGGCGCTCCATTGGGAGGCCACTTCGCTGCGCAATTCAGGCAGGCCGAGCACCGGGCCGTAAAGATGCGCCTCAGGCACGTTGATCGCGGTGTCGGCAATGTGGCGGCGCAGCGCCTCAGGTGGCGGGGCCACAGGGGCGGCCTGACTGACATTGATGAGCGGCTTTTCCTCCGTGAAGGCCACACCTTCGAGCCAGCGCCGGGCCTCCATCACGGGAGGAGCAAAAGTGGCGGTGGTGCGGGAGATGGTCATGGCGGCATCCTGAGATCAGAGGTGAGGCCAACCAAGGGGCGCAGAGCGCGGAGGTCAGCGGCTTTCCCGCAGAAAAGCCGCCAATTCAAAGATGTGCAAGCAGATGTTTGTCCGAGTGTCGTATCGGGAAGGGGCCAGCCCCTTCTTGGCTGCGCCAATTCATCCCCGGAGTATTTTGGGCAGAATGAAAGGGGGTTCCTCTTGCCGAAAATATCTTGGGGGTGAGCCGCGTCTTGGAATGTGTCCAGTGGACACATTCAGCGGTGAACGGGCGGAGCCCCCCCTAAAACTCCCCAAGCGTGACAGGCGTGATCAGTCGGTTCCGCGATAAGGCTCGACGTATTGCAGCGCCATATCCCATGGGAAGAAGATCCATGTGTCCTGGCTCACGCCGGTGATGAAGGTGTCGACCTGCGGCTCGCCCTGCGGCTTGGCGTAAACAGTGGCAAAATGCGCCTTGGGGTAGGTCTCGCGCACCAACTCAAGGGTTTTGCCGGAATCCACCAGATCGTCGATGATCAGAACACCTTCGCCGTCGCCCATCAGCTCGGCATCCGGGGCTTTCAGGATCTGCGCTTCGCGGCGCTGATCGGCTTTGCCGCCGCCGGAGTGGTAGGATTTCACGGAAATTGTGTCGACCACGCGGATGTCGAGCTCGCGGGCCACGATCATGGCTGGCGCCATGCCGCCGCGGGTGATCGCGACAATCGCGCGCCATGCGCCGTCATCGGGGCCTTTGCCGTCCAGACGCCATGCCAAAGCCCGGCTGTCGCGGTGGATTTGATCCCAGCTGATGTGGAAGCCTTTTTCGTGTGGCAGACGCTCGCTCATGGTGGACTCACCCCTTTGTCGCAGATTTCGGGTCTTCTAGCAGAAGCGCTTTGTTGCGCAAACTGTTTGATGGTGCGGGCTATGGCGTGACGACATAGCCGCCATTTTGCACGGAGATGCGCGGCGGCTGCCCGGTTTGGGCAAAGGCGTGGTAGGCGGGGGCGAGGCTCTGCCAGTACTCATGCCAGCGGTGGTTTTCGGTTTTTTGCATGCGCGCCTCGGTGGGGCGGAAGGGAAAGGCATGCACCGGCACAAAGGATTGCCCGCTGTTCAAAGCCGCCTCCACGGTGACGTAGATTTCCTCGATCATCGGATCGGTCATGGCGTAGCAGCCGATGGAGACGCAATCGCCATGCACCATGAGATAGCTGCCGGTGCGCCCCTGCGCGCGGTCATAGGTGTTGGGAAAGCCGAGGTTGAAGGAGAGATGAAAGCGGCTGTTCGGGTTGAGCGCGGCTTTGCCCACGCGGTAGAAGCCTTCAGGCGATTGCCGGTCACCTTCCTTGAGCTTGGGGCCAAGCGCGCCTGAGTGATTGCAGATCGGGTAGGTCTTGAAGAGCTGATAGGGGCCGGCGTCTGATTGCAGCCAGAGTTC
The DNA here is from genome assembly GCF_965227725.1 of Shimia sp. Taxonomy (GTDB): domain Bacteria; phylum Pseudomonadota; class Alphaproteobacteria; order Rhodobacterales; family Rhodobacteraceae; genus Shimia. The sequence goes on along the minus strand of NZ_CBDDGH010000002.1, from coordinate 8,478 downwards.
GAGCTCTTGTTCTTCTTTGAAGATGCGAATGTAGGTGGGTGCGCCCAGATGGCTTCCGGCCTCTGCCATGGCTGCAGCGAGGCGCGGTGTCTGGTAGTTGCGGATTTCGGAAATGCCGGAGCGGGGGGAGCGCAGATCCGGTTGACTGCCTGGCGGAGGTATCAGCGAGAGGATCTGGGATTTGAAATGCAGGGCAAGCAACGCAAGGGCGCTGCATGCCACAAAGATTGCCAGCAGGCGGCGCATCAGAGCGCTGCGATTTTCACGCCCAGGGCTGCGAGAAGCCCGCCAAAGATACGGTCGATCCAGTGTTTCAGGCCGACATAGACCTCGCGGGTTTTGCGCAGTGAAAACAGGCGCGCCACCACGGTGTTCCAGAGGAATTCACCAAGGAAGATGCAGAGCAGCAGAAGCACCAGAGCCGGGGTGGTGGTGCCCGCAGGCACGGTGCCCACAAAGACCGCGCCGAAGAAGACGGCGGGCTTTGGGTTGGCAAGCTGGGTCCAGATGCCAAGACGGAAGGCTGACCAGAGCGTGGGCAGGGCGGCTGCGTCTTCGGTGTCTTCCAAAGGCACATCTGCGGCACGCCACATCTTGATGGCGGTCCAGATCAGGAAGGCGGCGCCACCGATTTTCAGGGCGGTCAGCAGGAAGGGGGCGTATTCAAACAGAAGCGCCAGACCAAAGAGCGCGGCGCTGGCCCAGAAGACCGCGCCAAGGCCAATGCCTGCGGCCAGCGCGGCACCGGTCTTCAGACCGTCGCGCAGACCGACGCGGGCTGCCATGAGAACAGCGGGGCCGGGGCTGATGGCGGCCATGAGGCAGAGCGAGATGGTCGCGATAAAGGCAGTCAGGCTCATTTGCGGCCCACCACTGCGTCGATGTCAGGGGCGTCGACGGCCTTCATGCCAACCACATGATAGCCCGCATCCACGTGCAGGTTTTCACCGGTCACGCCGCTGCCGAGTTCAGACAACAGGTAGAGCGCGGAGTTGCCCACATCCTCAATGGAGACATTGCGGCGCAGGGGCGAGTTGAGTTCGTTCCATTTCAGGATGTAGCGGAAGTCGCCAATGCCGGAGGCCGCGAGGGTTTTGATCGGGCCGGCAGAGATCGCGTTGACGCGGATGCCGTCTTTGCCGAGGTCTTCGGCAAGGTACTTCACGGAGGCTTCCAGTGCGGCTTTGGCCACGCCCATGACGTTGTAGTGCGGCATGACCTGCTCGGCGCCATAATAGGTCAGCGTCAGGGCAGAGCCGCCCTCCTTCATGAGTTTCTCGGCGCGCTGCATCACCGAGGTGAAGGAGTAGACCGAGATGTCCATGGTCATCAGGAAGTTGTCTTTGGAGGTGTCGACATAGCGGCCGCGCAGCTCGTTTTTGTCCGAAAAGCCGATGGCATGCACGATGAAGTCGAGCTTGCCCCATTTGGCCTCGATTTCGGCAAAGGCGGCATCAATGGAGTCCGCATCAGAGACGTCACAATCAATCAGCGTGTCCACGCCCAGCTGTTCCGCCAGAGGGGCCACGCGTTTTTTGAACGCGTCTCCCATGTAGGAAAAGGCCAGTTCCGCGCCTGCGTCGGCGCAGGCTTTGGCGATGCCCCAAGCGATGGATTTGTCGTTGGCCAGGCCCATTATCAGGCCACGTTTGCCCGCCATGAGGTGATTTGACATACCGCACTCCCAGTCCCAATTCGTTATTGCTGACCTTTAGGCGATTGCCCATGGTGCATCAAGAGCTTCACAAAGCATCTAATCGGCACCATATGCGGTGTGGCCCAAGGCGAGCGGAGAGGGAATATGACTGATCGTACCGGGATATTTGCGGGGGAGGACCCGTTTGAGATTGCGCGGTCCTGGCTGAAAGAGGCCGAGAAGAGCGAGCCCAATGATCCGAATGCGATTGCGCTCTCGACGGTGGACGCCAGCGGGATGCCCAATGCGCGTATGGTGCTGCTCAAAGACATCGAGGATGCGGCTTTTGTGTTTTACACAAACTACGGCAGCGCCAAGGCGCAGGAAATCGACAGCGCCGGGGCGGCGGCCTTTGTGATGCACTGGAAATCCCTGCGCCGTCAGATTCGGGTCCGAGGACACGTATCGCGCGAAGAGGGACCTCAGGCGGATGCCTACTTTGAGTCGCGCAGTTTGAAGAGCCGACTGGGGGCCTGGGCCTCAAATCAATCCCAACCGCTCAATTCTCGCGCAGAATTGATGGCAAAAGTGGCAAAAGTGACCGCAGCCCATGGCCCAAGCCCCAAACGCCCTGATTTTTGGGGTGGTTACCGCATCATACCGACCGAAATCGAGTTTTGGGCGGATGGGGCGTTTCGTCTGCATGATCGCTTCCGCTGGACCCGTGAAGCTCCTGAAAAACAGTGGGAAATTGCCCGTCTCAACCCGTGATGAATTTTTGCCGCATCTGGCAAGCGCATGAAATGCAAGATATTTTTGAGCTTGCCGATTTGGTCCTGATGCAGCAATGATGAACCTCATCATGGGGATGATACAAACTAAGGTTGAGGCATTGAGTACTCTAGAGAAAGACACCACACGTATCTTTGGCGTGGTGAAATGGTTCGATCCGGTAAAAGGATTCGGCTTTATCGTATCTGACGATGGTGGTCCGGATATTTTGCTTCATGCGAACGTTCTGCGCAATTTTGGTCAAAGCTCTGTCGCCGACAATTCGGTGATCGAAGTTTCGATCCAGGTCACCAACCGCGGCGCACAGGCCGTTGAGGTGCATAAGATCGAAGCCCCCGAAACCGAAACCCCCGTTGCCCTGGCAGATTTCGAAGGTATGGACCTGAGCGAGATTCGCTCCACGCCTCTGGAGCCGGCACGTGTGAAATGGTTCGACAAGGGCAAGGGCTTTGGGTTCGCCAATGTTTTTGGCAATTCTGAAGACATCTTTCTTCATATCGAGGTGCTGCGCCGCTCCGGCCTGGCAGACCTCCAGCCAGGTGAAGCCTTGGCGTTGCGGGTGATCGACGGTAAACGTGGTCGCATGGCAACCGAGGTATTGGCGTGGGAAAACGCAGCGTTAGAGCTCTCCTAAGACCAACTGGCGCCGGACGTAGGGTCGGCGCCGTTTTGATTGCATTGGCAGTGGCTGGCATGATGCCAGCGCGGGCCGATGCACAAAGTGCCTGTCGAGAAGACACCCTTTGGCTGAAAGGGGACTGGGGACAGGCGCGATTCTCCGTAGAAGTGGCAGATACGTTTGATGAACGTGCGGTGGGGCTGATGAATCGCCGCGCCATGCCTGCGAGTGCGGGCATGATTTTCATTTATGAGCAGACCGGCCCGGTGGCGTTCTGGATGAAGAACACGCTGATTCCTCTCGATATGCTGTTTGCGGATGAGACAGGTGTCATTCAACACATCCATCACGAGGCGATTCCTCTGGATGAGACCCCGATTCCGGGTGGAGAGGCCATTCGTTACGTCTTGGAAATCAATGGCGGGATGGCAAAATCTCTAGGTATTACAAAGGGAAGCGTGATGCGGCACCCAAATTTTTTACAAGAAATCGCAAAGTGGCGTTGTTAGGGGTTTTCATTCCCGAACAGTGGGGGTAAACGGTGCTCCACGGTCCGGGGCGTAGCGCAGTCTGGTAGCGCACCTGTTTTGGGTACAGGGGGTCGCAAGTTCGAATCTTGCCGTCCCGACCATGTTTCCTCTGAGAGGAAAAGAAAAAAGGCGTCACCTTCGGGTGGCGCCTTTTTCTGTTTGAGGCCTGCGGGGATCGTGCTGCCTGTGGCCTGCAATCCCGGGCGCGAAGCCTGCTGTTGCCGCCCCTTGAACGGCAGGGCGCTTTGCCTAAGCTCCGACACATGTCTGTTTCAGAGATTTTACCCGCGCTTTATTTTACCGCCTGTCTGGCGGTGATCGGATTTCAATTTGCGCTGCTCTTTGGAGCGCCCTGGGGGCGGATCACGCAGGGTGGTCAGCATGAGGGCGCTTTGCCTTTGTTCGGGCGGATTGCGGCGGCGGTCTCTGTGGTGATTCTGCTGGGGATGGCGGTGGCCATCACCTCCGCTGCGGGCTGGCACCCCCAATGGCCGATCTGGACAAGCTGGATCGCGCTGGGCGTGCAGGGGCTTTCCTGTCTGGCCAATTGGATCACACCGTCCGCGCCGGAGCGGCGGTTGTGGGGGCCGATCACCTCGGCGATGCTGGGGATGGCCGCAGCGATTGTCTGGGTGCAGTAAAGCCCGCCAGATTTCATCTGTTGAGCATCAAAGCCGCTCCCAATGCGCCGAGGGCAACCGCGCTGAGACGATCCAGAGGCCGCTTTATGGCGCGGTAGCCGTCGCGGACCTTTTGGCGGCTGAGGGCAAAGGCCATGGCGGCATAGAAACTCAGCTCAAAGAGAAAGTGGTTTGCAATGATGAGGGCGGTCTCTGATGTGCTCAGCGCAGGTGGGAAGATCGTGGCCAGTATGGCGGCGGCGAAGACCACGGTTTTGGGATTGAGCGCGTTGATCATCACACCCTGACCAAAGGCATGGGATGCGGGTTTGGCGATGGGGCTCAGCGGCGCGCCCGCGCCGCGCCACATGTGGTAGGCAACATAGAGGATATAGAGGCCGCCGCAGGCGCGCACGGCGGTATAGGCCCACGGCATCCAGTTGAAGACAAGATCCAGCCCCAGCAGGGCGGCCGCGGTCCAAAGCGCGCCAACCAGCCCCAGCCCAAGGCCGGTGGCGACGCCCGCCCGGATGCCGGAGGACAGGGCGTTTTGCATGGCGACAAAGAAGGCCGGGCCGGGGCTGAGGATTGCGGCCAGCAGGGCGGCGTTGAACAGAAGCAGATGTGAGAGGTCCATGGGCTTTGCTTTTGGTCTGAGTGCGCTGGGGGGCTTACCGGAGAAGCTTCAGCGCGCCGGTGAGGGACTTCACAAGTTTTGTGGGGCCGCAGAGGCCGACGCCGCTGAGCGGTTCGGTGGCAAGGGCGCGCTGGGGAAATGCCGCCTCATAATCGGCAAAGGAATGCAGCTTGCGGGCAAATTCGGGAAAGGTCACCAGCGTGAGATCGGGGCGGTGGGCTTGCGCCTTCTGGATGATCTCAAGCATTTGGGCCGCACCGGCTTGAAGGATCGGAATCGGACGGTCGGCGGAGTTCAGGATGGTCACGCCATTGGCATCTGACAGCGGGACGTTGCCGATGCCCGGGTGTGCCGCGCCGAGGCCTGCGGCAATGGTGGCAACCGTGTTGGCGAGGTGCCCGGTTGGCAGCTCGGGTGAGGCGATGATGGCAAGGCGCAGATCGCCGGTGCCATGCAGAGGGAGGGCTTTGGCTGGGAGCGGCGTGGTGTCGTTTGGCATGATGTCTTCCTGTTATTTTCCGGAAGAACAGCATCATTGAGAAGGGTGATCTGCATCTGTTTGTATTTAGGTTTGTGGGTTTTTGGGTAAGATCTACCTTCTGTAGGCAGTACCGGGTAGGAATTGCCAAAAGGAGTGACGGCATGGGACAGGGGCAGGATCCGCTTGATGCGGCGGACAAACGGATATTGGCAGCGCTGCAGGCCGAGGGGCGGTTGAGCAATGCGGATCTAGCGGAGGCGACGGGCATGTCCACATCGCCGTGCTGGCGGCGGACGCGGCGGCTTGAGGAACAGGGCTACATCAAGGGGTACCGGGCCGATATTGACCGCAAGCAGATCGGGCTGGGCGTGCTGGTGTTTGTGACCATTCAGATCGACACCCATTCAGCGGAAGAGGCCAGTGCCTTTGAGAAGGCGGTGGCGGATTATCCGCAAATCGTGTCGTGCCATTCCATCGGCGGGAATGCGGATTTTCTGTTGCAGGTGGTCTGTCAGGACCTTGATGCCTATGCGGAATTTTCGATGACGCATCTGCGCCGGATGCCGGGGATCAAGGCGATGGAGAGCAGCTTTGCGCTCAAGGAGATCAAGCCGTACAGCGGTTGGCCGATGTTGTGATCCGCGCGCGTGGAGTCTCAGCTGCCCTCAGGTGGCACGGCGCGTTGATAAAGGTGCCATGTGGTGTGACCCAGGATCGGCAGGGTGACAATCAGGCCGAGAAAGGCTGGAAGCAGCGAGAGCAGCATGGTGGCAGAGATGATGGCCGCCCATGTGAGCATCACAAGCGGATTTTCCGTGACTGTGCGCACCGAGGTCAGCATGGCGGTGACAAAATTGGTCTCACGGTCCAGCAGCATGGGCATGGCCACCACGGTGACCGCAAAGAGCGCGGCAGAGAGACCTGCGCCGACACAGGTGCCCACGGCCAGAAAGGTCCAACCCTCCGGCGTGAAGAAGACCGTTGTCAGAAAGCCGTTGAGGTCTGAAAACGAAGCGTTTTTGAGGATGATCGCCAGCCACAGCCGCACCTGATAGACCCAGACCCAGAAGATGAAGAGGGTGACAAAGGCCATCCATCCCATCTCGCGTTTGCGCTGATGGGCCATGACGGTGAGGATGTCTGACCAGCCAAAGGGCTCGCCCTTCTGTCGGCGGCGGGAGATCTCATAGAGGCCCGCGGCTGCGAAAGGCGCGACCAGCGGGAAGCCGACAATGGCGGGGATGATCAGCCAGATCTGATTGAGCCAGAGCAGGCACCAGACCATCAGCAGGCCAAAGACCACATAGAACAGCCCGAAGAAGCCGCTGAGCGCCGGGTGGGCGCAAAAATCGGCGTAGCCTGCTTTGAGCGCGGCGGTGATGTCGGCTGCGGTCACCTTGTTGACCTTGAGCACGCTCTGCGGGCGCGGTGTCAAATTGCCCGGCGGGGTGGGGCCTGCGGTTTTGGACGTCATGACACACTCCTCCCAAAGCTTGCCTCTGTGCCGGGATTAAGGGCGGCTCCGGCAGTGGCGCGCTGATCCTCCCAGTCGCGCGCCTATAGGAAGAGTGTGCATGAGGGGGACGTTTGGGGCAAGGGTTGGGGAGGAGGTGCTTTGGTCAGATAACTTTACAGCGGCGGAAGCACATCCCTTTGACGTTTAGATTTGCGCTTGTGATCGCCTTGTGCAGTCTTTCCGAGAAAAACATCATTTTTACCGCCGAACGGTCTCCCCATATATCGACCCCTTCGGCCGCCGACGGATCTACTGCAAGATGAAAATTGGAATCGTCGTCAACTGTCCATGAGTCGGGGCCACGTTGGGATACCAATCCTGTAGATTGAGAAGGTACAAAGCAGTTTCTTTCTTCTCTAAAGTGCACGAAGTACCAACTGTCAGAAATCAACGTTTTTCTGTCGTAGGCGAGCAAGGGAATGCGTTTGAATCGCGTTTTGCCCAGTTCGAATGACTGAAGCACATTGAACAAGTCACCAGATACAACAACAAAACCGTTGTAGCCGGTTACAATATCTCGAAGCGCGTTCTGCTTCTTTTCGGTGCCTTTTATTCTAAAGTAAGCGTAGTCAGGGTATTCATCAGTTTCGATGTCTTCTTCTGACCCTATGTGGTACCGTCTTAGGAAATCTAAAGCGACTGCGTCTGGGGAAGGGTGACCCGCCTGACCAGGGAAGTGAAAGTCTATCGGTTTAGACATTCTGCTATTCCATAGAAAACCTGAATCCCAAATTTTTGTGTGTGACATTTATGGTCTGCTCCAACTGGATTTGCGGAGAAAATAGATGTGTTCGGCAGGGCTTTCTGGGCTGCGAACTTGAAAAATCGAGAGGTCAGAATGCTAATTCAGTCGCAAAAAAACACAGATTTGAAATCGGAGAGTCGATGTAGGATGCTGGGGGCTCTTGTGACAGTTCCTGACTCTTGGGTGGTTTCCTTTTTTTGGTCAAGCGCTCGCTTGGTTGCGCCAGATAGAGGCGTTTGAACAGGACGCAAGCAAGACTTGCAGAATAGGTTTAACTTGCAAAGCACTCTTGCCCGTTTCTGTTGGAAAGATGAAAAATTTTGTGAGCACAGCCGCATCCGGGTATTTTGCGGGTCGCGCAAGGCAGAGTCGTAGACTGTGAACCGCGCAAAATCTCGCATCCCCAATCCCCCAAAACAAAAAAGGCGCTGCGGATGCAGCGCCTTTCTCACCATAAGGTGGCAGCCTTAGAGCAGTGCCAGATCTACGGCGCTTTCGCGGCCGTCGCGGCCTGCGCGCAGCTCGTAGCTGACTTTCTGATTGTCAGCCAAACCGGTCAGCCCGGAACGCTCTACTGCAGAAATGTGCACGAACACATCTTTGCCGCCTTCGTCCGGTGCAATGAAGCCGAAGCCTTTGGTGGTGTTGAACCATTTGACGGTGCCTGTGGCCATCGTCGTCTCTCCTGATCTTATGCTGTCCACGGAATGCAACAGCGCGGCTTGGTCACATGATCGAATGACTGAGCCAGATAGCGGAGCAGAAGGTCGAAGATGAAAACTTAGCACGTCCATCTGAAGGGGGTATCGGCGTATTGCAAGGATTTTCGTGTAACAAGCCAATGAAAACAGGGTCTTTTTAGTGATATTTTGCCTGCTCTCGGCATCTTTGCGCTCAAAAGT
>NZ_CBDDGH010000001.1:775000-1178727 GCF_965227725.1 Shimia sp. | reverse complement strand
ATGTCGATCCCCACCATCCTCGCGAGTGGCGCCCTGCTTTCCATCGACGTTGCAGCGCAGGCGGACGTGACGATCCTTCAGGATGGCGCACTCGCAGCGATCTTCTCATTCTTCGCGGCTCTGCTCGCCCTGATCCTTATGATGCGATTGCTCCGCACCGTCAGCTTCGCCCCCTATGTGATTTATCGGGTCATCCTTGGGATCTTGCTCCTCGGCTTTGCATACAGCTGACCGGCAGGCACAAAAAAACGCCGCTGAAACAGCGGCGCTTTCAGAATTCTTTAAAGCGAGAGCTTATGCCAGCGCTTTTACCCGAGATGCCAGACGGGACATCTTACGGGACGCAGTGTTCTTGTGATACACACCTTTGCTCACGCCACGCATCAGTTCTGGCTGAGCCGTGCGCAGAGCAGCAGTTGCCGCCGCTTTGTCACCGGATTCGATCGCTTCTTCCACTTTGCGCAGGAAGGTGCGGATGCGGGAGCGACGTGCTTTGTTAACTTCGAGACGGCGCTCGTTCTGACGGGCGCGTTTTTTTGCCTGGGGCGAATTTGCCATGATCTTGGACCTTTTTGGTTCGGTACGTTTGTAATGCGTGCCACGTCCGAACGGGCCTCTCTGTCAAAGAGAATCAGATCAAGCCTAAGCGGGCTGCACGCGCATGTATGGCGGAGCCTTATAAGGCTTTTGCAAAAACATGCAATGCCAAATCATCCAAAGACAAAGGAGACACAGGCACGCCTCGTCGCGCAGGTTCTACGGAATTTTGGCGAGTCAAAATTTGGTCGGAGTGAGAGGATTCGAACCTCCGACCCCTGCCTCCCGAAGACAGTGCTCTACCAGGCTGAGCTACACTCCGACCGTGCCGCGCGGCATAGTCGGTTCGATTTGCTTTGGCAAGGGCAACCACAGCCCTCTAGGGATCGGTCTTGTCTGTTCGCTCCGGTCGCCGCATGGCCGAACTGACGCGCAGACTGCCGGGAGAAATGCCTCGTGAGCGGGTCCGCAGCACGGGTGTTTGTTCCGAATTTCCGCCCATAGCTTCGCGCGCAATGATGAAAAGGCCGCTGGCCACGATAATTGCGGCACCAAGCAGTGTTGCCACATCAGGTGTCTCACCAAAAAACAAGGCACCAAAAATCATCGCCCAAATGATCTGAGAATACTGCATGGGCGCAACCAGCGCCGCTTCGCCAATCGTATAGGCATAAACCAGAAGCAAGGTCGCGCAGAAGCCAAAGAGAGACACAAACGCCATACTGCCAAGGTCTATCAGCGGCATCGGTTCATATACAAATACGAGAACCACCGACATCACGGCAACACTGCCCAAAAGCGGATAGAGCATGAGAACGACGCGCCGCTCTTCACGCCCGATTTTGCGGACGATAACAGACTGAAGAGCCGCACTCAGCGCAGTGATAATCGCCGCGGCATGACCGGAATTAAGTTCTGTCGCACCTGGGCGCACGACAATCATCACGCCTCCAAGACCAATGACGACAGCGAGCATCCGCCAGAGCCCAACTTTCTCCTTTAGGATTGGAATCGACATCAATGTGATGAGCAGAGGAGAAGAGAACAAAATCGCGTAGACCTGCGCCAATGGCAGGTTTGCAAAGGCGTAAAACCCGGCGGCAGGTGCAATAACAACGCACAAAGACCGCACAGCCACCCACCAAGGATGCACTGGGCGTAGATTTCCCTGCGTCGGGTCCCGCACCAACATCATTGTCACAAGTGGGAAAGAAAACAGGGAAGCAAAGAAAACGATCTGAAAGGGCGAATAGGTCGCGCCAAGATACTTTGCGACCACATCATGCGTAGAATAAAGCGCAAAGGCCAGAAGGGCCAAAAGGGTCGCCTTGAGGTTCATCGGAAATCTTCACCAGGTTTGCTGTGAGGCCACTGTCGGCGTTTGAGCGCAACGCTTCAAATGAAAAAGCGATGCGCTCAATAATCACCCTAGAAATAGCTGCGCACAAGGCTGCCTGCAATCAGGCTCCAGCCATCTGCAATCACAAAGAAGCTCAGCTTAAACGGCAATGACACGATTGCCGGTGGGACCATCATCATACCCATAGACATCAACACTGCTGCAACCACGAGGTCGATAATGAGGAAGGGCAGGAAGATCAGGAAACCAATCTGAAAAGCGCGCGCGATCTCAGAGAGCATGAAGCTTGGAACCAAGACAGACAACGGCGCGTCCGGCCCAGGAGCGACCTGTGCCGTATCAGGGCGTAATGCGGCGAGGTGCAAAAAGGTGTCTGGATCCAAGCGAGAGGACATAAACAGCCGGAAAGGTTCCGTGGTGCGTTGGAACGCCGTCTCGATATCTATCAATTCGTCCAGAAGCGGTTGCACGCCCGTCGTCCAAGCCTGCATGAACACTGGCTCCATCACGTAATACGTCAGGAACATGGCCAGTGAGACCATCATCATATTGGGGGGTGATTGCTGCAGTCCGATCGCCTGCCGCAGGATCGACAACACCGTCACAATGAACGGGAAACATGTCACCATGATCGCGATACCCGGCGCGAGGCTGAGTATCGTGATCAAAAGGAATAGCTGAATGCTGCGCGCCGTAAGCGATTCATCGTTCCCGATAGACAGCGATACATCCTGAGCGAATGCAGCATCAGCCTGAAAGAGAACGAAGATTAGCAGGGCGGCGGCGATAGAAGCCGCCTTACGCATCAGAGACCGCTTTCGAATTCTGCGACTTCGGTCAGGCGAACGGCCAGCTGACCTTCTTGGCCGCCCTCAAGCTCTTCCAGCTCGCCACGGGCAATCAGCTTATCCCCGACGTAAAGCTCCACTGGATCATCCACGCGCTTGTCCAGCGGAAGAACGGAGTTTTCATTCATATTCAGCAAATCACCAATCAGCGGCCGCGCCTTGCCAACAGAGATTGTGATCTCAACCGGCACGGAAGTAAACGGGTTGGCGGAATCGGGTTTCATCATTGGATCAGCCATTCTGGGCCTCCTTGCGGGTTTCATGTGTGAACGCTTTCAGAGCTTCGGCAACGGTGTCCAAAACTTCGCTCATATCCAGCAGTCGTTCGCGTTCTGCGAATTCGAATCTGATTTGACCTTCCCCTAGGCTCTCGTCTCGGACGACTTCGACGGGGAATTGTGGGGTTTCAGGCATGACATCAATAACCGGCTGAAACGCATCAGGGGCAGCGGACAAAACAACAGGAGTTTCGCTGCTTTCGCGCACGATCTCATTGAGTTGCTCCACAGCCAGCGCCCCAATGGCTTGGCGCGCCAGTTCCGGCAAAACGGTCATGATCGCTTTCTCGATAGTGGGCGCCATATCGGCGACGATGGCTTCGCGCGCCTCATGATATGTGAAAGACAAATCCTGAAGCTTGCGCTCAAGTTCCGCAGACATATTTGCGTGTTCTTCGGATTTCGCATTGATCGCGTCATCCCAACCCGCCTTGTAGCCTTGCTCAAAGCTTTCCAGCATCTCGTCTTCGTTGCCGATTGCTTCTTCAACAGGTGCGGGTTGCGGCTCAGCAATGCCACCAAAGTCTTCAAAAAGATGGGAGACCGACATTAGGCACGCTCCTCACGATCGTCCAACCAATGGCGCAGGATTTCCACGGTTTCTTCTTTGCGATCACTGATCAAGGACCGCAGACGTTCGGCCGCATCGGATTGTGACATGCCATCGCCTCCCATTGGCATATCTCCTCCAAGCGCAGGCAAGCCGCCAACTTCGCCACCCATGTCACCAATCGCCATCGGCATCCCCATGTCTCCACCCATGTCACCCATCATCGGAGCCATCGCCGGGAAACCATCGTCTCCATCAAGACCCGGCAACATCGGTGCCTCAGCCATTTCGTTCAGATCACCTGCTCCGGCGCCGCCGGCCAGCAGAGGACGAATGACGAACAGCCCAAGAACGAGCGCAACAATTGCGAGCACTGCTGTCTGGATGATGGACATCAAATCAAGCGTCATGCCTTTGAACATCGAGGATTCCGCGGAGGTCCCCATCGGCAATGCTGGCTGGAAAGTCATCGACTTCAGAGTGATGACATCGCCGCGCGCTTCGTCAAACCCGACTGCAGAGGCGACAAGCTCCCGCAATGCGCCCATTTCTTCCTCGGGGCGCGGGGTGACAATTGTCTCACCTTCAGGAGTTTCTGTCGTCGTTCCGTTCACAAGCACAGCGACGGTCATACGACGAATGGCACCTGGCTGACGCAAAATCTCACGCTGCGTCTCAGACACCTCATAGTTGATTCGCTCTCTGGTCTCGCGGTTCTGATTGGAAGAGCCGGACTCATTCCCAGCCGCATCTCCGTCAGGCAAGTTGGAAGCAACCGTCACCTGACCACTGGCGTTCTGAGAATCGGTGCTGCGTTCTTCGGTATCCGTGCTGATGGCCACCCGGCCGTTTGGATCAAAGATTCGCTCAGTGATAGACTCAGTCTCCGTCACTGTTTCAATGCTCACTTCAACCACAGCATTGCCAGGCCCGACACGCGCTTCAAGCAAGCGCTGAACAGCGAGACGTGTCTCTTCTTCGCGATTTTCGCCGACTTTGGTCGTTGTTTCCTCTGCAACGCCAACAAGACCACCGTTGCCATCAATGATTGCCACATCTTCCGGCGACAGGCCCGAAACGGCGGAAGCCACCAAGAATCGCAGGGCTTGCGCATGTTTTGTAGGCAGATCGCCCGCAGCGGTTGTGATTGTCACCGACGCAGAGGGTTTGATTTGGCGCTGAAACGGGTTTGAGGAGGCGTTCGCAATATGAACGCGCGCTTGGCTGATAAGCGGGCTAACCACGATGGTACGCGCAAGCTCACCTTCTTTGGCACGCCAGTATGCCGCATCAAACATTTGCGAAGTTGTGCCGAAGCCCGAAAGCGAATCGAGAAGTTCGTAGCCCTGCGTTGTGTTCGCTGGCAGCCCTTCGCTCGCAAGCGTCATGCGCAGTTCGTCACGTGCGGAAGAAGCCACATAGATTGAGCCTCCCCGCACCTCGTATACGGCGCCGCGCTGTTCCAGCGCCCGCACCACTTCACCTGCTGCGCCACTCTCAAGGCCGCTATAAAGCAGAGCCATTCCAGGTTTTGTTGCCACCCGCCCCAGGGAAAGTACTGTCGCAAACACTGCGACGGTGGCCAACACGACGATCACTTTCCGCCGCAAGTCCAACCCAGTCCACATATTCAATAATTGTTGCACGTCTTTACTCCGTGATGCCGCACCTTCTGCACGACCTTGAACAACTGTTTCCACGATCAGGCTTAACAATCGGTTAGTTTCTGTGTGGTTGAACTTGCAGGGACAAAGAATTTGGAACCTGCGATGACTGACGAAACTGTCGACACAGAGGAGACGCCAAAAAAGGCGTCAAAACTCCCTTTAATTATTGGGCTTGTGCTTGCTTTGGCAGGCGGAGGCGGCGGCTTCTTTGCCGTCTATTCAGGCATGATATTGGGAAGCGATTCTGCACCAGCGGCAGAAGAAGAATCGGTTGAGATGGATAAACCCGAAGCTCTCCCGGACATCACATATGTTGGTCTCGACCCGTTTGTCGTTTCACTGACATCTGGTGGTTCTGCTGACTATTTGCGGTTTCGCGCGCAGCTAGAGGTTCCCAGCGCACACCAAGAAGAAGTCGAACGCGTTCTCCCACGGGTCGTTGATGTCCTTAACGGATATCTCCGCGCGCTTAGCCCTTCCGACATCGAATCGCCCGATGCCTTGGTGAAGCTGCGCTCTCAGATGTTGCGCCGTGTCCAAATTGTAACTGGCCAAGAGCGGGTTTCCGACCTTTTGGTCATGGAATTCGTGCTGAATTAAGGAGTGCCGAGATGGATTTGATTGCAGATATCTTACTGGTCGCGGGTGCTCTTGGTGCAGGGCTTTATTGCTATGTGCTCGCACGCAGACTTGCGAAATTTAATGACCTTGAAACCGGTGTAGGTGGTGCGGTCGCTGTCTTGTCCGCGCAAGTTGACGACATGACACGCACCCTCAAGGCCGCTCAGCAGACCGCTGGGAAGTCGACAGAGCGACTTGAAACGCTGACCGAGCGCGCAGAAGGCGTTTCGAAGCGTTTGGAACTCATGCTGGCGTCAATGCATGACTTGCAGGACAGCGCCGCAGCGGATGCGGCCAAAGCTGAGGCAAAAGCCGCAGAAGAAGCTCTGCGAAAAGAGCTTGAAGCAGCTGCCAAGCGCAAAGCTGAAGACGCAGAACAAGATGATGATGACGAGCTGACGGATGAAGATCTCCTCGACCAAGAGTTCGAGATTGATTTCGAAGCCGAAGAAGAAGAACGCCTGCGTCGTCGCGAGAAAAAGAAAGCCAAACGCAAGGCGAAGCGAAAAGCTGCAAAAGAGGCGGCTACGCAAACCAAAAAGAAAGGCAAATCGGGCAAGACAAACGCAGATGAGGGCACAAAAGCTGCCCCGGTCTTCACCCGTCACGTTGCTTAAACGGAGCGAAAGCAATGAAAAAGGCTCAGAAAAACGCGCCAGCCAAAGCTGGCGCTGCCGACAAAACCCGCAAGCCAAAAGCCAAAGGCAAAACGCCGCGCAAACAGGCCAAAGGCAGCCTGTTTATGATTGCGTCTTTCCTGGTTGCTTCTGCCACCTTGCGGGTGGGCGTGGGCGCAACAGAAGCGCTGGCACGCGAAGAGCCACTCCTTGATTCGCCTCAAATGGCGATGGCGGAACCGCAGGCCTGTGAGCATCCAGAAGATATGCGCAAGCTGATGTCCGTGTTTGAAGAACGCGAGGCACGCATCGCGAAGCAGGAAGCCGAGATCAAGAATCGCCTGCAGGCGCTCAATATCGCAGACGCCGAAGTTTCGCGCAAAATGGCGGCGCTTGAAGATGCTGAGAATCGCCTGCGCGACATGATTTCCATTGCCGAAACCGCGGCAGAAGACGATCTGACGCGCCTGACGCAGGTTTATGAAACCATGAAGCCCAAAAGCGTCGCTCTTCTCTTTGAAGAGATGGATCCACAGTTTGCTGCCGGCTTTATTGGCCGGATGAAGCCTGAGGCCGCTGCTGGAATCATGGCCGGCATGAAACCTGATGCCGCTTACACAATCAGCGTGATTTTGGCCGGACGGAACGCAAATTCGCCCACCGAATGAGACATTGTTAACCCGCTGCTGCGTATGGTCACCCAAGAAGGGTAAAAGGAGTTTGGACTCATGATCAGCATTATCGGCATCGCTGTCGTTTTCATCATGGTGTTAGGTGGCTACGTGCTTGCTGGCGGTAGCTTGGGACCAATCATGAAGGCGCTGCCCTTTGAGATGATCATCATCGGCGGCTCTGGTGTTGGTGCATTCTTGCTGTCCAACGACGGAGCGGCGGTAAAGCACACGCTGAAGGATCTCGGCAAAGTGTTTAAAGGGACCAAGTGGCAACCACAGGACTATCAAGATCTGCTCTGTCTGCTCTTTGAGCTCATACGACTTGCCCGAAAGAACCCCGTGGCGATCGAAGAGCATATTGAAAACCCGGAAGAATCTTCAATTTTCCAGAAGTACCCAAAAATCCAAGCGGATAAGGAATCCGTGAATCTGATCGCCGATACCCTGCGCTCTGCGTCGATGAACTATGATGATCCACATCAGGTTGAAGAGGTGCTTGAGAAGCGGATCGAAGCAAACTTTCACCATTCGATGCATTCCTCGCACGCACTCCAGTCCTTGGCAGATGCGTTGCCAGCTCTCGGAATTGTTGCGGCGGTTCTTGGTGTTATTAAGACGATGGGCTCGATCGACCAGCCACCAGAAGTGCTTGGTAAGATGATCGGTGGCGCTCTTGTGGGAACATTTCTTGGCGTTTTCCTTGCTTATGGTTTGGTTGGCCCATTTGCAGCCAAAATCAAAGGGATCGTGGAAGAAGACGCACACTTCCACCAGCTGATCCGCGAAGTTCTTATCGCGAACCTGCACAACCACTCGCCAAACATCTGCATCGAAGTCGGTCGACAGAACACACCTGGGCACAACCGCCCACAGTTTGCTGAACTTGAAGAAGCACTCAAAGAAGTGAAGAAGGAAGCGGCGTGAGACCACTACTCCTGTCCATTCCGTTGGCCTTTGTGGCCGCGACCGTTCAGGCTCAAGATGTGCCCTTCATCTCCGGGGAGCATGAAGATTTCACACGGCTGGTGGCAACCTTGCCATCCAGCGATACCGAGTGGACGATCGACCGGAATGGAAACACCTATCGCATCAAGATTGACGGCAATGATCTGAACCTCATCACTGATGACGTGTTCGACCGCATTCCCCGGACACGTCTCGCGGACATCAAGGCCAATGACCGTACGGGCGAAGTCGAGCTCACCCTGGCGTGTGATTGCCGGGTGGTATCGATCCCTTACAACGAACGCTATGTGATTTTTGACATTCGCGAAGATCTGTCAACTGAACCAGAGGATGTTCCGCAGATCCCGCTGTCATTTGGCGAAGCCGTGGAAACGGAAACACCGCAGCGGGTTTTCCGCTTCTCCGCACTTGAGGCGGCCAAACCGGTCCCCCTCGCGCCAGTTCCCGAAGAAGAGCCTGCACAATCACCGGACTTTTCCGGCCTTCTGGCGCTTGAGAACTTTGTGAACCGCAGCGTCCAAGTCACCACGCTGCGGCAAGACCTGATCAAACAGGTTGATCGCGCCGCGACGCAAAACCTGCTGAAATCCCAAGTTCCGATGCCGAAACCAAAACCGGCGCCGAAACCAATGGAACTGGCAGCTGGGCCGCAGTTCAAAACGCCAGAATCTGCCGGCCAAAATATGGATCACGTTCCGCCACAGGCCGCTGTCGGCCTAGATGGCCAGAATGTGAACATCGTCGCCTACAACGTAATTGACGAAGTGGGGCGGGATATTGCGGCCCTTCTGAGTGGTCAGGTTGGCGTTGGAACTTGTCTGCCGGACTCCGCCGTGAACATCGCTGACTGGAGCGGCGAAAAAACCTTCGTAGAAGAACTCGCAGATGTGCGCAGAAATCTGGTGGGCGAATTTGACCGCACCAATGAGAAAGCGCTGCAGCGGCTGGTAAAGCTCTACGTTCATTACACGTTTGGCGCCGAGGCCCAGCAAGTCCTCAAGCTTCTGCCCAACACAGGCGAAACCCGCATTCTACATGCCATGGCGCAGATCGTTGACGGTGATGCCCCCAAAGACAGTGACCACATGTTTGCCAAGCAAGGCCATTGCTCCGGTCACGTGGCTCTTTGGGCCGCCCTGTCCGGCGAGCGTCTCACCGGGGAAAGCGCGATCAATGGCGCAATGGATGGCTTGAATGTGCTACCACGCCATCTGCGCGACTATTTCGGGCCACGCCTGAGCAATCAGCTTGTTGAGCAGGGCGATACCGAAGCTGCGACCCTTGTGCTGAATGGCATTGAGCGCACCAACCCAATGCCGGGAACAAGCTTTGATTTTGCGCAAGCCAATCTTGATGCCGAGCTGGGCAACACCCACGCCGCAGATGCCACTCTGGAAGACATCGCCACTCAGAACACAGATCTCGCAACCCTAGCGATTGTTGAGCTGATCGACTCGCATGTCAAACAGGCCCTGCCTCCGTCGAATGACACCATTTCACTTGTCGGCGCGCTTGCGGTTGAACACAAATCCGGCGAGATGGGCCCTTCTTTGCGACGCGCCCATGCGCTCGCGCGGATGTTGGTGCATGAATTTGAACCAGCCTTTGAAATCGTTGCAGAGATCGAAGCGAAGGATGGTCCCGAACCTGCCGTTGAGGTGCGTAGTCGGCTGGCCAGCGCTGTAATCGAACACGCGCAAGATTTTGACATTGTCACCTTTGCGCTCGCGGAAGATCTGGCCGAACCTGGCAAGATTACCCCGGACACTGCGCTCGCCCTTGCTCAAAAGATGTTTGAAATGGGCTTTGTTGGGGAAACCAAACGTCTGCTGCAAGCCGCTCAGAACTCACATCAGAACGATGAAATGCGTTTGCTGAAAGCGCGCGTCGCTTTGGCCGATTCCCTACCCCGCCGTGCAGAAGCTGAATTGCTTGGCATGACTTCTGCAGACGCTGAACGCCTCCGAGCGCAAGCGCGTTCTCTGGTCGGCGATCATGAAATGGCAGCACAGATGCTCTCTGATCTTGGCGAAAACCAAAGTGCCGAAGAGCAGAATTGGCTTGGTGGAAATCTCGATGCCCTGGCATCGTCCGAAAACGAGGTCTATCGCCAGACAAGCGATATGATGATGAAAACGGACACTGAGGAAACTCAGGTGGACGAGGCCACACAAGGCATATTGGCGCGCAACCGTGGGCTGCTTGATGACAGTGCTGAAAGCCGCAACGTGCTTGGCGATTTGTTGGATTGGCATAGTCTGACCGAGCCTTCCTCTTAACCACGCTTACCAAATGTAAAGAAACGACCGATAGCTTGGCCTCAAACTGGGGCAGAAAGCTATCGGTATGAAAAAACAGAACGTTTTCAAAGCATTGTTGTGCCGTGTGCGCGACTCGCTTATGATAATCAGCGTCGGTGCGGCAAGCACGCTGATAAACCCTTTTTCGCAAGGGTCTCACGCCGCGCACGCCAGCACTGAAGAGGCTGAGACCTGCGACCGTGTCGCGCGAATCGTCTCTAATGAAACTGGCGTCCCACTTGACGTCCTTCGCGCCATCACCCGCACCGAAACCGGCCGCGCAAAAAACGGTGTTCTGACGCCGTGGCCTTGGACTGTGAACATGGAAGGCAAAGGCGTCTGGTTCAACTCACAGCGCGAAGCCCTGTCCTATGTTCAAAAGCACTTCGCAGCAGGCGCACGTAGCTTTGATGTGGGCTGCTTTCAGCTGAACTACCGGTGGCATGGCCAGCATTTTACCGACGTGACTCACATGTTCCAGCCCATCGCCAACGCGCGCTATGCGGCGGATTTCTTGTCACGCCTCTATGCTGAGATGCAGAATTGGGATGATGCCGCCGCGGCCTATCATTCCCGCACGCCCAAGTACGCAAAGAAATACAAAGCGCGCTTCAAGCGTATCATGGCGAACCTGCCTGATCCCGGGTCAATGCCGCTCGCGCCGGCCAAGCAAACCGAGCCCTTGGTGCAGACCGCCGCTGTTGCACGGGAAAACAATTTCCCGCTGCTTCAACGGGGCAGCAGCGCAGGTGCGATGGGATCACTCTTTCCTGGCAGCACTGGCTCCGCTCGCCCCTTCCTCGGTAACGGAGGCTAATTCGTGAATCCGCAAACTCTAAAGACCCTCTTCAGCCCGACCATTTTGCTGGCCTTGGCGCTGATGGCGATCATCGTAATGATGATTTTGCCAATGCCATCTTGGGTGCTGGATATCGGTCTGGCGGCGTCGTTTGCGCTCGCCATTTTGATTTTTACCGTCACGCTGTTTATTGAGCGTCCGTTGGATTTCTCCGCGTTTCCAACAATTTTGCTCGCATCCCTGATGCTGCGCCTGTCGCTCAACGTGTCTTCAACCAAGTTGATCATTGGTCAGGGACACACAGGCACAGGTGCAGCGGGCGACGTGATTGAAGGCTTCGCCAACTTCGTTATGGGCGGTAGCGTCTTCTTGGGCCTTGTTGTCTTCTGTGTCCTGTTGATCGTGAACTTCATGGTCATCAACAAAGGCGCCACACGTATGGCCGAAGTCGGCGCGCGTTTTGCCTTGGACGGTATGCCGGGTAAGCAGCTTGCGATTGACAGCGACATGTCCGCTGGCGCGATCGACCACGCTGAAGCAAAGGCCCGCCGTGAACGTGAACAGCAAGAAACCACTTTCTTCGGCTCTCTGGATGGTGCCTCAAAATTCGTGAAGGGGGACGCAGTCGCCGGCCTTCTGATCACCCTGCTCAACCTCGTGATGGGCTTGATCATGGGCGTCGCGATCCACGGCATGCCAATCGGTCAAGCGTTTGAGACCTACGCGATCCTGACTGTTGGCGACGGGCTGGTCACACAGATCCCTGCTGTGATCATCTCCATCGCCTCAGCGCTCCTGCTGGCGCGTGGTGGCACCACCGGTTCCACCGACCTGACACTGGTCAAACAGCTCGGCAACTACCCGCCCGCTTTGGCCACAGTGGCCGTCCTGATGGTGCTCTTTGCGCTTGTACCAGGCCTGCCCTTTGTTCCGTTTCTATTTGGCGGCGCGGTGCTCGGCGGGGCCGCCTATTATCTCTATAAGCACAAGGCACAAGAAGAAGAGGCTCCGCTCGAAGAAGAAGCCCCTGTTCTGCCGCGTGACAAGCCCATTGGCGATGTCTTGGATTTGGATGACATCCACGTCGAATTCGCCACGGATCTGGTCAATATGGTGCTGGATCCCGGCGCGGGTCTGGACGCCCGTATCACCAATATGCGGACCCATGTGGCCTCAACCTTCGGACTGATCCTGCCCGAGATCCGCCTCACCGATGAGCCCTCTCTGCCTAACGGCACCTACACCATCCGCATTCAGGGGGTAGAGCAGGTGCGCGACCGTCTGGAGCCGGAGAAAGTTCTGGCACTTGCTGGCGACACACCTGATGCGCTGCCCCTGGGCGAAGATGTTTCTGAACCGGTCTATGGCGCCCCCGCACGCTGGATCGACAGCAAAGCTCAGGAAGCCGCGGCGCTCTCCGGCATCACCATTGTGACGCCCGGGGAGGTTCTGGCCACGCACTTGCTAGAAACGATCAAGACCAACTTCGGCCGCTTGCTAACCTTTAAAGCACTGCGCCGCATTCTGGACGAGATGGTCAACCTGTCCGACCCTGCACGAGCAGATGCCAACCGCCGTATGATGGACGAGTTTGTACCCGATAAAGTGCCGCTGGATCTGTTGCATCGGATTTTGCGCATGCTGCTGGATGAACAGGTCTCCATTCGCAACATGCCGCTGATCCTCGAAGCGATTGCCGAAGCGAGACATGTCACCGTTATGCCGGATGCAATCTGCGAGAATGTGCGTCAGCGTCTTGGTTTCCAACTGATATCTGATCTGAAACGCGACGATGGAACCATTCCGTTGGTGCAGCTGGCACCCGAGTGGGAAGATACCTTTGCGACATATCAAGTCGATGGTGACGCTGGCAGTATGGATGTGGCGCTTCCACCGGATGTGTTCAACGCTCTCGCCCAGTCGATCGCTGATCGCATGAACGAGGCCGGCAACAGCGGTATTTTTGCAGCTCTGGTCACCTCAACGCGCCGCAGACGCTTTTTGCGAACAGTCTTGAGTGCGAAAGGCATTTCAAACCCCGTTCTGTCTTTTGAAGAAATCGGTTTGGATGCGCGTCCTTCTCTTGTTGGGGTTGTCGCCGCATGATGGAAAATGCGCTCGCGCTAATGAATTTGACGGAAACCATGCTCTGGCATGGTTTTCTCGTGTTTTTGCGGGTTGGCGCAGCGGTGTCTGTATTGCCGGCCTTTGGCGAAACCAGCGTCCCGCCGCGGATCAAGCTTGGCGTGGCTCTGGCATTCACCGCCATCATTGCCCCGGCAGTACCCGTCTTTGAAACCGTACCCCCCGGCGTTGGTGAAATCGCGAGGTATACCGCCACCGAAGGTCTGATCGGTCTGTTGATGGGCATTTCGGTACGCATGTTCGTCTTTGCCCTACAAACCGCAGGCACCATTGCAGGTCAATCCACCTCTCTGGCCCAATTGTTTGGCGGTGCTTCCGGTGAACCCTTGCCCGCCGTCGGCAACGTGCTGGCTCTTGGCGGCACCGCGCTTGCGGTGACCATGGGCCTACACGTCTATGTCGCGCAATTTCTCATCGGATCTTACATTCTGTTTCCGCCGGGCGTTTTCCCCGCGCGCGAGATCATGACCGAATGGGGCGTTCCTCAAGTTTCGTCCGCTTTTGCCATGGCGTTCCGACTGGCTGCACCCTTTGTGATCATTTCAGCGATCTACAATCTGATGCTCGGTGTTATCAACCGCGCCATGCCGCAGCTGATGGTGGCCTTTGTCGGTGCGCCACTCATCACGGCAGGCGGCCTGTTCCTTCTGTTTCTTGTCGCTCCAGCGCTCCTGGCGCTCTGGTGGGGGGCGCTCCAGGGTTTCATGATCAACCCGGTTGAGGGATTGAGATGAGCGGAGGCGGTCAGGACGACGACAGCGAAAAGTCCTTTGAGCCAACCCAGCAGAAGCTGGATCAGGCACGAAAAAAGGGTGAAATCGCAAAATCTGCCGATGTATCGGTCGCCGCAGGATATCTGGGTATCACACTGGCTTTTCTGGCTGTGGGTGCAGGCACCATCAAAGCGGCTGGAAATGGTCTGATGGTTCTTCTGGATCAGGCAGAATCCATCGCGCCGCTGGTTTTTGAAGGCAGTCCTTCCACGCCTATTGGCGGCATCATGCTGGAGATGATTTGGGCTGTGGCACCATGGTTCGTGATCCCGATGATCGCTGTGATCCTCAGCATCATCGCTCAGAACGCCTTTATCTTCGCCCCTTCAAAAATTCAGCCCAAGCTTTCAAAGATCAGCCCGATTTCGAATGCCAAAAACAAATTTGGGCGCAACGGACTCTTTGAATTTGCGAAAAGCTTCGCGAAGCTTGCGATCTACTCGATTTGCCTCGGTATCTTCTTGAACATACGGATGCCTGAAATGGCCTCCTCAATCCAGCTCGATGCAATCATGGTACCGGCTCTGCTTGGGCGGCTGATGCTCGAATTCTTGATGATCGTGATCATCGTCGCTGCCTCAATCGCAGCTGTGGATTATTTCTGGCAGCGCGCCGAGCACATCCGCAAAAATATGATGACCCGAAAAGAGATGACCGACGAGCAGAAAGAATCTGAGGGCGACCCGCATATGAAACAACAGCGCCGCCAGAAAGGTCAGGAAATCGCGATGAACCAGATGCTGGCGGACGTGCCGGAGGCAGATGTCATCATCGTTAACCCGACACATTATGCAGTTGCGCTCAAATGGTCGCGGCTCCCTGGCGAAGCACCGGTCTGCGTTGCCAAGGGCGTCGATGAAATCGCTGCGCGCATCAGAGAAAAGGCGCAAGAAGCCGCCATTCCAATCCACCGGGATCCTCCAACAGCGCGCGCATTGCATGCGATTGTAGAGATCGGTCAGGAAATTCCGGTTGAGCAATATGCGGCAGTGGCTGCAGCCATACGCTTTGCAGATGCCATGCGCCAACGCGCGAAAGGACGGGTATGAGCGACGATTTGAAAGAACTGAATGTGATCACTCAGGCGCGCTACCAAAAAGCACAGGCCGCCATGCAAGTCGTACAAGCAGAAGAAACAAAGCTGCGTGGCTTGCTCAATGACCTCACCGAGCAAGAAAAAAGCGGGCGCGAGACGATGCGCCATGACAGCGCCTTGCGTATGACGGGTGGCGATCTGGCATGGAACAACTGGATTGGCCGCAACCGCAAAATCTTGAACCACCAGCTCGCCAATGTCTTGGTTCGCAAGGAAATGGCGTTTCGGGAACTGCAAAAGCACTTCGGCAAAGCAGATGTCATGAAGACCTTGCTTGAAGATGCAGAAAGCAAACGCCGCCAAGCGCGGCAAACCGCGCTGATCGAAGCCGTGATGGAAACCAAGCTCAACTGCGGATAAAAAAACGCGCCAGAGCCATGGCTCGGCGCGTTCTTTTTGTCGTCGTGAGAAGGGAGAGTCCCTTACCTCTTACGACACGTCCTGGCGGGTAATTTGCACGATCAAAACGTCAGAAATCTCGTCGCCGTACACTTTTTGCGCCACCTCTACGAAGGTCTGGCGAAGCGGCTCAAGCTTGCTTGAGTTTGTGAAAGCGCCATTAAATCCGCCAATATTTGCGTGATCAAACATCGCTTGCAGCAACGCGCCGCGAATACGTGGCTCGGCCTGGAACACCCGCTCCGTGGCGCCGGAGTCAACTTCCAGCGTGAGTGTGATCAAGATCAGCGAGGTTACAGAACTGTCGTTCACGACCGGGATGATGAACTGGTCAACCAGTTCAACATATTCGCGCCCCTTTGGTGGGCCGTCAGCCTTCTCTTCCTTTTTCATTTCCTTTTTCATGTCGTGCTCGTCGGCGTGTTCGGCGCCGTCAGCCATCTCTGCATCCATAGCCGGAGGTTCCGGTGCCGGGCGCAGGGCAAGCCCTGCACCCACACCCGCGCCAACACCGACGAGCAACATGATGATTGGGAGAAGTTTTTTCATGGGAGACCTTGATCAGAATGGCAGCACAGCGTCGAGGACTTGCTGTCCAATGCGGGGTTGTTGCACGTCAGTGATCTGTCCGCGGCCACCGTAAGAGACACGCGCCGACGCGATTTTGTCAAAAGTGATCTCGTTTTTACGAGAAATATCGGCTGGTCGCACATATCCAGAAACCAGAAGCTCCCGCAGCTCAAAGTTCACACGGAGCTCCTGCGTACCCTGGATGGCAAGCACGCCATTTGGCAGCACATCTACGATTGTTGCGGCGACGCGGAGCGTGAGTTTTTCGCTACGTTTCACAGAGCCATCGCCGCTGCTGCTGCTTGTCGAAGTCAGATCCACCAAAGGATCCGTCGTCGCGCCGTCTGGCAGCCTGTCGTTGACACGCTGAGGAATGCCGATCAGCTGCGGAACACTCAGGCTTTCAGAGCCGCTGCGGTTACGCTCGGTTTCATTGTCGATTTCAGCTTCTTCATCTACCTCAATGACAACAGTCAGAATGTCGCCACGCTGCGCGGCTCGGCGGTCGCCAAGCAAGGACTGCTTATTGCCACTCCAAAGAGAGGCACTGTCAGAGCGGCGGGATACGTTGGTTTGAGCCGGCAGCGGTGGATTCATCATCGCATAGTGCTCTTGATTATTCGTAGTCGGCGTAAAGCTAGGCGCTTTGCCGATGTGATCCATACGCGCGCACCCAGAGATGGCCAGCGCTGAGATCACGAGAACTGCTGAAAAAAG
Source organism: Shimia sp. (assembly GCF_965227725.1). GTDB lineage: Bacteria > Pseudomonadota > Alphaproteobacteria > Rhodobacterales > Rhodobacteraceae > Shimia. Next base: position 1,161,810 of record NZ_CBDDGH010000001.1, on the reverse strand, counting down.
ACGCACCATTCTCTTCCTTTAGTTAGACACGTGGACGCTGCCGTCCGGCATTACAGTCCCTGTCACTGTTGACCGGGATCCAATATTCATGACGCGCAAAGCCTCTCCGGCACCTGCACGCGCCAAGGAGCGCCCTTCGGTTAGAATCTCGAGACCTCCCGAGTTGTACCTGAGGGTCACGATTTGGTTGCGCTCAACCAATGCCGGCGCACCAACATCGCCAAGTCGCACGGGGCGGCCGGGATAGATCGCTTTCCGTGCTTCGAGCCCGATGACGGCTTCAAGGTCAGAATGCACCCCGGCGACATCACCCTGTTTGAGACCAACAGCGTCGGCAGTGACGATGGTATTGGCTCGGATGGTTTGAGTCGCCACAACGATTTCAGCTGAAACCGGTGCCGCACAAACCAGAAGTAGAGCTGCAAGGATGCGTTTCATTTTATCTTACCTGCGCTGTGGCAGCCATCATCTGGTCGGCCGCGGTGATAACTTTGGCGTTCATTTCGTAACCACGTTGCGCCTCAATCAGCTCGGTCACCTCGCGTACAGCATCCACGGAGCTGTCTTCAAGGAAGCCCTGGCGAATGGTGCCCAGACCATCTTGACCGGGGTCGGATACGGCAGGAGCGCCGGACGCCTCGGTTTCAAGGAACAGGTTTCCACCAATCGCCTCGAGCCCTTTCGCATTTGAGAAATTGGCCAGAGAGAACTGCCCCAAAAGTTCCGCATCAGGGGAGTCGTTGAAATACGCGTAGACTTCACCATCACCGTTGATGGAAATGCTCCGCGCATCCTCTGGGATCGTGATCTGAGGCGCCACAGGGAAGCCATCGGATGTCACGATCAAACCGTCGGCACTGCGTTTCAGACCACCATCACGGGTATACGCAGACTGTCCGGAAGGCAGTGCCACCTCAAAATAGCCTTTGCCTTCGATGGCCACATCAAGGTCACCACCGGTGTTGGATAACGAGCCCTGTTCGAGCTGAACGGAAATCGCGGAAGGGCGCACACCTAGACCTACCTGCACACCCGTCGGCAGAACCGACCCATCAGAGGCGCTGATCGCACCAGCGCGCGACACTTGCTGGTAGTGCAGGTCGGCAAATTCAGCGCGACGTGCGTTGTAGCCAGTGGTCGACATGTTGGCGAGGTTGTTGGAAATGGTTTCGACACGCAGCTGCTGTGCGCTCATACCTGTGGCTGCAATCGTAAGGGCCCGCATGGCAAAATCCTCTGGTTACTTGACTAGTGTTTTTACCGCGTCGCGAATGCGGTTGTGTTCATTGTCGAGGAAGGTTTGACCCATCTCATAGGCGCGTTGCACCTCGATCATGCGCGAAATTTGGTTGATCGGATTGACGTTGGAACTTTCCAAGAAGCCCTGCAAAATACGCCCATCTTCGATGGGTTCGTATCCATCCGGCGCTTCAAACAGAGTGCCCGACTCACGTCTGAGATCGAGCGGATTCGTCGGTCGATAGAGACCAATCTGCCCCAGCGGCTGGCCATCAACACTCAGCGTACCGTCTGAGGCCACATCAACGCCCTTGGCATCTGGTGGAATAAAGACCGGCGCACCGCCAGCATCCAGAACCAGGTTGCCATCCATGGTGACCAAATCACCATTCTCATTTGGTGTAAAAGCACCTGCACGAGTCAGTCGTTCCCCTTCAGGAGTCTGAATGAGGAAGAACCCTGTACCTTCGACCGCGAAATCAAAGCTGCCACCGGTCTTTTTCAGAGCGCCCTGCTCCAGCGACGTCGTCTGCACATTGGCGGCAGCCATCGAGATACTTTCAGTCCCTGGCGCAGACTTAATGAATTCCGAGAAGGTAATACCTTCTGCGCGATAGCCCGTTGTCGCCGCGTTGGCGATGTTATTGGCCAAAACAGTCATCTCTCGTTTCAGCCCGGATTGACGGGTCAGTGTGGTGTAACCGGCGTTATCCATAGTCAGCCTCCGACAACAAGCGGGATAATGTTTGATTGAAAAAACGACACGAGCGTCTGCACCATGAAACCCATGGTCGCCCAGAAAATGATGACGATGCACAGAACCTTGGGCACAAACGTCAGCGTCATTTCCTGAATGGATGTCAAAGCCTGAAACAAGCCAACTGCCACACCAGAGATCAGCGCCACAGCCAGGATCGGCGTGGAGATCAAAACTGCAACCCAAAGACCTTGGCGCAGCGTGTCAAAGAAGATGGCCTGCTCCAGCATCAGACGGGCATGCGCAGGATTTCTTGGTAGGCTTCCACGACCTTGTTGCGCACGGTCACGGCAGTTTCGACGGCCAGCTCAGTCTGAGCCAAAGCTTGGACCAGCGTGTGCGGGTCCGCTTTGCCGGTCATGGCCTGCATGGACACCTGCTCGCTTTCCTGCAGGGTCGCGGCGAAGTCTTTCGCCAGACCAAATAGCGCGTTGCCACCTTGAGCATTTTCCGCCGGGCCGGTTGCAGGCTTGGAAGCGGTATATTTCTGTGCGGCGAGTACTGTACGGACATCCATTCTGGCTCTCCTTATTCACTTGTTATTTGCGTAAAAGTTCCATCAGCGACGAAGACATCTGTCGCGTCTGGTCGAACATTTTGAGGTTGGCTTCATAGCTGCGCTGCGCCTCACGCGCGTCCGCAATTTCGATGATCATATCAACGTTGGAGCTCATGTAGTTCCCGGTGCCATCCGCCATCGGGTGGCTTGGGTCATAAATCTGCTGACCCTCCGAACGATCAAGCTGTACCGGACCAACCGAGACGCGCCCGTCGCGCGCAGCCGTATCAGCTTCGAATTGAACAGTTTTACGCTGATACCCGGGTGTATCAGCGTTTGCGATGTTCTCAGAGACGTGGCGCAGGCGCGCGGCCTGTGCACGTAGGCCAGAGGAGGTGACACTTAGGGCTGTACCGAAGTCGCTCATAGATCAGATACCTTGTGAATTAACGCGAGATGGCTGTGCGCAGGACAGACATGGAGGATTTGTAAATCGCGACCGAACGATCATGCTGGCGCTTGATTTCTACTGCTTTCAGCATCTCTTCTTCGACAGAAACGCTGTTACCGTTGGGGGAAACTTCCGCAGTGGAGAGACCTGGAGCCATGTCAGAGGACTCCAAGCTGCTGCCGTGATGACCAGCGCGGGTTGCACGCATGGTGCCGCTACCGCCATCATTCTGATAAATCTCTTGGAAAGGTTTGATATCGCGGGCTTGATAACCCGGAGTATCCGCATTCGCCATGTTCTGCGCAACGACGGTCTGTCGTGCGGCTGCATGTTTGCCCATGGCATGGGCGGCTTTGAAAACGTCCAACGATTTGAACATCGGGGCTTCTCCCTCGAACTGCTTAAAGCAAGGCTTAACCCTGATTCCTTTAGAAAGTGTTTCGTAGGAACTTTGGAGAATCCAATGGACACAAAAGGGCTAGAAAGCCTTGGCGCGGAACTCGAAAGAGTGCGCCCAATCAAGGACATAGGCCGTGTAAGCGCGGTTGAGGGCAATCTTCTGAGGGTGCGCGGCCTCAACAAAGTCGCGCGAATCGGAGATTTGCTAGAAGTTACACTTCAGGATGAGCGCAGGATTTCCGGTGAAGTCATACAGTTGCATAGTAACGATATGACAATGTTACCTGACGCGGCACCGGATGGCGTGTCGATTGGAGATCGCGTTGCGTTGCGCGACCAGATCGGGATCGCGCCTTCGGATGCTTGGATCGGGCGGATCATTGATCCTTACGGAAACCCGATTGACGGAAAACCTCTGTTGCGTGGACCGGAAATGCGGCCCCTGAAAAACCCGCCCCCACCTGCGGCGGCGCGACGGGCACTTGGCAGCCGGCTTGAAACCGGGATGGCGGTCTTCAATACGATGCTGCCGATCGTGAAGGGCCAACGTATTGGTTTGTTTGCAGGATCTGGTGTCGGCAAATCGAGCCTCATGGGGCAATTCGCCCGCCACATGACAGGTGACATCGCCGTCATTGCGCTGGTTGGGGAACGGGGGCGTGAACTTCGGGAATTCGTTGAGCATGTCTTGGGGCCTGAAGGGCTTAAGCGGTCCATCGTCGTCGCCGCCACATCCGATCAATCGCCGCTCGTGCGCAGGCGTTGCGCTCTCGCCGCGATGAGTGTGGCAGAGCACTTCCGCGATCAGGGTAAGCATGTGATTTTCATGGCAGATTCGATTACCCGATTCGCAGAGGCTCACCGTGAGGTGGCCGTTGCGGCCGGAGAAATGCCAGCGCTTCGGGGATATCCGCCATCGACCTCTCATATGATCATGTCACTGTGTGAACGTGCCGGCCCCGGGTTGGAAGGGCAAGGCGATATCACCGGTGTGTTCAGTGTTTTGGTGGCGGGCTCGGATATGGATGAGCCGATCGCGGATATTTTGCGGGGGGTGTTGGATGGACATGTGGTGCTGGATCGCAAGATCGCTGAGCGCGGCCGCTACCCAGCTGTGGACCTTCTGAGGTCAGTGTCACGGAGCTTGCCGCACTGTGCTACACAAACAGAAAATGCAGTGATTACAGAGGCTCGCAAGCTTTTGGGCGCCTATGAACAATCCGCCACGATGATCCGCGCCGGGCTTTATTCCGCCGGATCTGATCCTGCCTTGGACGTGGCGATCAACGCCTGGCCAGAGCTGGATTCCTACCTTGGAGATGGCCAGAGCGCGTCCATTGACAACGCCTTTGCCAAGCTCACATTGCTGCTGAGACGCGCCGGGGCACGCGGCGTCTGAACACAGAAAAGGCGCGCCTTCGAGCGCGCCTTTTTGAGCGATTTGGGACGTCGGTATCGCGTCTGTATTGCGTCGTTATCGCAGCTGTATCGCGTAAGTGCCTTGTCGGTCTTTAAGATCAGTAGGACAACAGGGTCAGAGCGATCTGTCCGGAGCTTGCGACGGAGACATTGTTGATCTCAGACATCAGCAAAAACCGCTGCACAATCTGGTCACGCGCTTCCGTTGACACAAATTGGGAAATCTCGCCATCACCTGTGAGTTTCTCCAGACGGCTGCGGAAAGTGTTCAGTTGAGAATCCAGATCTTGTGAGCCAAATTCACTTGGAAGCCCAAAAGCGGTTTCAAACACCCGGCGCAGTGGCGGGTTGCCCATCACTGTGAACCAGTTGGTGTTGTCACTACTGCCTGAGAGCGCGATGTCGTCCAGCTCACGTACCGCGTTCATGGCAAAGCGCAGATTTTCATCCTGTTCGCCAACCGCTCGCTCAAATTGGCGTGCGACAAAATCTTCTCGGATGTTTTCTGCAAAACCTGGCGTTTTGTGCCAAGGCCCACCCAAATCACCAAAACCAAAGGCTTCGGCAAATTCGCGATACCTTGTGTCGGCCAAACGGTTCGCCAAGGCATCATCTGCTTGTGAACCCTCTTCGAGGATGGTTTTGATAAAGAACTTGCTGTTTATATCTTCATCAAGGCCAAAGGCGCCCAGTGCCACTGTTAAAAGCCGACGATCGTTCACCAAGTCTTCGGCGTTCTCAACCTTACCGATATTCTCGGCAAAATAGTCGAGATCGCGTTTGACGATAAAGGAGTTCTCAAACGCTTCGGTCTGGGTCTCCATGGTCCGTTGCATGAAACCCCATGCAACAAGACCCGTGCCTACGACAATCGGCTGGTAAGTCATTGGCGTGCAACTGCCATGAGGCGTTCCTCACGGTCCAGCAGGGACCGCAGCGCCTTGAGACCCTGATAGTGACGTCCACCGATCACCGCCTCTGTCGCCAAACCGATCTGACGACGACTGTCGCTGTCGGTAAACACCTGACTGAGATCTTCTATGTGGCGCAGCAGGGAGCGCTCCACCTCGTCGGCATCCGCGTCACCGGACAGCACAAGCTGCAAGGAATAGCAGGCACGGCGTACCGGGGTGTTGGCTTCTTCGGGGTGAATGGCATCCCGCAGGCGCAGGATGTTTGCGTTTGGGGTCATGATGGAGAGGCGGGACCGACGGTCGCCGTTTTCAATCACTGCTCCATTGACCAGAACCCGCTCTTTCGGGCTCAATTTAAGAACAAGGCCGCTCATGCTGCTGCTGCTCCACTTCGAAGACCGCGCAAGATGGCGGTGTTAACTTCAAGAAGGGGGCGTACATTGGCGTCGCCCGCCAGCACCTTGGTGCTATGATGATCTGTAAACTCGGCGAGGTAGAAAATCTGGGCGCGCAGCTCTTGTGGCAATTCATTGTCTGCATCTGCCACCATGGTGGCGAGCAATGTCCAAAGCTGGCGATTTTCGTGTATGGCTTCCACCAATGCCGGAAATCCGCGTTTTTTGCCCGTTTTGGCCGCTTCTTTCAATTTGTGGGTGATGCGTGCGATTACATCGTATTCGAGTTTCCCCCCGGTTCTGGTTGGTGCAGAAGCTTGACTGTATGCCTTTTTGGCAAGAACGTTTGGGGTCACGTCAGAATTCCCTGAATAGTAGTCGGTCGGGCGATTTAATGGAGGGAGTGAGGGCGCGTGGCGCGCCCCCACCTAGATCCATTAACGGAAGAGGGACAGCAGCTGCTGTGGGCCTTGGTTCGCGATAGACAGCGACTGGGTCGCCAGCTGCTGCTGAACCTGAAGCGCCTGCAGACGTGCAGAGGTTTCTTCCATATCCGCATCGACCAGGGAGCCGATACCGGATTTCACAGAGTCAGACAGGTTAGACACGAAGTCTTTCTGAATGCTGATACGGCTTTCAACAGTACCAAAGGCCGCGGAGGCGTTGATGCTGGTGGTGATCATCGTTTCGATGGAACCCAGAGCAGCCTGAGCGCCCGACAGGTTGCTCACGTTGATCGCAGCCAAAGCGCCAAGACCACCAGAGTTGCTATTGGTGAATTGGCCAGAGATGGTGATATCGGTTGGACCGGTATTGTTGAAAGTGAGCTGGTCAGCAGCTGGCGTGCCAGATGCGTTGTACTCCACCGTCAGGCCAGCAATGTTGAGGCCATCAATTGCGGCCTTAAGACCGGTTGCTGCAATCTCTTCAACATCACCACCACCGACAATGTCGTCTGCGGTAACAGTGTAAGACGCTGTTTTGCCAGCAATGCTGATGGAGACCGAGTCGCCTGCAGCAAGTGTATCCGTACCGTTCAGACCAATGGTTCCGGTACCGGCGCCATCGATTGTCATGGAGAAGGTATCACCTGCGGTTGAAACAGACGCACCACCGGAGGCAACAGTGGTAGAGAACGTGTTCTTGGCAGTATAACCACCCTGAGACAGGTTCTGACCGTTCACTGTGATAGTGGAGGACGAAACAGTACCGTTGGAAGCACGGTCCAACGAAGACAGAATCTGGGTGGAGCTTGTGTTGCCATCCACCAAGTTCAGGCCGTTGAACTGAGCTGCACCCACTACGGATCCGATCTGATCCCGCAGCGACGTAATTTCGTTTTGCAGCTTTGTACGGTCAACGTTGTCGCCCTGCGCAGATACGATACGTGTTTTAATCTCACCCAGCAGGTCGGTCACGGTTTCGGTGGCCTGACGAGCAACCGCAACAGTGGATTCACCCAGTGCAAGGCTTTCCTGAACGGATTTGAAGCCGTTTACGTCGGATTCCATGGTTTTGGAGATCGCCCAAACAGCGGCGTTCTGTTTGGCGTTGTCCACTTTTTTACCGGTGGAGATTTGACCCTGAGTCTCGGAAAGGCTTGCGTTCACGGATTTCAGGGTTTGCAGCGCAACCATAGCGCCGTTGTTTGTCAGAAGGCTGGTCATGGCTTTCCTATACCTAATATAAATGGCGCTTTTGCGCCGGGTTGTATTTTGCGCTCCTTCGCGGGAACGCTCCTGAACGTCATTCTGACATGTACCGCCGGGGTCTCCGGATCAGTGCCACTCTCTGTGGAGTGCGGGTTCAACATGGCGGGATAAGTGCTAACGCTTTCCTAAACACGAACCCCGCAATCACTGGCATTTTAACTAAACTTGCGAGAGGTTGATTTATGCTCTCTTTTCAACACGTTGACCGGCGCTCATTTGAACAGCATGGCGCTGGCCTGTGTTGGTGTAGGTTTCCAAAGATGTGCGCACACGGCGCATCGCGCCCATGCGCTCTGTGGTTGCGCGCAAACCCTTCTGAGTCGATTCCAGAAGTGCGTGGTTGCGGCGGAAAAGATCCTGCAGGGGCGCAAGGGATTCGGGGGCGATCGTGTCTTCTTCCTGCTGCTCTTCGAGCTCTTCAAACAGCGCTTCCTTACGGGTAAGCAAACCTTCAAGCGCATCAAGCTTGCCTTCGATCAAGGCGGTGCGCTCATCCTCCAGTAGAGAGGTCAGAGAATCGATCAGATCATTGGTCACATCATCAGACATCGGCGCGCTCCTTTAAGGCGTTGAAGAAAGCTTCGGACAGGCCAATCCCGCCCGAGGCGACCATGGCGCGGGCCTGCTCCTGACGAAGAAAGGAAGAGAACTGGTCTTCGCCAGCGCCGCCGCCAAAAGATTCGCTGGTTTTGCCCAGACCGGCAGATTTCAGCATTTCAGAGAGAAAGGTGATTTCGAGCTCATTGGCGGCGCTGCGGAGCGCCTCCTCCTGAGCGGTGGGCAGAGGGCGGATCGGCTGAGCACTGGGCGCAACCGGCACCGCGACTGGGGCCGTTGTGTGGAGCATTTCTTGCCTCGCGGGTTGTGCATGTTTTTCCGTTGTGACCGAGGACGGTAAAGAAGTGGTAAGGAAAGCTGAGGTAGGGGTTTTGCGGTGGAAGAATTCCCGGAGGCCCTATGTTGAACCTGCCTTTACTCGCGCCGCAGCCTGCCCAAACGGCAGCCGCAGCCCCCAAAAAAAGCGCTGATGCGCGCCAGGAAAACAACGGTTTTTCTGATGTTTACGACGATATGAACAGTGCCGATGACCGGCCTTCTGACGATCTCCATGAATCGCGAGAGGCACGCGCGGACCAAGCTGAGGATGCGCCGGTAGAAGGCGAATCGCAGGTCAAGCAGAGCAAATCAAACTCCGAGAAAGAAGCGCCTGAAGAGGCGGACTTTGCTGCGACCGAAACGGCAGAGCCGAGCGAGTCGGAGCCGGAAGTTCAAATGCGCGGCGTCGAAAAACGTGCGGCGGTAAACGCTTCTGAAAATGCTGCGATGATGCGAATGGCACACCCGGCAGAAGGCACCGCGGCCACCACCAAAGCTGAGGCACCAACTGCAGCCGCACAGGCCCAAACCACCGCCACCGCCGCAAAACCGCTCATCGATGAAACCAAAATTGCGGCCACCGCAAAATCAGGTGAATCGGCGCAACTCTCTGAGTCCCAAGCAGCCAAACTGGCAGCCGAGACGCCTGAAGGACTTGACCCAATGCAAGTTCAGGTGCGCAACAAAGGCACCCAACCTTCTCAGGCTCAAGCTGCCAATGCGGCGCTTGCGGCCGCGCAAAGGGCACTGCCGGAAGCCGCATCTGAGACCGCTGCAACGCGCAACCCGGTCAAATCAGATGTGGAAGTCGAAGCGGACGCAGAGGCGCCGACCGCCAAACTGGAAGCACCGAGCACACCAACGGTTTCCACCACTCAGCAAATGCAGGCACGTGCCATTATGGAACAGGTACAGGCAGGGGCCCAATCGATTTTGGCCAAGGGTGGTGAAGCCAACGTCGGGCAAGCAGCAGACTCAGCTTTGCCTGCCGCTCTGGAAGAAAACAGCATCAGCCCACGCGGAATCATGAGCGCGCAGGAAGCGGCCTCTCAGGCCCGTCTTGCCAACAGCGCCCCGAACCCGGCCTATGTGGTGCGCCAGCTCGCAGATGCAGTGAAGACCAGCGACAAAAATCTGATCGAACTGACAATGGATCCGCCGGAGCTAGGCAAAGTGCGCATGTCGATGGCGGAGACCGGCGGCGTGATGGCCGTGACCATCAGCGCGGAAAGCCAGGCGACCACTGAATTGATGCGCCGCCACATGGACCTGCTGCGCAAAGACTTCATGGAGATGGGCTATCAGGATGTGTCTTTCTCCTTTGAACAAGGTGGCAGCGACGCTTCCGGCCAACAGGCCCAAATGAACAACGAATTTGGCCAAGGTGGCGGCGGACAGGGCGAATCATCTCACGGTGGCTCTGTCCAAACTGACGCCGCGCCCATCTTGGCCGCACAACAAACTTCGCAACTTTCAGCCGCAAGCAGCGGCGTTGACATCCGCATCTAGGAGACTCCTATGGACGCTGTAACCTCTTCGACCAGCGCAGCCCCATCACGCGCCGCAACCGCGGCCAATGCAGTGGCTGCAAATCAGAATGAAACCGCGCTTTCTTCTGACTTTGAGACCTTTTTGCGCATGCTTTCGGTTCAAATGCAGAACCAGGATCCGCTGAACCCTCAGGACTCCACCGAATTCGCCACGCAGCTGGCGCAATTCTCAACCGTGGAACAGCAAACCCTGACCAACACGCTGCTGACCAATCTCGGCTCGCAGTTGAACGCGATGGGGCTGAGCGGTCTGACCAATTGGGTTGGCATGGACGCCCGCGTGAACGCACCTGCGCATTTCTCAGGCGCACCGATTGAGGTCGTGCCAAACGCCAATGCGCAGGCAGACAAAGCCTATCTGGTGGTGAAAAACGCCAATGGCGCAGAAGTTCAGCGTTTCACCATTGATCCCAAGGCGGACACGCTGGAATGGGCCGGTGTAGACAACTCAGGCAAGCCATTTGCCAGTGGCCTCTACAGCTTTGAAACAGAGAGTTACGCGAAAGACGAGCTGCTCGATACAGTCAGCGCTGATGTCTATGCGCGGGTGACGGAAGCCCGCACCGGCACCGATGGAGTGGTTCTCATCGCTCCGGGCGGTGTTGAATTTGCATCTGACAAAGTCCTGTCCCTGCGCCAGCCAAGCTGAGGCTTGCCCCTGACACGGACGTGAATTAGCGTCGCGGCGCTCTGAAAAGGAACGCCGCGCTGCCTGTTTTTGCCCCCTCCCCCTCTGCATCTGTGATTGCGGCCTTTGCGCGGGCATTGCCAGATACGCCGCTCCCATCCTCTTGGGAGCCTCTGTTTGGTGGACGAACCAATATGGCATGGCGCGGGATCTGTGAGGGCGCGCCTGATGTGGTCCTGAAACTCTATCGGGGTGCCGCTCAGAACCCGCTTTTCCCAAATGACCCGGCAGCGGAAACCCAGCTGTTAAAAATACTTGCGACACATCCTATGGCGCCGCACTTCTGTGCTTCGTTTGAAGCGGAAGATGGTCAGTGCAATGTTTATGAGCATTTGCCCGGGCGCGTTTGGAAATCAGACACAAAGGCGGTTGCCTCGCTGATGCTTGATTTGCACCGCATCCCGCCCCCTACTGGTTTGCGGCAGGTGCCCGATGGATCATCAGAGCTTCGCACCCAAATTGAGTCGATTCTATCGCGCTGCTCTACAGCACCTGATCTGCTGTCACAGCTGCCGACGGGAGACATCGCCCCAAGCGGACGACGCGTACTCTTGCACAGCGACATCGTACCGGGAAACCTCATCGAAAACGACAAAGGCTTGCACCTGATAGATTGGCAGTGTCCGGCAATAGGTGATCCCTGCGAAGATATTGCCATATTTCTCTCCCCTGCGATGCAAGTCCTGTATCGCGGAAAACCTCTCAATCAGGCTGAAATAGAGACATTTTTTGAAGCATATGATGACGAAACGACCGCAACGCGTTACCGATCTTTGGCGCCATTTTATCACGCCAGAAGCGCTGCCTATTGCCGGTGGCAGATGGAAAACGGACAACCGGAATATCGCGATGGCTTACAACTTGAAATGGTGGCGTTTCAGAGGTCCTTGAAGGCGTAGTAGAGATAAGCAGGATACATCAACAGCCTGCGTGAGCGCCCAAGGGGAAAGCGTTGGGGCGTGGCGCGCATAATCCCCGGGTGTCGATGCGTTCCGGTTCCCAGAATCTCCTGAGCAAGGAGCAAGCCTGCATAGCTCCCCATGGCAACGCCGTTTCCATGAAAGGCGAAGGCGGCAAACAGATCATCTGCCCCCGGGACTTTGCCGGCAAAAGGTGTTTGAGCGCGGCTGTAGCACACAAAGCCACCCCAGAAATGTGGTGTTTCCACCTCTCTCCAGGCAGGAAAAAGCTGTGCGAATTCACGCTTGATGCGGATGCGAATGGCCTCATGCGCGGGCCTCGTCGTGGCCAGACCACCGCGCATTCCGAATAGAAACCGGCCATCCGGCATGAGCCTGAAGTAATGCAGCAGATTTCGGCTGTCATAGGCCATCTGTGCAGAGGTCCAACTTTGCGCCTTTTGCTCAGCCAAGGTGAGCGGACGGGTGACAAGGATACTCGATTGCGCGGGCAAAAAGCGCCCCGCAAGCCATGGCGGAATATGCTCACCGGAGTAGCCATTTGTTGCGATCACAAGCTTCTTTGCTGTGACCTGTCCTTGCGGGGTGGTCAGATGCCAAAGCCCGTTTTTGTACTCGGTCTCAGTGACAGGCGTGTCACCGTAGATCTTTACGCCAGCCGCCTCTGCTGCGTCAGCGAGACCACGAAGGTATTTTCTCGGATTGAGCGCGAAGCCAATTGGCAGCGTGAGCGCACCATGAAAACTCGTGCCCAGCCCCTGTGCCGCAAGCTCTGACTTATGAGTCACCTTCGCTTTCAAGCCATATGTTTGCTCAAACGCAGCGGCTTCAGCAGGGAAAGTCTGAGAAACACGAGCATTGTGCGCAAGCAGCGTTTCACCTTCGGAATGTCGATCCACATCCCAACCAAATCGTGCCAGGAGCTGCTCGACATGCTCCACCGCCGCACGTTCAGTTTGGAGATAATCTGACAGAGCGTCCTGACCAAATCGCTTTTCAAGCGCCCTGTGGGATGCTTTTGCTCCACCCAAGCAGCAGAAGCCTCCGTTGCGGCCGGAAGCGCCCCAACCAACCTGTTTCGCATCCAGCACAGCGACGGACACACCAGCCTCTGCAAGGTGTAGCGCGGCGTTGAAGCCTGTCACACCTGCACCGACGATGGCGACGTCGGCACTGGCAGTCTCGCTGAGCGGACCCCGCACAGTCAAAGAGACTGTTTCAGCCCAAAAGCAGCTTTCTAGCGGTCCATCGCCATAGGCAAATGAATCGCAAATCCGGCTCATGCCGACTTGGCCGCGGCCGCCTCATCCCGCCGTTGACGCACCACATTGCGCTTGTTGATCAAGGATGCTGTCACCACACCAATGGTGACCACCAGGATCATGATGGTTGAAAGCGCGTTGATTTCAGGGCTGACACCCAAGCGCACAGAGGACCAGATTTTCATCGGCAACGTGGTGGCAGAAGGTCCAGAGGTGAACGACGCAATGACCAGATCATCAAGCGATAGCGTGAAGGCCAAAAGCCAACCCGAAATCACAGCAGGCGCGATGATCGGTAGGGTCACAAGGCGGAAGGCTTCCACTGGCGTGCAGCCCAAATCCAACGCAGCTTCCTCAAGTGATTGATCAAAGCTCACGAGACGGGAACTGACCACCACAGAGACGTAGCACATCGAGAAAGTGGTATGCGCAAGCACAATCGTGAACACGCCGCGGTCCATGCCAAGGCTGATGAACAGCAGCAGCAGTGACAGGCCGGTGATGACTTCTGGCATCACCATCGGAGCGTAAATCATGCCGGAGAACAGCGTGCGCCCGCGAAAGCGCCCAGCGCGCACCATAACGATGGCCGCCATGGTGCCCAATACTGTGGCCAAGGTGGAGCTGATGAAAGCAACCTTCAGAGTGACCCAGGCCGCATCCAGAAACGCGCGATTGTTGATCAACTCGCCGTACCATTTTGTGCTGAATCCAGCCCAAACAGTGACGAGTTTGCTTTCGTTGAAGCTGAAGATGATGAGGATCACCATCGGCAGGTAAAGGAACACAAAGCCGAGCGTCAGCGAGGTGACGTTGAACCAAGACATCTGTCTCATCTGCCTGCCTCCCGCTGCTTCTGCTCATTGCGTTGGAAGAGCACGATGGGAATGATCAGGATCAGCAGCAGGACAACAGCCACGGCGCTGGCAACGGGCCAGTCGCGGTTGGAGAAGAACTCCTCCCACAGCACTTTGCCGATCATCAGCGTGCGCGAGCCACCCAGCAAAGAGGGGATCACAAATTCACCGATTGTGGGAATGAAAACCAGGAAACTGCCTGCGATGATGCCCTGTTTGGAGAGCGGCACAGTGATCAGCCAGAAGGCGGAGAAGCGCGAACAGCCAAGGTCTTCGGCGGCCTCCAAGAGGCTGATGTCGAGCTTTTCCAGAGCGGCATAGATCGGCAGGATCATGAAGGGCAGATAGGTGTAAACGATGCCGATGTAGACGGCGATATTGGTGTTCAGGATCACCAAAGGCTCACTGATGACACCGATGCTAAACAGGAACTGGTTGAGGTAGCCTTCCTGGCTGAGAATGCCCATCCATGCATAGACACGGATCAGAAAGCTTGTCCAAAACGGCAGGATCACCATCATGAAAAGCATGGCGCGCCATTCTTCAGGCGCCCGCGCCATTGCATAGGCGATGGGATAGCCAACCAGCAGCGTCAGGAAGGTGGAGATCAGCGCGATTTTCAGGCTGGAGAGATAGGCTTTCCAATAGAGGTCATCTTCGGTCAGCCAGATGTAGTTTTCCCAGTCGAGTTCCGAGAAGAACTCTCTGATCGCGCCAAAGCCCGCCGATATATCCAGCGTTGGCGTGTAAGGCGGGATCGCGATGGCTGTGTCAGAGAGGGAGATTTTGAAAACGATCAGGAACGGCACAATAAAGAGTGCCAGAAGCCAGACGTAAGGGATTGCGATCAGAAGACGACGCATCAGTTAGCGCTCCAGAAAGACGCCGGCTGTGGCGGTCCAGCTGAGCCAAACATCGTCTTCCCAAGTGAAAGCGCGTCGGGAGATACGGCGGTTGTTGGCAGCCTGGGCTTTGATGATCTGCCCCCCCGCGAGCTCCACGTGGTAGGTAGAAATATTTCCAAGGTAGGCGATATCCAGCACTTTGCCCTGCACGGCATTGGCGGCCTCAACGGGCTTTTCAGCTGAAATAGAGACTTTTTCTGGCCTGATGGCGTAGTGCAGATCCTGCCCCGCCTGCGCCCCCTCAAGCGGCGCACCAACGATGGCAGGCTGGGCTTCGGCCCAGTGCATTTGAAGGACATCTCCTTTCGGATCCGCCTTGCCCGTGATCAAATTCACCTCGCCAATAAAGTCGGCAACATAGGTGGAGTTCGGAGCCTCATAGATCACGTCAGGGGTGGCCACTTGAATGATTTTTCCGTGGTCCATCACCGCAACGCGGCTTGCCACAGTCATCGCCTCTTCCTGATCGTGGGTCACAATCACAAAGGTGGTGCCGGTTTTCTCCTGAATGTCCATCAGTTCAAACTGCGTTTCCTGACGCAGCTTCTTGTCGAGTGCGCCAAGTGGCTCATCAAGCAAGAGAAGCTTGGGCGCTTTGGCGAGAGACCGGGCCAGCGCCACGCGCTGTCTCTGGCCACCAGAGATTTGGTGTGGCTTTCGCCGCGCAAATTTGTCCAAACGTGTCAGGCGCAGCATCTCTTCGACGCGCGCGGCGATCTGGTCTTTGGGCATCCTGTCACGACGCAGACCAAAGGCGATGTTTTCCCAAATACTCAGATGCGGGAACAGCGCATATGACTGAAACATCATATTCACTGCGCGTTTGTTTGGCGGCACAGGTGCGATGTCTTGACCGGCCAGCAATATGCTGCCCTCGGTTGGCGTTTCAAAACCCGCGAGCATGCGCATCATCGTTGTTTTGCCACAACCCGAAGGCCCGAGCAGGGCAAAAAACTCACGCTCAAAAATGTCGACATTCAGATTGTCGATCGCCGTGAAATCGCCAAACCGCTTGGTAACGTTTTGAAACTGGATAAGGGGTTTTGCTGTTGGGTCTTCCCAAGGGGCAAAGGCATCAAGCGCCATGGCGGTCTCCGAAGTGGCAGGAGGCGAACTCACGAATGCAGAAAGAGGCCCGCGCCTCAAAGACGCGAGCCTGTGGTCACTTTGTTCTTAGGTGCCGGATTTGATCTTCGTCCAGAGGCGGGTCACAACACGCTGCACTTTCGGAGGATACGGAGACACTGTGTAGAGGTTTCCGAGCGTTGCCTCATCCGGGTAGATCGCCGGATCACCAATCACGTCTTCCGCCAAGAGCGGCTGTGAGGCGAGGTTGCCGTTTGCGTAGTACACATAGTTGGAAGCATCTGCCATGTTCTGCGCTTCCATGATGAAGTTCAGGAACTTATGCGCCGCTTCCGGATTTGGCGCATCAGCTGGAATGGCCATTTGGTCAAACCACATCAGCGCACCTTCGGATGGCGCATTGTAGGCGATTTCGACCCCGTTTTCCGCTTCCCATGCACGATCTCGCGCCTGCAGAATGTCCCCGGACCAGCCCATCGCTACGCAGATATCGCCGTTGGCAAGCGCGTTGATGTATTCAGAGCTGTGGAACTTCTGAACGTAGGGTGCAATCGCGGTAAAGAGTGGCTCAACCTTGGCAATCACATCTTTGTCTTGGCTGGTGGGGTCTTCGCCCAGATACGCCAGCGCCGCCGGGATCATCTCATCGGAAGCGTCCAGAATGTGAACGCCACATTCCGCGAGTTTCTCCATATTTTCGGGGTTGAAGATCAGATCGAGGGACCCGATCGGCGCATCCTCACCCAGCACCTCTTTGACTTTGCCGAGGTTCACGCCAATGCCCGTGGTGCCCCACATGTAGTTAATGGAGTAGGCGTTGTCTGGATCGTAGTTGGCTGTGCGCTGCTCAACCACATCCCACATGTTGCCGATATTGCTGAGCTGACCTTTGTCGAGCTTCTGAAACACGCCTGCCGCGATCTGACGCTGCAGGAAGGCACCGGTGGGCACCACGACATCATAGCCGGAGTTGCCCGCGAGCATTTTGGTTTCGAGCACATCGTTGCTGTCAAACACATCATAGATCAGCTTGATGCCGGTTTCTGCTTCGAACTTTTCCAGCAGTGCTTCGTCGATATAGTCGGACCAGTTATAGACCCGGACTTCTTCGGCCGATGCCGTCGCCGCTGTCAGCGCAAGGGTCGCGGTGAGGGTAATAAGGGGTGTCTTCATGTTGATCTCCCGTTGGATGCCGAGTTCTGGGCCCGGTCACATTATGCGAGATTAATTTGATCAAGTTTTTGCGCTATGGCAACATACTTGTGCAATTGAGCGTCACAGAGGCGTGTTTGAGAGAACCACTCAGGCGTGGTTTGCATAAATGAAAGGCAGGTCGGATTTGACACAAGCTGGTGAGCAGACAAAAGAAAGTACGGCCCGTGTTCCGGTACATCAGCAGGTCTATGCACAACTGCGCGAAGCCGTTCTTTTTGGAGAGCTTGCACCGGGTCAGGCCGTGACCATCCAAGGCCTCATTGAGCGCACAGGCGCAGGCATGACACCAATCCGAGAAGCGATTCGACGCCTGACAAGCGAAGGGGCGCTGGAGTTTCGCGGGAACCGGCGTGTTGTGGTGCCATTGCTGACTGTCGATGCCATTGATGACCTTATTTTTCTTCGAGAATCAGTGGAAACGCGGCTCGCAGAACAGGCTGCGACCCATATTTCGGCACGCCAGATCGCACGCTTGGAACAGATCGATTCCCGGCTGGATGAGGCCATCACACGCGGCGATGTTTCTGCCTATCTTCGTCGCAACTATGATTTCCACGCGCTGCTTTATGAGGCAGCCCAAGCGCCGATCCTGCTGGATGTGGCCAACAGTGTGTGGCTGCGGTTCGGGCCTTCCATGCGCGTGGTATGCGGGCGCATGGGGACGCAAAACCTGCCAGACAACCACAAAACCGCGCTGGAAGCGCTGCACAAAAAAGATGCAGCGGCGGTGGGAGAAGCCATCCGCCAGGACGTGACACAAGGGATGGAAGAGATCCGTGATGCCCTTCGAGAAGGCACTGGATTCGCCGAGATGATTGACTAATCAAAATTTGATCATATTTTTGAACGCAGACAATGAAAGCAGCTGAGGACACCCTCACCCTGCCCCAAATTTTCTCTGCGAGGATTGCCATGAATATGATCACCAATCACCTGCCGACGGCAGAGCTTCAGGCGTTGGATGCGGCGCACCACATGCATCCGTTTTCCACGCAGGCAGATTTTGACAGCACTGGCGCGCGGGTGATCACGCAGGCCAAAGGCGTGACATTAACCGACAGCGAAGGCGAGCAGATCCTGGACGCAATGGCCGGGCTTTGGTGCGTTAATATCGGCTATGGCCGCGAAGAGCTTGCGGAAGTCGCCGCGCGCCAAATGCGCGAACTGCCCTATTACAACACGTTCTTCAAAACCACTCATGTGCCGGTGATCGCCCTTTCAGCAAAGCTTGCAGAGCTTGCTCCGGGTGATCTCAATCATGTGTTTTATGCAGGCTCCGGCTCTGAGGCCAATGACACCAATATGCGACTTGTGCGGCATTATTGGTCTGCCAAAGGCAAGCCCAGCAAAACGGTCTTCATCAGCCGTAAAAACGCCTATCACGGCTCCACCATGGCCGGTGCAAGCCTCGGCGGTATGGTGCCAATGCACCAACAAGGCAGCCTGCCCATTCCGGATGTGCACCATATCAACCAACCAAACTGGTGGGCTGAGGGGGGTGACATGAGCCCTGAAGAGTTCGGCCTTCAGCGTGCCCAAGAGCTGGAAGAGGCCATTCTGGAACTTGGTGAAGACCGCGTGGCGGCCTTCATTGCGGAGCCAATCCAGGGGGCCGGGGGCGTGATTGTTCCGCCAGAGACCTATTGGCCGGAGATCCAGCGTATCTGCGACAAATATGAGATCCTGCTGATCGCGGATGAAGTGATCTGTGGCTTTGGGCGCACCGGAAACTGGTTTGGCAGCCAGACAGTGGGCATCAAACCCCACATCATGTCGATCGCCAAAGGCCTTTCCTCAGGTTACGCGCCAATCGGCGGCTCGATTGTCTGTGATGAGGTGGCAAATGTGGTCGGCGCGACCGAGTTCAACCACGGCTATACCTACTCCGGCCATCCGGTGGCCTGCGCAGTGGCGCTGGAAAACCTGCGCATTCTGGAAGAGGAGAACATCATTGGCCATGTCCGCGACGACGTGGCGCCGTACCTCAAAGAGAAATGGGAAGCGCTGACAGAGCATCCTTTGGTTGGTGAGGCCAAAATCGTCGGGATGATGGGGTCAATTGCGCTGACACCCAACAAGGAAACCCGCGCGCCGTTTGAAGCAGAGACAGGAACCGTGGGCTACAAATGCCGAGAGCACTGCTTTGCCAACAACCTCATCATGCGCCACGTCGGCGACCGGATGATCATCTCCCCGCCGTTGGTGCTTCAGAAAGCAGATGTTGATGTTCTGATCGAACGCGCAACGCGCGCTTTGGATCAGACCTACGAGCAAATCAAAGCTGAGGGACTCTACAAATAGTCGCCTAATAAGTGATCAAATTGACATCCCCGGAAGCACTTTCCGGGGATTCTTTTTTGCCTCGCACACATCACTTCTCAACCCAAAGGGGAAATTCACGGATATTTTTTAGAATTATGGGTTTACCTCTGTCGGTTTTTGACGAAAATCATCTTTGTTGTGTCGCAAACCGACCTTGCCGGACGAGATTGACTGGCAAACTTTCCGATGTGGACTGCGGTGTTGCGCAATGAGACGCAGGTGTGGTTACACTTGAAACAGATGAGCAGAGACAATCTGCCGACTGAAAACACAGGGAGCCTATTTTGGCTGATAGTGCATCTAATGGCGCGTTTGTCGAATTCGACCGCGTGCAAAAGAGCTACGATGGTGAGACACTCGTCGTCAAAGATCTGAACTTGAGCCTGCCCAAAGGCGAATTTCTAACCATGTTGGGGCCATCCGGGTCAGGCAAGACGACCTGCCTGATGATGTTGGCAGGTTTTGAAACCGCAACCCATGGCGATATTCGACTTGGCGGCACCTCGATCAACAATATCCCCCCCCACAAGCGCGGCATTGGCATGGTTTTCCAAAACTATGCGCTTTTCCCCCACATGACGATTGCCGAGAACCTCAGCTTTCCTCTCGAAGTGCGCAAGATGGGCAAAACCGAGCGTGAGGAGAAAATCCTTCGCGCGCTGGATATGGTGGAGATGGGCGCCTTTGGCGGCCGCCGGCCGTCCCAGCTTTCAGGTGGCCAGCAACAGCGTGTCGCTCTGGCGCGTGCGCTGGTGTTTGAACCTGAGCTGGTACTGATGGACGAACCTCTCGGCGCACTCGATAAGCAGCTGCGCGAAAAGATGCAGTTCGAAATCACCAACCTCGCGCACAATCTGGGCATCACAACAGTTTATGTGACCCACGACCAGACGGAAGCTTTGACCATGTCTGATCGCGTTGCGGTGTTTGACGATGGCCGCATTCAGCAGCTTGATCCACCGGACACCCTGTATGAAGCGCCTCAGAACAGCTTCGTTGCGCAGTTCATCGGCGAGAACAACACGCTGGAAGGCACCGTCAAGGAGCTCAACAATGGTCTCGCGCTGATCCAGCTGGATGACGGAGAGCTGATCGATGCCATGCCAGTGCACGAAAGTGTGAAGGCGGGCGCACGCACTCGTGTATCGATCCGTCCGGAGCGCGTGGAATACAATAAAGACCGCATCCAAGAAGGCGCACACACGCTGAAGGCCGAGGTGAAGGAATTCATCTACATGGGCGACATCTTCCGCACGCGCTTGTCTGTGGCGGGCAATGATGAGTTTGTAATCAAAACCCGAAATGCACCGGATGTGGAACGCCTGAAACCAGGTCAGCAGATCGAGATCGGCTGGCTGCCTCAGGATTGTCGCGCGCTCGACGCCTGACAATAGGGACATAAACCTCCGGCGCCCAATTGACCGGGGGAAAAATGAGCCAAATTCAAGAAAACCAACAAGGAGAGAGTGTTCTATGAAACTCACCAAACTTGCAGCACTGGCGGCAACGACCGCACTTTGCGCCCCGGCAGCATTTGCCGAGGAAATGGCAAACGAAATGACCCTGGTGTCCTGGGGTGGTGCATACCAATCCAGCCAGATCAAAGCCTATGTAGAGCCCTATCTGGCACTGAATCCAGAAGTGAAAGTCACTTGGGACGAGAGCTCTGCTGAAGCCGTGGCAAAGCTGCGCGCCATGAACGAAGCGGGCAATGTGACCTGGGATCTGGTCGATGTTGTGGCCTCTGACTCCATGCGTCTTTGTGACGAAGGTCTGGCGGTCGAGCTGGATCCAGCCACCGATCTGGCGGCGGCGCCTGATGGCACCTCCGCAGAAGATGACTTCGGTGATCTGCTGGTGTCTGAGTGCTTTGCCCCTCAGATCGTATACTCCACCACTTTCGGCTACCGCACCGATCTGGTCGGCGACACCGCTCCAACCTCCGTTTGTGACGTATTCGATCTGGCAGCTTACCCAGGCAAGCGCGCGCTTCAGAAACGCCCAATCGACAACATGGAATGGGCTCTCTTCTGTGACGGCGTTGCCAAAGAAGACATCTATGACACGCTGGGCACCGACGAAGGTGTAAGCCAGGCACTGGCAAAGCTTGACACCATCAAGGATCAGGTTGTCTGGTGGACCGCAGGCGCGGAAACCCCACAGCTGCTGGCTGACGGCGAAGTTGTCATGGGCTCCACCTTCAACGGCCGTCTGTTCTCTGCCATCGCAGAGCAGAACCAGCCGATTGGCATGCTCTGGGACATGCAGTCCTTTGACCTTGATGGTTGGATTGTTCCAGAAGGTCTGCCTGCAGACCGCAAAGCACGTGTGATGGACTTCCTGAAGTTCGCAACAGACACACAGCGTCTGGCCGATCAGGCGAAATACATCTCCTACGGTCCAGCGCGCGCATCCTCTGCGCCACTCGTGGGCACCCACGCTGAACTGGGCATCGACATGGCACCACACATGCCAACCGACCCGGCCAACGCGACCAACGTGCACATCTATGACTACGAATGGTGGGCAGACAACCGCGACGATCTGAACGCAAAGTTCGAAGCGTGGCTGGCGAAGTAATTCCTGCCTAAGCTGAGAAGATTTGGGAAGGGGCCTCAACCGGCCCCCTCCTCCAAAACAAGAACAACCTAAAAATAGGTGTTCGTCTGCGCCTTTCGCAGACTTGCAACGCACAAACGGCAATAGCCGACAGGGATACCATGAGCGATATGACCGATACCGCCGGCCCGGTTCTGGCCGCAGACGGGACGCCCCTCAAGCGCAGTCTCGCGCGGGCACTCCGGCGACAGAAAATGCGGGCACTGCTGCTGATCGCACCTTTGCTGATTTTTATTCTCGTGAGTTTCATCCTTCCCGTGGTGGATATGCTCTATCGCTCGGTCCAGAATGGTATCGTTTCCAACACGCTGCCGCGCACAGTCGAGGCTCTGGCCGACTGGGATGCCAGCACCGGAGAATTGCCGGATGAGGTGGTCTTTGCCGCGATGGCGGCGGACCTGAAAGACGCCGCGGAGGCAAAGATCCACACCAAAGTCGGCACACGTCTGAACTATGAAAATCCCGGTATGTCGTCCCTCTTCCGGAAGACCGGACGGAAAGCCAAGAAATTTGATATCGAAAACGGCGGTCCCTGGAAAGAAGAGCTGATCGACATCAACAAAGGCTGGGGTGAGCTCGACAACTGGCGCACCCTACAGACCTATTCTCCGGCCATCACCTCTGGCTACTTCCTCAACGCGGTTGATATGCGTGTGGGCACCGACGGGCCTGAAATGCGTCCCGAAGATGAGCAGATCTATATGAAGCTCTTGGGCCGCACCCTGTGGATGTCTCTGGCGATCACATCCTGCTGTATCCTGCTGGCCTATCCGGTGGCGTGGATTCTGGCCAATCTGCCCGCGCGCAAGGCCAATATGCTGATGATCCTTGTGCTGCTGCCGTTCTGGACCTCGCTTCTGGTGCGCACCTCGGCCTGGAAAATCCTGCTGCAACAACAGGGTGTGATCAATGACATCCTTGTCTATGTCGGACTTGTCGCCGATGACAGCCGCCTCGTGATAATCAACAACCAGTTCGGCACAATCGTGGCCATGACCCACATCCTGCTGCCGTTTATGATTCTGCCGATGTATTCGGTGATGCAGACCATCAACCCCTCATATCTGCGCGCGGCCAAATCTCTGGGCGCAACCGATTGGACGGCGTTCTGGAGGGTCTATTTCCCGCAGACCGTACCGGGCATTGGTGCCGGATCGATCCTCGTGTTCATTCTGGCAATCGGCTACTACATCACGCCAGCTCTAGTGGGGGGGACAAAAGGCACCTTCATCTCTAACCAGATCGCCTTCCACATCTCGACGTCGCTCAACTGGGGTCTTGCCTCGGCACTTGGCGCAATCCTTCTGGCGGTCGTTCTCGTGCTCTATTGGGCCTATGACAAAATCGTCGGCATCGACAACGTGAAGCTGGGGTAACGGACATGAGCGCACTTCCACCATATGCAACCACCGGCCAACGTGTTTGGTACTATTCCTTCCGCGTCATCTGTGGCCTGATCTTCTTCTTCCTGATCGCTCCGATCATGGTCGTGATCCCGCTGAGCTTTAACGCGCAGGACTTCTTCACCTTCACCAAGGAAATGCTGAGCTTCGATCCGGAAGGCTATTCGCTCAAACACTACCGTGACTTCTTCGGCAATCCGGACTGGCAGGATGCCCTCTGGAACTCGGTGAAAATCGCACCTGCGGCGACTTTGCTTTCCGTGTCTCTTGGTACCCTCGCAGCGATTGGTTTGAGCCAGCCGCATGTGCCCTTCCGCCGTGCGATCATGGCCACGTTGATCTCTCCGATGATCGTACCTCTGATCATTTCGGCCGCGGGTATGTACTTCTTCTATTCCCGCATGGGTCTGGCAGGCACCTACTGGGGCGTTGTCCTCGCGCACGCAGCGCTGGGTATTCCGTTTGTGATCATCACCGTGACTGCAACTCTGGTGGGCTTTGACCACTCTCTGACACGCGCTGCCGCCAGCATGGGTGCCAACCCGGTCACGACGTTCTATCGCATCCAGATGCCTCTCATCCTTCCGGGCGTGATCTCCGGTGCGCTGTTTGCCTTCATCACCTCCTTTGACGAGGTGGTGGTGGTGATCTTTGTGGGATCGGCCAAGCAACAGACCCTGCCATGGCAGATGTTCACTGGCCTTCGGGAACAGATCAGTCCAACCATTCTGGCCGTGGCAACCATTCTGGTGGCGATCTCTATCGCACTCTTGACCACGGTAGAGCTCCTGCGCCGCCGCTCAGAACGCCTGCGGGGCATGTCCCCAACCTAAACGGGTAGCAGAAACAGAAAAAGGCGGTCTCTGGATACAGAGGCCGCCTTTTTTGTGGAAGGATGCAGACACTAGCGCAGTGTTTTGAGCAACGTCAGAGAGGCATATCCATCAGGCTCAAGCCCAACAGAGCGCTGATATTGGCGCACTGCTTCGATGGTCAGAGGCCCGATTTTGCCATCTACCTTCTGGGTATCAAAACCCGCTTTGGTCAGACGACGCTGCAGCTCTTTGCGCTCCTTGAAGGTCAGTGCGCGATCACCACGTGGCCATTTTCCTTGAATGGCTGGCCCACCTTCGAGGCGGTCGCTCAGATGGCCAACGCCGATCACATAAGCATCTGCCGCGTTGTAGCGCTCGATCACCGCAAAGTTCTTAAAAATCAGAAAGGCCGCGCCCTGACCACCCGCGGGCAACAAGAGCGAGGCAGTGCCGTGGTTTGGCACAGAGCGGCCGTTGATCCCCACAACCCCCAAACGCGCCCATTCAGCAGGGGATTTCTTGATTTTGCGATTGGCGAGGGCGTAGTTGAAGCCACGCGGCAGTTTTACCTCGACACCCCAAGGCTGGCCAGACACCCACCCCGAACGCTTCAGATACGCCGCGGTGGACGCCAGCGCATCTGTCGGGTCTTCCGACCAAATGTCGCGCTTGCCGTCTCCGGTGAAATCAACTGCGAAGGATTGATAGGAGGTGGGGATGAACTGTGTGTGCCCCATGGCACCAGCCCAGCTCCCGGTCATATTGCCCGCCGAAACATCCCCATTTTGCAGAATCTTCAACGCCGCTGTGAGCTGCTGCTCGAAGAACTTACCGCGGCGGCCATCGTAGGCAAGCGTGGCCAAGGCCTCAATAATGGGCGTGTTCCCACGATAGGTCCCGTAGTTGCTCTCCAAACCCCAAACCGCGACAACCACCTCCTTCTCGACGCCATAGTGCGCCTCGATGCGCTGGAGGGTCCTGCGGTGTTTCTTGAGCGCAGCCTTGCCGTTTTTGATCCGGCTGTCAGAAACAGCGCTGTCGAGGTATTCCCAAATGGTTTTGGTAAACTCGCTTTGATTGCGATCTCTCTGGATCACATCACTGTTGTATTGCACGCCGCGAAAAGCCTGGTCAAAAACCGCAGCACTCACACCAGCGCTGATTGCACGACCACGGTATCCATTGATCCAACGCTGAAATCCCTTATTGCTGACAGCGACTGTTTGGGGAACTGGCGCTGTCAGGGCAGAATCAAGAGGTCGCAGAACGGGACGAAGCGATTGAGAGGGCGCATTGGCCGTCGCGCTCGTGGATATGGCTGCCGATAAAACGCCAACAACCCAATATCTGTTTTTCCACATGGCCCTGCTCCTCGCCTGTTTAGGAAAAGTGTAGCGCGATCCGCCCCGTCACAAAAGAACAGACACAATCAAGCGCGAGGATTTGCCGACGTCTGATTTTCATTCCGAAGGCGCTGCTTAAACTCCCGGAGCATCGGGATACGGCGGGGGCGAAACGAACGCTCGGTAACTGCTAGATCGGACATGCGGTCCAATCGGAACGCCCGAAAATCTTTCCTGAGATGGCAATAGGCCAACAAGCAGTGCGCGGTTTTCATGAAGACAATTGACAATGGGTCGGCCTGACGCGATGTCTGCGCGCCCTGTGCATCGGCATAGTCAAAGCCCACCGTGCGCTCTTCCCAGGCAGCTTGCCGCAAAACACTTGCGTCAATTCCGGGAGCCGGTGGCTTTTCAAAGCGTCTTGCCGTGAGAACAGCATGTTTCAAGCGGTGCGCCTGTGCCTCTGGCAGACGCGATTTAAGCTTGTTTAGAGCCGAATGAGCGGCTGACGCCAGGGCCGGGTCGCCAACTTCCATCACTTCATTCAATCCAACCACCAAGGCCTCTATTTCTTCAGGCACAAACCCCAACGGCGGCAGTGTCGCGTCTTCGATCAAAGTGAAGCCAAACCCCGCTTCGCCATCAATCACCGCTCCGAGCCCACGCAAACTGTCGATGTCTCGGTAAATGGTGCGCTCTGATACGCCGGTTTCCCGCGCCAAAGCCTGTGCTGTGGCGGGAGGTGGAAGATCACGCAAAGCTTGCATGAGTTGAAACAAACGGTCGGTGCGGCTCATAAGTTTTGATACTGCATCCAACTGACGAAAACTGGCAAGAGCCTCCGTTAGACAAAGCGCATCTTTTCTAAAGGAGTGAAGAAATGCACTTGATAATGTTCCCCGGCACCGAAACCCTGCCAAGCTTGTCGCCATTCTGCACAAAGGCCATCTGCCTGCTTCAGATGGCCGGCGCAGACTGGCAGCCGGAGATCACCACGGATGTCTCCCCAATGCCGCTTGGCAAACTGCCGGTGCTGCGTCTGTCTGACCGTCTGATCCCCGACAGTGCCAATATCGAGGCCTATCTGACCGCGCAGGGCGCGCAGTTCTATACGAACATGAGCGCGCAGGACCGGGGCATGGCCCACGCGCTGGTGCGTATGGTCGAGGACAGTCTGGTGCTGGGCATGGCCCATGACCGCTGGCTGGATGACATGGTCTGGCCGGACACCCGCGCGCTGCTGTTCTCAGAGGTGCCTGAGGACATGCGCGATACGGTGGCAGAAGAGGCCCGCGCAGGCGTGCGCGCCGGATTGACCGGACATGGCATTGCCCGCTTCTCCCCCGCCGACCGGCAGGCTCGGTTTGACAAGGATTTGGCTGCAATAGAGACACAATTGGGCACAAAACCCTATCTCTTTGGCACATCGCCTACAGGCGCGGATGCCGCCATTGTGCCGACGCTGGACATGATCCTGCAACTGCCCGCCGAAACCGATCTCCAAGCGGCGCTGAAGGCCAAACCCACGCTCACTGCTTATGTGGCACGTGCGCGGGCCGCGCTTTATCCTCAGAGCATCCCAACGGCGGCGTCGCCGATCAGCTCCGCCGCCGAGTGACCTTGCGTTTGGTCTTGGCCGCCTTGTGCTTTGCCTTGGCGGCCTTGCGCCGGGGCGGGCCACCGCGCCGGTTCTTGCCGCCGCGCCCCGCCCGTTTCACCACTTCGCCATCCAGCGAAATCAGCTCCAGCGCGATGCCACCTGTCACCGGCGCCGCTTCTGTCAGACGCGCGGTCACGCGCTGGCCAAGACCAATCACAATGCCTGTGTCAGAGCCGGTCAGCGTATTGGTTTCCGCATCGAAGTGGAAATACTCCCGCCCAAGTTCCCGCATCGGGATAAGCCCGTCCGCGCCGGTTTCGTCCAGTTTCACAAACACCCCGAACCGCGCAATGCCGCTGATCCGCCCGCTGAACTCATTGCCGATCCGCTCTGACATATAGGCCGCCAGATAGCGATCAGTGGTGTCGCGCTCTGCCAGCATGGACCGGCGCTCAGTATCAGAGATATGGGTTGCCGTATTCTCGAGCCGTTCGATGGTTTCCGGCGTCAGCCCGTCCTCTCCCCATCCGTGGGCCGTAATCAGCGCTCGGTGCACAATCAGATCCGCATAGCGCCGGATCGGCGAGGTGAAATGCGCATAGGCCCGCAGCGCAAGACCGAAGTGGCCGAAATTCTGCGGCGCATAATAGGCTTGCGTCATCGAACGCAAAGTCGAGAGGTTGATGAGTTCAGCTTGCTCTGTTCCCGCCGCGGCATCCAACAGCTGGTTGAGGTGGCGTGTTTGCAAGACTTGCCCCTTGGCCAGGGTCAGCCCGGAGGCCTGTGCCGTGTCGCGCAGCGCATTGAGTTTCTCCGGGCTGGGCTCTTCATGCACCCGGAACAGGAGTGGCGAATTTTTGGCAATCAGCGTTTCGGCGGCGCAGACGTTTGCGAGCACCATGAACTCTTCGATCAGTTTGTGGGCGTCAAAGCGGTCACGGAAATTGACTGACAGCACATCACCTTTGTCTGACAGCTCAATTTTGCGCTCCGGAAGATCAAGAGCCAGCGGTTGGCGGGCTTCGCGCGCTTTGGTCAACGCTGCATAGGCCGCATAAAGCGGGGTAATCACGCTGTCCATGAGCGTGGCGCAACGCTCGTTGGGATGGCCATCCTGCGCCTGCTGCACCTCGCCATAGTTCAGCGAGGCAACCGAGCGGATCATGGCGCGGCAGAAACGGTGTCCGATCTTTTTGCCATCAGCATCGATCTGTATGCGGAGTGCGATCACTGCGCGTGGCACACCTTCGTGCAAAGAGCAAAGATCACCGGACAGCCGATCCGGCAGCATGGGCACAACACGATCCGGGAAATACGAGGAATTGCCGCGTTTTCGCGCTTCGCGATCAAGCGCTGTGTCGGGGGTGACGTATTGTGCCACATCGGCGATCGCGACCCAAAGCACGTGCCCACCCGCATTTTGGGGATCATCATCAGCATGTGCCCAGCAGGCGTCATCATGATCTCTGGCATCCGCCGGATCGATGGTGACAAACGGCATGTCGCGCAGATCTTCGCGCGCGCCGAGCGGTGCCGGTTTGGCTTTGTCGGCCTCCGAGACCACCTCATCTGGGAAGGTATCGGGAATTCCGTGCTGATGGATCGCGATCAGCGAGACGGACTTTGGGGCTGAGGGATCGCCCAAACGACCAACAATGCGCGCGCGTGGCAATCCGAGGCGCCCGCGTGGGCCGGATTGCTCCGCTTCCACCAACTCGCCATCCTTTGCACCTGCGCTCTGATCGCTGGCGACGGACCAATCTTTGCCGTCGCCCTTATCAATGGGAACGATGCGCCCTCCTTCGGCGGTTTTCCGGAAGACCCCCAGAACACGGCGTGGGTTGGTGCCGATGCGGCGAATGAGACGGGCTTCGTATTGGTAGCCCTCGTCCGCAACTTCGGTGAGGCGGCCCAATATGCGGTCACCTTGTCCCAGCGCAGGATCAGAGGCGCGCGGGATCACCAAGACTGTTGGTGCCTCTCCTTCGCCATGCCACTCAAGCGGCCGCGCAAAGAGATCACCATCTTCATTGGGACCAGCAATTTGCAGAACCGAGACCGGAGGCAATTTGTCCGGATCGCGATAGGTCTTACGGCGCTTTTGCAGATGTCCCTCGGCCTCAAGCTCCTTGAGCAGGCGCTTAAGATCGATACGCGCAGCCCCTTTGATGCCAAAGGCTTTGGCGATGTCACGTTTGGAAGTGAGGGTCGGGTTTTCGGAAATCCACTCAAGGACTTCCTCTCTGGAGGGCATAGGCATAGGGCTGCCCTATCACGGTGTACTCAGTAGGTCTACGTGCAGAATAGAAAGGGGCCAGCCCCTTCCTGTGCCTGCGGCCCAGTTCATCCCCGGGATACTTGACGAATGAGAAGCTTAGAGCCGCGCAAGATCCGCAACTGTGTCCACATCAGCAAGAGTGGCAACCGTGGCAATCTTTGCATCCGGCAGTGTGGCACGGCTGTCTGCCAGCGCGTGTTCGCTGGACCAACGCACATTCTGGAAGAGGGAAGGCGGCGGCGGCGCGCTGCGTTTCAGGCCAACCAGCCAGAAACCGCCATCAGGCGCAGGACCAAAGACGGCTTCGTGATCGCCCAGCGCGCGGAAAGCTTCGCTGACCCGTGCGCGGGTGATGCCCGGGATGTCGGCCCCAATGATGCAAACCGGGCCCGGCGGCATCCGAAGAAATTGACGCGCCATACGGGCACCAAGATCACCGCTACCCTGAGGAACCCTCGGGAGATGGCTTGGCCAAACGCGAGAAGTAAGCCCAGCGCGATCCGGAGCGACAGCAAGAAAGAGATCCCAGCGCGGGTCTTCCAGACGTTTTAAAAGCGCCGCGGACTGGTGGCGAAACCACCAGGCAGAGGTCGTCATGCCTATGTCGCGCCCTAAACGCGTTTTGACACGACCGGGGCGTGGCTCCTTGAGCATCACAACAAGTCGTTGACGGCGCATTGCGCTGTTTTTAGCTGAAATAGTCACTTAGTATCCGGCTGTAGATCGCTTTGAGTTGATGGATTTGTGTCACCGGGACCTGCTCGTCGACTTGGTGCATGGTCTTGCCAACCAGACCAAATTCAACAACCGGACAGTGATGCTGCACAAAGCGCGCGTCAGATGTACCGCCAGATGTTGAGAGCTCGGGCGTGCGGCCCGTTTCAGCTTCCACAGCAGCTGCGACCAGATCAGAGAGCATCCCGGGAGGTGTGATGAAGCTTTCGCCAGAGACCTTAACCTGCAAATCGATCTGCACACCTGTTTCAGCGGCAAGCGCATCCACTTGGGTTTGCATCCAGTCTGTCAGCGAGGCACCGGAATGCGCGTCGTTAAACCGTATATTGAGCGTCGCACGACATTCGGCGGGGATCACATTGGTCGCAGGGTTTCCCGTGTCCATCGTGACAACGGCCAGTGTGGAGGCGTCGAAGTGATCTGTGCCCTCATCCAATGTGTGGCGCGACAGCTGGTCCATCAGTCGTGCCATGACCGGAACAGGGTTGTTGGCGCGATGAGGGTAGGCCGAATGCCCCTGCACCCCGGTGAACTTGAAAAACGCATTGAGAGATCCGCGGCGACCGATCTTCATCATCTCGCCCATTTCGTTTGGGCAGGTTGGCTCTCCGACCAGGCAGACGGACATTTGCTCGTTCTGTTCGACCATATAATCCAGCAGAGCGGTGGTGCCATCAAGCGCATCCCCCTCCTCATCGCCGGTGATGGTCAACACAATGGAACCGTCTGGTGGTGTGTCAGAGACAAAATCGATCGCAGCCGCAGCGAAGGCCGCGACACCTGACTTCATATCGGTTGCACCGCGCCCGTAGAGAATACCGTCTTTTTCCTGGGCACCGAAAGGGTCCACACTCCATGCCGCAGCATCGCCCACCGGGACCACATCGGTGTGGCCATTAAAACCAAAGGTCTTTGCATGCCCCCTCTCCCCCCAACGTGCAAAGAGGTTGCTGATTCCATTTCGGTCCACGCGCGCGCAGGTGAAACCCGCGCCAGAGAGCAAATCCTCCAACAGTACCAGCGCACCACCTTCTTCAGGTGTCACGGAGGGACAACGGATCAGATCTGCAGTCAACTTGGCGGCATCTGTGGAAGTCATGGGCGCATCCTCATTTTCAGTCATCGTCTTGTGGCACAGGAAGACAGGACCGGAAAGCCACATTTCCGCCACAAAGCGAGAGGTTTCAGGCCTAACCTCTTAACAAACCCCAAAGTTTCCGATTTACTGATTGTTAATAAAAATCGACCGAGGCAGGTCACCAGCAGTTGGCGAAAGCCACCCCCATGGAAACGATCAGCAAAAAGCTGCGCCATGAGGTTTTATCATCACCCGGATCCACCGGCGTGATCTCTGATGCGTGATGTGCCTGTTGGAAGCAGGGAAGAGCAACATGCCCAGAGTACCAATCAACACCGGTGCCTCCGCGATCGACATGGCCGAAACCATTTTCGGCGATGATGTCACTATCGTTTCTGCATCCTACAGCGGTCAAAGCACATCATCTGGCATTTATACGGACGGCGATTCCCTCTCTCCGGAAGCCACGCCAAGCGATTCCGGAGTGATCCTCTCAACGGGGCGGGCCACCAACTTTTCCAATAGATTTGGTGCTTTTAACCAGCGGACCAACCGCTCTTCAAATACCAATGGCGAAGACAACAACCCCGAATTCAACGCGATAGCGGGTACTTCAACCTTTGATGCGGCTTACTTGGATGTGTCCTTCACGGCCACTGAAGCCAGCCAGATGACAATGCAATTTGTCTTTGCCTCCGAAGAATATCCGGAGTTCACCAACTCGATCTACCAGGACTTTGTGGCCGTTTCCGTCAACGGAACTTATGTGCCGCTGGCGATTGGCGATGGCGACGTAGACCCCCGAAACATCAACACGGGAAACAACGAAAGCCTCTTTGTCGACAACACTGGTAGCCAATTCAACACCGAGATGGACGGGTTTACCCAGACCATGACGTTGAAATTCAACATCACGGAAGGGTTGAACACCATTCGCATCGTCATCGCGGATGTTTCCGACAGCAGCTATGACAGCTCGCTACTGATCGCGGCGAACTCGCTGCAAACTTCCTTGGTTGCCAATCTCGATGAGGTGAACCTGCCAATCGATGGCACGCGCACGATCGATGTGCTTGCCAATGATGTGAACGACACCGGCAACTCTCTCACCATCACCCATATCTCCGGCCAGCCTGTTGCAGCGGGGGGGACTATCACCCTGCCCAGCGGTCAAGAAGTGACGGTCAACGGCGATGGGACGCTCACGCTTGTGGGTGATGACGACGAAGAAGTGGTCAACTTCTCCTATACGGTCGACGATAACAACGGCACCACGGATGTGGGCTTTGTCACCATAAATCAGGCCCCCTGTTTCACCGCAGGCACGTTCATTCGCACCCCTTACGGCGAGGTGCCGGTGGAATGCCTGAACATCGGTGACATGGTGGAGACCATGGACCATGGCGCGCAACCCATTCGTTGGGTCGGACGGCGAAAGGTGCCGGCGGAAGGCAATCTGGCCCCCATCCACATCGCCGCCAACACTTTTGGCAAGCATCGCAGCCTCAAACTGTCCCCCTTGCATCGCGTTCTGATGCAGAACGCGTGGGCAGAACTGCTTTTTGGCGAAGAAGAGGTCTTGGTGGCTGCGCGGGATCTGGTCAACGATCAGTCTGTGCGGCGGGTGCCTGGTGGTACGGTTGAATATGTGCACCTGCTGTTTGACGAGCATCAGATTGTGTTTTCAGAGAATCTGCCGACCGAGAGTTTTTTGCCAGGGCCCCAGACCTCTGCCAGCTTTGAAGCGGAAATTGTGGACGAGATCTGCGCCATATTCCCGGAAATCGACCGGGATTCCGGAGAGGGATATGGTCCGATGGCACGGCGGGGGCTGCGCAGCTATGAGGTGGCTGCAATGACGCATCTTGCTGCCATCGCAGCAGAATAACCGCGTGGCGCGTATGAACACGGCACAGGCATATCCACATTCTACCCCTCTCAGGAGCAACGCCACATGAGCTGGATCGGCTTACTGGACAAATCCCGAGCCCTCTTTTGTGCAAATGGGTTGGCCCATCTGGGCGTTGGCGCGGGGGCCGATACGGGTGACGACGAGACACCGATGACGCGCGGAAGTGTTGTACTTGAGATGCGTGCATCCCCATATGATCGTCCACAAACGCTGTTGGCTTTTCGGCCAGTTGACGGCCACGGGGTGCGTTTTTCTCTGCAGGCGGTGCCCGGTGGCGGCGTGGTATTGGTCATGAACCGCGCCGGCCGCACCTGTCACGGCGCAGTCAATCTGGACACCATCGGGCGGGCCGATGCCTTGCGGGTCACATACTCTTGGGATCTGACGGCAGGATTGGGACGTCTGTCGGTCGAACAACCGGGCACGTTTCGCGTAGCACACCGCAGCATCAAGGCACCGATCGCGCTCAGCCCTGAAGACGTCAAGGCCTGTACAGTGCTCGCGGAAACCCGCACCCTTGCCAACGATGTGTGCTTTATCGCCTTCTCAAATCGAATCGAGCCCATAGGCCCTATGCCGAGCTTGTCTCCGGAGACGCCAGTGATGACAGACCGCGGCTATCAGCCGGTAGGCAGCCTGCGGCGCGGCGATGTTGTCCAAACGTCCACCGGTGATCTTGTACCTGTTCTGTCCAATATCATGCGCACCGTCCCAGCAGCCGGCCATTTCGCTCCTATCAGACTCCGCGCGCCTTTTTTTGGTCTCGCCCAAGACATTGTGACAAGCCCAACCCAAAGGCTGGTGATTGGCGGAAGCCGGGTCGAGTATATGTTCGGATCAGAATATGTGTTGGTGCCAGCAGGCCATCTCCTTCACGGAAATGCGGCGACCAGCGGTGGCTCCACGCCACTTACGACATACTGCCAATTGCTGCTGCCAGACCATGCCGCCGTTTTGGTGGCAGGAACCTATCTGGAGAGCTTCGACATTGGACGGCTGCGTCGCAAGCGGGAAATTTTGAACGCGAGTATGCTATCTGGCTATCCACGCGCGAAACTGCCCGAGCACTCTCGCACGGCCTATCCGGTACTAAGAGAGTTTGACGCGCTCACACTTGCCGCCCAACGGGCCGCGTAGGTCAAAAGCCGAACTTGCCCAAATTAATGTTCGGTGCTTTCGCCTTCGCTTTCTTCGCCGTGAAAGAACGGCGTCATCTGCGCGACAACAACGGAGTTTTCATCCAGTGCACGCTGCATCAACTCGCGCTCTTGCCCGTCAATTTCATGGCCTTGCGCTTCGCGCTCTTCAATGGTGCCATATCCGGTCACGTCAAGCGGGTTGAGGTCTGCCTGCTTCAGGATCGCCACCGTTTCACGCACAGCTTCCGCTTCATCCACGCCGCTGGCATAGATCATAAGCGCGCCACCGGTCGCTTCTTCGGGCAGACCATCACCGTCTTTGCGCCCAACCTGAACCAACAAAGTGTAGACCTGTTGGCGTGTTTTCTTTTTCTTCTCTTGGGCCATCGCGATGCTTTCCTTTGTTTGTTCTACCTTGATCTCACTTTGTGACGCACACACAGGTTGATCTTGGTCGGATAAATGGGCTGAGCGATCCTCGTTCATTGCTCCCATACAGGCTTCGGCATCTGATGGATAGAAAGAAGGCGCTCAATCCCGAGAGCGCCTTCATTTGTTTCAGTCAGTGGCCGCTGCCAAATCAGTCGCGGAGCAGCTCGTTGATACCGGTCTTCGAGCGTGTTTTTTCGTCAACGCGCTTTACGATCACGGCGCAATAGAGGTTCACACCATTCTTGGACGGCATGGAGCCAGCAACAACCACGGAGTATGGCGGCACTTCGCCGTACATCACTTCGCCGGTTTCGCGATCCACGATCTTGGTAGATTGGCCAATGAAGACGCCCATGCCCAGCACCGAGCCTTCACGCACGATGCAGCCTTCGACCACCTCTGAACGTGCGCCGATAAAGCAGTTGTCTTCAATGATGGTTGGGCCAGCTTGCATGGGCTCCAGCACGCCGCCGATACCCACACCACCGGAGAGGTGCACGTTCTTACCGATCTGCGCGCAAGAACCAACAGTGGCCCAAGTGTCGACCATAGTGCCTTCATCAACGTAGGCGCCGAGGTTTACGAAAGATGGCATCAACACCACGCCAGGTGCGATATAAGCGGATTTGCGAACAACACAGTTGGGCACGGCACGGAACCCTGCCTCTTTCCACTTGGTCTCGCCCCAGCCTTTGAACTTGCTGTCGACTTTGTCCCACCAGCCGGAACCCTGCGGGCCGCCATCCTGGATTTCCATATCTTTGATGCGGAAGCCGAGCAGCACAGCCTTTTTGGCCCACTGGTTCACATGCCAATCGCCGCTTTCAAGTTTCTCAGCAACGCGCAGGCTGCCGCTGTCCAGCGCGTTCAGCGTGTCTTCGATCGCCTCGCGGGTTTCGCCGGTGGTCGCAGAGGTGATGGTATCGCGCGCATCCCATGCGGCTTCGATGGCTTGTTCCAGTTGGGCATTGGACATGTCTTCAGGCTCCGGATGTCTTGAGTTCACGCTTATCTAACGAGAACGGACGCAGCCGTCACGTCCTCTTTGCGACCATTATTGCATCGGATCGGGCGCAATATTGGCTCCGCAGACCAGGACAGCGACTTTTTCACCGGGCTCCGGCACATAAGCGCCCGACATCAACGCCGCGAGAGCGGTTGCCCCCGCCGGTTCCACAAGCAGACGACGCTCACGCCAAAGCGCCTGTTGCGCGCGTGTGATTGTGTCATCTGAGACCAAAATGGACTCCGCTCCAGTGGACAATGCGAGGTCATAACAAATTTGCCCAATGCGCTTGGCGCCCAGCGCGTTTGCGGCGACGCCTGACACCTCTACATCCACCGGAGACCCAGCGCCCAGCGCAGCATTGAGCGCGCAGGACGTTTCCGGCTCAACAGCGACCACACGACGGCGACCGTCAAACCAAGCCATTGCCCCCGCAATCAAACCGCCACCGCCCACGGCGATCAGAACAGTGTCGGCATCCAGCCCCTGCTCTTCCCATTCCAAAGCCAAAGTGCCTTGCCCGGCCACCGTCGCAGGCGCGTCATAGGCGTGTATTTGCATCGCGCCGGTTTCTGCCTCATAGGCCGTCGCCTGCTCAAAAGCGTCCGCATAGGCGCCTGGCACAACCTGCAAATCCGCCCCTGCATCCTTAATGAGCGCGACTTTTGCCGGGCCCGCCATTTCCGGCACATAGATTCGAGCCTTATGACCAAGCTGATGCGCGGCGTAAGCCACCGCCGCACCATGATTGCCACCGGAAGCTGCAACCAGACCTGCCGCAGGTACGTCACGAGATAGCAGGGTGTTAAATGCCCCGCGCGCCTTGAATGTGCCGGTGTGCTGCAGCTGCTCCAGCTTCATCTCGATGCTGTGACTTAGGCCAAACCCGCCATCCACTGTCATCACAGGTGTGCGCACAATATGTCCATTTATGCGCGCAGCAGCGGCTTTAATCTCGGCGTTCCAGTCCATTTTGCGTCCCTGTTACTGGCTTTGTTAACGTGAAACCTATAGGCCTGAGCTAAACGCGCAAGCAAGGACCAACACCATGCAGGATGAACGCCCCCACCCATTGTCTGATGCCCATTCAGATCGTGAAACCGCGTCACATGTCCCGGACACTCCACAAACCCGTGCCCCTTCTTACAGATTGGCTTTTGCGGACGCTGATTTCCTGTGTCGGGATGAGCTACGCCCGGTGAGATTGCAGCTTGAACTTCTCAAGCCAGAACTGGCGCTCGACGAACACGGTATTGAAAGCACCGTGGTGCTGTTTGGCGGCGCACGCATTCCTGAACCTGCCAAAAAGGAGACTGCACGCACGCAGACTTTGGCAGATTTGTCGTCCTTTTATGACGAAGCACGCAAGTTTGCTCAGATCGTGACCAAAGCCAGCGATGGCAAGAAGAACGTGATCGTCACGGGTGGCGGCCCCGGCGTGATGGAGGCGGGCAACCGTGGCGCAATGGAGGCTGGTGGGCGCTCAATTGGCCTCAACATCGTACTGCCTCACGAACAGGCGCCAAACGAATATGTATCCCCGGACCTGTGCTTCAACTTCCATTATTTTGCGATACGCAAGATGCACTTTCTGATGCGCGCACGGGCCATCTGTGTGTTCCCTGGCGGGTTTGGCACGCTTGATGAGCTGTTCGAAGCCCTGACGCTCATTCAGACAGGGCGGATGCAGCGCGTCCCGTTCCTGTTGTTCGGGCGTGCATTTTGGGAAAGCATCATCAACTGGGACGCTCTGTCAGACGCAGGCACCATCTCGGCTGATGATCTGGATCTCTTCCAGTTCGTGGAAACCGCTGAAGAGGCTGTTGAGGTGCTCGAAAACTGGAAAGACTATTCCCGCCGCGCGGAGATTCCCGGCCGCTGAGCCCGACACACCCAGAAATTTCAGGCGCTCCGATATCTTCGGGGCGTCTCGGCTCTGGCAAATGCGTATATGACCGGTCTGACCGACTTAGTGAAACTGCTTTGGCAGAACGCCGATCTCTGTACCCTGAGGCAACTTGGTCACAACCTGCGCACCGGCCACATCCTTGATGGCATATCCATAGCCAGCGAGGCGAAACTTCCATTCACGCGCGCTCAAAGCCTGATCCCGCTCTCGCTTCAGAATATCCAAGACAGGTGCTTCAATCTCAGTGCTAAGAATTTGAGTAGGTGTCATCGTGCCTTCCTTCCCGTTGTTTACAGAAAGGAAACTGAAGGCCGATCTCGACTGAATTGGCGCCTAACTGTGAAAAGTTTTAGGCTTTGTTAACCTTTTGGGATTTGGCATCTGCCAAAGACGGGAACAGATACTTCGGCAGCAACACCCCGGAAATCAACGCGCCAAGCCAGACAATCAATGTCGCTGCGAGCAGGTTGGCGACCCCACCGATGGTAAAATCTGAAACAAGCAGTTCGGTGATGAGCAGGCCAGCGAAGGACACAACCAGTGAAATGCCACCCAAAAGCTCCGGCAGCTTCTTCTCTGCAATTTTGCGAACCACCGGCAGAAGCACAACCGACACCACCGTGAAAACCAATGTCACAATGATTGCGCCCAAGATGCCAATGGAAAACCCTGGCAGCAGAACACTGGCAAGGATAAGGCCGACCGCGTTGGCGATCAGATGCGCAGCGGTGGAAAGCACAAATTTGGGCATAACAACTCTTCCGTGATGAAAACCACAATCAGATTACCCAAATTTGCAAAGCTTTCCAACCCGTTGCAGCGCCAAAGGCTTAGGGCTGTGAAAGCCCCGCCTCTTCCGCAATTTGCTTGCGCGATTTGCGTGCCCGCTCTGTTGCGGATTTCAACTGACCGCAAGCCGCCATGATATCTTCACCGCGGGTTTTGCGGATCGGGGAGGCATAGCCCGCCTGATAAATGATATTGGCAAATGCACGGATGCGGTTGTTGGAGCTGCGTTTGTAAGGCGCACCTGGCCATTCATTGAAGGGGATCAGGTTGATCTTGGCCGGGATGTTGTAACGTTTGATGTGGTCGATCAGACGGTGAGCGTCTTCGTCGGTATCGTTCACACCGTCCAACATCACATACTCAAAGGTGATCCGCTCGGAGTTGGAGACTTTTGGATAATCGGCAAGGGCCTGCAACAACTCGTCAATGTTCCAACGCTTGTTGATCGGAACCAACACGTCACGGGTTTCGTTGGTCGTGGCATGGAAGGAAATCGCAAGCAGACAGCCAATCTCTTCAGCCGTGCGTGCAATCTCCGGAACAACGCCAGAAGTCGACAGCGTGATACGGCGACGAGACAGCGAGATCCCTTCCGGGTCCATTGCGATCTTCATCGCGTCACGCACATTGTCGAAATTGTAGAGCGGCTCGCCCATGCCCATCAGAACAATATTGGAGAGCAGGCGCGTCTCGTCTTTAGGCGCACCAGGTACCGGCCATTCTTCAAGATCATCACGCGCCATCATCAGCTGACCGATAATTTCCGCCGCCGTCAAATTGCGCACCAGTTTCTGTGTGCCTGTATGGCAGAAGGAGCAGGTCAGCGTGCACCCGACCTGAGAGGAGATACATAGCGTACCACGATCATCCTCAGGGATGTAAACCACCTCAACCTCATGCCCGCCGGCAATACGCACCAGATATTTCCGGGTCCCGTCCTCACTCACCTGTTTGGTGATGACTTCAGGGATCGCAATTTCAAAGACCTCATCCAACTCTGCGCGGTAGGCTTTGGACAGGTTGGTCATCTCATGAAAATCACGCACGCCCCATTGGTATATCCACTGCCAGATTTGCCCAACGCGCATCTTGGCCTGCTTCTCCTTGGTCCCATTGGCAATCAGAACTTCCCGCATCTGATCACGGGTCAAACCAACGAGGTTGATCTTGCCGCCCTCAGGCAGCTTACGGGGAATGGTCATCACGTCCTGCGTGATTGGCGCGGAGGTACTCATGGCTCAGGGACTCATCTGGGAATTCAAGCGGTGCAGATACACCATTTAGGGCGTTTTGCAAATATTGCCAGAAAACCTGGCTGTCTCCAAAACCAACTGACAGACCGTGTCAGTTGGGCTGTGACACAAGGCGGATATCGAAACAGACCACATAGGAGACCAAAATGTCTGTTATTGAAATTGTGCGCTACCGCCTGAACGCCGACGTCAAACCGGAACAAGCCATTGCCGCATGGGAAAAATCGCAGAGCTTTGCAACGGCACAGGCAGGCTTTCTCCGCCGCCGTGTCGCAGTCACCGCGGAAGGTGATTGGATCGACGAGGTGGAATGGGAAACGCTTGCGGATGCGCATGCGGCTTCCGCAGCGTTCAACCCAGAAGCACATCCGGAACTGATGGACCTGATGGCGGTTCTGGATCAGAATTCCATGAGCATGTCCCACTACACCATCAAAGGCAGCACGTCATAAAATGCGCCGGACCGACCGCCTCTTTGATCTGATCCAACTTCTGCGCGATGGACGCCTGCACAAGGCATCAAACCTCGCCGAGAAAATGGAGGTGTCGGTCCGCACGATCTATCGGGATATGGACACACTGGTTGCCTCAGGCATTCCAGTGGAGGGTGAACGCGGGGTGGGCTACATTCTGCGAGCACCCGTGTTCATGCCCCCTATGGCGCTGACGCAGGTCGAGCTTGAGGCATTGCACCTTGGCGCCTCTCTGGTGCGGCAAACCGCTGATCCAGAATTGCAAGAAGCGGCCGAACGTATGTTGAGCAAAGTGGATCGCGCCATGCCTGAGCCCATGTTTGGTGGGATTGACGGTTTTGGCAAAGAGATCTTTGCAGCCCCTGAAGTGGCAGCAAGTTTTGCCCAAATGCCAATCATTCGCCGCGCCATACGCGAAAGGCAGGTACTGATGATCGACTATACCACACTGGATGGCCGCCAAAGCCGAAGACGTATTCGACCTCTGCAGATGGAATATTGGGGTCGCGCCTGGACCTGCACTGCATGGTGCGAAACCCGTGAAGACTTCCGGGTCTTTCGGGTCGATCACATCAACGAGGCATTGCTGGCTGGGCAGATTTTTGACGAGGAGCCAGAAAAATCTCTTTTGGAATATCTCAAACGCTTCGAAGCACCCTAAGCGCGCTTTTTGACCTCAACCACGTGAGCCGCTTCGTGTTTATCCAAACGGCGACGCCATTTGTCCGATTTTGGATTGAGAGCCAGAAGCTCCGGTAAAAAGACGGCCATTTCGTCCGCATCTACCGTCGCAAATTCCGGCATATCAGCTCCAGCGTGGCGCATCTCCACCTGCATGCCATCCATGGTTAGGATTTGCGGTGTGTCACATAGCACAAGGAAATAGTCGGTCGAGGGCGCATGAGAAACATGCTTCGTTATCCCGTGCCAACCGACGAGATCCTTCACCGGAACCATCACTTCACGTTCAGCAAAGGCAGTCTCAAACTCATTGCCCCGCATCCAGATCCGAGAATTTGGCGCAAGCAAACAATCGCGCGCTGGGACATTTCTCCCCAAAGCGCCAGCAGGCACTCGGATCGGGTGCTCGATTGCCTGCAACATTCCAACCCAGCGCACACGGATAAGCCCCAGATCCCGGCTGACCACTTCATCACCAGCGCGGAGCGCTTCGACGGCCACCTCTCCTTGTCGGGTAGCGATCTTTGTGCTTCTCGTAACCAGACTCACATCTTTGGAGCCCAGCTCTTGCACCGGAGACTGCCGGCCATTTGTGTATGCTGTTTCTGCCTGCGCCATTTTTGCTCTCCCATGGCCATTGAACCGACCGGTTGTTCCGATCGATCTCCCCCATGGTGACGTTGGATGCGTGTTAGGCCCTGGCAGGGGCTTTGTTGATCTTAGTTACAGCGTTTCTCTGCGTCTTCGACGGCGGCGGTAAAGCCACGCAGGGAAAACGTATCAGCGGTTTTGGTCCCACGTGAAGAGCGCGCCGTCAGCGTCGCATCCGCCCCGCGTTTCATGGCCGCTACAATTTTGGCATCATCTCCGGAAGACGCAGGCCAAGCCCATTCGCCTTCTGTGATCATCACAAAACTCTGACCATCAATGCTCACTTCAACGGTGGATCCACCAGCAAAGGGATATCCACCGGTAAACCCAACCTGAGCCGAGACGCTCTCGTGGGGCAAGAAAGACACCATCAGCAGAATATCGCTGCGGCG
Organism: Shimia sp.; assembly: GCF_965227725.1. GTDB lineage: Bacteria > Pseudomonadota > Alphaproteobacteria > Rhodobacterales > Rhodobacteraceae > Shimia. The sequence continues at coordinate 1,119,836 of NZ_CBDDGH010000001.1, read as the reverse complement.
CACGGCCACAACCTGTCCGCCACGGGTGTTCACGCTCTCTTTGGCTGTGCTCACCGCCCAGCATTCACGTTTATCGCCGTCTTTGTGCTCAAAGACGCTCCAATCCGTGATGGCGTTGACCTGATTTTCGCTTGATGCCTGTGCCGAAACACTGCCACTCCAAAGCGTCGCCGCCATGGCCAGCGCCGTCATCCAACGTGATGTCATGCTCTTCTACAGCCTCCAAGCTGTGTGTTGCCTCTGGTTCCTGCCCGCTGGTTTTGCACCATTTGTCTTGGGCCGGAGATTATTATACGCGATAGGATAAGCTTAGCCCATGTTTGCCGCGAGACGAAAGACCCGTTGGCACAAATTTGCCCATGAAAGCGAGAGATTTATGACCAAAGCCGTGCCGATGACCGAACTCTGGCGGGGAGACATTCTTGAGAGTGTCCACAGCGGCCATGCCGTGGTCTGCAATGCCGACGGGGAGATTGTGCATGCATGGGGCGATCCGGATGCCATTGTGCTGCCTCGCAGCTCCTCAAAGATGATCCAAGCATTGCCTTTGGTGGAAAGCGGCGCAGCCGATGCCGCCGGTTTGACAGAGCAGCACTTGGCGCTGGCCTGCGCGTCCCATAACGCATCTGCCATCCACAATGACATGGTGAATGCCTGGCTCGCAGCGCAGGGGTTCTCGGATGACGATCTGATTTGCGGACCTCAGGAACCGCGCGACATCGGAATTCGTGATGAGTTGATCCGCTGCAATGACCCAGTCTGCCGCGTACACAACAACTGTTCCGGCAAACACACCGGTTTTCTCACCCTGACCAAACATCTCGGCGCGGAGAAAAACTACACAGACATAAACCATCCTGTGCAAAAAGCCGTTCTGGCAGCGCATGAAGAGCTGACACAGGAAACCAGCACAGGCTACGGCATTGATGGCTGCTCTGCTCCCAATCACGCCAGCACACTCAAGGGCATGGCCCGCGCTATGGCATTCTTTGCAACCGCTCGTGAGGGGGATGGCACCCGCGAAACAGCCGCTGCACGCTTGCGGGACGCTATGGCCAAACATCCGGAGTATGTGGCTGGCGAAGGCCGCGCGTGCACCAATCTGATGCGCGCAATGAACCATAAAGTCGCGATCAAAACCGGTGCTGAGGCCTTCTTCATCGCCATATTGCCTGAACAGAAATTGGGTGTCGCACTGAAAATCATTGATGGCGGCACGCGCGCTTCTGAAAATGCGATTGCGGCGATTTTGGCGAAGCTCGGTGTTTTAGACCCTAACCATCCAGAAGCGGCCAAATATCTCGATGCTCCGATCAGAAATTGGGACGGTCTACAAACCGGGATGATGCGCGCTACAGAAGTCATGCGCTGAGTTTCGCAACTCCAGCTTCACTCTGCAGAAAATACTCCCGCCGGAAGCATCGTCCTATGCCACCGGCGCTTCATTCAGTCTGGTTTGGCTACATCTCCATGGCTTCGGCCACTTCCACTGTGCCCATCCCGCCCTCCAGGATTGGGCAGCCTTTTGCGATTTCGCAGGCCGCGTCGATATCGGGCGCATTGACAAGCGTGTAGCCTGAGACCGGGTTGGCACCGCCATCATTCGCCACACCATCTGCGCTGACGGTTTTGGACATACCTGCCGGGTTTCCGCCATCGACGAGATCAGCGCCAATCCCTTCCATCCACTTCATCCAGGCTGCCATGACTTTCTCGCCTTCCTCCGGCGTTTCCGGGCGCCCACCTCCGTGATAAATGAACATAAATTTTGGCATTTGAAGTCTCCTTTGTTGAAGGGTCTTGATCCAAATTTATTCCAGAAGCGTCCGCAGCCTGTTGGCAGAACTGTTCCAGCCCCAACTGTGGCCACGCACAGCTTCTTCGTCCTGCAAGTTCTTGTGATCTATAATCAGCTTGGCGCCCCGCGCCGTCGCCTCAACGGTGAATGTGACATGACTTTCATGTCCACGTTGATCATTTTCGTCGTGCCAAGCCCACGTAAACCCGACCGAATGTGGCGGATCGATACTTGTCACTTGGCCTGACATTTTCATCTGCCGACCAGCGTCACTGATTTTGACAGAATGCCACGGGCCAAGTCGCGTAAAATCTAAAGTGTGGTCGCCCAATGTCATGCCTTCCGGCCCCCACCAACGGCTCAGGTCAGCCGGATTTGTGATCGCAGCGTAGAGGCGCTCAGGCGAGACAGAGAACTCCCTTTCCAATCGCGCATCGCTCACGACGTTTCCTCCGCCAACAGGGCATCCAAACGCTCCAAGCCTGACTGCCAAAACGCTTTGTGATCCATTGTCCATCCAGCAACGGCTTGCAGCGCTTCCGGTCGAACGCTGTAAAGACGTTTTGTGCCCTCTGCGCGCTGTTTCACCAAGCCTGCGTTGCGCAGAACTTTAAGGTGGCGAGATACCGCAGGACCGCTGATCGACGCATCTGCTACAAGATCACCTGCTGGAAGCTCCCCAACAGCCATCAGACGTTCCACCATGGCAAGGCGGGTTTCATCGGAAAGGGCTGCAAAGGTTGTGGTCAGGCGAGTCATAGCCTGATCTTGAGGGGATTCTATATTTAACACAAATGTTAAATTACAAATCTGTCAGAGCACATCCCAGAGCAGTTTGAGCGCCAATGCGACGGAGGTTGCCACCAAAAGCGGGCGGATCAACCTTGCCCCTTTCGCCATGGCCACCTTGGCACCAAGCCGAGCGCCCAAAATTTGCATCGCGCCCATGGCTAAGCCAATAGCCCAAAGCGGGTTGGCAACGAGGATAAACCCGGCGAGCCCGCCAACATTGGAAGCGAAATTCAAAAGCTTGGTATGAGCGGTCGCTTTCAAGATGCCGTAGCCGCCCAGCGCAACGAAGGCGATCATATAAAAACTGCCCGCGCCCGGCCCCAAGATTCCATCATAGAAGGCCACAACCGGTACAGCTGTGAGGGAAAAGATGATGGGTTTGAGACGCGCTGTACGATCCATCTCGCCGGGATCTTTGCGAAGGGCAAAGAACAGCGCAATTCCGATCAGCAGAATCGGCAAGATCAGCCGAATCCAGTCTGTTGGCAAAACGGATACAAGGAGTGCACCGCCAAGCGATGCGATAAACGCCAACAGTGCAGGTCCAGCCTGAGCGCGTAGGTCGACCAAACCGCTCTTCGCATAGGAATAGGCAGCGGTGCCCGATCCAAACATCCCTTGTATCTTGTTTGTTGCGAGTGCTTGTACAGGCGGCACACCGGCAATCATCAGCGCCGGTACCGTGATCAATCCACCACCACCAGCTATCGCATCCACGAAGCCCGCAAAAAATCCTGCTGCCAACAAGAGCAGCAGCCCTTCAACCCCGAATTCCAACATGAATTAGAGGCCCGTAAACTCAGACTTGGCATAGCCTTGGATATACAGCAGCGCAGTAAGGTCCCCGTGATTGATGCGGATGTCACATTCTGCCGCGACTGAGGGCTTTGCGTGTAAGGCCACCCCTGCCCCAGCGAGCCCCAGCATGCCAAGGTCATTGGCACCATCACCCACAGCCATCACATCTTCATGCGCAAGCTCAAGTCGTTCGGTGATCTCTTTGAGCGCCTGCACCTTCGCTTCGCGCCCCAAGATAGGGCGCCCTACATCCCCGGTCAGTTTGTCATCTGCCACCAAGAGCGTGTTGGCGCGGTTTTCGTCAAAGCCAAGTTCGGATGCTACTTTGGCGGTAAAGGCTGTGAAACCGCCTGACACTAACGCTGCGTAGGCGCCTTCCGCTTTCATTGTCGCCAAAAGCGCTTTCCCCCCGGGCATGAAAGTGATGCGTTCCGCGAGCACCTTGGCGATCACCCCTTGATCCAAGCCTTTCAACAGGCCAACGCGCTCCGTCAATGCACCTTCAAAATCGAGTTCTCCGTTCATCGCCCTTGCGGTGATATCTTTGACGCGATCCCCGACACCAGCTTCGTCAGCCAACTCATCGATGCACTCTTGTTCGATCATCGTGCTGTCCATGTCCGCCAGAAGCATCTTCTTTCGACGGCCTTCAGTCGACTGAACAACGAGATCCACACCCAATTTTTGCAAATCGGCCCAAACCTCCCAAAGATTGTCGGGCTTGGCAGGCAGAGAAAACTCCGCAGCCTCTTCGACTGCGAGCCAATGTACGGTGTCACCTCCCCACGCATTGCGCAAATTCTCCACAAGCGCCCCATCAAGACTTGGTAACGTCGGATTGGTCAAAAGCGTGGCAGTGAACATCGGAGGCCTCAACAGATTTGAAGTTAGCTTGAGCGCCATAGAGCACGGCATCAAAGATGTTTCCAGTCTCGGATATTTCTGGCCGTAAGGTTTTATTCATTAGAATCTGCACCTGCCGCCCCCACATCGTTCATGTGACCGAATGTTTCCGATAGTGGTCATTTGGCGTCGCTTTTGAATCACAAACTGTCGTCAACGCGGATTTTTCCTGTTGTGAGATCCCGCCACTCCGCCTAAGTCGGTCCGTGGGACACCTCTCCCCAACGAGAGGCATTTATCTGGAAGGATAGCATTTATGGCTACTCAGCAACCAGCGGTTCGCCCGGCGAATCCGCGTTTCTCCTCTGGCCCCTGTGCCAAACCCCCCACATTTGATGTCACCAAGCTCGCCGATGCCGCTCTCGGCCGCAGCCACCGTGCCACCATCGGCAAGGACAAGCTGAAGGCCGCGATTGAAGGCACTCGCGAGATCCTGGGCATCCCCGCAGATTACCGTATTGGTATCGTGCCCGCCTCAGACACAGGCGCGGTTGAAATGGCGCTTTGGTCCCTTCTGGGCGCGCGCAAAGTTGAAATGCTGGCTTGGGAGAGCTTTGGCGCTGGTTGGGTCACCGATGTGATGAAGCAGCTTAAGATCGACGCCGAGGTCAAGACCGCCGACTATGGCGACATCGTAGATCTGACCACAGTCGACACCAAGAACAACGATGTCGTCTTCACATGGAACGGCACCACCTCCGGTGTGCGTGTGCCAAATGCAGACTGGATTGCGGATGACCGCGAAGGGCTGACAATCTGTGATGCGACATCCGCCGCATTTGCGATGGATCTGCCTTGGGACAAGCTGGATGTAACGACCTTCTCCTGGCAGAAAGTGCTGGGTGGCGAAGCGGCGCATGGCGTGATTGTCCTGAGCCCGCGCGCTGTTGAACGGCTGGAAAGCTATACACCAGCATGGCCGCTGCCAAAGATCTTCCGCCTGACCAAAGGCGGCAAGCTGATCGAAGGCATTTTTACCGGCGCCACCATCAACACCCCCTCTATGCTGGCAGTCGAAGACTATCTCTTTGCGCTGGATTGGGCGCGGTCTGTGGGTGGCCTTAACGGTCTCATCGCGCGCGCTGATGCCAACGCCAAAGCGGTTTTCGATTTCTGTGACGCAAACGACTGGATAACGAACCTCGCCGAAGACGAAGTCACCCGTTCCAACACATCGGTTTGCCTGAAGTTCTCAGACGACCGCATTCAGGACGGTGCAGCCTTTGCCAAAGCAGTCGCCAAACGTCTTGAGGCAGAAAACATCGCCTTGGACATCGGCGCCTATCGCGACGCACCTGCTGGCCTTCGCATCTGGTGTGGCGGCACGGTTGAGACCTCCGATCTGCAGGCGATGCTGCCATGGCTCACATGGGCTTTTGAGGCCGAAATCACAGCGCAAGCTTAAAAGGGACGCTCCGAGGGCACACCCTACGTTGGGTGCGCAGTTGTTGCGCACCTTCCCAGACATAGATTTTCCAAAGGACGCTTAAAATGGCTCCCAAAGTACTCGTATCCGACAAACTCAGCGAAACCGCCGTTCAAATTTTTCGCGACCGCGGCATCGACGTTGATTTCATGCCTGACCTTGGCAAAGACAAAGAGAAACTGGCCGAAGTGATTGGCCAATATGACGGGTTGGCGATCCGCTCAGCCACCAAGGTGACCCCGACAATCCTGAACGCTGCCACAAACCTCAAAGTGGTCGGCCGCGCAGGCATTGGCACCGACAATGTGGACAAGGAAGCTGCTTCTAAAAAGGGTGTGATCGTGATGAACACGCCTTTCGGCAACATGATCACAACTGCGGAACATGCCATCGCGATGATGTTTGCTGTCGCGCGCCAAATCCCAGAAGCCAGCACATCGACCCATGCCGGCAAATGGGAAAAGTCCAAATTTATGGGGGTCGAACTGACCAACAAAACCCTCGGTGTGATCGGTGCCGGCAACATTGGTGGCATCGTTTGTGATCGCGCCCGTGGTCTAAAGATGAAAGTCGTGGCTTATGATCCATTCTTGTCCGCCGAGAAAGCCGACAAGATGGGTGTGGAAAAAGTGGAGCTGGACGAATTGCTCGCCCGCGCTGATTTCATCACGCTGCATGTGCCATTCACGGAACAGACCGCCAATATCCTGAGCCGCGAGAACCTTGAGAAGACCAAAAAAGGAGTGCGGATCATCAACTGTGCCCGCGGTGGTCTGGTGGACGAAGAAGCACTGGCCGAGCTGCTGAAATCCGGTCATGTCGCTGGTGCGGCCTTTGACGTGTTCTCTGAAGAACCCGCCAAAGAAAACGCGCTCTTCAATCTGCCTAATGTGGTCTGCACCCCGCACCTTGGCGCAGCGACCACCGAAGCTCAGGAGAATGTCGCTCTGCAAGTGGCTGAGCAAATGTCCAACTACCTGCTGACCGGCGCTGTTGAAAATGCGCTCAACATGCCGTCGGTGACCGCGGAAGAAGCCAAGGTAATGGGACCCTGGATCAAATTGGCAGATCATCTTGGCGCCTTTTCTGGCCAGATGACGGACGAGCCGATCAAAGCCATAAACATCCTCTATGACGGCGTGGCGGCGGATATGAATCTTGCAGCTCTGAATTGCGCTGTGGTGGCTGGGATCATGAAAAAGGCCAACCCAGACGTGAACATGGTTTCCGCCCCTGTGGTCGCCAAAGAGCGCGGCATCCAGATCTCGACCACCAATCAGGACAAATCCGGCACTTTTGATGGCTACATCAAAGTGACAGTGGTGACCGACAAGCGTGAACGCTCCATCGCAGGCACCGTCTTCTCGGATGGCAAGCCGCGTTTCATCCAGATCAAAGGCATCAATATCGATGCCGAGATCGGGGCCAACATGCTCTACACCACAAATGAGGATGTGCCTGGCATCATTGGTACCCTGGGTCAGACATTGGGTGACAATGGCGTGAACATCGCAAACTTTACATTGGGTCGTGCGGACGTTGGCGGAGAAGCGATTGCACTCCTTTACGTGGATGAACCGGTCCCGGCCGAAGCGCGCGCGAAACTGGCAGAAACCGATATGTTCCGGCAAATCAAACCATTGGCCTTTGACGTCGCTTAAACTGTGACAAAGCCAACAAAAGCGCCGCCCTTTTTGGCGGCGCTTTTTTGTTGTCTCTGAAAGATCCTCTGGGGTTGTGCTCAGAAGATCTCCAATCAACAGTGGGGGTGTTTACACATAGTCGGTTTAGGAGGTTTCCATGTTTCCCCAAATGCGTGACGCTGACCAGCACTCGCCCACTGTTTCCGGTCCGATTGACCAGCTGTTTTTCCAAAGCCGCAACGTGATTGTTGCCGGAGAAATCAACGATGTTCTCGCCCGCCGTACAGTGACCCACCTGCTCTCGCTTGCTGAGGCCGGGGATGACCCGATCAACGTGTTTATTTCCTCTCCCGGTGGGCATGTGGAAAGCGGCGATATGGTGCATGATGTCATCCGCTTCATCCGTCCCAAAGTACGCACAATCGGAACCGGCTGGGTGGCAAGTGCCGGTGCGTTGATTTTTGTCGGTGCACAGGCTGAAAATCGGTTTTGCCTGCCCAATACACGTTTCTTGCTCCACCAACCTTCTGGCGGCATTGCCGGACAGGCCTCCGACATGGAAATTCAAGCGCAACAAATTCGGATGATGCGTGCCCGCTTTGATACTTTGTTTGCCGAAGCGACCGGCCATACTCCGGAACAAATCGCCAACGACACTCAACGTGATTTTTGGCTTACAGCGCAGGACGCGGTCGACTACGGTCTTGTTGGGCAGATTATTCAAACAGCAGATGAACTCCGATGACAGATCCAGTTTATGCCATCGGCGACATTCACGGGCATCTCGAGAAGCTAGAAGACATACTCGCGCGCATTGAGGCAGACGGGGGTCCCGATGCGCGTATTGTCTTTCTGGGAGACCTCGTTGATCGCGGACCAAACAGTTGCGGTGTAGTCGATAGGCTTGTGCGCGCGCGCAATGAAGGCTGCCCTTGGACCGTAGTGAAAGGCAATCATGATCGCATGTTTGAATATTTCATGGGCACGCAACCAAAGCATGATCCCCGCCTACGACCAGAACTCACATGGCTTCATCCGCGACTGGGCGGCGCTGAAACTCTGGCCAGCTATGGTGTAGATGCTCACGTCGATCGTGCTGTCGAGGACATTCATGCTGACGCGCTCGCACTTGTCCCGAAAGAGCACATAGAGTTCATATCGAGCCTGCCTTTGTTTCACCTCATGGATCCTATCCTCTTTGTACACGCCGGCATTCGACCGGGCATCGCGTTGGAAGATCAGTCAGAAGACGATTTATGCTGGATCAGAGACGATTTTCTCTCCGATCCCCGGCCACATCCCTGGCTGGTGGTGCACGGACATACGGTTGTTGAAGCGGTCGAACACAAAGGCAATCGCATCGACCTGGACACAGGAGCTGGCTACGGAAGGGCTATTTCAGTGGCCGTCTTTGAAGGCTCAGATGTCTGGACCTTGGAAAGTTCCGGCAGGAATGTCCTTAAGCCCGCATAACCAGCAGGCAGCGCCTCTTAAAACATCATCGATCCTCCGCGCCCCTTCTGCGCAAAGCTGGCTAGAGGCTTTGTTAAGATTTTCTTCTTACTCTTTTCGGATCAAGTGTATGTGTTTTGTTCTGGTGTTGTTATGTTTCTGCGTGTGTTGGCGCTGCTCTGCGGCCTATCTGCGATGGCTTCGGCCGATGTCTACAAGGTGTATTTGGATGCGGATAGGACATCCAACTACGCCTCTGCACGGTCAATCGAAATTGGTATTCTGGCCGCGTTTGACGAGGTAGATCGAGTTGTAAATGGGCGCGAGATTGAGTTTGTACCCCTTGATCACCGCGCCAATAGCAAACGCTCTAAGAGACATCTCCAGCAATTTTTAGAAGACCCTCAGGCAATCGCAGTTGTTGGTGGCCTGCACTCACCGCCTTATCTTTCCTCCAAAGACTATGTGAATGAAAATGGCATACCACTGCTATTGCCCTGGTCGGCCGCTGCCCCACTCACACGCGCACAAACTGCTCGAAACAGCATTTTTCGCCTGTCTCTAGATGATGCGAAAGCAGCAAAAATCCTTGTTCCGCAGGCCGTCACACAGGACAAATGCCAGCATATCACCCTGATCTTGTGGCGGTCAGGATGGGGAGAATCCAACGAGCGCACCATGACCGCGGAGATGAAATCTCTCGGGTTTGATCGCTATAACATCCGCTATTTTGAGGGTAACCTGGGGGAGGCTGATGCCTTGTCTCTTGCCAACGCATTGGATGCCGCGGGCAGTGATTGCGCCATTTATGTGGGCAATGCGAAAGATGCTTCTGTCATTTTCACCGCACTCCACAAAACAGAAATGAAAACCAGAATGCTCAGCCATTGGGGCATTACCGGAGGAGACTTCGAAGAAGATGTTCCGGCCCCAGTGCGCGATGGGTTGCAACTCCGTTTCATTCAGCCCTGCTTTAGTTTCGAAGCACCGGCAGGATCTTCCGGTGTGCGCCTAAAGCAGATCGTCAAAACGTATGGTGAGGATTTTGATGAAAGTGGCTATTTGCGAGCGCCAGCCGGGTTCTTTCACGGATATGATCTTGGCCTTTTGCTCATTGAAGCATTGAGAAACATCGAGGTCGAAGCCGATATTGCGACACAACGCGCGATGTTGATCAAAGCATTGACCAATATCGAAGGCCCGATCGACGGGTTGCTTCGCCGCTATGTGTTTCCTTTTTCGGAATACGAGACTCAAAATCCAGAAGCGCATGAAGCGCTCGAATTAAAAGACTTCTGTATGGCGCGTTTCGACAATGAGGACCGTATTGTTACCGCCAAGTCTGACCACTTCTAAAAATGGCCAGCTCAATGCGCTACACGTTGTTCTTCAACATCTTCGTTGTGCTCGCCTCTTTGGTATCAGGGGCCTTCACGAGCGCCGTGGTCCGTTTTTCGGTGTCAGAACAAACTCTGAGCTCCCAACAGGAATTTGCCAAAGTCGAAGGAGACGCACTTGCGGATCGGTTGCACACTCATATGGATCAGTTGGGCTTAGGTCTGACTTTTCTCGCCACGCAACCAGCCATCGTAAATCGTGTCCTGGGAGATGTGCAAACGGACACCTATGCAGATGCAATCTTTGACCGCTATCTCGAAATTGCCTCCTTTGACGGCACTCTCTTGTATGATTTTCTCCCGGAAGAAATTCTCCGTCTAGACGCAAACAACATTCTAAACAAACGCCTCTCAGATCATACAAATCTCTTGGCGCAGCGCGTTGTCGCAGCCGAACAAACGCTGTTTGACGTCGTCTATTTTGAGAGCACGCCAACATTAATGATAGCCGTGCCGGTACTGGCAAACGGATTTGTCGAAGGCGTTCTGGTAGCTATTGACGCCGAATGGAGTTTGCCGGTTCTAATCATCCCGGCTGGGGTGGAAACCTTGACGCTGACGCGAACCCAGCAACACGATCCCGCAAACTGGCTGTTTGCAAGCAACCTAGAGGGCACCGGCCTAACCCTCCAAGTGCAGTGGGACGCAGCGGCGCTGGATCAGGCACGAACGGCACTTTTGCGCTCTCTCACATGGGCGATTTTCGGAATTCTGTTGGTGGCAGCGCCATGTATGTCTTTGCTCGGTCACCGGTTGTTGGTTCGGCCTGTCAAAGAGCTAGAGAAAGCCAAAACCGAAATGGAGGAACTAGAACAGAAACATAGGGAACTGTCAGAAGTCGCAATCCGTTCCAATGATGCAGTGGTCATCACGGATAAAAACAGGCTGGTCACCTGGGTCAATCCAGCGTTTGAAAACCTAACAGGCTATACACTGGCAGAGGTTCTCGGAAAATCTCCGGGTGCGCTGCTACAGGGCGAACTGTCTGATCCAAAAGCCATTGCAACCATGTCTCGCAATCTAAACGCCGGAAAGGCGGTTACCGTCGAACTGATCAACCACGCAAAAGACGGGCGCCCCTATTGGGTGGAGGTCGCGATCAACCCGGTTTTTGATGAAAGCGGTACATTGGTGCGTCTGATTGCCGTAGAGCGAGACACAACACGGCAAAAGGAACACGAAAAACGCCTCAATCAGGCAGCGCTTGAGGCCGAGGAAGCCAACAAAACCAAGAGCCGTTTTCTGGCAAATATGAGCCACGAAATCAGAACGCCGATGAATGGGATCATTGGCATGTCGGAAGCTTTGTTGGACGAAGACCTTTCCACCGAAGCGCGGGAATCGGTCAATGTTATCCGCTCTTCTGGCTTGGCTCTTGTCGGGATTATCAACGATATCTTGGACTTTTCAAAGTTGGAGGCAGGACAGTTTGAAACATCGAGCGAACCTGTTTTGATTGACGATCTGGTCTACGAAGTTGTGGGTCTGGTCAAACAGGGACTCGAAAAACCTGACGTGGCCTTTGAAGTGACATTAGAAAAAGCCATGCCAAGAGTGATTTGGTCTGACGCAAAGAGACTGCGGCAGATTCTGCTGAATGTCGTTGGGAATGCGAACAAATTCACCCTAAGCGGACATGTCCGAGTTTCCCTCCAAAGACGCCCCAAAGCACAAGACGACTCTTTCGAAATACATGTTTCCGACACCGGCGTCGGCATCGCTGAAGACAAGCTGGACCGGGTGTTTGAAGCATTTAAACAGGTGGACAATTCTGCAACGCGCACCTTTGATGGCAGCGGCTTGGGGCTCGCTATTACAAAGGGGCTGATTGATGTCATGGAAGGCCAAATCTCCGTGGCCTCTGTACTGGGTGAAGGAACCACCTTCTCGATTGTTTTGCCCCTGTGCACGACGGGCTGCGGTCACGCCCCAATTAACAATCTGAATGGTAAACGCATAGCCATATTAACCCAAGACTCACCAGAATTGGCGCGGTTCTGGCAAGACCGATTGGCTTATGTTGGTGCAGAAGTTGTCCTACTGCGTATGAGCGAATTCAATCTTCCACTGATGAATCGACATACGATCCTGGTTGGTGGGTCGAAGCTCCCGAAATCAGTGCAGCAGAACGTGGAAAAGTCGAAGTGCCACGTATTTGAGATTGGCGATGGTGACCAAACGAGAGGTAAGTATCCATCACTGAGTCCGTTGATGACTAACTCCACTCTCATAGAACGCCTGTCTCCCGAAGAAGACGCGTTGAATACCCCACGAGATGCGAGAACAGAATTGCCCAATTGGCGGATCCTTGCTGCGGATGACAACAAGGTTAATCGGTTGGTATTGGAGAAGTTGTTCAAAAATCAGCCTGTTGAATTTCAATTCTGCGTAAACGGACAAGAGGCGGTAGATGCCTTCCAAGATGACCCGAGTTTCTCTGTCGTGCTCATGGACATATCCATGCCGATAATGGGCGGGTTGGAAGCAACACTGCGCATTCGTGAATACGAACTTGTTCACGGGTTAGCACCCACCTCCATCATCGCGCTCACAGCCAATGCAAGCAAAGAAGATCGTGAGACCTATCTCGCCCAAAAAATGAACGCTGTCCTTTCAAAGCCCTTCAAGAAAGAAGAGCTGCTCGACCTGCTTTGGGAATTCGCCAAGCCAGAACTCGCTTCATCTCAGTCAGACGCACGAGAACCAAAAGCCAGAGCCCGCTCGTAGACAAATCGTGCCTTTGGGATTGTGGTAAGTGTTGCGTCACTTTTGAAGCTGAAAGATGGTGCCTCAAGAGGGACTCGAACCCCCGACCTTGTCCTTACGAAGGACCTGCTCTACCAGCTGAGCTATTGAGGCACTGCGCCCGTTCGTCTAACCGCTAACGGTTTAGCGCGCAAGGGTCCGCAATCAAACACGAGATCATTTGTCCTTACCAAGAGTGGCTATCCAACGGGATCCAGACCTTTTTTAGTTGATTAGCAATCATTATCGGCTCCGGAGGGAGGCTCTCCTTGCCCAAGCGGTTAAAAACCGCTATCGCGCGTGCGTTATATGGACGAAGGGAAAAGACATGTCGGCTCCGAAGAAAGTTGTGTTGGCCTATTCCGGTGGCCTGGATACCTCGATCATCCTGAAGTGGCTGCAAACCGAATATGGCTGTGAGGTGGTGACCTTCACCGCAGATTTGGGTCAAGGTGAAGAGCTTGAACCGGCCCGCCAAAAGGCGGAACTGCTGGGCATCAAACCTGAGAACATCTACATCGAAGATGTGCGCGAAGAGTTTGTGCGAGATTTCGTTTTCCCAATGTTCCGCGCCAATGCGGTTTATGAAGGCCTCTATCTGCTGGGCACATCGATTGCACGCCCACTGATCTCCAAACGTCTGATCGAGATTGCGGAAGCAACGGGCGCAGATGCAGTCGCACATGGCGCAACCGGCAAAGGCAACGACCAGGTGCGGTTTGAGTTGGCCGCCTATGCGCTGAACCCCGACATCAAAGTGATTGCGCCTTGGCGTGAATGGGATCTTTCTTCCCGAACCAAACTTATCGACTTTGCCGAACAGCATCAGATTCCCATCGCCAAAGACAAACGCGGCGAAGCGCCTTTCTCGGTGGACGCGAACCTTTTGCACACATCTTCAGAAGGTAAAGTACTGGAAGATCCGGCCGTCGCGGCTCCGGACTATGTCTATCAGCGTACCGTCCATCCTGAGGACGCGCCAAACGAGCCAGAATTCATCGAAATCGGCTTTGACAAGGGTGATGCGGTCAGCATCAATGGCGAGGCAATGAGCCCGGCAACCATTCTGACCAAGCTGAACGAATATGGTGGCAAACACGGCATTGGCCGCCTGGACCTCGTAGAAGGCCGCTTCGTGGGCATGAAATCCCGTGGCATCTATGAAACACCAGGTGGCACCGTACTTTTGGAAGCTCATCGCGGTATCGAGTCCATCACCATGGACCGTGGCGCGATGCATCTCAAAGATGAGTTGATGCCGAAGTACGCGGAGTTGATCTACAACGGCTTCTGGTATTCTCCAGAGCGTGAGATGCTGCAGGCTGCGATCGACAAATCCCAGGAGCACGTCACAGGCACCGTGCGCATCAAGCTCTACAAAGGCAGCGCAACCACTGTAGGCCGCTGGTCCGACTATTCTCTTTATTCGGAAGAGCACGTAACCTTTGAAGACGACGCAGGTGCTTATGACCAAAAAGACGCAGCCGGCTTCATTCAGCTGCAAGCGCTGCGCCTAAAGCTGATTGCAATGCGCAACAAACGCAACCCGGACTAAAGAGCAGCGAATAGAACACGAGAACCCGCCCATTTGGGCGGGTTTTTCTTTAAGCACAGAGTGCGTATTCGGAATGCGCGTCAAAAAGTTGATCTGCCCAAACATAGCAGGCTCACATCGTCAAAATAGCGGAGATTCTTACGAAGTGTCCGCACTTAACGTTGAGGTAACCTCTGCTACGTAACTCTTGCGACAACGCAGGGATGCTGCGAGTGACGTCTTGGTCAATTTCTACATGGGAGGATGCATGCTTGAAGAAATCGCCGCGCAGATGCGCGAAGGCTTGAAAGACCGCACATTTGACAACACGCTCAAATTTGATTGCGGCGCGGATGGTGTGCTGGTGCTGGCCGATGGGACAGCGACTACTGATGATCGTGACACCGACTGCACGGTGACGATTTCAGCGGACAATCTTAACAAACTCCTAGCCGGAGATTTGAAACCCACTACAGCTTTGATGTTAGGCAAGCTCAAAGTGTCAGGTGACATGGGCGTCGCCATGAAGCTGGGACAGCTTCTGGCTTAAATACCTGTTTCTAAATTCCCTTTTCACGGAGGCAGCGTTTCCTGCCTCCGCGTTGAGTACGCTCAGCGTTTTTGAGATTTCATCTCTTCGTAGATTGGCAAAGCCGCATTAAGCACCGACTGGAGGTTATCAGGAACCTCTGGCAGCGGGCCCTCTGCACCTGCAAATCCCGTGGAGTTCCAAACTGCGCCATACCAGTGTTTGGCCCATACGCCATCATCCTTATGCCCCCCTTTGGGCCAGCTGAGCATCGCCGGATTATAGTCTAAGCCTATATCATCACATAGCTTTTTCAGCTCATCCTCGGGGTTTTCCCGTATGTCATGGCTGTCAACGATGACGACATCTTGGCCCCAACCACGCACTTGTTTGAGAAGCGCTAGTTGTTGAGGAAAACCAATATCCTCAAGTGTGGGGTTCTCTCGTTTGGCCGCATAAGAGGCGATCACGCGTGCCGGATGGCGCAGCAAAAACACATTTTTTGCATCCCTCATCCACTCTCTGGGAACGCCATCAATCATATGCTGGGTCATATGTTTTTGATAAAAAACGGGTTTACCATCTGGGTGAGTGCTTGAGAGCGCTGAAGCCACCGCTTGTGGATCCTGGTGTTGTGACCCCAGGATCTCTGCGCGCATCGGATGATCTAGGCCGGTTTTTGCAAGATAAGCCGCATAAAAAGGCTCATCCACCACTGCACAATCTGAGCGATTGCCAAAAGCATACATCATCGCCGTGGACAGATTTCGCGGTCCACTCCACATCGCTATTTTCATCAAAATCACCCCTCTGTATTGCGTCGGTATCACGGCTGTATCGCGGAGGTGGATTTCTCGGCCACTCAGTCGCCCTGACACAACCTATACTAGCTTTGATACCGTTGATTTTCGCAGACGCTAGCGCGCACCTTCACGAAGACCAAGAGCAAATCCTTCTGGTAACTGACAAGCTTGAATGCCACTGCGTGATATCGCTGCAAGTGTGCATCGCGCGACCATTCTGTGCGCATCTTGAACCAAGACGATCGCCACTTGTTCTACCTTTCAGAGCGTATGAAAACGCCGCAGGGATCCAACTGATCAAGTTCGGCACGAAAATAAATGCCCCCCCAAGACAGAGATGTTTCGGTCGGCAACAGTTTTTCGCAGAGTTTCACCGGTCTATCGCTCTCGAAAGCGTGAGTAGAAACGGCTCCGGCCGCTCCTATTCACCGCCTTTCACCTTGGTGTGACAACTGGTTTCATAGGATTGAGACTCACGAAGAGCCAGCGCAAGATTGGGGCAACAAGGAGTTGTCTGATGAAAAAACTGCAGAACCTGAAAACCGCAGCCCTATCCGCTCTGATTGTTCTGGGAACATTTGCTCACAGCGATCGCGCCTACGCCATGAACACGGAGAAACTGATCGTCGCCGGCGGATGCTTCTGGTGCGTGGAGAGCGACTTTGAAAGCGTCAAAGGTGTTCAGGAAGCGCGGTCCGGCTTTATTGGCGGCAGCACAGCCAACCCAAGCTATAAGCAGGTGACCAAAGGTGAGACAGGTCACTACGAGGCCGTAGAAATCACTTTCGACCCCTCCAAAGTTTCACGTGAAACGCTACTTGATCTCTTCTTCCGCTCTGTTGATCCCACAGATGCAGGCGGTCAATTCTGCGACCGAGGCGACAGCTATCGCACCGCGATTTTTGTCGCCAATCAAAGCGAACAAAGCAAGGCGCAAGCCGCGAAAGTGAAAGCCCAAGCTCAGTTGGGGCAGACAATTGTGACGCCAATTTTGCAGGCCGGAACCTTCTATGAGGCAGAAGCTTATCATCAGGATTACTACAAAGGCAGCAAGATTGTATTGACCCGCTTTGGGCCGAAAAAGCAGAGCGAAGCTTATAAGCGCTACCGCAAAGCATGCGGCCGGGATGCGCGCGTAAAGGAACTTTGGGGAAGCGCCGCTCCATTTGTGGGCCATTAAAGACCATCCGCGGGCTGCGCCCCCTCCGGATTAGATCAGCGATCCCCTCGAGGGTCATTTCTAGCCGAAATTAGGTGCGAGGCAGCGCTTAGAAACGCGCCTCGTCCACTTCTTTCAAATCAGGGATCACATCTGCGGTTCCCTGTCGGGTCACCATCAGAGCACCTGCCCGCATCGCGAGGGCAATCGCCTGCTCCATGGGCAGACCACGGTCACGCGCAGCAAGCACATAACCTGTGAAGGTGTCTCCAGCCCCCGTGGTGTCGACCGGTGTCACAGGCATTGCAGGAAAATCGCGAGACTGCCCCTTATGCAGCCAGCGCGCACCTTTCGCACCAAGCGTAATGATCACGTCGGTGACACCCAGAGCATCCGGAGATTTTCCAGTCGCCTCTTCCAGTTGCTCAGCCTCCACCTCATTCAGGATCAAGAAATCGAGGTGAGGGAGTACAGCCTCAACAGCCTCGGCCTCAAATGGCGCAGCGGCATAAGCGACGTAAAGACCAAGCTCCCGCGCAATTTTGGCGGCCTCAGGCTGATCTTTGGTTTCATTCTGCATCAAAAACGTGTCGCCTGTACTCGCCTCTGACAGCGCTGCAGAAATGGTTTCGGCCGGTATTTGATGATTGGCACCTTGGAAAAGAACGATGCTATTTTCGCCGCCCGCGTCGACATAGATGTGAGCTTGGCCATTTGGAGTGTCTGGAAGCTTGCTGATGTGACGTGTATCCACGCCGAACTCCGTCATACGGTCGGCCGCCCAATGCCCATCATGCCCAACCGCACCAACATGCACTGTATGCGCACCTGCACGTGCGGCGGCAACGCTCATATTTGCGCCTTTGCCGCCAAGGCCCCGAGTCAACTTGGTCGCTGCAAGAGTTTCGCCCGGCCCCGGCAGATGAGGCACATGATAAAAGAAATCGGCGTTGATGGAGCCGAGGTTGTAAATCGCCATGAGAGTACGCCGTGTTTCTGGTTTCTTTGATCTAACGATCAAAAATTTGCACGCTTGTCTATTGGCAATGACCTTACCTGAGGTTTTGCGCTTTTCCATAGGGACCGAGGTTTGCTATCTGAGGAAAACCAAACCTTGGGGGTTCTGAGCAGTGAAGGGCGACAAGCCGGGCGTCACGCCGATGATGGCGCAATATCTGGACATCAAAGCGCAGTATCAGGATGCGCTGTTGTTTTACCGGATGGGTGATTTTTATGAGATGTTCTTTGACGACGCTGTGGCGGCGGCAGAGGCGCTCGATATTGCCCTGACCAAACGTGGCAAACATGAAGGCAATGAGATCCCCATGTGTGGCGTCCCGCATCACGCCGCAGAAGGGTATTTTCTGACCCTCATCCGCAAAGGCTTTCGTGTCGCCGTTTGTGAACAGCTTGAAAGCCCGGCAGAGGCGAAAAAGCGTGGCTACAAAGCGGTGGTGAAACGGGATGTGGTGCGGCTGGTGACGCCAGGCACGTTGACCGAAGACAGCCTGCTGGATGCGCGACGACACAACTTTTTGGCAGCTTACGCTGTGGTGCGAGATGAGGCGGCGCTGGCCTGGGCCGATATTTCGACAGGTGCGCTGCATGTGATGCCTTTGGCGCCGGTACGACTGGGGCCTGAACTTGCACGCTTGGCGCCAAGTGAGTTGTTGGTGGCAGAAGGCTCGGAAGGTGAGCTCGGAGCGGTTGTCGATGATATGGGGGTGCCGCTGACATCTGTGTCACGCGGTAGTTTTGACTCTGTTTCAGCGGAAAAACGGGTTTCTGCGCTGTTCAAAGCGTCGTCTCTTGAAGCCTTTGGCGCATTTTCGCGGCCCGAGACCGGAGCACTTGGTGCGATCGTCGACTACTTAGAGCTGACCCAAAAGGGAAAATTGCCGCTGTTGCAACCGCCGGTGCGCGAAGCGACGCAGGGCGTGATGCAAATTGATGCGGCGACACGACGGAACTTGGAGCTAACAGCAAGCCTTTCTGGCGGACGGGCCGGATCGCTTCTCGCAACGATAGACCGGACAGTGACCGCCGGTGGCGCACGCTTGTTAGAGCAACGCTTGTCCTCGCCCTCTCTACGCTTGGCAGCCATTCGCGGGCGGCTGGATGCCGTCAGCTATATGGCTGATCAACGTGGCGAGGCAGCGGATCTACGTGAAGCTTTACGCAAGGTGCCAGATTTGGACCGCGCCCTGTCTAGGCTCGCGTTGGACCGAGGCGGTCCTCGGGATTTGGCTGCCATCCGGAACGGCCTCGGCCAAGCAAGCCTTTTGGCAGAACGAGCTTTTTCTGGTGATTTGCCAGATGATTTAACAGCAGCACGTCGGGTACTGTCCGGGCATGAGGAGCTGCTTGATCTTCTGGAAGACGCGCTGATCGCAGAGCCGCCGCTTCTTGCACGCGATGGTGGCTTTATTGCCCCCGGCTTTGACGCAGAGCTCGACGAAAGCCGTGAGTTGCGCGATCAGGGGCGTGGTGTGATTGCTGGCATGCAAGCACAGTATAGCGAGCAAACCGGCATCACCGCGCTTAAGATCAAGCACAACAATGTGCTTGGATATTTCATCGAAACCACCGCAAAGCATGCGGATACGATGATGTCTCCGCCCCTGTCTGAAACCTTTATACATCGTCAGACCACCGCCAATCAGGTGCGCTTTACCACGGTTGAGTTAAGCGAAATGGAAACCAAGATCCTGAACGCCGGAAACCGGGCGCTCGAGATCGAAAAACGGCTCTATGACAGCTTAAAAAGCGCGATTTTGGATCGCTCCGCTGAGGTTGCAGCGGCTTCCAGAGGCCTGGCGGAGTTTGATTTATCTGCGGCTTTGGCAGAGCTGGCAGCGAATGAGAAATGGACCCAACCTGAGGTTAACGACAGTCGGGACTTTGCCATCGAAGGCGGGCGACATCCGGTTGTGGAAGCAGCTTTGCGCAAAACCGGTGATCCGTTTGTTGCCAATGATTGTGACCTTTCAGGTGGCGATACTGCGAGCATTTGGCTTCTGACAGGCCCAAACATGGCCGGTAAATCGACCTTCCTACGCCAGAATGCACTCATTGCCCTGCTCGCACAGATGGGAAGTTTTGTGCCTGCAAACAGTGCACGGATCGGATTGGTCAGCCAGCTTTTCAGTCGCGTGGGCGCGAGCGATGATCTGGCGCGAGGACGCTCCACATTTATGGTGGAGATGGTCGAAACCGCCGCGATCCTCAATCAAGCTGACGACCGCGCCTTGGTCATTTTGGATGAGATTGGACGTGGGACCGCGACCTATGACGGCTTGTCGATTGCCTGGGCAACACTCGAGCATCTGCACGATGTGAACAAATCCCGCGCGCTCTTTGCAACGCACTATCACGAGATGACACAGCTTGCCGGGAAGATGCCAGGTGTGGACAATGCGACAGTTGCGGTGCGTGAATGGGAAGGTGAAGTGATCTTCCTGCATGAGGTCACGCAGGGGGCCGCAGATCGGTCTTACGGCGTTCAGGTGGCTCAGCTGGCAGGCCTGCCCGCAGCGGTGGTATCGCGGGCCCGTGTGGTATTGGATGCGTTGGAAAAAGGTGAGCGGGAAGGTCAGGCACAGAAAGCGTTGATTGATGATCTACCGCTCTTTGCTGCGACGCCTGCGCCTGTGCCCTCTGCACCAGCGGGACCTACTCCCTTGCAAGAGAAACTCGCGGATGTGCATCCGGACACGTTGAGCCCGCGAGAGGCTCTGAACCTCATTTATGAATTGAAGGATCTGGCGGAGACCTAATTCTCCCCTTTACCCAAAGAAAAAGCCTCCGTGTGATCGGAGGCTTTTTTAGTTCAATAATTCTGTCAGTTAAGCTGGAGTGGAGCTCACGCCAACCTGTGCCGGGCGCAGAAGACGGTCGTGCAGCATGAAGCCCTGAGCGGAAACTTGAATGATGTCACCCGCCTTGGTGCCGGGAACAGGCGCTTCAAACATCGCTTCGTGCACGTTTGGATCAAATTTATCGCCCACTTCAGGGGAGATCACTTCGATTCCGTGCTTGGAGAAAGTTTTCAGCAGCTCGCGCATCGTGAGCTCAATACCTTCGATCAGCGCAGAGGAGGCCTCTTTCTGCTCCTCAGTGATCGATTCAACTGCGCGTTTCATATTGTCAAAGACAGGCAGCATGTCACGGGCCAGCTTGGAGCCGCCGTATTGCTCTGCATCGCGACGCGCTTTGTCGCCACGTTTGCGGGCGTTCTCAGCATCTGCCAGCGCACGCATCCAGCGGTCTTTCAGCTCGTCACGCTCGGCACGCAGCTCATCCAGTTCCACCGCCTCATCTGCGAGCTCATCAAGGCTCTGAGCAAATTCTTCGGCTTCGGCTTCTGCGATGTCGTCCAGAAACTCGTTGTCTTTCGGCTCAGCCATTTTTCACCTCTAACCGCGGTCGGAGATCAATTTTCCAACCAGTTGCGCCGTGTAATCCACGATCGGCACAATACGTCCATAGTTTAGGCGCTTGGGTCCGATGACCCCAACAGCACCCACGATCTTTCGATCAGCGTTCATATAGGGAGACACCACCAAAGAGGAACCCGAAAGTGAAAAAAGTTTGTTCTCTGAGCCAATAAAAATGCGCACACCATCGCCTTGTTCGGCAAGTTCCAGAAAATCGGCAATGTCGCGCTTACGTTCAAGGTCATCAAACAACGTGCGGATACGCTCCAGATCCTGCTCCTCGCCACCAGAACCAAGAAGATTCGCTCTCCCGCGGACAATGAGACGTTCTTCCTGTCCACCCTCACCGGCCCAAAGTGCCAAACCGCTTTCCACAAGATCAGCAGCCAGCGTATCGATTTCCTGGCGCCGGCGCGCGATCTCTTCCCGTACGGCTTTGCCTACCTCACTCAGCGTGCGCCCTTCAGCCACAGCATTGAGGAAATTCGCAGCCTCGCGCATGGAACTGGGTGTTTGCCCCGGTGGCGGTGTAAAAAGACGGTTCTCCACATGCCCATCCGCAAACACCAAGACCACCAGAGCACGATCGTGTGCGAGAGAGACAAATTCGATGTGTTTGACAGGTGCCTCATGTTTGGGTGCCAGAACCAGCGAAGCCCCCTGTGTGACGCCAGAAAGCGCCGTGCTGACGCGATCAAGCATGTTGCTCACATCCTTATCGCCTTCGCCCAACGTGGCATCGATCTTCTTGCGATCTCCGTGATCCAAATCGCCAACTTCAAGGAGACCGTCCACAAACATGCGCAGGCCCTGCTGCGTCGGCACGCGGCCTGCCGAAACATGCGGACTGTCCAGAAGGCCAAGGTATTCCAGATCCTGCATCACATTGCGAATGGTCGCCGCACTAACTTTTTCCGACAGAGACCGGGTGAGCGTGCGGGATCCAACCGGATCGCCGGTTTCAAGATAGCCTTCGACCACACGGCGAAACACCTCTCGGCTGCGATCGTTCATTTCTTCGAGGATTTTAGTGGTGTCTGTCATCTGCCCGTGCCTTCTGCTCTTCAATAAAATAGGCTCAAGCACAAAGGTCAATCGGCGTTGGTCAATCGGGGTTGCACCCGCCCTGCCCGCGCGGCTATGCCCAAAAGAAATCAAGAGAAGGAAATTCCCATGCGCCCCTCTGGACGTCAGCTCAATGAAATGCGTGCCGTGTCGATTGAGACCAATGTAACCAAACATGCGGAAGGCTCCTGCCTGATCAAAATGGGCGATACGCATGTGCTTTGCACCGCCTCTCTGGAAGCGCGCGTGCCGCCGTTTATCAAAGGCTCCGGTCTGGGTTGGGTGACAGCAGAATACGGGATGCTGCCACGCTCTACCTCTTCCCGCATGCGGCGCGAAGCTGCTGCCGGCAAGCAAGGCGGCCGCACCGTAGAAATTCAGCGCCTGATCGGCCGTTCCCTGCGCGCAGGCGTGGACCGTGTGGCTTTGGGCGAGCGTCAAATCACCGTGGATTGCGATGTAATCCAAGCTGATGGCGGCACGCGCTGTGCTTCAATCACCGGCGGTTGGGTTGCCCTGCGTTTGGCTGTGAACAAGCTTATGAAAGCCGGCGACGTCACCACTGACCCGCTTATTTCTCCGGTCGCGGCAGTGTCTTGCGGCATCTATGCAGGTCAGCCAGTGCTTGATCTGGACTACCCAGAAGACAGCGAAGCAGGTGTGGATGGCAACTTCATCATGCTGGCCAACGGACAGATGATTGAAACCCAGATGTCCGCCGAAGGCGCAACCTACTCCCGCGATCAGATGAACCAACTGCTTGATCTCGCAGAAAAAGGCGTGGCAGAGCTCGTTGCCGCGCAAGAGGCAGCCGTGGCATGACGCGGAAGTTCACGGACAAAACGTTGCTGATGGCGACACACAACAAAGGTAAACTTGAGGAGATGATTCATCTCCTTGAGCCCTTTGGCGTGAAGGTTGTCGGTGCTGCAGAAATGGATCTGCCCGAACCAGAAGAGACCGAAGACACATTTGTCGGAAACGCCCGGATCAAAGCCCACGCTGCAGCAAAGGCGACCGGTCTGCCTGCCCTCTCAGACGACAGTGGCATCACGATTGACGCGCTCAACGGCGCCCCCGGCGTCTATACAGCGGACTGGGCCGAAAGCGAAAATGGCCGCGACTTTGTGATGGCAATGACCCGAGCCCACAACGAGCTTGAGGCCGTAAACGCTCCGCACCCAAGGCTCGCGCAATTCCGCTCCACGCTGGTTCTGGCTTGGCCTGACGGGCATGATGAGGTGTTTGAGGGCGTGGCTCCCGGGCATCTTGTATGGCCTATGCGCGGCAAAGATGGCTTCGGCTATGACCCGATGTTTGTGCCCGAAGGACATGATGTCACCTTCGCGGAAATGGACCGCTGGGCCAAAAACAAGATCAGTCATCGCGGACGCGCGGTGAAAGCCTTTGTGGCGGGTTGTTTTGGCTGAAGATTGGCAAAACGGGGGCTTTGGCCTGTATATACATTGGCCGTTCTGTCAGGCCAAATGCCCCTATTGCGATTTCAACAGCCATGTAAGCCGTGAAATCGACCAAAATCGCTGGCGACACGCCTATCTCAGCGAACTGGACCGCGTCGCAGCTCAGGCGCCGGGCCGCGTGCTCAATACTGTCTTCTTTGGTGGAGGCACCCCAAGCCTAATGGATCCAGATATCGTCGCAGCCATTCTGGAACGCGTGCGAAAACTCTGGCCCACATCAAACGACATGGAAATCACGCTTGAGGCGAATCCAGGATCTGTTGAAGCTGGTCGGTTCGCAGCTTATCGCGCAGGCGGGGTAAACCGAATTTCCATGGGTATTCAGGCGCTGAATGACAGAGACTTACAGCGTTTAGGCCGTATTCACACTGTATCAGAGGCCAAGAAAGCCTTTGAAATAGCGCGCAAAACTTTTGATCGGGTAAGTTTTGACCTGATCTATGCACGCCAGGATCAATCCTTGAGCGATTGGCAGGCCGAGTTGAAAGAAGCTCTGTCGATGGCGATAGATCATCTTTCGTTATATCAACTCACAATTGAACAAGGCACAGCCTTCGGCGATCGCTACAACCGTGGAAAGCTGCGTGGCTTGCCAGAAGATGATCTTGCTGCAGACATGTACGAAACAACGCAGGAGATCTGCGCTGAAGCGGGCATGTTGCCTTACGAAGTTTCCAACTACGCAGCCATAGGCTCTGAATCTCGGCACAATCAAATCTATTGGCGCTACGGCGATTACGCAGGAATTGGGCCCGGGGCGCATGCCCGGCTGACACTTAACGGGAAACGTCACGCGATAGAGACCTGGAAGAATCCGAACAAGTGGCTGGAGACTGCGGAAGACGGAAATGGAGAAAGTCTGGACGAGGTGATTTCCAGAGATGGCCAAGCCGCGGAATTCCTTCTCATGGGGCTTCGCCTGAGCGAGGGTATCGATCTGGCCCGCTACGAGGCCCTCTCCGGGCACGCTCTTGAAGGGCCCCGCGTGGATCACATGGTCGAAATTGGCATGATTGAAAAGACAGCGCGACATCTGCGCGTCTTGCCACAAGGGCGCATGGTGCTAAATTCTGTCCTGTCGGAACTTTTGGTGGACTAAATGCGCGCGATTTGGCTGATCTGCGGATTGATGTGTGTCGCGTTTGCCTTGGTCGGCGTAGTGCTCCCCCTCTTGCCGACCGTACCCTTTTTGCTGCTCGCAGCTTTCTGTTTCGCACGTTCATCGGAGAGGCTGCACAATTGGCTCCTCAGTCACAAACTCTTTGGTCCGATGATTGATGATTGGCATCGCAATGGTGCAATCAGACCAAGCGCAAAAAGGGCAGCAACACTGTCCATAATGTTGGTTTTTGCTATTTCATTGGCTCTAGGTGTCAAAACCACCGTTTTGATCATTCAAACGGTGGTTTTAGGCGCGGTACTTTTTTTCCTCTGGACGCGACCTAACGCGTAGAAGACAGAATCCGGCACAGTTCGTCTAGATCATCAAGTGTCTGATAACTAATGGTAATTTTACCAGATTCTCCGCCAGACGTATGATCGACGCTGACTTTCATGCCCAAATTAGCGGAAAGATCGCCTTCTAGCGCGACTGTATCGGCGTCCTTATGGGTCTTTGGGCGAGATTTTTTAATTTGCTCGACGAGAGAGCCTGTTTTTTTCGCGAGTTTTTCAGTCTGGCGAACAGAAAGACCATCCTTCACAACTTTCTTGGCGAGCTCTGAGGCATTTTCCGAGGTCACCAAGGCGCGCGCATGACCGGCCGAGAGCTCTCCCTCCCGCAACATCATCTGAACGTCATCCGGCAGATTGAGCAGACGCATCAAGTTTGCGATGTGGCTTCGGCTTTTGCCGAGCGCTTCAGACACCTTCTCCTGCGTGTGACCAAACTTCTGCATCAATTGGCGATAGCCCATCGCCTCTTCAACCGGGTTCAAATCCGCACGTTGAATGTTCTCGATGATTGCAATCTCGAGAACTTCAGTGTCATCATACTCTCGGACGATGACCGGAAGCTCATGCAGCTTCGCCATCTGGGAAGCGCGCCAACGGCGTTCGCCAGCGACAATCTCGTATCGATCTCCAGATTTCTTCCGAACAATAAGCGGCTGAATGACGCCCTTTTCGCGAATGGAATTCGCCAGATCGTCCAGCTGTTCAGGTGTGAAGTCACGGCGCGGCTGATCAGGATTTGGCTCAATCCGCTCGATTGGGACAACCATATCTGCCCGACGAGGTGTTTGCGCGACTTGCGCGCTCTTATCTTCGGTCACATCCGCCATCAATGCACTGAGGCCGCGGCCAAGGCCACGTGGTTTCTTTTTCTCTGCCATACCGGCCTCCTTTAAGCGGCGACTTTATAGTTTTTGACCAACAGCTCCTTGGCCAGGGCTCGATATGCCTCTGCACCCTTGGATGTTGGATCATACTCCAAAACCGGCTGTGCGTAAGAGGGAGCCTCAGAAACACGCACATTCCGAGGGATTTTAGTTTCAAACACCAACTCACCGAGGTTATCCCGCGCATCCTGCTCCACTTGTTGAGACAGGTTATTTCGTGCATCGAACATGGTCAGAACGATGCCCTCAATGCGCAGTCCTGAATTTGCCGTTTGTCGCACTTCACGCACGGTCAGCATAAGTTGTGACAATCCCTCAAGTGCGAAAAATTCGCTTTGAAGCGGTATCAAGACCGAATGTGCCGCGATCATTGCATTAACAGTCAACAAGTTGAGGGATGGCGGACAATCAATCAATATGTAGTCCAGATCATAGGCATCCATAGCATGCTGACGTAGGGCGTCATGCAACAAAAAGCTGCGCTTTTCATTGGTCATCAACTCAATGTCCGCCGAACTCAGATCAACTGTTGCCGGAACAATCCACATGGTTTCCGAGTCCGTCGTTTGAACCACGTCCTCAAGTTCGGCTTCACCGGTCAACAGGTCATATGTTGTGTTCTGACGATCTTCGACCTCTACGCCCAACCCCGTTGAAGCGTTGCCTTGAGGATCAAGATCCACCAAAAGCACACGACATTTCTGCTCTGCGAGAGCAGCGGCGAGATTTATGGCTGTTGTGGTTTTACCAACCCCACCTTTTTGGTTGGCGACAGCGATAATCTTGGGGCCCTTAGGGCGCGTTGGATCCGTCACGTTTCAGTTCTCCGACCTTCAGGATGACTGCTTGAGAGTCCGTAATACTCTTTACCACTTCGCAATCAAATGACCACGATTCCTGTACGGATTTAAGCTCTTTTTGCCAGCTTGCTCCCTTTGGAAACAGCCCAACGCCATCTGCCCGCAAATGTCGCTCTGCAAAGTCAAACAACAACGGAAGATCCGCCAGCGCGCGTGCAGAAAGAACGTCGGCATTCTGCGGAGGTGCTTTCTCGATACGTTCTGTCAAAACAGCTGCTTTCACACCGGTCTCTCGCAAAACCGTCCGCAAAAAGGCACACTTACGTTGATCACTCTCAATCAACGTTACCTTCTGCGGCGCAGTTGGCTCTTCCGACATCAGCGCAATGACCAATCCAGGGAAACCACCTCCGCTGCCAATGTCCACCCAATGCGCCACATTATGAGGTGCGCTACGCATCACCTGAACCGAATCCAGGATATGACGTTCCCATAAGGCGTCGAGTGTGGACTTAGAAACGAGGTTAATTCTCGGGTTCCACTTAACCAGTAAGTCCGCCAAGATCTGAAGACGTTGGAATGTTTCACGTGAAACATTCAATGCGTCACGAATGTTCTCTGGACAGTTCATTAGGCGGTTTTCGCTTTCTGGGCCTGGCGCAACTTAGCAAGAAGCAGAGTAAGAGCCGCAGGTGTCATGCCATCAATCCTCCCCGCCTGCCCCAGGTTCGCTGGACGTACGGCATTCAACTTGGATTTCAACTCGTTGCTCAAACCTTCGATCACATCGAAGTCGAAATCAGACGGGATAATCTGCGTTTCATCTCTGCGCATTGCCTCGACATCGCGCTTTTGCCGCTCGATGTAATTTGCATAAAGCGCATCACGCTCAAGCTGAAGTTGGATATCTTCGTCTATCTCAGCAAAGCGAGGATCCAGCTCCACGACATCTCCGAAGCTCACTTCAGGGAAAGCGAGAACCTGGAATGCTGTGCGACGGTTACCATCTTGGTTAACAGAAATGCCCGCAGCATTAATTTGTTTTGGCGTATAGCCAGTTTCTTCGAGGAGGGCTTTGCCAAACGTTAGCTTCTCCTGCTTGTTTAAGAACACCGACTTCCGCGTTTCGCCAATGAGACCCAGCTCCAACCCAATTGGTGTGAGCCTCTGATCTGCGTTATCCGCACGCAAAGACAAGCGAAACTCTGCACGTGAGGTGAACATACGATAGGGCTCTGTGACACCGCGCGTGATAAGATCATCGACCATGACACCGATATAGCTGTCCGATCGGCTAAAATGGTGGGGCTCTTTGCCTTGTGCTGCCAAAGCCGCATTCAAGCCAGCAACGAGACCTTGCGCCGCAGCTTCCTCATATCCAGTGGTTCCGTTGATTTGTCCCGCAAGATATAGACCTGGTACGCCCTTAACACCAAGCGCCGCATCCAGAGCTCGCGGATCGACATAGTCGTATTCAATCGCATACCCTGGCTGTAGAATTTCTGCATCTTCCAAACCATACATCGACCGCACATAGCTTTCCTGAACGTCCATTGGGAGCGACGTCGAAATGCCGTTTGGGTAAACCGTGTGATCGTCCAGACCTTCTGGTTCCAGAAAAACCTGATGCGAGGTCTTATCCGCAAAACGCACAATCTTATCTTCGATAGATGGGCAATACCGCGGCCCAACGCCTTCGATATGGCCACCATACATCGCCGAGCGATCTAGGTTTTCCCGGATAATCTCATGTGTTTTCTCATTCGTATGCGTGATGCCGCAAGAAATCTGCCGGGCGCTTGGCGCATTGTTCAAGAACGAGAAAACCACCGGATCATCATCTCCCGGTTGGCTGTCGAGTAGATCCCATTTGATGGTTTTGCCATTCAGACGTGGAGGCGTGCCTGTTTTCAACCGGCCAAGTGGCAAGTCAAAACTGTCAATGCGCTCCGCAAGTTTGACAGACGGGTCGTCCCCCATTCTGCCGCCAGGGCGAGAAACATCCCCGATGTGGATGACTCCCCTTAGGAAAGTCCCTGTGGTGAGTACAACAGAATGCGCCGAGATCTCTGATCCATCTGCGAGGACGACCCCCCGCACCGCCTGCCCTTCCATTCGGAAGTCAGTTGCCTCGCCCTCCACAATGGTCAAGTTGGGTGTGGCTTCAATTTCCGCCAACATTTCTTCGCGATATATCTTTCGATCGGCCTGCGCGCGTGGGCCCTGTACAGCTGGGCCTTTACGACGGTTGAGCAGTCGAAACTGAATTCCAGCCTTATCCGCGATACGCCCCATGACCCCATCAAGCGCATCTACTTCACGCACAAGGTGGCCTTTTCCAAGACCACCAATGGCAGGATTGCAAGACATGACGCCAATGCCTGATTTCTTCAAGGTGACTAGAGCTGTTGAAGCACCCATACGCGCCGCCGCCGACGCAGCATCCGTTCCGGCGTGTCCTCCGCCCACAACAATGACGTCAAAATGTTTCACGTGAAACACTCCTCAGATTTGAATCACTTCCCGATACAAAAGCTCGAAAAGATTTCGTCCAGCAGGTTCTCTACATCGACATGACCAACGATGGAATCAAGAGCACGAATCGCGGTTCGTAACTCTTCAGCACCAATATCATAGTGATCTGGTCCGTGAGCGAGAACAGCACGCGCTGCATCCAGCGCTTCTGATGCGCGTTTCATCGCAATCCGATGCCTCTCGCGCGTCGCCACTCCGGATCGTCCGGCCTGTTCAGAAAGCTTCTCGGTGATCTCTGAAACCAATTCGCTGACACCAAATCCGGTTTTGCCTGAAATCGCATTTTTGGGATCAGACAAAGTATCTGCCTTCGCCGTTCTGATCACATCCTCTGGCAGCGGTTCGAAATCCGGCGCTTCATCCTGAGTTTGAAGGAATACACGGAGATCCGCAGCCTCTGCCCTCTCGCGTGCACGCTGAATGCCGATCCCCTCCACGTGATCCTCAGTCTCACGAAGCCCGGCGGTATCCAGCAAAGTCACCGGCAATCCGCTAAGCTCCATGCGGACTTCGATCACGTCGCGTGTTGTCCCGGCATATTCAGAGGTAATTGCGGCCTCGCGACCAGCAAGTGCGTTGAGCAGCGTGGACTTGCCAACATTTGGCGCACCGAGGATGGCGACTTCGAAACCGGTTCGGATGCGTTCAGCCGTATCGACACCTGCGATCTCCCGATCAAGCTCATTTCGTACGCCAGACAGAAGCTCAGTGACTTCCGGCGTGACATCTACAGGGACTTCCTCGTCGGCAAAGTCGATTGTCGCTTCAATCAAAGCAGCGGCGCGGATCAAATCCGTGCGCCATTTGCCTGCAAGATTTCCGAGATCACCTGACAGAACCCGCAAGGCCTGCCGCCGCTGGGCCTCGGTCTCAGCATCAATCAGATCAGCGAGCCCCTCGACCTGGGCCAGATCAAGACATCCGTTTTCCAAAGCACGGCGGGTGAACTCTCCTGCTTCGGCGAGCCGGAGCCCATCCATCTCAGAGAGTTCACGAAGAACCGCATTCACCACAGCTGTTGAACCATGCAAATGCAGCTCAAGGACCTCTTCGCCGGTAAAGCTGCTCTTGTCCGGAAAGTAGAGCACCAGGGCCTGATCCAAACGACGGCCTTCACTGTCCTTCAGGATCTTCAAAGCAGCGTAGCGTGGTTTGGGCAGATCGCCGAAAAGCGCCCTACCCGCCTCTGTGGCTCTGGAACCGGACACACGAACGACAGCGACCCCCGCTTTACCGGGGGCCGTTGCTAAGGCGAAAATTGTGTCTGGCACATAGGCCATCTCACATTCCTTAAGTGTTCATCGAGTCAAAGAACTCGCCATTTGTTTTGGTCTGCTTGAGTTTGCCAAGCAGGAACTCCACAGCATCCGTGGTGCCCATCGGGTTGAGGATACGGCGCAATACGAATGTCTTGGCCAGATCTCCCTTGTCGACGAGCAGATCTTCTTTCCGAGTACCAGATTTGAGAATGTCGATCGCAGGGAAAACACGTTTGTCTGCAACCTTACGATCCAGAACAATCTCAGAGTTACCCGTACCTTTGAATTCTTCAAAGATCACCTCGTCCATCCGCGAGCCAGTGTCGATCAGCGCAGTCGAGATGATGGTCAGCGAACCACCCTCTTCAATGTTACGAGCAGCACCAAAGAAACGTTTGGGACGCTGGAGAGCGTTGGCGTCCACACCACCGGTCAAAACTTTACCGGAAGATGGCACCACGGTGTTGAAGGCACGACCAAGTCTTGTGATAGAATCCAAAAGGATCACAACATCTCGTTTATGCTCCACAAGGCGCTTTGCCTTTTCAATCACCATTTCAGACACAGCAACGTGGCGGGTGGCCGGTTCGTCAAAGGTAGAGGAAATCACCTCACCTTTCACAGACCGCTGCATGTCCGTCACCTCTTCCGGGCGTTCGTCGATCAGAAGAACGATCAGGTAACACTCCGGATGGTTCGCTTCGATGCTGTGCGCGATGTTTTGCAACAGAACGGTTTTACCAGTGCGCGGCGGCGCAACAATTAGGGAACGCTGGCCCTTACCAATCGGCGCAACCAGATCGATAACCCGTGCAGAGCGGTCTTTAATGGTGGGATCTTCGATCTCCATCTTCAGGCGCTCATCCGGATAAAGCGGCGTGAGGTTGTCAAACGCGATCTTGTGCTTGGCTTTCTCTGGCGCTTCAAAGTTGATCTGAGACACGCCAGTCAGCGCGAAATAGCGCTCGTTGTCGCCAGGCGCGGTCATAACGCCATTCACGGTGTCACCGGTGCGCAGAGAATGCTGGCGGATCATCTCCGGGCTGACATAGATATCGTCCGGGCCCGGCAAATAGTTGGCTTCTGGAGAGCGCAGGAAGCCGAAACCATCCTGAAGTACCTCAAGCACACCATCACCGGAGATTTCCCAACCATCATCCGCGCGTTCGCGCAGAATCTGGAACATCATCTCGCCCTTACGCATGGTGGAGGCGTTTTCGATCTCCAGCTCTTCGGCCATCGCCAAGAGCGCTTTAGGGCTTTTGGCCTTCAGATCGCCAAGAGCGAGCTTTTCTTGTGTCATGAAACAATCCTGTACTGCCCGAAACGGGGCAGATCATGTGCTCTATATAAGGGATACACTTAACCCGGACGGGCCAGTTGTCGACTCAGATAGGGCTTTCCCTCTTCTGAGTCAATAAATTCAGAATTTCACCACAACCGAGACAACGATGATCACCATCAAAATTGTCGGTACTTCGTTCATCATTCGATGTTGGCGCCCAGTAAGCGTGTTCTCGTTGCGATCAAATTTCTTTCGCATTTGCATGAGCCAGTGATCAAACCCTGTCATGGCAATCACAGCAAACGCTTTGGTGTAAGGCCAAACTGACGACCAATCGACAATACCAGGCGTAAGCACCAGCGTGAGACCTGCAAGCCAAGCAGCAACGCTGGCTGGTGCCATGATATAGCGCTGAAGCTTGTATTCCATGATCTTAAGCGTTTCGTCGAGCTGATCCCCCTGCTCTGCCCGTTCCGCGTGATAAACAAATAACCGTGGGAGATAGAACAACCCTGCCATCCAGCTGATCACAGCCATGATATGGAAAGCGAGGACATAGGGGTAAATGTCTACGAGAAAGTAACCCATGCGGTTTCGATCCTTGGTACGAGCTCACCCTCTCTAAATAAATAAATATATTTAGAAAAGGATGATGATTTTGTTGGGAGCTCCAAACCTGTGGATTATGGGTTTTCCCCCGCAGTTTTACACAGGAGGATAGAATATCTAAGAAGACTCCCACATCTGGGGCTAAAGTGAAAAGAGTCTATGAGAGTCAAAGACTTGAGAACAAGATGACGTGTGCATGAATGTGGATAAACGTGAGGATGAACCAGTATGTGGCTGATTCCTCCCCCAAGCAAAGTTTTCCTCATCCACGGTGCAGAAAAACGGGGGATTTCCGTGAAGTCCGGGTGAGTTTCCCCAGCTTGCAAAATCTCACAGAAATTTCCAGAAAGGACTCACCAGATGTTCCTTTCCTTCTCCACGGATTTATCCACATGGCCGCACCCCTGATCCTTGCTTCGGGTTCCGAGATACGGGCTCAGCTCCTACATAAAGCCAATCTTGGTTACGAAGTTGTTAAGCCGCGTGTTGATGAAGAAATGATCCGCCGATCTTTGCAGGCGGAAGGCGCGCCACCAAGAGATGTTGCGGATGCGCTCGCGGAGGCCAAAGCGCGTAAGGTGAGCCTGAAGCGGCCGGAGGCCATGGTACTTGGCTGTGATCAGGTGCTTGATTTTCAGGGCACGATCTTTTCCAAACCCGCGAGCATTGATGACGCGCGCAACCAGCTCCTGATGCTACGTGGAAATCGGCATATGCTCTTGTCTGCCGCAGTGATCTATCAGAATGGCGAGCCACTATGGCGTTTTGTCGGTGTGGTACGCCTGTTCATGAGAAACTTTAGCGACGCGTTTCTTGAAGACTATCTGGCCCGAAATTTTGAAAGCATACGCCATTCGGTCGGCGGGTATAAACTCGAGGAGGAAGGCGTGCGGCTTTTTGAAAAAGTAGACGGAGACTACTTTACCGTCCTTGGAATGCCACTTGTTGAAATACTCTCATATCTGACCTTGCGGGGAGAACTGCCACAATGACTTTGCCCTCGATCCCCCTCGCCGGTGTGATTGGCAATCCCATCGCCCATTCCAAATCCCCACTTCTGCATGGTCATTGGCTGAAGACCTACGGCATCGCAGGACATTACGTGCCGCTTGAAGTGGACGCAGAGCATCTGGAGGCTGTCCTTAAGGCGATGCCACAAATGGGGTTTGTGGGATGTAACGTCACCATTCCTCATAAAGAGCGTGTCGTTCAGTTTGTTGACCAGATCACGGACCGCGCGACATTGATCGGTGCGGTGAACACGCTGATTTTCCGCCCGGATGGCAGCATCGTTGGTGACAACACTGATGGATACGGCTTTATCGAAAATCTGCGTCATGGCGCACCGGATTGGCAGGCCGAGGCCGGACCGGCGGTGGTCTTGGGCGCAGGTGGAGCCGCGCGGGCTGTGGTTGCGTCACTTCTAGACGCAGGCGTGCCAGAAATCTTGCTAACGAACCGGACGCGCGTGCGCGCAGATAGGTTGCGGGAGGATTTTGGTGCGCGTGTCAAAGTTGTCGAATGGGTGCAAGCCGGCAATATTCTTGAAGAAGCAGCGACGCTCGTGAACACAACCTCTCTTGGCATGGCTGGGAAATCGGAGCTTCGGATTCCCATGGACGGATTGCGCAGCGAAACTGTTGTCACGGATCTGGTTTATAATCCTCTGGTCACAAATTTCCTGAAAACCGCCCAGGAGCGCGGATGTGTGACCGTTGATGGCCTTGGTATGTTGCTGCATCAGGCGGTGCCGGGTTTTGAGCGTTGGTTTGGCCGCCGCCCTGTTGTGGATGAAGCCACACGGCAGGTGGTTTTGGGATGACCAAAAAGGTATTCAAGCTCGGCTTGACCGGCTCAATCGGCATGGGGAAATCGACGACAGCTAGGTTTTTTTCAGAATTGGGTTGCCCGGTTTGGGATGCGGATGCAGCGGTGCACCGGATCTATGCTAAGGGAGGCGCAGCTGTAGCCCTCATTTCAGCGGCACTACCAGACGCGATTGAAGATGGAGCGGTTTCGCGAGATCGGTTGAAAGAGCTGATTGCACAAGATGCGTCTGTGTTGAGCACCATCGAAAAGATCGTCCATCCTTTGGTTGCCCAGGATCGCGCGGATTTCATTAACGAGACTGACTCTGAAATCCTCGTTTTTGATATTCCGTTGCTCTTTGAAACAGGTGGCGATGCAGCGATGGACGCGGTTGTATGTGTCTCTGTTTCACCTGAATTGCAGAGAATCCGCGTGCTGGAACGTGGCACGATGAGCGAAGCTCAGTTTGAACACATCCGGTCAAAACAGATGCCAAATGAAGAAAAAGTGGCATTGTCAGACTATGTGGTAGAAACGGATACACTTGACCATGCCCGGTCTCAGGTGGAGAAGATTGTGAAAACCATCAGAGGACAGTTGGATCATGCGTGAAATCGTACTTGATACGGAAACCACGGGCTTTGATCCGTTTTCTGGTGACCGCATCGTCGAAATCGGTGCGTTGGAGCTCTACAATCACCTGCCAACCGGCGAGACATTTCATGTCTATATTAATCCTGAGCGATCCATGCCGGATGAGGCGTTCAAGGTGCACGGGATTGGCCCAGATCTCCTGGATATCCCCCGCGACGCAGCGCCGGGAGAGGTAACACTGCGCGACAAACCTGTGTTCAACGCGTTTGGCCAAAAGTTTCTCGACTTCATCGGCAATGACAGCAAGCTTGTCATCCACAATGCCAAGTTCGACATGAAATTCTTGAATGCCGAACTGAGCTGGATGAACCTGCCGCAAATCCCGATGGAACGCGCCGTTGATACCTTGGAAATGGCACGTAAGAAATTTCCGGGGTCTCCTGCCACGCTGGATGCTCTTTGCCGCAGATTTGGGATCGACAACTCCTCACGGACGCTGCACGGCGCGCTTCTTGACTCCGAAATTTTGGCGGAGGTGTATCTGGAGCTGATCGGGGGACGCCAACCAGATCTGGTTCTGGCCTCTGACAACACTTCAGAAAAGAAAAGCACGGCCATTCAGGATGATTGGCGGCCGAGCGCCCGTCCAACGCCATTGCCCTCCCGGCTTACGGAGGCCGAGGCAGAAGCGCATAGAGGTTTTGTAGAGAAAATGGGCGAAAATGCCCTCTGGACCAAACTCGGCTAGTTTGGTGAGGCGCTGCCAAAGGGCAGCGCCCAACTGATCAATTTGCGACAGGCTGTTCGCTCTGTTCTTGTGCACGACGCGCCAGTTCTGCGCGGTAAAGTGCAACAAAATCAATTGTTTCAAGGTTTAGCGGCGGGAAGCCACCGTCACGGGTCACGTCAGACACGATGCGACGCACGAACGGGAACAACATGCGTGGGCATTCGATCAGAAGGAACGGGTGCAGCTGATCTTCAGGCACGCCCTCAATGTGGAAGACACCGGCGTAGTCCATTTCCAGGATGAACATTTCAGCACCGTCATCTTTGTTCTTGGCGGTGATGTTCAGCTTGATGGCCACTTCAAACTGGTTGTCCGCTGCGCGCTTTTTTGCGTCCAGATTGACCTGAACCTGAACATCAGGCTGCGGGTTCGCGCTGGAGCCCTTTTGTGCAAGAATGTTTTCGAACGACATGTCGCGCACGAATTGGGTCAGAACATTCATCTTCAGCTGAGGTGCCTGCTGTGCAGCACCGTTTTCTGTTTCCGCCATTGGGATCTCCAAAAAAACACGTTTGGCCTGCTTTATCAGGTCAGACTTAGTGCCTCAATGCTTTGTCCAACCTGAGGGTGAATGTGTGGGCTTTTTGACCGTCTCATCCTGATTGGTCACAGGTTTCGCATACGGATCGATTTCGGAAAACTCCCCGTCAATAATATTAGCTTGTGCGCTGTGGGGCGGGCGCTGCGATGTGTTTGCGTGAAACTGAGCAGAACCTGCGCTTCCCATCGTGAAACTTTGCACCCGAACGCGTTTGCGTGCGTAATGAAATACAGCGGAGCGAAATGGCGGCGTCAGCAAGGCAAAACCAAGCGCGTCGGTAAAGAAACCAGGTGTCAGCAACAGGACGCCAGCGATCAGGATCATGGCCCCATGCGCCAAAGGCTCGGTAGGATCATTCAATTCGTTGAAAGATCTTTGTACATTTCCAATCGCGGCGAGCCCTTGAGAGCGCACAAGATGCGTGCCAAGCATCGCGGTCAAAAGCACAATTGCAAGCGTTGGCCACAAGCCAATCGCACCGCCAACGCTGATAAACAGGGCGATCTCAATCATCGGGACCGTAACAAAGGCCAACAACAGCCACATCTTCGCTTTACTCCAATGTCATCTCCGGTGAGGTGGACTTGACCCCGCCTGTAACTTACATAAGTGCGTGAGACAGTTGTTTCCATGCCCAACAAGAGGTTCAAATGAACTCCTCCCTACTTCAACTTCTGGTTCTTGCCGGTATTGCTGTGTTTCTCATCCTGCGCCTGCGCAATGTTTTGGGCACACGGGACGGCTTTGAGCCTCCTCGTCAGGAAACAACAGCGCCATCACGTCGTCGCGGGCCGGAGCTCGAAGTGATCGAAGGTGGTCCGGATCAGGACATTCTTGACCATGCAGAAGAGGGCAGCCCGCAGGCTGACGCTCTTGCTAAAATGAAGTCCGCAGAACCGCAGTTTGGCGTGAATGACTTCCTTGGTGGCGCCCGTGGCGCCTATGAGATGATCCTGATGGCCTTTGAAAAAGGCGATCTTGCGTCGATCAAGGATTTCCTTGGAGAAGAGGTTTATGAGAGCTTTGCCTATGTGGTTCAGATGCGCGAGGACAAAGGTCTGACCGTTGAAAGCGAATTCATTGGCGTTCGTGAAATGGTGCTTCAGGATGCGACCTTTGATGATGCGACCAAGGAAGGCGAGATCTCTGTGCGCTTCATCGGGGAATTGACCCATGTTGTGCGCGACAATGGCGGCGATATCGTTGAAGGCAGCGACAGCCAGATCAAACGCCAGAAAGACGTTTGGACATTTGCCCGTGTCATGGGATCTGATGACCCGAACTGGCAGCTCGTTGCCACAGGCGAATGATTGGGATGTTTCGGGCGGCGTTGGCCGCAGCCCATGTGATGGCTGGTGTCATGGCCGGGAGCGCAGCGATGTCCGAAACAACCATGAAAATCCTATCATTTGAAGAGCTTGAAGGCTGGGCAGAGGATGATCACGAGGCTGCCCGACAAGTGTTTTTGAACACATGTGCTGATCTGGATGCACCAGATTGGCAAACCGTCTGTGCCGCAGCCTCGGGCATTTCGGATGCGCGCAAGTTCTTTGAGCTGCTGTTTCGGCCTGTCCTGATAGAGGAAGCAGATCGGGATGCGTTGTTTACCGGATATTTTGAGCCTGAACTCGACGGCGCGCGTCGCCCAGGCGGGCCATATCAATTTCCGATTTACCGCGTGCCGCCAGAGGTGCGGCGTGGTGGGCAGTGGCTAACACGGCGAGAGATTGAAACCAGCGCTGCGATGGACGGCCGTGGGTTGGAAATCGCTTGGGTCGACGACCCTGTTGAGCTTTTCTTTCTACAAATTCAGGGATCTGGGCGGGTACGTTTGCCCGATGGTGGCTATATTCGCGTTGGTTATGGCGGTGCAAACGGGCATGAGTATCGCTCAGTGGGTGCAGAACTCGTGCGGCGTGGCATCTACGGCGCGCATCAAGTGAGCGCGCAGGTCATCAAAAACTGGGTGAAGCGCAACCCTGCCGAAGGGGCGGAGCTGTTGCGGCACAACGACAGCTTTGTGTTCTTTCGGGAAGTCAGCCGTGTGCCAGCGCACAAGGGCCCGCTTGGCGCCATGAACCGATCCATTACCGAGATGCGCTCCGTTGCCGTTGATCCGGCTTTTACGCCACTTGGCGCCCCAGTTTGGGTGGAGAAAGATGGCAAAGGTCCTCTGCGCCGTCTCATGATCGCACAGGACACCGGTTCTGCCATAAAAGGCGCGCAGCGTGCCGATATTTTCTTTGGTACCGGAGATGCAGCTGGCCGCGCTGCTGGGACGTTGAAGGATCCCGGCCGGATGGTGGTTCTGCTGCCCATCCAACGCGCCTATGCAATGTTGCCGGAGTCCGTTCTGTGACACGCCGAAAACTGAGCGAAGATGAAGTTGCGCTTTGGCGCAAGGTGGCTGACACGGCTGAACGACTGAACCCAGCAGCGAAGTCACATGATCTGCCGCTGCCCAAGCCCAAACCGCAGAAGAAACCACGAGTGCGGGACGCGTCGCCTGCTCTACCCGCTTTTGAAGTTGGGTCACGGGCATCGAGTGATTTGCGTGGGCATGATCTGATGGGCTCTGTTTCAGATCGCGTGGCGCGACAGCCTGTGCAAATGGACAAGAAAGCTTTCGGCCGTATGAAACGCGGAAAGCTGGTTCCTGAAGGCAAAATCGACTTGCATGGAATGACCGCCGATCAG
This sequence comes from Shimia sp., assembly GCF_965227725.1. Lineage (GTDB taxonomy): Bacteria > Pseudomonadota > Alphaproteobacteria > Rhodobacterales > Rhodobacteraceae > Shimia. Next base: position 1,080,617 of record NZ_CBDDGH010000001.1, on the reverse strand, counting down.
GCGCATGGAGCGTTGACCGGCTTCATCATGCGATCCCATGCCGAGGGAAAAAGACTGGTTTTGGTCATCACTGGCAAAGGCAAATCCAAACGTGATGACGGACCCATTCCGACGCGCCGTGGTGTGCTCAAACATCAGGTCCCGCAGTGGTTTGCCCTGCCCCCGATGAAAAGTTGCATTTTGCAGGTTGCTGAAGCGCACATCAAACACGGCGGCACCGGAGCGTACTACGTTTATCTACGGCGTCGGTAGGCTGCGGCGCGCCCGGGCAAAGGGGATGACCATCGCGGCGCTTGCGAGAGCAAAACAAACGGCAAACCCCTGGAGCTGGCTTTCATAGGCGACATCTGCATCAATCAGCCATCCGGACAAACCTGGTCCAAGCGCAGATCCCAGCACGCCAAAGGCAGCCACAGTGGCTTTGATCGCGCCAAGATGCGCCGTACCAAAGAACTCGGACCAGACCGATGCAGGCAATGTGGCCATGCCTCCCCCTGCCATACCCATCAGAATAACGCCGACTGCGACCCAATTCACCGAGGGTGCCCATGCGTGGATCGTAAACGCGGCCACAAGCGGGAGAAGGTAAAAAGGCATAAGACGCGCGGCGCCAAATCGGTCGATCAACCAGCCATAGATCAAGGTCGACACCGCAAAAGAAATGGTGCCAAGCGCGAAGACTGCGACAAGGGAGAGATGGGACCACCCTTTGATCTCTGCAAAATAGGCCTGTTGGAAGAAAAACACGGTAGCAAATGCCGGGAACGCCATCATCGCAGGAATTGCAGAGAGAAAAACCGGATGCCGAATGGCCTCCCTACGCGTCCAGTTGCGGCTTTGCATACCAAAGGTGGAGTTTTCGGAAACGATGCTGTTGGGCTCCCGCTCTTGGCGCAAGAGCACGAAAATGACCGGCGCCATGATCAGACAAAAACAAGCGGCTGCGATCCAAATCATTTGCCATTCCACACGGGCTTTGAGCCAGACGACAGTGACAGGCATGATCGCCTCTGCCAGCATGAAGCCCATTGTTGCAAAGGCCAACGCACGGCCGCGAGATGCGGAAAACCACCGAGCCATGGCCACTGCTGAAATATGTGGCAGCATGCCCTGAGCGGTAAACCGCAGCACAAGTATCACGATAGGCAATGCCCAGACCCATGTGAGTTGTGAAAGTGCAAAACACGCAGATGCCAGCAGGATGAGCATCATCGGGCCCAGCAGGCGCACACGGATACGATCAGCCAATGTGCCAGCCCACAGCATGACCAAAGCGGAAGTTCCTGTACCCAGCATATAGATGGCGCCCCAGTCTCCATGAGACAGGTTAAAAAAGGCGCGAATATCGGCCGCAAAGGTTCCGATGAAGAAGGTCTGCCCAAAGCAGGACAGAAACATCAACGCGGCACCGGGCAAGAGAAAGCGCCCGTTTTGCCGCAGGAATGCGCGGGTGGAAACCATTGTATTGGCTCAATGTGGTTGGGCCTTTGGCACACAGTGCGCAAAAGAAAGCCCCGGAAAGAAAACTCTCCGGGACTATGGCTGGCTTCGAGTTGTGGAACCAGAAGAAATCAGAGTACGTAGCGGCTGACGTCCATGGATTTTGCCAATTCGCCCAAATTCGTCTCTACAAAGGCCGCATCGACAGTGATTTCCTCGCCGGATCGATCTGGTGCAGAGAAGCTGAGTTCCTCAAAAACCCGTTCCATCACGGTGTAGAGGCGACGCGCGCCGATGTTTTCCACCGATTGGTTTACTTCCGCTGCGATCTTGGCAAGCGCTGCAATGCCATCGTCGGTGAAGGTTACAATGACTTCTTCGGTGCCCATCAAAGCAGTGTACTGACGTGTCAACGCGTTGTCGGTTTCCGTCAGGATGCGTACGAAATCTTCTTCGGTGAGCGCGCGCAATTCCACGCGGATAGGCAGGCGGCCCTGAAGTTCCGGCAGCAAGTCAGAGGGCTTTGCGATGTGGAACGCACCCGAGGCAATAAAGAGGATATGGTCGGTTTTTACAGGACCATGTTTGGTGGAAACCGTGGTGCCTTCGATCAAGGGGAGCAAGTCACGCTGAACCCCTTCTCGGGAAACATCACCGCCACGCGCCTCTTGGCGGGCGCAGACCTTGTCGATTTCGTCCAGGAACACGATTCCGTTTTGCTCAACCGCTTTCAGAGCGGCGGTGTTGACGGTTTCGTCGTCCAGCAACTTGTCTGCTTCGTCAGAAATCAGCACCTCGTAGCTCTCGGCCACAGTCATACGCTTTTTGACAGTGCGCCCGCCAAGCGCTTTGCCGAAGATATCGCCGAGGTTCATCATACCCATCTGGCCACCGGGCTGGCCGGGGATGTCAAACATGCCGCCCATAGGGTTGGAGGTGTCCGCCACTTCCAGTTCGATCTCCGTATCGTCCAGCAAGCCATCTTTGAGCTTCTTGCGGAACATCTCGCGCGTCGCTTCGCGGGCATCAGTGCCTGCAATGGCTTCGATCACGCGGTCCTCGGCGGCAGCGTGGGCTTTGACTTTCACATCTTCGCGCATGTGCTCGCGGGTTTGGATGATCGCTGCGTCCACCAGATCACGCACAATTTGTTCCACGTCTCGGCCAACATATCCCACTTCCGTGAATTTGGTGGCTTCCACTTTGATGAACGGTGCACGGGCAAGCTTTGCAAGCCGGCGGCTGATTTCTGTTTTGCCAACACCGGTTGGGCCGATCATCAGGATGTTTTTGGGGTAAACCTCTTCGCGAATGTCATCAGACAGCTGTTTGCGGCGCCAACGATTGCGCAGCGCAACGGCGACGGCCCGTTTGGCGTCTTTCTGACCGATGATGAAACGGTCAAGCTCAGATACGATTTCGCGGGGAGTGAGATCAGTCATAAAAGGTCCAATCAGTGAGACGGCGGGAGGCGGTGCAATGGCAGGATGCCTGAAAGCGGCGCCAGAAGAGCCGCGCGAATGCGGGCCCAGAATGCGCCGAGCACCACAAGGAAGATACCAAGGAGGAAAATTGTCATGGCCGCGCCCTCGCCTTCAAACACCGTGCCTGCAAGAGCCACGGTGTAGCCAATGGCAGCAATGAGGAACGAGCGGCGGTCGATGATGATGGCGATGAAAGCGAAGAGCAACAATACTGCAAAGAGTGTTGTGTTCGCGCCGGAGCTGTCCCGCTCCAGAAGGCTGAGCGCGATCGTATTCACAAGTGCCGGTGCCGCGATGACATGCAGCCAGAAACCCTGCGCAGCGCGCCGGGTAACACGGTGTGGATCTGACATATCAAAGATCATGGCGACGGCAAAAACACCGGCACCCACAGCCAGCGTGATGAGGGCAAATGGTCCGCCTGCAGACAGAAGGAACATATCAGAGAAGCTGGCCGGAGTGCCCGCTTGATTGGCACCGACCATCATCGCCACGCCAAATACACCAAGTGCGATCAGCGCCATGGCGAAGGGTACGCGGAAACGCAGCCAGTATAGGAACATGGCCACTGTGGTGAGCGCGAGCGGGAATGGCAGGCTGGAGAAATCTTCCTGTGCCACCATGAAGGGTTGCGCAAAATAGGCCGTGATGCCGGAACCCGCGTTGATCGCCCAAAGACAGGAAAGCGCAATTGCTGGCGCCACCATGCGGCGACGGCGTATGAAATACTCCGACAAGCCCCACAGAACGAGGGCTGAAATGCCTGCCGTGGTCACAAGTTTGCTTTTGTAGTCTACGATTTCGACTGCCATGGAGAGGCCGTTCACCGCGGCCCACCCGCCTGCGAGGATCAGAAGGCCAATGACAATGAAAATCTCATTGAACCCCTTAAACAGCTCAAAGGGTTCATCACCGGGCGTAAGCTCTTCGCGCGCGCCACGTCGGCTGTCAGCCAGAGCCGCAAGCGAAGCCGCTTGAGACTCGTTCAAAAGGCCGGAGCCGACAGCGGCGCGCAGGTCATCTTTGGAAATCATGCGGGTTCAACGTCTCTTGTTACGCAAGCACTTTGGCAAACAACTCGTCTTTCATCATGTCGTCAAACCACTCGGGATAGCGACGGCCCGGCGCAGCAGCGGCATCAAGCGCGGCCATTTCATCTGCACTCAGGGTGATATTGGCCGCAGAGATCACGGTTTCAAGCTGGCTGAGCTTGGAAGCGCCGATGATGACCGTGTGGTCACGGCGTTTGTTCAAAATCCAGGCCTGCGCGATTTGCGCTTGGGTGGCGTCGTGGGCCTCGGCTGCTGAGCTCAAAGCGTCCAGCGCGATCTGTGCTTGTTCTTTGGAAACCTGAAGGAAGTCCCCTTCGGCCAAACGGCCATCGCTGGCTTCCAGTTTGTTCAGATCATATTTCCCGGTCAGCAAACCACCCGCCAATGGGGACCAGGCCATCAAACCTAGGCCCAGCTCTTCGCCCATGCGCAGAACATCCATCTCGATGTCGCGACCCACGGCGTTGTAAAGGTATTGCCCAGCCACAAACTGGCTCATGTTATTGTCGCGCTGAAATTGCACTGCTTGCGCAACCTTCCACGCGGGCCAGTTGGACACGCCGATATGGCGGACTTTGCCTGCGTCTATGACGTTCTGCAGCGTTGAAAGGGTTTCTTCCATCGGTGTGGTAAAGTCTGTCTTGTGTAAGACAAGCAGGTCGATCCAATCGGTATTAAGGCGTTTCAAGCAGCCATCGACTGACGAGAGGACATGGCCACGGGACAGTCCGGCATTGTTGATCCGGTCATTCTGGCGAAAGCCCAGCTTGGTACAGATTACCGCTTCGTTGCGTTTGCCTTTGAGCGTTTGGCCGAGGATGTCTTCGGCCTCGCCATTGGAATAACCGTCCGCAGCATCAAAGAAGTTGATACCGCCATCAAGCGCCACATCCACCATGCGCTGCGCATCCTGAAGACCTACTTTGGCCACGCCGGGGATCCAGTCTGAACCATGTGTGAAGGTCATGGTGCCAAGTGCCAGACGGGATACCACCAGGCCGGAGTTTCCCATACGGGTGTAGGTCATCTCAGTCATTTTTTGATGGTCTCCAAGGTGAGGTTACCATTGGTGTAGACGCAAATGTCACCGGCGATTGCCATGGCTTTGCGCGCCACTTCCTCAGCTGTCAGATCGGTGTCCATCAGCGCGCGACCTGCGGCGAGTGCGAAGTTACCGCCTGAGCCAATCGCGGTGACGTCATGCTCCGGTTCCAGAACGTCCCCTGCCCCGGTGATGACAAAAATGTCTGTGCCATCGGAAACGATCAGCATCGCCTCAAGCTTTTGCAGGTATTTGTCTGTCCGCCAATCCTTGGCCAGTTCCACAGAGGCACGCGCGAGTTGGCCCGGCGTTGCCTCGAGCTTGGCCTCAAGGCGCTCCAGAAGTGTGAAAGCGTCCGCAGTTGAGCCTGCGAAACCTGCCACGATTTCATGTCCACCCGGGGACAGACGGCGCACCTTGCGCGCGGTGCCCTTGATGACTGTCTGACCAAGCGAGACCTGACCGTCACCGGCAATCACAACTTCGCCGCCTTTTTTCACACCGATGATCGTGGTGCCGTGCCAACCGGGGAATTGATCCTCTGACATGAAAAGCTCCTTTTGTCTGCGCTCTTATATGAGCCTGTCGCGGTTTGCGCACAAGGGTGAGACTTGCTCCTCTGGGGCTAAGCGCATAGCGTCGCCGCATGAGCAGCAACCATCAGGCCCGCTTTTATCTGCATGAAACGCTGCGCCAGCGTGCAGAGCGCGGTGAACATAATTTTATCAATAAAATCTCAGAGGTACTGCAGAGTGCAGGATTCAGGGTGTCCTTTGATATTCCTGAAAACGCTTTGCCTCGCAAAGGGGAGTATTCGCTCTTTTTCATGCGAGAACCCTTTGCGCGCAATTCGGTTTCGTTTCGGCGGGCCTATTACTATCCGTTCTGGCATATCGAGCGTACAAACGAGCGCTGGTACTGGGATGTGGCCAAAACGCATTTTGATACCACCAAGATTGATGAAGCTGAGGCGCGAAAGTTCTTTCATACATGGCGCAAACGCCTTTATGGGCCGCTGCTGGGAAAGGTCGAAAAGGGCGGTTTTGTTTACGTGCCGCTGCAAGGGCGGTTGTTGGAGCAGCGCTCCTTTCAAACCTGTAGCCCCGTGCAAATGATCGAACATGTGTTGGAGCAAAATCCCGGAACCAAAGTTGTCGCGACTTTGCATCCGGGAGAGGAATACTCTTTAGCAGAACGTACAAGGCTCGACCAGTTGGTGGAGAAACACGCCCAGCTGTCTGTTCAGCTTGGAGGCGTGGAGAGCCTGTTGCCCTGCTGCGATTATGTTGTGACCATGAACTCCAGCGTTGCCTTTGCAGGGTATCTTCTCAAGAAGCCTGCGGTGCTGTTTGGCCGTATCGATTTCCACCATATCGCGGCAAATGTAGAGACGTTGGGCGTTCAGGGTGCGTTTGAGAAGGTGCGCGACATGAGGCCGCCCTACCCTCAGTACCTCTGGTGGTTCCTTCAGCACATGTCGATCAACGCTGGCCGCAGTGATGCACAAGACCATATTCGTGCCCGTTTAGCCGAATTTGGTTGGCCCGTGTCTTAGCTGGCCTGTGTCTTAAATGAAAAAGGCGCCCCTTAAGGGACGCCTTTGATGTATCTGAGCTGATGTCAGATCACAGAGAGTCTTCAATCCAGCTTTGCAGCGCAGCTTTTGGAGCAGCGCCTGCGCGGTTGGAGATCACCTGACCGTCTTTGAAGATGAACAGCGCCGGAATACCGCGCACACCCAGTGCAGCAGCGGCGTTCGGGTTGCTGTCGACATCAACCTTGGTGATTTTCACCTTACCGTCCAGCTCAGCAGCCAGCTCTTCGAGAGCTGGGCCGATTTGCTTACAAGGGCCGCACCACTCGGCCCAGAAATCTACGACGACGGGCACGTCGGCGTTTTTTACTTCTTCGTCAAAAGTGGCGTCGGTGACAGCGACGGTTGCCATTGGAGGTCTCCTGAAAGGGAATTGGATAAGTCTTGGTCTGGTGGAACCTAGGTTTGCGGCGGCAGGGCGTCAAGATATGCTGTGGCGCGCAGTGCATTTGTCACAAGATCGTGTGGCAATTCCATAAGCTCCGCTTTGGCTGTCCATAGGATGGCAGTCCGTATGGCTTTGCCGGGGAAAACCTGTTCCAAAGCATGGGCATAGGCTCCCATTTGCCGCAAAATCCCTTCGGGTGTGGCCTTGGGATTTTCGGGAACAACGGCGTTGGTTTTGAAGTCGACGGCCCAAATACAATCGTCCTGAATGACAAGCCGATCGATGATCCCATGCAAGCGATGCGTCCCTAAATCTGCTGTGATTGGCACCTCAGCCAGGGCTTCCTGCGCGAAGATCCAGGTCATTTCCGGCGCAATAAGATTGGCTTGGGCCTCATCAAGCAATGCTGAAAAGACGCCGTCTTCCATCTCAACAAGGTCATCCTGCAGCAGGTTTTCTGCGACCTCCTGCCAGCGCTCTTGTGGATGTATCGGCAAATGCTCCAGCAACACGTGCAACCATGTTCCCCGTTGCATGGCCGCCTCCTGATCAAGCCCCTGCTCACCTGCCAAAGCCTTCGCGCCCCCGAGGTCTGATGGGCTCAGTGTGCCGGATTTTGGCAGCGGCTCCGAGGCCGCGGTTTGCAAATACTCCGGAATATCGGGTTTGATGTCAGGCGCGGTTTCAGGCGGTTTGGTGACGGATCCTGCCCAATCTCCGTGATCGAGCCGCAGCCCCTCGCCGCCCTGAAACTTGTACGGCTCCGCGTCTGAGGCCGCCATCGCGCTGCGCACAATGTCATACCAACTGTTGCCATCTTTGCCGAGATCACCCGCCGCCGCGACGATCAGCCATTTTTCCGCCCGCGTCATGGCAACATAAAGCAAGCGAAGCCTTTCCGCTGCCTGTGCCTCAGCCATTTCGGCACGTGCCTCCGAAAGAGCGTCAGGTGCCGCATCTGCGGACATATTCCACAAGGCAGTCTGCCCCACCGGCACAATCGGCGCATCGGTTTTGATGAGACGCTTGCCCGTGTCCGGCATAATCACAATGGGTGCCTCCAACCCTTTGGAGCCATGCACGGTCATCACGCGAATACGATTAGAGGCGCTGTCCATCTGGCGCTTGATCTCCAGATCGTCGGTTTCCATCCACTGAAGGAAACCGGTCAGGCTGGGCACCGAAGATTTTTCATAAGCGAGAGCTTGGCTCAGAAGTGCGTTGATGCCGTCTTCCGCCTCAGCTCCCAGTCTGGCGAGCAATGCGTGCCGGCCCTTGTGCCGGGTCAGGATCCGCTCGATCAAATCATAGGGGCGCAAAAAGTCGGTCTGCCCGCGCATGTCATTCAGAATGGTCATGGTCTCGGGAAACTCTGCGCTGCGATCTCGTAGCGCAGTCCAAAGATAGGACCCCGGCTTTCGGCGATGTGCCAGATCAAACAGGTGCTGTTCAGACCAGCCAAACAGCGGCGAACGCAGGACCGTGGCAAGCGACAGGTCATCTTCCGGCGTGGCAAGGAAGGCCAAGAGCGCACCAAGATCGCGCACGGCCATTTCCCCTCCCACCTTGAGGCGGTCGGCACCTGCGATTGGCAGCCCTTGGAGTTTGCAGGCGCGGATAATCTCATGAAAGAGATCAGAACGCCGCTGCACCAAGATCAGGAAATCGCCAGGTTCAATGGCGCGCTGCGTGAATTTTCCGTCTGGCCCGCGGTGATCCGCAATCGTGTCCTGATTGATCATGCGCGCGATTTGCGCCGCGACGCGTTCGGCAAGGATCACCGTATGGTGGGTGTCTCCAAGGCGATCAACCGGATCAAACCACTCGTCTTTCTCTGCTTTTCTAACAGGTTCGACCACTGGCCACAGATCAACGCGACCGGGCATATCATCGTTGAACGCTATGTGGCGATTACCAGCGGGGAAACCCGCTTCCACATGATGCTCAAAGCAGGTGTCCACCAGACTGAGCACTGCTGGCGAAGAGCGGAAAGAATACTCAAGGCTCAGGTTTTGCAGTTTTTTACCCGTCGGCTCTAAACGGGCGGCGAACTCTTCGCGCATGCGGTCAAACTCCGCGGGATCAGCGCCTTGAAAGCTGTAGATCGACTGCTTTTGGTCTCCCACCACAAATATCGTACGCGTGATATCGCTCCGTGCACCGGTGCCGGATGTAAATTCCTGTGCAAGCCTTTCGATCACTTGCCACTGCACAGGGCTCGTATCCTGTGCCTCATCCACGAGAATGTGGTCAATGCCGCCGTCCAGACGATAGAGTACCCACTCGGCGACAGCGGGTTCGTTGAGCAGGTTGCGTGCGCGCAGGATCAGGTCGTCAAAGTCGAGCCATCCGCGTTGTTGCTTGGCTTTGTCATAGCGCGCAATGAAACGCGCGGCAAAAGCATGAAGCGCTGCACTGCGTTCTGTGGCCCGTAGCGCGACGCGGCGAGGACGCACATCTTCCACACGCAGCATCAAGTGCTGAAGTTGATCGATCAGATCAGGGTGTTTGGTGCGCAGGCCTTTCGTTGGAAAAGTGTCTAACTTGGCCGAAAAGGGCGACTTTGCCGCTTTCCCGTTGAGCAGCACAGTTTCCAAGATTTCCAGCGCGGCGAGGTTGGGCGCGGAAATGGCGGCAAGCTTATCCGCAGCGCGGTTGTCGTTTGTCCCGCCAGTACGCAGCATAGCGATGACCCGCGTGATCAGCTCAATTTCTCCGCCAAGAAAAACCTCTGCGAGCAATTGCGTTTGATTGTATCCATCCGGCAACCCCAGCAAGGCACCGAGTTCAGAGCTGGATTTTCCATTTCTCAGCCGGTCTGCATGCCGTGTGATAGCCGCTGTAAGTTCTTCAAGGGCTGCACCGGTGAAATGCACCGCGACATCGCGAAGAAGCGGCGCATCCTCGCCCTCCGCCATAGCTTCGACGATGTCTTCCCGAAGGAGCGCCGCCGCACGGTCTTCCATCTCAGAAAACAACGGAGACACACCGGCCTCTAATGGGAAGCGGCGGAGCAGAGAGGCGCAGAAAGAGTGGATGGTCTGAATTTTCAAACCGCCCGGTGTCTCAATCGCGCGGGCAAACAGCGTGCGCGCTTGGCGCAGGTCTTCTGGATTTGCTTTGCCTGCTACGCCGAGCTCGGCCAACTCGGCAGCAAGCTCCTCATCACTTTTCATGGCCCAACTGCCAAGGCGCTTGAAAAGCCGGTTTTGCATCTCACTTGCGGCTGCCTTTGTGTAGGTCAGGCACAAGATATGCTGGGGCAGGACCCCTTCGAGCAGGAGTCGGGCCACGCGATCGGTCAGCACACGGGTTTTGCCGGATCCGGCGTTGGCTGAGAGCCATGTGCTGGCATCAGGGCGCGCGGCAGAGATCTGGCGCAGGGTCGCATCGTTCGGGGCGTTCATGTCAACTCCTCCGGCGCAGGTTCATCCGTCGCGTCCCACTCGCCAAACCGGGCAAGCTGATCGTAAAGACATTCGTCGCGCTCCGATTGCATCGCGCGGCGGGAGGTGAATCCTTTCCCGTCTTCAAGGTAGTGGCCGATGAGGGTCGAAAACTCCTCCCAAACCTTTTCAGTGGGTGTTTCGGACAGCGGGGCCGGTTGATCCTTGGGGGTGGTTCCCAGACCGATATAAATGGCATCAGCGACCTGCGCGGGATCAATGTCTTTAAAACCGTTCTGTTCCGCCATGACCGCTTCCAGAAGCAGCTGTTTGTCAAAATAGGTCTGCTCATCCTTGGAAGGAGGCGCACCGGTTTTGTAGTCGTAAAGGATCAGATCGCCTTTCTCAGTGCGGTCGATCCGGTCAGCCTTGGCCGTGAGCGTGAAATCCAAGTCTTCAATCCGTGCGCGCGTTTCCGCTTCAAAAGCCAGTGGAATGGCGCGTTTCCGGCGGCGTTCCTCGCCATGTACAATGTGATCTGAAACACGTGCAAGACGGGCCAACCAAAGTGCACGCGCAGTGGCCCAGGGAACATTTTGCGCCAAAACAGTCTCTGATATCTCCAAAATGCGCGCGCGGGTCACAGGAATATCCTGATCACGACTTTCCTTGATCAGCGTTTCAAGAACCTCATGTACGACGATCCCACGCAACAAGGCATCCGGTGTGCGCATCAGAGGATCAAGCGGGCGCAAGCGGAGCACGTGTTTGGCGTAAATCGCATATGGATCGCGGATCAGACGTTTGATTTCTGTAACGGAGAGCTTTCGTGGACGCGCCGCAGCTGGCGGAGTGGGCGAAGGACGTTTTGCAGCTGGCACAAGCGGCACGGTTTCCAAGGCGCGAACGCGATCAAGCCAAACCTGTGCACGCCCGCGCATTTCCGCCAAAGCCTCCGGACCGTTCTGCTGTGGCAAGCCGCCCAAAAGGTTGATCAGCCGATTGACCCAGCGCGAAGGCACAGTTTCGGCTTCGTCAGAACGGATCGCGCGGGTGAGCCAGACTTCTGGCGCGCCAACGGCCTGTTGAAAATCATGCGCGGCAAGACCGATACGGCGTTCTGGCAGCAGCAAGCCGGCATCGTGGCGCATTTTCCGGTTGAGCCAAGGGTCAGGGCTGGGCGCTTCTGGCCAGCTGCCCTCGTTCAAACCACCGAGGATCACAAGATCCGCCCCTTGAACACGTGCTTCCAACGTGCCCCAGATCAGAATGTGTGGGTGGCCAGCATCGCGATCGCGAACCTCTCCACGCGAAAGAAGCGCTCCTATGAGATCGGCATAATCCGTGGATAAAATCTCGCCAACAACAGGCGCATGGTCCTTGATGTCGGCCAAAACCCGCACGGCCGCACGCCCAGCAGCTTCCTGCCAAAGCGCGCCGCTTCCCGTTTCTCCATCCCCTTGGGGACCATGTGCGATTTTCTCCGAAAGCAAGAGATGGGCTTCAAGCAGGCTGGCCATATCAGAGGCCCCGCGGAGCTGATCACAGAAGCACCCCGTGAGCCAGGCGATCCACTCTGACATATCGTCTTTCTGGGCCTGCGCCCAAGCGCTGAGCGTTTCGGCGTCAGGATAGGTGACGCCTTTTCGGCGAAGCCAAAGCTCTAGCTCCCTTGTATAGCGCAGGTGTTTGCCACGTTCTGCTCCGCTGTGCGTCAACGGGTGCTTCAGCAGCGTCAGCAGCATCTCAGAGGTGAGTTTTTGGTGAAACAGTACCACAACATGGCGCAGGAAACGGCCCGGAGGGGAGAGTTGAAGAGGTTGTCCGGCGCTGTCGTCTGGCACGATCCCCCAGCGATCCAACGCCGCAGTGACCTGGCGTGTGAGCATCCGGTCGGGTGTGATCAACGCGCAGGTTTGCCCGTCTTCTGCGGCTTTGCGCATGCGAGCGGCGATGGTGAGGGCTTCTTCGCGCTGAGTTGTTGCCTCAACCAAAGTGACGTCCTTGGTGGCGGGAAGCAGATCTCCAAGCTTCGGGCCTTCACTAAGCCACTGGTCCGTGACCGGGGCAGGTCGCAGCGCGAGCGAAACCAGCCGATTGCGCGCAGGTGAGGGAGCCGGGCAGGGATCCCATGTTTGAACGGCTTTGATCGGCAGATCCAATGACGCCAGCAAGGCATGATACCGGAACTGCGGGTGATCTTCGCTTTCCAAAGCCGTGCTGAGATGCCCCCATGTGGCCGCAGGCATGTCAAAATCAAAACCGGGCAAAACAATCGCACCTTGGGGAAGTCGCGCAACGGCCCGCATCAGAAGCTGCATGGTGCCGCGAGACCCGGTGGAGCCCGCCAATATGATCGGATGGGTGGGGGGCGCAGTTTCCCAACGCGCGATAATGGCCTCGATGGCACGGCGTTGACGTGCCTCGGCACCCGGTGCGCTTTCGAGGTCTTCCAGAAAATGCCGGGCAATCGCAAAGAAGGACTGCGCGCGCGCCCAGTGACCGGACTGATCAGCCACATCCAATGTCTCAATGGTGTCCACAGCCACACCTTCTCCGGCCATCTCATCAAAGAGAGAGGCCAGACTGTCGGCGAGGTCATAGACAGAGGCGCGCGCAGCCAAGTCGGGCTGTTGTTCCAGCAAGCGCGTGACCAGTTGGATCAGCTCAAATCGTTGGCGGATGGGGGAGGATGCCTTGGGCAGGTCTGCGGATTCTGTGTTGGCAAAATCTCCAAGCAATTGAATGCGCGGCAAGAGCGTTGCCGGGCCATTGTCAAAAAGCGTCTGGATGCGCCGCGCCATACGGGCGGTGTTCACAATCACCTGAGCGCGAGCAATGTCCTGTGGCGGCTTGCCGTCAAACCGCGCGCGCAGTCCCTTCACAAAGGCCTTGGGAAAATCCACACCAGGTGCGAGCGCAAAAACGCGCGGAGTGTCGCTTGGCTCAAACATCGCGGGCCTCCAACATGGTTTCAGCGAGCGCGATGCCTTCTGGTGAACCCACATCGCACCACGATCCCGGGTATGTGAGGCCGAACAAACGGTCGTTCTCCAGCATGCGGTCCCACAAAAGATTGAGCGAAAAGGCCGTTTCGCCGATCTCGGACAACCCGTGCGTTTTCAGAATTTGCACCCCGGTGTAGATCTGTCCCGGTCCACGGGTGAGTTTCCCGTCGGTGGATAAAAAGAAATCGCCGGAACGCACATGGCCAACGGCGTGTTCTTTCGGAACGCAAAGCAGCAATGCATCCATGCTCTCGGGGTTCCACGCGGATTTTAGCAATTCAAAGGGATTTGGACCGCGCCAAACCGCGTCTGTGTTGCTTGTGAAAACAGGGCCTTCGCCCAAAAGGGGCAGGGCGTGCCGCAACCCACCGCCAGTTTCCAGAATGTCCGGGGATTCGACAGAAACCGCCACGTCTTTTTGCGCCAGATGGGCTTCAATCTGAACATGGTGATAGTGGGCATTCACCACGATTTTCTGTGGGGAAACGGCCTGCGCTAGGTCCAGTGTGTGGTCCAGCAGCGTTTTGCCTCCAACGGACAAAAGCGGTTTGGGGTGGTCTTTGGTCAGTGTGCCCATGCGCGTGCCAAAACCGGCGGCGAACAGCATTATGGCTTCGGGTGTGTGGCGCATTGGTCTTTCAAAGATTGGAGAAATTCTGGGGTTGGTTCAGGCAGAACAGATTTTAGAAGTTTGGCGATGTCCTGCAGAGCAGGGTGGGCCAGATTGCGGATCACATGGTCATGAACACGCGGTATGAAATCCACGTAGTGCGGTTTCCCGGCCTGCTTACACAATCGGGCAAAGATGCCAAGAATGCGAAGGTTTCGCTGCAAACCAAGCAGGTGGTAGCCGGCAACAAAGCTTTCAGGATCTGTCTGGGTTTTGCGTTGATAATAGGCCTTGGTCGCACGCTCGATATTTTCAGGCACATCCCGGCGTGCGTCCTGCAGCATCGATACCAGATCATAGGCCGGATGGCCTATCAAAGCGTCCTGAAAATCCAACAGCCCAACACGTGCGCTGTCGGCGCGATCGGGCAGCCAGAGCAGATTCTCCGCATGAAAATCGCGCAACACAAGTACGCTTGGTTCGGGAAGGTAAGTCTCCAGCAGGCGCCGCAACGCCCCCACAAAATTTGCGACGGCTTCATCGATCCCCTTGGCAGGTGCGTCGCAATACCAAGTGAAAGCAGGCTCAGTCATTTCCGCGAGCGTTTTGTTATCCATGACCGCCAGATTGGCGGGCGGAGCGAGCGCTTGCAGTTCCAGCAGCACGTCCACAGCGGCCTGATAAAGCGAAAGCTGATTGGCTGTCCTATCCGCCATGACCTTTACAAAAAGGTCGTCGCCGAGGTCTTCCATCACAATCAAACCCGCTTCTTCTGACGCGTGCCAGATCTCCGGCGCAGAGAAACCATGCGCCGTCAAAAACTGCGCGATCCGCAAGAAAGGGCGAATGTCTTCACCGTTTTCCTTGGGCGCATCCATAAATATGGCTGTTTGTCCGGATGGGCGTTGTAAACGGATGTAGCGACGTGCAGAGGCATCCCCGGCAAGCGGCGTCTGCGTGGCATCAGACCACTGGGTTTCTTGCAAAAATGTTGCGATCAAGGTCGCACGCGCGGTCATTCGGGCAGGCTTTCAAACAGATCGGCCCAGCGTGGCGCGGTCGCTGACAGGGTCAGCTGACGCCTTTCTTCTTCTTCGGCGAGGGCAAAGGAAAGCGTTAGGGCGTTTTCAGGTTGCAACTCCGCAAGGCGGTCAGGCCACTCCACCAGACAAATAGCTTCTTCAAAAGCATCGGTTAGGCCAAGCTCAACCACCTCATCAGGGGCAGAGAGTCGATAGAGATCCGCGTGCCAGATTTCACTTTCAGGTCCATCATAAACCTGCACCAGCGTGAATGTGGGGGAAGGCACATCTTCGACAATCGGCAAAAGAGATTGGATCAGGCTGCGTGCAAAATGCGTTTTTCCGGCACCTATCGGGCCTTCCAGAAGCAATACATCAGCTGGCGTGAGTGTTTTGCCGATACGCATGGCCAATTGCTGCGTTGCGTCGGCAGAAGGAAGATCGAGGGAAAGCTGGAGGACGGTCATGCGGCCACAGTAAAAATCGTGGCCGGAGGCTGCAAGCGAGATCAGCCGTGAATGGGGGTCTCTTCCTGTGTTTCCACTCTGATAGGATCCGGCGTGCCAAAGGGCAAGATCTTGTCAAAGGAAACCAGCGTCATTCCTCCTGCTATGGGCGTCAGTGTCAGGCGCACAGCAGTGAGTGTTTTCAGCGTGATGGTGGCATGCCAGTGTTCTCGAATGGAGGTCGACAGGATACGGTTTTGGAGCTGCGGCCATATCTCATTTGGCAGGCAATCGCTGCGCCAGTGGGCGAGGGCGTCTGTGAGGGTGTATTTGGCAAAGCTGCTGTCCGGGTCTGATTTCCAGAGACGCCGGTAGGCTTCGTTGCAAAGCTGCAGCTGGCCGGTGGAGGAAAACAGAACAAGCGCAGATTTGATCGTATCCATGACGCCGTGGCACTGATCCAGCTCGGCACGAAATCGTCGTGTGACCGTGATTTCCGCCGTAATGTCTTCCACCAGAAAGACCAAAGCGCCATCCGGATGCGGGCGGCCCGTGACGCGATAGGTGACGCCAGAAGGCAAGGTCCAGGTCTTGCTATAGCGGTCCTCAAGTGCCGCCTGCATGATGATTTCAACCTGCTCCGCCCAGCTTTTGTTGGTGCTGACGTTGGGCGCTACGTGCATTTCCCTGAGCTGGTCAAAGAAAGACTT
Source organism: Shimia sp. (assembly GCF_965227725.1). GTDB lineage: Bacteria > Pseudomonadota > Alphaproteobacteria > Rhodobacterales > Rhodobacteraceae > Shimia. The sequence goes on along the minus strand of NZ_CBDDGH010000001.1, from coordinate 1,064,435 downwards.
CGCATCGCAGCGTTTGGACAGAAATTCCGCGCTGAGCCCGGTGAGCGCCATCAGGGCAGGATTAAACAGGATCAGTCTGCGGTCACGATCAAAAATCGCCAGTCCGGTTGAGAGATGCGCAAAGGTTTTGGAGAAGATTTGCACAAAGCTGCGCTGTGCATCCAAAGCGGATACGACGGCATCTGCCTCAGTGGCATAATACATCACGTTGTTGCCCGCCTGCACGGCTGTCACGTCAAACCATCGTGTCGTGGCGCCGATTTTGTCGGTGACTTGCAAACGTTTTGACGGCTCCCCAACGATCAACTCGCGGACGTCAAAGACAGGTTCGTTTCTGGACTGATGGCCAAGCTGTCCAACCAGGTTCTTATACGACCCATTGCGCCAGACCACGTTTCCCTCGGTGTCTGATTTCCAGATCGGGTTGGGGGCTTGAAACATCGCCTGCATAATCGCGGTGCGACGGGCCGCATCGGGCGCATCGTCTTGCGCGATGGTGATGCGGGCGACTTCGTCCCATTGATCTATGGTCACGATGGAGCCGTCTTCCGGATCCTGAGACCGTAAAATGGTGACGTCACGATCCTGACTGGCACCTTGGATCCTTGGGAAATCCGGAAAGAGCGGTGCCATCTTCTGGTGGAGCGCGGACCAGTCAAAGGTCTCAACCGGCGTCTCTGCACATATCTGAAGCGCTGCGGGATTGGCATCAATCAAACTTCCGGAGCGAAACAGAAAGCAGGCTTTGGTGGCGTTTGGTGCGATCTCTGTTGGCGGTCGGGTGTTTTGCGGCAGGCGTCGGGTCATCATCCAGACGCAGGTCACAAATAAGACCGAAGCGGCTAAAACAAACAGAAGCTGAGTACTCGTTAACAACATGGAAGTCTCCATTAGCAACGTAGTGGAGAGGAAGATCTTCATTGAATTCGTTAAGAGTGTGCAAGAATCCGCTTGTTTTGCAAGATTTATCTGCTCAGGCCTGCGTTTGATGCACCGGGTTTTCGCCGCTTCCTACAAGATCGAGATTTAGGTTCGCCTCGATTTTTTGTCGTGGCCAGATGACCTCCACCACAGCGCCACTGCGCGCTGTGGTAAAGCGACCTTCCTCTATCACCTTGGAACCGTTTGCAAAACTTATCTCCGCACCGGATCTCTCCAGCAGCGTTTTTGCGATGAACAGGCCAAGCCCCATACCTTCGTAACCCGGGCGCTTCTTGCGTTCCTTCTCTGGTTTGCGGTGCCGCATGAAGGGGTCGCCAATGCGGCCGATCAGATGGGGCGGGTAACCGGGCCCATCATCCAAGATGCGCAAATAGATCGACGTTTCGTCCCATTCGGTTTCAACCCACACGTTCTCCCGGGCAAAGTCGACCGCGTTCTGAATGAGGTTTCTCAAGCCGTGGATGATCTCTGGCCGGCGCAAAATTTCCGGGCCGTCCACGATCTCAAAATGGTCAAAAATGATCTGTTTGCCCCGATCCATATGAGGCTCGGCGGCCTCTTCGATGACTGTGGAAAGAGGTGCCTTGCGCAGATGCAGATCGTCTTTGCCCGCACGTCCCATGGAGCGCAGGATGTCTCTGCAGCGGTCGGTTTGCTCCCGGATCAGGGCGGCGTCTTCACGGAGGTCCGGACGGTCATCCAGTTCTTCAAACAGTTCCGCGCTTGCCAGTTTGATGGTGGCCAAGGGCGTGCCGAGCTCATGCGCAGCAGCGGCGACAACGCCGCCAAGATCGGTGAGCTTCTGCTCCCGTGCGAGCGCCATTTGGGTTGCGGCCAAGGCTTCGGCCATGGAGGACATCTCTGTCACAACCTGACGCGAATAGAATGAGGAGAAGGAAATCGCGATTACGATGGCGGCCCAGTTGCCAAACAAGAACACGTCAGACACTTGTAGAATAAAGAAATTCTGGGTGCGCAGCGGCAGGTGGAATTCCAGAAGCGCGGTCACGATGATCACCGCCAGTGCGGCCAGCGTAACGGCGGAGCGGAGCGACAGGACAGAGGCGGCAATCGTGACGGGGGCGACAACGAGAAAGGCGAAGGGGTTGTGCAGACCGCCGGTCAGGAACAGCAAGAAACCAAGCTGCAGCACGTCAAACAACAGCATGTAGCGGTTCTCGGACTCGGTCAGCAACTTGTTCTCGGGAAAGACAAAAATCGCGACAAGATTGCCGATCACCGAAATGCCCACCGCGAGGTAGCAAAGCCCGTATTCCAGAACCAGGCCAAAGCCGAATTGCGCCACAAGCAGCGCGACAATTTGCCCGGCAATCGCAATCCAGCGCAAAGCGATGAATGTACGCAGGCGAATCCAGTTGCTGCGTCGATTTGCGCTGAGCAGTTCGCCTGACAAATCCGTCATTTTCCGGCCTTTCCACTTGTGTCTTTGCCCGTACTTGATAGGTCTCTAGACCATATCCCGCAACATGACTTGGTGAGGTGCGACATGGTTCGAATGGTGGCAGCTGTTGCTGTTTTTGTGGCGATCTTTGCGCTGGCCGCGATGTGGTTTGTTGGCCGCGGAGGTCATGGGTCAGATCAGTTTGCGCAGTGCCGTCAGGGGCAGGTCGCGGGCGGAACCAGTGCGATTGGCGGGCCTTTTGAGCTGGTGGATGAAGATGGTCAGACGGTCACCGAGAAAGACGTTCTGACACAGCCTGCGCTGATCTATTTCGGCTATACCTTCTGCCCGGATGTGTGCCCTCTGGACGCCACGCGGAATGCGGAAGCCGCTGAAATCCTTGAGGAAGATGGGGATATCGTCACACCGGTATTCATCACCATCGACCCAGAGCGCGACACGCCGGAAGTGATGAAGGAATACACCGATTACATGCATCCGCGCATGATTGGCCTGTCTGGTTCCCCCGAGCAGGTGAAAGCCGCGAGCCAAGCCTATCGCACCTATTACAAAAAGCAGCCAGCAGAAGATGGGGATGAGGAGTATTACCTCGTGGATCACTCCACTTTCACCTATCTGACACTGCCGGGGCATGGGTTTGTGGAGTACTTCCGTCGCGATGTTTCTGCAGCAGATATGGCCCAAAGAGTAGGCTGTTTCGTAGAAAACATGTAACGCAGGCCTCGGTTTGACCAAGATTGGCTGTGCCGTTACAAGTTAGAAAATTGGCATAGGAAACAGGCAAATGGCTGATAGCGCGCTGTCGGAGATCGGGCCGGACAAATCCCTCCTCCTCGTAGATGATGATGAACCGTTTCTGAAACGACTGGCAAAAGCCATGGAAAAACGGGGCTTTGAGGTGGAAACCGCTGGATCGGTTGCTGCGGGTCAAGCCATCGCGACAGCCCGTCCTCCAGCCTATGCCGTGGTTGATTTGCGCCTTGGGGATGGCAATGGATTGGACGTTGTCGAGGTCATCCGAGAGAAGCGCGAAGACAGCCGCGTGGTGGTGCTGACCGGTTATGGCGCGATTGCCACTGCTGTGGCTGCGGTGAAGATCGGGGCGACGGATTACCTCAGCAAACCGGCGGATGCGCAGGATGTGACCAATGCGCTTTTGAGCACCGGAGATGAGCTGCCGCCGCCACCGGAAAACCCGATGAGTGCGGATCGGGTGCGCTGGGAACACATCCAGCGGGTTTATGAATTGTGTGACCGCAATGTGAGTGAAACGGCGCGGCGGCTGAACATGCATCGCCGGACGTTGCAGCGGATTCTAGCCAAGCGCTCGCCGCGTTAATTTTGCTCTGAGTCGGCCAAAACGGCCTGTCTGTATCGCGGTGGTAACGCGTCGGTATTGCGTCGGTGCGAATTTCGCCCGGCGCTTTTAACGTTTTGCGCAACGGCTGCGCCGCCCGGATCTTGTGTAAAAAATGCGTTTCAGCTGCGTTCGTTGGCAAAGGACGCCAGCAAGTGATCTATCGCCGCACGCACATGACGTGGCATGAGGCGGCGGTCTGCATAGACAATCCAGTGAGAGCGGCTCTGATCCTCAAATCCTTCGAGGATGGGGGTGGCTTCGCCCGCGTCGATCAGCGGTTGCAGATTTCCAATGGGCGAGTAGGCAATACCAAAGCCGCGCCGGACAGCATCCTGCATGAGTGGAATATTGTTGGTGCGCAGGCGACCCGAGATTTTGACGGGCAGGGGGCTGCCGCTTTCCGGGTCGTGAAACAGCCAGGTGTCGTTGTTGGCGACAAGGCAGGAATGCTGGCGTAGATCCTGTGGCGTTTGCGGTGTGCCGTGGCGCGCGAGATATGCGGGGGCGGCGACGCAGGAGAGCCGGTGGTTGACCAGCTTGCGTGCAATCAGCGAGCTGCTTGAGAGCACGCCGTAGCGCAGGGCAAAATCATAGCCATCCGCGATCAGATCCACATTGCGGTTGTTGAAATCTATCTCAAGCGTGATGCGCGGATTGGCTTGGGCAAAATCCAGAAGCCTTGGTGCCGCCACAGTTTCGGCAAAGGGGCCAGCGGCAGACACGCGGATCAGACCGGAAAGTGCTGCGACATCTCCTGCGATGCTCTGGTTGGCCTCCTGCAGGCCGGAGATGACGTTTTCGATCTGCGCGAGATACTCCGCCCCGCGTTCGGTGACCCGGACGGTTCGGGTGGTGCGCGCCAGAAGCTTTGTGCCGAGCCGGTCCTCCAGCGCCTGAACACGGCGCGAGATATGAGAGGTGGAGACATTGAGCCGCCGCGCCGCTGTGGTGAAGCTGCCGGTTTGCGCCACCGTGGCGAATTCTTCGATCCCGTCCCAGAGCGCCATGCCGTGATCCCTTATTGTTGCTCATGTGCAAAGATGTGTTGTCAGTTACGTCACTTGCGTCACCTATGCAATGATACCTAGATGCCTCCTCAGAAGAGGCGGCGCGGGCTGCCTCACATCATAGGCAGGAACATCTGATGACCAAAAAGATCCTCGTGGCGCTGACATCCCATGACCAACTCGGCGACACCGGTGCAAAAACCGGTTTCTGGCTCGAAGAGCTGGCCGCGCCTTACTATGAGTTCATTGATGCAGGTTTTGAGGTCACGCTGGCGTCGCCCAAAGGGGGCTTGCCGCCGCTCGACCCAAAGAGCAATGAGCCTGATTTCCAGACCGAGCACACCCACCGTTTTGAGGCGGATGCGGCGGCAAATTCCGCGCTGAACAGCACCGCAAAGCTGGCAGATGTGGCAGCCGAGGATTTTGACGCAATTTTCTATCCCGGTGGCCACGGCCCGATGTGGGATCTGGTTGAGGATGCGGACTCCATCAAGTTGATCGAAGATTTCTTTGCCGCGCAAAAGCCGGTTGGTTCTGTCTGTCACGGGCCGATCGTTCTGGTGAACGCAAAAGACGCAGAGGGCGAATACATCGTCAAAGACCGCAAGGTGACCGGTTTTTCCAACACCGAAGAAGACGCCGTGGCGCTGACCAATGTTGTGCCGCAGCTGTTGGAAGACACGCTGATCGCCCGTGGCGGGATCTACTCCAAAGGCGAAGACTGGATGTCTTATGTGCAGAAAGACGGGCACCTGATCACCGGTCAGAACCCGAACTCCTCTGCCGCCGTAGCGCAGCAGGTGATCGAGGCGCTGTCTTAAGCTGCTGGACAAAGGAAAAGAGGCGCTGCGGAAGCTCAGGTTTGCCTGCGCAGCACGTCTGATCTGTTTCACGTGAAACGACGCGCCGGAGATCCTCTCTGGCGCGTTTGTTATGTCAGGTCGTAGCGCTTGTGGATTTTGTCCACGGTGCTGCCATCGGCCAGCGCGACGTCGGATTTCCGGGCGTAGGTTTCAAAGCTGCGGCTTCGGTAATAGGCGAGGCCGCCTGCGTTGTCGGCGCGGATTTCGGCGTTGATCCATTCATAGCCCAATTTGCGCGCGGCTGTCTTTGTGGCGTCAAACAGTTTGGAGCCGATGCCCATGCCGGTTTGGCCGGTTTTGACAAAAGTGCCGATGTCGCAGGCTTCCGGGGGCAGGGCGGCATAGGGGCCGATCCATTGAAAACCCAAGAGCGTGCCGTTTTCGGCTAGGGCAACATGCCAGGTGGCGTCCTCTGGATTGGCCATCAGCCATTCGCCAAGCGCCTCTTTGGTCATGGTCTTGGTGATCGCGGTTGTGCCGCCCGCTGCGATGATTTCATTGAGCAGATCAGCGGTTTGACGCAGGTCGGCTTGTGTGCCGGGTTGAATGGAAATTTGTGTCATAAAATAGATCCAAATAGAGACTAAATAGGCTTAAATAGGTTCAAATTTGCGCCAGTAATGCGGCGTGTCGGCGGGTAAAATCGGTGCGCACCTCTACGGGTGGGCGCAGGTCAATGGTGAGCCCGTCAATCACTTCCGGGTCGGGCACCCCAAAGAGTTTGTTGGCCTCTGCCACGGAAAAGCCTGCGATCTGCGTCGCTTCCATCCAGGCGGAGATCTTATCGGCTTTCTTGATCTGGGCCTTGAGGCGCTTGGGCGTTTCAGCGGGCAATCCAAAGCGGATGTGAATGGCGGCTGTCAGACGGTCATCAAGCTGTCCGTAGCCGGGGCCCACAGCGGCTTTCACCGGGGAAATCATATCGCCAATGACATATTCGGGCGCATCATGCAGAAGCGCGGTGAGCCGGGTCTTGGGCGTCGCGGATTTATACATGCGGCGATAGATGTCTTCGACCAGCAGGGAATGCTCGGCCACGGAATAGGCAAAATCCCCATGGGTTTGCCCGTTCCAGCGCGCGACAAAGGCGAGGCCATGGGCAATGTCTTCGATCTCTATGTCCACAGGTGTGGGGTCAAGCAGATCGAGCCTGCGCCCTGATAGCATCCGTTGCCAGGCTCGTGCCATGTGTTTGCGCTCCCAAGTGTTCGCAAAATACCTACGCCAGCCACAGGGCGCAGGGCAAGCGTGTGCGAAACGCAGGCATGGGGCTGAGCTCAGCCAACGGTGCCGCTTGCGGTCAGCAACACACTTGTGACCACGATGAGCGACGCCAAAATGAGGACGGTGGGCACCAGTCGCGCAAACCGCAACCGGGGCTTCTGAGAGGGGGCAATCATAATTTCTTCCTCAGATCATCGCCCATGCAGTGTGGTTGTATGCCCGTTTCAATCCAAGCCTAAACGAAGTTGACGAGATGCTGCTGCAGCGTGGGATCGACGTGTCTTACGAGACTGTCCGGCGCTGGGTCATCAAGTTCGGGCCACAAATCGCTCGCAAAATTCGAAAGCGACAGGACCATCCCGGCGATATCTGGCATCTCGATGAGGTTGTCGTAAGAATATCAGACTGCAAGTATTGGCTTTAGCGCGTGGTCGATCAGCACGGCGTCGTTCTGGACGAAATCATCCAACCTAAACGCAACCAACGAGCTGCTAAACGGCTGTTGCGCAGCCTGATAAAGTATCTTGGTTTTACTCCCAAACGGATCGTCACGGAAAAGTTGCATTCATATGACGCCGCCAAACGAGAGATCGCGCCGGGCCTCGATCACTGGTCGCACACGGATCTCAACAACCGCGCTGAAAACAGTCATCTCCATTCCGAAAGTGAGAACGAACAGTGCAAGGCTACCGCTCTCCAGCCGGACTACAGCGGATCGTGGCCGTCTTTTCCGCAGTCCGCAATAGCTTCAGTGTCCCCACTTACCGTCGCTTAGCACTAACAATTAGATATCACGGCCTTGAGGCATTTGACGCCTGGAATGCTGCCACAAAGGCCGCTTGAAATCCGAACACCACAATCGCTATGTGGATCACGGGTGAACGTGACAACACCCTTGAAGCTAAGTGGCCCCCCGATGTTTACGATTAATGCAACAGTCTCTCAGAAATATATGTTGTAGCAATGGTTTGGGTTGCGCGATTTTTCTGCCATTACTATAGGCAGCAACGCTGATCTAATGGTGTTTTCAGCGTCTTTGCAGCCTACTATTAAGGCCTTAGATAACTCGATTGAGGTGAACTATGATGCAGTCTGAAGAACAAAGAGATCAGATCGATTTGGCTGAGTTTCTTGCTGCTGTTTGGCATAGTTGGCGCATGGTTTCTCTGATCACTATTGGATTTGTCAGTCTTGCGGTCTTTTATGCGTTTGTAGTTGCTGAGCCTCAATATGAAGCCTCGACGCGGTTTGAACTTCTAGAAAAGGATCAAGGTGGTGGAGGCCTGGGGCAAGTAGCCGGTCTGGCTGCTATCGCGGGCATCAACATATCGGCCAGTGCCTCAGAAGCCGAGTCCTTGCAAGATCGTGTTCTATCACGACCTTTTGTTGAAAGCATATATGAGGATGCAAGTTTTGCATCAGATCCAGAATTCAACTTCATTCTCCGAGAACCTAGCCTGGTCGATAAAATCAAGGCTCTCATCCGTGGTGCGCCTAAGACAACGCCTGATCAAGACGGCTACTATGTGATGGCTGTTAAGGCACTGTCTAAAAGGATGACGCTATCGCCCAAAGACAATGGCATTGTTAAATTGACGATACGCCATCCCGAGGCCGATCGAGCTGCACATGTAGCCAATGTTATCGTTGAAAGAGCGCTTAATGATATCTTTTTGAGAGAACGTGGTGAAGTACGCGACAGTTTGAATTACTTTGCGGATGAGCTGTTGCAAGTGCGTGAAAACTTGGACTCTGCAAACTCGGCGATGCGTGATTTTGCGATAGAAAACAGCTTACTATCTGATGAAGAACTGGGGAAGGCTTCAGCTCAGCTTACCCAAGTACGGCGCGATATTTCACTTATCAGTGATAGTCTTCAAGCTCTCGAAAGCATCAATGATAGTTCATTTGATGGTACGCAATTTGTGCAAGACTTTCCTGTGGCGATGAGTTTGCCATTTCGACGGGTTCTCAAGTTGTCGGGCAAGCCGAGCGAGTGGGAAAGCCCGACAAAGAGTGAAGTTGAACGGGCTAGTTCCAGTTTGCGTGCGCAGCAAGCAGCGTTGATATCTAGTTTGGATGTACTTGAAAAACAGGCACGTGTTTCGGGTGCTGAGGCGTTAGAACTTGCAGCCTTGGAACGAGAAGTCGAAGTGCGTCAAGCCATCTACGAATCCCTTATCACACAGTTTCAATCGCAGACATTGTTGTCTGGATACGAGCGAGCGAGCGGTCGGATTATTGAAACAGCGATCGCACCCTCAAATCCTATCTCGCCGAAAAAACCGCTATTGATTGTTCTTGGCTTGGTTATCGGCTTGATAATGGGAGTGATCGCAGTTCTGTTCTGTGTCATACGCCGGGAAGTGATCTACTCGAAAGGTTCAATGATTCGTGTCTTTGAATCTATTCGCTTGGATTCCAACAGCGCGATAAACCCAACCGTTATATCTGTTGATAAAATTCGTGCGTTAGCACCTAGCAGATTGATCTCCGCGATTGGCGATGACTGGAAGGTTGCAGCGGTTATGCCAACCAGCAGCACGGGTGTTGGAACAACCCTTGCAGCGGGAATTGCCGGTGGCTGCGCTGAGGCCGGGCGGAAAACTGCGATACTGAATTTGTCTGAAAAGGATTTGAAACAAAAGAAGTCGTCATCAGTATCTCAGCAAGGAGACTATTCTCTTGCCGTTCTAGAGGAGAACGTTGATGTCTTGAGGCCCTCTAGTGTGAGTGGCTTCTTGGTGCGATCAGATGTGTTTAAACGTTTTGGGGAACTCAAGGATCTATATGAGCGTGTTGTAGTGGTTCTTCCGCCCACCGAGAAAAATCCATCTGTGTCACGTGTTGTTGCACAGCTGGCCGACGAAGTGGTTGTGGTTGCCGAGTGCGTAAGGTCGACACGCGGAGCAGTCCAGGTAGTTAAGTCCGTGTTGCAAAGGTCTGAGGTCTCAGTGCCTACCGTGATTGTGGTTTGAGTGCTGCTTGCCGGATGACAAACGGCTTTGGGAACCGGTGCACCACGCTATGAGCCCTTTTCAGAGTTTTTGTTAGCAGCCGAAACAGCTCAATGCCGTTTCAGGGGGCGTAAACTTAAGGAATGCACGTGCCTGCTCTGAACTGTCAGGCATTGCTAAAGAGTTGGTGGAAATATGATCGTAGCTTTTTTTATAAAGAGTTTTTACGGAGGTGGAGCGGAAAAGGTTGTTGTAAATCTGGCGAACGCTCTTTCTAAGCGATATGCTGTCAAGATTTTTGTCGCCCAGAATGACGGCGTCTACAAAAATTTAGTAGGCTCCTCAATCGAAGTCATAGAGTTAGGCCAGCCGTCGATACGATCAATCGTGACAGAGCTGCCTAAACTTCACAAAGAACACAAATTTGATGTTCTGATTTCTAACTTGGTTCATGAGAACATTTTCGCAAGCCTCGGCTGGCTATTTAGCTTTCGTGGCTTCAAGCTAATCAAGGTTGAACACAACAAAGTGTTTGATGAAATGGCGGCGGCTTCGAAAGCCAAGGCTTTCATTACGAAAGCCTTATGGGCGCTTACGAAGAACTTAGGCACGCTCACAATTGGTGTGTCGAAAGGTGTATGTGATGACCTTACCACCAATGGAGTACGGCGTGTACGATACATCTATAATCCAATTCTAGATGCACGAAGTAGGTCGCGGGATCGCGGGGTCAAGGCAGGCCATAAAATTCTGTTTGTTGGTCGATTGGTTGATCAAAAGGATCCTCTCCTAGCTCTTAAGGTGGTTAGGGAAATTCTGAAGAAAGATAGTAGATTTTCGTTGACGATCGCAGGGGAGGGCCCTCTAAAATCTGAGATTTTGGAGTTTGTTCAGGCAAACAAAATGGGCGATGCGGTCAAGTTAGTCGGTTTTCAGAAGGATATTGAGACGCTCTATGAGAACCATGATTTTTTAGTCCTAACTTCAAAGTTTGAAGGTTTCGGAAACGTCATAGTCGAAGCTGCCCATAGAGGGTGTATTCCGATTGTTGCAGATGTTCCCTTCGGCCCGAATGAAATCGTAACTTCATCAAAGATTGGTGTCTTGGTTAACAGTCGAGATAACATTGGTGCCTATGTAGATGCCATGTTGTCGAAAAGTAGCGCGTTTGACTTTGAGTTTGCGCAAAAAGAGCTACGCCAAAGGTTTGGTATCGAGAGTATTTCGGATCAATATTCTGAGTTGATTGAGGAACTAGTATGAAGAATGGGTTGGCAGTTTTTGCATGGGATGATGGCGGAGGTGTGAACAAGATCCATCATACGATTATGGCAAAAACCTCAGTCAATTGGCGCCACCTCTATCTGAATGAAAAAAATATTCTGAACGCGTTTGCAAAGCTCTATCGCAAGCTGAGCGGAGGCGACTTTGACGTTGTCTTTGTGGGCAATGGGCGTGAAGCGCTGTTGGCTGAGCTCGCCAAAAGAATTTCGTTCAAAAAATTCCGTATTGTATATGTACAACATACTCCCATTGAATTTTCTGGGCGGAAGTCTGGCTTGAGCGCGGCATTTTTTCGTTTTTTGGTAAAGCGTCAAAGCGTAATCACAATTTCAAACGAATTGCATGAAAGTTTATCGACCGCGCTTTCTATTCCAAGCGATGCCATCGAATTGATTTATAATCCTGTGCTAGAAGCTGAGGACGCGGACTTCTTACTGCCATCTCACCAGAACGAGCCAATCAGATTGTTGGGTGTTGGTCGTCTATCTACCCAAAAGAACTTCGTGTTCATGATCGGTTTGGTGCGCTTTTTGTTGGACCAGGGGATTTCATGCGAGCTTTCTATTTTTGGTGAGGGAGAGGACGAACATCTTCTAAAGGAAGAAATTGCGCGGCTAGATCTGGAAGATTTTGTGCATTTGAAGGGTTTCAGTACTGAGATTCACACTGAGTTCGCTTCACATGATGTTTTTCTACTGTGTTCGCTCTGGGAGGGATTGCCCACAGTTCTGATCGAAGCATTGCAATATTGCCCGCGTGTAGTGGCTTATCAATGTCCAACCGGCGTTGCCGAAATACTTCACGAACAGCCAGCGACATGTGTCGTCTCCAGACTCGACCATGCGAGTTTTAAGGCCGCCATAGAGCAGGTCCTTAGTCTTCATGGTCCTATACAGAGGAAATTTAAAAAATACTCTGTGCAACGAAATATCTCAAAATATCAGGCTATATTCGATGTTTAACAACACGCTATCAATCGTTTTTAGGTTTCCAAGGTTTGAGGGCCAAGCAGTTGTGAGCGGCGAGGTGAAAAACGCATTTCACTTTACTAATGAACTTGTAAGCAAGTCCAAGAAATCTACGATTATCTCGTTTGAAGAAGATGCAGATAAAGACGTCATTGAACAGGATGGCGCTCTAACTATTGTGCGTCTTAAAACGCCTAAGGCACGTGGTGTTGTTCGATACTTCATTCGCGCATTCGCAGCTAGACGCGCAATCCGACAATTGCCGGATCGTGATTTTGAGCTGGTCCATTCGCATTTGACTTATGGCTCGATTGCGGCAGCGATGGCTGGTTTTCGAAAGGTTCTGATTACCACGCCACACGGAACCAATTTTCAAGAAATCAGTACGGAACTCACGCAGAGCTTCAAAGATAGACTGCGCTTTCTAAATTCTGTCCTTCAGAGAGAGTTGGATTCATTGGCGATGAACCTCTCTAGACTGAACGTGTCGGTTTCCGTATTTCAGATTTCTGACATGAAGGAATGCTACCGCTGTAAGGCCCCGATCTCAGTCGTATACAACGGGGTTCCAGACTACTATCAGCCTCTCGATCAGAGTAAAAAACATGATATCCTTTTTGTGGGGCGCGCGTGCAAAAAGAAGGGCCTCGATGTGGTAAAAGAACTGGCTGAAAACCAGTATCGAGACCGCAGTTTCAAAGTTGTCTTGGGTGACAAGATTTTTGATACATTGGAACCAAGTTTCTTGGCAGATCTAGCTCAACTTCCGAACGTTGATGTCACATACAATGTATCTGAGCTTGGCTTGGTGCAGCTAATTAACGAAAGTAAGGTTTTGTTAGTGCCTTCAAGAGGATATGAGTCTCTTCCTACAGTAATTATGGAGGCAGTGGCATGCGGAACGCCGGTGGTTGCGACGCGTGCATGGGGCGTGCCTGAGGTGATCTTGAACGAAAAACTGATGTTTGAAGAGGATGTCCTATCAGACATCATTGATTGCGTAGAGCATGCTTGGGATAATGGGTTTTCTTCAGCGGATTATTCCAATAAGCAACTTTGCCAAGAGCATACAAAACTACTGAAGACTTTTGCTGAGGATCTATCGTGAAGAAAGCTGTGTTACTCGATTTTGCTTCGGAAGTGAATCGCGGCGACGCGATCATGCAAGAAGTCTTCTACCAGCATTGCCAAGATACGCTTGGAGTGGACGAGATATCTGTAGTGAGCGTGTATGGCAAAAATCAGGATTACGATAGTCCAAAGCATTTCGACTTGTCATCGCGGTTCAATCCAAAGATTTTCGCAAACTTGAGAAATTCAGGAAATAAGCTGGAAGGATCTTCACGATCTAGCAAGCTGGGGAACGTTTTGAACCTCTTCGTGTCTCTCTTGCAACTTCTCAATCTGCTGATTTTCCGACGGTTTGTTGGTCGCCCTGATCAATCGGAACTCGCAAAGGAAATTCGTGAGGCGGACTATGTGATCTGGAACGGGCGGAATTTTCGTAATCGCCGAGGTATCGGTGAGCTCTATGATATTTTGTGCATGTCTGTATCTCCCATGATCGCAGTTATTCTCGGACGGCGTCCAGTGACAATTGGTGTTTCGATATGGCCGTTGCGTATGAAGTCATCAAAATTCATTTTACGCTTTGTTCTGTCGAAATGCGAATTTGTGTCTTGTAGAGAAAGTGAGAGTTTTTCATACGCCAATAACGTGTTGGGGCTAGAGAACACACGTTTAGATCCAGATCTCTCTTTTGCATCCATGCCCTTTAACGGCTTGAAACGTGCGGATGACCCAGACATGAAGACAATGTACATCACATTGGTTGATTGGGATGAAGACGGGGAGCAGGTCAGACAAGACTATATCAACGCAATTGGTGAAGCTATCCGGTGGGGGAACGAAAATGAGTTTTCTGTCACCATCGTTCCTCAGGTACATTTCCAGTGGGAAGACTATCGAGCGCTGCTCCCGGAGCTTGAGAAATTCGGTGACTTTTCAAAGTTGGAGAAATCTCTCGAGCATGAAGAATTGTTGGAACTTTATCGAAACGGATCGATTTTGATCGCGACCAGGATGCACTCTGCTATTTTTGCGTTGTCGGAAGGATGTAAGGTTCTGGCGATCTCTTACGATAGCGGAGCTAAGTGGAACATTCTTACAGACGCTGGTTTGCCTAAAAAATACCTATGCCAAATGCAGAACGTGGGGCAAGTGAACATGCCAGCTCTGCTGCGGGACATCAATAACGATAGTGCATACTGGCAGGACATCGTGCCCGGCTATCTCGACAATAAGAAAAAAGTTGAGGCTCCGTTCCTTGAAACGCTTCGCATTAACAGCTGAATTCAGTTTTCCAAGGGTAATAGGCGAAAGTAAAATCGTTACTTTTGTCAATCCGACTAACTACTTTCAGACACGACCTAAGTGGAACGAGTTTACACAGGTTTTTAGCGACGGGATTCTGTTCACAAAGCTGTATGGGCGGCGATCTGGAGTAGCCATCGAACGGGTTTCATTTGATTTCGGCTCTATTGCAGAAAGTGTTTTCAGTGAAGCTATCAATCGCAATTTTCGTGTTGCATTAATTGGCGGAAAACCTCGCGAGATAGCCAAGGCAGTTCAAAAAATACAGAAAAAATTTCCAAAACTAGCCATCTGTTTCCACACAGATGGCTATGGAGATAAAGATCTTGTCCTTCGAGAGTTGGAGGCTCAGAAGCCTGACTTACTCATTGTCGGGCTGGGGTCACCACTGCAAGAAGACTTTCTAATTGAGTGCAAATCCAAGCTACCAAACCCTTTTTTAGGTTATACTTGTGGCGGCTTTCTTACGCAAACGTCCATTTCGGAAAACTACTATCCCTCCTGGGTGAATAGATACAATCTAAGGTGGTTGTTTAGATTTTTTAGACATGCACATGTTCGGAAGAAACTACTGGTGGATTATCCGGTTTTTCTGGTGCGTTGGTTTACAGATATAAGGTAATCCAATCTATGCTCCAGATTTTTTGGAAATGCATGTTTAGCACGGCATGAGATTAGAAATGACGATATCTAAATCTCATGCCTTTTTTGTCTGTTTGCTTTTGGTACCTCTGTATCCTTTGGGCAGCATTCAGATGGGTGTCCTTCTACACTACGTAGCTGTTTGTACCTTCGCTGTGTTTTTCTTTTTGCCAAAAGACCAGCGTGTGTTCTTGCCCCATTCAGTAGCGATCCTGATCGCACTCTATTTTATGCCTAATGTGGTCAGGATTTTTTTTCAAGAAGTGCGCTTTGATTTGGTTAACAGTATATTGCGCGATTTAATCTGCTTTTTGACATTTATTATCTCTTACAACGTATTCGCCAATCAAGATCTTCAAAAGCTGAGACGTGTTTTGAAAACACTGATTGGTGTAACGGTTGGCTTCGTAATTTTGCAGATTTTGCCTGGGACGTATTCAATATTAAGTCACTGGAACCCAAGAGGTGTCCAAGGATTTTATGGCGTCCAAATCGGTAGCCTTTTCGTGTTTAGTTATTCTTTCGGGGTCTTCATTCTCCTATCATCCATTGTGCTGGGGAAAGTCAAATTTCTCTCTGTGGTGCTGATCGCACTTACACAGAGTAAGTCAATCTTTCTGGCGTTTTTGGGAATTTCTCTGCTTAGGATGAAGCTCAGAAGCCTACCTATCTATCTAGGTGTGCTTTTTACTGTGGGGTTCTTGTACTACGATACCATCCTGCAAAGATTACCATACCTATATTTTTTGATTGATACTTGGGCATCTGGAGAGATCGACCCCAGCACGCAGTATCGTCTCATACAGGCTCAAATCGCAGTGAATTCTGTTCTTGATGGACCTTTTTGGGGCAATCCAACGAGCGACGTTAATATCGAGAACCTTTATCTCTACACGTTGAATGAATATGGGCTGTTGGGTGCCACGTTGCGGCTCGTAGTCGCCTTTCTGGTAGTGCTTGAAACATGCGGGCGTGGTGTCCTATCTCGTTCTGAACGCATGCAAATCCTTCTGGTAATCCTGTTTGCAGGACTGTCGTTTCCTGTACTAGAAGCTCCAAAGATTTCGTTGTTAATCTGGGCCCTTTTTGGGGCTCTCTACCGTATATCTCAGGAAAGGTCCTAAGGTGCGTCCAGGAAGACTCGAATACCTAGATGCTGCGAGGTTTTGTGCTGCAGTTTCTGTCTTTTTGTATCATTTACTATATGTGCATCATGGAGAGTTGTCAGAGGTTTTTCTCCCCTTCAAGTATGGAATTTGGGGGGTGATGGTTTTCTTTGTGATTTCCGGCTTTGTGATCGGAATGAGCGTCGAAGGTTCGACTGCCAAGATGTTTGTACTGAAGAGGGTAAAACGGTTGTACCCTGCGTATTGGGTTTCAATCGCATTTGTAGTCGTAGTCGCGGCAATTGTGGGAGAGGTGCCGGACGCACTGACTACTATTGTAAATCTGACAATGCTGCAGGAGTTTTTGGGCTTTGAGCACATCAATGGAGTTTTTTGGACTCTTACATTTGAGTTGCTATTTTATTTTTATATTTTGTGTGGGGTCTTTATTCTTAAAATAAATATCCGAACATTCAATGTTTTATGGATTTTGGCGCTGTGTGTGGCACATGTTGTCGATATTGATATTGTTCGAAAGTTGATCTTGGGATCTTATGCAATTTATTTTGTTTTTGGCCTTCAGGTGATGCTTATATTCAAGGAGAGGAAGTTAATAGATTGGGTTGTTCTGGTCTTTATCTTAGGACTTCTGTTTTTTTACTCTCGTGAGAATCTCCAGCAATATTCTGTCTATCTTTCAGATAGTATGGGCTTCCTCGGACTGTTTAAGTTTGTTTTTATTTTCCTTTTGTTTTCATACGGATTTCAAAAAATACTGCCGTCCAAAGTTGCTTACCTTGGGGAGATTTCGTATCCGCTTTATCTGGTGCATCCATTTGCAATGGTTTTAAGTAACTATTTTTTTGACAATTGGTTGGATATTTTTGTTTCTACTTTTTTGTCATTTACTGTGAGTGCATTGGTGCTGATTTCTGAGCGACACCTTCGAAGCCTAATGAACAAACTAATATGAAAAACCTCTCCCTGTTGCTGGTCTCCGGTGTATCGGCAAGCGCACTGCAGCTCCTTGCCAACTTTTTCTTGTACAAGCAGTTTTCAGGTGCCGAATTTGAAGCGTTCTATGCTCTTCTGCTATTGAGCGCGAGTATTCGGCCGCTTGCAACCCTGAAAATGGAAGCGGCTTTGTTCCGTAACACGAAGACTATTAGGGTCTTCTGCTTTGTTTTATGTCTCGCAACGGTTGTAAGTCTCGGCGTCGGTTTGTCAGGTTGGCTTTTGTCTCGAGAGTCTTTAACCCAGATTGCGTGCATCATCTGGGCGACGGCACTTAATGAAGTTCTAGAAATGTTTCTTGTGAAACAAAAGCGAGTGCGTGCGGTCAGCGCCATCCGTATCACGAGACCTTTGTTCTTGATATTTTTGGCCTACTTGTCCTTAGAGCAATACTTGGACCGAGATCTCATCGTTTTGTTTTTCCTGTCCTATATTCCTGGTACTGTCGCAGGACTTTTGATGCTCCGGAAATTCTTGTGTTACCTTCCGTCCCTAAAAATTCAGGACGGCTTTGAAATTTTTAAGGGTGAATACGCTCTTCTCATTTACAATGTTCCCGCAGCGATGGGAGTTGGGTTCGCTCAGTTCACCGTTTTTCAGGAATTTACCAACCGGGTGTCATCCGAGATGGGCGCACAGGCCGCCATCATTTCAAGGTTTGTTGATGCCGGCACCAATATCTTCATCCCAAACTTGCGTTTGTATTTACTGCGATTTGTAGAGTTGTCCCGGTATCATTTGTTCGTGTCTTGGTGGTTTAGCTTTACCTTGGCCAGCCTTTTGATTTTGATTTCTGTCTCACCAGCTTCAGTCTTTATTCAATTCTTTGCCGTCTTAAGTCTGTTTGGCTTAATGCGTGCTTTGGTTACCGTTTTTGGGACGTTTGCCTACCAGAAACGCAAGGACTACTTTGTCCTTCTGGATGCTGGCGCGCTGTTTGGTTTCGCTTGGTTCAGTGCGTTTTACGTTCAGATAGGCAATCCACTAATGCTGTTCCTTTATCCGCTGAGCTCTGCAATCATTTGTTTGGCACTCTATTTCTACCTTCGAAAGTTGTAAGAAGGGTACGGGGTCAAAAGTCGAGTGCTGCAGATAATGTCAGGGACAGGAGCGACTGACCTGCTCCTCGTAGAGTCCGCGTTTATTGGTTAGCACTGTACAGGTTTTGGTCTTCGTTTGACCGGATTGCATATTCGTTTGGCGTCAGACCAGCGAGGCTGGTGTGAGGCCGGTTGCGATTGTACTCAGCGCGCCATGCCGCAATTATGCGGTAAAGATTGGGACACATTTTCGTTGAGGCTTTCCTCGCGCATACGCCCGTTGAAGCTTTCGACGAGACCGTTCTGCATGGGTTTGCCTGGTGCGATGTAATGCGCGCCGACCTTGCGGTCCTCCTGCCATTTCAGCATCGCGTTGCTGGTCAGTTCGGTTCCATTGTCGCTGATCACACGGCAGGGACAGCCGTGCAGTTGGGCGATCCGATCCAGTTCACGGGCGACGTGCCTACCGCCAATTGATGTGTCCACCACGGCAGCCAGGCATTCCCAGCTGAAGTCATCGGTGACGTTCAGCACGCGGAACTGCCGCCCGTCCTCCAGCGCATCTGACATGAAGTCGAGTGACCACCTTTGGTTCGGGCCTTGCGGAATTGCCATCGGTGTTCTGGTGCCGACGGCGCGCTTACGTCCGCCCCGCGTGCGAACGGTTAACCCTTCTTCGCGGCAGAGCCGGTACAGCTTCTTCCAGTTCACAGTCCAGCTGATCCGCCATAAAGTCCATAGACCAGATCTCATCCGCAGCTTCAGGCACGGCCAGCGGCTCAGGCTTCTCCCGTTGAAGTCGTTCCCTTGGCTTGATCCGCATGTTCAGCTCCAGCTCGCGATAGATGGGGTAGACGCGCTTGTGGTTCCATCTGAACCTCTTCACGTTGCGCAAGTGCAGGAAGCACAGACCAAAGCCCCACGTCTAATTCGCTTTCGTCAGCGCCACCAACCAATCCGCGATCGCCTCATTCTCACCGCTGAGCTTTGACTGATATTGATAGCAGGCCTCGTTGAGGGAAAAGGCACGGGCGCCGAGGCAATACTGGCAGATCGATAGCGCACCGCCCATTCGGCCATCTCCTTGCGCTGAGATGGCCTAGCCGCTTTTTTCCAAGCGCCTGCTCAGGTTCTCTCGAACCATTGGCGTTCACCTTCGCCGTTCAGCAGATTGTTCTGCATGCTCTTCTCGGCATACATCTCCTTGAGCCGCGTTCGCCATTGGGCTCGAACCAATGGCGCCTTCAATGGCTCACTCTCATCGTCGAATTCTTGCATCCGGGCCATCAAGCTCGCATCCATGCTGCCATACTTGGAGCGCCATTTGTAATAGCTCGCGCTGCTTATGCCGTGTTCCCGGCACAGGTCACCAACAGGCACGCCGTTCTCTGCTTACTTTAAGATCGCCATGATCTGCGCGTCGCTGTACTTCGATTTCTTCATCAGAATCTCCTCTTTCATCTTGGAGAAAATTCTACTTCCGCACACCCTAAATTTTCGGGGGAATTATCATGCTAAAAAGGTCGTTTGAGATCCGAAAACCAGGATCTCTATGTAAGTCACCGGTTAACGTCACGACACTGAGTGTCTTTGCGCAAAGCCATGTCATATAGACATATTCGACCGCAATTTTGCGGTCGAATGTACAATTTTCAAGCAGCATCTATCGTAGGCTGGCTGCGCCAGTGTTTAGCAGAACAGGGAAGGCCTGTGCCAGGGTGCGTCCCCATGTGGTGATGGGCTGTTCTTGTACAAAAATTATGTCATTTGGGCGCATCTGGAATTGAGTGGCCATGGCGATATTAACAACGTTATTAGCGTTGAGGTGGAAAGCTGTCAGCGTTTCTCCACCACTGCGCAACACATAGATATGAGCTGGGTTACCTGTCACCGTGGGGAAGCCACCGCTTTCATACAATACATCTGCAAGCGAAGAGCTCACCTCAAAAGGGAGAGCGAAGCGGCCTTGCTGGCTGACCTCTCCAGTGAGATAGACATGATCACGCGCCACCGCACCCAATTCCAATTTGGCTTGGAAATTGGCGCGCCGCTCCTGCAGTTCATTCCGGTGTTGCTCGTAGGCATTGTCTACAAAAACCGAGTCACCATCCTGCAATGCGACTTTTCGAACCTTGGGACTGGAGTAATAACTGGCAAGTGGAATCTGATAGAGGGAGCCCGCACGGTGAATACGGATCAAAGCATAAGCGTGTCGGCCAGGTACCATACCACCAGCGGCAGCGATCGCCTCATCCAAATGCAAAGTGTTGAGAGTAATAGGCACCAACTGTGGCTGCTGCACAGCACCTTCGATCGACACCTGCTTAGAATTGAACTCGGCTATCTCTAGGCTGAACTCAGGATCCAATTGGTTTTGCACCAATCTCTGAAAGACACGCTCTTCCGCTTCTTCGATAGTCAGACCTTCTATGGCAACCGCGCCCACTTCAGGAACAGCTATGGCACCGTCATCACGGACAGTGTAGTTTTCACGTTGGCTTTGAGCCGGTTCATCGCCAATTGCGAAGCTGCGAGTGGCAAGCAGGACTGTGTCGCCAATTCCGATTTTATAAGCACCGGTTACAGTTGGTGGCGGCAAGCGCAGCTCAAGTTGTTTGGGTTTCTTGGGAAGCTGACCGAGATTTACGGAGGTGCCACCCGCAATTTGCGAAAAAGCTCCAGGCAAACGCTTGGGTTCGTAGGAACTGGTGTTGGCGCGCGCAACAGTTGCGGGTGTCATGGATACAACCGAAACATCAAAGGCGGTTTTTTTTTCACTGACGGTCGGGCTGTTGTACGTCACTCCACAAGCCGAGAGGAACACGCAGAACGCCAAGATTACAGCGCGGTGCAGATGCAGCATATTTAAATCCATCGTCAGTCTTTCAACTGGGGCAGCAGTATCGCAATTGCGACAAGACGGCTATATGGATTTTCAAGCACCCTTTTGTTAATCATCCGGAGTGACACTAATGCATAAGTCTCAAACAGTGGAAACAATCCAAATTAGCGGTCAAAAATTGGCTAACCAAGCCACCTAGATCATAGTGTAAACATAACTTCTTGTCGCGTGACGCCTTGTTTTAGCGATAGAACGGACAATAAATCTACAGAAAATCCGAGCACATGCGGGCGGTTCTATAATCTCATCTGCATCGTGCGTTGTATGACCTGTACCCTATGAGAACCAGACCACGCAAATTGCCTCAAAGACCTCTTTAAAGGTTCGCGCACCGATCCGTCGCAGGTGGGCTCTGAGCGTGGAGAATGCTCTTTCAATGGGGTTCAAGTCGGGTGAGTATGGCGGTAGGTAGAGGAACCAGCAGCCATGGTCGCGCAGTGACTGAGCGGCCTCTTTGTTCCGGTGGGTGGCTAAGTCATCGAGGATGACGACGGCACCGGGGACGATCTCGGGGATCAGCACCTCACGGATGTAAGCGGTGAAGGCCGGGCCGTCCATCGCACCCTTTATGACCACGGCGCGATCAGCTTGTCGTGTTTCAGCCCTGCGATCAGCGTCTTTGTACCCCAACTGCCGAAGGGTGCGTCCATTGTCAGGCGTTCCCCCGTTTTGCACTTCGGTAATCCCACGTTGCAGAGGCATCTCTTCAACTTCGCGTAGGCTTAGATTGAAACGGGTATACAGCCACACCGCGTGGGCGATGATTTGAGGAGGAAATCGGTGACGCTTGTAGCTGATCGATGATGAATTCATCGATGTCAATTATGCCCAAATCCAAACATCAGTAACCCAACAGCAATTAACGTGACAACACCGTTGGGATCACATGCTGCCGCAAAACAACGTGATCACGCGTGTTTTGAAAAACAGCCGCATGGCACCAACATGACTAGCGAGGGGGACACGTAACTTATCTACGTCCTCCCGCGTGTCCCTCTCTCCAACCCCAGCGCCTGTTGCTGATGCAATGGGCCGCGCGTGAAAGGAGAGCGCTATGTTTAAGAGACTTGTAGGATCCGCCCTGTTGTTTGGTATGGCCGCAGCGGCCCCACCCGCATTTGCCCAAGGATGTGCAGATCGCGAGACATTGGTAGAGCGGTTGCAATCCAAATACTCCGAGGTCAGGACCGCCGGGGGCCTGCACGGCTCGGCCTCAAACACCCAATCGGCGGCACTTGTGGAGGTCTGGTCCTCCGAAAAAACCGGAACATTCACCGTGATTTTGACCAATGCGCAGGGGGTCTCCTGTGTGGTCGCTGCCGGGACCGACTGGTTCCAGCACGTGCCGATGCCCGAGCCGCCGGGCGTAAATGGCTAGTAGGTTTAGCGCAGAAAAACTGCATCGCCTGTGTCAGCTGCGTGCAAAGCGCTGAAATATCGACGGATTGGCACGGGCCTCACAGGCTGACAGGCTCAAATCCCTGCGCCGTTGTGCAACACCCATAGGGGTGCTATCTGGTCGCCAAGGAAACCCTGCATAGGAGCTGGGCGCCATGGCGACCGAATACACTGTAAAAGACATTTCGCTGGCCGATTTTGGCCGCAAGGAACTGGATATTGCCGAAACCGAGATGCCGGGCCTGATGGCGCTGCGCGAGGAATACGGCGAAGCGAAGCCACTGAGCGGTGCGCGCATCGTTGGCTCGCTGCATATGACCATTCAGACCGCTGTTCTGATTGAAACGCTGGTGGCTCTGGGTGCGGATGTGCGCTGGGCGAGCTGCAACATCTTCTCCACGCAGGATCACGCGGCGGCGGCGATTGCCAAAGCGGGCATTCCGGTGTTTGCGATCAAAGGCCAGAGCCTTGAGGAGCACTGGGACTATCTCGACAAGTCGTTCCTGTTTGAAGACGGCCCCAACATGATCCTCGATGATGGCGGCGATGCGACGCTTTACGTGCTGTTGGGTGCAAAAGCCGAAGCGGGCGAAGACCTCGGCGTGCCAACCTCTGAAGAAGAGGAAGTGATCCACAAGCAGATCGCCAAGCGTATGGCGGCAAGCCCCGGCTGGTTCACCAAGACCCGCGACGCGATCCAAGGCGTGTCTGAAGAAACCACCACCGGTGTGCACCGTCTCTATGATCTGGTGAAGCGCGGCGAGCTGCCTTTCCCAGCGATCAACGTGAACGACTCCGTCACCAAATCGAAGTTCGACAACAAATATGGCTGTAAAGAGAGCCTCGTGGACGGCATCCGCCGTGCCACTGACACCATGATGGCTGGCAAAGTGGCGGTTGTCTGTGGTTATGGCGATGTGGGCAAAGGCTCCGCCGCCTCCCTGCGCGGCGCAGGTGCTCGTGTGAAAGTCACCGAAGTGGATCCGATCTGCGCCCTGCAGGCGGCTATGGACGGCTTTGAAGTGACCACGCTGGAAGACGAAGCCGCCACCGCGGATATCTTCATCACCACCACCGGCAACAAAGACGTGATCCGCATCGAGCACATGCGCGAGATGAAGGACATGGCGATTGTTGGCAACATCGGCCACTTCGACAATGAGATTCAGGTGGCGAACCTGAAGAACCACAAGTGGACCAACATCAAAGAACAGGTGGACATGATCGAGATGCCATCCGGCAGCCGCTTGATCCTGCTCTCTGAAGGCCGTCTGCTGAACCTCGGCAACGCCACTGGCCACCCATCCTTCGTGATGTCTGCGTCTTTCACCAACCAGGTTCTGGCCCAGATCGAGCTCTTCACCAAAGGTGAGGAGTACAAAAACGAAGTTTACATCCTACCCAAGCATCTGGATGAGAAAGTGGCCGCGCTGCACCTTGCGAAAGTGGGCGCGAAACTCTCCAAGCTCAGCAAAGAGCAGGCGGATTACATCGGTGTCGGCACCGAAGGCCCGTTCAAGCCAGAGCACTACCGCTATTAAGGTGGTTTAGAGCCTGAAATAAAGAAACGGCGCTCCTGAGAAGGGGTGCCGTTTTTTGTTTGGCGCACTGGGTCCGTCAGATCAGATTTTGCGCAAATCTCGGTGGCGCGTTGCCAATTTGCGGCGGATGAAGTTAACACATTGCGACGATCTGGACTCAACTCTGAAGGCATGCTCCAACATGTCCATTGTTATAAGGACCATTTGAATGAAAATTGCTGTTGCGGGTTTGGGGTATGTTGGGCTGTCAAATGCGGTTTTGTTGGCCCAGAACAATGAGGTTGTCGCTGTCGATGTGTCTGAGGCGCGGGTGCAGATGGTCAATGAGCGTGAGTGCCCTATTGTGGATGCGGAGCTGGAAGAGTTTCTGACCTCGCGGGAGCTGCGTTTGACCGCAACCACCGATGCTGCGGCAGCTTACACAGATGCGGATTTTGTGATTGTCGCGACGCCGACGAATTATGATCCGAAGACCAACTATTTTGACACTTCCAGCGTTGAGGCTGTGATCAATCAGGTGATCGCTGTGAACACCTCCGCGACGATCGTGATCAAATCCACCATTCCGGTTGGTTATGTGAGTGACATTCGGGCGCAGATGGATACGGATCAGGTGATCTTCTCCCCCGAGTTTCTGCGCGAGGGCCGGGCGCTTTATGACAACCTGCATCCGAGCCGGATCATTGTGGGGGAGCAGTCAGAGCGGGCGCGGATCTTTGCGGATCTTCTGTTGGAAGGCGCGGTGCGCAAAGATGTGGAGGTGCGCTTCACCGATCCGCAGGAGGCAGAGGCGATCAAGCTTTTTGCCAACACCTACCTGGCGATGCGTGTGGCCTTTTTCAATGAGCTCGACAGCTATGCCATCGCTGGTGGCATGGACTCGCGCCAGATCATCGAAGGCATCAGTCTCGATCCGCGCATTGGGGATCACTACAACAACCCGTCTTTTGGCTATGGCGGCTACTGTCTGCCCAAGGACACAAAGCAGCTTCTGGCGAATTACAACCATGTGCCGCAGAACCTGATCCGCGCGATTGTGGACGCCAACCGCACGCGCAAAGACTATCTCTCCGATCAGATTCTGATGAAGGGGCCGCGGGTTGTGGGGATCTATCGTCTGGTGATGAAAGCGGGCTCGGACAATTTCCGCCAAAGCTCTGTGCAGGGCATCATGAAGCGTCTGAAAGCCAAGGGTGTTGAGGTGATTGTCTATGAGCCGGTGCTTGAGGAAGAGGACTTCTTCCGCTCGCGGGTGGTGCGCGACATTGATGCCTTCAAGGCGGAGGCCGATGTGATTGTCGCCAACCGCATGACAGACGATCTTCTGGATGTGGAAAACAAAGTCTTCACGCGGGATCTGTTTGGCGCGGATTGAGCGCGTTTCAGAGAACGTTTTGACCTCTCTATCCCAGAGTTACAGCCCCTCTGAGTTGCCAATTCCTTTCACCCTATCTATGCGTTGAGGTAACAGCAGCGCGATGCCGCTTTGGCGATGGGAATGACGATGCAGGTAGAAACAACAGCGCTGGACGGGGTGCTTATCCTGACACCAGCACGCTACGGGGATGCGCGGGGGTTCTTTTCGGAGAGCTGGAACAAGCAGCGCATGCTGGAACATGGTATTGATCTGGAGTTTGTGCAGGACAATCATTCGATGTCTGCCGAGGTGGGCACGGTTCGTGGTTTGCATTTTCAGTCTCCGCCACATGCGCAGGACAAATTGGTGCGCTGCGGGCAGGGCGCATTGCTCGATGTTGTCGTGGATGTGCGCAGGGGTTCGCCCACCTACGGGCAACATCTGGCTGTGGAGTTGAGTGCAGAAAACGGCAAACAGCTTCTGGCGCCCAAAGGGTTTCTGCACGGGTTCATCACCCGCGCGCCGATGACCGAAATCATCTACAAATGCACCGATTACTATGCGCCTGACTGCGATGGGGCGGTGCGTTGGGACAGCTGCGGCGTGGATTGGGGCCATGATGGCGCGGTGATCCTGTCTGACAAAGACAAAGCAGCGCCAGCTCTGAAAGATTTTGACAGCCCGTTTACGTGGGAAGGATGACGCGATGAAGATTCTTGTGACCGGTGGTGCAGGGTTCATTGGCTCTGCTGTGGTGCGTCAGGCGATTGCCGCTGGGCATGGTGTGGTGAACGTGGATGCGCTGACCTATGCGGCCTGTCTGGAGAACGTGGCATCGGTTGCGGACAGCCCGAACTACAGCTTCGCGCAGGTGGACATCCGTGACCGCAAGGCGCTCAATCAGGTCTTCACAACGCATCAGCCGGATGTGGTGATGCATCTGGCCGCGGAATCCCATGTGGATCGCTCCATTGATGGCCCCGGCGATTTTATCGAGACCAATATCACTGGCACATTCAACATGCTGGAGGCGGCGCGCCAGTACTGGATTGAGAAGGGCAAACCGGAGGGGTTTCGCTTCCACCACATCTCAACGGATGAGGTCTATGGCAGTCTGCCCGCAGATCCGGAGGTGCAGTTCACTGAGGACACCGCCTATGATCCGCGCAGTCCCTATTCCGCCTCAAAAGCGGCTTCAGACCATCTGGTGCGGGCCTGGGCGGAGACCTACGGGCTGCCGGTTCTGCTGACCAATTGTTCTAACAACTATGGGCCGTATCACTTCCCGGAAAAGCTCATCCCCGTTGTGATTCTGAACGCGCTCGCAGGAAAGCCGCTGCCGATTTACGGCGACGGGTCCAATGTGCGGGATTGGCTTTATGTGGAAGACCACGCCGATGCGTTGCTGACAGTGGTGAAACAGGGCGTTGTTGGGCGGACCTACAACATTGGTGGCGAGAACGAGCGCACCAACCTGCAACTGGTGCAGACGCTCTGTGCGATCCTTGATGAGCTGCGGCCGCGGGAGAGCGGGGCCTATGCCGACCTGATCACATTTGTGACCGATCGCCCGGGCCATGATGCGCGTTATGCGATTGACCCGACCCGCATTCGAGAAGAGCTGGGCTGGCGACCGTCGGTCACCGTGGAGGAAGGGCTGCGCAAGACAGTGGCCTGGTATCTGGACAATGAGGCCTGGTGGCAGCCGCTGCTCAATCGGCATCGCGTGGGAGAACGCATTGGCGAAGATGCGGACCGCAGTGCCAAAGACGCGGCTGATGCGTCATGAAGGCACTGGTGTTCGGAAAAACCGGCCAGGTGGCGAGGGCGCTGATCGCCTGCGGAGAAGCCGAGGCTGGTCTGACCATTGAAGCGCTTGATCGCAGCCAAGCGGATTTCACCCAGCCCGATGCCTGCGCAGCATTGGTCGAGGCGACAGATGCGGATGTTGTGATCAACGCGGTGGCCTATACGGCCGTGGATCAGGCGGAGAGTGACGAGGCGGTTGCGACCACAATAAACGGCACCACTCCGGGGGCGATTGCCGCCGCCTGTGCCGATCGGGGCCTGCCGTTTGTGCATATCTCAACCGACTACGTGTTTGACGGCGCGGGCGAGGCGCCCTTTGCACCAGATCATCCGACTGCACCGCTGGGAGCCTATGGCCGCTCCAAATTAGCGGGCGAAGAGGCGGTGCGTGCAGCGGGTGGCACCCATGCGATCCTGCGCACCTCCTGGGTGTTTTCCGAGCACGGCAATAACTTTGTCAAAACCATGCTGCGGCTTGGGGCGGAGCGCGAGGGCCTCACCATTGTGGCAGATCAGATCGGCGGGCCGACCAGCGCGGCCCATATCGCGCAGAGCTGTCTGACCGTTGCACGCACTCTCACAGCGCAACCGGAGCAAAGCGGCACCTATCACCTTTCGGGCGGACCGGATGTGAGCTGGGCAGATTTTGCCCGAGAGATCTTTGCACAGGCAGGTTTGAGCTGCGCGGTTGAAGACATTCCAAGCAGCGCATATCCAACCCCGGCCGCGCGGCCCGAAAATTCCCGTCTGGACAACAGTCAGACGCTTGCCAGCTTTGGCATAGAGCGGTCTGATTGGCGCATTGAGTTGGCAGACGTTTTGAAGAAATTGGACAGATAGATATGACACAGCGCAAAGGCATCATTCTGGCGGGCGGGACGG
The DNA here is from genome assembly GCF_965227725.1 of Shimia sp. Taxonomy (GTDB): domain Bacteria; phylum Pseudomonadota; class Alphaproteobacteria; order Rhodobacterales; family Rhodobacteraceae; genus Shimia. The sequence goes on along the minus strand of NZ_CBDDGH010000001.1, from coordinate 1,036,343 downwards.
GTTCACGCCTGCATCCGATCACCATGGCTGTCTCAAAACAGCTTTTGCCGATCTATGACAAACCGATGATCTACTATCCGGTTTCGGTGCTGATGCTGGCAGGCATTCGCGAGATCTGCATCATCACGACGCCGCAGGATCAGGAACAGTTCAAGCGGCTTCTGGGAGATGGCAGCCAGTGGGGGATCTCGCTCACCTATGTGGTTCAGCCGTCACCGGACGGGCTGGCGCAGGCGTTTATTCTTGCAGAAGAGTTTCTGGATGGGGCGCCCTCCACATTGGTGCTTGGCGACAATATCTTCTTTGGGCACGGCTTGCCTGAGGTGCTGGCAGCAGCCGATCAGCGCGCGGTTGGCGGCACGGTTTTTGGCTATCATGTGCAGGATCCAGAGCGCTATGGCGTGGTGTCGTTTGATGCGGATGGACAGGCGCGCGAGATCGTGGAAAAGCCGGCGGTGCCCCCGTCCAACTATGCGGTGACCGGGCTGTATTTCCTCGATCAGGAAGCGCCGGAGCGCGCGCGCAGTGTCAAACCTTCTCCGCGCGGAGAGCTTGAGATCACCGATCTGCTGCAGACCTATCTGACCGAGGGCAAGCTACATGTGGAGACCATGGGGCGAGGGTATGCCTGGCTTGATACCGGCACCCACGCCTCCCTGCTGGACGCGAGCAATTTTGTGCGCACGCTGGAAAACCGGCAAGGGCTGCAGACCGGCTGTCTGGAAGAGATCGCCTTTGATCGCGGCTGGATTTCGGTGGAGCAGCTTGCCGAGCGCGCCAAGCTCTTTGAGAAAAGCGCCTATGGCGCCTATCTGGCGAAGATCCTGGCAGAGACCTGAGCGCGGCCTAGGGGCGGCAGGCCGCCTCCCATTCGGTCAGAAACTGCATGATTTCCAGACTGTCTGAGAGCCGTGGACTGGGCCGGTCTGCGGCCTTTGCACCGCTGCGTAGAGCGCGCTCTACCATGCGGGTCTGGTGATAGAAGGCATCCTGCTCAGAGCGCACCACGATGTCACGCGCAGGGCCGTCGTAAGGCTGCCAGATCATGCGGCTTTCGCCCGGTTCAGGCAGCCAGGGATTGGTGGCAAACCGCAGCGTGCCTTTGGTGGTCACGATCACAAATTCATGGGCCAGACCATGTCCATCTGTGCTGTGCAGATTGGCAAGAACACCATTGTCAAACCGCACAGAGACACTTGCATCCTGCAGCGCAGCATCTTTGCCAAGGTTGCCAAAGCCCGTGAGTTGCCGGGCGGCAAAAGCCTCCTGTCCGCACATGGTTTGCACCACCAGATGCAGCAGTGAGGCCGGATAACAGCCAAGATTGTAAAGTGTGCCACCTCCCGCCGGATTGACCACCTGCCAGATATCGGCGGCATAAAACCCCGACACAGACCGCAGCTCCCCCACAGAGGGATCGCGCAACACGGTCACAAGCTGCTCCATCAGGGGATGGGCGAGATACATTAGACCTTCCACAAAGAAGGTCTCCGCCTTGCGCACCGAGGCGGCAAGGGCGGTGGCGTCGTCCATGGTTGTGGTCAGGGATTTCTCACACAGCACGGGTTTGCCTGCGGCCATGGCGGCTTCGGTGGCGGCGCGGTGCAGATGGTTGGGCAGCGCGATATAGACCACATCCACATCCGCGTTGGCGAGCAGGGTTGCTTGATCGGTGGTGCTGGCCGGGATGTCATACTGCGCGGCAAGCGCATCCAGCGCCGTCTCGTTGCGGCCGCAGATCATGGCCACAGAAGAGCGCTCACTGGCGCGGATCGCGCCGAGCATGGCGTGCGAAATAAACCCGGTTCCGATGATCCCCCATCGCAGCATGGCGTGTCTCCTGTTGGCTTGAGTGGCGGCCAGATGTCCTATGGCCTGAACCTAGAGAGCGGGCCCGCAAATGGCCAGCACACCGGTTTGGCGGGGAAAGACCGGGCGGTTTTCCCTTTGCGCTTTGTAGCCTGAGAGCTAATTTGACGCGCAAGAGCGGCAGATAGGCCGCTTTCGTTCATAAAAATTGACTAAAATATAAGGGGAGTATCATGGGAAAACGCGACGATTTGATCGCCAAATATGCAGATGATCTGCAAAACAAATGCGGCATGACGCCGGATATGGATCTGCTGACGAAGGTCACGATTGGATGTGGCCCGGCGATCTACAATGATGATGCCTCAACGGTGGCGAGCTCTCAGCCGGAAGAGATCGAAATCGTGAAAAATAACTTTCTCATCAAGAAGTTGGGCCTTTCAGACGGGCCGGAGCTGATGCAGGCGATTGACGCGGTGTTTGAGACTTACGGGAAATCCGAGCGCAACAAATACCGTGCGGTTGTCTACTACATGCTGACCAAGCATTTTGGCAAAGAAGCCCACTACGGCTAAAGACTACACCACTCACGAAAGGCGCGTGTTTTGGCGATCTGGCCAAGCGCGCGCCTTAAGTCTTTCCAAAACCCTGATGGATCCCCTCATATTGTCGGTACTTGATAATTGAAACAGCGCGGGGGTCTGCGCTAGGCATAATGTGTCGGGCTAGGACGGCCGGACCCTAAGAGATAACAGACGCGTGTGGTGGTATGGGAGCACGCGGGGGGCATAGGGGGTCTGACCGAGTGGAAGCAGGCCCCCTATGTTTTATTTTGAGCACGACAAACGGATGCTTAAACCGGCACATGCCAAATTAGCCTATATTGCGAAGCTGAGCCTGAAGGGCGTTCAACGGCGTTCAGCCCAACCGAGACCTTGTTGCTGCAGAACTCTGTGCGCGGAGGGTGTTTCGGATTCTAAGTGTCCTTACTGAAAGTTGGCTCCTTGGTTGCTTTAATTTTGTGCGATCTAGCGGCGCTGACACGCAAATATCCGAAACAAAGGGCTATCTGGTACATGCGCGTTGAATTGCCGATGATTTACCGCCTAGCTTCACTTTGAGCACCGTAACCTTGAAATCGAATGGAAGCTGCGTTATGGGCTGCTGTGAGTGGCAAACATATGCATTCAGACAGCTGCAACCGGGGCTAGAAATGCGAAGATGTGCAAATTGGCAACGGCCCGTTTGAAACAATTGACCTTGGTTGAAACAGCTTTGATGGTTTTACAGTTGCGTAATAATAAAGCTACACAATTTAAGATAGATTTCACTGAGAATACCCATGATTGATCCAATTGACGCAGGATACGTCTTCCCGCTGCTTGTCTCCTTTGGTGTTAGCTTCGGATTGTGTTGTCTCTTTGCGTTGGCGCCGAGTCTCTTTCTCAATCAAGAGCACATGCACAATGACCTGAATGCTCGTCAGGCAGAACATAAACGACCCACACCGAGAATAGGTGGCGTAGCGGTTGTACTCGGGGTGGCAGTGACCTCCGCAATCTATTGGCAGAGAATAGAAAGTGATTTGATTTGGGCGCTCGCGGCGACCGCGATTGTTTTTGCGGTTGGACTTCGTGAAGATTTGCACCGGGATATGTCTCCCAAAGTCCGACTGCTGGCGGCATTCGCTTCGGCAAGTCTCGCAATGCTTCTGACCGGTGCTTTGTTGCCAAGGCTTGGTGTGCCTTTTTTAGACAGTGCTGTCGCCCTGACGTTTGTAGGTGTTTTACTCACCCTTTTGTGGTCAGCTGGGGCTTGTCACGCCCTCAACCTCATTGATGGTTTGAACGGCCTCGCCTCCGGCTATAGCATGATGGCTTCCGTGGCATTCTTTGTTATCGCCGGGATGACGGGCGATTATGATATCCAATTTGTGTCGGGTGTGTTGACCCTGGCGCTGCTTGGATTTTTCGTTCTCAATTGGCCGCATGGCTATCTGTTTCTTGGCGATGCCGGGGCCTATGCTATCGGGCACATCCTATCTTGGCTCGGTATTATTCTGTTGGTTCGCAACCCTGAGGGTGCCGGGCTTGCCGTACTGCTGGTTCTTTTCTGGCCAGTGGCTGACACCGCCTTTGCGATTTGGAGACGGCGGCTATTGGACAAAGAGACAGACCAACCTGACCGTCTCCATTTTCATCACCTAGTGGTACGCGCATTGAGGATTTTTTTCGGAAAAAAACTCAAATCAGAGCTTTATAACCCGTTCGGGACGCTTGTGCTGTTTCCGTTTGTTGCTGCGCCAATCATTGCAGGTGTGATTTCGTGGCAGAATGGTCTGTTAGCCCTCTTCTTTTTGTTCCTGTTCGGGACACTCTTTATCGGTAGCTATGTCGTGTCGATGAACTTTTTCCGAAACCGAAGATTTAGCCAGAAAGAGGCTGCTAAGTTGGCTATTCGTCAAACTGAAGCGCGTCCCATCGAAGTGTCCTCATTGTCTGGAGTATACGGTGAGGGCCTTCAGTCGACCAACCTTCAAATTTTTAAACGCTCAGAGGGTGGAAACTGGAGCATAGCCTCAAAAGATCAGCAGGGCGATGAGATTACGATCTTTGACAAGTTCACGACGGATCATGAGGCTTGGGACTATTTCAACGCTTCTTTGGCAAAAGACTGATTATTGGGCTTGGTGGTGTTGTCACGTTAACCGGTAATCTACATAGCGATTCTGGTGTTCGGATTTCAAGCGGCCTTTGTGGCAGCATCCCGGGCGTCAAATGTCTCAAGGCGGTGATATCTGATCGTTAGTGCTGAGCGACGGACAATGGAGGGGACACCAAAGCTATTGTGGATTACTGAATAGATGGCCACGAACCGCTGTAGTCTGGCTGGAGAGCGGTACCTTGCATTGTTTGTTCTCGCTTTCTGAATGGGAGGTGACTGTTTTCAGCGCGATTTTTGAGACCCTTGTACGACCAGTGATCGAGGCCCGGCACGATCTCCCGTTTTGGCGGCGCCATATGCATGCAGCTTGTCCGTGATGATCCGTTTGGGAGTAAAACCAAGACGCTTTATCAGGCAGTGTAACAGCCGTTTGGCGGCTCGTTGGTTACGTTTAGGTTGGATGATTTCGTCCAGAACGACGCCGTGATGATCTACCGCGCGCCAAAGCCAATAATTGCAGCCAAAAAATCTCACGACAACCTAATCGAAATGCCATAAATCGCCGGGACGGCCCTGTCGCCGTCGAAATTTGCGAGCGATTTGTCGCCCGGGTTGATGACCCTGCGCCGGACAGTTTCATAAAACACATCGATCCTATGCTGCAACAGCAACTCTTCAACTTCGTGTAGGCTTGGATTGAAACGGGCGTACAACCACACTGCATGGGCGATGATTTGAGGAAGAACCCGGTGACGCTTGTAGCTGTTCGATGATGAATTCAACGATGTGACTTATGCCAGAATCCAAACGTCAGCAACCGAACAGAAATTAACGTGACAACACCCCACTTAACCCTTCTTTTACCAGTTTCTGAAGCTGCGCCCGCAGCGCATCTGGCAAAGATGCTGACATAATCCATTCTCTCAAATAGGATGAACTACAGATTGCACCTTAGTGGAAATCCTTCGATTCTGGTTTTGGCTCGAACGTTTTAGTCGTTCAGCTACAGCTCTAAGCATAGACTATCCCGTTAACTGCCCATCTCAAAACAAAGTCAGCACCACACCCATAATCCCGCAGCCGATGGTGGCGTAGCCGCCGTCAATCAGCATCAGGACACGCGGGCGACCTGCGAAGCTGTAGTTGGTGATGATCCAGGGTGTTGCCAGAAACAGGCCAATACCCAGCCCGCCGATCAACCCTGCGCCGGAGCTGGTGATGCCGGAGAGCGCAAAGATGTGGCGCATCATGCCCGCCACAATCAGCGTGCAGACAAAGGCGGCGATATAAGGGGCCGGATTGCTGGCGTTGAGGGGGCGGCCGTTGTCGCCCAGCTTGACCTCAGCGGCGGCCATCCAGGGTTTGGCCAGCACCATGTACCAGACCGACCCAAAGACATAAGACGCCACAGCGGCGACACATACGGCTAGAAATCCCATGGAACCCTCCCCGTTCACATTTGGACTGGGGAGAGTATGCCTGAAAACTCAAGGTTTGACACCGCCCAGATCACAGACGATGGCCCATTCCTCGGCGGTGACGGGCTGCACCGACAGGCGGGAGCTTTTCACAAGCGCCATTTCGGTGAGGCGCGGATCGTCCTTGATCATGGCAAGCGTCACCGGTTTGGGCACAGGCGCAATGGCCTTGATGTCCACGCACTCCCAGCGCGCGTCATCTGTAGTGCTGTCTTGGTGCGCTGCGGCGCAGACCTCAATGATCCCGACCACGGATTTCTCTTTCTGGGAGTGATAGAAAAAGCCGCGGTCGCCCACGGCCATGTCCCGCATGAAATTGCGCGCCTGATAGTTGCGCACGCCGTCCCATTCTTCGCCAACCTCGCCTTTGGCGACTTGCTGATCCCAGCTCCAGGTGGAAGGCTCAGATTTGAACAGCCAATAGCGCATCAGCCCAGTACCTTGTTCCAGGCGGTCAGCTCCACGCTCTCAAACAGGCCAGCGGCCTTGTATGGGTCCGCAGCAGCCCAGGCTTCGGCTTCGGCCATATCCGCGACGTTCAGGATGATCAGCGAGCCGCACATGTCACCGGCCTCGTCCAGAAACGGGCCTGCCATCATGACAGTCTCGCCAGAGCTTTTCAGATAGGCCACGTGGTCGTCACGGTTGGCCTTGCGAATGTCCAATGCGCCGGCTTTGTCTTTGGCGATGAGGGCGATCAGCATATTTATTCCTCCTTGGGTGGTCTTGAGAGCAACATTTCCATGGCGTCGCGGATTTGCAAGCCCCCATCGAGGATCGCAACCACCGCAGCGGTGATGGGCATGTCAGTGTTCAGGGTTTTGGCGCGTGCAAGTGCGGCCCGGGCGGTGGCGGCGCCTTCCACCGTCACCGACGCATCAAAGCTGTCGCCCCGACCGAGGGACAGACCAAAACTGTAGTTGCGCGATTGCTCCGATGAACATGTCAGGGTGAGGTCACCAAAGCCGGAGAGCCCAGCCAGCGTGTCGCCTTGGGCACCCAGCGCACGCGCCATACGCACCATTTCCGCATAGCCACGGGTCATCAGCGCAGCGCGCGCGCTGTCACCCAGCCCCGCGCCCATGGCGACGCCACAGGCGATGGCGATCACGTTTTTTAACGCGCCGCCCAGCTCTGCACCGACGGTGTCAGTTGTGCGATAGATCCGCAAATTGGGCGATATCAGTCTCTGTTGCAGCGCTTTTCCGGTGTCTTCATCCGGTGTTGCCAGCGTCAGTGCCGTGGGCAGGCCTCGGGCAATATCGGCGGCAAAACTGGGGCCGGTGAGGATCGCAGGCGTGGCATCTGGCAGCACATCGCGGATCACCGCCACAGGGCCAAGCTCGGTGCCCAGCTCCACCCCTTTGCAGCAGGCCACAAGGGTGCGGCCGGAGAGCTCTGGATGGGCTTCCAGAACGCCGCGCAACCGCTGCATGGGCACCGCCAGCAGGATGACATCTGACAGGGCGTCAGTAAAATCGGCGGTGACGCTCAGGGTGTCGGGCAGGGTCACGCCGGGCAGGCGCGGGTTTTCCCTAGTGTTCTGCATCACCTCGACGGCCTCGGCATCACGCGCCCAAAGGGTCACCTCGGTGCCACCTTTGGCAAAGGCCACGGCAAGTGCGGTGCCAAAAGCGCCTGCGCCTAAAACGGAGATCATGCTTTGGCCCCTTTCTTGCCGGAGCCAAGAAGCGCGGGCGCGGATTGATCCAGCGGCCAGCGGGGGCGTGCCACAAGCGACATGTCGTCCTGCTCCCCTGCACGAAACCGTTCCAGCCCGGCGTAAGCGATCATCGCTGCGTTATCGGTGCAAAGCGCCAGTGGCGGCGCGGTGAAGGTCACGCTAAGATCGGCACAAACAGTCTCTAATCTGGCCCGAATGGCGGTGTTTGCCGCCACGCCACCGGCCACAGCCAGAAGCGGCTCAGAGGGGTTTTCCGCCAGATATGTCTCCAGCGCGCGGCGGGTCTTTTCCGCCAGCACATCCACCGCAGCGGCCTGAAATCCGGCGCAGAGGTCGGCGCGGTCCTGCACGGTCAGCCCGCCTTTTTCGGCGATGATGGCATCACGCTGGCGCAACAAAGCGGTCTTCAGGCCGGAGAAAGACATGTCGCATCCGGGCCGATCCAGCAGTGGGCGGGGGAAGCGAAAGCGCTTGGCATCGCCTTTCTCTGCCTCCGCCTGTACCGAAGGCCCGCCCGGCTGCGGCAGGCCCAGAAGACGTGCGGTTTTGTCAAAGGCTTCGCCGGGGGCGTCATCAATGGTGCCGCCAAGGCGGGAGAATTTCTCAGGGCCATGGGCAATGAGAAACTGGCAATGCCCGCCCGACACCAGCAGCATCAGATAGGGGAAGGCCACCTGATCGGTGAGGCGCGGGGTCAGGGCGTGACCGGCAAGATGGTTCACCCCGATGAGCGGGATGCCAAGGCTGGCCGACAGCCCTCTGGCGCACATCACACCGGAAATTACCCCGCCAATCAGCCCGGGCCCCGCGGTGACGGCAATGGCGTCCAGATCCTTCAGGGTCACGCCGGAGGTGTCCAAAGCCTGCTGAATACAGATGTCCACCTTCTCGGCATGGGCGCGGGCGGCGATCTCCGGCACCACGCCGCCGTAGGGGGCGTGCAGATCGGTTTGCCCATGGACAACGGAAGCGAGGATATCGGCCTCAGCGCCCGCAGGTTGGCGCAAGATCGCGGCAGCGGTGTCATCACAGCTGCTCTCAATGCCAAGAATGGTGAGCGTTTCAGTCATGGCGGCGGGTGTCCTTGCCGTTGCGCGTGGGTTCTGTGGCAGGTAACACCTCCCTATCGTTCAAACAATCCCGGTGGCCTGAATGCCGCAAACACCCGCTTCGATTTTGCTGACCCGACCTTTGGCGGATGCGGAGCGGTTTGCGGAGGTGTTGCGTTCGCGCGGTGTGGCGGTGTCGATTGAGATTTCCCCGATTGTGGAGATTGTGCCCACCGGCGCGGAGGTCGACCTCTCAGATGTCACGGGTGTTGTGTTCACCTCCCGCAATGCGGTGGCGGCGATTGCGGGGCAGGATCTACCCGCCTGGTGCGTTGGCAAGGCTACGGCAGAGATGGCAGCGGCCAAGGGCTGGCGTGCCATTGCAGCGGAAGGCGACGCGGATGCGCTTTATGCGCGAATTTCAGCCGACGCGCCCAAGGGGCCGCTTTTGCATCTTCGCGGGGTTTTGTCGCGGGGCGATTTGGCCGCTCGGCTGACCGATCTGGGCATCGAGACGCGCGAAACGGTGGTGTACCGGCAGGTCCCTTGTGCGCTGTCAGAGGCCGCAAAATCGCGTCTCATGCAGGAAAAGCCCGTCTTAGTGCCGCTTTTTTCGCCAAATGCCGCAGACCAATTTGCGCATCAGTTGCAGGGGCTTGGCCCGATCAAGGCCGCTTTGCACGTGGTGGCGATCAGTGGCGCGACACAAGATGCCTTGGGGAATTTGCCATGTGAACAGGTTGTTTTGGCGGCCAAAAAAGAGGCGGGGGCCATGGCGGATGCGATCACGAGACTGTTGGACGCAGGGTGACGCATTGAGCGAGTCGCCACGCTCGCCTAGACTTGGTGCTGCATTTGCAAAAACGGATTCGAAAGGGTGACCGGTGGGGACCACGGACAAGTCGGACAAGCCGAACAAGGATCAGGTGGAGGTGGTGGAGGCCGCGGACACGATCGAAGATGCCGAAATAGTGGAGGAGAGCGCCGCGGAGGAGGCTGAGGAGGTTTCCGAGGAAATCGCAGCGGAGGCCCCTGAAACGGCCGATGTAGAGGCCACTGAGGAGACAACCCTGGAGGAGACAGCGGAGACCGCTGAGCAAATTTCAGACGAAGATCCTGAGGACGGCGTCGAGGCAGCGGATCAGGCGGACGACATGGCCGCTGACGCAACAGAGGAAGAGGACGCCTCTGAAGACGCTTCGGATACTGATCTCTCTGAGGACGCGCCGGACAGTGCAGACGAGCCATCCGCGCAAGAGCCGGAGTTTGAGCGCGTCGCCTCTGAAAAGCCTGAGCCAGCAGCGCCAACACCCGCGCCACAGGACGCCCGTCGCGGCGGCTTTGTGCCGATGGTGTTTGGCGGTGTCATCGCGGCTGTCATCGGATTTGGCGGGGCGATCTATTTTGGCGATCAGCTTGGTCTTGACGGCGACACCAAGGCGGCGCTTGCCGAGCTCACCGCGCAGCTTGAAGCACAGAATGCCACGCTGGCTGAGCTGCAGGGCGGTGTGAGCGCAAGCTCTGCTGCGGCAAGCGGGGCGCAAGGCGCAGCGGATGCGGCAGCAAGCGCGCTTGAGACGTTGCGCGCGGATGTGGGCAGTCTGTCTGAGGCGGTGGCCACTTTTGAAGCGCGCCTGATGGATATCGAAAAGCGCCCGTTGACCGAAGGGTTGGGCGCGGCGGCGGTGGCCGCCTATGAGCGCGAGGTGAAAGACCTCAAAGATCTGGTTGCGGCCCAGAAAGCGGAAGCGGCGGAGTTGAAAGACCGCGCGGATTTGTCGGCCAAGACGGCATTGGCGCGCTCTTCTGTAACGCGCATCGTTGCCGCGCTTGAGAGCGGCGCGCCGTATCGGGCTGCGGTGGTTGATCTGCGGTCTGCCACCGGGCAGGAGGTTGCGCCGGTTCTGGAGCAGTTTGCCGATGACGGGATCATCCCGCTCTCAGCGCTGATCGAGAGTTATCCGGATGCGGCGCGTGCGGCCCTGGCCAAGGCGCGGGCGGATAAGGTGGATGATGCCCAAGGCAGCACCCTTGGCAATTTCTTCAAAACCCAGTTTGGTGCACGCTCTGTTGAGGCCCGCGAAGGCAGCGACACAGATGCGATCCTCAGCCGGGCCGAAGCGGCCCTGAAGGCGGGTGATCTGGCGACAGCGCTGGGCGAGATCGACACATTGGCCGAGGGGCCGAAATCCGTGATGGCAGAGTGGGTTGCGCAGGCGCAAACCCGGGCTGACGCCACGCAAGCTGCCGAAGATCTGGCACAAACCCTAAACAGTAACTGAAGGTCATTTCATGCTCTGGTCCCTGATCAAAATTATTGCGTTTGTTGCCATTGTCACCGGGCTGACCTTTGGCTCGATTTACCTGCTTGAAAGCGAAGGCGGCGTGATGCTGACCGTGGGCGGGGTGGAATACAGCCTCGGCCCGTTCCAGACCGCGCTGGCGCTGGCCGCTCTGGTGGCCACTGTCTGGGTGGGCATCAAGCTTCTGGGCTTCCTTGTGGCGGTTCTGAAATTCCTCAACGGGGATGAAACCGCGATCAGCCGCTATTTTGACCGCAATCGCGAGCAAAAGGGCTATCAGGCGTTGTCTGACAGCGTCATGGCGCTGGCCTCCGGCGAAGGACGCATCGCGATGGACAAAGCGCGGCGCGCAGAACGGCTGTTGATGAAGCCGCAGCTGACCAACCTCATTGTGGCGCAGGCTGCTGAGATGCATGGCGACGCCAAAAAGGCCGAGGAAACCTACAAAAAGCTGCTCAATGACGAGAGCACGCGGTTTGTCGGTGTGCGCGGCCTGATGAAGCAGAAGCTGGCGGCAGGCGACACCGATGTGGCGCTGAAGCTGGCGGAAAACGCCTTTGCGCTGAAGCCGCGACATGAAGAGGTGCAGGACACGCTGCTGCGGCTTCAGACCGAAAGCAAAGACTGGAAAGGCGCCCGTGGCACGCTGAACGCCAAGCTGCGTCACGGCAATCTGCCGCGCGATGTGCACCGCCGCCGCGATGCGGTTCTGGCGCTGTCGGAAGCCAAGGATGTGATGGCCGAGGACACCTCGATCGAGGCGCAGGAGCAGGCGATTGAGGCCAACCGTCTGTCGCCGGATCTGATCCCTGCGGCGGTTCTGGCGGCGCGCGGCTATATTGAGAAAGGCAAAGCGCGCTATGCGACACGCCTGCTCAAGAAAGCCTGGGACACGCAGCCGCATCCGGATCTTGCCGCTGCCTTTGCCGAGATCGCCCCTGATGAAACGCCTGAGGCGCGCATCAAGCGCTTTGGCGCGTTGATCAAGACCACGGCGGAGCACGACGAGAGCAAAATGCTCATGGCGGAGCTCTATATTGCGGCGGAAGATTTCCCGGCGGCACGCCGTGCGCTGGGCGATCTGGTTGAGAGTGCGGCCACGCAGCGGGTGCTGACCATCATGGCGGCCGTGGAACGTGGCGAAGGCTCAAGCGACGCCGTGGTGAAAGGTTTCCTCGCCAAAGCACTGAGCGCGCCGCGTGGCCCGCAATGGGTGTGCGACAACTGTGGCCACATCCATGCGGAATGGGCGCCAACCTGTGAGACCTGCCACAGCTTTGACACGCTGAGCTGGGTGGCTCCGCCGGAAGTCGAAGGTCAGAGCCAGGCCAGCGCGGCCATGCTGCCACTGATCATCGGTGCGCTGGAGGATCACTCCGAACACTCCTCTGTCGAAGATGCCGAAGAGGTCTCGGAGGCGGATGATCAGGTGGTGGAAGGCTCAGCAGTGGAAGCTGAGGTGGCCACACCGGAAGCGGAACGCAAATCCGCCTGATCCTTAATAAAACTTAGAACATCGCCCGCCACGTTGCGGGCGATGTTTCATGTGAAACGTTGCGGGTGGTAGGGCGCGAGGTCCATGTTGGGCGTCTTGCCGGTGATCAGATCCGCCACCAGACGTCCGGTTTTTGCACCACCTGTGAGGCCGATGTGCTGATGGCCAAAGGCCGCAAACACACCGCTTGTGCCAATTTCTCCCAACATCGGCAGGCTGTCGGGCAGCGTCGGGCGGAAGCCGAGCCACTCCTCTTCGCTGTCAGCGCGCAGATCAGGGAACACCTCTGCCACCTTGCGGCGCAGCAGCTTGAGCGGGGCTTTGGATTTCTGCTCTGACAGGCCGCCAAACTCGACAATCCCGGCACAGCGCAGCCCTTGATCCATGGGCGTGGCCACAAACTTGGCGTCCGCGATCATCATCGGATTGTTGGGCTGCACCGACGGGTTGCGGTAGGTGACGTGGTAGCCGCGTTCGACCTCCAGCGGCACAGTGAGGCCCAGTTTGTGCGCCAGATCCTTGGACCAGATCCCGGACGAAAGCACCGCGCGGTCACAGTCGATGCGGCCCTGATCGGTCAGAACGGCGGAGATGTCTCCCCCTGAGAGATCAAAATCCCGCACCTCCGCCTGCACAAAGCGGCCACCCATGCCGGTGAACGTCTCCACCAGCGCTTTCACGTAAGACGCGGGGTTGAGGATATAGCCATGGGCTTTGTTGACCGCGAGCAGGCCGATGTCCCCGCCCAGAATGGGCTCCATCTCCCGTATCGCCTGCCCTTCAACGAGGTCGGGCACAAAGCCCATCTCGGCGCGCATGTCCCAGACGTAGCTGTCGGCGTCAAATGCGGCGCGGTCTTTGTAGGCAAAGAGATAATCGGTGTCTTTGATCCAGCGCTCCGCCGCGGTGCCCGCGGCGAGCGCCTTATGTTGCTCGACGCTGTCACCAATCAGATCTGTCAGCGCCTGGGTGATGCGGCGCACATGGGTGTCGCTGGAATATCCCATGAATTTCAGCAACCAAGGCACCAGCCGGGGCAGGTGGCCCCATTGCATGAAGAGCGGGAAATCAGGATTGAGCAGATAGCCCGGCGCCTTTTTGGCCAGACCCGGCGTTGCATTGGGCAGGATGGCGCAGCTGGCCAGCAGGCAGGCATTGCCAAAAGAGGCACCCATGCCCGGCGCGCCCTTGTCAATCAGCGTCACTTCACAGCCTGCGCGCCGCAGCCAAAGCGCCGTGGCCGCGCCATTGATGCCCGCGCCCACCACCACAACATGCTGTGTTGTCTTCGCCATGTTCCGCTCCTTGCAACTTCGCCGAGTGTTGCAGGGCAAAGAGCGGAATTTCAATAGCTTGCGCGTCTCGAGCGGCGATCAATATCAAAGTTCAGCAATGATCTTTTTGAGCTGCTGAAGTTTGATCGGTTTGGCCATATGCGCGTCCATCCCGCTTTCCAGACAGGCCTCCCGATCCTCGGGAGCGGAATGGGCTGTCAGCCCGACAATCTGGCTGCGGGCCGCACCGCCAAGCGCCTCAAGCGCGCGGATTTCGCGGGTCGCGTCCAGCCCGTTCATCACCGGCATGCTCACATCCATCAGCACCAGATCGGGGCGATGCGTGCGGAACCGGTTGATCGCCTGTTCCCCGTCATTGGCGGAGTAATGGCTGATCCCAAGCCGTGTGAGGAAGACTTCGATGAGTTTGCGGTTGGTTTTGTTGTCATCCACGATCAGGATGGTTTTGTCCTCAGGCAGCTCCGAAAGCTCCTGCGCGATGGGTTTGGGCGCGCCATTGGCGGCAAAGAAGGCCTTGGGTGCGGCGGCCTCTTCTGCGTCGATTTCATCCGGCACGAGGGCGGCCAGCAGCTTGGGTGTCAGCACAGGTTTCAGCAGTTCGGCATCGGCCTGCGGTGTTTTCACCTTGTCGGTCTTGAGCGCTTCGCTGATCGGTTTGACCACGATCAGACGCGCCTTCTTGCGGCCCTGAGCCGCCTTGAGCTCGGCAAAGAGCTTGGCCTGCTCCATATCGGGCAGGGAGGTTTCCGTGATGATCACCTCGTAGGGTTCCTTGGCCTCCGTGGCGGCGCGCAGGCTGCTGAGCGCGGCGGCGGCGGTCTCAAAGGTCTGCGCCTCAGCCCCCCATTGGCTCAAGGTTTCCTTGGTCACAAACAGCGCTGTGGGTTCGGATTGCAGAACCAGAACCCTGAGGCCTTCCAGATCGACGCTGTCCTCGGAATGCAGCGGCGGCGGCGTGTCAGGCTTTTTGATCGGAATTGTGAATTTGAACGTGGTGCCTTTGCCCAGTTCAGAAGTGACCCAGATGCGCCCGCCCATGAGTTCGGTGAAGCCTTTGGCAATGGCAAGGCCCAGACCGGTGCCCTGATGGCGGCGGCTGTAGGAGCCATCCACTTGCGTGAACTGGTCAAACACGGTTTCAAGCTTGTCTTTCGGGATGCCGATGCCGGTGTCGCAGACATCCACCTGCATCACCTCGCGCCCGTCATCCTTTTTGAGCGTGGCGTTGATCAGCACATAGCCTTCTTCGGTGAATTTCAGCGCGTTGCCGACAAGATTGATGATGATCTGCTGCAGGCGCGAGTCGTCGCCCATAAGGGATTTGGGCAGTTCCGGCGCCACCCGTGTGATCAGATCAACGCCCGCCTGCGCGGCCTGAAAGGAGAGCATCTGCGCGGTGTTTTCGATCACGTCGCTGGGGCGGTAGGCCTCTTCGCGCAGGGTCATGTGATCGCTGTCGATCTTGGAGAAATCCAGAATGTCGTTGATGATCCGCAGCAGGGTGGAGCCGGAACTGTGGATCGATTCTAGCAGGTTTTGCTGATCCACTGACAGATCGGTGTCCGCCAGCAGCTCCGCCATGCCAAGCACCCCGTTCATCGGTGTGCGGATCTCGTGGCTCATGCGCGCAAGGAACTGGGATTTGGCCTTTTCGGCGGCTGTGGCCTGTTCCGCTGCGATTTGCAGCTCTTGGTTCTTGAGGTTCAGGTCGCGGCCCGACACCTCAAGCTTGGTCTGCGTGTCCTCCAGCGATTGCACCCAGGCGCGCAGGTTGCCCAGCATCAGGTTGAAACTGTTTGCGAGGCTTTCGACCTCATCATTGGTGCGGATGACAATGGACTGATTGAGGTTGCCTTTGGCGGCGCGTTTTGTGGCGCTGTTCAGACGCGCCAGCGGCTCGGTCAGACGGCGCGACACCCAGATGCTCAGCAAGACGCCGGTGAGGGTGAAAAACACGCCAAAAAGCAGGTTCCGGCGCAGCACAAGGTTCACTTCCCGGCTGGCCGGTTCCCCATCCAGATCAAAGCGGATCGTGCCGTAGTTCACATTGCCATAGATCACCGGCACCGCCACCTGAATGCGGTTGTCCTCGGAGATGATATTGGTTGTTTGGGTCTCTGTGGCCAGCGTGATCAGCGGATCTTCGACGCGGCTGAGAAAGAGCGCATTGGCATCCTCTTCGCCGTTCACCAGCAGATAGCTGTTTGGGTCGACAAACTTGAGGCTTAGGATGTCGGGCTGGCGCATCAGCTCCTGATAGATGATGTCGAGCTCCGCCGGACGCCCCTCAAAGAGGTAGGGCAGGGTGACTTCCTGGATCAGGATCCCCAGCGCGTCCGAGCGCTCCGAGAAACGCGTGCGCACCAGTTCCAGCTGGGTCAGGGTGTTGAGATAGATCAGCGTGGTCACAAAGGCGCCGATCATGAGGCCGAAGTACAGCGTCATGCGACGGCCAAGACCGTAGGTCATCGATTGCCATGTCTGGGAAAAATAGCTCAAAGGTCGTTTCTTCTCTGCGGACACGCTACTGTATCCCCGCCTTTTCGAGGTCGCTCAGTATTTTGTTGATCCTTTCAAACAGCCGATTGCGACCATCTGGAAAATCATCAAACGCGCTGGTGTTCTGCAGTTTTTTAAGCACGTTGCGACCTTCTTCTGACTCTTGCATACCCAGCAACACAGAGCGTACGTCTGAGAGCGTGTCGGGGTTCAAACTCTCCCGATGCAACAACACCTGACGCGGAAACTTTGCGGAACTGGCGATGACGCGATACTCACCCGGCCGGGCTGCGCGCAAGGCCTGAAACGCATCCAGATTGGTGGCCGCCGCGTCCACACGCTGGCTGGCGATCAGAAAAATGGTGTTTTTATCGTGTGAGGAGAACACAAAGTTCACTTCACCCTCTTCGGCAACCTGCGTCTGGTTCAGCTTCTCACGCAGACGCAGGCCGTGTTGCACAATGATGTGGGCGGGCAGCAGAAAGCCGGCCGAGGATTCCGGTTCGCTGAAGGCAATGGTCTTGCCTTCGAGATCGTCCAGCGTGGTGATCCCGCTGTTCACATGGGCGATGATCACCGAAAAATAGGGGCCTGCGGTTTCCTGATGGCGGCGCAGAAATGGCTGTGCGCCGGACATCTTGGCCACTTTGCCGGCCACAAGCGGGCTGTCGATGAAGATGTCGACCTCGTTGCGTTTGATCGCATCCGCCATTTGATCGGCGCTGGACACCACCATCAGCCGAACATTGGTCACCGCGGTGCCGCGCATTTCTTCCTCAACATAAGCCGCGAAAGGCTCATATATCTTCATCTGCGCGCGGATGCCCTGGTTCATCGTGCCAATGGTCAACGTCTCCGCCACCGACATATGCGGGGCGCAGTGAACACCGGCGACAGCCAATGTGACGAACAACCTGATAAGACGCAGCATTGCGATAAACCCCAATGACTTAGATAAGCCGACAGATGGAACGTCTTGACGACTATTTAACAGAGGTAAAAAAACTGTTGAAATTTGGGCGGTCTGCCAAATTCGTCAAAAATTTTTCGTAAGTTTGCGCAGAGCCTGTGCTGCTCTGGTTGTGGCCCACTGAAATCCGGCGGCGCGATTCTTGCTGGGTGCGTTGCATCCCCCTAGTTTGCAACGATTTTGCGCACCGCACCACTGTTTTGCGGCGGGTGCTGCAGGGGCAGAGAGCAACCCTAAAATGAGGGCCATGCACCTCGGCGCGGTTTAATGCGCCTTGGTTGCGATCGATTTGATCGGGCGGTCGCGATAGAGAAGCGACTGCGTGTCGGCAAAAATATGCACCTTGGCCGGGTCTGCGGTCATGGACACCTGCTGGCCTTTGAGGTCGCGGTGAATGCCCTGAAGCTTGCCGATCACCGGATCCGCGTCACCTTGCGGCTGAAAATAGAGCAGGGTGACCTCTCCCAGAGCTTCGGTGATATTGACCGTGCCGGTGAAGATCGCGGGGCCATCGGTGGTTACCAGATCTTCGGGGCGCACGCCGATGTTCACGGCACGCCCCATATCCTCAGCGCGCGATGGCACCGTCGATGTGGCGGTGCCACCTGCATCCAGCGCCACGGTGGTTGTCTCGCCCGTGCCGGTGATTTTGCCGGGCAGCAGGTTCATGGCCGGAGAGCCGATGAACTGCGCGACAAATTCATTTTCGGGACGCTCATACAGCTCTAGCGGCGTGCCAACCTGCGCAATGCCGCCACCGGCCAGCACCACAATGCGCGAGGCAAGCGTCATCGCCTCCACCTGATCATGGGTCACATAGACCATGGTGCTGTCCGGCATGCTTTCCTTAAGCTGCGCAATCTCGATGCGGGTGGCTACCCGCAGTGCGGCATCAAGGTTGGAGAGCGGCTCATCAAACAGATAGACCTTTGGGTCGCGCACAATCGAACGGCCAATGGCCACACGCTGGCGTTGCCCGCCAGAGAGTTCTTTCGGCAGACGGTCCAGCAGATTGTGCAGCTGCAGGGTTTTGGCGGCCTTCTCCACGCGCTCATTGATCTCCGCCGTGCTCATCTTCGCGATCTTGAGCGCAAAGGACATGTTTTCGCGCACGGTGAGATGCGGATAAAGCGCGTAGGATTGGAACACCATGGCGATGCCGCGCTGGCTGGGCGGCACATCGTTGACCAATGTGCCGTCAATTTCCAGCGTGCCGCCGGTGATATGTTCGAGCCCCGCGATCATCCGCAGCAAGGTGGATTTGCCGCAGCCCGACGGACCGACAAAGACAATCAATTCGCCTTTCTCGATCTCCAGATCGATGTTGCTCAATACATTCACCTGGCCATAGGACTTGGCCACATCTTTGAGAACCAGATCAGCCATGTCCGCTTTCCTCGCTGTTTTGCGCTGTGTTAGAGCCTGATGAGACCGCAAAGACCGCCTGCCATCCGGGCAAGGTGACGCTGTTGCCATCGCGGCTGACGGTGAAGGGGGCTTTGGCCTCCACTTTCCAGGCGCCGCTGGGCAATTCGAAGCTTTGGTCTTCGTCAGACAGGTTGAAGGCACAGATCGCGCGGGTGCCATTGTGGCTGCGCTCAAACCGGATGTGGGTGTCATCGGCGTGGATCAGGGTGAAATCCCCCTTGGCCAGCGCAGGCACGGTTTTGCGGAAGGCGATCAGGCGGCGGTAGAAGTTCAGCATGGAGCCGGAGGCGTCCTCCTGCGCTTCCACCGACAACGCCAGATGTTCAGAGGCCACCGGCAGCCAGGGCTTGCTGTCCGAAAAACCGCCATTCTGATTGTCAGACTTCCACACCATGGGCGTGCGACAGCCGTCACGCCCTTTGAACTTAGGCCAGAAACGGATGCCATAGGGGTCTTGCAGATCGTCAAACGCCACATCCGCCTCCGGCAGGCCCAGCTCTTCACCCTGATAGATGCAGGCAGAACCGCGCAGCGACATCAAAAGCGCGGCATAGGTGCGCTGGGCGGCATCAGACAGCGCCCAACGGGAGCCGTGGCGTTCCACGTCATGGTTGGAATAGGCCCAGCAGCCCCAGCTGTCCTGAGAGAAGCTTTCCGCCTTTGCCATCACTTCGGCGATGCGGGTGCCGGTGGGATGCACATGGCCAAGCAGGGCAAAATCATAGGCCATATGAAGCTTGTCCCCGCCGCCGGTGTATTCCGCCTGAATTTCACTGCCGCGATGGGAATCCCCCACTTCACCCACGGTGGTGATCGCGTCATATTCATTCAGCAAATCCCGCAGATCGCGCAGGAAGCCGAGGTTTTCCGGCTGGTTTTTGTCGTGCAGGTGATCTTGATGGTTATAGGGGTTCACCGCTGGCGCGATATTGTCGTTGCGCTGATCCTCGGGCAGGGGCGGGTTGTCGCGCAGCTCTGCGTCACAATAGTAGAAGTTCACCGTGTCCAGACGGAAGCCATCCACACCACGCTCCAGCCAGAAGCGGGCCACATCCAGCAGCTCCTGACGCACCTCTGCGTTGTGGAAGTTGAGGTCCGGCTGCTCGGCCAAGAAGTTGTGCAGATAATACTGCATTCGCGCGGTGTCCCACTGCCAGGCCGGACCGCCAAAGATCGACAGCCAGTTGTTGGGCGGCGTGCCATCGGGCTTTGCATCGGCCCAGACATACCAGTCGGCTTTGTCATTGCTGCGATCCGCACGGCTTTCCACAAACCATGGGTGCTGATCAGAGGTGTGGCTGAGCACGAGATCGATGATGATCTTGATGCCCAGCTCATGGGCTTTGGCGATCAGCGCGTCAAAATCCGCGAGCGTGCCAAACATCGGATCGACATCGCGATAATCTGAAACGTCATAGCCAAAATCCAGCATCGGCGAGGTGAAGAACGGCGAGAGCCAGATGGCATCCACGCCAAGGCTGGCCACATGGGGCAGGCGCTGGATGATGCCAGCCAGATCACCAATGCCGTCGCCGTTGCTATCCTGATAAGAGCGCGGATAAATCTGATAGATCACCGCACCGCGCCACCAGTCTGGGTCTGTGATGAGAGCGGTGTCTTGGGTCATGTTCGGGTCCTGATATGTCATCGGGTCGTCCTAGGTCTTGGCGGCATTTCTGCCGTGTTAGGGTATGTTTGTTATTTCACGGAGCCGGCCAGCAGGCCGCGCACGAGATAGCGTTGCATGGCAAAGAACACGCAGAGCGGCGCCACGATGGAGACAAAGGCCGCGGTGGCGAGGATCTCCCAATTGCCGCCACGGGTGCCCAGCAGCTCGACAATCTGATTGGTCATCACCGTGGTGTTGCCGGTGGCATCAATCAGGAAGACTTTGGCCACCAGCAGGTCATTCCATGTCCAGAGGAACTGCAGGATCGCGAAAGAGGCCAGCGCAGGGAAAGACAGGGGCAGGATGATCTTGGTGAAGATCTGAAAATCCGTGGCCCCATCCACCTTGGCGTTCTCGATGATGTCTTTGGGCAGCCCTGCCATGTAGTTGCGCAGTAGGTAGATCGCGAGCGGCAGGCCAAAGCCCGTGTGGGCCAGCCAGACGCCAAGATAGCCTTTGCCGATGCCGATATTGAGATGCAGCTTCAAAAGCGGGATCAGCGCCAGTTGCAAGGGCACCACCAAGAGGCCCACCACCGTGGCAATCAGCAGCACGCGGCCGGGGAACTCCATCCACGCGAGCGCATAGGCGGCGAAGGCGGCGATCAGAATTGGGATGATTGTGGCCGGAATCGTGACTGTCAGCGTGTTGAAAAACGCTTTGGCCATGCTGTCATTGCTGTTGCCGGAAAAGAGCACCTGATCATAGTTCTCAAGCGTAAAGTCCGGCGGCAGGGTTGCGGTAATGAACACCCGCTGGCCACGTTTGCGCAGCTTCTCTGTCGAGGTGAAGCGATAGTTCCCCGCCGCGTCCATGGTGAAGGTTTTCTCATCTTTGGAAAACGTCGCCACCTCGCCCACCGCAAAGGCATCCACCGCTTTGGAGGAGACGCCAAACCGCGTGATGGTGATACCTGGTGCGGGGCCATCCTCAGCCTCGTCCAGCAGATTGCCCTCAACCACCCAGAGGTCACCCTCCTGTGTTGCGGCCTCCGCCCCACCGGTGCGCAGCTGCACGACCTGCTCTGCCGAAAACAGGGATTTCCACCATCCCGAGGCAGAGATCTGATCTGCGGTGCGGAAGGAGGACACCAGCAAACCAACGGTGGGGAAGAGCCACAGCGCCACAAGCAGCGCCACAGAGATATTCACTGCCCAGCTGAGACCGGATTTACGTCCTGCGATATTGTCCATGGTCTCTCTCCTCAGCGCAATTCTTTGCGGGCCTGCACCACGTTCCAGATCAGGATCGGGGAGACGAGCAGCATGATGATGATGGCACTGGCAGAGCCCACGCCCCAGTCATTGGCGCGGAACAGCTTGTCATACATGTAGTTGGCCAAGACCTGCGTTTCCCACTGGCCGTTGGTCATGGCGAACACGATGTCAAAGACCTTGAGCACGACCAGCGTGATGGTGGTCCAGACCACGACAATTGTTGGCATGATCTGCGGGACTTTGATCTTGAAGAAGATCTGAAACGGGTTGGCGCCATCCAGAATGGCGGCCTCGATGGTTTCTTCGGGGATGCCGCGCAGCGCGGCGGAGAGGATCACCATGGCAAAGCCGGTCTGGATCCAGATCAGCACCACCATCAGGAAGAAGTTGTTGTAAAATGGCAGGGTCAGCCAGGTCTGCGGTGCACCATATTCAAGCTCGGTGACAAAGACCGTCACCGCATTGCTGAGCGCGGTATAGGCAAACCAAAGGCCAAGAGCCGCGCCAAAAACACGCAGCGCTTTGATCAGCACGGTGCCAGCGCTTTCAAGCAGGGGGCGCAGCAGCAGATAGGCGACATAGGCCACGATTGCGGCAAAGCTCACCAGAAGCACCGCAGGCAGCAGTTTCAGGATCAGAAAAGAGCCTATTCCACCTTCAAACTGCAACCAGACCGCATTTAAGATGCCAATCTGTTCATTGCCCGCGGGGCGCGCATCATAGACCAGCTTGAAGATCACTGACGCGCCCACAAAAGAGATCGCCATCGGCATGAAGATCAGGGATTTGGCGATGTTGCCCCATTTGATGCGGTCGGTCAGCTGTGCCGCCAACAGGCCGAAGGCGGTGGAGGCTGCAGGCACCACAATCAGCCACAGCATGTTGTTGCGCATCGCCTCCCAGAATTTGGGTTCGGCAAACATCTGGCTGTAATTGGCGAGGCCGACAAAGGCCTCATCCTGCGTGCGGTCCGTGAGAGACAGCCGCAGCGTCTCAATCACCGGATAGCCAAGATACAGCCCCAGCGCGAGGATCGCAGGGCCGAGAAACAGCCACGGGCGGATCATGTTTGCGCGGTTGATATTGCGCCCCGCATTGGGACCCACCGGCGGAAACAGGACTTTATCCAGAAAGAGATTGGACAGGTAGAAATAGCCAAGACAGCCACTCACACCAATCGCAATGGTCACAAGACCAAGCAGGGCCGGAGACATGGCGCACCCCTTTTTTGAACTGTGCCGCCCCGACTGTGGGGCGACACGGGTTTGGCGTCAGAGCGCGCTTATTTCAGCGCGTCCCAGCTGTCCTGAATTTCGGTCGCCACAGTGGCCGCATCCTTGCCGCCGGTGAAATCGACCATGCCGGTCCAGAAGGAGCCTGCGCCCACGCCACCTGGCATCAGGTCAGAGCCGTCAAAGCGGAAGGTGGTCGCATTCACCAGAATATCCGCCTGACCGCGCAGCGCGTCGTTCAGGTAGGTCTCCGGATTCACGCTTTTCAGCGGTGTCAGGAAGCCCGACTGCGCGCCAAAGACTTCATGCGCCAGCGGCAGCTGGAAGAATTCCATCAGCGCGGTGGTGGCATCAGACGGATCGGTGATCGCCATCAATGTGCCCCCGCCCAGAACCGGATTGCCGAGGTCTTTGCCCTCATAAGACGGGAAGTAGAAGAAATCGACATCTTCGCCAAACTCAATGCCTTCCGGGAAGAAGGCCGGCACGAAGGAGGCCTGACGGTGCATGTAGCACTCCGCCGGGGCGGCAAACATGCCTTTCGGGCTGTCGCGGAAATCGGTGGTGGCCACGGCACCCGCGCCGCCGGAGACTTTGGCGTCATCGCCCACAAACCAGCCGAACTCGTCGATGGCCGCAACCACACGTTCGTCGTTGAACGGAATGTCGTTGGTGGTCCAGGCGTCATACACATCGGCTGGCTGGGTGCGTAGCATAATGTCTTCCACCCAGTCAGTGGCGGGCCAGCCGGTTGCCGCGCCGGATCCCAGACCGATGCACCAAGGGGTTTCGCCATCGGCCACGATCTGCTCGGTAAGTGCGCGCAGCTCCTCCATGGTTTCGGGCACCTCATACTCGGCGTCCTCGAAGTTTTCCGGCACATACCACACCAGCGACTTCACGTTCACATTGTAGAAGAAACCATAGTGCTGATCGGCGCCGTCTTTGTCCGCATAGGTGCCAAGATCCACCCAGCTTTGGCCCGCGCCGTAGTTCTCAACGGTCCAGGGCGCCATGTTGGCGGGCAGCGGCGAAAGCAGGCCGCGCGCGGCCATGTCTGCCGCGAGGCCCGGCTGTGGGAACACGGCGATATTGGGGGCGGAGCCCGCTTCGGCGTCGATCACGATCTGCTGCTCAAAGCTGTCAGAGCCGGTGTAAATCGCCTCAGCGCCGGTGGCTTCAGTGAAATAGGCCAGCACGGAGCGGAACACGTCGTCCTCCGGTTGCAGCCAGGGGCCAGCGACGGTCACGGTCTGACCGCTCAGATCCGGCGCGCTCTCGGCCCATGCGTTGTAGCTGTCCCAGCTGAATGCTCCCTCACCCGGCTTGAACTTCATATGGCCGTGGCCGTCCGCCATTGCGGTGCCCGCCATCAGCGCCAGCGCGGCGGCGCTCGCATAGAGTTTCGGTGTCATGGATTTCCTCCCAGTTTCCATAATCTGTGGATAGATTACCAAAGCGCTTTGAATTTTGCAATGCGCTTGAAATTGCGGCGCTTGTGCCAAAGAAATATATGATTTATTACTGTTTTCAGGAGGAATTCTTTGATGTCGATGCTGTTGGTCACACCGATAAAGCATCAATTATCAAAGCGCTTTGAGGAATAAACGTCAAAAATCATGAACCTGAAAGAGCTCTCAGAGAAACTGGGTCTGTCGCAGACCACAGTGTCGCGTGCGTTAAACGGCTACCCCGAAGTGCGCGAATCAACGCGGCAAAAGGTGCTGGAAGCGGCGCGCGCCCACAACTATGCGCCCAACACCCGCGCCAAAACGCTGGCGACCGGGCGGGCGATGACCATCGGCCACGTGCTGCCGGTGTCCAAAAAGCATGAGATGGTGAACCCGATCTTTGCGGATTTCATCGCCGGGGCGGGGGAGATCTATTCTGACAACGGCTATGATCTGTTGCTGTCGGTGGTTAATGACGAGGACGAAGAGGCCAGTTACCGCAAACTTGTTTCACGTGGAGCAGTGGACGGGGTCATCGTACATGGTCCCAAGGTGAATGACCGCCGTATCGCGCTGTTGCAGGAACTGGGTGTGCCCTTTGTGGTGCATGGCCGCTCCACCGAGGTGGCAGAGCGCTACAGCTGGGTGGATGTGAACAACAAACGGGCCTTTCAGCGGGCCACCGAATTTCTGCTGGATCTGGGCCACCGCCGCATCGCCTTGCTGAACGGATTGGCGGATATGGATTTTGCCACCCGCCGCGGGGCGGGCTATGTGGCGGCGCTGGACGGGCGCGAGGTGCCTGTGCGCCAGGAGCTGATCTTTCACGATGAGATGACCGAGAACTACGGCTATGAAACCTGCCGCAAAGCGCTGGCGATGGAGAAGCCGCCAACCGCCTTTGTGGTGTCCTCGATCATTCCGGCCATTGGCCTGCGCCGCGCGCTTTCCGAAGCCGGGCTGAAGATGGGCCGCGATGTCTCCGTGGTTATCCATGACGATGCGCTGAGTTACTTCGGCAACGAAGGCGATGTGCCGGCCTTCACCGCTGTGCGCTCTTCGGTGCGCGAAGCCGGGCGCAAGGTGGCTGGCACGCTGATTGATATGATTTCCAAACCCGGCAGCGAGCTGCGTCAGGAGATGCTCGAAGCAACCCTGACCGTGGGCCAATCTACCGGGCCTGCCCCGGCGGTGCGACAGGTTCTGGCACAGGAGGATTGAGATGATCACCCACAAGCGCTCCGACTTTCCCGAAGGGTTTCAATTTGGTGTGGCCACATCGAGCTATCAGATCGAGGGCCACAGCTTTGGGGGGGCGGGGCGCACGCATTGGGATGATTTTGCCGCCACACCCGGCAATGTGGTGCGCGCTGAAAACGGCGCGCTGGGCTGTGATCACTATAACCGTCTGGAAGGAGATCTCGATCTCATCGCTGGTCTGGGGGTGGACACCTATCGCTTTTCTACCAGTTGGGCGCGGGTGCTGCCGGAGGGGCTTGGCGCACCCAATCAGGAAGGGCTCGATTTTTATGACCGACTGGTGGACGGGCTTTTGGCGCGCGGTATCAATCCGGCGCTGACACTCTATCACTGGGAGCTGCCCTCCGCCCTGGCCGATCTGGGGGGCTGGCGCAATCGCGATATCGCGGGCTGGTTTGGCGACTATACCGACACGCTCATGCGCCGGATCGGGGATCGCGTCTGGTCGGTTGCGCCGATCAACGAGCCCTGGTGTGTCGGCTGGCTGAGCCACTTCATGGGAGCACATGCGCCGGGGCTGCGCGACATCCGCGCCACCGCACGGGCCATGCATCATGTGCTTCTGGCCCATGGCACAGCCATTCAGGTGATGCGTGGCCATGGCATGAAAAACCTCGGCGCGGTGTGCAATTTTGAATGGGCCAAGCCGCTGGATGACGGTGCAGAGGCCGCCGCTGCCGCGGCGCGCTATGATGCGATTTACAACCGGTTCTTCCTCGGCGGGCTGTTCAAAGGGGAATATCCCGCGCTGGCGCTGGAGGGTTTGGAGCCGCATCTGCCGCACGGCTGGCAGGATGATTTTGAGGTGATCACCACGCCCGTGGATTGGAGCGGGCTGAATTACTACACCCGCAAGCTCATTGGGCCCGCCGATGGGCCATGGCCGCGTTACAGCGAGCACACCGGCGATCTGCCTCTGACCTCAATGGGCTGGGAGATCTATCCCGACGGGCTGCGCGATTTCCTGATCCGCATGGCGCGCGAATATACCGGCGATCTGCCGATCTATGTGACCGAAAACGGCATGTCTGCACCGGATCACCTCACAGATCGTGGCGTGGTGGAGGATCCGCACCGCATGTCTTACCTCAATAGCCATCTTTCCGCGGTGCAGGACGCGCTGGCCGCAGATGTGCCGCTGAAGGGCTACTACATCTGGTCGCTGATGGACAATTACGAATGGGCGCTGGGCTATGAGAAGCGTTTCGGCCTGATCCATGTGGATTTTGACAGCTTTGCACGCACGCCAAAGGCATCTTATCACGCTTTGGCACAGGCGCTGCGCAGCTAGCCTCGCGTTGCAAGCTGATCCAGCTCTTTCCGGAAGGCAGAAATGGTGGCGCGGTCTGTCACGCGCTGCGTCTTGGCAAAGCCAAATTGATGCAAATCTGCGGCCACAGGCATGTCTTTCGCGCAGGAGCTGTGAAAGGATGTGATGCTGGTTTTTTCTGCGACTTCAGCAAGATTAGAGACTGATACGCCGCTGCCCGCCATGATCTCGATCCGTCCGTTTGCCGCGCTGTGCAGCTGTGATAGCTGCGCCAACGCGTCAATCGCCTTGGGCGCTCCGCCGGAGGTCAGGATGCGGTCTATGCCCAGTGAGATCGCCTGCTCCATCGCCGCGATGGGATCAGGCAGCAGGTCGATCACCCGATGCAGCGTGACCTCCAGACCTTCGGCGGCGCGCATCAGGGTGCTGAGCGTGTCCAGATCAAGCACATCCCCTTGGCGTGCGCCGATGACCACCCCTGCGAGACCGGCCTCTTTCACCGCATGAATGCTGGCGCACATCACCTGTGTTTCGGCCACGTCATAACAGAAATCTCCGGCGCGGGGCCGGATCATCACATGGCTTGGCAAGTCGCTCTGCGCCGCCAGCGCTATCAGCCCCGGATCGGGCGTCAGCCCTCCCAGCTCCAGCGCGCTGCACAGCTCGATCCGGTCCACCAAGCCAGCGCAGGCATCCAACCCGGCAGGGCTGTCGATACAGACCTCAAATGTGAGCCTATTCCGCCGCATCTGGGGCTTTTGGCGCGGTGAGAATTGTGGCAAGCGTGCCGGTCACGGCGTGGTCTTCATCCAGCAGGATCAGGTCTTCGACAGGGCGGTTGAGCGGGCTTGCGAGCGCCTCCAGCTCCATGCAGGCCGCAGGGGTGGTGATCGCCATGCGCAGAGCGGCTTCCGGTGTCAGCCCGATCTTTGAAATCAGGCGCTGCACGCCCTCGGCCTGGGTGATATGCGCCCCGGCCAGGCCGCCCTGACGGTTGATCAGGCGTCCGTCGCGCAGCACAACCTCATGGCCATAAAGATCAAACCGGTCCGGCCCGCCAACCGTGGCCATGGAATCCGACACCAGCATCATACGGTCCGGCACCGGACGCGCGCGCAGGGCGAGCCCCACCATGCCGTCAGCCACATGGAAGCCGTCACAGATGATCCCGGCATAAAGCGATGAGTTGATCACCGCGCCCACCACGCCGGGTTCCCGGCTCGTCATCGGGGACATGGCGTTATAGAGATGCGTGGCGCAGCTTGCGCCCGCCGCAATCGCCGCCTCAACCTGCGCTGCCGTGGCATCGGTGTGGCCCAGCGACACAACAACGCCGATCTCTGCCAGCTCGGAAATCTGCTCAAGCGTTGCGGCCTCTGGCGCCAGCGTTATCATCACCGGAATGCCGATCTCGCGCAGATGCCGCACCACATTCATCGTGCGCGCATCAAGGGGGCGGATAAAGCTGCCCTCATGGGTGCCTTTGCGCGGCTCTGCAATATGCGGCCCTTCGATGTGCAGCCCCGCAACGCCGGGCAGATCTTTGGCGGCGACTATGGCATTGGCGGCATTTTCAAGCACTTCGGGGCGGTCGGTGATCACCGTGGGCAGGATCGCAACCGTGCCGAAACGCCGGTGCGCGGCGGCGATGGTGGCGATGGCCTCGCGCGTGGGCGTGGCGTTTAACAACACGCCGCCGCCGCCGTTGACCTGCAAATCCACATAGCCCGGTGTCAGCGTGCCGCACAGTGGCGTGGCCCCCGCCGGCGCCTTGGCGATCTCTGTCACAACGCCGTTTTCCACACGCAGGGCCATGCCTGTGCGCAGATCTTTGCCGTCAAACAGGTGATCGGGGGCCAGCCATTGCGTGCTCATGATGTCACCTCAAGAAAATAGGGA
Organism: Shimia sp.; assembly: GCF_965227725.1. GTDB lineage: Bacteria > Pseudomonadota > Alphaproteobacteria > Rhodobacterales > Rhodobacteraceae > Shimia. The sequence continues at coordinate 1,007,671 of NZ_CBDDGH010000001.1, read as the reverse complement.
TCCAGCGCCAGCTCGATCTGTGCATCCACCAGCCGTTGCGCCTGAGAGCCGCTGAGCATCTCAGCGCGGGCCAGCGTGGTTTCGTCAAAGGCCCTGCGCAGCGCAGCATCGGGCAAAGCTTTGGGCAGATCGTCAAACAACGCCTTTACAGCGGCTACCGCTTTGGGTTGGGGCCAGTAGTAGCGGATACGATCCGCCAGCCCGAAATGGCGCTGCTGATAAAGCGCCTCCTCGGCCCCATGATAGTGCCCCTGCCAGTGTTTTGGCGTTTCCATCATCACGTCTTCCATTGCCGCCTGCAGCGCGCCTTTGGTGCCGCGCAGGCTGTCCAGCGCGTAAAGCGCTTCGCGGTATGCGAAGGTCAGCGCCGGGCCGACCTTTTGGAACGCAAAGCCCAGCTCTGCAAGCCGGTGAAACACCTCCGGGTGCTGATAATCCGTCGAATGCGCCTCAAGGCAGACATTTGGCGCGTCTGCCAGAGCCGAAACAAAGCCCGGATCGCGCGTCAGCGGCATGTGATGCACCTCGGTCGGGCTGAATTCCACACCGGGTTGCACCACCAATCCGCCAATCTCGGGGGCCAGATCGCCGAAGGTCTCCATATGCATCGCCAGCGTCTTTGCGGCGTCTGCGGCATTGGTGGGTGGAATGTCTCCGTCCTCATCCATGCGCGCGCCGCCCGGCGGGGGCACTTCGGTGCCAACCACAAAGAGCAGATCCTCGCCCGCCTCTGCGCAGACCCGCGCCAGATCGGCAGAGCGGCTGGCGGTTTGATCATCATTGAGCTGCGCCGCTTCGCCCGCGCAGCCTTCAGAGCAATCCAGATGGATCTTGCCAAAGCCAGCTTTCACATAATCACGCACCAGCACGCGCGCCTTTTCCATAGCCGCCTCGGCTGGCATGGCGCGCCAGGCCTGCGGGCCGAGATGGTCGCCGCCAAAGATGATGCGCCCGCGGTCCACACCTGCGCCGTCGGCGATGTCGTGCACATAGCGGATGAAGCCCTCCGGCGTGATCCCGGTATAGCCGCCATCCTGGTTGACCTGATTGGAGGTGGCCTCGATCACCACCTGCTGATCCTTGCGCTCCGCCAGCGCGAGCGAGGCGCGCAACACATCCGGATGGGCAGAGCACACCGAGGGGATGGCCACCGGCGCGCCGCTGCGGTTCTGGGCGATGATTTTGCGCAGCACATCAGTCATTTTGTGTCTCCTGCCAGGCGGCATAGGCCGCGCCGCGCGCGCCGCTGGCGTCTCCGCCTTGCGCCAGTACCAGTTTTGCGGCGAGGAAATCGCCGATCTGCGCGTCTTGCGCGGCGGCTGTGATGTCTTCGATTACGCCGTCGATCCGGCTCAAGCCACCGCCCAGCACAATCACGTCCGGATCGACCGTCAGGGTCAGCCCGTGGATCATCTCGGCGGCAAGGCTGGTCCAGACTTTCCAGACCCGCGCCATATCGCCCATGCGCCGCGCAGCGATCTCGGGTGGGGAGAGGTTCTGTCCGGTCAGATGCTCCGCCAGCAGGCTCAGGCCGGGGCCCGCGACATAGGTTTCAATACAGCCCTGACGGCCACAGCCACAGCGATGGATCGGCAGCCGATACCGGCTCACGATATGCGCGGGCGCGGCGATATGGCCAAACTCGCCTCCGGTGAGGGTTGGCCCCTGCAATAGAGACTGTTTCACCACAATCCCGCCGCCAATGCCGGTGCCGATGATCAACGACATCACCGTGTCATGGCCCCGACCCGCGCCAAAAATCGCTTCGGAAAGCCCCAGCGCGCGGCAATCATTCACATAGGTGATCGGGCGTCCCAGGGCGGTGTTCAGATGGGTGGGAAACGGATGGTCCGTGGCGGGCAGGTTGGCGGTCAGCGCGAGGCCGGTCTTGGGGTTGATCAACCCTGCCGCCCCGACGCCGACAGGCACGGCCATGCCTGCCTCAGCTTCGGCCCAGCGGGCCTGATCCACCACGGTGGCCACCAGATCTTTGTAAGACTTGGGCGTGGGGGCACGATGGCGCGCAACCTCGCTCCAGTCTTCATCAAACAGGCGTACCTCACATTTGGTGCCACCCAGATCGATGCCGGCAACGGTCATGCGTCTGCTCCGTCGCCAACCCCGTGCAGGGTCACCCCGGCCACCACCCGGCTGAGCGTGCCTTGGCCCGTGAAGGGATCATCCACATTGAGGCTCAGGTCTGCCGCCCATTTCACCCCGTCAATCTGGGCGGCGGCGATGCACAGCGGTGCGGCCCAGGCGGTGCCAAAGGGCATGGGGATGTCGATATCGCCGTCGGGGCCAATCTCTGTCACCCGCGCTTCAGGGAACTGCGCGCGCAGCTCGGCCACGAGATCGGTGTCATAGGCGCGGGTTGGCGATTGCGGGCTGGAGAAGACGGTGATCGCGGTCTCCCCGCGCACAAAGGACTTTGGCCCGTGGCGGAAGCCAAGGCTGCTGTCCCACAGCGCAGGCGTCTGCCCGGCGGTCAGCTCCATCACTTTCAGGGCCGCTTCGCGTGCGGCGTAGGTGAGGGGGCCGGAGCCCACATAGACCGCACGCTCCGGGCGCGGTGTGCCAAACTGTGGCAACAGCGCGTCGAGTTGATCGGCCAGCGCATCAAAGCGCGCAGGCACATCACAGGGCGCATCAAACAGCGCAAGTGCGGTCAGCAGCATGGTGGAAAAACTGCTGGTCATGGCAAAGCCCGCGTCATGGGTCACTTCGGGCAGGTTGATCACCTTCAATGGGCCGGGCGCTGCGCGGGTCGCCAGCGCGCCGTCGGGGTTGCAGGTGATGTGCAAACGCGGCGCATCCGGCGCCAAAGCGTCGAGCGCGTCCAATGTGCCAAGGCTTTCCGTGGAATTGCCGGAGCGGCCAAAGCTCACCACCAACGGGCGGTTGCCAGTCAGAAAGGCGCGCGGATTGGCCACCAGATCGGTGGAGGGCACAGAGCGCGTGCCCGGCACGGCGGCGGCGATGATATCGCCGATATAGGCGCTGGTGCCTGCACCACAGAACCAGATTTCATCGGCTGCCTGCTCCGCAATCCATGCGCGCAGGCCAGCGACATCCAGCGCGGCCCCCCAGGCGCGCCAGACAGCGGGTTGTTGGTGAATTTCGCGCCAGGTGGCCCAGGTGTTCAGAGAGTCGGTCATGTGGTTTGGGTCACTTTCGAAAGCGTTTCCGGCGCATCGGGGTTCAACCCCAAAGCCAGCGCGGTTTCAAGGATCACGGGATAGATCAGCGCCAGCAGATAGGCGGCTGCGGCGGCGGGTGTCAGCGGAGCGTCGATCAGCTCGGAAACCCGTAGCCGATGCACATCACAGCCGACCGCGCCAAAGCGCGCCTCTGCCTGATCCAGACTGTCCTGAATGTCGGCCTGTCCGGTATCAAGGATCAGCACCATCAAAGGGTTGGTCGCCAGTTGCAGCGGGCCATGCAGCACCTCTGAGGCGGAATAGGCCTCTGCATGCAGCGCGCAGCATTCCTTGAGCTTGAGCGCCACCTCATGAGCAGCCCCAAAGCCGGTGTCGCGGCCAATCACATAGACGTTGCGCGCGCGTAGAAAAGCCGCGCGAATGCTGTTTGCGTTTGGCAATGCCGTGGGCGCAGTCTGCAGCTTTGTTGCGGCGCTTGCTGCGTCATATTTAGGCTCTATTCCAGCCAAAAGCGCTATCCCTGCGGCGATCGAGCCTACCACGGTTTTGGTTGCAGGCACCGCGTTTTCCGGCCCGGCACCAATCGGCACGGTGACCTCGGAAACCTGTTCCACCGGGCTGTCGGGCTGATTGGTCAGCGCCAGCACTTTGGCCCCCCGCGCCCGCGCGCCTTTGGCGCTGCGCACAAGGTCTTCGCTTGCGCCGGATTGGCTCACCACCAATGCGGCGGTGTCCTCCAGCTGCACGCCCGCGCCAATCGAGAAGACCGAAGGCGGCAGCGAGGTCACCGGCACGCCAAGCACCCGCATGAACTCATAGGAGAGAATATTGGCCGCCGCATCCGAGGAGCCGCGTGCAATCGTGTAAAACGCCCGCACATCGCCCATGTCGGGCAAGGTCACCTCTTGGGTGGCCGCGCGTGCAAATACGCTGAGGGCTTGGGCGCTTTCCTGCGCCATCCAGGCGCCGGGAACATCCGCTTTCATGGTCATGTCCGCAATCCAAATGTGTCAAACTCGGCCCATGTCGGGGCCATATCAATCATGCTGCCGTTGATGCGCGCCTCATCCAGCGCCATGGCCACCAGCCCGGCCTCAAGCGCGTCCACCACGCCCACCGGCAGGCTGTCGCTCTCGCCTTTCAAAAAGGCCACGATTTCATCCACCATCATGTGATCCGCGCCGTAATGCGCAGAGGCACGCGCGGCTTCCATCTGGGTGTAATCGTGATCGGCAATCACTGTGCCATCCCGCGCCGTGGCCCGCACAAAGCCGCGCATAAAATCGCCCTCAATCATGCCAAGCGCGCCCATCACACAGAAGCGGCGGTGCTCATCGGGCACGTTGATATTGGTGTGAAAACTCATCGACGCGCCGCTTTCATAGTGCAGGATCGCGGTCTGGTGGTCGATGATATCCCCGTCGCTGTGAAACGGATCATCCACGCTTTGCCACACGCTTTTCTTGCGGTGCATGATCTCGTTTTCAGCGTTAGACGTGGGGGCGAACTCCGGCACAAAGGAGCGCCGGCCCCCAAAGCTCGCCACCCGGTTCGGGCGAGAGGCCGTCACCATGTTGTAAATGTCCAGATCGTGGCAGCATTTTTCCAGCATGAAGCCGCCAGACCAGCGCACCATCCGCCGCCAGTCCCGCATGAAAAACGCTCCGTGATACGGCGCAATATGTTCGCTCGCCTCAATTGAGGTGATCGGCCCGATCTGATTCAGCACACGGCGCAGATCCACCATATGTTGCGAATAGCGCAGCACCAGCCCGACCATCACACTGTCTGTGCCATGTTCAGCGAGAAGCGCGGCCAGCTCCATGGTCTCCTCTTTGGTGGTGACCACGGGCTTTTCGGTGAAAATCCGCACCCCGGCGGCCAGCCCCGCCTTGATATGCTCCAGATGGAAGCTGTTGGGTGAGCCGACAAAGAAGAGGTCTGGCGATGCCTCAGTGAGCATGGTTTCCACGTCGTCAAACCGCGGCACATCGGTGCCGATCATCTCCAGATGGGTGGGCTGGGGATCATAGAAGCCGACAAATTCGACCTCGGGCATGGCTTCTTTCAGGATGGAGAGCACATGCCCCGCCCGAAGCCCGATCCCTGCTGTCACAACACGCATGGCTTATCCTCAGGCCACCAGCGCAGGCGCAGATTTGCGGCGCAGCACCTGACCGTTGCTTTGGAACACATGGCAGTCCTCTGGCGCGACCGTGAGGTTCAGGATTTCACCCTCGCGCACCGGCGCATCTCCGGGCAGCGAGGCGCAGAACCGTGTGCCGTTGCCAATGGTGCCATAGGTGATCGCCACACCGCCCAGACGTTCCAGCACATTCACCGAAATATCGAGACCATTCTGGCCCAAAGCCACATGTTCGGGGCGAATGCCAACCTCCACAGTGTCACCAACGCTGACGCCCTCGGTCTCCACCGGCAGCGACATCTTGTGGCCGCCTTCAAGCTCCACAGTCAGCGCGCCTGCGGTGTCGAGCACCTTGGCCGGTACAAAGTTCATGTTTGGCTGCCCAATGAAGCTTGCCACAAATTTGGTGGCGGGGTGGTGGTAGAGTTCCATCGGTGAGCCGAATTGCTCCACCTGTCCGCCGTTCAGCACCACAATCCGGTCCGCCATGGTCATCGCTTCGACCTGATCATGGGTCACATAGACCATGGTGGCGTCCAATTCGCGGTGCAGCTGGCTCAGCTCGACGCGCATATCCCCACGAAGTGCGGCGTCAAGGTTGGAGAGGGGCTCATCAAACAGGAACACTTTGGGTTCGCGCACAATCGAGCGGCCAATGGCCACGCGCTGGCGCTGACCACCGGAAAGCTGTCCCGGCTTGAGCTGCAGTTTTTCCGTGAGTTGCAAAACTTTGGCGGCACGCTGCACACGTGCGTCCAATTCGGCCTTCGCCATCTTCTGCACACGCAGGGGGAAGGCGATGTTTTCATAAACACTCAGATGCGGATAAAGCGCGTAGGATTGAAACACCATCGAGATGCCACGATCCACTGGTGCGGCGTGGCTGACGTCGTTGCCGCCAATCACGATGGAGCCTGACGTGGCTTCTTCCAGCCCGGCAATGATGCGCAGCAAGGTGGATTTGCCGCAGCCGGATGGGCCGACAAAGACCACAAACTCCTTGTCCTCAATCGCGAGGCTGATGTCATGCAACACTTTGGCGGTGCCAAAAGACTTGTTGATTGCATTGAGGTTGAGCGTCGCCATGGCACTGTCCGTCTGTCTGAGAAGGGATTGATAGAGAGGAGGAATTTCACCCCGGGCGCACCGCTGAAGGCACGCCCGGAGCAGGGAGACCGCTTAGAGCGCGTCGTCGAGCTCTTCAGCGGCGATGGTGACAAGGTTGTCCACGGTGTCATCCTTCAGGATGATGCCCTGCACCATGTTGGTGAACACCGACTGCAGCGATTTGAAATCTTCCACAAGCGGCTCCGGACCGCCGGTGGCGATGGAGGCTGTGAAGGTCGGCCAGATGCCATCCGCGTAGTAGAGATCTTCTTTGCCGAGCTTGGAATAGTCCAGGATCGGGGTCAGACCCCAGCTGCTGTCCAGATCATACTGGCTGTCACCGGAGGTGATGCGCTTGGCCAGCTCCTGCGCCAGATCTTCGTGGCCAGAGCCTTTGAACACCACGATGGAGTCGGTGATCAGGATCGAACCGGAGGTGCCGGATGGGCCAGCAGGCACAGGCACAACCTTCTGGTTGATGTCTTCGTTGTGCTGGTTGTGACCCCATGGGCCGGAAACATACATCGCGATCTGACCGTCGTTGAACAGGTCACGCAGCTGGTCACGTTCCCATGCGGTTGGGCCGTCCTGCGCCACATCCACGAGCTTGCCGTAGAATTCCAGCGTCTCGCGGGTCTCTTTGCTGTCGAGCATGTTTTCGCCCGACGCGCTGTCGATCACCGCACCACCGTTGGAATAGAGGTAGTTCAGGAACTGGTGCATGGTGTTGTCAAAGTCTTTGCCTGCAAGGCCCACGCCCGCCGCATCGGTGTTGTCCACCACGCCTTTTGCCAGATCATACATCGCGTCCCAGGTGGCAGGCGCTTCACAGGCCTGACCGGAGGCTTCGATGATGTCACAGTTCAGGTAGAGCGCCTTTGTGGAGAACGCATGCGGATAGCCCCAGGCGGTGCCTTCCACGGTGACAGTGTTCAGAACACCGGGCTGATAAGGTGTGCTCGGGTCGATTTCTGCCGGAACGATCAGATCATTCTTGGCCAGCTGGCGCAGGGTACGGCTGCCCATATAAGCGATGGAGGGCGGATCACCGGCTGCGGCGAGAGTCAGGGATTTGTCCTGGCATGTGCCCCATGGCACCGCTTCCAGGTTCACCTTTACGCCTTCGTAGTCGGCCTCAAATTGATCGACCACCGCTTGGTCTGCGGCACGGACTTCGCCGCCGCACATGATGAAATGAACTTCTTTGTCCGCCGCCATGGCTGTGCTTGCCACGCCGGACAAAAGGGCCGCGCCCAATGTCAGTTTTATGCTTTTCATAAATAGTCTCCCTTGTTTGATTATTCTTTCACGGCGCCAGCGGTGAGGCCGGCGACGAGATACTTTTGCAGGAACAGGAAGATGACCATGACGGGCAGAACGCCCACCAAGGCAGCGGCCATCATCTCATTCCAGGTCACCGTTTGGTATCCGATGAATTCATAAAGACCGGCAGGCAGCGGCTGCAGCTCGCGGGTCTGGTTGAATGTGATTGCGAACAAAAATTGCTGTGCATAGGCGCCGATAAAGACCGCAACGCCCACCACGATCAGCCCGGGCACCGCCAGCGGCAGCACCACACGGCGCAGGGTGTAAAGACGGCTGGCGCCATCCACAAAAGCGGCTTCCTCCAGCTCGCGCGGGATTTTCTCCAGATAGGAGCGCAGCAGCCAGATGCCGGTCGGAATGAGGAAGGCGACGCCGGGAATGATCATCGCCCAATAGGTGTTGAGCAGCCCCATGGTGCGCAGCACGCGGTAAAGCGGAATGAGCAGCACCGCGCCGGTGAACATGTTCACGCCGAGAAAGATGCCAAGGCTGATGTTTTTGAAGGGAAACTCCAGCCGCGCATAGGCATAGGCCGCAGGCACCACAAAGACCATGGTGATCGCCGTCACCGCGCTGGCGATGAAAATCGAGTTGAAGATATAGCGGCCGAGCAGGGGCACCGTGACCCACATGTCGCTATAGGCTTGCAGGCTGAAATCATCGGACCAGAACTGATAGGGGCTGCGGAACAGATGCTCCAGCGGGCGCAGGCTGGCCATGAACATCTCAAAAAACGGCAGCAGCATGAAGGTGAGGAAGACAGCAAGCGCGGCGTAGATGCCGACCAGTTGCAACTTTGTGTAGCGATCCATCATGTCACTTCACCCCGTAGCGTTTGTTCACTTTGTTCAGGAAGAACAAGTAGATGAGAGAGAAAATACCGAGCAGGAGGACGATGATGACGGCGCGCGCGGCACCTTCGCCAAACTTGTAGTTGCCAATCGCCACCTTGTAGGTGTCTACGATCATCGTGGTGGTCGCGCCGCGTGGCCCGCCTTCGGTCAAAATCCAGATGATCTCAAAGCTGTTGAAGGTGAAAATCGCGGACAGCAGCGCCATGGAGACAATCACCGGCAGGATTTGCGGGATGGTGATGCGGCGGAAGCGGTACCAGCGTCCTGCGCCATCCACCCAGGCGGCCTCATAAAGATCGCGGCTCACGCCCTGCATCGCGGCAAGGAAGAACAGCGTCACCATCGGCGTGCCCACCCAGACGTCGGTCACAATGGCCGAGTAGAAAGCGGAGGTTTTATAGGCGAGGAATTCAAACGGCCCATCGGTGATGCCGAGCTTCATCAAAGTGCCAGACAACACGCCGAAATAGCCGTTATAGAGCCACATCCAGCCGATACAGCCGATCGCGATCGGGATCACCCAGGGCGGCATCACCAGCACCCGGAAGAGCGCGCGGCCTGGAATGGCAGCATTCAGCAGCACCGCTCCGATCAGACCCAGCACGAGCTTTAGCCCGACACTCAGGAACATCCAATAAAACGTCCGCACAATGGTCTGGTGAAAGCGGCGGCTGTCGGCGAGATCCTGATAGTTCTCAAGGCCAACATAGCTTTCGCCGCCAAGTCCGGCCTCCATGAAAGACAGACGGATGGTTTCCGCCAATGGCCAGGCCACGATCACGGCGATGAAGAGCATCGCGGGCCCAACCAGCAGCCAGCCAAAGAGCCCCTCTGGCAAAGTGCGGCTGCGCAGGCTGGCGCTGTCTTGTGGCGCCTGAGCGGAGAGTTCGGCCATCCATATCCCCCATGGTTTTCATCGGCTCTTAGTGGAGTCGAATCAATTCATGACAAATATGTTAACCCAATCAAACCAAAATGCTACCAATACAATACCAAAAAAGAATTACCTTGAATAACGTATGAAAAACAGGCATTTCGTAAGGAGTTCAGCCTGCCTCATTGCGTATATTTTGCAAATTGGTATTGTTTTTGAAACCACATGAGGGCCCGTGATGGAAACCGAGACATCTCTTTATGATCCCAGTGTCTGGCACCGCGCCGGACGTGGGCCACGGTATCAGCAGCTCTATCGTCACATCGCCGCAGAGATCCGCAGCGGTGGCTTGCAACCTGGTGATCAGCTCCCGCCGGAGCGTGATCTGGCGGACACCGCAGACATCAGCCGCGTGACCGTGCGCAAGGCGGTGTCATTGCTGGTTGAAGAGGGGCTGATTGAACAGCGGCGCGGCGCAGGCTCCTTTGTGGCCATCCCATCGCCTCGTCTGGAGCAATCGCTGTCCTCACTGGTGTCATTCACCGAAACCATGCGTGCCCGCGGGATGCAGGCCACAAGCGAAGTGCTGTCGCGCGGGCTGTTTTCGCCCAACCCCGATGAAATGGTCACGCTGGGGCTGGCGGCGCATGAAAAAGTCGCACGCATCAACCGTTTGCGCAGTGCCGGCGGCACGCCCATCGCGCTCGAATATTCCTCTCTGCCGCGTGACATTCTGCGCGACCCGGAGCAGATCGACACCTCGCTGTATACGCTTCTGCGCAAGGACGGCAGCGCCCCAACCCGCGCCATTCAGCGGGTCACCGCGCTCAATCTGTCGCCGTCTGATGCGGATCTGATGAAGCTGCCTGAGGGCTGCGCGGTGTTGCAGATCGTGCGCACCGGCTACCTCGCCTCGGGTCGCCCCATCGAGCTGACGCGCGGACTGTACCGTTCAGACATTTATGACTTCGTTTCAGAGCTCAGATTGGATTGATATGCAGTATGAAAGTCGCCTCATTGGCAAGGAAATCCTCTGCACCTTCACACCGGATCGCGCATTGGCGGCTCCGGTGTTTTGTTTTTCAGGCATGGCCCCGTTTGAGGTGGTGTCCGGTGGCACGGTGACCAAGGAGCTTGGCAGCTACACGGAAATCCAGCTGCCCGATCTGGCGGCCGATACGCCTTATGAACTGACCATCCGCTACGCCAAAGGTTTCCATCCCGCAAACCGGGCCTGGCTGCCTTTAGGCCCCTTTCTGCGGGTGGCTGGCGAGGCGATCCCTTTGCCCAAGCCGCCTTCGGGGTGCCGCCCGCAACCTCTGCCGGATCTCGGCCCATTTCCCGGCCTGCCGCTGGTGCCGCAGCCGCAAAGCTGGGTGCCGTCCGGCGGCACGCTGTCACTGGACGGCATCCGATGCACCCATCCCGCGCTGGAGGCGGTTGCCGCTCTGGCAGAGCGCAAAGACTGGCATTTTCAAGGTGATATAGAAACTGATATTGCGCTCGCAGACTTTGCTGAAGATGCCTATGAAATCGAGATCACGCAGCAGGGCATCACCATCCGCGCTGCGGATTATGGCGGGGTGTTCTATGCGGGCATCACCCTTCTGACGCTCCTGCAGCAAGGGCCGCTGCCCTGTGGCACCCTCAAGGACGCCCCGCGTTTTGGTTGGCGTGGGCAACATCTGGACACGGCGCGGCATTACTATGCGCCGGAAACCCTCTGTGAGCTGCTCGACCTGATGGCCTTGCTCAAGATGAACCGCTTTCACTGGCATTTTGCCGATGATGAGGCTTTCCGTCTGGAAATCGACAGTTTCCCCGAGCTCTGGCAGAAGACCGCCTTTTGTGGCGAGGGCCATCTGCTGCCCGGCCTGTTCTCCGGCGCGCTGACCTCCGGCGGCAGCTACTCCAAAGACACCGCCCGCGCGATCATCGCCCATGCCAAAGCGCTCAATATCGAGGTGATGCCGGAAATCGAGGTGCCCGCCCACGCCATCGCCCTCACCCATGTGTTCCCCGACCTGCGCGATCCTGATGACACCGGCACGGAAACCAGTGTGCAGGGCTACAGAGGCAATGTGATGAACCCGGCGCTTGAGAGCACATGGGAGGTGCTGGAGACGATCATGGCCGAAGTGGGCGCGCTTTTCCCCTTTGGTCATGTGCATCTTGGCTGTGATGAATTGCCGGAAGGCACTTGGATGGGCAGCCCGCTGGCCCGTGATCTGATGGCGCGGGAAGGCTTGGAGACCACCGATGATCTGCTAGGCTGGACCATCGCGCGACTCGCCGCCAAAACCACCGCGCACGGATTCCGCCCCTGCGCGTGGGAAGAGGCCGCAAAGGGCAACAACGGCGGCATTGGCAACGGCGCGCTTCTGTTCAGCTGGACAGGGCAGGGGCCCGGCCTCGCTGCGGCCCGCGCAGGCTATGATGTGGTGATGAGCCCGGCGCAGCATGTCTATCTCGATATGGCGCACACCGATGATCCGGACGATTGGGGCGCCAACTGGGCCGCCTATGTATCGCTTGCGGACACCATCGCCTGGGAGCCTGTGCCAGAGCCCGAACTTGCGGCGCGTATCAAAGGGGTGCAGGGCACCTTCTGGTCAGAGTTCACCACCGAAGACGCGCAAATCTGGCCGATGCTCATGCCGCGCATGCTTGGCGTCAGCGCCAAGGCCTGGCAAACCGCCGATATTACGACTGAAGCGCTCACGCAGTTGGCCCATGTGTATCAATCTGGCCTTGGCCCGCAGGTCTGGTCACAGCAGGCGGATCAGCCGTGATCTGCGGATAAATCTGCGCAAGTGATTGTAAAAATTTAAGGATTTAGCAGGTCTCGATTTAACCTTTCTTAACCTTGATGCGTCGTACTGGTCCCTGGGATTATTTTGGGGAAGACCGATGGCATATGTAAAAGGCTATTGGCTGTTTGACACAATGACAGCTGGCAAACCTGCAAACGCGGCTTTGGAAGTGCAGATATTTCCAGAGGAAAATCCGCCGCTTGGCCGGGGCAGCGTGGAATACCGCTCGGCGCTGGGCGTGGTGGATGGCGCGTTTTTTGAACATCACGGCGCAACCTATTTTGTGCCCGACGATCACACCGGCTTTCCGACCTTGGCCCGTGGCCGGGTGCTCAGCTTTGAAGAACCTTGGGAGCAGGAGGCCGCCGCTGGCCATCTTCACCCGCCGCAGGCCGAGCTGACCGAAACGCTGGTGCAATGGATGTGTGATTCCGAAACCTTCGCCTTTGCCGGAGAGTATGACTTTGACGTGGTGCCGGATTTCCGCATCGAAGGGGCCGATCGCGACCAGCTGGATGTCTCTTTGCTGACCGATGCCCGTGGCAAGCCGGTCAGCGTTCAGGATGTGGCCGTGCGCGCAGACCGTTACGGCAATGCGGTGCTGATTTTCCCCGGCGGAGAAGGCATCACCCTCACCGGTGTGAACCCAGCGCGACTCAATGAGCCGACCTTGATCGCCATGGGTATCCCCAGCAGCGCACAGGTCGACGCGCTTCTGGCTTGAGCCTGACGTACCGCAAACTGAAAGTTGCGCGATGCACCCAAAGCCCCGCGTGTGGATGTTATACATCACGCGGGCGGCTTTGCGCCGACAGCCCCGCTTCTGACTTGAGATACCTCTAACGCGACCATAGCGTCTGCGCAGCTACTTAGAGGTGATGAGATGCAGGGTTGGAAACTGTTCAAACATGCTTTTGGCATGGTCATTCGCAACTGGCGCGAGGCGCTGCGCATCTTTCTGGTGCCGGCGCTGCTTGGCATTGTTGCCCTTGGCCTGATTGTCGGGCTGATGTTTGCCATTCTGCCCCAATCCACCTCTGAAGACTTCCCTGAAGCCGCTGCCATCCTGGGTTTTCTGGGCATGTTTGTTGTCTCTGCGACGCTGGCAACCTGGTGCGTTGTGGCGTGGCACCGCTTTGTGATCCTTGAGGAGATGCCACAGGGTTGGATACCCACCTTCAACGGTGGTCAGATCCTGGCCTATTGGGGGCAAATCCTGAAGCTGTCTCTGGTGGGTTTGGTGGTCGGCGCTCCGGCGGTATTTATTGTGACGATGCTGCTGCGGACGGCGCCCATCCTTGGGATTGTGCTTGGCATTGCCGCCTATATTTTTGCCGTGCTGGCCTTCATGCGCCTCTCCACAACACTCCCCGCAGCCGCCATTGGCAAACCGGCGACACTTGGCGAAGCGTTTGCCGCCACCGCGGGCTCCTGGGGATCGCTCCTTCTGCTGCTTCTGGTCTTGGTTGGCTGTCAGGTGGCGGCCCAGTCGGCCGTGTTTACTCTGAGTGCGATCACGCCAATACTGGGTGTCCCGTTTTCCATAGCCACAACCGTCTTCCTGTCCCTGCTCAATGTCAGCATCCTGACAACGCTTTATGGGCACTACATCGAAGGCCGCAGCATCGACTGACCCTTGCCAAACGGGGCGGCTTAAGTCACTGAAGGCGCATGAGCGATTTTCGTACCTGTGCCCGCACTGCCGAAGCCGCCATGCGCAGCGTTTTCCCCGCCACGCCTCTGCAGCTGAATGCCCACCTCTCTGCCCGCTTTGACGCCGATATCTGGCTCAAGCGCGAAGACCTCACGCCCGTGCGCTCCTACAAGCTGCGCGGCGCGTTCAACGCCATGCGCAAGCGGCGTGTGAACACGCCCGATCAGCGGATTTTTGTCTGCGCCAGCGCGGGCAACCACGCCCAAGGCCTGGCCTTCATGTGCAAGCATTTTGACGTGCAGGGCGTGATCTTCATGCCGGTCACCACACCGCAGCAAAAGATCTTCAAGACGCAGGTGTTTGGCGGCGACAATGTCGAGATCCGCCTTGTCGGGGATTATTTTGATGACACGCTGGCCGCGGCTCAGGCCTATTGCACCGAGGCAGGGGCCGCCTTCCTCTCACCCTTTGATGATGAAGACGTGATTGAGGGGCAGGCCACGGTTGCCGCCGAAATTGAATCCCAATTGGGCCGCGTGCCCGATCACATCATTCTGCCGGTGGGTGGCGGCGGCCTGTCGTCGGGCGTTTACAGCTATTTTGGCGATCAGACCCGCTACACGCTGGTGGAGCCTGAAGGCGGCATGAGCTTGGCCGCGGCTCTGGATGCCGGACACCCGGTGACGCTGGCCAATCTTGACGGCTTTGTCGACGGGGCGGCGGTGGCCCGGATTGGCGACAAGACTTTCGCCCGGCTGGCGAGCCTCTCCCATGAGGATGTGCTGGCCGCGCCCGAAGACCGGATCTGCGCCACGATGATCGAGATGCTCAATGTGGAAGGCATTGTGCTGGAACCCGCTGGCGCGCTGGCGGTGGATGCGCTGACCGATGTGGCCGACCAAATCCGCGGCAAAACCGTGGTCTGTGTGACATCCGGCGGCAATTTTGATTTTGAGCGTCTGCCCGAAGTGAAAGAGCGGGCGCAGCGGTTCTCCGGTGTTAAGAAGTATTTCATTCTGCGCATGCCGCAGCGCCCCGGCGCGTTGCGCGACTTTCTGGAAACCCTCGGGCCGGAAGATGACATCGCGCGCTTTGAATATCTGAAGAAATCCGCGCGCAACTTCGGCTCGGTTCTGATTGGTATTGAAACCACAAGGTCTGAGAATTTCGACGCGCTGTTTGAGCGAATCAAGGCCGCTGGGATGACCTTCACCGACATCACCAACGATGAAACTCTGGCCCAATACGTGCTCTGACCCTCGGCTTTGGCCGGGCTGTCGGCAGGTCTATGCCGATAGAGGCGTCACAAACCTGTGAGCAGGACAAAGGCAAAAGCGCTGCACCACATCAGTGGGCGCAGCGCTTTTTGGAGGAGGGACGTCTGAGTTTTTGCGCCAGAGGCGCAGGTTCAGGATGCGATCAGGCCGCAGCCAGTGTCTGAGCAAAGACGTTTTTGCTTTCGGAGAAGGCCGTGAGAATCGCCTCAAGATCGACGGATTCGGCTTTCCCAGCCGCTGCAGCGGCCTCGCCAGCTTGGCAAAGTTGCGAAAACGCCCGAAAACCAAGGTTCAGCGCGCCACCTTTCAGGAAGTGCAGGTCAGCCTCAAGGTTGGCCAGATCCGGACCGTCCTGAAGACGGCCGATGACTTCCTCAACTTCGTCGAGAAAGAGGTCCACAACTTCATCAAAGTCCTCTGCGCCGATCTCTTCACGCAGTTCGTCAACGCGTTCCCAGTCAATCATGGGCATTTCCTCATCAGTTCCTCACCTAACAATGACAAAAAAGTATTAACAATTCCTAACCCGTAAAATTTGAACTATCTCATTTTTACTTTTGACGGCATGTTAAGGCGCACGTTCCTAGATGTCTGTGTAACCAAATTCGAAATTTGTGCAAAGGCCCCAGAGTTTTGTCGAGCACCTCTGTTCAATCTGCTGAAGATGATGCGCCTGAAACCGGCGTGATCAAGCGTGTGTTGCTGGTGGATGACAGCCGTGTGCAAAGGCGCATTCTCAGCCTGTCTCTCAAGCGGGACGGTTATGATGTGATCGAGGCGGCCTCTGGTATGGAAGCGCTGGAGATCTGCCGCGAGGATCCGCCTGATCTGATCTTGTCGGACTGGATGATGCCGGGCATGACCGGGATCGAATTCTGCGTCGCCTTCCGCCAGCTGCAGACAGAAACCTACGGCTACTTCATCCTCTTGACCTCCAAGAGCGAGAAAACCGAGGTTGCACAGGGCTTTGACGCCGGTGCTGATGATTTCCTGACCAAACCGGTGAACGGCTATGAGTTGCGCGCCCGGATCTCTGCGGCAGAGCGTATCCTGCGCATGCAGCGCGAGCTGAAAGACAAAAACAAGGTCATCACCGACACGCTGGACGAGCTTCAGCGGCTTTATGACAGCCTTGATAATGACCTTCTGGCCGCCAAGAAACTCCAGCAATCTCTGGTGCCTGAACGCTATCGCACCTTTGATGGCGCGGCGGTGTCGCTGTTGCTGCAATCTTCTGGCCATGTGGGGGGCGATCTTGTCGGCCACTACAAGATCAGCGACACGCGCATTGGCCTTTATGCGATTGACGTTTCAGGCCATGGAATCAGCTCTGCCCTGATCACCGCCCGTCTCGCGGGCCATCTTTCCGCAACCTCGCCGGAGCATAATGTGGCCATGCAGGTGTTGCCCGACGGCACCCATCAACCGCTGCCGCCCGCAGAGGTGGTGGCGCGTCTTAACGAGATCATTCTCGATGAGATGGAGACCGAGCATTACTTCACCATGCTGCTGGCCGATGTGGATCTAAAAACTGGCAAGGTGATCATGGCACAGGCGGGGCATCCGCATCCGCTGGTGCAGCGCGCCGATGGCACGATTGAGCAGGATGGCCCCGGCGGCCTTCCGGTGGGCCTCATCCCCGGCGCCGAGTTCTCGCAGTTTGACATCCAGCTCGCCCCCGGCGACCGCCTGTTCCTCCTGTCAGATGGGGTGACCGAATGTCCGGACACCGGCACTGGCATGCTCGGCGAAGAGGGGCTTGAGACGATGATGGCGGATCTCAAAGACCACGATCTGGAGAACACCCTTCAGGCGCTGGTCTGGAAGCTCGATGAATTCTCCGGCGGCAAAGGCTTCCCGGACGATGTGTCCGGTATTCTGCTGGAATATCAAGGCGACTGACCGCATCAGCACGCCTGATGTGCGCCCTGCGATAGAGCGCACATTGGCCCGCCGCCATATCGCTTAACGCAGAAATTGCGCCGTGAAATGGCGATCGCCATCATTGGCCAGCTTCGCCACCGCATCCTCAATATCCATCCACACCGCCGTATGCCCCGGCTCACTTGGCGGGCCGATCCGCAGCGTTGGCGTGGCCACATAGATCGTGCAGAGCTTTTCCGCCCAGAGGTCATATTCCGGCATAAAGGTGAAACGGCGAAACGCGCCCAGCCGGCGCGGCTTGGCAATCCGGTAGCCGGTCTCCTCAAAAACCTCACGATAGAGCGCGACCGTAGGGCTTTCACCGGGATCAATCCCGCCGCCGGGCAGCTGAAATTCATCATGCGGCGCGCTCTGATAGGTCACCAGCATCTGCTCTCCCTTGAGCAGAACCGCATAGGCCCCGGGACGCATCCGATACCGTTTGTCCGCGCGCGGCGGTGTGCCAAATCGTGGAATCATCCGTGAAACCCCTTTTTCCGGCCCTTGCTGGCCCTATATAGTCGCGGTATGGCAAGGGAAGGCCGATAAGGAAACCCCATGAAAGCTGCAAGTAAAATTGCCTGGGACGACACAGTGTTGCCGTTCCAGCTGGACAAATCTGATATTCGCGGACGTGTGGCGCGTCTGGATGGCGTGCTCTCGGGCGTGCTGAAACAACATGCCTATCCGGAAACGGTCGAGGCGCTGGTGGCCGAAATGGCCCTGCTGACCGCGCTGATAGGCCAGACCATCAGCCTGCGCTGGAAGCTGTCGCTGCAAGTGCAGACCAACGGCCCCGTGCGCATGATCGCCACCGATTACTACGCGCCGCAAAACGAGGGCGAGATCGCCCGCATCCGCGCTTACGCCAGCTTTGATGAAGAGCGCCTGACCGAAGGCACCCCGTTTGAGCAGCTCGGCAACGGCTATTTCGCAGTTCTGATCGATCAGGGCGAAGGCATGAAGCCCTATCAGGGCATCTCCGGTCTGGTCGGCGGCTCTCTGCAGGCCTCCGCAGAAGCCTATTTCGCGCAGTCTGAACAGCTCGCCACGCGCTTTTCGCTGAAATTCGGCAAATCCATCGAGCCGGGTGTGGGCGAACACTGGCGCGCAGGCGGCATCATGTTGCAGCACATGCCAAAAGCCAGCCCCGAAGTCTCCGGCGAAGGCGGCAGCGGCGAAAGCGGCTACCTTCTGGCCAAAGATGTGGTCAACGAAGACGACGCCGAGAACTGGAACCGCGCCAATATCCTGCTGGATTCGGTCGAAGATCTGGAAATGATCGGCCCCTCCGTGCCGCCAACCGATCTGCTGGTGCGCCTGTTCCACGAAGAAGAGCCGCGTGTCTATGCTGCGCAATCCGTGAAATTTGGCTGCACATGCTCCGAGGAGCGCGTACGCCAGTCCCTGTCGATCTACTCCGCCCGTGACATCGAAAAGATGACCACACCGGAAGGCCGCGTGACTGCGGATTGCCAATTCTGCGGCGCGCATTACGACATGGATCCGGCCTCCGTGGGCATGCCACCCAAGGACCGCAGCAAAGACAGCGGTGCCGATGCCGCAGGCGTCTGATCCGCTCCACCACATCAAGGCCGCGCTGTCGCTGGACAGCGCGGCCTCTTCTGATTTTGATCTCAATCCTGATGTGATCCTGCCGCCCGGCCGCAAGCTGCGCCCCGCTGGTGTGCTGGTCCCGATCGAGATCAAATCCGGCATTCCCCATGTCATCCTCACCAAACGTGCCAGCCATCTGAAGCACCATCCGGGGCAGATTGCCTTTCCCGGGGGCAAGCAGGACGAGGCCGATGCGGATGTGATCGCTGCCGCGCTGCGCGAAGCCCGTGAGGAGATCGGTCTGCCTTCTGAAAATGTCGATGTGCTCGGCACACTGCCCACCCATGAGACCGTGACAAGCTTCATGGTCACACCGGTTTTGGGCCATGTTAGAGACGCATTTGACGTGATCCCCGAGCCGGGCGAAGTCGATGAGGTCTTCTCTGTGCCGCTCTCCCATGTCACCGATCCGGCGCGGTTTTCCGTGCAATACCGCCGCTGGCAGGGCAAGCGTCGCCATTATTTCACAGTCCCCTTTGGCCCCTATTACATCTGGGGCGCCACAGCGCGCATTCTGCGCGGTCTTGCCGAACGGGTAGAACGTCTATGAAGGTCACCGGAGACTGGTTGACCGCGCCCGCCACACAGGCGGTTTGCGCTATGTTAGAGACTGATCATCATCAGGCGCTCTTTGTCGGCGGCTGTGTGCGCAACGCGCTTTTGGGCGCGCCTGTCAATGACATCGACATCTCCACCGATGCCCGCCCCGAGCAGGTCATGGCGCTGGCAAAGGCGGCAGGGTTGAACGCGATCCCCACTGGGATTGAGCATGGCACCATCACCGTGGTCTCCGGTGGCATCCCCCATGAGATCACCACCTTCCGGCGCGATGTAGAAACCGATGGCCGCCGCGCCGTGGTGGCCTTTTCCGACCATGTCGAGGATGACGCGCATCGTCGCGACTTCACCATGAACGCACTTTATGCGCGCTCGGACGGCACCGTGGTCGACCCGCTTGGCGGGCTTGCAGATCTTGAGGCCCGCCGCCTGCGCTTTATTGATGTGGCCGAAGACCGTATTCGCGAAGATTACCTGCGCATCCTGCGCTACTTCCGCTTTCACGCCTTTTACGGCGATCCGGCTGAGGGCATGGACCCGGAGGCCTTGGCCGCTATCGCCGCCAATATCGAGGGCATTGCCAGCCTCTCCAAAGAGCGCATAGGCGCGGAGATGGTCAAACTCATGGGTGCGCCTGATCCGGCCCCAGCCGTGGCTGCCATGCGCAGCACCGGCGCGCTCACCGCTGTGCTCGAAGGGGCCGATGATCGCGCGCTTGCGCCGCTGGTGCATTTGGAAGGGCTTGCCGGTCTTGCGCCGGATTCGATGCGTCGTCTTGCGGCCTTGGGCGGGCAACAGGTGGCCGAAGCGTTGCGCCTCTCCAAGAAACGCGCCCGTCAGCTGGAAACCCTGCGCAACGGCGTGGAAAGCACCGACAGCTCCGGCGCGCTTGGCTATCACCATGGCGCGGATCTTGGCCAGTCCATCGTGCTGCTGCGCGCGGCCCTGCTGGAGATGCCCTTGATGCCGGGTGCGCTGTCTGAGGCGGCGCGCGGTGCGGCTGCGACTTTCCCGATCCGCCCCGCTGATCTGATGGATCGCTTTCAAGGGGCCGCGCTTGGCCAACGGCTGAAACAGCTTGAGGCCCGCTGGATCGAGTCACAGTTCACGCTCACCGCAGCGGCGTTGCTTGACGCGCCTGAGTGATCGGCAACGGCCAACGCGCCTTGTGCTTACACTTTGCCCGACCACAAATTTCGCACCTCCGCGATACAGCCGCCTTACCGACGTGATACCGACGTGCCAAAAAGCTGGTTAATGCCCGGTTGACTTTGGCGCAACGGTAGCGCAGCATCACCTCACTCAACCATGAGAAGGAGTGCAAAATGTATCGCGGGATTTGGTTTTCATAACCACATCGGACCGCAGTGGCGGCCGATTGTGGCGTGTCACTTCATTTATGCACTTAACTTTCTGTTCTTTCAGGCTTTCTCATGTTCAAGTTTTTCGAGACCCTTGTTGACCCCTATTGCGACTACGACGAAGTAGATACGCCCCCCACCAAGCTGTGGCCCTTCATGCGCGACTATGCGCTGCCTTTCCGCAAAGTCTTTGTTTTTGCTACGATAATGTCCATCATCGTGGCGGCGGTGGAGGTCGGCCTGATCGCCTATATGGGCCGCGTGGTGGACCTTCTGACAGGCGATCCGTCGACGGTTTGGGCAGACCACGGCACCGAGTTCATCCTGGTGGTGCTGTTTGTGCTCTTCCTGCGCCCCGCGCTTCAGGCGCTCGATGTGCTCCTGCTGAACAATACCGTGCTGCCAAACTTCGGGGCTTTGATCCGGTGGCGAGCCCATAAACATGTTTTGCGTCAATCAGTTGGCTGGTTTGAGAACGACTTTGCCGGCCGCATTGCCAACCGGATTATGCAGACCCCTCCGGCCGCGGGCGAAGCCGTGTTTCAGGTGTTTGACGCGATCACCTTCTCCATCGCCTATGTCATTGGCGCAGCAATCCTTTTGGCCGATGCAGACCCCCGTCTGGTGCTGCCAATGCTGGGCTGGCTGGTGCTCTATGGCTTCTTGGTCAAATGGACCGTCAAACGCGTCGGCCCGGCCTCTCAGGCCGCCTCTGATGCGCGCTCCAAAGTCACCGGTCGCGTGGTGGATGCCTATACCAATATTCATTCGGTAAAGCTCTTTGCCCACAATCAGCGCGAGCTGGAATATGCCAAGGAAGCCATTGAATATTCACGGGAAACCTTCCAGCACGAGATGCGGATATTCACCGTCATGGATGTGGCGCTGGTTCTGCTCAACGGGGTGCTGATCGTCAGCGTTGTGGGCTGGGCCATCTGGCTCTGGTCCATGGGGCAGGCCTCTGTTGGGGCGGTTGCTGCTGCCACCGCGCTTAGCCTGCGCCTGAATGCGATGACCGGCTGGATCATGTGGGCGCTGACCTCCTTCTTCCGCCAGCTCGGTGTTGTGGCCGAGGGTATGGAAACCATTGCCCAACCTATTGATCTGGTTGATCAAAAATCAGCTCCACAGCTTGATTTTGATCAGGGGGAAATCGAGCTGCAGGGCCTGTCGCATCACTACGGCCGCGGCTCCGGCGGGCTGGACCAGATCTCCCTGACCATTGCACCGGGTGAAAAAGTGGGTCTGATCGGCCGTTCCGGGGCAGGCAAATCGACTTTGGTGAAGCTGCTGCTGCGCTTCTATGATGTTGAAACCGGGCGCATTTTGATCGACGGGCAGGACATTTCCACTGTCACGCAGGACAGCCTGCGCGATGCCATCGGCATGGTGCAGCAAGACAGCTCGCTGCTGCATCGCTCTGTACGCGACAACCTGCTCTACGGTCGGCCTGATGCCACAGAGGCGGATATGATTGCCGCTGCCAAAAAGGCCGAAGCCCATGATTTCATTCTGGATTTGGAGGATCCGGAGGAGCGCAAAGGTTATGATGCCCATGTTGGCGAACGGGGCGTGAAACTCTCCGGCGGTCAGCGTCAGCGTATCACTCTGGCTCGGGTGATCCTGAAAGACGCGCCGATTCTGCTCTTGGACGAAGCGACCAGCGCTTTGGACAGTGAGGTTGAGGCGGCCATTCAACGCACGCTGTACGGCATGATGGCGGGCAAAACCGTGATCGCCATTGCGCACCGCCTGTCGACGATTGCCGAGATGGACCGAATTTTGGTTATGGATCAAGGCCGTATCGTGGAGCAGGGCAGTCACGCAGAGCTGCTTGCGCAGAATGGTCTCTATGCCGGTTTCTGGGCGCGGCAATCCGGTGGCTTCCTCAATGCCGATGAGGCTGCAGAGTAGCGTTTGACCTTGTGCTTGTCCCTCGTTAGGGGACAGGCATGAGCCAGATCGACATCCAGCGACTGGGCCTGCACGGTGATGGCATCGCCGACGGCCCGATCTTTGCCCCGCTCACCCTTCCCGGCGAAACCGTCGAAGGGGAGCTTGAGGGCAACCGTCTGAAAAACATACGGGTTTTGACCCCTTCTGATCAGCGGGTGAAGGCACCTTGCCGGCATTTCAAAAGCTGCGGCGGCTGCCAGTTGCAGCATGCAGCGGATGGCTTTGTCGCGGATTGGAAGGTGGATGTGGTGCGTCAGGCGCTTGCCGCGCAGGGTTTGGAAACCGATCTGCGCCCCATCGTGACCTCCCCCGCGCAGTCCCGCCGCCGCGCGGTGATTTCTGCCCGTCGCACCAAAAAGGGTGCGCTTGTCGGCTTTCATGCCCGCGCCTCGGATGTGATTGCCGACATCAGCGACTGCCAGCTTCTGCATCCGGATCTGATGCGCGCTTTGGAGATTGTGGGCGCTTTGTCCCAAATTGGTGGGTCGCGCAAAGGCGAGCTCAGCGCCACGGTCACCCTGTCAGACGCGGGGCTTGATCTGTCTGTGAAAGGCGGCAGACCGCTCGATGGCGCGCTCTTGGCGCGTATGGCTCAGGAGGTGGAGCGCCACAAGCTGGCACGGCTCACATGGGATGGAGAGGTCATCGCAACACGGATTGCGCCCTACCAAACCTTTGGAAAAGCTAGGGTTGTTCCACCACCCGGCGCGTTTTTGCAGGCGACCAAAGAGGGCGAGGAGGCTTTGCTGGCGTCTGTGCGTTCGGCGATCACGCAGGGCGACTCAGGTGTTGATCTCTTTGCTGGAAGCGGCACCTTCACCCTGCCGTTGGCTGAGAGCTACATGATGCACGGCATCGAAGGTGAGAAATCCATGGTCAAAGCCATGGATGCTGGATGGCGCATGGCCACAGGGCTTAAAAAAGTGACGGCAGAGACCCGCGATCTGTTCCGCAATCCGCTGATTGCCGAGGATCTGCGCTATGACTTTGCGGTCATTGACCCCCCGCGCGCGGGCGCTGAGGCGCAGGTGGCAGAGCTCGCCAAATCGCAGATATCTGAAATCGCTTATGTTTCCTGCAATCCCGTGACCTTTGCACGGGATGCGGCGGTGCTGGTGCAGGCGGGCTATGCGCTTGAGTGGGTGCAGACAGTCGATCAATTCCGCTGGTCTTCGCACGTGGAATTGGCTTCAAGATTTGTTCGGAAATAGCGCGTATCACGCAGGCGTGAGCGGCACATGGCCGGCGGGTCTGCTAAGAAACGCTCAGAGGCAGTGAAGACATATAAAGAGGAACTTGTTGATGCGTTGGATCTCCGCATTGATGATTGCCGTTCTGGCATTCGGATTGGCAGGCTGCGCCGAGAAATTCACCACATACAATGGCCCCGAGGTCACCCGTGTGCTGGTTTATAAAGAAAGCCGCCGGATGTATCTGATGCACCATGATCAGGTGCTGCAGGCCTATGACGTGGGCCTTGGGTTTTCTCCTGCTGGCCACAAGCAGATCGAAGGCGATGGCCGCACGCCGGAGGGCGATTACTACATCGACCGCCGCAATCCCAATAGCCGCTTCTATCTGTCGCTTGGCATCTCTTACCCCAATGCCGCGGATCGCGCCTATGCGGCCTCGATCGGTGAATCCCCCGGTGGAGACATTTTTATCCACGGGCGGCCGCAGCTGTTTCAGAACGGCGTTGAGGACTGGACAGCAGGCTGTATCGCGGTCTCAGACGAAGAGATGCGCGACATTTACGCGATGGTCAGAAACGGAACCCCGATCTCAATTTATCGTTGAGAACGGGTTTGTGTCGCTGGCTTCTGGTGTGCTGGTGGTCTCTGCAACATCAATAAAGGACGCAGAGTTTGGTTGACCCATCACAAGGGTCCACCAGATCTTGCCATTGTCTTCCTGGAACCAGGCAAAGCCCATGTCGCGCGCGTTGCGGTCGAGGATCACAGAACGCGTGTCATCCTGCTCCATCCAGGCGGCGAGGGTCTCAACTTCGGTTTCGTAGGTCTCGCTGATGGTTTCGCCGGTCAGAACACCGGTGTAGCCCACGCGCGCCACACGATCGAGCGGCGAGGAGCCGTCAGAGCCAAAGTGCCATGGGCGGTTCTGCAGGGCCATATCCCGCGCATGGGTCGCAGCGGCGGCATTCAGTTGGGCGTTGAGTTCCACGGCTGGTGCGCCAGAGGCCTGACGAAGCGCATTTACAGAGTCCAGTACGCGAAACTGAACGCGGGCGGTATTGCCCGAGGAAATCTTATATTGCTTGGCGCTGCCACCGCCTCCGGTTCCGCAAGCGGCCAATCCAACAGCTGCAGCCAGCAAAAGTGCAATAACGCGCATCGTGTCTCTGTCCCACCTAATTGATTGGGGCACTCCTACCCGCACATCGTGGCCATGAAAACCCACATAGGCGTGACATTGCTACCCTGACAATTGATTGATTTGCGACTGCGGCATTAGAGCCATATGATCTCACCGATCCGTGAGGTTGGTTTCTGGAGAAAAATAATGACTGTAGATCGGTCGGATAAGTTTGGACGGCGTACGTTTCTGGCAGGTAGCGCCGCCTTTTTGAGCACGCCGGCTTTGGCACAAACCGAAGCTGAAACCACTGAGGTGGAACGCGACCTAGACGAGCGTGTCGTTCGCAATATTTCGAGCTTCCGGTCGCTGGACTGGGCGCCGTATTTTGACAACCTGAAGAACGGCGCTGTTCTTGTGGATGTCACGTCCCGCGCGCTGCATTATTGGTCAGAAGATGAGTCGGTCTATAAACTCTACCCGACTTCTGTGCCTTTGAGCGAAGACCTCACACGTCTGGGCCGCACCAAAGTTGTGCGCAAGGTTGAGGGGCCAAGCTGGCGTCCAACGCCGTCGATGAAAGAGCGCAACCCGGAATGGCCTGATTTTGTTGGCCCGGGTCCGGATAACCCATTGGGCACACACGCACTTTATCTGAGTTGGACCTATTACCGAATCCACGGCACCCATGACACTCGCAAAATTGGGCGTCGTTCATCCAACGGTTGCATTGGTCTTTACAACGAACACATCGCAGAGCTGTTTTCGTTGACAAAAGTGGGCACGCAAGTGTTGCTAATTTGACGACATTTTGTTTCGGGAGTCGCGTTTAAGGTAAACTTCGGTTTGCAATTCCGAAAAATTACTGTTTAGACGTGACTTACGAGGTAAGTCTTGGGTGCTTGTCATCGCCCATTCCTATTGGTGGCAAGCGAATTCTGGAGGTGTAGAATGAAAAAACTCGTTATCGCTGCTGCTCTGACTGCTGCTGCAACCACTGCAATGGCTGGCGGCTTGGCCGACCCAGTTGTTGAACCTGTTGTCATCGAAGAAGCCGCAAACGGCTCCGGCTCTGGCGTCTGGGTTCCGCTGGTACTGCTGGCAGTTGTGGCTGCTGCTGTTGCTGCAGGCAGCTAAGCTTTTTAAGCTTACTGAACTACGAATTCAAAAGAGGCGGGGCTTTGGCTCCGCCTTTTTTACGTTTTCCTGTGCCTGAAAGAAAAATGCCCCGGGCCGTTTGAACCCGAGGCATAAGCTTTTCATGGAATGGGCGCTGTTCAGGTGATCCAGCCGCCGAGATTCTGGTCGATGATCTCACAAAGCGCGGCAACATGCGCCTCATCAGAGTTAAGGCAGGGGATGTAGAGGAAGTCTTCGCCACCTGCGTGCTCAAAGCTCTCTTTGATCTCTTCGTTGATCTCTTCCAGCGTTTCGATGCAATCCGCAGAGAAGGCAGGCGCGATTACGGCGATGCTCTTCTTGCCTTCCTCTTTTGCGACACGCGGCCACTTCTTCCACGGTGTAGGGGCGCAGCCAGTCTTCGGGGCCGAATTGCGACTGGAACGTGGTGCGCAGATCGGTGTCTTCCCAGCCCAGACGCTCTTTGAGCAGGCGCGTGGTTTTCTGGCATTGGCAGTGATAGGGATCGCCCTCCTGCAGGTAGCGTTTGGCATGCCGTGGTAAGAAACCACCAGCAGGTCCGGCGTTTTTCCTGAGCGGCGTAGGCTTTTTCCACCGACTGCGCCAACGCTTCGATATAGGCGGGGTGCTCAAAATAGGCTTCCACCGTGCGGGCTGCCGGTTGCCATTTTTCTTCCATCAGAGCGCGGAAAAACTGATCGTTGGCGGTCGCTGTCGTGGCACCTGCGTATTGCGGATAGAGCGGGAAGAACAGGATGCGTTCACAGCCGGCAGCCACCATCTCGCGCACCTTGGAAGTTGTGGAGGGGTTGCCGTAGCGCATGCAGAAATCAACCATGACATCCTCACCGTGACGGGCGGTCAGGGTTTCTGCGATTTTGGCGGTCTGCTCCTTGGTGATGACCATCAGCGGGCTTTCACCACGCTCCTTGTCCCAGATCGATTCGTAGGCTTTGCCGCTGGAAAACGGGCGTTTGGACAGGATGATTAGCTGCAGCAAAGGCTGCCACTTCCATGCCGGATAGTCGATCACCCGCTTGTCGGACAGAAATTCGCTCAGGTAGCGGCGCATGGGCCAATAGGTGTAGTCGTCAGGCGTGCCAAGGTTGGCAAGCAATATGCCGGTTTTGCCGCGCGCTACCTTAGGGTGGTCCGCAGGGGCGTGGGCGGGGCAGGTGGCTTGGGTCATAGGGGAAGGTCCGTTCCGTGTAGGATCACTTGTAAGATCACTTGGGCAGTTTGATTTCAGAGGCGCCGAGCGCGTCGGCAAGTCGGTTGGTGGCCGATCCGGGCCGCAGGGGTTGGGGTTGACTGTCGTCAGGTGCCCAGCCGGTCAGATAAATTAATTCGAACGTGGCGGGTATGCGACCATTTTTCATGAAGCTTTCTACGTAGATTTCGCAGGCGCGGATCATTAACGAACGCGACGTCGCGGTGCGCAATCGATTTTGCAGGGCGTTTCCTTCGCCCATGGCACGCAGCTCTTTCATCAAGGCCCAGGGGCTTTCGTAGGTCACGGTCAGGGGCGCGGTGTCGGCCACGGGCAATGACAGCCCCGCCCGTTGCAGCAAGCCGCCGAGATCACGGATTTCCGCCATAGGGGCAACGCGGGGGGAAAGACCGCCGGTGAGCTCGACCTCGGCCTGCGCCAGAGAGGCGCGCAGTTGATGCAGGGTTTGCCCGCCAAAACACACAGCCAGAAAGAAACCATCGTTTTCCAAAGCGCGGCGGCATTGGATGATTTGACCCACCGGATCGTCGGCCCAATGCAACCCCATGGCATGGATCACCAGATCATGGGCACCGGTTTCCAGAGCCAGCACCTCTGTGTCCGCGACAATTTTCGCATTGGGAACGCATCGCTCCCAAACGCTTGGAAAGCCGGTCACCACGGCAGGTCGCGTAAACCCTTTGTTAACCATGCTGAGACGATCCTGAATCTCGTCCTGCGCCAGCGCATGCAGGAACATGGCGTCCTGCAGATCAGCGCGCGCGCGGTTGCGATCAAGGGCCGCTCTGTCAGTGAGGTGAGGTTGGTTTTGCATAGCGCGGAAAATAGGTTGTTCGCCCGTAAGTTTCAAACAACGCTGCATCTTTTGTTTCCGCCGCGGTGCGTCGGCTGCGGTGATATGGTCGAAAGTGACTTCGGCTTATGCGCCGAATGCTGGGCAGACACCAATTTTCTTGGCGCAGACGTGTGCGACACCTGCGCCACCCCGGTGACGCGCTTGCAGGGGGAGGACAGTGTGGTCTGTGATGCCTGTCTGAAAGACCGGCCCCCTTGGCGCAAGGCGCGCGCCGCTTTGCTTTATGCGGGCACAGGGCGCAGGCTTGTGCTGGCACTCAAACACGGGGACCGCACCGAGGTTGTGCGGCCTGCATCAAAATGGCTCGCCCGCGCTGCTGCCCCGCTTCTGAGGGCTGAGACGGTGATCGCCCCTGTGCCATTGCATCGCCTGCGACTGCTGCGGCGGCGCTACAATCAAGCGGCGCTTCTTGCGGAGGCATTGGCCTGTGAGGTTTCAGCCAGCTATTGCCCGGATTTGCTGATCCGGCGGCATGGGCGTGGCAGTCTGGAAGGGCTGACTGCAGCGGCGCGCCACAAAAAACTCGCCGGAGCGATTGCGGCAAACCCCAAACATCACGGAGTTTTGAAGGGCGCGTATGTGCTTCTGGTGGATGACGTTTTGACCAGCGGGGCGACGTTAAAGGCGGCAACCGACGCCTGTTTTCAGGCAAATGCCACAGATGTGTGTGTTCTGACACTGGCACGCGTTGCAAAGGGTTCCTAAATGGCCGACAAACAATTTGAGTGCATAAAGGAAAGACCATGCAGCCTGTCGAAATCTACACCAGCCCGCTCTGTGGGTACTGCCACGCCGCAAAACGCCTGCTGAAACAGAAAAACGTCAACTTCAAAGAGATTGACGTGCTGACCAGCCCAGGGCGCAAACAAGAAATGATCACCCGCGCCAACGGTGGCCGCACCGTGCCGCAGATTTTCATCGGCGAGACCCACGTGGGTGGTTGCGACGATCTGATGGCGCTGGAGCGCGCGGGTAAGCTCGACCCTCTGCTGGCGGCCTGATCTGCCATGCGCGCCGCCCTGCTTCAGATGACCTCCTCCGACGTGCCAGAGGAAAACCTGGCCACCGCGTCGGCGATGATGCGCGAGGCAAAATCTGAAGGGGCAGACTTCGCCTTTATGCCGGAGGTGATGAATTGTCTTTCTACCAGCCGCAGTCGCCAGAACGAGGTGCTGCGGTTGGAGGAAGAAGACGCCACGCTTCCCGCGCTCTCTGCCCTATGCGCTGAGCTTGGCATGTGGGCGCTGATCGGCAGTCTTGGTTTAAAGACACATGATCCGGATGGGCGCTTTGCCAATCGGTCGTTTGTGATCTCCGACAAGGGGGAGATCGTCGCGCGCTATGACAAAATCCACATGTTTGATGTGGATGTGACGCCGGAAGAAACCTACCGCGAATCAGATGGCTATCGCCCGGGCGACAAGGCGGTGGTGGCCGAAACCCCGTTTGGCGCGATTGGGATGACGATTTGCTATGATGTGCGCTTTGGCGCACTCCATCGCAGTCTTGCCAAGGCTGGTGCGCAGATCCTGACGGTGCCCGCGGCCTTTTCTCATGTCACAGGGGCGGCGCATTGGGAAACGCTCCTGCGCGCGCGGGCCATTGAAACCGGCTGTTTTGTGATTGCCCCGGCGCAGACCGGCACCCATGCGACCACGCGTGGACAGGCGCGGCGCACCCATGGGCATTCCATGGTGGTGGCCCCCTGGGGGGAGGTTCTTGCGGACGCAGGCACCGAGGCCGGTGTCACGATTGTTGATGTTGATCTCTCTTTGGTTCAAAAAGCCCGCAGGCAGGTGCCAGCACTTCAGCACGATCGAGAGTTTGACGGGCCTTAAATGAACGACAAAAGCGGATTGGCCATCACCTTGTTTGGTGAAATTCTCATGGTGGACCAGCTGGCCCGATCCCGCCTGTCCAAAGTCCTGCCCAAAGGCATGGAGCTTTCACATTTTTCTGTGCTCAATCATCTGGATCGCTCCAACGCAGAGCGCAGCCCGGCACAATTGGCCAAGACGTTTCACCTCACGCGCGGTGCCATGACCAACACGCTCAACAAGCTTGAGCTGGCAGGCTATGTGCACATTCGGCCCGATTGGGACGACGCGCGACGCAAGATGGTGGCGATCAGCCCCGCCGGACGGCAGGCGCGCGACGCGGCGCTGGCCAGCATGGCGCCCATCATCAATGAAATGGTGAGCAAGCTTGGGGATGACCGGGTGCGCGCGGCGCTCCCGATCCTGCGCGAATTGCGCCTCAAGCTTGAAGACGGCGGTTAACCCGTCAGTCTTTGATGCTGGCGGTCACGTAGTTCACGCTCAGATCGCGATCTGAAAGCGACCACTGCCAGCTGATCGGATTGAACACAAAGCCCTTGCGATCCACCGGTGTGAGACCGGATTGCTCGATCAAGCCAAACAGCTCATCAGGCGTGATGAATTTGTGCCATTCATGGGTGCCCTTAGGCAGCCAGCGCATGACATATTCCGCGCCGATGATGGCCATGGCAAAGCTCTTCGGGTTGCGGTTGATGGTGGAGCAGATGTGCAGCCCGCCCGGTTTCAGCAACTGCTGGCAGGCCGTGAGATAGCTCAGCGGATCGGCCACATGCTCCACAACTTCCATGTTCAGCACCACGTCAAACTGCTCCCCGGCCTCTGCAAGGGCTTCGGCTGTGGTGTGACGATAGTCGATGGTCAGGCCGGATTGCTCCGCATGGACGCGTGCCACCGGCAGGTTGCCTTCCGCAGCGTCTGCGCCAACAACCTCCGCCCCTAAACGCGCCATCGGTTCAGACAGCAAACCGCCGCCGCAGCCGATATCAAGCAGACGCAACCCGGCAAAAGGCAAAGCTTGAGACAAGTCGCGATTGAACTCTGCCGCAATCTGCGACGTAATGTAGTCAAGCCGACAGGGGTTGAGCATGTGCAACGGTTTGAACTTACCGTTCGGATCCCACCATTCCGCCGCCATGGCCTCGAATTTGGCCACTTCGGCTGGATCTACCGTGGTATTCGTGGCTTGCATTTTGAACTCTCCATGCTCATTTGGGCGTCGCAACCATTATAGGTAGGACATGGACAAAAACTCGGGCCAAAAGCGCGCAGTGCACTACCTCTACCCTCCGGTCGAACCCTTCGACCAGAGGATGCTGGACGTGGGCGACGGTCACGCGATCTATGTGGAACAATCGGGCAATCCGCAAGGGCTGCCGGTGATTGTTGTGCATGGCGGTCCCGGCGGCGGCAGCAGCCCGGCGATGCGGCGCTACTTTGATCCCAAGGTTTATCGGGTGATCTTGTTTGATCAGCGTGGCTGTGGCCACTCGCGCCCGCATGCTGAGGTGGCGCACAACACGACGTGGCATTTGATCGCTGATATGGAACATATCCGGTCTACGCTGGGCATTGCCGAATGGATTGTTTTTGGGGGCAGCTGGGGCGCAACCCTGTCGCTGCTGTATGCGCAGGCGCATCCCGAAAACACGGTTTGCCTCGTGCTGCGCGGTGTTTTCCTGATGACCCGCTCCGAGCTTGATTGGTTTTATGGCGGCGGCGCCGGGCAATTCTGGCCCGAACCCTGGGCGCGGTTTACCTCGCTGATTCCGGAAGATGAGCAAGACGATCTGATTGAGGCCTACCATCACCGCCTGTTCTGCGGTGATCGCGCAACGGAGATCAAATACGCCCGTGCCTGGGCTGGCTGGGAAAATGCGCTGGCGTCGGTTTATTCCAACGGTGCGGGCGGGGATGCCCCCGCAGAATATGCGCGTGCCTTCTCGCGGCTGGAGAATCACTATTTCCGGAACCTTGGATTCCTCGACACCGATGGCCATATCCTGAAGAACATGGCCGTTCTGGAAGACATTCCCGGATATATCGTGCAGGGGCGCTATGACATGATCTGCCCTCCGCGGGCGGCTTATAATCTGGCCCAGGCCTGGGGGGATATGGCGGATCTGCGCATGGTGCGAAACGCCGGTCACGCGCTCTCTGAGCCGGGCATCAGCGCGGAACTGGTGCGCATCATGGATCAATTGGCGCGCATCTAGGAAAACTGCTGGACAATATGCGGGCGAGCGCGTCTGATCAAAGCCCGCAGAACCGGAGATTTTCTTTGCCCCGTATCAGTCGACGCAGCCTTTTGACCTCTGGTGCCGCCGCAGGTGCGCTGGCGGCCTCCGGTCTTGCGTTGATGGCGGGCACCCCCAAGACCGGCGGGACGTTGCGCGGTGTTCTTACGGGAGGAACGGCGCAAGACACATGGGACGCACGGGATCATGACAGCCTGTTCATGATGGCGGCGGCGCATGGCGCGGTGTTTGATTGCCTCACGGAAATTGCAGCGGATGGCGCGCTGAAAGGCGAGTTGGCGGAAAGCTGGAGCGCAAGCGAGGACGCGCGCATCTGGACCTTTGATCTGCGCAAAGATGTGAGCTTCCACAACGGCAAGCCCTTTGTGGCCGAGGATGTTCTGGAAAGCTTTGCGCTGCATTTTGATCCTGCGCATCCCTCGCCTGCGCAGCCTTTGCTGCGGGATGTGACCGGCATCCATGCGCTGGGCGATCATCAGGTGCAGTTCACATTGGCGGCCTCCAACGCGGATTTCCCCTATCTTCTCGCGGATTACCATCTGGTGATCTATCCGGCGGGCTATGTCGAATTGGCGATGCTCAACGGCATCGGCACCGGGCTCTATCGCGTGCAATCCTTTGAGCCGGGGCAGCGCCTGCAGGCGACGCGGGTGTCGTCACACTACAAGGATGGACGCGCCGGTTTCTTTGAAGCGCTTGATTTTGTGAACGTCGATGCGCCTTCAGAGCGGTTGAACCTTCTGCTGGAAGGGCAGGCGGATGCGGTTGCGCAAATCGCGCCAGTTTATGCCACCCAGATCGCACGGGCTGAGGGCATCACGCTGCAACAGTTGCGCGGCAACCAGCATTTCAGCTTTGCATTTGATGGCCGTCACAATCTGGCAGAAGCGGATGCTGTGCAGCGGGCGCTCAAACATGCGGTGGATCGTCAGACCTTTGTGGATGATCTGCTGCTCGGATATGGCGCGTCGGGGAGCGATACTCCGGTTGGCCCTTCAAATCCATTCTATGCGGGCACGCTTGGGGCGCTGGAGCATGATCCGGAGCAGGCGCGCCATCTTCTGCGCGCCGCAGGCGTTGATCAGCTGTTGTTGCGACTCATCGGCGGGTCCGGCGGGCAGGGGCAAGCTGCGGCCGCTGTTTTTGCCAAGCAGCTGAAGCAGGTGGGTGTGGATATCGCCTTCTCTGCGCAACCAAGCCAGCTGTCTCTTTCCGCATCTGCGGGCCGTGCCACGGAAGACTGGGCGATGGCCACATATCTGGCACCGGGCGCCACATGGAACCGGGGCGGCTGGGAGAACCCGCTGTTTGATACGCTTCTTGGTGCGGCGCGCTCTGAGATGGACAGCACCAAGCGCCGGGCGCTCTATGGGGAGCTGCAACAGCTTGTCGCGCAGTCAGGAAATCTGATCATTCCGGCCTTTGCTGATCACCTTCAGGCCACCTCCAAGGCGATTGCCACCCCGCGCGCCACAGGCGCACACTACGGGATGGACAATGCACGCTTTGCCGAACGCTGGTGGCGCGCCTGAGGCCGCGCAACGCGCGGTCCAACATTCTGGCTTGCAGACTCAGCTTCTGACACGTATATGCCTTCTCAACAGCGGCGCGATCGGCTGACACCGAACGCACCACCGAGAAAGATCGACGGGCCGCGGGCCCGTTTTTTTGTGTTTGGAGCTCGCCTATGAGTGACCTGATTGCCAAAGCGGCGATTGACCGCAAGCTGGCAGATATTGTTGGCCCCGTGATTGAAGACATGGGGTTTGAGCTGGTGCGCCTGCGCCTGATGGGTGGGAAAACCCACACCCTGCAGATTATGGCTGAACGCCCCGGTGGCGGCATCGAAGTGGATGAATGCGCGCAGATCTCCAATGCGGTTAGCGCGGTGCTGGACGTGGAAGATCCGCTGGCGGATTCCTACACTTTGGAAGTGGGCAGCCCCGGTGTGGACCGCCCGCTGACGCGCCTGAAGGATTTTGAGGCCTATGAAGGCTATGAAGCCAAGATCGAAACCAGCGAACTGATTGATGGGCGCAAGCGCTTCAGAGGTGTGCTGGCTGGTATCGAAGGCGAAGATGTTCTGATCAACATCGACAATCAGGGTGAGACCGTGACTGTAGGTCTGAACTTTGACTGGCTGGCAGATGCCAAGCTGGTGCTGACCGATGACCTGATCAAAGAAATGCTGAAAGCTCGCAAAGAGGCGGGCATCTTGAACGAAGACGATTTTGACGACGTCGAGACCGAAGAGTCCGAGGAGTAAGACAATGGCAATCACTTCTGCAAACCAACTTGAGCTGCTTCAGACCGCCGAAGCCGTTGCGCGCGAAAAGATGATCGACCCCGGGCTGGTGGTTGAAGCGATGGAAGAATCCCTCGCCCGCGCAGCCAAAAGCCGCTACGGCGCGGAAATGGACATTCGTGTTTCCATCGACCGCAAGACCGGTAAGGCGACTTTCACCCGCGTGCGCACCGTTGTCGAAGACGATCTGCTGGAAAACTATCAGGCAGAGTTCACCGTAGAGCAGGCCAAACAGTATCTGGAAAACCCGGAAGTGGGTGATGTGTTTGTGGAAGAAGTGCCTCCGGTAGAAATGGGCCGGATCGCGGCGCAATCTGCCAAACAGGTGATCCTGCAGAAGGTGCGCGAAGCGGAACGTGATCGTCAGTACGAAGAGTTCAAAGATCGCGCCGGCACCATCATCAACGGCTCTGTGAAGCGCGAAGAATTTGGCAACGTGATCGTGGATCTCGGCGGTGCCGAAGCCGTGCTGCGCCGCAACGACAAGATTGGCCGCGAAAGCTATCGCTCCGGCGACCGTCTGCGCGCCTACATCAAAGAAGTGCGCCGTGAGCCACGTGGCCACCAGATCTTCCTGAGCCGCACCGCGCCTGAATTCATGGCCGAGCTCTTCAAAATGGAAGTGCCGGAAATCTATGATGGCATCATCGACATTAAAGCCGTGGCGCGTGATCCGGGCTCCCGTGCAAAGATCGCTGTGATCTCTCACGATGGCTCCATCGATCCGGTTGGCGCCTGTGTGGGTATGCGCGGCTCCCGTGTGCAGGCGGTTGTGAACGAGCTTCAGGGTGAGAAAATCGACATCATCCCATGGAACGAAGATCAGCCGACCTTCCTTGTGAACGCCCTGCAGCCTGCAGAAGTGTCCAAGGTGGTTCTGGATGACGAAGCTGGCAAAATCGAAGTGGTTGTGCCTGATGAGCAGCTTTCGCTGGCGATTGGCCGTCGTGGTCAAAACGTGCGTCTGGCGTCCCAGCTGACCGCGCTGGACATCGACATCATGACCGAAGCGGAAGAATCCGAGCGTCGTCAGAAAGAATTCGAAGAGCGCACCAAACTCTTCATGGAAACGCTGGATCTGGACGAGTTCTTCGCACAGCTGCTGGTGTCTGAGGGCTTCACCAACCTCGAAGAAGTGGCCTATGTTGAAGTGGATGAACTGCTGGTCATCGACGGCGTTGACGAAGGCACCGCGAACGAGCTGCAGGCCCGTGCGCGTGACTACATTGATGCACAGAACAAAGCTGCGCTGGATAATGCCCGTGAACTGGGTGTTCAGGACAGCCTGGTTGCATTTGAGGGTCTGACACCCCAAATGATCGAGGCACTGGCCAAAGATGGCGTGCTGAACCTCGAAGACTTTGCAACCTGCGCAGACTGGGAGCTGGCCGGTGGCTGGACCACGGTGAACGGCGAGCGTGTCAAAGACGACGGTATTCTGGAACCTTTTGATGTGTCGCTGGAAGAAGCACAGGACATGGTGATGACAGCACGCGTCGTGCTGGGCTGGGTTGATCCGGCTGAGCTTGAGGCCGAAGCGGCTGAAGACGGCGAAGAAGACACATCTGAGGAGGCTGAGGCCTGATTTCAGGCCTCAGAGGGCAACAGATGAGCCGCGGTGGCCGTCCGGGCAAACGGGCTGAAGAACCAGAGCGCAAGTGCATCGCCACAGGCGCGACAGCTCCCAAAGAGGGGCTGATCCGATTTGTTGTCGGGCCGGACCAGCAGGTTGTGCCCGACGTGATGGGCAAATTGCCGGGCCGTGGCATGTGGGTGACCGCAAATGTCGCCGCCCTCAGCAAGGCGGTCAAGAAAGGTGTTTTTGCCCGTGCTGCCAAGCAGCAGGTGAAGGTACCTGAGGATCTGGTGCAAGAGGTGTCCCGCCAATTGGGGCAGCGCGTGATTGAGCTGATCAGCCTTGCGCGCCGCTCCGGATCAGCGGTGGCTGGCTTTGAGAAGGTCAAAGATTGGCTGGTCAAGGATGAGGCAGTGGTGCTGCTTCAGGCCAGCGACGGATCGGAGCGCGGGAAAACGAAACTGAGGCCGCCATATGGTGGTCACCACATAGACTGGCTCACAGCTGACGAATTGGGTTTGGCTTTTGGGCGACAAACTGTGATACATGGAGCGCTTGCGTCTGGCGGACTCACAAATCGTGTTGTAGAGGAAGCCCTAAGATTAAAAGGCGTACGCGAAGAAACGGTGGCAGCGGCCTCCGGGAAGGACAAGACAGCCAGATGAGCGATAACGACGGTAAAAAAACCTTGGGTCTGCGCGGTGGGAACCGCCCTGGCAACGTGACGCAAAGCTTCAGCCACGGACGCAAGAAAAATGTCGTGGTGGAAACGAAGCGCAAACGCGTTGTGGTGCCCAAGCCTGGTGCGGCCAAAACCGGTGCCGGTGGTGGCGCAAAATCCGGTGGTGATCCCAATCGCCGCCCCGCTGGCATTTCTGATGCGGAAATGGAACGCCGCCTGAAGGCGCTTCAGGCCGCAAAAGCACGCGAAGCCGAAGACGCAGCCCGCCGCGAAGCCGAAGAAAAGGCCCGCGCTGAAGAGCGTGAGCGTCGTCGTCAGGAAGCGGAAGCCAAAGAGCGTGAACAGCGCGAAGCTGAAGAGCGTGCCCGCAAGAAAGCCGAAGAAGAAGAGCGCAAGAAAAAAGAAGCGGCGGAAGCCGCAGAGGCAGCCAAGCGTGCTGCCGCTGCGCCTGCACCTTCTGCTGCTGCGCCTCAGGGCCGTGGTGCACCAACTAACAAGCCTGCACCGCAGCCAACCCAGCGCAAAGCAGACCGTGAGCGTGAACAGCGCGGTGGCCGTGGCAAAGGTCGTGACGATGGCCGCCGTTCCGGCAAGCTGACACTTGGTCAGGCCACCGGTGGTGAGAACAACCGCCACCGTTCCATGGCGTCCATGAAGCGTAAGCAAGAGCGTGCGCGTCAGAAAGCGATGGGTGGCTCTGTTGAGCGTGAAAAGGTTGTGCGTGACGTGCAGCTGCCAGAAGCCATCATGGTCTCTGAGCTCGCCAACCGTATGGCCGAGCGCGTTGCAGACGTTGTGAAAGAGCTCATGAAAATGGGCATGATGGTCACGCAGAACCAGACTATCGACGCGGACACAGCGGAACTGATCATCGAAGAATTCGGCCACAAGGTTGTCCGTGTTTCTGACGCCGACGTGGAAGACGTGATCTCCGATGTGGAAGATGATGAAGGCGATCTGCAGGCGCGTCCGCCAGTGATCACCATCATGGGCCACGTGGACCACGGCAAAACCTCGCTTCTGGATGCGATTCGCGACGCGAAAGTTGTGTCCGGCGAAGCTGGCGGCATCACCCAGCACATCGGTGCCTATCAGGTGAAAACCGATGATGGCGTGACCCTGTCGTTCCTCGACACTCCGGGCCACGCGGCGTTTACGTCCATGCGGTCCCGCGGTGCACAGGTGACAGACATTGTTGTTCTGGTGGTGGCAGCCGACGATTCGGTCATGCCGCAGACGATTGAGGCGATCAACCACGCCAAAGCGGCCGAAGTGCCGATGATCGTGGCGATCAACAAGATCGACAAACCAGCCGCAGATCCAAACAAAGTGCGCGCAGAGCTTCTGCAGCACGAAGTGATCGTGGAAGCGATGTCTGGTGAAGTGCAGGACGTGGAAGTTTCCGCACACACCGGTCAGGGCCTTGATGCACTGCTGGAAGCCATCGCGCTGCAGGCAGAGATTCTGGAACTGAAAGCCAACCCGGACCGCGCGGCACAGGGTGCTGTGATCGAAGCGCAGCTGGACGTGGGCCGTGGCCCTGTTGCGACCGTTCTGGTTCAGAAAGGCACGCTGCGCCAAGGCGATATCTTTGTTGTGGGTGAGCAGTACGGTAAGGTCCGTGCGCTGATCAACGACAAAGGTGAGCGCGTCAAAGAAGCTGGCCCTTCCGTGCCGGTTGAGGTGCTTGGTCTGAACGGCACACCGGAAGCGGGTGACGTTCTCAACGTGACCGAAACCGAAGCGCAGGCCCGTGAGATCGCGGAATACCGTGCGCAGGTTGCCAAGGACAAACGTGCGGCAGCGGGTGCTGCAACCACGCTTGAGCAGCTGATGCAGAAGGCCAAGGAAGACGAGAACATGGCCGAGCTGCCAATCCTCGTTAAGGCTGACGTGCAGGGCTCCGCTGAGGCGATCGTTCAGGCGATGGAAAAAATCGGCAACGATGAGGTGCGCGTGCGCGTGCTGCACTCCGGTGTGGGCGCGATCACCGAGACCGATGTTGGTCTTGCTGAAGCCTCCGGCGCGCCGATCATGGGCTTTAACGTCCGTGCCAATGCCTCTGCCCGCAACACGGCCAACCAGAAGGGCGTGGAGATCCGCTACTACTCGGTGATCTATGACCTGGTGGATGATGTGAAAGCTGCGGCCTCCGGTCTGTTGTCTGCAGAAATCCGCGAGAACTTCATCGGCTACGCGAACATCAAAGAGGTGTTCAAAGTGACCGGTGTGGGCAAGGTAGCTGGCTGTATCGTGACCGAAGGTGTGGCGCGTCGCTCCGCTGGCGTGCGTCTGCTGCGCGACAACGTGGTGATCCACGAAGGCACGCTGAAGACCCTGAAGCGCTTCAAAGACGAAGTGGCGGAAGTTCAGTCCGGTCAGGAATGCGGTATGGCGTTTGAGAACTACGACGATATCCGCGCAGGCGACGTGATCGAGATCTTCGAGCGCGAAGAAGTGACGCGTACGCTGGATTAATCCAGCGTATGCCGCCCCGCTCGGCACGGTTTATTTAAAGAAAAAGGCCGCTCCAAACTGGAGCGGCCTTTTTTCTTCCGTTTCTGCTCTGAACGATCAGGAGATCGGCTTGCCAGAGTAGATCTTGTTGCCCACGCGGATGGATACGCGCCCATCTGGAAGGCTTCTTACAACTGGACCTTGAATAGAGACGCAGCTGCCTACAGTGATAGTTTTTAACATGTCAAAAATCCCCACTTGTTTGACATCTTGTTAGCATCAACTTAGTTAATTTTCGGTTAGTGCGCAGTTCCCATACTGCCAACATACTACCTTGTTCAATGCTTATTGTTGAATATAAGTTTACAAACCGCCTACCAAAGTAGCGTGAATTGGCCCAATTTGAGCAGATTCTAGCCTATACCCAGTCTCTAATCATCGGAATCAACGGGATATCGGCGGGCGGCATCTCATAATCACGCAGGTTCTTGCTGGCGACCCACTTGAGGGTTTGACCCTCTTTGGCCTGCGGAATGCCCTCCCATTTTCGGCAAGCAAAGAGCGGCATCAGCAGGTGAAAATCATCATAACTGTGGGACGCAAAAGTCAGCGGCGCGAGGCAGCTTTCCCATGTATCGATCCCCAGTTCTTCATGAAGTTCGCGGATCAGCGCGGCTTCAGGCGTTTCCCCAGGCTCGATTTTGCCTCCGGGAAACTCCCAGAGGCCTGCCATAGATTTTCCTTCAGGACGTTGCGCCAGCAAAATGCGCCCGTCCGAATCGATCAGCACAACGGCTGCGACCAAAACTGTTTTCACGACCGGTAATCCGCGTTGATGGTGATATAGCCATGGGTGAGATCGCAGGTCCAAACGGTGTCCTGTGCGTCACCAAGGCCCAGATCGACATTGATGGTGATGTCTTGCTGCTGCATGTAGCTGGCGCCGGCCTCTTCTTTATAGTCGGGCGACACCCAGCCGTTTTCCGCCACAAGAATATCGCCAAAGCGTATGCTCAGGAGATCGCGATCCGCCTGAGCACCGGACTTGCCGATGGCCATTACGATGCGGCCCCAGTTGGGATCCTCACCTGCCACAGCGGTTTTGACCAAAGGCGAATTGGCGATTGCCATGGCATGTGTGCGGGCTTCCTCGGCGCTTGCTGCACCGGTGATGTTGATTTCGACAAACTTTGTCGCGCCTTCACCGTCGCGCACCACCTGATGCGCCAGATCCAGCATCACCTCATGCAGCGCGGTGCGGAACGTCTGGTCTTCTTTGCCCACGAGAACCCCTGAGGCGCCCGTTGCGGCAACCAGCAGCGTGTCGGATGTGGAGGTGTCACTGTCCACGGTGATCGCGTTGAAGGTGACGTTGTTGAGCGACGATACCATGGCCTGAAGATCCGCGCGCGCGATCTTTGCGTCTGTAAAGATATAGACCAGCATCGTGGCCATATCCGGGGCAATCATGCCGGAGCCTTTGGCGATGCCCGCGATCTTGACGGTCTGGCCATTGATCTCTGCGGAGCGTGTGGCGCCTTTGGCAAAAGTGTCGGTGGTGCGGATCGCCTCGGCGGCATCCACAATCGCGTCAGATGAAAGCTTGCCGCGCAGTTCCTCAAGCTTGCCGGTGATCCGGTCATGCGGCAAAGGCTCGCCAATCACGCCGGTCGAGGAGGAGAACACCCGTGTTTCCGGCAGATCAAGACAGGCGGCCACCGCATCGGTCACAGCTTTCACTGAGGTGACGCCGTTTTTGCCGGTGAAGGCGTTGGCATTGCCCGCATTCACGAGGATCGCGGCACCCGCGTCGCTGTCCTGCGCGATCTTTTCCTGACAATCCAGAACTGCAGCGGAGCGCGTCGCGGAGCGTGTGAAGACGCCAGCCATCGCGGTGCCCGGTGCCAGTTCTGCCAGCATCACATCTTTGCGGTTGGCGTATTTCACGCCCGCCTCAACAGCGGCGAATTTCACCCCTTCGATGGTTGGCAGCTCCGGAAAATGCTCCGGAGCCAGAGGGGACACTGTGGTGATTTCAGCCATCGTTTATTCCTGCACGCGCACAGGGTTCAGCAGGTCGATGCGCTGCAGCACCGCGGGGTCAATGCCTTCAGCACCGGTTTGGTCGACATCAGCCGCTGCCGCCTGTTTGGCGATATAGCCCTGAACCGCTTTGCGCTGCGCATCATTGAGCAGCTCCTGACGCGCCTCCTCAAAGGAAGGGGCTTCGGATTTTCGGGCGTCATTCAGGATGATCAGGTGCCAGCCGAATTGGGTTTGCACAGGCTGAGAGATTTCGCCCACGGCGAGTTCGGCCACGGCGTCTTCAAAAGGTTTCACCATCTGACCTTTGCCAAACCAGCCAAGGCTGCCGCCGGAAGCCCCGGATGGACCTGTGGATTTTTCTTTGGCGGTTTCCGCAAAATCGGCCCCGTCCTGAAGCTGCCGACGGATCTCAACCGCTTCTTCTTCGGTGCCCACGAGAATGTGACTGGCGTTGTATTCTGCCTCGCCCTCAAAGTTTGCGAAGCGGTCCTGATAGGCGGTCTGCAGCTCTTCGTCGCTCACTTCGTTGCTGGCGACAAAGGCTTCCAAAGCTTCGCCTGCCATCAGGGTCCGGCGCTCGTTGTTCAGCGCAATCTCGATATATTGTGGAACATTGTCTCCCAGCGCCTGTGACAGGGCGGTTTGCTGCACCAATTGCTCAAGAATGCTGGCAAACAGGGTTTCCGGTGGCAGCTGCTGGTATTGCGGCTGCAGCCCTGCGCGGATCGAGATCATGTCACCCAATGTGATCGCCTCGCCATTGACCGTTGCAACAACGGTGTCCAGCGACGGTTCTTCCTGTGCAAATGCAGGGAGAGCAAAGCAGACAGCGACTGCACTCGCGCGCAAGAAATTGAGGTGTTTTGACATCGTTTCGTCCTTGGCTGGTGCCGCGCGGACTGGCGGCGTTGACACTGTTCCTGACGCCCCTTACATCGCTTTGAGGTCAAGGCAAACAGGCTGTTTCCCGTTTCTAGGAGCACAGGGCCGGGACAGCAAGAATTAGCCACGCACGAATGCGCAACGAAGGACAAGTTATATGCTCGGTTTCGGAAAAATCGCCAAAAAAGTGTTTGGCACGCCCAATGACCGCAAAGTCAAAGCAACACGTCCGCTTGTTGAAAAGATCA
Organism: Shimia sp.; assembly: GCF_965227725.1. GTDB lineage: Bacteria > Pseudomonadota > Alphaproteobacteria > Rhodobacterales > Rhodobacteraceae > Shimia. The sequence continues at coordinate 965,215 of NZ_CBDDGH010000001.1, read as the reverse complement.
ATGCGCTGGAGCCGGAATTCGAGAAACTCTCTGACGACGAGCTGAAAGCCAAAACGCAAGAGCTGTCTGAGCGCGCCAAAGGTGGCGAGTCGCTTGACGCACTTCTGCCCGAAGCCTTTGCCAACTGCCGCGAAGCCGCCAAACGTGCGCTGGGTCTGCGGGCCTTTGACGTACAGCTGATGGGCGGCATCTTCCTGCATCAGGGCAATATTTCCGAGATGAAAACCGGTGAAGGTAAAACCCTCGTGGCGACCTTCCCTGCCTACCTCAATGCCCTGACCGGCAAAGGCGTGCATGTGGTGACGGTGAACGATTATCTGGCCCGCCGCGACGCGGACTGGATGAGCAATGTCTTCGCCGCTCTGGGGATGACCACCGGCGTGGTGTACCCGCAGCAGCCCGAAGACGAAAAGCGCGCAGCATACGCCTGTGACATCACCTACGCGACCAACAATGAGCTGGGCTTTGACTACCTGCGCGACAATATGAAAAGCGAATTGGCTGATATGTCCCAGCGCGATCATCATTTCGCCATTGTGGACGAGGTGGACAGCATCCTGATCGACGAGGCGCGGACCCCTCTGATCATCTCCGGCCCTGCGCAGGACCGCACAGACATGTATGTGGCGATCGACAAGTTGATCCCGGACGTTCAGGAAGAGCACTACACGCTGGATGAAAAAGCCAAAAACGTGACCTTCACCGATGAGGGCAACGAGTTCTTGGAAGAGCACCTGCATGCACGTGGCCTGTTGCCTGAAGGTCAGAGCCTGTATGATCCGGAAAGCACCACCATTGTACACCACGTGAACCAGGGCCTGCGCGCGCATAAGCTGTTCATCAAAGACAAAGATTACATCGTGCGTGACAGTCAGGTGGTTCTGATCGACGAATTCACCGGCCGTATGATGGCAGGCCGTCGCCTGTCTGAAGGTCTACATCAGGCCATCGAAGCCAAAGAGGGCTGCCAGATTCAGCCTGAAAACGTGACGCTCGCGCAGGTGACATTCCAGAACTACTTCCGTCTCTATGACAAGCTGGGTGGCATGACCGGTACAGCGGCAACCGAGGCAGAAGAATTTCAGGAAATCTACGGCCTTGGCGTGGTCGAAGTGCCCACCAACCGCGGCGTGGCACGGATCGACGAAGATGATGCCGTCTATCGCACCGCACGTGAGAAGTTTGACGCCATCGTCACCACCATCAAGGAAGCCCACGAAAAGGGGCAGCCGATCCTTGTGGGCACAACCTCGATTGAAAAGTCCGAGTTCCTCTCCAACCTGCTCGAAAAGGCCGATGTGAAGCACAATGTCCTGAACGCGCGCCAGCACGAGCAGGAAGCGCAGATTGTTGCGGATGCGGGTAAGCTGGGTGCGGTGACCATCGCCACCAACATGGCGGGCCGCGGCACCGACATCAAACTGGGTGGCAATGTCGAGTTCAAAGTGCTCGAGGCCATCGCTGCGAACCCTGAAGGCGATCACGCGGCGCTGCGGGCAGAGATTGAAACCAAACACGTGGACGACGAAGAGGCCGTGAAAAAGGCCGGTGGTCTGTTTGTTCTCGCCACCGAGCGCCATGAAAGCCGCCGGATCGACAACCAGCTGCGTGGCCGTTCTGGCCGTCAGGGCGACCCGGGCCGTTCTGCCTTCTTCCTGAGCCTTGAAGATGACCTGATGCGCATCTTTGGCTCTGACCGTCTGGATAAGGTGCTCTCCACTCTTGGCATGAAAGAGGGTGAGGCGATTGTTCACCCATGGGTCAACAAATCTCTGGAGCGTGCGCAGGCGAAGGTCGAAGGCCGCAACTTTGACATCCGTAAGCAGCTCCTGAAATTTGATGACGTGATGAATGACCAGCGGAAAGTGGTCTTCTCCCAACGTCGCGAAATCATGGAAAATGCGGATCTTTCTGAGATCGTTCAGGATATGCGTCATGAGGTCATCGACGATCTGGTGGAGAAGCATCTGCCGCCGAAAACCTATGCGGATCAGTGGGACACGCAGGGTCTCTATGCTGCGGCCATTGAACATCTGGGCGTCGACGTTCCGGTGATTGAATGGGCCGACGAAGAAGGCGTGGATGACGACAGCATGCGTGAGCGTCTGGAAAAGGCCGCTGACGAGATGATGGCGTCCAAAGCCACCAGCTTTGGCCCCGAAGCGATGCGCATGATCGAAAAGCAGGTTCTTTTGCAGACGATCGACAGCAAGTGGCGCGAGCACCTTCTGACGCTGGAACATCTGCGCTCTGTTGTGGGCTTCCGTGGCTACGCGCAGCGTGATCCGCTCAACGAATATAAGAACGAAGCCTTCCAGCTGTTTGAAAGCATGCTCGATAGCCTGCGCATTGACGTGACCTCCATGCTTTCCCGCGTGCGTCCGATCTCTGAGGAAGAACAGAAACAGCTCGCACTTGAGATGGCGCAGCGCCAGCAGGCCATGATGAACGCCTCTCAGGCGGGCGCGGCACCTGCGCCCAGTGACGCCGCAGCGGCGGCGCAACCGCCAGCGGGCGAAGCACTTGCAGGGTTTGACGAAGAAGATCCCTCAACCTGGGGCAATCCGGGGCGCAATGAGCAATGTCCCTGTGGCTCGGGCAAGAAGTTCAAGCACTGTCACGGCAAGCTGGCCTGATTTCAGGGCTACACCGACAGACAAAGATCAAAAGGGCGCCTTATGAGCGCCCTTTTCTATTGTGAATGTGTCCGGACGGGATTTGCCACCTGAGAAGGAGACATCATGCAGAATCTCAAAAACATGTACCGCCGCTATGCCCTTGCTTTCGCAACGGGGTCGATGGCTGTGTGCATTGGGTTTGTGATGCAAACAAGTGAGGCCGCCGTGCCCGCCGTTGCGCAGGCGCCAGCGCAGGGTGATTTGCGTGACCGCGTGTCATTGCCTCAGGATTTTGCGACCCCGCGCTTGGGGCAGGCTGTGTCTTTGCCGACCATGCCAGCCGAGCAGGGCCAAGGCGTGAGTCTGCCGACACAGCAGGTGTTGGTGGCGGTTGCCGATGATCTGCCGGTTGGTCTTCTGCCCAAGGAAGAGAGCATTCCTGCGCTTGGCTGTGGCCCGGAGTTACATGCCAAAACCAATGCCGCCGCGCTGGTGTCTTTGCAGCTGATCGCGCCGTGCCATCCCGGCGAGCGTGTTCTGATTGAGCACGAAGAGCTGAAATTCCACGCGCAGGTGTCTGCTGACGGCAGCGCGGATCTGCTGGTGCCAGGTCTGGCAGAAGTGGCTGTATTCGCCGCGTCTTTTGAGAACGGTGACGGGGCTGTGGCCTCCGCACGTATCGACTCTTTGCCGCTTTATGACCGGGTGGTGATGCAGTGGCGTGGTGACAGCGGCCCTGAGCTCCATGCCCGTGAGTTTGGCGCAAGCTACGGCGAGAAGGGCCATGTGTGGCGCGAAGCACCGCGCAGCGTGAGTGCGCTTGCTGGCGGCGCGGGCGGTTTTCTGATGGTTCTTGGCGAGGCTGACGACCCGACAGCGGCGCAGGCAGAGGTTTATACTTTCCCGACCGGCATTGCGAAGAACCGTGGTGAAATCCAGATCAGCATCGAAGCTGAGGTGACCGCCGCCAACTGTGATCAGGACATGCAGCTTTCCAGCCTCGCTCTGCGTGAGGGGCAGGTCAAAGACCGGCATGAGCTGCAAATGCAGATGCCCGATTGTACCGCCGTTGGTGAATTTCTGGTGTTGAAAAACCTCGTCCAAAACCTGACAATTGCGAAAAACTAAGCTCGCGGTCAGGACATCACAATGATGCAGTTTCGTGCGGCGGTTTACGCCGCACTTCTTCTTTTGGCAGGTGTCACATCTGCCCTTTCTCAGGACGTTTTCCTCAAATCTCACGACGGAGAAGTTGAAATCTCCGGCACCCTTTTGGGGTTTGATGGAGAGTTCTATCGTGTGCAGACGATCTACGGCGAACTGACCGTGGATGGCTCCGGTGTGTTCTGCGAAGGCCCCGGCTGCCCCAATCTGATCAACTTCGTCGCCGATGTCTCGATCTCCGGATCCGCGACCATGGCTGACATCCTGATGCCTGCGCTGCTTGAGGCCTTTGCACAGGCAGAGGGCTATGAGGTGGCCAGAGAATCTGAGAGCAAACAAAGGTTTACCTATATCCTCAGCGCACCGAACGGAGGCGAAACGCTCGCCAAATTCCGCTTTCATGCGAGCAGCGCGGAAGAAGGGTTTGCCGACCTTCTGGCGGATGAGGCCGACATTGCCATGTCCCTGCGTGAGATCCGCCCCAAGGAGGCAGAGCTGGGCTATGAGGCCGGACTGGGTGATATGACAGACGCCAACCGCAGCCGCGTTCTGGCGCTCGACGGGATGGTGCCCATCGTGGCCGCTGGCAATCCGGTCACGTCCATGTCTTTGCTGCAGCTCGCTGAGGTTTTTGCCGGGAAGATCGACAATTGGGCAGCGCTTGGCGGCCCGGATGCGCCGATTTCCGTTCATATGATGACAGGGGAGTCCGGTTTTGCGCAGGCGGTCGAAGATCAGCTGATGCTCCGCGCCAATCTGCGAACAGATGAGGCGGCGGCGCGCCACAGCCGCAATGAGGCGCTGGTTCATGCGGTGGAGCGGGACCCGTTTGCCATTGGCATCGCGTCTTATGCGGATCGCGGCAACACGCAGCTTGTGACCTTGCAGGGGGCTTGCGGGTTTTCTCTGGCAGCCTCGCGGCGCACCATCAAAACCGAGGATTATCCCCTAAACGCCCCGATGTTCCTCTATTTTCCGGCCCGTCGCTTGCCCAAAATCGCACGGGATTTCCTGAGCTATACCCGCAGCCCCTCCGCACAGATCGTGATCCGGCGGGCTGGCTTTGTGGATCAGACCGCCGAAGAGGTGCCGGTCAACTTGCAGGGAGACCGCTTTGCCAATGCGATTTCCGTGGCTAGGGAAGACGTCGGGCTTGAGGACCTACAGCGCCTGACATCCACGCTTTCTGGCATGAAACGCCTGTCGATTTCTTTCCGGTTCCAAGCGGGATCCTCGCGTTTGGATGCGCAGTCGCGCTCCAATGTGCAACAGCTGGCGCGGGCGCTCGAGGCCGGAGTTTATGACGCAAGAAGCCTCTATTTTGTAGGCTTTTCAGATGGTAACGGCCCGGCGGCTGGCAACCAGAAGATCGCGGAACGTCGGGCGGATTCGGTGCGCAAGGCTGTGTTGACGGCTGCGGAGACCGCACAGCCTGAGCGGATGGATATTCAGGTGCATGCCTTTGGCGAAGCCATGCCCATGGCTTGTGATGACAGCGCCTGGGGGCGGCAGGTGAACCGGCGGGTGGAGATTTGGGTCAAGTGACCTAAATCAGCCCTTCGGAGCGGAAGCTCAACTCGCGGGATTTCCCAATGATGATATGGTCATGCAGGGTCAGCGCGAGGGTCTGGCAGGCCATGTCGATCTGATGTGTCATGGCGATATCCGCCTCTGACGGGGTCGGGTCCCCGGATGGGTGGTTGTGCACCAGAATGAGAGCGCTTGCGTTGAGTTCGAGTGCGCGTTTGGCGACCTCGCGGGGGTAGACCGGCACATGATTGACCGTGCCCTGCGCCTGCGCTTCGTCGGCGATAAGGGTGTTTTTTGTGTCTAAAAACAGCACTCTAAACTGTTCGGTGTCGCGATGCGCCATGGTGGTGTGGCAATAATCCAGCAGCGCCTCCCAGCTCGACAGGATCGGGCGGTGCATCACACGCGAGCGGGCCAGACGGTGGGCAGCGGCCTCAATCACCTTCAGCTCACAGATCACCGCTTCGCCCACGCCTTTGACCTGCGCAAGGCGCGGCAGGGGCGCGCTGATGACGGCGTTGAAGTCTCCGAATGTTTCCAGGAGCTTATGCGCGAGGGGTTTCACATCCCGTCGCGGGATTGCGCGAAATAGCACCAGTTCCAGCAGCTCATAATCAGGGAGCGCCTGCGCGCCGCCGTTAATGAAGCGGGTGCGCAGGCGCTTGCGGTGATCCGCAATATAGGAGGGTAGTTTACCGGCCTTGAGCGGCGACCCAACGGCCTCGTCCGCTTCAAAAAGCGGCAACGGCCGTTCCCCAAAGTCGTTCGCTCTGGACATGGGTTAACAATCTCCAAAGATGGTAAATCAAAGGTTAACAAAGGTCAGATTTCTGCAAAATCGCACGTCGGTATCGCGTCTGTATCGCGGCTGTAACGCGACGGTGTCAATTTCGTTAACCTTTGTGCGCGGAAATCGCGCTTGTGGCCCTTCCCGGAAGCTGGAAAGGTAACGTCAACACAAATTATTTTTGAGACAGGATACCCCATGAAATCCTTTTTGAGCCTTGTTATGGCCACTGCCCTTTTGGCGGGGGCTGCCAGTGCGCAGACCATCGAACGGATAAAGGAAACCGGGCAGCTCAAACTGGGCTATCGCGTGGATGCGGCGCCGTTGTCCTTTCAGGCTGAGGACGGCAACCCGAGTGGCTACACGCCGCTGGTGTGTGCCGAACTGGCGCAGGGCATTCTGAACACGATCAAGATCCCCAATCTGGATGTGGAATTTGTACCCGTCGGCGCGCAGGACCGGTTTGAGAAAGTGGCCGCGGGTGAGATTGACCTGCTGTGCGGGGCGGCCACCATCACCTTGTCTCGGCGCGAGATCGTGGATTTTTCCATTCCGGTTTTTGCCGATGGCACGTCAATCCTGCTGCCCCTGAACGGCTCGGACAATTTTGCGGATCTGGCGGGCAAGAAGCTGGGCGTGCGGCGCGACACCACCACCGAAACCGCGCTCACCAATACGCTGACTGGGGCGGGGCTGTTTGCCGAGGTGGTGCGCTTTGCCGATCATGATGCGGCGATGGAGGCGTTGGAGAATGGCGAGCTGGATGCCTATTTCGCGGACCAGTCCATTCTCGCGGCACTGTGGCTGAGCAGCGAAGATCGCGGCAATCTTAAGCTCAGTAATGCGATCCTCACGGTGGAGCAGCACGGGCTGGCCATGGCGCGCGGCGACACGGATTTCCGCCTGTTGGTGGATGGCCTGTTGTCTGAAATGTATGCGCGCGGGGTGATGCAGAAGGTCTTTGAAGCGACGCTGCCAGGCATTCAGCCGGGAGATTTCCTGCGTGCGATGTTCACCATGGCACCGCTCCCACGGTGAGGCGGTTGCACTAGAAGAGAGGCGTGAGCGGCGTGTTTTCCGGCTTTGAGACACATGAGATTGACCTGCCCAATGCGCGCATTCATCTGCGTGTGGGCGGGGCAGGCGCGCCGCTTCTGTTGTTGCACGGGTTTCCGGAAACCCATGTGATGTGGCACGGCATCGCCGAACAGCTGGCAGCGCGGTACCGCGTGATCGTGCCAGATCTGCGCGGCTATGGTGACTCTGTGGCACATGATGGGGATTTCACGTTTCGGGCTATGGCGCAGGATCAGGTCGCGGTGATGCACGCGCTGGGGTATGAGCGGTTTCATGTGGTGTCCCATGACCGCGGCGCCCGTACCGCACATCGCATGGTGCTCGACCATCCGGAGGCGGTGCGCTCCATCGCTTTGATGGACATTCTGCCCACGCTGGATGTGTGGCGCACGATGGATGACTGGCTGGCCAAGCGCTACTACCACTGGACCTTTCTGGCGCAGCCCGGCGGTATGCCGCAGGCGCTGATCAAAAGCGATCCGGTGCTCTATCTGCATTCCGCGCTGGTCGGGCTGTCAGGCAGTTTGGAGATGTTTCACCCAGCGGCTCTGGCGGCCTATGAGGCGGCGGCGCGCAAGCCCAGCGTGGTGGATGCCTGGTGCGGCGATTATGCGGCCGGAGCCAGTGTGGATCTGGAGCACGATCGGGCGGATGAGGGGCGGCAGTTTGAGATGCCCTGTCTGGTGCTTTGGGGCACAAAAGGCGTGATCGACCACCACGTGGACCCTCTGGAGTGCTGGCAGACGTGGTTCCCGAACGCGGTGGGGAAGGGCGTTGAAGCGGGGCATTTCCTGATTGAGGAGCAGCCGGAGGACGTGCTGGCGGCAGTGCTGGGGCATTTGGAGGGGGCGGTTCGTTAGCAAGAGAATCGCTTTTAAGTTCTATCGGATCACTACATATGCTGCATCGGTTGCGAGTGATCCCAAATTGCTGTGGATTCTCCAGCATTTAGATTGTGGTCAAGACTTACCCACAGGCTATATGTTGACTCACGCTAACATTGTACCGATGATTTGTGATGAGGGTACGCCACTAGGAACCTCTTAACTCTCCTAGTGGCGCTTTCCTTCAGTATATGAAACGGAGCCGTTTCTTACCGAATAGACTCGCTCAGTAGAATCTACTGGGTAAACTTAGTCAAGAGCGGCTTCATAGTTCCGGTGTACCCGGAGAAAGAGAGAACTCATGGCTAAGAAATCGCCTTGGCACTCAATCAAGTCTGGCGTCTATCATGACGAGACGAACTGTAATACCGGCAACAATATCGAGAGCGAAAATCTGCGTTCTGGCACAGGTGGAAAGCCGAAGTGTTCGGAATGTCGCCGTATCAGCGGTTGATCGATGTGGGAATGGGCGACAGTGTCGCCCATTCCAATCTACCCCTTCATCGAATCCCAGAAGCTCTTCACGGAGCTGAAGAAGCTGCTGCTTTCGGGGTTGTTTTCCTCCGACAGCTCTTCGAATTCGCGCAGAAGCTCTTTCTGGCGGCTGGTGAGGTTCACCGGGGTTTCCACTGCCAGTTCGATCATCATGTCGCCGGTGCCGCCGCCGCGCAGGGCGGGCATGCCTTTGGCGCGCAGGCGCATCTGGCGGCCCGATTGCGAGCCGGACGGGATCTTCACACGCGAGCGGCCTCCGTCGATGGTTGGCACCTCGATGTCTCCGCCAAGAGCGGCGGCGGACATGGAGACCGGGACGCGGCAGTAGAGGTTCACACCGTCACGCTCAAAGATCTTGTGCTGCGCCACCTCGATGAAGATGTAGAGGTCGCCTGCGGGGCCACCACGCATGCCGGCTTCGCCTTCGCCAGCGAGGCGGATGCGGGTGCCGGTTTCCACACCTGCGGGGATGTTCACAGACAGTGCGCGGTCTTTCTCGACGCGCCCCTGACCGTGGCAGCCCTTACAGGGATTCTTGATGATCTGACCGAGGCCCGAGCAGGTCGGACAGGTGCGTTCCACCGTGAAAAAGCCCTGCTGTGCGCGCACTTTGCCCATGCCGGAGCAGGTCGGGCAGGTGGTCGGCTCAGCGCCGCCCTCAGCACCGGAGCCTGAGCATTTCTCACAGGACACGGAGGCCGGGACGTTGATGGTTTTCTGGAGGCCGGAGTAGGCTTCCTCAAGGGTCACACGCAGGTTGTAGCGCAGGTCGGCACCACGGGAGGCGCGCTGACGCCCGCCGCCACCACGGCCACCGCCGCCCATGAAGTCGCCAAAAAGGTCGTCAAACACATCAGAGAAGGCTGAGGCAAAATCACCTTGGCCCGGATGGCCGCCACGGCCTCCGCCACCACCCATGCCACCTTCAAAGGCAGCGTGACCAAAGCGGTCATAAGCGGCTTTCTTCTCTGCGTCTTTGAGGATTTCGTAGGCTTCGTTGGCCTCTTTGAACTGTCCTTCCGCCTCAGGGTTGTCCTTGTTGCGGTCCGGATGCAGCTCTTTGGCTTTCCTACGGTAGGCTTTTTTGATTTCGTCCGCCGAAGCCCCTTTGCTGACGCCAAGCACCTCGTAGAAGTCACGTTTTGCCATGGGTTACTCCTTTGGTCGGAATGAAAAGGGCCAGTCCGGAGATCGGACCGGCCCGATTTTCATGTCCGGGAGCGCTGGGATCAGCGCTTGTTGTCGTCCAGATCTTCGAAGTCGGCGTCAACGATGTCATCGTCAGCAGCCGGACCAGCGTCGTCCATGTCAGGCATGTCAGCAGCGCCTGCATCGTCCTGGCTGGCTTTGTAGATCGCTTCGCCCAGACGCATCGCAACTTCCATCACGTTCTGGATGCCGGACTTCAGCTTCTCAGCAGTGATGTCGTCTTTTTCCAGATCGTCTTTCAGCGCGGCCACGGCCAGCTCGATGGCTTCAACAGTGGATGGGTCCACTTTGTCGCCATGCTCTGCCACCTGCTTCTCGGTGTCGTGCACGAGGCTTTCCGCCTGGTTGCGCGCTTCGATCAGCTCGCGGCGCTCTTTGTCGGCCTCGGCATTCTCTTCGGCGTCCTGAACCATCTTCTCGATGTCCGCATCAGACAGACCACCGGAAGCTTGGATGGTGATCTTCTGCTCTTTGCCGGTGCCTTTGTCGGACGCGCCCACAGACACGATGCCGTTGGCGTCGATGTCGAAGGTCACTTCGATCTGCGGCATGCCGCGTGGCGCCGGTGGGATATCTTCGAGGTTGAACTGGCCGAGGATCTTGTTGTCCGCCGCCATCTCACGCTCACCTTGGAAGACGCGGATCGTCACAGCGTTCTGGTTGTCTTCGGCTGTGGAGAAGATCTGAGACTTCTTGGTCGGGATGGTGGTGTTTCGGTCGATCAGACGGGTGAACACGCCACCGAGGGTCTCGATGCCCAGAGACAGCGGGGTCACGTCCAGAAGAACAACGTCTTTCACGTCGCCCTGCAGAACACCGGCCTGAATGGCGGCACCCATGGCCACAACTTCGTCAGGGTTCACACCTTTGTGCGGCTCCTTGCCGAAGAACTTGGTCACCTCTGCGATGACTTTTGGCATACGGGTCATACCACCCACGAGAACAACTTCGTCGATCTCGTTTGCGGACAGGCCTGCGTCTTTCAGAGCGGCGGCACAAGGCTTCATGGAGGCCTTGATCAGGTCGTTCACCAGGCTTTCCAGCTTCGCGCGGGTCAGTTTGATGACCATGTGCAGCGGGGTCCCGCTGGTCGGGTCCATGGAGATGAACGGCTGGTTGATTTCGGTCTGGTTGGCCGAGGACAGCTCGATCTTGGCTTTCTCTGCGGCTTCTTTCAGACGCTGCAGCGCCATCTTGTCTTTGGTCAGGTCGACGTTGTGCTCTTTTTTGAACTCATCCGCGAGGTAGTTCACGATGCGCATGTCGAAGTCTTCACCACCGAGGAAGGTGTCACCGTTGGTGGATTTCACTTCAAACAGACCGTCGTCGATTTCCAGGATGGTCACGTCGAAAGTACCGCCGCCGAGATCATACACGGCAATGGTTTGGGTGTCTTCTTTGTCCAGACCATAGGCCAGCGCGGCCGCGGTTGGTTCGTTGATGATGCGCAGCACTTCGAGGCCCGCGATCTTACCGGCGTCTTTGGTCGCCTGACGCTGTGCGTCGTTGAAGTAGGCAGGCACGGTGATCACAGCCTGTGTCACGTCTTCGCCGAGATAAGACTCAGCGGTTTCTTTCATCTTGCCGAGGATGAAAGCAGAAATTTGGGATGGGGAGTATTTGTCACCCTTGGCTTCGACCCAAGCGTCGCCATTGCCGCCGTTGATCACGGAGAATGGCATGTTCTTGAGGTCTTTGGACAGCGCTGCGTCATCCTTACGACGACCGATCAGACGCTTCACACCAAAGATGGTGTTTTCTGGGTTGGTGACGGCCTGGCGTTTTGCCGGCTGGCCCACAAGGCGCTCGTCATCGGTGAGCGCAACGATAGACGGCGTGGTGCGCGCGCCTTCTGCGTTCTCAATTACTTTTGGCTGGGAGCCATCCATGATGGCGACACAGGAGTTGGTTGTACCGAGATCGATACCAATCACTTTGCTCATTTTTGATCCCTTCTACTTAAGGCGATATTTCAAGGCCGGACCCTTTGTGGCATCCATGCCCCGATCCATTGTGCATTTGGCAACTGAGCCAAAATGCGCTTCGCAGCGTATATAGGGAGCAAGAAAAAAGCCTGCAAGCGTCTCCATTGGGCGATTGTGGTCCTTTGGCTACATTTTGCAGAGGTTTTTTGCCGTGGGGGCGGGGAAATTGGAACAAGCCATGAAAATTGGCGGTTTTGAGCTGTTGAAGAGCTATCTGAACAGCGCGGATCAGTTAGATTTGGTTAATGATTTACGCAGCGTCGCGCAGGCCGCGCCGATGCGATCTCCGGTGACTCGCTGGGGCAAGCCGATGAGCGTGAAAATGACCAGCGCGGGACGGGTGGGCTGGATCAGCGACCGGCGTGGATACCGCTATGAGCCGCAGCACCCGGACGGCATGGATTGGCCGCCGATTCCCGACCGCATTCTGACCCTGTGGAAAGACATCACGGGGCTGACCCGCCAGCCGGATTGCTGCCTGATCAACTACTACGGCGAAGGCGCACGCATGGGGCTGCATCAGGACAAGGACGAGGTAGATTTTTCTTATCCGGTGCTGACGATCTCGCTGGGGGACGACGGGCTTTTCCGTATGGGCGGCACGGAACGGGGCGGCAAGACACAATCGGTCTGGCTGACCTCCGGGGATGTGGTGGTGATGGGCGGCGAGGCAAGGTTGGCCTATCACGGCGTGGACCGCATCCGCTTTGGCAGTTCATCACTTCTGCCTGATGGCGGGCGGATCAACGTGACCCTGCGGGTTGTTGAAGGGGTGAGCTGAACGGGTGAGCTCCTTTGGCGGTGGGTTTGTCGATGCTACACTGAAGCCCTTGTTACGTTGCGCGTTGGGAGGTTTTGCGATGAAACGGCTTTTTCCATCTTTGCCTGAGGATGCCACGCTTGGCACTGTGTATCAGGCCTTTCCGTCCAAGCTGGCACCTTTGGCCGAATACCAAAACCGGGTGATGCGCGGAGACAGCAGCCTCTCTATTGCGGAGCGCGAAACGATTGCCGCCTATGTGTCTGGCTTGAATGCCTGCGCGTTTTGCCATGGGGCGCATATGGTCCATGCAAAGGCATTTGGCGTGAGCGTTGATGCAATTGAGGCCATGATGCACGATTTGGAGACGGCGCCAATTGATGAGGCGCTCAAGCCAATACTGGCATTCTGCAAAGAGCTCACCCTTGCCCCGAGTCGGATCACGGAGGCTGACGCAAAGGCTGTCTATGAGGCGGGCTGGTCGGAGGCTGCGCTGTTTGACGCCATTCAGGTGTGCGGATTGTTCAACATGATGAACAGGGTTTTGGAGGGCACCGGGATCACAAGCTACTATCTTGATCCAAAACACGTCGGAGAGACGCTTTTGGCACCTCTGCGGAGCCGAAGCTGCTATTCGGATTTTGGTGCGGCAAACGGATTGTCTGAGTGAGTTTCCAGCCGGCTGATTGGAGAGCCCTTCTAAAAAGCTAAGGCGGTTCTAGTGACCGCTGTGCGGTCATAGCTACCTGCGCAAGCCATGCATGGGATCAGGCGTCCGCGCGCTCTGTCCATTGATAATGCCCGCGTGCATTCACGTAAGTGGTCATGCGAAAGCGATCCTCAACAATATGCATGATCGCTGTCGACGTATAAGGCTCTTCAATAAGCGCTTCGTTGCGGAGCAGCCGCGTTTGAAATGTGCCGACCCATGTGCCGTCCGGGGAATGTTCCAGCATGACCGGGATGCGGTCGGCGACTTCCACACACAGGGCATCTCTTACTTTCAGGTACATCCCGAAATTTTCGGCCACTTCCTCTTCGGTTCTCAGGATGGTGTGCTCTGTTTTGGTCGTGATCGTTAAGGGCAAGATCAGCCGGGACCGCCAAAGTGGCAGATTTCCCTGAAGGAATGATACGGAAATGTCTTTCAAAAAATCTTTGAACGCCTCATCCATGCCTTCAGCTTAGGCGCAACCTTAGGAATGAGTCGAGCGGGTAAGAGGTCGGACTTTCGTGCTCTGCTTATATCCGCCGAAACGGGCTGTTCTGCTCGGCTATTTAAGTGGCACTCACACGTGCTGGCCGCCGTTGATCTCAATCTCGGTACCCGTGACATAGCTCGACTGATCCGAGCACAGCCAATAGATCACATCGGCCACTTCGCGGGGCTGGCCCAAGCGCTCCATCGGCAGGGCTTCGACGATTTTTTCGGTGCCCGGGGACAGGATCGAGGTTTCCACTTCGCCCGGCGCGATGGCGTTGACGCGCACGCCCAGCGGGCCGAAATCATGCGCCATTTCGCGGGTCAGCGCCGCCAGGGCCGCTTTGGAGGTGGCATAGGCCGCGCCCGCGAAAGGGTGTACCCGTGAGCCCGCGATGGAGGAGACATTCACGATAGAGCCTTTGGCCTCGGCCAGTTCTTCACGTAGGCCGCGCGCAAGGATCACGGAGGCAAAGAAATTCACGTGAAAGACCTTGCCCCAGTCCATCAGATCGGTGGTGAAGGTGTTCAGCCGCTCGCCATTGGGGCCTTTGGGGGAAATGCCTGCATTGTTGGCCAGCCCGTGCAGCGGCCCATCAAGCCGCTCGCGGATCAGCTCCACCGCGTTGATGGTGTCTGCCGGGTCAGAGAGGTTGAGCTGGATGTGGTTTTTCTCACCATCAGGCCAGGGGCAGCGCGGATCAAAGGGTTGGCGGGAACAGGTCAGCACGCGCCAGCCTTCCTCTGAGAAGCGCTTGACAGTGGCGTGCCCGATGCCGCGGCTGGCGCCAGTGAGGAGAAGCGTTTTCTGCATGGAAGGTCATCCGCGATGGTGGTTGCTTGGGGGTAACTTGATCCTGTCGCGGAGGAATTACAACCATTGAGAGCACCTATTGGCCTTCCCAATTGCGCTCCAGTTCCAGCGCGGCGGCAAAGCTCTTGATGGGGATCGCGACGCTCAGGAATTCCGATTGCTTTGAGACCGCGCCGGTGAAGATGCCAACCACCTTTGGGACGCCGTCAATCAGGGCAAGGGCGGGGGCGCCGGAATCCCCGTGCATGGTGGCGCAGCGTTGAAACATCAGCCGCCGGTCGGTGCTGAACCCCGGTGCGCCACAGTCCTGCGCCAGAGACAGTACATGTTGCCGCAGCGCGGGGTATCCGGCGAGGGCAAAATCTGCGTTTTGGGCTGAAACAGAGCCTAAATCGACCGTTTCCAGAAAGCCTGTGTCGCGTCCGATCGGGTCTTTCAAAATCAGCATGGCCCAGTCGCGTGGGAAGTCGCCTTTGAAGTCGCGGCTGTGCGGGTCTTGCACCTCATGCAGCACGTAGCGGGCAACCTGAGACACCGCCACAGCTGTGCTGCGCTGATAGCCCGCGACAAAGCGGATACTCTGCGGCGGGATCCAGGTTTTGCGGGCGAAGTTGTACAGGCAATGGGAGGCAGTCAGCACGATCCGTTCAGAGACCAGCGCGCCGGTGCAATGCTGGCGCTGAGAGGTGCTGGCAAAATTGACCCGACCGATGGCGCGCCACGGGGCTACGGAGGCGTCCAGTATCTGGCGGTCGCGAATGGCCTGACAGCCCTGAGACAGCTGCTTGCCCGCGCCGCAGAGGGCATCGAGCTGCAAAACATAGAGATCATCCCCCAGCGGCCCGGCATCAGGCCGGCCCGCATCCGGCGCGGTGGTGGTTTGGGCCTGCGCAAAAGGCAGGGCGCAGAGCAGAGCAATCAGAAAGGCGCAGGCTCGGCAGATTGGTTTCATCATCCGCAGGCCCCCTCTGCCTTACATCAGCGCCGTGCGCTCCAGCTGACGGAGGCATGTTTGCGGGTGTAAAATTCGCCCATCAGACCAATCATCAGCAGTACGACGCCAACAATGAGCGGATAGGTGACAGAGGAATTGCGCGGCACATAGTTGATAAAGGCAAACCCGCGCGCCTGATCGATGCAGTGAAACAGCGGATTCCAGTCAAACATTGCAAGCATGAAGGGTGGCAGCGTGTTGGCCACAAACATCTTGCCGGACGCAATCATATTGGCGCGCGCAAATATGGTGTTCGCGATGCTGACAAAGGTGGGAAACCACGGCTTGAGCGCCAGAAAGACCGTGCCAATTGCAAGCCCGGTGAACCAGGCAATGAGCAACATGCCAAAGGCAGGCACGGGCTGATGAATCTCAAACGGCGTGAAGGCCACGTGATAGACAAACAGAATCGTCATAAGCGACAACACCTGAATGTAGAGCGTGCCCAAGGCGGCAGACAGGATGGCGATGATGGTGTTCATCGGCGCATGTTTCATCATCGGCGAGGATGGTCCCTCCGATCCCACCACGGCGCCCATGGTCTTTGTGTGGGTCATAAAGAGGAACACGCCGGACATGATGTAAATGAGGAAGTCCCCACGCAGCGCAGCCCCCCGCATCCCGAGTACCGAGAACATCACATAAAACACCATCACAAACATGATGGTCTGCAACATGTTCATGATCAGCGACATGAGCGCATTGCCGTGCGTTTTTCGCACGCTGCGCACAATCGAGTGGTACACCAGCTCAGACAGGTTAAGTGCCGAAGCGAGCGTCGTTTTGGGGGCGCTTTGCTGAAACATTGCCTCTGCCGCTTTTGTGTGCCCAAAGAATAGGATGGAATTCTTGCTGTTCCCTTACGCAGGGAGCATAAGGGGCCGGACCCAATTAGACAACAAATGTCCTTCAGGAGAGAAACCTTGGATTATGACATCCTCATTCCCGTCATGCGTGAGCTGGCCATCGAAGCCGGTGCAAAGATCATGGAGATCTACGAGGCGGCTGATTTTGACGTGAAGGTGAAAAGCGATGACAGCCCGGTGACGGCGGCTGACGAGGCGGCGGATGCGCTGATCTCTGCAGGGCTGCGGGCGGCGTTTCCTGATGTGATGTTGGTGACTGAGGAGCAAGCCGACAGTCACAAAGCCAAAGGCGATACCTTCCTGATCGTTGACCCGCTGGACGGCACCAAGGAATTCATCCACCGCCGTGGCGATTTCACCGTGAACATCGCCTATGTGGAAAACGGTGTGCCACAGCGCGGTGTGGTCTATGCCCCGGCGCGCAACCGTATGTTCTTCACCCAGGTGGACGGGCAGGCGGTCGAGGAAACCGGCATGTTTGATCCCAAGAAAGTGGGCACCATCACCCCGATCAACGTGGCCGACAGCGACAATGACGCGCTGTTTGTTGTGGCCTCCAAATCCCACCGGGATCAGGCAACAGATGACTACATCAACAAATACAGCGTCAAAGACATGAAGAGCGCAGGCAGCTCTCTGAAGTTCTGTCTGGTGGCGACCGGCGAAGCGGACATCTACCCACGTGTGGGCCGCACCATGGAGTGGGACACCGCCGCAGGTCACGCTGTTTTGCTTGGCGCAGGTGGTCAGGTGGTCCGTTTTGATGATCACAGTCCGCTGGTCTATGGCAAAGAAGATTTCGCCAATCCGTTTTTTATCGCCTACGCGCCCAAAGTGGCGCTGAAAGAAGCCTGATGCCTGTTCTGATTGTCATTCCCGCACGCTACGCCTCTTCGCGTTACCCCGGCAAACCTCTGGCAGAGCTGAAAGGCGCCACCGGGGTGAGCAAGAGCCTCATCCAGCGCAGCTGGGAAGCGGCCTGTGAGGTCAACGGTGTCGACCGCGTGGTTGTGGCAACGGATGACGATCGGATCAAAGAGGCGAGCGAAGCCTTTGGCGCAGACGTGGTGATGACCTCTGAAACCTGCGCCAATGGCACAGAGCGCTGTGCGGAAGCCTTTGATGCGCTGGGCGGTGGCTATGAGATCGTGGTGAACCTGCAGGGGGATGCGCCGCTGACACCTGCCTGGTTCATCGAAGATCTGGTGGCAGGTCTGCGCAATGACCCTATGGCTGAAGTGGCGACACCTGTGCTGCGCTGCGACGGCCGCGCGCTCAACGGCTTTCTGGAAGACCGCAAGGCGGGACGCGTTGGCGGCACTACGGCTGTCTTCACCACAGACCGCCATGCGCTCTATTTCTCCAAGGAAGTTGTGCCCTTCACCAGCGAAACTTACGCTGATGAGGATGAGACACCCGTGTTTCACCATGTGGGCGTTTACGCCTATCGCCCCTCGGCGCTGGGTGCCTATCCGCGCTGGTCTTCCGGGCCTTTGGAGCAACTGGAAGGGCTAGAGCAGCTGCGCTTTATGGAGCACGGGCGGCAGGTGCTTTGCGTAGAAGTTGAGGCACGTGGACGCCAGTTCTGGGAGCTGAACAACCCTGAGGATGTGCCGCGGATCGAGGCCATGATGGCCGAGATGGGGACTGCCTAAGCCCATATTTTATTTTGGTATTTGAGTAATTTGCGGCGGTAGAAATTCGCCGATTTAAAGGGGAGAAGACCGGAACTATGACGCAAACGCAGCGCACGGCCCTGGTGACGGGCTCCGCCGGATTTATCGGATTTCACACCGCTCAAAGGTTGTTGCAGGAAGGCTGGGCCGTCGTCGGTCTGGATGCGATGACGGATTACTATGATGTGACGCTGAAAGAGCGCCGCCATCAAATCTTAAAGCAGCACCAAGGATTTCAGGCGGTGGAAGATCGCCTGGAAGCTTCCGGCACCCTGATGCGCCTGTTTGAAGAGCACAAGCCGGATGCGGTGATCCATCTCGCCGCGCAGGCAGGGGTGCGCTACTCCATTGATGCACCGCGCTCTTATGTGGAGGCCAATCTGGTTGGCACGTTTGAGCTGCTGGAGGCCGCACGGGCCTTTCCGCCAGCGCATATACTTCTGGCGTCGACCAGTTCGGCTTATGGGGCCAATACGGAAATGCCCTATGCCGAGACGCATAGAGCCGACCACCAGATGTCTTTTTACGCGGCGACCAAAAAGGCCAATGAGGCGATGGCGCATTCTTATGCCCATCTATACCATCTGCCGACCACCATGTTCCGTTTCTTCACGGTCTATGGCCCATGGGGCCGTCCGGATATGGCGCTCTTCAAATTCACCAAGGCGATTTTGGAAGGCGCTCCGATCGACATTTACAATCACGGCGATATGCGCCGCGATTTCACCTATATCGACGATCTGGTGACCGGCATTGTGCAGTTGATTGAGGCGGCTCCCTTGCAGGTGGATCAGCGCGAAGCGGCGCTGACCGGCGACAGCCTGAGCCCGGTGGCCCCCTGGCGTGTGGTTAACATCGGCAACGGTCAGCCGGTGCAGCTGATGAAGTTTGTTGAGGCCATCGAGGCGGCGCTTGGCAAAGTGGCCAAGAAAAACTTCATGGATATGCAGCCCGGCGACGTCCCCGCAACTTGGGCGGAGGCCCAGCTTCTGGAGCAGTTGACCGGGACAATTCCGGCGACACCTGTTGAGGAGGGTGTGGCCAAATTCGTCGCCTGGTACCGCGAGTTTTACGGCGCCTGATGGGGTGGTGGCGCCTTTATCGCGAATAAGCAGCCGCGGTCCGTTTGAGGGGCTCGATATCTTGGAGTGTCAGCTGATTTTTAAACCGGCTGAGTAGTTTCACTCACCGACGAGCGTGAGTGTCGGGGCGTTTGTTTCGTGGCTGGCTGTCGCCACTTCTGTCTGGGTCTGATCTGCTGCGATGCAGCGTGTCGATCGGATTGTTGACGTGCCTTCAAAGGTGATGTCCTGCACGAGGCCCGCGGTCCGAAGGCGCCGGGCAAAAGAATACGTCAGTGTTAAGGGCGCAACAGCTCTGCAAGCAGTTCGGCACGTCCGATTGATCCATGAATGGCAGTGAACTTGGTGTTTGGCAGGTTTGCGGCGCTGTGGTGTTGGGCACACGGTTCGCGACCAATTAGAACAAGCAGTTGTGACCTAATGACGATCTCTCCTAAAAAGAACTTAGTGGTTTGGAGGTTGAGTGATAGGTATGCGGATCAAAGGTACTAAGCTTACCTTGTTGGAGACTCTCTTTTTTGTGTCAGCCTACTCCCCGCCGCGTGGCGGGCCTATCGCCTCAGAAGTCGTGGGGGAGAACCGCACACCGGATGACATTCAAGTCACTGCTGTGGACCGCATAACCGCCAAGAACATCGCAGAATGGCCGAAGTCGGGATGGCTGGCCACTATCATTGGTTTGCGCGCTCGCCGGGTCCCAAAAGCCGCATTATCCAAGCGGGCGATCTTGTGACGCTCACGGTGTGGGACAACCAAGACAATTCATTGCTTTTGGGGTCTGCAGAACGCTCCACGCCGCTGCGACCTGTCGAAGTGACTGACGCAGGTACCATTTTGTCCCTTATGTGGATGACATTGTGGTCGCTGGGCTAACGCCCTTTCAGGCTCGCGAAAAAACCCAGGTGCAGCTCTCCCCTATCGCGCCGTCGGCACAGTTTCAGATCGGGGTGACGCCTGGGCCGTAGAACTCGGTCGACTTGGTCACCGGGGCGGTTGCTCCTCAGAGGCTGCCTTTGTCTGATCGAAACGTGTTGATCTTGTCTGTTTTGGCTCAGTCCGCCGGGGTGAGTGACCAGGTCGAAAATCCATTGGTGCGACTGCAGCGTCAGGGAAAACTCTTATGAGATTCGATTGGATAGCTTGCTAAAAGACCCGGCAAAAAATGTGATTGTGCGCGGCGGTTATCAGATCATCTTCGAAGAAGATGAACGTTATTTCATCGCGGTCGGAGCAACCCAATCTGAGCGTCAGGTGTTTTTTAATCAAAAAAACATCACGCCGATGGAAGCGGTCACAATGCTCGGTGGGCTCAATGATGATCGGAAAACCCGCAAGGGTTGTTTGTTTTGCGGCAGTATGATTTAGACGGCGTGAGGTCCGATGAGGGCGGTCCCAATCATCAGCAAGTTGTTTTTTCTTTTGACCTTACAAGAGCGGACAGTCTGTTTGGCGCAAGTACTTTCCAAATTCAGCCGGGCGATATCGTGGTCGCCAGAGAATCTGCAATCAGGCCAGCGCAGGCGGTTGTCGCGTTGGTCGGATCTATCTTTGCGATTGCTAATGTATGTTGATAGATGACACATAATGCAACGATGAATGCTAACGCTTTGAAAGCGGCATTCTTTCAACGTTTGGGAAAACTTCGAGCTGGGTATGTGGAAATCAGAGACAATTTGTGCTATCGCAAAATCATATTTTATTGATTTGGATTGCCTTTGATCGCCTGAGATTGAAGGTAGGTAACAACTTTAACCGAAAGTGAGCTCTATATGCAGCGCAAGGTAACGAAAGCGATTTTTCCGGTGGCTGGAATGGGGACCAGATTTCTGCCGGCAACAAAATCCGTGCCTAAAGAAATCATGACATTGGTGGACCGTCCGCTCATTCAATATGCAATTGATGAAGCGCGTGAAGCAGGGATTACCGAGTTTATCTTTGTCACCTCGCGCGGAAAAAGCGCGCTGGAAGACTATTTTGACCACGCCCCCCAGCTGGAGCAGACTCTGCGTGAAAAGGGCAAAACCGATCTGCTGAAACAGCTTGAGTCTTCCAATATGGAAAGCGGTCAGATCGCCTATATTCGCCAGCACAGCGCCCTTGGTCTTGGTCACGCGGTGGCTTGTGCCAGCCGTCTGGTGGCCGATGAGCCTTTTGCAGTGATTCTGCCGGATGACGTGATTGCCGGTCAGGTCGGCTGTCTCAAGCAGATGGTTGACGCTTATGAAGAGACTGGCGGCTGCATGGTGGCGGCGATGGAAGTGCCACACGACAAAGCATCCGCTTATGGTGTGCTGGACGTGCAGGAAGACATGGGCTCGCTGGTGTCTGTGAAAGGCATGGTGGAAAAACCCCCTGCCGGCACCGCGCCTTCCAATCTGGCGGTCATTGGTCGCTATATTCTGACCCCTGAGATTTTCACCAATCTCGCCAATCAAGGTGAAGGCGCTGGCGGTGAAATTCAGCTGACCGACGCGATTGCGACTGAGATCGGCAAAGGCGCTGGTGTTTATGGCTATCGCTTCCAGGGGCAGCGGTTTGATTGCGGCTCCAAAGCGGGCTTCCTGCAGGCCACTGTGGCCTTTGGTCTTGCGCGCGAAGAGCTGTGTGATGAGCTGTCGGTCTATCTCGAAGAGCTGGTCGCATCGCGCCGAGCCGCTGAGTAATCCCTGGGAGACTATTTTTGGAACATGTGATCGTCACAGGCGGGGCGGGCTATATCGGCTCGCACGCCTGCAAGGCTTTGGCGGTGGCTGGCTTTGTGCCGGTGACCTTTGACAACCTGTGTACCGGCTGGGAAGACGCCGTCAAATTCGGGCCTCTGGAGCAGGGCGATCTGTTGGATCGTGCGCGGCTGGATGAGGTGTTTGCCAAGTACAAGCCTGTGGCGGTGATGCACTTTGCGGCGCTGTCTCAGGTTGGCGAAAGCATGTCAGAGCCCGGGAAGTACTGGCGCAACAATGTGAATGGCTCTCTCAATCTGATCGAGGCCTGTGTTGCGGCAGATGTGAAGCAGTTTGTCTTCTCATCAACCTGTGCGACCTATGGCGATCATGACAATGTCACTCTGGACGAAGAGGTTCAGCAGGCACCGATCAACGCCTATGGGGCCTCCAAGCGCGCGATCGAAGACATGCTCAGCGATTTTGGCGCGGCGCATGGTTTGGAAAGTGTGATTTTCCGCTACTTCAACGTGGCAGGTGCCGATCCTGAGGCAGAAGTGGGGGAGTTCCACCGCCCGGAAACCCATCTCATCCCCCTGATGCTGGATGCGATTGACGGCAAGCGGGACGCGCTCACCATCTTTGGCACCGATTATGACACGCCTGATGGCACCTGCATTCGCGACTATGTGCATGTCTGCGATCTGGTGGATGCCCATGTGCTGGGGCTGAAATGGCTGCAGGACGGCAAGGGCAGCCGGATCTTCAATCTCGGCACCGGCAGCGGGTTTTCGGTGCGCGAGGTGATTGACCAATCCCGCATCGTGACCAACCGGGAAGTGCCTTACAACGAAGGTCCGCGGCGGCCGGGGGATTGCACCAAGCTGGTTTCAGGCTCGACACGTGCGGAGAAAGAGCTAGGGTGGGCGCCAAAGCGTTCCAAAATGGACCAAATGATCGCCGATGCATGGAGATGGCATCAGAACGGGCACTACGACAAGTAACCTGAGCGCGCAGCCCACAGCCAAGCCGGATTTGTGGGCGGCTTACCGTATGCGATGGCGACGGCGCGGATTGCTGTGGCGCAGTTTCCGCAGCCGCCATCAGCTGACACCTGTCACAGATCGCACCGACCTCATCAAGCGCGGAGACGTGCTTGTGGTCATGACCCTGCGCAATGAGATCACCCGGCTCCCCTATACATTGGCGCATTACCGACGGTTGGGCGTCGGCCAGTTTCTGATCGTCGACAATGGCAGCACAGATGGCAGCGAAGCTTATCTGGCTGAGCAACCCGATGTCTCGCTGTGGAAAACTGACCGCAGTTACCGTGCGGCACGATTTGGTCTGGATTGGATGACCTGGCTGCAGATGAAATACGCCCATGATCATTGGTGTCTGATGGTCGATGCGGATGAACTGCTGATCTATGCCCATCATGACACACGCGACCTAAAAGCGCTTACCAGTTGGCTCGATGGGCAGGGGCAGCGCGTGTTTGGCGCGCATATGCTTGATGTCTATCCCAAGGGGCCGCTCTCAGAGGCGCGCTATGAGGCCGGTCAGGACCCGATTGAGGTGCTGCAGTGGTTTGATCCGGGGCCTTACCGCGCGCGGCGACAGGCACCGCTGGGCAATCTCTGGGTGCAGGGCGGAATGCGGGAGCGTGTCTTCTTTGCGGAAAAGCCCAAACGCTCCCCGACGCTCAATAAAATCCCGCTGGTGCGGTGGTCGCGCCGCTATGCCTATGTGAATTCATGCCATTCCGCGCTGCCTGCACGGTTGAACCACGGCTATGACGGACCGGGCGGGGATGCCCCTTCCGGGGTGCTGTTGCACACCAAGTTTCTGCCTGAGATTGTTGCCAAATCGGAAATAGAAAAACAGCGCAAACAGCACTTCCATGCGCCTGCCAAATTTGATCGCTACTATGATGAAATCGCGGCGTCCCCTGATCTGTGGTCAGAGGAGTCCCGCAAGTTTGAAAACTGGCAACAGCTCGAGGCGCTAGGTCTGATGAATGCGGGCGGCTGGTAAAAGTCGAAACGTTTTCCCACGGGAACCCTAGACAGATTTACCGCTATGTAACCGTTTTTAAAGGCGTTGCCTCCATTAAGGGTAACGTGGCATAAGCTTACATACATGGGAATAACCCACATGCGCACAGAGATGCGTCTGTTGGGAGAGGTTAGGCTGACTTGGGCGTTTGGGACTCTTATAAGATGAGGTTGCGGCGGCGCCACCGGCTGTTGCGATCAATCCGAAAATCCCGCGAACTGAGCCCTGTTCAGAACAACACGCATGCCATTCGCCCCAATGACATCCTGCTGGTCAGCACCTTTCGAAACGAGCTGATCCGGCTGCCGTATTTCCTGGAATACTATCGCAAGATGGGGGTCGACCATTTCCTGTTTGTGGACAATGACAGCACCGATGGCACGCTTGAGTATCTGAGCGGGCAGGATGATATTTCTGTCTGGTACACCCAGCACAGCTATCGCCGCTCCAAATTTGGCATCGACTGGATGAATGGGCTGCAGCGCACCTATGCCCATGGGCACTGGTGTCTGGTGGTCGATCCGGATGAGTTCTTTATCTATCCCTTCTGTGACACCCGCCCGATCAGAGCACTGACGGATTGGCTTGATAACTCCTCAATCCGAAGCTTTGGCGCGATGCTGGTGGATGTGTATCCCCGCGGGCGGCTTGACCGGACAACCTATCGGGCTGGGCAAGATCCGCTGGAGATCGCAAACTGGTTTGATGCGGGCAACTACACGCTTGAGAAGAACCCGCAGTATGGAAATCTGTGGATCCAAGGTGGTCCGCGCGCACGGATGTTTTTTGCCGACAATCCACACGCGGCGCCAGCTCTCAACAAGATACCGCTGGTGAAATGGAACCGGCGCTATGCCTATGTCAGCTCGACCCACAGCCTGCTGCCGCGCGGCCTGAACCAAGTCTATGATGAATGGGGCGGCGAGAAGGCCAGCGGCGCATTGCTGCACACCAAGTTTTTGAACACCTTCTCCGAAAAAGCTGCAGAAGAGATGGAGCGCAGCCAGCACTATGCCAGTTCGCGCGAATACAAAGCCTATGCGGATCAGCTTGGTGAACAGCCTGAGTTTTGGTGCAAGTGGAGCGAGAAATACATCAACTGGCGCCAGCTTGAGATTTTGGGCCTGATGTCAAAAGGCAACTGGGCGTGAGCGTCGGCATCCTCATGTTGGTGCACACCGCGCTAGACCGTGCCGAGCAGGTGGCGCGGCACTGGGCCAACGCCGGTTGCCCGGTGGTGATCCATGTGGACAAGAAGGTGCCGCGCAAAACCTACGACCGCTTTGTGGCCTCCTGCTCGGACCATTCGATGATCGTGTTCTGCAAGCGCCACAGCTGTGAGTGGGGCATGTGGGGCATCGTGGCCGCCTCCCAATCTGCGGCCGAGATGATGCTGGAGCAGTTTGCCGATGTGCATCATATCTACCTCTCCTCAGGATCCTGCCTGCCGCTGCGGCCAGTGCAGGAGCTGAAGGATTATCTGGCGGCGCGCCCGCGCACGGATTTCATTGAAAGCGCCACAACGGCGGATGTGCCCTGGACCGTTGGCGGGCTGGATCATGAGCGCTTCACGCTGCGCTTTCCCTTTTCATGGAAAAAGCGCCGCTACCTCTTTGACAAATGGGTCGATATTCAGCGGTTCGTGCGCTTCAAACGGACCATTCCCAAAGGCATCGTGCCGCATATGGGCAGCCAGTGGTGGTGCCTGACCCGCCAGACCCTCTCCGCGATTTTGCAAGATCCCGACCGCGAGGTCTTTGACAAGTTCTTCAAGAGGGTGTGGATCCCGGATGAGAGCTATTTCCAGACTCTTGCGCGGGTGTATTCGAGCAATATCGAAAGCCGCTCGCTCACGCTGTCGAAATTCGATTTTCAGGGCAAGCCGCATATCTTCTATGACGATCACCTGCAGCTTCTGCGGCGGTCTGACTGTTTTGTGGCGCGCAAGATCTGGCCCCATGCGGAGAAGATCTACGGGGGCTTTCTGCGGAGCCCTGAGGGCGCGATCAAGATGAGCGAACCCAATCCAGCAAAGATCGACCGGATTTTTGCCAAAGCGGTGGAGCGGCGCACCAAGGGGCGCTCAGGTCTTTACATGCAGAGCCGGTTTCCCAACGAAGGTTGGGAAAATGGCATGACCTTTGGGCGCTATTCGGTGTTTCACGGCTTTACCGAGCTGTTTGAGGATTTTGAGCCGTGGTTGGCGCGCGCCACCGGTACCCGCGTGCATGGGCATCTCTATGCGCCGGAGCGTGCGGAATTTGAAGGTGGGCAGCGGGTGCTCAACGGTGCGCTCAGCGACTCGCCCAAGCTCAGGGATTACAACCCGATTGCCTTTCTGACCAACCTGGTCTGGAATACCCGTGGCGAACGGCAGTGTTTTCAGGTGGGGCCGCGCGATGAGGGCGCACCTGTCTGGTTCATCTGCAAAGACCCCAATGCGCAGATTTCAGTGATCAGCGGCGCCTGGGCGATTCCCTTGTTCAAGTCGAACATGAATTTCGCCGACATCCGCAAAGAAGCGGCACGGCTGCAGAAACTGGAAAGCGACCAGCTTCATGCGCTGCGCAGTCCCTACGCCAAAGCACGGGTGCGCATCTGGTCGCTGGCGGAGTTCATCGAAGCGCCGATGGAGCCCTTGCAGACCATCATTGATGAGATCGGCACCGATCCCACCCGCCGTCTGGCCGAAGCGCCGAAAATGACCGATCTGGCGGGCTTTGGTCAGTTCCTGCAAAACCTGAAGAACCAGGGTATGCACCCTTACCTGATGGGTGATTTCCCGGTCACACAGGCGGAAAACGAACAGAAAAAACCCCCACGCAAACCCTATTTGGTGCAATAAGGCCTTATGGACCAACGCTTTGACTATTTTGTGGTTTTTGCCGAAATGCGCACGGGCTCCAATTTTTTGGAAGCCAATATCAATGAGTTTGATGGGCTGACGTGCCACGGCGAGGCTTTTAACCCGCATTTCATCGGATATCCGAACAAGGATGCCATCCTTGGCGTCTCGCTTGAGGCGCGCACCGCCGATCCGATGCAGTTGATCGAGGCGGTCAAGGCGGATCAGGGGCTGTCCGGGTTTCGCTATTTCCACAATCACGAACCGCGGGTGCTCGACGCCATTTTGAATGACCCGCGCTGCGCCAAAATCGTGCTGACCCGCAACCCGCTGGACAGCTACGTCAGCTGGAAGATCGCCAAGGCCACCGGCCAGTGGAAGCTGACAGATGTGCGTCGCCGCAAAGACAGCACCGTGCAGTTTGACGGCCCGGAGTTCAAACGCCATGTGGAAGAGCTGCAGGCGTTTCAGGTGCAGATCATGCGCGGCCTGCAGGTGAGCGGACAGACGGCCTTCTATGTGGCCTATGAAGACCTGCAGGATGTTGAAGTGATGAACGGGCTGGCGCGCTTCCTCGGCCATGACGGCGCGATTGAGGCAGTCAACAAGAAGCTCAAGCCGCAGAACCCTGCCGCGCTGTCGGAGAAGGTCGAGAACTTTGACGATATCCCCCGCGCGCTGTCAGAGCTGGACCGCTTCAATCTCAACCGCACCCCCAATTTTGAGCCGCGGCGCGGGGCGGCTGTGCCAAGCTATGTGGCCTGTGCCGTGGCCCCCTTGCTCTACCTGCCGATCAATTCCGGCCCGCAGGCGGCGGTGACGCGCTGGATGGCTTCGCTGGATCATGTGGCGCCCGACGGGCTTATCGAAAACTTCAGCCAGAAGACCCTCCGGCAGTGGAAAAAGGCCCACCGGCATCACCGCAGCTTCACGGTGGTGCGCCACCCGGTCGAGCGGGTGCATGCGGCTTTCTGTGAGCGTATTCTCGCAGCGGAGGATGGGGTCTACAAACAGATCCGCAACACGCTGCGCCGCGTCTACAAGATGCCAATCCCGAAGGATCCGCCCAAAGCGGATTATGGCCCTGAGGCGCACCGCGAGGCGTTTTTGGCGTTTTTGGGGTTTGTGAAGGCGAATCTGTTGGGTCAGACCAGTTTGCGCCAGGACGGCCATTGGGTCAGTCAGGCGGTGGCGATGAAGGGATTCGCCAATCTGGCGCTACCCGATATGATTGTGCGCGAGACCGAGATGGAGAGCTATCTCCCCGCGCTGGCGATGCAGGTCGGGCGGATGGATGCCCCTGACCCAGAGCCGGTGGATCCGGGCCATCCGGTGGCGCTGAGCGCGATCTATGACGATGAAATCGAGACGCTGGTGCGGGATATCTACAAGCGCGATTACATCACCTTTGGCTTTGACAGCTGGCAATGAAAAACGCGCCTGCAGCGAAAGCTGAGGCGCGTGATCTTTGTTTGAAGGCGGCCTGAAAATCAGGCGGCTTGCACCGTGTCACCTTCGGTCAGGATCGTGAACAGCGTGGTCGGATCCGGGTTCGCCCGAAGCTTGGCGCAAATCGCACTTTCCCGCAGTTTACGGGACACTTTGGCAAGCGCCTTGAGGTGCTCCACGCCGGCTTCTTCCGGCGCAAACAACGCAAATGCGATGTCGATTGGCTGACGATCTACCGCGTTGAAATCAACAGGCTTTTCCAAAAGGATGAAGGCGCCAGCGACGCTTTCAAGCCCGTCAAAACGCGCATGCGGCAACGCCACCCCATGGCCCACACCTGTGGGGCCGAGGTTTTCACGTTCCTGCAACGCTTCAACAACGGTTTGTGCGTCCAACTGGTAGGCAGATTCAGCGAGATCGCCAAATTCCTGCAGCAAACGCTTCTTGCTTGAGGCGGCCGTCACAACACGTACCGCCTCTGGCTTGAGGATCGTAGAAAGGTCCATCTTGCCTGTATCTCCGGATCGGGCGCGAAACGCCCTCTCGCTTTATGTCTGCGGGTCGATCCAGCCTATGTTGCCGTCATCCCGGCGATAGACCACATTCAACCCAGCTTTACCTTCGTTCTTGAAGATCAGTACAGGCGAGCCCGCAAGTTCCATCTGCATAACAGCCTCACCGACGCTCAAAGATGGGATCTTTGTTTCCATCTCGGCAACGATCACAGGTTGTAGCGTATCCGGCTCTGCCTCATGTTCTTCAGCTTCAGGCGCGAGGATATACGAGGAAGCCCCCAAAAGTTCAACCGGTTCGACTCTTTCCTTGTGGTGATCTTTCAGACGGCGCTTGTAGCGGCGCAGCTGTTTGTCCATTTTTTCGGCACAACCATCGAAGGCTGCATAGATTTCTGTCGCATGTGCCTTGGCCTGAGCGGTCAGCCCGGTGGACAGGTGTACGGTGGTTTCACACATGTATTCATGTGCGTGTTTTGAAAAAGTGATTGTCGCGTCAGTCGGTCGGCCGGCGTATTTTTCTAAGACATCGCCAAGTTCGTTTTGGACATGAGTTTGCAAAGCATTGCCAACGTCGATGTGTTTTCCGGTGATCTGATAGCGCATCCTGTCTCCTTTTCGATGACATGTCGGACCACGAGCTTTATCCGCCCGTTATCAGTTAGGTCCGAATGCTGGTAATCGACATATGCGAACCTTGCTTAAGACCTGGCCTTGGTAAAAAGGCCGCTTTGGTATCAGCGGGGGTTTTAGCAAATGTCATACTCAGCATTTGAGTATTCCAACCGCTGAGAGTCAATGATCCAAGTCAAAATCGCGGTATTTTCAACGTGCGCGATCCCGTTTCGGCGGGCGGTATCTCGCCCTGCCCGTGTTGCGGTGCGCTAGAAATCTTCAGGAAATAAAGGGGTATCGTCGCGTATTGAGCGCCATAGGATCAGCGCTGGCTGACCCTAGGAAATTCGGAAGTTTTCTCCGAGATAGACGCGGCGCACGTTTTCGTTTTCCACCACTTCTTCCGGTGTGCCGGACATCAGCACCTTGCCGTCATGCAGAATGTAGGCGCGGTCCACGATTTCCAGCGTTTCGCGCACATTGTGGTCGGTGATCAACACGCCAATGCCGCGCTTTTTGAGGTCGGCCACCAGATGGCGGATGTCCCCGACAGAGATCGGGTCAACACCGGCGAAGGGCTCATCAAGCAGCAGGTACTTGGGGTCCGCCGCAAGACAGCGGGCAATCTCCACACGGCGACGCTCGCCGCCTGAGAGCGCCAAAGCAGGCGCGCGGCGCAAATGCTCGATGGAGAACTCAGAGAGCAGCTCTTCAAGCCGCTCACGACGCTTGAGCCGGTCTTTGTGGGTGATGTCGAGAATGGCGGTGATGTTGTCTTCCACCGACAGGCCACGGAAGATCGACATTTCCTGTGGCAGGTAGCCGATGCCCAGCTTGGCGCGGCGGTACATCGGCAGGGTGGTCACGTCGCGCCCGTCGATGGTCACACGTCCCCCTTCAGGCACCAGCAGGCCTGCAACCGCGTAGAACGTGGTGGTTTTGCCCGAACCGTTGGGGCCAAGCAGGGCAACAACCTCACCGCGCTGCAGCTCCATGGAGAAATCGCGGATCACCACGCGCTTGCGATAGGCTTTGCGCAGGCTCTCGACGCGCAGACCGGAATCGCCGTCGGTAACGGAAAGGGTGGGTTTGGCCATGTCTTATTCCGTCTTCAGCACAGTTTTCACCCGCCCGGTCATGCGCGCGGTGTTGTTCTGAAGGTTTAGGACCATACGGTCGGCAGAAATGGTTGTGGCGGCCTGATTGACGGTCACGTTTCCGGTCATCACCACGTCGCCGCTGTCGATGGAATAGACCGCCTCATCCGCTTCGGCGGCGTCCGGCCCCTGCACCAGCAGTACGTTGCCCTGCGCCACCAGTTTGTCGATGCCGCTGTTGTCGGGCAGGTAATGCACGTTCACCTTATCGGCGGTCATGCGCATGTCGCCTTGGGAGATGTCCACATCGCCCTCAAACACGGCGCTGCCATCAGATTGGTTCACAGACAGGCTCTCGGCGGTGACCTCAACCGGCAGGCCGGTGTCCTGCTGGCTCTGGCCGAAGCCAAGCTGCAGCCCCTGAGCTGTACCGATTGCCGGCATAAGCGCCAGCACACCAATCAAAAGCGCGCGGTAAAGAAGCACAGGTCACCTCGTTGTCTTCTGCGGTGTGTATACCAGTCGCACACCTTTTGTGAAAAACAAATATATTTCATTGTTTTCGCCCGATGGGCGCAGGGCCATCCGGCCCGCTTGAAGCTCGCCCAGCGCACTTTCCGCTGTCACCTCACTGGTGGTGTCGGCGCGGGCTTCTTCCAGACCAAATGTCATGGCCTCTGTCTGGATGGTGTAGCCGGTGGAGGTCAATATCTCCACGTCGCCATCCAATAACAGCTCCTGAAAACGGCCATCCATTTCGCCTTCTTTGGCGGTCACGGTGATCTCCGTGCCGCCGCCGATCGACAGCAACGCCCCGACATTCTGCGCAATGATGCGCGAGGGGTCTTCCGCGTCCGGATGGGCGGTTTCGGAGGTCACGGTGATGTCGTGACCATGATCGGTTTTGCCTGAGAAATAAGGCGCGGTGATCTGGCGATCCCGCAGCCTTTGTTCCAGATCGACATCGGCAAAGGGAATGGCGCCTTCCAGATCAACCTGTTTTGACACCAGAAACAGCGTTGACAACAGGCCAAGTGCCGCCAGCGGCAGCAGAACTTTGAGCCATGCCACAAGGGTGGAATATGTCAGGCGCCGTCGCAAATTGGATCAGCCCAGACCGGCACGTAGGCAGTCGTGGATGTGCAGCAGCCCCGCAGGGGAGCCTTCGCCCTCAGGATCTACCACAAACAGACAGGTGATCTTGCGCTGGTTCATGATGCCAACGGCCTCTTCAGCCAGCGCACCGGGGGCAATGGTCTGCGGCGCGGCGGTCATGACTTCGGTTGCAGTGCGCTCCAGCAAGCCGTCCATATGGCGGCGCAGGTCCCCATCGGTGATGATGCCGAGCAGTTTGCCCGCGTCATTGGTGACCCCAACCACGCCAAAGCCTTTCTGGCTGATCTCCAGAAGCGCGTCGCTCATGGCGGTGTTCTCGCCGATCACCGGCAGGGCGTCACCGGAATGCATCAGATCGCGCACGCGCGACAGCTGCGCCCCCAGCTTGCCGCCGGGGTGGAACTCTCGGAAGTTTTCCGGCGTGAAGCGGCGATGCTCCATCAGCGCCACAGCCAGCGCATCGCCCAGCGCCAGCGTCATGGTGGTGGAGGTGGTGGGCACAACGCCGGTGCCGCAGGCTTCCTGCGCCTTTGGCAGAATGAGGCCGATGTCACTTTGCTTGATCAACGTGGAATCCGCACGGCTGGCAACGCCGATGAGCGGAATGTTGAAGCGGCGGGTGTAGGCCACAAGGTCGGCCAGCTCCGGAGTTTCGCCAGAGTTGGACAGCACCAGCGCCACATCGCCCTGCGCCATCATGCCCAGATCACCATGGCTCGCCTCTGCCGGATGCACAAAATGCGCCGGTGTGCCGGTGGAGGCAAAGGTCGCGGCAATCTTGCGCGCGATGTGGCCGGATTTGCCCATGCCGGAGATGATCACGCGGCCTTTCGCAGACAGCAGCAGTTCGACCGCATCGCCGATCTCCGCCCCGAAGCTCTCAGCGAGCAGGCGCAATGCCTCGGTTTCAATGGAGACCACACGGCGGGCGGTTTCCAAAAAAGTGTGCTTGTCGGCATCCGTCATGGGGCAGATCCTTTAGTGCGCAAAAATATCTTGTTCCGGCCAACCGGCCAGATCAAGGCGCGCGCGCATGGGCAGGAAGTCAAAGCAGGCCTGCGCCATCTCTGTGCGCCCTTCCCGCGCCAGGCGCTCGTTCAGCTTGTCGCGCAGGGCATGCAGGTAGAGTACGTCAGAGGCGGCATACTCGAGCTGTGCCTCGGTCAGGGTCTCCGCCCCCCAGTCGCTCATCTGCTGCTGTTTGGAGATATCCACACCCAGCAGCTCCTGCAGAAGGTTTTTCAGACCATGGCGGTCGGTGTAGGTGCGCACCAGCTTGGAGGCGATCTTGGTGCAATAGACCGGCGCCGTCAGCGCGCCAAAGGCGTGGTACATCGCGGCGATGTCAAAACGTCCGAAGTGAAACAGCTTCAGGACATTTGGATCTTCGAGCATCCTTTGCAGGTTTGGCGCGCTGGTCTGGCCTTTGGCCACCTGCACCAGATGGGCGTTGCCATCCCCGCCTGACATCTGAATCACGCACAGCCGGTCGCGATGCGGGTTCAACCCCATGGTTTCACAGTCGATGGCCACAACAGGGCCAAGATCAAGCCCGTCGGGCAGGTCGTTTTGATAGAGGAAATTTGCCATAGGTGCCTCGAGTAATCGGATGCCAAGCACTTACGGCTTTCGCGCCTGTGTTTCAATGTTTTGCGGGGGGTACGTTTACAGAGTCTAAACTGCGGCTAAATGCGTTGATGACAGTGGCGCGACGCTTGGATCACGTCTTTACGAAGGTTTTTTGACGCCCTACATAGCGGATCATGGATTTTCGCACCCCGCTTTCTGTTGATGAAGAGCTTAAAATGCTTGTTGAATCCCGCGCCCGCGAGGCCGGGCCAAGGATTGAACGTGTCGAACAGGGCGGACAGGTGTTCTGGATCAAGCGCCCTGAAAAACTGGATTTTCGGTTTCGTCTGCAAAAAGGAAATCCGGAAAAAGCCTTCATGCGGGAACGCCAAGCCTATCATGAGATGAATGCGGTGCAGGCCCCTGTGCCACAGGTGGTGGCGGATGGGCCCGATTTTCTTGTGCTGCCAGATTGCGGCAAAGATCTGCGACAACGGCTCGGAGACGTGGGCAGCGGAGGTGAGGGGCGGGATCTTCTGCTCAACGCCAGCCAGTCGCTCGGCGCATTTCACACCTTGGGCTTTGCCCATGGCCGCCCCAGCCCGAAAGACATGTGTCTTGTGGAAGGCAAGGTGCTGCTTCTGGACTTTGAGCGCTATCAGGTCAAAAACAACACCCCCAAAGGGCAGGCACGTGATCTGGTGATCTTTGCTTTCAATGTGGCGGCGAATTCGGCGCAGATGCGCCCGGCGCTTAGGGAAGCAATGGCGGCCTACCGCAGCACAGCCCCCAACGGCATTTGGGGCATGTCCCAACAGTTGTGTCGGCGTCTGAAATGGGTCGACTGGCTGACAAAGCCGATCCAGATGCGTCCCGGGAACAGGTCGCGGGAGATCAAGGCGATCCCCTTTGTGATGGATTTGTTTCTCGCCGACGCCTGAGCGTTTTGGCTGAAAATGTCCTATGTTCACAAATGCATGAAGTGGACGATACCGCTGTGCGCGAGGCTTGACTGGCGCAAGTCTGACCACTTATGCGGAATGATATATTAAAGCCGGTCAATCCCAGACCGAAAGTATCAAGCTAATGTCCGCGTCTGTCATGCCGCCGTCACTGCCCTAAGGTTAACTTGTTGCACAATTATGCAGCGCTCTGTGTGTGCTCTTTGGGGGCATGGCGCAGCGCATTGCTGTTCTTTCCGAATTTGACCCATATGGAGGTTCGCGTTCCATGAATGTATTGAAGCTTTCCACTGCATTGCTGTGTGGCACCGCATTGGTTTTCCTGTCCGCCTGCAAGGAAGAAGAGACCGCCGCCGCAGAGCCGGTTGTGCGTCCTGTCCTGTCCATGGTTGTGGCCGATGTTGAGTCGGTGCTGAAATCGACCTATCCGGGCCGCGCCATTGCGTTTCAGGAACTGAACATCGGCTTTGAAGTGCCGGGCAAACTGTTTGCGCGCCCTGTCGATGTGGGGTCTGAGGTCGCCGCAAATGATGTGCTCGCCATTCTGGACGCCAAACCCTACGCCGCGCAGGTGCGCGCGCTGGAGGGGCAGCGTGCCGCTCTGATCGCCAATCTGGAGAACGCCAAGGTTGAGCTGACCCGCCGTGAGGCTCTGCTGGAAAACAACTTCGTGTCTCAGGCCAATGTGGATGATCAGATCGCTGTGGTGCGCTCCACCGAAGCCAGTATCGAAGCGGTTGAAGGCTCTCTGGATGGGGCGCGGCTGAACCTTGAGTACACCACGCTTCATGCGCCGTTCAGCGGACAGGTCTCTGTGACCTATGTCGACAACTTCCAGAACGTGAACGCCCGCCAGCCGGTGGTGCGCCTGCTGGACACCTCCCGCATCAAGATGGAAGTGGCGGTGCCGGAGAACCTCATCAACCTTGAACCCTTTGTGGACAGCATTGAGGTGGAATTTGCCAGCCTGCCCGGCATAAAAATTCCGGCACAGATCGCCCATGTGGGGCATGAGGCCTCCACCACCACACGCACCTATCCTGTGACCATCATCATGGACCAGCCTGAGGGCGCGCACATCCAGCCTGGCATGGCAGGCTATGCGACCGCAAAAGTGCAGCTGCCTGACAACTGGGCTGAGACCGGCATTCAGGTGCCCGCAGGCGCGGTGTTCTCCCCCAATAAATCCGCACCGGACGACACTTTTGTCTGGGTGATTGATCCGGACACGTTGACCGTGTCCAGCAAACCGGTTGACGTACGCGCGTTTAATGACCGCGGCCTGTTGGTGGATGGTCTGGTACAGGGCGACCGCGTGGTCACCGCCGGGGCCAACACCCTGACCGCAGGTCAGCAGGTGCGCCTGACCGAGGTTGAGGGGTAAGACCAATGTCGCTTGCTGCAACAGCGGTCAAGAACCGCACAGTCACATATTTTGCGCTGGCCCTGATCCTTGTGATCGGCGCGCTGTCCTACTTCCGGCTGGGCCAGCTGGAAGATCCTGAATTTACGGTGAAAACCGCGCTTGTGGTCACCCAGTACCCCGGCGCCAGCCCCACAGAGGTGGAGCTGGAAGTCACCGATCCCGTTGAGGGCGCCATCCAGGAACTGCCTGAGCTGAAGTTTCTGACCTCCTATTCCCATGCCGGTCTTTCCATTGTGAAGGTGGAGATCAAACAGGAATACTGGGCGGATCGTCTGCCACAGGTCTGGGACAAGCTGCGCAGTAAAATCGGCGATCTGAACGGCCTGCCTCCGGGGGCCGGAACCCCCAATGTCATTGATGACTTCAGCTTTGTGTATGGCTTTGTGCTTGCCATCACGGGCGATGGCTTCACCTATGCGGAGCTGGAAGAATACGTCAAAGACATTCGCAAAGAGCTGAACCTTGTTGAAGGTGTTTCCCGGGTCGAGACCTGGGGTCTGCAGCCCAAAGTGGTCTATCTGGAAGCCTCCGAGCAGCGTCTGCTGGATCTGGGCCTGTCCACACAGGATTTCATCGCCACGCTTAACCTGCAGAACCAGGTGGTGAACGCAGGCGCGCTGGAAATCAGCAACCGCCGCATGCGGGTGTCCCCGACCGGCGAATTTGAGACCGTGGAAGACATCGGAAGCCTGCAGCTGCGCAGTGGTCTGCAAGACCGTATCTTTGATGCGCTGGATGAGCTGGACACCGGCATTCCTCTACCCATAGAGCGCACCTCCGAGGTGCTGCGCCTGCGCGACATCGCCGAGATTTCCCAAGGCTATCTGGAACCCGCGCTGACCGAGATGCGTTATGACGGCCAGCCCGCCATTGCGCTTTCCATCGCCAACGTCTCCGGCGGCAATATCGTCGACACCGGCCGCAACCTTGATGAGAAACTGGCGGAGATCAACGCGACCCTGCCTGTGGGTGTAGAGATTCATCGTGTGGCCTGGCAGAGCGATCTGGTCACCACGGCGATCGACTCCTTTATCATCAACCTTGGTGAGGCCGTTCTGATCGTTCTGATCGTTGTGGCTGTGTTCATGGGCTGGCGCATGGGTCTGATCATCGGCGGCGCGCTGCTGCTGACCATTCTGGCGACCTTCATTGTGATGGTGGTGCTGAAAATCGACCTTCAGCGCGTGTCTCTGGGTGCGCTGGTGATTGCGCTCGGTATGATGGTGGACAACGCTATTGTGGTAGCCGACGGCATGGCCGCACGTCTGAAGGCGGGGATGGGCCGTGTGGAAGCGGCGGT
The DNA here is from genome assembly GCF_965227725.1 of Shimia sp. Classification (GTDB taxonomy): domain Bacteria; phylum Pseudomonadota; class Alphaproteobacteria; order Rhodobacterales; family Rhodobacteraceae; genus Shimia. The sequence continues at coordinate 928,464 of NZ_CBDDGH010000001.1, read as the reverse complement.
CAAAGCGGCTTCAGAGCCGGGGATTGCGCTTTTGGGCGCGACCTTTGTGGCGGTGATGGCCTTCTACCCAATCTATGCCTCCACCACCAGCGCCGGTGAATATGCCGGATCGCTCTTTGTGGTGGTCGGTGTGTCGCTCCTGCTGAGCTGGGTCATTGCCATGACCATCACGCCTTTGATGTGCATCGATATGGTGAAAGCCCCCAACACCGATGGGGAGCAGAGAGAGGCTGTGATCCTGCGCGTCTTCCGCGCTGCGCTGACCGCCTGTCTGCGGGCCCGTGCGCTCACCGCGCTGGTGTCTGTCGCGCTTCTGGCGACCTCGATCTATGGCTTCTCCTTCGTGGACCGCCTGTTCTTCACAGACGCGACACGCCAGCAGTTCATGGTGGACATCTGGGCCGAAGAAGGCACCACCATCGCCCATACCTCAGAACTGGCCAAGCGCGTTGAACAGCGCCTTGACGGGGATGAGCGCGTGGCCGGTGTGGCAACCTTTGTTGGCTCCGGTGGTCCGCGCTTCTACCTGCCGGTGGATCCGGAGTTCCCCTATGCGAGCTACGCGCAGCTGGTGGTGAACACCACGAGCCTCGATGTGGTGGATGATCTGATTGCGGATCTCGACCCATGGGTGGGTGAGGCCATCCCTGAGGCCATGGTGCGGGTGCGCAAGTATACCGCCGGTCCGGGCAACACCTGGCCGTTTGAGGTGCGCTTCAGCGGGCCTGCCAATGCCGATCCGGAAATCCTGCGGGATCTGGCAGAACAGGGCATGGCGATCCTGCGGGGCAACCCGCACGCCAAGGACATCCGCAGCGATATGCGCAACCGCGTGTCCAAACTGGTGCCGGAATACAATCAGGTGACCGGCATCTGGACAGGCACCTCGCGCAGCGACATCGCCAATGCCTCGCTTCTGGCCTACGACGGGGTGCCTGTGGGCCTCTATCGTGACAAGGAAGACATGCTGCCCATCATCCTGCGTCGCACCGAAGAAGAGCGTCAGACCGTGGCGCGCGACTTTGGCAACATTCAGGTGACCCCGGCGTTCTCCACCAAGAACCTGCCCATGTCGGTTGTGACCGATGGTGTCTCGGTCGAGCTCGAAGACCCCACCATTGTGCGCTGGAACCGCCGCCGTGCGGTGGCCGTTCAGGCGAGCGCGCATGAGGTGACCCTGCCCAGCCTCGTGGAAGAGGTGCGGGCCGAGTTTGAGGCCATCGAGCTGCCGGCGGGCTATAAGATGGAATGGCGTGGGGAAACCTACAGCACGGCGGATTCTCAGGACTCCCTGAAGCCCGGCTCTGCCCCTGCCTTGGTGATCATGGTCTTTATCGTGGTGGCGCTGTTTAACGCCTTCCGCCCGGCCTTGGTTATCTTCACGGTGGTGCCCTTCGCTTTGATCGGGATCACCGGAGGCTTGCTGCTCTTTGGCCAGCCGTTCTCCTTCATGGCGCTGTTGGGGGCGATGAGCCTCGTGGGCCTGATGATCAAGAACTCCATCGTGCTCTTGGATGAGGTGAACGCCAATCTTGAGAAAGGCATGGATTCGCTCAACGCGCTGATTGAGGCCGCTGTGTCGCGTCTCAACCCGGTGCTGCTGGGGGCGGCGACAACGATCCTTGGGGTGCTGCCGCTGTTGCAGGACATCTTCTGGATCGCCATGGCCACCACAATCGCAGCGGGCCTGACCATCGGCACATTGATCACCATGTTCATGGTGCCGGTGTTCTACGCGCTGATGCACGGCATCAAAGCGGGCCGCAAATAGATCGCGCAATTTGCATGCTTTAGCCTCTAAAAAATGTCCCCTTCAGTCACTGGAGGGGATTTTGCCTGCATGACTATGAGAGCGAACACCAGCACAAACCCAAACATACGCCACGTTCCAATTCAGAGGCAGCAGTTCTTGGAAACCCAAATCGGCGTCGTCGGTTTGGGTGCCTCAAGAGGCAGCTCAAGGGATTGATTAAATCAATAAACCGTATGTAGGCGGAAGGGATTTTGATCGCTAGAGCTATTCCTAGACGGGGAGTATGCTCCCTAGGATCGCGTACCGCATAGATCAATTCGAGCGTACTAATTGATAAAATGGCTTAAACTAAGCTGCTCAAAGCGCACAAACTAAAGGGCGTTGGAAAACATATTTTAGTAAAAAGTGGCGATTTTATTTGATCGCGAATTGAATCAATTTCTATATATGCGATCATTGGTGTGTGTTGTCGATAAATTTGTATCGGCATTGACGTTGAGGGGGAATTAATTATCCTCGTCTCCTTAGAGGGGTGCTTATTTATCTATTTTTATATGAAGCTTTTAAGGCGTTTTGACGATTTCATTGAGCTGGCGTACTATTGAGAATTTTTTAAGCTTACATTACTTCTGGAGGTTTATATGGACATTGATGGTGTGGTAAAGTTGCTTGCAGCGCTGACTGCTTTAATGGCTGCAATGTCTCCAATAATTATTGCGCTGATAAATAGGAGGGAAAGAAGGCGGGAAACTGAAGGTCATTCGCAGTCCAGTGAAGTGAGTGGCTATACTATTTCTAATCGAGGCCTATTTATAAGGATTTTTGCGTGTCTCGTCATTAGCTTTTTCTCAGTGATTGCTTATGGGGAAGTCCCACTTGGTCATTGGAGTGAAGCGCCTTATGTAGGTTTTGCATTAATAACATTGCTCTTTGCGCTTTATTGTTTTCTTAGGCTTCTGGGTCGGTTGTTAAGGTTCATTGCTTAACTTCTTTCTGTCGAGTTGACTAGTTGATGTGGTAACTATTCATCTGAATAGCTATCAGGTCGAACCTGAATACTTTTTTGAAAAGGAGGACGTCGCATCTTCTGAGGGTCTTCGCTTTGGGGTAGTCAAGGGTAATGGCAAAGAAATGACTAAACGGAAGAAAGATTTGTTATATAAATCCTGATATTTGCCAGCAGACCAAAGTGCTTTTCTTACAATGCGGCAAATTAGTTTCATTCGGTATTGGTGATTGCTACCAAATCCTTATGCGCGACCACAAGCCACCCTTCCTCGCCCCCATAATTTCCTTCACATTGGGCATTGAATGGCCCAAGCGACGCGTTGAGATAGCTTGTCTAAACCAGCTTTGCGCATTTGATCTTGCAGTCTATGCGCGGCGAATGGACCCGTTGCAGCTTGTCGGTTGTAAGCGCTCGCAGCGGTTCATCAACGCGGCTGAGCAAGCTTCTGTGCCTCTTGTGCGGGCGTAGTTGCTAACCACGATCTGGAGGGCTGCGTATTCAGCTAAAACTAGAGGCACAGTGTAACTATAACCTCAGGAGTAGCGCATACAGCTCTAACACGTTGATATTAAGTGGACTTTTGTAGAACCATTGGTGCCCAGAAGAGGACTCGAACCTCCACGTCCATACGGACACTAGCACCTGAAGCTAGCGCGTCTACCAATTCCGCCATCTGGGCACGGGTTGGTGAGGCAGGCATTTAGACCTGTGCGGGGGGGGTGTCAACGCGATTCTGGAAGTTTTTTAAAAAATCTCACCGGCGCGTTTGCGGAATGCGGATCGGGTCGCGCAGCGATCTGTTGCAAAGGCTCTAATTGACTGGGTTTTCTTGTCGCGGAGCCCGCCTTGAAGCTTGTTCGGAATCAGCCTGAACGATATTTCTTTCGGGAAGGCTCGGTTAGCGGAGGTCCCACCATGTCCAAACTTGTCACCATTTTCGGCGGTTCTGGTTTTGTGGGGCGTCATATTGCGCGGCGGATGGCTAAAGAAGGCTGGCTGGTGCGTGTGGCGGTGCGTCGCCCCAATGAGGCGATGTTTGTGAAACCCTATGGCTCTGTGGGCCAGGTCGAGCCGGTGTTCTGCAATGTGCGCGATGATGCCTCTGTGAAAGCGGCGCTGCTGGGCTCTGATGCGGTGGTAAACTGTGTGGGCATACTGGCGGATCGCGGCAAGAATACCTTTGATGCGGTTCAGCATGAGGGGGCTGAGCGCATTGCCCGCATCGCGGCGGCGGAAGGCGTGGCACGTATGGTGCAGCTCTCTGCCCTTGGCGCTGACAGCGACAGCGCCAGCCAATACGCCCGGACCAAAGCCGCAGGCGAAAACAGCGTGTTGCAGCATATGCCCAACGCGATGATCCTGCGCCCTTCGGTGATCTTTGGGCAGGACGATGAATTCTTCAACCGCTTTGCCTCCATGTCGCGCATGGGGCCGGTGCTGCCGATCATGGGCGGCGACACCAAGTTCCAGCCGGTCTATGTGGATGATGTGGCCCAAGCGGCTGTGATGGGCATCACAGGCGACCTCAGCGGCATCTACGAGCTGGGCGGGCCGGAAGTGAAAAGCCTGCGCGGCTGGATTGATGAGATGCTCACGGTGATCCACCGCCGCAAACTGGTGCTCAACTTGCCTTTCGGTGTGGGCCGCCTGATGGCCTTTGGGTTTGGCCTTCTGCAAAAGCTGACGCTGGGGCTGTGGCACAACTCGGTGATCACCGCAGATCAGCTGATCCTGCTGCGCAGCGACAATGTGGTTTCTGACGGGGCGCAAAACTTTGAGACTCTGGGCATCACCCCCTTGGCGCCCGAAGCGGTGATGGCTGACTACCTCTGGCGGTTCCGCCCCTCCGGGCAATATGACGCCATCAAAGATTCTGCGCGCAATCTGAAGGTCTGAGGCCACCTGTACCGCGGGCATATGTCGGCACAGCAAAAAGGCGCCCTTGGGCGCCTTTGTTGATTGCAGATGATGTGTGAGACAGGCGGCGGTTTAGGCGACCTCCACCCAGTCTTCATCCTGCGCGCGCTCGGCCTCCTCGCTGGCCGCTGACTGCAAGATAAACCCGTTCACCAGCTGCGACATGGCCTCTGTGTCGCGCTGCATGGAGCCCATCGCTGCGGCGGTCTGCTCCACCATGGCGGCGTTTTCCTGTGTTACGCTGTCAAGCTGGGACAGCCCCTTGGCGATCTCGGTCAGGCCGCTGGACTGTTCGCGCGCAGAAGTGGCGATTTCCGAGCTCAGGCTGGCGGCCTGTTCCACGTCGGAGACAATGGTGCCAAGGGCTGAGCCTGCGCGATCCACCAGCTCCACACCGCGCTCTACAAGGTCGTTGGTGTCTTTGATCAGGTCACTGATCTGCTGCGCGGAATCGGCCGCACGCTGGGCCAGACTGCGCACCTCGGAGGCCACCACGGCAAAGCCGCGACCGGCATCCCCTGCGCGCGCCGCTTCGACGCCTGCGTTGAGCGCCAGCAGGTTGGTCTGAAAGGCAATCTCGTCGATCAGGCCCGAGATGTCGGAGATCTTGGCAGAGGCTTCGGCAATCTCGCGCATGCAATGCACGCTTTCCAGCACCACACTGTGGCCGCTTGCGGCGTTGGAGCGGGTGGCGGAGACCACGCGGTCCGTGTCTGAGGTGGCGGAGGTGGAGGCCTGCACGCTGGCCGTGATTTCATCCACCGAATGCGCGGTTTGCTCCAGCGTGGCGGCCTGCGCCTCGGTGCGCCGCGCAAGGCTGTCTGCAGAGTCGTTGACCTCGGTTGCGGTCAGGTCGAGGTCCACCGTTGCATCCTTGATGGTTCTGATGATGTCGCCCATCGTCAGCATGAGATCGTTGAAATCGATACGCAGCTCGTTGAAGCGCGCGGGGTAGTCGCTTTCTTCCGGGCTTGGAATGGGCTGGGACAGGTCTTTGCTGGCCATACGCGACATGGCGGCATTCAAATGGCTCATGGCCTGTTCCCGCTCCGCCCGCTGCGCGGTGAAGTAGGACTCAATCACCAGATTGGTGTCGAGTGCAAAGGCGCGGGCCAGCGCGCCAAGGGCGCGGCTCGGATCTTCGCTGCGGCGGCGCAACCAGGAGCCGCTGAGCCGCTTCAGCAGCAGGCTCTGAATATGGGTTGAGGCGCGCGCATAGCCTGACAGGTAGAAGTCAAACGGCAGCTGGATGCGGTAATGCACCTGGCCGATGGTTTCTGCGGATTGCAGGTAGGCCGGTTCAAATTCGCCGCTCAGCAGCATTTCCCAATGCTCTTTCTGGCGGGTGCGCGCGTGGTTGAGGATGTCCTCTGTGGGGAAGAACCGGGCCACTTCCGCTTGGTTTATGGCGAAGGTGTAGAAGTCCTCCAGAACGTCATCAAGCAGTGGCGTGACAATCCGTCCGGCGTGTTTGAGGGCTTCTAGATCTGCGCCAGTGAGTGAAAAATGTTCGAGCTGTGCTGAGATATTTGTAGTCATGTCATCTATTCATCGTGCTGTGCGAGGATGACATAAGCGGCCCAAATCCTAAGGAGCTGTATAGGATTTCCAAACTGGACGGTTCAGTCTCTGTGGTTTTCTTGCTTTGTGAAATATGTATGGAAAATGCATATATTTCAGTATGATGTCGTTTATGGACAATAAAAGGTGCAGGTCGAACCCGATTTATGGCGCCGTTCTGACGCAGCGCCATAGGAAACAAGTGTTTCAGGGCGCGCGCGTGGTTGGGGTTTTCGCGCGGCCATCTGTCAAAAGATGGATATTTGTGTCAGACGCGATTCTGGCCTCAGGTCCAAACCTATCCAAACGGATTGCGGGGTCAGAAAGTGCATAAAACTTTATGCACCTCCCGCCCGACGCAAAAGGTATTGATTAATCAGCGGATTTTTCTTTCAGCGCTTTTTCGATTTCGGCCAAACGACTCAAGACCTCATCGCGATAAGTGCCGGTTTCGGCCTCTGCTTCTACGTGATGGGCGTCCTGCATGGAATTTACCACCAAACCTACCACAAGGTTGAGCACCACAAAGGTGGTCAGCAGGATAAACGGCACAAAGAACATCCACGCATAGGGGTAGATCTCCATCACCGGACGCACGATGCCCATGGACCAGCTTTCCAGCGTCATGATCTGGAACAGCGAGTAGCCGGATTTGCCCAGTGTGCCGAACCAGTCAGGGAAGGCTGTGCCAAAGAGTTTGGTGGCCATGACCGCACCGATGTAGAAGATCAGCGCCATCAGCAGAAACACCGAGCCCATGCCGGGCAGGGCATTGATCAGCCCCTCAATCACCCGCCGCAGCGACGGCGCCACCGAAACCACGCGCAGCAGGCGCAAAATCCGCAGCGCCCGCAAGACCGCCAGCCCCTGCGCCGCCGGGACCAGCGCAATCGCAACAATGACGAAGTCAAAGACATTCCAGCCGTCGGTGAAAAACCGGCCGCGCTGCACATAGAGTTTGGCCGCGATCTCTCCGACAAAAATCGCCAGACAGAGCCCATCCAGGGTGATCAGCAGCGGACCCATGGCCTCCATCAGCGGTTTGGAGGTCTCCAGACCCAGAATGACGGCATTGAAAAGGATCACGCCGAGGATGGCGTTCCGAAAGGTCGGGCGCTCGATGATGGCGCCGATTTTGTCACGAAGGCTCATGAAGTTGGTCTCAAGGTTGCGCGTGAAAGACTGTCACGCGCTTTCATATGGGAGGGGCGTGGGGTTTCGCAACCCGCACGCCCCTGAGGAGATTGGTAAAGTTGGGCGCAGGGCCCATTGGTCCTAAGCCGCGCGTTACGGTTTCCAGCCCGGAGGGCCAAACAGGCGGCCAAACAGCTCCCGTCCCGATTTGGCGCGGGTGATGTCACGCCACAGGGCGGGCAGCTCGGAGAACCAGACTTTCACCGGGTTCTGGCTGTCAAAGTCGGTGGTCAGCCCATAGCGCGGGCGCTCCTCTTCCACCTGAAAGCTGCCAAAGATACGGTCCCAGATGATCAGGATACCAGCATAGTTCTTGTCGATGTATTTGTCGTCACAGCCATGGTGCACGCGGTGATGGGACGGCGTGTTCAGCACCCACTCCAGCGGGCCCAACTTGCCGATTAGCTCCGTGTGCAGCCATGTCTGATAGGCCAGCACAAGGATCACGGACCCCAGCACCAAATCCGGGCTGAATCCTACCAGTACCATCGGGACATGGGCGATGAAGGACCACAGGCTTTCCAGCGGGCCAAAGCGCACCGCCGTGACGATATTATAGTCGCGGCTGGAGTGGTGCACGGCGTGCTGGGTCCACAACAGGCGCACGCGATGGGCGATGCGGTGCTCCCAATAATAGGTGAGGTCCGCAAGCAGAACGGCGGCCACTATCCAGGGCCAGGTTGTGGGCAAATGCCAGCTCACCACCGTGTCGCTGAACACATAAAGCCCCACATAAAGCGCCGTCATCATGCTGGCTTCCACCAGAATGTAAGGCACCTGTGTGGAGGCGCTGGCGAGCATCTCAAGCCAGGTTTTGCCTTTCAGCGACCCTTTGAACCAGGCTTCTGCGATCTCGATCACCAGAATGGCGATGCCGATGATGAAAAATACCTCATCGACCTGTTGGGCGAGCTCCATAAAGCGTTCAGGTAGCATCACTTGTCTCCTTTTGTGTCGGCGGTCAGGCCGGATGTGAGGGTGCGCCATGTGAGCGCGGCGGCCTCCTCTGCGGTGGCGTCGCCATCGCGCACAACCGCCCAGGCGGCATAGGTGAGGGTCTCAAAAGCCTGCACAATCCAGGCTGTCGGCACAGCAGCGTCAAAGCCGCCCTCCGCCTTGGCGGCCTCAACCGCCTCTGCCAGCTCCTCAAGCTGCCGGGTGTAGGCGGCGAGTACCTCCGGCACATGGTCCAGCGGCTCATTGGCGAGAAACATCTGCCGGTCTGCCAGCGGGATCATTGCCTCAAGGCTCAATCGCAGCGCTTCCGTGTGGCTTTCGGCATCCTGCGTTTTGGCCTCAATCGCGGCGTCGAGCTCTTTCATGGCGGCCATGGCCAGCGCGGCCATCAGCTCCTCGCGCCCTTTGTAGTGGCGATGCAGCGTGGCCCGGCCGATCCCGGCCTCATCCGCCACATCCTGCAATGTGGCCGTGGGGTTTGCGGAAAAGACGGTAAAGCCCGCCTCGATGATTTTGGTGTCTGTGCCATAAGTCATGAGACATAGATGTCTCATTTTTGGCGGATGTCAAGGGAGGCCCAAAAATGCGCAATTTTCGGGTCGCTCTATGGCAGAGCTCGGCCTAGGGTGAGCGCAAGATGAGGAGATGCGCTATGAACGACATGACCGAAGGCTATCACTACAATGTCATGCGCCGCGCGATCGAGCTGATTGATCAGGGCGGCGAAACCATGTCTCTTGAACAGCTTGCCCAGGCCATGGGCATGAGCCCCGCGCATTTCCAGCGGCTGTTCACACGCTGGGCCGGGGTCTCTCCCAAACGCTTCCAGCAATATCTCACCCTCGGCCATGCCAAAGTGCTGCTGCACGAGCATTTCACCACGCTGGACACGGCCAATGCCGTGGGCCTGTCCGGCTCAGGTCGCCTGCATGACCTCTTTCTGCGCTGGGAGGCGATGAGCCCCGGCGATTACGCCAAGCGCGGAGAGGGGCTGACGATTTACTGGGGCTGGTTTGACAGCCCCTTTGGCCTCTCGCTGGTGACCGGCACCGAAAAAGGCATCTGCGGCATCGGCTTTGCGGCGGAGACAGGCGAGGCGGAAACCATCGAAGATCTCTTCTCCCGCTGGCCCAAGGCCAATTTTGTCGAAGACCCGATGTTTTTGCGCCCCTGGGTGCTCGCCGCCTATCAGGCAGAGCGGGCCGAGCTCGATAAAGTGCCGGTCTATATGATCGGCTCGGCGCTGCAGATCAAAGTCTGGGAGGCGCTGATGCGCATTCCGTCGGGCGAGGTCACGACCTATTCCGAAATTGCGCGGGTGATTGGCAAGCCCAATGCGGTGCGCGCCGTGGGCACCGCGGTGGGGCGCAACCCGGTGAGCTGGCTCATCCCCTGCCACCGCGCCATGCGCAAATCCGGCGGTTTGGGCGGCTATCACTGGGGCCTGCCGGTGAAACGGGCGTTGCTGGCCTATGAAAGCGCGCGCGCCGAGGCCTGAGCGGCGCGTTCAAGACCCATCACAAAGCGGGGATTTCGGCGTCTATTCGCCGACTTCGGGCGGCAAAGCGCTTGGGCGCGCCGCGTCGATCGCATATATTGAGCCTCAACAGCCGGCAGAACCGGCGATCAAGTAAGTTATTGAGGCTTTGACATGAAAAAATTCACCCTGTCCTGCTGCGCGCTGTCTTTGGTGGCTTTGGCCGCCTGTACCGATCCGAACTACGTGACCGGCGGCGGCACCGATCCCCACCGTCAAACCAAGAGCGGTGCGATCATTGGCGGCGTTCTGGGCGCAGGCCTTGCAGCGGCAACCGACAGCAACATCGCAATCGGCGCAGCTCTTGGCGCAGGTGTCGGCGCCGTGGTTGGCAGCGAGTTGGACAAACAGGAAGCCGAGCTGCGCGCGCAGCTGGATGACGATGTGCGCATCGAAAACACCGGCGACCGCCTGATTCTGACCATGCCGCAGGACATCCTCTTTGCGGTGGACAGCTTTGAGGTCAGCAGCTTCCTGAAAGACGATCTGGCCAAAGTGGCCAGCAGCCTTGAGGCCTACCCGAATTCCACCGTTCAGATCCTGGGCCACACCGACAACACCGGCAGCGCAAGCCACAACCAGACCCTGTCGGAGCGCCGCGCCAATGCGGTTGCCGATGTGCTTCTGGAAAACGGCGTGTCGGTCTCCCGCATCCAGACCATCGGTCGCGGCGAGGACCAGCCGATTGCCTCCAACCTGGACGAAGCGGGCCGCCGCCAGAACCGCCGCGTGGAGATCGTGATCCTGCCATCCAGCGTGTGATCTGACCCTTTCCAGCGCGGATCTCTGCATTTGCGCACATAGTTTGTTGAAAGGCGTCGCTTGTGTGCGGCGCCTTTTGGCTTACCTTATCCTTGTGTGAACAAGGAGATCTCAGATGCCTCATAAATTGCTTGGTCTGTCCGGCGCGTTGCGCAGCGGCTCCACCAATCGACTGTTGCTGCGTGAAGCGGCGCGTCTTTACGGTGCGGCTGATTATGTCGAAGCGGATCTCAATCTGCCGCTTTATGACGGGGATCTGGAAAGCGAGAGCGGCCTGCCCGAAGGGGTGAACACCCTTGTGGCACAGATTGCAGAGGCCGATGCGCTGCTGATCTCCACACCGGAGTATAACGCGGGTGTCACCGGCGTTCTGAAAAACGCCTTGGATTGGATCAGCCGCCATTCTGAGAAACCAATGGTGGGCAAACCCACAGCCCTGATGAGCGCAGCCGCTGGCCGTGCAGGTGGCGTGCGCGCCCAGACCATGCTGCGCAGCTGTCTGGTGGCTTTCCGCCCCCGCATTGCGCTTGGCTCTGAATTTGGTCTGGCCAACAGCAGCAACGAGTTTGATGCGGATGGTCGGTTGACCAGCGAGCATTACACCGCGTCCCTGACCGCCTTGATGGAGGCGCTCAAAGACGACGTCGGGCGTGGTCAGTAAGGCGAGGCAGCATCGTGCCACAACCGTGCAACGCGTGAAAACGGTCTCATAGGCCAGCTCCCGGCCCTGGGTGGGGGTGAAGCCCCCTCCCGTGGGGAGGGTCGGGGGCTGGTCGGCTTCGCCGCCCATGTGATCGGATTGCAAGGACGCGAGGCTAGAGCGAAGCTTCAGGGCGGAAGGCGTCGGGGACGGCGTCTTTGCCCTCAAGCACCAGATCCGCCATCACTTCTCCGGCTTTTGGTCCCATGCCAAAGCCGATTTTAAAGCCCCCATTGGCGATAAATTCTCCAGTGCGGGTGGGGTGTTCCCCCAGCATCGGCGCGCGGCTTTTGGCGCGCGGGCGCACACCGGCCCAGCGTTCGATCACCTCTGCCTCTTTGAGCGCAGGCACCGCCGCATAGGCGCGCGCCAACACGTCATCAAGCTGCGCATCGGTGCTGGTTGCATCCTCAAAGTCACGTTCGCTGGTGGAGCCAATTGCCACGGTGCCATCCGCATGGGGCACGATATGCACCGCATCCGCAAAGAGCTGCGGCGCTTGTGATTGGTTCAGCCGCAACAGCGCCGCCTGACCTTTGACACCATTGCCGACCGCTTTGCCCATCTCGTCTGACAGCGCCAGCAAGCCTTCATAACCCGTGGCCCAGACCACTTTGCCCTCAGGCGTGCCCTCTTTGGTGATCTCCGCGCCTTTCGCAGTCAGCGCGGCAGCCAGCGCAGCACAGGCGCGGCGCGGGAACATGCGGCCTGTCAGCGTGTCGTGGATCAGCCAGCCGGTGGGGCTGACAGGGGCCCAATCGCCAAGGCTGTCCTGCGGCACAATCTCCCAGATGGCTTTGCCCTGCCAAAGCTCCTTGGCGCTTTCTGCGCGGGCCTTGGCGAGTGTCAGCACGTGCGCGTCGCGGATTGGCTGTATGCGCCCGGTGCGGCCATAGCCTGCACTCACGCCACCTGCGGCCTCCACCTCGGCCCACCAGCTCTCTGCCATGATCAGGCTCTCAAATTGAAAGGCCTTTTTGACGTTCCAGTTCTCCGGCGTGTGCGGCGCCAATGCGCCCACCAGACCGCCGCTTGCACCTGCACCCACGCCATTGGGGTCAATCACCCGCACCTTGGCACCGCGTTTCGCGCAGGCCCAAGCCACCGACAGCCCAAAGGCCCCCGCGCCCATCACCGTTACATCCACCATGGTCCCATCCTTGTCTGCGTTGATGCCCATTGCCAAAGCGCGCGTTTGTGGTCAAATGCCGCGCACACCTCCATAAGGCAAAGCATGATGAGCGACCAGCAGGCGGATCTTGAATGGCGGCAGGATGCCATTCCTGTGTCCACACGTTTTGATGACCCTTACTTCAGCCTCGACAACGGGCTGGCCGAGACGCGTCATGTGTTTCTGGCAGGCAATGATCTGCCCGCGCGCTTTGCCCCGGGGTTTCACATTGCGGAGCTGGGCTTTGGCACTGGGCTGAACCTTTTGACCACATGGATGGCCTGGGATCAGGCGGGGGCGCAAGGCCCGCTGCGTTTCACCTCTTTTGAGGCTTTCCCGATGAGTGCCGATGAAATGGCGCGCGCGCTGGCGGCTTTCCCGGAGCTTGGCGACTATGCCGACCGTTTGGTTGCGGCCTATCGCGAAGACACAACGCTGGCCACGCTTGAAGGCATTGAGGCGCAGGTGGTGGTTGGCGATGCACGCGAAACCCTCGCTGCCATGGATTTTGAAGCGGATGCCTGGTTTCTGGATGGATTTTCCCCGGCCAAAAACCCCGAGCTCTGGGATGAGGCTTTGCTGGCGCAGGTGGGCACACACACCAAAGCGGGCGGCACGGCGGCAACCTACACAGCCGCAGGTTTTGTGCGCCGCAATCTTGCGGCGGCAGGTTTTGAGGTCACGCGCATTCCAGGCTTTGGCCGCAAGCGTCACATGACCCAATGTGTGAAACCCGCCGCATGAGCGCCGCCAACAACCGTCTTGGCATCCTGTTGATGTCGCTCACCACGCTGGTTTTTGCGCTGCAAGATGGCATCTCAAGGCATCTGGCAGGCGAGTATAACACCTACCTCGTGGTGATGATCCGCTACTGGTTCTTTGCGCTGTTTGTGATTGCCCTGTCGGCCCGCCAAAGCGGCGGTCTGCGCAAGGTGGCGCAAACGGCGTTTCCATGGTTGCAGATCGGCCGCGGCGCGCTGCTGGCGCTAGAAATCTGCGTCACCGTGCTGGCCTTCACGCTTTTGGGGCTGACAGAAACCCATGCGATTTTCATCTGCTACCCGCTGATGATTGCGGCGCTCTCCGGCCCGGTGCTGGGGGAGCGCGTCGGCTGGCGGCGCTGGCTGGCCATCGGGCTCGGGGCTGTGGGGGTGATGATCATCCTGAAACCCGGCTCCGGCGTGTTTAGTCCGGTGGCCGCCGTGCCGCTTCTGGGGGCGCTGATGTTTGCCGTCTATGGGCTGATGACCCGCTATGTGGCGCGCAAAGACAGCGCACAGACTAGTTTCTTTTACACCGGCGTGGTCGGCTGTGTCGTGATGACCGCCATTGGCGTGTTTTATTGGGAGCCGATTGCCGCGCCGGATTGGATCTGGATGGGCACACTCTGTGTGAGTGGGGTGGCAGGCCATTGGCTGCTGATCCGGACCTATGAGGTGGCTGAGGCCAGCGCGGTGCAGCCCTTTGCCTATCTGCAACTGCCCTTTGCCGCCGCGCTCGGCATGGCCGTGTTTGGCGAGACGCTGCGGTTCAATGTGGCCATCGGCGCAGCGATTGTGCTGGCAGCAGGGCTGTTCACGTGGTGGCGCGAACGGCAGGCGGCTTAGTTCAAGCGCTGAATGGTGCCGCCCACGATCTCGCGGCCAAAAGGCACCGGATGCGGGTCTTTGCCAAGCCGTGCGCGGTACACCGGCAGGCTTTCCGCCACCCGCATCACATAGTTTCGCGTCTCGTTGAACGGGATTAGCTCGATCCAGTCGATCATCGCCTCGGTTGAACCGCCACGCGGATCGCCATTGGTGGCCATCCAGCGTGTCGGACGGCTTGGACCCGCGTTGTAGGCGGCGGCAATCATGATGATATTGCCGTTAAAATCCTCAGACAGGCTGGCCAGAAAGGCGCTGCCAAGGCGCGCGTTATAGGCCGGATCCGCAGTGAGATTGCCCAGAACATAGACCTCGCCCACATCTCTTGAAACGTCGCGCGCGGTGCCGGGCATCAACTGCATCAGCCCGCGTGCTCCGGCGTGGCTCACCACCACAGGATCAAACTCGCTTTCGCGCCGCGCAATCGCGAGCGACAGCTCATCCGCCACCGGCAGTCTCTGATCGGTGAGCGGATGCAGCGGATAATACGGCCCGGGCAGGGTGACACCCATACGCACCATCTGTTTGCCCAGCATCACCGCCACATGTGGCTGGTTCAGATCCAGCGCCATCTGGCCCATCTGCCCCAAAGCCGTGCGGTCCTGCGTTTCGCTCAGATGCACCCAAAACCGCTCGGCAAGGCTTAGTTCGCCCGCGTCCAGGAACATCCGCGCAGCCTTATGCACGCTGGAGGTTGTCCACGCCGCCTTGCGCCAGTCCGGAAAGCGCTCATTGCCCTTCAGGGATGGGTCATAGGCGATCCCGGCCTTTTCAGCGGCGAGCAATCCGTAGAAGCTTGTCTGATGCGCACCCCCGGCGACATAGGCTTGTTGCGCGGTGGCTGTGTCGCCCATGGCCTCATAGGCGCGGCCCATCCAATAACCTGCGCGGCCAAGGGAAATCGGCGTTTCCACACTTTGGGCAAAACGCAGGAAATGCGCGGCGGCCTGTTCCGGCCGGTTCAGATAGCGCAGCGCAACATAGCCTGCCAGCCACTCACAATCGGCATAGGCATAGCCTGCCTCAGGTGTCATCCGGTGATTAGCGGCAAGCGCATAGGCGGTGCGGTAGTTGCCCGCACGCATCTGGTTGCGCATGAGAGAGCGGCGGCGCGGGGCCCATTCTTCCGGCTCGCCCAATGTGCCCGCCTTGCTGCGCGCCAGGATCAGCTCAATCGCACTGTCGTTGCGGTCCTTGCGGTGGCGCCAGACAAACCGCTCATGGGCCAGCCCCGGATCATCCTGCAGGCTGGCAGGCACCGCGGAAATCAGCCCGTCGACCCCGTTGACCATTGCGCGCAGACCCAGCCGCGCCTTGGCCAGCGCAACCCAGTCCTCCGACACATGGGGATACATCGCCTCGGCGTTGCTTTCCCAGTTTTTCCACAGCATCGCATCCAGCCGTGCGGTGTGATGCGGGGCGAGCAACTTGCCGTAGCGGTTGAGAAAATCTGCTTTGGTCTGGGCATTCATCGCCATGGTGCGCCAGGCCAGCACAATCCCGGCCTCTGCGGTGCCGGCCTCACCGGCCTGCTCCAGCACCCGCGCCTGCGCCAGCGCGCCTTCTGCGGTCTGCGCAGGCCCGTGCACAAAGAACGACATGCCCATCCGGTGGCTCACATCCGCAAAACCCGCCTCTGATTGCTTGCGCAGATAGGGCAGGCCGGGCCAGTTGCCGCGCCGGTCCAGAAAGGCGAGCACCTGATCAGGGCTGCCTTCGCCAGCGCGCAGGCGGTGCCATTCCACGATGTCACGCGCCACCTGATCGGTGTTGCGCACGGCCCGCGCGGCGGCGGCCCAATCCTTGGCGCGCACAGCGCTCATGGCCGCGCGCAGCTCCTCGCGATGCTGGGCGGTGGCGGGCAGGGCCATAAGCAAGGCCACAACAACTGTCAGAAAAAGACGCAACATGGCTTGCATTTTCCCATGCCAAACAGGATAGAACCCGCACGATACGACGCGCCTTCCCCAGCCTCAACTCACAATCTTGGCAAGCGGGCAACTTACCGCTAGGGTCCGCGCGATTTCACACCACGGGCAATTCCGCCCAGCTGCGCAAAACAAAGGAGCGTGCCATGTTCAAAGGGTCTTACCCCGCACTCGTCACGCCGTTCACGAACGGCGAGCTGGATTTGGAAACGCTCAAGAAACTGGTGGAGTGGCACATCGGTGAAGGCACCAACGGCTTTGTCCCGGTTGGCACCACCGGTGAAAGCCCCACCCTGAGCCACGCCGAACATGAGGCCGTGGTGGAAGAAGTGGTGCGCGCCGCTGCGGGTCGTGTGCCTGTGATTGCGGGCGCAGGCTCCAACAATACGCTGGAAGCCATCCATCTGGCACAACACGCGGAAAAAGTTGGTGCGGACGCCATTCTTGTGGTGACGCCTTACTACAACAAGCCAACCCAGCGTGGCCTGATTGCGCATTTCACCGCGATCCATGATTGCTGTGCGCTGCCGATCATCATCTACAACATCCCGGGCCGTTCGGTGGTCGATATGACGCCGGACACCATGGGCGAGCTGGCCAAGCTGCCGCGCATTGTGGGCGTGAAAGACGCCACCGGCGATCTGGCCCGCGTGAGCCAGCAACGCGCCACTTGCGGCCCTGACTTTGTCCAGCTTTCTGGCGAAGATGCCACCGCGCTTGGCTTTAACGCCCATGGCGGCGTGGGCTGCATTTCTGTGACAGCGAACGTGGCCCCCAAGCTCTGCGCCGAGTTCCAGGCGGCCACCCTCGCAGGCGATTACGCCAAAGCGCTGGAATATCAGGACAAGCTGATGCCGCTGCATGAGGCAATCTTTGTGGAACCGGGCCTTGTGGGCGCAAAATACGCGCTGTCCCGTCTGGGCCTGTGCAACGAAGAGGTGCGCCTGCCGCTGACCGGCCTGACCGACGCCACCAAGGCACAGATCGACGCCGCCATGGCGCATGCTGGCCTGCTCTAAGAGAGTTTGAAAATTCGGGCTTCGGCCCAAAAAAGAGAAGCGCCCAATGGGCGCTTCTTTTGTGTTGGCGGGGAGGGTGCTTGAGAGCGAGGCGCGTCTCAGCTCAGTGCCAGACCCCATAGCCCAGAACAACAAGCGCAGAGGTGGCCAGCGCTCCCACGGCGGCACCGGACAGAGCCCATGGCCAGACCTTGGGCGGTGTGGTGTCTTTCTGCTCGGACTGCGCAATCAGCGCCGCCTCCACCATCGCAGGCAGCCGCGGACCAAAGCGGGTCATCACCCGTGCGGTTTTGGCGAGATCCTTCAGCAAGGCGCGCGGGCCGATGCTTTTCTGGATGTAGGCGCTGACCACAGGTTTGGCGACGTCCCAGATGTTGAGATGCGGATCCAGCGAGCGCGCGACCCCCTCAACCACCACCATGGTGCGTTGCAGCAGGATCAGCTCTGTGCGGGTTTCCATGCCAAAGCGTTCGGTCACCTCAAACAGGTAGTTGAGCAGGCGCCCCATGGAGATGCGGTTCGCATCCATGCCAAAAATCGGCTCTCCCACCGCACGCAGCGCGCGGGCAAACTCATCCACATCGCGATCCGCAGGCACATATCCGGCCTCAAAATGCACTTCGGCCACACGTTTGTAGTCCCGCTGGATAAAGCCGAACAGGATCTCCGCATAAACCCGGCGGGTGTATTCGTCGATGTGCCCCATGATGCCAAAGTCATAGGCGATGATGTCGCCATTGGCGGCGACCTTCATGTTGCCCTGATGCATGTCCGCATGGAAATAGCCGTCGCGCAGCGCATGATTGAGGAACAGCTCCAGCACCCGCGCCCCCAGCTTGGCACGGTCATGGCCGGCCGCATCCAGCGCGGCGTTGTCGCCAATCGGCACCCCTTCGGCCCAGCCAAGCGTCATCACACGTTTGGCCGAATAGCCCCAGTTGACGGTGGGCACCTGAAACATCTCGTCGTCATGGGTGTTCGCGGCAAACTCGCTGGCCGAGGCGGATTCAAGCCGCAGGTCCAGCTCACCGGTCACCACCCCGTCAAAATGCTCGATCACCTCCATCGGGCGCAAACGGCGCGAGGCAGGGGACAGCGAGGCAATCATATTGGCAGCAAAATAGAAGGCATCCACATCCTTGCGGAAGGCCCGCTCGATGCCCGGACGCAGGACCTTTACCGCCACTTCCTCACCGGTTTCTGCCAGCCGTGCGCGGTGAACCTGCGCAATGGAGGCTGCCGCCACAGGCTCTGAAAACTCGGAGAAGACCTCATCGGCATTCACCCCCAGCTCCTGTTGCACAGCGGCCTTGGCCTCTGCCACAGAGAAGGGCGGCAGCTTGTCCTGCAGCACGCGCAGCTGTTGGGCAAGGTCACCGCCCACCACATCGGGACGGGTGGAGAGCACCTGACCAAATTTGATGTAGGCCGGGCCAAGCGCCGTCAGCGCGCGTGGCAGCGGCGGGGCCTCTGGATCGCCCTTGATGCCCAGCCACTGAAACGGCCAAGCGAGCCCGCGCAGCACAAGACGCACATGGCGCGGGGCTTCAAAAGCATCCAGCACCACACCCATGGCGCCGGTACGCTCCAGCGTGGCGCCGGTGCGGATCAGGCGGATGATGTTATGGGGGCCTCTCACAGTTTCCAGCCCGAATGCAGCGCCGCGATGCCCATGGTCAGGTTGCGGTATTTGGCGTTCTCAAATCCGGCGGTCTTGACCATATCCAGGAAGGTGTCCTGATCAGGGAACTTGCGGATGCTCTCCACCAGATACTGATAGCTGTCGCGGTCATTCGCGATCACCTGCCCCATGCGCGGGATGATATTGAAGGAATAGAGGTCATAGGCCTTCTGCATCAGCTCATTGGGGATCTGTGAAAACTCCAGCACCATCAGGCGGCCACCGGGCTTGAGCACACGAAACGCCTCGTTCAGCGCCTCCTGCGGGCGGGTCACGTTCCGGATGCCAAAGCTGATGGTGTAAACATCAAAGCTGTTGTCCGGGAACGGCAGCGCCATGGCGTCGCCCACCACCCAGTCAAGGCTCTCGGCCATATGGTCGGCCTCGGCGCGTTTGCGCCCTTCCACCAGCATTGGCTCGGTGAGGTCACACACTGTGGCATGGCCGTGGCCCGCACGCTTGAGGAATTTGAAGGAAATGTCGCCGGTACCGCCCGCCACATCGAGCAGTTTCTGCCCGGGACGCGGCGCCAGCCAATCCATCATCGCGTCTTTCCAGATGCGGTGGATGCCCATCGACATCACGTCGTTCATCACATCGTATTTGGAAGCCACCGAGCCAAAAACGCCCTGCACACGGCCAGCTTTCTCGCTTTCCGGCACCGTTTCAAAGCCGAAATGGGTGGTGTTGTCGTTGTTCGCCATCACGCGCAATCCTCTTGGTTGCCTTCTTCATATAGGGCGTGCGGGAGGGGTACAATGCGTCGAATTGGTGAGAGGGGGAAAGGGCCGTGCCCGACCTCGGAAGGAAGCAAAGCGCCCTCCCATGGGGGAGGTCGGGCGCGGCCCGCCATGCGGGCCAAGAAGGTGACTTGCTTCCAACTGCCCAATTTGCGCATTGTCCTGAGCAGCCAAAGGATTCAGACCATCATGCCCGAACTCCCCGAAGTCGAAACCGTCCGCCGCGGTCTGCAGCCCGCCATGGAGGGCGCGGTGATTGCCAATGCGGCGGTGAACCGTCCCGATCTGCGCTGGCCATTTCCCGAGCGTATGGCCGAGCGGCTGACCGGAGCAAAAGTCCTGCGCCTGCGCCGCCGCTCCAAATACATTCTGGCTGATCTCGACACAGAGGAATCCTTGCTCATTCACCTTGGCATGTCCGGGCGTATGACGGTGTCTGGCGATCCTCTGGGGCAATTTGCGCATGACCACCCACAGGCTGAGAAACACGATCACGTGGTCTTTGACATGGACAACGGCGCGCGCATCACCTTCAACGATCCGCGTCGGTTTGGGGCGATGGATCTGCTGCCCGCTGACAACACCGAAACCCACCCGCTTTTGGCCAAGCTGGGGCCGGAGCCTCTGGGCAATGATTTTCACGAATCCTACCTTGTGGAGCGGCTCGCAGGGCGCAACACGCCGATCAAATCCGCGCTTCTGGATCAGCGCATCGTTGCCGGTCTGGGCAATATCTATGTCTGCGAAGCGCTCTACCGCGCAGGGATAGCGCCAAAACGCAAGGCAGGGGCGATTTCCAAGGCCCGGGCACAGTCTCTTGTGCCCATCATCCGGCAGGTGCTGGCAGAGGCCATTGAGGCAGGCGGCAGCTCCCTGCGGGACTTTCGTCAGGCGGACGGTGAACTGGGATATTTTCAACACAGCTTTGACGTCTACGGGCGGGAGGGCGAATCCTGCAAAACCCCAGACTGCACAAGCAAAATAAGCCGAATCACCCAATCCGGCCGCTCATCCTTCTATTGTGCGCAATGCCAAAGATAGCTTGATCGAATTGCCTCAAATGGTAAGGAATCACTCCTGACCGGAACAATGAAAGCATCACTCATGGCTTTTGAGACGATCATCGTCGAAATTGAAGACCACGTCGCCCTTATCAAGCTCAACCGTCCTGACGCGCTCAATGCGCTCAGCCAGCAGCTGGTGAACGAACTGCTGGAAGCGCTGCAAAGCGCGGACAAAAACGACAAGGTGCGCTGCGTCGTGATCACGGGCTCGGAGAAAGCCTTTGCCGCGGGTGCTGACATCAAAGAAATGGCGGAGATGAGCTTTGCGGATGTGAACCTCTCCAACCACTTTGCCGAACTTGGCGACCGCATTCAGGACATCCGCAAGCCGGTGATCGCGGCGGTGTCCGGCTATGCGCTGGGCGGCGGCTGTGAGCTGGCAATGGCTTGCGACTTTATCATCGCGGCTGAGAACGCGAAATTTGGCCAGCCTGAGATCAACCTCGGTGTGATCGCCGGGATTGGCGGCAGCCAGCGTCTGACCCGTGCCGTGGGCAAGTCTAAATCCATGGATATGAACCTGACAGGCCGTTTCATGGATGCAGCTGAGGCAGAGCGCGCAGGTCTTGTGAGCCGCGTTGTGGCGCCCAAGAAGCTGATGGAAGAGGCGATGGGCGCGGCCCAGAAGATCGCTGAGAAATCCCTGATCGCGTCTCAAACGGCCAAAGAAGCGGTGAACCGCAGCTTTGAAACCACTCTGCGTGAGGGCCTGCTGTTTGAACGCCGCGCGTTCCACTCTCTGTTTGCCACTGAGGATCAGAAAGAGGGCATGGCCGCCTTCGTTGAAAAGCGCGAACCACAGTTCCGCGACCGCTGATCCTACGCTCAGTCTTTTGAAAGGGCCGTCCCAAGGGGCGGCCTTTTTTCTTAAAGCATCGTCCTGAATGTCTGGAACGCTTGGTCTCCACCAGTGCGCCGGAGGCGTAGCCGACCAGCCCCAGCCCCTCGTTACTGACCCTCCCCAAGGGAGGGGGCTGGTCTATGTGACCCGCTACAGTCGTTGCAGATTTTTTGGAAGATGATCTCCCTGTGGGCTTAGAGTCAGGGGGGCGGCCGGTCGATCTTGCGACATTTGCGTCAATTGACTTTTTAGCCCCTTCGCGGGAAAAGGTGACAAAAGTGCTAGGTATTAAGGTTCACCGATGCGTTTCTCCTCAAAATTCTTCAGCCTCTCTCTGCTCAGCCTGAGTCTTGCCGGACTGGCAACGCTTTCAACCGCCGAGGATCAGTTGCCCCAAACCAAGGCCGCGCTGGGCGAGCTGTTGTTCTTTGACGTGAACCTGTCGGCCAACCGCACACAGGCCTGCGCCACATGCCATGATCCGGAATACGGCTTTGCCGATCCGCGCGGCATGGCCTCCATCGGGGATGATGGCACCTCGCTTGGCGACCGCAACGCCCCCAGCGCCAGCTACGCGGCCTTCTCCCCCGCCTTTCATCAAAACAGCGATGGTCAGTGGGTCGGCGGGCAGTTCTGGGATGGTCGCGCCGCAGGGCTCGCCGATCAGGCCGGAGGGCCGCCCACCAACCCTGCGGAAATGGGCATGAAAGACGCCGCCGCCGTGGTAGCGCGCCTGACTGAGAACGCGGTCTACGAACAGGCCTTTGCGCAACTGTTTGAAGGGGACGTGCTGGCCACGCCAGAGGCCGGTTATGCGGCGATGACAGAGGCGCTCGCCGCCTTTGAGAAAACCGAAACCTTCGCGCCCTTTGACAGCAAATATGACCGTTTCCTGCGTGGTGAGGCAGAACTGAGTCGTGAAGAAGATCTTGGTCGCGTGCTGTTCTTCTCCCAGCAATTCACCAACTGCAACCTGTGCCACCAACTGCGCCGCAGCCCGACCGACCCGCGTGAAACCTTTACGAACTACCAGTTTCACAACATCGGTGTGCCGCAAAACACCGAGCTGCGCGCCGCCAATGGTGTGGCGCCCGACACTGTTGACAAAGGTCTGATGGCCAATCCGGCTGTCATGGAGGATCCCACGCAGCGCGGCAAATTCAAAACGCCATCTCTACGCAATGTCGCTGTGACCGGCCCTTACATGCACAACGGCGTGTTTCAGGATCTCCGCACGGTTGTGCTGTTTTACAATCAGTACAACACCACCAATGAGGCGCGACATATTAACCCAGAGACCGGCGCGCGTTTTGGCATGCCGCCGGTGCCATTGACCCTTTCGGTGAAGGAGCTGACTCACGGCCCGGCGCTGGATGATCAGCGTGTGGACGCCATTGTGGCCTTTCTGAAGACCCTCACGGACGCACGCTACGAGCATCTGCTTGTCGAGTAGCGTTCTATTTTAAAGGGAATTTTGTGAGCGAAGATGAAGTCACTTACAGAGGCCAACTGAAACAATAAGGATTGACCTTCCTGACTATTTTCATCAGTTATGCGGAAGAGTTAACCTTAGGGATAGAGTTCATGACCCGCGCATTTCTAACCACCACCGCGGCCGTTTTGGCCCTCGCCGCTCCGGCAGTTGCTGCCACCAAAGCGGACGTTCTGACCAACTACGCGGACATCGCCGCCGCGAAATACGAAGACAGCCTGACCACCGCGAAAACCCTGCAAGCCGCAGTGAACGCGCTGGTCGAAGCACCTTCCGCAGAAGCGCTGCAAGCCGCCAAAGACGCTTGGCTGGCCTCCCGCGTGCCTTACCAGCAGACCGAAGTCTATCGCTTTGGCAACGCCATCGTGGATGACTGGGAAGGCAAAGTGAACGCATGGCCGCTGGACGAAGGTCTGATCGACTATGTGGACGCCTCTTATGGCGGCCCAACCGATGAGAACCCGCTTGCGGCACTGAACGTTGTGGCCAACGCGACTCTCGACATCTCCGGCACCGCGGTGGACGCAACCGACATCACCCCTGAGCTGCTGGCCAGCACCCTGCACGAAGCAGACGGTGTGGAAAGCAACGTGGCCACCGGCTACCACGCGATTGAATTCCTGCTCTGGGGTCAGGACCTGAACGGCCACGAACACGGCGCAGGCGACCGCAGCTGGACCGATTTTGCCGCAGGTGACGATTGCACCAACGGCAACTGTGACCGCCGCGCAGCCTACCTGAAAGCCGCGACCGACCTTCTGGTCAGCGATCTGGAATGGATGGCCGCACAATGGGTTGACGGTGGTGACGCGCGCACAGCCGTAACCGGTGATGAGGACGCAGGCATCGTGACCATCCTGACCGGCATGGGCTCCCTGTCTTATGGCGAGCAGGCCGGTGAGCGCATGCGCCTTGGCCTCTTGCTGAACGATCCGGAAGAAGAGCACGACTGCTTCTCCGACAACACCCACAACAGCCACTACTACGATGGTCTGGGCATCCAGAACGTCTACCTTGGCGAATATGTGCGTGTGGACGGCTCTCTGGTTTCCGGTGCGTCGCTCTCTGATCTGGTGGCCGAAGCGGACGCTGGTCTGGACGCAGAGCTGAAAGGCAAGCTCTCCACCACCATGATGGGTCTGGGACGCATCAAAACCGCCGCTGAATCCGGCTTCTCCTATGACCAGATGCTGGAGCGCGGCAACGCCGCTGGCGAAGCGCTGGTGATGGGCGGCGTGAACGGCCTTGTGGATCAGACCAAATCCATTGAGGCCGCCGTGGCCGCACTGGGTCTGGACCAACTGGCCTTTGAAGGCTCCGACAGCCTCGACAATCCGGACTCTGTGTTCGAATAATACCACCCAATACGAGGGGCGGGACGGTCCCGCCCCTCTTTCTTTTGTAGCGATGATGCCAGCCAAACCTCTTCTTCTAGCCACGGCTCTCTGCACCCTTGCCAGCGCTGCCCGCGCGCAAGACCTTGATGACCGCCATCTGACCATTGTGCCGCGCACCGCCGAGGAAGCCGCGCGCATCGCCAAGGTCACAGCGCCTCCCACCGATTTTTCCAAACCGCAGCCGTTTGAAGCCCGCCCTGCGGGGGCCGCCACGGTGCCGGTGCGCCGCGATGATCTGGCTTTTGATCAGCCGTCTGCCAATCTTGGCATCGATGCCGGTCTCGATTTCCGGCTGGGCGAGGCGATGTTTGACAAGCTTTGGGTGTCTTCGCCCACTTCCACGCTGGCCTCTGACGGCCTTGGCCCGCTATATAATGCGCGCGCCTGCCAAAGCTGCCACATGCGCGGCGGGCGTGGCCATGCGCCAGACGGGCCTGAGGATGACGCGATTTCCTTCGCGCTCAAGCTGTCCATCCCCGGCACCCAATCCGAGCAAATCTATGAGATCGAAGGCTTTGTCGGCACCCGCCCGGAACCGAACTATGGCCGCCAAATTCAGGATTTCAGCCTGCCGGGCCATCCCGCAGAGGCGCATATAGACGTCGCCTACGACAGCTTTGAGGTGGCGCTCTCAGGTGGCGAAGTCGCCACCCTTCGGCGCCCGACCTTCTCCACCCGTGATCTCGGCTATGGGGCGTTCCACCCCGATGTGATGTTCAGCCCGCGTGTTGCGCCGCAGATGATCGGCCTTGGACTGCTCGAGGCCATTCCGGCGGCCGATATTCTTGCCAACACCGATCCGGATGACGCGGATGGTGATGGCATTTCAGGCCGCGCCAATATTGTCTGGTCGCGCGAATTTCAGCGCCCGATGCTGGGCCGCTTTGGCCTGAAGGCCGGCGCGCCCACCCTGCGCCAGCAGACCGCCGGTGCTTTTGCCACTGACATTGGCATTTCCAGCCCGCTGTTCACCAAAGGCCACGGGGATTGCACCGACACACAAGTTGACTGTGTGAATGCCATCCATGGCGACAAAGACGTGCGCGTCTTTGAGGTCGATGATGTTGGGCTCGATCTCACCACCTTCTACAGCGCCAATCTGGCGGTGCCTGCGCGCCGCGATGTGGATGCGCCGGAGGTGCTGCGCGGCAAAGAGGTGTTTTATGACACCGGCTGCGCGTCCTGCCATCGTCCGGCCTATGTCACCCACCGCCTTGTCGATCAGCCCGCCCAGAGCTTTCAGCTGATCTGGCCCTACACCGACATGCTGCTGCACGACATGGGCGAAGCACTGGCCGACAACCGCCCTGAAGCCCGCGCCACAGGCCGCGAATGGCGCACACCGCCGCTCTGGGGTGTCGGGCTTACCGAACGGGTCTCCGGCCACAGCCAGTTCCTGCACGATGGCCGTGCGCGGTCCCTGCTGGAGGCGGTGCTCTGGCATGGCGGGGAGGCCGAA
Organism: Shimia sp.; assembly: GCF_965227725.1. Lineage (GTDB taxonomy): Bacteria > Pseudomonadota > Alphaproteobacteria > Rhodobacterales > Rhodobacteraceae > Shimia. The sequence goes on along the minus strand of NZ_CBDDGH010000001.1, from coordinate 902,637 downwards.
GCTATGAAGCAGCGCGTGATCGCGATGCCCCCCGAAGACCGCGCCGCCCTGATCCGCTTTCTGGAGAGCCTCTGATGATGAAACCCGCCCTTTTTGCCTGCGCACTCAGCCTTGCCATGCCTGCTTTCGCTCAGGAAGAGATCCGCGTCGATCAGGGCGCGCTGGTCGACGCGGCGGTGTCGCAGCACATCCTGCCGCGGTTTGATCACCTTGTCGCCACCACAGCGACCCTCAGCGAGGCGGCAGACGCCAATTGCAGCCCAACCTCCGAAACCCTGCGCGCGGCCTATCATGCAGCCTTTGACGCCTGGATGGGTGTGAGCCACCTGCGATTTGGCCCCACCGAAACCAACGACCGTGCCTTTGCGCTGGCCTTCTGGCCCGACACCAAAGGTTTCACCCCCAAAGCGCTCTCCGCTCTGATTGCCGATGAAGATCCGGTGATCGACTCAGAATCAGAATTTCAAACCGTCTCCGTGGCCGGTCGCGGCTTCTTCGGGTTGGAGTTTCTGCTCTATGACACACAGCTCAGCACCCTGGGCGACGTGAGCTATCACTGCGCCTTGGTGCGGCGGGTGGCGTCAGACATCGCGCTGCAATCAGAGATGATCCTCACTGATTGGAGCGAGGGCTACGCGGCGCAACTCACAGACCCTTCAGAGGCTGGCCCCTACACAAGCGACGCAGAAGCGCTTCAGGTGATCTACAAAGCACTGGACGCCGGGCTGCAGTTTGATTCCGAGGTGCGTCTGGGCCGCCCGCTCGGCAGCTTTGACAAACCCCGCCCCACCCGCGCAGAGGCCCGCCGCTCCGGCCGCAGCCTGCGCAATGTGGCTACCTCCACCGCCGCACTGGGCGAACTGGCCGCGCTGCTTTCTGCTCAATCTCCCCTGATCGCTGAGGAATACACACAGGCCTTTGCCCTCATCGCAGCACAGGCCGAAGAGCTGCAGGATGATCCGGTCTTTGCCGGTGTTGCGGAGGTTCAGGGGCGGTTTAGGGTCGAGATTCTGCAGCAATACATCGATCGCGCCCGCGAAATCACCACCTTGGAACTTGGCCCCGCGCTGGGTGTGAGCGCGGGCTTCAACGCGCTCGATGGCGACTAACATGGTCAGCCGCCGCCGCATGCTGGCCGGTCTTGCCGCCAGCAGCCTTCTGCCCTCGGCCAGCTGGGCCAGCGTCGGCACCCCGGCCTTTCTGTCGGCCGCCCGCGCCCCTGACGGGCGCTTTCTGCTCGCAGGGATGACAGAAGCAGGCGAGATCAGCTTTACCATCCCCCTGCCAGCGCGCGGCCATGCCGCTGCGGCCCATCCCGCCCGCGCCGAAGCGGTGGCCTTTGCCCGCCGTCCTGGCACTTTCGCGCTGGCGCTGGATTGCCGCGATGGCACGGTGCTGGCGCGGCTTGAAGCGCCCGAGGGGCGACATTTCTACGGCCATGGCGCATTTTCCCCGGATGGCGCGCGGCTCTTCACCACAGAGAACGATTATGAGGCCGGTCTGGGCGTGATTGGCATCTGGGATGTGGCCGCAGGCTACCAGCGCCTAGGAGAGGTCTCCTCCGGCGGTGTCGGCCCGCACGAGATGCGCCTGATGCCCGATGGGCAGAGCCTTGTGGTCGCCAACGGTGGCATGGAAACCCATCCCGACATGGGGCGCGCCAAGCTGAACCTGCCGACCATGGCGCCGAATCTCAGTTATCTCGATCTATCCGGGGTGGTTCTCGAAACGGTTTCCCTGCCGCCCGCGCTGCATAAGAACTCAATCCGTCACCTCGCACTTCATGCTGATGGCACCGTGGCGCTTGCGATGCAGTGGCAGGGCGCTGAGGAGGCCGCACCGCCGCTTCTGGGCCTGCACCGGCGCGGCGGTGATATCACGCTCCTGCAAGCCCCAGAGCGCCTCCACCGCGCGCTGGATGGCTATGCGGGCAGCGTGGCGATCTCCGGAGATGGGCGCGCCGTGGCGATCACCTCTCCCCGTGGCGGCGTGGTGCATGTATTCGACCTCGCCAGCGGCCAATTCCTGCAGGCGCAGCCCGAAGACGACGTCTGTGGAATCGGCGCCAGCGCAAAGGGATTCTTTTTTGCCACCGGCACCGGCGCGGTTGGCACCCTGGGCGAGGCCGCCAGACAGCACCACCTTCAGTTTGACAATCATCTGGTGCCGATCGGCGCCTGACGCGCCGGTCTTTGCCGCAGTCCTTAAAAAGAGGCTCGTGGGGATCGGGGCGGAAAGGTCAGACCTGTAAAGGCGAAAACGGGCAGCGAAATCGCTGCCCGTTTTTCGTTTACCGATCAATCGGTTAAAGTGGTGAGCCGTGTAGGATTCGAACCTACGACCCACTGATTAAAAGTCAGTTGCTCTACCAACTGAGCTAACGGCCCACTCTGTGAGGGCGGCTTTTAGAGTTAGCTGCGGGGGGGGTCAAGCGGATTCGTAGAAAAAAATCACACGACTGGAAACTAATCTGTTTCGGGCGTATATGCGCGCAATGGATACACGTGCTCAAACCCCTCTGACGTTCATGAAAATGCATGGTCTCGGCAATGATTTTGTCGTGGTGGATGCACGTGCGCGCACATTCGATTTGACCGACAACCAGATCACCGCGATTGCCCACCGGCAAAAAGGCGTGGGTTTTGATCAGCTTGCGGTGATCACCCATGGCGCAGCGGGCAGCAATGCAGATGCGCATCTGACATTTTATAACGCCGATGCCTCCACTTCTGCGGCCTGTGGCAACGCCACCCGCTGTATTGCGCGCCATCTGATGGATGAAACCGGGGCTGAGTCGCTGACCCTCACCACCGACCGTGGCACATTGTTTGCCCGCGAAGCAGGCGAGGGGCTTGTCTCGGTCAATATGGGCCAGCCGCAGCTGAATTGGGATGAGATTCCCCTCGCTGAGGCCATGGACACGCTGGAACTGCCCATCAACGGTGCGCCAACTGCCACCGGCATGGGCAATCCCCATTGCACCTTCTTTGTGGAGGATATCGCCTCTGTGGATCTGGCCACCTTTGGCGCGGCGCATGAGCATCATCCGCTGTATCCTGAGCGCACAAATGTGCAGGTCGCCCAGATTGTGGGGGAGAATCACATCCGCATGCGGGTCTGGGAGCGCGGCGTGGGAATCACCCTCGCCTCAGGCTCTTCCAGCTGCGCCACCGCTGTGGCCGCTGCGCGCCGGGGTCTCACCGGCCGCAAGGTGCAGATTGATCTGGACGGCGGCACGCTGTGGATCGACTGGGCCGAAGACGGCGTCTGGATGACCGGCACCACCGAGCATGTGTTCACCGGCCAATTCACCGAAGCTTTTCTGGAGCGCGCCAAATGACAGCCGCCCCGCCGAAGTTCACCACCCTTGGGTGCCGCCTGAATTCCTACGAATCCGAGGCGATGAAAGACATGGCGCAGTCCGCAGGGCTGGAAAACGCCGTGATTGTGAACACCTGCGCGGTGACCGCCGAGGCCGTGCGCAAAAGCCGTCAGGAGATTCGCCGCCTGCGCCGCGAAAATCCCGACGCACAGATCATTGTCACCGGCTGTGCCGCACAGACCGAGCCGGAAACCTTCGCCGCCATGGGCGAGGTCGACAAGGTCATCGGCAACACCGAGAAAATGAATCCCGCCACATGGCAGGGCATGGCTGCCGATTTCATCGGCGAGACCGAAAAGGTGCAGGTCGACGACATCATGTCCGTCACCGAAACCGCAGGCCATCTGATCGATGGCTTTGGCACCCGCTCGCGCGCCTATGTGCAGGTGCAAAACGGCTGTGACCACCGCTGCACCTTCTGCATCATTCCCTATGGCCGGGGCAATTCGCGCTCGGTGCCTGCCGGTGTGGTGGTCGATCAGATCAAACGTCTGGTGGACAAGGGCTTTAACGAGGTGGTGCTCACTGGTGTGGATCTCACCAGCTGGGGCGCGGATCAGCCGATGCAGCCCAAACTTGGCGATCTGGTGATGCGCATTCTGAAACTGGTGCCGGATCTGCCACGCCTGCGCATCAGCTCGATTGACAGCATCGAGGTAGATGAGAACCTCATGATGGCGATCGCCACCGAGCCGCGCCTGATGCCGCATCTGCATCTCAGCCTGCAACATGGCGATGATCTGATTCTCAAACGCATGGCACGGCGTCATCTGCGCGATGATGCGATCCGATTCTGCGAAGAGGCCAAAAAGCTGCGCCCGGAGATGACCTTTGGCGCGGATATCATAGCGGGTTTCCCCACCGAAACCGACGCGCATTTTGCCAATTCGCTGAAGCTCGTGGAGGAATGTGACCTCACATGGCTGCATGTCTTCCCCTATTCCAAGCGCGAAGGCACGCCTGCGGCCAAAATCCCAAGTCAGGTGAATGGCACCATCATCAAAGCCCGCGCCGCAGAGCTGCGCGCCGCAGGGGAGGCGCAGGTCGCCAAACATCTCGCCGCACAGCTTGGCAAAACCCATCACATCCTGATGGAAAACGCCCATATGGGCCGCACAGAGCAGTTCACTGAGGTGCATTTTGACGCGCCCCAACAGGAAGGTGCGATTGTCACGGCGGCGATCACCGGTGTGCAGGGGACGCAGCTGCTGGCATCATAAGACTGGGGGGCAGCCCCCATCGCGCAGGCGCGATTCCCCCGGGATATTTGAGGCAAGAGGAAACGTGAGACCATGTCAGAGGCCCCGATTCTCTATTCTTTCCGGCGCTGTCCCTACGCCATGCGGGCGCGGCTGGCGGTGGCGGTCTCGGGCGTTTCTGTGGAGCTGCGGGAAATCCTGTTGCGCGACAAGGCAGCGGCCTTTCTTGAAACCTCGCCCAGCGGCACTGTGCCGTGCCTGAAAGACGGCGCAGAGGTGATTGATGAAAGTCTCGATGTGATGCTCTGGGCGCTGCGCCAGAATGATCCCGACGGCTGGCTTGTCATGCCGGATGCGGGCTTTGCGCTGATTGAAGAGGCGGATGGCCCGTTTAAGCGCGCACTGGACCGAACGAAGTATCACACGCGCTATGCGGATGCCGATCCCGAAGAAAGCCGCGCCGCAGCCATGCGGTTTCTGAACAGTTTGGAAGATCAACTGGGAGAGGGCTGGTTCTTTGGAGACAAACCGAGCTTGGCGGATATGGCGATCCTGCCCTTTGTGCGCCAGTTCGCCTTTATCGACAAAGCGCGCTTTGATGCGGAGGCAGGGCCCAACCTCGCCGATTGGCTGGCGCGGTTTCTCGAGTCTGAGGCTTTTGCCAACATCATGCCCAAACTGCCGGTCTGGCAGGCGGGGGATGCGCCCACAGTGTTCTGCGGGCACATTGAAAAACCTTAGGCGGCTTTCTGAAGCGACTCGCGGGTTTTCAGGATACCAAGCGCCGCGCGGGCGGCCTCGCGGCCTTTTTCCACAAAATGCGCTTTGTAGATCGCCATATGGTGTTCAGTTTCCTGAAAATGGTGCGGCGTGAGCGACACGGACAGCACGGGCACACCGCTGTCCAATCCGGCGCGCATCAGACCATCCACCACGGCCTGCGCCACAAAATCATGGCGGTAGATCCCGCCATCCACCACCAGCGCGGCGGCGGCCACGGCACCATATTGGCCGCTTTCGGCCAGATCACGCGCCAGCAGGGGCATTTCAAACGCGCCGGGCACGTCAAAAACATCCACTTGGGCGTCCGGGATCAGCTCGCAAAACCCTTTGAGCGCCTGATCGACGATATCGGCATGCCATTGTGCCTTGATGAAGGCAAATCGGGTGTGTGTCATCGTAATCTCCTTTGGTTCAGACACGTCACCCAAGGCGATTACGTACGCATAAGGCGCAGCCCCACGGCCACACCCATCGCACGTTCTCTTTCATCCGGACTTTAACCGTCGGCTCTGGCCTCTCACCAGATCTGCTGACACATCTTTTCTGGCGCCACATCTTATTCCAAAACCGGTTCCCACTTTTGGGGATGTGGATGTATCCAAACAAAGACGCCGCTCGCGGGCTTACGGGTCGTGCCCGCATACCGCCGGTGGGGAATTTCACCCCGCCCTGAGAACGATGGCACCTTGCCAACATGGGGTCAGCTTTGCAACATCGCGCACAACGAACGACGTGAGGTTTTTATGCACCCCAACCCAGCCTTTCGCGGCACGGCAACCGAGAAAAACCTCGCCTTTGCGCGCGAGCGTGGCTTTGGCACTCTGGCACTCTCAGGAGCGGAGGGCGCACCGCTGCTGTCCCATGTGCCGTTTCTGATTTCTGAGGTGGGCGACTATGCCGATCTGCACCTTGTGCGCTCAAATCCCATGGTGCGCGTGGCCAAATCTGCGGTGCCTGCGCGTCTCGCCGTGACTGGCCCTGACAGCTATGTCTCACCGGACTGGTACGGCGTGGCGGATCAGGTGCCCACATGGAACTATGTGGCGGTGCATCTCACCGGACGGCTGGAGCCGCTTGATGCTGAGGCGCTGCCCGAGCTGCTCGATCGCCTGTCCGCGCAATTTGAGGCCCATCTGGCGCCAAAACCGCTCTGGACCCGCGACAAGATGGATGCCGATGCCTTCACGCGCATGCTGCGCATGATCCTGCCTTTCCGGCTGCATATCGAGGATGTGCAGGGCACCTGGAAGCTGGGCCAGAACAAACCCAAAGATGTGCGCCAGGCTGCCGCCGCGCAGATGGCCGCTCATGGGTTTGGCAGTGAAACGCGGGAGCTTGCCGCCCTGATGCAATCTCCCTTTGCAGACCCTGATATGGAGTAAGAGATGTCCAAGTTGCAACTGATCCATTCCCCGGCCTCTCCCTTTGTGCGCAAGGTGAATGTCACCCTGGCAGAGACCGGGCAAACCGATGACGTGGAGCTGGTGCGGGTCAAAACCACGCCTGTGGCCACTGCCGATGAAGCCGCCGCGGCCAACCCGCTGGGCAAGATCCCCGCATTGGTGCGCCCCGATGGGCCTGCGATCTACGACAGCCGCGTGATCTGCCGCTACCTGGTGGCGCGCGCGGGGGCGGATCTCTATCCCGAAGACCGGCTCTGGGATGTGCTCACGCTGGAGGCCACCGCAGATGGCATTCTGGATGCGGCGGTGCTGGCGGTCTATGAGCGCCGCGTGCGCCCGGAGGAGATTGTCTCAGAGGCTTGGATTGAGGCGCAATGGGGCAAGGTCACCGGCGCGCTGGACGCCATCAATGAACGCTGGATGAGCCATCTCTTTGGCCCGCTGGATATGGGGCAGATCGCTGTGGGCTGCGCGCTGGGCTATCTGGATTTCCGCCACGGAAACCGCAACTGGCGGCAGGGCCGTGACGGGCTTGCGGGCTGGTATGCGGAATTTGCCAAGCGCGACAGCATGCTGGCCACCATGCCCTCTGATTGAGCCTTGTGACTGAATTGGCTTTGGCCCGGAGCAAAGGCGCAGCGCGCCGCCGGGCATCGCCCGTCCGCCCCTATGGATGGGCGATTTTGCAATGTTAGAGACACATTTGAGGGTTCAGAGCGCGGATACATAAAGCGCGTTGAACAGAAGGGAGCATCGCCCACCCGCGGACGGGCGATGCCCTAACTCTTACTCTGCCGCGATGGTCGGCGTTTCGGCTTTCTCGACTTTCACGGCGGAGAATTTGAACTCCGGGATTTTCCCGTAGGGGTCCAACGCCGCGTTGGTCAGGATGTTGGCCGCCGCTTCCACATAGGCAAAGGGCAGGAACACGTTGTCCGGCGCCACCGCACGGTCGGCCCGCGCCATCACGGTGACAGAACCGCGACGGGTGGACAACGTGAGGTACTCACCCGGCTCCACGCCCAGCTTGCGCAGGGTGGAGGGGTGCAGCGAACAGTTTGCTTCTGGTTCCAGCGCGTCCAGCGTGGTGGCGCGGCGGGTCATCGACCCGGTGTGCCAATGCTCCAGCTGACGCCCTGTGATCAGCACCATCGGATACTCATCGCTCTGGGTGTCATCTGGTGCAATCACCGACGCCGGTGTGAAGCGCGCACGCTTGCTTTCGCGTGGGAAACCATCGCCAAACACAATCGCCTGACCGGGATCTTCCGGGCTCAGCGACGGGTAGGTCACCGCTTGGCCTTCCAGACGCTCCCAGGTGATGTTGTCGAGGCTGCCCATGTTGAGCTTCATCTCGGCAAACACCTCTTTGGGGTGCGTGTAAGACCAGTCCAGACCCAGGCGTTTGGCCAGCTCGACCTCAATCCACCAGTCTTCCTTCGCCTCGCCTGGAGGCGGGGTGACAGGGCGGCCCATCTGGACCTGACGGTTTGTGTTGGTCACCGTGCCGGATTTCTCATACCAGGCAGAGCTTGGCAGGATCACATCGGCATAGTTCGCGGTCTCGGTCAGGAAGATGTCCTGCACCACCAGATGGTCAAGCTTGGCCAGAGCGGCACGGGCGTGATCCACATCCGGGTCAGACATCGCCGGGTTTTCCCCGAGGATATACATGCCCTTGATGTCGCCTTCATGGATTGCATCCATGATTTCCACCACGGTCAGACCCTTCTGGTTGGAGAAGTCTTCGCTTTCCCAGACCTTGGTAAAGGCCGAACGCACACCGTCGTCCATGACCGACTGATAGTCGGGCAGGAACATAGGAATCAGGCCCGCATCAGAGGCGCCCTGCACGTTGTTCTGACCACGCAGCGGGTGCAGACCGGCGCCCGGCTTGCCCACATTGCCGGTCATCAGCGCAAGGCTGATCAGGCAGCGGGCATTGTCAGTGCCGTGGATGTGCTGGCTGACGCCCATACCCCAGAAGATCATGCCGGCCTTGCCGTTGGCAAAGGTGCGTGCGGCGTCGCGCAGCAGCTCAGGATCGATGCCGCAGATCGGCTCCATCGCTTCTGGGCTGAAGTCCTTCAGATGGGCTTTCATCTCTTCCCAGTTCTCGGTGAACTGCGAGATATAGGCTTCATCATAAAGCTCTTCTTCCACGATCACATGCATGATCGCATTCAGCATGGAGACATCCGCGCCCGGCTTGAACTGCAGCTTGTGGGAGGCATAGCGCCCCAGCCCCACGCCGCGCGGGTCACAGACGATCAGCTTGCCACCGCGTTTGGTGAACTGCTTGAAGTAGGTCGCCGCAACCGGGTGGTTCTCGATCGGGTTACAGCCGATGGTGATCGCCACATCCGCGTTTTCGATCTCGTTGAAGGTTGCCGTCACCGCACCGGAGCCGACGTTCTCCAGAAGCGCTGCCACCGAGGAGGCGTGACACAGACGGGTGCAGTGGTCCACGTTGTTGTGGCCAAAGCCCTGACGGATCAGTTTCTGGAACAGATAGGCTTCTTCGTTGGAGCATTTGGCAGAGCCGAATCCGGCAACATTCGTGCCTTTTTCTGCGCGCAGCTTTGACAGCCCACCGGCCGCCGCATCCAGCGCCTCTTCCCAGCTTGCTTCGCGGAAATGGGTCATCAGATTGCCCGGATCCACGTTCAGACCTTTGGCTGGTGCGTCGTCGCGACGGATCAGCGGCTTGGTCAGGCGGTGGGGGTGCTCAATATAGTCAAACCCGAAGCGCCCTTTGACGCAGAGCCGGTTTTCATTGGCCGGACCGTCAATGCCTTCGACATATTTAATCTTGTCGTCTTTGACCTTGAACTTGATTTGGCAGCCAACACCGCAATAGGGGCAGACGCTTTCAACTTCGCGGTCATAATCCGCGCTGTCACCCGCGCCGGTCTCATCCAGCATGGTGGCTGGCATCAGGGCGCCGGTCGGGCAGGCCTGAACGCATTCGCCACAGGCCACACAGCTTGAGCCGCCCATCGGGTCGTTCTGGTCAAACACGATCTGAGAAGACGCGCCGCGCCCGCTCATGCCAATCACGTCATTCACCTGAACCTCGCGGCAGGCCCGCACACAGAGGTTGCAGTGGATGCAGGCATCCAGATTGACGCTCATCGCCACGTGGGAGGCATCCAGCAGCGGCACCGCCTCAGGCGCTTTGGCCGGGAATCGAGACTGTTCCACCCCAACTTGCGCCGCCATCGCGCCAAAGTGGCTGCTGGCGTCGTGCTTCACCTCCGGCTGATCTGCAGCCAGAAGCTCGATCACCATCTCGCGGGCCTTCTTGGCGCGGGTGCTCTCGGTGTGGACCACCATGCCGTCGCTGGCGGGGCGGATACAGGAGGCCACAAGCGTGCGCTCGCCTTCCACTTCCACCACACAGGCGCGGCAGTTGCCGTCCGGACGATAGCCCTTGGCCGGTTTGTGGCACAGATGCGGGATCACGAAGCCGTCGCCATTGGCGGCTTCCCAGATCGTTGTGCCTTCCGGCACGGTCACATCTTTGCCGTTCAGAGAGAAGGTCACCATGTTCAGTTGTGCACCGTCAGCCATCTCAGATCTCCTCCCCAAAGTGTTTCATCACAAGGCGGATCGGGTTGGGGGCCGCCTGCCCAAGACCACAGATGGAGGCATCGCCCATCACCTGACACAGATCTTCCAGAAGCGGCTGATCCCAGCTGTCCGCCTGCATCAGCTTCACCGCTTTTTCACAGCCGGTGCGGCAGGGGGTACATTGGCCACAGCTCTCATCCTCAAAGAATTTGAGCATGTTTAGAGCCGCATCTTTGGCGCTGTCCTGATCAGACAGCACAACCACAGCGGCGGAGCCGATGAAGGTGCCATGCGGTTGCAGCGTGTCAAAATCCAGCGGCACATCATTCAGGGATGCTGGCAACAGACCGGAGGACGGGCCGCCGGGCTGATAGGCTTTGAAGACATGGCCCTCTGCCATGCCGCCCGCCGCTTCGATGATGTCATCAATGGTGGAGCCAGCTGGCAGCAGGTACACACCCGGTTCCGCCACACGGCCGGACACCGAATAGTTGCGCAGACCTTTGCGGCCGTTCTTTTCGACCGAATTCAGCACCTGTGGGCCAAAACGGGCAATCCGCGCCACCCAGTAAAGCGTCTCCACATTGTGCACGAGGGTTGGCTGGTTGAAGATACCCACTTGCGCCACAAACGGTGGGCGGTGACGCGGCAGACCGCGCTTGCCTTCGATCGATTCGATCATCGCGCTTTCTTCGCCGCAGATATAGGCACCCGCGCCGCGACGCACGTCGATGTAGTCTTCGGCCACGATGCCTTCTTCCACCAGATGCGCGATCTCCTTTTTCAGGATCTTGATCACACCGGGGTTCTCGTCGCGCATGTAGATAAAGCAGGTCGCCGCTTCCACAGCCCAGGCCGCAATCAGCATGCCCTCAAGGAACATATGCGGGTTGCGCTCCAGATGGTGACGGTCCTTGAAGGTGCCGGGCTCGCCCTCATCCCCGTTCACCGCCAGATAGCGGGGGCCGGGATTGGCGCGCACAAAGCCCCATTTGGTGCCGGACGGGAAGCCCGCACCACCAAGACCACGCAGGCCAGCCTCTTTGATCTGCTCCTGCACCTCTTCCCAATTGCCGTTCTCACGCAGGGCGCGCAGGGTTTGATAGCCGCCGTCAGCCTTATATTCCGCCAGCCCTTGGTAGTCGCCGATCTGCGGATGGGTTTCCCCGGCATGGATCGCGGCGTTCACCTTTTCATGGGTGGCATGCAGAATGTGGTTGTGGCCCACTTCGACCACAGGGGCGGTGTCACAGCGGCCCATGCAGGGCGCGCGCAGCACGCGCACCTCAGACGGGTCCATGCCGATTTCGAGCGCTTTGCGCAGCTGCTCGGCACCGGCCAATTCGCAGGACAGCGAATCACACACGCGAATCGTCAGGGCAGGGGGCGGGGTCTCATCCTCGGCCACCACATCGAAGTGCGCATAGAATGTCGCCACCTCATAGATCTCTGACTGCGCCAGACGCATCTCTTCGCCCAACGCACGGATATGCGCGGCGGACAGATGTCCGTAACTATCCTGAATCAGATGCAGAAATTCGATCAGCAGATCGCGGCGGCGTGGCCTGTCGCCCAGCAGCGCCTGTATTTCGTTTAAGGCGGAATCATCCACCTGACGGCCTTTGGGCGTACGGCGTGATTTGCCGGTGCCCTTCTTTTTCCAAACGCCTTTTGAATCGTCCAGCGGTACCATAGTGCTCTCCCTACCAGATCGACATAGGGTGACATCACAAAGGCTGATGATCAATCAGGCATTTCTTATCCTTAGATAAGCATTGCTTATCATGCGCCCAGCTTGAGGACGTTACGTAAAGCTTCCACCGTAGACAGCCCCGGCAGCCGGTGTGGCGTGACCAAACTGACGTTCTTTTCCACCGGAGGATCGCCCAGTGGCAGGGCAACGATGTCCTGCATTTCGCCCAGACTGTGCAGCAATCCTTCGGGAATCACCGTGGCGGCCACGCCGTTTGCAGCCATCAGCAGTGAAGAAGTGAATTCGCCGGTCTCCGCCACCACAGAGGGCACCACACCCACGTCGCGGAACACCAAATCCAGAATGCGCCGGTTCTGCATACTCGGCTCAAGTAGGCTCAGGGGCAATTCCGCCGCCTCCGCCCAGGTTGCCGTGCCGGTCTTGCGTGGCGCCAGCGCCTTTGGCGCCACCAGAACATAGCGCTCCTCATAAAGCGGCTCGACCCGCATCATTTCTGGTGAGACACCCTCGCCATAGGTGATGCCCGCATCAAACACGCGCTTTTCCAGCCCCTGCTGGATGGTCAGCGACGAGGCTGTCTGCAGCCGCACGGTGATCGCGGGGTGGGCGGCGCGCAATTGCCCCACAGCCTGCGCGGCAAATCCCACGGCGGTGGGGATCACCGCAAGCGAGAGCTGGCCGGTGACCTCGCCCCCGGCGGAGCGGAACTCCTCTTCCAGCAGTTTCATCCCGTCCATGATCTTGCGGGCATGTCGCATCAGCGCCTCGCCTTCGGGGGTGAACCCCTGAAACCGGTTGCCCCGTTTCACAATCGCCGCATTGAGCCGCTCTTCCAGTTTGCGGATGCGCATGCTGAAGGCCGGTTGCGAGACGCCACACTCCTCAGCGGCGCGCGCAAAATGCCCGTGACGTGCCAGGGAGGTGAGAAATTCGAGGTCTTTCAGGCTAATCACGGCGCAGATCTCCGAAGTGAGCGACACTGCAAGCACTAGCCGCTTTGCGCCATCGGAGCCAGACAAACGCGAATCGCCTTGGCCTCTGAGCGACCTGCAGCGCAGAGGGCTGCGGCATGTGCCCGCCGCGCAAAATCCAAGGAATCCGCGTCAAAACCCATGAATTTCAGCGGTTTTGGCGATTCTTCAGAATTTTCACACCCGCCCCTTGAGGCGGCTCAGACAGCGCCTAAGTAAGAGGTTCCAGCAGAATGTGCGACATTCGCGCCACTCTCAATCTTCTGTTAAGCGCGACACAGAGCCGCGATGCGCCCTCAGAGTGGACTGCGCGCTGGACGGGTTGCACCACCTTCGTTAAAAACCGCCCATGAAAGGCTACGGGCATCCGTGGCCGGAAAGTATTTATAGGCCGCTGTTGCGGTCGCTTAATGGAGGAACCTCGTGTCCCACGCAGAAGATCACGAAGGCACCCGCAGAGACTTTCTCTACTACGCCACCGCTGGCGCAGGCGCAGTCACTGCCGGTGCAGCCGTCTGGCCACTGGTCAATCAGATGAACCCCTCCGCGGATGTGCGGGCGCTGTCCTCGATTCGCGTGGATATTTCGGGCATTGAGCCAGGCACCCAGCTGACCGTGAAGTGGCTTGGTAAGCCGGTCTTTATCCGTCGCCGTACGCAGGATGAGATCGACGCGGCCCGTGCGGTTGCTCTGGAAGACCTGACCATCGACGCCACCAGCCAGAACGCCAACAAGCCCGGCACCGACGCTGCGGATGAAAACCGCGCGATGGATGAAACCGGCGAATGGCTCGTCATGATGGGTGTGTGTACCCACCTTGGCTGTGTGCCTCTGGGCGACGGCGCGGGTGAGTTCGGCGGCTGGTTCTGCCCATGCCACGGCTCCCACTACGACACTTCCGGCCGCATTCGCAAAGGCCCGGCCCCCCAAAACCTGCATGTTCCGCTCGCCCGCTTTGAAGGCAGCGAACTGGTTCTAGGATAAGGAACGCGATCATGTCCGGAATTCCACACGATCATTACGAGCCCAAGTCTAAGGGCGCAAAATGGGTTGAAAGCCGCCTGCCGGTGATTGGCCTGATTTACGACACCATCATGATCCCGACCCCCAAGAACCTGAACTGGTGGTGGATCTGGGGCATCGTTCTGGCTTTCTGCCTGGCGCTGCAAATTGTCACCGGCATCGTTCTGGTGATGCACTACACCCCACACGTTGATCTGGCCTTTGCCTCCATCGAGCACATCATGCGCGATGTGAACGGCGGCCATATGCTGCGCTACATCCACATGAACGGCGCATCGCTGTTCTTCTTTGCGGTCTACATCCACATCTTCCGTGGCATGTATTACGGCTCCTACAAGGCGCCGCGTGAAATCACATGGATCGTCGGCATGATCATCTACCTGTTGATGATGGCCACCGGCTTCATGGGCTACGTTCTGCCTTGGGGTCAGATGTCCTTCTGGGGTGCGACCGTGATCACCGGCCTGTTTGGCGCGATCCCGTTTGTGGGTGAAGGCCTGCAGACCTTCCTGCTCGGCGGCCCTGCGGTGGACAACGCCACCCTGAACCGCTTCTTCTCGCTGCACTATCTGCTGCCGTTTGTGATTGCTGCTCTGGTGATCGTCCACATCTGGGCGTTCCACACCACCGGCAACAACAACCCAACCGGTGTTGATGTGCGCCGCGGCTCCAAAGAAGAAGCCCAGAAAGACACGCTGCCGTTCTGGCCCTACTTCGTGATCAAAGATCTCGTGGGTCTGGCGATTGTTGTTACCATCTTCTTCGCCGTTGTTGGCTTCATGCCAAACTACCTCGGTCACCCGGACAACTACATCGAAGCCAACCCGCTTGCGACACCGGCACACATCGTACCTGAATGGTACTTCCTGCCGTTCTACGCGATCCTGCGTGCCTTCACCGCCGACGTTTGGGTTGTGATGGCCGTGAACTGGATCACCGGTGGCATCATTGATGCGAAATTCTTCGGTGTTCTGGCGATGTTTGGTGCGATCATCGTGATGGCGCTGCTGCCATGGCTCGACACCTCCCGTGTCCGCTCCGGCCGCTTCCGTCCGATGTTCAAATGGTGGTACGCGCTGCTGGTTGTCGACTTCATCGTTCTGATGTGGGTCGGTGCTCAGGAAGCCAAGTTCCCCTATGACTGGATCTCTCTGGTGGCGTCTGCCTACTGGTTTGCCTACTTCCTCGTGATCATGCCGCTTTTGGGCATCATCGAGAAGCCGACAACTCCGCCGGCGACCATCGAGGAAGACTTCAACGCGCATTATGACATCAAGCCTGCCGAGTAATAAGGACAACAGCCATGCTTAAGAAGCTTAGCATTATCGCATTCGCGGCACTGTCCCTGTCAGCAGGTGGTGCCATGGCCGCAGGCGGCGCGGGCCACATTCACGATGTGGACTTCTCCTTCGAAGGCCCGTTTGGCAAATTTGACCAGAACCAGCTGCAGCGCGGCCTTCAGGTCTACACCGAGGTCTGCTCGGCCTGCCACGGGATGCGCTACGTGCCCCTGCGCACGCTCGCAGACGAGGGCGGCCCGCACCTGCC
Organism: Shimia sp.; assembly: GCF_965227725.1. Classification (GTDB taxonomy): domain Bacteria; phylum Pseudomonadota; class Alphaproteobacteria; order Rhodobacterales; family Rhodobacteraceae; genus Shimia. The sequence goes on along the minus strand of NZ_CBDDGH010000001.1, from coordinate 887,041 downwards.
CGAAGATCAGGTGCGCGCTTACGCGGCGCAGTTTGACATCTATGACCCTGAGCTGGATGACGACCGCCCACGCAAACCGACCGACTACTTCCCTGAAAGTGGCCTGGAAAGCGCACCGGACCTCAGCCTGATGGCCAAGGCCCGCGCCGGTTTCCACGGCCCTTACGGCACTGGAATCAACCAGCTGGTCAAAGGCATGGGTGGCCCGGAATACATCGCCTCGATCCTGACCGGTTACACCGGTGAGGAGAAAGAGGAAGCGGGCACCACCTTCTATGAGAACACCGCCTTCCCGGGCGGCTGGATCGCCATGGCGCCGCCGCTTTACGGTGAGGATGTGGAGTATGCCGACGGCCACTCCAACTCCCTGCACCACGAAGCCGAAGACGTCTCCGCCTTCCTGATGTGGGCCGCAGAACCCAAGATGATGGCCCGCAAGCAAGCCGGCCTGACCGGGGTTCTGTTCCTGGTGGTTCTGAGCACATTGCTCTACCTGACCAACAAAAAGCTCTGGGCGCCCGTCAAAGGCAAAAAGCTGGACCTCTAAGGCCTGACCTGAGCAAGATAAGAGAAACGCCGTCAACGAAAGTTGGCGGCGTTTTTTTGTTGAAAGACCGCGCGGATGCGATGTTTGGCACGCCCCGGTCTCGCGCGCGAAAATCAGTGCGATTGAAAACCGAAACAGAGAGATGCCCGTGTCTCTGGTGTTGTTTGTTTTTTTATCTCTCTTAATGATAGAAAATATAGCCTAAGATTTCCTCTTATAAGCAAGTCGAGCATGAACAAAATCAGATTGGCCGCTGCCTCCATAGGACTGGTCGCGGTTTGTATCCTGGCGAATAAACATCTGGGTTTTTTGCCCCATAGGAACATTTGCCTCACCCAGAGGATCGCGGATACGGTTGTGGAAGAGTGCACAACACTTCTTGCGCAAGGCGACCTGAGTGATCAGACACGGGCCGACGTTTTATTTCGGCGCGCTTTAATGACAACAAAACAGGATCCAGAGGCCGCTAGATCTGATTATCATGCAGTCCTTGAGTTGAGACCTGACTGGACGTGGCCGCTTCACAATCTGGGTTTGATCTATCTGAATAGGGATGAGCCTGCCACCGCGCTGCCGTTGTTTGACAGGGCTTTGGAAATCGATCCGGACGCGCATCATCGACGCACCAGCCGCGCAAAAGCTTACTTTCTGTTGGAACGCTACACAGAGGCCTTGGCTGACACAGAAATTGTCTTGAAACATGACACAGACAATTCTCTCGCACAGGTTCTCCATGGACGCAGCCTGGCTCAACTGGGCGCGCATGATCGTGCGCTCGCCTTTTACTCAAAGATTTTGCTCGAAGACGGGGATCATTCGCGTGTGCGCCGTGAACGCGCTGGCCTCTATTTTCGCGATCTCGATCTTTCCAGCCACGCTGAAATCGATTTGCGCCATGCGTTGAAACAAAATTCCGAAGATCGACGTGCATTGGCCTTGCTCGGCTATGTTTTGCTCCACAAAAAACGGTACCCCGAGGCAAGGAAGGCATTCGAGCACGCCTTGGCCATCAAACCGGACTATGGCTACGCGCGCCGCGGTTTGACCCGCCTGGAGCGCGAAGTCACCGAGACTCAGGAGGCAAACACACGGCTCAGCACACCGCTTGGCCGCGAAATCGCGGGTCCGGCATTTGGCACTGTTTTGGCGCGCAGTTATGCGGATCTGGGCGATACGGCGAGAGCCCTCGTGGAATACGATGCGGTCCTGTCCCAGGAGCCCGACAACGTTTTTGCACATTCCGGGAAGGCTAAGGTTTTTCAACGTCTGGACCGTCACGAACAGGCGATTGATGCGTTTGAGGGGGTCTTTGCGTCTGTTGAGCCGCAAGCGGGCGGTGAGACAGTGGGGCGAGATATTATAGAGCAGATATACACAGAGCTGGGCTATTCGTATCATCCCCTTGGGCGCGGAGAGGAGGCGCTCAAAGCGTGGAAGATGGGGCTTACAAATGCACGTGAAAATGACGTTTCCCTGTGGCAGCTGCGATTGCATTCAGCAGGGCACTTTTCCGGCCCGCCTGACGGCAAAATCAACGACGCCTTCTGGGAAGGCTTGGAAGCCTGCTCGGTCGATATCGCGTGTTTGAATTGAATCGCCTCACAGTCGGTAGCCAACGCTCGCACCGGTTCTTAGAAGACTCTCCCCCAAGCTTCTCATTCCTAAAATATCCCGGGGAAGCCACCGCTTGCGGTGGCAGGGGCAGCGCCCCTAAAAACCACCAGCCCCACCTACCCACCGCACCTGAAAAAGGGCATCAACAGGTATGACTGACCTTTCAAGAATAGCGGCCATTATGTCTGGTATTGGCATCTCGGTCACCTCGGCACAGGCGCTCTCAGGCGGACACTCCCGGGAGACCTGGCTGGTCACCTGTGCAGACAACAGGCGCGTCGTCCTGCGGTTCGGAGACGCCCACTCCCACATTGAAGCCGCGATTCTCAACCGCGCAAGAACCGTTGTTCCAGTTCCGGAGGTCATTGCCGGTGGCGCAGGTTTTTTGATTTCTGAGTTCGTCGAAGGCCAGACCTTGGAAGAGCTGCTACGCGCTGGCATCGCTGCGGGTGAAGGCGAAGCACTGGCCGTCCAGCTTGGCCAATCCGTTGCCGCGATTGGGATCGTTGAGTTCGACCGTCCCGGGTTTTTCACAGACGGCGATATGTCGATTGGCAAACCCCTTCCGCAAGCGCATCAACTGGCACCGATGTGTGCAGAATGGCTCAGCAAGTCAGGGCGTTTCACCTCTTCTGAGATAGAGAGATGGGAGGCGCCGTGCACGCAAAACTTCGAGATATTGGCCCCCCTGAACCAGATCAGCCGCTTGGTGCACTCAGATATGAACCCGAAGAATATCATCGTGGACCGCGTTGACGGGGGCTGGAAGCTCAAAGCTTTCATTGACTGGGAATTTGCTCATTCAGGCTGCCCATATGCCGATGTGGGCAATTTTTGCCGGTTTGCCTCTGAATATCCCAAAGGTTTCCTGCGTTCTTTTGTAAAAGCCTTTGAGGATGCCGCCCCTCTGATCACCGAGGACTGGCAAAAACAGGCACGGGTTCTGGACATGATTGCTCTGAGCGATCTGGCCTCAAGACCGGTCGGACATGTGGTTGGCGACAAAGCAGAAGCGCTGATCCGCTCTTGGTCTGCCAACGGTATCCCGCCACTCGTGTGAAAGCCCAAAAAAACACAGTCGGAAACCGCCGGTTTGCTTCCCATTCAACAACCCCAGATCATGGAAGGCCCGGAGCCCTCTCGCGTACCAAGCAAAGCGACGTCCAAGCTTCTCATTCCCAAAATATCCCGGGGTAGCCGCCGCTTGCGGTGGCAGGGGCAGCGCCCCTAAAACCACCCGCTTCCCCCTCTCACTCCGCAGCCAGCTCCGCTGTCCCCAGCCGATTGAGTCCCTGCTCCTGCAACATCTGCACAAGCTGCGCGTGGGGCACCTCCTGCACCGGCACATTGGCGCGCAAGGCCAGCGCCGCGGCCGTGCCGGTGGCCTGTCCCATCGCCATGCATTGCGGCATGCCGCGCACCGAGGCAAAGGCCACCGGATCCGCTGACAGAATGCGCCCGGCAAACATCAGGTTGGGGATGTGCTCAGGCAAAAGCGTGCGAAACGGGATGGTGTAAAACTGCCCGGCCTCAAGCGCGGCGTGATGGGTCATCTCCCCTTCGGCGCGCATCACATCATCCACCGGGTTGTCACAGGCCACAATGCCATCGGCGAACTTGGTGGCGCAGGCCAGATCCGCGCCGGTCAGCCGGTAAACCCCTTGCAGCTTGCGGGTCTCGCGCACCCCGACCGTGGGCGACAGCATCGCCATATGCGCCTCAGTAAATCCAGGCACCTCGCTTTGCAGGAACCGCGCCAGCTGGTGGCACCGCCTGCGCCCTTCCTGAGTCGCAGCGGCCACGGCCACGGGATCCGTGCCATCCACGCCCCGCACATGCACCGAATTGCAAAATACCGTCCCCGGATGAAACCCGCGCATCAGGTAAAGCTGCGCCAGATCTGCGTGCAGGCGCCCCTCGGCAATGCCTTTGGAGGCATAGGCCTGAAAATAGGGATCGGAATCAGCAAAGGCGCGATCCCAGTCCACCCCCATCATGAAAAACGATATGGTCACCGCCATCATATTGCCTGAGGCATCGCCCAAAGCGTAAGGCACCCCCGCTTTGGCGGAGATGTCGCCATCTCCCGAACAATCAATGACGATCTTGGGCTTCACTGTGAACGGCCCGTGCCGGTCACAACACTGCACGGCGGAAATGCTGTGGCCCGCCATCTCCGGCGCGATGGCCATCGCCCCCAGGCGGATTTGCACACCGGCCTCTTCCAGCATCTCAAACATCGTCAGGGTGGCCACATCGTGGTCATAGATGATCTCAGGCCCGAAATTCTCCAGCGTAGAGGCGCGTTTTTCCGCAGCAGGCGGATCCATCGCGGCCAGTCTGTCGGTCAGCTCCTCGATCAACCCGCCAATGATGCGATCCATCGGATAGGCCCCACCCCAGGGCATGCCGGGGCAAAAGGCCATCACGCCGCCCACCTTATGGGTTGCCTCCAGAAGCGTCACCGCAAGCCCCTGCCGTGCCGCCGCAATCGCAGCTCCGAAGCCCGCTGTTCCGCCCCCAATCACCAGCACATCGGTCTGAACACTGTCTTTGGCCAATTTCTATTCCCCGCCCTTGAAAACCCGGCGCCTGCGCCTTTTGGGAAAAAGACGCCCCACAGCGCGCCGCAGTCAAGCAGAATGTCAGACAATAGGTGGCGCGGCTGTCCGCCAGTCGCTGCCAGAGGGCAGCCGCCCGCCATCCTGCCAATATCTTCTCATTCGTCAAATATCCCGGGTGAAGTCCCAACTTGCTTGGGACGAGGGCAGAGCCCTTCTGCTGACCCTTCAGCGAATCCCAAACCCCAAACACAAAAAAGCCGCCCAAAAAGGCGGCTTCTTCAACTCTGTGATGCAAGTCTTGCGACTTAGCCCTGACGTGCTTTGAAGCGACGCTGGGTCTTGTTGATCACGTAAACGCGGCCCTTGCGGCGCACAACGCGGCAATCACGGTGCCGGTTCTTGAGCGAGCGGAGCGAGTTCTTGACCTTCATGGGTCTTCTCCTCATTTCGCGGCGCTGCATTGCGCCTGGGGTTACGGGACCTCTCCTCAGAGAGGCGATGAATTCATGGTGGGCGATACTGGGATCGAACCAGTGACCCCTTCGATGTCAACGAAGTGCTCTACCGCTGAGCTAATCGCCCTTTACCGACGTATACGTCCTGACCCCTAATGAAAGGGGCGCGGAAATCCGCGCCGGTGGCGGCTTCTATAAAAGGAGTCGCGGGGGGGATCAAGGGCTTTTGGCACAGTAATTTTTGCGTCTATACTTTGTTGGAACAGGAGAGACGATGCAAACGCAGGCTTATCACATTTTTGCCCCTGAATCATGCCGGACATCGGTGGTTTTTGCCTCTCCTCACAGCGGCAATGACTATCCGGAGTGGTTTATCCGGCGTTCCCTGCTCAACGCGCATACGATTCGCTCCTCAGAGGATGCCTTTGTGGATCAGCTGTTTGCGGATGCGCCATGCTTTGGCGCGCCGTTTCTGGTGGCGAATGCCCCCCGCGCATTGCTGGATCTCAACCGCGCGGCCGAAGAACTTGATCCTGCGCTGATTCAGGGGGTGCGCAAAGTCGGTCACAATCCGCGAGTCGCCTCCGGTCTTGGGGTGATTCCCCGCGTGGTGGCCAATGGGCGGGCGATTTATCACGGTAAAATGAGTCGGGCTGAGGCTGATCACAGGGTGGAACACTACTGGCGGCCCTATCACCGCGCCCTCACGAATCTCCTCGCCGCCGCGCACAACCAATTTGGCGAAGCGATTCTGATTGATTGTCACTCCATGCCCCATGAGGCCGTCGCCGGAGCCGCGCGTCGGAGCGGCAACGCGCCAGAGATCGTGCTTGGCGACCGCTTTGGCGCGGCTGCGGATGTGGAGATCGTGGACCGGATCGAGGCCGCCTTTGTGCGCGCCGGCTTCACCGTGTCACGCAACACGCCTTTTGCCGGCGCCTATGTGACCCAGCAATACGGCCGCCCGCACCGCCGCCAGCACGCCATTCAGGTCGAGATCGACCGCGCGCTCTATATGGATGAGGCGCGGATCGAGCCGCTGCCGGAGTTTGACAGCTTCCGCACAAGGCTGCGGGGGGTCATTGCAGAGATTTCCGAAATCGGCGCGGCACCGGAGCAGGATCTGGCCGCCGAATAAACGCGCCAACTGCCCACCGGCGTTTCACACAGTCTTTCCGTGGCCTGCTGCGCTCCTCTGACGCCGCGCTTTCATTGACCTTACGTGCAGGCTTCGTCAGATTGCGCGCACACAAGAGGAGAGAGCCATGTCCAGCGCCCTGATCGTGATTGATGTCCAGAACGACTTTTGCCCCGGCGGCGCATTGGCGGTGCCCGAAGGTGACATGATCGTCGCAGGCATCAACGCACGGATGGCCGCCTTTGACACGGTGGTGCTGACACAGGATTGGCATCCCGCAGGCCATTCCTCCTTTGCCAGCAGCCACGCAGGCAAAGCGCCTTATGATCTGATCGAGATGCCCTATGGCCCGCAGGTGCTGTGGCCGGATCACTGCGTGCAGGGCAGCGCAGGCGCGGCATTTCATGACGGGCTGGATGTGGATCGGGCCGATCTGATCATCCGCAAAGGCATGAACCCGGCCATCGACAGCTATTCCGCCTTCTTTGAAAACGATCAGACCACCCCAACCGGGCTTGAAGGCTACCTGCGCACCCGCGGGATCACTGCGCTGACACTCGTGGGGCTGGCCACGGATTTCTGTGTGAATTTTTCGGCACAGGATGCCGCGCGATTGGGCTTTGAAGTCACGGTGGAAGAGGCACTTTGTCGCGGCATTGATTTAGATGGATCTTTGGCCGCCGCGTGGCATACACTACAATCTATTGGTGTGCATCGCATATAGAATTAACGATTTGAAAATTATTAACCTTTTGCCGCCACGCATTATACGTTGCCTTTGGGAGTAAGCGTATGTCAGCGGGTATATTGGAACTGAGGCAGGCGCTCGCAGCTTTTGACCGGCGAAATACGCGGTCTGGTAGATTGGAGCGCTATGCGCGCGGCCGACGCCGCTACGCGACCAGCCGGATGGTGGTCGAGGTCCTTGGCGCAGGGCTGATTATGGTGGCTGTGTCCCTGCCGATGGGTCTCATGGCGCTTGCGGTGGCCCTTGTCGGGGATGTCCTCGACCTGCTGGTTTTGCGCAACATCAAGGCGCGTATGGACGCCGGTGTGTCGATCCAGCGCATCGAACGCCTCTCCACTCTCAGCGCCATGGCGCAGGCGGCAGGCCTCGCGGCATTTGTGTCCCTGATGTGGATATCCCTGCCTGGCGAAGTGGGGCTGTTGCTTTGTCTGAGCTATTTCATCGCTGCCTCCATAAACGCGATCATGGCTCTAACGCACCATAAAGCCGCCTCCATCGTGCGCCTCTGTATATTCGGGGGGGCCGTTCTTCTGTTGTTTGCAGTCGATATTTATTGGCAAAGACAGGGCGGGATACAGCTTCTCATCAACCTGAGCGCCACGCTGCTGGTGGCCTATGCGATGCTGCCTTTCGTGAACTACGTCACCAAGGTCCGGTTTGGCGATTTGCATCAAAAACGCCAGCAGATCGAACAGGCGCTGGCGCTTGCCAAGGCCAACGCCTCTTTGCTGGCGCAACAGCGTGAAACACGGCGCCTTAGCTCTATTCCGGAAAACGCCGCTGAAGGGGTTCTGATGCTGGACAAAGACGCCTGCATCCTCTGGGCCAACCCTGCTTTCACCAAACGCTCCGGCTATGCTTTGGAAGAGGTGCTGGGGCGGCGGCCATCGGAATTCCTCTATGGCCCGGCCTCTGATGCTGAGTCAGAGATCTATCTGTGCGAGAGCATCAACGCGGGGCGCACCACCCGCAGAGTCAATGTGAACTACACCAAATCCGGTGAGGCCTATTGGGTGGAAAGCAATGTGGCGCCGGTGTTTGACGAAAACGGCGAGCTGGAAATCTGCGTTTCCATCGAGCGTGACATCACGCAGCAAAAACAGAATGAGCGAGAGCTGGCAGAGGCCAAACGCGCCGCAGAAATCGGGGAGCAGGCCAAAACCATCTTCCTCGCCAATATGAGCCACGAAATCCGCACGCCGATGAATGGCATCATTGGCATGGCGGATCTGCTGACGGACGCAAATCTGGAGCCGGAACAGGCGCTCTATGTGCAGACCATCCGCCACTCGTCTGAGGCGCTGCTGACAATCATCAACGACATCCTCGACTATTCAAAATTGCAAAGCGGCAGCATGGCGATCAACCCGTCCCGCTTTGATCTGAAGGCGCTCATTCAAGACGTGATGCACCTGATGCAGCCGCAGGCCGACGCCAAGAACCTTGAGCTCAATGTGCAGATACAGGACGGCCTGCGCCAATTCATGTGGGGCGATCACGGGCGCCTGCGGCAGATCTTGCTGAACGTGATCGGCAACGCCATCAAATTCACCGAATTTGGCAGTGTCAGTGTCGAAGTGGCGCAAAATGAAGGCGGCTGTGGCTTGATCATTCGGGTGTCTGACACTGGCATTGGCATCCCGGTCAACCGGCTTCCCCATGTGTTTGAACAGTTTGAACAGGCCAATCAGGACACCACCCGCCAGTTTGGCGGCACCGGTCTGGGCCTGGCGATTTCCCGACAACTCGCGCGCATGATGGGCGGGGATGTGACCGCCACCAGCACCTTGGGCGTCGGTTCGTGTTTCACCATCAACGTGGCCATCGCTTCGGCGCGCGCGCCCGAACTCCCGCAGGATCCGGCCAAAGCAGCGCTTGATAAGAGCCTGTTTGAAGGGGTGAAGGTTGTTCTGGCAGAGGACAACCGCACCAATCAGCTGCTGATCAAGAAGATGCTGAAAGACCTGCCCCTGCGCCTCTATGTGGCGGAGAACGGCTCTGATGCGGTGGTGACCGTCATCTCCGAGGAGCCCGATATCGTGCTTATGGACATGTCCATGCCGGTGATGGATGGCCTTGATGCCACCCGCGAAATCCGCCGCCTCAGCATCACACAGCCCAAGATCGTGGCCATCACCGCCAACGCTTACAACAGCGACCGCGCGGCCTGTCTCGAGGCGGGGATGGATGACTTCCTGAGCAAACCTCTGCGCCGCGCCGAACTGATGGAGACGCTCTCCAACATCCTGCAGGCCCGCGCGTCCGAACCGCTGGACGCCTAACTCCGGCAGGGACCGCGCAAGGATTGCCCAGTGTTCCCCCCAGTGTTCCCCCGCAGCGCCGCGCCCCAAGCCTCAAACGCTTATGGGCTTGGAGCGCCCCGCAATTCTCGGTATCAACAGCACACTATATGAACTTGAGGGCCGGCAAAGATGGTCGATATCGCTACGCGCGTCTGGAACCACAAATGGAAGATCGACCCGATTGTGCGGTCTCTGATCGACAACGACTTTTACAAGTTGCTGATGTGTCAGTCGATTTTCCGCAATCGCCCTGATGCCCATGTCACCTTCAGCCTGATCAACCGCTCCTCCAAAGTGCGGCTTGCCGACCTCATCGACGAAGGAGAGCTGCGCGAACAGCTCGATCACATCCAGTCGCTGTCGCTCTCCCGCGGGGAAAGCACCTTCCTGCGCGGCAACACCTTTTACGGCAAACGCCAGATGTTCCGCCCCGATTTCATGGAGTGGTTTGAGAACATGCGCCTGCCGGATTACCATCTGGAGAAGCGTGACGGCCAATATGAGCTGACCTTTGAGGGCAAATGGCATGAGGTCATGCTCTGGGAAATCCCCGCCCTTGCGGTGCTGATGGAGCTGCGTGGACGTGCCGTGCTGAATGACATGCGCAAATTTGAGGTGCAGGTTCTTTATGCCCGCGCCATGACCAAGCTCTGGGAAAAGATCGAACAGCTGCGCACGCTGCCTGATCTGCGCATTGCAGATTTTGGCACCCGCCGCCGCCACTCCTACCTCTGGCAGGATTGGTGCGTGCAGGCCATGGGCGAGGGGCTGGGCGACAAATTCATCGGCACCTCCAACTGCCTGATCGCCATGAAACGCGATCTGGAGGCCATTGGCACCAACGCCCATGAAATGCCCATGGTCTTCTCCGCGCTGGCCAACTCCGATGCAGAGCTGGCCCATGCGCCTTATCAGGTGCTGGAAGACTGGCATGAGGAGCACGACGGCAACCTGCGCATCATCCTGCCAGACACCTATGGCACCGAAGGTTTCCTGAAACGTGCGCCCGATTGGCTTGCAGGCTGGACCGGCATCCGCATCGACAGCGGCGATCCGGCTTCCGGCGCGGAAACCGCGATCCGCTGGTGGAACGAGCGTGGCGAAGACCCCACCAAGAAGCTCATCATCTTCTCCGATGGTCTGGACACCGACAAGATTGTCGAGCTGCACAACCAGTTTGCCGGCCGCGCGCGCGTGTCCTTTGGCTGGGGCACCCTGCTCACCAACGACTTCCGCGGCCTCACCCCGGATGACGGCCTCGCGCCTTTCTCACTGGTCTGCAAAGCCATCAAGGCAGACGGCCGCCCCACGGTTAAACTCTCTGACAACCCCAACAAAGCGATGGGGCCACAGGCCGAAATCGACCGCTACAAACGCGTCTTCAGTGTTGGCGAACAGGATAAGATGGACGTGATTGTGTAACAGGGCAGGGGGCGCTCAGCCCCGCCACCGCCGTGCCATCTCCAGCGCGCGTTCTGCATAGCCCCGCACCGCCGGATCATCATCCGCATAGCGCCCGTTGGTCCAGCCACAGCTGGCCAGCCCGCGCATCAGTGTGAAGGCTTCAAGCAGCTCTTCTGCCCGCTCCGGCAGCGCCCGCACAGTGGCATAGCCCCGCAACAGCGCCGCGCCCAGCTCCTCGCGGTTGGGTTGATCCCAGTTCTGCGACATCTGCACACCCAGCTCATACATGCGAAAACCAAACACACCGTCGTCAAAATCAATCAGCCGCACCTGATCGCCCTGCTGCAGCACATTCTCCCGCAGCGCATCCGCATGGATCAGGCCAAAATCCCCACCCTGTTCGGCGTGCTTGGCAATCACCTCACGCAGCTCTGCGCCGGTCTCGCGCAGCTCTTCAGATTCCGCTTCCGTCAGGCTTGGGTTCTCCCAATACCGCCCCCAGGCCGGATCCGGCCCCAACAGCGCCTCGAGATCCATTGTCGCGCGCTCAAAGGCCTCCGGACGGGTCATGTCGTCGCTGACCATATGCAGCCGCGCCAATTCTGCCCCCAGCGCTTCATGCAGGGCTTCCTGCTCGGCAGGGGGCATCGCCAGCGGCACACCGCCTTCGCCCAGCGGCTCGCCGTCAAGCCAAGTCACCAGCGAGGCCACCCGCGCGCCACCTGTCGCCAGCACCTCACCGGCCAATGTGCGGATCGGCTGCGGCACGGTCATGCCCGCCGCCACCAGCGCCTCAGACCACCAGAGTTCCGAGCGGATCGCATCATCGCTCTGATAGCCGGGCCGATGCAGGCGCAAAGCCGCGCGCTGCCCCTCTGGCCCCTCGGCTTCCAGCACGATGTTCTCCCGGTTCTTGATCAGCCGCGGCGTCGCCGTCACCCCCCAAGCCTTCAGCGCGTCCTGTGCCGCCTTCAGTGCCTCTGCTTCGGTCATGCCACTTTCTCCAGCGCTGCATCCATCACCTCCGCCAGCTGATCGGCGTTCTCCTTGGTGAACACACAGGGCGGGCGGATCTTCAGCGTGTTGTCAAACCGCCCCTCGGTGTGCAGCAGCACGCCAGTGTGGCGCATCTCTTCCACCACCGCATCACAGAGCGCAGTCGCAGGTTTGCCGTCCCGCCAAAGCTCGGCCCCGAAAAACAGCCCCGAGCCGCGCACATCGGCAATCACATCATGGCGCTTTTGCAGCTCGTCCAGCAGGCCGAGCGCATAGGCACCCACCTCTTTGGCGTTCTCCACCAGTTGTTCATCCTCAATCACATTCAGCACCGCCATGGCCGCCGCCGCGCTCACGGGGTTGCCGCCAAAGGTGTTGAAATATTTGAAGCCTTCCTGAAAACAGGTCAGGATCTCCGGCCGCGTGATCACCGCCGCCACCGGATGGCCGTTGCCCATCGGTTTGCCCAGCGTCACGATGTCAGGCGCAAAATTCAGCTTCTGATGGCCCCACCAATGGCTGCCAATCCGGCCAAAGCCCGGCTGGACTTCATCGGCAATGATGATCCCCCCCGCCGCGCGCACCAGCGCGATGGCCTCATCCAGAAAACCTGCTTCCAACGTCGGGAAGCCTTCGTTGGCAAAGTAGGGGCAGACAATCAGCGCCGACACACCGTGGCCGTTCTCTTCCAATGTGGCAATCGCCTGTTTCACCCCTTCGGCAAAGGCCGCCGCCTGTCCTTCACGGGTGCCGCCGGGCGGCATCATATTGTCCGGTGCCGGGGCGCGCTGCACATGCTCCTGAAAGCCACCAATCGGCACTTTGGAGGTGTTGAGCTGGCTGACAGCGGCGGTATTGCCGTGGTAGGTGTTGTCGGTGGTGATCACCCCGGTCTTGCCGGTCATCGCCTGCGCCATACGCAGCGCCACATCATTGGCTTCAGAGCCGGAACAGACCATCACCATACTGTCCAGATCATGGTCAAACTTGGCGGTCAGCGCTTCGCCATATTCTACAATGCCGTCATGCACATAGCGTGTGTGGGTGTTCAGCACCGCCGCCTGTGAGGCAATCGCCTCCACCACCCTTGGGTGGCAATGGCCCACATGCGGCACGTTGTTGTAGCAATCCAGATACTGCCGTCCGTCGGTGTCCCAGAGATAGACACCCTCGCCGCGCGCCACATGCACCGGCTCTTTGTAAAAGGTGGTCATATGCGGCCCCAACAGCCGCGCGCGGCGCTCATAAATAGTGGTCATGTCGCTCTCCTGTTTGGCGCGACCCTAAAGCGCAATTTCAAAAGGGGGAACCAGTTTTAAGTGTGGATGAGAGGTCATTTTTTCCCTCCAATTCCGGAGCTCCCAAGAGGTGCTGCCACGCACAATCCCGTGCATCGGCAAGCGGCGCTTGCTTACGCCTTGGCAGCCTGTATCTTTCTGGCAAATAACAATGAAATTGAGCCCGATGGCAGTAGCTAACCACATCAAACGCAAGTCACGCAGGCTGACGCGCAGTTTTATCGCCAAAGCTTTTGCGGAAAATCTGTTTGGCGCGGCCCGCCCGGCTCCTGCGGGCACCCTAAGAGGGATCGACGTTCTGCCAACCTCCACGGTGCAGCAAAAACTGTCCCGTGCGGCTCAGATCATGTTTACCTCGCGCGGGGAACTGCCCAATTATGAAGCGCCCAGCACGTTTTACGAGAAGCTGGTGCTCAGCAAGTTCTTTGCCCCGATCCCCATGCCCTCTCCCGCAGACAAGCTGGGCTGCGGGGCGTTCATTCCTGAAGAGTTTTCCGAGGTTGCGCAGACCATCCCGCCTGTCTGGGTCGGGCATGAGCCCATCACGCTGGAGCTTCTGCAGTCGCTTGATTTGCCGGAGGGGCGGTATTTTGCAAAATCCAATTGCGGCTCGGGCACCAATCTCAGTTTCCAGTGGCCGATTTCTGAAGAAAAGCGCGCCAAGCTGGAGAAATACTCCGAAGGCTGGTTGACCCTTGCCCATGGAGAGCGTGCCGGCGAATGGTGGTATGGGTTGATCCGTCCACAAAACCTGATCGAACCGGACTATGCGCCCGATCCCTCCGAGTCGTTGAGCGATTGGAAGTTTCACACCGGCGGCGGGCGTGTGGTGGCGGTGCAGCTCGATCTGGACCGCAGCGGGGCCCATCGGCAATTGATTTTTGATCGCGATTTCAACTTCATCAACGAAGAGCTTTTCTTTCGCACCGGGGCGCCCATCGACAAGCCTCCGATGTTTGAAACCGCGGTCACTGTGGCAGAGAGCATGGCGCGCAAGTTCGAATATGCGCGGATCGATTTTTATCTGATGGAAGACCGTCTCTATCTCGGAGAGATCACACTCGCGCCCATTGGTGGCCAGCGTTTGCCGCGCTCATCCGAGCTTGACGCCATCATGGGTCGCGCGTGGCAAGGCGGCTTGTTTGGAAGCGGTGAAAGCTAAGATCGCTCTAAGCTGCGGCGGTATTTAATCCTCGCCACGTACCTTGCCGCGCATGGATTTGACCTCGCCGCGCTCTTTCTTGGCCTTCAGTCGCCGCTGTTGGCTGCCGTAGGTCGGCTTGGTCTTGATCCGACGTTTGGGAGCAACCAGCGCCTTGCGGATCAACTCTGCCAGTCGCTCACGCGCGATCTCTCGGTTGCGAGCCTGGCTGCGGGTTTCGTCACATTGAATGACCAGCGCGCCGTCTTTGGTCCAGCGCCGGCCCGCCAGCCGTTTCAGTCGCGCCTTGATCGGCGCGGTCAGCCCGGGAGAGCGTGCCGCCTCAAAGCGCAGCTCCACGGCGGTCGCCACCTTGTTCACATTCTGCCCGCCCGGCCCGCTGGCGCGCATGAACTGTTCGGTCAGCTCCCAATCCTCAATTGTGATCTCATCGCTGATTCTCAGCATGGCGCTCCCCGTGTTGCGCGACCGATGGGTTAAGACATGCGGTTTTCTATGCGCCCAAAAATTCCACCGACGCAATACAGTGGGGATACCGACGCGATACCGACGTGTGATTTTTGCCCATAAAATAGGTTAATGCAGAAACAAAAAGGGCTGTTTCCCGCGTTGGAAACAGCCCTTCGAGATGATTGGAGGTGCGCCGGTTAGGTCCACACCAATTCGGACATTATGTCAGCCAAGGGCTGCCTCAGCTGCACTCCTTCCAAACTGTTCCGACTCCGTTCTCCATAGCTTCTCTAGACAATGGGCACCTCCTTTCAGATTGTTTCGCGTATCTCCAGCCTGCCATAGGTTGGAGATATGTCAAACAAAATCATGTGGTGCGTGCTGTCAAAGACCCCACGATGATGCGGAATGGCACAAGTGCGAGCAAAGCAAGCGAAAGTTTGACCATCCAATCGGCAAAACCAAGGCTCACCCACAGCGGTGCGATTGGGCCGACACCCAGCAGAGGCAGCATTTCACCGGCCCAGCTGACGTCGTTGCCGGGTTCAACAAAGGTGAGTGCGCCGCTGAAGGCAACGGTGAAGAAAATCGCTGTATCCAGTGAAGAGCCGATCAGGGTGGAGGCCAGCGGCGCACGCCACCAGGCACCGCCACGCAGACGATCAAAGATAGCAACATCAAGCAGTTGCGCGGTCAGGAAGGCCAGACCGGATCCGATGGCAATGCGCAGTGTCACAGCCGGATAGGTGAAACCATCGCCTTCCAGCATGATTTTGGTGCCGATGAAGGAGCAGATCACGCCGACGATGAAACCGGCCAGAACCACGCGGCGCGCAGCGGCGACACCGTACACCCGGTTCATCACATCGGTGACAAGGAAAGCGAGAGGATATGTGAAAGCACCCCATGTCAGCCATTGCCCGTAAAGGAACTGCACGAGGATGTTGGAGGCCACCACAATGGCGGC
This sequence comes from Shimia sp., assembly GCF_965227725.1. Classification (GTDB taxonomy): domain Bacteria; phylum Pseudomonadota; class Alphaproteobacteria; order Rhodobacterales; family Rhodobacteraceae; genus Shimia. The sequence goes on along the minus strand of NZ_CBDDGH010000001.1, from coordinate 871,395 downwards.
CATGGCAAGAATGCCAGGAAGATAGGTCTTGTTCATAAGCTTAAGCCCGTTTTGACAAGGTAGCGGCGACTTGGCCCCACGCGCATCGCGGGACGACAGGCACCTACCGTTAAGGGGCGGATAGATCAAGTTTTATTGAGGAAGCACATATTCCACGAGCTCTGTGCGCTGGATCAGCCGGAAATTGTCGTCAGAGATCATCGTGAGCCTGATACGCCCCTCAGCATCGCGCCAGACCGACAGGCCTTCGAGGTTGTCGTGACCGCCTATACCATTGCGAAACAATATCTTTTCGTCAGTGGCGCCGGTTTTGTCGACGTGAAAACTGCGCACACGGGTGCGAAACCCAAAGCCGTTAAAGCCCCGCTCCAGCAGATAAAACCGCCCATCCGGGCCAAAATCCGCGCCAACCGGTTGAAACTGTTTATCCCGTCTCAGGGTAAACGCCGCGCGCCACCGTTTGCCCTGCAGCACATAGGCTTGGATCAGCCTGTCATTCTCCAGCGCATCTTCGGGCATCACCACCAGTCGCCCCGCGGGATCGACCGCAAGTGCTTCAAAGCCCGCGTTCTCTTCCATGTCCTCAAACCAGGCTTCTGTGGGAAAGGACTTGGGCGGCGTGCTTGGGGCAGTGAAGGCTTCAACCCGATGCACCCCTTCAAAGGACACCACCAGCGCACCGTTCTTCAGGCGGGCCAGCCCTTCGCTGTCCCTTTGATTGGTGTGCGGGGAGAATTTTCCCTTTTTGTTGAGAACCTTATCGTGTCTGACATTGGACAGGCTCACAATCGCGCCATTCTCGCGGGCGATGTCGGCGCTGACAATCTGGCCGCGGTCGGAGATGGTGATCATCTGCGTGCCATCCTCTGAAATCTCCAGACCGGAAAACCCGCCAAACCAGCCCGCCTGGATCTGCCACCGATAGGTGGACAGATGCTCTGCGGTGCCAGATTTGGGGTTAGAGGCTTCCGCCCAAAGCGCCAGCCCGCCGGAGACGGCGAGACAGGCGGTTATGGCGATTGCAAGACGGTGACGCATTGGCGGGGCAGATCTGTCATTTGAAGGTCACGGCGAGGTTTCGGCTTGGGCGCATTGGGGTCCGGTGGCGGAGGCGGTGGTGGGAACAGAATATCCTGCACCCATTTCTTGGCATCCGCGCAGCCATCCCCGGCGGGGGGCGGATCCTGATTGACACAGCCCGTGGCCCCATCCGGGCAATTCAGTCTGACGTGAAAATGATAGTGGTGTCCCCACCACGGGCGTATCTTGCGCAGCCAGGCCCGGTCGCCTTTTTCGTCTTCACACATCTGCACTTTGGCACCGGGGAAGACAAAGATACGCGCCACACGGGGATCACTCGCGGCCGCTTTCAGGATCTCATGATGCTGTTTTGTCCAGCTGCTGTTGACATAGGCCCCATTGTCGCGCCGCATGGAGATCGACGAAATATTCTCCCGTTCAGAAGCACTTAGCGAAAGGGAGTTTGCTGGGCGCATCCAGATATCGACGTCCAGCCCAAGCTGGTGGCTACGGTGTCCGGTGAGCATCGGCCCACCGCGCGGCTGGCTTATGTCTCCGATATAAAGCCCCTGCCAGCCCGGCTGTCGCGCCGCCTTTGCAGAGAGATCCTGAATATAGGAAATGGTTTCCGGATGGCCCCAGTTGCGGTTCCGCGAAAGCCGCATCGCTTGCCAGGTCGGCCCGGTCTCCGCCAGCTCGGCACCGCCGGCAAGGCAGCCTTTGGCGTAGCTGCCATAAGGCGTGCTGATTTGCTTTGAGCCTTCGGGTTTCGCGCCAAAAAGCTGTTTGGCGGCAACCCCCTGCATGGCGACGGGCACCTCCTGCTGGGTGGAGAGCACCACCGAAGATTTTGGTGTGTCGTCCTGACAGGCGGCCAAGCCAAGCAGGGCAATCAGGATGAAGAGGCGTGGCCCCATTGTGCGCGATCTCCCTCTGGGTCAACCCAGCGTAGCAGGATCAGCCCCACCAAGAAAAGCGCGATCAGCGGGGTCACGCCAATCTGTTGACTGTCTGACAATGTGGTCATCACACCGATGAGAAATGGGGCAATGAAGGAGGTGGCCTTGCCTGCCAGCGCGTAGAGCCCAAAGGACTCAGCGGTGCGCCCCGGAATGGATTGACGCACCATCATTGTGCGGCTTGCGGACTGGATCACGCCACCCGCCGCACCAATGATCGCGCCAAACACATAGAAGGTGTAATCCGGCAGATTGGACTCCGGTCCGACCGCCATCCCAAAGACGCTTTCACGGGACACAAAGATGATGGAAATCGCCACTCCGCAGAGCAGCAGAATGCAGATATTGATCACCGGCTTTGGGCCAAATTTCGTGTCAGCCTTGCCGCCAAGCCAAGCAAAGACTGCGCCTGCGATGATCGCCAGAATGCCAAAGATACCCACATCGACCACAGACCACTGCAGCACGCCTGCCGCATAGATGCCGCCGAAGGTATACATGCCGTTCAGCGCGTCACGGTAGAACATGGAGCTGCCGAGATAGGCAAACAAAGAAGGGGTTTGCGGCAGGTTGCGGATTGTTCCCCAGACATCGGTGAGCGCTTTGCCCACAGCGCCTTTGGGCGCTTTGGTGGGGCGCGGATCACGCACCCACAGGAAGAAGGGGATCATGAAGACCGCATACCAGATCGCGGTAAGCGGGCCGACAAACCGTGTGCCTTCACGCTGCTCTGCATCCAGCCCGAAGAGCGGATCTTTCCCGATCAGCGTTTTGCCGGTTTCCGCGTTTTCGGCAAACAGTGTGAGCATGACCACCAGCCCGACCAATCCGCCGAGATAGCCAAAGGCCCAACCGTTGCCGGAGATACGTCCGATCTCCTCTTTGCTGCCCAGATCCGGCAGCATCGAGTTGGTGAAAATCGTGGCGAACTCCATCCCGATCATGCCTATGGCAAAGAGGGTCAGGGTCCACAGCAGATTGAAGTTGTCCGGCGCGGCCCACCAAAGGCCAAAGGCGCCAACCACATACATCACCGAGAACAGCCATATCCAGCGCAGTCGGTTGCCAGAGCTGTCAGACAAGGCGCCCAGCACAGGGGCAAGCACGGCGATGATCACACCGGCCGCAGCGATCCCAAATCCCCAGGCGGCCTGCGCCTCTGCACCGTCGCCAATCAGGTCTTTGATGTAGGGCGCAAAGATAAATGTGATCAGAAGGGTGTTGTAAGGCTGGCTTGCCCAATCAAAAAAGAACCAACCCCAGATGCGCTTTTTTGTTGCCGTCTTGTTCATCCGCATCCCCCCGGACTTTAGCTTCAATTAGACAGGAAGGATCAACCATAGCAAGTTATTCCTGCATGGGCGGCCAGGGCCGTGTTGCTTCGGCATCAATCCAGGCTTTGATCCATTCCGGGGCTGGTGGGGAGCTTTCGTCACGGCCCAGAGCCTCCATCACCTCTGCCGGTGGCACAATGCCTTGGCGGTTGGTGATCGCCGCACGATAGAGCGCATGGTTGGCGCATTCGCCGTTCTGCTTCCACATGGATTGCTCAATGTAGACAAAGCGTTCGTCCCAATAGGCCGTCCGGCTGCGCATTTCGATTTTCTCAAAAGTCCGGATACGCCGGCGATAGCGTACCGTGGCCCCGGCCATCGTCATGCTCCATTTGTTTTTGCGCAGGACAGGGACCAAGCCAATGCGGCTCGCCAGCGGAATGCGCCCCAGATCAAACAGCGTCAGGGTGCGGCCGTTGTTGAGCTCCATCCACAGATCAATGTCAGAGGGCCAGCAGCGGTGCTCGGACACATGTGTGCCGGTCAGCGGCAGAGGCGTGGCGTTGCGGTATTTGACCAACTCTTTGATCATGCGCATGACAGGGTACATGGGGCTCTCCTTTGCACGCCCTTCAAGGCTGCTTTAAACGGTTCGTCAACCGACTTCCTCGCGTCAGTCTTGTGCTTTTTGCGCTTGGTGCTTAACTGTGGGCCAATCGCAGCAAAGGAGCCCTCCATGATGGCAATTTACGGTCCGCTGAGACTGATCCTGGACATCGCCTTCTTCTTTATGTTGGCGCATATCATCATGAGCTGGCTGATCAATTTTCAGGTCTTGAACCTGCGTCAGCCGATCGTGGCGCAAATCTGGACCGGTCTGAACCGTTTGCTGGAGCCGATCTATGAGCCGGTGCGCCGGGTGCTGCCTGACACGCGCCCGCTGGATCTTGCGCCGCTGGTGGTCTTCGTGATCATCATCTCGCTGCGTGATTACATCCTGCCGTCTATCCTTCTGGGCTAAACGCACGCTTCGGGCTTGAGCCTGCTTGGGCACTGTGGGACAACTGCGCAGAGCAGATTGCCCAGATAAACAAGGTGAACAATGCGGGCTGCCAGCACCGTTCTCAGTGATGTTTTCGGCTTTGACGCATTCCGCCCCGGGCAGGAAGAGATCGTCAGCGCCGTGGCCCAAGGCGAAGACGTCCTGGCCATCATGCCGACAGGCGGTGGCAAATCTCTGTGTTTTCAATTGCCTGCGCTTTTGCGCGAGGGGGTGACCGTTGTCATCTCCCCGCTGATCGCCTTGATGCGCGATCAGGTGCGGGCCTTGCGGGAAACCGGTGTAGAGGCCGGGGCACTGACCTCTGGCAACACCGATGAGGAGACCGCACAGGTTTGGGATGCGATTGAGGCGGGGCGGCTGAAGCTGCTTTATATTGCGCCCGAACGGCTTGCATCCGGTGCCGCGCTGGGCATGTTGCGCCAGATTGGCGTCAGTCTGATTGCCGTGGATGAAGCCCACTGCGTCAGCCAATGGGGCCATGATTTCCGCCCGGATTATCTGCGCATCGGAGAGCTTCAGCAGGCGCTGAATGTCCCTATTGCCGCCTTCACCGCCACTGCCGATGCTGAAACCCGCGATGAAATCATCGAGCGGCTGTTTGCAGGGCGCACACCGCAGGTTTTCCTGCATGGCTTTGACCGCCCAAACCTGCATCTGGCCTTTGCCGCCAAGGACAATCCGCGCCGTCAGATCCTGCAATTCGCGGCTGCGCGCAAAGGGCAGTCCGGCATTGTCTATTGCGGCACACGCGCAAAAACCGAGAGCCTTGCCAAGGCCTTGCGCGAAGACGGGCATCAGGCGCTGTTTTATCACGGCGGTATGGATCCGCAGGAGCGGCGTGAAACCGAGGCGACCTTTCAGCGCGAAGACGGGCTGATCGTGGTGGCCACGGTGGCGTTCGGGATGGGTGTGGACAAACCGGACATCCGCTGGGTGGCCCACGCTGACCTGCCAAAATCCATTGAGGCGTACTATCAGGAGATCGGTCGCGCCGGGCGGGACGGCGCACCGGCAGAGACATTTACGCTCTTTGGCCCTGATGACATCCGCCTGCGCCGCGCGCAGATCGACGAGGGCCTTGCCCCGCCAGAGCGCCGCGCAGCTGATCATGCGCGGCTCAACGCGCTGCTGGGGCTGGCCGAAGCGCTTAAGTGCCGTCGCGAACAGCTTCTGAAATATTTTGGCGAAGATGAGGTCACCTGCGGCAAATGTGATCTCTGCGACACGCCGCCTGAGGTCTTTGATGGGACCGTCGCCGTGCGCAAGGCGCTCTCCGCCATTCTGCGCACGGGGGAATGGTTTGGCACAGGGCATCTGATCGACATCTTGCTTGGCAATGAAACCGACAAGGTGCGTGAGCGCGGCCATGATGCGCTGCCGACCTTTGGGGTGGGCGGCGAGTTTGACAAACGCCAGTGGCAAGCTGTGTTTCGCCAGATGATGGGGCATGATCTGGTGCGCCCCAACCCGGAGCGCCACGGGGCTCTGACGATGACGGATCGCGCCCGTCCGGTCCTGCGCGACGAAGAAACTGTGGAGTTGCGCCGCGATACCATCCGCGTGACCTCCCGCAAACCGGCGGCCAAAACTCTGGTCAGCGAAGAAAACGCGCCGCTGATGTCTGCGCTCAAAGCCAAGCGGCGCGCCCTGGCCGAAGCCGCCAAAGTGCCGGCCTATGTGATCTTCAATGACCGCACCTTGGCCGAAATGGCCGAAGCGCGGCCCGGGGATCTGGACGATATGGCGCGGATCAGCGGTGTGGGGGCCAAAAAGCTTGCAAACTATGGCGATGCGTTCTTGGAGGTCATCAACGGCGAAGCCGAACAGATGCACCCCAGCCGCCGCAAAATCGCAGGGCGTCAGGATGCAGACCTCTATGACCAGCTGCTGGAGGCACAGTCGCGTCTGATGCGAGGGCCAAACGGCATCGACAAGCCGATGAGCTGCTCTGCCTCCTTGCTGGCCAAGGTCGCCAGCCTGAAGCCGCGCACCTCGCAAGACATGGAACGCCTGCTCGGAGATCGCCGTGCAGATCGTTTTGGTGCCGCCTTTCTGGACGTTCTGCATCAGGCAGATTAGATAGATTCTAAATCAGATGGAGCTGCCGCATGCTTGTTGTAATTTCACCGGCCAAACGCCTGAATTGGGATGCTGTCGAAGGGCCCACCACCGCGCCTGACTTTCAGGAAGATGCGGTGCGTCTGGCCAAGACAGCGCGCAATCTGACTTTGGGTGATTTGCGCAAGCTGATGGATCTGAGCGATGATCTGGCGCGTCTGAACCGCGATCGCTTCAAAGCGTTTGAAGCCGAGCCGGACGCAGAGATGACGCGCCCCGCTGTGCATGCCTTTGCCGGTGACACTTATGTGGGTTTGGACGCTGGCAGTCTGGAACAGGATGAAATGGCCTGGGCGCAGGACCATCTGCGCATTCTGTCCGGTCTTTACGGTGTGTTACGCCCGCTCGATGCGATCCAGCCCTATCGCCTTGAAATGGGCAGCCGCCTGAAGACCCGCCGCGGGTCATCGCTTTATGATTACTGGCGAACCGGGCCGGCAAAGGCGCTGCGCGCGCAGGCAGAGGCCATGAACACCGACACGCTCATCAACTGCGCCAGCCAAGAGTATTTCGGGGCGGTGGATCTGAAAGCCCTCAAGATGCGCGTGATCACTCCGGTCTTCATGGAAGAGCGTGACGGCAAAGCCAAAATCGTCTCTTTCTTTGCCAAAAAGGCCCGTGGCTCCATGGCGCGTTTCATGATCCACAACCGCATTCAGGACCCCGAAGGCCTCAAAGGTTTCGACTACGGTGGGTATCGCTTCCAGGAAGATATGTCCGAAGGTGACCGCTGGGTCTTTCTGCGCGACTACCCCGAAGCGGGCTGATCAGATCAACTCGCAATCGCCTCAGAATTTGACTCAAACGGATCAAGCGTTTCTTCAGGGTGCATCTCTGAAATCACCTTGAAAATCTCCGCCTTGCGCAGGGGTTTGGTCAGGTATCGATCCAACCCGTGGCTCAACACATGCTCTTCATCGCCTTCATTGGCCAAGGCGGTGAGGGCGACAATCGGTGTGCGGCGATTGTTGTTGTTGGCTTCCAGCTCGCGGATTTTTTGCGTGGCCTGGGTGCCATCCATCCGCGGCATGGAGATATCCATGAAGATCAGATCAGGCGAATAGGAGATATACTGCTCCACCGCCTCGACACCGTCGTGCGCAAACATCAATTCCAGATCGAGAGATTTGAGCAGCTTTTCCAGCACCAGACGGTTGGTTTTATTGTCTTCGGCAGACAGCACGCGCATGCGCCGACGCGCGGTTGCGCCTTTGCCATTGTTGGGGCTGGCCTCTGCCGCCTTCGCAATGCCGAGATTGAGCTCAGCGCGCGAGCCGGGTTTGGCCAGAACACTCTTGATCAAGCCCAGATCATCGGCATCCCCGAAGGCTTTCGGGTCTGAGCTCAGCGCGACAATTGGTGTCGCAATCCCCTGCGCGCTCAGCTCTGTGTTCAGCTGCTGCGCATCAATGCCGCCTGCCGCGTGATCAGCCAGAATCAAATCCACATGTTGGGCCAACAGCATGACCTGCGATTGATCGGTGCAGATCGTGACGGTTGCCCCCATCTGTTCCAGCTGTTTCTTCAGCAGGTCGCTGTTCACCTCGGTGTCAGATGCCACCAGCACATGCTGCACATTGTCTGGCAGCGGCACCGGCAGGTGATCGCAGTTCTCGTCAATTGGCAGGGTCAGACGGAAGCCAAAGGAGGTGCCCGCACCCACAGTGGATTCCACCCAGATTTCGCCGGACATGAGATTGACCAGCTGTTTGGTCAAAGCAAGGCCAAGGCCAGTGCCCTCAAACTCACGGTTCTGGCTGGTGTCGACCTGATTGAATTCGCCAAAGATGTGATCGAGCTGCTCTTCGGCAATCCCGATCCCGGTGTCTTCAACGGTCACATGCACCACGGCGTTTGAGCCGTCGTTGGTGATCACCCCAACCACGCGCACAAGGATGTGCCCAGTGTGAGTGAACTTCACACCATTGCCAATGAGGTTTGTAAGGATCTGGCGCAGCCGCGCAACGTCGCCCACAAACTGGGTTGGCAGGAAGAGGTCGTAATCCACCAGAAGCTCCAGCCCGCGCTCACGTGCGGAGACCTGATGCAGAGTCATGACCTCGTGGATACAACGCTCCAGATCGAAGGTCTCATTGCGCAGACCGACGTTTTCCGCCCCGAGTTTGGAGTAATCCAGAACATCGTTGATGATCGACAGCAGCGCTTCGCCGGAGTTCTTGATGGTGGAGGCAAACAGACGCTGCTCCTCGGTGAGCGTGGTGTCCATCAACAGGCTGGCCATGCCCACAACACCGTTCATCGGGGTGCGCAGCTCGTGGCTCATGTTGGCCAGAAACGCAGATTTCGCCTGACTGGCAGCTTCCGCTTCCTGACGCGCCCGCTCCAGTTCCGCTTCCTGGCGCACCGTGTCGGTGATGTTCATCGCAAGACTGGCACGATCTTCGCCAATGTTGCGGTGATCAATCAGCTTGAGGAATTCCTCGTTCCACAGCTGCACAATCACCGGCTCCGGTTCTTCATGATGCCAGCGCTGCTGCATCATATTGCACCAGTCGTCCGGCGAGGTGTCCTCAAGCACAAAGAGGCCCTCATGCGCCGCAAATTCCATGATTTCGTTGTAAGAAATCCCGGGCTTGATGTGCTCCGCGCCTTCAAAGATCGCCAGATAGCTTGGGTTGGCGGCAATCATCTTGCCGTTTTCGTCAAAGAATGCAAAGCCATCGCGGATGGTGGAAAGCGAATGCCAGAGCCTGTGCTCTGCCTGTTCGGCACGCTCTTGGGCGTTTTCCAAATCCGTGCGGAACTTCTTGTTTTCTTTGGTGACGGTCTTGACGGTCTCACGCGCTTCGACAATCTCATTTGCCAGCTGCGCAGCATGTTTGCCCAGCTTACGATTGGCCGCATAAAGCTCGCGCTTTTTTAACTCCAACAAACGTTCTGCAGCCAAACGGGCGCGCCGTTCGTCAGCAAGTTTTTGCGTCAGCGACATTCGCCGATCCTCAAGCCGTATTTTCCTGAGAGCCATATTTCAGACTGTCCGTGAACATCTGCTTAACTCCGCCGCGGCGTTATCGCCGTTGCAATGCGTGATTGTGTCGTGGCACCATCAAGTCATTGATTATTGGAGATTAGAATGCTTCGGATTTTAGCCATTGGGCTCTTCGCGCTGACCGGTACAGCGGCGGCAGCACAGGAAAGTTATGTGCCCGACCGTCGGGTGGTGGTGAGTCGCGATGTCGATTTCTACGGCGCAGACCTGCAGAACCTTTTTGACACCACATATGCGGCTTGTGTGGAGACCTGCTTGAACAATCCGCAATGCGTTGCGTTCACGTTCAACCGCCGCTCAAACGCCTGCTTCCCGAAATCCGAAATCAACGAGCGCCAGCCCTATGAAGGGGCGCTCTCTGCGGAGATATTCAACGCGTCTGAAGAATTGCTGAGCACTGCACAAGACCGTGCCAAGGATCTGAACTTCCTGAGAGAAAGAGACCTCTTGGCGGCCAAGGAGCTGGCGGCCAACATCGGGCGCACCCATGCCGGTGGTCGCTGGGGCGTTGAAGAGATGCTCACCGCCGCAAGAGAGCGTCGGGCAGAGGGAAACCTGCTAAGCGCGATGCGCTGGACAGGGGCCGCCTTGAGCAAAGCGGATCGCAGCGATCTCTGGCTGGAGTATGCGCGGCTCAATGCCAATCTTCAGGGCGACAGGGCGTCGGAAACCCGCCAATACAAAGAGCGCGCCTTTCTTGGGGCGCTGAACGCCTATCTGCGGGCGCAGTCGGATCTTGAGCGTATCAACGCGCTTTTGCTGATGTCTGGGCAACTCGAAGATCAGGATCGGGGCAAAGCGGTGCTGCGCAGTCTGCGCCTGGCAGAGGCCATCAGCCCGCGAAACGATGTGATCACACAGCTAGAGGCTGCCATCGGGAAATACGGTTTCCGCGTGTCAGATCATCAGGTTGAGAGTGATATCGAAACCCCACGCCTATGTGCCGAGTTCAATGAGCCGCTCATTGAAACCGGGCAGGATTACACCTCGTTTGTGAAACTGCCGGATGCCCGTCTTGCCTTGCATGTCGAGGAACAGCGCATTTGTGTCGAAGGGCTGACACATGGTCAGGACGTCCAAGTCACTTTCCGCGCTGGCTTGCCTGCCAAAAGCGGGGAGACCTTGGTGCGCGACACCAATGTGCGCGCCTATGTGCGGGACCGCAGCCCAAAGGTTGCATTCTCAGGCCGCGCCTATGTGCTGCCGCGCAGCTCGGACGCCGGATTGCCGATTGAGACCGTGAATCTGGACGAGGTGGCGCTCACCCTGCAGCGCGTGAATGATCGCAACATCTTGCGCGCCATTCAGGATGGCTACTTCGGGCAGCCGCTGAGCTATTGGCAGATGGAAGGCTTCGACCGCGATGTGGCTGAAACAGTCTGGACCGGCCGTGGCGAGGTTGAAAACACGCTCAACCAGACGATGACAACACGCCTGCCGATGGCAGAGCTGGTGGCGGGGCAGCCCGCGGGGGTCTATGCGCTCACTGCCGACCTGCCGGGCGCGGACAAATATGATGAAACATCCACAACACAGTGGTTCCTGCTGTCAGACATCGGCATCTCAAGCCTGAGCGGCACCGACGGGCTGCATGTGTTTACGCGCCAGTTGTCAGATGCCGCAGCACTGGGGGCGGCGAAGGTGCGCCTGTTGTCGCGCGCAAACCGCGTGCTGGCGGAAACGGTCAGCGATGCGGAGGGCTATGCGGTCTTTGACGCGGGGCTGACGCGCGGCACCGGTGGCGCATCTCCGGCGCTGGTCATGGTTCAGAAGGGCGAGGATTTCTCCTTCCTGTCGCTGACCGATCCGGCCTTTGATCTCTCCGACCGAGGTGTGGAAGGGCGGCCTGCCGCACCGCCGATTGATGTTTTTGTCACCACAGATCGAGGCGCCTATCGCGCCGGCGAGACCATCCATGTCACCGCCTTGGCACGTGGCGCAACGGCGCAGGCCTTACCCGCCTTGCCGCTCACCGCGATCCTGACCCGCCCCGATGGGGTGGAATACAGCCGACAGGTCTCCACCAACAGCGTGGCGGGCGGACATGTCTTTGCGCTGCCACTTGGGGCAACCGTGCCGCGCGGGCGCTGGTCTCTGGATTTCAAGTCCGATCTGGAAGCGCCCGCTTTGGCGAGTGCAAAAGTGCTGGTCGAAGATTTCCTGCCCGAGCGGATTGATTTTGAGCTCACACCACCCAAGGCGCCATTTGATGCCCAAAACCCTGCGGCAGTGTCACTTGAGGCGCGCTATCTCTTTGGCGCACCTGCCGCCGATCTGGAGATCGAAGGGCAGGTGACCCTGAAGGCCCGCGACACGTTGGAGGGGTTCAAAGGCTTCCGGTTTGGGCGCTATGATGCGCCGTTTTACGGTCAAACTACCTATTTCTCCGGGGATGAGACAGATGAGACCGGGCAGGCAGACATCTATCTGTCCCTGCCTGAACAGGAGGCACAGGGCCGCGCGCTTGTCGCCGATGTTGCGGTGCGTGTGCTGGAAGGCTCTGGCCGTCCGGTAGAGCGCCGCCTCACACATCCTGTCGCCTCTGCTACACCGCTGATCGGTATCAAACCACTGTTTGACGAAGAGGTGGTGCCGGAAGGCAGCAAGGCAAGTTTTGAAATCATCGCAGTGGATCCGAGCCTGCGCGCCACAGCCATGCCAGTCGCATGGTCAGTGAACCGCCTGCGCACGCGCTATCAGTGGTATCAGCTCAATGGCGGTTGGGAGTGGGAGCCCACCACCACACGCGAAACCATTGCCAGCGGCTCCGCCATACTTGACGGCGGCCCCTTGGAAATCGGCGCAGATGTGGATTGGGGCCGCTTTGAGGTTGTGGTCACGCAAGACGGCGGGGAATTTATCTCCAGCGCGATGACATTTGAGGCCGGTTGGTATGCCCCTGCGGATGCCACCGAAACGCCGGACACCCTCGAATTGTCGCTTGATGCAGAGCAGTATCGCAGCGGGGACACCGCACAGCTGCGGCTGGTGCCGCGCTACGCGGGAACCGCGCTGATTTCGGTGATGTCCAACCGTCTGATCGCGATGAAAACCGTTGCCGTTCAGGAAGGCGAGAACCTGATCGATCTGGATGTGACCGATGAATGGGGGGCAGGGGCTTACGTGACCGCTTCGGTCATCCGCGCTGCAGATACGCCCGCAGGGCAAAACCCGGCCCGCGCGCTTGGGCTGAGCTATGCGCAGGTTGATCCGGAGGAAAAGCAGCTGGCCGTTTCCATCGCCGCACCAGAAGTGATCGACCCGCGTGGCCCCTTGGATGTGACTTTGAAAGTCGACGGAGTGACCGCCGGTGAAACCGCCTTTGTCACTCTGGCAGCGGTGGATGTGGGCATTCTCAACCTCACCAGTTTTGAAAGTCCCGACCCTTCGGCGCATTACTTTGGCCAGCGCCGTCTGGGCATGGAAATCCGCGACGTATATGGCCGACTGATCAACGGTTTGAGCGGCACTATGGGACGCCTGCGTTCCGGTGGGGATGCCACTGCGGCCACAGGGTTTGACGCGCCTCCCCCCACCGAAGAGCTGGTGGCCTACTTTCAAGGTCCCATTCAGGTAGGTGCAGATGGCATCGCAAATGTGCAGTTTGATATCCCTGAATTTAACGGCTCAGTGCGCCTGATGGCAGTGGCTTGGTCGCAAACCGGGGTGGGGCAGGCTGATGCGGAAGTGCTGGTGCGGGATCCGGTGGTTGTCACCGCAAGCCTGCCGCGCTTCCTCGCCCCCGGAGATCAGAGCCGCCTGCTGTTGGAATTTGTCCACGCAGAGGGTGCTGCGGGTCGGATGGGGCTGGATGTTGTGGCAGAGGGCGTGACGCTGGATGCCGCGCAAATCCCCTCAGGGTTTGCGTTGGAACCAAAAGGAACAGCGCGGTTCTCTGTGCCGGTTGTCGCAGATGAGATCGGAGATCACAGTCTGCGCATTGCGCTCACAACGCCAGATGGCAAACAGTTGGTCAAATCGCTCACCTTGCCGGTGCGGGCCAATGATCCGGCTGTGAGTGAGACCCGCCAGATCAACTTGGCGTCCGGCGACAGCCTCACCCTTGGTGCAGATGTGTTTGCCGATCTGCGCGCAGGCTCCGCTGAGGCAATCCTGTCCACTGGCGCTTTGGCGCGCTTTGGTGCGCCGGGTCTGTTGCAGACGCTGGATCGCTATCCTTACGGCTGCACAGAACAGGTGACCTCCCAGACGCTGCCGCTTCTTTATTTTGAAGATGTGGCAAACGCGCTGGGCATGGGCGTGGATCGCGATCTGGACAGCCGCATCGCAGAGGCCATCGCGCTGGTCCTGACACGGCAGGCCAGCAATGGCAGCTTTGGTCTCTGGCGTCCCGAATCCGGCGATTTCTGGCTGGATGCCTATGTCAGCGATTTCCTCTCTCGCGCACGGGCGCAGGGGCACGTGGTACCTGATCTCGCCTTCAAACAGGCAATGAACAATCTGCGCAACCGCGTGAACTATGCACCGGACTTTGACGCAGGCGGCGAGGATCTGGCCTATGCGCTTATGGTTCTGGCGCGCGAAGGGGCGGCAGCCATGGGCGATCTGCGCTACTATGCGGATGTGAAGGCCGACGCCTTTGCAACGCCTCTGGCAGCGGCGCAACTTGGCGCGGCACTGGCGCTTTATGGCGATCAGACGCGGGCGGATGGCATGTTCCGCACCGCCGCGCGCAAGATCGCAGCACAGGTCGGCCGCGAAGAGGCGGCGCTCTGGCGCGCGGACTATGGCACCGATTTGCGCGATATTGCAGGCACTGTGGCTCTGGCCGTGGCGGCGGGTAGCGAGGCTCTGGATGCCAACGGGCTTGCTCAGCAGGTGGCCTTTGGCAGTGAGACGCCCTCCACCCAAGAGGCGGTCTGGTCGCTTATGGCGGCGCATGCGCTGATCGAGGATGAGCGGCCCAGCGGATTGACCCTCAACGGGCAGCCGCTGAACGGGCCGTTGTTGCAGCGGTTCACGGATCAAGACCTGTCTCAGGAGATCGCCCTGACCAACACAGGAGAGGCCGCGCAGTTGGTGACGCTGACAACGCTTGGCGTGCCAACCTATCCGGCAGAGGAGCGCAGCTATGGCTACCGCATAGAGCGGCAGTATTTCTCTGTGGAAGGGCAGGCGGTTGACGCAGTTCAGGTGCTGGCAGGCGAACGACTGGTTGCGGTTTTGACGGTGATACCTTCCGGTGAGGGTGGGGCGCGTCTGATGGTAAACGATCCGCTGCCTGCGGGTTTTGAAATCGACAATCCCAACCTTCTGGCAGGCGGTGATCTGCGCAATATGGACTGGTTGCAACCGGTCGAGGCCGCCAACACAGAATTCCGTTCGGATCGGTTCTTGGCAGCTGTCGACTGGCGCTCGGCGCAGTCATTCCAGTTGGCCTATATGGTGCGCGCGGTCAGCCCCGGCGATTATCATCACCCGGCCGCCTCTGTAGAGGATATGTATCGCCCGCAATACCGCGCCAACACCGCTGCGTCGCGTCTGACCGTGACCGAATAACATGCGGATCCTGCCTGTTTTTCTGGTGTTCACGCTTCTGCTTCTGGCAGGGGCGCGGGACGCTTTTGATCAATGGGTGGCGGAGACAGAGCTGCCAAATCTTCTGGCCGACACCTCGGTCGAGGTGGTGGATCGCAACGGGCAGCTCCTGCGGGCCTATACAGTTGACGGCGGGCTGTGGCGGCTTGGGGCGCAAAGCGACGCGGTAGACCCGCTCTATCTTGAGACCTTGCTGGCCTATGAGGACAAACGCTTCTGGACCCATCAGGGGGTAGATGCTTGGGCGCTGGCCCGTGCCGTGGCGCAATCTTCGTGGCATGGGCGGGTGGTGTCTGGAGGCTCGACGTTGACCATGCAGGTGGCACGACTGATTGAGGATTCCGGCACCGGGACCTGGGCCGGAAAGCTGCGCCAGATCCGGCTGGCGCTTGCGTTGGAGCAGCACCTGAGCAAGCAGGAAATCCTTGGTCTCTATCTCACCCATGCGCCGTTTGGCGGCAATCTCGAAGGCATACGCGCCGCCACCCTGTCTTGGTTTGGCAAAGAGCCTCACAGGCTGACACCTGCGCAGGCCGCGCTTTTGGTCGCCCTGCCGCAAAGCCCCAATGCGCGGCGGCCTGACCGCAACCCTGAAGCTGCTGAGGCCGCGCGGGAACGGGTGCTTTGGCGCGCAAAGACCGCTGGGGTGCTGGATCAAGAGGGTGTGGATGCGGCTTTGATGACCCCTGTGCCAAAAGTGCGGCGGGCCTTTCCCGCTGTGGCGATGCATCTGGCGGACCGCGCAAGGGCAGCGGCCCCAGAGGCCGCGCGGCATCAGGTGACGGTGGATCGCGTTTTGCAGACCTCGCTTGAGACATTGGCGCAGGAGGCTTTGCGCGGCCTTGAGGAGCGCGTGTCGATCGCCATGGTGGTGGCAGATCATCACAGCGGCGAGATCCTTGCCTCTGTTGGGTCCGCAGGTCTGACACAGGCGGATGCACGGCAGGGCTTCATTGATATGACCCGAGCCAAACGCTCGCCGGGCTCAACGCTGAAACCTCTGGTTTACGGGCTGTCCTTTGACCGAGGCTTGGCCCATCCCGAAACCCTGATTGCCGATGTGCCCACCCGATTTGGCCGCTACGCGCCGCAGAATTTTGATGGCCAGTTTCGCGGCGCGCTGCGCGTGCGGGAGGCCTTGGCGCAGTCGCGGAACATTCCGGTGGTCATGCTCACGGATGAGTTGGGGCCCGCCAATCTGATGGCCGCGATGCGGGCTGCGGGCATGGCTCCGGAGCTGCTCGGCGGTACAGCTGGACTCGCGGTGGCGCTGGGCGGGGTCGGTGTCTCACTGGAAGAGCTGGTGACGCTTTACGCGATGATCCCCCAAGGCGGTGTTGCCCAACCTCTGATCTGGCAGGCGGGGAAGGACACCCCGCGACAGCAGCGTGTGATCAGCAGATCGGCGGCCTGGCATCTGGCCGATATCCTCTCAGAGATAGCCCCACCCGCAGGCGCACCGCGCAGTGGCTTGGCCTATAAGACCGGTACCAGCTATGGGCATCGGGACACTTGGGCCATCGGTTTTGATGGGCGTCATGTGGCCGGTGTCTGGATCGGGCGCCCCGATGGCACGCCGGTGCCGGGCGCCTTTGGTGCAGAGATCGCGGCCCCTGTGCTGTTTGATGTGTTTCAGCGGGTGAAGCCCACGCTGGATCCCTTGCCAACCCCACCGCCGGAAACGCTGATCGTCAGCAACGCCGCACTGCCTGAACCGCTCAAAACATTTCGCGGCCGCAACGCCGTCTTTGAGCGCAGCGAAGACGCCTTGGAAGTGGCCTTTCCTCCGGAAGGTGCCAGACTTGCCGGCGCGCGGGACGGTATGACGATCAAGGTCAAAAACGCCGCCTTTCCGGTGACCGTTCTGGCCAACGGTGCGCCTGTGGCGAGCGGAGTGCGTCATGGGGATGTGACCCTGCCCGCGGCAGGGCGCGGCAGCGCGACAATCACCGTGATTGATGCGCGCGGACAATCTGATCGCATCACCGTCTGGATCGACTAGTGCACAAGATCAGTCATTTTGGGAAACATGGGTGTCGCATCTGTTTTGCGGCCCGATTGCGACGGGGGCCGGTGGGGCGGATGGCCAAGGCATGAACCTCTGGCCACCCGCCGAAATTTCAGCGCGGTATCTTAGCGCGGCTTAGATGCGCTCGATCGCCAGCGCGATGCCCTGGCCGCCGCCGATGCACATGGTCGCGAGACCTTTAGAACCGCCGGTGCGCTCCAGTTCATACATCAGCTTCACGGTGATGATCGCGCCGGTTGCGCCAACCGGGTGGCCCAGAGAAATCGCGCCGCCGTTCGGGTTCACTTTGTCGGTGTCCAGACCAAGGCCTTTGTTCACGGCGATGGCTTGGGAGGCAAACGCCTCGTTGCTCTCGATCACATCAAAGTCGGCCACGGAGAGACCGGTTTTTGCCAGCAGATTTTCCACCGCTGGGATTGGGCCAATGCCCATCACCTCTGGGCGCACACCGGCGTGGGCGTAGCCCAGAACGCGGAACTTCGGTGTCAGGCCAGCGGCTTTGGCAGCCTCTTCGCGCGCCAGCACGATGGCGGCGGCACCGTCGTTCAGACCGGATGCGTTGCCTGCGGTCACGCGGCCGTCTTTCTTGAAGACCGGACGCAGCTTGCCGAGGGTCTCCATGGTGGAGGCGGTTGGGTGCTCGTCACGCGCAAATGGCACCATGTCGCGCTTCACTTTGACGTCGACCGGGGTGATCTGCTCGTCAAAATAGCCTGCTTCGATGGCAGCTGCGGCGCGCTCTTGGCTGGTCAGGGCGAAAGCGTCCATGTCTTCACGGGTCACATCGTGCTCATCTGCAACGTTCTCCGCGGTCACACCCATGTGGCCGGTGCCAAACGGGCAGTTCAGCGCGCCCAGCATCATGTCCAGGGTTTTCACGTCACCCATCTTCTGACCCCAGCGCTGCTGTTGCAGGACGTAAGGGGAGCGGGACATGTTTTCGGCACCACCGGCCAGTGCGAAGTCTGCATCGCCCAGCATCAGAGACTGAGTGGCGGACACGATCGCCTGAAGGCCGGAGCCGCAGAGACGGTTCACGTTCATCGCCGGGGTGGTGTTGGGCACGCCCGCTTCAACGGAAGCAACGCGGGACAGATACATGTCGCGCGGCTCGGTGTTGATGACATGGCCAAATGCCACGTGGCCGATCTGGTCGCCTTGCACGCCAGCGCGCTCAATCGCGGCTTTGGACACAGCAGTCGCCAGCTCGATCGGTGGGGTGTTGGCGAGAGAGCCGCCAAAAGTGCCAACAGCGGTACGGGCGCCGCCCAGAATTACGATATCCGACATGGGTCATCTCCTCTCAGTCGTATTTGTCGCGCACTATGCAGATGCAGAAAGGGCGAGTCAGCAGGAACGGCGCGTCACAGTTGCTGTGAGATATGTGCCAAAGCGCGCGGCAATTGACAAAGGCAGTGGCTTGGCCGCATCTGTGAGAGATGGATAACGATCTGTCGATACTTCAACTTTTGCCCAGCCGTCTGCGCGCGGCGCGTCGTGAACAAGGGCTTTCGCTGGAAGCGGTGGCCAAACTCTCCGGGGTGAGTCGCTCCATGGTGAGCCAGATTGAGCGTGGCGAAAGCAGCCCGACCATTGCGACCCTCTGGAACCTCACGCGCGCCTTGCAGGTGGATTTCGCGGGGCTTCTGGATGAAGAAACAGCCGACAAAATAGAGGTGCTGCGCGACAGCGATGTGCCGAGTTTTGACAATATGGGGCACCGTTGCGTGATCCGCATTCTCTCCCCGCCTGAGGATGTGGGCGGGCATGAGGTCTATGACATCCGTTTTGAGACGGGTGGCAGCCTCAAAAGCCAGCCTCACAAACGCGGCGCTCAAGAGCAGCTTACGGTGTTGGAAGGGGCGGTGCGGATCAACAGTGGCACAGCCGAGCAGGAATTGGCGGCAGGTGACACCGCACGCTATGCGGCCGACGTGGCACACGCCATTGAGGCGACAGAGGCCGCGCGGGTGTTTCTGATTGTCAAAAACGCCTGAGAAAATTCACGGAATTCAGGTGAATTAGAGACTGTTTCTGCGTCGTGCGGAGGCGTTTCGCTATGACGTTGTGTGTTGCGACCAGACCGATTTTCGAAAGCCCGCAGGCGTCATCCCTGTGATGCGAGAGAAAACACGGTGAAAGGCGGGAAGGTCGCTGTAGCCAGACCGCGCCGCCACCTCGGCCACAGGAATGCGGCTGTCCGCCAGCAGAGATTTTGCACGCTCCATACGCAGGTTCTGTAAGTAGCGGGTGAGATTGAGGCCCGTGGCCGCGCTGAAACGGCGCTGAAGGCTGCGCTCGGACAGACCTGCGTTTTGAGCCAGATTAGAGACTGATATGGGCTGATCCAGCACGCGCTCCAGAAGCGTCTGAGTGCGCAGCACCTGCGCATCTCCGTGGTCAAGGATGGGGCGAAACCGCTGAAAGCGCCTCTGATCGCGCCGCACAGGTTCCACCACAAAATGCCGGGCAGTGTTGAGCATCACCTCGTGGCCCGCCAGCCGTTCGATCACGATCAGCGCCAGATCCACCCAAGCCATCATCCCGCCTGCAGTGACAAGGTTTTGATGCTCGATCACAAGCTGATCGGTGTCCACGTGTAGCTGAGGCCAGTCTTTGCGCAGTTGCGGCGCAACGCCCCAATGGGTGGTGACCGCACGTCCGGCATCCAGCCCCGCAGCGGCAATCCAGGTCACGCCCACACAGGCGGAACAGATCAACGCGCCACTCTCTGCTGCGGCTTTCAGCCCATTCAAGAGGTCTGGATGCGCTTGCGGATTCACAGACTGCGCGGCTGGTGGAAGCAGGATGGCATCTGATTTTGAGCCAAATTCAGCTGAATTAGTGACGATTTTTGGGTTGAGACCCGTATGGGACAGGAAATCCTGCAGCCCAAAGACTGCAGATTGCAGAGCGCCGGGATAGGCAAGAATGGTGGTGGTTTTGGAAGGCATATGCTTGGCGCTATCAGCAAATAATTTGTCATTTACGACAATAGCACAGCCAGCGCCCACCACCATATGCTTTGGGAAACAGTGATGGAGCATATCATGACAGAGCGTACACACAGCCTGAACATTGGCGATTTTGAGGTGACTACCTTCAACGACGGGGGCTTTGTGCTGCCGTCCGCGTATTTCTCCCAAGTGCCCGAAGACGTCGATTTGGGCGACGAGGTTGAGATCGGCGCAAATTTTTGGGTCGTGCGAGGACAAAACCGGGTCATCCTTGTCGATACAGGCTCTGCCCAAGCGCTTCAGGCGCGGTTTCCGCAGACCGGCCAGGCCTGGGAGCCTCTGCAAGGCGAAACCCCCACAGACATCGTGCTGACCCACATGCATGCAGATCATCTGGGCGGTTTTCTGGACAGTGATGTGTTTCCGGAGGTAACTATTCACATTGCCGAAGCGGAGTGGGCGTTCTGGACTAACCCTGATCTGCCGAATGCGGTGGATGAAGACACCCGCCCGATGGTGCAAATGATCCAGAGTGTTGCCGCTGGTATCAAAGACCGGGTGGTGCTTTTTCAGCCGAAACAGAGTCTGATATCAGGGATCAGTTTGGTGCCGCTTCCGGGTCACACACCCGGGCATTCGGGTGTACAGATTGAAAGTGGCAATGAGACACTTCTAATCATTGGAGATGCGGTCATCTCAGAGGCGGTGCAGTTTGCCCATCCCGAGGTCACCTATGCCCTGGATGGGGATGCGGCGCAGGCGGTGGTTACACGCCGCGCCCTGTTGGCTGAGGCCGCAGCATCCGGCACCACCATTGCCGCCACACATTTTGCCTTTCCCGGATTGGGCAAAGTTGCGGCAGAGGGGGAAACCTTCCGCTTTTTGCCTCTTTAAGCAGGGCTGCTTACGGGCTGAGAGCGCACAAACCCTTGTCTCAATCGTGCCCTGCGCTTAGGGTCGGTGCCCAGTTGAACGAGAGTTCATTGGGGACATGGCTATTTGCCGAGCGCAGGGACACGACACGGGATGCGTGAAAAAATTCTGGAAGCCACCGCAGCAATGCTGGTTGCGCATGGGACACAGGCGTCCATGTCCAAGATCGCTCAGCGCGCCGGGGTGGCGACGGGATCGCTCTATAATCACTTTGAAAACAAGGATGTGCTGATCCGCGCGGTCTATGATGATCTCGCCGCGGTGATGGCAGAGGCGCTCACGGCGGGCGATGATCCAAGCCAACCCGCGCTCGTGCGGCTTGAGCGTTATATCGACAACCACATCGACTTCATCTGGCAGGATGCCGACCGCGCCGTGTTGTTTGAATATCTGTCCAACGTGCCCCTGCTGCCAGGCGCGGATGTGATGGCCAGCTTCGAAAAGTCGGCGTCCTTTATCGCGGGTGTGCTGCGCCAACTGCAGGACGAAGGCGGCTCTATTGCAGGCGATCCGGGCGTGATGGGCGGCTTTATCGGCGGGGCGATCCGCAACACCCTGAAATGGCAGCGCGCACAGGGCAAACCGCTCAGCGATGAAACCCGCGCGCAGTTGCGGGACATGTGTTTGCGCAGCGTGCAGGCCGGTGCCTGACCCCGCACACCCCGCTCAATAGTCGCGCTGAAAGAAAATCCCGATCCCGCTTTCGTCATCTGAGCCAACCTTGCCTTTGACAGTCAGATTGTCGGTGACATCGAGGTTGAGGCTGATCGTGCTCTTGCCTTCGCTGTCCACCCCCACCTCGGTGTAGATGTTCTCATCAAGGTATTTGCCCGCGCGCACGCCCGGCGCGCCATCCTCGTCAAAGGTCAGCCCAAAATCATCAAGCCCTGCGTTTTTGCCAAGCTGCGGCCCGCGCGCGCCCTGTCCGGAAAGCGTGGCCAGCGCGGCGGCCAGCTGTGCGGCCTGCAGCGGCGAAATGCTGGACAGATCACGCCCAAACAACAGTTGTGACAGAACTTCATCGTCCGGCAGCTCCGGGTCGCTCTCCAGCTTGATCTCAGGATCGTCCATACGGCCGTCGATGATGATGAAGATGGTTGCATCCGGCTGCTCGGCGGTGGCCTGCACGCGCATGGTGGGGACAAAATCCCCCAAAAGCGCGATATTGCCCTCATCAAGCTCAAACGGGTTTGACAGGAAGTCGAGCCGACCCCGGATCAGATCAAGCTCGCCGTTTGGCCGAATGTCATTGGTGGTGCCGGTGATGCGCATGCCGCCGTTGAAATCCGCGTTCAGGCCAAGCCCGCGCACGGCGATGCGGTCGGCAATATTGATCGCCACATCCAGACCAAAAGGCGGCGCGGAAGGCCCGGAGGCTTCCTCCCGCGCAATCAGCCCCGCACGGTTACGGGTGATATGCACAGCACCCGGCTCGGCCAGATGGGTGATCTCAGGCACAGCGCCACCGCCGGATAGGCCCACAGGAGAGATGCGGATATTGGTCTGGCTGAGGCTGATGTCCCCGGCAATGCGGCCGCCGCCAGTGGCCGGGCCAGAGAGCGTGATGGTGCCGTCAGCGGTGGTCTCAAACAGCTGGCCTTGCTGATATTGCAGGCCCCGCAGGGTTACGGGCAGGTTGGCGTTGAAAGGCGGGGCGAGGCCAAGCGAGCCTGCAACAGCAATGTCTCCGCCGCCGGAAAACTGCGTATTGAGG
This sequence comes from Shimia sp., assembly GCF_965227725.1. GTDB lineage: Bacteria > Pseudomonadota > Alphaproteobacteria > Rhodobacterales > Rhodobacteraceae > Shimia. The sequence goes on along the minus strand of NZ_CBDDGH010000001.1, from coordinate 848,759 downwards.
TTGATTTGTGCCGTATTATTGGCAAGCCCGATGGTGCCTGAGATGTCTTCCAGCGCGATGCGCAGATCCGGCATGGCAAAGCGCGCGCCAGACATCGAGACCGTGCCGGTCACGCTGGCGGGTTCCAACGCGCCCTGAATGCGCAGGTCATATTGGGCAAGACCCTGTATCGCATTGGGCTGCAAGGCTGGGTTGGCGGCGGCGAGCGGGAAATCCCCGGCCAGAGCAAAGTTGGTGCCCGTGCCGGTTGGATCGATCACGCCCTGGCCGCGTCCTTTGGTGTTGAACGGCGCTGCCGCGTCAAAATCGACAGCCCAGCCCGCGCCTGACTGTGCCGCCGTGCCTTTGATGCTGGCCGCCCCCGGCAGGCTGGGAACAAAGGTTTCCACGCGGCCGATCTCCAGATCATAGTCCGCAGAAATCCCGCCGGATTGCGGCAGCGCCGCCCGTATCACGGCGCGGCTTTGCGCAGGCGCGGTTGCGGTGAGATCAAAGGCCCAGTCTGCACCGGTTTGTTTGGCGTTGCCCTCCACGGTTGCCGGGCCGCTCAGGCCCTCGATCTGCGCAACAGAGGCCACCTCTGCAAGCGCGGCCTCAAAATGCAGATCGCTGTTCTCACTGGCGAGCGTGCCGTTGCCGGAGGCGGTGAGCTGAGAGGTTTTGAGATCACCCTGACGCAGAGTGAGGCCGGTTTCATCGCGTCGCGCGGATAGGGCGAGGCTGCTTTCGCCTGTCAGAAGCACATCCACCTGAGGCTCACCAATGGCCAGATCCATGGCGCCAGCAGTGAGGTCCAGATCAAAGCCCGCGCTGAGCGGGGCGATGTCACCAGACAGCTGCGCCATGATGGCGCCGCCCAGATCGCGGCCCACAAGACCGGCAAGATTTGCCAAATCGGGCACGGAAAGGTCGGCATTGGTAGCAATGTTCATATCCTGACCCTGACCTGTCAGATGGGCATCGCCTTTCAGGGAGGCCTGCGCAGCATCCACCATCAGATCGGACAGACGCACGCCTTCGCCCTCGGTCCAGTCGACATTGGCAGCCATGCTGGCGCTGTTGCCCAGAGCCTCGGTCAATGCGGGATCGGGCAAGGCCAGCCCGGCCATGGTGAGCGCAATCTCTGCGGTGACCCGCTGCTGCGGATTGGCGACAATATCACCGCTGCCGTCCAGCACGACGGATTGCAATTTGGCGCTCTCGGTTTCGATGCCGGTCACATCGCCCTTCAGCGTCCAGATCTGCCCTTCGGTGGCATCAAACTGCGCCTTCAGCTGCGCGCTTTGGACGTAGTTTTTCGGGCCGCTCACCGGCAGCAGAACCGGCGCCCCCGTGTCATCGCGCAGGGTGATATTCAGATCAAAACTTTCCGGCAGGTTTTTGGCGGTCAGCGCCAATTGCCCATCCAGATTGAGCGTGCGGGAGACAAGGCTCAGGTTTTCCAGCGTGGTGCGCCCGTCGCCAAACCGGCGCAGGAGCGTGTTGAGCGCGATGCTCTCACCAAAGAAATCCTTGTAGTCCGGCGCAAAGAGCGGCGCCATATTGCCCGCAATATCGGCACGGATCACCTGCGTAGGCTTGGTCTCTGCGCTGTCACCACCAGTATCGGAGGCCGGTGCAGGTTCGGTGGACAGCTCCACCTGTCCGGCCAGACGCTCCTCGCCGTCACTTGTCAGCCGCAGATCAGCGATAAAATCGCTCAGCGGGCCTTCCCCCAGCACGGTCAGTCCGAGCGGTGGCGCTCCGGGGAGCTGCGCCAGCGTGGCCACCAGCCCGCCCGCATCTTCTGCCGCCTGCAGATCCAACCGCAGCAGTTCGGTGTCGTTGGAATAGGCCCCATCCACGGAAAAACGTCCCGCAGGGCCACCCAGCCGCGTCGCGCTCAACAGCACATCCCCGTTGCCGCCCTCAAGGATCAGGCGGGCATCCAGTGCAAAATCCACCGCTTCGCCCAGAATAGGCTCTCCCAGCGAAATGCGATCCGCTTTCAGCGCCTTGATGTTGATGCTGACCGGCAGCTCCGGCAGCGCAAAGGGTTTGGCCTCAGCGGTTGTCGGGTTGGGATCGGTTTTGGGAATGCGCGCCAGAGAGATTTCTTCGGCGCTGAGTTCGTTGACGTTCACGTTGCCCCGAAGCACCGCCAGCCTGTTCCAGTTCAGCGACAGGCCTTTGAGCGAGAGCCAGGGCCCATCAGCGTCAGAGATGCGCAGCTCTTCGATGGTGGCATTGGAGCTGATCGCGCCGCGCAGCCCGATAACCTCGACCTCACGCCCCGCACCAGACAGCGAATCCTCCAGAAAACGGGTCAGCATGCCTTTGTCTTCGTCGCTGGCCTCCTCGGCCTGCTGTGCGGTTGCTGTCATGGGCAGAAGCCACAGGAGTATGATCGCAAACCACCGCATCAGAAGGCGTGTCCTATGCCGATATAGAGTTGAAGACCGTCTCCGGTGTTGCCCGAAACCGGCACGCCCAGATCCAGTCGGATCGGGCCAAAACCAGTGTTGTAGCGCACGCCAAGCCCGGCACCCGAATGAAAGCTGCCATCGCCGAAGAGATTGGAGGTCTCCCCGACAAAGCCGCCGTCAAAAAAGGCCACTGTTGTGATCGCGTCGGTGATCTTGACCCGCGCTTCGGTGTTGAACCCCAGAAACGAGAGGCCACCGCTGTCGATGCCGTCCACCGTGACAAAGCCGGATTGATAGGGTTGCCCGCGCACGGTGCCGCCCCCGCCCGAATAAAACAGCAGATCCGGTGGGGTGCCTCTGAGCGAGGGGCCAAGAATGCTTCCAACCAGAACACGGCCCGCTGCAATAAGGCGGTTGTCAGCGCCAAATCCCTGATAGGCGCGCAGATCGCCTTCCAGAAAGAGCGCAGGCTCCGTTTCCGAGAACCCCGCATAGGGGAAAGCGGTGGCCTGAATATAGTAACCGCTGGTCGGGTTCACGATCACATCGCGGCGGTCAAGCTTGGCCTGCGCCCAGACCCCGATGCCCTGAAACGTACGGTCGCCAAAATTGTCGCGCACATCGGAGTAAAACCCGGTCAGCGCGGCGCTGGTTTCCAACCGTTCAGAGACAATGCGCTTATAGCCAACGCTCGCCCCGAACTGGCGCAGGAAATAGAGGTCTTCGTCTTCCTGTTTGATTTCGGCCCCAAGGATCAGGGCCGTGTCGGAGTTGAATGTGGCGGGGCGCGAGTAAAGCGTGCCGAGGCGATAGTTGATCCCACCACCGTCCCCCCCGATGTTTTCCACTTCCGCATCAAACCGCAGGTTTTCGGCGCCGCCATTCCAGTTGCGATGCATCCAGAAGGCCGAGACACTCAGGCCCTGCGTGCTTTCCAGCTCTGCACCAAAGCCAAATCGGCGCGGCGGGCTGTCCACCAGCGCAAGCTCCATATCCAGCGTGCCATCGGGGTTGGGCTCTTCCGCCTCACGCAGATCAACGGTGCGGAAGGTTTCGGTGCGCCGCAAACGCGCGGTGACCCGGCGCGCGGCCTCGGGGCTGAATTGGCTTCCGGTTGGCAGATCGGCAATCTCTTCCACCCGCTCGGGGCGCACGGTGGATTGGCCTTTGTAAATCAGCTTGCCAAACCGCAGCTTGGGGCCGGGATCAAGCGCCACATCCACATCCAGCTCAGAGGCGCGGTGATCGGCGGTGATGTTTTCTGCCGCAACTTTTGCCTTGGCATGACCCACGTCTCGCCAGCCGCTGACGCCCGCGCGTGCGGCGGCCTCCACGGCGCCAAGGTCGGCAGGGGCAGCCGGGGCAAATTCCTCGGGCAGCTCGGTCTCTGGCGCAATCGGCGCGATAGAGGTCTGACCAAAGCGGAACTTGTTGCCCGGTGTCACCGACACGCTGACATTTGACACCGTGTTGATCTGCGCGAAAGGCGAGATATTGGCGGCCTCCTGCCCGTTGACCTTTATCGAGATCGACGGGCCGAAATAGCCCGCCCGGTAGAGCACCCCAAGCAGGCGCTTGTAGTCTGACTGCGCCGCCGCGACGATGTCTTGGCCTTCTGTGGTGCCCTCTTCTTTCGCGGTCGTCAGCAAAGAGGCGGCCTGAAGCCGATCGCCCAGAGTTTCATCGCCCCCAGCGGTGCGGAAATCGATTTCAAAGGCCTGAGCGGCGGAACAGGACAGGCCGCAGATCATCATTGCGGCCCATGGCAGACCGTTGAGCTTGCGAAGCCACCTCACACGTCGTCGCAACCTAATCTCCCAATGCTTCAAAACAACACTTCATAAAAAACAATGTGGTGAAGCACTTGCCTCGCCTGTCAGAGCTAGAGTAGCCCAAGCCGGACTCGCTGGCCATATGGCAAAATGCGGAAAGCAAAGGCGTATTTGTGCGAATGCAGGAAGAAAGCAGACAGCATGGGGCGGGGCGAAGGGGCCTCTGGCTGCCGGTCATCGCGCTGCGCAGTGTGTTGTTTTATGTCGCTGCACTGATCGCAGCCTTGCCGTTCCTGCTGCTCTGGCCCGGTCTGTCGTTGTCGCGGGATCAGGTCTACGCTGTGGTTGACTGCTATCTGCGGGTGCAACTTCGGCTGCTGCGGGTGATCTGCGGCATTCGTTATCAGCTCGAAGGGGCGCATCATTTGCCCGACACGCCGGTCTTGATGGCCTCACAGCATGAAAGCACCTGGGAAACCCTCTTCTACCAACTGCTGCTCAAGCGTCCGGTGATGTATGCCAAAAAGCCGATTTTCTCTTATCCGGTGTTTGGTCCGCTGATGCGCAAGCTTGGACATATTCCGGTATCCACCAGCGTCAGCGGCGACGCCATGCGCGATGGTTTTCGCGCTGGGGCCGCGGCTGTCAAGGAAGGCCGCAACCTGTTGATCTTTCCAAGTGGCACAAGGCGCTTGTCTCAGGCCGATCAGATTCAGGCCGGGGTGGGCGTGCTCTATCAGCTTGCAGGCGTCGCGGCTGTTCCGATCCGCATCAATTCCGGGGCGTGCTGGCCGTATGGCACCTTTCTTAAATATCCCGGTGTCATAATGGTCGAGATTGGCGCGCCAATTGCGGCTGGTCTGGATCGCCGCAGCTTTATGGCGCAGCTGTCCACCGCGCTGCGCGGTTAAGGCGATCATCACCGGGAAAGCGCGCGTAATACGTCTAAAATCCCATTTGTTAAGGGCCGGGTAAGGGCTGCTGGGTAACTGTCATCCTGGGTGAGAAAAAGGTGACGTGCGATGGCAGATAATTCCAACGCGCCGGTGATCATTAAACGCAAGAAAGTGGTCGGCGGTGACGGACATCATGGTGGGGCGTGGAAAATCGCCTATGCGGACTTTGTGACCGCAATGATGGCGTTCTTTCTATTGATGTGGCTGATCAATGCGACAACAGAACAACAACGGCTCGGTATTGCGGAGTTCTTCAACCCGTCTGTGCCGCTGAACAAAACTTCCGGTGGGGGAAGTGCGATGTTTGGTGGGGACAGCGTGTTGACGGAACGCATTCTGGCGCATCAGGGCACTGGCGGTTTGCCGACCTCCATTGAGGGGCAGCCTGAACCGGTGGAGTTTGAAACCGCTGGCAAAGGCGAAGAAGACGAGCTTGAACGCCTGCGCGATGGCCTAATCGGTGGCGGTGGCGAAAGCTTCCTGTCTGACAACCTCATGAAACATGTGGTCACACGTGTGACGGACGAAGGTCTGGTGATCGAGCTCTTTGACTCGCCAAACCAGCGCCTGTTTGTGGAAGGCACAGCGCAACCCATGCCGCTGTTGCTGGATCTGGCGGAAGTGCTGGTCGAGGTTGCGGGCTACGTGAGCAATGATGTGGCGATTGAAGGGCATGTGCGGTCAGAGCCGGTCACGGTGCGCAACACGCAAACCTGGTCCATGTCCTCGATTCGCGCTGATGCCATGCGGCAGCTGATGGAGACTTTCGGTCTGGAGAAGGAGCGGGTCGCCCGGGTGACCGGACACGCTGACCGCGAAATGGTGTCAAACATCCCGCGGGATCTGAGAAATAACCGCATTGAGATTATCTTGCTGCGATCAGATCAGTGAGTTGAGGGAAATCTTTGTGGCGCGTTAGTGCGCTGTTAAGTTGGAGCGTCGTAACAGGGAAGTCGAACAAAGGGTTACAGCAGAAAGGCGTACCATGTCGATTTCCTCTTCGCTTAATGCCGGTGTGGCCGGGTTGTCGTCTAATGCGACCCGCCTGGCGACCATCTCCGACAACATTGCGAACTCCGCCACCTACGGCTATCGCCGCGTAGAAACGGACTTTCAGTCCATGGTCAGCGGCTCTCAAGGTGGAAAATACTCAGCAGGCGGCGTTCAGGCGACCAGCCGCCGACTGATCGACGAAGGCGGCTCTCTGACCCCAACCACCAACGCCACCGACCTTGCTGTGCGGGGCCGTGGGTTTATTCCTGTGGCGTCTTCCACCGCAATCAAGGCGGGCGATACCAGCCCACAGCTGATGCTGGCGACCACCGGGTCTTTCCGGGCGGATGAAGATGGCTATCTGGTGTCCCAAGCGGGCCTGTCGATGATGGGCTGGCCTGCCAATGCAGATGGCTCGATCCCGAATTATCCCCGCGACACTGACACCGGTCTGGAACCGATTCGTCTGCTGACCACCGAGCTTGTGGGCTCTCCGACCACTGCGGTTGAGCTGGGCGTCAACCTGCCAGCAACCTCTACCGTGGCCGGTGCGGCAGGTGACGTGGAAACCCTGACCATTGAGTATTACGGCAACCTGGGGCAGGCGGAAACGCTGAGCATCAGCTTCACGCCAACCGTGCCTGCGACCGGCGCATCCAACGCTTGGACTATGGAAATTCGCGATTCGGCGTCTGGCGGCGCGGTGATCGGGAACTTTGATCTCACCTTTGATGATGGCCGTACCACCGGTGGCCGTCTGTCTGCGGTAACCTCCAACGCACCGGGTGGCCCCTATGATCCGACCACCGGCACCGCGATCCTGAACGTGGCTGGCGGTCCGATGGAAGTGGACATCGGTCTGATCGGCGCCACCGGCGGCATGACCCAGCTGGGGGATGACTATGCACCGCTGAAAGTTGACAAGGACGGCGCGCCGGTTGGCACCATGACCTCTGTTGAAGTGGATGCAAACGGCTTTGTCACCGCATATTTCAACACCGGCATCACCCGCACCATAGCGCAGATTCCTCTGGTTGAGGTGCCAAACCCCAACGGTCTGGATATCTCTCTCGACTTCCAGACATACATCCCCTCCAACGAGAGCGGGCCGTACTTCATGTGGGATGCGGGCACCGGACCAACCGGTGAGATCCTGTCCTATGTCCGTCAGGAATCAGCCACCGACGTGGCGGCGGAACTGACCGACATGATCCAGACCCAGCGTGCCTACAGCACCAACGCCAAGGTCATTCAGACCGTGGACGAGATGCTCCAGGAAACCACCAACATCAAACGCTGATAATCGCGCCGGGGCCACGTTAGGCCAGAAAGGATAAGTCATGAGTATTTCAAGCGCTCTGTCCAATGCTTTGAGCGGTCTGACCGCCTCGGCGCGCAGCGCGGAAGTTCTGTCTTCCAACATCGCCAATGCGTCGACCGAAGGATACGGTCGCCGCACATTGAGCCAGTCGGCCTCCGAGTATGGCTACTCTGGTGGGGTCAAACTGAACGGTGTCACACGCCACGTGAACCCGGTGACCATTTCCGAACGCCGTCTGGCGGATGCGGGCAACGAGCTCGCCACCGGCACCAATGCCTTTTACACCCGCCTTGAAAGCGCGGTCGGCACTCCGGACCAGGCAGACAGCCTCTCCGGCTTGATGGCAAGCTTTGAAAGCACGCTTGCCACGGCAACCGGTGCACCAGACAGCGACGTGCGCCTTGCCAACGTGTCACAAGATGCCGCGCGCATCGCAGATGCGTTTAATGATGCCTCTGACACCATTCAGGGCCTGCGCTCTGAAGCCGATACAAAAATTGGTCGCATGGTGGATGAGCTCAGCGGGCTTTTGGAACAGACCGAAGAGTTCAACCGCAAGATTTCTCTCGCGATCAACCAGGGTCAGGAGACCGCCGGCCTCGAAGATGCCCGCCATCAATTGGTGGATCGCATCGGCGAGCTGGTCCCGATCCGCGCAGTGCCCCGTGATCGCGGTGGCGTGGCGCTTTATACCACCAACGGCGCTGTGCTGTTGGATGGCAAAGCCGCAGAGATCGAATTCAATGAGGTCGGCACCATTGAGGCGCATATGACCGCAGCCAATGGCATGTTGGGCGGTATCACTATCAATGGTTACACCATGCGCATCGACTCCCAGAAAGGGGCTTTGTCCGGGGGCGCGATTGGTGCGCAGTTTGCCATCCGTGATGAACTGGCTGTTTCCGCACAGTCCGATCTGGATGCCGCCGCCCGCAGCCTTGTGGAGCGTTTTCAGAACACAACCACCGACCCGACACTGGCCGCCGGTGACGCCGGGATCTTTACGGACGCAGGTCTTGCCTTCAACACGGCAGACGAAGTTGGTCTGTCCGGCCGTCTGGAGCTCAACGATCTGGTTGATATCGACGGCACAGGAGAAACCTGGCGTTTGCGTGACGGCCTGGGCGCCGCAGCCCCCGGTGATGCCGGTGACGCCACTCAGCTGAACCGCCTGCTTGATGCCATGCGGGAGTCCCTCGCTCCGGTATCCGGCAGCTTTGGCCCGAAAAATGTGTCCATGACCGAGTTGAGCGGGAAGTTTCTCTCCAACGTGTCCAGCGCCCGCGTGCAGAGCGATCAGGAAGTCGTCTTTGCCTCGGCCCAGCTCGCCAGTCTGGAAGATATGGAGCTGCTGGACGGTGTGGACACCGACCAGGAATTGCAGCGCTTGATGCTGGTGGAGCAGGCCTATGCGGCCAACGCGCGCCTCATTCAGGCCGCTGATGAAATGTTAGACGCATTGCTGAGGTTGTAAAATGATCACTTCTATCGGAGACATGGCGCAGCAGATGATGATGTCGCGCCGCACATCGGCGGTCAAAAATGATCTAGACCGCTTGGCACAGGAGCTGGCGTCCGGGCGCAAATCAGATGTGGCTGCCTCGCTCAAAGGCGATTTCAACATGCTGGCCGGTGTTGAGCGCCAGATCACTCTGCTTGAGGGTTTTGAAGTCGCCGCCAATGACGCAAAAGTTTTTGCCGAAGTGGCGCAGGCATCGCTTGAGTTGGTCCAGAATACGGCAGGTGGTCTTGGCAACGATCTGATGTCGGCCAGCAGCTCCGGCCTTCTGGCGTCGGTGGACAGCGTATCCAGAAACGCCCGCAATGATTTTGATTCCATCGTCGGCGCGCTCAACGGCAGCGCTGGTGATCGGGCACTGTTTGCCGGGACAGCCACAGATGCCGCGGCTTTGGTCACACCAGATGAGATGATGACGCAGATCTCCGCTGCAATCACAGCTGCTGGGGCGACTTTTGTTTCAGACATTGTTGCTGCGGTGGATAACTATTTTATGGCGGCTGGCGGTGGGTTTGAAACCAACGCCTATGTTGGGTCCACCAACAACCTGACGCCTTTCCGTCTCAATGAAACGGAAACAGCCGATTTCGAAATTCGCGCCGACAACACAGCTCTGCGTCAGGCGATGCGTGATACGGCCTTGGCCGCGTTGGCGAACGATCCGGCACTGAACTTGGACCTGAACGAAAAGAAGCAGCTGATGCGGACGGTTGGTGAACGCCTGCTGGGCAATCAGGACAAATTGGTCGAGGTGCGCGCAGATCTGGGTTTCAACCAGGAGCGCATCGAAAACGCGCAGACCAACAACTCGGCACAGCGCAGCGCGCTTCTGATGACACAAAGTGATCTTCTTTCGGCAGACTCCACCGAGGTTGCCGGCCAACTTCAGGCGGTTCAGGTACAACTAGAATTGGTGTACACTATCACGGCCCGTCTTTCCCAACTGACACTGGCGAATTACATACGATGAAACAATTCATGAGCTTAGCAAGAATGCTGATGCTCCTCGTACTGATGCCAATGATGGCAACAGCAGCGCCGATCCGGATCAAAGATCTGGTAGAATTTGACGGTGTACGGGGCAATGATCTGGTTGGCTACGGTCTTGTGGTCGGCCTGAACGGAACCGGGGACGGGCTGCGGAACGCGCCCTTCACCGAAGAAATAATGACCAATATTCTGGAGCGCCTTGGTGTGAACATCACCGGCGAACAGATGCGGCCTAAGAACGTGGCAGCGGTTTTCGTAACAGCGACCCTGCCACCCTTTGCCCGTGCAGGCGGCACGGTGGATGTGACCATTTCGGCTATTGGCGATGCCAGCAGCCTATTGGGCGGAACCTTGGTGATGACACCATTGAACGCCGCGGATGGTGAGATCTACGCAGTCGCGCAGGGCACGGTGATCGCAGGGGGCGTGGCAGCCGAAGGGGACGCCGGTGGCGTCGTCAAGGGCGTGCCAACGTCGGGTGTGATCCCATCCGGCGCCCGCGTAGAAAGAGAGATCGACTTCGATTTCTCATCGCTGACCAATATGCGTCTGGCGTTGCGGGAGCCGGATTTTACAACTGCTGGCCGCATCGAGCAGGCCATCAACCGCAACTACGGAGGCCGGGTCGCTTTGATGCTGGACTCAGGCACCGTACAAGTGGACATCAACCGCACCAACCAAATTTCCCCGGCCCATGCGCTGAGCCAGATCGAGAATCTGCTGGTCCAGCCTGAGCGCAAGGCGCGGGTGGTGGTGGATCAACGCTCTGGCACAATTGTCATGGGCGAAGATGTGCGGATTTCCCGCGTTGCGGTATCGCAGGGTGGCCTGACACTGCGTGTCACCGAAGAGCCGCTGGTTGTGCAACCCAACCCCTTTGCCGATGGGCAAACCGTGGTGGTCCCGCGCACCGAAGCTGCGATCGAAGAGGAACCGGGCATTGGCCTCGCCGAAGTGCCAACCACGACCTCTCTGAGCGAAGTGATTGCCGGTCTCAATGCGCTGGGCGTTGCGCCCCGCGACATGATCGACATTCTCAAGAGCATCAAAGCCGCCGGCGCGCTTCATGCGGAGTTCATCGTGCGGTAAAGCTGCCGACATTGACGGAAAAGAAGCGACGGCGTCCAATTTAGGGCGCCGTTCTTTTATCTAAATCAGCACCTTAAGGTCGGTGTGTTTCATTTATGCAACCCGCCCTAGATGAATTTGAAGTCCGTTTTACAATCATAGTGGGATTCTAGATACGGGCGCACGCAGCTCCTGGCTGCATTGTGACTATTCTGGAGAACAAAAATGAAAACAGCTCTGTCTCTTATTGTTGGTTTGAGCACTCTCGCGGGCACCGCACAGGCATTCGAATTCAAAGGCGCAGAAATCGGCCTGAGCTATTCCAGCTTCTTTGACGAAGTCAACAACGAGTCGGTGGCCACCTCGACCCTTGATGGCTCTGCGGAATTTGCGTTCTCCCAGCGCTTTGGCGTGCAGTTGGATCTGGCGCGCCATGATTTCAGCCTGCTCAGCGAAAGCGGCAACACAGTTGCTCTGCACGGTATCTTCAACGCCAATGAGCAACTGGCTCTGGGTGTTTATTATGAACGCGCCGACGTCAACAACGACATCCAGTCCTTCGGTATCGAAGGCCATTATGACTATGGTCTGGGCTACGCTGAGGCCTACTTTCAGAAAGACAACGAAGACAATGTGGACCTGACCCTTCTGGGCGTCATGGGCGGCTGGGATGTCAGCGAGACGCTGGTGTTGACCGCTGCGTATGATTACGTGGACGTTGGCGGCCTGAACGCGGCAGCGGATGCAAACCTCTTCACCTTTGGGGTACGCTACAACCTGATTGAAAACACCACTCTGACAGCCGATCTGGGCCTGATTGACGGTGACGGGGATTCCGAAGGCTTCTTTGGTCTGGGCATCGAATACAACTTCGGTCCAAACCGCGGCACCACCTTTGGCAAGCGCGGCTTGCTCAACGTGTTCCCTGGCCTCTGATCCAATTTTTCAGAGACAATATCGAAAGGCCGCATCTGATGGATGCGGTCTTTTTTGTGCCTTTAAAGCAGTTTGCGTTTTAAATGAGGCAAGTGGATCGCTTTTCGCGTTCGACCGAACGGGAGAGACAGCGAACAAGCGATTAAAGTCAAACGCAAGCTGCTATAAGCAGGTAGGACTAGGCGTCAAACGCCGAGCGCACAGCGGAGCCTGGCACATTGCGATGGCCCACATGGCGCTGGATGCAGTCCACAAGCTCCTTGCGGCGGATCGGCTTGGTCAGAAAATCATTCATCCCGGCCGTCAGGCAGGCCTCTTTTTCACTGTCAAAGACATTGGCGGTGAGCGCCACAATGCAAGGCTGTTTGACATCAGCACCGCGAATGGTTTCGGTGGCTTCAATACCGCTCATGACCGGCATCGACATGTCCATGAAAATCAAATCCGGCGCATGCTGCAGCGTCGCTTCCACAGCTGCATAGCCATTTTCGGCGAAATGCAGCGTGATCGGTAGGGGTTCCAGATATTTGCGGATCAGCAGCCGGTTGGTTTTGTTGTCCTCCGCCACCAGAATTTTCAAACCCGCGAGGTCTATTGCGTCATATTTGAGCGGCGGAACCGGGGCGGGGGATGTGTCATTGTCCTGAGCTGGGATCGTGACGGGCAGGGTCACATGTACCGTCGTCCCCGCGCCAAGGGTTGATTGTAGATCAATCTCACCGCCCATCTCCGTGGTCAGCCTGCGGCAGATGGCGAGGCCAAGACCCGTGCCGCCAAAACGGCGCGTGGTGGAGCTTTCTGCCTGCGAAAACTCTTCAAAGATGCTTTGAAGCTTCTTCTCGGGGATGCCGATGCCCGTGTCTTTCACCACAAAATGCAGCACGGCCTTGTGCGGATCAGATGCGTCCTCAGACCGCTCTGTCCATACCGTCACATCCACTTGCCCCTGTTCCGTGAACTTGGTGGCATTGCCGATGATATTGGTCGCGATCTGGCGAATGCGCACATCATCGGAGATCACTTGCGCAGGCACCGCGCCTTCAATGTCCAGCGATAGCGCGATGTCTTTTTCCTGCGCTGCTGGGGTCAAAAGGCGGGTGACCTCCTCAAAACAGGGGCGCAGCTCAAAGGTGGTTTCCGACAGGCTCAGTTTGCCCGCCTCCAGCTTGGAGAGGTCCAGAATGTCATTGATGATGGTCAGCAGGCTGCGCGAGGAGCTGAGGATCGTTTGGGTGAAGACCTCTTGATCCTCCGTCTGCTCTGTATCCGCCAAGAGATCCGCCATCCCGATGATGCCGGTCAGGGGGGTGCGGATTTCATGGCTCATATTGGCCAGGAAACGCGATTTGGCATTGGCCGCATCCTCTGCGGCCTCCCGCGCGATGCGCATGGACTCGCTGTGTTCTTTGACCGCTGTGATGTCACGCGCAATGGTCACCAGAAAATCAATGTCGCCATCTTCGTTTTTCACCGGCAGCAGTTGAAAATCGACCCAGAGTGGGCTGCCATCAGGCAAAGTGTTGTGGACCTCTGTGCGCAGAGGCGCGCCGCCCTGCGTGGCTTGGGCCACATCCAGAAAGTCACTGGGCTTGCCGCCTGCGATCCGGATCAGATCATAGATATTGCGGCCGATGGCCTCTTCTGCGGGGATGCCATTGAGCTTGGTGAAGGCCTCATTGACCCATTCCACCGTGCGATCTGAGGACATCAGGATCACCGTGTCATTGGTGCGGCGTGCCACCATCGAGAGTTTGAGCAGCTCATCCTGATGGGCTCTGAGCTTGGCGTTGGCGGCAAATAGATCCCGCTCCCGCTTGCTCAGGTGTTCTGTCTTCTCCGCATTGTCATAAGAGGCGCGCGAGAAAGAATAGCACATATAGGCCATGCACATCAGCGCCATCATGCTGTGCGCATCGAGCTGTGCCGCCGCATTTGGCGCGCGGAACACAAAGATCTGCACCAGAAACAGCAAAATGGGCGTGATGCCAAACACCATCAGCTTGGTGATCGCAATCTTCGGGTTGGTCGGCAGGATCAGCGTCGCATTGATCGCCCCCATGCCCAGAACCGCGGCCACCCCAAGGATGGTGCCATCCTGACCCCAGGAGAAGACATAGATCGTGACAGCGGCGGTGATTGCCAGACATTGGATCAGCCCGCCAATGGTCGCCAGCCGGTGCAGCGCCTTGTAGGTCTCGCCCTGATCGAGCCCGCGTTTGAGCTTCCTGAGGCAGAGACAATCAACCGCTTCGCCGGACAAAATGATCAGCGTCAGGCCCAGCCCCACAAGCGGTGTTGTAGCCCACATCATGAAGACACAGCCGAAGAGATAGATCACCGCCCGCCGGTTCAAGGTGGCAAGGCGCTCTCCCGCATATTGTGCCAGTCGACCACGCAGCCTGTCGTCTGTGTGCTGTGTCTCAGGGGAGTCGATAGAGAAGTGCGCGGTCATTTATAGCGTTACGTCTGGCTGTTTCGGGCAGACGGTAGTGTAGACCGGTTAATCAATGATTTTGCATTAGACATTATCGGCCAATCCGTGACGGTTTAACTCAATGACCTTGCGTCAACTTTGAGTGGTGAGCGCTGCCGCAGCGCTGGACCGCTTCCATTTTGAGCATCACAAAAATTTTCATCATCTCGAATGCACTTTTGCGGCGGCGGCACTTGCAGCCGCTTTTTGGTTCGCTAAATGGATATTTCTGGAAGTGAAGTATCTTGAGGATTCGCGCGTGACCGAAGAGATGTTCGCAAACACCGATCTGCCCGCTGAGATTCGGGCGATGCTTGGTGTGTTTGCACTGGCCAATCAGATCGAGGCGGAGATGATGCACATCAACGTCTCCCCGCCCTTGGCCAAGATGGAACGGAAAATCCTGGTCTTTCTGGACCGCCCCAAACGTATGGGGGCGCTCGCAGAAGATATTTTCTGTGTGCCATCCGCAGTGACCCCTGCGGCGGATGTGCTGGAAGGCTGCGGCTTTGTGCGGCGCATTCCGGATCGGCAGGATCGGCGCGCGATGCTCTTGGAATTGACCGAAGCAGGCAGTGCTGCGCGCGAGGCGTTGATGGCGCTGGTTGTGAGCAGCTTTCGGGAGATTTCCGACATGACTCCAGAGGAAATTAAGACTTTTGCCGCATTGGCAATCAAATCCATGCCCGGAGCCGTGAAGGCGGGATTGATGAAGGACAGAGACGAATGAAACGTGCAGGACTTTTTTCGGCGTTGGTGATGGCGCTGTCATTGGGAAGCGCTGGCGCTTCCGTGGCGCAAGAGGATGCCGCAATCAAACCGGTCAAACTGTTGCAGGTGACCGAAGCCCCGGTGGCCTTTGAGCGGCAGTTCTTTGGCCGTGTGAAAGCGCGCCAGAGTGTCGATCTGGCCTTTCAGGTGGGCGGGCAGATTGTCGAATTCCCGGTGACCGAAGGCTTCAACATCAAGAAGGGCGAGATGATTGCCCGCCTTGATCTGGAGATTTTCGAGCTGAACCTCGATCAGGCGCGTCTGCAGAAAGAACAGGCCGACCGCACGGTGAACCGCCTGAAAAAGCTGCGTGGCAACACGGTCAGCCAGGTCGCGTTGGATGACGCTGAGACGCAGGCCGGGCTTGCGGCGATCGCGGTGCGCAACGCCGAATGGTCCCTCAAACACGCCACCTTGCCCGCGCCTTTTGATGCGCTGATTTCAAGCCGCAATGTTGAGCTCTTCACCACCGTCTCCAGCGGCACCCCTGTGGTGCGTATCCACGATCTGAGCGAGCTGCGCATTGAGGTTGACGTGCCGGAGATCCTGTTCCAGCGGGCTGGCGAAGAGGAAAACGTCGTGATCACCGCCAAATTCCCGGGCAGCGACGTCGAGCACCCGCTCGAAATCCGCGAATATGACGCGGAAACCTCTGACATCGGTCAGACCTTCCGCATCAACTTTGGCATGGCCCACCCGGAGGGCCGCACAATCTTGCCGGGCTCCTCGGTCACGGTCCATGTGGAAGCCACCGAGCCTTTTGCCGGCATTCTTGTGCCAGCCACTGCAATCGTGATCAACGAAGCTGGCGAGATCGGCGTGATGCGCTTTGATCCTGTGGGCGCCTCTGAGGGTGCAGTCACCTGGACCCCAATCGAGACCACTCCGGCGGAAAACGGCATGTTGCGCGTCACCTCTGGCCTCAAAGACGGCGATGAAGTTGTGCTGACCGGCGGCTCTGGCCTTGAAGATGGCCAAGCCGTGCGCCGCTTTGTCGGCTTTGGGAACTGAGGTCCGCCATGATGCCCAATATTGCACGCGGCTCCATTGACCGCCCGATTTACACATGGATGATCATCCTGATTTTCCTCTTTGGGGGGGCTGTGGCCTTCCTCAATCTCGGACGTCTGGAAGATCCGGCCTTCACCATCAAACAGGCGGTGGTGATCACCTCCTATCCGGGGGCCACGGCCGAACAGGTGGCCGAAGAAGTCTCTGAACCGCTCGAATCCGCCATCCAGAAGATGGAGGAGATCGACTATATCACCTCCACCAACCAGCCGGGGTCCTCACGGATTGATGTACACATCAAATCGACCTACGGCGGCGAGGATCTGAAACATATCTGGACGCGGCTGAGGGCGCGCATTCGCGATGCCTCGCGCGGTTTGCCCTCCGGTGTCAGCGAGCCTCTGGTGAACGACACCTTTGGCGATGTGTTTGGCATCTTCTTTGCGGTCACAGCCGAAGGCTACACCGACGCTGAGAAACACGACCTTTCCACCTTCCTGCGGCGCGAACTGCTGACAGTTGACGGCGTGGCCGATGTGGAAATTCTTGGTCTGCCCGAAGAGGCCATCTTTGTGGAGCCGGATCTGGCGCTCTCTGTGAACCAGAACATTTCGCTGGCCGCCATCTCCACCGCCATCGCAAACTCCAATGCGGTTACGGCTGCCGGTTCGGTGAACACAGACACCTCCAAAACCCGGATCATCCGTCCCGACGGCTCTGAAACGGTGAATTCGATCGCGGGTCTATCGCTGGGCCAAAGCGGCCACGTGGTGAACCTCGTGGACATGGCGCGCGTGTCGCGCGACCGCGTGACTGACCCCAGTGTCGTGATCCGCTTTGACGGCGAAGAGGCCTTCACACTGGGTGTGGCCGGGATCGCGACCGAAAACATCGTCGAAGTGGGCAACCGCGTGGATGCGAAACTGGCCGAGATGGCCGGAGACATCCCCGCCGGTGTACAGTTGCACCCGATCTATCAACAGCATCTGGTGGTGGACAAAGCCTCCAACGACTTCCTCATCAGCCTGGCCATGTCCGTGGCCATCGTGGTCCTGGTGCTTGCGGTCTTCATGGGCTGGCGCGCCGCGGTTGTGGTCGGGGTCACCCTGTTTTTGACGGTTGTCGGCACCTTCCTCTTCATGGGCATGTTCTCCATCGAGATGGAACGGATTTCGCTCGGCGCACTGATCATTGCCATGGGCATGCTCGTGGACAACGCCATTGTGGTGGCCGAAGGCATGCAGATTGCGATGCTGCGGGGCAAAAACTCCCGCGACGCCGCAGACGAAGCCTCCGGCAAAACCCAGATCCCCCTGCTTGGCGCCACGATCATTGGCATCATGGCCTTTGCGGGCATTGGTCTCAGCCCGGACGCCACCGGCGAATTCCTGTTTTCGCTCTTTGCGGTGATCGGCATTTCGCTGCTGCTGAGCTGGCTGCTGGCGCTGACCGTCACACCGATGCTGGGGCACTATCTGTTCAAACAAGGTCATGAGGGCGCAGATGACGCTTACGGCGGCTTCATCTTCCGCATCTACGGCTGGTCTCTGCGCCTGGCGCTGAAGCTGCGCTGGCTCGTGATCCCCGGCCTGCTGGCGGTGACGGTGGCCTGTTATGCGGGCTTTGGCCTTGTCAAACAACAGTTCTTCCCGGACAGCAACACGCCACTCTTCTTTGTGCACTACAAGCTGCCGCAAGGCTCGCCGATCAGCACCACCTCTGACCATCTGAAAGAGGTAGAGGCGTGGCTGTCTGAGCGCGACGATGTGGAGAGCTTTACCACTGTGGTCGGGCAGGGTGCGACACGCTTCCTGCTGACCTATGAGTCTGAGCCTTCAAACCCAAGCTATGGGCATTTGATTGTGCGCACGGCTGACCTTGAGGCCATCCCGCCGCTGCAGGCCGATCTGGAGGCCTTTGCCGCCGCGCATCTGCCGGAGGGTGAATTCCGCACCAAACGCCTGATCTTTGGTCCGGGCGGTGGCGACCCCATTCAGGTGCGCTTCTCCGGCAGTGACCCCAAAGTGTTGCGCGCGCTGGCCACTCAGGCTGAGCAGGTTCTGAAAGACGCCTCTGACAACATCCTCAGTGTCCGCACCAACTGGCGCGAGCAGGAGGTGGTGATCAAGCCGCTTTACGCAACAGAGCGAGCCCAGACGGCCGGTGTGAACCGCGAAGATCTGGCAGGCATGCTGCAGTTCTCCACCGATGGGATCTCCACCGGCGTCTTCCGCGAGAACGAGCGCCTGATTCCGATCATCCTGCGCCGTCCGGCGGAGGGCGATTATGGTCTGATGGATCAGCTGGTCTACTCGCCAACCACCAATGCCTTCCTGCCGGTTGAGCAGATGGTGGACGGCTTTGTCCATGAGACGCAGAACACCCTGCTGCACCGTCGTGACCGGCTGCCAACCATCACCGTTGGGGCGGATATTCCGCCGGATCTCACGGCGGCACAGGTGCAGGCAGAAGTCACCGCCGCGATTGAGGCCATGCCGATTCCGGTGGGCTACACAATGGAGTGGGGTGGCGAGCTTGAGAACTCCTCTGAGGCGCAGGAAAGCCTTGCGGCGCAGCTGCCGCTCAGCCTGCTGATCATGGTGCTGATCTCTGTGCTCCTGTTCAACGCGATCCGTCAGCCGATCATCATCTGGCTGCTGGTGCCCATGTCCGTCAACGGTGTGGCGCTGGGTCTGTTGGGCACCAACATGCCCTTCACCTTCACAGCGCTTCTGGGGCTGTTGAGCCTTTCCGGCATGCTCATCAAAAACGGCATCGTACTGGTGGAGGAGATCGACTTTGTGCGCGAAGAGGGCCTGCCCCTGCGCGAAGCCATCGTGAAGGCGAGCGTGTCGCGTCTGCGGCCGGTGATGCTCGCGGCGGTCACCACCATCCTTGGTATGGCACCGCTCCTGTCTGATGCCTTCTTTGTGTCGATGGCGATCACCATCATGGGCGGTCTGGCCTTTGCCACCATCCTAACGCTGATCGCGGCACCGGTGTTCTATCTGGTGTTCTTCCGCGGCGATGAACGGCGCGAGATGGCCGCGGCCAAAGCCTCTGGCGCAGCCGTGCCCGCCTAATCTCGCCAGTGATACCAAAAGAAAAGCCGCCCCGGTCTTTGGGGCGGCTTTTTTGTGTGCGCGTGGCAGCGATCAGAGCGTGGCGTGCCAGTCTTTGATGGCGGTGCCGATCTCATCCGGGCTGTCTTCCTGAATGAAATGGCTGCCCTCCACGGTAACTTCGCTCAGATTGGGGAAGGCCCGCACATAATCCCGCACCGGCCCAGCGATCAGCGCACCGGGCTCTGCGTTCACAAAAAGCTTGGGCAGATCACTTTCCTTGAGCCATGCGGAATAGGCCGCCACAATCTCGGTCACATCCGCCGGTGTGCCCTCAATCGGGATCTGGCGCGGCCATGTCAGCGTCGGGCGACGGTCTTCTCCGGCATTGGCAAAGGGACGGCGGTACTCGACCATCTCTTCCTCGCTCAGATCCCGCAGGATAGAGCCGGGCAGGATCGCCTCCACAAAAGTGTTGTTCTCAAGGATCATCTCTTCCCCCGCCGGAGAGCGCATCGCCTCAAAGATCGGGCGCGCCGCCGCAGGGAAGCTGTCCCAGCTTGGCACAGGCGCCACGATGCCCTCCATAAAGGCGATGCCTTTGACCTTCTCCGGGTTGCTGTGCGCCCAGTGGAACCCAAGGGCGGAGCCCCAGTCATGGATCACCAGCGTGACATTCTCCGTCACCCCCAGCGTTTCCAGCAGCGCGTAAAGATAGCGACGATGCTCCACAAAGGTGTAGCGCTCCGGCCCGCTGTCATCGAGCTTATCGGAATCGCCCATGCCAATCAGATCCGGCGCGATCAGCCGCCCTTTGCCAGCCAGATGCGGCATCACATTGCGCCAGAGATAAGACGAGGTCGGATTGCCATGCAGAAAGACAATCGGATCCCCTTCGCCTTCCTCGATATAGGCCATCTGTTTGCCAAGCACCGTGGCAAATTTCTTTTTCTCGCGGAACGCTGTAGACATGGGCCTCTCCCCTGTTGATCCTTGTTTGAGAAACAGGATTAGCGTAATGGAATGATCGTTCCAAAACAAGAGTTCAAATGCCAAGACCACAGTCCCAGACCCGCCAAGACCTGCTGACCAACGCGATGATGGCCTTTTGGAAAGGCGGCTATCGGGCGGTGTCCGTGGGGGACCTGGTGCGTGAAACCGGGGTCAGCCGCGGCTCTCTGTATAGTGACTATTCCGGCAAAGAAGCCTTGTTTTCCGCTGTGCTGGATCACTACCAAACCCATGTGGTGACCCCGCTTTTTGGCGCTGTGGAGGCACCGGATGCGGGGTTGGAGGCGATTGCCAGCTATCTCTCTGCCGCCATCGCGCAGGAAGGGCGCGCAAATGACGGCGTGACCGGCTGTCTGGTCTGCAGCACCTGGGGGCAGATCAGCACAGAGGAAGCCGACATAAAGGCAAAGCTTTTGGCCCATGCCGACCGGCTCACCGCTGGGTTCACCGCCGCTCTGACGCGCGAAAATACCAAGGCGGGCAATCCGCTGAGCACAGAAGAGCTCGAAGCTCTTGGCCACTACACAATGACAGCGGTGCAGGGGCTTTGGTCCTATGCCCGCCTTGCACCCCGCCGCGATCAGCTTCAAAAGGCAGCGGACCAGCTCATCGCGCATCTGCGCCGATGCCTCTACGGAGCCGCCTCATGACCGCCTTTCTCCCTGACCAGCCGATGCTTGAGGGCCTCTTTCGCTTCATTGCGCTGGATGTGGAAACCGCCAATGCCCACCGCCACAGCATCAGCCAGATCGGCCTCGCCGGGGTGCGTATGGACGGCACGATCGAGACCTTCGCCACCTACATCGACCCCGAAGAACCCTTTGCGCCCTTCAACACCGACCTCACCGGCATCAGTGCCGCCACCGTGCGCGGCGCGCCCACCTTTGCGCAGGCCTGGCCGCTGATGGCCCCTGTGCTGTCACGCCATCTGCTGGTGCAACACAGCGGCTTTGACGAGAAGGCGATCACCGCTGCCTGCCTTACCTCAGACCTTGGCAAACCCAAACTGCATTGGGCGGACAGCGTGAAAATCGCCCGCAAAGCCTGGCCGGAATTTCGCGGCAATGGCGGGCATGGGCTTGGCCACCTCAAGGAAGCTTTGGGTCTGGAGTTCCATCACCACGACGCCGGCGAAGACGCGCGCGCCGCCGCAGAAGTGGTGTTGAAAGCCGAGCAGCGCCTTGGCAAAACCATCGAACAAATCACCGGCAAAACCGCCCATCTGCAGCTCTCCTTTGCGTTTTGATCTGCGGATCATCGCGGCGATTCTGCGGGATATGCTCAATTAATTGGCGAACTTTCTTGCGATGCTAATCGTAGCTTGAGGTGCGTTGCACCCTTGGGTTGAACGACTGTTTTCGCCGAACGGATTCTTAAGGTTTTTCACCAACACCCCCTCCAGAAATTCGCGAATGTAAGGCCGCCACAGCGGATGCGGCCTGCCAAAGAGGACGTTGATGAAACAAAATGCCAATCACCGACACGGGCCTTTCCGGACCGTGTTGCTCAGTGTGTTTGCCGCCCTTCCGATCCTAGTGCTGTGCACCGGCATGTCGATTTACAGCGCTTATCAAGAATCAAACACCGAAAAGGCCGCGCTGGTTGAGGTCATTCAGGCCTTCTTCAAAAGCTATGTGACCAACCGCGGCGACGGCGCAGCCGCACCTGCGAGTTTTCGTCAGGAAGGTCTGACGAACTTCAACGCCGCTGGCGGGCATGGCAG
Source organism: Shimia sp. (assembly GCF_965227725.1). Taxonomy (GTDB): domain Bacteria; phylum Pseudomonadota; class Alphaproteobacteria; order Rhodobacterales; family Rhodobacteraceae; genus Shimia. The sequence continues at coordinate 826,748 of NZ_CBDDGH010000001.1, read as the reverse complement.
CGAAGCCTTTGAAATCACCATGCCGGGCCTGCCCGATCATGAGGTGGTCACAATCGAAAACGATCCCTACGTGCGTGGCGTGATCACCGGCTTTCAGGAAACGCAAAATCACGAGATTGTGGAGCGCCTGATCTGGGATCAGGACGGCCTGTCCTCCCTGTCGATCTACCCAAGCGTTGCGCAGTCTCAGGCCTGTGTGGATTGCCACAACCGGATCGTGCCCTCCCGCAATTGGCAGCTGGGCGACATCATGGGCGCCTATGTGGTGCGCGCGGATCTGAACAATGATCTGATCGCAGGCATGACCATCGGCTTTGTTTTGGCGGGTGTCGTTGTGGCGGGGCTTGTTTGGCTTCAGATGCGCGAAGCGGTGGCGCGCAAGGTCGAACAGGAGGCCATCGCACAGGAAACAGCGCGGGTCGCACGCTCCGACATTGCGCTCGGGGAGGCCAAATCGGTCGTGGGTGCCTTTGCGCAAGGCCAAGTGGACAAACGCATCGAGATTTCCGACGCACAGGTCGCCTCAGAGAATGCACCGCTGATCGAAACCGTGAATGATCTCTGCACAGTGGTGAGCGATTTTGTGACCGATGCGCAAAGCGTGACACAAAGCCTTGCGAAAGGCGATTTGTCCGGTCGCATCGAGCGGGATTACTCTGGCAGCTTTGGTGAGGTGGCCGCAGGGCTGAACGCCAGCCTCGCGCGCATGAGCGCGACGGTGCAGGTCATCAACCAATCCGCCGAACATGTGGCCCAAACCGCCAAGACGCTCGATCAGGAAACCCGCCACCTCTCTGACCGCACCAAACACCAATCCCAGATCGTGGAGCAAAGCACCGATATGATGCGCGGGATCGGCAATGCCGTCGGGGCCAACGTCACCGCCGCGCAGGATGCCATGGCGACCGGACGCCGCGCCAACAAACGCGCCGAGGAAACCGTGGGCGTGGTGTCCCATGCCAGCGCGGCCATGGCGGGAGTTGAGGCAGGCACCAATGAGATCAAAAGCATCATCACGCTGATTGACGAAATCGCCTTTCAAACCAACATGTTGTCTGTGAACGCCTCGGTCGAAGCCGCGCGCGCAGGCGATGCGGGCAGGGGCTTCGCCATTGTGGCTTCGGAGGTCCGTAACCTCTCCCAGCGGACCAGCGACGCCGCGCTTCAGGTGGCGGAACTGGTGGCCTCAAACGTGGAAAAAGTGGCCGAGGGTGTCTCTGAGGTTGAGGAAGCAAAGACCTCAATCGTCGACGTGCAATCCGCCAACAACGCGGTGGATCAGACTCTGGTGGAGATCGTTGAGATGAACGAGACGCAATCCGAACGCCTGCGCCAACTCAGCACCTATGCCCAGGATCTGGACACAATGACCCGCGAGAATGCGGATCTGGTTGATGGCACCGCTTGGGCCTCAGATCAGCTGTCTGAAAGCGCGGCGCGCCTGATGGAGGCGGTGGCGTTCTTCTCACAAAACGGCGCTGTGGCGGTACATGCTGCGGTGCGTGAGGAAGAACGCGCAGCCTAAGACACGCAGCCGCCATTACAACCTGCCAAACAAAAACGCGGAGCCAAGGCCCCGCGTTTTTTTGTGACTGTTATCCGGATCAGAAATCCAGATTTTCCACGCTCAGCGCGTTTTTCTGGATGAACTCGCGGCGTGGCTCCACCACATCGCCCATCAGCTTGGTGAAGAGGTCATCAGCTTCCGCCATATCTTCCACCTTCACCTGCAACAATGTGCGGGCATCCGGGTCCAGCGTGGTCTCCCAAAGCTGATCGGGGTTCATCTCGCCCAGACCTTTGTAGCGCTGCAGGGTCAGGCCCTTTTCGCCTTCCGCCAGAATGGCTTTCAGCAGGTCCAGCGGGCCGTGGATGATCTGGCTGCGGTCCTTGCGCACCAGCGTCGCCGGGCTGCCGTAAACTTCCTGCAGGCTTTCGGTGAAGCTGCCGGATTTGCGGGCCTCACCAGAGCGCAGCATCGGGCCATCCAGCGTGCGCACCTCTTCCACACCGCGCAGAATACGCGCCAGACGGATGCCGTGATCCTGCGTGATACGGCCCGTCCAACCGCGCTCATATTCCAGCGCGATCAGGTCCAGACGTTTGGCCACTTTATCGGCCACACCTTGCAGATCGCTGTCCACCGCGCCCGGCACAAAAGCGCCTGCAATGGCGGCCTGCTCCAGAATGTGGCGCGGATAATGGGTTGGGAAGGCGTCCAGAACCTGCTTCAGTTGCCGCGCCTCGGTCACAACGCGCGCCAGATCCTGACCGGTCATCTCCATACCGTTGCCCAGCTTCAGCACCGCGCCTTCAATGCCCTGGTTCACCAGATAATCATCCAGCGCACCCTGATCTTTCAGGTACACCTCGGACTTGCCACGCGCCACTTTGTAAAGCGGCGGCTGCGCAATGTAGAGGTGCCCTTTCTCGATCAGTTCCGGCATCTGACGATAGAAGAAGGTCAGCAGCAGCGTCCGGATGTGCGCGCCATCAACGTCCGCATCGGTCATGATCACCACCTTGTGGTAGCGCAGCTTGTCGACGTTGAATTCATCGCGTCCAATGCCGGTGCCAAGCGCCATCACAAGGTTGCCGATCTCCTGCGAGCTCAGCATCCGATCAAAGCGCGCGCGCTCCACGTTCAGGATCTTCCCGCGCAGCGGCAGGATCGCCTGTGTCATCCGGTCCCGACCGGTCTGTGCAGATCCACCCGCGGAATCCCCCTCCACGAGGAAGACTTCGGTCTTTGATGGGTCTTTTTCGGCACAGTCTTTGAGCTTACCGGCGAGGAAGTTCACATCCATCGCCGTCTTGCGCCGCGTCAGCTCGCGCGCCTTACGGGCCGCTTCACGGGCATGGGCCGCCTCAAGGATCTTGGAAACGATCATCTTCGCGGTCTGCGGGTTTTCCTCAAACCACTCGGTCAGCTTCTCGTTCATCAGCCCTTCAACAGCCGGACGCACCTCAGAGCTCACCAGCTTGTCTTTGGTCTGCGAGCTGAACTTCGGGTCCGGCACTTTCACGGACAGCACGCAGGTCAGCCCCTCCCGCGCATCATCGCCGGTGAAGGTGATCTTCTCTTTCTTCGCAACACCGCTTTCCTGCGCATATTTCTGCAAGGTGCGGGTCAGCGCGCCACGGAAGCCCGCGATATGCGTGCCGCCATCGCGCTGCGGGATGTTGTTGGTAAAGGGCAGCACGTTTTCATGGTAGCTGTCGTTCCACCACATCGCCACCTCAACGCCGATGTCGTCTTTCTCGCCTTTCACATAGATCGGCGCTTCCATCAGCGAGGTCTTGTGACGGTCGATATATTTGACAAACTCATTCACACCGCCGTCGTAGTAAAGCTCCGTGCGCAGCGGCTCTGCTGGGCGTTCGTCTTCCAGAATGATGCGCACACCGGAGTTCAGGAAGGCCAGCTCGCGCAGGCGCTTTTCCAGCGTGTCAAAGGAGTACTCGATGTTGGAAAAAGTCTCGGTGGAGGCCATGAAACGCACCTCAGTGCCGGTCTCATCACCACATTCCGCCACTTCGCGCAGATGCTCGGTACAATCGCCGTGCTCAAACTTGGCGTAATGCTCTTTGCCGTTGCGCCAGATGCGCAGCTCAAGCCACACCGACAGCGCGTTCACAACCGAAACCCCAACCCCGTGCAGACCGCCGGAAACCTTATAGGAGTTGCTGTCAAACTTACCGCCAGCGTGCAGCTGGGTCATGATCACCTCGGCCGCAGAGACGCCCTCTTCGGGGTGAATATCCACCGGAATGCCGCGGCCGTTGTCATAGACAGAGACCGAACTGTCGGCATGAATTTTCACCCGAACATGGTCTGCGTGGTTGGCCAGCGCCTCATCAATGCCGTTGTCGACAACCTCGTAAACCATATGGTGCAGACCCGAGCCATCATCGGTGTCACCGATATACATGCCCGGCCGTTTGCGGACCGCTTCCAAACCTTTGAGAACTTTGATGGAATCCGCGCCATATTGCTCGGGATTTTGCGCGTTGTCAGACATTCATGTCGCCCTTTTTGATTTCCCGAATTTATATCGGGTTTGGGCGGGGTTGTCACGCAAATGGCCAAATTTTCCGCAACGAAAGCGGTGCGGGCTAGGCGTGTTCGGAAAGCTGGGAAATCCCATCCGTGTCAGTGACTTCAAAGTACTGCGCACGCGCGCCCAAAGCGTCAAACAGGCTGCGCTCCGTGCCGGTCATCCAGGCCTGCGCACCAAGGGTGCAAATCTCGTCATAAAGTGCCGCACGGCGGTTGGGATCAAGATGGGCTGCCACCTCATCCAGAAGCAGCAGGGGCGGCGCGCCAAGGTCTTCGGCCAGCGCCCGCGCATTGGCCAGAATAAGCGACACCAGAAGCGCCTTTTGCTCGCCTGTGGAGCAGTCTTTTGCCGGCACCCCTTTGCTGAGGTAGGTGCCCAGCATATCGGTGCGGTGTGGCCCCACCAGCGAGCGTCCGGCGGCAATGTCACGAAACCGGCTTTCCGCCAGCGCCTCGGCCAGATCCTCGCGGCTCTCGGGCATGCTGCCCTCTGACTGGATCAGTTCCAGTTCGGCCGTGGGAAAGGCGGTTTCCGCCTGCCCCTGCGCAAGGCTCAACCTCTCAACCGTTTGCTGACGGGCGGCGTGAATGCGCGCCCCGCTCTCGGCCATCTGCTTTTCAAGGGCCATATACCAATGGGCATCGTTGAGCTGCTCTTTCAGCAACCGGTTGCGCTGCCGCATGGCCTTTTCATAGGCCAGCGAATGCTCCGCATGGTCTGGGAAAAAGCTCAGCGTCATGCGGTCCAGAAACCGCCGCCGCCCCTCCGCGCCTTCAATCCACAGCCGGTCCATCGACGGGATCAGCCACAGCACCCGCGCGAGCCGTCCCAGCTGCACCTGTGGCGCGGCTTTGCCGTCCACCTGCACCTGCCGCGCGGCCCCATTCTCAGAGCGGATGTCGATTTCATAGGCGGTCTGGCCTGATTGCAGTAGGCCGGAGATCTTCCAGCCAATCGCCTCCGGACGCCGAGTCATCTCTTCGGCGCTGGCCCGGCGAATGCCCCGACCCGGCGAAAACAGGGACACCGCTTCCAGAATATTGGTCTTGCCCGCCCCATTGGGCCCAAACAGCGCCACAGGGCGCCCATCACACTGAAGAGCGCCTTTCTTGTGTGACCTGAAGTGAGACAGGCTGATTTGGGCTAAGTGCAAATCCATGCTGCAGAATTAGACGGATTACTGCGCTTACGCCATAAAGAAAAAAGGCCCCGCCGGAGCGGAGCCTTGCATTGCAACAGGTCGCAGCTTGGTATCGCTGGAGGGCCTGTTGGCCTCAATAGAGGTCTTGAAGCGGATGTTTCCAGAGCCGCGTCGATCACCTAATTGGGTGAAAAAGGCCTATTTGTCAAGATTCACAGGCCCAAACCGGCCTTTACGCATTGGCTGATTTTCTCAAAAGTATCGTCGGAAACTGTGTCGGTTTGGTAAATCCTTCGACCGTCCGGACCTTTGCCGATCCTGAATAAATCCATGCGTTCAAAGCTGAGCGAATAGATCATATCCGCCTTCACCCAGCAGGTTGGAGAAGACCATCTTTTGGGAAGCTCGAGATCAATCGAAATTTCGCAGTGATAGGGCATAACCTGTTGAGGCGCAGTCGTACTGAGCGGTACGACTGTCGCGAGGTTCGGCCGACTTTTCATGCGTTTGGATATGACAACGCAGGGGCGGCTTTTGACCATCTCTGGCGGTTTGAAGGCGTGATCAAAGCGTACCAGTACCAGTGAGCCCTGTTTGGGATGGTACCTTAACGCCAAGACCGATCAAACCCGCATCGGCATAACCACATAGACCGCGGAGGTGTCATTGCCTTCGCGCATCAGGGTTGGGTCGCCTGCGGAGTTGAACATGAAGACCGCATTTTCACGGTCCACCTGGCTGGCGATTTCCAGCAGGTATTTCGCGTTAAAGCCGATCTCCAGACGCTCGTCATTATAGGCCACGGCCAGCTCTTCTTCCGCCGCACCGCTGTCTGGCGAGTTCACCGACAGCACCAGACGGTCTTCATCCAGCTGCAGCTTCACCGCACGGGAGCGCTCTGAGGAAACAGTCGCCACACGGTCAACCGCCTTGGCAAATTCGGCGGCATCCACTTCCAGCTTGCGGGTGTTGCCCTGCGGGATCACGCGGCTGTAGTCGGGGAAAGTACCGTCGATCACCTTGGAAGTCAGGGTGATATCCGGTGTGGCAAAACGCACTTTGGTCTCGCTGACGGAGACCGCGATCTCCATCTCATCGTCATCCAGCAGCTTGCGCAGCTCGCCCACGGTTTTGCGCGGCACGATCACGCCGGGCATATCCGCCGCGCCTGCAGGCACATCGGTGTCGATCCGCGCCAGACGGTGACCGTCCGTTGCCACAGCCCGCAGCGCCTTGCCGCCGTCTGCATCCGCAACGTGCATATAGACACCGTTCAGATAATAGCGGGTCTCCTCGGTGGAGATCGCAAACTTGGATTTGTCAAACAGCCGCCGCAGCGCCGGAGCCGGGGCAGAGAAGTTTGCGCTGTATTCTGAGGAGGCCATCACCGGGAAATCCTCACGCGGCAGCGTCGCCAGCGAGAAGTTCGAGCGGCCCGCATCCACGGTCAGGCGGCCTGCGGCGCTGTCATCGGTCAGTGTGACCAGCGCGCCATCGGGCAGCTTGCGCACAATTTCATGCAGGGTGGTTGCGGCCACTGTGGTTGCGCCAGCGCGCTCCACCATGGCGTTGGCTTTGTCCACGACCTCAATGTCCAGATCGGTTGCACGGAACTGAACCGTGTCCCCTTCGGCCTCGATCAGAACGTTTGCCAGGATCGGGATCGTGTTGCGACGCTCTACCACAGACTGTGCTTGCGATACTGCTTTCAGCAGTACGGCGCGTTCGATACTGATCTTCATCCCATCGTCCTCCGATTGCCGGGAAGGGCAAATTAGCGACATCCCTTGCCGACACAAGTGTTTTGTTGGTTTTGTCGGCCACTTCTAAAGGGCCGTCAAGCGTATTGGGGGAATGAAAACGCCGCAGCCCATGCGGACGCGGCGTTTTGGTAACGTATTTGGCGTTTGATGCGGGTTTGCCGCTTAGGCTTCCAGCGCCCGGCGCAGCATTTCCAGATCTTCCGCGATTTGCCCGTCAGAGCTGCGCAGCTCTTCGATCCGCTTCACACCATGCATGACCGTGGTGTGGTCACGCCCGCCAAAGCGACGGCCGATTTCCGGCAGGGAGCGCGAGGTCAGCTGTTTGCACAGATACATCGCCACCTGACGTGGACGCGCAAAGGTGCGCACACGCTTGGGGCCGATCATGTCAGACAGGCGGATGTTGTAGTGCTCTGCCACCTTACGCTGGATCTCTTCCACAGAGATCTTGCGCTCAGAGGCGCGCAGCACGTCAGACAGACAGTCCTGCGTCAGCTCCATGGTGATCTCACGACCAACCAGAGATGCAAACGCAAAGAGACGGGTCATCGCGCCTTCCAGCACGCGCACGTTGGTGGAGATGCGATGCGCCAGGAATTCCAGCACGCCCTCCGCGAGCTGCAGCTCAGGATATTGCTGACGGTAGCTGTCCACCTTGTTCTGCAGGATGCCCAGACGCAGCTCATAGTCGGTCGGGTGCAGGTCCACCACGAGGCCACATTGCAGGCGGCTCTTGATGCGGTCTTCCAGATCCTTGATCTCACCTGGCGCACGGTCGGCCGAGATGATGATCTGTTTGTTTTGATCCACCAGCGCGTTGAAAGTGTGGAAGAACTCTTCCTGCGTGCTGTCTTTGCCGGCGATGAACTGAACGTCATCCACCATCAAAACATCCACAGAGCGGAACAGCTCTTTGAAGTCCATCATCTTGCGGTCACGCAGCGCCTGCACAAAACGGTACATGAACTGCTCAGCAGAGAGGTAAAGCACGTTGAGGTCGGGGCGGTGCGCCTGCAACTCCCAGGCGATTGCGTGCATCAAGTGTGTCTTACCCAGACCCACGCCACCATAGAGGAACAGCGGGTTGAATGTCACCGGGCCACCCTCGGCCACACGGCGCGCAGCGGCATTGGCCAATTCGTTTGGTTTGCCGACCACAAAGCTGTCAAAGGTGAAGCGTGCGTCCAACGGAGCACCGGTCATCTCGGTGTCTGAGCCCGCAGCGGCCTTCGCTGCCGCACTCAAGCTGGTTGCGCCGCTTGCAGGCGTCGCAGCAGGTGCCGCGGCGGCCGCCGCAGTCGCGCGACGAGGTTGCTGATCTGCAACTTTAAATTGCATGCGTTGAACGCCTGCACCCGCCTGGTTCAGCTGGTGCATGATCAGATCGCCATAGTTTTGCGATACGTAGTTGCCGATAAAATTGGTCGGCACGTGGAAGGTGGCGACACCCTCGTTCAGGTCGGCAAGATCGACGGGCTCGATCCAGGTTTTAAAATTGTTTTGGCCAACCGTCTTGAGAAGGTCTTGTTGAATATCGCCCCATTTATCTTCGGTCATCTGTCCCCGTGTTCCTTCAAAAGTTCCGTCGCGCCGGGCTGAGCCCAGTCATAGTTTTGTCCCGAAATCACGTCGTCCGGAGGCCAAAACGGCAACAAATTAGACAAACCTCAACCGTTCCGGGGGTCCCTATTCCCCGGTTGAGATTCTCTAAATGCGCAAGCGCAGATTTGTTGGAACAGCAGGCACCCTGCCAACTGATAAAGTTACATCTACGATGTAACCGGATCAGCAGGCTGGCATGGCAAAGCCATAATGTGTCAGCGTCTGTCCCCCCCAAGGCGATGTGAATCGCTGTGAGAAACTAGCAAGCTGGTGCTCTCGCGGGCAACTGAACTTCGATCTTGACTCAGATGATTCAGAAAAAGAATCTATCCACAGGTGGGTAAGTGCCTGTCTGGTAATGAAAATTCCAAATTGGCTCAAATGCCTGCGGATTCACCCTCTCTTAATACGTGTATTTTATACAAACTTTCGTTGTCGGCAGTGCGGCATCACAAATGCTGTGTTTTTCCCTTGTTTCGGGGCGTGTTGACCCCGGATTGCTGTGGCCTGCCAGCCACAGGGGTTCTGCACTGCGGCGGCTCCAAAAGGGAATCGCCAAGAATTCGATCATATGCACGGGGCACAATACTGCCCCGTCAGATTTGCCGTGCCCTCGCCCTGTGTTCGGTCTGAAGGAGGGGCAATGCAACCTGAAACAGGTGAGGCGATTCTCCTTCGCGTGCTCTGCCCGCCCTCTGCGGGGTTGTTTCACCGCGCAGGCCCGTGCAAAACAGGCCGCGATGGCAAAGCAACTTGATTACCACACGATCCGCGAGATCTTCACCCGGTTTGAGGCAGCTGAGGCCCACCCCAAAGGCGAACTTGACCATGTCAACGTCTATACATTGGTGGTGGCTGTCGCGCTGTCTGCGCAAGCGACCGACGCCGGTGTGAACCGCGCCACCAAAGAGCTCTTCAAGGTGGCCGACACCCCACAGAAAATGCTGGATTTGGGCGAAGACGCTCTGATCGAGCACATCAAGACCATTGGTCTTTACCGCAACAAAGCCAAGAATGTGATCAAACTCTCCCGCATTCTGGTGGACCAATACGGTGGCGTGGTACCCAATTCCCGCGCCGCGTTGGAAAGCCTGCCCGGTGTGGGCCGCAAAACCGCCAATGTGGTTTTGAACATGTGGTGGCAATATCCGGCCCAGGCTGTGGACACCCACATCTACCGTTTTGGCAACCGCTCCGGCGTCTGCCCGGGCAAAGATGTGGTGGTGGTTGAGCGGGCCATCGAAGACCATATCCCCGTGGATTTTCAACTCCACGCCCATCATTGGATGATCCTGCACGGGCGCTATGTGTGCAAAGCACGCAAGCCGCTCTGTGGCACCTGTCTCATCCGCGATCTCTGCCTATTTGAGGACAAAAACCTATGAAAAACTATCAGGTTGTCGGCATCGGCAACGCCATTGTTGATGTGATCAGCCAGTCTGATGACAGCTTTCTGGATCTTATGGGGATCGAGAAAGGCATCATGCAGCTTGTGGAAAAAGAGCGCGGCGAGATGCTCTATGCGGCGATGACCAACCGCACACAGGCGCCGGGTGGCTCGGTGGCGAACACGCTCGCGGGCCTCGGTGCGCTGGGCCTTTCGACCGCCTTCATCGGCCGTGTGCATGACGACGCGCTGGGCCAGTTCTATGCGCAATCCATGGAGACCGGCGGCACCGACTTTGTGAACCCGCCTGTGCCGGGCGGAGAGCTGCCAACCTCGCGCTCCATGATCTTTGTCTCCCCGGATGGCGAGCGCTCGATGAACACCTATCTGGGCATCTCCTCTGAGGTGGGCCCGGATGATGTTTCTGACGATGTGGCCGGTCAGGCGCAGCTTCTGTTCCTTGAGGGCTACCTCTATGACAAACCCAAAGGCAAAGAAGCCTTTGAGCGCGCCGCCAAACTCTGCCGCGATGGCGGCGGCAAGGCGGGCATCGCCCTGTCTGATCCTTTCTGCGTGGAGCGCCACCGCGACGATTTCCGCCGTCTGGTGAAAGAGCTGGATTTCGTGATCGGCAATGAGCACGAATGGGCCTCGCTCTATCAGACCGACCTCAGCACCGCGCTTGAGCAGGCGGCACAGGACGCGGGCATGGTGGTCTGCACCCGCTCGGGCAAAGACGTTGTGCTGCTCAGCGGCGAAGAAGAAGCCACCGTTGCGGTCAACGAAATCGTGCCGGTCGACGCCACCGGCGCCGGGGATCAATTTGCCTGCGGCTTCCTCTACGGTGTGGCCACCGGACAGTCGCTGGAAACCGCCGGCAAAATGGGCTGCATCGCGGCGGCAGAGGTGATCAGCCACTATGGCGCGCGCCCGGAGGCAGACGTGAAAGCCCTGTTCCAGAAAGCCGGTTTGCTCGGCTGACGCGCCATCGCAGACCAATCCGCTGGTGGCATTTTGCGGACTGCCTCCGGCGGGGATATTTTGAGAATGAGAAGCCAAGCGCGCCTCAATGTCACCGCCAGACGCCACGCGCGCGGCTCGCAGGACATTGAGGCGCTTCTCATTCACGGCCATCGGCTTCCCAGCCTGTACCGCCAGAACATCTTGGCAACTTAAGCTTAAGATTGTCTTAAAAAGCTTCTCATTCCCCAAATATCCAAAGCGCGCTCGTGGCGGCTTCATGCGCGGCTGAGGGGGCAGATCGGCCTGGCGGCAGGCGCAGCCTACGTCAAAGAGGCGATCGCCATATCCGCCAGTTGTGCCGCGAGATCGGGAATGAATTCCTCAGGCTCATCGGCACGCGGTTGATACCAGAACACCGGCGCATTCACCAAAAGCAGCAGCGATTGCAGCGCGATGGAGAGGTTCTGCTGTCTGAACCGGCCTGCTTCCATGCCTTCCGCAATGACGGCGCGGAACAAATCCTGATAGGCAGCGCGTTCCGCGCGGATCCCGTCAAAAAGCGCACGTTCCTGCGCGGTCGTCGATTTCTGCATGATGCCGAGATAGGACTGAATGATCACCTTGTGATAGGGCAGCGTGCCCAGCACGGCGGGCACATGCGCAAGGATCATCTGGCGCAATTTGTCCTCTGGCGGGAGCGGCGTGTCGATCACCGGGGCCACCGCCTCATGGGCAAAAGCCGCCGCGCGCAGGCAGACCTCCCCCAGCAGCGCGCCTTTGGAGGGGAAGTGGTGGTAGATCCGGCCTTTGGTGGCGCCAAGGTGGCGCGCCACATCGTCGATGGAGGCCGCATCTGCGCCCAGCGTCATAAAAACATGCGCAGCCGCGTCCAGTATTTCGGATTTTGACCGGCTGATTGGGGGCGAAGTCGGGCTCAAGCGAGGCTCCTGCGCGGCTGGCTTGACGCTACGTCGGCGTCACGGGCTGAATTGACAGCATACTAAGTAGTATGTTTGCATCCTCCCTGCAAGATCACCGCCGGGCACCTGTCATTTCAAGCCTGCGGCTGAGCAGGGAGGATTTGAAATGACGGATCTGGCGCAATTCCGCCAAGAGACACGGGATTGGTTGGCCACCCATTGCCCCGCCGAGATGCGCACGCCGATGGGCGAGAATGACATCTGCTGGGGCGGGCGTCACTTTGTGTTTCAGTCATCCGCGCAAAAGGAATGGCTGGATGTGATGGCGGCGCGCGGCTGGACCGTGCCGGGATGGCCCAAGGCCTATGGCGGCGGCGGTCTGTCCGGGCCTGAGCAGAAGGTGCTGGCCGAGGAAATGGCGCGGATCAATGCGCGCCCACCTTTGCAGAGCTTTGGCATCTGGATGCTGGGGCCGGCTCTGCTGCACTTTGGCACGGAAGAGCAGAAGCGCCACTACCTGCCGCAAATCGCGCGCGGAGAGATCCGCTGGTGTCAGGGCTATTCCGAGCCGGGCGCAGGTTCTGATCTGGCCAGTCTGCAGACCAAAGGTGAGGACAAGGGCGCCTATTTTGAGGTGAGCGGCCAGAAGATCTGGACCTCTTATGCCGATAAGGCGGATTGGATTTTCTGTCTGGTGCGCACCGAGCCTGACGCCAAGAAACACACCGGCATTTCTTTCCTGTTGTTTGACATGGCCAGCGCGGGGGTGACCACCAAACCGATCAAGCTGATCTCCGGCGCATCGCCGTTTTGCGAGACTTTCTTTGATGCGGTGCAGGTGCCCAAGGATCAGATCGTCGGCGCGCCCGGGCAGGGCTGGACCATTGCCAAATATCTGCTGAACCATGAGCGCGAGATGATTGGCGGCTCTGATGCGGCGATCTTTGCCAAAACCGATCTGATCGCCGATGCGTCCCAGGTCATTGGCCTCGATGCCACCGGGCGGCTGGATGACCCGATGATGCGCGCAGAGCTGGGGCGCTTTCTGGTGGATGAAATGGCCTTTGACGCTCATGTGGACATGACCCGCGCCTACATGCGGGCAGGCAACGAGCTGGGCGCGCGCTCTGCGGAGCTGAAATATCTGGGCACCGAGCTCAACAAGCGCCGTCAAAGCTTGCGGGTCGCAGCGGGTGGCGCAGATGATCTCGTGTGGGAAGGCCCTGCCAATGACGCCGGGCAGGCGGCGCAGGATTGGCTGCGCTCCAAAGGCAACAGCATCGAAGGCGGCACCTCCGAGGTGATGCTGGGCATCCTGTCCAAAGCCGTTCTGAATTTGCCAAGCTGAGGGGGCGGAGATGGAAATCCTGAATGACGATCACCAGATGGTGGCCGATGCCGCCGCGGCCTATCTTAGCAAATCCCACCCGATCACGGTGTTTCGGGCCTTGCGCGAGAACGGCGCTGCGCAGGGTGATAACCGCGCGATCCTTACCGAGTTCGCGGAGTTGGGATGGATGGGCATTTTGCTGCCCGAAGAGGTCGACGGCGCGGATTTTGGCGCGCGCGCGGCGGGCGTGATTGCAGAGGAGATCGGGCGCAACCTGACTGTGGCACCGTTTCTTTCCACGGCGGTTCTGTCGGCGTCCCTGCTGCGCCAGACCGGTGGCGCGGCGCTCTCGGAATGGGGCGCAAAGATTGCAAGCGGGGCTGCCATTGTCGCGCTGGCGCTGGAGGAGGGGGCCAAACACCGCCCAAGCCGTATCACAACCACGCTGACCCAAACGGGCGACAGCCTGACCCTGACGGGCCGCAAGAGCTTTGTGGTGGACGGAAGCGGCGCAGACCGTCTGATTGTGGTGGCCCAGTCTGCGGAAGGACTGGCGCTTGTGCTGGTGGATCCGGCAGCACAAGGGGTTTCAATCACACCACAGCTGCTTCTGGATCACCGCAATGCGGCGTTGGCGCACTTGGATGAGGTATCTGTGCCCAAAGAGGCGGTTCTCGCCACGGGCGCAGCGGCGCAAAAAGCCTTGGATCATGTGCTCTGTCTGGGCCGTGCGGTGACCGCCGCAGAGCAACTCGGCGTGGCCAAAGCCGCCGCAGAGCAGACCTTTGAATACCTGCGCACCCGCAAACAATTTGGCCTGTTGATTGGCCAGTTTCAGGCGCTTCAGCACCGCGCGGCGGATCTGTATTGCGAATTGGAACAGACCAGCTCGCTGATCGCCCGCGCGCTCAACGCCATTGATGGTGGCAGCGATGAGGCCGAGGCGCTCAGCCGCGCCGCCAAAGCCAAGATGGCCCATGTGGGGCAGCAGGCCACGGAAGAGGGGGTGCAGATGCATGGCGGCATCGGCATGACCGACGAGATGGACCTCGGGCTTTTCATGAAACGGGACCGCGCATTGACCGAGTTTCTCGGCGACGCAGGTTGCCACACCGAATGGCTTTTGCGGCACCGCGGTATCTAGCAAGGGTTGAAAAGGCGCTAACCTACGGAGGCGTATGCAAAAATAGGGTGATGTAACGGGGTTTTTCAAGAATTCGTCAAACGGGAGGCTTGACGCAACAATATTACCTCCGGACACTGATCCTGGAAAGCTGACTAAAAAATGTCGGCATGGGAGGAAACATTGGAAGTTGTGCAACTGCTCGTCAGCGGGCTTGCGAACGGCTGTGTCTATGGCTTGATCGCGCTTGGCTTCGTGCTGATCTATAAGGCGACCGAACAGGTGAATTTCGCCCAAGGCGATTTCATGATGCTCGGCGCCTTTATTACTTTGGGCCTCACGAATGCGCATTACATGGGGCTGCCCTTCTGGGTGGCGGCCCCTCTGGCCATCGCCATCATGGCGGTGCTGGGCTATCTGCTTGATTTCTTTGTGCTGCGCCATCTCTTCGGGCAAAGTCAGGTCGCCGTGGTGATCCTCACCATCGCGCTGGGCTTTGTGATCCGCTTTGTCGCCGGTGCGATCTGGAGCCACGAGCCGCAGACGCTGGAAAGCCCGCTGGCGATTGGTGATTTCAATGTGGGCGGCGTGGTGCTGGGCATGGCCGACATCGCGGTGATTGTCGTCACTGTACTTCTGACCTTCTTCCTCTATCAGTTCTTTCAACGCACAAAACTGGGGCTCGCCATGCAGGCGGCCAGCCAAAACCAGATGGCGGCCTACTTCATGGGTATTCCGGTGAAACGGGTGCAGGGCATGATCTGGGGCTTGTCCGGTGCAACCGCAGCGGTTGCTGGCATCCTCTTTGCCTCCAAAGGTGCGATTGATCCCAACGCCGGGCTTTTGGGCATCAAGGCCTTTGCCGCCGCGGTCATCGGTGGCTTTGGCAGCTTGCCCGGCGCGCTCATGGGCGGGCTGATTGTGGGCGTGATCGAGCCTTTTGCCGCGCGCTATCTCGCCGCCGGATACAGCCAGATCGCGCCTTATGCGCTCTTGCTCTTCGTGCTCGTCTTCCGACCCCACGGCCTGTTCTCACAGGTCCGCACAAAGAAGGTCTGAGCCGATGCGGATACATTTCAAAACCTCTTATGACCATGACATCCGCCTGTTTCCGGACCTCTGGAGCTTCTGCGTCTATGCCGCGCTGATTGTCATCGCTGTGCTGCTGCCCTGGCTGATTGACGAATTCTACCTTGGCGAAGTCACCAACGTGCTGATCTGGGCCATTGCCGGTCTGGGGCTGATGCTGCTCACCGGACAGACCGGGCAGGCCAGCCTCGGCCACGCGGCCTTCCTTGCGCTGGGCTGCTACTCCTGCGTGATCTTCATGGAGCAGGGCTGGCCCTTCCTGATCGCCTTCCCCGCCGCAGGTATTCTCACCGGCGTTGTTGGCACCATCATCGCCATTCCCGCCATCCGTCTGCACGGCATCTATCTCGCCATTGCCACCATCGCGCTCTCCATTCTGGCCGATGACATCATCGTGCTGATGGAGCCGGTCACCGATGGCGTGTCGGGCAAATTTGCCCCGATGATCACCATCTTCGGCATCGAGATCGAGCGCTGGACCACACCGGATCGCTTCTATTGGCTGGTGCTTGCGGTCACGATCCTCTGCACGCTGGGCTACCGCAACCTACTTCGCGCGCCGCTGGGCCGCGCCTTTGCCGCGGTGCGCGACAGCGAGGTCTCCGCCACCGCCATGGGGGTGCATATCGCCCGCACCAAGGCAGCCGCTTTCGGCATTTCCTGCGCCATCACCGGGCTAGCGGGCGCGTTGATGGGCTTTTACGCCGGGGCCTTTAATAACGAGACCTTCTCCATCGTGATCTCCATCACGCTTCTGATGATGATCGTGATCGGCGGCCTTGGCTCTATCCACGGCGCTTTCTTTGGCGCGGTGGTGGTGGCCTTCCTGCCGCAGTTCCTCTCGATCACCAAAGACCTGATCGGCGGCAGCTCGGTGGCCATTCCGGGGCTGGAAACCGGCGTCTTTGGCATGATCCTGATCCTCTTCATCCTGTTTGAGCCCATGGGCATCTACGGCCGCTGGATGAAAATCCGCATCTGGTTTGAGCTCTTCCCCTTTGCGCGCAAAGACATGTTCAAACGCCAGAAAAGCTACCTGAAGACGGAGCGTTTGAGATGAGCCATCTATTGGAAATCACCAACGCGACCCTCAAATTCGGCGGAGTGGTTGCGGTCAACGATCTGACCTTTTCCGTGGAAGAAGGCGAGGTTTACGCCATTGTCGGCCCCAACGGCGCGGGCAAATCCACGGTCTTCAATCTGATCTCGCGGTTTTACGACCCCTATGCCGGATCGATCACCTTTGACGGCAACGACCTGCTGGCGCGCAACGCGGATTCCGGTCGCCGATCTGGGCATCGCGCGCACCTTCCAGAACATCGAGCTGTTTGATCATGCCACGGTGCTGCAGAACCTTCTGGTGGGGCGGCACCGCCACCGCCAGACCAATATGGTGCAGGAGATGCTCTTCACCCCCAAGGCGCGGCGCGAGGAGAAACGCCATCGCGAGGCGGTGGAGGAGGTGATCGATTTCCTCGATCTCCAACCCTACCGCGACAAGATGATCGCCGGTCTGCCTTACGGCGTGCGCAAGGTGGTCGAGCTGGGCCGCGCACTTGCTTCCGGCCCGCGTCTCTTGCTGCTGGATGAGCCCGCCTCCGGTCTGTCGGTCGAAGAAACCCAGGACATGCGCTGGTGGATTGATGACATCCGCAAGCAGATGGGCATCACCGTTCTTATGGTGGAGCATGACATGGGGCTGGTCTCTGGTGTGTCAGACCGCGTGCTGGCGCTGGCCGATGGGGCCAAACTGGCCGAAGGCACGCCAGCGCAGGTGCAATCTGATCCGGCCGTGATTGAGGCCTATCTGGGCGCGGGGGCGGCGTGATGGGCGAAACAGTGCTTGATATCAAAAACATCGAGAGCTTCTACGGCCCGATCATGGCCATCCGTGGTGTTTCGCTTCAGGTGGAAAAGGGGCAGGTGGTCACCGTGCTTGGCGCCAATGGCGCAGGCAAATCCACGCTTCTGAAAACCATCTCCGGCATCATGGATCCTGAAAAAGGCCAAGTGGTCTTTGAGGGCCGCGAAATTCAGGGCATGGAGCCGCACAAAGTGGTGCAGGAAGGCATCGTGCATGTGCCCGAAGGCCGCGAAGTCTTCCCGCTGCTGACGGTGGATGAAAACCTCTCGCTCGGGGCCTACACCCGGTCTGACAAGGCGGAGATCGAAAAAGACCGGCAGATGGTCTTTGACTATTTCCCCATCCTCGCCGAACGCCGCGGCCAAGAAGCGGGCACGCTATCGGGTGGTCAGCAACAGATGCTCGCCATTGGGCGCGGCCTGATGCTGCGGCCCAAGATCATGCTGTTGGATGAGCCGTCCCTCGGCCTGTCTCCGCTGCTGGTGCAGGAGATTTTTGCAATTCTGCGCCGCCTGAACAAAGATGAAGGCGTGACCATGATGCTGGTGGAGCAAAACGCCAAAGTCGCGCTGGAGCTGGCTGACGTGGGCTACGTCATGGAGGTGGGCCGCATCGTGATGGACGACACCGCCGACCGGCTGATGGAAAGCGAAGACATCAAAGCCTTCTATCTTGGCCATCAGGAAGAAGGCGCGCGCGGTGAACGCCGCTGGAAACGCAAGAAAACGTGGCGCTGAGGGAGGATTGGACATGAACATTCACAACACATCCCGCCCGCCGGAGCAGGTTGAAATCAATGGGGTGATAGTCTCCGCCATTCCCGGTCAGCGCCCCGCGCTGGTGGACGGCTGTGACACCATGGTGCGCCTGTTTCAGAAACGCTGTGAACAGCTGGGTGCCCGCACGGCGCACCGCGAAAAAGACCTCGGCATCTGGCAAAGCTACTCCTGGCGCGACTATTGGGAACACGCCAAATGGATCGGCATGGGCCTGCGCGCGCTGGGCCTTGAGCGCGGCGAGGTAGTCTCGATCCTGTCCGAGGACCGCAAGGAATGGCTCTATGCCGACATGGGCATTCAATGTGTCGGCGGCATCGCCTCAGGGGTTTACACCACCGACAGCGCCAGCCAGCTCGAATACCTTCTGCGCGACAGCGGCAGCCGCTTCCTGTTTGTGGAAAACGACGAGCAGCTTGACAAGTTTCTGGAGATCGAGGATCAGGCCAGCCATGTGGTGAAGGTCATCATTCTGGATCAGGACGGGCTGCACGACCTGCACCACAAAAAATGCGTCTTCATCGAAGATCTCTATGACACCGGCCGCGCCTTTGCGGCTGAAAACCCCGGCATGTTTGAGGCCGAAATCACCAAGGCCAAACCCGATGACACCGGGCTTCTGATCTACACCTCCGGCACCACAGGCATGCCCAAAGGGGCCATGCTGTCTCAGGAAAACATCATCTCCGCCTGTGTCTCCGGCGCGCACGCCTTGCCGACCTCCGACAAAGACGAACAGCTCTGCTTTCTGCCGCTGTGCCACATTCTGGAGCGCAACGTGTCGGCCTATTTCCCGATTGCCGGCAAGGCCACGGTGAATTTTGCCGAAAGCCCGGAGACGGTGTTTGACAACCTGCGCGAGGTCTCGCCCGCGCATTTCACCGCCGTGCCGCGGGTGTGGGAAAAAATCTACTCCCGCGTTCTGGTGCTGGCGCAGGAGGCTACGCCCATTGGCCGTTTTGCCTTTTCCATGGCGGTCAAGGCGGGGCTCAAACGCGCGGACTATCTGCTGGAACGCAAACCCGTTCCGATGGGAACACAGATAAACTATGCGGTCTGGGATTTTTTGGTGCTGCGCAATCTGCGCCGGATGCTTGGCATGGACAAAATGCGCCGTGGCGGCACCGGAGCAGCGCCGATTTCTCCAGAGCTGATCCGCTGGTATTGGGCCATTGGCGTGACCCTGCTTGAGGGCTACGGCATGACCGAAAACGCCGGGCTCTGCTCCATCAACCTGCCCGATGAAAACAAGATCGGCACCGTGGGCAAATCCTGCCCCGGCTTTCAGGTGCGCATTGCCGAGGATGGTGAGATCCAGACTATGGGGCTCAACAACTTTCAGGGCTATTGGCGCAACAATGAAAAAACCGCGGAGACCTTCACCGCTGACGGCTGGCTGCGCACCGGCGATGTGGGCCGCGTCGACGAGGACGGCTTTGTCACCATCACCGGGCGTCTGAAAGACATCATCATCACCGCTGGCGGCAAGAACATCACGCCCGCAGAGATCGAAAGCCGTCTGAAATTCAGCCACTATATTTCCGATGCGGTGGTGATCGGCGACGCGCGCAAATACCTCAGCTGTCTGATCATGATCGATCAGGAAAACGTGGAGAAATACGCTCAGGACCGCAAAGTCCCCTTCTCCGATTTTGCCTCACTCTGCGCGGCGCAGGATGTGGTCGACCTGATCAAGGGAGAGGTGGATGCGGTCAACAAGGAGTTCGCCCGCGTCGAGCAGATCAAGGATTTCCGTCTCATCAACGTGCTGCTCACCGCAGAGGACGAAGAACTGACAGCCACCATGAAGCTCAAGCGCAGCTTTGTGGAGAAGAAACACGCAAGCCTGATTGAGGAGATGTACTGAGGCAGTTCGCGTTTTATCTCAGGCATGCGGATCGCTTTTCGCGTTCGACCACTCGGGAGAGGCAACGAATAAGCGGTTCAAGTTAAACGCAAACTGCCACGCATTCACGTGGCCTCAGACCACAGATTAACGGGAGGAAACTATGAAACATCTGACGACTGCACTGGCGGTTGGCGCGGCGGCGCTGGCGTCTCAGGTCGCTGCGGACACGCAGGGCGTGAGCGACAGCGAAGTGGTGATCGGCTCGGTCAATGACCTCAGCGGCATTTTTGCCGCCGTGGGTGTTCCGGCGGTGAACGGCGCCAACATGCGCTTTGAAGAAGCCAACAGCGCCGGTGGCGTGCACGGGCGTCAGATCCGGTTTGTTGTGGAGGACAACGGCTACCAGATCCCGCGCGCGATGCAGGGCTACAACAAGCTGCTCAACCGCGACAAGGTCTTTGCCATGCTGCTCAGCCTTGGCACGCCGATGAACACCGCAGGTTTCAAACTGCTGGACCCCAAAGGCATTCCCAACATCGGCCCGCTCTCGGCCGCACGCCAAATGCTACAGGATCCGATCGACAATAAATTCATCGCTTTCTCAAGCTATTACGATCAGGTGCAGGTGGGCGTGACCTATCTGGCGGAGGAGTTTGGCGCCAAAGAAGTCTGCTCCATGTATATTCCGTCTGACTTCGGCAAAGAGATCGCGGAATCCACCGCCGATGTGGCCGAAACGCTGGGTCTCACCATGGCGGGGGAAACCACCCACAAGCCGGATGAGCTTGATTTTGTCGGCTCGCTGACCAAGCTGAAAGCGGCAGAATGTGACATCGTCACCATGGCGCTGGGCGTGCGTCAGGGCATCACCGTGGTGGGCACCGCCAAAAAGCTCGGTTGGACCGATGTGAAATTCCTCAACACCTCCGCAGGTTTTCTGGAGCCGGTGGCACAGGTGCCGGGCGGCGTGACCGACGGGCTTTATGCCGCTGCGGGCTGGCGTGATCTGTATGAGCGCGCGGCCGATCCGGTGCCAGCCAAATTCATCGCGGATTACAAAGCCAAGTTTGACCAGCCCGCCTCGGGCTTTGCCATGCTTGGCTACTCCGCCGCAGACACTGTGGTGCGCGCGCTCGAAGCCGCCGGTGCCGATCTCACCCATGAAAGCTTCCTCGCGGCCATGGAGTCTCTGGACTACGCCGATGAGCTGACCGATGTGCAGATCACCTACGGCCCGGACGACCACCGCGGCGCGGATGTGGTTGTGGTGTCCGTTGTGGAAAACGGCGGCTGGAAAACCCTCGCGGTGAAATAAGCCTAAAGCACATAGACTTAGGAAGGCGCGTCATCGGGCGCGCCTTTTCTTTTGGTGAAAGCGAAAGGACGGTCGGCTTGGGAGGCGCATAAAAATTCCCCGCAGCCGATGGTCTGGTCTGCGGGGAAGGCGGGAGTGACCTTTTGTTGTATCTGTCCCCGAGGTGCTGCCGCGCCCAGCGTGCCGCGGCTGTCCCGTTGGTGGCTTCCCAGCCCGCCTGTGCGCGCGCTGTCTGCCCCATTCTGCAGAGCAGCCCGCATTTTGCGGCCTCTGGTTGCCGCCTGATATCAGTCTACGCTATTTTGGGTGTAAAATCTACATATAGTGTAGATCGTGTGCAGAGATCCTACATGAGCAGCATCAGCGCCAGCTCACATCCCCAAGGAAAATATACCCCGCACCGTAGATCGTTTTGATAAGGCGCGGGTTTTTGGGGTCTTCCTGCAATTTGGTGCGCAGGCGCGAAATCCGCACATCCATGGCCCGGTCAAAGCTCTCGCCCGCCGCGCCGCCCAAAGTCTCCTGCATCTGCGCCCGGCTGATCAGCCGCTTGGGGCTGTCCAGAAACAGCCGCAGCACCTCGCCTTCCGCATGGCTGAATGTTGTCTCCGCGCCGGTCTCATCTTCCAGCACATAGCGGTCAAAATAGGCGGTCCAGCCGTTGAACTCGGCGGTATTGGCCACCGCCACCGGCGCAGCCGCACGGTCTTTGCGCAGCCGTGCGCGCACGCGCGCCACCACTTCGGTCGGGTCAAAAGGTTTGATGATGTAATCATCCGCCCCCAGTTCCAGCCCGGTGATCCGGTCCTGCACCTGCGCGCGCCCGGAAATGATGATCACCGCCGCGCCGACCTCCAGCGCCAGCCGATGCACCAGCGTCAGCCCGTCTTTGTCTGGCAAGCCCAGATCCACAAGGCAGACATCCGGCGTGGTGGATTTCAGAGCAGCTTCAAATTCGGTGGCCCGCGAAAACGCCATGGTGCGAAAGCCCGCATCCTCCAGCGCATCCGCAAGGATCATGCGGATATCCGGTTCATCGTCCAGAATGGTGACAAGCGGAGCAGTCATAAACAGGGTCTCACTTCGGGTGCAAAAATTGGTCTAACTGTTTGGCCGTAAAGGGTTTGGGCAGCACCGGCGCCCGCGCCGCCCCTTCGATATAGAGCGTGTGGCTCTGGGGCAAGCTGGTCATAAGGTAAGTTGGCACACGCTCCCGCCCGACCTCGCGGATCAGATCCACACCGGTGGCCTCGCCTTCTAAGGAAATATCAGAAAGCACCAGCTTGATCTCGGGCACCTGATCCAGCAGCACCCGCGCCTCATCCACGCTGGCGGCCTCGATCACCGTGTGTTTCATATCGGTCAGCATGTCGCGTATCAGACCGCGCAGATCGGGGTTGTCCTCCACCAGCAGTGCCAGCCCGGGCGTGGCATCCTGCACCGCCCGGCGCAACGGCAGCCGCAGGATCACCTGCCCGCCGTTCACCGCATTGCCGATCTTGATGTCGCCCCCCACCAGCTTGGTCATGTCATAGACCATCGCCAGCCCAAGGCCCGATCCATCCGCGCCCTTGGTGGTGAAGAACGGATCCAACGCCCGGCTGAGCGCCTCGTCAGAAAAGCCCGGCCCGGTGTCGCGCACCGTGAATTGCACCCAGGTGTTCTGCACCAGCTCCGCAATCAAGAGGATTGTCCCCCCGGCGCCACAGGCATGGGCGGCGTTCAGCAGAAGGTTCACCAGAGAATCCTGCAACATCGCCGGATCGACCATCAGCGCGCCGTCAGGAATGTTGTTTTCGATGATCAGCGCCACCTTCTTGTCGACCGTCGGGCGCGCCAGCGTCTCCAGATCAGACAGGAAGCCCGCCATATCCGTGGCCGCCAGCTTGGGCACACGCGGGCCGGTGACATTGGCCAGATTGTCCAGAAGCGTGCCCCCGCGCCGCGCCGCGCCCAGGGTGGCTTCAATCAGCGATTGCGCCTCTTCCGGCAGGCCCATCTTCTGCAGCTTGCGCTGGGTGCCAAGAATGATGGTCAACAGGTTGGAGAAATCATGCGCCAAGCCACTTGTCATCTGCGCCGCGATTTCACGGCGGCGGGTCTGTTGCAGGGCAACGCGGGTCTGGGTTTCCTCGGTGATGTCCATCGACAGCACATAGACCCCGCGCGCCGCGCCCTCGCTATCATCCGGCGTAAAGGCCACGCGGATCCGCCGCGTGCTCGGATGTTCGTTGAACTCAAACACCGAGGCCTTGCCGCGAAAGGCCGCCTCAAGATGAGGACGGATCGCGCGAAAGGCACTCTCGCCAAGCGCCTCTTCGGCCCGCATGCCCACAATATCTGAGGGGCGTCCGGGGATCACCGCGCTGAGGCGGCGGTTGGAATAGGTATAGATCCAGTCCGGCCCCACATGGGCGATATGGGCTGGCATCATCTCCGCCGTCAGCCGCATCCGCGCCTCGCTCTCGGTCAGCTGGCGTTTGACCTCCTCCAGCGTGTTGACCGTGCTTTCCATCTCCCGGTTGGTGGCAGACAGCTCCTCGGCATATTGCAGCACTTGATCTGACAGCTCCTCAGAGCGTGCGCGCAGCAGCGCCTCCTGCCGTTTGGTGGAGGTGATATCGGTGTAAACCGCGACCCAGCCGCCCTGCGGCAGAGGTGAGCCTTCGACGCTGATCCAGCGCCCGTCCGCGCGCTTGCGTTCAAAGTAATGCGGCTCAAACGCCAGCGCCCGCTCCACACGGTCCTGAATGAACGCCGCCTTCTCAGCCTCCGCAATGGGGCCGTATTCGCCATTCTCTATCAGAAAGGCGATGGTGTCCGCAAAGGTCGCCCCGGGTTGCATCAAGCCTTTGGGAATAGAGAACATCTCGCGAAAGCGCGCATTGGCCACAACCAGTTTCAGCTCGCTGTCATAGATCGACAGAGCCTGTTTGATCAGGTTCAGCCCGGCGACGGTCATCGCCTGCGTTTCCCCTTTCACATGCGCCATGCAGCTCTCCTTTTCTTATCGCTAACACCGGTTTCGGGGTCAGCGAAAGTCCGAAATGCGCGCTGTTACAATTCGTAAGGTTTAGGAAATGTTAAGGAAAAAGTTGACCCGCAGCCTGTTCTGAGCCCCACTGTGAGGGGAGGAATCGTTTCGACGGTTTTGGCTTGCTCAAAACACCAATAGGGCGAGCTTTAGGGAGGAAAGAAATTTGGCACAGTCGTCACAGGCGACCGGCGGACTCGCGTCCATTCCGGCGCTGTTGCAGCGGAACGCCACCCAATTTGCGGATAAAGACGCATACCGGGAGAAAGAGTTTGGGATCTGGCAGACCTGGACTTGGGCAAAGACAGCAGAAGAAATCGAAGCGCTCGCGCTCGGCCTGATCAATCTGGGCGTGTCGGAGGGCGATTTTGTCGCCATCATCGGACGCAACCGCCCCTATTTTTACTGGTCGATGGTTGCCGCCCAATCCGTGGGCGCGGTGCCGGTGCCTGTGTATCAGGACAGCGCGGCAGAGGAGATGGAATATATCCTCGGTCACTGCGGCGCCAAATACGCCATCGTCGAAGACCAGGAACAGGTCGACAAGATCATCGACATTCAGGACAGCCTGCATCAGTTCGAACATATGATCTACGTCGATCCGCGCGGGCTGCGGAAGTATGATCACCACCAGCTGCATGAGTTCAGCCACATTCAGGCACAGGGCCTTGCGGCGCGGGATGAATGGATCACCGATCTTGAGGCACGCCGGGGCAAACTGACCTACGACAGCACCTGCGTGATGCTCTACACCTCAGGCACCACCGGCAAACCCAAAGGCGTGGTGCTTTCCAACCGCAACGTGATCGAGAGCGCGAAGAACTCTTCCGAGTTTGACAAGCTCACAGCGGGCGAAGAGATCCTCGCCTATCTGCCGATGGCATGGGTCGGGGATTTCATCTTCTCCATTGGTCAGGCGTATTGGACAGGCTTCTGCGTGAACTGCCCGGAATCCGCCGACACGATGATGACCGACCTGCGCGAAATCGGGCCAACCTACTACTTCGCCCCGCCGCGCGTGTTTGAGACCCAGCTCACCAACGTCATGATCCGTATGGAAGACGCAGGCTCCCTCAAACGCCGCATGTTCCACAACTTCATGGAACACGCCAAAAAAGTGGGCGGCGATATTCTGGACGGCAACCCCGTCCCCTTCATGGACCGTCTGAAATACAAACTGGGCGATATGCTGATCTACGGCCCGCTGAAAGACACGCTCGGCTTTGGCCGCGTGCGCGTCGGCTACACTGCGGGCGAAGCGATTGGTCCGGAGATTTTTGAGTTCTACCGCTCCCTCGGCATCAACCTGAAACAGCTTTACGGCCAGACCGAAGCCACCGTCTTTATCACCGCCCAACCGGACGGTCAGGTGCGCGCGGACACCGTGGGTGTGCCAAGCCCGGACGTGGAAATCAAAATCGACGACACCGGCGAAATCCACTACCGGAGCCCCGGTGTGTTTGTGGAATACTACAACAACCCAGAAAGCACCGCCTCCACCAAGGACGCGGAAGGCTGGGTGGCAACCGGTGATGCTGGCTTCTTTGAAAAAGACACCGGCCACCTGCGCATCATCGACCGCGCCAAAGACGTGGGCAAAATGGCCGATGGCTCCATGTTCGCGCCCAAATATGTCGAGAACAAACTGAAGTTCTATCCCGACATTCTGGAGGCTGTGCTGTTTGGAAGCGGCAAGGATCGCTGCGTGGCCTTCATCAACATCGACCTGACGGCGGTGGGCAACTGGGCAGAGCGCAACAACGTGCCTTATGCCTCCTATCAGGAGCTCGCGGGGCATCCGAAGGTGCTTGAGTCCATTCAGGGCCATGTGGAAACGGTCAACAAATCCGTGGCCGATGACCCGATGCTGGCCGGCTGTCAGATCCACCGCTTCCTCATCCTGCACAAGGAACTGGATGCGGACGACGGCGAAATGACCCGCACCCGCAAAGTGCGCCGTGCGGTTGTGGCCGACAAATTCAAGGATCTGGTGGATGCGCTCTATGGCGGCGCCAGCTCGGTCTCAACCGAAACCGAAGTGACCTATGAAGACGGCCGCAAAGGCAGCATCCGCGCCACGCTTGAATTGCGCGACGCCGCAGTGGTGCCCGTGGCCAGCAAGGTGGCAGCAGAATGAACGATATGAGCAACGACAGCTTCGTCACCGACGACGGCCGCACCATTGGCGGTGTGGTGATGGAAATGAAAAACATCACTCTGCGCTTTGGCGGGGTGAAGGCGATCACCGACATCAGCTTTGACATCCGCGAAGGCGAGATCCGCGCGATCATCGGTCCCAACGGCGCGGGCAAATCCTCAATGTTGAACGTGATTTCCGGCTTCTATGTGCCGCAGGAAGGCGAGGTCTGGTACAAAGGCGCCAAGCGCCCGCCGATGAAACCTTATCAGGTGGCGCAACAGGGCATCGCCCGCACCTTCCAGAACATCGCGCTGTTTGAGGGCATGTCCGTGCTTGATAACGTGATGACCGGCCGTCTGCGCCAGATGAACGCCAATCTGATCCAGCAGGCGCTCTGGAAAGGCAAAGCCGAACAGGAAGAGGTGGAAAACCGCGCCTTTGTGGAGCGGATCATCGACTTCCTTGAAATCCAGCACATCCGCAAGACACCGGTGGGGCGCCTGCCTTACGGTCTGAAAAAGCGGGTCGAGCTTGCGCGCGCACTGGCGGCGGAACCGTCTATCCTGCTTCTGGACGAGCCCATGGCCGGGATGAACGTCGAGGAGAAAGAGGACATGTCCCGCTTTGTCCTTGATATGAATGATGAATTTGGCACCACCATCGCGCTGATCGAGCACGATATGGGCGTGGTTATGGATCTCTCTGACCGCGTGGTGGTGATGGATTACGGCAAGAAGATCGGGGACGGCACACCAGATGAGGTGCGCAACAACCAGGATGTGATCGACGCCTATCTGGGGGTGGCTCATGACTAAGCAAATCCCTGACTTCAAAGAAAAATTCGGAGGCGTTTGTGATGCCTGAAAGTCTTCTCTACGGCACCGAGGTTGTGCTTAACGGCCTGATGGCAGGGGTGCTTTATGCGCTCGTCGCGCTGGGCTTCGTTCTGATCTACAAAGCCTCCGGCATCTTCAACTACGCTCAGGGTGTGATGGCGCTGTTCTCTGCGGCGACCCTGGTGGGGATCATGAAAGGGCAGGTGCCTTTTGCGCATCTGATCAACGCGGCACTCGGCACGGAAATCCACCACTTTGGCTGGCACGTGCCCGCGATCCTGGCGATCCTTCTGACCATGGGTGTCATGGTGTTCCTCGCCTGGGCGGTGCAGAAATTTGTGTTCCGCCATCTGGTCAATCAGGAACCGATCATCCTGTTCATGGCCACCATTGGTCTCGCCTATTTCCTCGAAGGTTTTGGCGACCTGATGTGGGGCTCTGACATCAAGACGCTGGATGTGGGTCTGCCTCAGGGCGGCAGCTTCTGGATTGAGGAAAACACCCAGTGGCTCGGCATGGGCAACGAGAACTTCTACGGCTTCTTCCTGGATCAGCTCGATCTGGTTGCCACGGTGATCGCCACTATTCTCGTGATCGCACTGGTGCTGTTCTCTCAGTACACCAAACAGGGCCGCGCCATGCGCGCTGTGGCCGACGATCACCAAGCGGCGCTTTCGGTGGGCATCTCGCTCAACTTCATCTGGGTCATGGTCTGGTCCGTGGCAGGCTTTGTCGCGCTGGTGGCGGGCATCATGTGGGGTGCCAAATCCGGTGTGCAGTTCTCGCTCTCGCTGATCGCACTCAAGGCGCTGCCGGTGCTGATGCTGGGCGGCTTCACCTCGATCCCCGGCGCCATTGTCGGTGGCCTGATCATCGGTGTCGGTGAAAAGCTCTTTGAATTCACCATCGGCCCGCTGGTCGGCGGCGCAACCGAAAACTGGTTCGCCTATGTGCTGGCACTCGTCTTCCTCGTCTTCCGGCCGCAGGGCCTGTTTGGGGAAAAAATCATCGAGAGGGTCTGAAACGAAAGGTCTCACAGGATATGCCAAAACTTCTAGCCATCCTGAACGTCATCGCCTGGTCCGGTTTCTGGGCCTTCGGCTACCTCGCCATCACGGCGGACCCGGCTGATGCGGGGCAAATGACCACCGCCGCGGTCCTCGCGGCGACAGGGGGAGCGCTGGGAGTGTGGTGTTACCTCAAGCTTGTGCGGCACTCAGAGGCCACGGGCTATGCGAAAAAGGGGAACCGGGCGGACCGGTCCCATCTTGAAAGAGAATATAACGAGGAGAACAGCTGATGTTCTATCGTGAAGCGGGCGACTTCAAAACGAACTACGCCGACGACAACCAAACCTTCCCGATCCGCTTTGATCGCTATCGGTACTATGCGGTGATGCTCTTTGCCTTCTGCGCGGTGCCGTTCCTGATCAATGACTACTGGGTCAACGCGATCTTCCTGCCGTTCCTGATCTATGCGATCGCGGCGATTGGTCTGAACATCCTCGTGGGGTACTGCGGGCAGGTCAGCCTGGGCACCGGGGGCTTCATGGCGGTGGGGGCCTATGCCTGCTACAAGCTCATGACCTCTTTCCCGGAGATCAACATCTTCATCCACGTGCTTCTGGCGGGTGGCGTGACCGCGCTGGTCGGGGTGCTCTTTGGTCTGCCATCACTGCGCATCAAAGGCTTCTATCTGGCGGTGGCCACACTGGCGGCACAGTTCTTCTTGGTGTGGCTCTTCAACCGGGTGCCGTGGTTTTACAACTACTCCGCCTCCGGCCAGATCTCCGCACCGGAGCGCACCGTGTTTGGCATCGCCGTGACCGGCCCAAACACCACCGCATGGGCGCCTTATCTCTTCTGCCTCGTGATCCTCACGTTGCTGGCGATTGTGGCGCGCAACCTGACACGCGGCATGCAGGGGCGCAAATGGATGGCGATCCGCGACATGGACATCGCCGCTGAAATCATCGGTGTGAACCCGCTGAAGGCCAAGCTCTCTGCTTTTGCTGTCAGCTCCTTCTTCATCGGTGTTGCGGGCGCGCTGTTTTTCTCGGTCTATCTGGGCGCGGTGGAAGTGGGCGAAGCCTTTGGCATCAACCAGTCCTTCCTGGTGCTCTTCATGATCATCATTGGCGGTCTGGGCTCGATCTTTGGCTCCTTTGCCGGCGCAGCCTTCCTGGTTCTGATGCCGGTCCTGCTGAAAAACGTGCTGGTGGGAGGCCTTGGCTGGCCAACCGATATCGCCGCACACCTCGAATTCCTGATCGTGGGGGCGCTGATCATCGTCTTCCTGATCGCAGAACCCCATGGTCTGGCGCAGCTCTGGCGCGTGGCCAAGGAGAAGCTGAGGTTGTGGCCCTTCCCGCATTAAGGCGGGGCCATGACCAGCGCGCGGGGCGGGGAGGCTCTGCGCTCACCATCGGACAAAAACCAAGGGAGGAGAAACCCGATGAAATTGAAATTCGCATCCATGGCGCTCGGCGCGGTGATGGCGGCAGCCCCGGCAATGGCCGATCTGGTGTTCCCATCACTCAGCTACCGCACAGGCCCCTACGCTGCAGGCGGCATTCCTTTCGCGGATGGCTACGCAGATTACTTCACTCTGCTGAACGAGCGTGATGGCGGCATTGGTGGCGTTCCGATCCGCATGATCGAATGTGAAACCGGCTACAACACCGCCAAAGGTGTGGAATGCTACGAATCCACCAAAGGCGAAGGCGCGCTGGTCTATCAGCCGCTCTCCACCGGCATCACCTATCAGCTGATCCCCAAAGCGACCGCGGATGACATTCCGATCCACTCCATGGGCTATGGCCGGACCTCTGCCGCCAACGGCGAAGTCTTCAGCCACGTGTTCAACTACCCTGGCAACTACTGGGATGGGGCCTCCGGTGCGGTGAACTACCTGCTTGAGACCAATGGCGGTGACCTGAAGGGCAAGAAAATTGCGCTGGTCTATCACAACTCCGCTTACGGCAAAGAGCCGATCCGCACGCTCGAAGAGCTGCAGAAAAAGCACGGCTATGAGCTGAGCCTGCTGCCGGTGGATCACCCCGGTCAGGAGCAGAAATCCCAGTGGCTGCAGATCCGCCGCGAACGTCCGGACTTTGTTCTGATGTGGGGCTGGGGCGTGATGAACCAGGTTGCGGTTCAGGAAGCTGCCAACATCCGCTTCCCGATGGAAAACTTCATCGGCATCTGGTGGTCCGGTGCAGAGCATGACGTGCTGCCAGCGGGCGCGAAGGCCAATGGCTTCAAGGCGCTGACCTTCCACAACGTGGGCCGTGACTTCCCGATCTTTGACGACATCCAGAAGTATGTTGTTGATGCGGGCAAAGCGGCAGGCGCAGGCGATCAGGTCGGCAACGTGCTCTATAACCGTGGCATGTATGCCGCCATGCTCGCAGCTGAGGCGGCCAAAACCGCTCAGGGCATCCACGGCACGGCTGACATCACCCCAAGCCAGATGCGTGACGGCATGGAAGCGCTGCAGATTGATGAGGCCAAAATGACCGCGCTCGGCATGCCGAACTTTGGTCCGGCCTTCAACGTCTCCTGTCAGAACCACGGTGGCCCGGGCCTCGTGGGTGTGACCCAGTGGGACGCGGCCAATCAGACCTGGTCGATGATCTCTGACTTTAAAGAGACCGACGGTGAGGTGATCGGCGCGCTGGTGGCGGAAGATTCCGCAGCCTACGCCGCTGAAAACAACATCGAAGCGGCCTGTAAGTAAGCCTCGCGCAAACCCAACCGCCCCGGCCGGAACTGGCTGGCCGGGGCACCCTGATCCTGAGACGAAAGACAACGCTTATGCTTGACGCTGGTCGCACCGAAGAGACCCTTCTGGAGGTCAACAACATCGAGGTGATCTACAATCACGTGATCCTTGTGCTGAAAGGCGTGAGCCTCTCGGTTCCCAAGGGCGGCATCACCGCACTGCTGGGCGGCAATGGCGCAGGCAAAACCACCACGCTGAAGGCCATCTCAAACCTGCTGCACTCCGAGCGCGGCGAGGTCACCAAAGGCACGATCAACTATCGAGGCGAACCTGTGGCAGATCTTGATCCGGCGGCGCTGGTGAAAAAAGGCGTCATTCAGGTGATGGAAGGCCGTCACTGCTTTGAGCACCTCACGGTCGAAGAGAACCTGCTGACCGGGGCCTACACCCGCAGCGGTGGCGAAGTCGCCGCGGATCTCGAGATGGTCTACAATTATTTCCCACGTCTGAAAGAGCGCCGCAAATCGCAGGCGGGCTATACCTCCGGCGGGGAGCAGCAGATGGTCGCCATTGGCCGCGCGCTGATGAGCCGCCCGGAATGTATTCTGCTGGATGAACCTTCCATGGGCCTTGCACCGCAGCTGGTGGAAGAAATCTTCACCATCGTGAAAGACCTCAACGAGAAAGAAGGCGCCACCTTCCTTCTCGCAGAGCAGAACACCAACGTGGCGCTGCGCTTTGCCCATTATGGCTATATTCTGGAATCCGGCCGCGTGGTGATGGATGGCCCTGCCGCCGATCTGCGCGAAAACCCGGATGTGAAGGAATTTTATCTCGGCATGTCTGAAGAAGGCCGCAAATCCTTCCGCGACGTGCGCTCCTACCGTCGCCGCAAACGCTGGCTGAGCTGACCTCAGCCTCCCTTTCTGCCCGGGCTGACCGGGCACCCACTTCCCGTCTCGCGCCGCTCTCTCTCAGCGCGCGCACAAGAAATCTTTGGCCGCACGCATGGCGGCAGAGCACATAAAGGATGGCACCATGAGCCGCTTTTTTGATGAGTTGGAAACCCGCAGCGCCGATCAGCGCGCCGCCGATCTGAGCGCAGCCCTGCCTGCGCAGCTGGCCCGCGCCAAAGCCTTGCCGGGCTTTGCGGCCAGTCTGGCGGATGTGGATCCGGCCAAGATCACCTCGGCTCAGGCGCTGGCAGACCTCCCCGTGCTGCGCAAATCAGAGCTTGGTGCCGCACAGAAAGCCGCAGGCCCGCTCGGCGGCTTTGCCGATCTCAGCAATCCCAACATTGCCCATGTGTTCCAGTCTCCGGGTCCGATCTATGAACCCGGTGGCACCAGCCATGACTGGTTCCGCTTTGGCCGCGTGCTGCATGCAGTGGGCATTGGGGCTGCGGACATCGTGCACAACTGCTTTTCCTACCATCTGACCCCGGCGGGCATGATGTTTGAAAGCGGCGCCCGCGCCGTGGGGGCCAAAGTGCTGCCCGCAGGTGTCGGCCAGACCGAAATGCAGGTCCGCGCCGCTGTGGACATCGGCACCACCGCCTATGCCGGCACGCCCGACTATCTCAAGATCATCTTGGACAAGGCTGAGGAGATGGGCGAGAAACTCCAGATCACCAAAGCCACCGTCGGCGGCGGCGCGCTCTTCCCCTCGCTGCGTCAGGAATATGCCGATCGCGGCATCACCTGTCTTCAGGGCTATGGCACCGCCGATCTGGGCTCGATTGCTTATGAATCTGAGGCCATGGAAGGCATGATCATCGACGAAGGCGTGATCGTCGAAATCGTCACGCCGGGCACCGGCACCCCAGTCGCGCCGGGTGAGGTGGGCGAAGTGGTGGTCACCACGCTCAACCCCGATTATCCGCTGATCCGCTTTGCCACCGGCGATCTTTCCGCAATCCTCCCGGGCGAAAGCCCCTGTGGCCGCACCAACATGCGCATCAAAGGCTGGATGGGTCGCGCCGACCAGACCGCCAAGATCAAAGGCATGTTTGTGCGGCCAGAGCAGGTCGCGGC
Source organism: Shimia sp. (assembly GCF_965227725.1). GTDB lineage: Bacteria > Pseudomonadota > Alphaproteobacteria > Rhodobacterales > Rhodobacteraceae > Shimia. Next base: position 793,799 of record NZ_CBDDGH010000001.1, on the reverse strand, counting down.
ACTGGTGGCCAAACATGACGAGATCGCAAAGGCGCGCGTCATCGCCACGCGTTCCGGTGAAATGGATGTGATGACAGTGCAGATTGAATCTCCGGGCGGTGATGCGGCCGCCTATGGGGCCTCCGTTGTGGATGCGCTCAAGCTCAAAGGCACCGTGGAAATCGTCGCGCCGGGCAGCCTGCCCAAAGATGGCATCGTCATCGAAGACCAGCGCAAATACGATTGATCCAAAACCAACGCCCGTGTCGCTTGCGGCACGGGCTGCACCTGCCTGCCCCCATGGGCGGGCGCTTTTGACAGGTCAGCCAATCTCTCTGCAGGTGGCGCAGATTTGCAGGCTATGTGGCAATGACCAAGCGTTCGAACGCCCACCCGCGGTCGGGCGCTGCCCTTTCCCTCACCGTATCCCACGCCCCTTCTGGATCGCATCCGCACCAAACCGTGCGCGGATCGCATCGGTGGCCCGCTCCGCCTTGGCCCGCTGCACCGCTTGCGGATCGAGCAGGTCACCTGACAGATCCGCCTGCGCGGCGGGCACCAGATCCGCCAGTCCCACCCCGATCAGCCGGTAAGGCCCCTCATTGCCAACCTGATCAAACAGCCCCCGCGCGGTGCGATAGAGCGTGTCCGCCATCTGCGTCGCGTCCCGCAGGCTGATCCGGCGGCTGATCGTGCTGTGATTGGCGCGCTTCAGCTTCAAGGTCACCACCCGTCCGGCCAGATCCTTGGCCTTGGCCCGATCCGACACCTTTTCCGACAGCCGCCAGATATGCCCGTCCAGCACATCCAGGCTGGCAGTGTCCTCAAAAAACGTGGTCTCATTGCTGATGCTCTTCATCGGCGCATGGGCCGACACCTTGCGCTTGTCCTGCCCCCGCGCCAGATGCCACAGCCGATAGCCCGCGTTGCCAAACCGCGCGATCAGGTCTTCCTGATCCCAGCGCAGCAGGTCGGTGAAGGTACGTATGCCCGCGCGCTCAAGGCTTTCTTGCGCCACCGGACCAATCCCCCAGATCATCCGCACCGGCTTATCACTCAAAAAGTCAGCGGTCTCCGCCTTGCCAATCACCGAAAACCCGCGCGGCTTGTCCAGATCACTGGCCACTTTGGCGAGGAATTTGTTGTGCGACAGCCCAATTGAGCCGGTGATGCCCAGCTCGTCTTTCATGCGTTTTGTCAGCCGCGCCAGCATCACCGCTGGCGGCGCACCATGCAGCTTTGTGGTGCCGGTGAGATCAAGGAACGCCTCATCCAGCGACAACGGCTCAATCACCGGTGTCAGCTCATCCATCATCGCGCGAATGGCGCGGCTGACCTCCACATAAACCGACATGCGCGGCTTGATCACCACCGCCTCGGGGCAGAGCTTGAGCGCCTGAAACATCGGCATGGCGCTGCGCACCCCGCGAATGCGCGCCACATAGCAGGCGGTGGAAACAACACCGCGCCGCCCGCCACCAATGATCACCGGCTTGTCCACCAGCTCCGGATTGTCGCGCTTCTCAACGCTTGCGTAAAACGCATCACAATCCATATGCGCGATAGAGAGATCAAACAGCTCCGGATGGGAAATCATGCGCATGCTGCCACAGTGGCCACAGCGCGCCGCGCTTTGGCTCTCGGTCAGGCAGTCTCGGCAAAATGCGGGCATCCGCGCGTCTCTCACGTGAGTCTCGGAGCCTCAATATAACAGCAGTCGCGCCGCCTGACAGGGGCGGCGCGCAGGCTTTGGCTTAGCGGTTGGGGCGCTTGGCCTGTGCAGAGGCCAGCTCTGTCACAATGGCTTGCGCTGCGGCGCGCGGGTCTTCGGCGGTCCAGACCGGGCGGCCCACCACAATATGGTCAGCGCCATCTGCCACCGCATTGGCTGGCGTGGCCACGCGCTTCTGATCACCAAGTGCTGCGCCTGCGGGGCGCACGCCGGGGGTCACGATCAGACGACCCTCAGATTCCGGCAGGGCCCGGATCAGCGCGGCTTCCTGAGGGGAGGCAATCACGCCATCCGCGCCCGCGTCAAACGCCCGGCCCGCGCGCTCCTGCACCAGATCCTTGATCTCGCCCTCTTTGATCAGACAGTTGTCCAGATCACCGCGATCCAGCGATGTCAGGATGGTCACACCCAGAATTTTCAGATTGCTGCCCGCCGCGCCTTCCTTGGCCGCAGCCACCACATGCGGGTCGCCATGCACGGTCAGGAAATCCAGATCAAACTGCGCCAGCCCGCGCACCGCCGCCTCAACGGTGGCACCGATGTCAAACAGCTTCATGTCCAGAAAGATGCGCTTGCCGTGCTCGTCTTTCAGCTCATTGGCCAGCGCCAGCCCGCCTCCGGTCAGCATGCCAAGCCCGATCTTATAGAAAGACACGGCATCGCCAATCTGCTCTGCTAGCTGCAAACCCTGCAGGGCGTTGGGCACGTCAAGGGCTACGATCAGGCGGTCGTCTGAACTCATGGGAGGTCTCCAGCAATTTAGGGTGGCACAAAGCAAACGTGCGCCTTCTAACGCCTCATCTCCGCTCCGGCAAGCCTGCGTGCTTCAGGGCAGGCCCCAGAAACGCAAAAAGCCTCCCCTTCGGGAGGCTCAATAGATCGCCTTTGGGGCGGATCAGCCCTCGCTTGGCAACACGCCCGGCGCAAAAGAAAGCTCTTCGCGGCCGGTGCGCATCTCTGGCATCCGGCGCAGCTGCCGCAGCGCTTCGCGGATCAAGGCCAGCCGTCCGGCGCCTTTCTGCGGCTCGGTGCTGTCCTCTGCCGGTACTGCGCAATGCACTCGCACATCACGCGATGCACTGCTGAGGCTCACCACAGCGGTCAGCTCGCCCAGTGTCTGGCGATACATCGGGTTGCTGATCTGAATTTCTGTCACATGCATGGCATGCCACCCCCATAAACATTCTGTTCGATGTTCAGTCTGGCGCAAAAATAGGGCGAAAATTGTCTCAATTTAGGGGAATTTTTGTGCCCTTTTCGCCTTGGAAAATCCCGCATCCGTTGAGACAGATTTAAATTCCTGTCTGGCAATCTTGACCTGACACACGCAAGATCCCACATCTTTACCGAGGCCCACAACCTGACGTGCCGCAAAGCGGGCGTTATCGGCAATCGGGCGCTTATGAGAAGGAGAAAACCCATGGACTTGAGCAAGTTCACGGAGCGGTCACGCGGCTTTGTTCAGGCGGCGCAGACCATCGCGATGCGGGAAAATCACCAGCGTCTGGTGCCCGAACACATTCTGAAAGCATTGATGGACGACGATCAGGGGCTTGCGGCCAACCTGATCAGCCGCGCAGGCGGCAACGCTGCAGCTGTGCGCGAAGCGGTGGACGCCGCCGTTGCCAAACAGCCGCAGGTGTCGGGCGATACCGGCCAGCCCTATCTCGAAAACACCTCCGCCAAAGTGCTCTCTGAGGCCGAAAGCCTTGCCAAGAAAGCAGGCGACAGCTTTGTGCCGGTGGAGCGCATCCTGATGGCGCTGGTGATGGTGAAATCCAAAGCCCGCGACGCGCTTGAGGCCGGCAATGTCACCGCCAAAGCCCTCAACGCTGCGATCAACGACATCCGCAAAGGTCGCACCGCTGACAGCGCGTCGGCTGAGGATGGCTATGAGGCGCTCAAGAAATACGCGCAGGATCTGACCGAGCGCGCCAGCGAAGGCAAAATCGACCCGATCATTGGCCGCGATGATGAAATCCGCCGCGCCATGCAGGTCCTGAGCCGCCGCACCAAAAACAATCCGGTGATGATCGGGGAGCCCGGCGTCGGGAAAACCGCGATTGCCGAAGGCATGGCCCTGCGCATCGTCAACGGCGACGTGCCGGAAAGCTTGCGCAACAAGAAGCTTCTCGCGCTCGACATGGGCGCGTTGATTGCGGGTGCAAAATACCGTGGTGAATTTGAAGAGCGTCTGAAATCGGTCCTCACCGAAGTCACCGAAGCGGCTGGCGAAATCATCCTCTTCATTGATGAGATGCACACCCTTGTGGGCGCCGGCAAATCAGAGGGCGCCATGGATGCGGCCAACCTGATCAAACCGGCTCTGGCACGCGGCGAGCTGCACTGCATCGGCGCCACCACGCTGGATGAATACCGCAAATATGTGGAAAAAGACGCAGCCCTCGCGCGGCGCTTCCAGCCGGTGATGGTCGAAGAGCCCACCGTGGAAGACACAATTTCCATCCTGCGCGGCATCAAGGAAAAATATGAGCTGCATCACGGCGTGCGCATCTCTGACTCAGCGCTGGTTGCCGCCTCCACGCTCAGCCACCGCTACATCACGGATCGCTTCCTGCCGGACAAAGCCATCGACCTTGTGGACGAGGCCGCCTCCCGCCTGCGCATGGAAGTGGACAGCAAACCCGAAGAGCTCGACGCGCTTGATCGCCAGATCCTGCAACTGCAGATCGAGGAACAGGCGCTTCAGCTTGAGGATGATGCCGCCTCTGTGGACCGTCTGGAAACCCTGCAGAAAGACCTCGCCGATCTGCAGGAGAAATCCGCCGAGCTCACCGCCAAATGGCAGGCCGGTCGCGATAAGCTCGCCTCCGCGCAGTACATCAAGGAAGCGCTGGATCAGGCGCGCGCCGATCTGGACATCGCCAAACGCGAAGGCAACCTCGCCCGCGCGGGTGAGCTGAGCTACGGCGTGATCCCTGATCTGGAGAAACAGCTCGATGCCGCCGAAAACGGCGAAGGCGAAATGACGGTGGAAGAGGCCGTGCGCCCGGAGCAGATCGCCCAGGTGGTCGAGCGTTGGACAGGCATTCCAACCTCCAAGATGCTCGAAGGCGAGCGTGAAAAGCTCCTGCGCATGGAAGACGACCTGCACGCCCGCGTCATCGGCCAGAACGCCGCCGTGACCGCCGTGTCCAACGCCGTGCGCCGCGCCCGCGCAGGCCTCAACGATGAAAACCGCCCCCTTGGCAGCTTCCTCTTCCTCGGCCCCACCGGCGTAGGGAAAACCGAGCTCACCAAAGCTGTGGCCGACTTCCTCTTTGATGATGACAGCGCCATGGTGCGCATCGACATGTCGGAATTCATGGAGAAACACGCGGTCGCCCGCCTGATCGGCGCGCCTCCCGGCTATGTCGGCTATGACGAAGGCGGGGTGCTGACAGAGGCCGTGCGCCGCCGCCCCTATCAAGTGGTGCTGTTTGATGAGGTCGAGAAAGCCCATCCGGATGTCTTCAACGTGCTCCTTCAGGTGCTCGATGATGGTGTGCTCACCGACGGTCAGGGCCGCACGGTGGATTTCAAACAAACGCTGATCATCCTCACCTCCAACCTTGGCGCGCAGGCGCTCAGCCAATTGCCCGAAGGCGCGGACGCAGCCGACGCGCGTCGCGATGTGATGGATGCGGTGCGCGCCCACTTCCGCCCGGAATTCCTCAACCGTCTGGATGAGACCATCATCTTTGACCGTCTCGCCCGCGCCGATATGGATGGCATCGTCGAGATCCAGCTCGCCCGCCTGAAAAAACGTCTCGCAGGCCGCAAAATCGGCATCGAGCTCGACGAAGGGGCGCAAAAATGGCTCGCCGATGAAGGTTATGATCCGGTCTTTGGCGCCCGCCCGCTCAAACGCGTGATCCAACGCGCCCTGCAAAACCCGCTGGCCGAGGCGCTTCTGGCAGGCGACGTGAAAGACGGCGACACCATCCCGGTCAGCGCCGGGGCAGATGGGCTGATCATCGGCGACCGGCTCGGCACCTCAGGGCAGCCAAAACCGGATGATGCGGTTGTGCATTGATCTGAAATCTTCCAGAAAGCCCGCTGTCCGCAGCGGGCTTTTTCTTTTCATCCACAGACTTCACTGACAGACAAACGGACCTCACATTTTGGACTGGCACACCCTGATCAACACCGACCGCGCCTCTGACATTGGCAAACAGGAAGACCCCCTGCGCCAGAACTTCGTACAGGACGCCGACCGGATCACCTTCTCTGCGCCGTTTCGCAGGCTCGCCAACAAAACACAGGTCCACCCGCTTTATGAGCACGATCACCTGCGCCACCGCATGATCCACTCGGTCGAGGTCGCCAGCGTAGGCCGCACCTTGGGCATGAAAGTTGGCAGCTGGTTGGAAGAGCAGGGGCATCTGACCGCTGGCGAAGCGCCCAAGATCGCGGGCATCGTCCACGCTGCCTGTCTGGCACACGATATTGGCAACCCGCCCTTTGGCCACTCAGGCGAAGAGGCCATGGGCGGCTGGTTTGCCGAGAAATTTGACGCAAACACAGGGCTATTTGCGGATTTAGACCCCGCCAAGCAGGCGGAATTCACCCCGCTGGAAGGCAACGCACAGGGCTTTCGCATCGTCACCCGGCTGGAGATGTATCGCAACGAAGGCGGCATGCGGCTCTCCAATGCGGTGCTTGGGGCCTTCACCAAATACCCGATGACGGCGAGCACCTCTGCTGTGCTGAAAGCGGCCAATGGCGGCAAGGCACCTTATGTGGGGGCGAAGAAGTTTGGCGCGTTCCACAGCGAATATGACACGCTCAAAACCGTGGCACAGGCGCTGGGGCTGCCCGAAGAAACCGCACCTGATGGCAGCCTCTGGTGGCGGCGTCACCCGCTGGTCTATCTGGTCGAGGCGGCAGACGACATTTGCTACAACATTGTGGATCTCGAAGACGGCTATTCCGCCGGTGATCTCAGCCTTGAGCGGGTGGAGGAACTGCTCGCGCCGCTCTGCCGTCTGACCAACCGCGATCAATCCGCCTACACGCCTTATGAACGCATCAGCTACCTGCGTGCCCGCGCCATTGGCGGCGCGATTGACGCCTGTGTGGCCGCCTTCATCGCCCATCACGGTGCCATCTTGTCCGGCCAGTTCTCAGATGAGCTGATTGCCGTGTCGGACAAAAATGAAGCCTTCGCGCGCATCAAGGAAACCGCAAGAGAGCGCCTGTTCACGGCTCCGCGCAAAACCCGGCTGGAAATTCAGGGCCGCAATGCAATCTGGCGGGTGCTTGATGGCGTGTTGCCTGTCTATGAGGCGCTGCGCCAAAACAACTGGAACGCCGACGCGCTGCCAAGTTATGAGGCGCAACTTGTCCGCGCCTTTGGCCTGGATCTGCGCGACGTGAGCAATCCTTATACCGCCGCCCATGGGATCACTGATTTTGTCTCCGGCATGACAGACCGCCACGCCATTGCTTCCGCCCAAATGGTTTCGGGCACCGCCTGACATGCCCATGACCCCAGATCTTGTTCTCTTTGATTGTGACGGCGTGCTGGTGGACAGCGAGCCTGTCACCAACGCGTTGCTGGTTGAAAACCTCGCCGCACGCGGCCTGCAAGTGTCTCACGACCGGGTCATAGACCTCTTTGTCGGCGGCACCATCGCGGGCGTTGCCAAAACAGCGCGCGGTCTTGGGGCCACCCTTGAGGACAATTGGGTTGATCTGATCTACGCGGAAATGTTTGAGCGCCTTGCCACCGAGGTCACCTCGATCCCGGGTGCCATTGAGACGCTCGATGCATTGGATGCGGCAGGTATTCCCTATGCGGTCTGTTCAAACGGCCCGCATGCCAAAATGGAGATCACGCTCACCCGCTGCGGCATCGCCTCACGTCTCGCAGGCCGCATCTATTCCCGCGAAGATGTGCCCAACCCCAAACCCGCACCTGACGTTTATCTCAAGGCCGCGGCGGATGCGGGCATTGCCCCTGCAAACTGCGTGGTGGTGGAAGACAGCCCCAGCGGTGCCCGCGCAGGCAAAGCGGCAGGCATGCGCACCTTGGGCTTCACCGCAGACACAGACCCGACACGCCTCACGCCGATTTGTGACGACGTCTTTGACGATATGCATGCACTGCCAGGGCTGCTGGGGCTCACTTCAAAATGATCGAGCGCTGATCGGGGTCATCGGGGAACACCCGCCCGTTCAGGATGCAGTCAAACATGTGGTTGAACACTTTGCCGGGTTTCTTGCCGCCTCCGTCGTCGAGAAAATACATGTGTCCGGTGGGGGTGTCATAGCTGGTGTTCACATCGTCACAATCCACCTGAAACACATTGCGCGGCGTGCGGCTGATGTTTTCCGGCCCCGTATGCCCCAGCCGCCGCGACGCCACCTTGTTGCGCAGGTTGGCCGCCTTGCTGGCCCGCAAGGCCAGATCGTCTGAAGCGTAATAGACCACCACATTGCGCGAGGCATGGCTGATCAGCGCGCCGGGCTTGCCCTCATGCACGGTCTCATTCACCACATCGGCGGCCACCATAAACGTGTTGCGCAGCAAAAGCGGCACACCGGCGGCCAGATCATATTGATCCCAGGCGACCAGCGTCTGGCGCAACACCCGGTTGCCCATGGAATGCGCGATCAGATTGATCCGCTTCAGGCACGGTGCCACCTCCGGCTCATTGTCCGCGCTGTTGCGCCATTTCATGAACCGCTCCAGCACCCGCGCAAAGGAATAGCCGCTCTGGTCGGCGGATTTCTGGTCATCCCAATAATCCCGCACAACACCCAGCCCGTTGTCACAGGGCCAGATCAGCGGCAGCACCAGAACTTCCTTGGGTTTGGCCGCATCACAAAACGTCTGCAGCTCGGCGGCACGCTCAAACACCACATCCGGCAGATTGTTGAACCCATGCACATAGAGCAGGATCTGACGGCGTTGGCTTTCGCGCACGCGTTTGAGAAGCTCATCGCTGGTGATCTCGGTGTGGTGCCCATCCGAGCCCGTCTCGCAGTAAAACACCGAGTTGGACGGCGCGTTGTTGTCCAGATCAAAGGTAAAGCGGCGGCCCTTACGGCTGCGAATGCTTTGGGTGGGAAAACGATTGGTGATAAATAACATGAGACACATCCACTCAATAAACAAAGCGCTGAATATCGCGCAGCGCACAAATGGCCCAACATCCTGCAAAAATACGCAGACCCACCGCCGCGATCTCAAAAACGATCCTCATAGAGCGGCAGAAAGGCAGGATTTGCGGGCTCAGAAACAGTAAGATCAGCCTAGATCGAAACGCCTGACCTCGCAACGTGGCGCGCTGTTTGTCGCCCAACACACGTATTTGTTGTCTGATCGTGACTTGCCCCTTGGGACACATAGGATCACTTTAAGGCCAAAATAATCATAAGGAGCGCCACCTATGGAAATGGCAGCCTCAATGGAAACCGCCTTTGACATCGTCGAAGTGCTGGGTCTCGTCTTTGTTTTGATCTTTGCCGCTCTGGTGCTTCTGGCCCTTGTCCTCTTCGTTGTCGACCGCAGCCAGACCGAAGACGCCATCCGCCGCAACTATCCGGTGATCGGGCGCTTCCGTCATATCTTCTCAGAGCTTGGCGAATTTTTCCGCCAGTATTTCTTTGCCATGGACCGCGAAGAGCTGCCCTTCAACCGTGCGCAGCGGGAATGGGTTGGCCGCGCCGGCGAAGGCAAATCCAACACCATTGCGTTTGGTTCCACCCGCAACCTCAGCGTGCCGGGCACGCCGATCTTTGTGAATGATCCTTTCCCGCCGCTCGATGACCAATACGCCAAATCAGAGCCTCTGCTGATCGGGCCAACCGCCCGCACCCCTTATCTGGCGCCTTCTTTCTTCAATATCTCGGGCATGAGCTACGGCGCCCTGTCCAAACCTGCCATTCAGGCGCTCAGCCAGGGGGCGGCGCAGGCCGGGATCTGGCTCAATACGGGGGAGGGCGGCGTGTCGCCATTCCACTATGAGGGCGGCTGCGATCTGGTGTTTCAGATCGGCACGGCCAAGTTTGGCGTGCGTGATGAGCACGGCGGTCTGGATGATGCCAAGCTGGCAGAGGTTGCCAGCCACGAAGCCATCCGCATGTTTGAGATTAAAATGGCGCAGGGGGCCAAGCCCGGCAAAGGCGGCATTCTGCCCGGCGAGAAGGTGACCGAGGAAATCGCCGCCATTCGCGGCCTCAAAGTGGGGCAGGATGGCATCTCCCCCAACCGCCACCGCGAAATCGACAGCTTTGATCACCTGATCGACATGCTCACCCATGTGCGCGAGGTCACAGGCAAGCCGGTCGGGATCAAAACCGTGGTGGGCGCGGAAACCACCATGCGGGAGTTCTTTGAAGCCATCACCCGGCGCGGCGCGGATTTTGCGCCCGATTTCATCACCATTGATGGCGGCGAAGGCGGCACCGGCGCCGCCCCCATGCCGCTGATGGATCTGGTGGGGATGCCGGTACGCGAAGCGCTGCCGCTGGTGGCCAATCTGCGCGAAGAGTTTGGCCTGCAGGATCGCGTGCGCCTGATTGCGTCAGGCAAGCTGGTGAATCCCGGCGATGTGGCCTGGGCCTTGGCGGCGGGCGCGGATTTTGTCACCTCTGCGCGCGGCTTCATGTTCTCCTTGGGCTGCATTCAGGCGCTCAAATGCAACAAAAACACCTGCCCAACCGGCATCACCACCCATGATCCGCGATTCCAGAAAGGTCTGGTGGTGGACCGCAAGGCCCCGCGCGTGGCCAATTATGCCAAGGCCATCGTGAAAGAGGTCGAGGTGCTCTCACACTCCGTGGGCGTGTCTGATCCGCGCAAACTGCGCCGCCGCCACGTGCGTCTGGTGCAGGAAAACGGCCGCTCTGTGCCGATGAACGAGGTCTTCCCGCGCCCCGAGAGCGTCTGACCGCGCCGCGCGCCTGTCCTCCTGTTTGGCAGGGCAGGCGAGGACCGCACCAAAACATTACAGCCCGCCCACATCATCGTGACCGCTGGTGTGGCCTGTCTTTGTGGCGATTGGGGGGGCAAATGCGCTATGTCTCTCCTCAAGACAAAGGAGACTCTACATGGCCCACCGCTGGACCAACGACCTCACACATGACGATGTGACCCCAAAGTCCGCCTATCTGAACCGCCGTCAGATCATGGCGGGCATGGCCGGTCTTGGCCTTGCAACCATCGCGCCAAAAGCACAGGCCGCCGCCGAGACGCTGGAGCCAACGCCGTTTGACGTCATCACCCAGTACAACAACTTCTATGAGTTCGGGACCCGCAAGGAAGATCCGGCCCGCTACGCCGCTGCGCTGACCACCAAACCCTGGTCGATCAAGATCGACGGCATGGTGGACAATCCGGGTGACTACGCTCTGGAAGACATCCTGTCCAAGATGACGATTGAGGAGCGCATCTACCGGTTCCGCTGTGTTGAGGCGTGGTCCATGGTGGTGCCTTGGAACGGCTTTGAGCTGAAAGACCTGCTGGATCTCGCCGGTGTGCAGTCGGGCGCAAAATACGTGGCCTTTGAAACGCTCTACCGCCCCGAAGAAATGCCCGGCCAGCGCCAGCCTTTCCTTGAATGGCCCTATGTCGAAGGCCTGCGTCTGGACGAGGCCAACCACCCACTTACCCTGATGGCCACAGGGATTTACGGCAAACCCATGCCCAACCAAAACGGCGCGCCAATCCGTCTGGTCGTGCCTTGGAAATACGGCTTCAAGTCGATCAAATCCATTGTCCGCATCACGCTGACGGACAAAGAGCCGCCCACCAGCTGGAACAAGTCGATCCCAAGCGAATATGGCTTTTACTCCAACGTGAACCCGCAGGTGGATCACCCGCGCTGGTCTCAGGCGTCTGAGCGCCCGATCGGCGGCGGTTTCTTTGCCAAGCGCATCCCGACGCTGATGTTCAACGGCTATGAAAAAGAAGTGGCCGGCCTCTATGAAGGCATGGACCTGCGGAAGAACTACTAAGGCGGATGCAGGGGCTGATCCTCATATCCCAAGTGACCTGCCCGCATTGCGGTCACGAGGAGGCACATCAGATGCCTGAAGACAGCTGCCTTTTCTTTCTGGAATGCCCCTCCTGTGACGGGCTGATCAAACCGCTGCCCGGCGATTGCTGTGTGTTCTGCTCATACGGCACCGCACCATGTCCGCCGATCCAGCGGGGCGAAACATGCGGGGAAGGTGACGATGACTGACGCGCTCAACACCGCCATTCGCAAAACACCAAGCTGGCTGCTCTATCTTGTAGGGGCCGCCTATCCGGTCTGGCTGCTTTATGCGGGCTTCACCGGCGGTTTGGGTGTGGATCCGGCCAAGGCGATGGAGCACGCGCTGGGCAAGGCGGGTCTTCAGGTCTTGGTGGCGGTTCTGCTGGTCTCTCCGCTGCGCCGTTTCACCCCTCTGAACTTCCTCAGCTGGCGCCGCGCGCTTGGGGTGATCAGCTTTTTCTACATCTTGCTGCACTTTCTGGTCTGGATGGTGCTCGATGTGCAGATCCTCAGCCAGGTCTGGGCCGACATCGCCAAGCGCCCCTACATCATCGTGGGCATGGCCTCTCTGCTGATCCTGCTGCCGCTTGCGGTGACCTCCAACAACCGATCCGTGCGCAAGCTCGGCCCCAAATGGCGCAAACTGCACAAGGCGACCTACCTCGCCGTGCTGCTGGGCGGCATCCACTACATCATGCAGATCAAGAGCTTTCAGTATGAGCCCTATGTCTATCTGCTCGTGATCGTCGGCCTGATCGCCCTGCGCCGCCTGCCCAAACGTCAGATGCGCCACCCCAAAAAAGGCCCCCTGCGCAGCGCCGCCTGACAACTCAATTGGGGCGGCTGCCCCATTGAGAGACCGCAGGGCATTTTCCGTGATGAGCAATCCTGCATAAGATGCGGCCTCCTTTGGGAGTTCAGTTGCATTTTCCCTACTTCTCCGCGTGCCCGCTCAAAGCATAACCATTTGACAAAAAAGGCTTTCATTGACCCTGCGTCAGAGGTGCGAGCACCTTGTGCCGGATGATGAGAAAAAGTGGTGAAAATTGCGCGCCACTTTCGCCTCGGTGGTAAGCGAACATTAACCCGGCACCCCCTATCTCCCGCTTCCAAAAATATCGGTTGGTGTAGGAATCCCGAAATCATGCCCTCATTCATTCACAAAATCTCCACGCGCATTGCCGCGCTCTCCGCTTTGGCGCTGGCATTGTCGATTGTGCTGACCATCGTGCTGCAGAACCAAGCCACGCGCACCGCAGAAAGCATGCGTGACCAACAGCTGCATGCGATCACCGAAATTGGTGTGAACCTGCTCAAAGATCTTGAAAGCGATGTTCAAGCGGGTCGCTACACAGAAGAAGAGGCCAAAGATCTGGCGCGCGAGCGCCTCTCGAACATGGCTTTTGGGGAGAATGGCTATGTCTACGCCTTTGACAATGACTACGTCATTCAGGCCCATCCGGTTGCTCCAGAAACCGTTGGTGTGAACCGCAAGGATTTCCAGGATACCAACGGCATCTATGTCTATCAGGAGCTGAAGAACGCCACCCGCGCCACCGGTGCCGGCACGCTGATCTATCACTTCATCAAGCCGGGCAGCGATGTGATGGAAGCCAAAATTGGCTTTATCCGGTATTTTGAACCTTGGGGCTGGGTGATCGGCACCGGCGCTTATGTGTCCGACATCGACGCCGAGATCGCGGTGATCCGCAACAAGGCGCTGATGGTGCTCGGCATCACACTGGTGCTTCTGGTTGTGGCCTCCGTCGTCCTGACCCGCAGCGTCACCCGCCCGATGGGCAAACTCAGCAACCGCATGAATGATCTGGCTGAGGGTGACACCGACGGCGACATCCCGTTCACCGAAACGAAGAACGAGCTGGGCGACATGGCCCGCACCGTGGGTGTGTTCCGCGATGCGCTGGTGCGTCAGAAAGAGTTGGAAGAAGAGCAAAAAGAACGCGACGCCGCGCAAAGCGAAGTTGTGACCACGCTCTCCAGCCACCTGTCCCGTCTCGCACAGGGCGATCTGTCGGCCAAAATCATCGAGCGCTTCCCGTCGCATTACGAGGCGCTCCGTGCGGACTTCAACTCCTCCATCACCACGCTTAGCCAGACCATGACCGAAGTGGTCGAGTCGGCCCGCTCCATCCGCAATGGTGCAGATGAGATCAGCCAGGCCTCTGACGATCTGTCCAAACGGACGGAAAGCCAGGCGGCCACGCTGGAAGAGACCGCCGCTGCGCTGGATGACATGACCGACTCGGTCAAATCCGCCGCCACCGGCGCGCGTGATGTGGAAACCACCATGGCGGACGCCAAAAACGAAGCGGAGCGCAGCGGCGAGATTGTCCAGAGCGCTGTCAAAGCCATGACCGAGATCGAGCAGAGCTCCAGCCAGATTTCCCAGATCATTTCGGTGATTGACGACATCGCCTTCCAGACCAACCTGCTGGCGCTGAACGCCGGGGTGGAGGCCGCCCGCGCAGGCGACGCTGGCCGAGGCTTTGCGGTTGTGGCATCCGAGGTGCGCCAGCTCGCGCACAGCTCCTCTGAGGCGGCAAACGAGATCAAGGCGCTGATTGATGAATCTTCCAAACACGTGGAACGCGGTGTGGATCTGGTTGGCAAAACCGGCGAAGCGCTGGGCAGCATTGTGGAACGGGTCGTCAAGATTTCCCAGATGGTGTCGGGCATCGCCGAAGGCGCGGTGGAGCAATCCACCGGTCTGGGCGAAATCAACGCCGGTGTGTCCCAGCTGGATCATGTGACCCAGAAAAACGCCGCCATGGTCGAAGAGGCCACCGCCGCCGGCCACCTGCTCAAAAGCGATGCCGCGCGTCTGGTGGATCTGGTCAACAACTTCGACCTGGGCGCCGCCAAAGCCAAGCGCCCTGTGGTGAAAGCTGTGACCTCTTCTGAGAAGCCAGCCGCCAAACCTGCTGCCAAACCAAAGGCCGCAGCACCAAAACCGGCAGCGCCCAAACCCGCTGCAGAGCAGCCTGCTAAGGCCGAGCCTGCGCGCCAACCGGCAGCGATCACCTTTGATGATGGCAATGCAGCGGCTGACATCTGGGCTGAATTCTAAACCCTCTGCCCTCCTACACCACGAAGAACGCGGTCCCTCAGGGGCCGCGTTTTTCATTGCATCGCCCCAGCCATCCAAGGGCATTCCGCCACCCCCGCGCCAAATCCGCAAAAACCGTCTGGAATCGGAAGAATTTTCTGTATTCAGGTGAGGGCGAGAGACGCACAACTCAAAGGTGAGTTTATCATCTGAAAACGCACCGCTTTCCGCGTCTCAACTTTGCGCGTTTTTTGTGCACTTCGCCGAGGATCGTCCCATCCGAGCCCCAAATGCCCTGCTCAATGATACCCAGTAAGCCGGCCTTAACCTCTGCGGTCCTACCAAAAAAGTAAGCACACTCTTTTCTAAATCGGGGCCGCCAAATTATGCCTATTTTCTTTTCCAAACTGTCCACCCGCATCGTGGCGCTTGCGGTGCTGGCGCTTGCCCTGTCCGTTGGCCTGACCACCATCCTGCAGAGCCACATGCGCAGCTCCATCGAGACCATGCGCGAGAAGGAACTGCACCACATCACGGAAATCGGCGCGAGCCTGCTCGACGATCTGCACGCCGGCGTGCAATCCGGTGCCTACACGCTGGAAGAGGCACAGGCCATCGGCCGCGAACGTCTCAATACGTTTTCCTATGATGGAACCGGTTATCTCTTTGTCTTTGACAAGAACTACATCATGCAGGTGCACCCCCACCGGCCCAACTGGATCGGCACCAGCCAGCGCGATCTGGAGGATGTGAACGGTCTGCGCCTGTTTGAAGCGCTCTACAGTGCCGCCTTTGAAACCGGCCACGGCAGCGTGCTCTATCACTTCAACAAACCGGACAGCGACGAGCCGGAGGCCAAGCTGGGATATGCGCTGCAGTTTGAGCCCTGGGGCTGGGCGATCGGCACCGGCGCCTATGTCTCTGACATCGAGGCCGATCTGGCTCTGCTGCGCAACGAAGCCATCGCAGCGCTGACTGGCACGCTCCTGATTTTGGGGATTGCGGCTTTCTTCATCACCCGCAGCGTGACCCGTCCGCTCAATCAGCTCAGCACCCGCATGGGCACCATGGCGGATGGCGACACCGACAGCGACATCCCCTTCACGGAAACCAAAAACGAGGTGGGGGATATGGCCCGCTCGGTGGCGGTGTTCCGCGATGCGCTGGTGCGTCAAGGCGAGTTGGAAGAGCAGCAAAAACGCATCGATGCCGCCCAGAGCGAGGTGGTGCAGACGCTTTCCGCCCATCTCTCTAGCCTGTCCAAAGGGGATCTGGCGGCCAATATCACCACCTCCTTCCCGGAGCATTACGAAGCGCTGCGAACAGATTTTAACGCCTCCATCGCCAACCTGAGCCAGACCATGACCGAGGTGATCGAGGCCGCAGGCTCTATCCGCAATGGCGCTGGTGAAATCAGCCAGGCTTCTGACGATCTCTCCAAACGCACCGAAAGCCAGGCGGCCACATTGGAAGAAACCGCCGCCGCGCTGGATGATCTGACCACCTCTGTGAAAGCCGCCGCCGAAGGCGCCCGCAGCGTGGAAAGCGCCATGGATGAGGCCAAATCAGAGGCCGAACGCAGCGGCGCCGTGGTGCAGAACGCGGTTCAGGCCATGACCGAAATCGAACGCAGCTCCAGCCAGATCGCACAGATCATCTCGGTGATTGATGACATCGCCTTTCAGACCAACCTGCTGGCCCTGAACGCCGGGGTTGAGGCCGCACGCGCCGGGGATGCGGGCCGTGGCTTTGCGGTTGTGGCCTCCGAGGTGCGCAACCTGGCCCACAGCTCTTCTGAGGCGGCGATGGAAATCAAAAACCTGATCGAAGACTCCTCCAAACTGGTGGCACAGGGCGTTGAGCTGGTGGGCAAGGGCGGCGAATCCTTCAACAGCATTACCGAACGTGTGGCGAGCATTTCCCAGATGGTGTCTGACATCGCCGAAGGCGCGGTGGAGCAATCCGCAAGTCTGGGTGAAATCAACGCCGGAGTTTCCCAGCTTGATCTGGTCACACAGAAAAACGCAGCCATGGTCGAAGAGGCTACTGCCGCGGGCCACATGCTCAAAGGCGATGCCACGCAGCTTGCGGATCTGGTGGGTCGTTTCAATATTGATGCAGCGGCGCGCAAACGTCCGACGCCCCCAGTTGTTGAGACTGCCGAAGAGGCTCCAGCGGCCGCAGCCAATGATGCGCCCGCCAAGTCCGCCTCTGCACCGAAACCGAAGCCAAAGCCGAAACCCGCGCCCGCCAAGGCCAAGGTCGAAACCTCCAAGCCCAAGCCCGCAGCCCCGGCGGCTGCCACGGCTGCTGCGGCGGCCCCGGCGATCACCTTTGATGATGGCAGCGCAGCGGCAGACATTTGGGCGGAGTTCTAGATCATCGCTCAACAAATCTGCAACGCCAGTAGCGGGTCAGATAGACCAGCCCCCGACCCTGGGTGGGGGTGAAGCCCCCTCCCTTGGGGGAGGGTCGGGGGCTGGTCGGCTTCGCCTCCTGCGCCTCGGTGGAGACCAAGCGTTTCAGATTTTCAGGACGGTGCTTTAAACCGGCCCTCGCAGATCACTGTCGGGCGATCACAGATCAATCGGATGATAGCCCGACGATTGCGCCTCTTTGGGGCTGACCTGAAAATGCTTTTTGAATTCGCGGCTGAAATGGGCCGCGTTTTCATATCCCACCCGATGCGCCGCCTCGGCCACCCCTATGCCGCCTTCCAGCAACAGCCCTTTGGCCCGGCTCAGGCGTGTGGCCTTCAGATACTGCAAGGGGGATGATCCCGTGATGCTCTTGAACGCGCGGTAAAACACCGGCGCGCTCATGCCTGCGGTTTCCGCCAAAGCATCCACGCTGATGTTGTCGGGGTAGTGCTCGCGGATCAACGTGATGCTGCGCGCCACCCGGTCATAATGTGAATCAGACTTGGCCAAGGCCTGCAGCGCCGGACCATGGGGGCCTTTAAGTGCGTGAAACAGAATCTCGCGCACAATGCCATTGCCCAAAGCCTGACTTTCCGCCTCCGAACACAGCGCCTTGAGCAGCCGGTCAACCGATCCTTTCAGTTCGGCATCCGCCGGGGCAGGGGACAGCCCCAAAGGCGCCGCCGTTGGGCTCAATGTGTCGCTGTCCACCAGAGGCGCAAGGCTGCGCAGCTCCGCAGGCTCAATATTGATGAACAGCCCCAGCATCGGATCCTCTGCGGTGGCAAAGGTGGCACAGTCAAACGGCGTGGGCAGGCTGACCACCAGATAATGATCCGGATCATAGGTAAAGACGTGATCGCCCAGATAGCCGATCTTATGGCCCTGCAGGATCAGCACAATGCCCGCATTATAGATCAGCGGCGCGCGCGGCACGGTCTGTGTCGACCAGAAGAACTGCACCTGCGGCAGCTGCGTTGCCACATACCCCGCTCCGGGGCCAAAGCCATGCTGTGCTTTCACCGCTTCCAAATGCTGCATTCTCTGGCTCCTTGTGCCAAACCTCATGTGCCTGAGGTGCAATAGATCATGTTTTGTCCGATCGTCTCGGGGCTTTTGCGCCCAATTGATAGGAATGCGCAAGTCTTCGACAGAATGCATCATTCACCAAATGCGCCAATGGTCCTATCTCCCTGTCAGAACAAACGGCCCAGAGCCGCACATCATATGGAGAGTGAAATGTCCGAACACACCAAAGGTCTTATTGTTATCACTGGTGCCAGCTCCGGTATCGGGGCCGCCATGGCAAAGCGTTTCTCCGAAGCGGGCCACCCTTTGCTGCTGGTTGCGCGTCGCGTTGAGAAAATCGAAGCGCTGGGTCTGCCCAATGCGCTCTGCCGCAAGGTGGATGTGACCGATGCCGCCGCTTTCCGCGCCGCGATCACCGAGGCAGAGGCCGCCTACGGTCCGGTGGATTGTCTGGTCAACAACGCAGGCGTGATGCTGCTGGGGCAGATCGATACGCAGGATCCTGTGGAATGGCAGCGCATGTATGACCTCAATGTTGTTGCTCTGCTCAATGGCATGCAGGCCGTGCTTGGTGACATGAAGG
>NZ_CBDDGH010000001.1:0-770000 GCF_965227725.1 Shimia sp. | reverse complement strand
AGGCCGAAAGGCGTAGCCGATGGGAACTAGGTTAATATTCCTAGGCCAGGAGGATGTGACGGATCATGAAGGTTGTTCGCCCTTATCGGATTGGGCGGGCCGCTGATTGGTTCCTGGAAATAGCCCTCCATGAGACCGTACCCTAAACCAACACAGGTGGACTGGTAGAGCATACCAAGGCGCTTGAGAGAACGATGTTGAAGGAACTCGGCAAAATACCTCCGTAAGTTCGCGAGAAGGAGGCCCAGTTTCTACGCAAGTATTGGCTGGGGGCACAAACCAGGGGGTGGCGACTGTTTACTAAAAACACAGGGCTCTGCGAAGTCGCAAGACGACGTATAGGGTCTGACGCCTGCCCGGTGCCTGAAGGTTAAAAGGAGGGGTGAGAGCTCCGAATTGAAGCCCAGGTAAACGGCGGCCGTAACTATAACGGTCCTAAGGTAGCGAAATTCCTTGTCGGGTAAGTTCCGACCTGCACGAATGGCGTAACGACTTCCCCGCTGTCTCCAACATCGACTCAGCGAAATTGAATTGCCTGTCAAGATGCAGGCTTCCCGCGGTTAGACGGAAAGACCCCGTGCACCTTTACTACAGCTTCACACTGGCATCAGGCCATGCATGTGCAGGATAGGTGGTGGGCTTTGAAACCAGAACGCCAGTTTTGGTGGAGCCTCCCTTGAGATACCACCCTTGCATTGCTTGATGTCTAACCGCGGTCCGTTATCCGGATCCGGGACCCTGTGTGGCGGGTAGTTTGACTGGGGCGGTCGCCTCCTAAAGCGTAACGGAGGCGCGCGAAGGTTGGCTCAGAGCGGTCGGAAATCGCTCGTTGAGTGCAATGGCAGAAGCCAGCCTGACTGCGAGACTGACAAGTCGAGCAGAGTCGAAAGACGGCCATAGTGATCCGGTGGTCCCGAGTGGAAGGGCCATCGCTCAACGGATAAAAGGTACGCCGGGGATAACAGGCTGATACTGCCCAAGAGTCCATATCGACGGCAGTGTTTGGCACCTCGATGTCGGCTCATCTCATCCTGGGGCTGGAGCAGGTCCCAAGGGTACGGCTGTTCGCCGTTTAAAGAGGTACGTGAGCTGGGTTTAGAACGTCGTGAGACAGTTCGGTCCCTATCTGCCGTGGGTGTAGGATACTTGAGAGGAGTTGCCCCTAGTACGAGAGGACCGGGGTGAACGATCCACTGGTGGACCTGTTGTTGCGCCAGCAGCAGTGCAGGGTAGCTATGATCGGACAGGATAACCGCTGAAGGCATCTAAGCGGGAAGCCCCCCTCAAAACAAGGTATCCCTGAGGACCGAGGTAGACCACCTCGTCGATAGGCCGGAGATGTAAGTGCAGCAATGCATTCAGTTGACCGGTACTAATGGTCCGATAGGCTTGATTTGATCCAGTAAAAGAAAGACTTTTACGGACACAAAAGCATACACAACAATCAGTATACTGACTTGGACAACACATAAACCGAGCTATTTCCTCGGTTTGGTGATCATAGCGCGAGTGAAACACCCGGTCCCATCCCGAACCCGGCCGTTAAGCACCGTAGCGCCGATGGTACTGCTGCTTAAGCTGTGGGAGAGTAGGTCATCGCCAAACCTAGAAAATAGCTCAAAAAAAACATCTCTCAAAACGATACAAAGAATACCTTCAGAACAACAAAAACGTCCTGAAGGGCGACAGATCTCAAAGCCAAAAATGGCCCAAGATCAAAAGCGTCGCGGGATGGAGCAGCCCGGTAGCTCGTCAGGCTCATAACCTGAAGGTCGTAGGTTCAAATCCTACTCCCGCAACCAAAATAACGTTTAATAGCAAAAATTTAACGCCCCAAGGAGCGATCCTCGCGTTTGTGTTATGTCACTCGTGGAAGCATTGTGACAGGTCGCTGCCAGCGTTTTGCGGAAATACCGCAACACCTCTTAGGCAAGGTCACGACAACGCTTAATCGGAGTAAGTGTATCCTGACTTGTGAGGACTAGCTCTCAGGGGCTAAACTGCGTTGCAGAAAGAGAGGCGGGATGGATCGGAGAGTGCGGTTGTGGTCCATTGCGGTCTGTGTAGCAGCGATCGTTAGCGGATTTTGGCTTTGGCTGAGCCCAAACGAAGAGACCGACGATCAGCTGGCCGTTGAAACCTACAGAGCTTTGGACCTTTCGATTGAAGCCTTAGAAGTTTTGCTTGGTGAGGATCTAGAAGCTTCTAGCACATACGCTGTGGATTGGATCAAAGGCATGGGGCCAAATGACTCCCGGGAAAGCCGCTTGGAAAAGCTTGTGAAGTGGTTCGATCCCGTCGGCTTAGAGGCAATGAATATCATTTTCTATGACGCTGACTACCCGAAAAACTATTGGAAAGTTGCGTTCCCAGGGTGCCAACCGAGAACATGTGTTGCCCTTCTTCGCAACGTTGAGTTTTCCCTTGTCCAGGAGGCTGAATGGCAAAAGTACTTTGCCGGACATCACAAAGAAAAGATGCGTAGTATTAACTTTGGTCCAAAGTTGGTTGGATCATCTACTTACTACGCTGAAGTCGATGTTGACTTTGATTTTGCTGGTCGATCGACAAAAGTTGACCTGTTCGTTTCGAGAGATTTTTCCAGTGAAACGGAAAGACTTGGCAGCACTTTAACCAACGGTGGACCGACAGAGAGACGCCAGATCTACCAGCGCCGAAAAATTCTAGCAGACGCAGGAAATGCGTTGTCTGAAGACGGCTAGTGCACAATTTTGGTAGGGCAATCTGTGATTGTGCGCAGGATTTAGGCTGAGTGGCCGAGAGGTCCT
Source organism: Shimia sp. (assembly GCF_965227725.1). Classification (GTDB taxonomy): domain Bacteria; phylum Pseudomonadota; class Alphaproteobacteria; order Rhodobacterales; family Rhodobacteraceae; genus Shimia. The sequence goes on along the minus strand of NZ_CBDDGH010000001.1, from coordinate 767,211 downwards.
GCGTCGGGTTCCCCCGAAACGCCGACTAGAGAGACTTTCCGATCATATGGCTGCCGGTTTGACTGCAGAGGCTCAGTCGAAAGCCATTGCTCTGACGACGCGCCGCGTGCCTTTGGGTAACATTGCTAAGGGCATAGTACAGAGTGCGCTTGGAAGGAGTTCCCTAACTGTCAGTGTTGAACATCATCCCAAGACATTACCACAGGGGCACACCGAGCGTCACTGTTGCCTCGTGCTTGGGCTACTGAACTCCGCTCTGACCATCAAAAGAGGCGCCAAGCGGCTCTCACTCCCGCGGCTCACTCCCCCTCTTCCAGAAGGTGTTGCAGTCGGCCGCGCCAGTCTTGTCGGGAAGAGCCGGATTTGCCGATAGATTGAAACCCGAAATAGAGATGCAGGATCACATCTGCCAGCTCTTCTCTGTAAGCTGCGGTTTGGCCCACACCCTTGGCTTCCAGAACTGACAAGATACCACCGCGGAGTCGGTCTGCCATCTCCTGAGTCTTGCGGGCGACATCGGGGTTTTCGGGGGCAACCTCGACCATGGCGTTGCAGATAAAACAGCCAAAGCTCGATTTGTCAGAGGGAGTGAACATCGGCATCAGGCAGTCTGTGGCGGAGCTCTCTTCGCATCCACGCAGGATGCCGAGTGTGGTGGTTACGACCGTCTGATCATAGCGTTCCAGTGCCGCCTGATAGACGCTCTCTTTATCCTCAAACGCCTTGTAGAAGCTGCCGCGGGTTAGTCCCATCGCGGCAAGCAAGTCTGGCAGGTTGGTCGCTTTGTAGCCCTGGCGCCAGAATATCTCCATGGCACCATCCATCGCTTGGTCGATGTCAAATTCCCTAGGTCTCGCCATTTGCCTCTCGTCTTTCCAAATGTGTCTGCGTGCTCACATCGATGTGATTTGTACCATTCGGTTCCCAATGTTACATCATTCCCCATAAGGAACCAAGCAGTTCCTAACGAGATCCAAAACGCTAAGGAGTTTCCAAATGCAAATCTTCAAGACACTGGTCACCGGCGCAGCTCTGTCTGTTGCTCTCGCAACGTCTTCCATCGCCGCAGGCGTTGAATTGAACGCAAGCTCCACCGGCCTGGCGCTGCAGGGCTACGACCCGGTTGCATATTTCACCCAAGGTGAGCCAACCAAAGGCGACTACCGCATCTCTTCCATCTACAACGACGCGACTTACCGCTTCGCGAACGAAGAGCACAAAGCTGCTTTTGAAGCAGATCCAGAAGCCTACCTGCCTCAGTACGGCGGCTACTGCGCCTTTGGGGCGGCCATGGGCTTCAAATTTGACGGTGACCCAGAGTACTGGAAAATCGTTGACGGCGAACTGTTCCTGAACCTGTCCCAAGACATTCAGGTGCGCTGGGAAGAAGACGTCCCTGGCTTCATCGAGCGCGCAGACACCAACTGGACTGACATCGCTGACAAAGCACCGGAAGCCCTTCAATAACCCCTGACGACTTCCGTCTTCCCCCCGAGCCCCTGCCTTCCCCGGCAGGGGCTTTTTTGTGCCTGAAGGAGCTCGTTGATGTGTATGTGGCGGGTGAGAGTGGCGACCCCGGCAGGATTCGAACCTGCAACCTGCCCCTTAGGAGGGGGCTGCTCTATCCAGTTGAGCCACGGGGCCGTGCCTTGGATATAGCGTTAGGATACAGGGGCTTGAATCAAAAAAACTTGTTCATCGCAAATTTTTCAGAATCCCGAAAATCCAGCAATGCTGGATAATTGCTGGATTAACGTTTCGCGGCACCCCTCCGTGTTCGCGTGTTGTCCGTGGTCTAGGACGAGAAACCAGCAGCCATCCAAACCCCACTTCAGCGGTCTTTTTGCTTATCACTTCGTCCAACAAGGGAGACGACAATGTGTATTGCTTGAGTTCTCAGCACGCGTTTTTGCATTTGCGCTCGGGAAGCCGAGGCCATGACCGCCCTCGCGAACGCGGTTTAACCCCCCGAAAAACACGTGCCGCCCCACCGCTAGGGGCGGCGCTACCCGGCCAAGGCCCTGCCAAGGCCCTGCCTAGACAGCCAAGACAAACCACGCGGTACTGTCTAACGTCTATGCTCCGAAACCCCACACTTTGAGTCCGCGCCCGTTAGTCGCCGTCCAGCGTCGCTAGACGCTAGACTGTTTGTCTTACTGGTTTTTCTGAAAATGGACCCCGTAAGGCGGGGTTAAGTGCTTGTTTTCGCTAACTCAATTAGTGTGTCTAACGAAATATATAATAAAAGAGTATATAGTATAAATATAGGGACGCTAGTCCTCCTAGCGCCCCTGTGCTGTGTGTCAGGAGTTTTGGACCCAAAATAACTTAGCCAAGGTTGTGGGCTTTCGCCTTGCCGACGGCGGCTTGCCACGTGCCGTGATCGCGGTGCTCGCCCCGCATATCTCCGCCGTCGGCACACCGCACGATATGCGCCGCGTCATGCTTGAGGTCGGTGAACGATGAAGCGACGGCATAGAGGCGGCAGTCAGCAATTGGCGACAGCGGCTATTTGGGTAGTTTCTGGGCTAGAAGCTAGCGCCATTCCCTTCGCACTCTAAACAGTTCAGCACGCCCCGGGCATCCGGCTTCCTTGCCGTTTACTGCCAGAACCTTAGCCTCAAAGGACAACTGGCAAACAGAGGCCAGACTGATGCGAGGTGCCGTAGACAGTCGACCGTCTAGTGATAGTCTAGACAGCTTCCATATTCACGGCGGAAGCCGCAGCATGCCGTCATGCAAGACTCAGACGCGCTCACAGCCGCAAAATCACAAGCGGCCCGCACACTGGCAGAAATGCAGCAATTGCTGGGGCGCAACCAACGCGAAGCGCTCGACAGCACACAGCCCGTCAAGGAAATGTCACGCGCCGCGCTAGAGGCGGAGCTTCGGGCGATGGACAGCTAAAAAGCGCGAAAATCCAGCGATTGCTGGATGAACCACAGCTAACCCCCTGATTTTACATCATAGAGCGCCGCCCTACCTAGGGGGCGTTCGCCCCTCAGCGCCCCGTCCGGCAGGCGACCCCGACCCCCCGGCCTCACCCGGTGCACCGTCGATTTCTCTTATATAAGCCCCATACCAAATACCTGATTTTTGGTCTTTTTGACTTCGCAGTCAAACAAGAAAAGGGAGTTTGTTCTGCCTCAAAGACCAATTGGACGTAAATGCCGAGCTCACCGTCGGGCTTCACTATGAGCATGACCTGGCGAGTCGTGTGGTAAGGGCTGCAACGGCTTGAAATTGATGTCTGTGGGGATTGCAGCTCGCTCACAAAGGGGGGCTAGGCGCGGTCAAGGCTCACGCAGAGCGTATAATAGCCGCCTTTGGTGTCCAATATGGGCCAGACGATGTCAGCATCTCACCCGCGGATTTCTGCGTCGATGTGCTGGTCAATAATCTGGTGCTGGAACCAAACAACCTGATCGCCCAAGCGCCGCCGGACGCCGCGATCACATCGCCTTTGAGGATGTGGCAGTGCATGGAAAATCCGGTCGGATGTCGTCGGTCACGTCTGGCAGCATCACCAACCGGCAGGTCATAATTTACAACAAGCGCGCCGAAGTCATCGCGCATGTAAAACGGCATTGGTAGGACATCTGGAACCATACGCTACAGACTGGTGTGGGGAACACAAACGCCCCCTATACGTTACACAGGGGCCACATCGCCGGACCGTTGATGCCTGCAAATGAACAAGCCGCGCAGAACTAAGTTTGGCGGGTGGAGTTTCGCGCAGGCAAAGCGCTGCTTAAGGACCGATGGAGCATCCTCGCGTCGGGGCAGTTCTTTGACCAGTTCAGGGATCTGTGTCGTTCGCCGGGTGAGCGTATCCGCTACACAGAACCAGACCCAAACGACAGCGACCGCGCCCGCTGGCCGAACCATTCTCTCTGGGATGTGGTCCATGCCGAGATGAATGACGACCTGATCGAAATGCGCAGCGGTGCCGATCCCAACCCTATGAAAGAGGTTCGCCGCGAAGCACACACCGCAAGCCTGCTGAAACAGGTGACAAGCACCTGCATTGCTATGGCCGCGATTGAGGGGTGGAAGCGTGAGGAATTGCCCACCACCCTCAAAGCCTTTGCAGAGCGCACGAGCGAGGCTGCAGAGGCCAACTGAGAACGTGCAGGCAAGCAACTGCAAGACGTAAAAGAACGCTATGTCTTTGTGCGCGGGGCAGAGGATGAGGTTGCATAAGGTTACGTTACATAGGCGCAGGCCTGCACCGCGCGAAGGCCTAGATAAGGTTCGGGCGGTGCCATGTTTATGCAGCGGTGGTAGGGCGATACAAAGCTTGTTTGGCGCGCCATCCTCTGTACGCCGTCTCGTATCTTTGATGCTGTTCCCAGTTCTCTGTTTCACCGTCATCAGCAACGTGCCAAAATTCTGGATAATCACAATGGGCTGGTAAAAGGGTTTTCCCATTACCAGATCGCACACCAAAGAATGATTTGACAGTGTTTGGATCAAGATGATCAGTCTTGGTAAAATCTGCTGATCTGGCGGATATGAGCGCTAATGTGCAATCCGCCAGATCAGCAGATTGAAGCTCCGCCCCGCTAAGTTCCGCCTTGATAAGGTACGCCCCTCCAAGGTTCGCCCTGCTAAGGTTCGCCCTGCTAAGGTCCGCCCCGCTAAGGTCCGCCCCTCTAAGGTCCGCCCCTCTAAGGTCCGCCCTGCTAAGGTCCGCCTCTATAAGCTTCGCCCCTCTAAGGTCCGCCCCCCTAAGGTCCGCTTCTATAAGGTCCGCCCTGATAAGGTCCGCCCCTCTAAGGTCCGCCCCTCTAAGGTGCGCCATGATAAGGTACGCCCTTCTAAGGATCGCCCTGCTAAGGTTCGCCCTGCTAAGGTTCGCCTTGCTAAGGTCCGCCCCTCTAAGGTTCGCCCCGCTAAGGTCCGCCCCGGAGAGGTCACTGTTGTGCAGGTTTGCGTAAGTCAATTTCGCCTTTGCGAGGTTCAGTTTGCCTAATATCTGTTTGGCTATACCTTCAGTTGTGGCCTGCAGGCGATGAAGCATGCGAATGGGACCGTATGATTTGTCATCCCAAGCGATTTGCAGGCGTTCGGTCGTTTCTGAAGCTCGGCCCAATTGCTGTGTCACGGAAAATGCGACGGCAAATAAGGCAGTTTCGGCACATCTTTGCACATTTTCTTTTGTTCTGAAGCTGCCTGACACCTCTGCGCCAACGGGCATCCCGTTTGTGTCAACCCAAACCAGAAGTGTCTCAAGCGCCGATTTCGTTGCCTGTAGACTTGCCGAATCTTGCTCCTGTTTCACTTCATCTTTCAGGAATTTCAAAATCTCAGGTGTTAACTCAGCAGTCCCCACCAGTTTAACCCATTCCTGTGTGGCGGTTTCTTCATCAATGGGATCATCGCTATTGTTCATTCGCCGCACGGTGCGCTGAGCGATGTTGACTAATGCTCGTGCAGCCAGATATTCCCCAAATGATTTATGAATAAACTCAAAACCCGGCTCTGCCCCATCAACCTTGCGGGCGTGAGTCTGCAAGACCATGCTATCCAGGTCAGCTTGCGCGAAGTTTTTTAGCTCTCTTTTAAGTGTTAGAGCATGAATATCGCGAATAGACATGAATGTTTTTTCATCTCCAGTACGCAGGTTGCCATGCCACGCGGTAAGGCCAAGGCATTCCATTAATAAGAAGAACTGTCTCTGGCAAAGTTGTTTTCCCGCCTTGTCTTCTTTCTTATTACGGGTGTGGATCTGCGTTAGGATGTCGTAGTAAACAAGATTGCGATTTTGCGAGGCCTCTTTCCAGCGATCCCCGCAGAAGTCTGATAGGATAAGCAGGTGTAATAGCAGGGGTTCTACATTCAGATCGGATAGTTCAGCAGCTGTGATCGCATTCGGAACTTCTGGCTGTTGCAAACCTTGGCTGCGCTGCCACTTGTCCCAGTAGTCAGGCCTTTGATCCGCTATGAGCGATTCTGGTAGTTCAACGAAATCAACATTATTGCCGTCTTCATGGCTGCGTGTGGCGGGTAAAAGGTCATCTTGGTCTAGTTTACGGATGGGGGCCACATTCAGCATCGTTTCTAGTGGTAAACCTGCAGCATCAAGGCCGTTCTGACAGGCGGCATTCCGTCCTAAAATAACGGCGCGAAGTTGACCGCCGTCCGTATTTTGCTCGTTCAGCAGACGGTGAACGTTGAGGATAAAATCGCGCGCAATCTCCTTGGCATGTTCGCTATCTTGAGTGATTTCATCCAAGCCGTCGAAGACGATCAAAACTGGTCGATTGTCGGTCTTGGCCCAATCCAACGGGTTGGCGTCAAACCCCGGTGAACCAATATTTCCGGTAGGCCGATGGCGCTTTTTGAAATACCCTTCGATATCGCGGTAAAGATCCTTACTGAGCGCCATGCGTTGCAGCTCTACGAAGAGAACGCGGTGGCGGCCACGTTCTGCTGTTTCTGACGCTAATGCCTTGGCAAAGGATGATTTCCCGGACCCGGGGCCGCCAGTGATGACATGAATTGGCTGTTTTTTGGAGTTACTTAGCCATTCTTCTATGACTTCGTGCAGGTCACCCAAGTATGCCCGCCATCTTTTTTTTATGTCGCGGCTGTCTTTGGATTCCACTTCGTATTCTTCATGCCAGTAGCAGCGCTGGCGAATGTAGAGCTCGCTTAGAGGCGTTTCGACTTTGCCGTCTGGTGAGAAAACTGGATCCAGTTGGAAGAGTTTGTTGATCCATTCATAGTGCCGCGCCCATGCGATTTCTTTATGCAGCGCGGCGCTGGCTGGCCCCGATACAGTGTTGATGATGCCCGATAGATCGTCGTGGCAAGTGGCAAAAATTTTCTGCGAGGCTTGCGCAATACACTCGTCAAACGCGACTTGCCATTTTTTGGAATCCCATTCTGTCCAAGATGTTACGCTAGAAATTAAATCGCCCAGTGCAGATTTAGCCGGTTCGAATGCGTCATGCGAGGCCGGGCTTTCTATGGCTAACGTGTCAAACTTAGCCGCAGGGCGGATATCCATCGCTTTTTCGAGAAATGTGCGCGTCGCGCCGTCTAGCGTGGAGGCTTGTAATATTGTTTCTCTTCGAAGGCGGTTGAGAATTTGCGCTGTCGCCTCAGCTAGAGTGAGGGAAAGCCATTTGTAGGCCAAGTTTTCAGGGGTTCGAGTTTCAATCCCTGCTATAGCTTCATTAAACTTCTCAATAATGGGGTAGAGTGACACTGCCGTTTTCGCTGCAGATGCGGGGTCAGTAATGCCGAACGCTTTTATCGTGATTTGCGCAGCAGCGAAGGTTGCGTTTTTCCAATCCGTTTGTGCGGTCGGTTTTTCAAAATTTATCGGCATCAAAATGTCTTTCTCTTATTAGTTGTTGATCATAACAACCTTTCCGTTGGTTGAATCAAGACTGTTTGTTATGCAGGGATTAGTTCTGTGGCGGGAAGGGATCCGGTTGCGCTGCTTGAAGCGTCGAACTTCTTCTAGCTAGGCTTTGACAGTTTTAAGACTGCACTACGGCATAAGTTCTAGTTGCCTTAAGCTAAACACGATTCTGCGACACGGCGCTTTCGTATTGCTTTCGGCAAGTCTTCAGAACTTGTGATGCGCGAGAGGGATTTATATTAAGTAATTGATTTTAAATGTATTTACGGCTCTCTCAAGCAGGCTTGAACCGCGGACCTACTGATTGCATGTCAAACGCTCTCGGAGCTGATTCTCTAGCGCGGCGATTCAAGCAGGTACCACTGTTAGACATCTCACAGTTCTTGGCCGTGACCGATGCCAATGAAGCCTTCAAAGGCTCAGGTACCTCAAAGCATATTGGTTTATCTGCTATGAGGTGCGCCGATCGCAGTCGCTGTGTTGAGAAATCGGCTAAACAGTATGGTGTTTTAAGCAGGGGCAATTTGAGGCGCTCCCATATTTAAACAGCCTTAGGTAGATTTTTATTTTCTAAGAGCTCCTAGTTTGGACCAGCTCTTAGCCGCCGCCTGAAAGTCCGTGTATGTCGAATGTTTGTTGAGTCGGTGCCCGAAATGGTGCCGGATTTTTTGCTGGATGGGTTCCGAAAACGGCCTCCCAAATCCAGCATTTTTGTCATGCTTTGTCTGTTTGTGTCTTTTTTCGCAACAAACACAATCTGCCTTCCGAGCTTAACTCATGGAGTTTCGTTGTGTTTTTTGTTCAGCATACACAGGCATACACGCCCTTAGGAGGGGGCTGCTCTATCCAGTTGAGCCACGGGGCCGTCGTGTATGTGTTCTAGCGGCGATGTTCTGGAATGTCATTGGGGATGTTGATGCACGCCGCGCAGCATTTGCCGCTTCAGACTTTGTCGGCGAATTCCGCCACCACTTGGGCGTAGACTTCACGTTTGAACGGCACGATGTTGTCGACCAAATCATCGACCGGCAGCCAGCGCCATTCGGAAAACTCCGGATGATCCACCGCGATGTTCACATCGCGATCGGTGCCGTGGAAGCGCAGAAGAAACCACTTTTGTTTCTGTCCACGAAAGCGGCCCTTCCAGATGCGCGGCACGATGTCATGCGGCAGATCATAGGCGATCCAGTCTGCTGTCTCCGCTTCGACCGTCACCAGATCTGCAGAGACGCCAGTTTCCTCTTCGAGCTCACGCAGGGCGGCGTCTTTGGCGCTTTCGCCTTTGTCGATCCCGCCTTGGGGCATCTGCCAAGCTGGGACCTCGCTGTCGAGGCGTTGGCCGACGAACACATGGCCGTCGCCATTCACCAGCATCACACCCACGTTTTCACGGTAGGGCAATTTTGCGATCTCTTCTGGTGTCATAGCGGGCTCCCTGACTTGATGGTGCCTCACTGGTATCGCCCCCGAAAGAGGGTCGCAAATGAAAACAACCCCGCACGGGGCGGGGCTGTTTGAGTTTCCAGAGGGCCTGCCTTATTCGCCGAAAGGCACCCAGATGTTTTTGACCTCGGTTGCGGCCTGCAGGAAGGCGCGTCCTTCGCCATCTGCGCTCTGCCAGTCGCGGGCAGCGCCGTTGTTGACCCAGGTGCGCTTCAGGTTGCCAGCGCTTGCGGCCTCAATCTCCTGCGCCAAGTCGGTGCTGGAGAACGACCAGACGGCATCAACATCCAGATGCCCGGCCAGGGAGCCTGCGAGTTCCGCGTGAGATCCGGTGAGAATGTTCACCACACCGGCTGGCACATCGGAGGTTTCCAGCACCTGATAGAAATCAGTCGCTGCGAGCGGGAAAGCCTCGGAGGCGACAAGCACGGCGCGGTTGCCCATTGCGATGGCTGGAGCCATGGCAGAGATCAGGCCAAGAAGCGGAGCTTCGTCCGCACAAAGCGCGCCAATCACACCGACTGGCTCCTTCATGGCAAGGGCGACGCCACGAATGGGCACGCCATGGGCCTGACCGTCGTATTTGTCGGCCCAGGCCGCATAGGTGAACAGGCGGCTGATCGCGACTTCGACTTCATTTGCGCCATCTTTGCCGCCGGTCAACGCATCGATGCGGCGCGCGAACTCTTCTCGGCGAGCCGAGAGGTTTTCGGCGATGTAGTAAAGGATTTGCGCCCGCAGGTGGCCTGTGGTGCCGGACCAGCCTTTGGCCGCATGCGCAGCCTCTACAGCGTTGCGCACATCTTTGCGGTTGGCGATCGGCGCCTGGCCAAGCAGTGCGCCGTTTTTGCCGTAGATATTCTGGCTGTAACCGCCATCGGGGCGCGCCTGTTTGCCACCGACATAGAGTTTCGGTGTGCGGTCTAGTGGATCCACCGGGCCTTTGTCGCCGGTGAAGGCTTCAACCGGTTTGAGCGCTTTGGCGGTGCCTTTGGGTTTGGTGTAGGCGGCAAGTCCTTCCCAACCACCCTCGCGGCCATAGCCACTCTCACGCACGCCGCCAAAGCCTGCAGCGGCATCAAAGAGGTTGGTGGCGTTCACCCAAACCACGCCGGCGGCGAGTTTGGGCGCGATGTCGAGCGCAAGGTTCACGTTCTCCGTCCACAGCGTCGCGGCGAGGCCATAGCGCGTGTTGTTGGCCAGCTGTACCGCCTCAGATGGTGTGCGGAAGGTGGTGGAGACGAGCACAGGGCCAAAAATCTCTTCCTGCATCAGCTTGGAAGAGGGCGCGAGGCCGGTGATCAGGGTTGGCGGATAGAAGCAGCCTTCCACCGGCATGTCGATGGCGGCCTTGTAGGTTTCGCCTTCGGTGTTGCTTGCGACCATCTCGGTGATGGTTTGCAGCTGCACCGGATCCACCACAGCGCCCACGTCAATGCATTTGTCGAGCGGGTTGCCAATGCGCAGCCCGTCCATGCGTGCCTTCAGTTTGGCGTGGAAGCGCTCGGCAATGCCTTCTTGCACCAGCAGGCGGGACCCTGCGCAGCAGACTTGGCCTTGGTTGAACCAAATTGCATCCACCAGACCTTCGATGGCGCTGTCGATGTCTGCGTCTTCAAACACGATGTAGGGCGACTTGCCACCCAGCTCCAGTGTGAGGGATTTGCCCGAACCTGCGGTGGCTTCGCGGATGCGCTTGCCCACTTCCGTGGAGCCGGTGAAAGCAACCTTGTTGACGTCGTCATGCGTCGTGATCATTTCACCGACCGCACCGTCGCCGGTAACGATGTTCACCACACCTGCAGGCAGGCCCGCTTGTTGACAGATGTCAGCAAAGAGCAAGGCGGTGAGGGAGGTATATTCTGCCGGTTTCAGCACCACAGTGTTGCCCATGGCAAGCGCGGGGGCCACTTTCCACGCCAGCATCAGCAGCGGGAAGTTCCATGGGATGATCTGGCCGCAAACACCCAGCGCTTGAGCGTTGGGCAGTTCTGCTTCCATCAGCTGCGCCATGCCCGCGTGATAGTAGAAGTGGCGCTGCACCAGCGGGATGTCGATGTCGCGGCTTTCGCGGATCGGCTTGCCGTTGTCCAGCGTTTCAAGCACCGCAAACAGCCGTGCGTGTTTCTGCAGCAGGCGGGCAATGGCATAGAGGTATTTCGCGCGGCCATGCCCGCCAAGCGCTTCCCATTTGCCCTGCGCCTTGCGCGCGGCCTTCACAGCCGCGTCAACCTCATCTTGGGAGGCCTGCGTCAGATCTGCAAGTGTTTCGCCATTGGCGGGGTTTTTGGATTGGAAATCCTTGCGCGGCGCGCTCCAGGCGCCGTCAATGAAATGACCAAAAGCGGCGCCTTGATCAACGATCCACGCGAGCGCCTCTGCGGCGCTTTCCGGGGCTGGGCCATACTCCATGGTCTCAAAAATCTCTTTTACGGTCATTGTGTCAGCCTTTCTCGGATCAAGCCATCGCGTGGCGGTAGGAGGCCGAGTATTGGCCGGTGACGTGGTGTTCGAGCTGGCGTTCGATGTCGCCGAGCAGGGAAGATGCGCCAAAGCGGAAGAGGTCAGGCTGCAACCAGCGATCTCCCAGCTCGTCCTTGATCAACGACAGATAAACCAGTGCGTCTTTGGCTTTGGAAATGCCGCCCGCAGGTTTGTAGCCCACGCGGAAACCTGTGCGCTCGTAATAGTCACGGATCGCGCGGATCATCACGAGGGTGACGGGCAGGGTGGCATTCACGCTTTCCTTGCCGGTGGAGGTCTTGATGAAATCAGCGCCTGCCATCATGCAGACAAGCGAAGCTTTTGCCACATTGCGCAGTGTGCCCAGCTCGCCAGTCGCCAGAATGGCTTTCACATGGGCATCGCCGCAGGCTTCGCGCATATCTTTCATCTCATCATACAAAGCCTGCCAGTTGCCCTGCAGCACGTGACGGCGCGTGATGACGATGTCAATTTCTTCAGCACCTGCTTTTACGCTTTCGCCAATCTCAGCAATGCGCAGATGATACGGGGAGAGGGCCGCAGGAAAACCGGTGGACACTGCAGCGACCGGGATGCCGGTGCCTTTGAGGGCGTTTACGGCCGTTTCGACCATATCGTGATACACGCAGACAGCACCGGTGGTTAGGCCTTCCATGCCAAGTGCGGCCAGCAGGTCGGCGCGGACAGGCTGGGCGGCTTTGGCTGCAAGGCGTTCAACGCGGCCTTCCGTGTCATCCCCGGAGAGCGTCGTCAGGTCGATCAGCGAAATCGCTTTGCACAACCACGCCGCCTGATAGTCTTTTTTGACAGACCTGCGGCCCGGCAGCGTCTTGGCGCGGCGTTCAATAGCTGAGGTGTTGGCCTGCGCACTGCGCACCCAGTCCAGATCCAGCGCCATGCCGGGGTTGCGCGGCTCCAGTGCGGTGGGCAGCTGATGCCCTTCGGAGGTCAGTGTTGACGTAGCCATCGGCCTATCCTGTTGCGAAAAACAGGCTTCAAAATGCCCTACAATATGAGTGCTTGGCAAGGCATGGTGGGGCGCATTTGCTCATTTTTTGACCATATGGTCAGGTAAAAGATGCGAATAAGTCGCAATAGCGTTGACATACTTGAGAATGGTTCTCATATTCAATCTGAACTGGTGAATGAGGGCAGAATGCGATTCTCTCGGCGTGACTTTATTTTGACAACCACAGCGGCAAGCTTGGGTGCTGTAATGCCCGCATTCGCTGCGGGTAAGCTGCAGGTTGTGGCCACCACCGGGATGATTGCAGACACGGCGCGCCGCATTGGCGGAGACCTGATCGCAGTAAAGGGGCTGATGGGGCCGGGTGTTGATCCGCATGCTTACCGGCAGACCCGCACCGATATCGTGGCACTGACCAAGGCGGACCTTGTGTTGTGGCACGGCCTCTATCTCGAAGCGCAGATGGAAGAGTTTTTCCACAAGCTGGAGAAGCGCGGGACCGTTGTTGCGGTGACAGACACATTGCCAAAGGCGCTTCTGCGCGGCCATGACGACTATGAGGACAAATTTGACCCTCACGTCTGGATGGACCCAAAGCTTTGGGTGTTCGTCGCAGAGCGTGTCCGCGATGCGCTTGCAGAAAAGATGCCGGAAGCGGCCACGCAGTTTGAAGCCAATACCGTAGAGTTTCTGGCGGAACTCAATGCCCTGAGTGACTATGCGGCCAATGCATTGACCTCCGTGCCGCAAGAGGCGCGCATTCTGCTGACAGCCCATGATGCCTTTGGATATTTTGGCCAGGCCTATGGGTTTGAGGTAATGGGCATCCAAGGCATTTCAACCGAGTCAGAGGCCGGTTTGAACCGGATTGGCGAACTGGTTGATATGTTGGTCGCGCGCCAGATCGGCGCCGTGTTTGTCGAAAGCTCCGTCTCCGACCGTTCGATCCGCGCCCTTGTTGAAGGCGCTGCGGCCAAAGGCCATGAGGTTGCGATTGGCGGCGAGCTTTACTCGGATGCCATGGGGGCGGAAGGCACCTATGAAGGCACCTATGTCGGAATGATTGACCACAACATCACCGTGATTTCACGGGCGCTTGGCGGACAGGCACCGCTGCGTGGGATGTCTGGTGATCTGACGGTTGGGTCATAAGGAGAAAGGGATGAGCGTTTCCCTGGCAGCAAACGAGGGTGTAGCGCCCTCATCTTCTTCTGTTTCTGACAGCCCGCTGGCGATCCGTGGCATGACCGTCTCTTACGGTCAGAAACCCGTTGTGTTTTCTGTTGATATGACCGTGACCGAAGGCTCCATGACCGCAATCATCGGGCCAAACGGCGCGGGTAAATCGACCCTGCTGAAGGCGGCGCTCGGGATTGTGTCGCCTCTCGCGGGGCAGGCGACCGTCTTTGGCAAGTCACTCAAGTCTGCGCGACACCGCATTGCTTATGTGCCACAGCGCGCCAGTGTGGATTGGGATTTCCCAACCCGTGTGATTGATGTGGTGCTGATGGGGCTGTCCCGAGAGCTGGGCCTGCTGCGCCGCATTCGCCCGCACCATATGGACAAAGCACGCGCCTGTCTGGAGCGTGTAGGCATGACCGAATTTGCAGAGCGCCAGATTGGCCAGCTTTCCGGTGGTCAGCAACAGCGCGTGTTCCTTGCGCGTGCCTTGGCCCAAAACGCAGATCTTTATCTGCTGGATGAGCCTTTCGCGGGCGTAGATGCCGCAACCGAAAAAGCCATCATCGACGTTCTCAAGGCGCTGCGTTCTGAGGGCAAAACCGTGGTGGCCGTGCATCATGACCTGACCACTGTTCCCACCTATTTTGACCGTGTGTTCCTGATCAACACCCGCAAAGTTGCCGAAGGCACTGTGGCGGAGGCCTTTACACCGGACACTCTCCACAAGACCTACGGCGGACGTCTGGCAACCGGGCAGATCGATCAGCTGGAACTTGCGGCAGGCTAACCCATGTTGCTTGACGCTCTGACTTTGCAGCTTGGCTACAATGCCACGCTGGTGACTGTGGGTGCCACTTTGCTGGGTGTCGCATCCGGCGTTACCGGAACCTTTCTCTATCTGCGCAAACGTGCGCTGGTCAGTGATGCGATCAGCCACGCGACCCTGCCCGGTGTCGGGCTGGCCTTTATTGTGATGGTGCTGCTTGGCGGCGACGGGCGGTCATTGCCTGGCCTGCTGATGGGGGCTGCGCTCTCGTCGTGGATCGGGCTGCTGTGCGTCAACCTGCTAACCCAGCGCACCCGGCTTTCTGAGGACGCCGCAATTGGTGCAGTGCTTTCGGTGTTTTTTGGCTTTGGCGTTGTCTTGCTGACGGTCATTCAGACCATGGGCAGCGGGCGTGCTGCAGGGCTTGAGAGTTTCCTGCTCGGCGCCACGGCGGGCATGTTGTTTAACGATGCGCTGGTTATCGCCATAGGCGGCGCGCTGACACTCTTGGCGGTTGTGATCCTGCGCCGCCCAATGACGCTGCTGGCATTTGATCCCGAATATGCGGCCGCGCGCGGGTTGAATGTGCAACGCATGGATCTGGCGATCATGGCGCTGGCCATGGCAGTTACGGTGATTGGTTTGAAAATTGTCGGATTGATCCTGATTGTCGCGATGTTGATTATCCCGCCGGTCACGGCCCGTTTCTGGACTGATCGGACCGACCATATGACGCTGATCGCTGGTCTTGCCGGCGGTGCCGCCGCGTGGATCGGAGCCAGCCTTTCGGCCATTGCGCCAGCGCTGCCGACCGGTCCGATCATCGTTTTGGTTAGCTTTGCGCTCTTTGCTCTGTCGCTTCTGCTCGCGCCCAATCGCGGTCTGCTTGCAGTCGGGATCCGCCATAATCGGTTCCAACGCCGGGTCCATCTGCGGCAGGGGCTATTGGCTTTGGCACAGGGGCAACCGATCTATGAGGCCTATACGCTGCGTCTTTTGCGCCGTGCCGGATTGGCACATGCCGATGGCGTTGCCACCGACACAGGCCGGGCGCGTGCCGCCAAGGCGCTTCGGGATGAAAAGCGCTGGGAAACCGTGCGTCAGGATCAGGCTTTTGAAAGTGCCGCCGCGCTTTACGACGGGCTGCGCGACATTGAAACCGTGCTGACCGCTGATCAGATTGCCGAGATTGACCACCGGATTGGTGGCCCCAAAGAGGTACAGCCATGAGCGGTGCGGAATTTGTCCCTCTGTCACTAACCCCAATGTTGATCGGCGTGCTGTCGGCCATCGCTTGTGCGCTCCCCGGCAACTTTCTTTTGCTGCGCAAACAGGCCTTGATCGGAGATGCCATCTCCCATGTGGTTTTGCCGGGTATTGTCACCGCCTTTCTGCTCACCGGCATCGTCGCGGCCGTGCCAATGATGCTTGGTGCGGCCGGTGCGGCCGTTGTTGCCGTGGTGATGATCGAGGCCATCCGTCGTTTGGGCAATATCGAGCCTGGGGCCGCCATGGGGCTCACCTTCACCACGCTTTTTGCGGCTGGCGTTTTGTTGTTGGAGCAAAGCGACACCTCAGGCGTGCACCTGGATGTGGAGCACGCGCTTTACGGCAATCTGGAAAGCCTGATCTGGCTGGATGCGATTGGCTGGGAAAGCCTGTTGGACCCAGTGGCGCTTGCGGGTTTGCCACCAGAGCTGGCCCGCGTTGCCATCGCTCTTTTCGGGGTGGTCGTGTTCCTTTGGCTGTTTTGGCGGCCCTTGGTGCTTTCCACATTTGATGAGAGCTTTGCGCAGTCCATGGGCGTGCCAACCACCGCGCTTGGCATCGCTGTGGTGATGGTCTCGGCACTGGCTGCTGTGGCGGCCTTTGATGCGGTCGGGTCGATCATCGTTATCGCCACGTTCATCTGCCCGCCCGCCGCCGCGCGGCTGATGACCAACCGTCTTGAGCATCAAATCGCATGGAGCGTGGCGTTTGCGGGACTCTCCGCTGTGCTTGGCTACGTTCTGGCAGGATACGGGCCTTTGTGGATCGGGTTTGAGGACGCCGTGAGCGCGGCAGGCATGATCGCCACTGTGTCCGGTCTCATCTTGGCCGTTGCGGCCCTCTGCGCGCCCCACCGCCACCGCACAGGCGCGCCTGCTCTCTAAAATTTTAAACCTGATTAAAAAACTCTGATTGACCTTTCTTACTGTTTCAGTAAGAAAAAGCACTCACCTTGCGCTGTTCCTGTGCGAAAGCCGAATCGAGAGCGGGTGAAGAGACTGTGCCTACATCTGGAAGGCGAAATGCTATGTCACGCGAAGAAAATAAGAGTTCAAATATGACCGACCGCTTTGACGCAAACACTGTGCAATCGACGCCGATCCATGACGCGGAGATTCTGACCGATGGCGGAAATCTGGCGCGCATTCGGCTGAATGAAGCAGAATACACCTTGCGCATTACGCGGCAGGGCAAGTTGATCCTCACCAAGTGATTTGAGCTCGCCATGATCGTTTGCCACTGTATGAATATTTCGGATCACGAGATCCATGCAGCCATCGATTGGATGCGGGCCTCGGACCCCTCTGCCCTGATCAACCCAGGGAAGGTCTACCACGCACTGGGCAAGGCGGCGGATTGCGGCGGCTGCATGCCGCTGTTCCTCGACACAATGCGTAAAAATGATAACCTCTCCGTACCGGCGCATTTGCGCAGTCTGCGCAAGCCACAGGCGGAGGAGACACCCATTGAAAGGCAATCCAGAAGTAATTGAATACCTGAATAAATCTCTAAGACATGAATTGACCGCAGTCAGTCAGTATTGGCTGCACTATCGCCTCCAAGAAGATTGGGGGTTGATCCATATGGCCAAAAAGAGCCGCGAAGAATCCATCGAAGAGATGGAACACGCAGACAAGCTCATCGCTCGCATTATTTTCCTGGGTGGCCATCCTAACCTACAAAAATTAGACCCTTTGCGCATCGGCCAAACGCCGTTGGAAACCCTTGAGTGTGACCTAGCGGCTGAAGAGAGCGCCCGCGCGCTTTATACCGAGGCGCGTAAGTTCTGTCAGAGCGTGGATGATTTTGTCTCCATGGAGCTGTTTGAAGATCTCCTGCAGGACGAGGAAGGGCATATCGACTTTCTTGAAACGCAGATCGATCTGCATGAACGCATCGGGGCAGAGAAATATGCCCATCTCAATGCCGGAAAGATGGATCAGGACGACTCCTGATCCCGCGCCATCGTGCTCACAAACATCGGCACCTTTCGCCCCGAAGGGTGTCGTTTTGTTTTGACGTTGCGTCCGGCCTTTTGTAAGCATCGCCCAAACCGTTGGGGTGTCCCACTTGTTGGGGCTGAGAGTCGCGCTTGCGTAAACCCATCGAACCTGATCCGGGCAATTCCGGCGGAGGGAACGGTGTCAAAGAAGATGACGTTTTTGCCGTGCGGAATCCCGTTTGCGAACTGGGAGGCGCCATTTTGGCACGTATCGCTTTGACAATTGCCGGCTCTGACAGTGGCGGCGGCGCGGGTATTCAGGCAGATTTGAAGGCGTTTTCCGCGCTGGGCACCTTTGGCACCAGTGTGATCACGGCCGTGACAGCGCAAAACACCCAAGCCGTGACGGCCGTGCATCCCATCCCACTTGATGTGGTGCGTGCACAGATTGATGCAGTGCTCTCAGATATGGACGTCAACGCCATCAAAATAGGCATGTTGGCCACGCCGGAGATCATCCAAACGGTTGCTGAGGCCATCAGGGATTTCTCGGGCCCTGTGGTGCTCGACACTGTGATGATCGCAAAATCCGGTGACGCGCTTTTGGCCGATGAAGCGGTGGCAACACTGCGTGAGGTTTTAGTGCCACGCGCGACGGTGATCACACCCAACCTCCCCGAAGCCGCGCGGCTTCTTGACCAAGCTTCTGCTGTAGATGATGCGGACATGGTGGCACAGGGGCAGGCACTTTGTGCGCTGGGCGCGCAGGCGGTTCTGATGAAAGGCGGCCATGCGAGCGGGGAGATTTGCCGAGATTTTCTGGTGTCGCCTGAAGGTGTTGCCGCCGAATTTACAGCGCAGCGCAAAAACACCCGCAACACCCATGGCACCGGATGCACCCTCTCGTCCTCGGTTGCGGCAGGCTTGGCTAAGGGGCTGAACCTTGAGGATGCTGTGAGCGAAGCGCACGCCTATCTACAGGGCGCGATTGCTGCGGCTGATGATCTCAATATCGGCAAGGGCCACGGGCCGCTGCACCATTTCCACCGCGTTTGGCCGGCATGACGCTTTATTCCGTCATAGGCGCGGGCGTGGCCGGTTTGGCTGTGGCCACGGAACTTGTGGAACGCGGGGCCGAGGTGCAGGTGTTTGATCCCGCCGGTGAGCCGGGCGCGCAAAGTTGCAGCTGGTGGGCCGGCGGCATGCTTGCCCCGTGGTGTGAATATGAAAACGCCGAAGAACCTGTGCTGCGGCTCGGGCAAGAGGCGATTGCTTGGTGGGCCGGGCGGACCTCTGTCACCAAGTCCGGCACTTTGGTTGTGGCCAGCAAGCGGGATCTCCCAGACCTGCGCCGCTTTGCCCGCCGCACGGAACAGTTTGTCGAGGTGGGGCGCGAAAAAGTCACCGAGCTGGAGCCGGATCTGCATGGATTTGGGCAAGGCCTTTTCTTTGAAGGTGAGGCGCATCTCAACCCACGGCAGGCGCTTCAGGATCTCTACCGGGGTCTGAAAGACAAAGGTGTCCCCTTCCACAAACGCCTTGCCTCGTCGTCGCTGGAAAACGCCATCGACTGTCGTGGCCTGTCCGCGCGCGAATACCTCTATGATCTGCGCGGCGTGAAAGGCGAAATGCTCATCATCCGCTGCCCGGACGTGGAAATCACCCGCCCTGTGCGCCTGCTGCACCCACGTATCCCGCTCTATATTGTGCCGCGCGGTGAAGGCATCTACATGCTTGGCGCCACGATGATTGAAAGCGAAGACAGCAGCCGCATCACCGCACGTTCCATGCTGGAAATGCTGAGCGCGGCCTATGCGCTGAACCCGGCTTTTGGCGAAGCCGAAGTTCTGGAAATTGGCGTCGATCTGCGCCCTGCGTTCCCTGACAACCTGCCACGCATTCGCCGCTTGGGCCGTACAATCTATGCCAACGGGCTTTACCGCCACGGCTATCTGCTCGCACCGGCCTTGGCGCGCGGCGTGGCAGATCTGGCGCTTCACAACACACATTCGGAGATGGTCGATGAAGATCGTGCTTAACGGAGAGGCGCGCGACGTCGCCGCCACCACCCTTGCCACGCTTTTGGAAGAATGCGGTTTCTCGGGCCGCGTGGCGACCTCTCTCAACGAAACCTTTGTGCCGGCCACCATGCGCGATGCTCAGGCGTTGAATGATGGCGACCGCATCGAAGTTGTCGCACCGATGCAGGGGGGCTGAGTGATGAGAGCGTTTTATGGCGTCGACCTGCCCAATTCGCTAATGCTCGGCACCGCGCAATATCCAAGCCCGGCGATCCTTGAAGAGGCCTTCCGCACAAGTGGGGCTGGTGTGGCCACGGTGTCTTTGCGCCGCGAAGGGGCCGGTGGCACCGGACAGACGTTCTGGAAGATGATTCAGGATCTGGGCGTGCATGTGCTGCCCAACACGGCTGGCTGTCACACCGTTAAAGAGGCTGTCACCACCGCCCATATGGCGCGTGAGGTCTTTGACACCAAATGGGTCAAGCTTGAGCTCATCGGCCACACTGACAGCCTGCAGCCTGATGTGTTTCAGCTCGTAGAAGCCGCGCGCATTCTGTCAGAGGACGGCTTTGAGGTGTTCCCCTACACCACCGAAGATTTGATTGTGGGCGAGCGCCTTCTGGAGGCGGGGTGCGAGGTGCTGATGCCATGGGGGGCGCCCATTGGTTCCGGCCGGGGCCTCAACAACACCTACGCGCTGCGCGCCATGCGGGCCGAATTTCCGGATGTGCCCCTCGTGGTGGATGCGGGCATTGGCCTGCCGTCCCATGCGGCGGCTGCGATGGAACTGGGCTTTGACGCGGTACTTCTCAACACCGCTGTGGCCCGCGCGGGAGACCCTGTGGCGATGGCGAAAGCCATGATGCTGGCCGTGGAAGCCGGACAAGCCGCCTTTGAGGCCGACCCGATTGAGGCGCGCGATATGGCCGAAGCCTCCACGCCGGTTATTGGAAAGGCCTTCCTGTCATGACGCTTGATCGTTTCTATCCCATTTTTGATGACGTGAGCTGGCTTAAGCGGATGTTGCCGCTTGGTGTGAAACTCGTGCAGTTGCGCATCAAGGATCAGCCAGAGGCACATGTGCGTGCCCAGATTGCCGAAGGCCAGGCGCTCTGTCGCGAATACGGCGCGGTGCTGGTGATCAATGATTACTGGCAGGCGGCGATTGATCTGGGCTGCGAGTGGATTCACCTCGGGCAGGAAGATCTGGACGAGGCTGATCTGAAAGCGATCCGCAAAGCTGGTCTCAAAATGGGCGTGTCGACCCATGACGATTATGAGCTGGAGCGCGTTTTGGCGATGGCGCCGGACTATGTCGCGCTTGGCCCGGTCTATCCGACCATCCTGAAAAAGATGAAATGGCACCAACAGGGCCTGCCCCGCGTGACCGAATGGAAGGCCCGCGTCGGGCCTGTGCCTCTTGTCGGTATCGGCGGCATGTCTGTCGAGCGCGCACAGGGCGTGTTTGAAGCCGGAGCTGATATCGTTTCCGCAGTGACCGACATCACGCTCCATTCCGACCCGGAAGCGCGCGTGCGTGCATGGTTGGAGGTCTCAAGATGAGCCGCTACGCGCGCCAGATGATCTTGCCTGAGGTTGGTGATGCCGGGCAGGAAAAGCTCGCCGCCGCTCATGTGCTGGTGATTGGCGCGGGTGGTTTGGCTGCCAGCGCTCTGCCGCTTCTGGCAGGGGCCGGTGTGGGCCGCATCACCATTGTGGATGGCGACCGCATAGAGCGGTCCAACCTGCACCGCCAAACCCTGTTCACCGAGCGGGACGAAGGTTTGCCCAAGGCCGAGGTGGCCGCTGCGCGCTGCACCGCGATCAATGGCGATATCGCAGTTGAGGCCGTGGTGGCGACACTTACCCCTGCGGTGGCGTCAGTCATGGTCGAAGAGGCCACTCTGGTTCTCGACTGCGCTGACAGCTACGCGGTCAGCTACACCTTGAGCGATGTGTGTTTCGCGCAGAATGTGCCCCTGATCACCGGCTCCGCCCTAGCGCTTTCGGGCTATGCTGCCGGTGTGTGCGGCGGAGCGCCCTCGCTGCGCGCGATTTTCCCGGAAGCGCCGCAAAACGCGGCCAGTTGCGCCAGCGCTGGGGTGCTTGGGCCGGTGGTTGCCCTGATCGGCACATTGCAGGCGCAAATGGCGCTGTCTTGTCTGATCGGCCTGAGCCCGAGTCCGCTTGGCCAGATGGTGCAATATGACGCCACAACTCTGCGCAGCGCGTCGTTCCGCTTTGATGGCGCAGCTGAACCGGCGCAGGCCTTCCCCTTCGTCAGCCCGGATATGCTGGAAACGGCCGACACCATTGTCGAGCTGCGCGACGCCGATGAGGCCGCCATTCCAGCGCACCCCAATGCGCGCCGGATCGACCCGGCAAAACTCAAAGAGACCTTGCCTGCAAACGGCACCGGCCGCCTCGCGCTGTGCTGTGCCACAGGTCTGCGCGCCTGGCGCGCCGCAGAATCCGCAACCGAATTTTGGCCCGGCGAGATTGTTCTCGTCGCGGCTTCCGCTTCTTAACTCGAGAGGGAGACGCATGAAGCACCTAGTGACTGCCCTGGCCATGTTGGCCGCCACCCCAAGCTTTGCCGCAGACAAGATGACCCTGCTGCTGGACTGGTTTGTAAACCCCGACCACGGCCCGATCATCATCGCCGAAGAGAACGGCTATTTTGCCGAGCAGGGGCTTGAGGTTGAGGTGATCCCACCGGCTGACCCCTCCATGCCGCCGCGCCTTGTGGCTGCTGGCCAGGCTGATCTCGCGGTTTCCTATCAGCCGCAGCTGCACCTGCAGATCCACGAAGGCCTGCCACTCAAGCGGGTTGGCACGCTCGTGGCTACCCCGTTGAACTGCCTGCTGGTTCTGAAAGATGGTCCAATCAAATCCCCTGCCGATCTGAAGGGTAAGAAGGTTGGCTTCTCCGTGGCTGGTGTCGAAGAGGCCGTGCTTGGCGCAGTGCTGGGCAAATATGGCGTCACGACCGATGACATTGAGCTGGTCAATGTGAACTTTTCGCTGTCCCCATCGCTGATGTCCGGTCAGGTGGATGCTGTGATCGGCGCTTACCGCAACTTCGAGCTCAACCAGATGGACATCGAAGGCGCGCCGGGCACCTGCTTCTACATCGAAGAAGAGGGCGTACCGTCTTATGACGAGCTGATCTATGTGGCCAACCCTGAAACCATGGATGCCGACAAAGTGGCGCGTTTCATTGCGGCGACCGAAAAGGCGACCCAGTACATCGTGAACAACCCGCAAAAAAGCTGGGAAATCTTCGCATCCACCTCCACCGAGCTTCAGGACGAACTGAACGCGCGCGCTTGGGTCGACACCCTGCCACGTTTCGCACTGCGCCCTGCAGGCTATGACGCTGGTCGTTATGCGCGCTTTGAGCAGTTCCTGCATGACAGCGGTATGATCGACAGCATCAACCCTGTGGATGCCATCACCATCGACGTGACCGCAGAATGACCGCGCCAGAGTACGGTCGTGGCTTCGCGCTGATGCGCGAGGCCGCAGGGGAGGCATGGGGGGACTACACCCGCCATGCCTTCGTGGAAGGTCTCAAGGATGGCACCCTGCCGCGCGAAGCGTTTTTGCACTATCTGCGTCAGGACTATGTGTTTCTGGTTCACTTCTCCCGCGCATGGGCGCTGGCTGTTGTGAAATCTGAAACCTACGAGGAAATGCTCTCTGCGGTGGGCACCGTCAATTCTCTGATTTCAGAGGAAATGAAGCTTCACGTAGGTATTTGCGAGGCGGCAGGGATTCCTCAAGATGAGCTTTTTGCCACGCCGGAACGCCCCGAAAACCTCGCCTACACACGCTTTGTGCTTGAGGCTGGCTACTCCGGGGATCTGCTCGATCTTCTGGCGGCGCTGGCCCCATGTGTGATGGGCTATGGCGAGATTGGCGCGCGTTTGGCCAAGGAGAAAACCTCCGAGGTCTATGCGGACTGGATTGCCACCTATTCCGGCGAGGTCGCACAAGGCGATTGCGCCGCAGTGGGGCAGCTCCTTGAAAGCGCTCTGATACACCGCCTCGGGGAAGACTATGCAAACAGCCCGCGTTTTGCGACGCTGTGTGACAAGTTCCGCAAGGCAACAGAGCTGGAAGTCAGCTTCTGGCAGATGGGCCTGACCCGATGACCCACGCACCCGGCATCACGCTTAAGGGCGCGGCCTCCATTGAGGGGCGGCAGCTCTTTGCACCTCTGTCTCTGACGCTGGATGCCGGGCGCTGGACCTGCCTTCTGGGCGGCTCCGGTGTGGGAAAAACAACGGTTCTGCGCCTGTTGGCCGATTTGCCAACGGGGGCAGCCTTTGACGGCACCATTGCGGCTACGGATGGCGCAGGTGTTGATGATCGTATCGCCTACATGGCGCAGGATGACTTGCTTTTGCCATGGGCCACGGTTGAGAAAAATATCTCCTTGGGCACACGCTTGCGGGGCCAGAAAGCGGATGACGCGCGGCTTTCCCGACTGCTTGATCGCTGTGGCTTGCGGGATCATCTCGGCAAACGTCCCTCTGAACTATCCGGTGGCCAACGTCAAAGGGTCGCGCTTGCGCGCACCTTGATGGAAGACAAACCTATCATCCTGCTTGATGAGCCTTTTTCCGCCCTTGATGCGCAAACCCGCGCAGCCATGCAGGATCTCGCGGTCGAGCTTCTGGCTGGTCGCACGGTTTTGGTTGTCACGCATGATCCCGGCGAGGCCGCCCGGCTTGGGCATGCCATCCACGTGATGACGCCAGCGGGCCTGACCTCGGTTGCGCCACCCGCAACCGACGTACCACGTGCCGTGGAGGCGATGGAAACACTGACCTGCCAGTCAGATCTCTTGCGTTTGTTGATGGGACAGGCCGCATGAAAATCCTTCCGGCCGTAGCTGCGACGCTCTTTGCGCTTGCCGTCTGGCAAACCATTGTCTCACTCACCGAGCTGCCCCGGTTCATCCTGCCCGGCCCGATGCTGGTGGCGGAAACCTGGTGGACCAACCGCGCTGTGATTGCAGAGCATACGTTGGTCACCGCCCAAGAAGTGCTGCTGGGTCTCGCAATTGGCACGGCGCTGGGCATTTTGACCGCGTTGCAGCTTGCCACATCCAAAACAGCGCGTTTGCTGGTGCAGCCCATTCTGGTTTTCACACAAGCGCTTCCGGTCTTTGCACTGGCGCCGATCCTGACGCTCTGGCTCGGCTACGGGCTGTGGTCAAAGATCGCGATGGCGGTTCTGATCATCTATTTTCCGGTGACCTCGGCCTTCTTTGACGGGCTCATGCGCACACCGCCGGGCTATCTCGACCTTGCCAAAACCATGCAGGCCAGCCCGTCGCGTGTGCTTTGGCACATTCGCGTTCCCGCTGCGCTGCCTTCTTTGGGTGCCGGGGTGCGGCTGGCGGCGGTCTATGCACCGATTGGCGCTGTGATCGGCGAATGGGTTGGGGCGTCAAAGGGGCTGGGCTATTTGATGCTTCTGGCCAATGGCCGTGCCAAGACCGACCTGATGTTTGCCGCAATGCTGACGCTAGGGGTTTTGTCCGTCCTGCTGTATGTTGTGATCTCCAAACTCACAAAGCGTTTGGGGGATCGGGAGACCTGATTTTCCCTGCAATCCAACGGGCAATTGATGCACGCCAGCATCGTTCACAAGTTTGAGAAATTGTGGTGGCAGACAACTTCTGCGCTATATGGTTAATCTTTCTTTAAGCACTCGCTGCCACTGACAGGTTAGCTTGCAAACCACGACTATTCCGCTGAGCGATTATGGCCCAACTGCGCACAACCAAAAGATTTCTTCGCCTGCGCAGTGGGACGGCGCTGGCCATCCTGCTGGTGGCCTCGCTTATTGCCCTTGTGGTTGCGCTCTCCGGACGTGACGCTGTGGAAACGCGGACCAATAACACCACCCGCATTGATGCCATCCTCCTGTCTCTTTCAGAGATGTCGGTTGTGTTTCATCAAATTCAGGACGGTGAAAGCCAAAGCCAGAATCTCGTTTTGCGCGGACAGCTGCGTCGTGCGGCCCACAACGCGCAAGAGGCCTTTGACGCTCTGTCAGGACCAAACGTCGTGGAGAGCTTCTCGCCGGATGCGCAGGCCATCCTGACGCGCCCCAACATGAATCCGTTGATGGAACTTGAAGAGGTTCTCTATCTGGCCGATGTGGTGGTCGCGGCAAGCGCCAGTGACACCTCTATCAATCTTGCGGCCAGATTGGCGTCTGATCTGTCTTTCCGTCTCATGCCGTTTTTCAACCGCGTGCGCCAGTCAGAGGTGGAAGCCGCGGAGGCGGCCGCGGATGATCAAGTGCTTTACGGTCTCGCAGCATTGCTGGTGACCCTTTTGGGCGTGGGTATTGCGATCCAGTTCGCCCACCTTCCCATGGAGCGCTATGTGCTGGGCGCGCAGATGGAGATCGAACGCAACCAGCGCGCAGCCGAAGCTGCCTCAGAAGCAAAATCCATGTTCCTCGCCACGATGAGCCATGAAATCCGCACGCCGCTCAATGGCGTGCTGGGGCTTGCCGATGTACTTTCTGATACGCAGCTGAACAAAGAACAACGGCGCATGTTGGGGATGATTTCATCCAGCGGCCGGGATCTGCTTCAAATCATCAACGATGTGCTCGACCTCTCCAAGCTAGAGGCGGGCAAATCGACGCTGGAATTTGTGGATTTTGATCTCGAAACCCTTTGTCGCGAAACCACCGACCTGTTCTCAGGTCAGGCGATCGGGCGCGATGTAGAGCTTTCGGTCTCGGTGTCCCCGTCAGATGCTGGCTGGTATCTGCACGCCGCGCCAAGCGCGGTCCGTCAAGTGCTGAGCAACCTTGTGGGCAATGCCGTTAAATTCACTGAGAATGGCAAGGTCACCGTCCACCTTGAGGACATGCCCGGGCCGGAAGGCGCACCGCGCTTTGTGCGTATTGCCGTGAAAGACGATGGGATTGGAATTTCGCCTGAAGCGGTGGATCGCATCTTCAATCAGTTCGAGCAGGCAGACACTTCCACCACAACCCGATTTGGTGGCACCGGCCTTGGTCTGTCTATCGTGAAACGTCTCGCAGAGACCATGAACGGGCGGATCAATGTGCACAGTGTCTTGCACGAGGGGTCTGAGTTTGCGCTCATTATCCCCGTGGCCAAAGCGCTGCACCGCAAGGAGCGCCCCCAGGTCATCAAAGATGCACTGTTTGACAAATTTGTGCTGGTGGCCGACGACAACCGGGTCAATCAGATGGTGGCACAAAAGCTCTTGCAGAAACTGGGATGCGAAGTGCGCTTGGCCGGTAACGGCGAAGAGGCTGTCGAACTTGTCCGCGACTGGATGCCGGATCTGGTTCTTATGGATGTGCGCATGCCCGTGATGGATGGGCTGGAAGCCACCCGCCAGATCCGGGCCGATCTCAGCATTCCCAACGCCCAAACCCTGCCGATTGTCGGTCTTTCAGCCAATGCGCTGGATGAACATGCAGATGCCAGCGCGATGGCGGGGATGAGTGGCTACCTTGAAAAACCGATCACGCGCGAGGCTTTGGTCGCGGAACTTCTGCGTCATTGGCCTGACACGCCACAGGCGCATGATCGAGAGGATCTCAGCGCATGACCTTCAAGCATTTTCTTCGCCCACTCGGATTGGCAGCCACGGTCTGTCTAGGCCCCACGACACTGAAAGCGGGCGAAGAACTCGCTTGGCTTTATACGTGGCGCGCAAGCACGCCAGATGCGTTTTCTGAGAGCTTTGTCAAAGAACACCCGGAGGGGTTGGTGATTGACACGTTTATGGTACCAGACGAAGCCGAAGCCCGGCTGGCGGCCCAAAACACGGGCTATGACGTCTCAGTACTGCCCGCCGAGATTGTGAAACGTCTGGCTGACATGGACGCTTTGATGCCGATCGATACGCCCGTGGCGATCGACTGGGAGGCGGCACCAGCGTCAGCCTTTGTTGCGCAAACTGATGCGCTGTCGCGGGTGGCAGACTACTATGTGCCCTATGTCTGGGGCACGACAGGGCTTGTGATGGATGTGGAAGCCATCCGCGCGCGCCTGCCGGACGCCCCCCTGGACAGCTGGGATCTGCTCTTTGACCCTCAAAACGCGGCAGCGCTCTCTGATTGCGGCATTTCCATAATCGACTCGCCACAAGAGATCTTTTCCCTTGCTTTGCATCATCTGAAGCGTGATCCCCATGGGGTGACAACCGAAGATTTTGATGCGGGATTTGCCGCGCTAAAAGAGATTATGCCCCATGTGCGCCGCGTGTCCTACAAGCAGCTGGAGGAAATGAGCTCTGGTGACACTTGCCTTGGTCTGGTCTGGAGCACGGTGGGGCTGACATTGGCAAAGCACGCGCCGAAGTCGAATTACACCTATGTGGTGCCTAAGGAGGGCTCGCTGATTTGGTCCAATGTCCTTGTTGCGCCCAGGAGCGAGGAGGCCGATGCGCATCGTGGCGAATTGTTGGCCCATATCGTGTCGAAAGAGAATGCCGAAACCCTTGCCAACTATGTGCAGGCGATCCTTTCGCCCAAGACATTTACGGGGGATATGTCCGCGGAGCAGGCAGCAATCGCACAGGCATCGCTGCCGGAGGGCCTTGACGATTTGATGTTCGCACTGAGGCCTCTTTCCGGTCCTAAGAAATATGCTTTGGACAAGCGCTGGCGCCGTCTTCTCATCGGTCAGTAAGGGAGCTGCGCCTGCGGGTTCTCAGTGTGTCTTAGTAAGACAGCGCCCCGTCAGCCTTGTTCAACATGACGCCCAGGATGGGCTTCACCTCAGACAGGATCTGCTCGACCTTGCGCACGTCCTCTGCTGTTGACACGCCGCCACCGGCAACAATCAGAACGGCGTCCACATTTGGGAGAAATCCCAGGACATCGTCAAATTCCAGAGCCGGAGGCATGTCAAACAACATGAGGTCCGGGCAGAGCATTTCCTCAAGCTCCTCCAGAACGGTGCCGGTCATTTCATTTTGAAACAGCTCTGCGGAGTCCTCACTTGGGGTGTCGTTCAGCGCAAGCGCCAGGTTGGGGCGCGCTTTGATCAGAAAGTTTTCCGGGGCAATTGTGCCGCTCAGGTAATCCGCCATCGAATCCGGCGCATCAAGGCCCAGGGCCTGGTCCAAACTCGGGGCGCGCAAATCCATGTCCAGCATCACGGTGCGCACAGTTTCAAGACGCGCCATGGAAAACGCCAGATTGGCGCTGACAAAGCTGCTGCCACAGCCGCGCGTTGGGGCGGTCACCGCCACCCGGCTCCAGCCATGTTCGTTTAAGGCCTGCAACAGGCGGGTGCGCAGCATATCAAAGGCGGCATGCGCCTCATGTGACCGCGTTGCACTGATCATGTGATTCTGCGCCAAAACCGCGTCGTTAAGTGCCGCGACGGTCAAGTTTTCCCAAAACACATCTGGGTCATGCAGCGCCGGCAGGCTCTGTTGCGTTGCGCGGTCCGCATCTTGGGAAGACTGGTTTTGATCGTAGCTCATCGTCGCGCGTTTCCGCATTGTTTGAATCCAAAATCTAGCAGCCAAATGCAGACAAAAGAAAGGCGCCAATGCGGAGATAGGGCGGCTTTGGCTTGGAGGGAGCGTATGTCGTGCTTTGAGGCGCTGTCTCAACCGGCGGCTTTTTCGGAGCAAAGGGCCACTCTTAAGTAGTGACCTATGCGGGTGGCGCTGAACGATTCTACCCCAATAGCGTTGATGTCTCGCAAGTTAAGTGCATGGAAAGGCGACGGAAAATGCCTAAATATGGGGCATTGGGTGCCCTAACGTCACAAAAGGCGCAGGGCACAGTCAACTTTAAACTCTTGTAAGCTTATTGGTCCACAAGGTGCCCTCACTCAGGAAATAACGAACCCGGTTAGGACACCGCGATGAAACTCAGATTAGTCATGCTGTTGGTTATCGGCCCGCTTTTTGTTTATGCAGGCTATCTCAAATTCCAAGACATCACAGCCCAGCGTGTCGCTCTCGCAAAGGCCCATGAAATCACAGTGATCACCCATGAAGAGGCGCTGGTCGATGATGTGATCCATGAGTTGCAGAAGGAGCGCGGATATTCTGCGGGCTTCATCGCCTCCAGCGGCAAAAACTTCGCCAAAGAGCTGAAGGCGCAGCGCCAAGAGGCCTCTCACGTGATCGCGGGAATGCGCGCAGAGGTCGTTGCCTTGGTGACGGAAAAAGCGCAGCTCATGGCGGAGGTCGAAGACCGGTTAGACGCTTTGGATGACATGCGTGGGCGGGTCGATAGGGCCGCCGCCACGGTACCGGAGATGGCGAAGTTCTATACGGGCACCATCAACCTGCTGATCGATTTGGCGCGCCCGCCAACGACCGGAAGCGCCGGTGGCAGACTTGAGGCCATCTTGCATGCCCGCGCTCTCGTCGGCTCGGCCAAGGAAAGCGCCGGGCTGGAGCGCGCCACAGGCGCCGCTGGCTTGAGCCAGGGTTTCACCTTGGATTTGCACAATCGCTACATTGCGCTTGGGGGCGCACAGATCTCCTTGATGCATGAAACCGCCGGTGTCTTGTCAGAACCCACTTGGGAAACCGACCTTCTGGCGAGCCGGGAATTCAAGGCGCTGCAAGCCGCGCGGAACGAGATCATCCCGCGCTTTGGTTCACATGAAGAATTAGCGATCACCGCCGGAGAATGGTTTCAGATTTCCAGCCGATGGATCGATCTGCTGCGCGCCAAAGAGCTTGAATTTGTAAATGAAGTCGCGGCACTCACCGAAGGTATTGAGGCCGAGGCGCAGGCGAGCCTGAACAGTCTGATTTGGATTGGTGTGGCTATGTCCTTGCTGGTGCTGACCTTTGCTGTGATTGCCTTTGAGCGGGTGATCGGACGGATTAAATACTTGGTTTCCGTGCTCGATGACTTTTCCAAAGGAAATTACGAGGCTGAAATCGATGGCTTGGAAGGTGGCGGTGAGCTGCGCAGCCTGGCCCGCGCCTTCGATAAATTCCGCCATGACACGCTGGATATGCAGGCCGCGTCTGATACGCTCAAATCCGAGCAGGAGCGTCTGAAAGCGCAGCAGGACAAAGTGGTCGCAGAGATCAGCGCCGGATTGGAGCGTCTGGCCGAAGGGGATCTCACCTACAAGTTCTGTGAGACATTCCCGGAGGAATACGCCTCCCTACGCACTGATTTCAGCGGTGCAATGGCAAAACTCAACGACACGCTGGCAAGCGTGGTACACAACACCTCCAGTATCCGCGATGCCGCAACAGGCATCACAGAAGCCTCACTCGAGCTCTCACGCCGCAGTGAAAATCAGGCGGCAACACTTGAGGAAACCTCTGCAGCGCTTGAAGAGCTGACCGCCAGCGTCCGCGCCGCAGCTGAAGGCGCGCGCGGCGTTCAGAACACAACCGACAGCGCGCGTTCTGAGGCGACCGAAAGTGGTCAGGTGGTGAGACAAGCCGTTCAGGCCATGTCGGAAATCTCAGACTCGTCTGGCCAGATCGCGCAGAACATTGGTGTCATTGACGACATCGCCTTCCAAACGAACCTCTTGGCGCTAAACGCAGGTGTTGAGGCCGCCCGGGCCGGGGACGCAGGCAGTGGTTTTGCGGTTGTCGCGTCTGAAGTGCGGGCGCTGGCGCAAAAATCCTCAGAAGCCGCCACCGAGATCAAATCGTTGATCGGCGAAAGCGCGGATCATGTGAGCAATGGTGTGGAGCTTGTGAACAAAACAGGTAAGGCGTTGGAAAACATCGTGCACCGCGTGGGCCATATCTCAGAGCTGGTTTCGGAGATGGCGGCAGGCTCCAGCGATCAGGCCACAGGTCTTGGGGAGCTCAACGCCGGTGTGGCCCAGCTTGATCAGGTCACACAGCAAAACGCCGCGATGGCGCAAAACGCCAACACCACTTGCCACACCTTGAAAGAAGAAGCTGACGAGCTCGAGCGCTTAGTGGGGCAGTTCACCCTCTTCGAAGGTGGCGCTGTGGCAGGAGATGCCACCTTTGACGACGCTGAGGAGTATCAAGACACCGCATTTGTTATGGCCAAACAGGCCAAAAGCGCGGCCTAAGCTCGCGATTGAAATTAGGTCCGCCAACGCAGTTTAAGCGCTGGCGGCTTTATTTATATTCAATGATCCGCATGCTGCGCCCCATAAGGCGGCGCCAATGAAACATCCCCATGCCCAGAATATTGGGCACTTTCGAGAGGGTGATCAGCCGCGCATGGCGCCAGGCTTCCCAATAGGGCAGCCCCGCCGTGACAAGACCGTTTTTTGTGCGGATGTAGCTTGCCGTATAGATCATGAGCACAGTCACAAAGGCCCAGCGATTGCTCAGCAGGCCCCAGGTTGCGAGTGCGGGGAAAAGCGCCCCATAGACAACCGCACGGGCCTGTTCTCGCAACGCATAGGGCGGATGCATCCACCCCACCTGCGCATAGGCATGGCCACCGCGCACGGCGCGCTGCCACCATTGCGAAAATTCCAGCATTGCGGCGTCATGTCGGGTCATTTCTTCGGGCAGGCGGCGGAGTGTCCAACCGGCTTTGCCGACCCGAAGGCAAAACTCTTCGTCCTCTCCGGCAATCACCGTCGCATCAAAACCACCGGCCGCCACGAAGGCTGCACTGCGGACCAGCATATCGCCGCCACAAACGGTGATGTCCCCTGCTGGCCGATGCCATTCGAAATCGCATAGCGCGTTGTAGACACTGCGCTCCGGATAGAGCTCCGCGCGCCAGCCGGTCACCAGACCAAGTTTGGGATCTGCTTGCAGCGCCGCTTCTCCGGTCGCGATCCAGCCCTCGGCCACAATGCAATCTCCGTCCACAAACTGCACGAACTCCGGCAGATCTTCGGTTTCTGCCAAAGCGTCAAACCCGGCCTGCCGCGCCCGCGCCGCTGTGAAAGGCAGGCTGTCATCCAGTTCGATGACCAGAGCGCCGGCTGTTCGCGCTGCTTCAACGGAGCTGTCAGAGCTGCCGCTGTCCACATAGACAATCTCGACGTCCTGCTCGACGAGCGAGGCAAGGCAGGCGACCAACCGCTCGCCCTCATTGCGCCCAATCACAATGGCCGTGGTGGCTCTCATCGCGCGCGCTCCTGCAACAGAGCCCGCAGCCGTGTGGCTTCTTTATCAATATCAAAGGCCGCCTCTACCTTGGCCCGCCCTGCGATGCCCATTGCCGTGGCGCGCGCAGGGTTGGCCAGCAGCTTGGCAATGGCCTGCGCCAGCGCATCCGGATCTCCCGGTGCCACCAACAGGCCAGAGACACCTTCGGTCACCAGCTCGGGAATGCCGGCAATCTGGGTGGCCACCACAGGTCTGCGCGCGGCCATTGCCTCCATCAGCACCACGGGTACGCCTTCCGCAAAGCTTGGAAGCACCAGCATATCCGCCGCGGAAAGCGCCTCCGCCACCTCTGACTGGGACTTATACCCCACAAAAGAGACATGATCTGAAAGCCCGGCCGCGTCGGCCTGAGATTGCAGTGCTTTGCGGCCCGGCCCGTCTCCGATCACGGTCAGATGCACATCCGGTTCTTTTTGCACCAGCTGTTCCATGGCCCGCAGCAGGATCGGCAACCCTTTGACGGGGGCAAGCCGTCCCACAAACAGCAGCTTGGTGCCCATCGGCGCCTCCGCCCCATCATAGCGCGCGGGCTCAACGCCGCAGTGGATGATGTGCAGTTTGCTCCAGTGTTTGGGATCGCTGAACGCCATCGCTTGTGAGCGGCAAAAATGGCTGATGCAGGCCACAAAGTCTGCGCGCGCGATCTTTTCATCGAGCTGCCAATGGTCCGGTGCAAAGAAGATATCAGGCCCATGCAGCGTGAAACTATAGGGGATGCCCGACAATTCGGAGGTCAGCATCGCCACGGTGCAGGACGATTTTGCAATGTGGTTGTGCAGATGCCGCACGCCCTTTTTGCGCAGATGTGCGGCCAAAACCGCGGCTTCTACAAAATAGAACAGTTGATAGAGCAGATTGCGCAGGCCGGGCGGCGCGGTTTTGACCGCCAATACCAACGCACGCAGAAACCGAAGCGGATTGCGTAGCAAGGCCCCAAACACCGCGGAGAGCAGTGGCAGTGGGGATTTGGCCGCCGCCAGAATGTAAAAGGTGGCCTTGGCTTCGGCCTTCTGTTCCTCTCCCACCAGATGTTCAGCGCCTGTGCGGCGCACCGAACATGTCTCCACCCGCTGACCTTGCGCACGCAGGGCGGCCACCTCGCGTTGAATAAAAGTGTCGGTCGCGCGCGGATATTCTCCGGTCAGATAGGCGATGGGGGCGTCTTGTTGGGTCACGGTGCTTCGGCCTGCTGCTGGCGATCTATGTCTGCTTGCATCGCGGTTTCAAAGGACACCATTTCAACAGGCCCCAAGATCTTGTGCATATGCGCATTGTCATACGTCAGCGGGCGGTGGCGTGTCTCCAAAATTGGGGTGCGCAGCAGACCCGGCATCGCGCCAATATCAGGCGTGGCAGAGGCGAACAGCCGCCATACCCCAAGCGGAATGCGCATGGTGGCCTTGGGCCAGCCACAAGCACGAAAGGCTGTCACGAACCGGCACCGATCCGGCAGATCATCGTCAATCACATTGACAATGCCCACGCCCGTTGGGGTTTGCGCCGCGCGCACCAGCATGGTGGCTGCCAGTTCAACACGACACAATGGCAGTGTTCCGCCGCCGTCGATCATCATCAAAAGGCTGCTCACCGCGGGGCCAACATGTGCATTGAACAGATGCTCTGGCCCCCACACTGCCCCGAGCCGCAGCGTGCTCAGCGCAAAACCATAAAGCGCCGCCCCGTCGTCAAACATGGTCTCCTGCGCGTGTTTCGCATTGGCATAATCCGTGCGCCCTGCAGCACCCGTGGGGCAGTCCTCGGTCAGAGCGGCATGATCCGCAAGTTGGCGCACGTCATACACATCAAACGATCCCGCCAGCACCACATGTGGCACGTCTGCGGCCACCACAGCGTCAATCACGCGTCGGCTGACGGTCAGCGTGTCGCGGATCTGATCGCCCGATAGCGTGGCAGCGCAGTGAATGAGGGTTTGAACACCTTTGAGTGCATCCGCCAGTGCGTCGCTGGATTCTGCCAGATCCAAAGCCACAACCGTGATGCCGCTGTCCGCTTTCCAATCCGGCGGCGCACTTTCTAGGCGGCGGACAAAGGCGCGCACAGGGATGTTCTGTCTGCGCGCTTCCGCCACGCAGTGGCGTCCAATAAAACCGGCTGCACCGGTGATGGCCAAATGTGTCATCGTCATACCGCCCAAGGCATTGCAGGAATAGGGTCGCACCGTGTCGACATTTCTTGAGAGCCGCTGTCCGCTCCGGCATTCTGAATGGCGAGCGTCACCTCGTTCAGATGAAGCGCGAAGTCCGCGCTCAACCGGCAAGGCCGCTCTTCGCGCAGTGCGTCCAGCATTTCCACCGGCCCCAGCGCAAAATTCATGGCGGCAGCGCCCCACCGCGCGACTTTCGGATGTGTGTCGCCAGACAGCCGCTGGCGCTTGCCGATCGGATGTTCCATCAGCCGCCGCCGCAGGGTGAACCGCTTGTGAAACCGCACCGCCGCTTCGTTGTCCCAGGCCTGTTTGACCTGCAGTATGCCTTTGTCACCAAAGACCCGGATGCGATGATCATGGCTGCCGACAATCGAACAAGTCAGCCTTGCGGTGATGCCGTTCTCAAAAAAGAGGCTGGCGGTGGAGAAATCCGGTGTGCGGTGAACCCCTTTGTAAGGCACGCATTCCGCAGATGCCGCCACAACACGGCGCACAGTGCCAAACATGCCTATCAACCACGTGAGGTAATAGCCCGCATGCTCAAGCGTGCAGCCCACCACAAATTCATCCTTCGCGGGCCAGGGCGCGCCGCTGTCGCTTTGCCAGCCCCCATAAGGCGCCTGCGGTACAAAACCGTCATCAAGCTCCGCATAAATCAGCCGCACAGATCCTGCCACATCGTCTCGGATGGCTTTGGCCAGGGTCTGGGCCGCTTCCCCCAGCACAGAGCAGGGGGCAGAGGCCAACATCAGCCCTTTTTCCGATGCCAGATCATGCAGGGCAATCGCCTCGTCCATTTCCATCGCCAACGGCTTTTCGGAATACACATGATGGCCGGCGTTCAGGCAGGTGCGGCTGATATCATAGTGCGCTGATGGATTGGTCAGGTTGAGAACCAAGGAGCCTTTCGGCAGGTTCGCTAGAAACCGCTCCAAACTGTCGGCTTTGTGCAGGTTCCAATGGGACGAAAAACTCTGGAGCCGCTCAGGATCATGGTCATAAACTTGGGTCACCGCGACATCCGGATGCGCCGCAAAAGAGCGCATATAAAGGTCGGCCACAAAGCCGCATCCGATAATGGAAACGCTGCGTGTCTTGCCGGCGGTCATAGAGCGAACCCTTTAGAAAGTAAGTACAATAAACTATAGGCTGCGCGCGGCCTGTTGCCACCATGGCGGGGATGGCTTCGCCTCAAGATGTGACCCAATAGAACCACTTGCCGCAAATTCAGACGCCCGCTTGTGACAGGTAAAAATACTTGGTGATAAGTTCTGCAAAACCCTTAAGGCAGCGGCGGTTTCTTGCAGTTTTCCACGATCACAAAGCCGGTCTCGGTCAATGTTGCAACCATGACAGCGCTGCAATCTGCGGTGAAGGCGCGATTTGCGGCGAGGGATGGATTTGCCTTGGCGACGGTCAATCTCGATCATCTGGTCAAGCTACGCAAAGATGTGGCCTTTTGTGAGGCCTATCTGGCGCAGGATTTTGTTGTTGCAGATGGCAATCCCATCGTCTGGCTGTCGCGTCTCGCAGCCAAGCCAGTGGCGCTTCTGCCGGGGGCTGATCTGGTGCTTCCTTTTATGCAATGGGCGGCGCAAGCGCAGGTGCCAGTCGCGTTGATCGGCAGCACGGATGCCGCCCTTCAGGCCGCGGCGACCGCGTTGAAAGAACAAGTGCCGGATGTTGAGATTGTCGCCACGCTGGCGCCGCCGATGGGGTTTGATCCTGACAGTGAAGCGGCTGAAGCGCTTCTTCAACAGGCGGCTGATGCGGGCGCGCGCATGACCTTTCTGGCTTTGGGGGCACCTAAACAGGAGCGCCTCGCTGCGCGTGGGCGGCAGATTGCGCCACATATGGGGTTTGCCAGTATCGGGGCCGGGTTGGATTTCTGGGCAGGTACACAGCATCGCGCCCCCCCTTGGGTGCGGAAACTGGCTCTGGAATGGCTGTGGCGCGCGCTGAGCAACCCGTCACGTTTGGCTGGTCGATATCTGCGCTGTTTTGCCATTTTGCCCAGCCTGCTGATCGACGCGCTGAAGCAGCGGAAGGCCTAAAGCACGATTCGTCGGGGCTGTCGCCGTCGCATGCGGATCAAGTCCTTCACACGCCCCTTGAGACCACGTGGCGGCAAAACCTCCCGATCCCGATCAAACACCGCGCCGTTCAGGCTGGGATCATCCCACAGTGTCAGGGCTGCGCCCCACTCTGCTGCCAACGTCGGGTCAATGCCGTCTTCCAGTCCCATATCGGTGCGTAGAATGCCGGGCATCCAGGTGTTGATGATAATCTTAGGCAACCGATCTCCCAAATCTGCGACCAATGCCCGCGAAAAGCTGCTCACCGCCCCTTTGGAAACGCTATAGGCGGCGCTGCAGGGCAGGGGATGTAAATCGGCAAAGCTGCCGACATTCAGGATGCGACCATGTCCAAGCGCCGTCATGTCCTTGAGCGCCTCAGATGTGCAATTCACCACGCCCCCCAGATTGACCGCCATTGTCTGCATGAAGCTTTCAGGCGTTTCATCCAGAATATCGCGGTGCGGATAGACCGCTGCGTTGTTGATCAGGATCGAAACCGCCCCATGCTGCCGCACTGTCCCAAAGGCGGTGCGTACCGCGTCAGGATCTGCTACATCAGCAACGATGGGGAGGAACTGCGCACCGGCGAGCACGGCTGTTTCTTCAAGCTTTTCAGTGCGCCGTCCCAAACCCGCAACGGTGATGCCTTTGGCTGTCAGCGCAATAGCCAACGCTCGTCCAAGCCCCGATCCGGCCCCCGTCACCACGGCAATCCGCTCAGCTTTCTGCTCTGCCATCCGATCTGTCCTCCGCTTCAAAACCGTCGGCGATCACATCCCCCACTCTCAGGGCATTTGCCGCGATGGTCAGGCTCGGGTTTACCCCCATCGACGTCGGCATGAAACTCGCATCCACCACCCAGAGATTAGGCACCCCATGCACCGCGCAATTGCGATCCAGCACCGAGGTTTGTGGATCATCACCAAACCGCAACGTGCCGCAGGGGTGGCCAAAGTTCAGCTCGGGACCAGCACCCACAAACATCATCCGCAGGCCTTTCAGGCCTTGGCGAAGCGCCTTGCGAAAAGCTGCGCGGCGGGCGAGCAACTCGGGCGCCATTGTGTAAGAAATCGCCAGGCGGCGCGGATCTTTTGGGTCAAACACCACGTGATTTTCAGCCTTTGGCAGATCTTCCAAAATCCCGACAAAGAGCTTGGCGCTGCCAAAGAGTTTTGCCGCGAGTGCCGCTGGCATGCGCAGAAAGGGTTTCACAACGCGCAGATGCCGCAGAGGGCTGCGTTCAAACGCCATGTTCAGATAATGCAGGATCTCCCCATAGCGCGCCTCAACGCCCATGGCCTGCACCATGCCAAACCGCTCCCCGCTTTTGTGATAGAGATCGCGAAACGCCAATGCTTTGCTCGCGCCATTGCTCTTGGCGCCGCGCTTGGGCCACAGCAGGAACATCTCATTGAGATGAAACATCAAATTGCGCCCGACCATTCCGCTTTGATTGCCCAGATCACCCGAGGCCATGAGCACACGCGGCGAATGCAGCGCGCCTGCCGACAGCACGTATCCCCGCGCGCTCAACTCGGCCTCTTCACCAGATTTGCGCAGGCGCAGTGCCGTGACCCCGCCACGTTGATGCAGAATTTCGGTGACCTCACAAAGATCAATCAAGGCGGCGTTGCCGGTTGCCAATGCCGGTTCCACCCCGGCTGATCGGCCATCCATCTTGTAGTCGTGAGGGCATTTGCGGCCCAAGTAATCGGCTCCACGGATGCTATCCTTGAGCGCCAAGTGGCCTTTATAGGGATGCAGCCCCGCCGACGTCATGGCGTCAAAAAGCGCCTGATCCGCCGCGGACATGGGCGCGCCATCCGGGATTTGAGACGGCTGCCCCAAAGGATCATCCGTGCCGCAGACATGATACATCGCTTCTGCCGCATCAAAATAAGGCGCCATCTCCGCATAGGATATGGGCCACCCCCCGGTAGGGTGTGGCGTCGCAGCGCTGTGATCCAGATCGTGGGGCGCTGGGCGTTCCAACGCTGCGGCGTAAAACACTGAACTGCCGCCAACGCCCGCGCCAAGAGGTGCGTTGAATGTGGTTGAAAGGCCGTTCACCGTGGCTTCCAGCGGCTCCGGCCAATAGCCGCGCACCAGCCGCGCTTCCCGATCCCAAATGTCGGGGTTGAGGTCATGCTCCTCCGCGCGCACCCCAATTGGCCCACGCTCCACAAACAAGACCGACAGCCCGCGCTCCGCCAGCCGCCTGCCAATGGTGCCGCCTCCCATGCCCGTGCCAATCACGATCACATCCCAAGTGCGCGCGATCGCTTCGGCTAGAGAAATCGGGGCGGCGGTGGTCATCCCGGATGCCACGTCATGACAGGGTAAAACACCGCGCGCATCCGGCGCGCCGCCGCGTTGGTGACATGGTTGTTGTCAAAATACTGCCCCACGCCACCCTGCACCGCGTCACAGAGGAATGGATCACAAAACCAATCCCATGTGTCGAGAATTTGCGCGCCACTCCGGATGAGCGCCTCATGGGCCCCGGCAGCACGGCGCTCTGCATTTGTCACGCTGATCTGGCCGATCCGACGCGCAAGTTGCGCCGTCAGCCGCCCATGCACCAAAGCCCGCGCAATATCGGGCGCCTTGTAGTAGGCGATCTCCGGCGGTTGGCGCAGCACATAGACATCGCGATCGAGCTGCGCGATCTCTTCCGTTGTGGCGGCCAGCGCCTTGGCCAGCAATCTGTCTTGTGTCATCGGGCCCAGGGCCTCACTGCGCAAACGGATGGTGTTGTGCATGTCGTTGCCGCTGCCTTCACCCGTGGCGTAATAGGCCCAGCGTCCGATCAGCAGGACATCGCGCAGATCAGGCATCTCCTGCAGCGCTGCTCTGATCTGACGGTTTGCCGCTGCGCAGGCCGCATCTTGCGCGCGCGTGGCCGCGCTTTCCTGTTTGGTGACGTCAAACAGAGGCGCACAGCCTGCGCGCCAAATCACCAATCCGCTGCGTTTGGTCTCATGGGCCGCCTGATCCAGCCCTTCAAAGTAGGCCCGCACGTGGCTGTCACCCCAAACGATCAGGTTGTGATGTGCGCTCTCAGGTCCGATCGGGCACAGCTCCAGCCCTTCAAACGGACCGTCTTTTGGCACGTAACAGCGGGAGAAATCCTGTAGGAAGTCTCCAGTCGCGGCAATGTGCATCTGGGATTGTTTATCAAAGCGCTGCGGCAATCCATCGGTGCGATAGATCACCCATGAGAAGCTCACCGCGAGTGCCGAGCCAGCCACCAATGCACTCAGCAGGGACCAGCTGGCCAGCTGCGTGGCTCTGCGCACCGGCTGTTCCACAAACCGCCATGACAGCGTTGCCAAAACAAAGGAAATCGAAATCCACAGCGCGGTCTCGGCGGGCCCTGCGTAGCTGCCCTGCAAATAGGTTGTTAGCGTGTAGACGGGCCAGTGCCACAAATAGAGCGAGTACGAGATCAGACCGATCAGCACGGGCACGCGCATCGACAGCACGCGGTTGACCCAATTGTCCTCCTGCCCGTTGGCAATCAACATCACCGTGCCCAGCACCGGCGCGATCACCTGCCATCCGGGAAACCCGCTGCCTGCCTGCACAAACAGAATGGAGACACCCAAAAGCAAAAGACCAATCCAGCTGATGGCCTGATGTTCGCGCATCAGGTCGGGGCGCTCATGGCGCAAAACCGCAAGGCCCACGCCCGCCAGCAGTTCCCAGGCGCGGAACGGAAACAGATAAAACGCCGCAGGATGGGCGCGCGGGGTCATGATCAGATTGCCCAGCAGCGACAGCACAAAACAGCTTGCCAAGGCGATCCAAAGCCCCCGTGCGCTGCGGGCGAAAACCAGAAACAGCAGGGGCAGAAACACATAGAATTGCTCTTCGACTGAGAGCGACCATGTGTGAAGCATGACCTTTTCTTCTGCAGCCCCATCAAAATATCCGGCCTGCCGATAAAACATCACATTGGAGAGATAGACGGTCGCGGCCACCACGCCTTTTGCGGTTTCGCGGAAATCGGAGGGCAAGAGGATCAGCGCACCAATTGCGAGCACTGCAAACGCCATCACAAAATAGGCCGGGGCCAGCCGCCGGATGCGCCGCATATAAAACTGCCCCAGCGCCAGTCGCCCGGTTTCCTGATGCTCGCGCCACAGAAGGCCGCCGATCAGAAACCCCGAGATGACAAAGAAAATATCGACCCCGACAAAACCGCCCCCAAAACCGGGCACGCCAAAATGATAAAACACCACTGCGAGCACAGCGATGGCACGCAGGCCGTCGATCTCTCTGCGGTGATACGGCCCGCCCAACGCCTCTGCGCGCGGGGTATCGGCCTCGTTCGTTTTCTCTTCCGGCTGATCCGAAATGTCTTTGTTTAGGGCACGTTGCATGCGCGCGGTGTTCCTTGCGTCAGATGGGTCTTGGGGCACAGAGAACACCTCTGTGCAGTGGGGGGCAAGCTTCGCCTGACGCCATAGTAACGTTGCTTTATTAAAGAGGTTTTGCGACAACGCTTTGAAATGCGCATGGATGTGTTTTGCGCCCTTTGGAGAGCCAGATTTGCAAGACCCTACGCAGGTTTCCGCAACCACACCGGATTGGAGCCGGGAGCAGATCTCCCGTTTCTGGGACCCTGCGCCAAAGCTGTTGCGCGCGATCCGCCGCTATCAGGCCGCACTTGCCAAGGGGGGCGTCTGGGGCGGATTGGTCTCGAAATACTGGGTTCTTGTGCATCGCTTCTGGTCGCTGATCACCCAATCCGAAATCCATCTCAATATGGCCATCGAAGGTGGCCTGCGCCTGCCGCATCCCACAGGCATCATTGTGCATTCCAGCGCCAGAATTGGCCCGAACTGCCAGCTCATGCATCAGGTCACCCTTGCAGGTACCGTGGTGCTGGAGGGGCATGTGGATGTGGGGGCAGGCGCCAAACTGATCGGCCCTCTGGTCGTGGGGCGTGATGCGGAAATTGGTGCCAATGCGGTGGTCACGACAAATGTCCCCGCTGGTGCGGTGGTGGGCGGTGTGCCCGCGCGCCTACTTAAAATGAAACCCGGCTATGAGGCGGCTGCGCAAGGCAAGGCACAAACGCGCCACTGATGCGGCCCTAAAGAATGGTGCGGGGACGTTCTTTTTCCACCTGATCCGTGTTTGTATCCTGTGGCGCATCCGATGTCTGCGCACCGTGCAAACGCGCGCGCGCCATGCGTTCCGCATGACCAAACAGTGTCCCGGCAATCAGCCATGTCGTCGGGGTCAGCGTGGCATTGGGCAGCATGTCGATCATGTTAAAGCCCAGCATCACCGCAAGCGGCCCGATATAGGGGGACAACCCGTCCTCCGATGTGTCACGCGCCGAAGGCGCATCGAGCAGCTTATAAGATCTCTCGGAGCGCAGCCTGTCCTGCTCCTGCACATGGGCGTGGCGCAGCTCTCTGGAAATCAGCCAGATCGGCAGCGCCATCAGACCAAATTGCGCAAGATAGCCGACCCAACCCCAGACCCCGATCACGATGATCCAATAGCCGTCAGACACTGTGGTGATCGCGCCCGTGGTGCTGTCACGCAGATGATTGCGCCCCCAAATACCCCAGCCGAAAAGCGGCTTCTCCATGGCGCGCTCAAATAGGATGTCTTCGTTCACAATCCGAAAGTTCAGCGAATGGGCCCGCTCCGCACTGACCGCTTCAGCCTGTGCCACAATCGCGTCGCTCGGCACCAGATTACCCAGCTTCAACGCCGGATAAAGCAACATCAACGCTGCCAACAGGGCCGCCACGCGCACCTGCGCACGCCGTCCCATAAACAGGATGACACAGCCCGCCGCCGCAGCATAAACCAGCGTTGCCAGCGTTTTGCACAACACCAGCACAGCTGCCAGATAGAGCGTCGCAAGCAGGAACTTCGCCCGCATCTGCCCGCTATCCGCCCGCCACAAAGCAAGGGCCGCGAGCAAGGCTGTCAGGACAAAATACGCCAGCCAAATCCCATGGTAGAGAAACACCATCGGGCGATACCCACCGCCGCGAATGGTTTGCGAGAACAGGTGCTGGTAGTAGCCGTAGACCCAATTGTTGAGCTGCGGGCTGAGCCGGACCTCCAGCAAAATGGGCAGCGAATACGCCAATCCGCCAATCATCAGCGCGATCAGCAAATCCCGTTGATCCGCGCGGGTCTGCAAGAGCGCCCGCGCCAGCAGAAAGCCGATCACCAGAATGAAATTGTTGATCGGTTGCGCCACCGCATCCTGCAGATACAATCCGCGAATGAACATCTCGGTGAAAATCAGCGGCTCGCCATTGCTCAGCACCGTGGCCACCGGACTCAGCACAAAGATCGCCAGAAGCCAGCGCGCGAGCAGGCTATCGGGCAGCAGCTTTGGCCGCTGCGGCAGCACAAAGACCACCACAATCAGGATTGCCAGATTGGGCAGGCTGGTTTTGTCCAGCGCGGGCATGAGAGGGAAGTCAAATTCTGCCGGTGGTGGTGGCAGCAGCAAATAGGCCCCAAGCAATGACCAGATCAACGCCCGCCCGGGCGGCAGGTTGACAAACAGCCGCCAAATCACCACCGGCCAAAGCATCAGCATCAGGGTGGCAAGAATATTGGGCATTAGGCGGGGGCCTTCCTCGTCAGCTTTGCGGGTTTTGCGGGCAATGCGCGAAGCCGCCGGTCCATGACGCCACCTTAACCTGCAGCGTCAGAGCTGTCAGCCGAAGCAGATCAGCGGCCGGTGGCGGCTGTCACCACGGCCACAGTGCGCAGGATGATCTTCAGATCCGTACGCAGCGACAGCACGCGGTCATAGTGGCTGTC
Source organism: Shimia sp. (assembly GCF_965227725.1). Lineage (GTDB taxonomy): Bacteria > Pseudomonadota > Alphaproteobacteria > Rhodobacterales > Rhodobacteraceae > Shimia. The sequence goes on along the minus strand of NZ_CBDDGH010000001.1, from coordinate 723,580 downwards.
GTGAACGGCGCGCTCGGCAAAGCTGCATTCGTTGCGCTCAGAAATCTGCCAGAAACCGGTAATGCCAGGGCGCAGGGTGTAGTAGGCTGCACCCGGATAAAGTGTGGCTTGCTCCGGCATCATCGGGCGCGGCCCAACCACGGACATGTCGCCCATCAGCACGTTGAAGAACTGCGGCAGCTCATCCATCGAGGTTTTGCGGATGATCCGGCCAAGCCGCGTGATCCGGGGATCATCGGTCAGCTTCTGCTTGTCTTCCCACTCCATGCGGGCTTTGGGGTTGCGTTTCAGCAGCTCCTCCAGCTCGCGCTCCGCATTGGGCACCATCGAGCGGAGCTTGAGCATGTAAAACCGCTTGCCGTTTTTCCCGATGCGCTCCTGCCGATAAAATGGCGCGCTGCCATCCAGCGAGATCAACAGCGCCAGCAGTGCGATGACAAGGCTCACCGGCAGCGCCACAATCAGCACAAAAATTATGTCGCAAAACCGCTTAAACCCGCCTCGGTAGATCCCGTGCCTGTTTGGGGTTACCACAAACCCCTGCGCAAAATCGTCCCGCGAATAAATCGCCATTTGTTTCATCCCCAAAACACACCGGGGAGGGCATCATCGAACACAAAACATCACTGTGGTCGGTCCCACGCGGTTCCGACAAATCCGTCATTCTGAGCTGTTTTGAAAAAGAGGTCCCCATCAGCAGGGATCAGCCACAGTGTCGTCCTTAGTCTTAGTTCTTCAGATGCTCCTCCAAGGAAGCGCCCACCCAAGGACAAACTTTAGCCACAATTTTCCAGAAATCCACCTTAACTTAAGTATAGATTTGGCTAAATAGTTGAAAATAAGCAATTCTGTTGGATGTAGGGCCGCCAGAAACTGACATATTGGTTAAAATTGAAGTTAGCTTCTCTGACGCCGGTGTCCGCATTGGAAACGATGGTTTTGAGGGTGGTGCCATTGTTTCTGATTGCGCAGGCGAGGGCACACAGGCGCGATCAAAAGGGCACAGGATGATTCGGCGAAAATCCGCCCATCACCGCCAAATTTGACCGAATTGTGGCGCTCAGCTGCTGAGGTTCAAGATCGCCGTGGCCAACACGCCAAAGGTTGCAATCAATGCAGTAAAGCGGGCGACTGAGGCCAAGGTTTTGAGCCGCCTTTGTTTGGGCGTTTGCAGCACCGGAATTGCTGCCACGGCGCGCAGCCGCAGTTGTCGTTCCAGTTGTCCGCGAGTCCAGATCACCGGGCTGCGCATTTCAATCAACAGCACAAAGCTGATGGCGACCATCACGCTCAGCAATCCGCCCATCGCGAGAATACGTTTGCGCGAGGGAGCGACAGGCCAATCTGGCGGCAAGGCTTTTTCCAGAACGGTAAAGCTTTCCGACTGTTGGCTCGCTTCCAGCATCTGCTGCATCTCGGCTTCGGCCTTGCCTGCCGTGATTGCCTGATATTGCTCTTCCAGTTTCGCAAGCTGACGCTCCAGCTTGCCGTATTGCTGTTCCAGTCGCGGCGTATCTGCCAGCGCGGCCTCAATCTCGGCAATTTCCAGTTGATAGAGCGCAGCCTCTTCCTTCAGGCGACGCACACGCTGTGCGCGCACCGAATTGCCGCCGGAGGCCGCACTTTCATTCTCAAGGATTTGACGCTGCACTTCGAGTTCGATCTGCTGGAGATCCACAAGCCGGGTCCGCAGCGCCTCCACCCCGCCAGACAGCAAAACGGCATTGTCCCGTTTGTAATCAGCAATCTGCGTTTCCATGGCGGCAATACCCGCCCCGACACGGCGCTCCTCACTGTCAAAGAAATTCAGCGTTTCGGTGATGCGTGCGATGCGGCGCTGATCTTCCTGTTCCAGCACATTGTTGACCAGCTCGTTGGCCACATTGGCGGCCAGCACCGGGTCTGTCATCCGCACCGTCACCAGAAGAGCGGACGGGCTGATATCCTGACGCCAACGGAATTCCGGGTTGATGATATGCACCACTCGCGCAGTTTCGCGCAGCAGGGCCACCTTTTGCATCTCGCTCAGATCAGAATCGCGATAGAGCCCAAACTTCTGGATGATGGTCAGCAGGTTGTCCCGCGCCATCACCCGCTGCTCCACGATCTGCAGCTTTTGCAGCATGTCCGCGTTCAACGCACCCGGCGTGGTGCTGCCGGTTTGGATTGAGGGCTGCTCGATCTGAATGGTGGCGGAGGTTTCGTACTCTCGCGGCAGGCTCAGCACATAGGCAAGGGAGATCAGCAGCCCAGCGGCAATCACACTGACCCACAGAAACGACCTTCTGCGCAACATGCCCAGCACTTCAGCGATAGACTGGATCTTATCCATGCCCGTCCTCAAACCTTCCAACGGCGCGACTCAGACTCCGCGCTCTTGATGCCCCTTTATGGCGTGTGAATATGGTTATCCCATGGCGCAAAAGGGGAATTCGGCATTTTCCGTCGCCACGCGGGCGCCTATGGCGACCAAAGCAAACATATGACCACCGGCTTCCCCGACCTGTCCGCACAGCGTGGCATTGGCCGGAACACTTCCGACATCTCTCGTAAAACGCGCGGTGAAATGTGTAGTGGTTTCGGCCCATGTGATCTCAAGCGCCTCGAAGTCAAAAAGACAGCTCGTCAGAGGATATTGCGCCTTAAAAACCGCTTCTTTGGCGCAAAACAGCCGTCTTGCATGCAGCGCGCGCGCGTCAGAAGGGAGCGCAAGCAACCCGTCCAGTTCGTGTTGGGTGCAAACCGCGTCGATCACATCTGCCGGGAGCGCCTCCGCTGGCTCGACATCCACACCCAGCGCGTGAAAGTCCTCCTGCCGTGCAAGCACCGCGATGCAGCTTGATCCGTCATGACTGATCGAGCCGGTCAAATCCTCCGGCCAGATGGGCGCGCGGTCTTGCCCTGCGGGTATCGCCTGTTCGGCAACGTCCAGATCACGCATCGCCATGCGCGCGGCATGACGCCCCGCCGCAAACTCACGCCGCCGCGCGGGCACCGCCTTGGCGATCGCTGGCGCCTCTTCGGGCCAGACCACCGCCAGCGACCCTCTCGGATCACTGACCGCTACGGCCACCGCCTTGGGCGCAATCTGTGCAAGCCCCTGTTGCAGCGCGATCAGCGATGGCGCAATCGGCCTCATGACACGCGCGCGCGCCTCTGTGCGCGCATTTCCCGCCGCTTGCGCATGATCTCTGCGCGGCTGTTGCCAAGCGTCTCACGTTCTTCTTGGGATTCCGCCTTGGGGTCATCCTGAGGGGTCACGATCCCCAAAAGCTCCTGCACCCGCGCTGCCAACCCGGCCAGAGTGGGGAAGCGGAACACATCGGTGATCGACAATTGGGCCGCGCCAGAGCGGTTGCGGATCTCCCGATGCGCTTGCACCGCCAACAGACTGTGCCCGCCAAGGTCAAAGAAGTTGTTACCGCCTTGGATCCCTGCCACGCCCAGAACCTCCTTCCAGACATCTGCCACCAGTTTGAGGATGTCGCCACCCGCCGGAGCCTCTGCGGCCGTCGCAGGATCAGCCGCCGTTGGGGGCGTTGGTCTGGTCTGTGTGTGCGGCGCAGGCAGCGCCTTGCGATCCACCTTTTTGTTCGGGGTCAGCGGGAAAGCATCCATTGTGACATAATGCTGAGGCCGCATGAAACTTGGCAGCGTTTCACGCACAGCGGCGCGAATATCGGCCTCTTCAGGCACAGCCCCGCGCAGATAGGCCACCAGCCGCACATCGCCGGGCACATCCTCGCGGGCGATCACCACGGCCTGCACAATGCCGTCAATCTCCTCAAGCCGCGCTTCGATCTCACCAAGCTCGATGCGATAGCCGCGCAGCTTCACCTGATGATCCACACGGCCAAGGAAGTCGAGCTTGCCGTCCTCGCGCCAGCGCACCAGATCGCCGGTTCTGTAGACCCGCCCTTCCCCAAAGGGGTTTTCGACAAACCGCTCCGCCGTCAGTGCCGCGCGCTGCCAATAGCCCCGAGTCACCCCTTTGCCGCCAATCCACAGCTCGCCGGGCACGCCCACAGGCACCGGAGCCCCTGCCTCGTCCACAACATAGACCTGCGTATTGGCGATGGGTGTCCCCACATTGGCCACATCCTCAGCCTCATCGGCTTGGGAGGTCGTAGACCAGATGGTCGTTTCGGTTGGCCCATACATATTCTGAATGTCCGCCTTGGTTGCGGTCTTAAGATCGGCCACCAGATGGCCCGAAAGCGCCTCACCGCCGATCATCAGATGCCGCAGCCCCGCCAGCGCAAACCGCGCTTCGGCATTGTCGGCCAGCATGCGGGCCATTGATGGGGTGCATTGCAGATGGCTCACCTCGTGGCGCATCATCTGCGCGGCGATTGACACATCTTCCGGATCGAGCACGCCACCTTCATTGCAGTGCTGCACAACCTCCGCCAGCGGTTTTAAGCCCTCCAGAACGGTCTCCGGCGCAATGCCATAGTCGATCAGACAGGCGATCTCCGTCACACCGATGCTCTTGACTTGCGCCACCCGCTCGAGCGCATCTTCGATGGTGCCAAACAGCCCGCTTTCCTCAAAGTAGCGTTGGAAAGCAAAGTCCAGAATGCCCTCCAGCTCCTCAGCGGTCAGGCTCCCAAGATCAAGCTGGAACGCATTGTCCACGCCCTCTGGTCGCTTAAACGCCGGAAACGCCCAGGCATATTGCTTGATCAGCCCTGCTGCCGAGCGCAGGTAGTCTTTCATCGGTTCCCGCGCGATCTCGCGCGCGGTGTCCCGGTCTTCGGCCAGAAAACTGTGCAGCATCAGCGTGACTTTGAAATCCGCCGGATCATGGCCCGCCTCACGCAGCGCAGCATGATAAAGCGTGATCTTCTCGCCCAGCTCCTCGATGCTTTGGCCCAGCAGATGCGTCAGCACATGGCACCCGTTGCGCCCGGCTCCTTGCCAGGTTTCCGGGTTGCCCGCCGTGGTCATCCAAAGCGGCAGCTCCTTGGAAACGGGGCGCGGTTGCGTCACCACCGGATGCAGGCTGCCGTCCTGCTTGGGAAAGGGGACCTTTTCCCCGCGCCACAATTTGCGCAACGCGCCCATCTGCTCAAACATCGCGGGTTTGTTCGCCGGCGGTGTGTTCTCCGGACGCAGCACAAAATCATCAGGCTGCCAGCCGCTGGCAATAGCCAGTCCGGCCCGACCGTTGGTGAGATTGTCGATCACCGCCCATTCTTCGGCAATCCGTGCCGTATGGTGCAGCGGTGCAACGCAAGAGCCTGCCCGCACGCCGATCTGTTTGGTCACTGCGGCCACTGCTGCACCGGTCACAGACGGGTTGGGGTAGGGCCCGCCAAACGCATGGAAATGCCGCTCCGGTGTCCAGACCGCGCAGAAGCCATTGGCGTCTGCAAACTTCGCACCTTCCAGCAAAAGCTCGTATTTCTTTTCGCCCGCGCCGTCATCATTGCCCCAATAATAGAGCGAGAACTCCATATCGCCCTTTGGCGTCGGCAAGCGCCCGCTCGAAATCTGCGTGGATGTTTCATCGCCTGACAGCACCAGCTTGAAGCCCCGAGACAGGGTCCAGAACAGCTCCAAAACCGAAATATCAAACGACAACGAGGTGACCGCCATCCAGGCATCGCCTGACCGATACGGGATGCGGGCGTCCATACCGGCAAAGAAGTTGGCCACGTTGCCATGCTCCACCATCACGCCTTTGGGGACACCGGTGGAACCGGAGGTGTAGATCAGATAGGCGAGGTCTTCTCCTTGGGCGACCAGATCAGGATTGCCGCTTTCTGCATTTGCCAGCCGCGCGTCGGTATCCAGCTCAAGCACTTGGGCCTGATGGCTGGGCAGCGCGCGGGCCAAGGCAGCCTGCGTGACGATCACGTCACATCCGCTGTCTGAAATGTAATGCGCCAAACGCTCTGTGGGGTAGGTCGGGTCCATAGGCACATAAGCCCCGCCTGCTTTCAAAATCCCGAGCGCCGCCACCACAAGCTCCGTAGAGCGACGCAGGCAAAGCCCGACCAGCGCGCCGCGCTCCACCCCCATGTCACGCAAAACATGTGCGACCCGGTTGGCGCGGGCGTTGAGTTCGGCGTAGCTCAGGATCTCATGGCCAAACACCAGCGCAGGCGCATCGGGCGTTTTGGCGACCTGCGTCTCAAACTGCGCGACCATGGTCACATCCGGATCAACTGCGGCCTCTGTGTCGTTCCAATCGTTTAAGATCTCCGCGCGTTCTTCTTTTGAAAGGGCGCCCGCCTGCGCAACCGTTTCAGCGCTCGCGAGTTGCGAGGCGACCTGCTCCAAGCGCGCCGCCATCTTCGCGGCCTGTTCCGGCTCGACCCGTTTGGCGTCAAAATGCAACGCAGCTGTACCGTCTTTGACGGCCACGGTCATCGCCGCACCGCCAATGGGACCGCCGCCCAGATGCACCGCTATATCGGGCACTTGCAGGGCGGAAAGCGCGGGATCGCGCGCGATCAGATCGCGGGCAAAGCCGCCGCTGTTGTCCGCTTTGGTCACCAGCGCGGCCATCCGCGCATCCGCCTCTGCGGTGGTGTCGTTCATAAGATCGGCGGGCAACCGCATCGGCACCCAAGGGCAAACCAAAGCTGTGGCAGACAGTGTTGGGCCGCGATAGGCCACGCCGCAGACCTCTGCAACGCCTGATCTCAGCGCCCATACCGCCACAGCTGTCAGAACGCTTTCGGCGGGTGTCTCTGACAGATTGAGCGTCAGGCTTTGCATTTCCGCTTTCGCATTGGCATCGCTTGCCATGGGCAGTGTGGCGGGCACAAATTCCGCCAGACGTTCGCGCCAGTATGGTTCCGCCTTTGCCACAGGCATCATGGCGGCGGTCCAGGCTTCGCGCGCCTTCAGGTCGAGCGAAGACAAAACCTCGCCCCCCCGCAACATCGACGAGAGGCTGAGCTGCGCGCCGTCCAGATCCGTCAGCCCGCCCAGCCGCACCGCGCCTTCACCGCAGGCGATGGTCAGGGTGTCGTTGTCAAAGGCAAGGACAGTGCCTGCTGCAGCGGCTGTCGGGTTTGCAACAGGATCAGCGGTGTTGACCAACAGGATGCGATCCACGGCCGCGATCTTCGGGGCCCAGAGCGGGTTATAGTAATCCCCGTGATCCAGCGCCCGCACCAACGCCACAATCGCCTGCGCGCTGTTGGTGAAATCAAGCCGTCCGCCCGCTTCAGGCCGTGCGGTCCGGCCAAAGTAGCTACGCGCGCCCAGATCCTGCGCCTCTGCGTCCGGCATGCCCGCTGCCAGAGCGTGCACCACATCCGGAAAACTCTCCATCGCTGCGGTGTAGCATTTGGTGTTCAGCGTCAGCGCAGTGTCGCTCTCTGCCACATCAAACAGGCGCTGGGCCACGATTTTACCGGTGTCGGCCTGCGCCTCCATCGTGTGCCAGGTGATGCCGTGGCGTGGCTCCTGATGGATGCGCGCCCAGACCGGCGCATTCAGGCCAGCATATTGGGGCAGCGGTCCATCGTGAAAATTAACCGCGCCCTGAGAGGGCAGATTCAAAACCGCTTGCGGCAGCATATCCAGATTGGCGACACTCAACAGCCAGTCAAATTCAGCGCCGCTCAGTGCCGCCACCAAATCCTCATCTGAGGAGAGCACTCGCAGCCCTTCGGACTCGGCCCACTGGCGAATGTTTGCTGTCCTTGTGACCACCGCCTCAAGACTGTGCCCCATGTCCCGCCAAAGGCTCGCGCATTGCACAAGCAGGCTCTCATTGCCAATCATGACGCCGCGCATGGGCGGGCGATCCATCAGCCGATCAAGGCTCATTTGATAGCCTCCTCAATTGGGGGCAGGGCCGGGGTCTTGGCATCCGCCGCGCCCGGTGCGCTCGGCCGTATCCGACACGCATGGGCGATCAAATCCCGTAGAAAATACTCAGGGTCACGGCGCGGCTTCCGCCCGACAGCGCGCCGCAGTTTCCAAAGCAGGCTGCCAAGCACATGGGCCACCGTCGCCGCAACGGCGTAGGCGGTGCCGTGGTTCTTGCGGAAATAATGCTGCCGACTGTCAAACCAATACTGCGGCATCCGCTGCCAGCTTTTCATTCCGGTGGAGACCGAGCCGATATGCGTGACCTCACTCGCGCGCACATAGTCCACATGCCAACCGGCGCGCCGCGCGCGCAGGCACAGATCGGTCTCCTCAAAATAGAGAAAGAACGTCTCATCAAAGAGGCCGATGTCTTCCAGAACCTGCCGCCGGATCATCATCGACGCCCCCGCGAGCCAATCCACCCGCGTGGTTGCTGAGGGCATGGGCAGCGGCACCACATGGCGCGCAAACAGCCGCGTGATCAGGCCGATCCGCGCAGCGCCTTCAAGCTCGCTCCAGACCGACGGGAAACGGAAGGCCGTGATATGCGGCGCTTGATCTTCGCCATGGATGTATGAGCCAGCAAAGCCGCACTCCGGTGTTTGATCCAGATGATCCACCAACGCCGCAATGCCCCCCGCATCCGGAAAGGCGTCAGAGTTCAGGATATAGATGTAGTCAAAGCGGCGCTGGGCCAACCCGTGGCGCATGCCAAAATTATTGCCCGCGCCAAATCCCCCGTTGTGACCGGATTGCACGACCTCAACGCGCCCCCGCGACCAATCTGCCACAGCTACCGCGTCGCGCATCTGCTCAAAGGAGCCATCGCCGCTGTCGTTGTCGACAATCACGATATGCCCCTCAAGCTGCGCCATTTCCCGCGCCGCAGCCTGCGCTGCTTTCAGCGTCATCTCCGGTGTGCGCCAGTTGAGGATGACAGTCAGCACAGAGGAGGGCATACTCATTCCGCGGCCTCCCGAAGCATTTGCGGCGCAGCCTCAGCTTCCGCCGCTGCGATCACCGCCTTCAGCCGCGTTGCCAGCACCCGCACATTGGGTTCCAGCACCATGGAATCGTGGTCGCCCGGCACCTCAAAGACCTGCACATCCGGCACCCATTGCCCCCAGTCATTGTCATGGAACACATAGGCGCGGTCCTGATCCACCAAGCGCCCATTGCCCAAGGCCCATTTGCCCCGAAGCGGCGGACGGAAAAGGGCGAGGTTGCCGCTCCAGCTCTGCACCTGATAGCGCGCCACAGCCTGCAAAAATGCCGCTTCGATCTCCGCATCATGGAACTGCTGCCCCTGAGCTTCGGTTTCCTGCGCGGGTTGGCGTTTCGCGATTTCCCAGGCGATGCGGTTCTTGGCCCAGATCACCGGATAGGCGACACCTTTGGTGCGCAGCTCCTTCAGCTGAATGCGCATCCAAACCGCATTTGCGGCGCAGCCTCAGCTTCCGCCGCTGCGATCACCGCCTTCAGCCGCGTTGCCAGCACCCGCACATTGGGTTCCAGCACCATGGAATCGTGGTCGCCCGGCACCTCAAAGACCTGCACATCCGGCACCCATTGCCCCCAGTCATTGTCATGGAACACATAGGCGCGGTCCTGATCCACCAAGCGCCCATTGCCCAAGGCCCATTTGCCCCGAAGCGGCGGACGGAAAAGGGCGAGGTTGCCGCTCCAGCTCTGCACCTGATAGCGCGCCACAGCCTGCAAAAATGCCGCTTCGATCTCCGCATCATGGAACTGCTGCCCCTGAGCTTCGGTTTCCTGCGCGGGTTGGCGTTTCGCGATTTCCCAGGCGATGCGGTTCTTGGCCCAGATCACCGGATAGGCGACACCTTTGGTGCGCAGCTCCTTCAGCTGAATGCGCATCCGGTCGGCACGGCTCAACGCGCGGCGCACCGGCAAGGGGGTATCGAGCATCGCCACCAGCCGGACATCATCGCCCATGGCCTCAAGCTGTCGCGCGATTTCATAAGCGGTGATCCCGCCACCAGAGAACCCGCCCAACAGATAAGGCCCCTCCGGCTGCACCTGCTTCATCTCCTTGATGTAGTCTGTGGCGGCCTCCACCAGATCATCATGGGGCTGTGCATCCCCAAACAAACCGCGCGCCTGCAGGCCGTAAAACGGGCGGTCCGCGCCGATCAGATGCGCAAGATGGCGCAGGTTCAACACATTGCCAAACATTCCGGCCACAAGGAAAAACGGCGTCTTGGCGCCACCTTCCCCCTGATGCATCGGCACCAGGTGGGTGAAGCGCGTCGTCGGTTTGGTGTCTTCAGGCGCATGTGTGCTTTGCGCGGAGGTCTGTGGCCCCTGATCCCCGACATGATCCGCGATCAGCGCGGCACAGGTCTCAATGGTTGGCGCTTCAAACAGAACCGAAATCGGGAAGTCGATCGACCACGCTTTCTTGACCATGGCAAACAGGCGCACCGCAATCAGGCTGTGCCCGCCGAGATCAAAGAAACTGTCCTGCACGCCAACCTGCTCAACACCCAAAAGTTCCTGCCAAAACCCGGCCAGCGTGCGCTCAATATCCGTGCGTGGGGCGATGAAATCAGTCTCTAATTCAGGCCGTTCAAAGCTTTGCGTCGGCCCTGCGTCTTCTTGAACACCGGCCTCCGCCTGCTTGATCAATGCAGCGAGATCGAGCGAGGACACCACCAGTTGCGCGCGTCGATCACGCAGCGCCGCCTCAAACATCTGGGCGCCAATTTCAGGTGGAATGCCTTGGGACAGATTGTGGGCCAGCCGCTCCTCTGCGCCAGAGAGCGGGGCGAGCGCTGCGCCGGGGTCTGCAAACTGAACTTCGCTCTTGCTCAAGGGCTGTGCCTTGGTGAAACCGGCAGCGGTTTCCACTTGGCGCAAGGCAAGCCCGCTCACTTCGACACATATGTTGCCCGCAGCATCCGCCAGAGACACATCAAACCGTGCCGAGCCTGACGCGCTGTCTCCGCTCACCAGCTGAACGTGGCTCACCACAGTTTCAGGCAGCGGCGCAAACTGTGCCAATCGCGTGTAGCCAACCGGCACCCACAAATGTCCTTGCGCATATCCGGGGATCAGGTCCATCGCCCACCCGGTGGCAATATCCAGCAGCCCCGGATGCATCTGCAAACCGTCCCCGTCAAAGTGGGCATCAAGCCGTAGCTTTGCCAGGCCTTGCTTCTCGCCCAGAGCGGTTTCGCGCAGCACCTTCCAGCGCGGGCCAAAGCGCATATGCGCTTCCTGCGGCGCGCGCAATGCTGCGCCAAAGCCATCGTTGGTGATCGGACAGGACGCCGCGAGTTCAGAAACATTCAGCGGCGCTGCCGGTGTTTCCCGCACAGGAACGAGTTGCGCTTCCGCATGTGTCTGCCAGCCCTCTTGCCCGTCAAACTGCACCGCCGTTTGCACAGCAAATGCATAGCCTGCAGGGCTTCGTCGCAGGGTGACACGCAGCGTGCAATCCGCATCCTCCGCCACATGTAAGGGTCGCAGGAACAACAGGTCCTCGATGGCAAAATTCTCGGTTTCCCCCTGCGCAGCCAAGGCCTCATACGCCAATGCGATATAGCCGGTGCCCGGCATCACCGCCGCACCGTCTCCGGTGCGATGCTCATCCAAAATCCAATCTTGCGCTGTCAGGTCGGCAGTAAAGATGCGGTTGCCCTGTGCATCAAACCCGGCCCCTGTGAGCAAGGGCGTGTCAATCGCCTCAACCGGCGCCTCCGTTGGGCTGCCTTGCCGCGCCGCCACGGCGTCTGCCGCCATGCCAACCTCTGACCAAAGCCCCCAGTTGATCGCGCGCACCCGCGTTTTTCCGCCTGCGCGAGTCTGTGCGTAGGCGTTCAGATAAGCATTTGCCGCCACATAATCGAGCTGCCCCGCAGGGGCTGTGGCGGTGGAGGAAGAGGCAAACAGCATCAGCCAATCAAGGCTGCCGTCCGGGAACAGCTGCTCCAGCACCTGCGTGCCGTGCAGCTTGGGCGCCAGCACATCTTCAATGCTGGCTGAGGTCTTCGCCAGCAGAGGACCGTCATCAATCACACCCGCCGCATGGATCACGCCGTTGATCTCGCCAAAAGCCTCTCGCGCGGCGGCGACCGCTGTGGCCATCTCATCACTGTTGCACACATCCGCCGCCAGCGACAGCACGCTGCCACCAAGGCTTTCGAGCCGCTCTACTGCCCGCATCCGCTGCGCCACGCGATCGCGCGGAGCATGGTTTTGCAGATAGTGCGCCCAGCTTTCACGCGCGGGCAGGCTCTCGCGTCCCAACAAAACAACATTTGCGCTCGCTTCGCGGATCATGCGTTCCGCCAATGTGATGCCAATGCCGCCAAATCCACCGGTGATGAGATAGGTGCCACCTTTTTGCCAGATGGGCATGTCTTCGCCTTCAAGCGCGACTTTGCGATAGCCACGCTCAAACCGTTTCTCTCCGCGCCACGCCGCGATCTGCGTTTTCGGCGGGGCCAGCACTTCCTCCAGCAAGCGCGGGATCAGCGTGCCACGCGTCTTTTTGCTCGGCGCCTCTACATCCAGCAGGCTTGCGCTTACCCCCGGCAGCTCGCGGCCCATCACCTGCACCGCCCCAAGTACGGTGGCTTTCTCCGGATAGGGTAGGGCTTCTGCGCGCGCTTGCACGGCGCCATTGCTCACAGCTGTGATGTGCAGCGGGGTTGGCAGGTTCTCTTCGCTCACCGCCTGCGCGATGAAAAACAGGCTCATCAGCCCCTGTTCCTGATTGCGATGAAAGAAGCTCGATCCGGGGCGATGGCTTTCATCTTCGGTGAGCAGCCACAGATGCACAATGCGATCCGGCACGCGGCCTTTGGCCATCAGGCTCTGCATCAGCGCATCATAGCCCTCGCGCCCGCGTTCCGGTGCCAGCGCATAGGAATCCGCGCCAAGCTCGGCAAAAGCATCACCGGTGATGACTGTCACCACATCCTGACCCGCAGCGCGCAGCTTGTCTGCCAGGGCCGACCCAGTGCCGCCTTGATCAACAAAGATCAGCCAGCTGTGCCGCTCTGCCCGCTCCAGTTCGGTTTCAACATCAATCTCGCATTCGGCCAGACGTGGCGTCCATACGGGAGCGTAGGTCCAGTCGGCGGTGTCCTCCAGCCGCATCAGCAGCTCATCTGCCGCGTCAGCCTGCCCTTGCCCGGGCTCGATGAAATAGCGGCTGCGCTGGAACGCATATGTGGGCAGTACAACTTTCTGACGGGGCAGCTCTCCCCACAGATGCTCAAAATCCACATCCACCCCGAAGGTCCAAAGCTGGGCCAACACGGTCAGGAAATAGAGATCATCGGCGGTCTGTTCTTCCGGGTGGCGCAATGACGACAGCACCTGATACGCCGCGACATCAGCATGCATTTTGCTGAGCGATGACAGGGCTTTGCCGGGGCCGACCTCCAGATAGATCCGGCCGGGTTTCTGGGCCAGCTCAGAGATGCCATCGGCAAACAGCACGGTATGGCGCAGATGCCCGACCCAGTATTCTGGGTCCGTCGCCTCGTGATCCAGCAGCGCTTTGCCGGTGCGGTTGGAAATGATCGGCAGAGTTGGTGCGTTGAGGTCAATCCCGCGCAGATAATCGCCAAATTCCTTTAGGATCGGTGTGAGCATCCGCGAGTGTGCGGCGATGTTGATCGGCACACGCTGCGTGTCAATCTTCTTCATCGCCAGCTTGGTCGCGAGCACATCCAGCGCCACGTCTGAGCCTGAAACCACGGTGAGTGTGGGCGCATTCACCGAGGCAATGTCCAGATCTTCGCCCAGATACGCCTCAAGCTCCGCCAGTGGCAAAGGCACCGACAGCATCCCGCCTGCGGGCACCCGGTCAAACAACTGTCCGCGCAGATGCACGAGCCCGAGACAGTCCTCAAACGACATTACACCAGCCAGACAGGCGGCCGTGTTCTCGCCCATGGAATGCCCGATCAGTGCAGCAGGCGTCACACCCCAGCTGATCCACAGCTGCGCCAGCGCGTATTCCACCATCATGATCAGCGGCAGCTGCTGGCTTGGCCGTTTCAGCCGCTCCTCAGCCTTTGCAACATCCTCGCCCGTAGCAAGCCACAGCGCACGCAGCTCTTCGCCGCCTTTGTCCGCCAGATGGGCAAAGCCGCGTTCCATCCAATCGGCAAAAACAGGCTCTGTTTCAAAGAGATCACGCCCCATGCCCACATATTGCGCCCCGCCGCCCGGGAACATGAAGACCACCTCCGGCGAAGCTTCTGCACGGCGCGTAAACACCCGCCGCGGATCATTACTTTCCAGAAGCGTCGCCGCGTCCTCATGGCTCTCTGCCAGCACAATCCGGCGATTTTCAAACGCACGCCGACCGGTCAATAGGGTGTAGGCCACATCCGCCAGCGGCTGCTCCGGGTGCGCCCTCAGATGTGCCGCCAGATTGGCGGTATTGGCTTCCAGAGCCTTTGTGCCGCGCCCTGACACCGCAATCAGTTGCAACGGCCAGTCACTTTCAGCGCTGTTCGGGCGGTCCGGGGCTTCTTCAATCACCACATGAGCGTTGGTGCCCCCCACGCCAAGGCTGTTCACCCCGGCGCGCCGTGGTCCCTTGCGCCGCTCCCATCTCCGCAACACGGCATTCACCGCAAAGGGGCTGGTTTCAAAGTCTATCGCTGGATTGGGCGCTTCAAAACTGAGGCTTGGCGGCATCTCTTTGTGATGCAGCGACAGCGCCGTTTTGATCAGGCTCGCAGCACCTGCCGCCGTGTCCAGATGGCCGATATTGGTCTTCACCGATCCGATCCGGCAAAACCCTGTCTCTTCAGTGGTTTCCCGATAGGCTTCGGTCAGCGCGGCCACTTCGATCGGATCACCCAGATAGGTGCCGGTGCCATGGCACTCGACATAATCCACCGTGTCTGCACTGACATCCGCAATCGAAAGCGCATCTGCCACCGCAGCCGCTTGCCCGCCCACAGAGGGGGCCAGATAACCCGCCTTGTCAGAGCCGTCATTGTTGACCGCAGAGCCTTTGATCACGGCCCAGATGTGATCGCCATCAGCAATCGCATCGCTGAGCCGGCGCAACACAATCGCGCCTGCGCCCGAGCCAAACACCGTGCCTTGCGCACGATGGTCAAAAGCATGGCACTCCCCATCGGGTGACAGGATCTCGCCATCCTGAAACACATAGCCCCGCCCATGGGGCAGCTCGATGGTGACACCACCTGCAATCGCCATGTCACACTCGCCATTCAGGATCGACTGTGCCGCATAATGCACCGCCACCAGCGAGGTGGAACAGGCGGTCTGCACCCCAAGGCTGGGGCCTTTCAGGTCCAGAATATGGCTCAGCCGTGTGGCCAGAAAATCCTTATCGTTCCCGGTGTGACGCAACAGGAACATGCCGGTGTTGTCCACCAGATCGCGGTTGCTGCAGAGGTTGAAATAGAAATAACTGCCCATGCCGCAGCCCGCGAAAACCCCGATGGGGCCGCCAAAGCGCTCCGGCATATGGCCAGCGTTTTCAAGCGCTTCCCAACTCACCTCAAGAAACTGGCGGTGCTGCGGGTCCATGATCGCGGCTTCTTTGGGAGACAGCCCAAAAAATTCCGCGTCAAATTCGGCAAACCCCTCCAGCATCGCCGCCGCTGGCACGTAATTTCGGTGGTTGAGCCGCGCTTGGCTTTCGCCATTTGCCAGCAGGTCCTCTTCGCTGAGCTGTTTGATAGAGCGGATACCGTCGCGCAGATTTTGCCAATATTCCTCAATGCTGGCCGCGCCGGGCAAATGCGCCGCCATACCGACAATGGCAATATCTGTCGCTTGGACAGTCTTCGTTACAGTGTCGCTCAAATTCTTGCCCGCCAAAGTCACCTGCGCCAAACGCGCGTGAGATCAGCCTTTCCTTTACAAAAAAGCTCTTTCATTTCGCTTAAAAGTAAAATCACAACCATACTTCAGAAAGGTCAAATCAGGGCAAATTGAGGGCAGAAAGTGCGAAAATGGTCTTTTGATGCAAGACCCATACCAATGCACCGACCCCAACGCCCACTGCCCAGAACAAAGCGTCGTGGCGCGCGTCCCACGCTGCGTGTTTGCGCGCCAGCCAGATGACAACCGGATAGGCCAGCAGCATCGCCAAGCCTTGCCCGATCAGCGCTCCCGTCAGGCCGTACTGCGTCCCTCCCACGATGAGCCCCGTCATCACCAATCCGGCGCGTGTCGCAGCAAGCAGGAAAAATCCTCGGCTGTCACCGGCCGCCAGCGCCGCATTGTCATAGGTCAGCGCGATCATTTGAGGGATCTGCATCAGCGCGAGCAACACCACAACCCCACCGGCCAGTGCATAGCGTGGGTCATAAAGCGTCTCGACAAGCCACGGCCCAATCAGCGCGAAACTTGTCAGCAGCGCAAACAATCCGCCGCTCAGCAACAGCCGCATCTTGTGCAAATGCGCGCGGTTCTCCGCGCTCTCATGCGGAGGCTTTTCGCGGTAAATCGGGATCAGCAATCGCCCCGCCAGCATCCCGCCCAACAGCCATGGGAAGGAGGCGAGGAAATAGCCGATGTTGTAGATGCCAAGCGCACTCAGGCTCAGGAATTTCCCCAGAACAATTTTGTCCCCCTGACTCAGCAGGAACCCGGCCGCCGTAGAAAGAAAGATCCATTTGCCAAAGTGGATCAGCTCCCTTGCCGCCGGGCGCTCCCAGCGGACGTGATTTCCCGCTCCGGGCAGCAGCAGGTGGTAGGAGATCAGCTGGATGATCAGCGTGGTCACCGCGCTGGCCACCAATGCCCAGACGGATCCTGTGGCCCAGGCCACCAGCACACCCACCACCAATCCAATCACCTGCGCGCCCAGGTCAATCGCGGTGAGGCGGCCCAGAACCAGATTGCGGTTGGCGCTGTCTTTCTTGGTGGGAAACAGTCCGGAAATCAGCAGGGTGACCCCGACCACGGGCAGGATCTGCGCCAGCTCCGGTGCGTCATAAAACGCCGCCGCCGGTGCTGCTAAGGCCCAGGTCATGACCATCAGTACCGCGCCCCGCAACACCTGAATGGTCCAGGCCGTGTTGAGAAACGCCGGATCCTCGCCCCGCTTGGATTGCAGGATCGACTGGCTCACGCCCATATCGCTGAGGTTGTTCAGCCCCTGCATGAACACCCAGACAAGGCTCATCAGGCCAAAGGCTTCGGGGAACAGAAGCCGCGTCAAAATCAGGTTGGAGGCCAATCTGAGCGCCTGACTGCCGCCATAACCCAAAATGGTCAGCCCGCCGCTGCGCAACGCGCGTGCGGCCAGCGATTGACCTTTCGTGATCTGCTGCAGGCGGCTCATCGCCCGCGCTCCCAGCCCTGCGCTTTCTGCGGTGTGAATTTCACAACCAGGGCCACCGCCGCATAGACACCAAACCCAATCGGGTCACGCAGCGCCATGCCCAGCATTTGCCCCGCACGTACCGGCAGCTTGTTGTCGTTCTTCGCCAGCTCTGGAAAACGCGCAAAAACCTCACCCACACCGGCATTCTGCCGCCGCCGCACCCGAACCAGCGAGCCAAAGCCTTCCACCAGCGGCCAATCGTATCCGGCTGACACGCCCACTCGTTCTTCGGAGGCAAAAGACAGCCGCACAAAGGTGTCATCAGAGATAATGTCAGGAAAATCTCCCCAGCGCGCGCGCCCTGCGGCATTCACCGCAAACAGCCCTGCACCGGGCACGCCTTCGGTAATGAAAGGCATTTTGGCATAGGTGCGCGCATAGGCCCGTGTCGCCCAGGTCGCGGCCTTGCTCAGGCGCAATTGCCCGCTGGCATAACGTGGCGCCTCGGTCGCCAGTACATCCGCCAGTTCGCCAAACAATGCCGCATCGACGATCACATCCGCATCCAGATAGGCACGCATCTCGTAAGCCGCCGCCGCATCCGCCGCATTCAATGCACCAATCTTACCGACGGCAGGCAGGTTCAGAACAACCAGATCCCAGCCCTTCTGCGCAGCGCGCTCCGCAAAGCCTTTGGAAATGGCCACTGTGCTGTCGCTGCACCCATTGGCAGCCACCACAATCTGCGCGCATGCCAGTCCCTCTGATGCCAGCACAGCCTCAAGGCAGGTCCCGATATGGGCCGCTTCATTGCTCGCTGGAATGAGGATGCTCAACACCGCGCGGATGCCTTCTTCTGATCAATCGCGGCGACCCTAGCAGAGCCAATCACACACGGGCAGGGGGATCTGCCTGCATTATCAACCCTGTGTCTCAATTGCCCTCTACAGAAAGCCCGACAGCGGCAGCACCAATGCCGGTGCATCCTCAAAGGCCACCGCCTCGATCTCGGTCAGAAGATAGTCCCGCCCTTCCGCGCGGACACGCACCCGCGCGCCGTCACGTTCCCAGCTGTAGTCTGCACGGGTGCCCGGCAGCAGCACACGGTCCAGACCGGCACCACCATGAAGCAAATCGCCCCGCCCGCGGGCGACCAGAATATCGTTGCCATCCCCGCCCAGCAGCACATCGCGCTTGCCGGTGCCTTCCAGCCGGTCCCGCCCGTCGCTGCCCAGGTAAATCCCGCCGTGCAAAAACGCATCCCTGTCGCGGGTTTCGGCCCAATGCGGCCCGTCGATGTTGTAGGCGGTCAGCCGGTCTTGGCGCGGGGTCTTGTCCCACAGATGCCGCAGATGCCCCCAACTGCCCCATTTGCTGGGCCGACCCACGTCGCTGTAGGCGTTAAAGCCACGTCCGCCCAGCCGCCGCCAGACCACCAGCATCTCATCATAGATCTCCGCCAGCTCTTCGCTTGTGCTGAAGGCGGTGAAGAAATCCGTGAGCGCTTCGTCATTGGCCTCAACACCAACGCCCACAACATGGCTGCCGCCTTCATACATCAGGAAATCCAGCCCGGCTTCGCGCGCGCGCTCTGCGTGATAAGGCAGATACTCTTGCGTCATCCGGCGCAGATCGCCTGATCGCAGCGCCTCTGCAGCTTTGGCGAATAGGTCGTCATGACGCCGCTCCGCCACAAACTCACGCAATGCAACCCGTTGCAGGCCTTCCGCACTGCCCGCTGCCTCCGCTGTCGCGCGCGCCTCTTCAAGCCAGCCACGCACGGTTTCCGCGCCCTCTTCAACGCCAAGCGAAACGCCAAAATATCCGGTCACAGCATAGGCCTCAAACAGGCTCACCGGAGCAGGCTTGCCCTCCGCCTGCCACAGCGGGGCCTCCAGCAATCCGTCCTCATAGCTGGGCCAGCCGGTATGCACCGCGATCACCCGGCTCAGCCGCGCCTCTGCGGCGTCGCCAAAGACATCGCCCCAGATCTGCGCCATCTCGGCGGCCTTCATCCCGGCAAACTGCATCTGCACATCGCTGCCTTTGCCCCAGCGTGCCTCGCCTTCGCGCAACACCCATTGCGCCTGCTCAAAGCCCCAGTTCCAAAGCTCGTTGGAGTATTCCACATGGGCCACCAACTCCGGGTCCAGATGGTCGCGCACATAGGTGGCAAAGCGCGTCATATAGTCGGCCTCCGCAAGGTGGGGCATGTTGAACCAAGGGTCCGCACCGATCTGATTGGCCAGCGCAACCATCACCTCAACCGGCACACCGCGCCAGGCATAGGTGAAATCGCTGGGCAACGGGCGTCCTTCCCAGCGCGATTGCGTAGAGCCATTGGTCTGCATCCAATCCATGAACCGGACCTGGCGCAGATCATCCACCACGTTCAGCCAATCCGGATTGAAAATCACACCCGCGTTCCAAAGCGGGATATGTGCCATCGACAGGACTGTGATGTCGCGCACATAGTCGCCGGACAGCTCCGGATCCGGGTTGCGGATCTTGATCCCCACCAGCCCATCGCCGGGCGTGTAGTCAAACCAGATCTCTCCCGGAGCTTCCCGCACCACACGCGCACGCCCGGTGAGCTCGATTGCGCCACTGCCCTGCCAGGTGACGCGGTAGCGCCCGGCGAGCCCTGAGGACTCCTCCGGCTGATCGGTGAACAGCACCGTTTCAATCGCCTCGATCTCTTCAGGCAATCCCCAGATCCAGCCGTCCTCATCGACCAATCCGCGATCCTGCAGGTCCTCAAAACTCAGGGCCCCCCAGCGCCCGTCCACATGGCCAACCCAGGGGCGCGCGGTCTTCATGCGGTTGAGAAACGGATGCTGCGTCGCCCAATCGCTGACCTCGCTCAGCCCCATGGACAGCGCCGGATCGGCCAGCCCGAGTCCTTCCAATTCCGAAGGGCTGTCCGCTGCGTCGGAAAACCCGCTTTGCTCCAGCGCCGCGCCTTTGTTGGCCGCCTCAATCGGGCGCAGCACCAGACGGTGAATTTCGTCACGCACGGCCTCCCAATAGGTGCGCACATCCGGATGGATCGTGTCCGGCAACACAACCGCCAGCGGCAGTTCGGATTCAAACAGCCAGACATATGTGATCGCGCCCGCCAGCAGGTATGTGGTTGCGGTGCCATGGGGCGCATCATCGGAGTAGAGCGCCTCAGACGGCATGCCTTCCAATACGCCCCCATCCAGCAATTGCGCCATCACGCTGGCCACGGGGATCAGGTCAATCTGCACCTCAGGCCGCGCTGCACGCAGCTGATCCACATAGTTTTCAAACCACGCATGATAGTCTCCGGTGTTGAACCGCTGATATTTGCGCAGCTGGCGCGCATTTGGCGGGAAGCGGCGCACCTGATTGCCCATATAGGCCCAGCCTTCATAGATCGCGTAGCGCACCGGCTCTGCGTCACCAAGCCGTTCCTGCAGATTGTCGATCACGTCCAGCGTCGCTGTGACCGGGGAGTAATTGTCCGGATTGTCGCCCTCATAAGGCTGCTCAGGTGCGCGATATTGAATGAAGTTTGCAGGCGTGATCAGCACACTGTCCCAGCCCACATCGGCAAAGTTGCGATAAGCGCGCGTCCAGCCGCGTTGCACCTCTTCAAATCGCCAATTGGCGGAGGGCCGGCCGCTTTGGGCAAAATCGCGCAAAAAGCCCCATTGGCCATCCAGTCGCAGGTCGGTCCCCGCGGCTTTGGCAAACACCGCCATCCAATGCGGCGCGGTGGTTTCATCGCTGTCGGTCAGGTGGTGCACCAGACTGTTGCCATAGATATAAACCGCCTGCGCGGTCTTGCCGTCCGCCGTGTCCGCAGTCTGTGAGCTCGTCTGCGCAGCGGCAAACTGCACCGCGCAAAATGTGGCCAACACAGCAAGGCCGCGTCTGATCCACTGTGTCGTCTTGGTCATGCTCTCTCCCTGAGCGGCGTATTCTACAGCCCGGATGGTCATCCGTGGGGCCACTATGCTGTGATTCCCAAGGCGCATCAAAGCCGATCAGGCTTAACAGAGCGTGGCTTTGCGTCACCTTTCAAAAACTGGAACGCTTTTCTGGCCTTGCTCATTTTGATGGCATAGAGGCAGTGTGAGGCATGACAATGAGGAGCAGCACCATGATCGGCACAGCGTTACCCCAAGACAGAGGGTTTGATGTTGGTCGCTTGGAGGTGCTCTCCGGCTGGATGGATCAGCTTGTTGCCGATCGCAAATATGCCGGTTGTGCTCTGCTGATCGCCAAAGAAGGCGATGTGGTGTTTGATCACGCCACCGGCCTGCGCAGCCTGTCGCGCAACCTGCCGTTCGAACGCGACACCGTTGCCCGCATCTATTCCATGACCAAACCGATCACCACGGTGGCTCTGATGATGCTTGTGGAGCGCGGCCTTGTGCATCTGGACGCGCCGGTCTCTGAGTTTATCCCCGGCTTTGCCAACAGCCATGCCCTGATCCCCGGCGCGACTTCGCTGGATCAGGTGGAACCCTGCGCCAGCCCAACCCTGCACCAGCTTGCCGTCCACACCAGCGGCCTGACCTATCCGTTCAATCCGGGTCTTGTTGCTGAAGCGATGGATGCCGAAGATCTGCTCTTCAAACCCACCCAAGGCAAACTCGAAGATGTTGTGAACAAAGTCGCCGCCCTGCCGCTCGCCTTCGCGCCGGGGCAGCGTTGGGAATATTCTGTGGGCATCGACATTCTGGGCCGCGTGATCGAGGTGGTCTCCGGCAAATCGCTGGAGCGTTTTTTCCGCGATGAAATTCTGGATCCGCTGGGCATGACCGAAACCGGCTTTTCAGTTGTGCCGGGAACGGAGTCGCGCTTTGCCGATCTTTACACCCCGCTTGAGGGGGACGCGATGGCGCTCAACGCGGCAAAGGTCGGTGCCAACACGCTGCGCGAAGTGGACAACGCAGAGCGGTCTCCTTTCCTGAAAGCAGAGACATTTTCCGGCGGCGGCGGGCTTGTGGGCACCATGGATGATTATCTGCGCTTTGTCGAAATGCTCCGCTGCGGTGGCGCGCTGGGCGAGACGCGCTTGCTTGCGCCACGCACAGTTCCCTTCATGATGGATAACCATCTCCCCGACGAGATCGCCGCCATGGGGCCGCAAAGTTTTGCTGAACAGCCGATGGAAGGCATGGGCTTTGGTCTTGGCGGCGCTGTGGTGCTTGATCCTGCCCGCGCCCGCTGTCCCGGCAGTTTTGGCGATTTCAGCTGGGGTGGGATGGCCTCAACCTTCTTCTGGACCGACCCGATGGAGTCGCTGTCGGTGGTCTTCTTCACCCAGCTCTCCCCGTCCAGCAGTTACCCAACGCGCGCGCAGCTCAAGGCACTGGTGCAGGCGGCGCTCACCTGAGCCTGCCATAAGTGTTAACGCGGATGGTGAGACCGAGATGCACACCTCCGCGATACAGCCGCAATACCGACGCGATACAGACGTCCGTGAAAATTGGTTAATTCTGCGCTGGGCGCAGCAGGCGGCCAAGCACGGTCATCACCATAAACAGTGTGGCGGCGACGCAAACCACCGACGGTCCGGCAGGCGTATCCATCTGATAAGACAGTCCCAATCCGCCCACCGCAGCCGTCGCACCGATGCCCGCTGCCCCAAAGGCCATGACTTCTGGCGAGCGTGCCACCGCCCGTGCCCCTGCCGCCGGAATGATCAGCATCGCCACAATCAGCAAAGCCCCAACCACCTTAATTGCCACCGCCACCACAATGGCCAGCGCAAATGTCATAAGCTGTTGTTCACGCTGTGGATTTAATCCGTTGGCGTAGGCGAGATCTCGGTTCAGCGTGGCGGTCAGCAGCGCCTGCCAACGCCAGGCCATCAGCCCGACGACCAGCGCCGCGCCGCCCCAGATCACGATCAGATCGGTTTTGCTCACCGCCAGAATGTCGCCAAACAGGTAAGACATCAGGTCCAGCCGCACCCCTTGCAGGAAGGATACCGCCACCAGCCCGAACGCCAATGCCGAATGCGCCAACACCCCAAGTAGCGTGTCGACGCCAAAGCCTTTTTCCGAGAGGTTGGAGACCGTCAATGCCATGGCCAGTGCAATCGCCATCGCGCCTGCAAAGATCGAGACCCCGAGCGCCAAAGACAGCGCCACGCCAAGGATCGCCGCATGGGCCGTTGCATCGCCGAAATAAGCCATCCGTCGCCAGACCACAAAGCAGCCGAGAGGGGCTGCCGCAAGCGCAACGCCAACGCCGGCGAAAAGCGCGCGAACGAGAAAGTCGTCAAACATATCAGTGAGATCCGTGATCGTGGTGGGCGTGGTCAGCGTCATGACTGTGGTCATGGTCGTGATGATGGTGGTGATCATGCTCATGCCGGTAAAGCGCCAGCGCACCATGGGTGCCGGTGCCAAACAGTGCCCGATATTCCGGGGCAGAGGCGACAATTTCCGGCGTGCCATGGCAGCACACATGCCCATTGAGGCAGACCACACGGTCTGAGGCGCTCATCACCACATGCAGCTCGTGGCTGACCATCAGTACAGCGGCCCCGGTGCTGCGCCGCACCTGCTCAATCTGGGTGTAAAGATCTGCAGAGCCGGGCTGATCAAGGCCCGTTGTCGGCTCATCCAAGATCAGCAGGTCGGGCTTATCCATCAAAGCCCGCGCCAGCAGAACGCGCTGGAATTGCCCGCCCGAAAGCCCCGCCATGGGCCGGTTTTGCAGGCCTTCCGCGCCAACCTGCGCCAATGCTTCCTCCACCTGCGCCTTGCTGCGTTTGGTGGGAAGCGACAGAAAACGGGCGGCGGTCAAAGGCATGGTGGCATCAATCGCCAACCGCTGCGGCACATAACCGATGCGCATGCCCGCGGCACGCAGAATGGTGCCCTGATCGGGTTTGAGCGCCCCAATAATGCAGCGCAGCAAAGTGGATTTGCCACTGCCATTAGGGCCAACAATGGTGACAATCTCACCTTTGTCGATGGCCAGATCCACGTTGCTCAGCGCCTGATGCGACCCGCGTTTCACCGACATTTTGCTGACGGTGACAAGTCTCATGCCGGTGTCTCCGCTGTGGGTGCGCAATCCGGGCAGAGCCCTTCCGCCTCCACCACCGTGCTTTCCACCACAAAGCCCATCGCCTTGGCGGCTGCGCCCAATGTGGATTTCAAAGACGCGGCGGTTTCGCCAACCGTGTTGCAGCCGCGGCAAATCAGGAAGATGGGCGTGTGGGTGTCGCCGGGATGGGCGCAGGCCACATAGGCATTGAGCTTCTGAACCTTATGCACAAACCCGTTGAGCACCAAAAAATCCAAGGCGCGATATACGACCGGGGGCTGCGACGCATAACCTTCCTCAGACAGAATGCCCAAAATATCATAGGCCCCCATCGCGCGGTGTTCCTGCAGCAAGATCTCCAGAACCCGCCGACGCCCCTTTGTCAGGCGTAGCCCTTTGGCCGCGCAGGTTTCTTCTGCGGCGCGCAGCCCGCTGCCCACACAGGCGGCGTGGTCATGGCTTTGAAATCCCACGGTTTGCATGGAGCCTCCTGACGGTCCTCAAGATTTGACGCTTGATATAGTATAACATTTCAACTAGAGCCAGCCCCTGTAGCAACAAAAGGAGCGCTGACGTGCGATTCATTCCTATGGTCTTTGCGGCGACCGTTTTGGCCGCGCCGGTGCGGGCGGAAGCGCCACGCGTTGTGACGGACATCCTACCAGTCCA
This sequence comes from Shimia sp., assembly GCF_965227725.1. Lineage (GTDB taxonomy): Bacteria > Pseudomonadota > Alphaproteobacteria > Rhodobacterales > Rhodobacteraceae > Shimia. The sequence goes on along the minus strand of NZ_CBDDGH010000001.1, from coordinate 698,739 downwards.
GGCGCTGGTCGCCAAGGTCATGCAAGGTGTTGGCGAACCTCAGCAATTGCTGCCTGCCAACCAATCGCCACACAGCTACGCCCTGCGTCCGTCCGAGGCGCGCGCGCTCCAAAACGCCGATCTCGTGGTCTGGATCGGTGCGGAGCTGTCTCCCGCGATGGACGAGGCCATCGACAGCCTTGTGAATGACGGAGAGGCGTTCTCCCTGCTGCATCTGAACGGCACACGAGAGCTTGCCTATCGCGAAGATGAAACCTTCCTTGAGATTGCTCTGGGTGAAGGGGGGGATCATCACGACGAGCATGACCACGACCATGATGCGCATCATGACGACGATCATGAGGATCACGATGACCATGCACATGACGAAAAGCATGACGACCATGATGATCACGGCCACGACGATCACGACCATGACGATCATGCGGATGATCACGGCCATGATGAGGGCCATGAAGAGCATGACGAGCATGACCACGACAAACATGCCGACCACGAAGGTCATGACGACCATGATGACCATGCGGATGAGGCCCACGCGGGCCATGAGGGGGAACACCATCATGACCACGATGGCGTTGATCCACACGCCTGGCTTGACCCGCAAAATGCCAAGTTCTGGATGGGCGCGATTGCAGAAAAGCTCGCCACCCTTGATCCGGAAAACGCTGCGACCTACCGGGCCAATGCCGCCGAAGGTCAGGCGGAGCTAGAGGCGCTGACAGCAGAGATCGCCGAAGAGCTTGCCCCTCTGAAAGGGCACGGCTTTGTGGTGTTCCACGACGCCTACCAGTATTTTGAAACCCGCTTTGATCTGTCGGCCTCCGGTGCGATCCTCTCAGCAGACGGTGCAGCCCCAAGTGCCGCACGTCTGGATGCGGTGCGTGATGTCCTTTACAAAGAAGGCGTCACCTGCGTTTTCACTGAGCCACAGTTCAACGCCAAAGTTGTGAAGGCGATCAGCTCCGGTCTGGATCTGCACTCCGAAGAGCTGGACCCGCTTGGCGTCAATCTGGACAGCCCGGATTATCTCGCCCTGATCCGCAACATGGCGGAGCAGTTTGAGCACTGCCTTGAGGGTCACGATCACTAAGAGGGCTGCTTGCCTGCTTTAGGTCCAACGCAATTCCGCGGGGCGTATTTCAAAGGAAATATGATGCGCCCCGCCAAGCAGCTCCTCAACCGTATGGTTGGCCAAGGCGCGCCAATAGGGCTGTAGGGTCACCGCATCTTCCTGCAAGATCCGTTCCCCCCGTTCCACAAGCGCCCGCCGTTTGCTCAGATCAAGCGTGCCAAGCGCCTCATCCAGAATGGCGTCAAATTCCGGATTGGCATAGCCGAACTCATTCCACGCTTCACCGCTGCGATAGGCCAGCGCCCAGATCTGAACGCCGAGTGGGCGGTGGTTCCAATCCGTTGCGCTGAACGGGAACTTGTCCCAGTTGTCCCAATAGATGCTGCCTGGAACAATGGTGGTTTTGGCCTGAAATCCCGCATCGCGCAGCTGCGCCACCACAGCATCCGTTGTGTTTTTGCGCCAGAGATCGTCGATGGTGTGAATTTCCATCTCAAATCCCTCCATGCCTGCCTCCTGCAACAGCGCCAATGCGCCGCGCGGATCATGGGGCGGCAGGCCGATGTCGGTATATTCCGGATGCGCAGGGCCGATATGGTGGTTCTCCGCGGTGCGGCCGTGACCGCCGTTGCCAAGCTCCAGCAGCACCTCATTGTCCACCGCCATTGCGATGGCCCGCCGGACACGCAGGTCGGCATAGGGCATCTGACCGTTCACCTCGGCCAGCTGATTGGGGCGCACCACCACCGTCGACATGGAGATCACATCGTTTTTGACCCAACCTTCGGTGGCACCGATCAGGTCGGCATATTCGCCGTCCACCGAATAGGTCATGTCGATTTCACCGGCCTTGGCCGCACGCGCCCAAACCGCCGGATCAGTGCCAAAATCGATAAACTCGATACGGTCCATCCAGGCGCCGTTGCCGTCGTTCCACCAGCTGTGATCCTCATTGCGCATCAACACACCACGCGCGCCGACCTGTAAATCCACCGGCAGGTAAGGCCCTGTGCCCACGGGATTTTCCAGCATAGTGGCCGGATCAAAGCTTTCATGCACAATCGCGGCGGGATAATCCGCCATACCGGGGATCAGCGAAATATCCGCCTTGGGCAGGTTCAGGCGCACCGTGTGGTCATCAACCACCTCAATCGCGCCGTCCAGCGCGCGGTTGGTGGCTGGATCAATCAGCGTGGCAAACCGCCCCGCCATAGAATTCCCAGCCAGATCCCGCGCGCACCAGCCTGTGATGTTGCGCGCCACATCCTGCGCCGTAAAGGCATCGCCATTGTTCCAGCGCACCCCTTGGCGCACATTCAGCGTATAGGTTTTGGCATCCTCGGAAATTTCCCAGCTCTCCAGCAGAGCGGGTCTAAACGTGCCATCGTTTTCATAGGTGACGAGATATTCCAGCCAGCCGCGCGTGAAATTGGCAATCTGCGGCCAGTCAAACAGGCGCGGATCTTTGAGCGCCCGCACTTCCTGCTGAATGCGCACAATGCCCCCCGCGGAGGAAGTCGCCGTCTGCGCTGCCACTGGCTTTGCGCTTCCAAGCAGCGCATAGGCCGTCGCGGAACTCGCTCCAAAAGCGCTGGCCAAAGTCAGAAATTCGCGTCGCGACATCTGGTCCGATCCAACATGGGCCGCCTGATCAATCAGGCTTTGCGGCAATGGCGCTCCGGTGCGGTTTTGAAAGGACATCGGTGCCCTCCAGTTTGGCTGGGGTTGCGAAATTTCTGAATGCCACAATGTTTGGCTTCTATGAAAGAAATGTCAAAGGCCGGAAATCCCGACCGGTTTTCAAGATCATAGGGCAGTTGTGCCACACAGCAATTCACATTCCTGGGTATCCGCGCACGAGGTGTTCCTCGGAAGACTCAACCGTTGAGGATTTCATGTGAAAGCCTGTCCCGTCAGGATCACTGTGCTATGCAAAGGCCATGACCACGGCACAAGACACGTCTTCAACGCGCATACTCAGCGTCACTTCCGTGCGCAACGAAGCGCCTTACCTGCTGGAATGGGTCGCCCACCACAAGGCCGCAGGCGTCACCGATTTCCTCATTTTTTCAAATGATTGCGACGATGGCACCGATGCATTGCTTCGGGCTTTGGACGCCGCAGGGATCATCACCCACGTGGACCACAAGCCAACGTCAGGCAAAAGCATCCAGTGGCAGGCTTTAAGGCAGGCGTGGAAACATCCCCTGCGCAAAGCTGCGGACTGGATCTTGGTCACCGACGTGGATGAATTTCTCAATATCCACCTGCCGGGGCACCGCATATCCGATCTGCTCGCCAAGCTTGATGAAGCGACGGATGCGGTGGTTCTGCCCTGGCGCCTGTTTGGCAACAACGACAAAGTTGCGATCGAAGACCGCCCTGTCACCGCACAATTCACCCGAGCGATCCCGGCAGACGCGCAATATCCAGTGGCGGCCAGCCTGTTCAAAACCCTTTTCCGGGCCAAAGGGCCGTTCAATCAACTGGGTGTGCACCGCCCCAAGCAGAAAGACCCCGAAAAAGCAGGCCTGCCAAACATCCGCGATGGCTCGGGCAACCCCGTGCATCCCTTTCTGGCCGAAAATGCGTCACGGCTGTCGCTCTATGGTCTTGGCGTGGCGCGCGATCTGGTGGAGCTTAACCATTATGCGGTGCGCTCCGCCGCCGCATTTGTGGTGAAGAACGAGCGCGGGCTGCCCAATCGAGCCTCAAAGAAAGTCGACCTGAGTTATTGGGTGGAGCGGAACTTCAACACCGAAGAGAACACCTCCATCGCTCAGATGCGCCCGGCAACAGAGAGTGTTTTGGCGCAACTTCTGGAGATTGACGGGGTCGCCGCACTCCATGCCGCCGGGGTGGCGTGGCATCAGCAACGCTTCCTGACCCTCGTGACCCAGCCCGCCGGACAAGAGCTGATGTCCCAAATCCTCACGGCCGGTGGCAGTCAGGTACCGCCACGACAATTGCAGCAGCAGTTGGTAAGGTGGTATCAACAGGCAACAGATAAAATATCCTGACGCCATTGCGTGATCGGGAAGAAGAGAGAGCAGGGGCAAACCCATGGGGAAGGCCGCATTCCAACTGTGCGAAGTGACAACCGCTGATCTGGCGGGGGCGACGCTTTTGTCTTGCGTGGCCGCTGAAAGCAGCGATGGCACTGAGGCGCAGGCGTTTTTCAAAACCGGCGTCGATGCCGGTGCAATTTCGGCTGGATCCGGCACCGAGATTCTGGAACGGCGCAGCATCGGCGATGGCGCCATCCTGCGCTTGCGTTTCGCGGGCTCCGCGCCCCGGTTGGTGATCAAAGATGCCCAGTCAGATATTGCCGTTGCACAGCCTGATTTGGACGTGTTTGACGGCTTGAATGTTGCCCTCGCGGTGCGCAATGGCGAAACCGCTGTCGCAACGCTCGCTTGGCTGCGCTATCACGCGGCGCATCACAATCTTCAGGGCGCGGTGATTGTGGATCGTGCGCAACCGGCGAAGGACACGGATTATCTGAGCGCGCTTGAGGCAGGCCTGCCGGATATCAAAGGGCTGAAGCAGGTCTTGGTTGTGCGGTTTGATGTGCCGCTGGGCCACGCGGATTTGCCGCCTGAGGCACACCCTTTCAACGCCCCAGACGCGCCGGGCAAGGACCGGATGGAAATCCCTGTGGCCTCTCCTTGGGATGCGCCATTGGGCGAGGTGCAAATCTTTGAGCTGATCCGCCACCGCTGGCTGAGCCGCGCCCGCGCGGTTGCGCTACTGGATATTTCTGATCTGGTCAGCCAGTCCAAAGGGGCAGGCACCAAGGGCCGCACCCTCTTTGATATGGCGGTCAAATCCGAAAGCGGTGCCATCACGCTTGTGGGGCAGCATTGCTACCCTTGGCGCGTGCGCAACGGGCAAGAGGCCAGCCACGCCGATCACATCTGCGTCCAGTTTGACGCCACCAAGATGCGCCGCCGCTGGGTGGTAGCGCCCAAGAAAGCGCCTTCTGATGTGGTCTGGCGGCTGATCCGTGTGGTCGGCGCGCGCACCAAGCCTGACGAATGGGTGAAATTCTACCGCTGCATGGCGCTGCGCCATCCGGCTAAGAACGTCGGGCAGATCGTGCCAAAGACCTCGCTGATCGAAGAGGACGAGCTGCTGAAAATAGCGCGCAAGAAGTTTGATCACAAACCGCTCCGCATGCCGGAAATTCCTGCGCCCAAGGTGGATCCGGCCGACAATGACGTGGCCATCATCACCTGCATGAAGAACGAAGGCCCGTTCATTCTCGAATGGCTCGCCTATCACCGTGCCATCGGTGTGAAGGGCTTTCTGGTCTACACCAACGACTGCAATGACGGCACCGACAGCTTTCTGGATCTGCTGCAGGAAAAAGGCTTTGTGCAGCATCGCGACAACCCGTTCAAAGGCACCAATCTGAAACCCCAGCACGCGGCTCTGCAGGCTGGCGAAAGTGAGCCCGTGATCCAGAACGCCGATTGGGTCATCTCGATGGATGTGGATGAATTCATCAACATCAAAACCGGAGACGGCACGCTGCCCGCGCTTTTTGAGGCGGTGGGGGATGCCAATCTGATCTCCTGCACATGGCGTCTCTTTGGCAACTCTGATGTGCATGGATACAGCGACACGCCGCTGATGGCGCAGTTCACCCGCTGCGCGCGCGAGCAAACGCGCAAGCCGCATCAGGCCTGGGGCTTCAAGACGCTTTACCGCAACATCGGGCTCTTCAAAAAGCTTGGCGTGCACCGCCCCAAGGGCCTCAATCCCCAGCTTTGGTCTCACATCCACTGGGTGAATGGCTCGGGTCAGCCCCTGCCCAAAGACATGTATCGCAACGCATGGCGCTCAACCGCAACCACGGTGGGCTATGATCTGGTGCAGCTCAACCATTATGCCGTGCGCTCGGCAGAGAGCTTTCTGGTAAAGCGTGACCGGGGCCGCGTGAACCACGTCGATCGCGATCAGGGCATGGCCTATTGGTTCCGCATGAACAACAACACCGAAGAAGACACCTCCATCCAGCGCATGATCCCGGCCATGCAGGCAGAGATGGATCGGCTCCTGTCTGACCCGGAAATCGCAGAGGCCCATGCCTTCTCTGTGGATCGCCACCGCGCCAAGATCGACGCGCTGCGCCAGACCACCAACTACGCCAAGTTCTACGAAGATCTCACCAGCGCCAGACAAGAACGCCTTGCCAGATTGCATCCGCATTTTGGGGCCAATGTCTTCCTTGCCGGGCCGGAGGTGATCCCGGATTGGGTTGTGGAGCGCGATTTACCAGATGATTTCTTCTTTACGGTAGAGAAGCAGGACACAGCCCATTAATGGGGGCTGCAACGGATTTTCGGAGACAGGGCAGGTGTTTCGGCCTAGACTGTTTCCAAATTAAGAACAAAGGGTTGGGGCAAAATGGCAAAGCTACCTGAGATCGCATCGCTGTGGATCGGCGGACGCCTGTCGTGGCTGGAACAACTGTGTCTCAAATCCTTTGCCGACGCAGGGCATCACACGACACTTTACAGCTATGAAGAAATCCCCAACGTGCCCGAAGGGGTGCACACCGCCGACGCAGGCGAGATTTTTCCCGGCGAGCCGATGTATCGCCACGTGCGCACCGGCAGCCCGGCCATTCACGCCGACATCTGGCGGCTGAACCTGCTCAAAAAGACCGATAAGATCTGGGTGGATGCCGATATCTATTGCTACCGGCCGTTCAACTACACCCGCCAATCGATCTTTGGCTGGGAGAAAGAGGGCCTCTTGTGCAACGCGGTACTGGGGCTGCCCAAAAGCTCCAGAGCGCTCAACGCCATGTTGGATTTCTTTGAAGACGAATATGCCATCGGCCCCTGGCTGAAGCCGTGGCAGCAACGCGAATTGCAGGCCGAAAAGGACGCCGGGCGTCCGGTGCATATGACGGCGCAAAACTGGGGGTTCACCGGCCCTGCGGCGGTCACCTATTTCCTCAACCAGTCCGGGGAAATCAAATACGCCGAGCCGGAAGCGGCGTTTTATCCGGTGTCTTTCAAAGACCGGAACAAGATGATCCAAAGCCGGTTTGACATCGAAAAAGACTGGCTGACAGAAGACACCCGTGGCGTGCATTTCTGGGCGCGCCGGATGAAGCCGCGTTTGGAGGAAAAGGAAGACAACCGCCCCCGGCGCGGCTCCTTCATGCACGGTTTGCTCAAAAAGCACGACATTGATCCCGACGCGGCCCTGATCCTGCCAAAGAAGAAAGCCCCTGATGCTTCTGGCACGGCAAACAGCCCATCCGAAACCTCCGCATCTCTTCCGCAAACAGAGCCAATCGCCAATGTGAGCCCCGTTCTGGCAAAGCCCAAAGCCGCCGCCCTGCCGGACGCGCTTGATATTTCCAAAGTCGAGACAAAATCTGCCGCGCCAAGCCGGTCTGATTGGAAGCGCAACCTGCAAGAAGTCGGCGCTGAGCAGGGCTTCTTTGAGGAATTGGGAGCGGAGCACTCCGCGCTCTATATCGAGCAGGGCAAGACGCTGATTGTCACCTTCGAAAATCTGGATCACGTGTATGAGGATAGCGCGGAGCGGATGCCCTGGGGGCATAACTTTGTTACCTCGCGCGGCTGGTCGATGCTTGGCCTGATGGCGCACGGCTGGACCTGGTATCGCGACGAGGCGGTGTTCGATTTCTTTGACCGTCTGCGAGACGAAGGCTTTTTTGAGCAGTTCGACAAGGTCGTGTTCTACGGCGCCTCAATGGGGGCCTATGCAGCGGCGGCCTTTTCCTCTGCAGCCCCCGGTGCCACGGTCATCTGCATCTCTCCGCAGGCCACGCTGGATCGTGAAACCGCAAGCTGGGAAACACGCTACCGCCGCGCATGGCACCGCGACTTTGGCGGGCGCTATGGCTATGCTCCCGATCTGATTTCAGAGGCCAAAGAGGTGAACCTCTTTTATGATCCGCGCATGCCAGCCGATGCGATGCACGCAGCGCTCTTTCGGGGGGACAACCTGCGCAAATATCGCTGCCGCTTCATGGGGCACCGGATTGCATCGCTGTGGATCCTGATGGGGCTGCTGAAACCGGTGATCGAGAAATGTGTGGCAGGCGAAATGAATGCCAGCACCTTCTACGGGCTCATGCGGCAGCGCCGTGAAGTGCCGCGTTATCAGAAAGAGATGTTGCAGACGCTCAACAAAGATGGCCGTCCATGGATGATCGCCAGCTATTGCGAGGCGGTCTTGGCGCGGCGGCGTGGGCCACATTTCCGCAAAGCTCTGCGCGCGGCGCGCGCAAAGCTCTGATCCGTTCTAAGTGAGATAGCTTACAGCTTAGGCGTCGCGCAATGTGTCGCCAAAGCTGATCGTCGGGGCGAGGGTCACAGTTGAGTCCTTGTCTTTGCCCTCGGTGCGCGCGGCAATGATTTCAGCCGCCTTGATGCCGATTTCGCGGCGGCAGGCATCCATGGTCGCCAACTGGCGCGGCAGACCTTGCAGCAGTTCCACACCGTTAAAGCCCGCAAGCCCGATCTGGCCGGGCACATCAATGCCCTTCTCCAGCAGGTAAAGCAGCCCGCCCGCGCCGATCATGTCATTGCTGTAGTAGATGAAATCCACATCCGGGCTGCGCTCCAGCACCGCTTGGGTCATCTCGCGGCCCTTAGCGAGTGCAGAGCCGCCAGAGTAAAACTCGCGATCAACCACCTCGACGCCGGATTTGGCGAGCACTTCGGTAAAGCCCTCAAAGCGTTTGCGCGCCCGGTGGTCTAGCGGCATCTTGGTGCCAAGGAAGGCAATCTTCTTGTAGCCGGCCTTCAGAATCGCCGCCGCCATCTCGCGCCCGGCGCGGCGGTGTGAAATGCCCACCATCGCGTCCACAGGTTCGCCGTCGGTGTCCATGATTTCCACCACCGGAATGCCGCTCGCGTTCAGCATCGCGCGGGAGGCTTCGGTGTGCTCAAGCCCGGCAATGATCACCCCGGAAGGCCGCCAGGACAGCATTTCATACAGGACTTTCTCTTCCTTTTCAGGGAGATAGTCGGTCACGCCCACAACGGGTTGCAGCTCGGTGTCTTCCAGAACCTGACTGATCCCGCTCAAAACTTCCGGAAACACCATGTTGGATAACGACGGGATGATCACCGCCACAAGGTTCACGCGCTGACTGGCCAGCGCCCCGGCAATTTTGTTGGGAACGTAACCGAGTTCTTTGGCTGCGGAGAGCACCTTTTCTCTTGTCGCCGGAGAAACATCACCACGGTTTCGAAGCACGCGGCTGACTGTCATTTCAGACACCCCCGAGGCTTCAGATACATCACGAAGGGTCAAAGAGCGATTTTGTTGAGTCACAGACAGTCATCCCCATAAGGTCATGGGAATGTTACCGCGATCATAAGCGCAGGTTCAAGCGTCTGCCGCTGTGAGACGTCGCGCAATTTAGCAATCTGCGAGCTTATCGGCGGAGACCGCGAAGCAGGAGACCGGCTCTTTTACGTTGCGCAGGGTGATATCGCCCAAGGGTTTGCGGTCCAGATCATGGCGGGCCACCTCGTCAGACACGACAATCCGATGGCCAACTTTCTTGCCAAAATCCCCAAGTCGCGCAGCCACATTGGCAGGGCGGCCGATCACTGTGAAATCCAGACGTTCGCGCGATCCGACATTGCCATAAGTGACCCGCCCATAGGAGATGCCGATGGAACAGTCACAACAGCGCGGCGGATCTTCATCGCGCAGCGCTTCGAGTTGTTGCACAATCTCACGGGCGGCCTGCAAGGCCTCTGCCCCCGCATCCGCGCCGTCCTCCGTGTCGGGGAAAACCGCCAGCACAGCGTCGCCGATGAATTTCAGGACTTCACCGCCATGGGCTTCGACAATGGCTGATGTGGTCTCAAAGAAGGTGTTGAGCAGATCAATATACGCGGCGCGGCCAAGCTCTTCTTCCATGCGGGTGGAATCGCGCAGGTCACAGAACATGATCGCCGCATCAATATCGTCCCCATCCCCGCGCCGGATTTCGCCTCCCAGCACGCGCGCACCGGTGCGCGCACCAACATAGGTTTCCAGCAGCGATTGCGCGTTTTCTTTCTGTGTGAAGACTTCAAAGAACCGGCTTATCACGCTTGAGACCTCAAAGATCAGCCCGAGGTTTGCGGTGGTGAACCCTTTGGGGTGATCGCTGGTCAGGGTCAGCACGTTGATTTGCCCGTTGGAGAAAATCAGCGGCATCGCCACATAATCCGTCGCCCCTTCAGCCCGCAGCTCATCCATGATGGGGAACTTCATATCAAGGCCCGGCACGTCAAGCTTCTGGCGCACCCCGCCCAGCCCTTGAGAGACATGATAGAGCGGGCTGTTGGTGTAAGCGGGATGTTCATGCAGATCGTAAGAAGGCGTGTAAGTGACGATTTCATCCGCGTCCCGCGTCCAGATATAGTGACGCCCAGCGATCATCGGATGCAGCGACCAGATCATCGCGGACATCCGTTTGACGGCAATGCCGCTCTCTTCCATCTTCCGGCCCAAGGCGCCGATGAAGTCTTGCGGCGTGGTTTCAAACGCAGCGCCGCGCATCAGCCAATCCACCAGAGGGCCCGTGATATTGCCATCCGCAACCGGTTCCAGCTCGGCCCCGCCAAAGTCCACCTCAACACCCGCATTCGGCATAAAGCCGATATGGCCGTTGATGGCGCGGCTTTCTGGCATGGCGTCGTCATAGGACCACACACCATTGGAGATGGTTTCCCCATCCATCAGAATGTCGCGATAACGCGCGGTGCCTTTGAACGGGCAAAAGGTTTTCAGCTCGTTTTGGTCTGACAGCGCCACAAGGATGTCATCGCGTGGTATGTATATCTGCGGCTCCAGGCGCGTCTCATACATGACCTTGGCGCGCGCGCTTTGCGCCAGCACCACGCCGTCGCGCAGCACTTTTACAGTTGCATCTATCGGTTTGATGTCGAGGCCGTAACCGGCGTTTGCCCCAAATCGTGAGCCTTCCATAGCAAGATCTCTCCCTGCCGCGCGTGGTCCGTCCCAATGTGGTGTGTGAACAAAGGGTAAACAAGCCCTCACGGGGCGGTTTCAACAACTTTTGTACAACAGACCGGCTCAACGGCTGCTGCCGCAGGGCGCGGGCAGGGGGCTAGAAGGAGGGTTAGAGCACCTCGATCACATCCTTGTCGATCGACAGAACATAGCCTTTGCGCGCGATGTTTTTCACCAAAAGCTGGCTCACCATCTGATTGCCCAAAGAATCCCTGAGCCGCTTGATCCGCGTCGCCCCTGCCGCCTCATCGCAGTCTGCTGATGGTTTGCCGGAGATCACACTTTCCAGCGCAATGCCTGAAAGCACCTCGTCATCCATCCGCGCCTCCGCCAGCACCGAAAGTGTTTCCATGGCGGCATCGGTCAGTTTGAAGCCCATCTCGTTGAGGTAAACGGTCTTCTCTTCGCGGCTGACGATCAGTGAGGTGACCTGAATGCCGGCTCGCTCGATCTGCGCCATGCGCCGGTTCAGCATCATCAGCGCCACAAGGCACACAAGGGCTGCGATCATCATCGCGGTGGCAAACACCAGCAACACGAGGATCACCAGGCGATAGCTTGAAAGCGTGTCAGCAAAGGCCGTGCCCGATTGCGCAAGGATTTCCAGAAGCTTGATTTCCGCTTGGCCGGTGAGCGCGTCATTCTCCATGAACAACTGCTCCACCCGCGCGTTAAACGCGTTGGCATCCGGCAAGGTCAGAAGCAGGACAGCCGCGCAAATCAACAGGATCGAGACAACCGCCCCAACCCCGAAAATCACAATCCGCCCGCCGCTGCGCCGCGTTTCAATAACGGAGGTAGAATTGTCCTGCACTGTCTTTTTTCCCGGAGAGTTTTGAGGCGTCAAACACGGAAAGGACGTTTAACAGCGTCCACCCGTCCTGCCCAATGCGCGCGGCAACTTCCCGCTTGGCAGAGGCTTTGTCACAGCTGCCCTGCAGCGCAACGACACCATAGTGCAGCCGCAACGGGCCGTCCTTTTTGGCTTTGTAGTCGGCATAGCAATCCGCCGCGCTTGCCAGATTGGGCAGGGCGAGGGAGGCCGCAAGAGCTGCCGCACAAATCGGGTATCTGATCCTGTTTTTCATGGCGCAACACTGCTCTTTGCACGTTTGATATTCAATAACCAATCCGCATTTGTGACCGGATATAGGATAACAACACCCTGATATTGTACGATTTTCACATCCTGACGGAAACAGAAGATGTCTTCCGGTCAACGCACCGGTCTCATCGAACAAAAACCGCAGAGGATGTTGTTATGACTTCAAAAACTTTCATTGCCGCCGTGCTGAGCGCCGCGCTCGTGATCACCGGCCTTTCTGCTCCCCGCGCGCATGCCTTGGATGAAGACGCGATTGGTGCATTGCTGTTTGGCGGCTTGGCTCTGGCGGTCATCGGGGCGGCGGTGGCCGACCACAAGGACGATAAGAAAGAGAAGCCGCGCTACACCTACCAGCCGAGCAAAGCCGAACAGCCCAAGAAGGCAAAGAAAGCAAAGAAGGCCAAGCACAAGCATAAGTCCTGGCTGCCAAGTCATTGCTCCAAACGGTTTGAAACCCACCGCGGCAAAGTCATTCAGGCCTACGGTCAGCGGTGCCTGTTCCGCGCGGAATACCCTGCCTATCGGTTGCCCGAGAAATGCTATTTCCAGGCGCGTGGCGAGCACCGTACGATCTCCGGCTATCGCACGAATTGCCTTGATCGCAACGGCTACCAAGTGGTGTGGCGTTAATCGGTCCCATCGAGCAGGGAACGGCCGAGACAGGGCGGCCACTGGCTGGACGGCGCGAGGGGCTGTCCAGCCTTTTTTGTTGCGAAATGGACGCGAAGATGATTGTCACAGTGCCCATGACAACACCTGATTTTTTGCTGGAAGAGGCCGCCCTCAGCGGTGGTGCAACACGTGTGGCAGGCGTGGATGAAGTGGGGCGAGGCCCATTGGCCGGGCCGGTGACGGCGGCGGCTGTGGTGCTTGATCCAAACAACATCCCCGAGGGGTTGAACGACTCCAAGAAACTCTCCGCCAAACGGCGCGATGCTTTGGCCGAAGAGATCTTGAAGGTGGCCGATGTCTGCATCGCCCACGCCTCGGTCGAGGAGATCGACGAACACAACATCTTGCGTGCCAGTCATATCGCCATGGAGCGGGCTGTGGCCGGATTGGCCGTGGCTCCGGATCATCTGTTGATCGACGGCAACATGATCCCGCGCGGATTGACGCTGAAATCGGAGGCAATTGTCAAAGGCGACGCCAAATCTCTGTCCATCGCAGCGGCTTCTATTGTTGCCAAAACAGTGCGTGATCACATCATGATGGATTTGGCGCAACAGTTTCCGGGCTATGGGTGGGAAACCAACGCCGGATACCCGTCCAAAAGCCACAAAGCGGCTTTGCTGGAGCTGGGGATAACCCCACACCATAGACGTTCTTTCAAACCTATCCACAACATGTTGTATCAAGCTAAAAACTAACGTCTTGATTCAAAAAAGAAATTGACGCCGAATCTCGTTTGACTCAAACTTATCCACATCAACGAGCGCACTAAAAAAACCGCGCCGTAATGAGGCAGAGAATGAAAACGATGACAAAAGCGAAGGGCGCATCCGCGCTCCCGATCAATAGTATATTGTCTGGTGACTGTATCGAGGTGATGAACAGTCTGCCGGAAAACTCTATCGACCTGATTTTTGCTGACCCGCCCTATAACCTTCAGTTGAAGGGCGAGTTGCACCGTCCCGACAATTCCAAAGTCGACGCTGTCGATGATGAATGGGATCAGTTTTCCAGTTTCGCAGCGTATGACAAATTCACCCGCGAATGGCTGAAAGCGGCGCGTCGCCTGCTCAAGCCAAACGGCGCAATCTGGGTGATTGGCAGCTACCACAATGTGTTCCGCATGGGTGCTGAGCTGCAAAACCAGGGCTTCTGGATTTTGAACGATGTGGTTTGGCGCAAATCCAACCCGATGCCGAACTTCCGCGGCAAGCGTTTCACCAACGCCCATGAGACCATGATCTGGGCCTCCAAATCCGAAGGCGCCAAATACACCTTCAACTACGAAGCGCTCAAAGCGCTCAACGAAGGTGTGCAGATGCGCTCTGACTGGGTGCTTCCGATCTGCACCGGCCATGAGCGTCTGAAAGACGAAAACGGCGACAAGGCGCATCCAACCCAGAAACCGGAGAGCCTGCTGCACCGCGTTCTGATTGGCGCGACCAACCCGGGTGACGTTGTGCTCGATCCGTTCTTCGGCACGGGCACCACCGGTGCTGTGGCCAAGATGTTGGGTCGTGAATTCATCGGCATCGAGCGCGAGGCGGCTTACCGCAAGGTGGCGCAGAAACGCATCGCCAATGTGCGCAAGTTTGACCGTGAGGCACTTCAGGTGACCACCTCCAAGCGCGCAGAGCCACGTGTCCCATTTGGCCAGCTGGTCGAGCGCGGCATGCTGCGTCCGGGCGAAGAGCTTTATTCGCTCAATGGCCGCTACAAAGCCAAGGTCCGCGCGGATGGCACCCTGATTGGTGGCGACATCAAAGGCTCCATCCACCAGGTTGGCGCACATCTTGAAGGCGCGCCCAGCTGCAACGGCTGGACCTACTGGTCTTACAAACGCGAAGGCAAAAAAGTGCCGATCGATCTTCTGCGTCAACAGATCCGCGCAGAGATGGCCACACGCCCGAACTAAGGGCAACGCATTCAGAAGACAGGAAAAAACCGGTAGAATACCGCCGGTGCCTGTTGCCGAACTGACTGAACAGGCACCAAGACTTCCCCGCCGGAAACGGCGGGGCTTTTTGATCTTTAAAGCGTTTCGAGATTAAGTGGCGACACAACTTGATGTCGTAGCGCCCATGACGTCGATACGTTTCGAGCGTTTCGGCTTATTGTCAGATCTCAACACCAAATCGAAACATTTTGGGGTGTGTAAGCATCTCGCGAATACCTATCTAAGAGAACGAGACGGAGGGCTCTGAAGATGACAGAGGGCGTAAGATCAGACCCCGGCGACGACATCGCACATGCAAGCGGTGGCGAGGCTGACCGCGAGGACCGCTACACCGAGGCTGTGCTGGAGCATCACAAACGCGAAGGTCTCGCGCTTGCGGTAAAGGCACGCTGGTGGGCGATGGGTGTTGTGGCCGTCTTCCTGCTGTTTGTCGCCCCGTGGCCAGAAGTCCTTTATTATCACTTCATATTGATGGTGCTCTGCGCCAATGGCTGGCTCATCCAGCGCGTGGGCCGCGTCGGTCAATCGCGCACAGAGCTGCTGCTGATCTTTTTTGATCTCTTGATCATGACCATTGGCATCGTCGGTCCCAACCCGTTGGGAGAGCATGACTGGCCCTCTGCCATGCGCTTTCAATATGACAATTTCCAATATTTCTATCTGATCCTGGCGGCGGGCACGCTGGCCTATTCCTGGCGCACGGTGATTGCGATTGGCACATGGACCGCGATGATCTGGTGCGCGGCGCTGGCGCTGTCGTTCTGGTTCACCGAGCCGATGGAAGCGCTTAGCGACGCGGTGATCACTGCGCTGCCAAATCATCCCGAGCTTGGGCGGATGCTCGACCCGAACAGCTTCCACCTTGATCTACGGTTTCAGGAAGCCTTTGTCTTCATTCTTGTGGCGCTCACGCTCGGCCTGACAGTGCGCCGGTTCAACACTTTGCTGCGCTCCAACGCGGCTCTGGAGCGCGAGCGCACCAATCTGTCACGCTATTTCTCTCCCAATGTGGTCGAAGAGCTGAGCCAGAATGACGAGCCGCTCAAACAGATCCGATCCCATGATATCGCTGTCCTTTTTGTGGACATCGTCGGCTTCACCGAGTTTGCCGCCGCCCGCAAACCTGAGGAAGTTATCGAGACCCTGCGCGAATTTCACGGCCTTATGGAAGGGGCAGTTTTTGCCCATGAGGGCACGCTCGACAAATATCTCGGCGACGGGTTGATGGCGACCTTTGGCACCCCAAGCCCCTCTGAGCGCGATGCGCAAAATGCGCTGCGCTGTGCGCGCCAGATGATGCGCGACGTGGATGATTGGAACAACGCCCGTATCAGCAAGGGGCTCCCGCCGCTGCGGGTCGGGTTTGGCGCGCACTACGGCCCGGCGGTTCTGGCCGACATCGGCGCCAACCGTCTGGAGTTTGCCGTGGTGGGCAACACCGTCAACGTCGCCTCCCGCCTTGAGAGCATGACCCGCGGGCTCAACGCCCGCCTTGTGATCAGCGATGGCATGCGCGCCGAAGTGCTGCGCGAGGGCGGGGATGAATGTCTGGACGGGCTGCAGAAATTCACCGATCAGGACATTCGCGGTGTCGCGGAAAAGCTCACCGTCTGGGCCTATGAGCGTCCGCGCGATCACGGCATCACCGGTTAACGCGGCATCGGGTTCTTGGCCTTGTTATAGGGCTGCCAATTGGTGATCTCGGGATAATACATCTCCCGCCATCTGCGCACGCGCGGGTTCATAACCTGCTTCCACACCGGTGGGATCATCGCTGCAACCGTCATGATCGGATAGCCAAAGGGCAGCTGCGGCGCCTCCGCATCGCTGTAGTTCTGCAGCAGCGGAAACCGCCTGTCCGGCTTGTAGTGGTGATCGGAATGACGCTGCAAATTGATCAACAGCCAGTTTGAGGCCTTATGGGCCGCATTCCAGCTGTGGTGCGGGCGCACATGCTCATATTTGCCTTCCCCCAGATGTTTCCGGGTCAGCCCGTAGTGCTCCACATAGTTCACCAGCTCCAACTGCCAGATCGCGATATAGGCCTGCCAAATGAACAGCAAAACGCCCAGCCAGCCGCCAATGATCCCGGCCAAGATCAGCATCGCCCCCTGCATCGCCCAATAGCGGAAGAAAGGGTTGGAGAGGTCGGTCCAAGGCAGATTTTTGCGCGCCAGCATCTCTTTTTCCGCGCGGAAGGCGGATTTCAGACAGCCGATCAGGACACGCGGGAAGAAGCGGTGGAACCCTTCATTGTAGCGCGCCGTGACCGGATCACGCGGCGTACCGACATAGCGGTGATGCACCAGCAGGTGCTCGCTGCGGAAATGGGAATAAAGCACCATGGCGAGCAGAAAATCCCCCAGCCAGCGTTCATATTTGGGCTTCTGATGCATCAGCTCATGGCTGTAGTTGATCCCCACAGTGCCGGTCAGCACACCCACGCCAAAAAACAGACCGATCAACGCGCCCGTGCTCAAATGATCCGCGCGGGTGGCATACCAGATCATGCCAAAAATCGTGGCAAATTGCAGCCATGGCCAGATCATGGTCACCAGCCGATACCACTTCAGGTCCGCCTCAGCAGTGTCGAGATCAGCGTTTTGCAGGTTGAGGCCTGTGACGGCGTCCAGCGCGGCAAACAGATACCATGTGGTGATTGGCACAAGCAGCACCCACCAGCCGCCCAAACCCGCGGTGATCCACACCAGAGGGATCAGCAGCAGCGAACACCAAAACGGTAAGGCACTGGAGAAACGGGCCAATTGTGCGGAGGGGATCATGGCGCAAACCTCTTTCATCGTCGCAAGGACTATGCGGGCAAGCGCGTCTTACCGCAATGCGCTCAAGCGCCGCGATAGAGATCAAACGCCTTGCGCATCGCCGTTGGCAGATCACCGGGATCAAATTCTTCAGCGTCGACAAAATGCCCGGTGACCGGCTTGCGGTCCATCGGCACCAGCGCGCTGCAGACCGTCAGGCGCAGATGGAAATGGGTAAATGTGTGCCGCGCTTCGGTGTTGAGCGTTTTCCATTCCGCTTTGATCGGGGCCTCATGGGGCGGGGCCGCCGTCTCTTGCCACTCAGATCCGGGCCAGCCCAGCATCCCACCCAGCAGCCCGCTGCCCGGTCGGCGTTCCAGCAGAAAAGCCCCGTCCACCCGGCGCGCGATATAAACCACGCCGTGGCGAATGGGTTTGGGCTTCTTGGGCGTTTTCTTGGGTAGCTCCGCCGCGGTGCCCGCCTTTTGTGCCTGACAGGGGGCGCGCCACGGGCAGATGCCACAGGCGGGGTTGCGCGGGCTGCAAATTGTCGCGCCCAGATCCATCACCGCCTGCGCATAGTCGCCGGGACGCTCCTGCGGCGTCAGGCGTTCGGCCAGCTCTGTCAGCTCCGGTTTGGCGGCGGGCAGGGGCGTGTGCACATCAAACAGCCGCGCCATCACCCGCTCCACATTGCCGTCGACCACTGTGGCGGGCTGATCAAAGGCAATCGAGGCCACCGCCCCTGCGGTATAAGGCCCGACACCGGGCAATTTCAAAAGCGCCTCGACCGTATCGGGAAACGCGCCGCCCAATTCGTTGCTCACAAAACGCGCGCATTTCAGCAGGTTGCGCGCGCGTGCGTAGTAGCCAAGTCCGGCCCATTCCGCCATGACTTCTTCATCCGCCGCCGCAGCCAGATCGTTGACCGTCGGCCAGCGCGCGGTAAACCGCTCAAAATAGTCCTTCACAGCGGCAACGGTTGTCTGTTGCAGCATAATTTCGGACATCCAGACACGATAGGGATCAGGTTTTATGCCCGTTTTGCGCTCCGCCGGGCCAATCCGCCACGGCATCTTGCGCGCATTGTGGTCATACCAAGCCAGGAGGTCGGAGCTTTGGGGCAAATCACGCAAGTTTTATCCTCGCCTAGAGTCGGTTTCGCTGGCACAGCTGGGTCGGGCCACTAAAATAGCTCTCGACCAGAGGATGCAAGATCAACATGCGCCGTACCACGACCAAAGGGTTCAAACGCACCTCCTCGCTCCTGCGGGATCGCATTCGCAAAGCCAGCGAAAGCAAGGGGTTTGCGGAGACCCGCGTGCTCACCCATTGGGCAGAGATCGTGGGGCAGGATATCGCGCGCATTTGTCGGCCCGTGGATGTGAAATACGGCCGCAAAGGCTTCGGCGCGACGCTCACGGTGCTCACCACCGGAGCCAATGCGCCCATGCTGGAAATGCAGAAAGAGACTTTGCGCAACCGTGTGAATGCCGCCTACGGCTATAACGCCATTGCCCATCTGCGCATCACCCAGACCGCCCCCACCGGCTTTGCCGAAGGTCAGGTGCAATTCTCGGCCCCGCCCAAAAAAGAGGCGGCCAAACCCGATCCCGCAACCCAGCAAGAGGCCGCTCAGGTCGCAGCCCCGGTGCAGAACAATGAACTGCGGCAAGCGCTTGAACAGCTTGCCGGCAACGTGCTTATGAAAAATAAAAATGCTAAGAAAGGTTTCTAAATGAACCGTTTTGTTCCCCTTATCGCCGCTGCAGCCATGGCTGTTGCAGGCGGGGCCTACTGGATGACTGCGGGCCAGCCGACGACCACCGCTGTCTCCACCATTCTGCCTGCGGTGTCCAACATCCAGACGGTCTCCTCTGAAAATGCGGGGTCCTCTGAGATCGTGGAAATGGCGATTGGCGCCGAAGACGCCCCGATCACCATCATCGAATATGCCTCCTTCACCTGCCCGCACTGTGCGAGCTTCCATGAGAACGTCTTCAAAGACCTCAAGGTCGATTACATCGACACCGGCAAGGTGAAGTTCATCTTCCGCGATGTCTACTTTGACCGCTATGGCCTGTGGGCCTCCATGGTGGCACGCTGCGGCGGTCAGGAGCGTTTCTTCGGCATGACCGATATCCTGATGGAAACCCAGCGCGAATGGACAAGCTCCGGTGATCCGGTGGCCATCGCGGATGCGCTGCGCAAAACCGGTCGCCTCGCCGGACTGGAAGATGACACGCTTCAGGCCTGCCTGCAGGACGAAGACAAAGCCAAGGCGCTTGTGGCTTGGTTCCAGGAAAATGCAGCGGCGGACAATGTTCAGGCCACGCCAACGCTCATCATTGATGGCGAACAGCATTCCAACATGAACTACGCGGATCTGCGCGAGATTCTGGACGGCAAGCTGGGCGAATAAGCCCACTTGCTCAAGCCTGAGCGGTCTAGGATCGCTCAGGCACGCCAATCCGGGTCAAGAGCGTTTCAATCGGCTGCCAATCCGAAATGGCCAGTCGCACGGGCAGGGTCAGCACCTGCGCCCGCATCTCCATTGGCAAACGCACCGCATCCTTTTCCGTTGTGACCAGCTGCGCCCCAAGCGCGCGGGCCTCTGATGTGAGGCGGGTCAACAGCGATGGCGGCAGCGCCTGATGATCATCCAGCGCTTCCGTGCGCACCAGAGTCGCGCCAAGCCCTCGCAAAGTTTCAAAAAACTTCTCCGGATGCCCAATCCCGGCAAAGGCCAGAAACGGGGTTTCCCGCCAGTCCATGCCGGTTGGAAGTGGCTCTAAAGCGCCTGTGAGATGGGGAAGGGAGACCACCTGTCCCCAGTGCGCTGCAAACTGTGCTTGCGCCTGCACAGACCCGATCGACAGCAGCACATCCGCCCGCGCCAGACCCGTCGCGACGGGTTCACGCAAGGGGCCTGCGGGAATGCAACGCCCGTTGCCAAATCCGCGCGCCGCATCCACCACGATGATGCTGGCGTCTTTCTGCACCGTGGGGTTCTGAAAGCCGTCATCCAGCAGGATCACATCAGCCCCCGCCGCCTCAGCGGCAGCCACGCCTTTGGCACGGTCTTTGGCCACCCAGGTTGGGGCAAACGCCGCCAGCAAGAGCGGCTCATCGCCGGTCTGCGCAGCGCGGTGGGCGCGTTCATCCACCTGCACAGGCCCTTCCAGCGCGCCGCCGTATCCACGCGAGACCACATGCGGTGTGTTCCCGCGCGCCTGCAGATGCTGCACCAAGGCGATTGCGGTGGGAGTCTTGCCCGTGCCCCCGGCGTTGAGGTTGCCGACACAGATCACCGGCACATTGGCTTTGTGGCCGTCAGAACTTTGCCGAATGCGCTTTCGCGTCGCTGAGGCGTAAAGCGCGCCCAAAGGCGCAAGCAGATGCGCCTGCCAGCCGGGTTTGTCCGGAGCGTTGGACCAGAACTTTGGCTCTTTCATGAAACCGCCTCTTGCTGATCCAAAAGCGCATGTGCGTGCTCAATCACCATATCGGAAACCGCGGCACTGTCAGAAACAACCTGCCAGCCCGCATGGGCCATCGCCGCCGCCTGATCGGGCGCAGCCAGAAACATCAGCGCAGCGGTCAGGCTTTCAGCGTCTTTCACAATCCGCGCCGCGCCCACATTGGCCAGCCGCGTGTAGCTGTTCAGATAGCGCCGCACCGACGGGCCATAGAGGATCGCACTGCCAAGTGCCGCCGGTTCAAGCGGATCGCGCCCGCCAGCCCCGGCAACCAGCGAAGAGCCCACAAGGCTGACCGGGGCAAGCCGGTACCACAGGCCCAGCTCATCGGGCGTCTGTGCAAACAGCACTTGAGTATCTTCCCCGGGAAAATCCCCGGCCTCCCAATCAGCAACCCGCCACCCGTCTTCCTGAATGGTCCGGTGCATATCTGGGGCATCTTCTGCGTTGTCGGGTACAACCACCAGCAATGTGCGAAACGACAGCCGCAGCATCTGCCGATAGGCGTTGAGCACCAGCGGCAGCTCTTTGGGCTGCAGTCGCGCGGCCAGCCAGACCGGGCGGCCAGAAAGCGATGCGCGCAGCTCCTCCAGATCGCTGTCCTGAACCGGCAAGGCCTGCGCCTCTTCCATCAGCTCACCACTCAGGGTGATCTCTGCCGTTTCCGGCAGCAATTTCTTGAACCGGCTCCGCGCCTCTTTGCCTTGCGCGAAGATCTTGGTGAACCGCATCAGGGTCGCGCGGGTCGGCTCCGGCCCCCAGCGGCGTTTCTGGTCAATCTTGGTGCGATTGGCCTCTAGCAGCACCGAGGGGATATTCCGCTCAAACACCGCGTCAATCAGCGCCGGACGCAACTCCGGCCCCAGCCAAAGGCACAGATCGGGCTGCCAATGGATCAGAAAAGCTTTGATATCGTTGGGGTTTTCCGAGGGACAGCTTTGCCAGATTGCCTCCTCCGGCAACCCTTGGGGCGGCTTGCTCTGCGGTGTCGTGATCAGAAACGCGCTCGCCCCGCGCTGCCGGGTCAGGCGCTGACCCAGTTTTGCGAGGGTCCGCACCCGTTTTGGATCCGCACAGTGCAGCCAAACCAGCTCACCCGCCGGTCGTGGCGTGGTGATGGCAGCCAGCTGTGGCGGTTGGCGGCGCGCAAACGCAAGATATGTCGTCAGACCAAGCGAGCGCGGCATGCCAGTTTTATCCGAGTTCTTCCGTGGAGGAGGCTTCTGCGCCTTCGTCACGCAGGCGGTGCAAATGGGCGATGAAATACCGCATATGCGCATTGTCTACGGTGCGCTGTGCTTCGGCTTTCCAAGCGTCATAGGCGCTTTCGTAGTTCGGAAAGATGCCCACAACGTGAATGTCGTCCACGTCTTTGAATGCGGTTTTTGTGGGGTCGATCAGCTCGCCGCCAAAGACGAGGTGCAATCGTTGTGCCATGGGCCACTCCTTTGTGGTGCGGATTTGCGCGCAACCTAAGCCGCTTACGTCGCGGTCTCAAGAGGGCAGGTTATAGAGAAATAGGCGGAATTTTTCCCGTTTCCCAAAGGTTTTTGCGGTTTTGCCTATTGCGGCGCATGGGTTGGCGCCAGAGCCGCACAAATCTTGGACTGCAGGGTGGTATTGCCCGCCACAACGCCCGCAAGCCGGGGATCTGGATTGTTGAACACCAAAGGATTTCCATGCCGGTCAGAGGTCGCCGCACCGGCTTCACGCAAAATCAGATCGCCAGCGGCAATGTCCCATTCCCATGTCGGGCGCAGGGTCAGCATGGCGTCAAACCGGCCCTGCGCCACCAAAGCCATGCGGTAAGCCAGCGAGGGGCGATAGCCGCGATTGAAATCCGGAGGCGTGTCTTTCCACAGCGCGGCCTCCATTGCGGGCCGGGCTGCCAGAACCTTGGCCCCGGCGAGCTCTCCAATGGTGGCCGCTTGGATCGGCTCGCCGTTCAGCGTGGCGCCTTGGCCCTTTTCCGCAACATAAAGCCGGTCCCGTCGTGGCAGATAGACCACCGCTGCGGTCACTTCGCCATGTTCCGCAATCGCAAGCGAATGGGCCCAGGTGTTGGATCCTTCAATAAAGCTGCGGGTGCCATCAATCGGGTCGATGATAAAAACCCGCGCGTCCTGCACCCGGTTGCCTTCATCAAGTGACTCTTCGCTCAACCAGCCATAGTCGGGCCGCGCCCCGCGCAGCTCCCGCTCCAGCATGTCATTCACCGCCAGATCGGCCTCGGTAACGGGGCCAGCGCCCTCCGGCTTATGCCAGGTCTTTGCGTTTTGCCCGTCATAGCGCTTGGCAATCTCACCTGCCTCCAGCGCCGCATCGATCAGGAGCTGAAGGTCAGGCGCCGGCAAGGGTCATCCCTTCCACCAGCAATGAGGGCACCACACGCGACAGGTAGCCGCGCGCATCATTGGCTGGCACGATATGGCGCAGCATGTCATGCAGGTTCCCGGCGATGGTGCATTCATTCACCGCATAGGCGATCTCGCCGTTTTCGACCCAGAACCCGGCTGCCCCGCGAGAATAATCCCCGGTTGTCGGGTTGATGGTGGAGCCAATCAGCGATGTCACCAACAGACCACGCCCCATGTCTTTGATCATTGCCTCACGCGACTGCGCACCTTGGGTCAGCGCCACATTCCAGCTGCTCGGGGAGGGCGGGCTTGAAACGCCGCGCGCGGCATTGCCGGTTGAGGCCATGCCCAGCTTGCGCGCATTGGCCAAATCAAGCGTCCAGCCGGTCAGCACGCCTTTGTCGACAATCGCACGTTTCGCGGTGGGCAGCCCTTCCGCATCAAACGGGCGCGAGCCGGAGACACGCGGGCGCAGCGGGTCTTCGATAAGGGAAAGCGTTTCGGGCAGAACCTGCTGGCCTTGCTTGTCACGCAGCCAGCTTGAGCCACGCGCCACCATGGCGCCGTTTGCTGCCGCCAGCAGATGTCCGATCAGCGATGAGGAAATGCGCTCATCAAACAGCACCGGGAAAGCCCCGGTTTCTGGCTTGCGCGCGTTCAGGCGGGCGATGGCGCGCTGTCCGGCTTCGGTGCCGATCTCGGAAGCGGAGCGCAGATCGCTCTGAAAGATACGCGAATCTCCGTCGTAGTCGCGCTCCATGGCCTCGCCGGTTCCGGCGATGGCAGTGGTGTAAACGGCGCGGCTGCTGCGGTCATATCCGCCGGAAAACCCGTTGCTCGCCGCCAAATGCACCGTTGTGTGGCTATATCCGCCAGTGGAGGATTGCACCTGCGTCACGCCGTCGACCGCCATAGCCGCGGCTTCGGCTGCCAAAGCATCCGCCTGCAGCGCATCAGGGGCGGGCTCGGCAGTTGGGTCACACAGCTCAAGTGCGGCAATATCAGGATCGCGCACAAGCTGCTCCGCCGCCGCCAACCCCACATAGGGATCCTCAGGCGCTTCTTTGGCCATGGCCACCGCCCGCTCTGCCATGGTTGCAATGCTTTCAGGGCGCGTGTCGGAAATGGACACATTGGCCTGACGTTGACCGATCAGCACACGCAGCCCGAGGTCCACCCCCTCAGAGCGCTCTGCCTGCTCAAGCTTGCCTTCGCGCACCTCGATGGACACCGACGTTCCAGAGACCACCATCGCATCCGCCGCTTCCGCACCGGCTTTCTGTGCGGCCTCCAGCATCATTCCTGCAAGCGTTTCCGGTGTCTGCGACATATCCTGTGCCCCTTTTTGAGTTTGTTATCAGGTAGTCGCCCTGACGCAGCGACGCAAGCGCGTTGGCCTGGCTCAGTTGCGCCGCAAAACCTGGAACGCGGCAGAGGCCAGCCATCCTGCGGCAATCGCAATAGCCAATGACATGATCCCGTAAATCAAGGGTTGATTGCGCGACAAATCATAGAGCCAGCGTTCCAGCCCCACCTTGTTCACATTGATCACCGTCTCAAACTGAGACACCACCTTGCCATCCCGCGTCAGGAAAATGCGGGTGGGATAGTCGCCTTCCGTCAGGTTGGCGGGCATCTGGATTGAGGTGCGAAACAGGGTCTGCTGCTCGATTTCCACAGTGTTTTCGCGCAGCTGATACAGGCCTTCATCGGTGCGGATGCGGATCACCGCTTCGCTGAAGCTTTGGGCGTCCTCCACCTCCATCGGCGCTCCGACAGAGCGGATCGCACGCGGGATCGACACTTTGTGGCGCTGGTCTTCGACGTTGGAAATCGCTTCTGTGAACGGCGCTGAGGTGGCCACCGCATAAAAGCTTGGGGCGGCGTCAATCTCCACCGCATCGGTGTTCACCCAGATGCCAAACTTGCGCTCCTTGCGCCGCACGGTGAGCGGGCTGGATGGGCCGGACACGGCAATCACCACGTCCAGCGGCTCTTCCGGGATGGGGGCCTCGCGTTTCACCGCACCAAACAGCAGGATCTCAGAGCCGTCAAAGTTTGTGGTGATCGCCACCTGATCCTGGCTCAGACCAAGCACCACTTCCTCTGCGCTCAACGCGCTGGCGGCAAGGGCAAAGCAGAAAGAGAGTATCCGCAGCATCAGTGCCCCTCCACCGCGCCAAGCGAAAAGAGCTCGCTGGGTTGCAGCAGCAGGTCGAGCGCCAGTTTGGCGCAGACCATGATCACCAAAAGCGCCAGCAGAATGCGCAGCTGTTCGGCCTTCAGGTAGGTGCCAAGCCGCGTGCCAATCTGCGCGCCGATCACACCGCCCACCAGCAACAGAACCGCCAGCGCGATGTCCACGGTGAAGTTGGTGGTGGCGTGCAAAAGCGTGGTGAAGCCGGTGACAAAGATGATCTGAAACAGCGAGGTGCCCACAACCACTTTGGTTGGCATCCCCAGTAGATAGATCATCGCTGGCACCATGATGAACCCGCCGCCAACGCCCATGATGGCTGACAGGATGCCCACCAGCACGCCCACCATCATCGGCGGGATCACAGAGATGTAGAGACCGGACACACGAAAGCGCATCTTCAGCGGCAGACCATGCACCCAGTTGTGTTTCTTGCGTTTGGGTGGTCCGGCGTTCTTGCGCGATTTGCGGATCGCGTTGAGGCTCTCGATGAACATCAGAGAGCCGATCACGCCGAGAAAGACCACATAGCAAAGCCGTACCAGCAAATCGACCTGGCCCTGCGACTTCAGATAGTTGAACACCACCACCCCAAGCGCGGCCCCTATCAGCCCGCCGGACAGCAGCACCGTGCCCATTTTGAGGTCCACGGTTTTTCGCTTCAGATGCGCCAGCACACCACTGAACGAGGAGGCCACAATCTGGTTCGCTTCCGTCGCAACCGCGACGGCCGGCGGGATGCCGATGAAAAACAAAAGCGGCGTCATCAAAAATCCGCCGCCAACCCCGAACATCCCCGAAAGAATGCCCACCATGCCGCCCAGTCCAAGCAGCAGGAATGCGTTGACGGAAACTTCGGCGATGGGGAGGTAAATCTGCATAATTTTTGATAGCGCTACAGGGCTCTCAAAAGCAACCTGCCAGCGTCGATAAAACGCTGGCAGGACAGATCATTGACCGAAAACTGGACTTATCGTCCGGTTGCGGATTTAGCGCTCTTTGACGTAGGGCTCGCCGCTGGCACGTGGCGGGATCGCCTTGCCGACAAAGCCTGCGAGGATCACCACGGTCAGGATATAGGGCAGCGCGCCCAAGAGCTGCACCTGAACCTTGATGCCGGAAACATTCTCGATGATGTCCGGACGCAGCTCCAAAGCTTGGAACAGACCAAAGAGCAGACAGGCCCACAGCGCATAGACCGGACGCCATTTGGCAAAGATCAGCGCCGCGAGCGCGATAAAGCCACGACCGGCGGTCATGTCTTTCACAAAACCAGCCTGCAGAGCGGAGGAGAGATAGGCCCCGGCCACACCGCACAGCACACCGCAGATCAGCACCGCCGCATAGCGCAGCCAGACCACCGAAACGCCCGCCGTATCCACAGCTGCCGGATTTTCCCCAACCGCGCGCAGGCGCAGGCCAAAGCGGGTGCGGAACAGCAGCCACCAGGTGAAAGGCACCGTCAGCAGCGCCAGATAGACAAGGATCGAGTGGCCGGAGATCAGTTCGGAGTAGAACTGCTGCATCGGGCTAGCCTCTGCGATCAGCTGGCTCAGCGGGCGGCCTGCGGCCTCCGCGTCCGTCGGGCCAATCGCAAACGGCAGCTCAATCGGGTTGAAGCGCGCAGCGCCTTCCAGCGGCGGCGTGCGGCCCCCTTGGCGGAACCAGCTTTGCGCCGCCAGAACGGTCATGCCAGCCGCAAGGAAGTTGATCGCCACACCGGAAATCAGCTGGTTGCCGCGAAAGGTGACGGATGCCAGCCCGTGGATCACCGCAAGAATGATCGACGCGCCAATCCCGGCCAGCAGGCCAACCCAGGCATTGCCAGAGTAATAGGCGAATGCGGCGGCAAAGAACGCCGCTGCCAGCATTTTGCCCTCAAGGCCGATGTCGACCACGCCGGAGCGTTCCGAGTAAAGGCCCGCGAGACAGGCCAGCAGCAGAGGTGTTGCCAGACGCACAGATGTGTCCAGCACCTGAAGCAGTGTCAGAAAGTCCATCAGGCGTTCCTCCGGCGCAGCGCGATAAAGAGTTTCTCAAGCGGGTGACGCACCATATTGTCCAGCGCCCCGGTGAACAGGATCACCAGCGCTTGGATCACCACGATCAGCTCACGTGGGATGCTGGTCCAGAGCGCCAGTTCCGCGCCGCCCTGATAGAGGAAGCCAAACAGGATGGCTGCGAGGAACACGCCAAACGGATGGTTGCGCCCCATCAGCGCCACCGCGATGCCGATAAAGCCCGCGCCTTCGGTGCTGTTGAGGATCAGACGTTCGCTTTCCCCCATTGTGGTGTTCACAGACATCATCCCGGCCAGCGCACCGGAGATCAGCATGGCGATCACGGTGATGCGCACTGGGCTGATGCCGGCGTATTTGGCGGCCGTTTCCGATTGGCCAAAGGCACGGATTTCATAGCCAAGCCGTGTGCGCCAGATCAGCGCCCAGACCACAAAACAGGCAATCAGCGCGAGGAAGAAGGTCACGTTTGCAGGGGCCCCGCGGAACATGGGTGCCTCTGCGGTGGAGAACATATCCTGGAATGACGGCAGATGGGTCGCCTCCGGGAACTTGGCCGAGGCCGGATCCATCGCGCCCACAGGCCGCAGCATTTCCACCAGCACATAGTTCAACAGCGCCGCAGCGATGAAGTTGAACATGATGGTGGTGATCACGATGTGGCTGCCGCGTTTGGCCTGCAGATAGGCCGGGATCAGCGCCCATAGCGCGCCAAACAGCGCTGCACCTACAGAAGCGCCGAGGATCGACAAAGACCAATGGGGCCAAGGGATGTAAAGGCACACCAGCGCCACGCCGAGGCCCCCCAGCATCGCCTGGCCTTCGCCGCCGATGTTGAACAGACGTGCGTGGAACGCGACCGAGACCGCAAGGCCTGTGAAGATGAAGTTGGTGGCGTAATAGAGCGTGTAGCCCCAGCCAGCCGAGCGCATCAGCGCCCCGTCGATCATCAGTTTCAACGCTTCAATCGGGTTTTCGCCAATGGCCAAAATCACCAATGCGGAGAAAAAAGCCGCCAATAGCAGCGAGATAAGGGGGATCAGGACGATGTCAGCCCATTTAGGCATCTTATCCATCGGCGTGGACCTCCTGTTCAGTGGTGTCATTGCCGCCGTTGCCTGCAACTGCGGAGGTGTCGGTGATCCCGGCCATCAGAAGGCCCAGCTCTTTTTCATTGGTCTGCGCCGGATCGCGCTCACCCATGATGTGGCCGTCAAACATGACCGCAATCCGGTCAGAGAGGGACATGATCTCATCAAGTTCCACAGACACCAGCAGGATCGCTTTGCCCTGATCGCGCAGGTTCACGATCTGCTGGTGGATGAACTCGATTGCGCCGATGTCCACACCGCGGGTCGGCTGGCCAATCAGCAGCAGGTCCGGATTGCGCTCGATTTCGCGCGCCAGAACGATTTTCTGCTGGTTGCCGCCAGAGAAGTTCTTGGCCGCCAGTTTCGGATCGGGCGGGCGCACGTCAAAGCGCTCCATCTTGGCTTCGGCATCCTCATAGATGGCTTTGTTGTCCATCAGAACGCCGTTCTGGATTTCCGGTTCCAGATGGTAGCCAAACACGGTGTTTTCCCAAGCGGAAAACTCCATGATCAGGCCTTCGCGCTGCCGGTCTTCCGGCACGTGGCTCACCCCGGCCGCGCGGCGCGCCTGTCCGTCAGCGCCATGTCCGCTCAGCGGGAGCGGCTCGCCATTGACCAGAATGGTGCCGGTGCCTTCAGCATAACCGCCAAGCACTTCCAGCAGCTCGGATTGGCCGTTCCCGGCCACCCCTGCAATCCCGACAATCTCACCGGCACGCACATTGAGGTCGATGCCTTTGACACGCTCAACGCCCGCGTCATCCACAACGCGCAAGCCCTGCACATCCAGAATGGTGACGCCCGGCTCAGCCGGTTTTTTGTCAACGCGCAGAAGCACTTTGCGCCCCACCATCAGCTCGGCGAGCTCTTCAGGTGAGGTCTCCTTGGTCTTCACCGTGGCGGTCATCTGACCACGCCGCATCACCGAAACCGTGTCGGTGTATTCCATGATCTCACGCAGCTTGTGTGTGATCAGGATGATGGTTTTGCCCTCTTCGCGCAGCCGGTCCAGAATGCGGAACAGCTGATCAGCTTCGGCTGGGGTCAGCACGCCGGTCGGCTCGTCCAGAATCAGGATTTCCGCCTTGCGATACAGCGCCTTGAGGATTTCCACGCGCTGCTGATGGCCCACAGAGAGGTTTTCGATCACCGCATCCGGATCCACGTTCAGGCCGTATTCATCCGCCAGATGCTTCAGCTCGCGGCGCGCATTGCCCAAAGAGGTGTTGAGCATCGCGCCGTCTTCGGCCCCCAGAATGATGTTTTCCAGAACCGTGAAGTTCTCCACCAGCTTGAAGTGCTGAAACACCATCCCGATGCCTGCGCTGATGGCGGCTTGGCTGTCCGGGATCGGGGTCTTTTGTCCCTTTATAAAGATCTCCCCGGCATCCGCTTTGTAAAAGCCGTACAGGATCGACATCAGCGTGGATTTTCCCGCGCCGTTTTCGCCGATGATGCCGTGAATGGTGCCAGGCTGCACCGAGATCGAGATATCCTTGTTGGCCTGAACAGGGCCAAAGGCTTTGGATATGCCTTTTAGTTCAATGGCAGGCGCCGTCATTCAGGCTCTCCCAGTCCTGCGAAGCCGACCATGCGCGTTGCGCGCCCATCGGCGTCAAGTTCCACGAAATATTGGCCAAGCTGCTCTTTGCCGTCGGCCATGCGAAAGGCAACGGTCACCCTTTGGTGGCCTTTGGTCTCGCTGGTTCTGACCACCTGCGCAGTCGCGCCAGGGGCATATTGCGTGAACATGCCGATATAGCTGCTCAGCGCGTCCAGATCGGAAATCGTCTCTGGGGCATTGGGATCGCAATAGGAGAAGTTTTTAGCTATGACTTCGGCAAGTGTGGCGCTGCGTGTGTCAGCGTCTGCCTCTGCCCAGGTGGCGAAGAAAGCGGTCACGTAGTCTGGCATGAACTTGTCCCCCTTTTACGTTTTAGGGGCCGCACCGCCATGGCACGGCCCCCTTAAAGAGCTCCGGGATGGATCCCGGGCGCCTGTTATTCCACTGGGCAGCTGTTGTCACTCATGTAATCGTGCACAGCCAGCTCACCGGAAGCAATTTTACCGCTTGCTGCATCAACTGCGGCAGCCATGTCCGCAGAAACCAACTCAGCGTTGTATTCGTCCATCGCATAGCCGACGCCGCCGTTGGCCACGCCCATCACGTTGAAGCCGGTTTCCAGCGCGTCACCCGCCTTCATGGCTTCGTAAACCGCGTTGTCCACGCGCTTCATCATGGAAGTCAGGACTTTGCCTGGGTGCAGGTGGTTCTGGTTGCTGTCCACACCGATGGAGAGGATGCCCTCATCCGCTGCGGTCTGCAGAACGCCAACACCGGTGCCGCCTGCCGCTGCATAAACAACGTCCGCACCCTGGCTGATCTGCGCTTTGGTCAGCTCGGAACCTTTTACCGGGTCATTCCATGCGGCAGGTGTTGTGCCGGTCATGTTCTGAATCACGGTTGCGTCCGGGTTCACCGCTTTCACGCCCTGAACGTAGCCACAGGCGAATTTACGGATCAGCGGGATGTCCATGCCACCGATGAAGCCCACGGTGCCGGATTTGGACGCCTGCGCCGCCATCATGCCGACGAGGTAGGAGCCTTCGTGCTCGTTGAATACAACGGAGCGCACGTTTGGCGCGTCAACAACCATGTCGATGATGGCAAATTTGGTGTCAGGATAGTCGCCCGCCACTTCGCCCAGCACGTTGCCAAACGCAAAGCCGGCCATAACGATTGGGTTGGCACCCGCTTCTGCAAAGCGGCGCAGAGCCTGCTCACGCTGTGCTTCAGACTGCAGTTCGATCTCGCGGAAGCTGCCGCCGGTTTCTTCTGCCCAGCGGGTTGCGCCGCCAAAGGCCGCTTCGTTGAAGGATTTGTCGAACTTGCCGCCGAGGTCAAAGATCAGCGCCGGTTCTGCCAGGGCTGCACCTGCAGAAAGGGCCGCAGCTGCCGCAGCGCCAAGAAATTTGTGCATCAGGCTCATTTAAGTCTCCCAGTGTTGAGCGGGGCGGTCGTTTCGTTGCGAGTGCCGTCCCGTCTATTGTTCATGTCCCGCCGGACCATCATGTAACTAAGGCGATTGATACCGAAGCGGTCAACTTTATTTTGACCATTTGGCCAAAAAGGTGACATTCGAATCAGGCCCCCGATCAGTTTAGCGCCTTTTTTAGGAGGCATGCAGCGATTTGCTGCCCGTCTGTGCGTGTGTAGTAGCCGGGCCGCGTGCCATATATTTCGTAGCCGCAGCGCTCATAGAGCGCAAGCGCAGCCGCGTTGTCCTCCGCCACTTCCAGAAAGCTTGTGGCAGCCCCGCGTGCACTGGCTTCCGCCTCGTATTTTTCCAATAATAACAAGCCGAAACCACGCCGCCGGGCGTCAGGGTGTACAGCCACTGTCAGGAGTTCGCATTCGTCTGCCACCGCACGACCCAAAGCGAACCCAGCGTCAACCGAGACAAAAAACACCAGTCGTGACTGAAGCAGCCCGCTTATTTCTTTGGCATCCCAGGAGCGGCTGTCTGTGAAAGCGGCGCCGTGGATCGCGGCCATGGTCTCAGGCGTCATGGCGGATCACTGATCCAAAATGACCGGAGCAGGGTCCTTGGGCGGCGCCGCATCCGCAGGCTTGATGTAGAGCGGTGCCGGGGCAGGGGGGCTGTCCAGATAGCGTTTTGCCGCCAAGCGGGCGATCTGTACGACAAGGCTTTCGGGCACGGGATGCGCGAGCGCGATATCTTCCATGATATCGATCAATTCGTCCTGCGTTGCGAGATAAGGCACTTCTCCTTTGGGAGAGAGATAACCTTGCCCGCGCGGTCCGGGCACAACGGGCACTGCGGGGTGGTCTAACCCGGCTTCAATCGCGTCAAAGCTGTTCACGCCCACCGCCGGAATGCCAAGCCCCAGCGCGAGGCCGCGCGCGGCGGAGACGGATATGCGGATGCCGGTAAAATTGCCGGGGCCAACCCCCACGCCAATCGCATCCAGATTTTGCCAGCTTTTTCGGGCCTCTTTCAAAACCTCTTCCAGCATCGGCATCAGGCGCTCCGCCTGCCCGCGCCTCATCTCTTCGACTTTAAAGCCGATGATGTGCTCACCAGACAGCAAAGCGGCCGCGACATGCGCGGCCGATGTGTCAAAACTCAGGACCAGTGGGGCCGTCATGGGTAGAAATTACACCGCGACCGGACGCACTTCGGTCACTTCAGGAATGTAGTGACGCAGCAGGTTCTCGATGCCCATTTTCAGGGTCAGCGTAGAGGAGGGGCAGCCAGCGCAAGCGCCCTGCATGTGCAGATACACAACACCGCGGTCGAAACCGTGGAAGGTGATGTCGCCGCCATCCTGAGCCACTGCCGGACGCACACGTGTGTCCAGAAGCTCTTTGATCTGGCCAACAATCTCGCCATCTTCGCCAGTGTGCTCCGCGTGACCGGAGGGGGCGGTCGCCTCACCTGCCATCACAGGCTGGCCAGACTGATAGTGCTCCATGATCGCGCCTAGGATCGACGGTTTGATGTGATCCCACTCAATGCCGTCCGCTTTGGTCACGGTCACAAAGTCATTGCCGAAGAACACGCCCGCCACGCCATTCACCGCAAAGATGCGGGTCGCCAGAGGGGAGGCTGCCGCGCCATCCGCAGTCGGGAAATCGGCGGTGCCCATTTCCAACACAGTCTGCCCGGGCAGAAACTTCAGCGTTGCAGGGTTCGGGGTGGATTCCGTTTGAATGAACATTGGCAGACCTTTCCTATCAAGATTTGATATGCGCCTGCGGTTGTGATTAGTCAAGGTTTAGATTCATTCTAAACTGAGATGGGAGAGCGCTGCGTAAGTGATGGCAGCGCTCTCCAGCCTTTATGGCGTCGGGCAGCCCAAAACGCGCAGCTGCGCGCGTGTTTCCGCGCTCAGCACCGCATCAGGTTTCACGATGGACCCGTCCACCCCGCAAATGCGCACCTTGTCTTGGGTCATCACATCGCCGCGTTGCTCTGTGTAGGACGACAGCCCACTGCCTGCGACAGTGTAGTGCCCGGTGGCAGAGACCACGGAAAAATAGCCCTCCGCGAGCACCAGCGCTTTAGGGGCATCAAACACGCCAAGACGCATATCGCGCACCTCAAGCCCGTCGCGCTGCGCTGTGCCATAGACTCGAAGGATCTGCCCCTCTGTCGCATGTTCCGGGCGCGGCCCGTTCATGGTCACGGCACCCAGTTGCCATGATGGGGTGCCCTCAGGGGCGGAGGCATAGCTGCCCTGCACGCTGGCCTGCGCCTGCGGGGGCACCACCTCAATGGCGGTGGCAATCACTGTTTCGCGGTTCCAAAAACCGCTCACGGCAATCCAATCGCCCACGGTCACCTCAGGCGCGCGCGCATCTTTCAGGATGCGTGCGCCCATGACCACAAAGGCATCTGGATGCACCTCGCTCACAGGGCCGACAATCGGATGCACTTGCGCAATCGCATCTGCGGCCCAATGATCGCCGTCCCTTTGCACGGCCACGGCCACGGTTTGCCCGGGGCGCAACGCGCTGGCCGGTTTGGAGCCAGCCGCAGAGCTCACCTGCATATCGGGCGCAAAGGTGATGCGCTGCGTGTTCACGATGATGCTGCCCAGTTTGACAATTTCGCCGACAATACCCGTGCCGGTGAGACCGCCTTCACGCGCCTCCTTTTCTTCGCCAGCAGAGACGGGCAGGGCGCTGCTGGCTATCACAAACGCGCATAATGCGCTCAGTTTCAGAAAACCGCTCATGTTTTGGTGTCTTCCTCGGAATTCTTCTCGGGGGTGGCCACGCCTTCTGGCGTGGAAGTATCGGTCGGATGTATCGGCGCAATGAAAGCACCGGTGACAAAACGGCCGTTTGCCAACTGCCCGGACGCATCGTCTTCGCTTTGCAAACGGTGCGCCATGGCGTTGAGCGTCTCAAGATAGCTTTGTGCCATCTTGCGTGCCTCTGCTTCCAGCGCGGCAACCGAGCTGGCAGAGAGGTGAGAGTAGCGCAGCACCTGATCAAACTGGCGCGGCGCACCGGGCGGGGACAGCACGTTTTCCGTGGCAATTCGCAAATGGTCCCCCACCGTCGCCTCAAAGGCATCAATCGCCGCATCACCGGATTGCGCCACAAAGGTCGCTGACAGCAATTCTAGCTGCCCATCCGGATGGCGTTTGATCAGATCCTGACGTTCAAGCTCTGACAGGACAGTGGCCGCCGCAAGGTCGACCTTGCTGGTTTTGATCAGCTCGTCAAACCCGGGTGCATCGGGTCGTCCTTTGCGCGGCAGCAGGCGCGGCTGGCCTGCCGCATCGCAAAAAGGCAGCTCCTGAGACCAGGTTGTCAGCACCAAAGCGATTCCCCGTGTGGGAATCTTTTTCGTCTGCCCGCTCTCAATGTCAGCACGCAGCCGCTTAACATCTTTGCGGTGCACGCCGGTGCGCAAACTCACCTGACTGTCGGTGGCGCTCTCATCGGACAGCCCTTCGTTCACCAAAGCACGTTTCAGGGCTTCGGTGGCTGTTTGCACGTCCAAATTGTTTTTGATCAGCAGTTTAGACAGGGGATTCAGCAAGGCTGAGAGCGCGCGTTCCATCCTGTCTGTCGTGGTGCTTCGTGTCGTATTTCCCATTCCAAGTCCCAAAAATCCCCGCAAACATATGCGCTTTTTTCCCCTGAGAAGAAAGGAAATTCACGAAAACGTGAGTTGTCGTGGGAAAAATTCCCATAAACATTTACGTGAGCATAGCGGAAGGACAGCAGAATGCACAACTTGGCCCAGAATTTTGAAAACGGGTTCTCCCTCTCTTTGACAAAAGACGGCGCACCCCTCGCAGAAGAGACCCCAAACATCCCCGGCGATTGGTTCACCCGTTTCGGCTTTGGCCCGCAGGTCACACCACGGTTTGCCTCTGTGCTGGCGGGCTTTGCGCATTACGCCGCCCTACAACCGGAAGCGGTTGCGCTGGAATGCGAAGGCGAGACCATGACCTATGGCGCGCTGGATGAGGCGTCTGACCGTCTGGCCCAGAAGCTGCGCGATCTCGGCATCGGCCATCAGGACGCAGTGGGCCTCTATCTGAAACGCTCCATTCCGATGGTTGTGGGCATTCTGGCCATTATGAAACTTGGCGCGATCTATGTGCCGCAGCACCTTGGCGTCGCCACTGAAAGCGCGCTGCGCCATATCTCCACCGTCACCAAAGCCAAGGTTGTCCTGACACTGGAGGCCCGGCAGGGCGAAGTGCCTCTGGAGGAGGGCCAGCACCTTCTGGCGATCGAGGAGGTGATGCGGGATGCCTCTTTGCCGCGCCTGAGCGGGATGGCAGATCTGCATGGTGATGACATTTGCATGGTGCTCTTCACCTCGGGCACCACAGGGGTGCCCAATGGGGTGCAGGTCACCCATCAGAACCTCGCCAACATCCTTCTGACCGCGCCGGGTGATCTCGGCATGCGCCCCGGTCTGCGCGTCGGGCAAATCCTTTCCATCGCCTTTGACATGGCTGCTTGGGAAATTCTCGGCTGTCTCTCAAACGGCGCAACGCTGGTGATCCGGGGTTGCGATATTCAGGCCACCGCTGAAACCGTGGACATTCTGATCGCCACCCCGTCTATTCTTGGCTCCCTTGACGCTACCGCCTGCCAGCAGGTCAAAGCCGCTGCCGTGGCGGGCGAACCCTGCCCGCGCCCTCTGGCGGATAAATGGGGCAGCTTTTGTGATTTCTACAACTCCTGCGGCCCAACCGAGACCACCATCATCAACACCGCAATGCGTCATCACCCAGAAAAGGCCGATCTGACCATCGGTAAGCCGACCCCCAACAACACGGTCTATATCCTTGATGAGGCGCTGAACCCGCTGCCATTTGGCGCGACCGGAGAAATGTGGGCCGGAGGAGATTGCGTCACCGCAGGCTACCTCGCCAATCCGGAGCTCAACGCACAGCGCTATCGCCTTGATCCGTTCCGCCCCGGCCATCTGATGTTCCGCACCCGCGATCTGGGCGCCTGGACCGAAACCGGAGAGCTGCTGCATTTCGGTCGTGTCGATGATCTGGTGAAAATCCGGGGCTTCCGCGTGGAACTCGATGGCGTTTCCCGCGCTCTGGAAGAAACCCCCTGCTGCGAACAGGCGGTGACCCTGAAATTTGACGACCGCACGCTGGTCTCCTTTGTCAGCCCCGCAGATGTCTGCCCCAAAGAGGCGCGCGCGCGGGTGGAAAACAAACTGCCCTACTACTGTGTGCCCAAAGTGGTGCTGCCCATGGCGGATCTGCCCAAGACCCCGCGCGGCAAACTCGACAAACGTCTGCTGTTGCAGCGCGCCGAAGAGGCGATCCGCCTCAGCGGTCAGGAGGCAGCGGAATGACCACGCAGACCACCAACATCAAGCCGACCCGCCGCTTCAACTTCCGAAACATCACGCGGCACCCCTCTCTGATTGAATACCGACGGCTCGCCGCCGTGGTTGCCATCGTGAACCTCTGGGTCTTTGTGCAGGGCATCACGGGCGGCGTTTGGCAGAGCGCGGCAGGGTTTCACACTGCCGCGATTGCGCAGGTGGCGCTTTTGAACTTCACGCTGGCGATCCTGATCCGGCAACAGCGCGTGGTGAACTTGCTGTTCTGGCTCGCCACACGCATTCCCACCAGCTGGCCGCTCTGGATCCGCTGGGGCGCGGGCAAGGTCTTCCACTTTGGCGGGCTGCACTCCGGCGGCGCGGTGGCCGGGTCGATCTGGTTTGCCTTCCTGCTCTTTGCTCTTGTGTCAAACGCGCTAAACGGCACCGGCGGAGCCTCTCTGCAAACGCTGTGGCTGACCGGCTTCATGGTGGGGCTCATGACCCTGATGATCCTCTCGGCCATCGGCCCCATCCGTCAAAAGTTTCACAACCGCTTTGAGCACATCCACCGTTTCGCGGGTTGGTCGCTGCTGGGGCTGTTCTGGCTCCACAATGCCTCCATGCTGCGCGATGCGGGACAGCCGATGACCGAGAGCCTCGCCTTCTGGCTGCTCTGCGTGCTGACGCTGTCGATTGTCTCCCCGTGGCTGACCCTCAAGAAGGTGCCAATCGAGGTGGAAAAGCCCTCCAACCACGCGGTTGTGGTGCGCTTTAACTATGGTGACACTCCCTTTGCTGGCTCCTCCAACGCGCTCAGCCTCAGCCCGCTGCGCGAATGGCACTCCTTTGCCAACATCCCCACCCCGGGGGAGGCGGGCTACCGTCTGGTGATCAGCCGGGCAGGGGACTGGACCGGGCGCTTCATCGACACGCCCCCCAGCCACGTCTGGGTCAAAGGCATCACCACCTCGGGCGTGGCCCGCATCGAGGTGCTCTTTAAAAAGGTGGTCTATGTCGGCACCGGCAGCGGCATTGGCCCGATTCTGCCGCATCTTTTGGCCCATGAGGTGCCCAACAAGCTGATCTGGTCCACCCGGTCGCCGCGCAAGACCTATGGGGATGCGCTGGTGGATGAGATCGAAAGCAACACCCATGATCCGCTGATCTGGGACACGGATGCCCGTGGCAAACCCAACCTCTCCGCCCTTGCACTTGAGGCGGTGCGCCAGACCGGAGCCGAGGCGGTGATTGTGATCTCCAACCAGAAGCTCACCCAACAGGTGATCTATGACATGGAACGCGAAGGCATCCCCGCTTTCGGTGCAATTTGGGACAGTTGATATGCGTGATGATGTCCAAGGCTATGAGACCATTCTGACAGAGAAGGAGGGGCGTGTTCTGACGATCACGCTCAACCGGCCCAAGGCGCTGAATGCGCTCAACTCTCAGGTTCTGGAGGAGGTGCTGGATTGCGCCTCCATCCACGACCCCGACCCCGACATCGGCTGTATGGTGTTCACCGGCAACGCCCGCGCCTTTGCCGCGGGGGCCGATATCGCCGAACTCAATGTGCAGGATTATGGCTCCATGTATGAGACCGCCTTTTTTGCGGGCTGGGATCGCTTTGCCTCCCTGCGCACGCCCAAGGTGGCGGCGGTTTCAGGCTATGCGCTGGGCGGCGGGTGTGAGCTGGCGATGATGTGCGATGTGATCCTCGCCTCAGAAACCGCGCGCTTTGGGCAGCCGGAGGTCAAGATCGGCTGCATCCCCGGCATTGGCGGCACGCAGCGGCTGACCAAACTTGTGGGCCGCGCCTGCGCAATGGATATGATCCTCACCGGCCGCATGATTGACGCACCCGAGGCGCAGGCCATCGGTCTGGTCAGCCGTGTGGTGCCTGAAGAGGCGCTGCACAGCACCGCTCAGGAGGTGGCTGCGACCATCGCAAGCTATCCCAAAGACATCGTCATGATGGCGCGCGCTTGTGTGAATGAGGCCGAAGAAGTGGGGCTCAACGCAGGCCTGCGCTTTGAGCGGCAGATGTATCACGCCCTCTACGGCCTTCCGGCACAGCGCGAGGGCATGACCGCGTTCCTTGAAAAGCGTCCACCCAAGTTCAGGTAGAAGGCGCTCAAACCCCTTTCCTGCAAGGGTAGAGCGCGCAAGGAGAGCTGCAATTCCCAAGGACAATCAGGCGCATTTGTGGTACATACTAAGTGGCGATTTGCCGTTTGAGGCACTTTGCGTTTTACCTGCCGCACGCCGCCAGAGTGAGGCAGGCAGTCCTTGGGAAGAGCCGTGACCAAGGAATTTCTACCAAACGCAGAGTGCTCTGAAACGCTTTTAGTGATTTTGATGTGCGTGAGGAGTGCCGTTTGGAAGGCCTCGTTAGTTCTTGTTCACAATGCGATACAGAGAACCCGGTTGGCGCCAATTTTTGCCAACACTGCGGGAACTCGCTGCGACTGGCGTGTTCAAACTGCGGCCACCAGACCACGCCGGGCGCGAAATTCTGTACCAATTGCGGCACCGCGCTGGAGGAAGAGGCGCGGGAAGATCTGCTGAGCGCCACGCCTGCGCCTCAGGATGCGATCTTTAAGGTGCCAACAATCCCGCCACCTGAGGATGTGGCAGAGCGGCGGTTGCTCACGGTCTTGTTCAGCGACCTTGTTGGCTCGACCGCCTTGTCGGCCCAGCTCGATCCCGAAGACTACCGCGATCTGATCACCCGCTACCGCACGCTGGTGGAAACCGTGGTCGACAAATTTGGCGGCAAGGTTGCCAATTTTGCCGGGGATGGCGTTGTGGCGGTGTTCGGCTATCCGGTGGCCAAAGAGGGCAGCCACTACGCCGCCGCCGTCTGCGCGCTGGAAATCAACGACCGTGCCGCAGAGATCGCCAGCGCGCTGAACGACAGCTCCGTCAGCACACAGGTGCGCCTCGGATTGCACACTGGCCCCGTTGTGGTCGGCGCCGCCAACAGTGCCTCTCTGGATGAGAAAATGTGGCTCTTCGGGGATACGCCCAATGTCGCCGCGCGGGTGCAGTCCGCCGCCAAGGTTGGCCAGGTTGTGGTGACAGAGGTCACACGCAGATTGATCGGCGACCGGCTGGAGTATGCCTCGCTTGGCAGTCCGGAGCTCGCCGGTGTCGAAGCCCCGCTTGAGCTTTTTTCTGTGTCGATCAGCCACGGCGTCTTCCAGACCCCGCGCAGGGAGGTTTTGCAAAGCGATACGCCGATCATAGGACGCGGGGCAGAGATCGCACTGGTGAAGTCGCGCTGGGACGATGCGCTGGAAGGCGACGGGCAGGTGCTTCTGCTCACCGGAGACGCGGGCGTTGGCAAAACCAAAATCGCCTTTGCGCTCAATCAGGATATCAGCAACGGCACCTTCAGCAGCCTCACCTTCTTTGGCTCACCCATGCACCAAAGCAGCGCGTTCTTTCCGGTCAAAAACGCTCTGGCTTCCGTGATGAACCTCACACCCGGCGCCGAGGCGTCTGACAACCGGGCGCAGGCCATCGCCTTCATGCAAAAGCTCGGCCTTGATGTCACCATCAGCGGCGCGCCGGTCCTGCGTCTCATGGGCTTTGATGAGGAGACCG
Organism: Shimia sp.; assembly: GCF_965227725.1. Classification (GTDB taxonomy): domain Bacteria; phylum Pseudomonadota; class Alphaproteobacteria; order Rhodobacterales; family Rhodobacteraceae; genus Shimia. The sequence goes on along the minus strand of NZ_CBDDGH010000001.1, from coordinate 658,043 downwards.
GCAGCTCGGCTCCGATGGCACCAGAGCGTGAAAAAGCCGCCCTTGTCAGCGCACTCTTGCAAATCTGCTGCGCGATGGAGGCAGAGCACCCGCTGCTCCTGCTTCTGGATGACGTGCACTGGATGGATGCCTCCACGCTGGATTTTGTCGACCAGTGGATCGCCCGGCTTGCGGAGCGGCGCTGTCTGATCCTGATGACTGCACGCGGAGAATTTGACTCCCCCTGGCGCAACCAGCCCCATGTCACCACGCTGGAGCTCAACCGACTTGGCCGCGCCGACACCTTCAAACTGGTCGAAAGCATCGCCGGTATGCGCCCGCCCGCCGCCATCCTCAACCAGCTTGCGGAGCGCACCGACGGTGTGCCGCTCTTTGTGGAGGAGCTGACCAAAATGGCGATGGAGACCGGCCTCTTTGAGGATCACTCCCAAAGCACCGCCGAGCTGTCCCTCGCAATCCCGGAATCCCTGCAGGACTCGCTGATGTCACGTCTGGATCGGCTCTCCGCCAGCCGCGAGGTGGTGCAGGTCGCCGCCGCAATCGGGCGCGTCTTTGGACATGACATCCTGCGCGAGGTGCTGGATTGGGACGAGCTGGAAACCCGCGACGCGCTGGATCAGCTCTTGGAGGCCGAACTGATCGTGCCCGCTGGACTGCCGGGTGATGTGCAGTCTTACAAATTCCGCCACGCTCTGGTGCAGGATGCAGCCTATCAATCCATGCTGCGCGCCACAGCGGCCAAATGGCACGGTCGGATTGCCCGCGTGCTCGACACAGGCGACCCCAGAGAGCCGGGGGGCGAGCCGGAAATCCTTGGCTATCACTACCAAAAGGCAGGCAATTTTGCCAAAGCCGAAGGCTTTATGCTCTCCGCGGCACGGCGCGCCACCTTGCAGTCCGCCAACGTCGAAGCGATCTCTCATCTGCAGAACTCTCTGGAATGCCTGCGCGAGCTGCCACCGTCTCAGGAGCGTGATCATCGCGAGATTGATCTGCAAATCTTGCTCGCCGTGCCTCTGGCCTTTGTGCGCGGCTATGCCCATGAAACCGTGATCACCGCCTATGCCCGCGCACAGGAGCTCTGCCGCCAATACGGTGAAATGGAGCGGCTCTTCAAAGTCATCTACGGCCAGTTCCGCTCCATGATGCTGGGGGGCGAATACGCCACCTCGCAAAACAACGCAGACCGGCTGGTCTCTCTGGCCCGCGACCTTGGCAGCCCCATGACACTGGCCGCGACCGAGCGCTCCATGGGCGCGTTGCAGACCTATCTGGGCCACCCGCACAAAGCCATTTCCTTTCTGGATGCCGGCATCGCCGTGGATCTGACATTGGAGGACCGCAAGCGCGGGCTGGATTTTGATGTGGTGGATCTGTCGGTGGCGCTCAACGGCTACCTCGGCCTGTCGCGCTGGCTCGCAGGGGATGTGATCGGCGCCCGTGAGGCCAGCGAGCGCTGCCTTGTCCACGCCGAAGAAACCGCGCATCCCTTCAGCGTGTCTTTTGCCAATGCCTTTGCCGGATGGCTTGGACAATTCAGCGGCGACGAGGCCCGCGTGGCCGAAACCTCCGCCCGCCTGATCACCCTGTCGGAAGAGTATTCCTTCCAGTTCTGGCGCGGCTGGGCGCGGGTGATGAACGGCTGGGCGCAGCGCCACGACCCGCAGGTCAACGCATTGGCCGAAATCCGGCTTGGCTTGGATGAATGGCGCGAGACCGGTTGCCGCCTTGGTCTGAGTTATTTCCTCTACCTCTACGCCGACGTGGCGCTCTTGCGCGAGGAGTTTGATCTGGCCGAAGACCTGCTGGCGGAGGCCAATGATTTTGTCACCATAAGCGGGGAGAAATTCTGGGTTGTCGGTCTCGCCGGGTTGCAGGGGCGGGTGGCGCTGGCCAAAGGCAACCGCACCGCGGCGATCACCCATCTGGAGCGTGCCATCGCGCTGGCGTTTGAGATGGGCCACCACGGGGCCTTGCCCTCGGCCGTGGCCGATCTCGCCGCCATCCCCTCGGCGGCAGACAGGCTGCGCGACGCAAGCGACAACATGAAAACCAAGCTTGGCAAGGCCAAGGCCAAAGACCCGGCCCTGACCCAGGCGTGGAAGGCCTTGGCCAAGCTGGCCACCTGAAACACAGAAAAGACGGAGAGAAGATCAAGCACATCGTCAGCCGCCAGAAAGGCGGCACATAGGGAGGGACCAATGACAGACGACAGCCAGACTGAAAACCCGTGCAAACAGATCAATATCGCGGGCGTGATGCCCAAGCTGCCCAAAGAATTTGACACTTTCCCCTTCTTCTATGCCTCCCTGCAATGCCAATGGATGTACTGGTACACAGACCCGGACGTCGCCGAAGCCTTTGTCAAAGGCACTGGTCTCTGTGTCGCCAGATTTCCCGATGGCAAAGGCAACGACAAAGCTGTCATTCTTCTGAATTTCCAACGCTACACCGCGCATTACGACAATTCGCTTGGCTTTGTGAACGAGGTGGAATTCAATCTTCTCGCCTATCCGCAAAACCGCGTCCCTGGCGTGCCGCAGGTCTCGCTGTGGGAGTATCTGCACGGCCGCGATCAAACCAAAACCATTGGTCACTTGCGCGTGCATGTGGCCGCTGACAACGCCATGGCAGTGAAGGCCGGGCGGGAGGCCTTTGGCGAACCGAAGTTTCTGGGCCACTTCAATTACAAGGTGCCTGCTCTCAATGCCAAGATGAAGGGGGAGCCGCCCCGGCAAAGTAAGAAATGGTGGATACAGCTGGTCAATCCCGATGATCCTGAAACCATCGTCTACGACCTGAGTGCCGATTTCGGCCTGCTGACCGGTGATCAATGGGCGATCACCAATTGCACGCCGATCCCTGAATTTGCCACCGGCTTGGGGCGCACGGTCTGGACCCGCTGGACCATCTCCGGACTGTTTGAAACCGCGCTGCTGACCGATGAAGCGGGGCAGGAGATCGCCAAGACCTTCGAGCTCAAGCTCGGGGACAATGACTTCCCCATGACGCGGGACATGCACAGGCTTTTCACTGATATGACGCCCGTGGCCATTCAGGTCTTTGAAAGTCCACCCGCCTGTTTTGAGCCGCGCGGCTTTTACGTCGACGCCATTGACGGAGACCGCCATGACACAGTCTGATCCCGCCTTTGACGCCTTCCTCACCATCAGCGCGGTGCTGACCGGTTATTCCCCCGCCGAATTGCAAGGCACCGGCTGCGCCCCCGAATATTGGCATCAATTTCAGCAGGTCCTGTCAGAGGAGGTCCGCGAAAGCTTTCTCGCGGGCGCTGGCAAACTCGGGTGCAATGACCCGGATGCCGTCGTGCGCGACCACTTTCTTTCAGACAAATGCCACGGCCCCGTCGCCCGCGCCCTGATCCAGCTTTGGTACCTCGGCCAATGGGCGCCGCTGCCTCAGGACTGGACCGATGCCTACGGTGCATCGCGCTTTGACACCGCGCGCATCCTCTCCAGCCGCGCCTATAAGGAAGGCCTCGTCTGGGATGCCATCGGCGCGCACCCTATGGGTGCCAAACAACAGGGTTTTGGCGCTTGGGCGATGAAACCTCCTGCGGGGAGGGGCGGATCATGAGCGCTGATGTGTTTGAAGAAGACCGGTTTTATGATGTGGTCATCGTTGGCGCGGGCATTGCTGGTGGGATCGTCGCCAAAGAGCTCGCCGCCGCTGGCCAGACCGTCCTTATTCTGGAGGCGGGCGCAGACCACGGCGAGACGTGGCAGACCTACCGGAGCTATCTTGACCAATATTACATGTCGATGGCCAAGACCCCCAACTCGCCCTATCCCAATCTGCCCACGTTGCCTTCTCCCTCGGTGCTCGACATCACCGCCGTGCGCGGCACCCAGCCAGACACCAACGGCTATTTTGTGCAGAAAGGCCCGCTGCCCTTTGGCAGCAACTACCTGCGCGCCTATGGCGGCACCATGCTGCATTGGCTCGGCACCAGCCTGCGCATGATGCCTGCCGATTTTGAGATGCAGACCCGCTTTGGCAAAGGGGTGGACTGGCCGATCTCCTATCAGGATCTGCGCCCTTACTATGAGCGTGCTGAATGGGAGATTGGCGTTTCCGCCGATGTGAAAGAGCAGACCCCCGAGGCGCTGGGCATCAATCCAACCCAGCCGGAGGACAACGAAGGATACTTCGCCAAAGACTACGAATACCCGATGCACCCGATCCCCTCGTCTTATGTGGATGGGTTCTTTGCCAAGGCTGATGATATGCCGATCAACATCGGACATGATGACGGCCCGGTCCATCTGAAGGTTTCCAACACGCCGCAAGGGCGCAACTCGACCCCGCGCAGGCCCAAAGAGAAAGATGGAACTTTTTCGGTGGGCAATGAGCCGCGCGCGCCTTTTGTGCCGCGCGGCGCAACCGGCGCTTTTGCCTTCATGGGCCAACGCTGTGAGGGCAACTCCAGCTGCATCCCGATCTGCCCCATTCAGGCCAAATACAACGCCATGAAGACGCTGGGCGATGCGGTCCATCTGGGCAAAGACCGTCTGCGCAAGGTCACGCAGGCCGTGGTCTCCAAAGTCGAGGTGGGAGAGGACGGCAAGGTCTGTGGCATCATCTACAAGAAATACCCGTTCCCGGGCGTGGCGCAGTTTGATCTGCGCCGCGTGCGTGCCCGCCAATATGTGCTGGCCGGTGGCGCGGTGGAGAATGTCACCTTGGCGCTGGCCTCAAACCTCTGCCGCAGCAGCGGCGAGCTCGGCCGCAACCTGATGGATCATCCTTACATGATGTGCTGGGGCGCGGCGCCGGAGCCTGTCGGTGCTTTCCGTGGCCCTGGCTCGACCTCTTCTTATGCGAACTTCCGCGATGGCAGCTTCCGGGGCCGCAAAGGCGCCTTCCGTCTGGAAATCGGCAACTGGGGGTGGAACTTCGCGGCGGGCTCTCCAAATGCGGATGTGGCGCGGCTTGTGGAACAGGACAACCTCTATGGCACCGCCCTGCGTGACAAACTTTACCATGATGTGCAGCGGCAGGTCCGCCTTGGCGTCTTGGTCGAGCAGCTCCCGCGCGCCTCAAACCGCGTGACAATTGATCCGGCCTACCGCACGCCGATGGGCGATTTCCGACCGGTGATCGCCTATGATCTGGATGACTACTCCCGCGCCGGTCTCGCCGCCGCGCGCGATGTCTGCAAACAGATCTTCCAGCGCCTCGGCGTGAAAGACCACACCGCCTATGATCCCAATTCCGCAGGCTATTTCACCTACAACGGCAAGGGTTACACCTTCTGGGGCGCAGGCCACCTTGTCGGCACCCATCGCATGGGCACCTCGCGCAAAAACTCTGTCACCAACAGCGTTTCGCAAACGTGGGATCACGAGAACCTCTGGATGGTCGGCTGCGGCTCCATGCCCACCATTGCCACCTCCAATCCCACGCTGACCCTCGCCGCTCTGGCCTTCCGGGCGGCCGATGCGCTCAAAGCGGCGTTGAAACAGGAGGCCGTGGCATGACACAGGATCTCTCTGCCGCCCGTCACGAGCTCTGCACCCTTCTGCAACAGGCACTGATGCTGGAGCTCTCCACTATCCCGCCCTATGCCACGGCGCTTTATTCGATCCTGCAGGAGGGGCAATACAACCGCTCCGACCCGGAGCTGGTGAATGCCGAACCCATTGAAGTCATCCGGCAGGTCATGGTCGAGGAAATGCTGCATATGGTGCTGGTCGCCAACGTGCTGAACGGCATTGGCGGCAGGCCGCAGATGACCAACCCCGACCTCTTGCCAACCTACCCGCATGCGCTGCTCGGCGGGCGCGGCCCAACGGTGCATCTGCGCCGCTTCACACCGGATCAGATCAAAACCTTCCGCCAAATCGAAACAGCCCCCGAAAGCCCCTACCCGGGGGAGCACGGCGATTATCATACCATCGGGGGCTTCTACATCTTCATCAAAACCCGTCTCAAAGACATCTGCGACACCTTCGGCGCTGAGGCGATCTTCATCGGTGCCGAAGACCGCCAGATCAACAATGACGACTACTACGGGGCAGGGGGGCATGTGATTGAAATCATCGGCTCTCCAGAAGAGCGCTACGCCGCCGCGATAGAGGCCATTGATGAGATCATGGAGGAGGGCGAGGGCGCCTGTCTCGGCCATCGCGCCGGTGACAATGATCCCATCCCCGGCCCAGCAGACCACGAAGACGTCGCGCACTACTTCAAGTTCAACGAAATCCTGCACAGCCGCTACTATCACCCCGACGATCCCGTCGACGGCCCGCCCACGGGCAAAGACCTGATCGTGGATTGGCGCGCGGTCTCCCCGATGCGCGATGACCCTGCGCAGGATCACATTGCGGGCCAAAAAGACATTGAAGCCATGTCACATGCCTTCAATGTCACATGGTCCAAGCTGCTGAGAGGGCTGGAGCGCGCCTTTAACGGCGAGCGCGCCGCGCTGCGCCAACTGGTGCCGGTGATGTATGACCTCAAGTCAGACGCCACCAAGCTGATGCGCACCCCGCTGCCGGACGACTCCGGCGAAACGGCGGGGCCAACGTGGACCTATCTGCCGGATTGCGGGAGGTAGAGGCGCAGGCGCGCCATCCTCAGGCCGCTGTCACCAACCCTTGCAGATCGGTGCGCTCCAGTGACGGCGCATAGCCTTCCAGTACCGCCCGATGGTTCTTTTGCAGGCGGCGGACCAGCTGTTTCTGCCGCGGGTTTTCCGGGATCACATAGGCGCTTTTGGCGTCAAATGCGGCATCGCGGGTTTCCGGAAAGATTGCCTTGATCTCCGCAACCGCCTCACGGGACAGGGCGCATTCCGTCATCTTGCCAAACAGCAGGCTCTCGCTCGGGCAGCCTTCGGCAAAGACCACCTCATGCTGATCAAATAGCAGATGCACATAGTCCACCTCTGAGGTCGGGCGATGCAGGGAAATGCCGGGCAGACCGCACAGACGGATTGCCGCCACAAGCGCGGTCTTCCGCCCGAACATGCGCTGACAGATCGGGGAATGCACAGCCATGCGGTGCTGACGGGAGACAAAGAGGTCGCGCTCCGGCAGGCCCTGACCCAGCGCACCAGCGGCGATTCTCACCGGATGCAGCTTCTCGTCCTGCGCCAGCTCTTCGGCCGTAAGTTGTCGGCGGCCAACCCAGCGCACGGGTTTGAGGCCGGTCTCTGTGCGCACCACATCCCCAATCTCGATATCGCGTGCGGCCTTGGTGCCATTGGCCGTGGCAATCCGCGTGCCGCCTGCAAAACAGACCATCAGCGAAATATTGTCGACAATCGCACCAAGGCTGTCATTGGGGCCGCGCTCGGTAAACCGCAGCGTATAGGTGCCGCCTTTGGGAAAGGAGACTGGCAGCGAAAACTCCAACAGCTCATTGGCTGTCGGGCGCACTTCCATGGAGGCAATGACTTTGTTGTCTGCATCCAGAATTTCGACGTTGAAGCCTTCTTTGCCCGCGTTGCGATTCGAGGCGTTCCGCAGGGCAGAATCAAAGGTCAACTCTGTGTCGGTGCCGTGAGACACCTCAAAACTCTGCTCAAGAACAGTGGTCAGCCCACGCCGCCCATCCAACTCGGACACCGCGTTTTGCGAGCCATTGTGCAGATACGCCGTCTCTCTGTGGTTTGCCTCAATATCACTGCCGCTCCATCCGGATGCACCCGCATCGAATGTGCCGTTAATGATTAAATTCTTTGGAGCCATGAAAATTACCCATCACCATAAGGAACCTACTAACACACGAAGTATTTGATTCAAGTTTGAACCAATTTAATTGGTTAACGCGTTCAAACGTGAAGTCTTAAATTTATTGGGTTGTGACTGTCATTTTACGCCCCAAAGGTTAACAGAATCTGCCGGGGCGGTTGGGGCTGCCTTTGGGGCCTTGGTCAGGGGGCTGACCACAAGCGATCAGCGGGCAACAAAAAAGGCCGCCCGAAACTCGGACGGCCTCTTAATTTTCTTAAGGCGCGGTCTATTACAGACCGGTGGACACGTCGATCGTGTTGCCTTCTTCCAGGGTCACGTAAGCCTTTTTAACGTCTTTACGCTTGCCGAGCTGGCCGCGGAAACGCTTGACTTTACCCTTGGTGATGGTGGTGTTGACCGCTTTGACCTTCACACCAAAGAGCGCTTCAACAGCTTCTTTGATCTGTGGTTTGTTGCTGTCGATCGCCACTTCGAAAACCACTGCGCCGTTCTCAGACGCCATGGTGGATTTCTCGGTGATGACCGGCTTGCGGATCACATCGTAGTGTTCTGCCTTCGCGCTCATTTCAGACGAGCCTCCAGTGCTTCGATCCCCGCTTTGGTGATCACCAGGGTGTCACGCTTGAGGATGTCATAGACGTTCGCGCCCATGGTCGGCAAGATGTCCAGACCGTCGATGTTGCGCGATGCTTTCAGGAAGCCTTCGTTCACGGATGCACCGTCGATGACCAGAGCACGTTTCCAGCCCAGGTTTTTCACCTGCTTGGCCAGAGCTGCGGTCTTGCCTTCAGCTGCTGCATCTTCGATCACAACCAGCTCGCCTGCTTTCGCTTTGGCGGACAGGGCGTGCTTCAGGCCCAGCTTGCGGAACTTCTTAGGCAGATCGTGGCCGTGGCTGCGAACAACCGGACCTTTGTAGATACCACCACCACGGAAGATCGGCGCGTTGCGGTCACCGTGGCGTGCGCCACCGGTGCCTTTTTGGCGGTAGATCTTCTTTGTGGAGTAGGAAGTTTCCGAACGGGTCTTCACCTTGTGGGTGCCGGCCTGCGCGTTGTTGCGCTGCCAACGGACCACACGGTGCAGGATGTCCGCGCGTGGTTCCTGACCGAAGAGATCTTCGGACAGTTCAACTGAACCAGCTTTGGAGCCGTCGAGTTTGATCACGTCAAGTTTCATGCTTCACCACCTTCCGCAGGCGCTTCTGCTGCTTCGGTTGCTGCTGCCTTGATTGCCGCCGGGAATGGCAGACCTTCAGGCGCTTTCTTCTTCACGGCGTCCTTAACGGAAACCCAGCCACCTTTGGAGCCAGGCACAGCGCCTTTGATGAAGAGCAGACCACGCTCGGCGTCGGTTTTCACGACTTCGAGGTTTTGGGTGGTTACGCGAACCGCACCCATGTGACCGGCCATCTTCTTGCCTTTGAACACGCGGCCCGGGTCTTGACACTGACCGGTGGAACCGTGCGAACGGTGGCTGATCGAAACACCGTGTGTTGCGCGCAGACCGCCGAAGTTGTGGCGTTTCATGGCACCGGCAAAACCTTTACCGATCGAAGTGCCCGCAACGTCCACTTTCTGACCTTCAACGAAGTGCTCTGCGGAGATTTCCGCGCCCACTTCAATCAGGCCTTCTGCTGGAACGCGGAACTCAACCAGCTTGCGCTTTGGTTCCACTTTCGCTGCTGCGAAGTGGCCACGCATGGCTTGGGAGGTGCGTTTGGCCTTGGCGGAGCCAGCGCCGAGCTGAACGGCGGTGTAGCCGTCTTTCTCTTCGGTGCGCTGTGCAACAACCTGCAGGCCGTCGAGGTGGAGAACGGTCACAGGGATCTGCTTACCGTCTTCCATGAACAAGCGGGTCATGCCCACTTTCTTTGCGATAATACCGGAACGCATCAGATGTTCTCCTTAAACAGAGATCTGCACGTCCACGCCGGCCGCCAGGTCGAGCTTCATCAGCGCGTCTACGGTCTGCGGGGTCGGATCAACGATGTCGAGAAGACGCTTGTGCGTGCGGATCTCGAACTGATCGCGGGATTTCTTGTCTACGTGAGGACCACGCAGAACGGTGAACTTCTCAATCTTGTTGGGAAGCGGGATCGGGCCACGAACCTGCGCGCCGGTGCGCTTTGCAGTGTTCACGATTTCCTGTGTGCTGGCATCCAGGACACGGTAATCAAAAGCCTTCAGCCGAATGCGAATGTTTTGACTTTGCATTTCGTCAGCCTTTTTTAGGCGTTGGAGTTGAGAGGAGGACCTGCGACCACCGCAAACCCTCATCGAACTCAAAAAGCGGGAATCACCCCGCCTTCCTATTCCCATAGGGAACCAGCGCCCTTTACAGCCGATTTTCTAAGCGGGCAAGGGGTATTGTGATATTCAGAGGCTTTGGCCGCTGACCGGTCAGAGCGGACCTGCGTTAACTCTTCATCGCATGCAGCAGATCCAAGAGCCCTTTGCGGTCGTTATCATCGGAGAAATCGCCATTGGCAAGCCGCTCGGCGATATGCAGGCGCAGCTCTTCTTGGCGCAGTCGCACATCTTCATTCGCGGTTTCTGCCAGTGTCTTCATGATGGCGGCGATGGCTTGCTGTCTTTTGGTGGTTGGATTGGCGATATAGTCCATCAGACTCTTTTGGCCGGACTCCAAAATGCTCTCAGCGATGTGGCGCAGCTGATCACCATTGGGAAAGATCGGTTTCGTTTTCACTGGTAAGGGCGCAGCCTCTGGGGGAGGCGCATCAATCACCGCGTTGGCACCATCGACAAAAGCCTCGGTGATCATTCGTGTGATTTGGATCGCGCGAGGGTCGCGAAACAAAGTGGAGGCGATCGCTACACCATAGTCAGTGTAGACCCATGGGTTCACACGGCGCCCGCCGCGCCCTCTTGGTTTTGAAATCACATTCTGTGACTGCAAATCGGCAACTTCTTCGTCAGTCAGCTGAAAGCGGTACCCTTCAAAGAGGTCTTTGTTGCGCGTCACAGCCTGATTGAAGGCGCTGACAGATTTTCCATAAAAGCCGGCCAGATCCTCCGCCAGCACAACCCGCTTTCCGCGCACTTTCTGGATCGCGCTTCGCACAGTCTCGGAACTTGGCAGATCTGTCATGAGGCGGCCTCAAGGATTGGGATCACAAAGTGTGATTTCAAACTGGCCCAGATGAAAGCGACCCGCAAGCACTGGCGTTTGAGGCGTGTGCGACAAAGAAAGAGGGAGGCTCTTACGTAATCGCCTCAAGCTCTTCTTTGGTCAGATCGCCGGGCACCACGGTGATCGGGATCGGCAGGCTGCCGGAGTTGCGCGACATCTGCGACACCAGAGGGCCGGGCCCCTTGCGGTCGTTGCCTGCGCCAAGGACCAAAACGCCAATTTCAGGGTCTTCGCGGATTTCAGACAGGATCTCTGTCACCGCTTCGCCTTCGCGGATCTTCAGCTCCGGATCGACGTTCTGGCGGTCCCGCATCCATTTGGCAAACACCTCATAATGCACCTCGATCCGCTCCCGCGCCTCTTCGCGCATCAGATCGCTCACACCAATCCAGTGATTGAACTCTTCCGGCGGAATGACCGACAGGATTTTCACACCCCCACCGGTGCTTGCCGCCCGCATCGCGGCAAAGCGCATCGCATTGAGACATTCCCGGCTGTCATCCAGCACCACGAGGAACTTGCGCATCACATTTCTCCCTTTCGGAGATCATGCCGCTTAGGGTGGGGCGGCGCAACATCTGTTTGCGCCGAAATCCCCAACGTCTTAGGCCGGTTAGCGCCGATCAGGCCGCGCTTGAGGCGGCCCAGTCCCAGTAAAGCTCGCGCACACGCCGTGTGATTGGTCCGGTCTGATACTGGCGATCATCAAAGGCGCTCACAGGCGTCACTTTGTTCATATTGCCGGACATGAAGACCTCATCGGCCTCTTCAAAGTCCTGATAGCCAAGCACCGTTTCGTGTACGGTCACACCATCTGCGCGCAGGTTTTCAATGTGGCGCGCGCGGGTGATGCCTGCGAGGAAGGTGCCGTTTGGCACCGGCGTGAACACTTCACCGTCGCGGACCATAAAGATATTGGCGGTCGCGGTTTCCGCCACATTGCCCATCGCGTCACAGGTCAGCGTGTTGGAAAAGCCCTTGGTGTGGGCCTCACGCAGCATGCGTGCGTTGTTTGGATAGAGACAGCCTGCCTTGGCGTTGACCACCGCGCTTTCCAGCACAGGGCGGCGGAACCGGGTTTTGGTCAGGGTGGCGGCGGCTTCTGGCGCAGCCATCGGGATTTCCTCAAGGCAGAGGGCAAAGCCCGTTGTGTCTGCGCTTGGCACAATGGCTGTCGCGTCGCCATCAATGCCCCAGTACATCGGGCGGATGTAAACAGCGGCGCCGGGGGCATAAGCTTTCAGCCCGTCTTTCGCGATTTCCACCATTTCCTCTGCGCTGACCGTTGGTGTCAGCAACAGCGCTTCAGCGGAGCGGTTGGTGCGCGCGCAGTGTTTGTCCAGATCCGGGGTTAGACCATTCACCATCCGTGCGCCGTCAAAAACAGAGGATCCCAGCCACGCGCCATGATCTGCGGCGCGCATAATCGGCGCGTCGCCGTCATGCCAGCTGCCGTTGAAATAGGTGCGAATGTTGCTGCCGGTTGCCATGGTAAAACCCCTCTCAAGCTTGCTCGGACACTATGCCGCGCTTTACCCAACGTCCAGCCCGACAATGGCAAAAAAGCTGACCCATTCCTTTCGATGGTGCCCCCCACAAAAAAGAAAAGCCCCGCCGGGCTCGGCAGGGCTTCTCAGTGACTATGTTATGTGCCGCGCGCTTACCGCAGGCGCTGACCATTGGCCATCACGTGGCCTTTCTCGTTGACCTCGATTTTGGAGGTCAGAGTGTCTTCACCTGCACCCGGTTTGGTGAAGGTGCCCATCATGAAGCGGGCTGCCAGAGCCTGATCTTCAGGCAGCAAGCCCATGCTGACCAATGTGTCCATCAGCCCGTTGACGCCTTTGATGGTCAGGTCTACCGCGCCTTCCGGACGTGGCAGCCCGTCAAAGGTTTCCAGATCGCTGTTGTCAAAGACAAAGTCGCCTGCGCCTTCCACGCTCGCACCGGCCAGGGTCAGGCGCAGTTCGTTCAGGCTAATGTTGTTCAACTCGCCTGGCACCTCAGTGGTGTTTTCATCCAGCGTGAACAGATCGGTCAGAATGGTGCCCTTGCCGGCGATGTCCACAATCAGCGTCGCCGGATCACGCGGCAGCGCTTGGGTCGGGTCAAACATGCTCCACAGCAGCTCGGAGACCGAGAAGTCCTTGAGAGCAAGCTTCAGGCCAAAATCCTGCGCCTCATCAGAAGCGGACAGCGGCACATCAAACCCATAGGAAAATTCGCCAAAGGTTACATCCACCGGGATCGGCAGCTCACCGCCTGCACCGCTGAAGTTCGTGTCCGTGGCGCTGCCTTCGTAAGAGACATGCTTGCTGTTCATATCGAGGGTGAGATCACCTTTGCCGCTGCTCAGCGCGAATTTGCCCGGCGCACGCCCGTCGTTATAGGTCAGATCGGCGGTCATGCCGTCATAGGTGTAGCCACCGGTGATGCTGAATGTGTCGGTGAACAGGGCTGCCGCATCATCATCGAAATCCACATCCGGCAGGGTGCTTTCCGCCTGTGCTTTCAGGCCGCTCAGCGTCACTACCGCATCCAGCGCCTCATCGCCTTCCGGCTCGCGCGCCATCACATTCAATGTGAAGCTCTCGATCTCAGACGTGCCGCGGTTGGTGGTGTCCTCCCCAAGGATCAGCTCAGACATGCCGGTCACACCCGCCAGCACCATGCCGATATCGATCCCTTCGACCGCCTCATCGTCCACCACCAGCTCGGTGACGTCGATTGTCGCCTCGCTGGCCCCATAGGTGTAGGTCAGCGCCTCAGGCTTGCCGGACACAACGGTGCTCAGATCGCCATTCAGCGTCAGTGTGATCGCAAAGGACTCTTCGGTGGTGTCAGAGCTCACCGAAACCGCCTTGTTTTCCGGCAGCACAACCGACACGGTGCCGTCGCCGTTTTCCACCAGCGCCATATCGCCAAAGTCGACAACCGCCTCTGCTTCTTCTTCCGGGAAAGCCATCAGGACCTTCATGTCCGAAATCGACAGGGTGTTCCCGTCTTCGGCTTCGGTGGCCTCAATCGAATAGCCGGAGGCGGCCATATAGTCTTGCCAATGTTGCCAGACGTCGCGCGCGCTGACATCCGCCACTGCAGACTGGGCAAAAAGGACCGTCGCCAAAGCTGTGGTCGAAAAGACGCCAGAGGCTGAAATATGCATAACTTAGTCTACCTTTTCAAAGCATTTGGCCTAACCTCTGATGAAGATTAAGGAGGGTCAAGGCCCAAGCGCCTCCAAATCAATTTTCCGAGTGCCATAGGGCTGGACGGATCCGCACCAGCCCCTTACGAGTTGACCAAGACGACACCATAAGGAGTGTTTTTATGAGTGATTTTTCCGGAAAAACTGTTGCGATCACCGGTGCAAGCCGCGGGATTGGCGCATCTGCTGCGCGGCTTTTTGCCGAGGCAGGCGCAAATGTTGTGCTTCTGGCGCGCAGTTCCGGCGATATTGAGGCCATCGCGGCCGAGATCGGCGAGAACGCCCGCGCCGTTCAGTGCGACGTGGCGGATTACGCCGAGGTTGAGGCGGCTCTGAACTCCACGGTTGAGACCTTCGGCAGTCTGGATGTGCTGATCAACAACGCCGGTGTCGTGGAACCGATCTCTCATCTGGCGTCCTCAGATCCCGCGGATTGGGGTAAGGTCATCGATATCAACCTCAAAGGTGTTTACCACGGCATGCGCGCAGCCATGCCGATCATGGAGGCCGCTGGCGGCGGTACCATCTTGACCATTTCCTCCGGCGCGGCGCACGGCCCGGTTGAGGCCTGGAGCCATTATTGTGCCTCCAAAGCGGCGGTGAACATGCTGACCCGCTGTATAGACAAAGAAGCGCGCCACAACGGCATCCGCGCCATTGGCCTCAGCCCCGGTACCGTGGCCACCCAGATGCAGCGCGAGATCAAGGCCAGCGGCATCAACCCGGTCAGCAAGCTGGACTGGTCTGACCACATCCCGCCAGAGTGGCCCGCGCGCTGCCTGATGTGGATGTGCGGGGCCGAGGCAGACGAATGGCTCGGCGATGAAATCTCCCTGCGCGCCGAAGACATCCGTCGCAAAGTTGGACTGATATGATCGAACTGACCAAAGAAGACTCCGGGCTGTGGATTGTCTCCATCAACCGCCCGGACAAGGCCAATTCCCTGACCGAGGCGATGCTGACCGAGCTGGCGGAGATCGCCGAAGCCGCGCAAGAAGCGCGCGTGCTGATCCTGACCGGCGAAGGCCGCGTCTTCTCCGCAGGGGCGGATCTGGAGGAGGCCCGCGCCGGCCTCGCCACCAGCCCTGTGTGGGAGCGTCTCTCCAGCGCCATTGCCGCGTTGCCGGGGCTGACCATCGCCGCGCTGAACGGCACGCTTGCGGGCGGGGCCAATGGCATGGCGCTGGCCTGCGACCTGCGTCTTGCTGTGCCCGCTGCCAAATTCTTCTACCCGGTGATGAAGCTGGGCTTTCTGCCGCAACCTTCTGATCCGGCCCGTCTGGCGGCGCTGGTGGGGCCGGCGCGTGCCAAGCTCATCCTGATGGGCGGTGCCAAAATCACCGCGCCTGAGGCTTTTCAGTTTGGTCTGGTCGATCAGCTGGTGGAAGACGGCGACGTCGTGGCCGCCGCGCGCACTCTGGCAACAGACACGCTGGCCGCCGATCCAAAGATCGCAGCGGGCATCAAGGCGATGTGCGTCTGACACGTTTGCAGCGGGCAGGATGGGGCATCCGCTCTTGCCCGCGCAGTCCAATCCTCCCGCCATCGGGGCCGCCGCAAAGCCCCTTACCGCTTGCGCCGCCCGCCCGGGGTTTTGGAGTGAAACGTTGGCGGGCGCTTTCCCACCCAGCGAATGAACTTTGCGAGCCGCGGATGCGCCTGCAGCGCGGCGATGGTGTGAAAGCTTTGCGCCAGCTCGGTCTCTGACAGGGTGGCGTGGATTTCATTGTGGCAAATCTGATGCAACAGCACCGTCTCCCCGCCCTTGCCGCCGCGCAATCTGGGGATCAGATGATGCCTGCTCTGGCGCGCCTCAGGAGGGATTGGGCGGCCACACAGCGGACAGATCGGCATCCCGCCATCATTCGATGCGCCTTCTGACATAATTTTCCCCCTCCGTTCCGGCGCGGTTTTTGATTGAGTTGCTTGCAACAGGCAGGCAAGAGGATAAGCCATGGAAATCACACAGCAAGCAGGCATCTCATGAACCAAGCGGAGATTCTGGACACAGCGTTGCAAGAGGCCACACGCCTTTGGGGCATCGCAGAAGGCTGGCTTCTCAGCCCCGCCGCCTGGTCGCAATTTGCGCTCCTGCTCATTGCCTATCTGGTCGCGCTTTATACCAGCCGCAAAATGCACCCGCTGCTGGGCCGTCTGCTGACCCCGCCTGAAGGGCAGGACAGCTACATCGCCCGCGCGCGCCGCTTTGTGGCGCTGTTCCTACCGCTCCTGCTGCCTCTGCTCGCCTATGTCTTCACCGGTCTGGGGGAAAGCGTCACCCGCTCGCTCTTTGGCTCCGGCGCGGTGATTGCCTTTGGCAAACGGGTGTTCCTCTTCCTCGCCGTGCGCATTCTTGTGCGCGAGGTGATTTCTGATCCGGTGATGCAGGTGCTGGGCCGCTACGTCCTTGTGCCTGTGGCCGCGCTCTATGCGCTGGGGCTGCTGGACCCTGCGATGGCCTATCTGGACGCCACCGTGGTGCCGCTGGGCAATCTGTCGTTCTCCGTGCTCTTTGCAATCCGCTTTGTGGTGGTTGCTGGCGCGATCTTCTGGCTCGGGCGCTGGTCCAACGACCAGTCCAGCCAGTTCATCAAGAAACAGGAAGAGATGCGCCCCGCCATGCGCGAGCTGATCGCCAAAACGATCGAGATCGCCATCTTCGGCGTCGCCTTCCTTCTGGTGATGAACATCATGGGCATCTCGCTCACCTCTCTGGCGGTGCTGACCGGTGTGATTGGTGTCGGCCTTGGCTTTGGCCTGCAAAAGATCGCCTCAAACTTCATCTCCGGCGTGATCCTGCTGCTTGAGGGGCAGGCCACCGTGGGCGACTATGTGGAGCTTGACGGCGGTGAGGCAGGCACCATCATCAAGATGACCGCCCGCGCCACCATTCTGGAAACCTACGATGGCCGCTGGATCGTGGTGCCCAACGAGGATTTCATCACCACCCGCGTGGTCAACTACTCAGACAGCGGCTCTGCCAACCGCTATGAGGCACCGTTTTCCGTCAGCTACGACACCGACATCAACAAGGTCCCCGCCATCATCGAGGCCGCCGTGGCCAAACACCCCGGCGTGCTCACCACCCCGTTTCCACCCGATTGCGAGCTGCGCGGCTTTGGCGACAGCGGCGTGGATTTTGCCGTCGAATTCTGGGTTGAAGGCATTGATGACGGCAAAAACAAATTCATGTCCGATGTGCTCTTCCTGATCTGGAACGCGCTCAAGGCCGAAGGCATCACCATTCCGTACCCGCACCGCGTGGTGGAGTTAAAAACACCCCTGCCGGAACAGACCGCATGAGCGACGCGCTGATCATCGGGGCTGGCCCTGCCGGGTTGATGGCCGCAGATATGCTCTCCGCCAAAGGTCACAGCGTGCTGGTTGCGGAGGCCAAACCCTCTGTGGCGCGCAAATTCCTGATGGCGGGAAAGTCCGGCCTCAACCTCACCAAAGATGAGCCTTTCGCGCCTTTCCTTGCCAACTATGCCGAGGCCGCGCAGCCTCTCCTGCCGATGCTTCAGGCCTTTGGCCCGCAACAGGCCATTTCATGGGCGGAAGATTTGGGGCAGGAAATGTTCACCGGCTCCTCCGGCCGTGTCTTTCCTAAAGTTATGAAAGCCTCCCCCCTGCTGCGCGCTTGGCTGCACCGGCTCTCTGCACAAGGGGTAGAGATCCGCACCCGCTGGCGCTGGACCGGCGGGGCCTTTGCCTTTGACACCCCTGAGGGGCCGCAGAGCCTGTCGCCCAAAGTCTGCGTTCTGGCCTGCGGTGGTGCAAGCTGGGCGCGGCTTGGTTCTGACGGCGCTTGGGCCGATTGGCTGGACCTGCCGCTGGCCCCGTTTCAGCCCGCCAATATGGGGTTTGTGGTGCCATGGTCGCCGCATATGAGCCGCCATTTTGGCACCCCGGTCAAAAACGTGATCCTGCGCGCCGGGGATCAGGCGCTGCGCGCGGAATTTGTGATCTCTGAGCGCGGTCTGGAAGGCGGTGGCATCTACGCGCTCTCGCGCCCCATGCGCGACGGAGCGCAGCTCACGCTGGATCTGCTGCCGGACATGTCCCTTGAGGACATCCGCACACGGCTCGCCAAACCCCGCGGCAAAGCCAGCCGGGCCAATCACCTGCGCAAAACCCTGAAGCTCAGCCCGGAAAAACAGGCGCTGCTGATGGAGTTTGGCCAGCCCTTGCCCGAAGACCTCGCCCCCCTGATCAAGGCGCTGCCGGTCACCCATGCCGGCCCCCGCCCGATGGATGAAGCCATCAGCACCGCTGGTGGCCTGCGCTTTCAGGATCTCACTGCCGATCTGATGCTCAAAACCCGTCCGGGGGTCTTTGCCGCCGGAGAAATGCTGGATTGGGAGGCCCCCACAGGAGGCTATCTGCTGACCGCCTGCCTCGCCACCGGTCGCTGGGCGGGTCTGGCCGCGGCCGATTGGCTCGCCAACTCCTAAGCGCTTCTCATTCCTGAAGTATCCCGGGGTGAATTGGCCCGACAGGGCCAAGAGGGGCTGGCCCCTCAGCCTTTCTTTGGCAACAACCGCTGAAACGCCGCCCGGGCGCGGGTGTGTTTGATGTAAGGCACCAGCTCCGCATTGTCGGTGCTGAACCCCTCAAACCGCGCCCAGGTCGCGCAATGGGTCAGGATGATGTCGGGGATCGTGATCTCCTCCCCCATCAGATAGGGCCCCTTGCGGCGCGCCATCACATTGTTGATGCCGCGATTGTACTCCCAGATCAGCGTCTCTTTGATCTCAGGCACCCTGCGCGCCTCGGGCAGAATGAAGTTGTGGCGGCTCGCGGTCCACAATCCCGCCTCCACCTCATCCAGAATTTGCTGGGTGAGACTGTCCTGATGCGCCCGCGCCACCGTGCCCTTGGGCGCTGTGAGCGCGCCGTGTTTGTCTGCCAGATAGGTCAGGATGGCGGTGCTGTCGGTGATCTTTTCCGCCCCCTCAATCAGGATCGGAATTTTCCCGCTCGGATTGTGGGATTTCACCAGTTCAGTCTGCGGCTGCTCCGGATGGAGCTTATAAGGCTGGCCCAGCTCCTCCAGCATCCACAGCACGCGAATGGCGCGGCTCGTCGGGCTCCCGATCACTTCATACATGGCTGCTCTCCCTCTGCTTGAGCAAATGCTGCATCCGCGTGCGGTGGCAATCAAGTCAGGGCGCGCAGAAATGACGTTCGGTCGACATCACTTAGGATGCGCTCCCAATACACCGGAAGGTCTGGCTCGAGAGCGCCTCGCGGAGGCCCGGAATATTGAATTTTCGACATCTTTCAGCGATACTCGAGCCACTGTGTTCGTAATGATTTTGAGGGTGAATTTATGAGATTTTTGTTTTCCACAGCCATATTTTGCACTGCGCTTGCCGCCTGCCAGGATGTGCCAAGCAGCGGTAAAGGCAAGGCAAAACAACTTGCCACACAAGAAGACATGAGTGCTGTTTTTGGCAAAACACTTACGCTCAATGCTGGGCAATCAATCGTGATATTGGAGGACGGGACACTGAGTGGGAGCTGGGACGGAACGCCCATTGTAGGAACCTATGTGATGAAAGATGGTTTCTTCTGTCGCACACTCAGCCAGGGACCGAGCGGACCTTCAGCGGAAGACTGCCAGCTATTTGTGCTCGACGGCAATCAACTCATGGGTACAAGAAATCGCGGTGAGGGCGCGTCCTTCACCTATACGGTGTCTTAGAGCGCACGCTGTTGACCGGTTCTCAGTTTAGGCTTCCGTTCTAGCGCCGCGCCAGCATGGCAAGGCGCAGGAACAGCCGCTCAACCAGTGCCATTTCCGGGGCGCGTTGCCCGGCGGAGCGCAGCTGCAGGTCGGTGTCCGTCAGCCCGGTCAAAGCCTGTTCGAGCTTTGCCGCGCCCCAGCCTGAGGCCTGACGGGTCATCCGGTCGCGGCGCGGACCAAAGATCGGCGGGCGCATCTTGGCAATGCCCGCCGAGGCCCCGCCGGGGTCAGCGGCCGCGCTGTAAAGCGCGCGAAAATGGCGGGTTGCGGAGATGATCAGCAAAACCGGGTTCACCCCCTGCGCCTCAAGCTTGCGCAACACCGGCCCCAGCTCCTGCGCGCGTCCTTCCGCCACGATGTTGAGCACATCATCCAGTGCCGCCTCAGTCGAGACCGGCGCGCAGGCCATCACGTCTTCTGAGGTGACAGGGGTGTCATCTTTGAATTTATAGAGCGCGAGCTTCTCACAGGTCTGGCGGAAATCGCCCGGATCCAGCTCCTTGGCGAGGTTGGCCAAATCGGTCATCGCCTCGCCCTGAATGTCACGCAATCCGGCGGCTTTGAGGTCGGCTTCAATCTCTTCGCGGCTGGGCGGATCATTATAGATCCCCACCGCATAGGCATTGTTGTGCCCCTCAAAGGCCTTGCGGATTTTGGAGCTCGCCTTGAGCTGCCCCGCGGTGATCACAATCTGCGCATCCCCCGGTGCCCAGTCTTCCAAGGCCGATAGGAGGGCGGGGGCGGTGGCATCGGTGGCATCCTCCACAAAGGCCACGCGCGGGCCGGGAAAGAAGCTCACCTCTTTGATGGCATCATTCAGCCGCGCCTTGTCTTTGCGCAGTTCCGCGCCGGGAATGCGCGTGAGGCGCATTTCCTCTTCGCCCTGCGGGCCGATGAGCGCTGCAATCAGCTCTTGGCGCTTGAGCGCCACGCGCATCGCATCTGGCCCGAAAATCAGCACACCGGTGCGATCCGGCTCCGGCTTGCCAAAATACCGGTTGGCCTCGCGCGCGCTCATTTTCATGTGGCTGCGGCCGCCTCAAACGCCTGAAGTTCCGCCACAATCCGGTCCGCCAGAATAACGCTCAGGCGCTCATAGGCATCCTGACGCGCCGCCAGTTCCGAAACGGTGCTGCCGCTTGCGGAATAGCTCACAAAAGAGGAGACCTTGCCGGAGGTGCGCACCTCCTTGCTGTCGATCCCGCGCAGGGCATAGGTGGCGGATCCGATCACATCAAAGCGGTCGGTTTCCTGCGCCACAGTACGTCCCACCGCGCGTTCTGACAGATCAAGCGCCAGCGACAGGCCGTATTCGGCATTCACGCCGGGCTGGCCCAGCCGGTCTTCCAGCTCTCGCACCAGAAGAAAGCTCTCATTTGCGTTGGGCTCATCCACCAACACATTGTTGAGCAGGTTCTGCCCGCCACCCCCGGGCCCATAGACCGGCGTGAAGCCACAGCCGCCCAAGGGGATGCCAAGGGCGGCGGCTGACAGAAGAAAAGAGCGGCGGTTAAACGACGACATTCACGATCCGACCGGGGACAACGATCAATTTCTTGGGCTGGGCCCCATCCAGCGCACGTGCCACAGCTTCATGGGCCAGCGCCAGTTTTTCAACCTCTTCTTTTGCGAGGTCTTTGGCCACGGTGATTTCGCCACGGCGTTTGCCGTTGATCTGGATCGGCAGCGTGACATTTGCCTCAACCAGCATCGCTTCATCCGCAACAGGCCAGGCCGCATCCACAACCATGCCCTCGCCGCCCAGCATCTGCCAGATGTCCTCAGACAGGTGCGGCGTCATCGGCGACATCAGCTGTGCCAGCGCTTTGGTGGCTTCACGTTTTGCGTCCCCACCGGCTTTGGATTTCGCCAATGTGTTGGTGAAAGCATAGAGTTTCGCAATCGAGGCGTTAAAGCCAAAGCTTTCCACACCTAATGTCACATCACGGATCGCCTTGTGCATCTCACGCAGAAGGGTCTCATCATCCTTGCCTGCGCCCGCAGGCAGCGCCGCCACCTCAGTGGCAATACGGTGTACGCGGCTCAGGTGCTTATAGGCCGCTTCCGCGCCGGAAGCTGTCCATTCCACATCGCGCTCAGGCGGGCTGTCAGAGAGCACAAACCAGCGGGCTGTATCGGCGCCAAAGGAGGTGATGATATCCACCGGATCCACCACGTTGTTTTTGGATTTGGACATTTTGGCAGAAGGGATCACCTCCACCGCCTCGCCGGTCTCTTTCACAAATGTGCCGCCGTCGCGCTCTTCCACTTCCGCAGGGTAATGGTAGATCGTGCGGCCATTGTCATCGGTGCGCTCGGCGTTCTTATAAATCGCGTGGGTCACCATGCCTTGGGTGAACAGCGCATCAAACGGCTCTTTGGCGCTTTCGGGCAGGTGGCCACAGATGTGCATCGCCCGCGCAAAGAAGCGCGAATAGAGCAGGTGCAGAATCGCGTGCTCAATGCCGCCGATATACTGATCGACGTTCATCCAATAGGCCGCGTCCTCCATGGAGGTCGGCGTGTCCGCCTGTGGCGCGGTGAAGCGCGCAAAATACCAGGAGCTGTCCACAAAGGTGTCCATGGTGTCTGTTTCCCGCTGCGCAGGCGCGCCACAGTTTGGGCAGCTGCAGTTGCGCCAGCTTGGGTGACGGTCGAGCGGATTGCCGGGTACGGAGAAATCAATCGCCTTGCCGTCCTCATCATAAGGCAGCGCAATCGGCAGGTTCTCTTTCTTTTCGGGCACCACGCCACAGCTTTCGCAATGCACAACCGGGATCGGGCAGCCCCAATAGCGCTGACGGCTCAGACCCCAGTCGCGCAGACGGAAGTTGGTCACACCTTTGCCCCAGCCAGCGCTTTCAGCAAAGTCGATGGTGGTGTCGATGGCCTCTTGGCCGGTGGCCTCATCCAGACCGGCAAAATGGTTCACCCATTTCACCTTTTCGTCTTTGCCGGGCACAAAGGCGGTGTTTTCCACCGGCACTTCATTGCCAATGGCAAAGAATGTGTCTGTGACGGGCAGCTCATACTTGCGGCAGAAATCAAGGTCGCGCTGGTCATGCGCCGGGCAGGCAAAAATCGCGCCGGTGCCGTAGTCCATCAGGATGAAGTTCGCGATCCAGACCGGCAGCTCCCAATCCGGGTTCAGCGGGTGCTTCACGCGAATGCCGGTGTCATAGCCCAGCTTCTCGGCGGTTTCGATCGCCTCTTCCGTGGTGCCGCCCTTACGGCACTCCGCCACAAAGGCCGCAACCTCAGGGTTTGAGGCCTCAAGCTCTTTGGCAATCGGGTGATCCGGGGAAATACCCACAAAAGACGCGCCCATCAGCGTGTCGGGGCGGGTGGTGTAAACGGTGATCGGCGCGCCACCATCCACACGCTCAAAGCCAAATTCCAGACCGCGCGACTTGCCGATCCAGTTCTCCTGCATCAGGCGCACTTTGGCAGGCCAGTTTTCCAGCCCGTCCAGCGCGGTCAGCAGCTCATCGGAGTAGTCCGAAATCTTGAAGAACCACTGGGTCAGCTCGCGCCGCTCTACCAGCGCACCAGAGCGCCAGCCACGGCCGTTTTCCACCTGCTCATTGGCCAGAACGGTCATGTCGACCGGGTCCCAGTTCACCACAGCGTTCTTGCGGTAGACGAGGCCCTTTTCGAGGAAATCCAGGAACAGCGCCTGTTGCTGGCCGTAGTAATCCTCATCACAGGTGGCAAACATGCGCGACCAGTCGAGCGACAGGCCCAGCGGTTTCATCTGCTCCACCATCGTGTCGATATTGGAGTAGGTCCAGTCCTTGGGGTGGCCGCCGCTTGCCATCGCCGCGTTTTCAGCAGGCATACCAAAGGCGTCAAAGCCCATCGGATGCAGCACATTGTGCCCGGTGGAGATTTTGTAGCGCGCGATCACGTCCCCCATGGTGTAGTTGCGCACATGCCCCATATGCAGTTTGCCCGACGGGTAGGGGAACATCTCAAGCACGTAATACTTGGGCTTGCTTTCATCCCGAACGGCTTTGAAAGTCTCGGTCTTGGCCCAGGCTTCCTGCCAGCGGGCTTCAATCTCGGCGGGGCTGTAGCGCGACATAGGGTGTCACCTTTTTGATTCTGGTCTCTGCCACCAAACACGTGGCGCGGGTTTTGGAAGGTGATAGGCCGCTCTGCGCCCTTGGTCCAGCAAGAAGCGGCGCATTTTAGGCGTCTGCTTGGCTTCTCAGCGCCGATTTCTACGTTATACAGTTCAAAACAGAAAATTTTGACAGGTACATTCGTTTGAAGATCCTTTTCATTCACCAGAATTTCCCTGGGCAGTTTAAGCATCTTGCACCAGAGCTGGCCGCGCGCGGTCATGACGTGCGCTGCATCACCCTACGTGTCACGGAGCCGGGAAATTGGAAGGGTGTTCAGATCTACCCTTACGGGATCAAGCGCAAACCCTCTCAGGGGTTGCATCCGTGGCTGGTGGATTTTGAAACCAAGGTGCTGCGGGCAGAGGCCTGCTTTGCTGCGGCACGCAGTCTGCGCGATCAGGAAGGCTATGTGCCGGATGTGATTGTGGCGCACCCCGGCTGGGGCGAGCCGATGTTTCTGCGCGATCTCTGGCCAACCGCGCGCATCGGTCTCTACAGCGAGCTCTATTATTCGCTCAACGATCAGGACACCGACTTTGATCCGGAGTTTCCCAAGGCCAATGCGGACACGGATTCCATCCGCCTGCGCCTGAAGAACCTCAACAATATGATGCACCGGCAATCTGTCGACCTCTGCATCAGCCCGACCCGCTTTCAGGCCTCGACCTTCCCGGAGGAGTATCAGGGGATCATCAGCGTGATCCACGATGGCATCGACACCGAGGTTGTGCGGCCCAACCCAGATGCGCAGCTCACCCTTCCGGACGGCAGCGTATTGTCCCGCGAGGATGAGGTGATCACTTTTGTGAACCGCAATCTGGAGCCTTATCGCGGCTACCACGTCTTTATGCGCGCGCTGCCGGAGCTGCTGAAGCGCCGCCCCAATGCGCAAGTCGTGATCGTCGGCGGCGATGAGGTGAGCTACGGCTCAGCCCCACCCAAAGGCCAGACATGGAAGCAGATCTACATTGATGAAGTGCGCGGCCAAATTTCGACCCCCAATTGGGAGCGCGTGCGTTTCCTTGGCAAAGTGCCCTATGACCAGTTTCTTTCGATGCTGCAGATCAGCCGGGCGCATGTCTACCTGACCTACCCCTTCGTGCTCAGCTGGTCGCTGCTCGAAGCCATGGCCATTGGCGCACCGATTGTGGCCAGTGACACCGCCCCTGTGGCTGAGGTCATCACCCACGGCGACACCGGCCGGCTATTCCCGTTCTTTGAGAAGGAACAGATGGTGGATGAAATCTGCACCGTGCTCGAAGATCCCGAAATGCGCACGCAGATGGGGAAAGCCTCCAGAGAGTTTGCCGTCACGCATTATGATCTGCAGACCCAATGCCTGCCCGAGCAACTGGCCTGGATCGACAAGCTGCACGCCATGACCCCCGGTGCCTTGCGCAGCTAAGATCCGGGTGGTGCGCTGAGCGGTTATCAAGACTGCCGTGTCGCAAACAAAAAAGCCGCAGCGAAAACTGCGGCTCTTGTTTTTCAGATCTCGCCTCGGGATCAGATCTTCTTATCTTCAATCCGCAGCTGGCGTGCCCGTGTCAGAATCGCGTCTTCCACCGCACGCGCCGTGCTCTCAGGCACCGCGCGGCCGCCATTGGATTGCAGCGCCACATTCAGCGAACGTGCATCAAGCGCAGCATCGCGCACAAACACAGTGGCCCGGTAAGAGCGCCCGCCCCCCGGAGGCGTGCCATAACCGGTCGAAATCACACCGCTGAAGGGATCAACCGTCTGCACCGGCAGAAAATCCAGCACCTCAAGCGACGCAGCCCAGATATATTTGTTCACCCGCACCGTCTGATCGGCATTGTCCGGCCCGAACGCATCCCAAATGGTCTCCCGGTCCTCCGTGGTCTCCGCAGGGCGCACCTCGCCCAGCAGATTGGATCCACTGTTGTTGTTTCCGCAAGCGGTCAGGATGGTGGCCGCCACAAGGGCAACCAAAAGCACGGGACGACGTAGAAGTTCCATAAAACTGCCTCAAGACGTGGTTTGTAACCGTCCTAGCCAAGCTGTGCCTGTTGAGCAAGGCTCTTGGGAGTAAAGTGCCCGTTATGGGGGCGCATCCTGCTGCGATCCCCTTAAAAACCTGCCTTTGGGTCATGCGTGCACAAGTGGTGCGAAACAGCGATGCAGTATTGGGTGCATGGGGCTCTGTGGCAGGACTGTGGCATGTCTGCACCATGTCAGCTTACAATCTCTTAAAGCTTTTCGCTGTGCTTGCCAAAATACCCTCAAAAGAGCGAGAGACTACCACATACCCAATTACGGATTCTCCGGGTTGGGCGCATGAATTGGAAATCCGAGGGAAAAATCATGAAAAAGATTCTCTTCGCTTCGACTGCACTGATCGCAACCGCATCCGTAGCAGCAGCAGACCTGACCTTCTCCGGCTCTGGCCGTTTCGGTCTTCAGTATGATGGCGGCGAAAATGGTGACGAAACCATCCTGGATCACCGCTTCCGTCTGACCATCAACGGTGTAACCGAAACCGATGGCGGCGTTAAGTTCGAAGGCCGTATCCGCCTTGAGTCCAACGACACCTCAGGCTTCGGTTCCGACGGTGACGGCCCAGGTGGCGCAGGCTTCGCAGTATCCACCGGTGGTCTGCGTTTGGACGTTGGTTCCGTATCCGACGTATTTGACTCCGGCGACGTTCTGAACTGGTCCGGCTCTGAAGCAGGTTACTCTGCGTTCCAAGGCCAAGCCGAAAACTTCGAAGGCTTTGACCGCAATGGCTTCGCTGGCGCGGGCGCAGATGACAACCAGACCATCAAACTGCGTTACACCGCAGGTGACTTCACCGGTTCTGCTTCCTACTCCATGGAAACCGGTACCCGTGGCGCAGGCAACGGCAACGCTTACTGGCAGCTGGGTGCTGGCTACAGCTTCGGCGCACACAGTGTTGGTGTGATGTGGGGTGACGGCGACGCAGACAACTCCCAGTGGGCACTCGGCGTTGACGGTTCCTTCGGTGACTTCGGTTACGCGGTTTTGGTTGGCGACAACGACAACCTCGATGACGTAGCATTCGGTGTGTCCGGTTCCTACGCTGTTTCCGCAGCGACTTCCCTTAACGCACACATCTCCACCGGTGGCGGTATCAACAACGCACAAGACGACACCTCCTACGGCGTGGGCGTTTCCCACTCCCTGGGTGGCGGCGTTTCTCTGGCCGCAGGTATCGGCTCCGACAACACCGGCGAGACCGTTGGCGACGTGGGTGTGACCTTCAACTTCTAATAGTTGATAGACACCAAGTCTTTGGGGCGGGCTCGCAAGAGCCTGCCCCTTTCTTTTTGTGCCAAAGCATGATTTGTCGCGCTCCAATACCATTGATAGAGGCCGCACATGTCACTGACCGAAATTTCCCAACGCATCGCCAAAGCTGAAGCCGCCGCGGGGCGGGCCTCTGGCGCAACCCAGCTGATCGCCGTGAGCAAACGCCAGCCGGACGAGCGCGTCGCCGAGGTGCTTGCACAAGGCCACCGCCTTTTTGGAGAAAATCAGGTGCAGGAAGCCGCCGGTAAATGGCCCGCGTTTCGCGAGACCTACCCGGATGCCAAAGTGCATCTGCTGGGGCCTCTGCAAACCAACAAAGCCCGACAGGCGATGGATCTTTTTGACGCCATCCACTCACTTGACCGCCCTAAGCTGGCCAACACGCTGGCGCGTCTGGCGCAGGAGGAGGGGCGCTGTCCAGATCTGTTTATTCAGGTCAACACCGGCGAAGAGCCTCAGAAATCCGGCATTCTGCCTGCCGACACGGACGCCTTTGTTGCCGAATGCCGTGCGTTGGATCTGCCGATCGTTGGTCTGATGTGCATCCCTCCGGTGGATGAAGAGCCTGCTCTGCATTTCGCGCTGCTGGCCAAATTGGCCAAGCGCAATGATCTGGCGGGCCTGTCCATGGGGATGAGCGGCGATTATGAGCGCGCGGTGGCGCTTGGGGCGACCCATGTGCGCGTGGGATCTGCTATCTTTGGCGCGCGGACCACATAAGGCACGACAGTCCGCTGAGGTGGGATGCCTCCGGCGGGGATATTTCAGGAATGAGAATGCGCGTGCTTAGGGCACAATCACCCGTGTGCCGGGGACAACCCGCGCGGCGATCCAGTGCAGATCGGCGCGGCTGAAGGCGATGCAGCCCTCTGTGGCATAGCCGGGGCGGCGCCATTGATGCAGGAAAATGGCTGAACCACGCCCCGAAACGGCCTCCTGCCAGTTCCAATCGGTGATCAGGATCAGATCATACAGCGGATCTGCGCGGCGCATCACCTCATGGCTGGCGGCAAATGGCCCGCGCACCTGCTGGTTGTAGTCTGTGTGATCCGGGGCATCACACCACAGATCGTCTTTGCCAATCGGGAGCGCCCATGGGCGCGGTTCCGCAAGGCGATCCGCGCGATAGAGCATGCCGACAATCTTGTGAACCCCACGCGGCGTGGCCCCGTCTCCTTCGCGCTTGGTGTCGCTGAGGCCGCCTTTGCCGATGCTGCAGGGGAAATACCGGCCTTTGAAGCGTACCCCGCGCGGGGTCAGCACCAGATCATTTGGGGTCATAACATATGGCCGGATTTATGCGCTTTGGTGGCGAGATAGGCTTGGTTGTGGGCGTTTTGGCCCACTTTCAGCGCCACACGCTCGGCCACGGAAACACCGGCCTTTTCCATCATGTCAATCTTGCGCGGGTTGTTGGTCAGCAGGCGCACCTGAGCAAATCCCATCTCCTGCAGAATTTTTGCGCCAATGCGGAAATCGCGCTCATCATCCTCAAAGCCCAGCCGGTGGTTGGCCTCAACCGTGTCAAACCCCTGATCCTGAAGCGAATAGGCACGCATCTTATTGGCGAGCCCGATGCCGCGCCCCTCTTGATTGAGGTACAGCAGGACGCCTTCGCCCTCGATGCCCATCTGATCCAGCGCCGCGTGCAGCTGCGGGCCGCAGTCACATTTCAGGCTGCCCAGCACATCACCGGTGAAACAGGCCGAATGCAGGCGGGCGAGCACAGGCTTGTCGCGGGAAGGACGCCCAATCTCAATCGCGTAGTGTTCTGCGCCACCGTCTTCGGGGCGGAAAATATGCAGCCGCCCAGCCTCCGCCGCCGCCATGGGCAGGCGCGCATGCACCACCGGATGCAGCGGGCTTGTCGCGGCGAGATGGGGCGCAGCAAGGGGCGCCGGTATCACCGTGAGGCCATGATCGAGCGCGAATTGCGCTGCGTCGGGCAAAGACACTGTGAGGGCTGCGGGCAGAAGCTGCGCGGATTTCACCAGTTTCACCGCGGCCCGGTGCAGGTCGGCATCCCCGTCACGTGCAGTGGCCAGCGGCCCTTTCATTGGGCTTTTGAGATCATCTTCCGGCGCGGCAATGCTCTGCACCCATGTCAGCCCTGCATCTTTGGGCAGGGAAATCCGCGCCACATCGCCGTCATAGGCCCGGGCCTTCAGGGTTTCGGCGCGCCGAGCTGTGATCACCAGATGCGGCTCTTCGGCAAGCCCGCGCACATCGTCAAGACGGGCGTCGGTCAGGGTTTCTGCCGCCAGCACCAGCAAAGGCACAACGCCTCCGGTCAAAACAATCGGCACCCCCATGCGCAGATCTGCACGCGCGCGGGCCAGTCGTTCGATGATGTCAGGTGCAAAACTCATGAGATTCTCAATTGGTTGGGCCACACATGTAGCGTCCCTTGCAGCAATATGAAACATTTGCCGCTGCTGAAACACGAGGGCGTGAGAGTTTTGCAGCAAATCTTGTTGTAAATGAATTGGTACCTCAAATCGTCTACCAAGCAATTCAAACGAGGAGGCGGCACATGGCGCAATTGAAAAAAATCCTGCTGGTAGACGATGATGACGATCTGCGCGAGGCGCTGTCTGAGCAGTTGGTGATGACCGAAGACTTTGACGTGTTTGAAGCGGCCAACGGCGCAGATGCCATGAGCCGTGTCAAAGAAGGCCTGTATGACATCATCATTCTGGATGTGGGCCTGCCTGACACCGACGGCCGCGAGCTCTGCCGCCTGATGCGCAAGCAGGGCGTGAAAAGCCCGATCCTGATGCTGACCGGTCATGACAGCGACGCAGACACCATTCTGGGCCTTGATTCGGGCGCAAATGACTATGTGACCAAGCCGTTTAAGTTCCCGGTGCTGCTTGCGCGGATTCGTGCGCAGCTGCGCCAGCATGAGCAATCTGAAGACGCGGTCTTCCAGCTTGGGCCATATACGTTCAAGCCGTCCATGAAGCTCTTGACCACCGAGGACGATCGCAAGATCCGCCTGACCGAGAAAGAGACAAACATCCTGAAGTTCCTCTACCGGGCAACCGAAGGTGTTGTGGCACGCGACGTGCTGCTCCACGAGGTCTGGGGGTATAACGCGGGTGTCACCACCCACACGCTGGAAACCCACATCTACCGTCTGCGTCAGAAGATCGAGCCCGATCCCTCCAACGCACGGCTGCTGATCACCGAAAGCGGCGGTTACCGGCTGGTGGCATAAAACCGCCGATGGATTGCCGTGGGACTTTGCACAACCACGGCAGCCCCTAAATATGTTACAATGGTGCGGTGAAGAATTTGAAACGCGCACCATTTGCAAAGACCAAAGAGTTCCCGCCCATGTCCGGGTTATGACATGAACCTCCCTGTTGGACTGGCCCGGGCTCCGGCTCGGGCCTTTTTTTGTGCCTAGAGTCTGGACGCCTCTGTCTTGGCGCAGCTTTCGGATTGGCAGCACCCGCCCGCCCGCGTAGGGTCGCGTCAAACATCTGAGGGAGAGCTCAATGTCATTCACGCTTGCCACCTGGAACATCAACTCCGTGCGTCTGCGCGAGCCGATTGTGCAAAAGCTGATGCAGGAAGAAGCCCCCGATGTGCTCTGCCTTCAGGAATGCAAAAGCCCCGTCGATAAAATCCCCGCTGAAAGCTTTGCCGCCCTTGGCTACACCCACATGGTCGCGCGCGGCCAGAAGGGCTACAACGGCGTGGCGATCTTCTCCAAGATCCCCATGGAGGAAGCGGGCAGTGAAGATTTTGCCGATCTCGGCCATGCCCGCCACATCGCCGGGCGGCTGGAAAACGGCATGACTGTCCACAATTTCTACGTACCTGCGGGCGGCGATGTGCCGGATCGCGAGCAGAATGAGAAATTTGGCCAGAAGCTCGACTACCTTGCCGACATGCGGGACTACTTCAAACGCGAAGACATGAGCAAATCCATCATGGTGGGCGATCTCAACATCGCGCCGCGCGAAGATGACGTCTGGGATCACAAGAAACTGCTGAAAGTGGTGAGCCACACCCCGATTGAGGTCGAAAAGCTTGCCGAAACCCAAGAGGCGGGCGGCTGGGTCGATATCACCCGACAGGACATCCCTGAGGGCAAGCTCTACAGCTGGTGGTCTTATCGCGCGCGTGACTGGGACGCGGCAGACAAGGGCCGCAGGCTCGATCACATCTGGGCCACGCCGGACATTTCCAACGCCGCGCACTCAAGCCGTGTGCTGCGCGCGGCCCGTGGCTGGGAAAAGCCGTCAGACCACGCGCCGATCTTTGCCACCTTCGACCTGTAAAACACCCGCGACTTTGCCCGCTTTTGCTGCGCGCCAAAACCAACTCCTCCCTTGGTTTCTGCGCCGCATCTCGCCATATAGGGGGCAAGGTCCAGACGGAGACAAAAGATGATGGATATTCTTGGCGGAGGCGCACAGACCGCGCCCGCAAATGGTGATCTGATCAAAGACGTATCTGAAGCCACTTTTATGGCCGACGTTGTGGATGCCTCCATGACCGTGCCGGTGATCGTAGACTTCTGGGCGCCATGGTGCGGCCCCTGCAAGACCCTCGGCCCCGCGCTTGAGGCGGCTGTGACCGCAGCGGGCGGCGCGGTGAAAATGGCCAAGGTCAATGTGGACGAAAACCAGATGATCGCAGGCCAGATGCGCGTGCAATCCATCCCGACCGTCTATGCCTTCTGGCAGGGCCAGCCGGTTGACGGTTTCCAGGGCGCGCTGCCGCCCAGCGAGATTGACGCCTTTGTGGCGCGTGTGGTTGAGGCCGGTGGCGGCGCCATGCCCGATGGCGGTCTGGCCGATGCGCTGGCCGCAGCGGAAGAGATGCTGGGCGAGGGCGATGCCACCTCCGCGGCGGAAACCTTCGCGGCCATTGCCGAGCAAGATCCTGAAAACGCAGCCGCATTTGCGGGCATGGCGCGCGCCTATCTGGCGCTTGGCCAGACCGATCAGGCCGAAGCTGTGATCAACGGCGCGCCGGAGGCCATCTCCGAGGCGCCTGAAATCGAAGCGGTGCGCGCCCAGATTGAGCTGGCCCGTCAGGCAGAAAACGCTGGCCCCGTGGCAGAGCTGCGTGCGGCTGTGGAGGCGGATCCCGACAATCATCAGGCGCGTCTCGATCTGGCGCAGGCCCTGCATGCCGCTGATCAGGTCGAAGAGGCCGTGACCGAGCTGCTGGAGCTGTTCCGCCGCGATCGCGAATGGAACGACGGCGCAGCCAAGGCCCAGCTCTTCACCATCTTTGAGGCGCTTCCAGCCAATGATCCGGTGGTGCTCAATGGGCGTCGTAAACTGAGCTCGCTGATCTTTGCATGATCTCGCTTTGCGGATCAGGCGTTCCAGAGTAGGCTTCTGCCATGTTCAAAGCCGCTGACCTTCCGGAAACGCTGGCGGTGTTTCCTTTGCCCGGGGCGCTGATGTTGCCCCGCGCGCGCCTCCCGCTGCATATCTTTGAACCGCGTTATCTGGCGATGCTGGATGACGCGCTCAAGACCTCGGAGCGCCTGATCGGGATGATCCAGCCCAATGAGGTGCCGGGGCGGGACGGCTCCGGCCTGCACACCATCGGCTGTGCCGGGCGCATCACCCAGTTTTCAGAGACCGATGACAATCGCTATCTGATCACCCTCTCGGGCGTGTCACGCTTTCGCGTGCTGCAGGAGGTCGAAGGGTTTGCGCCTTACCGCCGCTGTCAGGTGCTTTGGGACGGTTTTGAACGCGATCTGGGCGGCACGGAAAATGACCCGGGCTTTCAGCGCCCGGCCTTTATGGATCTGCTCAAGCGGTATTTTGACCAACGCGAGCTGTCGACTGATTGGGACACGCTCAAAGATGCGGATGACGAGTTGCTGATCAACTCGCTGTCGATGCTTTTGGAGTTTGGCGCAGAGGACAAACAGGCGCTACTGGAGGCGCCTTCGCTGACCACGCGCCGCGAAACTCTTGTGACACTTTTGGAATTTGCACTGCGCAGCGGTGACGGAGAGGACTTGATACAATGATGGATGCGCAAACCGAGCCGCAGCTTGACCCGAAATTTGACCGCCGGATGCTGGAAGCGCTGGTCTGCCCGCAGACCGGGCGGACTTTGGAATATGACGCGGAAAAGCAGGAGCTGATCTCCCGCGCGGCTGGTCTCGCCTTCCCGATCCGCGCTGGCATTCCAGTGATGTTGATCGACGAAGCCCGCGTGATCGAGTGAACTCAAAGTTAAGCTATTGAAAGAAGGCTGAGGGGGCCAGCCCCCTCGCGCTTTGCGCTCACCCCTGGGATATTTGACGAATGAGAAGCGCTGGCGCGTCTACTGCATCAGCTTGGGCAATTCACCATTGAGGCCCGCAGCCTCGCGCATGAAGGTGCGGCGCAAGCCCGGCATTGCCCCCACAAGCCCCATGCCCACATCCCGCGCGGCACGCAGCAGCGGGTTGTCGTTGGAGAAAAGCTTGTTGGTGAGATCGGTTGCGGCCACCAGCGTGGCGGTGTCAAAGCGGCGCCATTCCTGATAGCGGCCCAACACCAGCGGAGAGGCGATGTCTTCGCCGCGTTGCTGCGCCTCCGTCAAGATTTGCGCCAGCGCCGCCACATCGCGCAGACCGGCGTTGAGGCCCTGTCCGGCAATCGGGTGCATGCCATGGGCCGCATCCCCCACCAGCGCCACGCGCTCTGCGATGAAGCTGTTGGCCACCGACAGGCTCAGCGGATAGGTGAAGCGGTTGCCCGCCAGTTCGATCTCTCCAAGGAAATCGCCAAAGCGCGGACGCAGTACCGCCATATAGTCTTCGTCAGACAGCGCATGGATGGCGGCAGCAGCCTCGTCGGTTTCTGACCAGACAATGGAGCTCATATTGTTTGGCAGCGGCAGGATCGCCAGCGGGCCGGGGGGCATGAAGAACTGATGCGCCACGCCATTGTGGGGCTTTTCATGTTTGATCGCGCAGACCAGCGCGGTCTGCCCATAGCCCCAGCCGGTGCGCTTGATACGCGCGCGTTTGCCAACACCGGTCTGCCGCCCGTCACAGCCCACCAGCAGCCTTGCGCGCCGTGTCGTGTCATCACTCAGCGTGACCGTGACACCGCTGACATCAACCTCTTGATCG
Organism: Shimia sp.; assembly: GCF_965227725.1. Taxonomy (GTDB): domain Bacteria; phylum Pseudomonadota; class Alphaproteobacteria; order Rhodobacterales; family Rhodobacteraceae; genus Shimia. The sequence goes on along the minus strand of NZ_CBDDGH010000001.1, from coordinate 623,689 downwards.
GTGACCTCTGTGCCGGAAATCAGCGTGATCTTCGGCTCGGCTTCCATCGCCGTCAGGAAGGCGCGGTAAAGGAAGCGGTCCTCCAGCATGAACCCCATCGGGCCTTCTTCGATCTCGCGGTGGTCGAAATGCATGAAGAACGGCGACGGCCCTTCGCCCGCGCGCCCGTCTGAGACCTTGATGTCGCGCATCGGCTCAGCCTGATCCGCCACCTGCTCCCAGACACCAATCGCGCTCAGCAGCCGCTTGGAGGCCAGCGCCAGCGCATAGCCGCGCCCGTCAAAGTTGCCTGCCGCCCGTGCGGGAGCAGGGCGCGCATCCACAACGGTCACATCAAAGCCCGCCTGCGCGAGCGCCAGCGCCAGGGCAGGGCCGTTCAACCCGCCACCGGCGATCAGAATATCGGTGTCAAAACTCATGACGCCAATATGGGTGTCGGTTCGGGATTGTCCATGCGCGATTGCGCCGCTACCGTCGCGCTGATCAGAGGTTTGGAGAGCAAAATGTTGGAATGGCTGAAAATGGGCGTTGCGGATCTGGGGCGCGGGATCGAAGCCGGGGCGATTGATCCGGTGGCGCTGACCGAAACCTATCTGACCGCCATTGAAGGCCATACCCTTCGTGATCGCATCTATTCTGCGATCACCCGCGAGCGCGCGCTGGCAGAAGCCGCTGCCGCATCGGAGCGCGCCCGTCTGGGGCTGCGCCTGTCGCCGCTTGATGGCGTGCCGATCAGCTGGAAAGACCTGTTTGACAGCGCCGGTGTGGTGACCGAAGCCGGGTCTGCCCTGCTCAAGGGCCGTGTGCCACAGGAGGACGCTGAGGTGCTCGCCAATGCCACCGCCATGGGTCTGATCTGCCTTGGCAAAACCCATATGAGCGAGCTGGCGTTCTCGGGCCTTGGCCTCAATCCGATCACCGCCACACCACCCTGCGTGAATGACGCAGGCGCGGTGCCCGGCGGCTCATCGTCCGGGGCGGCCACCAGCGTGGCCTTTGACCTTGCACCTGCTGGCATCGGCTCTGACACCGGCGGCTCGGTGCGCATTCCCGCCGCCTGGAATGATCTTGTGGGTCTAAAAACCACGCCGGGGCGGATTTCCTGCAAAGGCGTGGTGCCGCTGTGCCGCAGCTTTGACACCATCGGCCCGATTACCCGCACCGTCGAAGACGCCGCTCTGCTCTTTGCCATGCTGGATGGCAGCGCCCCTGTGGATCTGCGCGGCGTGTCGCTGAAGGGCAAGCGCTTTGCGGTGCTGGAAACCATCGCGCTTGAAAACCTGCGCGAGGCCCCGCTGGCCGCTTTTGAGCGCGCCACCCACCGGATGAGCGTCGCGGGCGCGACGCTGGAGTTCATTCAGGCCCCTGAGATTGCTGAGGCCATGTCCCTCACCGCGCCGCTCTATACGGCCGAGGCCTACGGCGAGTGGAAAGACACCATCGAGGCGGCACCGGACAAGATGTTTGACCAGATTCTGGAGCGGTTCCGCGCCGGGGCCACCATCACCGGGCCGGATTACGTCGCCGCTTGGCAGCGCTTGCATGAATTGCGCGACATCTGGGAGGCCCGCATTGCCAGCTATGACGCCGTGGTGCTGCCCACCGCGCCGATCCTGCCGCCCAATGTGGAGCGCCTGATGACCGATCAGGAGTACTACATCACCGAAAACCTGCTCGCCTTGCGCAACACCCGCATCGGCAACCTCATGGGCAGCGCGGGCATCACCCTGCCTACGGATGTGCCCTCCTGTGGTGTGATGCTCTTGGTCAAAGGCGGCGATGAAGCGCGCCTCTTGCGTCTGGCCGCCGCCGTAGAGCCGCTTTTTCGTGCAGACTACGCCTCGCGTCACCTGACAAAGCCCGCTACAAGCGGCGCATGAAAAAATTTGAAATCTTTGTGGTGACCGCGCCTGGGCTGGAAAAGCCTCTGGCGGCGGAAATGGCGGATCTGGGCTTCAAAAAGCCCAAAATGATGCCCGGCGGCGTGCGCTTTCGCGGCAACTGGCAGGATGTCTGGCGCGCCAATCTGAGCCTGCGCGGCGCGGTGCGCGTGCTGGCGCGGATCGACAATTTTCAAGCCATGCACCTCAACCAGCTGGAGCGTCTGATCGCCGATATGCCATGGCGGCAATATCTGCGCACCGATGTGCCGCTGAAGGTGGATGTCGCCACGCAGAAATCCAAGATCTACCACGCGGGCGCCGCCAAAGAGCGCATCGAGCGGGGCTTGGCCACCGCCGTCGGCGCGCCCATTTCGGCAGAGGCCGACGTGGTGGTGAAGGCGCGGATCGACAATAATATGGTCACCCTCTCGCTCGACACCACGGGCGAAAGCCTGCACAAGCGCGGCCACAAATCCGCCGTCGCCAAGGCCCCCATGCGCGAAAACATGGCCGCCATGTTCCTGCGCCAGCTCGGCTTTGACGGCAGCCAGCCGGTCTATGACCCGATGTGCGGTTCCGGCACCTTTGTGATCGAAGCGGCCGAGATCGCCGCCGGGCTTCTGCCGGGGCGCTCCCGCAGCTTTGCTTTTCAGCAGCTCGCCAATTTTGACATCGAGGCGTTCCAAGCGCTGCGCAATGCCGAGGCAACAGCCCCCAGCGCACGCTTTTTTGGCTCCGACAAAGACGCCGGTGCGATCCGCATGGCAGGCGAAAACGCCAGCCGCGCAGAGGTGGCGGACTGGGCCAGCTTTACCCAAAAAAGTGCGGGCGAGATCATACCGCCAGATGGCCCCCCCGGTATCGTCGTGGTGAACCCGCCTTACGGCGCGCGGATTGGCGACAAAAAGGGGCTGTTTGCGCTCTACGCAAGCTTTGGCAAAGCGCTCTCGCAGCATTTCTCCGGCTGGACCGTGGGTATTGTCACCACCGACACAGGGCTCGCCCGCGCCACAGGCCTGCCGCTGGAAACACCCTTTGCCACCGTGGCACATGGTGGGCTGAAAGTGCAGCTTTACACCTGCGAGGTGCCTTAGGAGCCGCAAAGCGATGAGCCATCCACCTCTGCATCTCTGGGGCATCCATGCGCCGCTTGAAGAGCTCACGGGTGGCCATCGCAATACGGTCTGGCGCACGCGCGGCCTGCCCAAGGATCTGGTGCTCAAGTCCACCCAACACTCAGAGGCGGCCATGGCCTGGCTTGCAGAGGTGCAGGCCATCGCCCGTGCCGCAGGACTGAATGTGCCGCACATGCGCCGCAGCCTGTCCGGCGCTTGGATCGATGAGGGCTGGATATGTGAGGACTTTGTCGAAGGGGCGGTGATACCGCCTGCTGCGGCCTCTGACCTCTCCGCCCCGCTCAACCGGTTTCACGAAATGAGCCGCGCTGTGTCCCAACGGCCGGGGTTTTGTGCCACCGCAGACCTGCTGACCCGCGCGGCGGGCGGCGACGTTGATCTCTCGCAGATGCCCGCCGATATTGTGGCCCTGTGCCGGGCCGCTTGGGGTGCCGTGCAAACCACGCCGCTCTGTGTTGTTCATGGCGACCTTGCGCCGGGCAATCTGCTGCGTGATCCGCTGGGGCATCTCTGGCTGATTGATTGGGATGAATGCCGCCGCGACCTGCCGCTTTTTGATCGGGTGATGCTTGAGCCTATGGGGCCGCTGATGCGCCGTGCCCATCTCGCATGGGAGGTGGCCTGCGGCTGGCAGCGAGAGCCGGAATACGCCCGTCAACTTGCGCAAGACCTGCGCGGATTTTGATCTGTGAAATCCACGCAACGCCCGTTGGGGTAACCTTTTTTCGGACCGAAATTTCGCACCTACGCGATACAGCCGCAATACAGACGCGATACCGACGTTGTTTTTCATGGTTAACGCGGCTTTTGGCGCGCGCAACAAATGTGAAGATCGCGTGAAAAAGTGCTTTGAAATTTCACCAAACTGAGGCACCGTGAAATTAGAGGGAAAAATTTCACGACTGGATTCGCGCTATATGCTGCACGATGTGCCCCAAAACCCCCAGACGCTTGGCGCCGATCTGCGCGCGCTGCGCAAGGCGCGCGGCCTGACATTGACGGATATGGCAGAGGCGCTGGAACGGTCTGTGGGGTGGCTCAGTCAGGTCGAGCGCGACAAGTCCGAACCGACGATTTCCGATCTCCGTCAAATCGCGCAAGTCCTTGAAGTTCCTATGTCTATGCTGTTTGGCCAGTCCTCCGCGCTGGCCCATGAACAGGGCTATATCGTCCGCGCAGGCGCCCGCCGCCCGATGGGTGGCAGCGAGGAAGGGCTGATCGAAGAGCTGCTTTCGCCCGATCTCACGGATGATTTTGAGATGGTGCATTCCACCTTCGCGCCCCGCTCCGAGATGCAAGTGCCCGCCACGCGCCCCACGCAGGAAGTTGGCTATGTGGTTGAAGGCAAACTGAATTTACGGATCGGGACACAGGAATTCTCGGTCGGCCCGGGCGACAGCTTCCGCATCCGCGGCGAGGAATACCACTGGTCCAACCCTCACGACGAACCCTGTGTCGCGATCTGGGTGATCGCCCCGCCGGTCTATTGATGTTCTGACACACCAATCTGAGAAACGCTTAAAAAACAAGGAGGAAGGCCATGCTTGAGACATTCGCAAATATGGAAAGCGTCACGCTCTGGGCCTTCATGGCGGCCTCGCTGGTGATGTATCTGACCCCCGGCGCGGATATGATGTTCACCATCGCCTCCGGCATTGCGGGCGGACCCAAAGCCGGGTTTGCCGCCACCGTTGGTGTGACGCTGGGCTTGCTGATGCACATCACTTTGGCCGCCGCTGGCCTTGCCGTTGTGATCGCCGCATCTCCCACGGCCCTACTGGTGATCCGATATGCAGGGGCAGCCTATCTTCTTGTTTTGGCTTGGCAATCCTGGCGCGCCTTGCCGCCTTCTGAGGAGACTGACGGCCGTGCCAATGTCGCGCGTGCCCTGCGTCGCGGGTTCCTGACCAATATGATGAACCCCAAGATCATCCTCTTCATCCTCGCCTTTTTGCCCCAGTTCACCACACCTGAGGCCGGCCCCATTTGGCACCAGATCGCCATCTTGGGCCTCATGTTTTCCGCTGGTGGCTTCGTTGTGGTCTCCATGATCGGCCTCTCCGCAGGCTTGGTCGGAGCCAAGCTGAAGAAGGCCACCGGGGTTCTAAACAAATGCGCATCCATCATTTTTGGCGGCCTCGCTGCCAAACTGGTTTTTGACTAAGGGAGACCAACATGTCCGATTTTCCAACCAAGGCCCGCGTGGTCATCATCGGCGGTGGGGTCGTTGGCACCTCAAGCCTGTACCACCTTGCCAAGAAGGGCTGGACCGATTGTGTTCTGCTGGAAAAGAACGAGCTGACCGCCGGATCCACCTGGCACGCAGCTGGGAATGTGCCCACGTTTTCAAACTCTTGGGCCATCATGAACATGCAGCGCTACTCCACCGAGCTTTACGCCCGCTTGGGTGAAGAGGTGGACTACCCGATGAACTATCACCAGTCCGGCTCGATCCGGCTGGCGCATACCAAAGAGCGTGTGCAGGAGTTTGAACGGGCCATGTCCATGGCGCGCTATCAGGGCATCCCGATGGAGATGTGGACCCCGGAGGAGGCCAAGGAGCGCTATCCATTCCTTGAGACCCACGATCTCATGGGGGTGCTCTATGATCCCACCGACGGCGACATCGATCCGGCCCAACTCACCCAGGCGCTTGCCAAAGGCGCGCGGGACATGGGCCAAAAGATCATCCGTTTCTGCCCGGCGACCGGCGTGACCCAGCAAGAAGACAAAAGCTGGATTGTGCACACGGAAAAAGGTGACATTGCCTGTGATTATGTTGTGAACGCAGCAGGTTACTATGCTCAGCGTGTGGGCGAGTGGTTCAAGCCTTACGGCGGTCGTTCTGTGCCGATGATGGTGATGAGCCACCAGTATCTGCTGACCGAAGAGATCCCTGAGGTGGAAGAATGGTCCAAAGCGAACGGTGGTGTGAAGCTGCCGCTGCTGCGCGACGTGGATATCTCCTACTACCTCCGTCAGGAGAAACACGGCTACAACCTCGGCCCCTATGAGCCCAACTGTAAGGCCCATTGGGACACAGACGCCGACCCGATGCCGGATGATTTCTCCTTCCAGCTCTGGTCTGACGATCTGGACCGGATCGAGGACATCGTGACCGACGCCATGGAGCGTGTGCCGCTGATGGCAACCTCCGGCATCAGCCGTGTGATCAACGGCCCGATCCCCTATGCGCCAGACGGTTTGCCACTGATCGGCCCCATGCCGGGCGTGGAAAATGCCTTTGAAAACTGTGTGTTCACCTTCGGCATCGCCCAAGGCGGCGGGGCTGGCAAGGTGCTCGCAGAGTGGATCGTGGATGGCCACACCGAGTGGGACATGTGGGCCGTCGATCCGCGCCGCTACACCGATTACACCGATCATGATTACTGCGTGAAGAAAGGCATGGAAGTTTACGGCAACGAATATGCCATGCATTTCCCGCATCACGAATGGCCCGCCGCGCGCGACAAGAAGCTCTCCCCCGTCCATGACCGGGTGGTTGCACAAGGCGGTGTTATGGGGGCCTACAACGGCTGGGAGCGGGCCAACTGGTTCGCCAAGGACGGCGACGACACCTCGCTGGATGCCACCCACACCTGGGGACGCTCCGGCCCATGGGAGCAGCGCATCAAAGAAGAGTGCGAAGCGGTCCGCGATCACTGTGGTGTGCTTGATTTGCCAGGCTTTTCTCGCTTCATGGTCAAAGGCGAGGGCGCGGCCGAAGCGCTGCGCGGTCTCGTGACAGGTGGCCTTCCAAAGGTCGGCCGGATGAACCTTGTTTATGTCTCAGATGACCGGGGTCGCATCCTGACTGAGATGTCCTGTATCCGTCTGGGTGAGGACGAATTTGTGATGATCACCGCGGCCACCGCGCAATGGCACGACCGCGATATTCTGACCAGAGTCATGCCAGCAGGTGTGACGGTTGAGGATGTGACCACCACCCGCGACACGCTGATTGTCACAGGTCCAAAATCGCGTGAGATTCTGGCAAACCTGACAGATGCGGATCTGGAAAGTGGTTGGCTCACCCACCAGAGTGCAACCGTTGCAGGGCATCCTGCCTATCTGATCCGTGTGTCGTTTGCAGGTGAATTGGGTTGGGAAGTGCATGCGCTGAATGAGCATATGCCAGCAATCTACGATGCCATCATCACCGCTGGAGCGACGCCATTTGGCATGTATGCTCTCAATTCCCTGCGTCTGGAAAAAGGCTACCGCGCGTGGAAAGGCGATCTCTCCACGGATTACTCTCTGCTCGAAGGGGGCCTTGGCCGTTTTGTGAAGCTCGACAAGCCACAGGCGTTCCCGGGCAAAGCCGCGATCCAGAACGAGCTGCAGCAAGGCGTCAAAAAATCCTTTGTTACCTTGGTTGTAGAGGCCGGTGATGCGGATGCGCCTTACATGTCTTGTATCTGGCACGGCGATCAGATTGTGGGGGAAACCACATCTGGCGGCTGGGGGCATCGGGTGAATGCTTCCATCGCGCTGGGCATGGTGCAGACGGAGCTGGCAAAACCCGGCACGGAGCTTGAGGTTGAGATCTACGGCGAGAAATACCGCGCCGTGGTGCAAGAGGATCAGCCGCTCTGGGATCCGGCCAACGAACGCCTGCGGGCATGACGCAGGTCATCTTGAAAGATGGTGGATCGGGTCAGGAGCTCCTGGCCCGGTCATCCATGCCGGCCCATCCGCTTTGGTCCACCAAGGTGATGATGGAAGAGCCGGAGATCGTGCAGGCGGTGCATACGGATTTTATCCGGGCCGGCGCGCGTCTGATCACGCTCAACACCTATTCCGCCACTCCTGAGCGGCTCGCGCGGGAGGGAGTTGGCGATATGTTTGAAACCCTCCAGCAGCGGGCGATTGATCTTGTCAATGCTGCACGTGATGAGGTTGAAGCGGACGGCGTTAAACTGGCCGCCTGCCTGCCGCCGCTGCACGGGTCATATCGCCCGGATATGTCACTCGGCCACGCTGATTTGCTGCCTGCCTATCAGGAGATAGTCGCAGCGCAGGAAGCGGCTTGTGACGTCATCCTCTGCGAAACCTTGTCCAGCATTGCCGAGGCAACTGCTGCGGCTCAGACTGGTGTCGAAACAGGCAAGCCAACATGGGTGTTTGTCACACTCAAGGACGACAACAGCCGGACCTTGCGTTCTGGAGAGCCGCTTGAGGCTGCATTAGCAGCGCTCAAGGACATTAAGGTCGCTGGCATTGGCCTGAATTGCTCCAAACCAGAAGTTGTGTCCGGCGGGCTCCCGGCCGTGTTGGCGACAGGTCGCGCAACCGGTGCCTACGCCAATGCCTTCACGGGCATCGACCCGCTTGAAATCGGAGGCACCGTTGACGGGCTGTGCGCCCGCGATGATGTGACGCCCGCACGCTACTCGGACTTTGCCATGCAATGGGTCGCGGATGGCGCACGCTTTGTTGGCGGCTGCTGCGAGGTTGGCCCGGGTCATATCGCTGAACTGGCAAACCGTTTGAAAGAGGCAGGTTATGACTTGGTCGGGGCCTGACTTCATCTTGCTGAAATTAAGCCGGGTGTCCGGGGGCAGAGCCCTTGGCGGCCTTGGGCCTAAGCCTGTGAAATACCTGAAAGGACATCGTAATGGCTGATCTTCCAAACAAAGCACGCGTGGTGATTATTGGCGGCGGTGTGGTGGGCTGTTCTGTGGCGTACCACCTGACCAAATTGGGCTGGAAAGATGTTGTGCTTTTGGAGCGCAAGCAGCTGACTTCAGGCACAACGTGGCATGCCGCAGGCCTGATTGCACAGCTGCGCGCCACGGCGAATATGACCAAACTCGCGAAATATTCCCAAGAGCTCTACGGCAACCTTGAAGCTGAAACTGGCGTGGCCACAGGCTTTAAGCGGTGCGGTTCGATCACCGTTGCTTTGACCGAAGAGCGCAAGGAAGAGATCTACCGCCAAGCGGCCATGGCGCGGGCCTTTGGGGTGGAGGTCGAAGAGATTTCGCCTTCCGAGGTGAAAGCGCGCTATGAGTATCTCAACATCGAGGATGTGAAAGCCGGCGTCTGGTTGCCGCTGGATGGTCAGGGAGACCCGGCCAATATCGCGTTGGCTTTGGCCAAAGGTGCGCGGCAGGGCGGTGCCATCGTCAAGGAGCGTATCAAAGTCACCAATATCGCCAAATCCGGTCGCAAAGTGACGGGTGTGGATTGGGTCTCTGATGACGGCAACGCCCAAGGCCACATTGCCTGCGATATGATTGTGAACTGTGCGGGTATGTGGGGCCATGAAGTGGGCCGCCTGGCGGGCGTGAATGTGCCTCTGCACGCCTGTGAGCACTTCTACATCGTGACCGAAGGCATTCAGGGCCTCACTCAGATGCCGGTGCTGCGCGTTCCCGATGAATGCGCCTACTACAAGGAAGACGCAGGGAAAATTCTGCTTGGTGCCTTTGAGCCCAACGCCAAACCTTGGGGCATGAACGGCATTCCCGACAGCTTTGAGTTTGACCAATTGCCGGAAGATTTTGACCACTTTGAGCCGATCCTGGAAGCGGCTTGCAACCGTCTTCCTATGCTGGCTGAGGCGGGCATCCACACCTTCTTCAACGGGCCGGAAAGCTTCACGCCTGATGATGCCTACCACCTTGGGCTGGCACCTGAGATGGACAATGTCTGGGTGGCGGCTGGCTTCAACTCCATTGGTATTCAGTCTGCGGGCGGCGCAGGCATGGCGCTGGCGCAATGGATGACAGATGGCGAGCGCCCGTTTGATCTGGGCGATGTGGACATCAGCCGCATGCAGCCGTTCCAAGGCAATAAAACCTATCTGTTTGAGCGTTCCAAAGAGACGCTGGGGCTACTTTATGCGGATCACTTCCCCTATCGCCAAAAGGCCACAGCACGCGGGGTGCGGCGCACACCGTTCCATCATCACTTGAAAGAGCAGGGCGCCGTTTTTGGAGAGCTTGCGGGTTGGGAGCGGGCCAATTGGTTTGCGAATGAAGGCCAAGAGCGCGAATACCAGTACACTTGGAAACGCCAAAACTGGTTTGAGAACTCCGCCGCCGAGCACCGTGCCGTGCGTGAAAATGTCGGCATGTATGACATGTCGTCCTTTGGCAAAATCCGCGTGGAAGGTCCGGATGCCGAAGCCTTCATGAATTATGTGGGCGGCGGCGATTATTCGGTGCCAAATGGCAAGATCGTCTACACGCAATTTCTCAACCGCAGCGGCGGGATTGAGGCGGATGTGACCGTAACGCGGCTGACGGAAACCGCCTATCTTGTTGTCACGCCTGCCGCGACGCGGCTGGCGGATCAGACCTGGATGCAGCGTCACAAGGGCAACTTCAACGTGGTGATCACCGATGTCACCGCCGGCGAGGGCGTGCTGGCCATCATGGGGCCAAACGCGCGCAAACTGCTTGAGAAAGTGTCCCCGGCGGACTTCTCCAATGCGACCAATCCGTTTGGTACCGCGCAGGAGATAGAGCTGGGCATGGGCCTCGCGCGGGCACATCGTGTGACCTATGTGGGGGAGCTTGGCTGGGAAATCTATGTGTCCTCGGACATGGCAGGGCATGCCTTTGAAACGCTCTGGGACGCTGGACAGGATATGGGGCTGAAGCTATGCGGCATGCATATGATGGACAGCTGCCGGATCGAAAAAGGCTTCCGTCACTTTGGGCATGACATCACCTGCGAAGATCATGTGGTGGATGCGGGTCTTGGGTTTGCGGTGAAGACGGACAAGGCAGACTTCATCGGCAAAGAGGCGGTGATCGCACGCAAAGAGAGCGGCCCCAAAAACCGGCTTTTGCAGTTCAAGCTCACAGAGGCTGAGCCTCTGCTGTTTCACAATGAGCCGATCCTGCGTGATGGCGAATATGTCGGGTATCTGAGCTCTGGAAACTACGGTCACACCTTAGGTGCTGCCGTGGGGCTGGGCTATGTGCCGTGCGAAGGAGAAAAAGCCGCAGACGTTCTGGCGTCGACCTACGAAATCGATGTGATGGGCACCAAAATTCGCGCCGAGGCCTCTTTGAAGCCCATGTATGATCCCAAGTCCGAGCGGGTCAAAGTCTAAGAGGGGCGGGGTCATCATCAAGAATGGTGATGGCCTCCCTCACAAAATCGGGCGTTTCCTTCCGATGGGCCGGGCGGTATCAAGGCACGTCGCGGCTGAAGGAGACACCCATGGCGGCAACCAGCAACACACCCGAGAATGTGGATACGCCCAGAGGCTTTGCCTTTGCGATGGCGGCTTATTTGCTTTGGGGGTTTCTCCCGCTCTACATGAAGCTTCTCGCGCATATGCCAGCGCTTGAGGTTGTGGCGCATCGGGTCATTTGGTCTGTGCCAATTGCCGGGGCTGTCCTGATCATTCTGCGGCGCACGAGCGATCTGATCGCTGCGTTGCGCAATCCCCGCACGCTGGCCATGGGCTGCGTAACAGCGGCGCTGATCACGGTGAATTGGGGGATCTATGTTTGGTCGATCGCCAACGACCGCGCGCTTGATGCGGCGCTGGGCTATTACATCAATCCGCTGTTCAGCATTGCCCTTGCAGCCTGTCTGCTGGGGGAGCGGCTCTCGCGTCTGCAATGGATTGCCGTGGCTCTGGCCGCTGGCGCTGTGGCCGTGCTTTGGGCAGATGCGGGCAAATTGCCCTGGCCAGCATTGGCGCTCACCGTGTCCTGGGGCTTTTATGCCTTCTTCAAGAAGTCCCTACCGATTGGCCCCAACCAAGGGTTTTTGCTGGAAATTTTGATCCTGTCCGTGCCTGCAACGGGATATCTGGTCTGGCTGATATCAAGCGGGCAGGGGCATTTTATGCAGAACGCATACGATACCTGGCTGTTGCTGGGATGTGGCGTGGTCACGGCGGTGCCGCTGCTGTTTTACGCCAATGGTGCCAAGCTCATGCGGCTGTCGACCATTGGCATCATGCAGTACATTGCCCCGACAATGATCTTCCTCGTTGCGGTGTTTGTGTTTGATGAGCCCTTTGGGCAAGCAAGGATGATTGCTTTCCCGATGATCTGGCTGGCACTGGTGGTCTATTCGATCCCGATGCTGAGAGATCTGCTGGGCGAGCGCGGCTGAGGATCAGCCAAGTCGCGCGCGAATGTGGTCCGCAAACAGCGATGCCCAGAGCGTGTAGGCCTCTTCAGAAGGGTGATACCCGTCAGACGCCTGATAGCGGGTTTCAAAGGGCAGATCGATGGGCAGGTGGCTGAGTATCGGGTGTGTGGCCGCCAAACCTGCCAGTGCGTCGTCAAGGCGCGTGGCCTGCGCCCCCAGCACCCACCGCAAGGGTTGAGGCACCTGCGGGTAGGCACCCATCGGCGGCAGGCCGGATGCCACGATGGCCCGCGCGCCAAACTTCGTGGACAACAGATCCGCAAGCTCTGTCTGCCGCTTCACCCATTTGCGTCGGCTGCTGCCGCGCGTGACGTCGTTCACGCCGAGGGCGGTGATCGCCAGATCAAATGAGGCCGCTGGCAGGGCGCTTAGGCGTTTCAGCATACCCGTGGTGGTGATGCTGCTTTCACCAATCAGTTTCCAAGTCACCTGATGATCCTGCGCAAGGTTTTGCACCAATCGCCCGGACAGTGCTTTTTCCTGTGAGGTTGCGCCCACACCAGCGGCGGAGCTGTCTCCGACGATCAGCAGTCTGAGCGGCTTGCCGGAGCCGCTTTGCCCTTCGCGCGCACCCGGGGGTTCACTCAGCGTGTTGGCCCGCTGTCGCACACCCAGCCCCTGCGCTACCAAAACCGGGGTCAAAGGAATACGGGCAAGTTGGTCAGCAGCGGGCAACATGAGTTAGCTTAAAGCCTCTTTGAATTTTAGGAATCGCGGGTCTGTCATGACACGCTTGTTCATCGCATCACGCAGCGCCCCAATGGTCTTATATGGGCGCATCACCACTTCGAAATGCTTAATGTCACCCGCATCATCAAGGGTGATCAGATCAACACCCACACAGTCAAATTCACCCACTTTGCACTGGAATTCGAGCGCCCAGTCCTTGCCGTCTCCCATCACGCGGCGATAGCGAAAATCGGTGAAGACATTCCCCACGTGCCCAAGTACCGCAGCCACCGGGTCCCGTCCGGTCCATGTGGCCCAGTAAGTTGGCGGTTGAAATGTTACATCTTCAGCCAGAAGCGATTTGATGTCGTCTTCGTTGCCCTTGGCGACAACCTCTTGCATGCGTGTGATTGTGGGGTGCATCTGTGGTCCTCCCTTACTCTCCCACGTGTAGCCTGCGCATCTATAGGGGCAACTCAAGCCTGACGTCGGGTTGCCCAACCTGCCTCAAAGCCCTATGTCCGGCTCCATGACTGAAATCACCCCCTATGATCCGCCCCAAGATCCACTGGTGATCTTGCATGAAGACAGCGACATTGTTGTGGTCGACAAGCCCTCTGGCCTGCTGTCGGTGCCTGGGCGGGGTGAGCACCTTTCTGATTGCCTGATCAGTCGTGTTCAGACAGCTTTTCCAACCGCTTTGTTGGTGCATCGATTGGATCGGGACACATCCGGTGTGATGGTGTTTGCCTTGACCCCACACGCACAGCGTAACCTGTCGATGCAGTTTGAAAAGCGCAAAACCAAGAAGACCTATGTGGCGCGGGTTTGGGGAAAGATGGCGGAGAAATCGGGCACGGTCGACCTGCCGCTGATTGTGGACTGGCCCAATCGGCCACGTCAGATGGTAGATCATGAGAATGGCAAGCCTGCGATCACCGATTGGCGGGCGCTTAAGGTCAGTGAGACCGAGACGCGCGTGCGCCTGAGCCCTAAAACTGGCCGCAGCCACCAGTTGCGCGTGCATATGCTGGCGCTGGGGCATGTGATTTTGGGAGATCCGCTTTATGCGGAGGGGGAGGCCTTGGCGTTCCCCCGCCTTATGCTGCATTCAGAAGAGCTGCGGATCAACCATCCTGAGAGCGGGAAGGGCATGGCGTTTCGTGCCAAGGCGCCCTTCTAGAATTTAAGCTGCATTCTTGAACGCGGCTGAGAGAATGGCGGTGAGCTGATCGGCGTCTTCTTGGGTGAAAGCGTCGGGCTGGTTGCTGTCGATGTCAAACACGCCAAGCAGATCGCCATTGCCGTTCCAGACTGGCAAAACCAGCTCAGAGCGGGTGCTGCTGGCGCAAGCGATGTGGCCGGGGAAGGCATCTACGTCGGGGACGAGCTGTGTTTCACCGGTGCGCGCCGCTGCGCCGCAGACGCCGCGCGAGAAAGGGATTACCAGACAGCCGTGACCACCTTGATAAGGGCCGATCTTGAGCAGTTCAGGCGCGACGACGCGGTAAAAACCTGTCCAGTCAAAGCGGTCATCGGCGTGGTGCACTTCGCAAGTCACCGTGGCCATGAGGGCGACGGCGTCGGTTTCGCCTTCGGTGAGGGAGGCGATTGTGGCTGCAAGGGTGGTGTAATCCAGAGACATGAGCGTACTCCAAAAAGAAACCGCGCCTCAGCGATGGGCCAAGGCGCGGCTGTGATGTGAGTTTAGATGCCAGCGTCGACGATGGCTTTGGCCAGAACCGGCACAGAATTCTTGTTCAGGCCAGCGATGTTCATGCGGCTGTCGCCAACCATGTAAATAGCATTGTCGACACGCAGTTTCTCGACCATCTCTGGCGTGGTGCCCAACTGGCTGAACATGCCCCGGTGCTGCGCAAGGAAGCCAAAGCGATCAGAGCCGGACAGGCGCTGAAGTTCGCTGGCCAGCTGTTCGCGCAGCGCGAGCATGCCGAGGCGGGTTTCTTCCAGCTCTGCCATCCAGTCTGCCTTCAACGCCGGATCGGTCAGGATCGTGGTGACCACCCGTGCGCCATGGTCTGGTGGGAAGGAGAAGTTCTGACGGTTGAGGTGGTTGAGATTGCCTTGGGCGATGGCGGTGTTCTCCGCCTTTTCGCTCATGGCAATCAGCAGACCCGTACGCTCGCGATAGATGCCGAAGTTCTTGGAGCAAGAAGCGGCGATCAGCAGTTCTGGAACAGAGGCGGCCACCAGGCGCGTTGCGGCGGCGTCTTCTTCCAGACCGTCGCCAAAGCCCTGATAGGCGATGTCGATCATCGGCGTACAGCCTTTGTCGGTGATCAGGTCGATCACGGTCTGCCATTGTGTCAGGTTCAGGTTGGCGCCGGTCGGGTTGTGGCAGCAGCCGTGCAGCAGAACCACGTCATCGCGGGTCACGCCGGCAAGATCTTCCATCATGCCGTCAAAGTTCACGCCACGGGTCTCGGCGTCAAAATAGCGGTATTTCACCATTTCGATACCAAGGTGGTTCAGAATGCTGACGTGGTTGGGCCAAGTTGGATCAGACACAAAAACGCGGGCTTTGGGGTTTGCTGTCTTGATCAGTTCAAAAGCCTGACGAATGGCACCGGTGCCGCCCGGAGTGGCCACGGCAGCCAGACGGTCGCGCGCCACGGTGCCAGACAGCAGCATGTCTATCATGGCGTCCGCATAGGCCGGATCACCCGCCAAGCCGGTATACGCCTTGGTGATCTGCTCCTCGACAATCTTCTGCTCCGCCGCTTTTACAGCACGCATGACCGGGGTCACACCTTCGGCGTTTTTGTAAACGCCAACACCCAAGTCCACCTTGGTGGCACGGGGATCTTCGCGATACATGGCCATGAGGCCGAGGATCTTATCTTTGGGCTGCTCTTTCAGGTTGGTGAGCATCAGGCTTCTCCGGTTGCTACGGGCACAGTGGGGAACGCCCCCCATTCGGCCCATGATCCATCATAAAGGGAGTGATCGGTCTTTCCGAACCGTTCCATCGCGAGGCACAAAACAGCCGCAGTCACACCGGAACCACAGGTGGTGATGGCCGGTTTGCTGAGATCAACGCCTGCGCCTTCAAAGACGCCGCGCAGCTCCTCTGCGGTTTTCATCGTGCCATCTGAATTCAGCGTGTCTGTGAACGGTACGTTTTTGGAGCCGGGGATATGGCCTGAGCGCAAGCCTTCGCGGGGCTCGGGCGCGTCGCCACGGAAACGCGCTGCGGCGCGGGCATCAATGATTTCGTGATCCCCCAGTTTGGCCGCATGAGAAACCTGCGTCACGTCGCGCACCATGTGGTTTTGGCGGCGCACGGTCATGTGGCGATCGCGGATAATGGGTGGCAGATCTTCAACGGGGCGGCCTTCGGCGATCCATTTGGGAAGCCCACCGTCCAGCACTGCGATGTTGTTTTGACCCATCAGTTTGAAGAGCCACCAAACCCGCGCTGCAGAGAACAGGCCTGCACTGTCATAGACCACCACTTGATGGCCGTCTCCGACGCCCATTGCGCGCAGCCGTGACATGAATTTTTCGACCGGCGGCACCATGTGAGGGAGGTTGCTGCGCCCGTCTGAGATATCGTCGATATCAAAATAGCGCGCCCCCGGGATGTGGCGCTCCAAATATTCAGCGCCCGCCGTGTTCTCCATGCCAACGGGTGACATAGAGCCATCCAGAATGCGGAGATCTGGGTCCTTCAGGTGGGCGGCCAGCCATTCGGTGGACACCAATGTCTTGGGATCGTCGCTCATCTTATCCCTTTCCAGTAACACTAGAAACACTGCCTACATCCCGCACCCGCAAGAGGCAAGTGGCGGGGTGGCGCAGGGCTATTCTGGCGTCCAAAAGTCGGGCGCAAATCTAAATTCGATGAGTGAACCACTTTTGGTTGAATGTCGTAATCTTCCTCGGTTCTATCCAGGAGCTACATGTAAAGATGAGGGAGCAAATTGTGATGGCGGGAAAGGTCCTGATAATCGGCAGCGGTCCCAATGCGCCTTTGGCCGCCGATTGGCCAAGGGAACAGTTTGACCACATCGTTGTCATCAACAACGCATGGCGAGTGCGCCCCGATTGGACACATGTGATCTTTCCTGAGGACTTTCCCAAAGATCGACATCCGCCTGAGATCAGAAACGGGCAGAGCGTTGTGCGATATACGGAATATGTGCCGCAAAATAATGCCTTTGGCGGCGTGTTGTTTGCTGGCGGCACTATGGCCTTTACGGCTGGGTATTGGGCGCTGGGTGCTCTGAAGCCGAAGGTCGTGGCCTTCATCGGGTGCGATATGGTTTATCCCAAGCAGGGGAACACGCATTTTTATGGGACCGGGGCCGCAGACCCGCTGCGAGAAGATGTGTCGTTGCAAAATCTCGAAGGAAAATCGGCGCGCTTGGCGTTGCTCGCGGCACGAGAGGGATGCGCCTGCGTAAATCTGTCCGTTGAGGAAAGCCGCATGGTGTTCCCAAGGGCTGATTTACCAATGCTGAAAGATGCCTCCCCCAGTGCGAGTGCGTCGTCTGCTGATATCGCTGCGCTTCGCTCTAAAGAGGCATCACTGGGTTATGAGGCACCAAGTGGACGCTATTGGGAGATTCTTGAGCAGATTGATCCCAAAAAACTCGCCGAAATTGACGCAGAGTGGCTTGCGCTGTTTAGGCAGGTTTAGTCGCCGTGACGCAGTAGGCGCTGCTTTTGGCGGCCCCAGTCGCGCTTGGCTTCCGTCGCACGTTTGTCGTGGTTTTTCTTACCTTTGGCGATGCCGATCTTCATTTTCACAAAGCCTTTGTGATTGAAGTACATCACCATGGGAACCAACGTCATGCCTTTGCGCTGGGTCGCACTCCACAGGTCAGAAAGCTGTTTTTTGCTGACGAGTAGCTTACGTTTGCGCCGCTCGAGGTGCGGGAACATCGCGCGCTCATATGGCGCGATATAGGAGTTCACCAACCATAGTTCGCCGTCTTCCACAGCAGCATAGCTTTCTGCGATGTTGCCGGACTTCTCGCGCAAAGACTTCACTTCTGATCCCGACAAAACAATGCCAACTTCGATGTCATCATCGATGGCATAGTCATACCGCGCCCGCCGGTTCTCGGCGATCACCTTATAATTCGGATCAGAGTTCTTTTGCTTCTTGGCCATAACCCGCGTGGCATAGCGCGCTCCTAAGGCAGTGTCCATCCTGAGCGTGCCTTGGGGTTTGTGTTGTGGTGGCGCGAAGGCCACAAGCTCAAATGTCCCCGGCATTTTAGTGGACGCAGACTCAGGCTTTGGATAGTTTGGGCACAAACGGGGCGCAATGATCCCGAACTTGAGGCAGTTGAATATGATTTTCCCCGAGCGGTTTTCGAACCTACCGGCTTATGCATTCCCGCGTCTGCGTGCGCTATTGGATCACCTAGAACCAGGTGGCCCAGTTGTTCATATGACCATTGGTGAGCCAAAGCATGCTTTCCCTGACTGGGTGACAGACGAAATTGTTGTGCATTCCGCGACCTTCAATCGCTACCCTCCAAACGAGGGTGCGCCCGAACTGCTTGAGGCCATCGCAGGGTGGGTAGAGCGCCGATATGGCGTCCCGGTTGATGCCGACACCGAAGTGATGGCGCTTAACGGCACCCGTGAAGGGCTTTACAATGCCGCCATGGCGCTGTGCCCGGAAACCAAGAATGGCGAACAGCCGCTCATTCTGACTCCCAATCCGTTTTATCAGGTCTATGCGGTGGCGGCGATCTCCGTGGGTGCGGAAGCATTGTTTGTCCCTGCGACCGAAGCCAGCGGCCATCTGCCGGACTTTGCCGGTCTCTCTGAGGCGCAACTCCAGCGCACAGCAGTTGCCTATGTCTGCTCTCCTGCAAACCCGCAGGGTGCAGTGGCGGATCGCGCCTATTGGGAACAGTTGATCGGCTTGGCCGAAAAATATGATTTCAAGATTTTCGCGGATGAGTGCTATTCGGAAATCTACCGTGGCGAAGCACCTACCGGCGCCATTCAAGTCGCGCGCGATATGGGGGCAGATCCCGAACGTGTGCTGATTTTCCATTCTCTGAGCAAACGCAGCAACCTCGCTGGCCTGCGCTCCGGATTTGTTTGCGGCGGCCGGGAGAGCATTCGCCGGATCAAGCAATTGCGGTCCTACTCAGGTGCGCCTTTGCCGCTTCCGTTGCAAATGGCTGCGGTCAAGGTTTGGCAGGATGAAGAGCATGTGATTGAGAATCGCAGACTCTATGCGGAAAAATTTGAGCTCGCCGATGAGATTTTTGCGGGCATTGAAGGATATCAGAGCCCCAACGCAGGTTTTTTCCTCTGGCTTCCCGTTGAAGACGGTGAGGCCGCAACGGTCAAACTTTGGACTGAAACCGGCGTGCGCGTGTTGCCGGGGGCCTATCTGAGCCGCGATGCAGACGGAGAAAACCCTGGAAAAGGGTATATCAGGGCTGCACTGGTGGCTCCAAAAACCGAGGTGGCAGAGGCGCTGGTGAAGCTGCGCGACTGTCTCTACGGGCAAGAATAATAAAGAGGTGGAGTATGGCGTATCAGGCGAGAGGACGTGGGCCTTTGTTGGATAGCAACACACAGGCGGCGGTCGAAAAACGTGGTAAAGAGCTGATTGGTATCGTGCTGTTGGGGCTGGCGATTATGTCGGCCGCCATGATCCTGTCCTACTCCCCATCCGATCCCAGCTGGCTGTCCGTCACCGATGCACCGGTGCAGAATATGCTGGGGCGATTTGGGGCTTCGATCGCTGCACCACTGTTTATCATTGTCGGCTGGGGCAGTCTTGGGCTCGCTTTGATTTTTGGCGCGTGGGGGTTCCGCTTTGCCTTTCACGTTGGCGAAGAGCGCGTGCAGAGCCGTATTATCTTCGCGCCGATTATGCTGGCATTGGGCGCAATTTACGCTTCGACCCTAACGCCTGGCTCAGACTGGATTCACGCATTTGGCCTTGGCGGCCTGTTTGGCGACACGGTCATGGGCGCTCTGCTGACCATTTTGCCGATCGGAGCCCAGTCGGGTGTGAAATTCATGTCGCTGCTGACCGGGATTGCCTTTGTGGCTGTCACGGGCTTCGTGCTTGGTTTCACCAAACTGGAACTCAGCCGTTTGGCGCAAGGGCTCGTTGTTGGCTTGGTGCTGGCCTATGATGCCCTGATGCGGTTGTTGGGGCGTGGTGCAACCGGCGCGGTGCAGGCTGCAAAGGCCGCGCAAGAGCGTCGGAATGAGCGTCGTGAGCTTGCCGCTCAGAATGACCACATGGCTGCCGAGCGTGGATGGCAAGAAGATGTTCTTGAGGATGCCGACGATTTCCAAGACGCGGTGGTTGAGGCAAAACCAAAGCCTCGGTTGCGCATTCCAGCGTTGATCAAGCGCGCAGAACCGACGCCTGAGGATTTGCCTGAGCAGGAACTCGTCGAAAATCTCTTTGCCGAAGATTTTGGTGAGCGCCCGGAAGAAGCCCGTATCAGCGCCAAAATTGCCGATGTGATGCGCTCACGCGCACGGCGCGGCGTCCCGGTGGCGCCACCTGAGTTGCACAAAGACAAGCCGCTGACCAAGGGGCGTGGCCGAGGCCCGGACCCGCTGTTGTTGGGTGACAATGAACCGACATTGACCGCTGTGCCCGAGCCTGAGGTGGTTGCCGCACCCTTGGCCGGCCTGCGCGCAGAGCCGCCGCTTTCTATGCATCAGCCTGCCTCTCACAACCCCGCGCCAAGTGTTGTCGCATCTGAACCACAGCTGGAAGAGAGCACAGTCGCGGGTTTTGAGATTGTGTCCGACGCCTCAGCAGCCACCCCGGCGCCGGTCGCACCAATCGCACCGATTCCGGTTGCTGAACCGAAGAAAGTTGTACAGCCGCGCCAAAACAAGGTCGTTCAACCTTCAACCCGGGCGCAGGCAGAAGCACAGCCTTCCTTGGCCTTTGAAGAGGAAAGCTCACATTACGAATTGCCGCCACTTGGTCTTCTGGAAAATCCACTCGACATCAAGCGCCATCATTTGAGTGATGAAGCGTTGGAAGAAAACGCGCGGATGCTGGAAACCGTGTTGGATGACTACGGTGTCAAAGGCGAGATCGTGAGCGTGCGCCCCGGGCCTGTTGTCACCATGTATGAACTTGAGCCGGCACCGGGTCTGAAGGCGAGCCGTGTGATTGGTCTGGCAGATGACATCGCGCGTTCGATGTCTGCGCTGTCTGCGCGTGTGTCGACTGTGCCGGGTCGCAGCGTGATCGGCATCGAATTGCCAAATGAAAACCGGGAAAAGGTGGTGCTGCGCGAGATCCTCGCTGCGCGTGACTTTGGCGACAGCAATATGAAGCTGCCGCTTGCGCTCGGCAAAGATATTGGCGGTGATCCCATTGTCGCCAATCTCGCGAAGATGCCTCACCTGCTGATTGCGGGTACCACCGGTTCGGGTAAGTCGGTTGCGATCAACACCATGATCCTGTCCCTGCTTTATCGCCTGACGCCGGAAGACTGCCGTCTGATCATGATCGACCCGAAGATGCTGGAATTGTCTGTGTATGACGGCATTCCGCATCTGCTGTCGCCTGTTGTGACCGACCCGAAGAAAGCCGTAGTGGCATTGAAGTGGGTCGTGGGCGAGATGGAAGATCGCTACCGCAAGATGTCCAAAATGGGTGTGCGCAACATTGATGGCTACAACAGCCGTGTGAATGATGCGCTCTCCAAGGGCGAGACGTTCAGTCGAACGGTGCAAACCGGGTTTGATGATGAGACCGGCGAACCCGTGTTTGAGACCGAAGAGATCGTGCCTGAAAAGATGCCCTACATCGTGGTCATCGTCGACGAGATGGCAGACCTCATGATGGTGGCGGGCAAGGAGATCGAAGCCTGCATTCAACGTCTGGCACAGATGGCGCGTGCGTCGGGCATTCACCTGATCATGGCCACGCAGCGTCCGTCGGTGGACGTGATCACCGGTACGATCAAGGCGAACTTCCCGACGCGGATTTCTTTCCAGGTCACGTCGAAAGTGGACAGCCGCACGATCCTGGGTGAGATGGGGGCCGAACAACTCCTGGGCATGGGCGATATGCTTTACATGGCTGGCGGTGCGAAGATCACCCGCTGCCACGGGCCGTTCGTGAGCGACGAAGAGGTCGAAGAGATTGTGAACCATCTCAAGAGCTTTGGTCCGCCGGATTACATCGGTGGCGTTGTTGAGGGGCCGGAAGATGGCAAGGCAGACGATATTGATGCCGTGCTCGGGCTGAACACCGGTGGCAACACCAATGGCGAAGATGCGCTCTATGATTCTGCCGTTGCGATCGTCATTCAAGACCGCAAGTGCTCCACTTCCTACATCCAGCGCAAGCTGGCAATCGGCTACAACAAGGCTGCGCGCCTTGTGGAGCAGATGGAAGATGAGGGCCTTGTCAGCCCGGCCAATCACGTTGGCAAGCGTGAGATTCTGGTGCCGGAGCAGTGATTTTCCGCTGAGCGCACGAGAAAGTGTGCTCAGCCTCTGCGCAACCCGATAGGGCGCGCCTATATTGGGTTTATGAAAATGGTTAGATTCACACTTGCAGCCCTTGTCGCTGTGACAACCGCGGCACCTGCGTTTGCCGAAAAGCTCTCACTTAATGCGTTGAGCACATATCTGAACGGTCTGAAAACGGCTGAGGCCGCATTTGTTCAGACCTCTGATGATGGTTCTGTCCAAACCGGACGTCTGTTCATTCAGCGGCCGGGCAAAATGCGTTTCGAATACGCGCCGCCTCAAAAGGCGCTCGTTCTAGCGAGCAACAATGCCGTTGCGATTTTTGATGACCGCGCCAACGGAGCGCCGGAGACCTATCCGTTGCGCCGCACGCCGCTGTCATTGATCTTGGCAAGAAACGTCGATCTGGGGGCTGCCAATATGGTGGTTGGTCACAGCTTTGATGGCACGCATACTGTGGTGACAGCGCAAGATCCAAAGAGTCCGGAAAGTGGCCAGATTCAGCTCAAGTTTTCTGATTCGCCTGTCTCTCTACAAGAGTGGGTGATTCTGGATGCCTATGGCTCGCAAACAAAGGTGCGGCTGGATGATGTCACAACCGATATGAGTTTTCCGCGCAGCTTGTTTGACATCGACACCGAGAAACGCAACCGAGGTCAATAAGTAGAGTGCCAATCAGGCAATGATGTCAGGCGTAAGCCGGTCTTCGATCCGTGCGATGATGTCTTTCAGGCGCAGTTTTTGCTTCTTAAAGCGCTGAATGGTCAGTTGGTCGCCGGTACCACGGTCGACAAGTGCGTTGATCGCATCATCAAGATCGCGGTGTTCCTGTTTGAAAACTTCCAATTCGACTCGCAAAACATCGTCTGTCTTCATGGACAAATCGGTTGTGGCATTCATTTGGCTGTCCTCAATCTTGGCGAGAGTCATAGAATACTCTCTTTGTGCGCTGCTGAAAAGCGCAGCAACCACGCGGAATTTATGACAGTTGAGATAGTTGGTGACTTGCGGGATGCCAGAGCCTCCCCCATATTTGTTAGGCAGCCGGTTGCCAGAAAGGGATCGGCGCGCAGACGGTCGCTTTGAAAAGGACGTGTCAATGACCAAACTTACTTTGGGGTCCTATCCCCATCTTCTGGGCTTTGAGCAGCTCGAGCGCCTCTTGGAGAGGACGGCAAAATCCGGTGGCGAAGGTTATCCTCCGTTCAATATTGAGCAGACCTCGGATTACTCCTATCGCATCACACTCGCGGTTGCAGGCTTCCGGGAACAGGATCTGAGCATCACCGTTGAAGACCGTCAGCTCGTTGTGCGCGGGCGGCAGGCAGAAGACAGCGGAGAGCGTGTTTTTCTGCATCGGGGTATCGCAGCGCGGCAGTTCCAGCGCAGCTTTGTACTCGCGGATGGCGTGGAGGTAGGTGAAGCCATTATGGAGAACGGTTTACTGCATGTAGACCTGACCCAGGCGCGTCCTGAGACGATTGTTCAAACCATCCAGATCAAGAAAGGATAAGATTATGCAGGCAGAATTTGACACCCAGTCACTGGATGATCGCGTTGTCTATGTTCGGGAGGTTTTGGTTGCGGAGTTGCCTGAAGAGGTTCAGGAGCAGGCTGAAGGTGCGGAAACACTCTTTGCTGTGCACACGACCGACGGCGAACGCCTCGCGCTTGTGAAAGAGCGCAATCTCGCGTTTATCTTGGCGCGTCAGCACAATTACTCACCGGTAACCGTGCACTGACATCAACCACTCGCAATGAAATCGGCGCGCCTTCGGGCGCGCTTTTGTTTTATGGCAACTTGTAAGCTGTGGTCTCCTCAGCCCAGCCACCGACATTGTCCCTGGCGCGCAGGTAGACAGTGGTTGTTCCCTCAGGAATGGCCACAGAGCTGAGGCTACGGGTAAAAGGTTGCTCATTCACATGGGGATGGAGCAATTCACGGGTCCCTAAAATGGAGCCGTCAGAAAGCTCTACCCGCCAGCCATCTGCATAATCGTCCCAGCCGGTGTCAGGATGTAGGATGGTGACATCAAAGCGCCAGCCGTTGGTGCTCGAGTTTGCTTTGATATCGGTGATCTGCGGCGAATCTGCGAATGCATTGGTCGCAAAAATAAAGCTCAGGAATAAAATCAAATGTCTCATGGGGGCAAAGTACCATGAGCTCTCTGGGCTGTCTTGCAAATGAAAAGCCCGGGCGGCTGCCCGGGCTTCACGATTTCGTTTGTAGCGGCTTTGCTTAGCCTTTGGAGAAGTCCGGATAGGCTTCCATGCCCAGTTCAGACATGTCCAGACCGTTGATCTCGTCTTCCTCAGAGACCCGGATGCCCATCACGGCTTTCAGGATGCCCCACAGGATCAGGGAAGCAACGAAGGTGAACACACCGTAGGCAACGATACCGGTCAGCTGTGCGCCGATGGTTGCGGAGCCGGAGAAGGCCACTGCGATGGTGCCCCAGATGCCTGCGAAGAGGTGAACCGGGATCGCACCAACAACGTCGTCGATCTTCAGCTTGTCCAGCAGCGGAACAGTGATTACCACGATCACGCCACCCACTGCGCCGATCACCAGAGAGCCTGCGAGCGAAGGTGCGAGAGGTTCTGCAGTGATGGAAACGAGGCCTGCCAGTGCGCCGTTCAGGATCATGGTCAGGTCAGGTTTCTTGTAGAGGATCTGTGTCAGGATCAATGCGGCAACTGCGCCAGCCGCTGCTGCCATGTTGGTGTTGGCAAAGATGCGCGAAACGTCGGTGACATCACCCACAGTGCCCATCGCCAGCTGAGAGCCGCCGTTGAAGCCGAACCAGCCGAGCCACAGGATGAATGTGCCCAGAGTTGCCAGTGCAAGGTTGGAGCCCGGCATAGGAACGGTGCGGCCGTCCTTGTATTTGCCGATGCGTGGACCAAGTACGATGGCACCGGCGAGAGCAGCCCAGCCGCCTACGGAGTGCACAATGGTGGAGCCTGCAAAGTCGGAGAAGCCGAGTTCAGACAACCAGCCGCCGCCCCACTGCCAGGAGCCGGAGATCGGGTACAGGATGCCGGTCAGCACAACAACAAATGCGAGGAACGGCCACAGTTTGATACGTTCTGCCAGTGCGCCGGAAACGATTGAGGCGGTTGCAGCAACGAACATAAGCTGGAAGAAGAAGTCAGAGCCAACGGACGCGTAATCCAGTGCGGCGTCAGCGGCGTCGAGGCCAACTGGTTCCAGAGAAGTTGGAACAAAGTTGAACGCGAAGTAGCCGTTGAAGTCGCCAGGGTACATCAGGTTGAAGCCAACCAGCCAGTACATGATGGCGGCTATCGAAAAGAGCGCCATGTTTTTGGTCAGCTGCATGGTCACGTTCTTGGAGCGAACGAGGCCTGCTTCAAGCATCGCAAAACCGGCTGCCATCCAGAATACAAGGAAACCACCCACCAAGAACAGCAGGGTGGTCATGATGTAAGGGCCAATTTCGTCAAAGCCCGGAGCCGCAGCGGCTTCCTGAGCAAAGCTCAGAGTCGGAAGCGCTGTCAGCGCACCGGTCAGAGCAATTTTCGTCAGAGTTTTCATGCGTGTATTCCTTCCTTGCGACGCCTTAGATGGCGTCTGCATCCGTTTCGCCGGTGCGCACGCGGATTGCTTGCTGCACGTCCAATACAAAGATTTTGCCGTCGCCAATTTTGCCGGTCTGGGCGGTCTTGGTGATGGTCTCGACAACTTGGTCTGCCATGTTGGCTGCAACCACGAGCTCGAGTTTGACTTTCGGCACAAAGTTCACAGCGTATTCAGCGCCACGATAAATTTCAGTGTGTCCGGATTGGGAGCCGAAGCCCTTGATTTCAGTGACCATCATGCCGCGCACGCCGATGTCGGTCAGCGCCTCGCGGACCTCCTCAAGCTTGAACGGTTTGATCGTTGCGATAATCAGTTTCACCTTGTTCCCCTTTTGGCGATGCGGGGGCCGCCCCGCGAATTTTGCGTCTGCAGAAAACCGCAGCAGAGCGCCGAAAACGAAGGCTGAAGCCGCGTCAATTGGCTAATTTCGAAGGCATATGCTCAAAAAAAGTGCTAAAAATATCTGATGCACAAAAAATGAGCTTAATGATAACTGAATCCGACTGTACTTCGGCCTTACAAGCAGTCAGCAACGGGGTAAAATAGGCGAAAAGCGAACTGAGCAGCTGGGTATCCATGAGTGATTCAAGACGAAAAAAGTCTCCGTTGGTGGCAGAGAAGCGCTACGGTCGCACAGCGCCAAAGTCCGCTCGCAAGTCTGCGAAACCCAAAGCCAAGCCAGCAGCGACAAAAAAGAAACGCACCACCGCTCGTAAGCCGGCACGCAAACAGAATCCGATTGTCGCGTTTTTCCGCCGGATCATTGGATGGGTGCTGCGCCTTGTCTGGTCGCTGGTTTGGCGTACTAGCTTTGTAGTTGCTCTGATCGTCTCATTTGCCGTGGGCTATGTGTACCTGACCCTGCCCGATGTTGATGAGCTGCTGGATGGACGTGCGCGAGGGTCTGTCACGCTTCTTGATCGTGAAGACAGAGTCTTCGCGTGGCGTGGAGACCAATTTGGTGGTGTTGTGACCGCCGATACGGTTTCCAAGCATCTCAAAAACGCGGTTGTGGCGACAGAGGACAAAAGATTCTACAGCCATTTCGGGATCAGCCCGCGTGGTGTGGCGAGTGCCGTCCGGATCAACCTGCGCGAAGGGCGAGGCCCGCTCTCAGGTCACGGTGGCTCCACACTCACTCAACAGACAGCAAAGCTTCTGTGTCTCGGCGTGGCCTACGATCCCGATGACTGGGAGAGCGAAGCAGCCTATGTGCGGGATTGTCGGCGGGGATCGCTGGGGCGGAAAGCCAAGGAAGCAATCTATGCCATGGCGATGGAGGTCAAATATACCAAAGACGAAATCCTGTCGGTCTATCTGAACCGCGCCTATATGGGCGGTGGTGCTTACGGTGCCGAGGCTGCCGCGCAACGCTACTTCGGAAAGCCCGCTGCG
This sequence comes from Shimia sp., assembly GCF_965227725.1. Classification (GTDB taxonomy): domain Bacteria; phylum Pseudomonadota; class Alphaproteobacteria; order Rhodobacterales; family Rhodobacteraceae; genus Shimia. The sequence continues at coordinate 596,417 of NZ_CBDDGH010000001.1, read as the reverse complement.
AATTTGACGCCGGCAGAGGGTGCCATGCTTGCAGGTCTGCTGACTGCGCCGTCCTCTTTGGCGCCTACGGCCAATCTGCAGCGCTCTCAAGATCGCGCGGCGACCGTGCTGCGGCTTATGAACGAGCAGGATTACCTGTCAGAAAATGATACGGCCTTTTATCAAGCAAACCCGGCGACGCTGTCAGAAGCAGCCAAAGCGAACGCAGGTGGGTATTTCGCGGATTGGGTCATGGCGTCCGGGCCTGAATTCTTTACTCGTAACACCACGGAAGATGTGATCCTAAAAACCACGTTGGATCCGGATATTCAGGCTGCTGCTGAAGAAGGGCTTCGCTGGGTTTTTGAGAACAAGGTTCGCGAAGGCTCAAAAGCGCAAGCCGCCATTGTTGTTATGTCGGCTGATGGGGCGGTACGCGCTATGGTAGGTGGTCGCGAGACTCAGGTTTCAGGTGCCTTTAACCGTGCGACGCAAGCGAAGCGTCAAACTGGCAGTGCCTTCAAGCCATTTGTCTATGCCACCGCATTGGAGCGCGGCGCTCATTATGACGACAAGGTTCTGGATGAGCCTTATTGCCAGAATATCCCCGGATCAGGTCAGTGGTGTCCAAAGAACTACACCGGAAAATACTACGGAGATGTCTCGCTGACTTTTGCTCTGCAGAACTCGTTAAACATTCCGGCGGTGAAAGTGTCAGAGCAGGCGGGGCGCGAAAATGTGCGCACCGTGGCAAGTATGTTTGGCATCGAAAGCGATCTGGCGGCAGGGCCAGCGCTCGCTTTGGGAGCATCTGAAAGCAGCCTGCTGGAGATGACCGGGGCGTATGCCGGTATCCTCAATGGTGGTTCGTCTGTCACGCCTTACGGGCTGGTTGAGCTGCGGCTGCTTGGAGACGAAAGCTCCCTGATGGGATCGGGTGGCGGCATTGGCGAGCGTGTGATCTCGGATGCCGCGGCGCGCGAACTTATCTGGATGATGGAGAAGGTGGTGAGCGAGGGCACGGGCGCGCGGGCGCAAATGCCTGGCTGGCAGGTTGCGGGTAAGACCGGCACCACGCAAGCCGCACGAGATGCGTGGTTTATCGGCTTTACCAGTGAGTACGTTGCTGGGGTATGGATGGGCTATGATGACAACACACCTTTGACAGGGGTGACGGGCGGCGGCTTACCAGCTGAAATCTGGCGCGAAGCAATGGTTCGCATTCACGAAGGCGTTGAGCCAAAACCTCTGCCTGCCTTTGTGCCCAAGCCGCAGCCCAAAAAGGTTTGGACACCCGACCGACCTAAACGTTCCGGCATCGAAGATGTGGTAAATGGCATCCTGAGAGACATTTTCGGCGGCAATTGATATTGCCGCCGTCAAAGATCTCTACATTCTAGGAAGCTGGGGTCAGCCAGCGTTGTTCAGGTCGCGAATAAGGCCGTCGATGTTGCCATTGTTGCGGTCCAGCAATGCACCGATTTCCGACTTTTCCGACAGACGCAGGCTGATGCCTTCGATGATCATGTCAAAGAAGCGGTTTTGGCCTGATTTGTCAGACACCAGGAAGTTCACCTCAAAAGGCGCCTGACCGCGCAGGGTGACCTGGGTTTTGACTTCATAAAAGCTTTTCACAGGACGACCGCTGACAACATCCACCCGGCCGCCGACAAACTCGTTGAAGCGTTTACCGTATTTGCGGGCGATATAGCCTTGGAATGCCTTGGTGTAGGATTTCAGCTGGCTTTTGCTCGCGCTGCGCGCATCGGGGCCAAGCGCGGAGCGCGCGAGGATGTTCACATCCGCATATTTCACAAAGATCCGCTCGAAATCTTTGATCATTGCGTTCACGGGCTTACCCGAAGAAATCACTTTGTTGATGTCCGCGACGGCCTTCTCGATGAGTGCAGTCGCTTGTGCTTCGTTGGTTGCTAGAGCAGGTCCGGCTGCAGCGCCTGCCACGAGGGACGCGCCAACAAAGGACATAAACGAACGGCGGGACAGCTTAGAAATCGGCATACGGATCCTCATAGGGGTCGAATTCGGGATCGACATAAGTGCTTGCATCGCCGTTTCCAAGTTCGAAGCGGCGGTTCTGCAGGTAAAGAATACGTGCTTGGGCGTAGCTGTCGGCACTCTCGTAGAGAATGGAATCGATGGTCTCGTCGTAGTCATAACGGTTGCCCATCACATTCACGACATAGGCGCCTGCACCGATGTAGCGTGTGGGCTCGCGTGTCACCACAAAGAAGGGGTCCAAAATGATGTCGACAAGCAGGCCGTAGGCGTCGCGGGTGGTTGAAGGGCCAAAGAATGGCAGTTCGGTATAGGCACCTTCGCCTTTGCCCCAGACATGAAGCGTTTCGCCGAAGTCAGTGTCGTGCCGCTCCATACCGCCAGCGCTGGCGACATCGATAAACCCGAACAGTCCAAACAATGTGTTCACGGTGAAGCGCGCAAGGTTGGTGGTTGCTTCGCCCACATTGCCTTGCAGGGAGTTGTTGATGAAGTCGTTTGGCAGCGACAGATGATCTGCGAAATTCGAGAAGCCTCTGCGCGCAACTGGCGGCACGATCGTGCCATAGCCGGTAGCCGCAGGTGAAAGCAGGACTTTGTCGACCGATTTGTTGAAACCGTGGATGCGGCGGTTCGCAGCCTCGTTCGGATCATTGATCCCCGAAGGTGGCTGGCTTGAGGTGCTCGCGCAGGCGCTGACGGTCAAGGCCAACAGGAGGCAAAGCAGATTGCGCTGTTTATTAAGCAAGAATTGTGGCAGGAGGGTCACGTCGTATTCTCTTCTACTCACCAACTATGGCACGTTCACATTTAGATATAGTCTACCTAAGCAGCATAAAGACGAATTGAAACCGCTGTTTTGGTTTCGGCCATATTGGTCGCTTAGGTTGATTCTTTAGCGTTCCATATAGCAAACGAAGATGGACTGCGACCCAAGACTAAGTGACAAGAGTAAAGTTGATGGCATCACCTGCTGCAAAACAAGGCGAAGAAGAACTCAGAAGTGTCCGAAAGCGCAGCCGTGCTCTTTATTGGGCAGTTGGCTTATTCAGCTTCTTTGTGAACCTGCTGATGCTCACCGGCCCCCTGTATATGCTGCAGGTTTATGATCGGGTGCTGGGCAGCGGATCTGAAGAGACGTTGATTGCACTGTCGCTGTTGGTCGCATTTCTCTTCACACTCATGGGTGTGCTTGATTTCGTGCGCGGGCGCGTTATGGCGCGCGTGGGCGCGCGGTTCCAAGAGGATTTGGATCAACGCGTTTTTGATGCCGCAATCCGCCGGTCGACGATCGAAAAGTCGCGTGAATCGCAAACCGCACTTTCAGATTTGGAATCCATTCAACGCCTTCTTACGTCGCCGGTGCTGACAGCGGTTTTTGATATTCCTTGGACGCCTGTGTTTCTGATTGGGATCACGCTTTTCCATCCCTGGCTTGGTATGCTGGCTGTTGTTGGTGGTGGCATCCTGATTATCGCGGCGGTGCTCAATCAGCTTGCCTCACGCAGGCCACTGCAGCGGGTGAATATGTCAACGCATGTGGCCAATCAGATGTCATCTCAGCTGCAGGCTGAGGCTGAGATGGTCAGTGCGCTTGGGATGCGCGAAGCCGCGTTTCGCCGCTGGCGCAAAGCGCGCAGCGAGTCGTTGCAAGCCACAGTTGCTGCTGCCGATGTCGGTGGCCTGTTTTCTACCAGCACCAAAACGTTCCGCCTCTTCCTGCAGTCTGCGATGCTCGGCCTTGGGGCCTATCTTGCGCTGAAGGGGTTGGTCACGCCGGGGGCCATGATCGCAGGCTCCATTCTCCTGGGCCGCGCACTGGCGCCAATTGAAATGGCCGTGAACCAATGGGCTGTCGTGCAGCGTGCCCGTAACGGTTGGCAAAACCTGTCTGTACTCCTTGGCGAAGTACCGCCGGAAGCGCCTCGCACAAAACTGCCTGTACCTGCGGCACGCCTTCGTTTGCAGCAAGTGACTGTGGTGCCTCCGGGCGAGAGCCAGGCGTCTTTGCGAATGATCACATTTGACGTGGCGCCTGGCGAGGCTGTCGGGGTTATCGGCTCTTCCGGAGCGGGGAAATCGACTTTGGCGAAAGCGATAACTGGGGTTTGGAAGACTGCCGGTGGTAAGGTACGGCTGGATGGCGCGACGCTTGATCAATATGATCCAACGGACCTTGGGCGCTATATCGGTTATCTGCCGCAGCGGGTCGAGCTGTTTGACGGCACAATTGCGGACAACATTGCACGTCTCGCAGAAACGCCTGATCCTGAAAAGGTCGTAGAGGCCGCACAAAAAGCCGATGCGCATGAAATGATCCTGAAACTGCCGGAAGGTTACGACACGCAAGTGGCCTCTCATGGCGGGCGCCTTTCGGGCGGGCAAATTCAACGGATCGGGCTTGCGCGTGCGATGTATGACAATCCTGTGCTCCTTGTGTTGGATGAGCCGAACTCCAATTTGGACAATGAAGGTTCCAACGCGCTCAATACGGCAATTCGGAATATGAAGGCTTCGGGCAAGGCGGTCTTGATCATGGCGCACCGACCCGCGGCCATTCAGGAATGCAACAAACTCCTGGTGTTGGAGCAGGGCGCACGACGGGCGTTTGGACCTCGCGACGAGGTGCTCAAAGAAGTTCTGCAGAACTACACTGAGGTTAAAGGCGCAACCACTCCAGGAGGGGTACAATGAATACGAACAACCGTTGGACAGCACGTGCCCCTCTCATCTACGGCGGCATTGCACTTCTGATTTTGGTTGGTGGGTTTGGCGCCTGGGCCGTCGGATCACAAATTGCGGGGGCCATTGTGGCCTCAGGCCGCGTTGAGGTGGATCGCAACCGGCAGGTGGTTCAGCATATCGACGGTGGTGTAATTACCGAAATCGGGGTCGACGAAGGCGATCAGGTGGAACAAGGGCAATTGCTGCTAAGGCTTGATGAAGCGGATCTCATGTCTGAGCTGATTGTGACTGAGGGTGAGCTCTGGGAGATCATGGCGCGCCGTGGACGCCTTGAAGCGGAACGTGATGACGCCGAAGTTGTGGTGTTTGACGGGGAGCTGATCAAAGCAGGTTCTAAAAATCCCGATGTGTCTGGGTTTATGGATGGCCAAGTACGCCTGTTCATGGCGCGTTCGGAATCTTTGGATCGCAATACTGAGCAACTTGGAAAACGCATCGCCCAGATTCAGAGCCAAATCGAAGGCATAGATGCCCAAAGAAATGCACTCAGCCAGCAGCTTGATTTGATCAGGGCTGAATTGGCGGATCAGCAGCAGCTTCTGGAAAAAGGGTTGGCGCAGGCCACACGGGTGCTGGCGCTGCAACGGGAAGAGGCGTCCCTCGCCGGGCAAGTCGGAGAGCTGCTGGCGCAGCGCGCGCAGGCCGATGGCCGTATCACGGAAATTGAAATTGAACTGCTCAAACTGCAGACAACACGCCGGGAAGAAGCGATCGCGACGTTGCGCGATTTGAGATACCGGGAGCTTGAATTGGCCGAGCGTCGGCGTCAGCTGAGCCAGAAACTTGACCGCCTCGCCATTCGGGCGCCGGTGTCCGGCGTGGTCTACGGGCTTAACGTGTTCACGCTCCAATCGGTGATCAGACCCGCAGACCCCTTGATGTTTATCGTGCCGCAGGACCGCCCACTGGTGGCGGCTGTGCAGGTTCCCACCATTCACGTCGATCAGGTCTATCCGGGGCAAGAGGTTGCGTTGCGGTTTTCGGCGTTTGATCAGCGTACGACGCCGGAGCTTGAGGGCAATGTGGTGCGTATTTCACCGGATGCGTTTGAAGACGACCAAACGGGCGAGTCCTACTACGAAGCCGAGATTGAGCTGTCTGAAGGCGAAGTGGAAAAACTGCCATCTGATGTAACGCTGATACCGGGCATGCCCGTGGATGCGTTCTTACGCACAACGGATCGCACACCGCTTGCGTATCTGACGAAGCCGCTCACAGACTATTTCGTGAAAGCCTTCCGCGAAAGCTGACCGGAAAGCTGCTTTCCAAATCAGATTGTTGGGTCTAGCGTCGCGGCACCTTGGCTTTTGGGAGCAAATAAAATGAGCAAGATCGAAGCGAAACTGAGCGAGCTTGGTGTCACTTTGCCGGATGTGGCCGCACCGGCAGCAAACTATGTGCCTTATGTGGTTGTTGGGGACATGGTCTATGTTTCCGGCCAGATTTCTATGAATGAAGATGGGCTCATTGTCGGCAAAGTTGGTGCGGATTTGGACACGCAAGCTGGAGCAGATGCCGCGAAGACTTGCGCAATCAGTCTGCTGGCAGCGCTGAAAGCGGCTTGTGGTGGCGATATCGACCGTCTGGTGCGTGTTGTGAAGCTGGTGGGGTTTGTAAACTCCACACCTGATTTCACAGATCAGCCAAAGGTCATCAACGGGGCCTCCGATTTCCTTGTTGAAGCGCTGGGCGACAAGGGCCGTCATGCCCGTTCCGCGGTGTCAGCTGGTGCGCTTCCGCTGGGCGTTGCGGTGGAAATCGAAGCGATTTTCCAGATCGCGTAAACGGTTTGCTTTTTTGTGGCGCGGTGCATGCCAAATGCACCGCGCCATTTTCTTGGTAGGCATTTCGGCGAGCACCACCAAAAAGTGACGTCCGGATGCCCCCTCGTTGCGTATTGTGATCAAAGCTGGAACGGAGCGCTGCTCCGCACTAAGTGCTGAGTAGCCTTGGGCATTCGGAGAACGGGCATGGACGGCAAGCAAATTGAGATCGAAGTCCACAATACGCTGCGCGACATTCCCGCTGCCGAGTGGGATGCCTGTGCAGATACTGACGGGTTGGCAGGTCAGAGGTGCGCCAATCCATTTGTTTCGCATCGGTTTTTATCAGCTCTTGAGGAAAGCGGATCTGTGGGAGCCGGCACAGGGTGGTACCCGCGTTACCTGACGGTCCGCAGTGATGAGGGATTGGCCGCCGCTGCGCCAATGTACGTCAAAGAGCATTCGCAGGGCGAGTATGTCTTTGATCACAATTGGGCGCATGCATACGAGCAGGCGGGCGGGCGCTACTATCCCAAGTTGCAGTCTGCGGTGCCGTTTACGCCGGTCACTGGCCCCCGGTTTCTAGGACGTATAGACTGGCAGGGACGTGCTCAAGCGGCGCTCACGCAGGCCATGGTCCAGATCGCGGATGACAACGACCTCAGCAGCGCGCATATCACGTTTTGCACGCCTGAAGAGGCAGAGATCGGCAAACAGCTGGGCCTGTCCTATCGCACCGGCCAGCAGTTTCACTGGCTGAATGACGGCTATGACAATTTCGATGATTTCCTTGCCAGGCTGTCATCACGCAAGCGCAAGAACATCAAAAAAGAGCGTGCCAAGGCCCAGCAGTTTGGCGGTGAAATTGTCGCTCTTACTGGCGGGGAAATCCAGCCTGAGCACTGGGATGCGATGTGGCGCTTTTATCAGGATACAGGCGCCCGCAAGTGGGGCTCGCCCTATCTGACCCGCACTTTCTTTGACATCATTCATGAGACCATGCGGGAGGATGTGCTTCTCGTGTTCGCAATGGGCGGGGGGCAAGCCGTCGCTGGGGCCATGAACTTCATCGGACGCGACGTGCTCTTCGGCCGCTACTGGGGGTGCGTTGAGGATCATCCCTGCCTGCATTTTGAGTTGTGTTATTATCAGGCGATGGATTGGGCCATTTCAAACGGCCTGTCTTCGATTGAGGCGGGAGCGCAGGGGGAGCACAAACTGGCAAGAGGTTATTTGCCGGTCACTACTCACTCGCTGCATTGGATAAGAGACGCAGGTTTCCGGGAGGCTGTCGACAAATTTCTGGAGGCTGAACGTCGGGCCGTGTCGCAAGACGTTGAAGTGCTGACGGCTTGGGGGCCGTTTAAGAAGACATCGGAGGAGGACCATCAATGACAGAGCGACTAAGCGAAGCTGCGCGAGACGCCGTATTAGAGCCGCTTCTCGAAAACGGCTGGACCCTAGATACGGAGCGGGATGCGCTCCAGAAATCATTCAAGTTCGACAATTTTGTCGAGGCATTTGGTTGGATGACACGCGCCGCAATTTGGGCGGAGAAATGGAACCACCACCCCGAATGGTTCAACGTCTATAACCGTGTGGAAGTGGTGCTCACGACCCATGATGTCGGTGGGATTTCGGCGTTGGATGCCAAGCTCGCACGGAAGATGGATTCGCTCTAAAGTGTGGCGGCCCGATCTGAATTCCGGAAGGGCCGCCAGAACTGGTTGGCTTAGAGGGCCGACAGCATGGTTTCGCCAGCGCTGACCTCGCAAACACCTGGCGACTCTTCAACGTTCAGCACTTTCACCACGCCATCTTCGAGCAGTGCGGCGTAACGCTTGGAGCGGTTCACAAAGCCGATCTCTGGCACAGAGAACTCCAGCCCCATCGCCACGGTCAAAGCGCCGCTTGGATCGGCCAACAGTGTCACACCTGCTTCGGCGGCTTGAGTGTTCTTGTCCCACGCATCCATCACAAACGGGTCGTTCACCGACAAGCAGATCACTTCCTCAACGCCCTTTTCTTTGAACGCGTCTATGTTGCGCATGAAGCTTGGCAGATGGGCTGAAGAACAGGTGCCCGTAAAGGCGCCGGGCAGACCAAACAGAATAACTTTGCGTCCTTTGGTCAGGCTCTCAACGCTGACGGGTTCCGGGCCTTCTGCCCCAACCTTCATCAGTGTGCCCTCTGGGATGTTATCACCTACAGAAATTGTCATTGATTATACTCTTCGTTGCGTTTCCCTGAAATGCGGATATAGGCTCCGATGCGATTGACGCAATGGCCGCGAGGAGAGTGTAACGTGACGCACGTTGTTGTGATAGGCGCTGGTCAGGCCGGTGCGGCCTGTGTGGCGAAACTGCGCACACTTGGTTTTGAAGGGCAAATCACGCTTGTCGGGGCGGAAAATGTGCTTCCGTATCAGCGGCCTCCGCTCTCCAAAAAATACTTGCTCGGGGAAATGGCGCTGGAGCGTTTGTTCCTAAGGCCTGAGAGCTTTTATGAAGAGCAAAACATCAATCTACGTCTTGGTACCCGTGTAACGGCAATCGATACAGTTGCGCGAAAGGTTGTCACTGAGGCGGAAGAGCTGACCTACGATCATCTGGTCCTCGCGACGGGCGCTGCGCCCAATAGATTGCCTGGCTCCATCGGTGGCGATCTCGGCGGAGTCTTTGTCGTGCGGGATCTGGCAGATGTCGATGCGATGGCGCCGGAATTTGTCGAAGGTCGCCGTGTTTTGATTGTTGGCGGTGGCTATATCGGTTTGGAGGCCGCAGCGGTGGCTGCGTCCAAGGGATTGAAAGTGACACTTGTTGAGATGTCAGAGCGTATTCTGCAACGTGTGGCAGCGCCGGAAACGTCAGATTACTTCCGCAATCTGCATGCAGCTCATGGTGTTGAGGTTCTGGAAAACGTTGGCCTTAAAGGCTTGCAGGGCGAGGGGCGCGTTGTATCTGCTGAGCTGACGGATGGCACCCAGCTTGATGTGGATTTTGTCATCGTCGGTGTGGGCGTGAAACCGAATACGGCACTGGCGGAAGGTGCAGGCATCGCGCTGGACAATGGCATCAAGACGGACGCGCTGGGGCGCACGGATGTTGAGGCTGTGTGGTCAGCGGGGGATTGCGCGTCCTTTCCCTACAAAGCGGAGCAAATCCGCCTTGAGAGCGTTCCAAACGCTATTGATCAAGCTGAGGTGGTTGCGGAAAACATCATGGGCGCCGAGACGCCCTATGTTGCGAAGCCTTGGTTCTGGTCAGATCAATACGATGTCAAACTTCAGATTGCGGGCCTGAACTCGGGTTACGATCGTGTGGTGACGCGCGACAATGGCGATGGTGCGAAGTCCTTCTGGTACTATCAGGGCCAGACGCTTCTTGCTGTTGATGCGATGAATTCCGCACGCGACTATATGGTTGGCAAACGCCTGATTGAGGGCGGCAAGTCGCCAAGTGCTGAGGCGGTTGCGGACATGACGATTGAGATCAAGGATTTGATGCGCCTGTGAGGATCATTGCCGGAACATGGCGCGGAACAGCGCTGGCTGCTGTGGGTAAAGGCGATGCAGGTAAACATCTGCGTCCAACGACAGATCGCGTGCGTGAAAGTCTCTTCAACGTGCTTATGGGCGGCAAGTTTGGCGATCCTATAATTGGCGCACGTGTGCTGGATCTCTTTGCCGGTACAGGCGCGCTTGGCCTTGAGGCGCTGTCTCGCGGGGCTGAGCATGTGACTTTTGTAGACGATGGGCGCGTCTCCGGACAACTCATCAAGAGCAACATTCAAAGGCTCAACGCCAAGGCTAGTACGCGATTGTTGAAAATGGATGCGATCAGACTGCGTGCCAATGATGCAGACCCTTGTGATTTGGTGTTTCTGGATCCGCCATACGGAAAGTCGCTTGGACAAAAGGCGCTTGTCGAGGCGGTAAAACACGGTTGGCTGGCCGAAGATGCGCTCATTGTATGGGAAGAGAACGCACCTCAGCTGGCGCCTGAGGGGTTTGAGATGATCGATGCCCGAAAGTACGGCGACACACATGTGACGATGCTGCGCCGGGCCCCTGCCTAAAGGCGCGGTAGCCATCTTGGGGCATAGGCATCGGTGCGGTGCGTCAAACCCCAATAAATCTTGGCGCTGCTATAGACAGCCTTTCCGATCCCTGTTACATCGCGCCAGTCGTGTGGCCTCAGATTCGTTCTGGGGCTGCACCGTTTTTGAACCGGGGACCTTCGGGGCCCTATAAACTTGGCCACCTTCGGGGGGCTTTAACATAGCCGGACCAAAGACAAGAACCTAAGGTCTGGCGCGCTATACGGAAGACAGAAAGCATGGCACTCAAGTCGTACAAGCCGACGACGCCGGGCCAGCGTGGGCTGGTGCTGATCGACCGTTCGGAGCTTTGGAAAGGACGTCCTGTCAAAGCCCTCACTGAGGGTCTGACAAAATCGGGCGGCCGGAACAACACCGGACGGATCACCTCGCGTCGTCGTGGTGGTGGGGCGAAACGCCTTTACCGGATCGTTGACTTCAAACGGAACAAATTTGATGTAGCGGCAACCGTTGAGCGGATCGAATACGACCCGAACCGGACCGCATTCATCGCATTGGTCAAATATGACGACGGCGAGCAGGCATATATCCTCGCGCCTCAGCGTCTGGCAGTTGGCGATCAGGTGATCGCGTCTGCAAAGGCCGACATCAAGCCGGGCAACGCAATGCCGTTCTCGGGCATGCCGATCGGTACGATCGTTCACAACATCGAACTGAAACCAGGCAAAGGCGGCCAGATCGCCCGTGCAGCTGGTACCTACGCTCAGTTTGTTGGTCGTGACGGTGGTTACGCTCAGATCCGCCTGTCCTCTGGCGAACTGCGCCTCGTGCGTCAGGAATGCATGGCCACCGTTGGTGCCGTGTCCAACCCTGACAACTCCAACCAGAACTTCGGTAAAGCCGGCCGTATGCGCCACAAAGGCAAGCGTCCGAGCGTTCGTGGTGTGGTCATGAACCCGATCGATCACCCTCACGGTGGTGGTGAAGGTCGTACCTCCGGTGGTCGTCACCCAGTGACACCATGGGGTAAGCCGACCAAGGGTGCGCGTACCCGCAACAAAAACAAAGCGTCGCAAAAGCTTATCATCCGCTCGCGTCACGCCAAGAAGAAGGGGCGTTAATAGATGTCTCGCTCTGTATGGAAAGGCCCTTTTGTGGATGCTTACGTGCTTAAGAAAGCCGAAGCAGTTCGCGAATCCGGTCGTAATGAAGTGATCAAGATTTGGTCCCGTCGTTCCACCATCCTGCCCCAGTTCGTGGGCCTGACTTTTGGTGTGTACAACGGCAAAAAGCACGTTCCTGTGCTGGTAACCGAAGACATGATCGGTCAGAAATTCGGTGAATATTCGCCTACCCGTACCTACTACGGGCACGCGGCCGACAAAAAAGCGAAACGGAAGTAAGTCATGGGCAAGGCAAAGAACCCCCGCCGCGTGGCTGAAAACGAAGCAATGGCGAAAACTCGCATGCTTCGCACCAGCCCGCAGAAACTGAACCTGGTGGCCGGCATGATCCGCGGCAAGAAAGTTGAGAAGGCTCTGACCGACCTGACTTTCTCCAACAAGCGTATCGCGCAGGACGTGAAGAAGTGCCTTCAGTCCGCGATTGCCAACGCCGAAAACAACCACAACCTGGACGTCGACAGCCTGATCGTTGCCGAAGCCTATGTGGGCAAGAACCTGACCATGAAACGCGGTCGTCCGCGCGCCCGTGGTCGTTTCGGCAAGATCATCAAGCCGTTCTCTGAGCTCACCATCAAGGTGCGTCAAGTTGAGGAGCAAGCCTAATGGGTAACAAAGTCAATCCGATTGGCATGCGCCTTCAGGTGAACCGCACCTGGGACAGCCGCTGGTATGCTGACACCAAGGACTACGGTGATCTTCTTCTGGAAGACCTCAAGATCCGTGAGTTCATCAAGAAAGAGTGCAAGCAAGCTGGTGTTGCACGTGTGATCATCGAGCGTCCGCACAAGAAGTGCCGCGTGACCGTTCACACCGCACGTCCTGGCGTGATCATCGGTAAAAAAGGCGCAGACATCGAGACTCTTCGCAAGAAGATCGCAACGATGACTGACTCCGAGCTGCACCTCAACATCGTTGAAGTGCGTAAGCCGGAACTCGACGCTCAGCTGGTTGGCGAGTCCATCGCTCAGCAGCTGGAACGCCGTGTGTCTTTCCGCCGCGCGATGAAGCGTGCCGTTCAGAACGCAATGCGCATGGGCGCCCTAGGTATCCGGGTGAACGTCGCAGGTCGTCTGGGTGGTGCCGAAATCGCACGTACCGAATGGTACCGCGAAGGCCGTGTGCCTCTGCACACCCTGCGTGCTGACATCGATTACGCACATGTGGAAGCGACCACCGCTTACGGGATCATTGGTATCAAAACCTGGATCTTCAAAGGCGAGATCATGGAGCATGATCCACAGGCGCGTGACCGCCGTGCACAAGAAGTCCAGGATGGCCCTGCACCACGTGGTGCCGGTGGTCGTCGCTAAGGGAGACTGATCAATGCTTCAACCAAAGCGTACTAAATTCCGCAAGATGCACAAAGGCCGCATCAAAGGCGAAGCCAAGGGTGGCTCCACCCTGAACTTCGGCTCTTTCGGCCTGAAGGCAACCACACCGGAACGCGTGACCGCTCGCCAGATCGAGGCAGCACGTCGTGCAATGACCCGTCACATGAAACGTCAGGGCCGTGTTTGGATCCGTATCTTCCCAGACACCCCAGTGACCTCGAAGCCAACCGAAGTCCGTATGGGTAAAGGTAAAGGTTCCGTGGACTATTGGGCCTGCAAAGTGAAGCCGGGCCGCGTGATGTTCGAAATCGACGGTGTTGACGAAGACATCGCACGTGAGGCTCTTCGCCTTGCAGCGATGAAACTTCCTGTCAAAACCCGCGTCGTTGTTCGCGAAGACTGGTAAGAGGTTGGTGAGCGACGCTCACCATCTTCAGAGAATTGACCCCTCGCTGGAAACAGCGGGGGGTTTCTTTTTGAGGCATGAAAGATTTTGCGCGAAGTCTAACCGCAAAGTGGCTCGCAGTTTGTCTTAGAAAACCCGGCTCTGCATGTTTCATTCAGCTGTGCAAAGCGCCTTAAAGGAAGGGCATCTTTTTGCGGGCTCGCAAATGGTGCGCCTAAAGTAAAAAAGCCCCACCTGAACCGCGGGGCTTTCTGATTTGTTCTGTCATTTATGGTTCAGGCTGCGGCCCATTCCTCATCAAGCGTATCTTCATCGCATTCTGCGGTGGCGTGGTCTTTGAGCTTGAAGCCGGAGATGGCCCGAACAAGGCTTTCAGCTTCCCCAAGCAGCACTTGCCCAGAGGCTGCTGTTTCCTCGAGCATTGCGGCGCTCTTCTGGCTGTCGTGATCGAGGCTTTCCACCGCTGCGTTGACTTCCGCGAGTCCGGAGGATTGGTCCGCAGCGTTCTCCGCGATCTCATTCACTTTGCCGACAACCTGTTCAACAGCTTGAAGGATTTCGCCGAGCGAGTCTCCGGTTTCATCCATCAGCTCAACCCCGTTCACCACTTCGGCCTGCGAGCTGGAGATAAGCGTGTTGATTTCATGTGCTGCATCAGACGAGCGTTGTGCCAAAGCGCGCACTTCAGAGGCCACAACCGCAAAGCCACGTCCTGCGTCGCCTGCGCGGGCGGCTTCGACGCCGGCATTCAACGCCAGCAGGTTGGTCTGGAAGGCCACATCTTCAATCAGCCCGGAGATCTGCGAAATCGCATCAGAGCTTTCTTTGATACGCTGGATGGCCGCCACCGTTTGGTCGGCAACGGTACGCGTGGCTTCTGCCTTCTCTTGTGCGTTATTGACGTGTGTCCGTGCTTCTTGTGCGCTTTGTGCTGTGCTGTTCACAGTTTGCGCAACGGTTTGAAGTGAAGAGGATGTCTCTTCCAAGGAGGCCGCAGAAATTTCTCCTCGGCGTGAGGCATCATCCACGGACGATGAGATTTCCTTCGATGTGCGATTGAGGACGTTGGACGAAGAGGAAAGCTGGCGCACCATCCCGTCAAGACTGCCGACCAGATGATCCAGCGTATCAGAGATGTCTTTGAAAATACCCTTCTGTCCGGACGGCATATTGTGAGAAAGATCTCCTGTTCCTAAGATTTCGAGGGCTTCCTTTACGTCTCCAAGGCCTCTTTCAGTCACTTCACCAATTGTGTTCACCCCGCGTCCTAACTCCGCAAAGGCGCCATCGGAATTGCCGATGTCTATCCGACGGGAAAAATCGCCTTCGCCGCAAGCATCAATGACTTTCGATATTTCTCGCGTGAGATGGATGCGCGTTTCTTCGGAATTTCGGAATACCGCGACAGCCTCGGAAATGTCCGCCATTTCGCGAATACGGGATTTCGGAAGGTCGCTTGAGAAGTCTTCGGCCATAACTTCCTTGAGAACATTATCAATTTTTCGAAGCGGCCGGGAGATGCCGCGCGCAAGCAGGATGGCCAGAATGGCAAAGAGCCCGCCGCCGATGATGGCAGCCCAGCGGGAGCTCATTTGCGCCTGCTGGCTGAGGATTTCGCTTTCCCTCAGGATATTGTTGGCCGCACCCTGAACCTCATTCAGCAGTTGATCCATGAGCGGTTCAGCATTTGCAAAATGGGCAGATGCATCGCTGCGTTGGCCGAGCTCAGTCAAGGTTTCCTGTACCAAGGCGGTGAAAGAGGCTTGATACGCATCTAGATGTGGCAGGATGCCTTCACGCTGTGCCGCGCTGTCATAAAAGAAGACAGGGAAGCCGCGGAACTCTTCTATGCGTTTGGACACTTCGCCCAGCCAATGTGCGCTTGGGTCGAGGAGAAAGTCTTTCTCATGTTGGCGCATGGTCAGAACTTTGACCCGAAGGACCGGGATCGCAACGCCTTCGAGGCTTGTCTCCATGGCGGCCACGGCTTCGCTCAGTTCGCCTTTGAGACCGTCAGATTGCGTGAGGCCGAGGCGCTGATTGCTGGCCGCAATCGCTTGAAAACTCTCCTCATAAAGAGAGATATGCTCTTTCAACTGGGAAAGCGGTTCGGAAGCATTTTGGAGCTCTGGCAGTTCTGCCACAAGTGCCTCCAACTCCTCTATATAACCGTTGAGGTCAGTCATCACCGCAGCGTGGCGATCGACATATTTTCTATCCAGTCGCAGAAGGAAATCCTTTTCCGCGCGCCGCGCCATAAGGAATTCGATCTTAATATTCTCAGCGGCAATCATTGCCTCTTCGATGTTATGCACCCGATGCTGCATGTCGTCGCGCATCTTATGGGAATAGAGTGAGATACCAGCAAGGCCTCCCATAACGGTAAGCGCCATAACGATGATTGTTAGGATCGCAAAATTGACTGTGACCTTGGATTTCATGCTCTCTTCCCCTCATTAGCAACGTGATATTGGCCAATGTGATAAAAGGGGTAGCAATTACCGGTTAATTTAACGTAGCAGCGAATATTGGGATCTAATTAGCATTCTAATTGCCATTTTAAATCTAATGTTTTCAGGGAGGTAATTCCATATTTCACTCAGCGTCTCGCCATTGGTCGCGACGCCCGCTAGGAAAGACACATGTCTACAATCGAATCTCTTTTTGTGACGCGGCTCTATCGGGCGCGTCTGTCAGAACAAGGCCCTGCCGTGGATACCGCAGAGCTTGAAGCCTCTTGTTTCTCGATCGCCGAAGACGATGAAGCGGGGCAGGAATGGTGCGAGAATAATGCCTATCCGGGCTATACCTCCTATGCATCGCTCACCGATTTGCCCTGGCGGTTTCCAATCTTTGCAGATGTCGTCAAAGCGCTGGACCTGCATGTGGCAGCTTTCGCACAAGATCTGGAATTCAACCTTGATGGGCGTGCGCTGAAGCTGGAGGATATCTGGATCAACATTCTTCCTGAGGGCGGGATGCATGCGTCTCATATTCATCCGCATTCGGTGATCAGTGGCACCACTTATGTCTCCATGCCCGAAGGTGCGAGCGCTTTGAAACTGGAAGATCCACGTTCCGGGCGGATGATGGCAGCACCTGTGCGTCAGAAGGATGCGCGGCGGGATCTGCAGCCGTTTATCTATGTAAAACCAGAGGTTGGCGATGTCCTCCTATGGGAGAGCTGGTTGCGCCATGAAGTGCCGATGAACATGTCGGAAGAAGAGCGTGTCAGCGTGAGCTTCAACTACGTTTGGGAGTAGTTGAAGGCGTAAAATCGACGTCTGTATCACGTCGGTATTGCAGCTGTATCGCGACTGTATCGCGGAGGTGCCTTTGTCGGTCTCCGCGATTTGCTTTTTGAGGTGCAATTCAAGGTGGAATCTAAGTGCGGAATGGCAACAGATCGCCTTGAGGTTAACCAATGGCGCCGCGTTAACTTGTTCACCTGCGACGACCTCAATAGTTAAATTTTTACTCAAGCGGCTTGGGTCTTGAACCAGTCCTTTGGGTCATGGGGAATTAAGCTGGCAAGACGGACATGAACAAAAATATACAAATGGCGGTGGTTGTTCTTGCAACCGCGGCAGGAGCACCTTTGCGCGCAGAGATCACCACATTCGGCGAAGTGGGCGCTGGCGTGGAGGTCTTTGACCAAGGCGGGAGTGCTCTCAATCAGTCGTCTTTTCCAGATGAGCCGGAAGACTTTCGTGCTGGTTATCTGAATGGCCGATTTGGAGGCAGTTTGGACAACGGTTTGACGCTTGGGGTCGATGGGGTCTACCGCAATACGTCGCTTGAGGATTTTGTGGCGCCCGGACAAGAAACCAATGAGGGCGTGGACTCTGCCGTGCAACTGACCACGCAGTTTGGGCATTTGTCTGAAGGTCTCTATGTCGGCGGTATCGCCGGGGTGGGGCAGGTCGACTTTCTGGGCGACAGCACGGATCAGGATGTGACCTATCGCTTGCTGGGGGCAGGGGCTGGCGTCGCACGGGGCAGCTGGGCTTATGGCGGCTCATTGCTGTTCATGGATGTGAATGCCACCGAAGATCCTGAAACGCTGGATGAGGCTGTGGTTGCAAAACTGCAAGCCGAGTATGCGTTGGCCGCTGGAAAAACATACTTTGGAGCCTATGCGCTTTATGCTGATGGCAAGAATGATATCGATTCCCGCTTTGGCATTGATGTTGTGAACGGGCCGGGCGCGGGCCTGTACGTACGCCATAAAATTGGGGCGGTCGGTAAAGGGCGCGATGTGATGCTGAATGCCGGCCTCGATTACCTGTCTTTGACAGAGCAGTTCAACGGCAGCGATGTCACCATTGACTCGGTGAAGGCCTATGTCGGCGTTCAAATCACTCTTGGTGGTTCAAAGACACCACGTGCTCTGCGTGTGGCAGCGGCCCCTGACACGACGTTTGCGCAAATGCTCACGCCGATTGTTGACTGATCTGACAGCCCCTCGGATGCGCGCCTCTGCGTTTGGTTGGAGGCAAACGCCGAGGGGCTCAGATATCACATGTCGAGCCGCACATGGCGGGCGCTTAGCGCGAGAGCCGCGAAGAGCAACAAGCCGAGGGACGTGTAGGCGGCGAAAATCACCTGCATTTCCGCATAAGGCAATTGTGCACCGCTTTCGGTTTGGGTGGCGGTAAAGCTGAGCATGATGGCAAATAGGACGCGCCCAGCCAGACTTTGCACCGACAGATAGGTGGCGCGGATGTCATTGCTCAGCAGCGGCTGAATGCGCGCACGGATGAATGGGTCTGACAGCGAGTCCGGCACCATACGAAAGAGCAGCAGGGCGATGACAAACAGGCTGTTGGAGATCGCCAGGGCCGCGATGAGGGCGAGCTGTATGCCAAAGGCCAGAAGCAGCGTTCTTGCCAAACCCAAGCGTGTGCGGAGCTTCAGCGCGACAAGCGAAGTCAGCACAGAAACCAGCATCATCGAGAAGGTCACGCCGCCGGAAATCAGCGGGGTTTGAGCAGCGAACCCACGGGCCTCCAGAGCCTCGCGGATAAAGGGTTGCCCGAGGACAAAGGGGATATGACCGAAGGCATACATCGCGAGTGCGAGGCCAAGCAACCAAAGCAGCGTTGGATGCGATAAGCTGTTGGCCAGCGCGCGCAGACTTTCGCGGTGCGGCGGCGTAGTCGAATGGGGCGTCTCTTTGAAAAGGCAGGTGATGCCAAATGTGGCGGCGGCTGCACAGGCGGTTGCCACATAGGGGATGATCTCATCCCAGAGCGCAAAAATACCTCCGCTGAGGGCGGAGAGTGCAAGCGCCACGAAACTGAACCGCCATGCCTTAAGTTCATGATGTTCCAGATCCTTTTCGTGGCCTTCTGCCTGTAGGCTTTCAAATAGAAGCGCGCTGTCAGTTCCCGAAGCAAAGGCCCAGCCCGCGCCCAGCAATACGTTTGCGATTGCAAAGAGCGTGAACCCATCCCCGAGCACCAGCAGAATGGTGGCGGCAACGTAACTTAGTGCTGCGGCAAGGAGTGTGCGTTTTCGGCCCAGTCGGTCGGACATATAGCCGGAGGGAACTTCACACGCGGTTGTGGCAAGATCGTAGACCACATAGAGCAAAATGGCCTCGGGGGCGGACAGTCGACTTTCGAAATAGAGAAACCAAGTGGCCTGCCAGAAGATCAGGGACTGGACAAATTTGTACCAAGGAAAAATCTGAATGTTGCGAGACATTCTCAATTGTTAATCCATGGGTTGAGGATGGGCGAGAATTTCCTCTATTTTGGGCGTTCTGTTGGTCGCCTGAGCCCGGACCGTGGCGAGAATGCAAATGCGCGACTCAGCAAGCCCCGGAAGAATGCGTATGCGGAAATGTTAAGGCTCACAGCTGTGCTGGGAGATGAGGGATGTGGGGCCGCCACGCTAAATGGTTAACAAAGTATATAAATAAGGTGTGAAGGCGACGGTTCAATCGTCTGAAGGGTCGGTTTTTGAGGGTTGACGTTCCGTCGCTAAGAGAGGCTTAGGGCAGTTTATCCAGAAAGGGGAGTTTCATGTCAGAACAAGAAACCGACTATGAGGTCGGTCAGGACAATGTGCAGGTATTGGGGTTGGATGTTCACAATCCCGTATTTGCCATTTCAGGTTTAACGATCGTTGCCTTCGTTTTTTTCTCATTGGTGTTTCATGAGCAAGCCACAGCCTTCTTTGGCTGGTTGCGCCCGGCGCTGACCAGCAATTTTGACTGGGTTTTCATGGTCGCCTGTAACCTGTTTGTTGTGTTTTCTCTGTTCTTGGTGATTTCGCCCTACGGCAAGATCCGCCTCGGGGGCGATGATGCGAAGCCTGACTACAGCTACGCAGGCTGGATTGCGATGCTGTTTGCCGCAGGCATGGGCATTGGTCTGGTTTTCTGGGGGGTGGCTGAGCCGATCTCCCACTACGGATCTTCGTTTGGCGGTATCGCCACTGACGAAAACGGTCTGCGCACCGACTGGGCGCCGCTTGGCGCTGCTGCGGGCGATATCGCGGCTTCCCGTGACCTCGCGATGGCGGCGACTGTGTTCCACTGGGGCCTGCACCCATGGGCGATCTATGCCGTTGTGGCGCTGGCGCTGGCATTCTTCAGCTTCAACCGAGGCTTGCCGCTGACCATGCGGTCGGTGTTCTATCCGCTGCTGGGTGAGCGCACATGGGGTCCGCTGGGTCATATCATCGATATCCTTGCGGTGTTCGCGACCATCTTTGGTCTGGCCACTTCGCTGGGTCTTGGTGCAAGCCAGGCGCTGGCGGGCCTGAACTATCTGTTCGGCGTGCCGGTAAGCGACGGGATGAAAGTGGTTCTGATCATTGCGATCACCATTTTTGCTTTGATCTCGGTTGTGGCCGGTCTGGACAAAGGCGTGAAGCGTCTGTCCGAAGCCAACATGATCCTGGCCGCTGGCCTCTTGCTGCTGGTTCTTCTGGTGGGTCCAACTGTCGCCATCCTCACTGGTTTCTTCTCCGGTCTGGTTGACTACGTTGTGGCGCTGCCTGCGCTGTCCAACTGGGTTGGTCGTGAAGACACCAACTTCATGCAGGGTTGGACTGCCTTCTACTGGGCTTGGTGGATCTCCTGGTCACCTTTCGTGGGCATGTTCATCGCGCGCATCTCTCGCGGCCGGACCATTCGCGAGTTCATCGTGTGCGTTCTGATCATCCCAACTGTTGTTGGTGCGCTTTGGATGCATGTGTTTGGCGGTGCTGCGCTGGATCAGGTGACCTCCGGTGCCGGTCAGGCGCTGCAGGACGCGGCTCTGGAACTGAAGATGTTCAAGATGTTTGAAGCCTTCCCGATGACCGGGCTGCTGTCTTTCATCGGCATCATTCTGGTGGTGGTCTTCTTTGTGACCTCCTCGGACTCCGGTTCCTTGGTGATTGATACCATCACCGCTGGCGGCAAAACCGATGCACCAACCGCACAACGTGTGTTCTGGTGTGTGCTGGAAGGCGCAATCGCGATTGTGCTGCTGTTGGGTGGCGGCCTTGGTGCGCTTCAAGCGGCATCTATTGCCACGGGCTTCCCCTTCGCCATCGTTCTGATGCTGATGTGTGTTTCCGTGATGATCGGCCTCATTCGTGAGCGCCGTCGCTGAGCGAACACCATACAAAGCAAAAAGAAAACGCCGCCCTGATGGGCGGCGTTTTTGTGTCGGGGACAAGAGAGAGGCCCGGACAGGGAGCGACTGGTTATTCGGCAATGATCTCGCCAGAGGGACGCGGAGTGGCCGCTGTTTCTGCTGGCAGCACCGGATAGGTGACAGGCGGCAGCGCGCCTGTGAGGCTGTCGAGAAAGGCCACGATCTGCGTGGCGTCTTCATCAGTTAGCTCTTCGCCCAGTTGAGATTCCGCCATGATCTGTACGGCCACTTTCAGATCCCAGACTTTGCCGGAGTGGAAGTATGGAGCTGTTTGCGCCACATTGCGCAGTGGTGCTGCGCGGAACACGTATTCATCGTCCACTGTCGCAGTAACCGCAAAACGCCCTTTGTCCCCGACCGGCAAAACATCTGCGCCGGGTTTCTCGATCAAACCGAATGGATAGTAGCCGCTGCCGCCAACGTTGATGCCGGAGTGGCAGGCTGCACATCCTAGATCCATGAACTGGCTGAGGCCGGCGAGCTGCTCAGGTGTCATGGCATCATCATCCCCGTTCAGCCATGCATCAAACGGGGCAGGGGTGATCAGGGTTGCCTCAAACGCCTCGATGGCTTTGGCGAAGTTGTCGAAGGTGACAGGGTCGTTCTCCCCTTCAAAGGCATCGCCAAACCACTCCACATATTGCGGCATGGAGTTTAGGGTCGCGAGGAGGTTTTCCTGCGTGTTGGCCATTTCAACGCCAGCCTGCACCGGACCTTTTGCCTGCTCCGCGAGGTCCGCGGCGCGCCCATCCCAGAACTGCGCTTCGTTGAACACGGAGTTCAGGGCGGTTGGCGAGTTGCGCGGGCCGCGCTGCCAGCCGTGGCCGATAGAGGTCTCAAGGTTGTCGTCCCCGCCGGTGGCGAGGTTGTGGCAGGAGTTGCATGAGAAAACACCAGATGCCGACATGCGCGGATCAAAGAACAACGCTTTGCCAAGCGCGATTTTTTCAGGTGTGATCGGGTTGTCTTTTACCGCAGGCACCGTGGAGGGCAGCGGCAGGAAAGTATCAAGAGCTTCTTCGCGCAGCTCATTGGCCTGGGCAGAGGCGGCAACGAGGGCGATGGCTGTGGCTTGGATGAGGCTGGCTTTCAGTTTCATTGTTCGCTCCGTAAACTGGCTCTCTCCCTGAGACTCAATTTGCAGAAAGATAACAAGTGAAGCTTTGATTTAGATCAATTCTAATTCCAGAGTGGAAGAGATGCGTTGGGTCGGCTGTGGTAAGCGCGAGTCCAGCATGGCTCGTAGCCATCGCGGCTATCAGCCCGTGATGGATCAGGTCGCGCTGAGGCAGCGCTTAAGCGCCACCATAAAAGGTATTACCGCTGGGCTGTGACGAGTTTGACAGCCAGTGCCAAGAACACAATGCTTGCCAAGCGATTGAGCCACGTCTGCGCCATTGGTGAGTTTTTCAGCCAGTCGCCTAGCCAGCCAGCAGCCAACGCCACAGAGCCGAATACCAGCAGTGTCGCGATGATCATCAAAAACCCGAGCTGGTAAAATTGCCAGACCATCGGTCCGTTTGCTGGATCAACGAACTGCGGCAAGAAAGCGAGGAAGAAGATCGTCACCTTTGGGTTGGCGATGTTCATGATCAGGCCGCGGGTGTATTGCTTCGCTGATGTCTCCGGCGAGGGGGCGCCCTCTTCGAGGTTGGCCTGTGAGGCGGTAAAAGCCTTGTAGGCAAGATAGATCAGATAGGCGGCGCCAATATACTTCAGGATGGCAAAGGCGACCTGAGAGGTCTGAAAGATCACAGCGACACCAAGCGCGACCGCCGTGGTGTGAAAGATCAGCCCGCTGGCAAGCCCGAGCGTGACGGTAAGTCCGGCGACGCGGCCGTGCAGAGCCGATTGGGTCAGCACAAAGATATTATCCGGTCCTGGCACCAGCGCCAGCGCAATGGCCGCGCCCATGAACAGGATCGCTATGTCTACGGGTATCATGCTCACTCCTCCCAAAGTGTGGCGCGCCGGTGGGGCACCGTGGCGTTGGTTGGAAAATGTGTAGGGTAGATGAGCAGAGGAGGGAAGTAGGGTGTTGTGCAATCATTCTCCGCTGCTCTAGGAATCCCTTTGGGGGTAGGTGAGGGTAACGGGAGTAAGGGATGCTGCGCCTAAAGGTGATTTTGAGCATGGCGTTGATTGCAGTTGCGCAAACTGCATCGGCTATGGACAGACCATCTGCTGCAGTACGTTTGTTTGAGGACGTCTGTCTGCCGATTGTTCATGAAACACTTCCGCCTGTACTGAAAGAGAGCAAAGGGCAAGAAGAGTTCTCTGAGGGCGTTCTCAAGTCAACAAAGTGGTATTGGCCGCACCTACCATCTGGCTTTTCTGTAGAAGTGACCGACTACCCCGGCGGGCTAATTAAGTGTGAGATCACTGATAAAGGCCAAGTTTTGTCTCTGGCGGAGCGTCAGGCTTTTGAGAAGCAAGTGGTAAGCTGGATGGAGAGCCGCATGCCAATGCTTGCGCAGGAAACGCCCGAGCCCATTGAGAGCTTCGAGTATTTCAATACATGGATGACCCCGCAATTTGGCCGTAATGATCGGCGCCGATGGGGCGTTCTGCATTTGCGGTATAGCGCAGAATTCGATCATACGACTTCGCTGATATTGGCGTATCTGCGCAAGCGCCCAACCTCCTAGCTCAACTTTCCCTTGCCTTCACCCTTACACCCCCGTATAGAGCGCCATCTCGCGGATTCCGTGCTTACGGGATTCGTGTGTTTGTCATTTGTCCATCAGGCAAAAGGGTCACCCCGCACATACTCGGGAGCCCTCTGATGTATGAGAAAGGAAAAGGCGATGAACGCCAAAGAACTGCGTGATAAGACGCCGGATCAGCTGCGCGAGGAGCTGTCCAATCTTAAGAAAGAATCGTTCAACCTGCGTTTCCAACAGGCCACCGGCCAGCTGGAGAACTCCGCTCAGATCCGTGCCGCGCGTCGCAACGCAGCACGTGTGAAGACGATCCTGAACGAAAAAGCCAAGTCGGCAGCAGAGTAAGAGGAGCTAGATAGATGCCCAAACGTATCCTGACTGGCACCGTGACCTCCGATGCCAACGCACAAACCATTACCGTGTCTGTAGAGCGCCGCTTCACACACCCGGTTCTGAAGAAGACCATTCGTAAGTCCAAAAAATATCGGGCTCACGATGAGAACAACGCCTACAAAGTAGGTGACTCTGTTCGCATTATCGAATGCGCACCGCGTTCGAAAACCAAACGCTGGGAAGTTCTGGAAGCCTAAGAGTCTCGTTTAGAGACTCCTGGCGACTAGACTTAACAGTTAGTCGAAACCCTGGGGGATACCAGCACGCATCGCTGCCCCATAGGTCGGGAGAAACCACATGATCCAGATGCAAACCAATCTGGATGTTGCTGACAACTCCGGCGCACGCCGAGTTCAGTGCATCAAGGTTCTGGGTGGCTCCAAGCGTAAATACGCATCCGTAGGCGACATCATCGTTGTCTCGGTTAAGGAAGCCATTCCACGTGGTCGCGTTAAAAAAGGTGACGTCCGTAAGGCCGTTGTCGTGCGCACCGCTAAAGAAGTCCGTCGTGAAGATGGCACCGCGATCCGTTTTGATCGCAACGCAGCTGTTATTCTGAACAACAACAACGAGCCAGTGGGTACACGTATCTTTGGCCCAGTTGTTCGTGAACTGCGCGCCAAGAACTTCATGAAGATCATCTCGCTCGCGCCGGAGGTGCTGTAAGATGGCTGCTAAGCTGAAAAAAGGCGACAAGGTCGTCGTTCTGGCCGGTAAGGACAAAGGCAAAGAGGGTACTATCTCCTCTGTTGACCCCAAAGCCGGTAAAGCCGTCGTGGAAGGCATCAATATCGCCATCCGCCACACCAAACAGAGCCAAACCGCACAGGGCGGCCGCATCCCTCAGGCGATGCCGATCGAACTGTCCAACCTGGCATTCCTGGACGCAAATGGCAAAGCAACCCGCGTTGGCTTCCGCATGGAAGGCGACAAGAAAGTGCGTTTCGCCAAATCCACAGGGGACGTGATCGATGCTTGATTCCGCAGACTACACCCCACGTCTGAAGTCGCTCTATAAGGATTCTATCCGCGCCGCTCTGAAAGAAGAGTTCGGCTATAAGAACGACATGCAGATCCCGAAGCTGGAGAAAATCGTGCTGAACATCGGCTGTGGCCGTGCAGCCGTTAAGGACAGCAAAAAAGCCAAGTCGGCACAGGCAGACCTGACTGCAATCGCAGGCCAGAAAGCTCTGACCACCGTGGCAAAGAACTCTATCGCTGGCTTCCGTGTACGTGAAGGCATGCCGATGGGTGCCAAGGTGACCCTGCGTGGCGACCGTATGTACGAATTCCTCGATCGTCTGATCACCGTTGCGATGCCACGCATCCGCGACTTCCGTGGTGTGAAGCCGAGCTTTGACGGCCGTGGCAACTTCGCCACCGGTCTGAAAGAGCACATCGTGTTCCCAGAAATCGACTTTGATAAAGTTGATGAGAACTGGGGCATGGATATCGTCATCGCCACCAATGCTGAAACCGACGCCGAAGCGCAGAGCCTGTTGAAGCATTTCAACATGCCGTTCATCGCGTAAGGCTGAGAGGATTACGACATGGCTAAAAAAGCAATGATCGAGCGCGAAAAGAAGCGCGAGCGTCTGGTGGCAAAATACGCCGCTAAGCGCGCCGAGCTCAAAGAGATCGCAAACGATGAGTCCAAGCCAATGGAAGAGCGTTTCAAAGCGCGTCTGAAACTGGCGAAACTGCCGCGCAACAGCTCGGCGACCCGTCTTCACAACCGTTGCCAGCTCACCGGCCGTCCGCACGCTTACTACCGTAAGCTGAAGGTTAGCCGTATTGCGCTGCGCGAGCTGGGTTCTGCTGGTCAGATCCCCGGCATGGTCAAATCCAGCTGGTAAGGAGAGAACGATATGAACGATCCTATCGGTGATATGCTGACCCGTATCCGTAACGGCCAGATGCGTGGCAAGTCCGTGGTTTCCACCCCGGCGTCCAAGCTGCGTGGCTGGGTTCTGGATGTGCTGGCTGACGAAGGCTACATCCGCGGTTACGAAGCATCTGAAGAGAACGGCCACCCGGCGTTCGAAATCAGCCTGAAGTACTACGAAGGCACTCCTGTTATCCGCGAGCTGAAGCGTGTTTCCACGCCAGGCCGTCGCGTTTACATGAGCGTCAATGACATCCCAACCGTCCGTCAGGGCCTGGGTGTGTCGATTGTCTCCACCTCCAAGGGTGTGATGTCGGATGCAAGCGCACGCTCCAACAATGTTGGCGGCGAAGTGCTCTGCACGGTCTTCTAAGGAGAACGCAATGTCTCGTATTGGTAAAAAACCGGTCGAGCTGCCCAGCGGCGTAACTGCCACTGTCTCCGGCCAGACCATCGAAATCAAAGGTCCGAAGGACACCCAGTCTTTCACTGCAACTGACGATGTCACCCTTGCAGTTGAAGACAACGCTGTGAAAGTGACTCCGCGCGGCATGTCTAAGCGTGCACGTCAGCAGTGGGGCATGTCCCGTACCGTGATCGCCAACATGGTGACCGGTGTGACCACTGGCTTCAAAAAAGAACTCGAAATCAACGGTGTTGGTTATCGTGCGCAGATGCAGGGCACTGTCCTGAAGCTGTCTCTCGGTCTCTCTCACGAAGTGAACTTCGAAGTTCCAGCGGGCATCACCGTGACCGCACCGAAGCCGACACAAATCATCGTTGAAGGTACTGACAGCCAGCTGGTTGGCCAGGTTGCGGCGAACATCCGCGAATGGCGTAAGCCGGAGCCTTACAAAGGCAAGGGCATCAAGTACAAAGACGAATATATCTTCCGCAAGGAAGGTAAGAAGAAGTAAGGACCAGACAGATGGCAAACAGCAAACGGGAACTGTTCCTCAAGCGCCGCCTGCGCGTCCGGAACAAACTTCGCAAGGTCAATGGCGACAGCAAACTGCGCCTGTCCGTTCACCGCAGCAACAAGAACATCAGCGTTCAGCTGATCGACGACCGTGCTGGCGTGACTGTGGCATCCGCATCCAGCCTGGAAAAAGATCTGGGCCTGGTTGGCAAAAACAACATCGAAGCAGCCACCAAGGTTGGTTCTTTGATTGCCGAGCGCGCTGTCAAAGCTGGCGTGACCGAAGCTTATTTCGATCGCGGCGGTTTCCTCTTCCACGGCAAAGTGAAGGCTCTGGCCGAAGCTGCGCGTGAAGGCGGCCTGAAAGTATAAGAACTTGTGGGGGACGTTCGCGTCCCCCCGATGATCCGGGAGGCCAGGCACTTGTGTCTGGTTTCACTGGGATCGGAGTTAAAAGGCGCCTCGCGCCAGTAGATAAAGGAATGCCAAATGGCAGAACGTGAAAACCGCCGGGGCCGCGGTCGCAACCGCGAAGAAGAAACCCCGGAATTCGCAGATCGTCTGGTTGCGATCAACCGCGTGTCCAAAACCACCAAAGGCGGTAAGAACTTTGGCTTCGCTGCTCTGGTAGTTGTTGGCGACCAAAAAGGCCGCGTTGGTTTCGGCAAAGGTAAAGCGAAAGAGGTCCCCGAGGCCATCCGCAAAGCCACCGAGCAAGCCAAGCGTCAAATGATCCGCGTTCCTCTGCGCGAAGGTCGTACTCTGCACCACGACATGGAAGGCCGTCACGGCGCCGGTAAGGTGGTTATGCGTACAGCACCTGAAGGTACTGGTATCATCGCCGGTGGTCCAATGCGTGCCGTTTTCGAAATGCTCGGCGTCAAAGACGTTGTTTCGAAATCCATCGGTTCGCAGAACCCATACAACATGATCCGCGCCACCATCGACGGGCTGAAAAAAGAAGCCAGCCCACGTCAGGTTGCGGCACGTCGTGGCAAGAAAGTTGCTGACATCCTGCGCAAGGATGAAGCACCTGCCGAAGCCGCAGACGCGTAAGGAGTAACGAGACATGGCAAAAACCATCGTTGTAAAGCAGGTCGGTTCGCCGATCCGTCGCCCTCAGGACCAGCGCGCTACGCTGATCGGTCTGGGTCTGAACAAGATGAACCGCACACGTGAGCTGGAAGACACTCCCTCTGTGCGCGGCATGATCCGCAAGGTTTCCCACATGGTGGAAATCATCGAAGAGCGCGACTAAGCCCTTTTTGATCTGAAAATTGAAAGCGCCCTCGGCTCATGCCGGGGGCGTTTTTCGTTAAACTTTGGTTTTTTGACCGGTAGAAAATCCGGCAAAAACTGTGACCTGCAACGATCGCCTCAAGATATTGTGGCGGGTGTCTTCGCCGGCACTGAATAACCATCTCAAAACTGAATGGTTAACATCTCATTGATCGATATTCGTAAACTGCATATCTGAAATGCTATCTTGGGCCTACCTCGATTAAATTATGAGCTCTATGTGAAGCGCGTACTTAAACAGAAACGCGCAATGGCCGAAGTGGCGCACCGGCAGTCAAAGGATAAGTTCCATGCAACATGCACCATCCCTGCATATTGAAGCTGTTGATTTCGTTGGCCGTTTCGCCCGTATGGTCGAATCTTGGCGCCTGAACCAGAAGCGTGCGGCGTCTTATAAAAAGACCGTCAAAGAGCTGAACAAGCTGACGGCCCGTGAGCTTGCAGACGTGGGCCTGACCCGCGGCGATATCGAGTATGTCGCCCGCCGTGGTGCCGCGACTCTCTAAGCGGATACGCTTTCCCGTGAGACTGGCCTCGGACCAAACGTCCGGGGCCTTTGTCGTTTTAACACGTCTTAACACCTCGGTAATGCGCCATGCCAAAGGTGCATATCGGCCAGATCAAACCGTCAATTGTTAGCGTTACCGACGCGATCTATATCGCAGGCACAACCAAAGAAACCAAAACAGCCCGCCGAAAAATACGTTTCGGCATAGATCAAAAGGAGCCACCTCCATGGCAAACGCGAACATTACTCTTACCTCTGGTTCTTCGTTCACTGCGCGCATTCAAGCGGCCGTTGAAGCTTTCAAAGAGGCCCGCATTTTGCGCCAGAAATACCACGCGACTGTACGCGAGCTTTCCGGCATGACCGATCGTGACCTCGCCGATATCGGCATCCTTCGTCACGACATCGCTGAGTTGGCCGAAAAACACGTCTACGGTTAAGGACGCAAACCCTATCAGATGACGCCCTCGCAATTTGCGGGGGCGTTTTGTTTTTTGCGGTCGAACTAACGCACCATCTATGACCCGGAAGGCCGGTCGAACACGTTGGCGTCGTCAATCTTATGCGTGATTGGTCCACCAGGTTCCCTACAGTCTTGCTCTGTGTGTTTAACCGGTAAATGCGCAAGTACAGCGCCAAGGCGGTGCAAGACTTGCATTGCCGAGATGCAGCGTCTATAGCCGCCCGGTGGCGTTTTGCGCGTCATAGAATCAAAACCAAGAAAAGCCGTGTTTGGCCCGATACGCTTCGTGGGTCAGTTCCGGCAAGGAGAAGCGATATGAAACTGCACGAACTGCGCGACAATCCTGGCGCAACTAAGAAACGCATGCGCGTTGGCCGTGGCCCCGGTTCCGGTAAAGGTAAAATGGGTGGCCGTGGTATCAAAGGTCAGAAATCCCGTTCGGGTGTGGCGATCAACGGTTACGAAGGCGGTCAGATGCCATTGTACCAGCGTCTGCCTAAGCGCGGCTTCAACAAGCCAAACCGCAAGGCATTTGCTGTTGTAAACCTGGGCCTGATCCAGAAATTCGTAGACGCCAAGAAACTGGACGCATCTGCAGCGATCACCGAAGACGCTCTGATCGAATCCGGTCTGGTACGTCGAAAGCTGGACGGCATCCGCGTTCTGGCAAAAGGCGAAGTGACCGCCAAGCTGAACATCGAAGTGACCGGTGCTTCCAAAGCAGCCGTTGAAGCTGTCGAAAAAGCAGGCGGCTCCCTGACGGTCAAAACCGCGCCAGCGGCTGAATAAGAGGTTGTGAGCGGGGCATTACCCGCTTACATAATCTTCCAAGTTTTCCTAACGCCGCCAAACCGGAGAACGGTTCTGGCGGCGTTTCCAGTCTAAGAGAGAGCCTAAATGGTATCTGCAGCAGAGCAAATGGCGGCCAACACGAGCTGGGCCGCGCTTGGAAAAGCGACCGATCTGCGCAATCGCATCCTGTTCACGCTGGCATTGCTGATTGTCTATCGTCTTGGCACCTGGATTCCGGTTCCCGGCATCGACGGTGTGGCGCTTCGTGAATTCATGGAGAGCGCAGGCGCAGGGATCGGCGGTATCCTGTCAATGTTCACCGGTGGCGCATTGGGCCGCATGGGGATCTTTGCTCTGGGCATCATGCCTTACATTTCGGCCTCTATCATCGTGCAGCTTCTGGGCTCCATGGTGCCTGCGCTTGAGCAGCTCAAGAAGGAGGGCGAGCAGGGCCGCAAGAAGATGAACCAATACACCCGCTACGGCACGGTGGCATTGGCAACTTTGCAAGCCTACGGCCTCGCGGTCAGCCTTGAGGCAGGTGATCTGGCGACCGATCCGGGCCTGTTCTTCCGCTTCAGCTGTCTGATCACGCTGGTGGGTGGCACCATGTTCCTGATGTGGCTGGGTGAGCAGATCACCGCACGCGGCATCGGCAACGGTATTTCTCTGATCATCTTTGTGGGCATCGTGGCAGAGCTGCCAGCCGCGCTGGCGCAGTTCTTTGTGTCCGGCCGCACTGGCGCTATCAGCGAAGCTGTGATCGTGGGCGTGATCGTGATGGTCATTGCGACGATTGCTTTCGTGGTCTTCATGGAGCGCGCACTGCGTAAGATCCATATTCAGTATCCGCGTCGTCAGGTCGGCATGAAAGTCTATGACGGTGGCTCCAGCCACCTGCCTGTCAAGGTGAACCCAGCGGGCGTGATCCCGGCGATCTTTGCAAGTTCTCTGCTGCTGCTGCCGACAACGATCTCGACCTTCTCCGGCAGCCAGACCGGCCCGATTATGTCCACACTCTTGGCCTACTTCGGCCCCGGACAGCCGCTCTATCTGCTGTTCTTCGTCGGCATGATCGTCTTTTTTGCGTATTTCTATACTTTCAACGTCAGCTTCAAACCCGATGATGTGGCTGACAACCTGAAGAATCAGAACGGCTTTGTTCCCGGTATCCGTCCCGGCAAACGCACCGCGGAATATCTGGAATATGTTGTGAACCGTATTTTGGTGCTCGGATCGGCGTATCTTGCGGCAGTTTGTCTCCTTCCTGAGATTCTGCGTGGCCAGTTTGCGATCCCCTTCTATTTTGGCGGCACTTCGGTTCTGATCGTGGTTTCCGTGACCATGGACACCATTCAACAAGTTCAGAACCATCTGCTGGCCCATCAGTATGAAGGGCTGATCGAAAAATCGCAGCTGCGCGGAAAAGGTAAAAAGCGCGGCGCACGTAAGGGAGCTGCTCGTCGATGAACATTATTTTGCTTGGCCCGCCAGGTGCGGGTAAGGGGACACAAGCAAGTCGTCTCGTAGAGAGCCGCGACATGATCCAACTGTCTACCGGGGATATGCTGCGCGCAGCAAAGACCTCCGGGACTGAAATGGGCAAAATCGTTGCTGAGGTGATGGACCGCGGTGAACTCGTGACCGACGAGATCGTGATCGGCCTGATCCGTGAGCAGCTTGAAGGCGACAAAAAGGGTGGTTTCATCTTTGACGGTTTCCCACGGACACTGGCCCAAGCTGACGCTCTGGCGGAGCTGCTGGCGGAAGTCGGCGAGAAGCTCGATGCGGTGATCGAAA
Organism: Shimia sp.; assembly: GCF_965227725.1. GTDB lineage: Bacteria > Pseudomonadota > Alphaproteobacteria > Rhodobacterales > Rhodobacteraceae > Shimia. Next base: position 564,557 of record NZ_CBDDGH010000001.1, on the reverse strand, counting down.
TGCAGGTGGATGATGAGGTGCTCGTGCATCGCATCGTCAACCGTGCGAAGGAAGCTGTCGCTGCTGGCGGCACTGCCCGCGCGGACGACAACGAAGACAGCCTGCGCATCCGTCTGATGGAATACTACAAAAAGACGAGCCCGCTGATCGGCTACTACCATGCCAAAGGTGACCTGAGCTCGATTGATGGCTTGGCATCCATGGATGAAGTCGAAGCATCGATTGTGAAAGTGCTGGGCTAAAATCTAAGCTCCAGAATGTTGAAGGCCTCCATGTTCATTGGGGGCCTTTTCTTTTTTTGAAATTTTTTCTGAATAGTTTTCCGTCCTCAAGCGTTGACCTTAGGAATGGGCGATTTTGCCCGGCTTGGAGGAACCGATGAAAGCACTTTTGAAAACCGCAGCTGTTGTGATGGCATTTGCAGGACCGGCCTTTGCCGGTGGGCACGAAACCTGGAAAACCGTGGACGACGAGAGCCTGATTGCCTTTGGTTCGATCAAGAAAAATACGGTTGGTGAGGTCCACACCTTTGATGGCTTGTCGGGATCGGTGAACGAGAAAGGTGCCGTCTCTTTGGCGATCGAACTCTCTTCCGTTGAAACCAACATCGATATCCGCAACGAGCGCATGATCGAGCACGTCTTCAAGGCGGCGGATGCTGTTGCCGAGCTGAAGGGTGAGATCGATTTTGACGAGGTCCATGATCTCGAAATTGGCGCGACAACCGTTGTGGATTTTGAAGGCACTCTTGGCCTTGCAGGCGTGTCAGCGGATGTTGAAGCAGAGCTGTTTGTAGCACGTCTGTCAGAAGATCGCGTACTCGTTACCACTTCTGACATGATTATGCTGTCCACTGCAGATCTGGGGATCGATGCTGGCGTGGACAAGCTGATGGAGCTTGCCAGCTTGCCGGGCATCACCCGCGTAACGCCTGTGTCTGTGCGCATGGTGTTTGAGAAGTAATCACAATAGCCAGAGATGTGGGGTGTGCCCCACATCTCCAGCAGGGAGATGGAAATGCGCAATACAGCAATACTGGCGACCGCACTCGCGCTTTTTGCCACCACCACATTGGCGGACGGGGATGTCAAAAAAGGGAAAAAGGTCTTCAAGAAATGTAAGGCCTGTCACAGCCTGAAGCCAGAGGACAACCGCGTTGGCCCGACGTTATATGGGGTCTTTGGGGCGACCTCCGGATCGGTGGAGGGATTTCGCTACTCCGGCCCGATGACGCAAGCGGGCATCGTCTGGGACACGGAGACCCTCGCGGCGTTTCTGGCCAAGCCCAAAGACGTGGTGCCGGGCACTACCATGGCCTTCCCTGGCCTGAAAAAGCCAGAGCAGATTGACGATCTGTTGGCCTATTTGCAGAGTGAGCTGACGGAGGAATGATGGCTGAAACTGCGAATAGCGCACCATGCTGAACCGTTGGAGAAAACAAAGCGCTGAAGAAGAGGTGGAGGCGGGCCTTCCGGAGGTCTTCCCCCGCATCTGGCGCTATGCGTTTTCGCTGACCGGCTCCAGGGACGGTGCGGATGATCTGGCGCAGGCGGCCTGTCTGCGTGCGATGGAGCAGGCCAGCAAGTTCAGGTCTGGAACACATCTGGATCGCTGGCTGTTTCGTATCACGCATAACCTCTGGATCAGTGAGATCCGCAAGGAGCGCGTGCGCAAGAAGGGCGGGATGCCGATGGTCGATGCCGCGGACATCCCGGACCCAAAGCAGGACCCGGAGCGCGACTATGATCGCCAGGAGGTTTTGAAATCTGTGTTGGATCTGCCGGAGGCACAACGCGCAACCGTGTTTTTGGTGTATATTGAGGGCTACTCCTATAAGGCCGCAGCGGAGATCCTGGACATTCCGCTGGCCACCGTGATGAGCCGCCTTGCCACAGCGCGCGCCAATTTGGGGCGCAAATTCAGAGATCAGAAGGACGTGAGCCGTGCAAGATAGACGTTTCTCAGATGAGGAGCTTGTCGCCTATCTCGATGGCGAAAGTGAGTTCGCTGCGGTGGACCAGATCGAGGCAGCGCTTCAGGATGATGCGGCGCTCAACAAGCGGCTGGATGCTCTGCGGATTGATCTTGGCGCGCTGCAAGATAGCTTTGAGCTTCTGCAGCCATCCCCAGACGCCATAGCAGCCTTGCCAGTGGGGCCAAAGGCGCCTGTGAAGCGGCCTGTGTTTGCCGTTGGCATGGCGGCATGTATTGCGCTGGCCGTTGGATTTGGTCTGGGAAGCTGGAGCACCAATCAGAGCCCCTCGGGGTGGGTGGAATATGTGGCCGCCTACCAAGCGCTCTACACCCATGCGACGCTCGATCACATCTCCCAAAGCCCCGAGCAGCTGCGCGAGGAGCTGGGGCGGGTATCTGCCGCGGTGGGCAAAGACATCGCCCTGGAACAGCTCACGGCCTTGCCCGATGTGGAATACAAGCGCGGGCAGGTGCTCAGTTTTGAAGGGCGGCCGTTGATCCAACTGGCGTTTGCGACTCCTAGCGGTGTGCCGATTGCTCTGTGCATCATCCGAAGTGAAGATGTCGCCAAAACCGAAGAGGCGATGGCGACCATGCGGCTTGAAGGATTGAGTTCGGCTGTGTGGTCAGATGGGGTGCACGACTACGTGCTGATCGGCGGCAAAGAAGATGGCCTTGTACGGCGTATGGGGCAGGCCTTGCAGTCGATGCAGATTTGAAGGAGAAACGCTGGGACGCAGGGAATTTCCGCGTCCCAGAGCCTTTGCTCTGATCCGCTATTGACCGCGGGTCTTTTCCCCCCTATGTCACCTCATCTCTTAACCGAGAATCAATTCTTTGCATTTGGGTCGCACCCAATATGCAAGATCACCTGATCAGCTGAGGCCCGGCCGCATATTGCGTCGGGCTTACGTTGTGAAAAAAGGTTCTGGAACCACGGAACCGCAACGAAAAAGGAAAGTGACACGTGGCACGTATCGCCGGCGTTAACATCCCGACCCACAAACGGGTCCCGATCGCCCTGACTTATATCACTGGCATTGGCCCAGCATCCGCCAAAGAAATCTGCGAATCCGTAAACATCGACGTAACCCGTCGTGTGAACGAACTGTCTGACGCAGAAGTTCTGGCAATCCGTGAGCACATCGATGCGACCTACACCGTTGAAGGTGACCTGCGTCGTGAAGTGCAGATGAACATCAAGCGTCTGATGGACCTGGGCTGCTACCGCGGTCTGCGCCATCGTCGTAACCTCCCGGTCCGCGGTCAGCGTACCCACACCAACGCACGCACCCGTAAAGGTCCTGCGAAGCCGATCGCCGGTAAGAAGAAGTAAGGGAGGGTTTGATCAATGGCACGCGATAAGACTCGTACGAAGAAAAAAGAGCGTAAGAACATCGCCTCCGGCGTTGCGCACGTGAACAGCTCTTTCAACAACACCAAGATCCTGATCTCTGACGTTCAGGGCAACGCGATCTCCTGGTCCTCTGCTGGCACCATGGGCTTCAAGGGCTCCCGTAAGTCCACGCCTTATGCTGCTCAGATGGCTGCAGAAGATGCGGGCAAAAAAGCTCAAGAGCACGGCGTTAAAACGCTGGAAGTGGAAGTTCAGGGCCCAGGTTCTGGCCGTGAATCCGCTCTGCGCGCTCTGGCCGCAATCGGCTTCAACATCACCTCTATCCGTGATGTAACCCCGATCGCTCACAACGGCTGCCGCCCACCAAAGCGTCGCCGCGTCTAAGCGACAGTGAATTACCTTGGGGCCGCGTGTTTCCGCACGGCCCCATTCGTCATTTTTAAACCTCGGGCGTCTGGTTCTTTTTGGAACATGGGAGCTAGACAAGAATGGAGGGACGCATGATCCACAAGAATTGGGCAGAATTGATCAAGCCTACCCAGCTTGAAGTAAAGCCGGGCAACGACCCCGCGCGCCAGGCCACTGTTGTGGCAGAGCCGCTGGAGCGTGGTTTTGGTTTGACACTGGGCAACGCGCTGCGCCGCGTTCTGATGAGCAGCCTGCAAGGCGCTGCCATCACCAGCGTACAGATCGACAATGTTCTGCATGAATTCTCCAGCGTTGCCGGTGTGCGTGAAGACGTGACCGACATCATCCTGAACCTGAAGGGCGTGTCCCTGCGCATGGAAGTGGAAGGCCCTAAGCGTCTGTCCATCAATGCAAAAGGTCCAGGTGTTGTAACGGCTGGTGACATCAGCGACAGCGCTGGTATCGAAGTTCTGAACAAAGACCACGTGATCTGCCACCTCGACGATGGTGCAGACCTCTACGTGGAGCTGACTGTGAACACTGGCAAAGGCTATGTGTCTGCGGACAAAAACAAGCCGGAAGACGCGCCAATCGGCCTGATGCCGATCGATGCGATCTACTCCCCGGTCAAAAAAGTGTCCTACGACGTTCAGCCGACCCGTGAAGGTCAGGTTCTGGACTATGACAAGCTGACCATGAAGATCGACACCGACGGTTCGATCACACCTGAAGACGCCGTGGCTTATGCTGCGCGTATCCTTCAGGATCAGCTGTCCATCTTCGTGAACTTTGATGAGCCTGAATCTGCTGGCCGTCAGGAAGAAGATGATGGTCTGGAGTTCAACCCGCTTCTGCTGAAGAAAGTGGACGAGCTGGAACTGTCTGTGCGTTCTGCAAACTGCCTGAAGAACGACAACATCGTTTACATCGGTGATCTGATCCAGAAAACCGAAGCAGAGATGCTGCGCACACCGAACTTCGGTCGCAAGTCTCTGAACGAGATCAAAGAAGTGCTGTCCGGCATGGGGCTGCACCTCGGCATGGACGTTGAGGACTGGCCACCAGACAACATCGAAGATCTGGCCAAGAAGTTCGAAGACAACTTCTAAGGTTTTGGGCGGGGGGCGACCCCGCCCGTCTTACAAATGCCCGGACCTGCCGGGGAAAGCTGGGCCAAGCGCCCCAAGGTGAACCGGTGACACGCATCACTGGTCTGACAAAGCAAAACGCGAATTAGGAGAAATCAAATGCGTCATGCTCGTGGCTATCGCCGCCTGAACCGTACTCACGAACACCGTAAAGCTCTGTTTGCCAACATGGCGGGCTCTTTGATCGAACACGAACAGATCAAGACCACCCTGCCAAAGGCAAAAGAACTGCGTCCGATCGTTGAAAAACTGATCACCCTTGCAAAGCGCGGCGACCTGCACGCGCGTCGTCAGGCAGCTGCTCGTCTGAAAGAAGACCAGTATGTTGCAAAACTGTTCGACGTTCTGGGCCCACGCTACGCAGAGCGTAAAGGTGGTTACATCCGCATCATGAAAGCCGGCTTCCGCTATGGCGACATGGCACCGATGGCAATCATCGAATTCGTGGACCGTGACGTTGATGCAAAAGGCGCGGCCGACAAGGCTCGCGTGGCAGCTGAAGAAGCCGCCGAAGAATAAATCCCATTCGGAACAACCGAATGACTGGACCCCCGCCATTTTGGTGGGGGTCTTTTTTTGTCCGTTTGCTGCCGACGCTGGATTTGAATTATGCGATGGTCTTCCGCTGTTTGTGGCGGCATGGTGCGCCAAAGACTGAGTGATCGGATGGAAAGATCACGGAACAGGAAGGGGCGGCGGGATGAGCGCGGATGTGATTGTGGTTGGCGCAGGCCCTTGGGGCAGTGCATGTGCGCGTCATCTGAGTGAAATGGGTCTTGCCACCGTCCTTGTTGGGCCGGATGAGCCGCAGGACGCTTCAAGCCACACCGGCGTCTTTGCCAGCCACTATGATGAGGCACGGATCACCCGCCGTCTGGCGAGTGATGCGGATTGGTCCCGATTGGCGCAGGCCTCAATGGCGCGTTATGCAGACATGGAGGCGCGCAGCGGGCATCGGTTTCACGCCCCTGTTGGGGCGCTTATGGTTGGTGCGAGCAGCGGTTTTGGATCGGAGTTCCTGACAAAAACGCTGGAGGTGGCTCAGAGCGAAGGGTTTGCCTTTCAGGCCTTCTCCGGTGGAACTCTCGCAGAGAGGTTTCCCTATTTGTCTTTTCCGGAAGGGACTTCGGCGCTCTATGAGGAGGATGGCGGCGGCTGGATCAATCCGCGCCAACACGTCTTGGCTGAAATCGCGCTTGCAACGCAAAGTGGCGCGCAGTTGATACGCAGCGAAGCTGTGCGTATTTCTGAAGGGGCGGATGCGGTCACCGTTCACTGCGCGGACGGTACGGAAGTCACGGGTCAGAAAGTGGTGGTGGCCTGTGGTGCTTTTTCCAAGGCTGCAGACCTGCTGCCAGACCCGGTGCCTTTGCGGGTCTATGCACGCACGGTTGCCTTTCTCGAGATCGACGCTGCAGAAACACAGCGGCTGCAGGATATGCCGTCTTTTGTCTACGTCCCGCCTGGAACGGACCGCGACACCTATGTTTTGCCACCGGTGCGCTATCCTGATGGCAAAACCTACCTCAAAATTGGGGGGGATCCGGAGGATCATGAGCTTCACACTGTTGACGACATGAAGGCATGGTTCCGCAGCGGGGGGGACGCAGGTGTTGCAGCGCTGCTTGCTGATCAGTTGCGAGATTTGATGCCGGGGTTGCGGCTTGAAAGCGTTTCACACGGCAGCTGTGTGACTTGCTTCACGCCAAAGGGGGCTCCGTTGATCTATCCGCAAACAGATCGCGTGTTTGCCCTGATGGGCGGCAACGGTGCGGGGGCGAAATGTGCAGATGAGGTTGGGCGCCTTGGTGCTTTGCTGGTGTCCGGACAGGGGCTACCAACTGGGCAATATCAAAGCGATTTTCGCCCTTAAAACCGAGGACTTTCGGGAGCTTAGGCCGTCGCATATGCGGCGACCTTCCGGCCTTGCATTTTCAAGAGGCGCTGGCCATATCTTGGGCACATTACAAACAAAGGAAGACGCATGATCCGCGCTGCTTTGATCGCGCTTGCAGTTGGTCTCTCAACCACCGCAGTCGCCGAAACGAAAATCCCGCAAACGCAGAGTGACATCGCCTTCGGATTTGCGCCCTTGGTGAAACAGGCGGCACCGGCCGTCGTAAACATTTTTGCCAAGCGGGTCGTGCAGGCGCGGCAAAGCCCGTTTTCGGGTGACCCGTTTTTTGATCAGTTTTTTCGCAACTTCAGCAGCCCCCAGCCCCGCGTGGAGAACTCGCTTGGCTCCGGTGTGATCCTCTCAGAAGACGGCATTGTGGTGTCCAACTATCACGTGGTCGGCATGTCCACGGATATTCGCGTGCAACTCAATGACCGCAGCGAATACACCGCAGAGGTGTTGCTTGCGGATGAGGAAAGCGACCTGGCGATCCTGAAGCTGAACGATGCTGAAGGCCTACCGTTCCTGCGCTTGAGAGACAGCGACAACGTGGATGTCGGCGAGCTGGTCATGGCGATTGGCAACCCCTTTGGTGTCGGGCAGACCGTGACCAGCGGGATTGTGTCGGGCCTTGCGCGCTCTGGCGTGGCAACCGGAAATGCGCGCGGATATTTCATTCAGACCGATGCAGCCATCAACCCGGGCAACTCCGGGGGCGCGTTGGTTGATGTGAATGGCGACCTGATCGGCATCAACACCTCCATTCTGACACGTTCCGGCGGATCCAATGGCATTGGCTTTGCAATACCCGCGCGCCTTGTGGCGCAGTTTGTGGATCAGGCCCGCGGAGGTTTTGAAAGCTTTCAGCGCCCCTGGGCTGGCATGTTTGGCCAGCCTGTTGACGCGGATATGGCCGAAGGGCTTGGTCTGGACCGCGCCGGCGGTATCGTGATCACCGACCTGCATGCCGTCAGCCCGTTTCTGCAGGCAGAGTTTGAACCAGGGGACGTGATCTTGGAGCTGGATGGCCAGCCCGTGAACACGCCCGCGGAAATGATCTTCCGCATGTCGGTCGCTGGATTGGGCAGTGAAGTTGATGTTTTGATGGTGCGCGAAGGGGCCGAGCAGACCCGCAAGGTCAAAATGGCAATCGCCCCGGAAACCCCGCCGCGCGATCAACTGACCACAGGCCGTCGGGCTGCGATCCCGGATCTGGTGATTTCAAATATCAACCCGGCGGTTCTTAGCAGCTTTGGTCTGCCGTTGAGCGCAGAAGGGGTGATCGTCGAGAACCCCGGCGAAATTGGTGCGCGTTTGGGGTTACGCCCGGGTGATGTGTTGCGAGTGATTGACGGCAAAGACATTCTCACCACCTCTGATGCCGACAAGGCTTTGCGCGCTGTGCGCAACAGGCTTACGTTGGAAGTTCAACGCGGCACCCAGCGGTTGGTGATGCGGTTCCGACTCTAAAGGCGCAAGGGCATCTGATGGCCGATCTTTTTGACTCTCCAGCAGCGGACATTCCCGCGGCACCTGTTGCCGACGCGTCCCGGCCTTTGGCGGACCGGTTGCGCCCGCAAGCGCTCTCTGAGGTGATCGGGCAGGCGCAGGTTTTGGGGGCAGAGGCGCCATTGGGCGTGATGTTGTCCTCTGGCTCTTTGTCATCGCTGGTGTTCTGGGGGCCGCCCGGTGTCGGCAAGACCACGATTGCGCGGCTTCTTGCGGATGAGACGGACCTGCATTTTGTGCAGATCAGTGCGATTTTCACAGGTGTTCCGGAGCTGCGCAAAGTCTTTGAGGCGGCCAAGATCCGTCGCCAAAACGGGCAGGGCACGCTGTTGTTTGTTGATGAGATCCATCGCTTCAACAAAGCTCAGCAGGACGGATTTTTGCCGCATATGGAAGACGGTACAATCCTGCTGGTCGGCGCAACCACCGAAAACCCGTCTTTTGAGCTCAATGCCGCGCTTTTGAGCCGCTCACAGGTGTTGGTGCTGGAGCGTCTGAGCCTCGCGGATCTGGAACGGTTGGCACAAAGGGCGGAACAAGAGCTCGGCAAAGCACTGCCTCTGGACGGGCTGGCGCGTGAGGCGCTGCTTGAGATGGCCGATGGGGACGGTCGCGTGCTTCTCAATCTGGTTGAGCAGGTGGCGGCTTGGACTGTGAATGGCAAGCTGGACAGTGAGGCTTTGGCCACGCGGCTGATGCGGCGCGCTGCAAAATACGACAAGTCCGGTGACGAGCATTACAACCTCATATCCGCGCTGCATAAATCGGTGCGAGGATCTGATCCTGATGCCGCGCTTTATTGGTTTGCGCGGATGCTGGAGGGGGGCGAAGATCCTCGGTTTCTGGCCCGGCGCATCACACGCATGGCGTGCGAAGACATCGCTTTGGCGGATCCACAGGCGCAGGGTGTCTGTTTGAATGCCTGGGAGACATATGAGCGTTTGGGCAGCCCCGAGGGGGAGCTGGCGCTCGCGCAGGCCGTGATCTACCTGGCCCTCGCGCCAAAAACCAACGCGGGGTATGCGGCCTACAAGGCGGCGCGGGCCTTGGCGAAACAGACAGGCTCTGAGCCGCCGCCCAAGCATATTCTGAACGCGCCTACCTCGCTAATGGCAGAGCAGGGCTATGGAGCGGGCTACCAGTATGATCATGATGCCGAACATGGGTTTTCCGGGCAGAATTACTTCCCGGAAGGGCTCAAGCGGCCTGTTCTCTATACGCCGGTGGAGCGCGGCTATGAGCGCGAGTTAAAAAGGCGTCTCGACTATTTTGCGAAGCTGCGCAGCCAGCGAGGCAGCTGAGGCACCAGTTGAGCGCGGGAAATTTCACGCGGGAAAAAGGCTTGTTTTCTTGACATTGGGCGTGGAAGGGCAGAGAGACGCCGGATGATTTTGAACCTCACATATGTGGCTGTCGGTGGCGCGATTGGTGCCGCCCTGCGCTATCTGGTCGGGCTGGGCGTTGTGCGCCTGGTCGGGCAGGGGTTCTGGAATGGCTTTCCGCTGGCGATTATCACGGTAAACGTCATTGGCTACTTTTTGATGGGGGCGTTTGTCGTGGTGGCGGCGCAGCGTGGCCTGACGCATTATTCGCCTCTGGTGATGACCGGGCTGCTGGGCGGTTTCACCACGTTTTCGGCGTTCTCGCTTGAGACAGTGACGCTGGTGGAACGCGGGGACTATGGCGCGGCTGCAATCTATGTGGCGGTTTCGGTGATCGGTGCGGTGGGCGCGCTGATGCTAGGTATGATTTTGACGAGAGGGCTTTTGGCATGAGCCGGGTGCAGACTGTGACCGTGGAAGCGGGCGAAGGGGATCAACGGCTGGACCGCTGGTTCAAGCGCAAGTTTGCCCATGTTGGGCAGGGGCAGATCGAAAAGATGTGCCGCAAAGGTGAGATCCGCGTGGATGGGGGGCGTGTGAAGGCCAATACCCGTCTGGAAGAGGGGCAGTCTGTGCGCGTGCCGCCGCTGCCAGCTCCGGGGGAGAAACCTGCAGCACCCGCAAAAACGCGTGTGTCAGCTGCTGACGAGAAACTGATCCAGAGCTGTATCATTTACCGTGATGATCAGATCATCGCGCTGAACAAACCGCCAGGGCTGCCAACACAGGGCGGCAGCAAGCAGACCCGCCATGTGGATGGCTTGGCAGAGGCGCTGAAGTTCGGCTTTGAGGAAAAACCACGGCTGGTGCACCGTCTGGACAAAGACACCTCCGGCGTCTTGCTGCTGGCGCGCACGCGCCAAGTGGCGCAGGCTCTGACAGAGGCGATGCGGCACAAACAGACACGCAAAATCTACTGGGCGGTCGTGGCGGGGGTGCCAACGCCGTATCTCGGCGAAATCAAATATGGTTTGGTCAAAGCCGGTGGTCATGGCGCACGTGGCGAGGGCGAGAAGATGATCGCCGTGCACCCGCGCGAAGTCGAGCGCACTCCGGGTGCCAAACGTGCCATCACCCAATACGCCACTTTGTATCGTGTCGCGGGCCGCGCCGCTTGGGTGGCGATGGAGCCCATCACCGGGCGGACACACCAGCTGCGCGCCCATATGGCGGAGATCGGTCATCCCATTGTTGGCGATGGGAAATATGGCGGCTCCGGTCAGGAAAACCTCGGCGATGGCTGGGGCGCGAAGCTTGGCGGGATCATCTCCAACAAACTGCATCTGCACGCGCGCAGCATGACGTTTGAGCATCCTGTGACCCGCAAGCAGGTCACCGTCACGGCTGAGTTGCCGGAGCATATGGCCCACACTTGGGACACCTTTGGCTGGTCTGAGGACCTTGCCGCGGATGATCCGTTTGAAAGCCTGCGCTAAGGCGGTTTCATCCTCTCTTTGATATGGTGCGTATCAGCTGACATGGCATGCCTGAGGCATTCCATGACGTTTTTGATACGCATCTATTTGAAAGGAGAGGCTCATGCCGGCTGTATCGTTTTCCCATATTGGTATCACTGTACCCGATCTTGACCGCGCCGTTGAGTTTTACACCAAGGCCTTTGATCTCTATCTGCTGATGCCGCCCAGCGAGGTGCTGCAGGACAGCAGCGCGATTGGTGAGATGTGTGATGATGTGTTCGGCCCCGGTTGGGGCCGTTTTCGTATCGCGCATTTGTCGACCGGAGATGGCGTCGGCATCGAGTTGTTTGAATTCCCCAAGACCGACGATGCGCCCCCGCCATTTGACTATTGGAAACCAGGGATATTTCACTTCTGCTTGCAGGACAGCGATTTGGAAGAGCGGGTGAAACGGATCGAGGCCCTTGGCGGCAAGCAACGCATGCAGCAGGTGCGGTACTATTATCCCGACCAGAAGCCTTACCGCATGGTCTATTGCGAGGATCCGTTTGGCAATCTGGTTGAGCTCTATAGCCACTCTTACGAGCTGACCTATTCCTCCGGTGCCTATGCGGAGGATGCTTGACCTTCTGCATGGTCCGTGGTGAAGCAAAGGCACCAAGGCAGGAGGCTCAGAGCGCTTGAAACTTGTGATTTTTGATGTGGATGGGACGCTGGTGGACAGTCAGGGGCTCATAGTGGCTTCGATGTGCCAAGCCTTTGCGGAGGAGGGGCTTCAAGCACCCGCACGCGAGGCCATACTTGGCATCGTTGGGCTGTCATTGGATGTTGCGATGTTTAAGCTGGTGCCGGAGTACGCGCTTGCGCAGCGTGTTCGGCTGGTTGATGGCTATAAGGCGGCTTATATGCACTTGCGGGCCAGCCAGGGAGCGGCGCAGTCATCGCCTTTTTATCCCGGTGCTTATGAGGCTCTGACACGACTGCGCGCCCGCGATGATGTTCTGCTGGGGGTGGCCACCGGGAAATCCCGCAGAGGTCTCGATAAGCTCATCGCTGGCCATGGTCTGGAAGGATATTTCGTGACCACACAGGTTGCTGATGATCATCCGTCAAAACCGCATCCCTCCATGATCGAGACGGCGATGCTGGAAACAGGTGTGGCAGCCGCGGAAACGGTGATGATTGGCGACACCAGTTTTGACATGGATATGGCCGCTGCAGCGGGTGTGACAGGTCTTGGCGCGCGTTGGGGTTACCACGATGTGGCTCGGCTTAGCGCAGCAAGTCAGCTGATCGAGGATTTTGGCGCCTTGGATGGCGCCTTGGAAGAGGTTTGGGAGCTTCAGTCATGAGCGGATGGGCAAAAAAGCGGTTTTGGACAGAAACAACTGTTGCGGCAGTCGAGGGCGGCTTCGGGGTGTTCTTGGACGGGCGCGCCGTCAAAACGCCTGCGAAAGCGGCTTTGGTGGTGCCAACGGAGGCGATGGCAAAGGCCATGGCTGCCGAATGGAATGCGCAAGACGGCGAGATTGATCCCAACACCATGCCGGTGACACGTTCGGCCAATGCAGCGATTGACAAAGTGGCCATTCAGCATGCGGAAGTCGCTGATATGTTGGCAGAATATGGCGGTAGTGACCTTTTGTGCTACCGGGCCACGTCGCCTGAGGAGTTGATCGCTCGGCAGGCAGAGGCGTGGGACCCGCTGCTTGATTGGGCGGCAGAGATTTTCGGCGCACGTCTGAAGCCTGTGGCAGGGGTCATGTTTGAAGCGCAAGACCCGGCAGCGCTTGCCGTTTTGTCCCAAGAGGTCCACCGTTTTGATAACTTTGAACTGGCTGCTTTCCACGATCTGGTTGGCATCTCCGGTTCACTGATTATCGGATTCGCCGCAACCCGCGATCTGCAGGAAATCGAAGCGCTTTGGAAACTCTCCAGAATCGACGAAATCTGGCAGGAAGAACAATGGGGCCGCGATGAAGACGCAGCCCTGGAAGCAGAGAAGAAATTCCAAGCATTTGAAAATGCTTACCGCTTCTTCAAACTGAGTAATTCCTAGTCAGAAACCCCGGCAAACAAGGCGGAATTAACATTCACGCAAGCATTGATTGTAATGCGTGATGGACCTCTTGACGTTTGGCGATGAATGCGACCACACTAACCCCAGATGTGAGGGGGGTGTTGTCTCAACACATCATTCTAGGCCGGGAGTGGCCAAAACCACCTGTGAAAGGGTGGGTAAACAGGAAGAGGTAAAAATGAAAAAATCCGTAGTTTTTGGTGCGCTGACTGTCGCTGGCCTGGCGGCCGGTGCTGCAGCTGCTGGCACGCTTGACGATGTGAAAGCGCGCGGCAAGCTGAACTGTGGCGTTACCACTGGTCTGGTTGGCTTTGCTGCACCAGATGCAAACGGTGAGTGGAAGGGCTTTGACGTAGGCGTATGCCGTGCGGTTGCTGGTGCTGTTCTGGGCGACCCGACCGCGGTTGAATTCGTACCAACCACCGGTAAAACCCGTTTCACCGCTCTGGCGTCCGGCGAGATCGACATGCTGGCGCGTAACACCACCTGGACCTTCAGCCGCGACGTCGACCTGAAGTTCACCTTCGTAGGCGTGAACTACTATGACGGTCAGGGCTTCATGGTTCCCAAAGAGCTGGGCGTGTCCTCTGCGAAGGAACTGGACGGCGCAACCGTTTGTATCCAAACCGGCACCACCACCGAGCTGAACCTGGCGGACTTCTTCCGTTCCAACAACATCAGCTACGAGCCGGTTCCAATCGAAACCAACGCAGAAGCGCAGCAGCAGTATCTGGCTGGCGCATGTGACGTGTACACCACCGATGCATCCGGCCTCGCGGCGACTCGTGCAACTTTTGAAGACCCATCTGCGCACGTTCTGCTGCCAGAAATCATCTCCAAAGAGCCTCTCGGCCCGCTGGTTCGTCACGGCGACGACAACTGGGGTGACGTGGTTCGCTGGTCCCTGAACGCTCTGATCACTGCAGAAGAGCTGGGCGTGACCTCCGCAAACATCGCAGAGATGGCTGCAGGCACCAACAACCCTGAAGTGAACCGTCTGCTGGGTACCGAAGGTACTCTCGGCGAGATGCTGGGTTTGGACGCTGCGTGGGCCAAGAACGCCATCATGGCGGGCGGCAACTACGGCGAGCTGTTTGAATCCAACATCGGCGAAGCCACTCCGATCGGTCTGGCCCGCGGCCTGAACGCTCAGTGGACCGATGGCGGCCTGATCTACTCCCCGCCATTCCGGTAAGATACCGAACACAGGGGGCGCGGGAGGAATTCCGCGCCCTCCTCACATTATGTGAACCACAACAATAATCGGCCACGGCGCATAGCGACGCCACCTTATAATCGGCCGAGGAACGGGAAGATCCCATATGACCACTTTGACCGACCCTCCCAAGGAGTCGTTCCGGCTGTCGATGTTGATCTACGACACCCGGTATCGCTCTTTGACGATCCAGGCTGTCGCGATGATTGGCTTCATGCTTTTGGCAGCATGGCTGATCAACAACACCATGGTGAACCTGAACACCCTGGGCAAACAGCCCGAGTTCGGTTTCCTCATGGAACCAGCCAGCTACGACATCAATCAACGCCTGCTGGAATATTCCAGCCGCGACACCCATTTGCGCGCATCCTTTCTGGGCCTGCTGAACACGCTATTGGTGGCGCTGCTTGGCTGTATCACAGCCACGATCATCGGTGTTTTTGTTGGGGTGTTGCGCCTCTCCAAAAACTGGATCGTTGCCAAAATCATGACCGTCTATGTGGAGATGTTCCGCAACGTGCCGGTTCTGCTATGGATCGTGCTGGCGATGGCCATCCTGATTGAGAGCCTGCCTGCACCACGCGCTTTCCGCGGCGAGAATCCCTCCGCCACAATGAACCTGTTTGACACCGTTGCTGTGACAAACCGGGGCGTTTATGTGCCGGAGCCGCTGTTCTCCAATTCGCTGGGCAACATCCATCTGTTTGGCACCTCCTCGATGCGCTTTGACATCTCGCTGGATCTGATGCTGATCTTGGCGGTCGTTGTGGCTTCTATCTTTGGCATTCGGACCGTGAATGCGCAGGCCAAGCGTATTCAGGAATCCACCGGTGACCGTCCAAATACGCTTTGGAAAAACCTCGCCATCTTCTTCGTGCCGCTTATTGTGGTGCTTTATGCGCTTGGTTTTCACCTTGGCTATCCTGCGCTGAAGGGCTTCAACTTCCAGGGCGGCACCCACCTTCGTAACTCTCTGATTGCTTTGTGGCTGGCGCTAAGCCTTTATACCGCAGCCTTTATCGCAGAAATCGTGCGTGGTGGTATCATGGCGATCAGCCATGGTCAGACCGAGGCAGCGAATGCATTGGGGCTGCGCCCCGGTAAGACGATGCGTCTAGTGATCCTGCCGCAAGCCCTGCGTGTGATCATTCCGCCAATGATTTCCAACTACCTGAACCTCACCAAGAACTCCTCTCTGGCGATTGCGGTGGGTTATATGGACATCACCGGCACGCTGGGCGGCATCACAATGAACCAGACCGGCCGCGAGTTGGAATGTGTTCTGATGCTGATGGCCTGTTACCTCATCATCTCGCTGAGCATTTCCGCCGTGATGAACTGGTACAACAACCGCGTGAAATTGGTGGAGAGATAAAATGAGTGACATGTCTTTTGTCCGCACCGAAATGCTCCCGGAAAAGGAGCCTCCAGCAAACTCTGTTGGGGTCATTGGATGGGCACGCGCAAACCTTTTTGACGGTGTCGTCAACAGCGCCCTGACGCTGCTGTCGCTGGCGTTCATTTACTACGTGCTGTCCGGTCTGCTGCCGTGGGTGTTCCAATCCGTTTGGAATGCCTCCTCGCTGACCGAATGCCGTGAGATCATGGAAGCCACCTGGGCGTCGACCCACGGGCATGCCTGCTGGGCGGTGATCAACGACCGCTGGCTCCAGCTTCTGTATGGTTTCTACCCACCTTATCCGGCGACACCGGATGTGGTGTTTGGCGCCACCGAGGGGGCACTGCCAGCATACTTCCGTCCAAACCTTGCGTTTGTTCTGTTGCTTCTGGCGATTGCGCCTGTGCTGTTCACCAAAGTTCCGCGCCAGCTGTTGATCGTGACAGTAGCTTATCCCTTCCTGATGCCTTGGCTGATGTGGGGTGGATCGATTTGGGGGCCTTTGATGGCCGCAGCCGGTTTCGGTATTGGTTATCTGGCCTACCGTATCCTCGCGCCAATTGCGGGTGAGCTGGTGGCGATCATCGCGGCGATTGCCGTGCCGGTGATCTGGTGGCTGTTCCTGGCTGGCAGCGCAGCGGCAGGTCTGGAATCTGTGATTTCGATTTCCATCCCGGAAGTGGAAAGCCGTAAGTTTGGTGGCTTTATGCTGTCGATCCTGATCGGTGTTGTGGCAATTGGTGCCTCGTTGCCAATTGGTATCTTCCTGGCGCTGGGACGACAGTCTGACCTGATGATCCTGAAGGCGCTCTGCGTCGGCTTTATCGAGTTCATCCGTGGCGTTCCGCTGATCACTCTGCTGTTCGTGGCTTCTGTGTTGCTCAACATCTTCCTGCCGCCGGGCACGGAGTTTGACATCATCCTACGGGTGCTGATCATGGTGACCCTGTTTGCCGCGGCCTATATGGCTGAGGTGATCCGTGGTGGCCTTGCGGCATTGCCGAAAGGTCAATATGAAGGCGCTGACTCTTTGGGGCTGAACTATTGGCAGGCGCAGCGACTGATCATCATGCCGCAGGCACTGAAGATCTCGATCCCAGGTATTGTGAGCACGTTCATTGGTATCTTCAAAGATACCACGCTGGTGTCGATCATCGGCCTGCTTGATCCATTGGGGCTGTCCAACGCCATTCGGGCCGACTCTGCGTGGAACGGTATCTATTGGGAGCTCTTTGCTTTCATTGCATTCCTGTTCTTCATCTTCTGCTTCGGCATGTCCCGCTATTCCATGTATCTGGAGCGTAAGCTTCATACTGGGCACAAATAAGGAGTTCACCCATGTCTGAACTTATGACCGACCGCGCGATCGACCGCTCCAAGATGCATGTGAGTGACCAGGTTGCGATTCAAATCTCCAACATGAACAAGTGGTACGGCAGTTTCCACGTGTTGCGGGACATCAACCTGACCGTCAACGAAGGTGAGCGGATCGTGATTGCGGGGCCTTCGGGCTCCGGTAAATCCACTCTGATCCGCTGTATCAACCGTCTGGAAGAGCACCAGTCGGGCGACATCGTCGTGGATGGGATCGAGCTGACCAACGACCTGAAAAACATCGACAAAATCCGATCGGAAGTTGGCATGTGCTTTCAGCACTTCAACCTGTTCCCGCACCTGACCATTCTGGAGAACTGCACGCTGGCGCCGATCTGGGTTCGCAAGACACCCAAGAAAGAAGCCGAAGAGATCGCGATGCACTTCCTTGAGAAGGTGAAGATTCCGGATCAGGCGCTGAAGTATCCGGGCCAGCTGTCCGGTGGTCAGCAGCAGCGTGTGGCGATTGCCCGCTCGCTCTGCATGAAACCACGCATCATGCTGTTTGACGAACCGACCTCAGCGCTTGACCCTGAGATGATCAAAGAGGTGCTCGACACCATGATCGAGCTCGCGGAAGAAGGCATGACCATGCTGTGTGTGACCCACGAGATGGGCTTTGCCCGTCAGGTGGCGAACCGCGTGATTTTCATGGACCAAGGCCAGATCGTGGAGCAGAACGAGCCGGAAGAGTTCTTCAACAACCCGAAGAGCGAACGGACCAAACTGTTCCTGAGCCAGATTCTCGGTCACTGATTTCTGCGCAAACGAGACATTGGAAAGGCGGGGCCATCCCCGCCTTTTTCTATGCCTAGAGGTCTGAATCGCGTGCCATCAACTCGCGGGGTATGACGAAGTCGACCACATCCCCAGCCCCGTATTGCACGTCTTTCCAGTCCTTTAGATCAAAATGAAAGATCGTAGTCGCAGCCGTGGGATAGTCATGGAAGCGGGGATGGTCTGGGTCTTTTGCTGCAAGCTGATCTGCAAAATAGGCGATGCCCGGATTGTGACCGATCATAAGCACCGTGGGCTGACTGGCGGCGCGCAGGCTGTGCAGCATGGTGTCAGCGGGCGCGTGATAGAGCGCATCCAGATAGCTGACTTTCGGGCTGTTTGGCAGTGTGAGACGATCCAGCGTTTCGCGGGTGCGCTCTGAGCTGGAGCAGAGGACTTCCTGCGGCAGTAGGGCCTGAAGGGCCAACCATTTGCCGAGAGCATGGGCTGAGGCGCGTCCGCGCTTATTGAGGGGGCGGGCGTGATCGGGTTGATTGAAGTCATCCCAGCTTGATTTGGCGTGGCGCATCAGGATCAGGGTGCGGCTCATGGGTGGAACGCTTTCATGTGAAGGGCCGATTGGGCGTCTGTGCGAGCGGCTCCGGCGGAGACCGGGCAGGCGCGGCGGGCGTGGCAGCCTTGTGACATGCAGCTCTGGCCCTCTGGGGTGTCGAGGTAGCCGTGGCAGGCAGTGACGTCGTAAGGGGCCTCAGCGGAGAGCGCACCCACAGGGCAGGCGGTGGTGCAAGGAGCTTCGCAAACCGCGCAGGGGGAGGCAAGATCAGCAGTGGGGATCACAAGCTCTGTGTCAAAGAGCAGCGCGCCGCGAATGGAGATCATCAAGCCAACCGTGTCATGCACCATCATGCCTACGGGGCTGAGGAAAAATCGGTTTGTCTTCAAGGCCCATGAAATGAAGGGCGGGTAGGGCGGCCCGTCTGACGGATAGGCGGTTGTGGCGTCAAACTGATCCGCGAGTGTGCCGACGATGCGCTTGGACCATCGGTCGACAGGGTGGGGATGCCCGTCCTGACCTTCGCGAGAGGCAGCGAAGATGGGCCAGAACGCCGCGCCCGTGCCCAAGAGCACCACAGTTGACGGATCACTGGCAACGCCCGTTAGATTTCGGACATGCGCTGCGCCCATTGTGAGCAGGCCAGCCTTTTTCGCGGCTTTTTCAATCGCGCGGTAGCTCATGTGGCGGCGGGATTGGGGTGAGAGATGTTCAGCTTGTGCATGACAATACCACAGGTTCGCGGCCGTTGCGCGGCTTTGCGCAAGGCGTTCGCTCCCGTTCAGAATGCACAGGCTGTCTGGTTGGCTCAAGCGGAGAAATGGGGCGCGGTTATTTGCGCCCCAATCGGGTTCAATCCGCGCGGATAATGGAGCCTGCACCATGTTCGGTGAACAGCTCCAGAAGGCAGGCGTTGGGGGCGCGGCCATCCAGAATGACCGCAGCGCGCACGCCAAGATCAATGGCGGCCAGCGCTGTTTCGGTCTTGGGGATCATGCCGCCCGCGATCACGCCTTCTGCGATAAGGTCGCGAATTTGCTGGGCTTTCAGCTCGGTCAGGACTTCGCCTTCGCCGTTCTTGACGCCAGCCACATCGGTGAGCAGCAGGAGGCGGTCCGCAGCCAGTGCGCCGGCGATGGCGCCCGCGGCGGTGTCGCCGTTCACGTTGAAGGTCTCGCCATCACGGCCACCGCCCAAAGGTGCAATCACCGGGATGGTGTCATTGGCAAAAAGTTCGTG
This sequence comes from Shimia sp., assembly GCF_965227725.1. Lineage (GTDB taxonomy): Bacteria > Pseudomonadota > Alphaproteobacteria > Rhodobacterales > Rhodobacteraceae > Shimia. The sequence continues at coordinate 544,865 of NZ_CBDDGH010000001.1, read as the reverse complement.
CAAAATCGCAGGGTTCATCTCTGCCGGGGTGCCGACAAAGCCGAGATCTGCGTTGGTCTGATCGCAGATCATCAGGTTGGCGTCCTTGCCGGACAGACCCACGGCCTTGCCGCCCTGACGGTTGATCGCAGAGACGATGCGTTTGTTCACAACACCGGAGAGGACCATCTCCACCACCTCGACGGTGGCGGCATCTGTGACCCGTTTGCCGTTTACAAATTCCGATTTGATTTCAAGCCGTTCCAGCATCGCATTGATCATCGGGCCACCGCCGTGCACGACCACTGGATTGATGCCGACCTGACGCATCAGAACCACGTCGCGGGCAAAGTCATCCATGGCCTCATCAGAGCCCATGGCGTGGCCGCCGAGCTTGATCACAACCGTCGCCCCAGCATAGCGCTGAAGGTAAGGCAGAGCCTGGGAGAGTGTGCGGGCGGTGGCGATCCAATCGCGGTTCATATCTCGTGTCTTCATCTTCGCTGACCTCTTTGAAACAGCCTGTTAACGGCTATGAGCAAGGGTGCCAAGGCGCAATGGACGAGTTGGGTTCCGATTTGGCTAGAAAGTGCAAAATTAACCCGATTTGGCGCGTCGGTATTGCGTCTGTATCGCGGCTGTATTGCGGAGGTGCCCGTTTCGGAAGGGGGCAAAGCTTAACGCACCGACAAATGCAGGGATCAGCCGGCAACCAGCACCGGTGTGCTGTCGCTGTTGGCGACGGGAATCAGCTCTTTGACCAGCAGCTCCGAAACAATGCCGCGCAGCGTGACAAACGCGCGGTCGGCCTCTTCGCTGTTGATATAGGCCTGATAGCATTCCCGGTTGGCCCAGACCTGATGCACGTGAAAATAATTCGGATCGTCTTTGCCCTGAAACACCGCATAGCGCAGCGCGCCGGGCATGCGTTGCACCTGATTGGCCAGCACAGAAATGGTCTCGCGGAAGTGGGAGGTGTCGTCAGTTGTGACAACAAAGGTGAGGAGGATTGTGACAGACATCGTGGCGACGGATCGTTTCGTTGGCATTTGGTTCTGAGCCAGCGGAAGGTGCATCCGAAACATTAACGCTTCCCGAAAGGGAAAGGATTTTTGATGCTGAACTGCGTCAAAGTCGAACGTGTTTTAACGATCGTGGAAAGACCTTGAGACGGGTCTCTGTCAGGCGCTCACTTGATGTGTCCTGTAACACGGGCCGTGGAGGGCAGGGGGCTTATGTCTGCGGGCGCGGCTTGGCTGGAGCGTGCAGCTTGCGCAACGCCCATTTGAGATCGGCCTGCAGCGCCAGCATGTCACGCGCGGCGGTCTCATCTTTGCGGCCGATCAGCACGTAATCCCAGCCGGGTTTGCCAAAGGCAGGCAGCACCGCGCGGGCGACTTCGCGCATCCGGCGCTTGGCGCGGTTGCGGGCAACTGCATTGCCGACTTTTTTGGAACAGGTGTAGCCGACGCGGATCACCGCTGGATCAGCGTCTTCCGACTCGCGGCGCTTGCGTGCCTGAATCATCATCGCCTTGGTGCCCTGTTTGCGGGCGCGGGCGGCGGCGAGAAACTCGCTGCGGTTTTTCAGAACCAGCAGGGCTTCCTGCGCGCAAAGAGAAACCGCCGGAGACGTCGTCCCGTGGTTGGCAGGGCCTTCCGTGGGGGTCTCCGGCGGTGTCATTTTGTTTGAACGATCCGTATAAACGGTGTCGGTGAGCTTATGCGCTCAGCGACTTACGACCGCGTGCGCGGCGTGCGTTCAGGATTTTGCGGCCAGCTTTGGTGGCCATGCGCGCACGGAAGCCGTGGCGGCGTTTACGAACCAGGTTCGAAGGTTGGTAGGTGCGTTTCATCGCTCCGTCTCCGTTACAAAGTGTGGAGGCGCCGGCAAGTCGATCAAGCGATAGATTCGCGGAGCCTGTCTATTCGAAGCCCGGTCTTTAGACGGGCCTGCGAGATAAGTCAAACGCCTGATCGCGGATTTGCTACAAAAACACAAGCCCCGAAGGCCGATATGCACACAGAATGTTTCAGAACTGCGGAAAGGGGCGGATTTCATCACGAAACCGTGCGAGTGCGATCAACCCGCCGTGAACCCTCTGTTGTTTAGAAGGGGACTGTCTCATTTTGAGGAAAAGAGACAGACTGTGACCAAGGGTAACGACCAAAAGATGGCAGATCTAACGGATGGCGCGGGCCAGACCGAACGCGCTGAGGCAAAATCAAAGTGGGCACGGCTGGTGCCTTTGGCGGTGATCCTCTGTGTCGCAGTGGGCGGCGCCTATGCATTGGGGGACTACCTGAGCTTTGAAACCCTGCGCGACAATCGCGAGACGCTGATTGCCTACCGGGATCAGCATTACTGGGCGGCTGTGGCGGTGTTCATGATCCTTTATGTGATCATCGCGGGCTTTTCCCTGCCTGGCGCAACGATTGCCACGCTCACCGGCGGCTTTCTGTTTGGCACCTTTCCGGGCGTTCTGTTCAACGTGGGTGCGGCCACCATGGGGGCGACGGTTGTGTTTCTGGCGGCCAAGTTTGGCCTTGGGGAGCGCCTGTCGGCCAAGATGGACAGCTCTGAGGGGCGGATCAAAGCCCTGAAAGACGGGATTGATGAGAATCAGTGGACCATGCTGTTTCTGATCCGTCTGGTGCCGGTGGTGCCTTTCTTTGTGGCAAATCTGATCCCTGCGCTGGTGGGTGTGCCGCTGTGGCGCTACGTCGTCTCCACTTTCATTGGCATCATCCCCGGTGGTCTGGTCTATACCTCGGTGGGGGCGGGCCTTGGCGAGGTCTTTGCCCGCGGTGAGACACCCAATCTTGGCATCATCTTTGAGCCGCATGTGCTCTTGCCGATGCTGGGTCTGGCGGCACTGTCGTTGCTGCCTGCGGTGATCAAGCGTATTCGGGGCCGGGAGACAGTATAATGCAAGACATCAAGACGGATGTGCTGGTCATTGGCGCCGGCTCTGGAGGGCTGTCTGTGGCAGCCGGGGCGGCGCAGATGGGCGCGGATGTGACCCTGCTTGAGGGCCACGAAATGGGCGGGGACTGCCTGAACTTTGGCTGCGTCCCCAGCAAGGCGCTGATTGCCAGCGGTAAGGCGGCTCACGGGCAGGCGCACAGCAGCATCTATGGCGTGGCCGATCAGGTGCCACAGGTGGACTACGCCGCCGCCAAGGCTCATGTGAAAGACGTGATTGCCCAGATTGCGCCCGTGGACAGCCAAGAACGCTTTGAAGGCTTTGGGGTGCAGGTGATCCGCGAATATGGCCGCTTTGTCAGCCCGAAGGTGGTTGAGGCCGGAGAGCACCGCATCACCGCGCGCCGGGTGGTGATTGCCACGGGCTCCAGCCCGCTGGTGCCGCCGATCCCGGGGTTGGACGGGGTGCCTTACCTGACCAATGAAACACTGTTTGACCTGACCGAAACGCCTGAGCATCTGCTGATCATTGGCGGGGGTCCCATCGGCATGGAGATGGCGCAGGCGCATCAGCGGCTGGGTATCAAGGTGACGGTGATTGAGGGCGCCAAGGCACTGGGCCGCGATGATCCAGAGATGGCGGCGATTGTCTTGGATAACCTGCGCAGCGAAGGGCTTGAGATTGCCGAGGACGCCATGGCCAAGCAGATCAGCGGGCAGGCGGGGGCCATCACCGTGGAAACCCAGGACGGGCGCAGTTTTACCGGCTCACATCTGTTGGTGGCCGTGGGGCGCAAGGCCAATGTCGATAAGCTGAACCTCGCGGCAGCGGGTATTGAGACCACCAAGACCGGCATCAAGGTGGACGACAGCATGAAAACCACCAACCGCAAGGTCTATGCGATTGGTGATGTGGCGGGCGGCGCGCAGTTCACCCATGTGGCGGGCTATCATGCGGGTGTGATCATCCGCTCCGCCCTGTTCGGGCTGCCAGCGAAGGCGCGCACGGATCACATCCCTTATGCGACCTACACTGACCCGGAGCTGGCGCAGATCGGCCCCACAGAGGCGGAGGCGCGCAAGATCTATGGCGACAAGCTGACCGTGGCGCGGTTTGAGATTGAGCACAACGACCGGCTTATTGCAGAGCGCAAGGCCAAAGGTTTGATCAAGGCGATGGTCGTGAAAGGCCGCCCTGTGGGGGTGTCGATTGCAGGTCCGCAGGCGGGCGAGCTTATCAACCTATGGGCGCTGGTGATTGCCAATAAGCTCAAGATGAGCGCCGTTGCGGGCATGGTTGCGCCCTATCCAACGGTGGGAGAAATCAACAAGCGTGTCGCAGGGGCCTATTTCTCTCCGCAACTGTTTGATAATCCTAAGGTCAAACGGGTGGTCGGCTTCGTTCAACGCTGGCTGCCATAACAAAGGGCGGACGCGCATGCTCAATTCGCTTTCAGGTCGGTTCCTGATCCTCACGGTCATCTTTGTAATGCTGGCCGAGGTCTTGATCTTTGTCCCTTCGGTTGCGCGGTATCGCGAGGATTACCTGCTGTTGCGTCTGGAGCGGGCACAGATTGCCTCGCTCGCGCTGCTGGCGGATGACATGATCGATATGGATCTGGAAGACGAGCTGCTCAAAAACGCGGGCGTCTACAACGTGGTGCTGCGGCGCGATGAGATGCGGCAGTTGATTCTCAGCTCTCCCATCCCTGAGCCGATCAACGACACCTATGACATGCGCGGCGCCTCGGCCGGGGTGCTGATCAAAGACGCGATGATGCAGCTGCTGGACCGCAGCGAGCGGGTGATCCGCGTGATCGGCGCGCCGGTGCAGGATGCGGGGCTGCTGATTGAGGTCACCATGGGCACGCAGGATCTGCGCGCCTCGATGATCGACTACGGGCTGCGGGTTCTGGCGCTTTCGGCGGTGATCTCGATCATGACAGCGTTTCTGCTCTTCCTTGCGGTGCGCGCGATTCTGGTGCGCCCGATCGAAGGCGTGGTGCGCTATATGCAGACCTATGCCGCAGCGCCGGAAGATGCGCGCAGCGTGATCACGCCCAAATCCGGCGTCACCGAGCTGCGCGAAGCCGAAGAGGCGCTGCACACGCTGCAGACCGAGCTGACCTCTGCGCTGCGCCAGAAAGAGCGTCTGGCCCAGCTGGGCGGCGCGGTGGCCAAGGTGAGCCACGATCTGCGCAATATCCTGACCTCCGCCCAGCTCTTCACCGACCGGATCGAAAGCAGCGAAGACCCGCTGGTGGCGCGGATGGCCCCCAAGCTGGTGAACTCCATCACCCGCGCGGTGCACCTGTGTGAAAGCACGCTGGCCTTTGGCAAGGCCGAAGAGCCCGCGCCAACGCTGACACGGTTTTCCCCCAGCGAGCTGGTGGCCGATGTGATTGCCAGTGAGCGACTTGCGGTGGGCGAGTTTGATCTGAGCTTTGCCGAGGACATTCCCGCCGGGCTGATGATGCGCGCGGATCCCGAACAGCTCTTTCGGGTGATTTCCAACCTCGTGCGCAACGCCCGTCAGGCGATTGTGGCCAGTGGCCAGCCCGGGGAGATCGCGATCTCGGCCTGGGAAACCGATGAGGCCTGGATGATTTCGGTGCGCGACACCGGGCCGGGCCTGCCCGCCAAAGCGCAGGAACATCTGTTCACGCCGTTTCAGGGCGGGATTCGCAAAGGCGGCACCGGGCTTGGGCTGGCAATTTCAGCTGAGCTGATCCGCGGGCATGGCGGACAGCTCCAATTGGCGGCCACCGGTGACACCGGAACCACCTTTGGCATCACCCTTCCGAAAGGAGATTTGGGGGCGAGCTGACTTTTTTGGCTTTTTGCCCTTGCGCTCCCGCGCGCAAGGTTCTAACTCCCCCACACCGCGCTCTGGTAGCTCAGCTGGATAGAGTACTTGACTACGAATCAAGGGGTCGGGGGTTCGAATCCTCCCCAGAGCGCCATTACTTCAGTGTTGCACGTCACATGACTTTGACCTTTGCGTCATAAACTGACCCAACATTTCCATTTTGCTCCCGCAGGCTGTTTCGATTGATCTGACTTCCCTTTCGGAAAATCAGGGCTGATTTGCAGGTTCAGTCGGCGAATCCGCCTGCTCCTGCTGATCTGCCACGTGGCGAACGCGGGAGGGGGCGAGGCAATGCTATTCGACAGGGGTGGTGCGGCCCGCAGGCGTAGCCGAGGACACGGCCCTGTCTAATAGGGTTGCCCGAGGGGGAGGGCAGCGCCCTCACCCTGACGGCCAGGGGCGTTTGGCTTGTCCAAATCCCGCTGGCCCAACAAACAAGAGCGGCGGGGCCATAAGCCCCACCACAACCGACGTCGCACTTCAGAAATCACTATTTGTGCCGACGATGATGAGTGCTGCGGGGTAACACGAACGGCCCATTCCGGCCATTCAACGCTACTCTTTGGTGCTGCGGTGCGGCCCAGCGTCTCTTCCAGGCAAGTTTACGGCGCCCTTGAGAGAGTTCTGTCGCGTCAGAGGCATTCCTTTGGCACGTGTTATCTCCATGTGGAAGCAGGGTGAACTTAACGGGGCTCTCTGCGCCGGAACGGGAGACGGTTTGCATGCTATTGAAATTGACTGGGATGCGGTGTGCGACAGCAAAGCTGTTGACCAAGCGCGCGACCTGACGTTGCCCGAAGCCGCGCGCCACCTTCAGATCAATGTGGGCTCCATTCGTTCGCTAAGAGACAACGGCTATTTGCGCGAGGTTTTGCACCAAAGTCCCGACACCAACCGGGCAAAAACCTACATTGCCTGGTCGAGCATTCAGCAGTTCCAAGCGAGATATGTTACGCTTGGACAGATGGCGCAGCGGCAGAAGACGGCAGCGATACATTTGGCGCGACGGCTGGATCGTGAGGATGTGCCGCCGCTCAATTGTGGTGAGGGGCTGGTCCGGGTTAACGACAAGTGCTTGGTGAATTGGGAGTGAGTTGGCATGAGCGACAAGGAAGATATCGAGGGAGCAAGCCCACCGGAACTTGGTCAGGTAACTGAGCAGAGCGATGCATCAGACACCGGCTATGAGGAGCTGTTGGCCAAAATGCGGGGGCTCCAAAAGAAGGTTCAGTTGATGGCCCAACAGACCCAGACTTTGACATGAAACGCTTTTCTGATGAGTTAAAAGAATAGCTGGGCTGGATTTGGGGCCAACGTTTGAGATTTGAGGACGCAAATGCAGAAGACAGATTGCACACAGCAGCAGCTTTACCCGGATGCCCGTGCAAATAGGTAATATACTCAACCAGAGATCGCTTCACATAAAACCCGTTCAGAGACGTTCAAATTTTGTTATGGCGGCGCCAAACATCCATGGGTTGCGAATTTCCGGACGCTGTTACGGAGTTTCAGCGCCTGGATTGATGTTAAATTTCTAACCGTCATCGCGACTGTCGGCGAGTGACCTGTTCAAAGCCGCAGACAGGCGACGCTCCTGGCGGAGTGGCATTTCACAGATGCTCCAGGCCCGTTGCGGGTCTGGCCAAAGCGCCTCGAACAGGTCCTCGGTCATGACGACATGGGTCACCTGCCCAGCGTCACGCAGGAATGTCGGACCCTTATCCGCCTGCTGCATCAGGCTAATCGCATTGTATTGGAGCGTCTCGATGTCAAAGCGTTTGCCTTGAATTTGGGGAGATCTCGAAGTTTCATGCTTTTCCTTTCATCTGCACATCTCAACGGTCACGGAAAGGCCCGTGTTGAGTGCGAACAGATGGAAACATTCAGATCATGGCTCCGGATAACCCATCGACGCTTCGCTGTCACGATCGTCGCAGAAATCCGGAGACATGTCGTTCGATGCCGAGCGATGAGATCAACGCAATGCGGACATACCTGCCGTTGTGTCAAGGTCCGCTTTGGCGCTTTGCTAAAGGTCCGGCACCATGCGCTACTCAGCGGATTTGCAATCCTATCAACCACACTGAATAGTGAAGGAAATCCCATAAAACGAGCTGTCGAGAACCTGCACAGTTACTGCAGGTTGTTGGGCAATTGCAAAGGAGCAGTGCAAGAAGAATGATATAGCGTGGGCATGTTTGCCAAATTGCCAAGCGGTTTGTCGTCGTGGGAGTAGCGCTGCAGCACTTGATGTGGATCACGTAGAGCGCAAACATGCGTAGCAGCCCTGCTCATCGATATGAAACACTGAGATCGCAGTCAGTGCTTGATCGCTCAAAACCAGACTGCGCCCATAGAGAATGCTATGAAGGGTGACAGGTTGATGGACGCCGAAACCAGATTGGCCATTGCGGAGCAGCAAACCCGTGCCCAAAGGTGCATTGGCTCTTCCGTACACCCGGTAACTTTGGCGAGAAAACTATCGACAAAATCTTGAGTGGCTGACAATGTCATGTCGACTAGACTCAAAAATCGGTCTCGACAAATAACACCGAGAATTCGTCAAAAACAAACGTAAACTTACTTTGTAAGAACTAATACCATTTAGTAAATCTTGGTACTTTTGAAATTGGCAAATATTAGGATTACCCAGTCTACTGGAAAGACAGCGGACATTCGAGTAGAGATCGCGGCGGAAATCCCAAATTGTCCGCGCATTACTGCCGTTGTAGAGTTTGACTTTGAGGTCGACAAGCAGGACGAAGAAGACATCAGATGGTACATTGAGGACTATCTTCAATACCCAATGGACCCCGCCCCAAAGATCGCCGTCAAGTCGGAAGAGAAAATCCGAAAAATTGGTTTGGATCTATTTGACCGCATATTCGGACAAGACACTGCGGCTAGAGACTTATGGGCTCAGTTGCGAGGTAGTCTCAATGATCTAAGAATAGAGGTTGTTGCAGAAGTCCGTGAAGCAAATGAGATACCGTGGGAACTTATTTGTGACCCGCGCAACGAAATGCCTTTGGCCTTGGTAGCTAAGTCGTTTGTTCGCTCCCAGCCGCAATCATCAATGTTCACATCGAGAAAACAGAAAGCTGACTCCAGTCCGCTCCGTATATTGCTAGTCATATGCCGTCCAAGCTTGGAGAATGATGTTCCATTCCGATCCGTGGCCAGCAGAATTATTCGAGGAATGCGGGATAGTGTACGATCGGAGATGCAACTTGATGTGTTAAGGCCCCCCACGTTCTCCAGCCTGAGCGAGATTCTCCGGAAAAGGGCGTCAAGCGGTAAGATCTACGATATTGTTCATTTTGACGGGCATGGGATTTACACCGAACTTGAGATAAACACGGGACTGATCGAGCTGGTTGCCGGGCTGAACCCATTTAGACTTGGAGCGAGAAGAACGGGGCCGAGGGGCTATCTTCTCTTCGAAGATCCCAACTCCGGCAGCAACGTAGAAGCCGTTTCTGGACACCAGATCGGCGCGTTGCTGGCTGAAACCAAAGTTGCGGTCTTGGTACTTAATGCTTGTCGTTCCGCCCATGCAGAGGCAATCGATGAGCCACGGGAGGATGGATACGACCACAATTCTCAAGTCCGGGCCTATGGATCCCTAGCACAAGAAATCATGAACCATGGCGCGCTAAGCGTCGTTGCAATGAGGTACAACGTTTACGTTGTTACAGCGGCGCAGTTCGTCGCAGACCTGTATTCGAGCCTACTGAATGGAGCAAGTCTAGGAGAAGCAGTGTCTATTGGCAGGAAGCAATTGTTCTATCAGCCGATGCGGGAGGTTGCGCATGATCCTCTTCCTCTACAAGACTGGGTAGTCCCGATTGTGTATGAAGCGATGCCAGTTACATTTGTAGAACATAACGATCGCGAAGTTGAAGTTGGCTCTCTATTTTTGGAAGCTTCCCCTCGCGACGGTCAATTTTCTAGTTTCACTCAGCTTCCGCCACCACCTGATGTAGGTTTTTTTGGGCGCGATGAAACTATACTTTCGATAGATCGCTCATTCGATCAACATAACATTGTCTTGCTTCAAGGGTATGCGGGCAGTGGAAAAACGAGTACTGTGATCGAATTTGCGCGTTGGTACAATCAGACTGGAGTAAAACTGAATGGTCAGATTTTTACTTCATTTGAGCATTACATTTCCTTTCCTAGTCTCCTAAATCAGGTTTTTGAGGTTTTTGAAGATTTCTTAAATGAGCAAGGGATCGATTGGCTCACTATGCCAACCGATGAAAGGCGCAGGATAGCGGTTCGTCTACTGAGGAAATCGAGCATCCTGTGGATTTGGGACAATGTTGAGGCTATGGCGATGCCTGCAAACGAGCTGCAAGCAGGTTGGAATGACGAAGAGCTCAGGGATTTTGTCGGGTTTTTGAGCGAATGTAGTAAGGGGAATTCCAAGTTTCTGTTGACATCCAGAAGCGATGAGCAAGATTGGCTCGGAAATCTGCCCACGCGGGTGCGGTTGCCTCCGATGCCGATGCAAGAGAGAACGCAGCTTGCGCGAGCGCTCGTGCTCAGGGCAGGACACAAATTCTCAGACTCATATGATTGGCGTCCGTTACTTAGGTTTTCGGAAGGTAACCCACTCACTATCATATCCTTGATAGGGCAGGTTCTCAGAAAAGGTCTGAAGACCCGACAAGACATTTCTACGTTTGTGTCAAACCTAAGGGAAGGCGTATCTGATCTAGATGGCGAACAGGAAGTCGGGCGGTCAAATCCACTTATTGCCTCGCTGAACTATGGATTTTCTGGAACTTTTGATGCTGAGGAAAGGGGTGTAATTTCCCTCCTTCATCTTTTTGAAGGAAGGGTTACTTGTGATCTTTTTACCTCACTGGCTAAATCAGTTTTTTTAGACCGCAATATCGAGGAGGATAGAACTTCAGAATTGCTGTTGCGTGCAAGTAGTGTTGGTCTTCTAAATAGGATTACCGCAGTTGAGTTTGTAATTCATCCGGCTCTTCCCGCCTTCTTTAAGAAGCTTTTCGAAGATTGCCACAGTGATTTAGAATGTGCGAGAAATCATTTTCTGAATGTGTTAACCGACATGGTTTCCAATTGCCTCATCCGATATAGAAACGGCGAAGAAAGCGCCATAAAAGAGCTGCTGAGTCAAGAGAACAACATCTTGATTGCTACAAGAAACGCGGCACGCAATGGCAGTTGGTTAGCGCTCAGGTTGCATGTCGAGGCTATACTCTTAATTTTTGATCACGATGGTCGTGCATCTGAAGCCGTACATTTTTTGGTAGAGAATTCCAAACTAGTTGAAGAGCTCGCTCAGAGTGGCGACGACGTAGGGTTTAGACCGTGGGCTTATGTATTGGTTCAAAAGTTCCTGCGCTTGGGAAAAACCACGTTGGCCTATGACGTGCAGAGAGATTTTATACAGTCTCTTGGCGATGATTTGGACGGAAAAAAGCGTCTAGTCGCAGTTGAGCTCGCTGACGTTGAATACGATGCGGACATTTATCTGGCAGACGAGTTTGTCCTTTTAGCCGACATTCAGCGAGAGTTGGCACTAGTGGAATGCGTGAAGAACTACGAAGTCGGGATCTTGCTGAATGAGGCATCCAGTCAAGCGAAGCTCGCAGTAAAGTTGGCTCTGCGACTTGGAGAATCCTTCGCAACCCTAACCTTCCTAGAAGATTTTGATCAAGCTAACCGTTGGTTCCACTATGTCCTCGCGAACAGCGATCCAGATGACCGACTTACCATTGGTCAAGCCTTGGTAGGCTCAGGAAGCATAGCGCACAGACGGGTAGAGAATTTGGTATATAAGTTAAACTACTTAGAGCGTACAGGAGCCCGAGACATAGTTGAGGAACCAGACTATAATAAGGACGAATTGATTCGTGAAGTTGAAAAAGCTTTTGTTGTTGCCTCTAAAGCTTATTCACTTGCCACGGATGCGCTTTCCTCGGTTGGTAGTTTCCTAGAGATGGCTGATCTGCTCAACAAACGTGCTTCGCTCGCGGCTACGTTTGACGCAGTTGATGTCGCTATCGAACTCTGGCGAGAAGCGATAAAGAGGTATGATTCAGCAAACGAAATAGCGATCGCGGCGGAAGTTCGCCTCCAAGTTGGTTACTTGTATAAGCGCTCGAATAGAAACGAGCTCGCACGCGAGTATGCCAATTCAGTCATCGATAATCTCAATAATACCCAACATGATAAGCTTGTGATCGAAGCAAAGCGACTGATAAATTCCATTGAGCCCAACGACGGAGATGGCTCCGTCACTTATGACCAAGTACCGGAACGGGACCCATACTTTCCCGTCAAGGGTGAGGGTCGTCATGTCAAATTGTTGCGCGGGGCAGGGTTTGTTTTGTCCTTTTTTACTGACTTCCAGACCACCGGGGGTATTGTCTACCTGCATATCCTCTATGTGTACCGGGAAGGTGAAAGCGAACCGATCTATGCCGTGACCGCCGAGTCTGCATTGGGGCAAGACTATTGCTTTCTCTGCTTCTTTGATGAGTCAATGCGTGGGAACATGGGGGATGCTCCAGAATGTAGGGATCTGGAGGCATTTTGTGAACGCGCTTTGGCAATGGTTACCGAGAAGTTTGAGCTAGCCGGAAAGCTAGAGGAAGTTACGGTAGAGGTTTCTATAAGTTCGAAAAATGAGGAGTGAGGCGATGGATCCAGTGAGCCCAGCAGAGTTTTCAAATCTGGTTTCACAAGAGCCTGAAGTTGAGGCAACTCTCCTAAAGGTGGCCTCAAAGGTGGACCGAAACTCTTACTCAACTATCTCGGAGGTGATAGCGCTGTCTGCGTTGCTTCCGGTAGTGGTCTTTTTGGTTCGCGAAGTCGGGATGCCATGGCTATACGAGGGTAAGCGATACTCGGAGCTATGGCGTGCAAAGTTCCATGAGTGGATTGACAATCAGTATGAAAAAGAGGCCTTCGATCCTGATCTGATTGAGGCGGCGGGTGCAGAGTTGATTGAAAAGTTGGAAAACACGAATAGCTCGACTACTCGCGAAGCTTGGGAGCGTTTTGCCGAAAAGATCAAATGATGATTGGGGAAGCTGTGTCTCAAAAAAGTACCTGTTTTCACATTTGAATTGTGAGTGTCTAGCGCCGCAGTTGTTGCGTTGAACAGTTTGACAAACAAGCGAAGTGAGCTCTGGTGTCGAGTCAGTATTGACCTTGCCCGTTGTAAGGGTCGTGGTGAGTCGAAGTTGCATTTACAAAAGCGATCGTTTTTGAGAGGTGCGTAAGATCGCACACCGCGTCATGAACAGTAGATCGGCATGTCTCTAAAAATTCGTTCTTCTTACAGCTATTTCATAACCCACTCCAACCGATGAGTTTCGAGAGAGCTGGTAGCAAAGCCGTCATTCGTCATGGCGCAAAAAATGGTGGGTCTGGGCTCTCTTGAGACCTTAGCCGCAGCGTTGATGAAGGACCGCTATTCAAATTGGGTCAGAAATGCTTGACGTTTGGGTCAGAAATGAATGACGTGACTTGCAGATTTATTGAGGTTTTGGCCGTCAATTGAGTCAAATATCAGTGACGTTCCACACGAATGTTGTGAGACGACACATAGTTCTGCCATTTGCGACAGAACCTTTCCATTCTTATTGCTCGATGTTGAACCTCACACGACTTTGACCTTTGCGTCATTCACTGACCTAACATCCTCATTTCATGCTCCCGCAGGCTGTTTCGATTGATCTGACTTCCCTTTCGGAAAATCAGGGCTGATTTGCAGGTTCAGTCGGCGAAGCCGCCTGCTCCTGCTGATCTGCCCCAGTTTTGATGTGCCGGGGCGAACGCGGGAGGGGGCGAGGCAATGCTATTCGACAGGGGTGGTGCGGCCCGCAGGCGTAGCCGAGGACACGGCCCTGTCTAATAGGGTTGCCCGGGGGGAGGGCAGCGCCCTCACCCTGACGGCCAGGGGCGTTTGGCTTGTCCAAATCCCGCTGGCCCACAAAACGAAAGCGGTGGGGCGATAAGCCCCAACACAACCGACGTCGCATTTCAGAAATCACTATTTGTGCCGTCGATGATGAGCGCTGCGTAATAACACGAACGGCCGATTCTGTTGAAAAACAACGTGTTGCTGATGCAGAAATTGATGAGCTGAACCGAGCGCGAGCGCCTTTCTGGTCAGGCTTTGCGCGTTTGCTGCGGCGCAGGAAAGATCTTGGCCAATTTGCGGAGGTTCTGGGCGGTGGCGGCGAGGAGGAATTCGTCATTGGCACCACATGGTCCGCGTAGTCGGAGCCGTCCCAGACCGAGGATGCGTTTGAGGTGGGCAAAGAGCATTTCGACCTTCTTTCTGAGTTTCATCGAGATGTCGTATTGGCGGGTTTTGGCGATCTCGCGGGCGACTTGACGAGCGTCTTCGTGCTCTTCGCGGGTGATTTTGCGCGCATCGGCATTAGGGCAGCATTTGGCTTTTGATGGACAGGCCTGGCAAACTTCTTTCAGGGCGCGGTAGCGGGCCGTGCCCTTGCCGGTTGGCCCTCGGTTTGGGTCAGAATAGTTGCGGCGGAACTGCTTGAGTTCCTGGCCCTCAGGGCAAATGTATTGATCGTTTTCTGCATCCCACTCGAAATCCGCCCGCGTCCAAGTGCCATCGTTGCGCCCGGACTTGTCGAAGACCGGAATGTGCGGGGCGATGTTGCGGTCGACAAGCCAGCCCAGGAGCGGCCCGGTGCCATAGGCGGTGTCCGCGATCAGGCGCTCCGGATGCAGATCGAACTTCGCTTTCACGCGGTCCAGCATCGTCTTGGTCGATCCGACCTCTGCCTGCCGGATTGATCTGGTGCCTTCCACGTCGATTATAACCCCGTGATCCGTGTCGATCAGGTAATTGTCGGAATAGCTGAAGAAAGCAGGCCCTTTACGCGCTGCCGTCCATTGGCTGGCAGGGTCAGAATGCGAGGTAAACTTGGGTTGCACTTCGCTCGCAGCTCCGAAAGCCGCCTTATCCAGGGTGTCGAGATATTCGCGAACCGCACGAGGCGCATCTTCTGGATCGATGGTTGATGCATCCCATTCTTCTTTTGGCGTTGAATTCTGCTTGTTGGCATCGGCTTCGATCAGGCTGGCATCGATTGCCATGCGCTGACCGCTGACCAGACCTTCTTCGATGCACCGCGCGACAGTCGTCTCAAAAAGGTGGCGCAGCAGTTCGCTCTCGCGGAAGCGCCCATGCCGGTTCTTGGAGAACGTCGAGTGATCCGGGATACGGTCATTCAGATCGAGGCGGCAAAACCATCGATATGCCAGGTTCAGATGCACCTCTTCGCACAGCCGTCGCTCAGAGCGGATGCCGCAGCAATAGCCGACCAGCAGCATACGGATCAGCAGTTCAGGATCGACCGATGGACGACCGGTGTGGCTGTAGAAATCCGCGAGATGCACTCGAATGCTGCTCAAATCGACAAAGCGATCAATCGACCGAAGCAAGTGATCTTGGGGCACGTGGTTCTCCAATGAGAACTCATAGAATAGCGACGCCTGCGCTTCCTGCCTCGGTCCCAACATCGCTCTATCCTCCCACCCATTGGAAGAATTGAATCAGCAGTTCATGCACCGATCAAGGATGAGTTTTTCAACAAAATACGCCCATTCACGACGATCGCCAAATCTTGCGCTCGCTCAGAAGGCCTAACCCAGCCCGACTACTATGCCCCTTTTCTATGACACCCCTACCCGCTTCATATGCCGATATTGCCTAATCCGCCGTTAGATCATCCTTATTTTGTTGGACTGGAGTTTTGGGAAACAGCCACAGAAACGGTCTCGAAAACCGTTGTCCCTTCACGGGGACCAAGGGTGCGAATCTCTGTCTCTCCGCCACAATATCCCCTACAAGACACCGTTTTTCACCGCGTAGATGCGCGGAAAGTGCCTATGTCCGCACCGCAGGACGTAGGAAACCTTGGCAATCTCAACGGCTCGCCAGACCCGAGGGAAGGCGCAAAGCGCCCGCCCGTCAAGCCGAAGGTGAGCCTCTGGCAAAACTGGGGAAGTTAGCTGCAAGCCGGCATACCGCAAGGTGTTCGTCAGCTCTTCAGTGACGAGCCTGTTGCCAAAACCACTCCGGGACCGGCTGTCAGATAGTATTCATGTTGCAAGCGCGCGGTGCGTGGCCTATCCGAATACATAGTCTCCGGCGCATCGACATGGGTTTGGCAAACGAGCAGACCAAGAATTTGCATGTTTCAATTCTGGTTTCAGAGGCAAAGTTTTTGAGGGGCCATGCAGTATAGAAGAGAGATCGACGGATTGCGTGCCGTCGCTGTGCTACCGGTTATTCTGTTTCATGCTGGCTTTAGCTTGTTTGGCGGTGGCTACGTTGGCGTTGACATATTTTTTGTGATCAGCGGCTATCTTATTACCAGCATTTTGATTGGCGAGCTGGAGCAAGGCGCTTTTTCCATCTTGCGGTTTTATGAACGCCGGGCACGACGCATTTTGCCGGCGCTGTTTTTTGTGATGCTGGCTTGTTTGCCCTTCGCCTACATGTGGATGTTGCCCTCGCAGCTGGAGGATTTTGCAAACAGCGTGATCGCGGTGGTCTTTTTTGTCTCAAACGTGATGTTCTGGCAAGAAAGCGGGTACTTTGACGCGGCTGCCGAGCTAAAGCCCCTGCTCCACACGTGGAGTCTGGCTGTTGAGGAACAGTACTATCTCATTTTTCCGGTCTTTTTACTGCTGGCATGGCGGATTGGACGCACCAAAGTCTTCTGGCTTATTGTCGCGATCGCTGTGGTCAGCTTGCTTTTGTCGGAATGGGGGTGGCGCAGTTTTGCCAGCGCCAATTTTTATCTGGCACCAACCCGCGCCTGGGAGCTGTTGGCCGGCTCGATCTGCGCTTTTTTGACCGTCGGGCACAC
Source organism: Shimia sp. (assembly GCF_965227725.1). Lineage (GTDB taxonomy): Bacteria > Pseudomonadota > Alphaproteobacteria > Rhodobacterales > Rhodobacteraceae > Shimia. The sequence continues at coordinate 528,194 of NZ_CBDDGH010000001.1, read as the reverse complement.
GCAGAGATCAAACAATTTTCTGAGTGCGCTCGGTCTGGCTTTGATCATGTTTGCGATTTTTGGTTATGACAAAAACACGCCCTTTCCCAGTGTCTATGCCCTCCTGCCTGTGCTCGGCACCGCGCTGATCATCCTATATGCAGACAAGGACACATGGGCGGCGCGCGTGTTGTCGACACGCGGGTTCGTTGGTGTTGGCCTGATTTCTTACAGCGCCTATCTGTGGCACCAGCCGTTGTTTGCCTTTGCACGGCTTCGCACACTGACGGAGCCGAGCCACAGCTTTATGGCACTCTTGGGCTTGGCCTCCCTGCTCTTGGCATGGGGAACATGGCGTTGGGTCGAACAACCGTTCAGATCACAAACAAATCCCATTTTTTCAAACCGAAGACATGTCTTTCTGGCAAGCGGCGCCGTTGGCGTGGCGTTTGTTGCGGTTGGAGTGGTCACAATTCTGGGGAAAGGCTTTGATTGGCGGTTTGGCGAAGACGTTCAAAGGTTTGCCGTAGCATATGAAGATAGAGCAGATCTTACCTGTCGTTTTGATGAAAACCGTCCTGCGCGGCCTCATCCCCAAGAAGCCTGTGTTTCAACACTCAGCCGCGCGGTTGATGTCTTGGCGATTGGTGACAGTCATATGTGGGCGCTCAGTGACGGCCTCACGCAACAACTCAGTCAAGCCGACATAGAGTACTACTCCCTGTCGCACGTCAGTTGTTTGCCCTTTCTCGGCTTCCAAACATACGAACATGGAAGAATTACAAACTGCCAAGACTTCTTGGCGGGCGCCTATGATTGGGCTTCAGATAATGATGTCAGCACAATCGTGCTTGCGGCAAGGTTTCCAATCTATCTGCACGGCAGTCGCTACAACAATGGCGAAGGCGGTATTGAGGCGGGAAGGCCTGGATGGGCAGATTTTGTTGAGCGCAGCAGCAGTGAGTGGAACGATGACGACAGACGCGCGCGCGTCCTGGACGGTTTTGAAACAAGTATCCGCATGTTGGCCAAACGGTTTAACGTTGTACTCGTCTATCCCATTCCCGAAGCTGGCTGGGATGTTCCGAGCTACGGCATGAGAAACGTGCTCTTTAATGATGGCAATACCACAATAACCACCTCATATGCCGTCTACATGGCGCGCACAGCGCAGGTGAATGCGCTGTTTGACCGACTTGTTACGGACGTCCCCAGCATATTTGGCGCACGTGTTCAGAATGTGCTCTGTAGCGCAGACACGATGCGGTGTCTGAATGCCGATGAACAGGGCATTTATTATTTCGACGATGATCATCTCAGCAATGCCGGCGCCCGACTTGTGGCGCCGATGATCGTCGAGGAAGTTCAAAGAGCGTTGCGCGCCGAGCGCGCACAATAGCGACAGGTGTTTGCATCAACAGATTTCTTCGAAATACACGTCCGCCAAAAATGCAGTTTGCCATGGGGAAGACTAAAGTCCCGATCGCCCATCCCACATCCTGCAACGACCGAAAGCTTTGGGCTCAAAGCCCGCGGTCGCCGCTGAGGCTCGCCGCGCCATGTCCGAGTTAAGGATTGGGCTCTGTTGAGACTTTAGCCGCAATGTTGATGAAGGACCGTTATTCAGATTGGGTCAGAAATGAATGAAGCGACTTGCAGATTTATTGAGGTTTTGGCTGTCAATTGAGTCAACTATCAGTGACGTTCAACACAATTGTGGGGCGACACATAGCTTTGCCATTGCCTCACCGCTAAGCCATTGAATTTGAATCTACAGTTTTCTCCAAGCCGCACTATTTTTGCCTTTTACGACTCAAAGGTTTTCCACCACATCGCAGTAGACCGATAGCCGACATTACTCTCAAGTGCGGAGAAAGTTCGAAAAGAGCCCGGAGTGCAAAATGCTTCACTAAGTTCTAAAGGCCACGAAATGCGCAAAGCGCCCATTGGCTTTTTTCATAGCGGCCCAAAACGGTCGCTAGTGCCGGCTGCAGCGAAGGCCAGTTGTCCAGTCGATTTAGAAGGAAGATTCAAGATGCTTACAAATGGTCCTTGGGCTAGTGGGCCCGCTTGATGCAGAACTGCAATAAAATTTTTCAAGCGTTGGAGGCACCGAAAAATAGCTACGACGTGAGCGTTCGCTAGAACGCGTCAAGCGAGTGTTCCAACCCCTTTTTTATGTGCTGCCTAAGCATGCGGTTCGCGCTTTTGCTATCTCGAGCGATGGCGGCATCGAAGATCGCCTTGTGCTCATCGACGGCTTCTTGCCCGCGGTAAGTAAGAACAAGCATCTGGTACCTGAGGTACTTGTCAAAAACGATCTCATGGATGGACATAAGGTTCTCAGAATTGCACGCGCTGATCAGGGCTTTGTGAAATTCAAAATCGTACCGTTTCCAATCCTCTTTTCCTGTATCATCCCCACCGAGCAGTCTTTTCTCCATCAAGTGTAGCTTGTGATGCGCGGCAACCAGGTTGCCTTCCCACTCGGTGTCGCCATTCTCCACAGAGAGCTCAAGTGCGTGGCACTCGATAAGCGCGCGCAGGTCTGCAATCTCCTTTAAATCTTCCTTGGAGACCGGCTTAACAAGGAAGCCTCTTTGTTCCGGAGCCTCAACGAACCCATCGCTCGCCAACCGATTGAGAGTTTCACGCAAGGTAGACAGAGACGCTTCATAACGTTTTCTCAGCGCTTCCAACTTGAGTTTGGCACCAGGTTCAAGCTCACCAAAGATGATGTCACGCTTGATTTGCTGGTAGGTGCTGGCACCAATCGTGGAAGGCTGCTTTGCCATGTGGTCTGCTCAATATCCGAAAATTTATCCAACAAATAACAGTCAGGCGCGGCATCAGCAATCACACTTTACGACATATGAAATTTAAAATATCTGATATTATTGAAAATCACAAGGATCACGCATACGCTCCTAACATTGAGTGAGTCGCGCCCCATGCGACTGGTCATGCTGGAAAACAGAAGGGACCTTAGGTGTCAGACCCGTTTAAAATTGCCGTGGTTGGCGTGGGCTTGGTTGGCCGCAGACATGTCGATGCGATCCAATCCCTGCAAAATGTTTCCTTGGCGGCAGTGGTAGACCAAACCCCCGAGGGGGAGACCTATGCGGCCAAAATAGGCGCCCCATACTTCTCCGATCTCAGTCAGATGTTGCAAACAGTTAGCCCTAACGGGGTCATTCTTGCTACTCCAACGCCACTTCATATCGAGCAAGGTCTCACTTGCGTTGCTTATGGCTGCCCTTTGCTTGTGGAAAAGCCCATCGCCGTCGATGCAGCGTCCGCTCTGAAATTGGTTCACGCTGCAGAAGTTTCAGATGTACCGTTGCTCGTCGGGCATCATCGCCGTCATAATCCGCTGATTGCGGCGGCCAAACAAGCTATTGATGCCAACAAAATTGGAGAGATCCGCGGCATTCAAGGGTCTTGCTGGTTCTACAAACCCGACGGGTATTTCGACGTGGCACCATGGCGGAAGAAAAAGGGAGCCGGCCCGATTTCTGTCAACCTCGTACACGACATTGATCTCATGCGCTACTTGGCAGGCGAGATAGTTCAGGTGCATGCCTATGCCCAACCATCACTGCGCGGCTTTGATAACGAAGATGTCGCCGCTGCCGTCATGACTTTTCAAAATGGCGCAATCGCCACAATTAGTGTGTCAGACAGCATTGTATCCCCATGGAGTTGGGAACTTACGTCTGGCGAATACCCGATATATCCCACAACTCAAGAAAGCAGCTATCTCATTGGTGGTTCGCACGGATCGATCTCAATACCAGATCTCCGCCTTTGGTCTCACGAAGAGGGGCAACGAGACTGGTGGACACCAATTTCTGTCACATCCTTGAGGACCGCTGCCTCGGACCCTTTGGTCAATCAGATCGCGCATTTTGTGAAGGTGGCAAGGAAAGAAGCATCACCATTGGTGTCGGGATGGGAGGGATTGAAAACCCTTCAAGTCATTGAAGCGATTCAAAAATCTTGCACGTCTGGTGTATCGGTCACCATAGCAGAACCGACTTCCATGCAATCTGAGATCGCGCCCACCTCTAAAATATCTGATATTTCGCAAAAAATATTGCAAAAATAATAAAATCAGCCAATGATCAACATCGAAGATTGAGTATCAGTCTAAGGGAGGAAATAGACGATGACCAAATTCACACGCAGAACTGCGCTCTCGGTGCTCATGGCCACCGGCCTCGCCTTTGGCGCCGCAGGCAGCGCGCTTGCAGCAGACAAGGTGAAGCTCCGCCTGGCAACATCAGGCTCTGAAACCGATCAGCGTTCCGTGGCCATGGCCGAAGTCTTTGCGCCGATGGTTGCTGATTTTGCTGACTATGAGCCAAGCTACAACGGCACAATCTTTGCCCAAGGTACTGAGCTCGACGCCATCAGCCGTGGCAACTTGGAAATGTCTATTGCGTCAGCACAGGAGCTGGCACAGTTTTTCCCCGAGTTCTCCATCTTTGCGACCGGATATGTCCATCAAGATGCCGCGCACCAAGTGGCCGTGTTTAACGACCCTCTGATGGACCCTTTCAAAAAGACGGCAGAAGAAGAACTGGGCGTCAAACTGCTGTCGGTCATGTACCTGGGGCGTCGCCAAGTGAACCTGCGTCAGACTAAAGATGAACTGACGGTGACGACGCCGGCCGATTTGGCTGGCGTCAATCTCCGCATGCCGGGCACAGATGCGTGGCAGTTCCTTGGTAAAACCCTTGGCGCCGCGCCAACGCCAATGGCGTTTTCCGAAGTCTATACAGCACTTTCAACAGGTGCGGTGGATGGTCAAGACAACCCGCTACCAACCGTTGTTGACGCCAAGTTCTACGAGGTCACAAATCAGATTGTTCTGACCTCGCACCTCGTCGATCTGAACTACATCGCCATGTCGAAAGCCGTTTGGGACGGCTTGACAGCTGACCAGCAAGCGACCGTTCAAAAGGCCGCAGATGCAGCCGCTGAATCAGGGCGTCAAAAACAACTGGAGAAAGAAGCAAACCTTGTCAGCTTCTTAAAGGAACAAGGTATGGCGATCTACGAACCCGATCTCGACGCATTTCGCAACCAGGTGCAGTCCATGTACCTAGACAGTGAGTTCGCTGCTTCCTGGCCAGAAGGCGTTCTGGATAAAATCAACGCCTTGGGTAACTAAGCCCAACATATTCGAGGGAGGTCACTCATGAGAAAGCTGATCAGGGGGTTCTCCCGACTTTCAGAAGCGATTGCCGGCGGCATGCTGGCGGCAATCTTCATAATCTTTCTTCTGCAAATCATTTTACGATACTTCTTTACCCCTGCCGGCTGGACCCTAGAACTGATTGGTATTCTCTGGGTTTGGGTGATCTTTTTCAGCTGCGCATTTGTGGTTCACGAGCGCGATCACGTCAAATTCGACATTATCTATCTCTCGGTTTCCACAAAAGTGCGCATGGTGTTTGCGATCATTGGATCTCTCGCGGTGGTCGCAGGCGTGCTCTACAGCTTCCTGCCGACTTGGGACTACATCGACTGGATGAAAATCCGCAAAACCTCCACGGTGCGAAACCCCTTTTCCGGCAACAAAATTCCGCTTCGCGACGTGTTCTCAATCTACCTCGTCTTTATGGCAGTTATTGCAAGTCGTTATGCATGGCTTGTGTTCGACATTTTGCGCAACGGGCCTCCAAAAACCGAACTTGAATTGGTCGTAGGCTACAACGTCGTGGACGATCATCCGCGTGTGGACGTTCCGCATGAAGATAACGACAAAGATCAGGGAACTACAAAATGAGCTTTGAACTTGCTTCGTGCCTGCTGACACTTTTTGTGCTTGCAGGGATCGGAACGCCCATCGGATACTCGATCATGCTGGCCTCGATCGTCTATCTTGGCGTTGCAGGGTTAGACGTAGCATTGGCGGGCGAGAAAATCCTGCAGGGATTTTACCGCAGCACTATTTTGCTGGCTGTTCCCCTATTTATCGTAGCAGCTAACATCATGAATGCAGGCTCTATCACGGACCGCTTGCTGAACTTTTGCGTCGCAGCTGTAGGCCGTTTCAAAGGCGGGCTTGGCCATGTGAACGTGGTGGCTTCTCTGATTTTCTCGGGCATGTCCGGCTCTGCCGTGGCGGATGCTGCCGGCATAGGCAAAATCATCATCGAGATGATGACCAAGGACAATCGCTATAGCCGTGGATATGCTGCAGCCATCACGGCCGCCTCGGCGACAATCGGCCCGATCATTCCTCCGTCTATCCCCATGGTACTCTATGCGCTCGTATCAAAAGCCTCCATCGGTTCTTTGTTTCTGGCGGGTATCCTGCCGGGATTGATCATGGGGGCGGTGCTGATGGCGATGAACTACTATCTCGCCAGCAAACGCAACTTTGCGCTTGAAGAGCCCGTGCCTCTTAAAGAGTTGCCGCGAATGACGGCCAATGCCTTCCCTGCACTGTTGATGCCAGCGATACTGCTCTACGGCATCTACGGCGGTGTCACCACACCTACAGAAGCCGCTGCTGTCGCAGCTTTCTATGCGCTCCTATTGGCCGCATTTTTCTATCGCGCCCTGACACAGCGTGGCCTGTTTCAGGTGTTTATCGACAGTGCGCGTTCTTCAGCAGCAGTCGGAATGGTCATCGGCGGCGCCTTCATCCTGAACTTCATCGTCATCCAGGAACAAATTCCGCAATCTATTTCCGCAATGCTGGAAGGCGCGGATGTTAGCCCGATCATGTTCCTCATTATGGTGAACCTGCTGATCCTCGTTCTGGGCTGCATTCTGGATGCCACGACCATCATCTTGGTGATCGTTCCCCTGTTTATTCCGACTTGCGAAGCACTTGGCATTGACCTCGTACACTTTGGAGTGCTTGTCGTGGTCAACTCTATGATCGGCTTGATCACTCCACCATATGGCATTCTTCTCTTTGTCATCAACGCCGTCACCGACATTCCACTGCGCGAGATCATTGCCGAAATCTGGGCCTTCCTTGCTGTCTTGATCGGGGCGCTATTGGTCCTGCTTTTTGCACCTGATCTGGTGCTCTGGCTGCCTCGACTGTTCGGCTATCAAGGGTGATCCGATGGTCCTATCCGTATCGACAACTTCGGTTCCAGGTAGCCTGACTGACAAGCTCACGGCCATCGCCGACGCCGGCTTCGACACGGTTGATATCCATGAACCAGACGTCACAGCATCGGAGTTAAGTCCTGCGGCCGTCGGTAAGCTCGCGAACGACCTCGGGCTCGGTGTTGGTTTCCTACAGCCCTTTCAAAACCTTGAAGGGCAAGTAGATGCCGAGGCGACTTTCGCTCGTTTCGAAGAAAAGCTGAAATTGGCTTCTTTGCTCGGCGCCAAAGGTCTTTTGGTGACATCTGCTGCCGTTGCTTGTGACGCTGCGGATGCTGAACGCCGCATTGGCGATCTTAAACGTGCGGCCGAACTGGCTCGAAAGCACGACCAAGTAATCGCATACATGGCGTTGCCTTGGGCGAAATCTGTTTGCACAGACATGGAAGCCCACGACGTGGTGTCACACGTGGACGCACCAAATTTCGGTTTGGCGCTAAACTCATATTTATCTCTTGCGGATGGTTCCAAACCGGCGCGGTTGAGGGAAATTCCCGGCCACCAACTGTTCCATGTTCAGCTATCGGATGCACCACGCTTGGAAACGGACATCCGTCACCTCAAGCGCCACTTTGGGCTGCTTCCTGGGCTTGGCGCCCTAAACCTTTCCGGATTTGTCAAAGTACTGGCAAGAGCCGGCTACGAAGGTGCATGGTCCGTTGCCCGCATAAACGAAACCGCGCCGCAACCCGGCGGTACCACGTTAGCACGAGACAGCTACCGCGCTTTGGTCAATCTGCTGGATGAAGTGGCTCGAAGTGAGCCCGGTATGAACTTTGACACCCCTGCTATGCCTGCTCGGGTATATGCATCAGGTTTTGAGTTCATCGAATTCACCACCGACGAAGCGAGCGCGCGTGCGCTGGGTGAAAGCCTCGGCGCATTGAGCTTTCGCAGAGAGCGCAAACACGTCAGCAAACAAGTTGAGCTTTGGCGGCAAGGTTCCATCAACTTCGTGATCAACAAAGATCCCGAAGGTTTTGCTCGGAAGGCCTTTCTCGGCCATGGCCCATCGGTCTGTGACATGGGGCTGCGGGTCAAGGATGCCGCTCAGACTGTCGCCCGCGCAACGGCACTTGGCGCGCCAGATTTCTCTCAACCTGTGGGGATTGGCGAACTCGACATCCCTGCGATCAGAGGTGTCGGGGGCAGCGTGGTTCACTTTATCGATGAGCAATCTGACCTTCATCGTGTTTGGGATATCGAGTTTGATCCAGTGCAACACAAGTCGGTGGTCCAGCCTGCCGGGCTGCGCCGTATCGATCATGTGGCGCAAACCATGCGCCATGATGAAATGCAGAGTTGGCGACTGTATTATCTGTCGACTTTCGACATGTCCAAAGCCCCTATCCACAACGTTGCGGACCCGTCCGGCGTTGTGCACAGTCAGGCTATTGAGAGCCCTGAAGGCGAGGTGCGCCTGAACCTCAATGGGGCGGTCGGGCGCAATACGTTGGCCGCTTCATTCCTTCAGGAGGGCTTAGGCGCAGGCGTGCAACATATTGCGCTGCTCACGGATGATATTTTTGAAACGTCCGAAATCCTCGCGCAACATGACTTTGGCCGCCTCAAAATCCCTAAAAATTACTATGCCGACTTGCGCGCTACATTTGGCCTGGACGCCGACTTTGTGGCGAGATTGCAAGCTGGCAGCATTCTCTACGACCGCGACGGCGCTAGCGAGTATTTCCAAATCTACAGCAGAACTATGTTCAATGGCTTCTTCTTCGAGATCGTGCAGCGGAAAGGCGGCTACGCTGGTTTTGGCGCCCGAAATGCGCCCATTCGCCTCGCAGCGCAACAAGCCTTTGCGGCGTCAGCGGATCAAAACACGGAGCCAGCACACTCATGAAGGCCGCACTCATCGGCGAAAAAACCTCCGGCTCGCTAACCCCGAAACTTCATGAGCAAGAGGGGAAGGCTCAAGGCTTCGCTTACAGCTATTCCCGAATTGATCCGCCAGAAACCCATCCGGATCTCCAGAGTGTTTCTGAGTGTCTGGAATGGGTCGAGGCTCATGGTTTGGCCGGTGTAAATGTCACATACCCTTTCAAAAACGACGCCGTTGCATATGTGGATGAGCTTTCGCCAATCGCAAGGAAGTTGGCATCCGTGAATACGGTTGTGTTTCGTGACGGTCGACGCATTGGCCACAACACGGACTACGGTGGCTTTTCCAAAGCTTTGGAAGAAGTACTCCAGAACCAGTGTAAAACGACGTGTGTTCTCTTTGGTGCTGGGGGCGCTGCAAGTGCTGTTGGTTTGGCGCTGCTGGACGCAGGCGTGCAAAACTTGACAGTCATCGACCCCCAACAAGACCGCGCACAAGAGCTTTCTGAAAGCCTGAGTGCTTTGCGGCCCGGCTGTACAATTGCGCAGTCCCGATTGTGCTCGTACGACACCTTGGTGAAAGCCAATGGCGTTGTGAACACTACTCCACTGGGGATGGGACTGGATCAAAGGAAATCCTTTGATCCAGCCAAATTGACGCTCGGCACTTGGGTTGCTGACATCGTCTACTTCCCTTTGGAAACGCCCCTTTTGCAGACCGCCAGAACTTGCGGTCTCACCGTTATGAGCGGACGCGGCATGGCGCTTCACCAAGCGGCAGAAGACTTCCAGCTGATCACAGGGCGTCAGGCCAATGTGGCGCGCATGAGCGCTCACTTCTCCGCGCTTCTTGAAGAGAAAACACCTCATTCGGAGACAGAACATGCCTGAAGATGCAGAAGCTGTACGCCACTGGTGGCGCACATCAATCATCGACATGGCCCCGGGACAAATCGCGTTCCGTGGCGAGGCAATTGAAGACCTGATTGGCAACGTCAGTTTTGCGCAAATGATCTGGCACATGGTGCGCGGGGGAGTTCCTTCCAAGGAAGAAGCCGCGCTTTTTGAGGCGGCGCTGGTTGCTGGCGTCGATCACGGCCCTCAGGCCCCATCCATTGCCGCAGCGCGCATGGCCGCGACCTGTGGCGTCGGCCTAAACAACGCCATGGCCACTGCAGTGAATATGCTCGGCGATGTTCATGGCGGGGCTGGCGAGCAATGCGCCGAACTTTACTTTGGCATTTCGGCCCGCATCGACAATGGAGAACGCCTTTCTGATGCTGTGAAGGCAGGCCTGAATGATTGGCGCGCCACCTACGGGAAAATCGTATCGGGCTTCGGTCATCGTTTCCACAAGCCGGTCGACCCACGCGCCCCGCGTCTCTTGCAGCTTGTTCATGACGCCGCCGAAGTCGGAACAGTGTCCGGGCGCTACGCGGATATCGGCGAAGCAGTCCAGGAGGAATTGGCTCAGCAACGCGGTGGCCGCGCTATTGCCATGAACATCGATGGTGCCACAGCTGTGATCTTTTGCGAACTGGGCTTCCCCGCACCGCTGTCTCGCGGCTTGTTTTGCTTGTCTCGCTCTGTCGGCATCCTGTCACACGCATGGGAACAAATGCAGCAGGGCGGGCGCAACAAAGGGCCAATGCCGCCCAAGTACCTCCCCCTCTATCAACCAACAGGAACGGAATGACCCATCGCCCGAAATCCTTCCGGGTCGGCCTCATCGGGTGTGGCCGCATAAGCGATATTTACCTCACAACTTTGGCAAAGTTTAATCAGGTGGAGGTTGTGGCCTGCGCCAGTCTTGAACCCTCCGAAAGTCGCGCGAAAGCGGCGCAGCACGGTATTCCCAAAGCCTGCACACCGGAGGAACTGCTGGAAGATCCCGGTATTGATTGTGTTTTGAATCTCACCATTCCAGCAGCGCACGCTGAAGTAAGCTGCAAAGCGCTTTTGGCTGGCAAACATGTCTATTCGGAAAAGCCTTTCGTGACCGACCGTGAAGACGGCAAAACCCTTTTGGATTTGGCCAAGCAAAAAGGACTGCTGATTGGCAATGCACCTGACACGTTCTTGGGCGGGCGTTGGCAAACTGTGCGCAGGCTCTTGGATGACGGAGCGATTGGGAAACCGACAGGCGTATTTGCGCATGTTGGCACACATGGAACCGAAAGACACCATCCTAACCCCGACTTTTATTATCAGCCTGGCGGCGGGCCTCTGCTCGATCTCGGCCCATATTATTTGACCGCTATGGTGTTTTGCCTTGGCCCTATCTCCAAAGTTGCGGGCATGGCGCGCCGTACATTTGACAAGCGGCAAATCGAAAACGGCCCACGCAATGGCGCATGGATGAATGTGGAGGTGGACACCCATTCTCTCAGTCTTTTGCACTTTGAAAGTGGTGTGTTGGGCCAGATGACCATGAGTTTCGACATTTGGGACAGCGAGACGCCTCGCTTTGAAATCTATGGCGAAACCGGCACTATTTGCATCCCTGATCCTGATCCAGTGCATGGGGCCAATGACTTTCACGGCCCCGTATGGCTGCGCACCAAGGAGACCTCTCGCTGGAGCCATCAACCACGTCCGACGGGGCGGGATTTTTGGGAGGAAATCCCGCCAGTCCATGGCTTTAACGAAAACAGCAGAGGCCTCGGGCTGTTGGACTTGGCAGCGGCTGTTGAGGAGAACAGAGCGCCGCGCGCGAGCGGCGAGTTGGCCTTCCACGTGTTTGACGCAATGGACGCAATTGCGCGATCCGGCCAGAGCTCGACTTTTGAAGAGATTGCCACCACCTGTGCGCGTCCATCACCTCTCCCAATTGATTTCTTGTCTCCAGTCAAGGACCCGGCTCATGCCCGTTGAGAACCTTAGCTTCGCTGCCCCTTTTTTCACCGTTCGCTTGCTCACTGATTTAACAACCTATGATTTGGACACCCGCGCTATCGCACTAAACTTGGGCAAAAGCGCGATATCCATTGAACAACAGTCACTGGCGCCGTTGACCTCTGTCATCGTTCAAAATTGCACGCTGTCTGATGTGGAGCGCTGTCTACTTATTGAAGGCTTTGACGATCACGACGACGATGAGGTCTTTTTTAAAGAAATCAAAGCTCATTGGCCTTCTGCCTTTGATGTGCGGCGCGAAGAGCGTTTGCGCGGTGTCAGCCACTACATGTCGCCCAAATCCATCAAGGGCGATCTGGGATTGACCATGTATCACTCCGGTTCGGTACCGCTGAAAGTGGGCCTGCACAGAGATCACCCGTTCTGCCCCGTTCCGGGATTTCGAGAGGTCCACACGCAGGTCGTTGGCTTTGGTAAAATGCAGCAATGTCGGGAAAAGGACGTGGGCACCTTGTATTTGGAAGAACCAATGGCGCCCGGCACCACCCATCGTCCAATGTATGATGCCAACGGCAACTACCCTTGGCATCAATATGAAACCATCACACCAAGTGTTTTTCTCGCGGTTGAGTTGCTTCCACAAGGCGCCTCTTTCCCAGGTCAGGAGATGTAATATGTCACACAAACTTCTTCCAACCGACCTGAACTTTGATGGCCCTTTCCCTCGACTGTCGCGCCGTTTGAGGCTTGGTGTCGTCGGAGGAGGCAGGATATCAGAAACCCAGGCGACCGCAGCCCGTCTAACAGGCCAGTGGGAAGTTGTTGCGGGCGCTTTGAGTTCTGACCCATCCCGCAGCGCAGAACGCGGCAAACGTTGGTACCTGGACCCGGATCGAAGCTATTCCTCCTTTGAGGCGATGGCGGCATCAGAAGCTGATCATCCGCAAGGGGTAGATGCGGTTATGATAACCACCCCGAACAACATGCATTTTCCTGCTGCGAAGGCGTTTCTTAAGGCCGGCATCTCGGTGATCTGCGACAAACCGTTGACCAATGAAATCGATGAGGCACACGCCCTTGTCGCGGCGACCCAAGACACCAATCAGGTTTTTGGTGTCGGGTATGTAATGTCCTGTTTCCCCATGGTGCGCCAAGCAAAACACATTGTGGCTCAAGGCGGCATTGGCGAGATCAATCAGATTCACGTTGAATTCATGCAGGACTGGATGGTGCCCGAAGAAGTCGCCGATGCGCCTCACGTCAAATGGCGACTTGACCCCAAAATTTCGGGACCAACCAGCTGCGTTGGTGACATTGGCACCCATGCTGCGCATCTGGCCAGGTTCGTTTCGGGGCTTTCTCTGACCGATCTACAGGCTGAGTTTCATGTGTGCGGCGCGCCAAAGCCTTTAGAAGACACAGTCTTCATGCGTACGAAGTTTGCTGGATGTGTTCCGGGAACGCTCATGGCCACTCGGCTCGCACCTGGGAATCGCGGAGGCCTCAGGCTACGCATTTATGGCAGCGAAGGTGGCGTTGAATGGGATCTGGAGAACTCCGAGCAGCTCAAATTCAACCGTTTTGGGGAGGCGGATCGGGTCATCAGCCGAGGTCATGGTCACGAGGTCGCGCCTCATGTTGAGCGTTTGATCCGCACCGCGCGGGGGTTTCCCGAAGGCATCATTGAAGCCTGGGCCACGTTGTACGCTGAACTGGCATTGGCGGTTGCTGCGCACAAAGATGGGGTTTCGTCGCCGCCAGATTGGCTGGATTTTCCAAGGGTTGAAGCTGGCGCGAATGGGGTTGCATTTGTGGACGCGGCCGTGCGTAGCAATGCGACCTCGGGTTCTTGGGTGCAGGTATAATAACAATAAATATAGAGCTTTACCTGACCGCCTGTCACCGCAGGCGGTCTTTTTCTTTGGTAAAATCGAAAAGTTGATATTTTCAAAAACATCTGATATTTTTGTATTTGTGTGATGAATTAGATTCGCTGGGAGGCGCACAAGATGACCGGATCACAATCTGAGGCGAGCCCCTCATCGCTCTACTCCCTTGCGCATCTCACTTTGATCAATTGCACCCCACCGGAATTGGTCTACATCGCGGCGCGCGCAGGGTATGACGCCGTAAGTCCACGTTTTATTCCCATGCACGTCCCCGGAGAGTTCACCCAGTCTCCAGTGAGCAAATCGCAGGTCCAGGCCACAAAGACGGCTTTGACGACAACTGGATTGAGCGTGCTGGATGTCGAGCTGGCCCGCATCACTGAAGATGTAGATCCACGCAGTTTCGAAAGGTCTTTGGAAATCGGCGGTGAACTTGGCGCCAAACGCATGATCATGAGCGCTTGGACCAACACGAGAGACGATCGAGACTTTCTCATCGATGTCTACGCCGAGACATGTGAACTCGCCGCACCCTATGGGCTGACGATCGACCTCGAGTTTCCGTCCTTTTCACGCTTGCGCACATTGGACGAAGTGCTCGACATCGTGACAGCGGCCGACCAGCCCAACGGCGGTATTCTTGTCGACACCCTGTATCTGCATCTCAGCCGCGTTGATCTGGGCGAGCTGCTACATGTACCAGCTAACCTTCTGCATTTTCTGCATATTTCTGATTGCCTGCCCGGCATCGCAGACACCCGCGCAGGCATGATCCAGCTCGCACGCGACGCGCGCTTGTACCCGGGAGAAGGCTGGATTGATTTTGCCGGGATCATCGAGCGCATGCCTCCTGTCGACTACTGCATAGAACTGCCCAATCAGAGCCGCGTCGCGGAACTTGGCTATGAAGAACACGCGCGCCGCTGTCTGACCCACGCGAAACGCACATTTGGAGAGGCGCGCTCTCAACGCCGCCTGTCAGACCCTTCCACCCTTTCCATCAACGAGGAACACCATGGGCAGAGAGCTCACTAACGAAGAGCGCGACCTGGTCGCGCAGATGGTCGATCGCGCACGCGCGGCAATGGCCCAGATCGAAGACTGGAGTCAGGCGGATCTTGACCGGCTGTCCCAAGCAATCGCCTGGTATGCTGGCAACGAGAAAACTTTCACCCGTTTGGCCAAGCAGGGCGTAGATGAAAGTGGCATTGGGGACCGCGAAGGTCGCCCCGGCAAACGCTTCAAAATCCATATGGTTTTGCGCGACGTCTTGCGCACCCCTTCCACCGGCGCCGTTGAGGTGGACGAAGCAAAGGGCCTGGTCAAATATGCAAAACCGGCCGGTGTGATCGCCTCCCTCATCCCCATGACAAACCCGGCCATGACGCCGCCGGTAACAGGTGTGTCGTCAGCAAACGCGCGCAACGCGGTCATTTTCTCTCCACATCCCCGTACTGCACAGACCACCTACGAGATGGTCGAGGTCATGCGCGCCGCCTGCCGCGCAGCTGGCGCACCAGAGGATCTCTTCCAATCCATCCGCAAACCTTCTATCCCAATGACCCAACATTTGATGGAGGTTTGTGACCTGACCCTCGCCACGGGCGGCAAACCCATGGTCAAGGCCGCCTATAGCTCTGGTCGTCCAGCCTATGGCGTCGGCGCAGGCAATTCCTCCATCGTGATCGACGAAACCGCGGATCTGGACATCGCGGCTCAGAACACACGCATTTCCAAAACATCCGACTTCGGCTCAGGCTGTTCGGCAGACGGCAACATCATCATTCAGCGCTCGATCTACGAGAACATGGTGAAAGCGCTGGAAGCGGAAGGCGGCTACCTATGTTCTAAGGAAGAAAAAGCACTACTCGAAGCCGCCATGTGGGACGAAAATGGCAACCGCACATTCCCGACAATCGCCTGTCGCCCTCAGCAAACTGCAGAGGTCGCCGGGTTCTCTATTCCCGAAGACCGAAAATTTCTGATGGTCGAGAACCAAGGCCAAATCGGGCCAGAGCACAAATTCTCCAAAGAGAAGCTCACCACGCTCATGGCCCTCTATCACTTTGACAGTTTCGACGACGCGCTCGAAACCGTCGGCAAGATCTATGCGACCGGTGGCAAGGGGCATTCCTGCGGCATCTACAGCCACAATGACGATAACATTGACCGCCTCGCACGTCTGGCGCCGGTGAGCCGTATGATGGTGCGCCAACCCCAATCCAAGGCCAACGCGGGCGCATGGACCAACGGTATGCCCATGACCTCTTCGCTTGGCTGCGGCATCTGGGGCGGCAACATCACCAATGAGAATGTCACCATGAAACACATGATGAATTACACGTGGGTCAGCCGCCCTATCGCAGAGGATCGACCTTCTGAGGAAGAGCTGTTTGGAGAATTCTATGGCGAGGAGGTCGCGTGATGGACGGCAGCAAAGTGGACGGGAAAACCGTAGCAGAGCACATCGTCGATTTCCTGCAGCGCAGAGAGGTTGAACATGTGTTCGGCCTTTGCGGTCACACCAACATTGCGGTGCTTGCCGCTCTGGCAGAGAGCCCGATTGATTTTATCACAGTACGTCACGAACAAATCGCCAGCCACGCCGCAGACGCCTATGCCCGCGTGAGCGGTAAGGCCTCGGTAGTGCTGTCACACCTCTCCCCTGGTTTGACCAACTGCGCCACCGGGGTCGCCAATGCCGCATTGGATTGTATTCCCATGGTGGTCATTGCTGGCGACATTCCCACGCATTATTACGGCAAACACCCCCATCAGGAAGTCAACCTGCATGCCGACGCTGCTCAGTGGGAAATCTACCGTCCGTTTGTGAAACGCGCCTGGCGCGTCGACCGCGCAGACCTGATGGCGGAAATCCTCGAAAAGGCCTTCCATCTGGCCGAAAGCGGCCAACCAGGCCCAGTGCTTGTGAATGTCCCGATGGACATCTTCTCCGAGGTGATCCCATCGGACACATTTGACCGGATTGCGCAAAACACCCGCGCTTTGGTGAAGCCCTCAATAGACGACGAAACCGCCCGCCAGATCGTTGAGAAACTGGCTTCCTCCACGGCGCCTGTGGCTTACGTGGGGGGTGGCATTCTTTTGGCGCAGGCCAGCGATGAACTGCGCGAGTTTGTGGATCACATGGGTCTGCCTGTTGCGCACTCCTTGATGGGAAAAGGTGCACTGCGCGATGATCATCCACTCGTGATGGGCATGACTGGCTTCTGGGGCACCGAGTTGGTGAACCAATCTTGCCTCAACGCCGACACCATTTTTGCGGTTGGCACGCGGTTTAAGGAGGCTGACTGCTCCAGCTGGTATCCGGGCTACACGTTCAACATCGGCGGCAAAACCGACACCACCAAAGTGATCCACATCGACATCGAGCCAACGGAGATCGGCCGCAACTACCCAACCGAAATTGGTGTGGTCGCGGACGCCAAAGCTGCACTATGCGTCCTCAACCGCGTGGCACGTGAGCTCTATCCAAACGGCTTGGATCGCACAGACAAGAAGGCAGAAATCATCAAGTTCCGCACTTCGTTCAAAGCTTCAAATGCGGAAATGCAAACCTCGACAGCGTTCCCAATGATGCCGGAGCGTATTCTTGCGGACACACGCAAAGCGCTACCAGAGAATGCAATCATCACAACCGATGTCGGGTGGAACAAAAACGGTGTCGGACAACAGTTTGACATTCTGACCCCAGGTTCCATCCTCACTCCGGGCGGCTTCGCCACCATGGGGTTTGGCCCCCCCGGCGCGATTGGAGCCAAGTTGGCGGCGCCGGACCGAGTTGTCCTCAGCCTGGTGGGCGACGGCGGATTTGGTCAGAACCCGTCGATGTTGGCCACCGCCGTTGAGTTGGATCTGGGGATCATCTGGCTGGTAATGAACAACAATGCTTTCGGCACAATCGCAGGCCTGCAGAAAGCGCACTACGGGTTAACCTACGGCACCACGTTCCCAGGCACACCGGACGCGCCAACAAATGGGCCAGGCTACGCTGAAATTGCACGAGCCTATGGTGCCGAAGGGATCCGGGTCACCTCCGCAAGCGAGCTGTTGTCGGCACTGGAAGCGGCAATTGCCAGCGGCAAGCCCACAGTTTTGGATGTCCCAATGATCAACAACCCCACGCCAACAAGTGGCCATTGGAATATCTTGGACATCTACTCGCCAGACAAGGATGTATCGCACGTTTCGACGTAGTCTATATGTGCGCTAATTTTTTCAATTGGCGCACATCAAACAATGAAATGATGCCTAGAGGATACAAACTACCTCAATACTCTCGCTTGTTTTTGCCTAAAAAGGGCTGCCGCATTGAGCAAACAAAAATGAGTACATGGTCCTTTTCGCTGAACAAAGCAGCCATCGCAACGCGCGCATAGCGGCCATTCATATCTGTAACGGCAATGGCAGCGGAGTCCGCATTCCAGCGGTTAGCGACACTAGCTTTGAACGGCGCGCTACCATAAATGCAAATCATGACGACAGCACAGCGTAGCTGTGATAACAGAGTTTATGACCTGATTTTCTCCACCCTTTTTGCATTCAGCACGGACCTCTCCGTGGCTTTTGAGTTGCACGACAAGTAGGAAAACAGATGAAAAGAACAGACCTCCCCCAGATCCAAGGCAAACGCTTCGACATCGAGGCACTACACGGCGACATCGCCGACCTTATGAAACAAGCGAATGAGGGGCCAACTTTCCTCCGTCGGAACGGGCGTGTCTCCTACGTAGTCATGTCCGAAGAACTTTTTGAAGAGCTGTGGCCAGATCCAAGAAGAGTCTGGGGGGTCGAAGAGACACCCATCCGAGAGAGAAAATCTTGTTAGCCGCCTTGCGCAGATCACTGGAGTAAAGCGAGGAGGACCACGAAGGGACTGGACCTAAAATCTAACCCGACAATTTGCCTTCTAATTCATCACAAAAGCGTTTCATGTCAAAATCCGGATCCAATGGCCCCATCAACTGAACCTTTTTTTGAAGCTCCTGCATTTTGGCCAATAGCTCCTCATAGCTACTGTCTGATGGGTCTGATGACCCGCTTTGATGAGCTGCTCGAGCGAGTTCCAGTTTAGCTTCCCCTTCGCCCCCTTCTTTATCACTCATGCCAACTCACTCCCAATCAACCATTCGCTTGCCGTACACGCGGACCAACATTGCACCACAGTTTATTAGCAGAACATTCACACGAACTAGCGGTCGCGCCAAATCAATTGGTGCTATCTTCTGGCGCAGCCCCATCTGCCCAAAAGGATCATACCCACAACGTAAACGCTGAACGCTCGGCTGGGGCGACATCAGGTTCGCATGACACCTGAATGTCCTTAGGCGCTGTGAGCTAACATGAGACGTCAGAAGCCCCCCAAATCCGGCTCCAGCGGTTTTGAGCCGTTCAGCGGCGCCTCAATACTACCATCGCTTTCAGCACTAACTCAAAATCTCATCTGGATACGCTTGTGAACAAAGTCCTAACAAAGCTCTCCGGGACTGCTCACACACATACTAAGGCGTTGCGGTAGATGGAGAGTTTCAGTGATTCTTTTATGAACAAGGTCACCATTTACGACGGCTTCACTTGATCTTAGGCTTGAATGCTTGGCTTTAGGTGCCAGTGCCTTCCCTTTCGGTTATTCATAGTTTTTAACTTGCTTAGTGAATTTCTGGAACACTTCGGGTTCTGATTTTGGGTAAGCGCGAACAAACCCAGCGTCGCAAGGTATTGTCTCAATCTCTTTTTTGTCCAGCGCGCGTGCGAGGTGAATTGCTGCCACGTCCAATTGCTCTGCCAATTGACCACGTGTAATAAATCTCTCTTCAAAGTCTCAAATACTGCTTTCGGTTACTTAGCATCGGTAATGTTGCGTTTCGGGATTCCGAACTTTGTATTGCGTGAGGTACCCCATCCCTACCCAATTGCGTATAGACTCATGCTTCATGAGTTTTCCTTTCGCGGAGCAACAACGGAATTGATGGAAATGGCTTCGCGCACATTTGCACGGAGTTGACCCGCGTAAATTGCACGAAACGCAGCGCGGAAAGCCCAAGCACCTAGACCCGACTTTTCGACGAGGTCACTTATTGGGACCTCCCCCCAAAGATCGTGAACAAGATCCGCTATGACCTGATCGGCTTCGCCGTCTGGGCTCCGCCGAAAAAAGTTCAGCAGCTCAGCATTGCGAACCTCGATTTTATGGCGCTCACGCTCGGTGACCAGATAGACTTTGTCAGCAAAGCCAACAGGCAAATCACGCTTGATCGCACGTAGTGTCGCGCGAAAGTTCAACGCTTTGACGCGCTCGCTAGGTTTGACGGCCACAGCAACACGTGTCCCATCTCGAAGTGCAAGCAGGTAGTCGAAGCGATGGGTCCTTTGCGTGCCATCAGTGTCAGCAAATGCAACTGGTCTTGGCTGGTCAAAGAGATTCCAAAGCTCAGGCATGGCCAGAGCCAAGAGGCAGCATTCACGTTCTCCCTGGCTCGCGCTGATGATTTGGCGCCAGTATCGCTCTGCTGGCGTACAGGCCATGGTAAACCCACGCACCGTAAATTTGGAACGGGCGGGAAACATGAGCCCAGCGATTGTGGGTTCAGGTGGACGATAGAAATCATCGTCATCGATTGATATGTTCATAGTGTTTGCCCTGGCGACCGGCGCAAACCGGTACCAGCGGGCACTCCTTGTAGATTTGGATAAACGAAACCCGCGCGCAGAAAGGCTCTGCGCGGTTGACGGGGTTTCGAAATTGAGTCATGAAGGAGGTGCAAAGGGACGCATTCTTTTGCACCTCGAGCCCCGTTGGAAGTCGTTACCTTCCATCGGGGTTTGTCCGTTATGGGACCATTATTCTCTCCTTTCTGATTACAGAATTGACGATTGATGTCGGCGGCTAACGCTGCCGCAGAGATCAATCACAACCCCTTTTCGGTCACTGTTCACTTTCACGGCCTCAATCGAGGAAGCTACGAAGTCGCCGCAAGCGGATCGCAAGATGGCCGATCTGGTGCGGGCATCTCGCTTTCAACACTCGGTTCTATTTGCTCAATTCGATTCTGTAAATATTTATATATACCAATTACTTACACACAATCAGGCCCCATTGAAACGGTGTCATTTTTTGACGCAAAAAAGTTTGCTACAACGCAATGCAATATCATTTGGGAGCGCGGAGAAGACCATTGCCAAAGAGAGTTGTTCAATTGCAGCGCACTCATCGGCATCTGCTGTATGTTTTTGATGGAAAATACGCGAAACCCTATCCATTCTGGATGGTACGCAGAGATTTCAAGGCCGCGAAAAACCTAGCAGATTTCGCACGCGCCTATGATGTCTCGCCTCAGATAGCGATTGAGATACTGACTTTGGCTAAGGTCGATTTCGTCTGGCCGTTGTATAAATTACATCTGCTCGGTCAAACCTGCGCCGAAGTCGCCGCACAAAACGGTATAAAACTGAGGACTTTGACAAAACTCTTCAGGAGCGACAGACAGCAAGTGAAGCCCGGCAGGCGACTGAAGCCAGGCAGACGACGCATGCTGCCGAACAACAAGCGCCTCAAGCGAAAATGGAAAAGAACTGGCAACACCAACCGCTTTGCACGATCCATGCGTGTGCATTGGCAGACCGCAAAAAAGATCCACCACAGACTTTTCATCAATGAGCTCCACCGAAAGCGCAGCCCTCGTATGCCAGCTAGCGTAAACGCCAACGGCTATGACCCTTGGCGGCGTTTGGGCGTTTGGCAGCCGCAAAAGTATGGAATTTTGTGGTGCGACCTTACGTTCGAGACAAGCGCAAAGCGAGCTTGCTGGCTACAAGTGCCCCCTTGAAGCGCTAACGTCCGAGTTGACCTTACCCTCGAGGGTAAGGCGTTTGCCTATGGAGGGATGGGCGTATTTTGTTGAAAAACTCATCCTTGATCGGTGCATGAACTGCTGATTCAATTCTTCCAATGGGTGGGAGGATAGAGCGATGTTGGGACCGAGGCAGGAAGCGCAGGCGTCGCTATTCTATGAGTTCTCATTGGAGAACCACGTGCCCCAAGATCACTTGCTTCGGTCGATTGATCGCTTTGTCGATTTGAGCAGCATTCGAGTGCATCTCGCGGATTTCTACAGCCACACCGGTCGTCCATCGGTCGATCCTGAACTGCTGATCCGTATGCTGCTGGTCGGCTATTGCTGCGGCATCCGCTCTGAGCGACGGCTGTGCGAAGAGGTGCATCTGAACCTGGCATATCGATGGTTTTGCCGCCTCGATCTGAATGACCGTATCCCGGATCACTCGACGTTCTCCAAGAACCGGCATGGGCGCTTCCGCGAGAGCGAACTGCTGCGCCACCTTTTTGAGACGACTGTCGCGCGGTGCATCGAAGAAGGTCTGGTCAGCGGTCAGCGCATGGCAATCGATGCCAGCCTGATCGAAGCCGATGCCAACAAGCAGAATTCAACGCCAAAAGAAGAATGGGATGCATCAACCATCGATCCAGAAGATGCGCCTCGTGCGGTTCGCGAATATCTCGACACCCTGGATAAGGCGGCTTTCGGAGCTGCGAGCGAAGTGCAACCCAAGTTTACCTCGCATTCTGACCCTGCCAGCCAATGGACGGCAGCGCGTAAAGGGCCTGCTTTCTTCAGCTATTCCGACAATTACCTGATCGACACGGATCACGGGGTTATAATCGACGTGGAAGGCACCAGATCAATCCGGCAGGCAGAGGTCGGATCGACCAAGACGATGCTGGACCGCGTGAAAGCGAAGTTCGATCTGCATCCGGAGCGCCTGATCGCGGACACCGCCTATGGCACCGGGCCGCTCCTGGGCTGGCTTGTCGACCGCAACATCGCCCCGCACATTCCGGTCTTCGACAAGTCCGGGCGCAACGATGGCACTTGGACGCGGGCGGATTTCGAGTGGGATGCAGAAAACGATCAATACATTTGCCCTGAGGGCCAGGAACTCAAGCAGTTCCGCCGCAACTATTCTGACCCAAACCGAGGGCCAACCGGCAAGGGCACGGCCCGCTACCGCGCCCTGAAAGAAGTTTGCCAGGCCTGTCCATCAAAAGCCAAATGCTGCCCTAATGCCGATGCGCGCAAAATCACCCGCGAAGAGCACGAAGACGCTCGTCAAGTCGCCCGCGAGATCGCCAAAACCCGCCAATACGACATCTCGATGAAACTCAGAAAGAAGGTCGAAATGCTCTTTGCCCACCTCAAACGCATCCTCGGTCTGGGACGGCTCCGACTACGCGGACCATGTGGTGCCAATGACGAATTCCTCCTCGCCGCCACCGCCCAGAACCTCCGCAAATTGGCCAAGATCTTTCCTGCGCCGCAGCAAACGCGCAAAGCCTGACCAGAAAGGCGCTCGCGCTCGGTTCAGCTCATCAATTTCTGCATCAGCAACACGTTGTTTTTCAACAGAATCGGCAGAAACCGGAAGTTCGCTGCTCTAGCGATACCGTGTTTATGGCTTACCGATAGCAGACATTGAATTGCGGAGGCGAGAATTCGCGCGAATGAAACGACATTGCCGTTTGCTACTCGCAATATATAGTCCCGGCACCACCATATTTTACAGCATTTAGAGAAATTTACTATACAACTTGATCCCGTCCGTCCGGGTAGAGCATGAGATCAATTCCACTACCTTTGGGCTGCACGACGTAGTCTGCGCCTTCTGCTGTCTTCGTCGGATTTGGTTGCAATCGCGATCGAAGGCGTTTCAGAGTCTGAAACCAATGAGCCAAGTGGTGAGAGCGGCGAGGAAGTGATTTATATCGCTGAGTATTGGGGGGTGTAGAGCTCTGCAAGTGTAACAAAGTGACGTATCTCCAATTCAAACACTCGACCTTGAATATAGGAAAACCTTGGGTGCTAGGTGATCTGAAGAAAACAATGGTGGGCTTCTACAGGAGGTGCCATGCGTTCCTGTCAGGCATTGCGGATCCGGAAAAGCAGTCAGTAGAGTTTATGTTTCTGACCAACCGGCCTGTTGCGGACTGGGTTCACAGTTTGCTGGACAGGATCAAGTCAAGACAACTTCTGCCGACGGACACTAGTTGCGATCATCGTTTTTGCCTATTGGTCTTCCGGTGCAACGTTGCGAAGTCTAATCGAAAGGGCTGCTACTTCCGCTTCAGACCATTTCGAGTGATGGCGTTGCGTTGAAGTAGGTTGGTGTTCAAGCGCTAGCTTCAATTCACAACGATACGAAACGCGTAGCTTCACGGGGCGTAAAACAAGGTTGCCACCGCAGGTGGCACAGACGTTTCTGAGAACATTTTTAGCGCAATCACAGTAATAGGTGCATATTCTGGCGTCGGCACTTTCGGGCGGCAGCTCGCGGTCGCACCATTAGCCGTTTGGTCGAAGCTCTAGTATTTTAAGTCCTATCGACCAATTGATCGCACAACCAGTGTTTGGCATAAACCATAGTATGCACACCAAAACCGCCAAAACGCCACCATTGCGATACTGATTTTCGAGGGACCGAAGTTGCTGGACGCAACCGAGGCTCTTCAGGTTTTTACAGTCGCATTGCGTAACGGAGAGACATCCTATCAAGTCGTCCTGTGTTCCGTGACCGGTGGGCTGATACAAACTGACGCCGGCATTTCATTGCAAACACGTGCACTGAACGATCTCGGAGGCAAGTAGATCGATACCTTGCTGATATTGGGTGGCGATGGCGCTCTTGAATTTGCGAAGTCAAAGCCGCACGAGTCGCCATAACAAGAGCGACGACAGGGGCGCGGCGTATCGGCTCGATATGCACCGGCGCATTCGTATTGGCTGCACTGCTACATGAGTGGGGCGGTCGATGTCAGTTATCCGGATTGCTCGTCTGCGAGATTTGTTTGTGGCGTATCAGGCTTCAGATGAGCTCAGGCTCTCCTTTGATCGCCGGCTGCGTCTACAGCGCGGAGCTAGCAGATTCCTAAACGCCCTACTCACTGCGTCGAGAAGGGGCTGGCAGGGCGCAGATTGTCGGCCGCTATGGCGGCTGTTTTCTTCCATTCTGTGTTCCCGAGCTTTGCCTTCCGGCATTCATGCGAGGCCATCAACTCTAAAAGTAGATTTTGCATTGTATTTTTGCTACGCTTCAGCAGTTTTCAAAACTTGGTTCAGCGTTGTGCTCCGAAATGAAGACGAACTTACTCCAAGACGACTAACGGCTTTTGCCTTTGCCGACATCGTTGGGTTCTCCCGTTTGATGTCCGACGATGACGTCGGAACAGCAAAGCTTTGGGAAGACCTGCGACACGAGTGCCTATTGCCTCTTGCTGACCAATTCCATGGGCGATTGGCGGAATTTGCAGGTGATGCGCTTCTCATAGAGTTTTCCAGTATAGTAAATGCCCTGTCTTGGGCGGTGGAAGCGCAGCGGGCTGTCGAGTCAACGGCAATGCCGGAGCAAAGACCAGTCCTGCAGTTGAGAATCGCTGTAAACGCTGAAGATGTTATTGTCGATGACGACCACATTTTGGGCGACGGTATCAATATCGCGTCGCGTATCCACGAGGCCGCTGAGCCCGGTCAGATTGTGGTCACTAGTCTCGCGCGCGAACTTGTGGGTAGCAGGGTGCCTGTGCGATTTCGCAATCTTGGTACGCCACGTTTGAAAAACATCAGTCGCATTGTTCAGCTCTACGCCGTGGAGCCACTTTCAGGCCCGGCTGACGCTGGGCTGCACCAGCCGTTTCTGGAATGGACCTCTCGTCCTTCCGTGGCGGTAATGCCGTTTCGGTGCATATCTGACGAGCTGGAACTTGACTACTTCGGTTCGGGGATCACCGAAGACATCATCACTGGCTTATCAAGTAGCCGACGCTTCCACGTCATTGCTCGCGCATCAACTCTACAATTCGCCGACCGCTCTAAAAACCTAACGGACATCGCTGCCCAACTTGGTGTTAACTATATTCTCGATGGCAGCGTCAGAAAGCAGCGAAGAAGGCTGAGGATATCGGCAGAATTGGTGAGTGTTGCCCAGAATCGTTCGATTTGGGCAGAACATTTCGATGGCAGCTCTGAAGATGTTTTTAGCTTTCAGGACAAGATTGTTTCACAAGTGGTCGGTTCATTCGAACCGAGACTTCTTGCTGAAGAAACCAAGCGCGTCCGTAACCGGCCAACATCCAGTCTGGACGCATATGATTGTGTGTTAAAGGCATCGTCCCAGCTCTATGATTTCACGGAGGATAGCTTTCGCGCTTCTGGGATTGCATTGGATCGAGCATTGGAACTCGATCCGAATTATGCTCAGGCGCATGCTTACTCTGCATGGCGCCTAAACTTTCTTTACGGAGAAGAGCGTTCTCGCGACCCGGAAGCGATCAGGAGGCGTGCATTTGAGCATGCCCAAAAAGCGATCAGTCTCGATCCAAGGGATGCGTTTTGTCAGGTGGTTGCAGGGCACCTTACAAGTCTTGTTGAAGGAAAGCCGAACGAAGCGATCTCCATTTTCGATGTTGCCCTATCACTTGATCAAAACAATGCTCTCGGGTGGGCCATGAGCGGAATCACGATGAGCTATCTGGGGATGCGCGATGAGGCAATGCAGCGCTTTCAGAACGCGTTCAAACTCAGCCCCTTTGATGCAATGAATTTCTCATGGTGGTGTGGCGCCGGAATGGCTGAATTCGTCGGCGGAAACTATAACTTAGCCGTCGACTGGTTGCGTAAGGCGCGGCGCGCCAACCCACGTTACGCTGCAACCCTGAGGGTGCTCACAGCTTCACTTGCACTCGCTGACCGGCTTGAAGAGGCCTACACAGTGGCAGAGGCTCTTTTGGAACTCGACGAAAGTTTCCAAGTGGATAGGTTTGTTTCATGGTATCCTTTGGTCAGAAGCAGGGACAAGGTGGCCCTGAGCCGAGGTTTGAAATTGGCGGAGCTGCCACATTAGAAGGCGCAACTAAGTAGGGTATGTTCGCAAGTTTGGTTTGGAGGACTGCAATGGCATTCGGTCAGGGACAGGGACAAGGACAAGGACAAGGACAGGGCCAAGGACAAGGACAGGGCCAAGGGCAAGGACAGGGACAGGGCCAAGGGCAATATCATCCGCTCGCCGGACACATCCCGTCAGGCAGCAGCTTTCCGCGAAGCTACTATGCAACGCCATTTGAGTTGCGCAGAAGGCCTTGGGCTCTGGAATTCAGCCCCGACAATACCGGGGCCACCTCCTTTCCTACGAATTTTCGAATCGATCCAGCGAGAAACCCTGAACATGCCGAATGGCGGTCACGCGACTGGGATCCCGCGCTCAGGTTCTGGTCCCGCGAGTTCGACCCAGAGTTAACCGAATGGCTGAAGTCGGCCGACCCGGCCCTGCCATCAATCGTGGCCGCGCGCGAATTCGCGCAGGAGTGGGAAAAATGGCATCCGGATGAGGGCCGCTATGGTCAATCAGATTGGAACTGGATCAAAGACGAGGATCTTTTGTGGTTCAACGGTTCCGCCGCAAGTCGATGGGCAGAGATCAACGCTGAGCTGGATCAACTGGTCAATTACATGCAGGAAGATCGCGCGGCCTACCTTAACGAAGCGGACCTTCAGGCCGACCGCCTTCATGACTACATCGCGCAATTCATCGGCGCAAACCAACGCGATCACGTCTGGACGATGGAATTGATCGCCTGCGGGCTGGCCATCGGCAATCTTGTGTACATGGCTTACAAAGATCATTTCAAACGGGTACGACCATCACTTCTGTGTCCGGGTTTAGTGCCCCCTTTTGGCCCGCCGATGCACCCCGCCTTCCCAAGCGGGCATGCCTTCCTCGCCAATTTCATATCGTTGTTGCTGCTTGAAATTCCTTATATGCATATACGGCTTGGAGTGGACAGATCGGGTGCACCGGGCAATGGTGATCCGTTAACTCAGCCACTTTGGAGCGACGTCGGCACGCCCGGAACAGTGCTGCCACCGAGGCCTACTACAGTACGTAGACCAATTCCTTCACCGCTTCTGCTGATCGCGCAGAGGATCGCAGTGAACCGCGAACGGATCGGAGTGCATTACCCGTCTGACAGCTCCGCGTCGCGGCATCTAGCGTTTGGTGTCTGGGACGCGCTGCTGCCTGGGGCAGACCGTAATCCGGACTATGTTGATGAGGCTGGAGCGCCGCTTCAGATAGAGTGCCCAATGCTGCATGAAATCCTGGTACGGGCCAAGGCAGAGTGGAGCTGAGGTCCGTCAGCTAGCCCCTGTTTAAAGCCAAAAAAGCCCAAGGTTGTTGTCATTTGCGACGCGATGCATCACCGCCTCCCGCGATTTCGGCGGCTGGTCCCCCTGTGCGATTTCAGTGGCCAGCGCAATTGCCGGGTCGGTGTTTGCCCGATCCTCCGGCGCGCTGATTTCAAGCAACAGCAGAGCACTCATGGCTGGCCAGCTTGCTGGGAGACTAATCGTCGGCACATCATAGGTGACGGTCTCGTGCGGCGCTGGCGGGGTGGCGATATCATATTCGAAACTCCACGCATGGATCCACAAGATGGTGTTGCCACCGAAATGCAGCCCAATCCATCCACGCAGATGTACGCTCGTTACCGGGCTGGTGCCCCGATTTCCAAGGACAACCGATCCGTTGCTCAGCTCACCTACCCAGCCGGCATCTGCCGCCCAATGTAGCGAAACTGGATTATAGCTGCCGTCTCCGTGATCGACTTCTCCCGCAAAAGTCTTCTCAATCCCGCTGCGCTTGTCTTTCAAATACAGATCCACCGGCGGTGGCGCTCCCGGTCCATTGTTCACGCGGTTCGGATCTGCCGGGTGCAGGCCCTGCGCCTCAAACGCCCAACGAATAGGCTTGTGCGCCTGTCCGCCGGTCCAGATATCGCCAAAAGTGGACGGCAAAGTGGTGAGTGCCAGATCAGCCTCAATCAAAGCGCATTCCAGTTCCTCCGCCAGCAAAGGTGGGTGGGCAAAGCTGTCCACGCCGCGCACCAGTAGATAGAGAACAACCATAGATGCTTTGCGGCGGGCGAACTCATCTGGCTCGCCATCGGTTCGGACAGTGTCGCCGCCGAGACATCGGTAAAGCCGGAACAGCGTTGTCGATAGGATTTGCTCTGAATTATATCCCTTCAGTTTCCGTAGGTCGCTTTCGGGAGTGCGCAAAACGTCGCGATGCATGGTGCCGCTCCAGCTCCATCCGGACAGAACGCTGCGATCATGTCGGCGGGTGGTGAACACCCAAGGGAACGTCTGGAACCTGAAATCAGCCCAGGGACCGTCACGATCCGCTTCCGGTATGCGTGACGTAGGATCAGCCAAAACAGCGGCCAACCCGTCTCCAATGCTATGCACAAAGCGCAATTCAAGCTCACCTAGCGCAGCGGCAATAAGTACATGTCCCAACTCATGATGGATCCAGCGGCGGCTGTTGGCGATGCCCAACGGTTGAGCCTCACGCGGCTCAAAGGCGCCGGTATCCGGCACGTCTCGGAACCAGCGGTTCAGGTTGGCCAACGCAAGGAACATATGCACGGATCCGACTGTCGGTGTGAGGCCTCCGGCGTCAGGAAAATCCCTTATATCGACACGTGCGTTAATGGTGCGGCCGTCTTTGCCCGGACCGGGTCTTATGCCGGAGCGATAATGCACCTGAAGCGGCCGATTGACCCGACGGAATAAAGCTGCGGTATTGAGGCCAAAGTCGCCGATGTATTTGAAGAATTTAAGACAGCCATAGTAGGCGGAAATGGCGGATTGGTCATTTGAGCGTGCGTCTGAAATCTCGCCGGGGTCGAGAACGATGTCACGGGGATCTGTTGGGTTATTGCCCACGTCCTGCCCGACGAATTCGGGGCAATGGCGGATCAAAAAATCATTTGTTTCCAGAGGCGTTGCTATATTGACCATGTCACGGGCCGTGTCCAATTGACCGGCAGGCCGATATGCTCCGAATATATAGGGCGGAGGATCCTGAACATCCTTGTCTGAGACGGGATCATCCTCAAATACCGGCACGGTCGCATTGGCATCAGCATAAAGAGGGTGCTCCCCAACACGTGTTGGCGTGAGATCTCTATCTGCCAGCGAAATGCGTGTCACCGCAACACTTACCGGGTCGAGTAGAGCGTGTTCAGCTTCGCGCAAAGGCACACGGGCCCCATAAGTGACGATGTCGACGGAATAGTCTGGATCCGTTTCGCTATGCCCTTCTTTTCGCAGGCGAAACTCGTGAAACGCCATCGCGTTCTCTTGCTGACCTGCAGCTCTCGCAACGCGTGCCCTGTTGTTCGTAAAATATCTTTGTGGGTTGCCCAGAGCTGCAAGCGCTTCATCGTCCGCCTCCAGCCAGGTGATATAGGGGGAATTTGGCAAATGCGCAGTCAGGCCATTCAGAGCGAACACCCCGCGGGTCTTGTCAAACACTCGCATGACGACGCGCACCCCAAACCCGCTGGGCAGCGGATCGCCAGCCACCATAATGGCCGTGGCGTCATCGTCCCGAAATGTCACCCTCGAAATGACGGGCTCAGAGGTGTCATCCATCCTTTCGTTAACAAGGGGTCTCCAGCCAAAATCGGCATTCGGGGTGTCCGGATCCAGGGCGTCTAGCCATCCCTGCGGCAGGAAGTTCTTATCTCGGCTTGGGAATCTGCCCGAAAACGTCGCATCGAACCGTTCTGCAACGGCAGTCAGGTAGGCATGCGCTATCCGCTGTAGTTCGGTTTCGCCGAACAGATCGCTTGTTCTGCCGATGAACGGTGCACCAGAATGACAAGCCATAACAACTGGCCGCCTGCCACCTTCCCCGTCACCGAATGCGCTTAGAACTAGGGCAGCATCAGGCGGCGTCCAAGGCGTTGCGACATCGTCCAATAGCGTGAAATGTATCGGCATCGGATAGCCTCACCGCGAAATATTGGATTTCGCCAAGTGTAACACAATTTCACACTCTAGTGCGCGAATTCGCTACATTGTCGCAGATACGGCATCAGCGATGCGACGTTCTATAAATATAAAGCAAAGTTTGGCGGCATGAACTTGTCTGATGCCAAGAAGCTGCGGGCGCTGGAAGATGAGAACAACAAGCTGAAGCGCATGTTGGCCGATGCGATGCTCGACAATGCAGCCCTTAAGGATCTCGCGACAAAAAATCACTGACACCTGATGTGAAGCGACGAGCTGTGCGTGATGTTATAGATCGGCACGGCTTATCCGAGCGTCGGGCGTGCGAATTGGCTGATCTGCATAGGTCGGTCTTTCAGTATCAAAAGCAAGATCGGGGTGACGACGCCCTGCGCAATCGGCTGCGCGAACTGGCGAATGAACGTCGTCGGTTCGGCTATCGTCGTTTGGGCATCTTGCTGGCCAGGGAAGGGTTTGAGGTGAACCACAAGAAGCTGTTCAGGCTCTATCGCGAGGAAGGGCTGACGGTGCGCCGTAGGCGGTCACGCAATCGGGCTCTGAGCGCGCGGCGACCCATTCTGGTGCCGGGTCGCGCCAATCAGCGATGGTCACTGGACTTCGTGTCTGACGCCTTCGAAGATGGCCAGCGGTTCCGAGTGTTGTGCATCGTGGATGACTGCACGCGAGAGGCGCTGGCAACGGTCGTGGATCGCTCTCTATCAGGCGCGAGGATGACTCGTGAACTGGACGAACTGGTCCGTTGGCGCGGTCAGCCGGATATGATCGTCGCTGACAACGGAACGGAAATGACATCTCATGCAGTGCTGAGATGGTGTCAGGAAACGGGTGTCGGCTGGCACTACATCGCGCCTGGAAAACCCATGCAGAATGCCTTTGTGGAGTCGTTCAATGGCAGGCTGCGGGACGAATGCCTGAACGAAGAAATCTTCGGCAATCTCGCTGAAGCTCGAAAGATCATTGAAACTTGGAGGATCGACTACAACACCCAGAGACCACACACTTCACTTGGCGGACTGGCTCCAGCCGTTTACGCCAATCTCAACCGTCCACCCGGCCTGCTGCGCTTGAGCTACGCAAGAGCTCCGCTCAGCAGGCCTTGACCGCAACCTAATCAACAGAAAGAAACGGGAACGGATTCTACATCCAAAGGGCCCGGATCAGGGGGCTGGGTCAATTTGACGAAACTTCCTCGATACTAAGCCAATTTGTTTTCATCCGCACGCCAGCACTACACGTTCAGGTAGAAACAGAGCAATCTCGATATTTTTGAATTCGGATAGCCATCGACATGCCGCCCCCTCCGCTGCATTGCAGAACCCCGATCAGAATAAGAATTAACATCAACGGCGGCTTTGGGCGTATTTTGTTGAAAAACTCATCCTTGATCGGTGCATGAACTGCTGATTCAATTCTTCCAATGGGTGGGAGGATAGAGCGATGTTGGGACCGAGGCAGGAAGCGCAGGCGTCGCTATTCTATGAGTTCTCATTGGAGAACCACGTGCCCCAAGATCACTTGCTTCGGTCGATTGATCGCTTTGTCGATTTGAGCAGCATTCGAGTGCATCTCGCGGATTTCTACAGCCACACCGGTCGTCCATCGGTCGATCCTGAACTGCTGATCCGTATGCTGCTGGTCGGCTATTGCTGCGGCATCCGCTCTGAGCGACGGCTGTGCGAAGAGGTGCATCTGAACCTGGCATATCGATGGTTTTGCCGCCTCGATCTGAATGACCGTATCCCGGATCACTCGACGTTCTCCAAGAACCGGCATGGGCGCTTCCGCGAGAGCGAACTGCTGCGCCACCTTTTTGAGACGACTGTCGCGCGGTGCATCGAAGAAGGTCTGGTCAGCGGTCAGCGCATGGCAATCGATGCCAGCCTGATCGAAGCCGATGCCAACAAGCAGAATTCAACGCCAAAAGAAGAATGGGATGCATCAACCATCGATCCAGAAGATGCGCCTCGTGCGGTTCGCGAATATCTCGACACCCTGGATAAGGCGGCTTTCGGAGCTGCGAGCGAAGTGCAACCCAAGTTTACCTCGCATTCTGACCCTGCCAGCCAATGGACGGCAGCGCGTAAAGGGCCTGCTTTCTTCAGCTATTCCGACAATTACCTGATCGACACGGATCACGGGGTTATAATCGACGTGGAAGGCACCAGATCAATCCGGCAGGCAGAGGTCGGATCGACCAAGACGATGCTGGACCGCGTGAAAGCGAAGTTCGATCTGCATCCGGAGCGCCTGATCGCGGACACCGCCTATGGCACCGGGCCGCTCCTGGGCTGGCTTGTCGACCGCAACATCGCCCCGCACATTCCGGTCTTCGACAAGTCCGGGCGCAACGATGGCACTTGGACGCGGGCGGATTTCGAGTGGGATGCAGAAAACGATCAATACATTTGCCCTGAGGGCCAGGAACTCAAGCAGTTCCGCCGCAACTATTCTGACCCAAACCGAGGGCCAACCGGCAAGGGCACGGCCCGCTACCGCGCCCTGAAAGAAGTTTGCCAGGCCTGTCCATCAAAAGCCAAATGCTGCCCTAATGCCGATGCGCGCAAAATCACCCGCGAAGAGCACGAAGACGCTCGTCAAGTCGCCCGCGAGATCGCCAAAACCCGCCAATACGACATCTCGATGAAACTCAGAAAGAAGGTCGAAATGCTCTTTGCCCACCTCAAACGCATCCTCGGTCTGGGACGGCTCCGACTACGCGGACCATGTGGTGCCAATGACGAATTCCTCCTCGCCGCCACCGCCCAGAACCTCCGCAAATTGGCCAAGATCTTTCCTGCGCCGCAGCAAACGCGCAAAGCCTGACCAGAAAGGCGCTCGCGCTCGGTTCAGCTCATCAATTTCTGCATCAGCAACACGTTGTTTTTCAACAGAATCGGCGTATTTTGTTGAAAAACTCATCCTTGATCGGTGCATGAACTGCTGATTCAATTCTTCCAATGGGTGGGAGGATAGAGCGATGTTGGGACCGAGGCAGGAAGCGCAGGCGTCGCTATTCTATGAGTTCTCATTGGAGAACCACGTGCCCCAAGATCACTTGCTTCGGTCGATTGATCGCTTTGTCGATTTGAGCAGCATTCGAGTGCATCTCGCGGATTTCTACAGCCACACCGGTCGTCCATCGGTCGATCCTGAACTGCTGATCCGTATGCTGCTGGTCGGCTATTGCTGCGGCATCCGCTCTGAGCGACGGCTGTGCGAAGAGGTGCATCTGAACCTGGCATATCGATGGTTTTGCCGCCTCGATCTGAATGACCGTATCCCGGATCACTCGACGTTCTCCAAGAACCGGCATGGGCGCTTCCGCGAGAGCGAACTGCTGCGCCACCTTTTTGAGACGACTGTCGCGCGGTGCATCGAAGAAGGTCTGGTCAGCGGTCAGCGCATGGCAATCGATGCCAGCCTGATCGAAGCCGATGCCAACAAGCAGAATTCAACGCCAAAAGAAGAATGGGATGCATCAACCATCGATCCAGAAGATGCGCCTCGTGCGGTTCGCGAATATCTCGACACCCTGGATAAGGCGGCTTTCGGAGCTGCGAGCGAAGTGCAACCCAAGTTTACCTCGCATTCTGACCCTGCCAGCCAATGGACGGCAGCGCGTAAAGGGCCTGCTTTCTTCAGCTATTCCGACAATTACCTGATCGACACGGATCACGGGGTTATAATCGACGTGGAAGGCACCAGATCAATCCGGCAGGCAGAGGTCGGATCGACCAAGACGATGCTGGACCGCGTGAAAGCGAAGTTCGATCTGCATCCGGAGCGCCTGATCGCGGACACCGCCTATGGCACCGGGCCGCTCCTGGGCTGGCTTGTCGACCGCAACATCGCCCCGCACATTCCGGTCTTCGACAAGTCCGGGCGCAACGATGGCACTTGGACGCGGGCGGATTTCGAGTGGGATGCAGAAAACGATCAATACATTTGCCCTGAGGGCCAGGAACTCAAGCAGTTCCGCCGCAACTATTCTGACCCAAACCGAGGGCCAACCGGCAAGGGCACGGCCCGCTACCGCGCCCTGAAAGAAGTTTGCCAGGCCTGTCCATCAAAAGCCAAATGCTGCCCTAATGCCGATGCGCGCAAAATCACCCGCGAAGAGCACGAAGACGCTCGTCAAGTCGCCCGCGAGATCGCCAAAACCCGCCAATACGACATCTCGATGAAACTCAGAAAGAAGGTCGAAATGCTCTTTGCCCACCTCAAACGCATCCTCGGTCTGGGACGGCTCCGACTACGCGGACCATGTGGTGCCAATGACGAATTCCTCCTCGCCGCCACCGCCCAGAACCTCCGCAAATTGGCCAAGATCTTTCCTGCGCCGCAGCAAACGCGCAAAGCCTGACCAGAAAGGCGCTCGCGCTCGGTTCAGCTCATCAATTTCTGCATCAGCAACACGTTGTTTTTCAACAGAATCGGCGGAGAGCGGTCATTCGCTGCAGATGCTCCATCTTAAGTGCCATCTCACGAATGCGGACATTCGTTTAGGATGGCCAAATGAAAATAGGATCCACACGTTCCTCATAAACAAACGCAAATCTCGATGGCCAAAAAGCTGTGTGTCAACGGGGCACCGCAAAGATAACTCCAGACAATAACAGCCTCAGTTCGGATGATCGCACCATTGGCTTGAAATGATCTTGTCTCGTTCCCACTCTATTAAGGTGGAAAGAGGGCAGTGGATGAAGCAGCTAGCGGTTGAAAATAAATTGAGGGGAGTGGTGAGTCGCCTGGAGCGTCAGGTAGAATTGGCGACTGCCCAAGGGCGTACGGACATAAACTTGGCGCTTGAAGATGCGTTCATTCCGATCCTAAAAGCGACCTACAATCTTCCTAACCTTATCAACCTGAATCGCAGGGTTAAGAATTTCCCCGGGATCGACCTTGGCGACGACCACGACCGGGTAGCTTTCCAGCTGACTTCGACAACAACACTCGACAAGGTAAAGTCCACAGTTCAGCAGTTCATGGACCGAGCCTACTATAACAGTTTCGACGAACTTTTCGTCCTTATGCTGACCCCAAAGCAATCTACCTATAGTCAAGCCGCGATAGACGGGCTGCTGACTGACCAGTTCTCCTTCAACTGCAAGAAACATATAATCGACCTCGGCGATATTCTTAGGGAGGTGTCGGCATTGCGTGTAACTGCGCAGGAGCGGATCTTGCGAGAGTTCGAGCATATTCTGGGCGAGGCCGAAGCCTTCACCAGCTTTAACGCAGAAACCGTAGAGGCGCCAACCACAATAACTTCTAACCTGCAGGCCATCGAGCTTCCGGAAGCTGTCTACGTTGCTGATCTCACAATTGACGACAAGGCGGTCATTGCGAGGGCCAAAGTCGAGCTGAACTATGGTGGTCGATCAAGAAACAGGCGGTCGACCATAAAGATGGCACTGTTATTGGAAGAGGTTGAAACTGATGCCTGGGTGTATCACGATGGCAGGCTTTTCGCATTCGAAGACATGGAGCGAACCGGGCTGGCGGCTGCGGTCGACTCGGGTTCGATTGAACGCTTGGATGTGGCGGACCTTGCTGACTCGTCCGAAGTGGATAACGTCAACATTCTCAAACAGCTTCTTCACGCCCATACCTGAGAGCTTTTAAAACCCGCAGGCGCAAAGTTGCATTCTAAGGACAGGTTTTTCTTCTTCGGCCCAAATGAGCAAGGGCAAACCGAGCGGAAGGAATCTTGGGTCGGAAAGAAGAAATCGGTGCGCCGAGTGTACAAAGTGGTCCAGCAAAAGAAGGACCCCACCAAAGTTGCGCATCACCAACACATGTCCTTCGAGCTGTCATTCACTAAGATCGGAGACGCTTGGTACGCGGAGATCGTACCAAGCTGGTACTACTCGTATAATGGCTACAAGCGATCGAACTGGCATGAGGACCTTCTGTCAAAACAAAAGCGGCTCGAGCACAACTCAACCGTGCGTGATCAAGTTCGCTTCGTGGCCTACTTCCTCGCCAGCTTGTGCGAGGGCAACGCTGATGCCTCTATAATCGGCTACCAGTCACTAGTGCAGTTTGAGACCGATCAAACTGTTGAAGCGGAGGCTCTGGTGGATGAATTGGAAGAAAATGCTGAGGTAAGTGGTGACGGCTCAAATGAGGTCGCGGCATGAGGTTCACGACGCTTCCGGAACCCCTATTAGAGTTCGGCACTGGTACACACATATGCCCTCGTGCTGGTATCGAACAGATGGGGGTTTATGATAAGCGCGACGAGTTGCGCCGCACTGAACTTAGGATCGGTGTTGTCGGTCGCGGCGAGGGGGTCGACCTGCTAGACGAATGGCTTGCCAAATGCAGGGCCGGTTTAGAACGCAAGGCCGGATCCAAGCTGCCTAACCTCTTCCGTGGATTTGGCGGAATTAGTCCAGATCATGGATTCCTGACCCGCATTATCAACTCGCCTCAGTACACCCGCACCTTGCAGAAGTCGGAGATTAATAGCGCACTGAAGCTCGAAACCCGTGCCACTAGGATCGATCGGGCCGTTGCCCTCTTCTATGAGCAGGTCCGATTTCTTGCGGAAAACAGAGCGGTAGATGTTATTGTATGCGTCCTACCGAATGAGTTGTTTGACTCTGTTACCACGAGGGCCGAGGGCGAGGCCGCTGATAATGAACTCGAGTACAACTTCCGGCGTATCCTGAAGGCGCGGTGCATGCATTTAGGCACGCCGTTGCAGCTCGTTCGCGAGAAGACTATCCTCATTACCAAGAATTCGGGTGACCAGCAGGACCCTGCAACGAAGGCGTGGAACTTTGCGACAGCACTCTATTACAAGGGAAACCGCACAATCCCTTGGCGGCTCGTCGAGGACAATGCGAAACCTCCGTCCTGCTATATCGGCATTGGGTTTTACAAGAGCCGCGACGGGGAGACTGTTTCGTCGAGCCTCGCGCAAGTTTTCGATGAATTCGGCCACGGTATCATCCTGCGCGGGACTCCGGTTTCGATCGACAAGAAGAATCGACGCCCATACCTCTCCGAAGAGCAAGCTTACGAGTTGCTTCGCGATGCGCTAGAGGAGTACGACCGCGCTCTGCAGCATATGCCGGCTCGGGTTGTAATCCATAAGTCGAGCCACTTCCGTGAGAGCGAGCAGGTCGGGTTCCGTCGCGCACTGGAGGAGAAGTCGATCCGCTCGCGTGACTTCGTTGCTATTACTGGTACCGACATTCGCCTCTTTGCAGACAAAAACTATCCCCCAAAACGTGGCACTCTGCTGGCGATGTCCGAGTCCGATGGCGTGCTTTATACTCGCGGGACTGTAGACTTCTACAAGACCTACCCAGGTATGTACGTGCCCAACCCGCTCCGCATTACGGCCTATGACCAAGATTCGTCATTGGAGAGCCTCTGCGAAGAGATCCTCGGACTCACCAAAATGAATTGGAACAATACTCAGCTTGACGGACGGTTGCCCATTACTCTCGAGTGTGCCAGCAAAATAGGGGACATTATGAAGTACGTTGATCCGAAAGAACGTCCTCAAGTGAGCTACAGCTACTATATGTAGCATTGATTGGGGTTTTGCATTCGTTGCGCTTGCACGGGAATCGGACATCAATAGCGGTATCGCAGTTGGCGCTTGAATGTCACTCTGGGGCCGGATCGACAATTGAGCATGTTTGCCCTCCGCGTGAGTTTTCAGCGGATGTTCAATCCATTACTGTTGGTTTGTGGCATTCAATCTCAAAATGTGGCAAGCCTATTAATGAACCACGGCCTCAACAAGCGACACTACGACGCTCTCCGAAAGCTGCGCGAAGAATGCGACTACGAGGATTCTCGCAATGATGGGGAGTTGGTCTTTGTACTGCGCAACAAGCTGTCGCCCGGTATCGATAATCAAACGCTTTCGGATCTTGAAGGTTGGAGGATGCTTGAGGCGGGCGTCAACAAATGGTTCGGGACTCTTGGCTATCGCATCACTGAACTCGGCCGAAAGGTTGAGGCCCTCCCGCCTGAGAAGCCCAAGGCAAATGCCAAACACAAGCTGCGACCCCTTCCTTCCCGACTAGGAGAACCTAAAGGGCGGTTTGATAGATAGCTGTCAAACGGTATTTAGCTCTCTCTAGTGCGGCTCATTCTAGGTTTGCATCTTGATTCCCAAGCGTTAACCCAGCCGCCCTGAAAGCATATCTGCCATCTGGTCAATGACATCAGGACCATCCAATCTTTTCGGAGGAAATCGGATGGGGAACTCCCCAGTGGGCACCAACCTATTGGATGAGATATTTCCGAGGCCTTCCTCTATAAGTTCGTTCATGAATTTACGTTCGTCGTCATCAAGATTGGGGTTGAAGTGCTTTGCTGTCAAACCAGCCAAGACATCGCAAAACTGAACCGAAGCGCTCTCGCGCGAGTCTATTGCCTCGGTCGAAACTACCCGCAAAGGATGCGATACGAAACTACCATCCCCAGCTTTCAGTTCGACCTCAGCGTTGTCCGCGGCGGTTATAGCTTCCCACATCGCTCGATCTCTCAGGAACGCCGATGAAGCATCATGAACTACGGCGAAGTCTTCGGGATGTGCCTGACGCCAATGGCCGATCACCGCGATCATCGTACTTGTCTGAATGTTGTTAGAACTACGAAAATCATCGAGACCTGTATATTTCTCGAAGAGTTCTGCTCCCATGGCCATTTGATCAAGAAAGACTTGAATACGTTCGTCTACGCTATTCGCCATCATCCTCAGGCGAAACTGAAGCGTCGACAGGTTTTCCCGTGTGGGGTCGCGACTAAACTGTTGGTAGTGGGCCAAGAGACAATCCATGAATTCCGACGGGGCAAACTGCGTCAGACCGAAATGTACATAGTTCGAGTATCGCCAACAGAATCCGTCATCGTAGAAATCAAAACCTGCGTCGGTGATCGCGGGTTCGACAAGAAAGTCCAAGATCTTTGTCAGTACAGCGAACCGCTTGTTCGTCGCATAACAGAAGGATGTGTCGGCCACCTCGTGAAGATGGTTGCAAAAATTCCTGAGCCCATTTCTCTGACGCTTTGACTTCCAAATGCGTGTGAAATGGTACTCATCTGCGCGGTTGTTTGGAAACGACGAACGCAGAATCTCGGTGGCGCGCGCCTCCTCAATATCTGCACTGGCCACCGAGAAAACGGGCTGGTCCGGGTCCAAGAGGTTATAGCCCGTAAAGCCAGATTCATCGAAGTAAATGGTTCGTAGAGACATTCTCAAATTCAACTAAGGGATCGCATTCTGACCTGCACATTGCTTGGGTCCTTTTCAAGAGAACCATTGTACTGCCGCCAACCCCAATGGTCCATGACAGATAAAAATCGCCGTCAGGACAACTGTCTGCTGCAACCTCTTTTTTTGCACTGGCAGCGAACGTCTGCAACATGGGTCGCGGCTGCAATATTGGAATGCGATGTTCAATGGCAGCCCAGAGCCGAACCTCGCTATCTCATTTTGTGCTGTGAGCGCTGGTTTCGCTGGTCAAGAAGTCAACGGTGAGATGGTTACGCAGACTGGCGCATGATCAGTTGTCAGTAGTTTATCGAGGTCTTCAAAGTGATCTGAGTAGAAATCAACTGCGGTTACCTCTGCGACACGTCCGGGGTTTTTGGGATTCAGCCCATTTGATACCAAGATAAAATCCAAAGTTGCTGCGTCATAGTTCCAGCCACCCGCGTGGGTTACAGGCCTTGTTGCGGGGCTCTGATTTGGCACCAAGCCATAGCTATCATAGAGTTGCCAAGTAAAATTCCAGGCTCTGTCTGCCTTACTTTCAATACTACTACGCCTCTTGCGAGCAATGTTATGCACACGCTCCTGTTGTGTCAGGATTCGAAGTGTTGTCGACGCCTCGTCATCATTGAAGTCACCGACAACGACAAGTGGCCGGTTCTTGTCGCTGACCAATTCTTCCATGGCTGCTAGGTATACACCGGCCGCTTCCCCGCTACGCCGAATGAGCTGGTCTGCATCGTTGGTTGCACGCGCACGAAGATGTTCTCGAAACCGCTCTTTCCAGCTCTCATATTTGGCAATTTCGTCACCATCGACAAACGTCCCCTTTGACTTGAAATGGCAGACATAAACAACAAGACTTCCCATTTGGGGAGTGTCAATCTCGGCACGTACAACCGAACGCCTAAAGTCATAATCGTCTTGGAGTTGCGTATTTTCTCTGAGTTCTTGAGGATAGGCCAGCGCTGTGGGTTTACTGATAAAAGGGTACCGTGAGGCGATCGCCGTAACCGGGCCCACAAATATCCGGCTGTCAGACGGATCGATAGCTGGATCATCTACAACAGCAACATGAGGATAGCCTTGCTCGTTCATGAAGGCTTTGAATTCATCGACACTAAAAATTTCCTGAAAACCGATAATGTCGGCATTCATTTGGCCGATAATCTCCTTCATCCAAACGTGCTTGGCAGCCCATTGATCGTCCTCGTAGTCTTTCGACTCGTCGAGATCGTACCAATAGGTCCCAACTTTTGCATATTGAAAGACATTCCATGTAGCTATCTTCAGATCAGCCATAAGAAATCTCGCTTCAGAAAAAATGGAGTTGCCGCTGCAAACTGGCGGCGCAGTATTAGAAAAATCATCTTGCCTTGGTATCGCGTGGATACAACTATAGAGAAAATAGATGATCACACCAGTATACTAAATGGCAACGTCGGCATTCACCTTGGAGAGCCATGTTAAAAGAGTTTCTTGCTTGGATGGAGAGACATCCTATTGCACTTGCCCTTGTCCTGATTGGGGGCTTAGGCGGTGGTGTATCCACTGTTACCGGAACAACTACATTTCTTTGGAAATTGGCTTTCCCGGAGACTGAGGACGAACAAAAATTGGATCCGTTCGGTCGACCAATTGTTACTGGGCGCCTTTGTCCGGTTTTGTATGATGCAAGTTGCGTAGTAGACAACAAGTCAGCGCTTGCAGAAATTGGAAAGCATTCCGGAGGTGTGATCGCACTAGAGCTCAGGATTGATTGGGCTGTCGATACCTTGGACTCAAGATGGGCAATGTGTGACGATGGCGAAGGTGTGTCTGACGTTCCGATCAATCTTGATCATTCGGAGCCCAGTTTCATAGTCTTTGATGTTCCAATCGTCGCCAACTCGTGTGATCAACAAGAGTTTCTTGGACTATCTGGAGATGTACTTAATGCTGGTTTGATTCAAGAGAATGCCGGAAACCAAGAGTATCTGATCACCGGAACATTTTTTGTGGGTAGCGGGGAACTATTCAACGATACTCTGCCAACGGTCGCTTATCCCGCATGGACGAAATTAGAAGTGTTCCCCAAAAGCTGATCGCAGAACGACAAGAGGGAACTTCTTGCTAGGTGCTTTTGGTGGACGTCGGGTTTGTGCCAACGCAAGGAACACCATTCAACTGTCAGCGCCATCTGAACATCCGACCCCAAACCTAACTTGGTTTCGCGCTCGCAGCGAATGACGGCAAAGCGGGCTGCGACCGCAGCAACCCCACCAGTCAGTGAACGGCGGCTGTGGGCCGTCAATGGATGCAGCCAAGATAATTCTCGCCAAATCGCTCCATGGCGGCGTTAGAAATTCGTTCTCCTGCACTATCATCGATGAACAAGCCCCAAGGGTAGACGTCGACATTTGCTAGATCGAAGTCGTCTATTGGGTTTTGTTTGTTCTTGGCCAAGAAGGCGTAACGAATACCCGCCCACATCTCAAAACCGAGTTCGACCTCTAGGCCATCATAGACGCTGTCTTCAGGCATATCGAGAACCACTTTCTTGGTCACCTCGCCGAGCGTCTCAAGCAGCATTGTGCTACAAGTATGTGCAACAATATCAGCTAACTGAATGCCTAAGTGCATTCGTGAGTCTTGCTCGAAATGGAATTCGCAGCATCCATGGGCGGATTCTCTTTCAACCAAGCCACCCGCAGCTTTAGTTGATTGGAGCAGTCCCTGGTCAAAAAATACCTTGTGTGACTGCCCTTCAAGACTGGGATGAGACAAAGCAGAGCTCAGTAGCCTGAGTGCCGCAGGTCCCAGCCTTTTGTCTCCGTCCACAACGCAAACAGCAATTTTGCATTGCCTTCCAATGAACGACTTTAAGTCAGCTCTTAAGCCTTGAATCTGTCGGTCTCCCGCCATTTTTGCCGAAGATTTGTACTCAAACTCTTTGGGATCATATCCATGTTTCCGAAAGACAGTGCTGAGAGGCTCTGTCGGATCAGTGTCGCAGATTACAAATGCAGCCAGAGAAAAAACAACACGATGATGTTTACTGTCGTCTAAGTAAAAGTAAGCCATGCAGTCAAAGTATGCGCGCCGAGGTTGTTCTAAAAGGTTGTTCTCGGGGGTTTTCGAAATTTCGCCACTGTGGAAGTGCGAATGCCGGCTTTGCAGTTCCGCGTCATTGCACGCCCCTGTCGCTACAATGACCGGTCTGGGCAGTTTTTCGGAGCGCTTCATGTTCCGCATACGAACCCGGGCCTTAG
Organism: Shimia sp.; assembly: GCF_965227725.1. Lineage (GTDB taxonomy): Bacteria > Pseudomonadota > Alphaproteobacteria > Rhodobacterales > Rhodobacteraceae > Shimia. The sequence continues at coordinate 485,104 of NZ_CBDDGH010000001.1, read as the reverse complement.
GAACAGCGTACCGGAATGACGCGTACACCTATACCAAATGGCAATAGTGGTGCTCAATTTGGGGCGCCGGAGCTAGACGAGCGCTCAAACGCTTGTTGATTGCGATCGAATTGCTGCAGAATGGGATTCATTCGGGTTTCGCTTCCTGACTGGCGAAATTTTCTGAGCACACTCTGTGGGGATTGATTTATGAACACTTGTTTTTCTGCTGCTACCAGTTTGTGTTTGCTCTTCGCGGCCAACGCAACCATGGCGAAGGTATACGAATGCGAAGCTACAGATGAAGATACAAGACTAGGAGTATCACCTAGATCGATAGTCAATATTGTAGATGACGAAGACAAGAAGCTGTGTACTTTTTCGGTTAATAACTACAAAGCTGATAGCCCTCCGCAGGAGGAACTTGATGCAGCACTCGAGCGCCTCTTTCCAAACAACGCCGATACTTTCGTGGGGATCAGTCAAGGAGTGGACAGCGTACCAATAGACGCGTTTGCAGCTCTGTTGGTGGCCGCAGGGCCAGACTCGGTTATCGACGAAATGGAAAAAATTCTTTTGGAATCCAGAGAAGCCCTCTCAAGTTGCCTGGAGACCTATAGAACATCAACGTCAAGCTCCCTTTCTGGAGAACCTTCCGCCAGCAAGGCGTTTGACAATGGAGAGTTCAATTGTTTCGTCAGCATGAATGGCGCGTTTGAAAATGATCGTGTTTTGAGCATCGTGTCAGAAGACAGCGATCAAGCCATACCTACCCTCATTGTTTGGGTGCAACGGGGGAACCTGGGAAATTACCTGTTCTTGCCAAAATGAAGAATTGTACCCCTCAAACACGAACGCAACGCTTTTGGTCTTTTGTCAAAGGGTTGGCTTTCGACACCGGCTACGATTGGCTGAAGGCGTTAGTTTTAATGCTTGTTAGTTTCGGCATTGGCAATCTGACAGGGTGGCTGAAGCCGGAACCGAGGGAAATTGAAGCACCACTGAATTACATTGGTGACTATATCGAAGGTTACACTTTCTACACGGCCGCTTTTGATGCGTATGTTGATGATTACGGAACCTCGGTAAGTCTGATTTACCAACCTCCGGAATTGGAGACGGTTCGATACTGCGAGGCGGCGACTTTCTCAGGTCGGAAGCGCGAGCTTTTTCAACAAATTTTGCAAAAAACGACCGGCTGCATCGCGATAGATTCGACAATTTCTGATAGTCAAAAAACACTAGTGGTCACTCCGAGCTCGGGCTTGCAGACCGCAACAAGTGACAAAAAATCCGGTTTCTTTTGTAAGTGTGAACAAGTTGTTCTGGACCGGTTTCTTAGTGATCCAGAAGCACCTTAGGTAAAAATGGCACCTCATTGCCAATGACTATGCGCGGTCGATCCTACTGGGTGTGACCTTGCCTAGGATTCGGGCGCGCAGCGAATGTCTGCTATGCGGGCTGCGGCTGCAGCATTTGGGACAAGAGTCGAGTGACCGGTTGGGCCGTTCGTGTTATTCCGCAGTGCTTATCATCGTCGGCACAAATAGTGATTTCTGAAGTGCGACGTCGCTTGTGGTGGGGCTTATCGCCCCGCCGCTCTTGTTTATTGGGCCAGCGGGATTTGGACGAGCCAAACGCCCCTGGCCGTCAGGGGTAAAGCGCCGCCTTCCCCCTCGGGCAACCCTATTAGACAGGGCCGTGTCCTCGGCTGCGCCACCCTGTCGAATAGCATTGCCTCGCCCCCTCCCGCGTTCGCCACGTGGCAGATCAGCAGGAGCAGGCGGCTTCGCCGACTGAACCTGCAAATCAGCCCTGATTTTCCGAAAGGCAAGTCAGATCAATCGAAACAGCCTGCGGGAGCATGAAATGAGGATGTTGGGTCAGTTTATGACGCAAAGGTCAAAGTCGTGTGACGTTCAACATCGGGAAAATGGCGCTCTGGGGAGGATTCGAACCCCCGACCCCTTGATTCGTAGTCAAGTACTCTATCCAGCTGAGCTACCAGAGCGCGGTGAAGGGGATTTAGAGCCTTGCGGGCGGGAGCGCAAGAGCAAAAAGACAGAAAAGTCAGATCTCACTTCTTTCTGCGCAGATCTGCCTGCAAAGACGTGCCACAGGCATGGTCGCGCTGCGGCTCAAAGCGCGGCAGGGCTGCAAGCTGTGGCAGTAACGCGGAGTTTAACGCGGCTTTGGTCTTTCGGGTGTTGCGTCCTTTGCATTCGCTCAAAAGCTGTGCCACTTCGGACGGGCATTATTGAGACTGTGTGACCCAAATGACCAAGCCTTTTTTGTCGAGCAATATCCAGAACCTCGCAGGCACCCGGACGCTGACTTTGCCCAAAGAACCCTGGCGCCGCGTGTATAGCAACTTTTTCACCCGGATCCGCGTGATCGTGCTGTCGGTGAGCAGCCTGCCGGCGCTGCTGTCTCTGCCGTTTTTCGGGGTGAGCGAGATCTTTTTCTACCTGATGATCCCGACGCTGCTGTTGACGTATTTTGCTGTGAGAAAGCTGCGGGGGCGGGCCAAGCGGGAAATCACCCGCTATCACAAGGCACGCGAAAACGAGCTTCTGGGAGAAGAGGAGCTGCAGGCGCTTAATCTATGCGCGCGGTTCACCTATCGCGATCAGGGCTGGTACCACACCTATGAGAACTTCCCGTTCTGGGACCGCAAGGCAGGCTATGACGATCCGGCGTTTTCCGAGACGCGGCCCTACATCACGCTGAAGTTTGACTATTCCGAGCATCTTGCACGGTCGCTGAAGCAGAGTTGGGGGATCACCTCCAAGAAGGGCGCTTTGACGATGATCCATGATCTGCGTGACGGCAAACTGCACCGGTGCTCAATTGTGAATATGTTCAATCAGGAAGGCTTTGATATTGTCTATGACATTCTGTCCAGCCTGACCGGGGTGCCGCATGACAGCTTTCATCAGGTGTTTTTCCCGGACGAAGATCAGCCCCATGCGGAGGAGACACAGGGACAGTCTCTGGTGGCGGCGCTGGATCAATTTGGATTGGATGAAGCGGTGTTCCTGGCGGCGATCAGGGACAAATGCGAAGAGTTTGAGGATCCGCAGAGCCTGAAGTTGCACGGAGACGCGCGTGATCAGATGTTCCAGATCGTGCGCCATGTGGGCCGTTTGGCGTTGCGCAATGACCTGCGCAATATGTTCCTGTTTAAGGCGGAAGCGATTGATCAGGTGCTTTATCCGCAGGGCGAAGACGATCTGCTGGCGCTGGGCTGGGGGTTTGATCTGAGCCGGGGCATGTTCCTTTTGCGCAATGCCTATGCCGCCGGTTTCCTGACGCGGGAAGAGCTGCGCAGTGAGCTGCCCGCCTACCGGCAGGTGGCCAGTGCGGTCTTTCCGGATTGGCAGAGCTATTTCTGCAGCGAAGTCATTGGATATCTGTCCTGGAAGATGCGCGACAGCAAACCGGCGGATGCCTATTCCGAGACCTCCGGCGCTGCGGATGAGTGCCACAAAGTGATGGCTCAGCACTTTCCGATCGGGCGTCAGCTGCCGTGGCCAGAGGCAGATGCGGCGGCAAAGGAGGCTTTGGCGCAGGCCTTGGCGGGCAATGACGTGAACCCGTTCTTCATGCCGCAAACGCTCGGCGCGGCTGTTGCACCGCCGCCGCTAGCAGAGATCAGCCAGCCTGAGGGCGCGCTTTTACATTAAGAGCGCGGTTTTTAGCCGTTCGGCGAGGCACGAAAGGCAAAGGCGCTCAGGTGCCTGGCCTCATTGGAAGGTCGAAGACAGGGGCCAGATGGGCGGTCTTTTCCGGGTTGCGAACGATGTAGATGCCGGTGATCTGGCCGTCTTCGATCCGGAGCGCCGTTGTCTGGATCAAGCCATCTTCGGGCGTACGGCTGAGGATGGCAGGCAGCCCGTTGAGGTGGCGGAAGTGCCATGGCGAGGGTGGCAGGCCTTGCTGCTTTTTGGCGATGCCTGCAAAGAAGCGGACAAGCCGCTCTCGCCCAGAGATCACACGCCGGGCGGCAATGGCCTTGCCGCCACCATCCGCGATCACCTGCGCGTTCTCTGCAAGCAGGCGGGACAAGGCCCCGGTGTCACCCGTGCGCGCCGCCTGGAAGAAGGCCAGCGTAATCGCTTCGCCCTCTGAGGGGCTGACGGTGCTGCGCGGGCGGGCCTCATGCACATGGCTGCGCGCCCGGGTCACAAGTTTGCGGCAGGTGGCGGCGCTGCGCTCTAGGATTGTGGCCACTTCGTCGTAGTCAACGTCAAACACGTCCCGCAGCAGAAACGCCGCGCGCTCCAGCGGGGTCAGGCGTTCCAGTGCCTGCAGCAGTGCGACGGAGACATCATGGTCGGTGCGCTCTGTCGGATCGTCGGTCAGGATGGGTTCGGGCAGCCACTCGCCGGGATACTCCGCGCGTAGATGTTTGGCGGCGCGCAGGCGGTCGAGGCAGAGGTTGGTGGCAATCTTGATGAGAAAGCCGGTGGGGTCGCTCACATGCTCCCGATTGGCCTGTTGCCACTTGATGAAGCAATCCTGCACGATGTCTTCGGCATCGCTGACCGAGCCGAGCATACGGTAGGCGACCGCGAAAAGGCGCGGCCGCAAAGAGAGGAAGTCTCTCGTGAAAATCGGATCCGCCCGGGCGGTCATGCGGCATCTGCCTCCTGTGGCAAGTCGTGGGGCATGCGAAACCCGATGGCAATACGGTTCCAACTGTTGATCGCGCAGATCACAAGGGTGAGCGCGGCCTGCTCGCGCGGGGTGAACTGTGCGTTGATTGCGGCGTAGTCCGCATCGGGGGCTTGCGTGGTTTCGATGCGGGTCAGGGCTTCGGCCCAAGCGAGCGCTGCGGTTTCACGCGGGGTATAGACCGACGCCTCGCGCCAGGCATTGAGCAGATAGAGCCGCTCTTCGCGCTCGCCGTGGGTCTTGGCATCCTGCCAGTGCATGTTGATGCAGAAGGCGCAGCCGTTGATCTGTGAGACGCGCAGTTTCACCAGCTCAATCAGGCTGTGTTCGAGCCCGCTTTGCTTCAGGAGGGCTTCCTGGTCGAGCAGGGGTTTGAGCAGGTCTGGCGCGACCCCGAAATGGTCAAGGCGCTGGGCGTTTTGTGTGGACATCGTTGTCTCCTGTTGTTCGTGACATAAGGAGGACGCGCGGGAGGTGGGATTTGTGACATCCCACCGCAAGATTTCTGCACTTTTTTCGTGGCTTGTTTGCGCGGGGCAAGATCTATGACGCTGGCTGCCATTGAAAGCCTGTGGAGCACCGCGCGCTATTTGAAGTGTGTCTCCGCCCAGAGGCTCAGCGCATCAATGAACACGCGGACCTTGCTGGCGAGGAAACGACCGCTGGGGTAGACGGCATTGATCGGGGTGGCAGGGGGCTCCAGCGGGAAGCCGGGGAGCACCGGTTGCAAGGTGCCTGTATCGAGATCATCGCGCACGGTCCAGATCGGCAGCATGGCGATGCCCAGACCGGATTTTGCCGCCTCTCTGAGCAGGACAAGGCTGCCGACCTGAAAACGCCCGGAGACCGGGACGTCGAGCACCTCATCGCCGGTTTTGAAACGCCAGATCGTGCGCTCCGTTTCGGTTTTGAAGGACAGGCAGGGCAGGGTGCTCAGATCGCCGGGTTGGCTTGGGGTGTCGTAGTTGGCCAGAAACGCAGGGCTCGCCACAAGCAGGGATCGGCTCATCACCAGCCGTTTGGCGATCAGGCTTGAGCTCTCCAAATGGCCCATGCGGATGGCGACGTCGATGCCGCGGTCGATGAGGTCTTCCATCTTGGCGGAGGTGTGCAGCTGCACGCGCAGGTTCGGATATTTGGCGAGGAACTCCGGCAGCATGGGGGAGAGCAGCGCATGGGCAAGGTCGGCCTCTGCCGTGACCCGCAGCACGCCGGAAGGGTCTTGGCCCAGCTGGGACACAGCCCGCCGCGCGGCCTCTGTGTCTTCGACGATCTGGCGGGCGTGGCGCAGATAGATCTCTCCGGCCTCGGTCAGAACCTGTTGCCGGGTGGTGCGTTGCAAAAGCCGGGTGCCCAGATCTTCCTCCAGCCGGGATATCTGTCGGGACACGGCAGAGGGCGTGGTGTGGGTGGCGCGGGCGACAGCGGAGAAGCTGCCTTTGTCCACCACCTGCACAAACAGGCGTAGCAGAGTCAGATCATCCATTTGTTCCCTCCGAGCACATATGATGTTCCAAGTTAGAGACTTATCTCAATCTTGGCATAAATCATATTGAAACCACAGGCGAGACGCCAGTCTGGCGCCGCCATGGCAAGAGAGATGAAAGTGAGATTGATATGCCTAAAACAATTCTTGTGACCGGTGCCTCCAGCGGGTTTGGGCGGCTGATTTGTGAGACTTTGGCGGGGAGCGGCCATCGGGTTTATGCGACCATGCGGGATACTGACGGGAAGAACAGCGCCCATGCGGAGGCCTTGCGTGACCGGGGGCTGCAGGTGCTGGATCTGGACGTGACGCAAAGTCAGTCGGTCGCGGCGGCTGTGGATGTCATTGCGGGCAAGGAAGGCCAGATTGATGTTCTGGTCAACAATGCGGGCGTGGCCTCGGCCGGTGTGTCTGAAGCGTTTTCCGAGGAACAACTTGCAAATCTGTTTGATGTGAATGTTCTGGGCGTGCATCGCGTCACCCGCGCGGTGTTGCCTTTGATGCGCCAGCACAAGACGGGGCTGGTGGTGAACATCGGCTCGATCCTTGGGCGCGTGACCTTTCCGTTTTTTGGGCTTTATGGGGCGAGCAAATTTGCGGTGGAGGCAATGACGGACAGCTACCGCTATGAGCTTTCCCAGCTGGGGATTGATGTGTGTCTGGTGCAGCCAAGTGCCTATCCGACACAGATGTATGCCAGCGCCGATCAGCCGGTGGATCACAGCCGGGTGGCGGCCTATGGCGAGGTCGGGCAGATCCCGGCGGCGATGTTTGATCAGTTCATGGTGATGCTGTCAGGGGAGCAGGCGCCCAACCCGCAGGATATTGCTGATGCTGTGGCGGATCTGGTGGTGCAGCCCGCAGGCCAGCGCCCGGCGCGGGTTGTGGTGGGCAACAGCTTTGGGGCGGAAGCCATCAACACGATGACCGCGCCGATACAGGCAGACACCATAAAGGCGCTGGGGTTGGAGCATCTTGGCGTGTCGATCAACACCTGCGGTTGAGGGGCATCTTCAATCCAAAAGCTAAGCCTCGGGGGAGAGACTCCGGGGCTTTTGTCTGTGAGCTGAACTTGCCTATGCGCTCAATAGAAATGCGCCGTGGCCCCGGTGCCGATCGCTGGCCCGTCATAGCGCAGGGTGATTGACTGCAATCCTTGTGCTGACAGGTCATCCAGGCTGAAGGCCCACCAATCAGAGCGCAGCGCGGCGGGGACATGTTTCTTGCGGATCATGGATTGGGTTTGCTTGGTGCCGTCCTCAAAGCGCAGATCGATTTTGATGCGCTGCACAGTGCTTTCGGGGAGATGCAGGGCCATCATTGCGGGCTGGCGGCTGGACACGTCGATCCGTGTCTTGCCGGATGATGTCAGCGTGGCGGCAGGTGCAGGCAGTTTGGCAAGGTCGTTTTGCAAGGCTCCCAGCAGTTGACGCAAGACGCCCGGATTGCGCAGGCCATCTGTGTAGGGCAACTCCCAGATGACCAGATCAAACGGGGCGTCCACTGTCAGCAGGCCGGCGTTGACCACGCCTTCGATTGCGCCGATGGCACCGCCGCCGGAAACAGAGTGGTTGACCACATCCGCCTGCAAGGCTCCGCTGATCGCATCGGCCACGCGGTAGGCATCTTTCTTATACCGGTTGCTGAAGCTTGACCCCGCCAAAAGGATACGCGGGCGGCCTGTGGTCTCGGCCAGCAGATCGGTCTCCGCGCTCGGGAAGGCGGGTATGGTCTGTGTCACCGGAGGAAGCTCTACGCCGCACACCGCCTTCGCCATATCGGCCAGTGAGCCGCGTTCGGAAAAGACCTGCGTTGAGGCGAGATTGGGCTGCACAGGGGGGGTGTCGGCAAAGGCGTCAATCTCGGCGGCTCTGACCTCATGGGCGAGGGCCATGGCGCTTTCGGCCGCGCCTCGTGGTGTCCAATGGGTGTCGTGTTTGTAATAGAAGGCCTCACGCAGGGTCTCATCGCTGATCGCGTGCTCCAGCAGGTTTGGCGCGATCACGCCCGAGCTGCGCAGCAGTTCGATCATTTGGGTGAAAGACGCGCTCACTGCGGCCACATCAAAGTCGATGTCGTCTTTGGCCAGTGTATCCAAGGTGGATTGTCCGGCAACCAGCGGGCGGGGCGGGGCCATCAAAATGGCAAGCCGCGTGCCGCGCGCCTCAAACTCGGAGGCGATCTGCGAGAGCAGATGGGCGGCCTGCGCATCAGGCAGATAGGTGGTGTCCATCTGGTCGGCGGTGATCACCCAATCGGTTGGCGACCCCGAGAGGACAGGGGCCAGCTTGCGGTATTTCTTGGGCATGGTGTCAGGCGAGCGAAACTCTGAACACAAGGGCGCGGCATGGGCTGTGGTTGCGCAGATGCTGACAGCGGCGAAAGCGGCGAGAAGGTGTTTCATGGCGTGGTGCTCCAGGTGTCAATGTAGCGTTCGGGGATTTCCCAAAGGACGATTTGCGGCCGGGTGGTGATCAGTTGCCCGTCTGCCAGAAAGCGCTCCATCGGCGTGAACGGGCCACGTCCTTCCATGGCGAAAGACAGCACCTCCGCCTGCAGGCTGGATTTCAGGAAACCTGTTAAGTGAAAGTCCTGACGCGCCGAAAAGCTGGTGCCGACAAGGGCAACCGGCGTTTTGATGTCGTCAAAGAGGCCAAGCTCCTGGCTGGAGGCGGATGTGGTTTCATAGGTGTTGATCTGCTCGGGCGCGGGGCCAACGTAGGGCCGCCAGATGCCGGTATCGGCAAAAGCCAGCAGATCCCCGTCAAAGCGGCGGGTGCCGGTGTGCCGTGTCTCAAAAGGTGTTTGGGTGCCGATTTCACCGGCGAGGGCTTTAGACAAGGCCTGCGCCACGCTGCGCGCACCTTCGGGGCTCCAATGGGTGTCCGTGCGCATGAAGGCATTTGGCCCTGAGAGCGCTGGGCGCATATCCAAAGTGCGCAGCCCTTCTGCGGCAAGCATCTTAAGCAGGTGGTCATAGCGCTCAGCAAACTGCGCAGAACGGGTGCGGGGCAGGGCATCTGCCATCATGCGGATTTTGTCCGGGAGGATCACTGGCACCAGTTCAGCGCCCATTGCTTCAATCGGCGCCTGCGCCGCGCGCAGGGCGGTCAAAAAGTCTTGGCTGTCTTTCGGTGGCAACAGCTCCTCTGACGTGAAGAGGACGCCGTTAGCCCCGGCCACCGCGCCTTCTGCCATTTCCGAAAAAAGACCGAACTTCAGCGCGGCCCATGTCTGGCGCAGGGAGGACCGGAGAGGGAAACTGTTGTCAAACCGGCCCTCATACTGGCGCTGAGCGGCACCGGAGAGGACATTGGCCTCAAGCCCCGCGAGGGGCGCTTTGGCAAACATCCAGATCCCCGGAAGGAGCGTCAGGGCGATAAAACTGGCGACGAAGGTCTGTGCGTGGAGGGAAGGGCGAAACGACATCACGGGGCTCCGTCAAAACTGGAAATAGAGGAAAGGGGCCTCGCCGCGCGCCTGAATGACCACAGCGCAGAGCAGGAACAGGGCCGCGCTGCGCAGGCGGGCGGAGGCGGACCAGAGCGCGCTGCCGCGTGGCATCTGCAATGCAGCTTGCCAAAAGGGACGCACAGAGAGGGCAGCGCCGAGGGTCAGGCAGGCAAGCTCGGTTGGGCGCAGCAACAGGGCGCTCTCGGGTGACAGCGGGTGGCCGTTTACGCCGATCATGCCGCCATAGATGCCAAAGGCGTGGCTTACCGTGTCGGCGCGGAACATCACCCAGCCAAGCAGCACAAACACCATGGTCAGAGGCCAGGCCAGGGCGCGGGGCCAGACCGTGGCGCGGTGCTTTGCACCCAAGGCGCGCTCAATCGCCATCAAGCTGCCGTGCCAAAGCCCCCAAAGCAGGAAGGTCCAGTTTGCGCCATGCCACAGGCCGCCCAGAAGCATCGTCAGGATCAGATTGCGATAGGTTTTTACCGCGCCCCCGCGATTGCCGCCCAGCGGCACATAGAGGTAGTCGCGCAGCCATGTGGACAGGCTGATGTGCCAGCGCCGCCAGAATTCCGTGACGGATTGGCTCACGTAAGGTGCGTTGAAATTCTCCATGAAGCGAAAGCCGAGCATCAAACCCAGCCCGATCGCCATGGCGGAGTAGCCTGCGAAATCAAAAAAGAGCTGGATCGCGTAGGCCGTCGCGCCAAGCCAGGCTTCGGCCATGGTCGGAGCGCTGAGCGCAAACATCCGGTCCGCGAGCGGGGCGACGCTGTCTGCGATCAGGATCTTCATCGCCAAGCCTGTCACAAAGCGGCGCACACCTGTGACGAAATTGGCCAGAGAATGGGTGCGGTGCTCAAACTGATGGGCGAGATCCTTGTAGCGCAGGATCGGCCCCGCGATCAGCTGCGGAAACAGGGAGGAAAACGCCAGAAAATCCACAAGACGCGCGGCGGGCGGGGCGTCGCCGCGCGCCACATCCAGAATGTAGCTGATCGATTGAAAGACCAGAAACGACAGCCCGATTGGCAGAACGATCTCCGGTAGGCTGACACCGCCGCCGGGTGTGGCCCCCAAACGGGCAAGAGCATCGTTGTAGGAACCTGCGATAAAATAGGCGTATTTGAACCAGCCAAGGATCAGCAGGTTGATCGCAACACCCAGACGCACCGCCCAAAACCGCCGTGATGCTGAAGTGCTGTTCGTGGCCACCGCCCCGGCCACATAGCTGATCGACGCGATGGCCAGCACCAAGGCGAGGTAACTCACTTTCCACCAGCCATAAAATATGCAGCTTGCGATCAGCAGCACCAAGGTGCGGAAGCGCGGGGGCGTGAGGTAATAGATCAGCAGAAAGACGGGCAGGAAGCCGAACAGGAAGATAGGCGTGGAAAACACCATGGCCGCGCCCTCAGTTGGCTGAGAGAACAGGGCCAAAGCTGTTCTCAATCAGGCGCGCGCTGTCAGCATTTGCTATGAAGCTCATGTTCTGTCCGCGCGACAACGACAGATCAAAGGTGCCGAGCAGCGCGCCGTCGCTGACGCGCTGAACCGCCAGTGTCACAGCGATGGGATTCACAGCCCGACTGGTCGCCGCGCCTGCAGGCACCGCTGCAATCACCTCGGTCTTGCGCGCAGGCACAATCAGGCGCACCGGATCTGTTCCGGTATTTACAAGAATGAGGTGCACCTTGGCGGCGGTCTCCCGATCCGGTTCTTCTATGATAACAGGGGCCGATGGACCGGCGGCAAGGCTATAATAGCTGCCCGCACGCACCCCGCTTAAATTGGCAGCGCTGATGGCCACATATGTGTCGTCTGGGGCCTCTGCTCTTGGCAGTTGCTGCCCGGCGAAAGTGATCGCTTTGTCAGTGGCGTCAAATTCCGCCAGCACACGGACAAACACCGCATCTTCCGGCGCAGGGGCCTCATAAAGCGCCGCCTCCTCCGCCCGCAGCGGCAATATCGCGGCTCCGATGGCCATAAGGGCGGCAAGTATCCTCTGGGGTTTGAAAAAGGGCATCGTCCGGCTCCAAATAGCTGTCCCAAACTGGATAGCGCGGGAGGAGCAGGCGGAGGGACGGGCAGCTGGTTAGCCGCATTGCCAAAAGTATAGGCAAACCCGCCAAAGGAGAGGCGTGGGTCGGTTTCGGGCGGTGGTGCTGCGCAGGGGGGAGATGATGGCGAGTGCCGTTGAGGTGATTTCTATTTAGGGTATGGTATTTCAATATGCTAGGACGAGACTTCTGAAATATACACAGCGATTAGTGGTCTCATTCTTGCCGCAAATTTGGCAACAACTCCCACCAGCGCACGCGCTTTAATTTAGGTCCTCGGAAAGCAGGTATTTTAGAGAATGCGCACAACGAACTGTCTCATGGCGTTGCTTCTTGGGTCATTGGTTTCATTTGACGCAGGCGAAACGGTTGAAATTATTGCATATAGGAATCTCAAAAGCGGTATATGATGATTCCAAAGGGTGTACACGTTGATTTAATACCAAAAAGAATCCAGCACAGATGAAAGCAATTATTAGCTGAGCTTTCAGGATTTTATAAATGCTTAAACTTATTGAAATTGCCGACGCAGCTTCTCGAAGCTGGGATATGATAGTCGTTGGAAGCAGTTTTGCCAGCATGTTCTTTTTAAGAGCGCTGCCATCCAACCTTCGTGTCCTGATAGTTGAAAAAGGTCCTTGGGTCAGTCACGCCGATGCGCTCAACGTCCGAAGCCACGCAAATGCGTTAGAAACAATTGCAATGGATAACCTGTCAGCTCACAAAAAGCTGTGGGTTGCCCACTCTAAATTTGGTGGAAACTCAAATTGTTGGTGGGCGCAAACGCCTCGCTTCCTTCCGGATGACTTCATGCTTTGGTCGAGATTTGGCATCGGAAGGGATTGGCCGATCACCTATGACACTTTGGAGCCTTATTATTCTGAAGCTGAAGCGATAATGGAGATTGCCGGTGATGGGCGGGAATTTCTGCACCCCATGTCCCGACCATATCCGTATCCAAGTCATTCTCCAACGCGCCATGAATTCCGACTTCGCGCCGACAACTATTGGGTCCCAAATGCGACAGCACGCAGCAACGGTGGTCGCCGCGCAATCTGCTGCGGAAATAATGTCTGTGGATTATGTCCAATAGATGCCAAGTTCTCGATTTTGAACGGTTTGGAGTTGTTCGATCGCGATAACACGTTTTTGCTTCTTGATAGTGAAGTCACTCGGGTGCTCGACCTGGCGCGCACCTCGGTCAGCGGCGTGGAACTACGGCAGCGGACGAATAACTATAAGGTCAAAGCTGACAGAGTTGCGTTGGCTGCCAACGCGTTTTTTAATGCATCCATTCTACTGAGATCAGGAGATGAAAACCCGAGTACGGGACGTTACATCCACGAGCAGGCCTCAAAAAACATAAGCCTGACGGCGCCGGGTCCGGGGTATTATGGCGGCACGTCGATCACTGGGCACAATTATAAGTTCTACAAAGATGCTGACCGCGGGGCCCGCGCGGCAGTATTGATCGAGAACTTCAATATTCCTGCCATTCAACTTGTGCCGGGTGCCGTCACCAACACCATGAACATCAAACTGATCGCCGAGGATATACCTCAGGCAAAAAATCAGGTGGTTCTAGATGGTGAAGGCGTTCCAAAGGTGATTTGGCATGGTCATCATGACTATGCTTACAATGGTATAGACTACGCGGCTGCCAACCTTTCTGAGATTTTCCCTTGGCCTGTGTCTGTTGTGAACGCCTCACCAGTAAATGTAACCGAGGCGCATATCCAAGGTACCTGCCGTATGGGACACAGCGGCGACGAAAGTGTTGTCGATGCAGATCTGCGCAAACACGGCAATGACAACCTTTGGGTCCTTGGGGCGAGCGCCTTTCCATCCAGTTCTCCAGCCAATCCGACATTGACGTTGTCCGCGCTCTCTTTGAGGGCAGGAAGCAAGGTGACATGATGAAAAGGCGTGTGTTTCTTTTATATATGCCAGCGGTCGTCATCGCGGGAGGCGGGACGCTCGCACTACGGCGCGGTTTGGTGGCAGAACACGCCATCATAGAGCGTTTTTTTGGAACGGAGATCGCGCGACACACGACGACACAGGCGTTTCTGCAGTCCTACGTGGCGCCAGACGTTGGATTGGTTCGGCAGGCGAAAGACTTCATCAAGTCAGTGCTCGGAGAAACTTCAAGACGACGCGAACAGCACTTGCTGTTGCAGCTTGTTCAGTCAACCAACGTTGTTTTGTTTGCCGAGGGTCGCGTTGAAGACTACGAGTTTTCGGGGATTTCAGACCCCTACGTCTCCCCCTGCGCCAATCAATTGACGTCAAATTGGTTTGTGGATGTCGGAGGGTAAGTGATCAGCCCGATGCGAGAGGTCTTGTTTGAATGTGAGCGTATGATTGGCTCGGGGCTTCATTGTGGGGGGAGCACAATACTTGCCTTTTGAGCCGCGTTGCAGGGCTTCAAGCATCGTGATGCACACGTGGTACATTCTACCTTTTGCCGACAAAGGCACAACGGGGGGAGTGTGGTATTCTGGTCTGTTCTGAAGGAGGGTATAGTCTATTCCACTGAGCCAGTTAGGCGGAAATCTCTTTAGATCGACGCTTTCGGAGGCTTCTGCCCGCTAAAGGAATAAGTGGAGGCGAGTACCGGAATCGAACCGGTGTACACGGATTTGCAATCCGTGCGTTTTCTATACGATACCTAAGTGAAATAAATCAATCACTTAGGAAACCCCATAAAATCACAGAAAAACAAAATCCGTTTCCCGAAGAGATTAGGCTTTCCGTGTGCCTTTGGGAAGCGGAGACATTTTGAAAAATCCTACTTAGGCACAACCACGAAAGGATTAGATGAACGACGATCTCTATATCTCTCAAATTGAGCTTGAAGATGAGATGAGAAATGAGAGCATACGAAGGTTTGAGCAAGGGTTACTCAAGGGAGACTTGAGTGAAACTAAAGTTGGTAACTATCTGATATATGGATATATTAATCCGCTTAAAGAGAAACTTGATGAGTTCTTAAGTAACTCAGGTTTGGGTAAAGCAGGGAGACAGAACAGCGCTGCTAAGTGTCTCGCCCAACTACCCACGGAAGTGTCATCATACCTCTTCATCAAGGGGTTCTTGAACCGGATTCCCTTGTATAACCGAGAGAATACTAGGCTGAGTGTCACAAGTCTCGCTGTCTATGTCGCAGGGCTACTTCACGACGAACTCAGGATACGAGAGTTCGAAGCTGAGAACGCAAGTTGGCTTAAGACGATCAAGGAAGATTTCAACAAACGAGAGCTTCCTAGAAACAAACGACTGGAATACTTGCAGAGGGTCATCAAGGACGCGGATCAAGATTGGTCTCGCTGGTCTTTGACTGATCGACTGCACATCGGCGTCAAACTTCTAGATCTCTTTATTCAGATCTCCGGTGACGCAAAGATCGAGAAGGTTCGACAGGGGAGACACGCGATTGATGTTGTCGTCCCTAGTGAGGGTCTCCTGAAGACTTGCGAGAGGATCAAAGAGGATTGTTCTGACACCACCTCGACGTGGTATCCAATGATCCACAAGCCTCTTCCTTGGACAAAGGACTCTCTTAACAGAGGCTCCTACGTGTCCCAACACGTGACACCTTACCCACTGGTCAAAGGTGGAAACTCTGCTTACCGAAAGCTCCTCAAGGACTGCGCCACCAAAGGCGATCTGGACACGGTTTTATTAGCGGTCAATTCGATCCAAGATACACCTTGGCGGATTAACCCAGTTGTCGTTGATGCCCTATCATACGTCTACGACAACAACATCGAATGCGGAAAGCTCCCTAGGGCCGACAACAAGGTCCCTGACGAAGCTCCCTATGGTCTCGAGTATCTCCCAGCTGATCACCCTAAGGTCGTTGATTACAGGCGGTATCGAGCAACCATCCACGAACACAACAGGCGCTCAGTCGGAAAGCGCGTCCTTGCGATCCGAGCGCTGACCCAAGCCGAAAGGTTTTCGAAATATGGACGTATTTACTTTCCACATGACTTGGACAGTCGAGGACGGGCGTACCCAAAGCCTTACCCTCTCAATCCCCAAGGACCCGACTTTATTAAGGGAATGCTTGAGTTCGCTGATGGAAAGCGACTGGGAGAAGATGGGCTCTACTGGCTTGGCGTCCATGGCGCAAACTGTTTCGGGGAAGATAAACTCTACCTCGATGAGCGAGCCGCGTGGTCGCAAGAGCATATCACGCAAATCAAAGAAGTCGCGTCCGACCCTAAAGGTAATCTCTGGTGGACTAGAGCCGACAACCCAGTACAATTCTTAGCGTTCTGCTTAGAGTACTCAAAGGCCTACTATGCTCCCGAAAACTTTGTCTCGCATTTACATGTTGATCTGGACGCCACGTGTTCGGGACTTCAGCATTTTAGTGCTATGCTTAGGGATAGTGTGGGCGGGTTTCACGTTAATCTTGTACCTAATTTTCCACGTCAGGACGTTTATGGCGCAGTAGCCAAAGTCGCCAACGACATCTTCAACCAACATTCGGTTGGTAGTGGAGATAACTCTGGTCTCGCCCAGGCGTGGCTTAAGAGCGGCTTTATGGACCGCAAGGTATCCAAACGCCCTGTGATGGTTAAACCCTACGCAGGGACACTGACATCGTGTCTCACGTATGTTCGGGGATCGGTCGAAGACAAACTAGAAGATGGTCACCCCTTACCTTGGCCGAAGGACGATATGTTCAACTTCAAGGTATACGGCGGGAAGGTCGTCTGGGAGGCAATCCCCAAGGTAGTTGTCGCGGCTGACCAAGCAATGAAATGGCTGTCTGAGGTTTCTCGAGCAGTCGCCAAGTCTCAACCTGAGGAGCACAGGATTGAATGGACAACGCCCGTGGGTTTCCCCGTGTGGCAGTACAAGTTCAAGACAAACTCCCGACAGGTGCGGACCCATCTAGACGGTAAGGTCTACAAGCCAAGCCTCGTTGAAGAGACTGATAAGCTCGACAGTCGTCAGATGGCCTCAAGTACACCCCCGAGTTTCGTTCACAGTTTGGACGGAGCTCACCTTCAGTTAACCACAGCGAAAGCAACCACTCACGGAATTACACATTTCGCTATGGTGCATGACTCATTCGGAGTTCATGCCGCTGATGTCTCTACGTTCTCTCGAATTATCCGAGAGGCTTTCGTGGAGATGTATCAGCAAGACGTGCTTCAAGATTTTTACGACAGCGCGTCTCAGTTCATCTCTGAGGAGTTCTTTGAGAATATCCCTCCGATACCGGAGAGAGGTGATCTGGATTTGGACGGTGTTTTAGACAGCGAATTTTTCTTCAGCTGATCCGTCCACCCAAAATTTTAAGAACAAATAAATGGAAATAACCATGACCCCTTTTCTGAACACCATCAAACAAAACGTAACCTTCGACAGCCGCTCTGTTCACTACAACAAGCGCTCTCTTGATGGTGCTTACGAGATCGTTGCTCGCGCTGAAGTAGACGCTGGCGATGGTCCCATCTGGCGCGAAGTATGCCTCGACGTGCAGCCAAACCGCACCAAGGCACTCGACGCTGTACGTTTCCTGCGAGGACATTCGAATGCGTAAGGCCCGTTGCGTAAAGTGCAACAAGACTTTCTTCTCAGACGGTTCAAGTGACACATGTCAGAACTGCTCTAAGAAGCAACCAAACAAAAAGAAGCAGATTGCCCAAGAGCAGAAGGCCAAGAAAGCGGCCAACTCTGCTGTACCTAAATCTGGTTCGCAAACCCTAGACATCAAGAAGCTGGCGGATGCTGGCGACAAGACCTCTGTGTCTGTCGATCCCAATCCCACGGCTCCTGTGACGAAGGATACTGATGCCTCTTCTGACTGAAGAACTGATGGACCTAACTCTTGATGAGTTGGTCAACGATTACGGCTGCGAATTGACCGCAGTTGAGACTTGGTTCGGCTACGAGTTCCACCTCGAGATCAACGGAAATTATGTCGTTGATGCCGCTTTGCCCGAACAATTTGCATTTGATTTTGAGGACCTGTTTTAATGGCCAAACTGACTATGACTTCGCCCAAGGGCGTTGCGGTTTATCCGCGTCTCGACAAACCTGACACCAAGTTCGATGAACACGGTATCTACAAAGCTGACATCAAGCTTCCCGAAGACGAGGGTAAAGCCTTCATCAAGGCAGTGAAAGCCAAGGCCGCTGAAGATGGGATCTCCCCCAAGATGGTCGCCAAGTGCTTCTCCAAGGTTCTTGACGATGACGAAGAGGAAACTGGTGAAATCCTTGTCCACTTCCGAGTGAAGAACAAGGTCATCAAATCCGGCCAACGTGCAGGTGAAATCTGGGATCGACGTCCCGCCCAATTCGATGCACGTGGTCGACCTATCGCCAAACACAAAGCTGTTGCTGGTGGTTCCGTCATCAAGGTTTCCTTTGAGATCTATGAGTGGGCCTTTGGTGGTAAGTCCGGTGTCTCGCTTCAGCCTGAGGCGATCCAGATCATCGAACTGAAAGAGTGGTCCGGTGGCGGTGACGCTTCCAGCTACGGGTTCGGTGCTGAAGATGGTTATGCGGATGAAGGTGCGCCTGACTTTGGCGACGAGTCCGATGATGACGATCTGGACGGTGACGACATCCCAAACTACGACGATGACGAAGACGATTACTAAGTCTGTCTAAAGAAATCCGGTTCCGCTCAGGATTAGAGCGGCAGGTGGCCCAACAGATCACAAAGTTGGGCCGCTCATTCCGGTATGAGGAGGAAGTAATTCCTTACCTCAAACCCGCAAAACCCTCACGCTACACGCCAGATTTTATTCTGGATAACGGTATCATTGTGGAGACCAAGGGCCGCTTTGAAACTGCTGATCGGCAGAAACAAAGGCTCATTAAGGAGCAACACCCAGACCTAGATATCAGGTTCGTGTTCTCCAATTCGAAACAGAAAATCTCGAAACGGTCAAAGACCACATATGCCGATTGGTGTGAGAAATACGGCTTCAAATATGCCGACAAATTCATCCCAAAAGATTGGTTCGAAGAATGAAATCTACACCAACACTGCGCGTTAACCGCACTCCTACTAATGGCTCAATTTCTCAGACACGTATTATGGAAATGCCTTTCAGCAATCCGGCGTCTTCCGTCGCAGACACCCTCAAGGTTTCTCTGGACTCTGTAGGTGCCATGAAGATGACCTTCGATGATCAAGTGGTCACGCTCCCTGATAATACTCGAGACCGACTGGTCCAATTCATCTTGGATAACTTTGAGATGGCGATGGTGCCTAAAGTGACACTTAAGGCGGACTACTGATGCGGTTGTTCGAAGAAAATCACCTTATGGCGAAATGCTCTGCGAGCAATCTCAAAGAAATTCGTTCGTCTTGTGAAGGGTCTCTAGTTGTTGAGTTGGAAGACAAAACACTGTCGTTCACCCTCGAAGAGACCAAAGAAATCGCCAAGGTTCTACTCGAGAACTTTGAGCTACAAACGGTGACTCAAGTCGTCCGTAAGTGAGTGATGAGTCAGAGCTAGTACTGTCTGGTCAGCCTTGCCCGTGCGGCGCATCTTCGGATGCTTTCGGTTTCTATGACGATGGTCATGGTTACTGCTTCTCGGGCAACTGCGACAGACCTTACTTTTCCCAGAAACAATTAGCAGAGGTTGGATTGGCAGATGAGCCAGACGACTCTGTGGTCCCAAGAGGAGATAGGGTCTCTGCGAAGAGCTCTCCGCTCCTTAGAGGATCACCGCAAGCTCTCGCAAAGCGAGGCATTACAGAGGAAACATGCAAAAAGTGGGGTTACATTCGGGCTGAGTTCAATGGTCGGAATGTCCACGTTGCGCAGTACAAGGACGAAAACG
The DNA here is from genome assembly GCF_965227725.1 of Shimia sp. Lineage (GTDB taxonomy): Bacteria > Pseudomonadota > Alphaproteobacteria > Rhodobacterales > Rhodobacteraceae > Shimia. The sequence continues at coordinate 465,620 of NZ_CBDDGH010000001.1, read as the reverse complement.
GACGTGTTGTCTCTCAGAAAATTCGTCTTCCGAACAAAGATTTTGTTTGGCGAGGTCCAGCGAAGGAAGCTCCTAGCCTCTACGGCAAGTGGCTCTGGAAGTCGGGCGGTAAGAAAATCATCGTCACCGAAGGCGAGATCGACGCTCTTACTGTCTCCCAGCTACAAGGCAACAAGTGGCCTGTAGTATCCGTTAAGGATGGCGCTGGGTCTGCACCCAAGGCGATCCGAAGCGAACTCCAATATCTCAACAGTTTTGATGAAGTCATCCTCATGTTCGACATGGATGAGCCTGGTCAAGACGCCGTTGAGAAGTGTGTCGGGTTGTTCCCGCCAGGTAAATGCTACGTCGCCAGCCTCCCTCACAAGGACGCCAACGAGTGTCTACTGAAGGGTGCAGGCAAGGAGGTCATCAATGCGATCTGGAACGCAAAAGAGTACAGACCGGACTCGATTATCAATCCCGCTGAAATGTGGGATGACTTCATCTCTGTCGATGAGGCGAGCTCCATTCCTTACCCATTCGACGGTCTTAACGTCAAAACGATGGGTCTACGCCAGAGGGAGCTTACGACTATTACTGCCGGATCAGGTATTGGTAAGTCGTCACTCTGCCGCGAAATCGCTCATTGGATCGTTTCAACGCAGGGCCAGAAGCTAGGCTACATCGCTCTCGAGGAAAGCTGGAAGAAAACCATGCAAGAACTCGTGGGGATCGAGATGAACACGAGGCTGATCAAAGCTGACCCTGAGGAGGTCGATCAAAATGAGCTTAAAGAGGCTTATTCAACGCTCACTGGTTCTGGGAACCTGTATCTCTATAATCACTTTGGCTCTCTCAATAGCGAGCGCCTTTTGGATCACATCCGGTACATGGCTTCTGGCCTTGGTGTCGGCTGGGTCGTTCTCGACCACTTGTCTATTGTGGTGTCTGGCGATGACGGTATCGGAGATGAGCGCAGAGCAATTGACGTCGCGATGACCAAGCTTCGGTCTCTGGTTGAAGAGACGGGCATTGGTTTGATCCTTGTGAGCCACCTAAAGCGCCCTGATGGTAAGGGCCACGAAGAAGGCGCAGTAACGTCTCTAGCCCAATTGAGGGGCTCTGCGGCGATTGCTCAGCTTTCGGACATGGTGTTGGGCCTTGAGAGAAATCAACAGGACCCTGAGAACGCCGACAGAACTCAAATTCGAGTATTGAAGAACCGCTTTACCGGAGAAACTGGTGAGGCTTGTGGTCTCGTTTATGACCACCAGACAGGTCGTCTATCTGAAGACACTCTTTTTGAAGATGAGTCAGGTGACACCGACAGTGAGTATTGAAGAACTGGCGGAAGACCTAGCGCTTAAGGCGCAACATGATTTTAAATTTGCACCATGTCACGCAACTATGTCTCTGATTATTAAAAACAAAGAGGCGCGTGGCTTCCGAAAAGGAAATTTCCGAATGACGCAAGTGGACGTTCTTATGAACCACATGCAAAACATTGGCTCTATTTCGCAACGCGAGGCAATGTTCGAGTACAACATCCAGTCCTTCCATCGCCGCTTGAGCGACATCCGAGCACTGGGACATGAACTCCAAGCACACCCAAAGACAAACCCCGTAACAGGTCAAAGTTACACCCGATACACATTGGTTCACTGATTATGTTTTGGTCTCGCAATCGTTCTGTCGCCGGTATCATGGCGACCTTCAATCGCAAGGTAAAACAACTGGACAAGCTTGCCAAAGATATGGAAGTCAAACACGGACGCAAACGCGCCAAAGCTGACCGTATCCATGAGCAAGCAAGCGCGGCTTTGGTTGAAAGCGTAGATGCTCGAAACATGGCTGACAAACTCGCTGAGTTCTCTGGCGTAACACGTGAAGTTTAACTGCGATGCTCTTCCCGATTGGTGGGAAGCTCATAAGAAACGCAAGAAACAAGCATTCAAAGACAAGCAGGAACGTCTCGGTAAGTGGCACGTTTGGTATGCTTGGTATCCCGCAAAAGTTGCTCACGGTGACTGTCGTTGGCTCGAGCCTGTCATGAGACGGGGCGAGTGGGCAGAGATCACCATCTGGGGTGATTACGGATGGGACTTTGAATATAAGGAACTACCTAAATTAGACTAGCGTTTGACCTAGAGTCAGACGGTCTTCTTGATGAACTAACCAAAATCCATTCCCTCGTATTGCAAGATGTCGATACGGGGGAAGTCTTCTCCTATCACGGAAAGTACATCCACATCGGCGTCGATATGCTGATGAAGGCTGATTTCATTATCGGTCACAACATTATCAAATTCGACATCCCAGCAATCCAGAAGATCTACCCAGATTTCGAAGTTGCTGAGTTCCGAGTGATCGACACTCTGGTTTGTTCCCGCCTGATCTGGCCGAACATCCAAGAGACAGACCTCAAGCGCATTCGAGGAAACAAGACCCAGATGCCAATGAAACTGGCAGGGTCTCACGGTCTCGAAGCTTGGGGTTGGCGTCTGGATAACTGGAAGGGCGACTACGCAAAAGAGATGGAGGCTGAAGGTCTCGATCCTTGGGCTAACTGGTCGCAGGAGATGCAGGATTACTGTGAGCAGGACGTCGAAGTGACGAAGCTCCTGTTCCAGAAGATCGAAGAGAAGGAATACTCACAACAAGCCCTTCAGCTTGAACATGAGGTGGCCTTCATCTGTGCTCAACAAGAGCGCAATGGATTTGGTTTCAATCAGGAAGCCGCTGACCAACTCTACCACGAACTCACCTTAGAGCGCGTGGAGCTAGAAGAAGAACTACAGGGTCTCTTTGAGCCTTGGTGGGTCAAGAACGGTACGACCAAGACGTACAAACGTACCACCAAGATGAAGACTGGGGAGTATCGCGAAGCTGGTAATGAGTACCAGCCCGTGAAGCTCCAAGTGTTCAACCCAGGATCTCGGGACCACATTGCAGACCGCCTCAAGCGTGTCCGTGGGTGGAAACCTAAGGAAATGACCGAGAGCGGAAAGCCTAAGGTCGATGAGACGATCCTGAACTCACTTCCGTACCCTGAAGCAAAACAACTGGCCAAGTATTTCCAAGTCAAGAAAGTCCTCGGGCAACTTGGGGATGGTCAGAAAGCATGGATTAAGTATGCGACCAACAACCGAATACACGGCTCAATTAACACTAACGGGGCTGTCACAGGTCGGGCTACTCACAGCCACCCAAACCTTGCTCAAGTACCCTCCGTTAGAGCTTACCGTGGTAAAGAGTGTCGTGCCTTGTTCGGACCCATTTGTCCCGACCATGTTCAAATTGGTTGTGACGTGTCAGGACTTGAGCTCCGAATGCTTGCGCACTTCATGGCACGATATGACAACGGAGCTTATGGCGATGTCGTTGTAAATGGTGACATCCACACAGAGAACCAAAGAGCGGCTGGACTACCAAGTCGAGACAACGCCAAGACCTTCATCTACGGCTTCTTGTACGGAGCAGGGGATGCGAAGATTGGTGAGATTGTTGGCGCAGGGTCTAAACGAGGACGAGCTCTCAAGCAACGCTTCCTTAAATCTCTCCCAGCACTCAAGGATCTCATTGATGGCGTCAAGAAAGCCGCGAACACCAAAGGTTACCTTAAGGGACTGGATGGACGCCAACTTCACGTCCGATCCGATCACGCTGCCCTTAATGTTCTTTTGCAGTCTGCTGGTGCTTTGGTTTGTAAACGCTGGCTAGTCGAGTTTCACCAACTTCTTCGTGAGAACAACCTCCACAATGTTGTCTACCAGATGGCGTGGATACACGACGAGGTGCAGCTGAGTGTTCCTAAGGAATACTCGACAGAGGTCGGTGATCTCTGTGTCAAAGCAATCGAGAAAACTCAAGAATACTTCAACATCCGCGTACCGCTTACTGGCGAGTACATCGTGGGTAACAACTGGAAGGAATGTCACTGAGACATGAAGCTCATAGTAGACGGTGATCTACTCCTGTATCGAGCCGCCGCTGCTTCAGAAAAAGAGACCCAGTTCGGAGACGTCTGGGTCCTTTGGAGCAAATTCGAGGATGCTAAAGGTATCCTTGAGGAAATGGTGGGCCAACTCGAAGAACAGGCTCAAACGGACCATGTGATTTTCGCAATGTCCGATACCCACAACTGGCGCAAAGACATCCTCGCGACCTACAAAGGTAATCGTAAGGATACCCGCAAGCCAGTGGTCTACAAGGCTCTCGAAGAGTACGCGAGACAGCATTGGGAAATCCTTCAGTTCCCCTCTCTGGAAGCTGATGATGTCATGGGTATGTACGCAAGCCGCGACGGTTATGCGATCTGGACCATGGACAAGGACCTCAAGCAATGCGTTGGGACCCACCTTGTAGATGACGACTATGAGGAGATCACTGATCCTGATGGATCGGAGTTCCACCTCAAGCAAGCCCTCATGGGAGACACAACGGATGGCTACGGTGGTTGTCCAGGTGTCGGTGAGGGTACAGCCCTAGAGTTCCTCAGAGACCCCTACAAGCTCGTCCACGTGGGACGTGAGCTCAAGTCTGGGAAGAACAAAGGCGAGATACGTTACACATGGCAGAAAGAGCCTACAGATAACGTCTGGGAGGGTATTGTCTCTCTCTACGCCAAGCAGGGACTGACTGAGGCTGATGCCTTGGTCCAAGCACGTGTCGCACGGATTTTGCGAGACGGAGAATACGATTTCGAAAAAGAAGAGGTGGTCCTATGGACGCCAAAAACATAATTGGAGTGGGAGATGAAGTCTTCCACATTAGCGGCTCACAGTTTCAAGGTGGAGCTTATAAACTGACTGTTAAGGATATCATGCCTGATGGTAGTTTGTTTCTCAGCAACGGTTTTGCTTACAACCCAGCTGTCTGTACCACCGACTTTCAAGTGGATGGGGCTACGGTCTCTGATGGTGGCTCAAGCGATTACTACAAGCTCCCTGAAGATATCACAGACCTTCAAGACTTGATTGAGCACCAAGAGATGAACTTCGCCATGGGGAACATCTTCAAGGCCGCTTGGCGTCTCGGCAAGAAAGCCGGAAACGACGCCTCTTATGATCTCAAGAAAATCATTTGGTTCGCTGAGCGTGAACTAGCACGGATTCAATAACATGATGTATTTCAATCAATACACCACACAGGCCAAGAAAACGGCTGTGTTCCCCAAACATACTGCCCTTGAATACCTGACACTCGGACTGGCGAGTGAAGCTGGCGAAGTCGCTGGTAAGGTCAAGAAACACCTTCGTGGCGACTACGGACGCGCTGAGATGCAAGAGAAAGTCAAATGTGAACTTGGGGGTGTCCTCTGGTACCTCGCGATGCTCGCTGACGAAGCCGGAACGACCCTTGAAGATTGCGCAGTGTACAACCTGAAGCAACTTATGGATCGTCAAGATCGTGGTGTCCTCAAAGGCGATGGTGACCACCGATGATCCAAAAGCAATTTGCTATTCTGAACAGACTGACAAAGAAGTTCGTTGAGAGCCGTCGAGGCCACTTCGCGTTCAACACCAAGTCCGCCGCAAGTAACGCCATCCGCTACGCTTATGCGAGTAAAGAGGACTGTGAAGTAGTCCCAGCCGTTCTAGTTTCCGCTGATGAATATGAGTCCATGCAAGAGGACGTCCGGTGGTTGGCGGCGCTAGATGCAGCTGGCGTGGACAATTGGTCAGGTTGTGATTTTGCCGCTGACATTCTTCGGGAATGGAACGACAACTGATGAAAGCAACCTACATCGACCACATGGGTACAGACCTAAGCGTCGTCAATGCAGCCCGTGTCTCCTTTGGTAAGACCTCAGAGATGGTTGCGGTGCATACTCACAGCGGGGAAGAAATCCCCTTGTCTGAGTTCACCTACGGCAACAACGAGGATGCTATCGTCCTCTCTGGTTACACCAAGCAGTTGTCCAAGGCTGACCAAGGTCTACTTGGGTTCCTCGCACGTGGATGCACAAGTGGGGACTGGGACAATCTACACTATCGTCTTACTGAGTGTATGGATTACAACGAAAACGATGGTCCTCACTTTGACGCTGTGGACGAGGTTGAAGACCTCCTGAACCACATCCGCAAGATGCCTCCTCACTGGACACCCTTCGCTCACACGGCGATCACTCTGCACCTCAAGATGCCTATCTTCGTCGCACGGCAGATCATGAAGCACACCGCTGGGTTTGTTTATAATGAGGTCAGTCGTCGGTACGTGGATGACAGTCCTGAGTTCTTTGTTCCAGACACCATGCGGCTTCGTGCAGACAACGTGAAGCAAGGTTCCAGCAACGAGGAGGTTACCCCTCCAATCGGGGAGCACTACGGTTTGAACATGTTCCATGAAATGGCTCACTACGGGACTCTGTGTTATGAGGGTCTACTGTCAACGGGTTGCTCCCCTGAGCAAGCTCGAATGGTACTCCCGCAATCCATGTACACTGAGGTCATCGCCACGGCGAACCTGTACGCATGGGCCAATCTGTTCATCCAAAGGACGGACAGTCACGCTCAGAAAGAGACCCAAGACCTAGCCAAGCAGATCGGTGAGATCATTGAGCAGTTGTTTCCGGTTAGCTGGAAGGAGCTGGTGAAGTGAAAGTACCTGACCTAGAGAGTGGTTACTCCCCATTTGTTTCAGGTCAGTGGAACGCCTTCGACAAGGTACTTTCTTGGATTAACACTCAAGAGAAGAAGATGATTTCCAAAGGCGACCTGTATGACGCCGTATTGGAGATGCGTCCTGAAAACCCTTAGTGACTTGGGGTTCCCCTGTTGAAATCGAGACGCGCAACCGCATTCGCCTAAGTGTGGCTGCGCACTCTTATGAGATGCACTCAAGGTCCTTCTTAAGTGACGCTGAGTATGACGCTCTGTCACGCGAGATTGACCTGAGCATCTCAACGACCAACCCAAAGTTGGACAATTTTTTCAGAGAGCATTTTCACCCAGACACAGGGATGTGGATACACAAGCATCCTGATCGTGCGGGATTAGAGAAGCTCTATCAGAAGTTTTACAAGGACAGATCAAAGTGAAAGATTACATCGGAAACACACTCTCTGTAGGTGATCATGTGGTTTACCAAGGTGGTACTCGAAACGGAGGCTACCTGAGTAAACAGGTGGTACTAGGGTTCACCCCTAAGATGGTCCGTGTGGGCTACGAGGGGGCCGCTGAGCGGGGGGTCAAAGGGACTGCGGTCTCTCCCTCCAAACTGGTCAAGTATGACCCTGAGAGTATCAAATGAAGTACGGCATCTGCTCAGGAACGTCATCCACCAAACTGGAACAAGATGTGAAGTTCTGGCTGGAAAGAGGTTGGAAACCTCAAGGTGGTGTCTGTATCTCCCTCTCAGGTGACTACCTGTTACAGGCGATCATCAAGGAAGACCGATGAGATACATCGTCCAATGTGACGACCCTTCAGATATGATCCTCGGAATGAACGCAATCAAAGCACTTATCCGAGACAAGTATTCTGTGTGTTACTATGAGTTCGACAACAATCAACTCTGGTTTGTACGCCAGACCAAAACAGGATATTCGGCACGTCTAATCAATTAGAAGGTGTCTGAATGACTAAAGTGATCTTAATCCTCGCTATTGGGTTCGGTGGTGGTGTCACCATGGAGCAAGTCCCAATGAACTCTATGGAGTCTTGCGAAGTCGCAGGTAAGCGCTTCGAAAAAGAGGTTAAGCACGGAAAGTACGTCTGCTTACTTAGATGAAATTTAAAATTTACGGGCATCATCAATGCCCTTGGTGTGACAAAGCCGTGGACCTCTTGAACGACAAGGGTCTGCGGTTTTCTTATTTGAACGTCCGCGCAAACTCAGGAGCTCGTGAAGATCTCATTCGAATGGGTTACCGGACTGTTCCCCAAGTTTTCCTTGAGCGTACTCAAGGCTTGGATCTCGAGCACATTGGAGGCTTCGAAGATCTCGAAAAATACCTGAAAGACAACCAATAATATATGGCGTTTAAGTCAAACATTAATCCTCAATTCCGATCCTCATTCGCAGAAAATATTTTCAATCAAAAATATAAGCACGAAGGTGCTGAAACGTGGGACGAACTCGCGATAACTCTGGTAGCTGATGTGTGTCGGAAGCCTCCTGAGGACTACGAACCGATGGACTTGGATGAGGCCGCAGAGCTCACTGAGTACATCCAGAAAATGTACTTCATTCCAGGCGGTCGATACCTCTACTACGCAGGACGTCCCAACAAGTTCTTCAACAACTGCTACATCCTGAAGTCTGAAGAGGACACCCGAGAAGACTGGGCGAACCTCTCATGGAAGGCTGAGAGCGCTCTGATGACTGGTGGGGGTATCGGTAACGATTACTCGGTGTACCGTCCTGCTGGGGCTCTCATTGAGCGTACAGGCGGTCGAGCGTCCGGTCCTATCCCGAAGATGAAGATGGTCAATGAGATTGGCCGGAACGTCATGCAAGGCGGCTCCCGTCGCTCTGCGATCTACGCAAGTCTCAACTGGAAGCATGGTGACATCTACGCCTTCTTGGTCTGTAAAGATTGGCACAACATGACTGTGGGTAGCACAGGGTTGACCATCTGGGACCTTAAGCAACAGGACTTCAACTATCCTGCTCCTCTCGACATGACCAACATCTCTGTCAACTACGACACAGAATGGTTGGAGACCTTCAAGGAAACAGGAGAAGTTGGCGATGTCTTCCTCAAGAATACCGAACAAGCACTCAAGACCGCGGAACCTGGCTTCTCATTCAACTTCTACGAAAACGAAGATGAAACAGGACGAAACGCCTGTACTGAAGTCACTTCTGCTGATGACTCTGACGTCTGCAACCTTGGGTCTCTTAACCTTGGTCGTATCCCTGATCTGGCAACTTTTGAGCGTGTAGTCGAGCTAGGAACCAAGTTCCTCATCTACGGTACACTCAAGGCCCAACTCCCCTATGACAAAGTGTACGAAACACGTGAGAAGAACCGCCGCCTTGGGCTTGGTCTTATGGGCGTACATGAGTGGCTCATTCAGCGTGGTTACAAGTACGAAGTGACCCCAGAGCTGCATGAGTGGCTTGAGGTCTACAAAGGAACCTCTGACGATGTGTCTGCCGCCACGGCTACCGAGCTATCCATATCCACCCCAGTTAAAAAGCGAGCGATTGCTCCGACAGGAAGCATCGGCATCCTTGCAGGAACTACGACAGGAATTGAGCCTCTATTCGCAGTTGCGTACAAGCGACGATACCTCAAAGGCGGAGAGACTTGGGTCTACGAGTACGTCATCGACAGCGCCGCTCAAGACCTCATTGAGTTCCATGGTGTCGATCCCGACAGTATCGAGAGCTCGCTTGACCTCGCGACGGACTTTGAGCGACGGATCAAATTCCAAGCAGACGTCCAAGACTACGTGGACATGGCTATCAGTTCGACCATCAATCTACCTGCTTGGGGCTCTGAGTTTAACAACGAGTCTACTGTACCTGAGTTCGCCTCAACTCTTGCAAAGTATGCTCACCGCTTGCGTGGTTTCACTTGCTACCCTGACGGTGCTCGTGGAGGCCAGCCCCTCACTTCGGTCCCGTATTCGGAAGCTATTAAACATGTAGGTGAGGTCTTCGTTGAGACACACGACATCTGCGAAATCAGCGGATCTGGTGGGTCTTGCGGCATCTAAAAGTGGGGGTCTTCGGACCCTCATTTGAAAAATCCTACTTAGGAGTAAAATGACAAACTCTAAAACCAAAGAACCCCAAGTAACTAAAGAACTACTTGAGTATCTCAAAGACAAATTTTCAATGGATTATTTTTTGAGAGTTTCCACTCAAGATGAACTTAAAGAATACCAGGGGAAACAACACGTAATCAATCATCTTGAACGATTACACAATAGACAGAATAACAAAGGAAATGTCCTTTAATGTGCAATGCACCTAAAGTTGAGACTCCTAAGCCAGCACCCCCAGCACCTCCGGTGTTGACTCAAGTTGCTCCTTCGGGTGCAGCCAAGGCGACAGAAAAATCAAACGCTAAACGATCTGGAACCAAACGATACCGCGCCAAACGTGGTCTTGGTGTCGGTGACAATGCCAGCATTGGTGGCGTTGGTGGGGTCAAATCCAATTTGGGTATCGGAAAGTAATACTTGAAAGACGCAGGTGAAGACCTGCAAGCGCTTAAAAAATCTGATGTACCCTCGAGGTACGAGCGCTTGTCTTCAGTGCGCTGGACGTACCTTGACCGAGCCCGAGATTGCTCGAAGCTTACCATCCCCGCGATTTTTCCGCCTGATGGACACACACCCGAAACTAAGTTCTACCGACCCTATCAATCAATTGGGGCGCGTGGAGTAAACAACCTAGCGAACAAACTTCTGTTGTCGCTACTTCCCCCAAATACAAGCTTCTTCAAGTTGTCTGCGGATGACGCCACGATTGCTGAGTTGTCTGATGAGACAGCCCGAGCTCGTGTAGAAGAGAAATTCAACGAAATTGAACGTGCTGTTCAAACTCGTGTTGAGACAATGGCTCTCCGAGCACCTTTGATCACTGCTCTTAAAGAACTGATCATTGGTGGTAATACTCTCGTCGTCTTCCCCAAGAATGGTGGTGTACGCATCATCGGTCTTGAGAACTATGTGGTACGCCGCAACAATGTCGGTGAAGTCCTCGAGGTGATCTATAAGGAAAGCGCTCGATACGAGGACCTCCCTGAAGATGTCCGGCGTATCTGTAAAGGTAACAACGATCTTCCTTCCAGCGACAATGACAATGGAAGAAAAGAGGTTGATATCTATACCGTTTACGAACTGACAGACGGGCAGTACAAGACATATCAAGTCGTCAAGAACTTCGTGATCCCTGACACTACTGGGGCCTACCCAAAAGCCAAAGCTCCCTTCATTGCCCTGAGATGGGCTCATGAAGACAACTCTGATTACGGACGGTCCTACGTCGAAGAGTACATTGGTGATCTTCAGTCTGCTGAAGGTCTCTCCAAGGCGATCCTAGAGTCCTCTGCGGCCGCTGCAAAAGTCGTCATCATGGTCCGGTCCACAGGGACCACCGAAGAAGACGATGTGGCAAACGCTGAGAACCTCGACGTTATCACAGGTGACGAAGCTGACGTCAGTATGCTTCAGCTGAATAAGCAAGCTGATATGCAAGTTGCCAATGGCGTCTTGAATGACATCCTTCAACGGCTGTCCTACGCCTTCCTCATGAATACCGCTGTTCAGCGCAACGCCGAGCGTGTGACCGCTGAAGAGATCCGAGAGATGATCAAGGAACTCGAGGATGCCTTGGGTGGCGCGTATGCGTTGTTCGCTCAGGAGCTTCAGTTGCCTCTGGTCAAGATCGTGATGAACGAACTGGTCAAGGAACAACGTATTCCTGATCTGGAAGGTCTCAAGAAGCAAGGTATCGAAGTTGAACCTCAAATCACCACAGGTGTTGAGGCGATTGGACGAGGTTACGATCTCGGGAAACTTCGGACTTTCATGGGCGAGTTTATCGCACCTCTCGGTGAGGTGGGGATGGCTGAGATCAATTACGGAGACTTCTTGAAACGCGCGGGTACTGCGCTGGGTATCGACATGGATGGTCTTGTCAAATCCGAAGAGCAGAAGACTCAAGAACGTGAAGCTACCGCTCAACAGCAACAGCAAGCTCTAATTCAACAAACCATGGCTGACGCAGCGAAACAGGCATCTGGACCTGTCGCCAAAGCCGTGACCGAACAAGGAACTCAAGCCAATGGCTGAACAATCACATACAATCAACACTGCTGGCGAAAACTCCGGCCCAACTCTGGAAGAGTCCGCAGCGGCTCTCCAAGCTGAAGGTCTAATGCCAGGTGGCGATACATCGAGTTCGGGGGCGGATGCTGAGGGGGGTGAGTCTACTGAGGCTCGCCCTTCTTGGCTTCCTGAGAAATTCAAAACCCCTGAAGACATGGCGAAAGCCTATGGTGAACTCGAGAAAAAGCAAAGCACACCCAATGAAACACCCGATGCTTCTCAAAGCGAACCGACCTCTACTGAAGGCGACCCTGACGGTGCCGAAGGAGACAAAGGTTTCCAGCTGGATGCGTTCTATGACGAATACGATGAGAACGGTTCACTCTCGGACAAGAGTTATGCTACTCTTGAAGCTGCTGGATTTGATCGAGCGACTGTCGATGGTTACATCCAAGGCCAAGAGGCAATCAACACCCTCTATGAGCACAACGTAAAGAACATCGTTGGTGGTGGTGATGCTTATGATGCTCTCATTGAGTGGGCTAAAGTCAACCTAGATGATGCTGGTATCAACGCTTACGACAGCGCGGTAAACTCAGGTGATCTTACGGTTGCCAAGAGTGCTGTTGAGGGTCTTCAAGCTCGCATGAAGCTTGCTCAAGGTAATCCTCCTGCTCGACAGCTGGACGGTAACACTTCAGCGGCGACTGACTCTTATAGCTCCCAAGCTCAAATCGAGGCGGATATGAACGATCCGCGTTATGAGACTGATCCTGCCTTCCGGCAGTCTGTCTACGATAAGATGGCCCGTTCTGAGTTTTAATGGGTTTTAAACTTGGTAGGCGCAGCCGCTCGAGACTTAAGGGTGTTCATCCTGATCTCGTAGCGGTCCTAGAGCTTGCTATTGCGCGTACTCCCTTGGACTTCACGGTCCTTGAGGGGGTACGATCCCTTGAGAGACAGAAAGAGTTGTTCGCGTCTGGTGCTTCTACCACGCTGAACAGCCGACATCTCACAGGACATGCAGTAGACATTGCTCCACTGGTCGGTGGAAAAGTTAGTTGGGCTTGGCCTCACTACTACCGACTTGAGACCGTCATTAAACAGGCAGCGGATGACCTAGGTGTTCCTATCACTTGGGGAGGCGACTGGAAGTCATTTAAAGACGGTCCTCATTGGGAACTTAAGTGGTCTTCGTACCCTAAAGACAGTCCCAAAGTTGAACGGAAGGAACCCAAAAAGTGGGCGTCCAAACTGCACTCATTCCTCTTGCAAAGCCGCTCTTCGACTTAATTGACGACCTCTTTACGAGTGATGATGAGCGCGAAGCTGCAAAACTCAAGCTACTTCAGGCTGACTTAAAGCCTCTGATGTCTCAGCTTGAGATCAACAAAACCGAAGCTGCATCAACCAACTGGTTTGTCGCTGGATGGCGTCCTTTCATTGGTTGGACATGTGGTTTCATCTTCTTCTATGCGTATGTTCTTCGAGACATTCTGATCGCCTTGGCTATTGCTGGCGGTATCGACGTATCGACCATTCCTGACCTGAATCTCTATGAGGTCATGCCCGTGATGCTGGGTATGTTGGGTCTTGGTGCCGCTCGTTCTTACGAGAAAGTGCAAGGCGCTGAGGCTAACCGATAATGGCTGAACGTAAGCGAGATTACAAAAAAGAGTATCGGGATTATCACGGTAAACCCGAACAGATCAAAAGACGGGCAGGGCGAAACAAAGCTCGATCCCTGATGATCAAGAAACACGGCAAGAAAAAACTTGCTGGAAAAGAAGTCGATCATAAGGACTTCAACCCGCGAAACAACTCTTCATCAAACCTCTCGATCAAGAGTCGGTCTGCTAACCGATCAAAGCAACCTAAGCGAAAATAGAAAGGACGGTGATCCTTATCTAGCGGTGCTACAGCGCTCAATCTGTAGCGGCCATTCCTATGAAAACTTGAATGAGCTGACGCCTCCTTAGGCGCTCTCCAAGTTCCCCCAACAGAACCAAAACTATTAACGCTGGCCCCCTCACGAGGGGATAACCTTCTGTGAACGCTAGGTTTCTCGACGGGAACGTTTTCCAGCCCTCGCGGCTGTTTTTCGTTTTCATAGAAAGAAATCATTTCATGGCACAAACTACTAATGTGACTGCGGGTATCCCTGCTGGTCCTCATATTTCCGACAATCTGGCACTCAAAGTTTTCTCTGGCGAAGTCCTCAAGACCTTCAACAAAGAAACCGTGATGAAGTCCCGAGTTCGGACCCGCACACTCACTTCTGGCACCACCGCGCAGTTCCCTGCAATCGGTAAAGCCGCCGCTGAGTACCACACCCCAGGCAACCTGATCCTTGGTCAGAACATCGCAAATGGTGAAGTCACCTTGCAGATTGACGACCTGCTCATCTCGAGCGTGTTCATGTCTAACTGGGAAGAGGCTGTAAATCACTTCGAGACCCGCTCTGAGTACACCTTCCAGATGGGCCAAGCGCTTGCTCAAGCGTATGACCAACAGCTGTTTGCTGCGGCCACTAAGGCTGCGAAAGACGGTACTTCTGGTGCTGTAGCCGGTATGGGTAGCGCGACTGTCGATAAGATCGGTGCAAACCCGACGACCGACACTGTTGTTGACGCGATCTACAACGCTGCTGAGTATTTCGACTCCACCAACATTCCTAAGAATGACCGTGTGTTCATTGTGACCCCTGAGGTCTACTGGGACATGGTACAGGATGGTCGCTTCCTGAACCGTGACTTCGGTAACGGCAACGGTAACCAAGCCTCTGGCCGTGGTCTGATGCAGGTAGCCGACTTCTCCATCGTGATGTCTAACAACCTCGCGCTGAACTTCGGTACGGACACCCTGTCCGGTGAGTTCAACGGTGCGGAACACACGAAGTACGATGTGGACGGTTCCAAATCCTTGGGTCTGGCCTTCCAGAAGCAAGCTCTGGGTACTGTGCAGCTGATGGACGTCTCCACCGAACAGAAGTGGATGATGGAACGTCAGGGTGATCTCGTGATCTCACGTATGTCTGTCGGTCACGGCGTTCTGCGTCCTGAGTGTCTGCGTCTGATCTCTGCGGAAGCTTCTTCCTAAGCCTTACTTCGGGCCTCCACCTTCGGGTGGGGGCTCATTTTTCTTTTAAGGACAACACCAACAATGGATTTAACCCCAGCTACCGAATTGGATGCAGTCAACGTCATCCTCATGGACATGGGCGAAGCACCGATCAACAGTCTGGAAGGTGATCTACCTTTGGACGCCTCTAAGGCTCGCCTTGTCCTCCACGAGATTTCTCGCGCTGTCCAAGAGAGAGGTTGGTTTTGGAACACCGAGACCAATACATATCCCAGAGACAGTGAAGGGAAAATTCCTCTCCCAACTAATGCCTTGGCGGTTTCTGACGACAACCGATCTCAGTCACGCCAGACGCAACTCTCAGTGCGCTCAGGTAAACTCTACCGGACTGAAAGAAACAACAACGGTAGCGTTTTCGACAGCGCTCAGGTTCTTGAAGTTACATTCTTCCTACCCTTTGAAGACTTACCGTCAGTAGCGCGTCGATACATCACGATCCGCGCCGCTCGAGTCCACCAAGCACGTGAACTGGGTGACGAAATTCTTCTTCAAAACGCTTCGACTGAAGAAACCATTGCGTACTCACAATTGCGTAGTGACTCCAATCGAAACGCCAAACGATCCCTCAAGCAGACCTTGAGTATGTCGCTGATCACGGATCGGTACAATCAACGCACAGGTGCTTTCACTTAATGCCAAGCGTATCTGGCACGATCCCCAACGTAATTGGGGGACTTTCCCAACAACCCCCTGCGGTTCGACTTGAGAACACTGCGGGTGAACTAAAGAATGCTATTGCTTCGGTGGTTTCCGGTCTACGTAAACGGCCTCCGATGCGGTTTATTGGAAACCTTTCTTCCGACCTATCAACTTCCTCATCTTTGTTCTTCTTCGAGCGTCCTAACAAGCCGCTGAAGATAGTCTCGGTGACTAGTAAGGGCGAAATTAAGGTCTCATCTGAGGATGGCTCTACGGAGACCGTTGTGAATCCCAAAAGCCCGTATCTGGGTTCGGGGATGGATGAAGATCTGCATTACTTCTCGTTTGGCGATACTCTCTTTGTCGCGAACCGAAAGGTTATCCCTTCGGTGGTCAAAGGGATAGAAAATCGAAAAGACCCTAATCGGTTTGCCACAGTAATCGTGACGCAAACTGCCTACGACACTGAGTTTGTCCTTACGTTGCATTTTGCGGACAATACGTCTGCTACTACATCCTATAGAACACACCACACCAATGTCGCTTCGACAGAAGGTATCGCTCAACGACTGGCGGAAGGTTACCAAGGTGATGGGTCGGTAAAACGGGTAGGCAATCTCCTGTTTTTCTCATGTACCAAGGATATCAACCGAGTGGTTGTTACTCCCAGTAACCTCATGCGTGGCTACACAGGAACCATCGACAAGTTCACCAACCTCCCTAAAGAGGACTTGGATAAACGGGTGGTGGAAGTCACTGGTGATCCTGAGAACACTGAAGGTGCCTACACGGTTGTATTCAATGCAGCCTCAGGTCTTTGGGAAGAAGACCTAGCGTTTGGTTATCAGTGGACCTTAGATCCCTCTACCATGCCTCACGTCCTCGTGGATAACGGTGATGGTACTTGGGAGTTCAAAGAACACACTTGGGTCGCTCCTACGGTAGGTAGTTCTGAGTCAAACCCTCACCCTACTTTCATCGGTAACCCCGTAGAGAAGATGTTGGTGGTGTCCAACCGTTTGGTGTTCTTAAGTGACGAAAACTTCATCGCTTCCGAGCAGGATGTTTTTGAAAACTTCTACCGCACGACCTGTACTACGCTGCTTCCCAGTGACCGGATCGACATCGCAGCTTTGAGCGTGAACGGAGCAACTTCCAAACTCTACCATGCCATAGACTTCGATGAAGAAATCTTGCTGTTCTCTAACAAGCAACAATTCAAGCTGTCTGTAGATGGAGGTCTTTCTCCTGAAACCATCTCTATGACCCCGACCACAAGTTACTGGTGCTCCTCTAGAGCCTCTCCAAGTAAACTCGGTAACAACGTCTTGTTTATTGACGATACCGATAATTCGTCTTGGGCAGATGTTCGTGAGTATTTGGTAGATACCATTGCTGGTGTCTCTAGTTCCGAAGTGGTGACCAAGCAGGTTCCAGAGTTTATCCCTACGGGAGTGACGCGAATAGTCTCTAACCCGACCTTGAGTATGTCCGTTGTGTTTACTCGAGGTGACCTGAGCCGCCTGTTCATCTATAGTTCCTATTGGAGTGATGGTCAGCGTATTCAGTCTGCTTGGACCTCTTGGGAGGATAAAAATACCAAGTTCGTGAACGGACACTTCGAAGGTAACCGCCTCCATCTTGTAGTGGAGCACAACGACCGCCTGATGTACGTTTTCATTGATCTCCAAGAGACAATCGAAGGTGACATCAATGGGCTAGAGATCCAACTTGATTACCGCGTTTCTCAAGAGGAACTGAGTCCACAATACATGGGCGGCAGTACGACGATTACACTTCCCTATAAGGTTCAGTCTGGGGAAGAATACGTAGTTGTTCTAACAGAAGATGGTGTTGACAAAGCAGGGACAGCGTACCCTTGTGCGGTATTCGCTGACAGTCCTATCGTGTTTGCGCAAGGTGTGGATCTGTCTTCTGAAAAATTCGTCGTCGGTAAAAAATACGCCTTCGTTTACGAGCTCTCGCCAATCTTCGTTAGAGATCAAGGAAGGGTTCCAATCCAAGATGGGCGTCTTCAGATCCGCTATCTATCTCTTTTGTTCCACCAGAGCTCTTACTTCCGAGTAGAGGTCACCCCGCCTGGGCGATCTACAGTCACTTCGGTATTCAGTGGGCGTACCTTAGGTCGCGTCACGAACATCATTGGTGATGTGGGGGTGAGTGATGGTGAGTTCCGTGTTGCATGTTCCTCTGAAGCTTCCCGAATGAAGGTCAAGGTCATCAACGACAGTCCCTTTAATTGCCGTTTCTCCTCTATTGAGTGGGAAGGTATTTGGCGACCAAAAACACGTAGAATAAGTTAATTGAATAAATACATCCGAGACGTCCGTATGGGCGACTTGGAGTATCTCGCAGTACATCTTAGAGACACAGACAAGGAAGAAGTCCTCGCGTTCAACTCAAGTGTTCTTAAAGCACTTCAGGAGAGTGAGGACGTTTCCTACCATGTGAAGATAATCGACTTTTCGGGAAAACCTGCGGGTATCCTAGGTTTAAGTCGAGCGACAGACACGGCAGATGGTATCTGGCTGCTTGGGACACCTGAGTTGCAAAAGAACTCTCGAGTGTTCCTGAGATACTCCAAAGACATGATCAGAGAATTGTTCAAGGTTTCCGATAAGGACACCTTCTTCAATTACTCCTATTCCAAGAACACAGTCCATCACCGCTGGCTAAAGTGGTGCGGCGCTACCTTTGATCCCAATACGGTTGACGTCAAAGGTCATGAGTTCTTCCCGTTTTATATAGAAAGAGACAGGAATGTGTGACCCTCTCACGATGACCGCAGTAGGTCTTGGGGTAGCTCAATCTGCTGCTCAAGTGGTGGCAGGTAACGATGCTCTAGCCGCACAAGGACGGACAGTTAATCAACAATACAACAGTGAGATCGTTGAAGCTCAATACGATCACCAAAAGAACTCTCAAGGCGCACTTGAGCAAGGCTATGTGGCTGAGATTGAGAAGCGTCAAGCGGTGGGTTCAGCAAAAGTACGTAATGCTGGTTTGGGCATTCGTGGTAGCACTGCCGATGCTATAGTTGCGGAAGAGCTTCAGGTTGGTGACTTCAATGTCGCCTCGGCTCGAGAGGCTCGTCGTTCTGCGGATACGGCTTACACTGTTGGCACTTCTATTTCCCAAGCCAATGCAACCACTCAGATTAACTCCATCAATGATCAAATGGCGGGACCTGCGGAGTCCGTCATCGCAATCGCGGCGGGTGGTTTGGGTGGATACTTACCAATGAGGTCAATCCTTGGCTGAGCAACGTCTTCAACCCCTTCAATCAACTTCTAACCTCAAGGTATCTCGAAATTTCCAAGCTGCGTATGGTGGTAATTCCCGCGCAGCTGTTCTTGCAGAGGTCTTAGGGGTTACTCAAGAAGCCTTCCCGCAACTCGCAAAGGAAGGACAACAGAAAGCCTACGAAGATGGTCTTCAGCAACGCATTCAGGGCGCTAAGCGCGAAGATGTAAAAGCGGATGGACCTTTTGGTTTCTTGTTCACGCAAGGTGCTCAAGATGGCTTCGACTACCAAGACGCTACATTGGCGGCTATCGAGTTCCAGAACGAAGAACTCCTCGATTTTGAGGCGCAGAACTTCAACTCTAGATCTCCTGAGGATTTCCAAGCATGGGTCGCTGGTCGAGAAAAACGTCTAGCAGAAACGCTCAACGGGAAATCTGATGTGTATTCCCGAGTGTTCTCTGAAGCTGCTCTTGAGAACCGGATGCAGATCATGGAGATGCACCAGAAGATCGTCTTGGGAAACCGTGCAGATGATCGTCGCAGATCCGCTGCTGCTGCGGCAAAAGCTGCTACTCTCAGAAAGAAGTCGGCCTTGGATGCTGCTGCGATTGCTGCGTATCAACTGGGTGCAGATGATGATGGTCTAACTTTCGATGACCAAGAGGCCTTCGTTAAGGGCGCTACAGATGCGTTCGGTATTACAACCAGTGAAGCCAAACAACTTCTCGTGGATGAGGCGATCACCCTTGCCAAAGAGACCAACAATGAGGGTTTCTTGGATACGTTCAACCGTCAGTTCTACTCACGTGAACAGTGGGCAGATCTAGTCAAAAACCAAGAGACTGTTCGACAGGAGCGAGTCCGCATTGAGGACGCTGAGTACAAGGCCGCTGATCGTGAAGAGAAGCGTCGAATTAAGCTTGAGACCTCTGAGCTCGCCTCTCAGTTAGATCAAGCTGTTCGTGCTGGTCAAACCCGAGAAGTCATTCAAGACATCGCTAGGAACTCCCCTCTGGCCGCTAGAGACATCGCTAAGTCTAGTGAGATGGCTCGAGTGTACGCAGGTACATACGATGATGAGACATCAACGGTAGAAGCTGCTCAGAACCTAGACCTACTCAAAGAACTTGCTGCTGAAGCTTCGTTCACGGGTGATTGGTCGATCTATGAGAGCTATGCTGATCAATTCCAGTATGTCCCGAGACAACTCAAGTCCTCTCAACTGGCCGAGATTGTCACCATTCGAAAAGCCCATGAAACTGCGGCTAATCCTTTGGTTGATGCTCATATGGAGGAAGTTCTTGGTCAGATCCAAGATGAGTTCCCCCTAAAGAACCCTAAGGCTGGTGACCCGAGTCCACTCGAAACCCTTCAGCAAGATGGTCAGCAATTTTACTCGCAAGAGCAGGTTGACGACATCTCAAGGGCGGCTCGAGGTCTGTACGTTGAATACATCGCTGAGTTGATCAGGAATGACCCTGAGTTGGATGTGAGATCCCTTGATCCACAAACGTCTGCCTTCTGGGCTGAGAAGGCCAAGAACATCGCCGTTTCTCAATTCAACCGAAACAACAGCTACATCCGACCTGACGCAAACACCCTCCCAGATGGGGAAGGGGCTGAAGCGATCAGGGCCAAGAATAGTCGAGACTTCCTAAGACAATAAGAAAGACACATGTCCAATTTTGAAAATCAATTTACCTTTGAAGAGGTCGAAAAGTTCCGTTCGCGTTATCAAGAGGGAGAGGAACCTGTTCTCTTCCACCTGACCCGCGCTGTGGGTGACAAAGAGACTGCTCAAAGCATCCTAGATGGACCGGATGAGGGCATGATCAAACACCTTAAGAAAAACCCTGAGGACGTGGAGTACGATAGTCACTTTGACAATCTCTACGGCCTCGGGGCTGCTAAGTATCATCGAGAGCGTAAGACTGGCGCTGCCAAAGCGTTAGATAATGTAATCGACGTATTTGGAAGGGCTTCTGCTCACGGAGTTACGAATGCTCTAGCTGAACAAGGTGAGTTCATTGCGAACGCTGCAACTACCTTGGATGAAGCGACATTTGGTAATCCTATGGAGGTACTTGAGGCCGAGATCGGTAGAACTCGAGAGTCCCTAGAGAGGCAGCTCCGGTTCCAGAACACAGGTAAAGAACAAATACCTGGTCTAAGGGCTTCTCGTATCGCTCGAACCCAAGATGAGTTGTCGCAACTGGAAGCTCGCTTGGAGAAACTCAGGGGATCACCTGAGGAAGCTGAGGTCTTCAACAACCAGAACTATGTAGATTTTGATGGTTCTGATTGGATTGATGAGTTTGTAGCTGAGCCAAAAACCGCTACTGGACAGGTCGTTGAGGGTATTACCCAGTTCGGAACAGGTTTTGTCCTTCCTGCTGGTGCTTTGAACCGTCTAAGGCTCATCGGACAGGCAGGGGTAAAAGGACGTGCTGCTGCTGGTCTCATTGCTGGTATGTACTCTGACTTCGCTGCTTTCGATCCTGATGATCCAACTCTGGCTCAGATGTTGAATGAAGAGTTCGATATCGACCTCGGTGTGACTACGGACTACTTGACGAAGACAGATGCGGACGGTGAGTACGAGAAGCGTTTCAAGTCCTCTCTGGAAGGTGCTGGTCTTGGTGTCGCTGCTGAAGCTCTTTTCTTGTCGGTAAGGGCAGGTGTCCGCGCTTATAGAAGCCGCAGCACATCTAAAGACGCTCAGAGGGCCATTGCAGAGTCCCTTGGAGGACTTGAGGTCCCTCAGCCGCCCCACAAGCTTGTAACCCCTCAGGAGGCTTCTCAGAAGGTCTCAGAGCAAGTGAAGGTGGGTGATGAAACTCTCAAAATAGACCAACAGGTTGCAGACGTAACCGAAGGTCTAGAGTTTCCCAAAGGTTCAACACCAAGCAATATCCCAGCAAAACAAAAAGCTGTTCGAGATGCTTTTGAGTTTGTCAAAGAGGCTGATGTTGCCTTTGACTCGGAGATCCGAGATTTCACCGATGGTATTCTCAAAGAAGATCCAAACGTAACTACACCTGACGCCAAGCGGACCAATCAATCACGAGCGGATTTCGCTAAGCGCACCGCAAGTAATCTCTTGAGACACTCGAAAGAGGGTACAGAAGAAAACTGGGCAGAGGTGGTTGAGTGGGTGAAGTCTACGCCCTCCGAACATGTCCCTGTTGTGAATGAAGCTATTCGGATTGCAACGGATGCTGCAAAGCGTCGTATGGATAAAATCTTCGATGACTTCGAAGTTGCTCGGGTTTCAGAGAAGATGGACCCTGACAAGGCAGCTGCTATCGAACTTCAACTCGATGACGCAATCATGCGATATCTGAATTTCAGAGCTATTGATCAAGATATTGCCAGCCAAGTAGGTCGCGAACTACAGGCTCGAAAGAGCGCTGTTAACCTTGAGGACGCCCGTGTTTCCCAAGATGCACCTAAGGCCAACTTGAGTGATGCAAAGACCAAACGAGAGATTTCTTCTCGCCCTGCCAGAGGTGATCTGGTCAACGATCTAGCCGAGTACAAACGGTTACGTGCAGAAGGAGCCACTCCGAGTGTCGCTAAGTCCCTTATGGACGCTAAAGCGATTGAGGGAAGGGGTCTAAATCTACGTCCGATCAAAGGACATGAGCCTCCTGAGACACTCTGGCAGAAACTTGAGCAATACCTGATGACTTTCCGGTACAGCGCTATGCTGTCCGGCACAGCAACACATATTGCCAACTTCGCTTCCGGTTCCGCTAATATCTTACGCTATACTACGTCAGAGCTCGCTTACCGCGACACCAGACAGTTTGGTTTGGATCGTACCGCAGGTATGCTTCGCGGTCTTCGTGAGGCGTCACACTACGCACTTCGAGCGGGTGTCGAGTTCAAACCCTTCCTCGCTGAGACAGACAAGTTTGATTATCGAACCCGTATACCGATTGTGGATATCCCTCTTCGGGCAATGATGAGTGCTGACGAGCTTATGCGCCAAATCCAATATCGGGGTGAGGTTACAGCTAAGGCTGCGCGTGAAGGTCGAGCGCTGGGTAAAACTGGGGAAACCCTTAAAACCTACGTTGATGACCAACTTGCGAAATCTCTAGATGACGGTAAGGCCCTTGATCGGATTGCTGAGCGAAACGCGGCTAATGTCGTGGCTCAGAACCGCTTCTCTGCTCAATCTCGATACAGGGGTGAGCGGGTCATGGCTTCGATCCAACACTTCGCAGAGTCCAACTTTGCGACACGGCTGCTCTTCGCGTTCTCCCGAGTATCTCTAGATCTTCTCGATATGGGACAACGAATGACGCCTGGGGTTCGTGCCGTGGTGGGACATGTCCATAGGATCACAGGAGGTAACTCTCAGTTCCTTGACGATCTCCAAGGCCTTAATGGTCAGATTGCGCAGTCTCGAGCTCGTTCCGATGTCTACAGCGGTTATGCTCTTGCGACTGGTGCGATCCTCATGGGGTTGGAAGGCAACATCACTGGTGGTCATTCTTACGACTACAAACAGGCCAACATCCAGCGAGAGGTAGCGCCTGAATACTCGATCCGATTTGGTGATCAGTGGTTCCGGTATGACAAGTTTGAACCCTTCGCGACACCGCTGAAGTACATCGCAGCTATCTCAGACAGTCTTCACAATTATGACGAACTTGTAGCGTCTGGCGTTGATCCTGATGAGTTTGCTGAAGCAACAGCTTTGACTACCTTCATGATGGCGGAAACTGTGGCTTCACAGCCTTACGCTGAGACTATTGAACAGCTGGGAAGTCTTCTGGTTGACGGTGCTCAAGGTGACTCAAAGGCAGTCGAGAGATTTACTGTGAGTTTGGTGGAGAGCTTTGTTCCGAACATCTTGAAGAAGACCAATGAAGCGCTGGAAGGTGACAACGGTGTAACGCTGTATCGTCAACCTTTCGACGCGATCACACGTCACTTCACTTCAGTATTCCCTCAGTTTGAGGGAGACAAAAGACGGAGCCCTCTGACGGGAGACCTAAAGGTCAAGGCAGAAGACAAAATCACTCAAGAGTTCATCCCAATGATGCCAGCGGAGTTTAACACTTCGCCAGGTATGCAAATGTTGGCTAAGGCTAATGAGATCTATGGGTCTGACTACCACTTAACGTCATCCACCCAGCTGACCAATGGTAAGAACACTGACCTTAAACAAGTTCAGTCATCGACAGGTTCTAGATCAGTGTACGATCACTACCTTGAGATCGTCTCTACCTACCGAGCCGAGAGCGGTTCGATCAATGGTCTGGATGTCTCTGGGTTGACCTACAAAGAGGCTTTGGATGCACTTGCGGGTGATCCGAACTTCAAGCGACTGCCTTGGATTAGACAGGGCGCGAACCAAGACCATGTAGCAGGTCAGACTGCTAAGAACGATTGGATCAAAGAAATCAAACGTGAATACGAGTCCCTCGCGAAAGCAGAGCTCGAGAAACGTGACACAGCTTACAGAGAACTCAAGTTCTCCATCGACTTCGAACAAAAGAGAGCCACTCCAAAGGCTGAGATCGAAGCACTAGAAATCAACTAAAGGAAATTAATGGCAAACTCATTTGTGACGTACCCTGATCAAACAGGGACGACCACTGATTATGCTGTTCCGTTTGGTTATCTCGAGAGAGAGCACGTCTTCGCCTATGTGGAGGGTACTTCGGTATCCTTCACTTGGCTTAATGGTGGTCAAATCCGACTAGCTACAGCACCTACAGGTGACTTGACGCTTCGTAGGGTTACACCAGTGGATGCCCGAGAAGTGACCTTCTTTGATGGCTCAACTCATTCCGCCGAGAAGCATAACCGACAGAACGACCAAATCATCTTCATTGCACAAGAGACCCAAGAGCAAGCTGGAGCTGTTATGGGTAATGATGGTGTCGAATGGGACGCTAGAGCCCTTCCAATCGGAAACATACCTGATCCCACCGAAGATGACCACGCGGTCACGAAAGGTTGGGTCCAGAATGCTACGGACTCAAACGTTAAACAGATCGTAGCGATCCGTGATCAACTCTTCGGTCTGACTACCGAAATGGTGCGACTACCTTACGGATCTGACGGTTTCGTTGAGTACAACCCTACAAATGGACGTCTGACCATTTACCTGTCCGAAGGTCCTCAAGGTGACATAGGTCCTCAAGGTCCTACTGGTGATACAGGTCCCGAAGGTCCACAAGGTAAAGAAGGCCCGAGAGGCCCTCAAGGTCCTGTTGGAGCGACTGGTGCTACAGGTGCGGCTGGTCCTCAAGGCGATGAAGGCCCTAGAGGTATCCAAGGGGTTACTGGTCCCCAAGGTATTCCAGGTCCCCAAGGTATCCAAGGTCCAGTAGGTCCTAAGGGTCCAAAAGGTGATCCAGGTGAGGTAGGAGCAAAAGGCCCCTTAGGTGATCAAGGTCCCATGGGGGCGACACCTCTAGGCCTCGCATTTGGACAATTCTCCATTACAACTGAAGGGCATCTTCAGATTGAATATTACGGCAATGCTGACGAAAACGACTTCAGTATTGACGCAAACGGTAATCTAACCGTGTCAACAATTTAAGAGATATATGGCAACATTGAATATCGGTCGGGTTAGTCTCGGCTGGAAGGGCGCATACGACTCTTCGACTAAATACGAGCGTTTGGACGCAGTGTCTTTTAACGGCTCGTCTTACTTGTGTATTCAAGATCCACCTAAAGGTTCTGATCCTACAAACGATGTATACTGGCAAGTCCTCTCGGAGCGTGGAGATGACGGTGTAGATGGAACGCAAGGCCCTCAAGGTGTCCAAGGTCCACAAGGGGTGGAAGGCCCTGAAGGTCCTGTAGGAGCTAAAGGCGACACCGGAGCAACCGGAGCAAAAGGCCCTACGGGTCCTCAAGGTGATGAGGGTCCTATTGGTCCTCAAGGTCCGATTGGTCCAAGAGGCGCTACGGGTCCGACAGGCCCAACAGGTCCAAAAGGTGACAAAGGGACAACGGGTGCCAGAGGCCCTGAAGGTCCTAGAGGTGCGACAGGTCCCAAAGGCTCAACAGGTAGTCGAGGTCCGACAGGCCCCAAAGGCTCAACAGGTAGTCGGGGTCCAACAGGTCCTAAAGGCTCAACAGGTCCTAGAGGCCCTCAAGGGACCGCTGCTTATGCTATCGGCCAAGGCCAATCTTGGGTCACTATGAGCCGCTCTCAGCGAGCCCCTGGAACGACATACCACAACACAACAGGTCGGCCTATTGGGATTTCGATTTCTGGTTCTATCAGGAACGGACACGGCAGCGGACTCTTGGTAGGTCCTACTGCTGGTAACCTGTCTCTCGTAGCGTCCACTGGTCAGACAAGCCACTGGCGACAGAACATGTTCACGATCATCCCCGCAGGTTGGTACTACAGTCTTATTGTACACACTGACTATTTTTATTGGATGGAACTGCGATAATGGAAACAGGTTTTTATCACCCAGATGGAGGATACTGGGAACCAAATGACGTCTTAACTGACGAAATCCTCGACAGCTACCCAGCTGGGACTCAACGTGTCCCTAAGCGTCCTAGCGCTGACCACTCTTGGGATGGTTCTAGATGGATTTACATTCCGAGAGACGAAGCGGTCATGAGGGCAGAATGGCGGGAAGGAGCTACTCTATCCAAGTCAGATTTCTGTTTGGCTATCGCTAAGTTGGGTCTTGTGAGTCCCTCTGAGGCCGTACTGGCTGCTCAAGGTGGGTGGCCTGAAAGCTTCTCCAATGCACTCTCAGACATGCCCCAAGACGCTCAGGTAGCCTCTCAAATTCTCTGGGCTGGCTGTACTGAAGTAAAACGAACCAACCTTCTACTTAGAGAATTACAAGAGTTCGCTAACGTCCCTGATGAGACGCTCGACACGATGTTCGGGTGGACCTGAATATGATGAGCGACAATGAACTACAAAGGAACTTTATGGAAATCCGAGAAGGCTTCAGTCGGCTCGAGGGAAAGCTTGATGCTGTCCTGCCTCGCGTCAAAGAAGACCTTGCGGACCAAGAGCAACGGTTGAGGAAACTTGAGGAGCGTCAGTGGTGGTCGATTGGCTTCGCTGCCGCTGTCTCTGCAATAGTCTCCCTATTGTTGAAGGCAGGTATTTTCCCGACATGAGTCGAGCAACTGAAGAACTACTAGCGTCCCTACATGGGCTGCTCACACAAGAGTTTATCCGCAAGATCTCTTCAGGAGAGGCATCTTCTGCTGATCTATCCGCTGCTGCTAAATTCCTAAAAGACAATGGTATCGACTGTGTTGCCCGTGACAACGAAGGTATACAGTCTTTGGCTGAGGCCATGAGCTTCCCTGTGGACGTCTCTGAACGCTCCCACTGAGCCTAGCTCCCAACACCCCCGATAGAACTTAGAGACTCCCTAGAGGCCCTCCTGTGGGCTCTCTGGGGCTGTCTTGATCAATAGAAACCCCTGAATTGAAAGACCCATTATATTCGTTTGAAAACTTCCTCTATCTTGTTTGGAAACACCTGCGCCTACCTGATCCAACTCCGGTTCAGTATGACATCGCAAGGTTTCTAGAGGACCACTCCAACTCTCGTATCTGTATTGAAGCGTTTCGAGGTGTTGGCAAATCTTGGGTGACCTCTGCGTATGTGCTCTGGGAGCTATACCGAAACCCAGAACTGAAGATCATGGTCGTATCGGCCTCCAAGAACCGAGCCGACAACTTCACAACCTTTACCCTCCAACTTATTAACGACATCCCACAACTTCGGCACCTTATGCCGACCCCGAAACAGCGCCAAAGCCGCGTTGAGTTCGACGTGGGACCCGCCAAACCTGACCAGACCCCATCGGTTTTCTCTAGGGGCATCGACTCTCAGCTTACTGGTGGTCGAGCAGATATCATCGTCTCGGATGACGTCGAAGTTATGAATAACTCGATGACTGTAGAGCGTCGTGATCTTCTGCAAGAGAAACTCAAGGAATACTCGGCTATTCTTAAGCCGTTCAACGAGATGGTTCACAACGAAGGCTTCCAGCCACGTATCGTGTACCTTGGGACACCTCAGACTGAGGACTCCATCTACAACAAACTACCTGAGACGTTTGTCAAACGTATCTGGCCAGCTTTGGTTCCCACCAAAGAAGAGGTCGTAGGATACGGGAATGACCTTGCACCAATGATCCAAGCCCAATTTGCTTCGGAGCAATACGGGGAACCTACGGACCCTGACCGCTTTGATGCAGACGAGCTTATTGACCGTCGAGCAGAGTATGGTGCTGCGGGTTTCCAGCTTCAGTTCATGCTCAATACGAGCCTGAGCGACGAAGAACGATATCCATTGAAGGTGAAGAACCTCGTGGTGGCTGAAGTTCCACCTAAAGAGGCACCTATGGATGTCTATTGGATGCCTAACCCTGATCGACAACTAAAAGACCTCCCAAACCTCGCAATGGGCGGAGACAACTTCTACTCTGCGGCGGGTTTCGCCCCAACATTCTCAAAGTACCAACAGAAGATCCTAGCGATTGACCCTAGTGGTCGTGGTGCTGACGAGACGGGTTATGCTGTCCTGTTCCAACTCAACGGATACATCTGGTGTCCTGAGGCGGGTGGCCTCCAAGGCGGCTATGACGACGCAACTCTAGAGACACTCGCGATGATCGCCAAGAAACATGACGTGGATACTGTGGTTTACGAGAGCAACTTTGGTGATGGTATGTTCGGTAAGCTCCTAGAGCCGATCCTCTTGAAGCACCATAGGTGCGGTATCGAGGAAGTGCGAAATCACCAGATGAAAGAGATGCGTATTATCGACGTCTTGGAACCCGTGATCTCCAATCACCGCCTAATTGTGGCACCTTCGGTTATCCAAGGGGATTACGACAGTGCTCAGAAGTTCGAAGGAGAGATGCGTCGTGTGAAGACACTCGTTTTCCAAATGACACGTATCTGTCGAGAGCGTGGGGCTCTTAGGAAAGACGACAGGATTGACGTTCTTGCCATTGGTGTTGGTTTCTTTGTCGAGGTGATGAACCAAGACGCTGAAAAGAAGGAAGCCAAAGAGAGAAACAATAGACTCCTGAAGGAACTCCTAGCTCACAAGAAGACATCCCTCTCTCAATCATGGAAGAAGAGAAACAGGAAAAAGTGGGTTTAGATCGTCTGATCTGAAAAATCCTACTTAGGAGAGAGGGGGAGAAAAACTCGCCAGTAGGAGGGGATAAGACAAGCATATCCCCTCACTACACAGAGTAAAGTATAACTTAAGTTGAACATGAGCTGATACTTTAAGTGGAAAACTACCATCAATAATCAATAAATAATTATTGAAAGTATAGATTAAAGAAGAACTCTAAGAATACTTAAGTAAGCCAAGAGAAAACTCAAGTTAACTGTATGGGTTGTCTTGTTTGTTGTCGTTATCTGTCTGTCAGACTGTCGGTTCTACTGTCGTTCTGAAGGGGGTGACCAGGGTTTTACTTTAGGTCTCTTGGGTTGCCTTGAGATCACGGCTAAAATATGCAAAAAATCTGTGTAGGTATAACGCTGGGTGCGTGTGTCTCTATCCCCCATGGCCCCCTCAAGCAATCTCACAGCAACTCAAGGCCCCTCACGTCACAACTTATGGCACAACCACAGTCTAACCCATTGAAAACACTAGATAACACACGGATTAACAATCCGAGATATGGCTTAGGTTGGCTTGAGTTGTGCATATGTGCACTTGAGTTGACTTGAGTTGATACTTTTGTGCACTTGTGTGTTCTCCCACATTTTTCCTCAATTATAACCTAGGTTTACCTCAAGCTGACTCACGTCACCTCAAGTCCTATCACAGACAGACCAAAGAACACACACCCACGCGCGTATAGTATAACTACCCGCGTTCTTATACCTACCAAAGGGCGA
Organism: Shimia sp.; assembly: GCF_965227725.1. GTDB lineage: Bacteria > Pseudomonadota > Alphaproteobacteria > Rhodobacterales > Rhodobacteraceae > Shimia. Next base: position 435,972 of record NZ_CBDDGH010000001.1, on the reverse strand, counting down.
CACACATTCACCGAAAAGAATGTGAAGTTGACCCTCATTTTTCTCTTGGCAAGCCGTGAGACAATCGCTAAGTTCTAATCATCGAAACGACGCAGAGACGCCGCAAGATACCAGACACAAGCCAAGATGGTTGAACATGGTAGCGGAGAGTTAGACGCAAAGGACTCGATAAAATAACAGTTGACAATCACTCCGATAGCGGAGAGAATGTAGAAAGTAACAAGTTAGGGTCACAGGTTGAGCGACCCAAGTTTAACTAAAGCTCACACGCTATTTGAAATTGTTGGTTTGACATGATCACGGCCTACCTAGCGCAAGCGATAATGGTTCTCAGGTGTGAGTGATCTGAAAGTGAGGGTGCCACATCCGGTGTCAATCGTCGCAAGGTAGCTTTGCGCTCCCGATGGATAACACTTTAACGCTGCACTCGTTTGCTTTGTCTTGTTTGCTCTCAATCACATTGTTGGTGGTTGTTACCACTCAAGTACAACTCAAGCGCCCCTCACCTAAAAACTCTAGTGAATACAATAGACACATGTCGGTCTGACTGGCGTGTGTCTCTATGTGTCCACTCACGAACACAACCTCACCAACACAAGGAAACCTATCATGTCTCTCGCAAACGCTCGGGCCAACTTCGCTAAGTCCTACCGCAACTCTGCGTTGGCTCTTATCCAGCTGATTGTTGACCACGTTGATCACGCCAAGAACAACCAACACAACATGAAAGAGCTCAACAGCCTCTATGCAATCATGCAAGGGCGTCGGGATCAGCGTTGCTTCCAGATCATCGTATCTGACCTGTGCTCTGCGACCATGAAAGATGGTATCTTCAAGATGCCTAAGGCGAAACGCGAGTATTACGAACGTGATTACTCGGGGTTCAAGTCCTTCCGTACTCTGGCTGACGCTCTGGATGATGAGGCGGCGGATCAAGAGAAAGACAAGCCTGAGTTTGATGTGCAGAAGTATGCACTCTCGATCCTCAAGAAACTGCAAAAGGAAGGTGTCGCTCTGAGTGAACTCGAGAACACTTTCGGTGCTGCTCAAAAGGAACTCGACGCTAAAGCTGCGTCCTAATCTCTACGATACCGGAAAGACCTATCATGTTTCACCTGATCTACCGTGCCTTTGGTGGCTTGCTCTACGGTGCCGTTATCGCAGCGTTTGTCTTCGCGGCTCTGTTCTCAGCTGTCCTCTACATAAGGGTGTTCTGGGGTATCCCTGTGCCTCCGATAATAAACCTTCTGGCACCTGTGGTGTCTCTTCTGGTGGGGCTGGCTACAGCTCTACCGATAATAGAGGAGGCGCTCTCAACGTACCGTTGGGATCGTCAACGCTCTGTTCGTCTAGAGGGCATTCAATGCTGAGTGGTCTCTATGTGCTCGCAATCTTCATGGTCGTGATGATGGCTTACGACCTCTTTGAACCTCGTGAGGATGATCCTTGCGATGACTGGAAAGGGAAACTCCCCAAATGACTTGGAAACTTGTTGTGTCTTCAACAGGGCAGGAGGCCGCTGAAGGCGAAACCTATCACGATTTCCGTGGTGAACCTCATGTCCTCAAAGGTGGTCGTCCACCGCATAAGTCAGGGTCTTCAGGCTTTGTCTACATTAGCGGAGGTGAGTTTTATCCATCCGTTATTGGACTCGAGTGGGTGCAAGAATGAAACTCTCGGATCTCATTGAGCATCTCAAGTCCCTTCAAGTGGAACACGGGGACCTTCGTCTCGAAACATGGACAACTTGCGAGGCCGTTGGTCCTGACCACTTCGAACTCTGTCCATCTTACCACGGTGAAGACACACGGGTTGTCGCTATCCGTGGAACCTAACACCTTGGAGACCTATCATGGCTGTCCTCACAAAGCATGGCTTCTTCCTTAAGCTCAAGTGGCTACCTGCGACCAACACAAAGCAACGGCGGGTGTCTGTCTCTTGGAGGGGGTGGGCTACCGAAGATCACCGAATGGTCCGTCGAGTGGTGAACCACGACTTCGAGACTGATGAGTCTGGGTATGTCCAGTGGGCTATCGCTCAGTTCCTCGAATGGTTGAATAATGGTGTTTTGTCTGAACGTCAGGCGGCTACCGTTATGACTGCTGACCTCGGGAATGGTGAGACAGGGATCATAGTGTCCACCTCGTATGTCCACGCGACATAATCCCTCCGGTATCGGAAAGATATTCAGTAGAGCGCACGGGTCACTGTGCGTTCCCTCAATCTCTTTCACCTCAATTAACTGGGAGTAATCCTATCATGTCTGGTCTCGTGTTTATCTCAAGTCGGAAACCTAGGGTTCGCTACGGTTTGGAGTATCGAATACTTGTGGCTGGCCTTGCTGCAATTTCAGGTACGCCAATCCATGAAATCAGTGAGACTATGGATCTTCCGGTCAGCACTGTTGTCGCTTGGCGTCACAAGTATTTCCCCTATGTCAAACGTCAGAACGTAAGTGGTCGGCGTGGTGGACTTGTGGTTCCTCTTGTCAACCTCCCAGAGGCTTTCAGGGCGTCTGTAAGGGTCTCTCTTACCAACTCTGAGACGGTACAACTCACGTACCTCGACAACACCCACAAGCTCACTCCCGACGCCGCCAAGGTGATCGTTGATACGGTCGCAGCGGTTAAGCGCGGTGACGTCCCTCTCCTGAATAAATTGCAACCGGCTGTCATAGCGGCTGAATAAGGATTTATCCTATCATGTCTTACTACATCGAGCGGGGTTCGAATGTCCCGCATCTCCCTATCTCCGAAATCACCGCGAACCTCTTGATCTCTCAAGGGGCTGCTCAGTCTTGGACGGGTCAGAAGGGCTGCATGGTTCTCAAGATGACCCCTGAGTTCGCCAGCTGCGTTGAACGTTTGCATTAATTACTACGCTATCGGAGAGAATATATGCCTGATACTCCTATTTCCGTCGATGTCGAGAACTCAGAGTTTGACAGCTTGTTGTCGTTCTACACTTCCGCCTCTGGGCGGATGATCCGGCGTGAGCTTAACCAGTTTGCTCAGCCGATGTATCGCTTGAGTGGCCGCAGTCCCTCCCAAGTCATCCGTGACGTGGAAGATCTTACGATTACTGATGTCGTCACTTCTGCTTTCACCGAAGCCGCCCCTGAGAAACCCAAGGCGGTAACTCCTGAGAAACCCAAGAAGCCCCGTGAGAAAGACTCCGACTTCGACTTCAAGAACATGTCCTCGGATGATTTCATTGAGTGGCTTCAGTTGCGCCAACGTGCTTGGGGCTCGTACATCTACAGCGATATGTCGGGTTTCGCGGCACGGGTGAATGAAGAGTTGCGAAGCGGTGACTACTTCCGTGCCAGTATCGACGCATCATGGCGTCTAGATGACTACCTGCGGTCTCTCCAACTGTCTCCAAGTCCCTCTGACAGCAAACTCGTTCACTACTTTGAGTCTCGCGATGCTTACTACAAGGGCAAGCGTTCAGCGCCAGCTAAGGCTGGTCGTGTAATCAAGCGCCTCTTCCCGATGTTGACTGATGCTCAAATTGAGCGGCTCGTTGATTATTACAAAGAGAACTTTGTCATTGATCTCGAGGGTGTCGAGGTTCAGTCGGGTCAAACTCGCTCCGACTTCAACCGTATCTATGATCTCACTCGTTCTGAGAACCACAATGTTCAAAACTCGAGCGACTTCAAGAAACACCTGGCATACTCGTGCATGCACCACCAAACCGCTGGTGGCATCATCGCTGGTGAGGTGTATGCCTCCGGTGACTTCACGGCCTACTGGATTGAGCAGAACGACAAGCTCATGGCGCGTTGTGTTGTCCGTACCGATTGTGATCCTATCATCGCTGGTCCTGTTTACGGGACCTCTGACGCCGCTGTAGGGGCTCTCAGGTCTCACCTTGAGGGACTTGGGGCGAAGGTTGATGATTACGAAGGTTGGGAAGGTGCTCGCCTCCTTCGGATCGAAGTGGGTGACAGTTGGTTGGGTGTCTATTCGGACATGCGAGCAGCTAAGGCTGATAAGTCTTCTTGCGGCGACTTCTGGATTCTCTGTGATGAAGATGAAGACGCTGATGTGGAGCTCTCTAACACCAACGGTCGTATGGAGCTTCTCAATAGCAGACGTTGTGACTGTTGCGGGGAACGTGAGGACAGAGACGAACTTCGGGAAGCTGTAAATAACTACGACATGCTCTGCGACGATTGCTTTCATGAGCAACACGGGATCTGTGACCACTCCCATGATTATGTAGACCGTGATGAGCTGGAGCGCGTTCTCGTGTCCACCTCGAATGGTCACCCAAGATACGAAGAGTGGGGCTACGTTGCTCGCTGTCACCACGCCAGTTTCTGTAACTACACAAACGAGTACGTGAGCGACGTCATTGTCCTGAGCGACAGTGAAGGTGACTCAGTTTCCCCTCGAGCCTTGGAGGAAGGTTACGTCTCCGAATGCTCAGATGATGGGGAACTCTACCCTTCAACTGAAATGGTTCATCGTGACGGTGAGTTGGTCCACCGCTCAAACATTGATGAAACCACACACTTCTTTGACCAAGCCTCAAACGAATGGAGAGAACGTGAAGCCGCTTGAGCTGATTGACATCCTTGAACACATGCGCCCCTCAGGCGACCAGTACACTCTCGAGTGGGGCCAGAAATACCTGGCTCCTATCATGGGGGAGCCTGACGCTCATGGGAACTACACTCTAATCATCGGAGATAAACCCAATGTGGCTTTCATGTCTCATTACGACACTGTGCATCGCATGGGAGGACTTCAAGACGTACTCCTTGACGATGAGGGGTATCTCTATGCCCCCAATTCCTCCTGCCTCGGGGCAGACTGTGGCACTGGCGTCTGGCTCTGTCTTGAGCTCATCCGAGCTGGCGTAGAGGGCGTCTACGTTATCCACGCTGACGAAGAGATTGGCTGTGTCGGATCTACGGCGTTGGTCAAGGATAACCCGAGTTGGCTTGAGCACGTTGATTTCGCAATCTCGTTCGATCGTTTCGGTTACGACTCTGTGATCACTCACCAGATGGGCCAAAAGTCGGCCTCAGGTGACTTTGCGTCTTCCTTCGGGGATGCCGTGGACATGGGCGAGGATCACGTCTGGCAACCTGACTCTGGTGGTGTCTTCACTGACTCAGCTGAGTACGTCTCGGTTGTGTCGGAGTGTACCAACATCTCGGTTGGGTATTTCAATCAGCACACTTCCAAGGAAACTCAAGACTACGGCTTTGCGTATGACTTGAGGGACGCTCTGGTTGCAACTGATTGGTCACAACTTGTGGCAAAGCGCGATCCATCACTCACGGAATGGGATGAACGCTGGGAACGCCTCATGGGCGAGCGACAGGAAACAGGAGGTATTCATTGGTCTACCGCTTGGTCTGACATCGCCACTGACGACGACAATAAGGACCCTGAGTATGAGACCATGGCTGACATGGTTCACGCTCATCCTGAAGAGGTCGCCAAGATGCTGAGGGCTTACGGGTTCACAACCTATGATCTCGCTGAAGAGATCGGGCTGTCGTCTTACCCTGCGGGGTGTGCTGCATAGCAGGGGAGGGCTTCGGTCCTTCCTATCATCACATCGAACTATAAATACAAGGACGTAGAAGATGTTCGATATACCTGTTGAGCAAACAACAAAAAATACTTTGGTTGAACTGATGGGAACTCTGGATACCTCGGATCAACCTAACCTGATACGCCGTGACGCCATAGCTTCTCTCGAGTCTCGTGGCTTCACAAATGCAAACACTGGCGAAGGTATCTTGGCGCTGGCGGTCGCCACGCACCCTGATATTCCTGATCGGGTCTACAAGCTGGTCCACACGGACACACAACAGGACCCCTACCTCGTGTACGCCTCATGGGTGTACGAGAATAAACTGTGGGAAAAGAACCCCCACTTTCCGCGAATATTTGAGATCGTTCACTCGGACGACTCACCTGTTGCTCTGGTTGTTATGGAGCGACTCACTGAACTGATTTGGGAAGATCAACCAGAGTGGATACGGGATGACTACTATCTGGTTAAAGGTTTTCTCTACTCAGATGATTTTTCTTACCAGATGGTAAACAAGGATCATGCCAACAGACCACTCACGACAGCCGCAGAGCAACTGACTGAATACTGCTCTGATTTCCCTTATAATTTTGATCTTCATAAGGGAAACGTGATGCTGAGAAACGACCTATTGGTTATTACCGACCCCCTTTGTTCCTAAACTGTCTCTCGGTGCGGAACAAATTGTTCGCTTGAACGCGCTTTTCTATACGGTTAAGGGGAGTCTTCGTAAACTAAGTAAAGTTTGAGTTTAAGAGGCTCCCCAACATGTACCACCCCAAGAATATTGCTTCCATGAGTTTGGCTGAACCCTTTCATATGAGGGTCATACGACTTCATTTTTGTCTCTACTCATGTAAAGAGGTTGCGAAACGCTTATCTCTCCTCTATCGAGAAGCTACGGGAGTGAGTGTACCTGTGGCCAATGAAAATATACTTAGGATGCAACTTAACGATGCATTTGAAGATTTTGAAACCCTTACAGGGTCTACTCACCCTTTGGCCAACCTAAGTGAACAAGAAGGTTTTGATTTATGGAACATGACGAAACGGGAACCTCCCTCAGTAAAATAATTGCTCTTGGACAGCGACTGTCTCAGTTCGACGTGAAGATGCAGATCTCAACTGCACTCGCGCTGATCTATGTCGCTAAGTTTCAAGATCGACCTGAAGGGGTAACCACTGCCGATCTGCAAAAGTGGCTCGGCGTCTCTTCGGCAGCTGCCTCACGCAACTCCTACTACTGGGGTGACGGAACTCAGGACATGCCGAATGCAGGTTTCGGATTAATCCGCGTCGAGATGGACCCAATGGACCGCAGAAAGCGTGTTCTTCGGTTAACGCCTCGAGGCGAAGCGTTTGTAAATCAACTAAAAGGGATCGTAGATGGCTCGACCTAGAGGAAATCGCTGGCAAGCTGATGCAGAGTATCAGGGAAAACGTAAGCGTCGTAGTTTCCCTTCAAAAGAAGAAGCGGAGGCGTGGGAAGCTCAAGTTCGCCTCGCTGATGTCCAAGGACTACCGATGCCTGGGGAAGCTCGGGCTGATGGACAAGAAGCTGGTTCGTTCAAAGCTTTCATTGACGACAACTTCAACTTCCTTTGGGGTGACAAACGCTCTCAAGAGACACCCAAAGAAATACTTAGCAACCTGTGTAAAGACGAGTTCATTGGAGGTGACACACCTATCACCTCGATTGACTTCTCTATGCTGGTTAAGTTGGTGGATAAACTCTCCAAAGGTGGCAACTCTGGTGCAACCATCAATCGTAAGATGGACACTCTGAATAAGCTTTTGGAACACGCCAAGAAACTTGGGGTTATCACAGAGGTTCCTCGAACAGACCGACAGAAAGAGTCCAAAGGGCGCATGAGGTTCTTCACGAAAGACGAAGAGAAACTCATGATGAGTACCTTTGATCACTTCGGGCTCATCGAAGCGAAACACTTCACCAACTTCTTGCTCTACACAGGGGCGCGGAGACGTGAGGCATATAACTTCCAGTTCAGGGACGTCCTAGAGCGCTCTAACGCTGTCTCTTTGTGGCTCACCAAGGCAGAGGACCCTAGGTCCCTACCTATCACTCAACCAGTCGCCGACGCGATTGAATACTGTATGCGCCGGAAGGACCGTGATCCGACCGCTCGAATGTTCGAGATCGAATACAAGCAATACTACAACCACTGGCAGCGTGTCAGGGAGCACCTTGGGTTCTTGGATGACCCTGGTTTTATCCCACATACTCTCAGGCATACTTGCGCCTCAAGGCTGGTGCAGTCAGGTATCGACCTCAGGCGCGTCCAGACGTACATGGGGCATAAGTCAATCCAGACCACGCTCCGATACGCACACTTAGCTCCAACCGACTTAGAAGTCGCTGCAAAGGCTCTAGAGAAATTCTAGGGCCTTAATTTTTTCCATTCTTCCTATTCAAAAGGACAACACATGCATCCTGCAAAGATTGCGGGGCTGACTATTGTCGGTCTCGCGGGAACTCTCGCTATCTCTTGGTTCATGCTCGACGTCAAAGGCGCGTTCATGGCGAAGGAAGAGGCAATCCGAACCAAAGTACACGCCCAAAGTCAATCCTACGTGGATGGCATGAAGACGGAACTTGGCCGGATCAAGATGGAACACCTGAAGGCCGACGCAGCTGGCCGGATCGGTATCGAGAACCACGTCCGCGACACCTATTCCAAGGTTGATACCTCGGATTTCCCCCAGCACCTCAAAGATTTCCTGACCCAAGTTGGAGTATACTAATATGAAACGCCTTGTCCTTTTCACCACCGCCCTCGCAACAGCTCTGACTCTGGCCGCATGTAAACCTGAAGCGAAACCTGCGAGCTCCGATCAAATCCAAGCTCAACAAGCCGAGAAACTGGCGCGTGAAGCCGCTCAGAAAGTGGGTGCTCCTGCTATCACCAATTTCACAGAGAAGAAGTTGGTTCGGTGGCTCTATGAGCTACGTGACGAGCCGAACTACCGCACCTACAGCTACATGGTCACAATGACGGGCGATCTGATCAAGATTTGTGACTCCGTGGGGTATGGTATCAACGCCTCTATCCAGTTCTCAAACCCAGACAAGATTGTCGCCAACTCACGCTCCTCGACCTATGGTTCTGTGTTCGGGACGCTGCCTCAAGCGGAACCCAACGGCCTCTTCATGCCCGAAGGCTTGGCCGCGACATACGTCATGTGTGTCGATGAAGAAAACGATGACGTGAAGGCCGTGTATGTGGAGCCTGAGGTGATCGTGTCTCCTATCAAATTGGACTGGTGATGCGTGTCTTAATAGGCTGTGAGTGTAGTGATACAGTTCGTAAGGCCTTCGAGGACGAAGGACACGATGCGTGGTCATGTGATTTAAAACCTAGCGAAGTAGCAGGTAGTAATAAGCACATCCAAGCAGATCTCTTTGATGTCCTCGACCCTTCCAATGTCATCCTTTATGGGACTTGGGATGTCTTAATCGTTATGCACCCTCCTTGTACTAGGCTGTGCAACTCGGGCGTCCGTTGGTACTCAAAACCTCCAACCAATCCACCCTCTAGCTGTACTGAAGAAGAGGCTTTGGCTTGGCCTAACTTATCCAACGACGATAGACTGAAGATGCTTTGGACCCACTTGGATCGAGGCGCAGAGTTCTTCGATAAGTGCCTTAACGTAGGTATTGAGTTTGTCGCTTGTGAGAACCCTGTCATGCACAAGTACGCCAAGAAGCGTATCAACTTTGGAGAGGTGCAGCCTTTCTATGTCCAACCTTGGCAGTTTGGGTGTGATGAAGACGGTCCGGACAACGAAAAGAAACGAACAGGCTTCTGGTGTAGGAACCTACCTAAGTTAGTTCCTACAGGAACCCTTGATGGTTCAACTGCCCGTAACTCAGTACACCACGCCACTCCGGGTGAAGACCGCGCTACCGAGCGTAGTCGTTTCTTTCCTGGGTTGGCTAAAGCAATGGCAGTGCAGTGGGGAACTCACGCTAGTAGGGCGGCGTAGCTCATGACTCCCAAAAAAAACATCTTGGCTGGTAAGGTGCACCTTGTCTCTCATGAGGGTACGTTTGCTAAGGCTCTTTTCTCGTTAGGGAGAGAGGCATTTATGAAAGCTGAGACCATCACGCTCGACACCAGAGCGCAGGGTGGAGACCTAAGGTTTATCAAGAACCGCTCAGGTTTGCTTGGCGTTGTCACGCTAGAAACTTGGAAGAAAAGTACAGGTCTCGACAGTGTGTCACAGTGTGACTCGAGTGTGCCAAGCTGTGCCAAAAGTGTGTCATTGTGACACAAACTCTCCGATAGCTTAGAGAGTTTTTACACTCTCAAGTACCTGATTTTTAAGGGTAATTATGGAGGCGAGTACCGGAATCGAACCGGTGTGGACGGATTTGCAATCCGCTGCGTCACCACTCCGCCAACTCGCCATCCGTGGTGTTTGGGATCTCCCAAAAGTGGCGCATAAATGGTCCGAATCTGAGGCGGGTGCAAGCCCCTTTTTCAGAATGCTGCGCAATCCTGTCACAAAAAATTAATCGCAAGCGGGCCTTATGAGGCGGCCTCCTTTGCGCAGACATGCCACAGGTGACGCAAAAGACAGATCGACTCCGTTGCTGTGACTGCGCAGTTGTGGCAAGACTTTTGCAGAGAGTCTCCTTCCATGGGATTGAAATGACTGACTTCGCTGAACTTCGCACCACCATGGTGGACACACAGGTCCGCCCGTCAGACGTGACAAAATACACGGTGATTGAGGCCCTGCTTGAGGTGCCACGCGAGGCGTTTGTGCCGACAGGGCAGCGCGCCGCCGCTTATGCGGACACCTGCGTCACGCTGGATTCGGGGCGGGTGGTGCTGGATGCGCGCACATTTGCGAAGATGCTGGACGCGCTGGATATTCAGAACGAAGAGCTGGTCCTCGATATTGGCACCGGGCTGGGGTATTCCTCCGCGGTCATCGCGCGCATGGCGGAGGCGGTGATTGCCGTTGAGGATGATGAGTTCCGCGCTTCTGAGGCGCAGACCACCTTGAGCGAGCAGGGCGCGGACAATGCGATTGTGCACACCGGCGCGCTTGCTGAGGGCGCAGCAGAACACGGTCCCTATGATGTGATCCTTTTGCAGGGCGGCGTTGAAGAGCTTCCTGCAACGATTCTTGAACAGCTCAAAGAGGGTGGCCGGATTGGCGCCCTGTTTGTGGAAGGTGCGCTGGGGGTTGTGCGCATCGGGTATAAAATTGATGGCCAGGTCAACTGGAGCTTTGCGTTTAACGCAAATGCGCCGGTCTTGCCCGGCTTTGAGAAACAGCGCGCTTTTGAATTATAAGCAAAACAGGCACCTTGCGCGGACAGAAAAAGAGGCAGCAACAATGTTCCACACTTTCAAAAAAACGGCCCGGCATGGCATGCTAGCGCTCTCGCTGACCGTTGGGTTGAGCGGGTTTGCTCAGGCGCAGACGCTTTCCGACGCGCTGGCCACTGCTTATGAACACAGCGGTTTGCTTGAGCAAAACCGCGCGTTGCTGCGTGCGGCCGACGAAGACGTCGCGGCCTCCACCGCCTTGCTGCGTCCGATCATCAACTGGTCTGCCAGCATCGATCACAACTACAGCGCCAACCGCTCCAGCGCGACCGGCAACCGCCGTGTCACAGACTGGGCGACCAGCAGCTCTGTGGGCATCTCCGCGAGCATTTTGCTCTATGACAGCGGCGCGACCAAAAACGCTGTGGAAGCCACAAAAGAAACCGTGCTGGCCACCCGCCAGTCGCTGGTTTCTGTAGAGCAGCAGGTGCTGTTTGACGCGGTGCAGTCTTTCATGGACGTGGTGCGCGACAAGGAAATCGTTGAGCTGCGCATCAACAACCTTCGCCTTCTTGAGCGCGAACTGCAGGCCGCACAGGACCGCTTTGAGGTTGGCGAAGTGACCCGTACTGACGTGGCGCTGGCCGAAGCACGGCTTGCCGGTGCGCGCGCCTCTTTGGCGGCTGCACAGGGCGATCTCGCAGCCAGCGAAGAATTTTACGCAGCCGCCATCGGTTCGCGTCCGAATAACCTTGTGACCCCGACCTCTCTGCCAAGCGCGGCCAATTCGATTGAAGAAGCCAAAGCCGTGGCCATCCGCTCGCACCCGGACATGCGCCGGGTTCAGCACGAAATTCTGGCGGCTGAGTTCAATGTGAACCGTGCGCGCGCGGTCATGAACCCGTCACTGAGCTTTGAATCCTCGGTGGCCACGACCCAGCGTTTTGACAATGACAACTACAGCGAAGGGGCAAACTTCGGTGTTGTGGTCTCCGGCCCGATCTATCAGGGCGGCCGCCTGTCGGCGCTGCTGCGTCAGAGCATGGCACGCCGCGATGCGGTGCGGGCCTCCCTGCACCTGACACGCCACAACATCCGCCAGCAGGCGGGCACGGCATGGTCGCGCTTTGTGGCTTCTGGTTCCCAGATTCAGGCCAGTGGCCGTCAGGTGGATGCAGCTCGGATTGCGTTTGAAGGTGTTCGTGAGGAAGCCAAGCTGGGCGCACGTACCACGCTTGATGTTCTGACCGCAGAGCAGGATCTGCTGGACGCGGAAGCAGATCGAATCACCGCACAGGCGACACAGATTGTGGCAGCCTATGGTGTGCTCTCCTCCATGGGGCTGCTGACGGTGGATCACCTGAACCTGCGCGTGGAGCGCTACGATCCGGAAGCTTATTACAACCTGGTTAAAGACGCGCCAGCGCTGCGCTCAAAGCAGGGGCAACAGCTGGACCGTGTGCTGCGAGCCATTGGGAAAGAATAACAATTTTTCCTATCTGTTGTGCCGTTCATTCCCAATCGTTACACTCGCGGTGAGGTAAGAGCGGTAATCAACGATGTCTGACGCGGTAACAAATACTGAAATCGAAGATGTGTTGTCTTCCATTCGCCGACTGGTTTCTGACAACCGGTCGGTTGATGCACGAGAGGACGATGTGTCTGAAGACGCGGCCGCTCCGTTGTCTGCCTTTCGTGGCGAGGCTGAGGCTTCGACTGAGGCCCAGACAGAGGCTGACGAAACAGCATCGGCTACGGATACGCCGCTGGCGCTGGTGTTGACACCGGCGCAGCGTGTGCCGGAAGCGGATGACCTGCCAGAGGCTGATGTAGAGAGGACTTCGGCTGCAGGCGAGGAGACGCTGGCGTCGGCTCGTCAGGCGGATGAGTTTTCCTTTGATGCGGATATCGTGCGGGCCTCCAAAGAGGATCCCTACGAGCCGAAAGACCCTTTTGCATTGTCCCCGCTGGAAGCCGAAGATGATCTCGACATCGAGGCTTTTGCAAATGAAGCCCTCTCAGTCAGCGATGAATATGCTGTCGAAGAGGAGGCGCTTTCCTCTGTCGAAGATGGGGTAGAGACGGCGGACGCTGAGGCCGAAGGTGACGCGGCCGAGGTGACGGAGGAGGCGGCAGATCTGCCTCAGGAGCCGATCGAAGAAGATCGGCCATTTGACTTCAAGCAAGTTCTGGAAACACGCATTCATCAGTTCCGTGACGCTGAAACCGCAGAGGATGTTGCAGCCATTGATATGGCTGCGGCAGAGCGGGCGCATCATGAGGAGGATGTTGTTGCGGCGGAGGCCATGATGGCGGATCTGGAAGGCAAGATACACGAAGAGGTCGTGCAATCCGCAGAATTGCCCGGGATCGAAGATCTGGCGGAGACGCTGGAAGAGACCTCTGAAATCGACGAGGCAATGCTGCGCGAGATGGTGGCAGACATTGTGCGTCAGGAGCTTCAGGGCGCGCTGGGTGAGCGCATCACGCGCAATGTGCGCAAGCTGGTGCGGCGGGAGATCCATCGCGCGCTGGCCGCGCATGATCTGGGCTGACCGGTAGCCGGCACCACTGTTTCTGCGCCTTGAGAGAGCAGGTCTTTTGCCTGCTTCATTCAGCGATGAAATCAGTGATCTACCGGTGATACCATAGCCGGTTTCAACATTTGTGCATGGTATTAGAAAACAAAAAACGCGCCCCTTTTAGGCGCGTTTTTTGTTTGGCAGCGCGTGGCTTGCCTTAGGCAGCTTCTGCCTGAGCAGCAGCATTGCGGCGTTCGCTTTCTTCACGCGACAACGCAACAGAGGTGCGAACACCCTTGCCGACAAATTCCATCAGCCCTTCGACCACGCGTTCGTTCGGGTCGATACCGGCGCAGGACAGCACTTCGCGACCGTCGCGGGACCGCGCCCAACGCGCGATTTGCTCCGGACCATTGCCGTATTTTTTGTCGTCCGCAATGGCATCATCCAACGCAGCCAAAACAACTGCCGCAAAGAGTTTGCGGGCGCGGTTGCCTTGTTCATTGTTGTAAGCCGCTGCATCAACGAAATCGGTCATCTCGTCGTCCTTGTGTTATTGCTCTTGTGTTTTTCGGCGTGTCGCTCCTTATGAAGCATTCCGCACGATTCGGGTAGCCCGTGTTTGCATAGCTTCTATGCGTGAAATGCATATCGCTCAAAAGTTGGGCTCCGCATCGGGCCTCCTTGCCAGCTGCCGACTGGCCAGATATAGGATGCGAAACAACTCAATCAACCTTTTTTCTATCGGTTTCTGAACATGCCAAAGATCAACGGAAATGAAATTCGCCCCGGCAACGTGCTGGAGCACAACGGGGGTCTTTGGGCCGCCGTCAAGGTCGACCACGTGAAACCCGGCAAAGGTGGCGCATTTGCACAGGTCGAAATGAAGAACCTGCGCAACGGCTCCAAACTGAACGAGCGTTTCCGGTCTGCCGACAAGGTAGAGCGCGTGCGTCTGGAGCAGAAAGACCAGCAGTTCCTCTATGAGGATGACGGCATGCTGATCTTCATGGACACCGAAACTTATGAGCAAAATCAAATCTCTGCGGAGTTGCTCGGTGAGCGTCGCCCGTTCTTGCAGGACGGTATGACCATCGTTGTGGAGTTCTATGAAGCAGAGGCGCTGAACGCGACACTGCCACAGAAAGTGACCTGCAAAATTGTCGAGACTGAGCCGGTTGTGAAGGGCCAGACAGCGGCAAATTCCTTCAAGCCAGCGGTGCTGGACAATGGTGTGCGCGTGATGGTGCCACCGTTTGTGGGGCAGGACGAAGACATCGTCGTGAACACCGAAACCATGGAATATTCCGAGCGCGCATAAGCCGCGCACGGACCCTTTTCCCCGCGCAGTCTGCCGGGGGCAAAACCCAAAAACCTCCGGCCAACAACCGGAGGTTTTTTATGATCCGCATTTTAGCAATAGATGAGATCGGCATGATCCTGCCGCTTTCGGCGCAGGTGCAGGCGATTCACGCGGCCAAACACCCAGAACAATACTGCGCGGAGGTGCCAGAGGCCGCGGCCAAGGCGTTTTTTGAGGAAAAGATTCGCGACGGCGCGCAGCTTTTTGTGGCCGAAGATGACGTTGGCGCTGTCTGTGGGTTCTTACTCGCGGTGCCAAACCGCCGGGAAGGCAATCCGTTTGTTTATGCCAGCGCGCTCGTGGAGCTGGACCAGATCTGCGTGGATGAGCGCTGCCGCGGGCAGGGCATCGGTGCGAAGCTGATTGGCGCAATGGAGCTCTGGATGTGGGAAGAGGGCTATGGGGAATGGAGATCGGTCGTGCATGACTTCAACGCCCATTCCCAGAACCTGATGCGCGGGCAGGGGGCAAATGTGCTGGCGTTTCGGTTTCAGAAAACTCTCACGCCTTAGGCGGCCTAGCCTTTGTAGGTGACGGTGGCCTCTCCGGCGGTCATGCCGTCTCCCGCGCGGTCATAGCGCAGATACGCCAGCGCTTTGCCGCCGGACTGGCTGTAGAGTTTGCCGACTTCACGCCCGTCGCGCAGGATTGGTGTGCCCACTGGCGCTGCGCCTTCGATCTCGACCAGAGCGAGGCCTTTGCGCAGCTCGGTCTTGTGCTTCATGCGGGCGGTGACTTCCTGGCCGACATAACAGCCCTTGCGAAAGTCCACGCCGTTAAGGCGCTCAAACCCCATCTCCAGAATGTAGCTGTCACCATCAAGCTCGATGCCGGTGGAGGGCACCTGATTGGCCACGGTCAGCGCGGTCCAGTCAACGGTGTCATCGGTTTGTGCAGCCTCACGGTAGGCGCGCCAGCCAAGTTCCGTATCACGCGGGTCGGGCGCGCCATCCTCCGGTATGTCGCCAAGTCCGCGATGCAGGTGCAGGTCGGTCTCGGCAATCGCCACATCCGCGCGCAGTTTGTACATGCTGAGACGTTGGATCAGCGCAGGGGCCTGAGCCGCATCTGCATCCAGCAGAATGTCTGCGCCGTCGCGTTTCAGGAAGAAATCCGCGATGTATTTACCCTGAGGCGTGAGCAGCGCGGCATAGAGCAGGCCATCGCTCAGATGGTCCAGATCGTTGGTCACAAGCCCTTGCAGGAAGCTTTCGGTGTCAGCCCCGCTGAGGCGGAGGATCTTGCGGGCGGGCGTGGTCATGCGGTTCGTCCTGTTCTTGCGTACTCTTCTCATATAGAAGCGCTTCTGCCGTGCAACAGGGCAGGACAAAGAAATGCGCGCTCCACTCAGTGTGATCATCCCGACGCTTAACGCTGAACAGGCGCTGCCGGCCTGTCTGGGCGCGCTCTATGCGGGTGTGTCTGCGGGGATTTTGCGCGAGTTGATTGTGGTGGATGGCGGCTCTGAGGATCAGACGCTGGCCATTGCCGATGAGGTTGGGGCGAAGATCATCCGCACCACACCCTCGCGCGGTGGGCAGTTGCGGCAGGGCGGGGAGCTGGCCACGGGGGAGTGGCTGCTGTTTGTCCATGCCGATACGGTTCTGTCTGAAAACTGGGCGGAAGCGGTAGAGGCCAAACTCGGTCAGTCTGACAAAGCCGGATGGTTCACGCTGGCCTTTGATACGCCCGGACCTGCGGGGCGATTTGTGGCCGGATGGGCCAATCTGCGCAGCCGGGTGTTCGGCCTGCCTTATGGTGATCAGGCGCTGTTGATTTCGCGGCGGCTTTACGGGCAGCTTGGCGGCTATGACGATATTCCATTAATGGAAGATGTGGCCTTGGCGCGGCGCTTGGGGAGCAAGCGACTGGTGCGTCTTGATGCCATCGCCACAACCAGCGCCGAGAAATACCGCAAGCAGGGATGGCTGCGCCGGGGGCGGCGCAACCTTCTGACGTTGCTGAGGTATTTTCTAGGTGCCAAACCGGAGACACTGGCGGCGTCTTACCGGAAAGGCAGCTGATCAGCGCCGGAACGCGAGACGGTCAAACAGCCGCCCGACAAAGGTTTTCTGCTCCGCCGCGTGATCCTGACCGATGGATTTCACAGGCTTGAGCGCGCGCGCCTCAGCCGTCTCGCCACTGGTTTTGAACTGCAACTCATGCAGCTCCGCATAGACCCCGCCACGGGCCAGAAGCTCGTCATGGGTGCCTTCATCGACCACGACGCCTTTGTCCATCACCACGATCTTATCCGCCTCGCGCACAGTGGAAAGGCGGTGGGCGATGACCAGCGTGGTTCGGCCGGTGGAAAGCTTGTCCAGCGCGGCCTGCACGATGGTTTCAGAGCGCGTGTCGAGCGCGGAGGTGGCCTCATCCAGCAGGAGGATCGGCGTGTTGCGCAGCAGCGCGCGCGCAATCACCACCCGCTGGCGCTGTCCGCCAGAGAGGTTGGAGCCGCGCGGGCCAACCTGTGTGTTGAGACCGTCAGCGAGCTTGGGCAGGAAATCCGCCACATGAGCCGCTTTCAGCACCTCTTCCAGCCGGGCATCATCGACGTTTTGCTGATCTAAAACGATGTTTTCGCGCAGCGTGTCGTCAAACAGAACGGCTTCCTGAGAGACCACAGAGAACAGGCTGCGCAGATCCGCCAGCGTCATGGCGCGGTTGTCGACCGTGCCGATCAGGCTGTGGCCTTTTTGAGGGTCCACCAGACGTGTCAGCACGTTGAAGAGCGTGGACTTGCCTGCGCCCGACGCACCGACAATGGCGGTGGTCTTGCCGGCCTCGGCCACAAAGCTGGTGCCGTTGAGCACTTTCACATCGCCATAGGAGAGATGCACATCTTTGAGTTCGATGGCGGGGACGCCTGTCGGGGCCGCAACCGGTGTGGTGGGCGACTGGATGGTGGGCTCCGTTTCGACCAGCTCCTTGAGCCGTTCAATGGCGGCGGCGGCCACTTGCCAGCGTCCGGACAGACCTGCGAGGCGGCGCAGCGGTTCAAACATCATGCCAAGGGCGGTGAAGAAGGCCATGAACTGTCCCACGGTCTTTTCGCCAGCCACAATCTCCCCGCCGCCGTAAAGCAGCACGCAGAAAAAGCCGATGCCTGCGGTGATATCGATCATCCCGGCAATGGAGGAGGTGCCAAACGTGGAACGGACCTCGGCGCGCACGAGCTGTTTGGTCCAGGCTTTGAATTTGCCGCTCTGATAGCGTTCCAGCAGGTTGAGTTTGACCGGCACGATGCCGTGGAAAATCTCATCCAGCAACGTTGCGATTTTGGCCCCATGATCGCGCGCTTCACGGGCGCGGCGGCGCACAAATCGCTGAGCGGCCAGAGAGGGCATCACCAGAAGTGGCGTGCCAACGCAGGCCACCAATGTCCAGCGCCAGTCCACGTTTACGGCCACTGCCACAAGCGCGATCATCGACATAAAATCACGGCCAGCCCCCATGATGAAGCTCGACCAGACACCGTTTATGGCGCTCACGTCTGCCTGAACTCGTTGGATCAGGTAGCCCGGCGGGTGGGTCTGATGAAAGGCGTTGTCCTGAATCATCATCCGGCCCAGCAGATCGCCACGCAGATCCGCGGCTGAGCGTTGCGTGGCCGCGGTCATCATCGTTTTATGCGCCACGCTTGTGACGCCGCGCAGAAAGAAGATGAACGCAAAAATAAGCCCGACGCTCCAGAGGGCATCGGCGTTTTCACCGGCAAAGGCGTTGTCAAACATCGGCTCCATCATCCAGGCCATGACACCCAGAGAGGTGCCTTCGATGGCCATCAGGAAAGCGGAGGCAAACAAGAGCCACTTGTGCTTCTTCAGGTATTTGCGCCAGAGCCAGGAAAGCAAATAGCCGTTGTCTTTTGGCGGTTGGCCGTCGGTGTTGGTCACGTGTGTCGCCCTTATCGGCAGTGATCTGTCTGTCTTGACCTTTACAGGGCGGCGCGACCTGAAACCAGTGGGAATGCGGATGGCGTTTCTTTGGGCGTATCACCAAATGCGAAGGGCTGTCGCACAAACTGTGATGGTGCAGGAATTGACGCGGCAGGACTTCAAGATACTGTTTGCGCTGAATCTATTCGGAGACCCCCATGCAACTCTCACAAGGACAGACCTACCTCGCGATTCCCGGACCATCGGTGATGCCGGAGGCTGTTTTGCGGGCCATGCACCGAACGGCCCCCAATATCTATGAGGGGGAGCTGATCGACCTGACCGCGGGTGTATTGCGCGATCTGAAGAAAGTGGCGCGCACGGAACATCACGCGGCAATTTATATCGGCAACGGCCATGCGGTCTGGGAGGCGTCGCTGGCCAATGTTGTGGAACCGGGTGACAAGGTGCTGGTGCTCGCGGCAGGGACCTTTGGCCATGGCTGGGGGGAAATGGCGGTTGGTCTTGGGGCGGAGGCTGAGGTGATCGACTTTGGCCGCCAGTCCCCGATTGATCCGGCCCGTGTTGCCGAGGCGCTGACCGCTGACGTCACTCACGAGATCAAGGCGGTGCTTGTCACCCATGTGGACACATCCACATCGCTGAAATGCGACGTGTCTGCGCTGCGCAAAGCCATGGACGCGACCGGGCATCCGGCGCTGTTGATGGTGGATTGCATTGCCTCTTTGGGCTGTGACCGTTTTGAGATGGACGCCTGGGGCGTGGATGTGATGGTGGCAGGGTCCCAAAAGGGGCTGATGGTGCCTCCGGGCATGGGGTTTGTGTTTTTTAACGAAAAAGCAGCGGCGCGTCGGGCAGAACTGAAGCGTGTGAGCCGCTATTGGGACTGGGCGCCTCGGGTCAATCCTGACGTGTACTACCAGCATTTCTGTGGCACCGCGCCGACCCATCATCTTTATGGGCTGCGGGTGGCGCTGGATATGCTGATGGACGAAGGCATGGAGCACGTCTGGCAGCGCCATGAAACCTTGGCACGTGCGATCTGGGCGGCGAGTGAGGCCTGGGGGGCAGGTGGCCCGCTGGCGCTGAATGTCGCGCAGGCGCAGGATCGCAGCACCGCAGTGACCTCTCTGCAGATTGGCGCGGAGCACGGCACGCGCCTGCGCCGTTGGTGTCAGGACAATGCCGGGCTGACGCTTGGCATCGGGCTTGGCATGGCCACCGAGGAGGACCCGCAAAGCGACGGCTTTTTCCGGTTTGGCCATATGGGCCATGTGAATGCCCAAATGATCATGGGAATGCTGGCCACGGTGCAGGCGGGCATGATGGCACTGGATATTCCCCACGGGCCGGGCGCGGTGGAGGCGGCGGCCAAGGTGATTGCTGAGGCCTGAAGCTTACGATCTGGGCGCGTGCCGGTCTTTGCGGCGCGCGAGCCGATCAATACCCGCGTTCAAAATCACCGCCAGCACCATAACTGCGGGCATTCCCCAGAGAATAAAGATCAGAACAAATACCCACATGAGGTTCACAAACCCCATGACCAGCGCGGCGTTGGTGTAGTTCGGTGCAGACTGTACCGGACCTGACATTGTGCATTCTCCTACAGACAGACTACCCCGAGTTTGCCCGCGCCATAGGAAAATATTCGTGAACAGGGCGGGCTAGCCGGAAAGTGCCGACAGCGTCTCGCCAAGGGCGGCGTCAAACAGGGCCAGATCCTCGGCAGGGGCGCAGCTGACGCGGATGCAGCGGTTTTGCGGCGCCACAAACGGCATACGCACAAAGATGCCGCGGGCAACAAGCCCTTCAAGAACCGCTTTGGCAAAAGCGCCGTCCCGGCCGCAGTCTATGGTGACAAAATTGGTTGCTGAGGGCAGAGCCTTCAGGCCATGCGCGGCAGCGATGCGGGTGATTTCAGCCCGCGCGACCGCAACCTTGTCACAGGTGGAGTGCAGCCAGTCGTTGTCTTCAAGTGCGGCCAGCGCCCCGGCTTGTGCGGCGCGGTTCATGCCGAAATGATTGCGGATCTTCTCAAAGGCGCGGATCAGCTCCTTGGCCCCCATGGCATAGCCCACACGGGCACCGGCCATGCCGTAGCCTTTGGAGAAAGTGCGCATGCGGATCACGCGCGGATCTTCGATCTCCACCGGGGCGGCGGTGCCCTCCGGCGCCAGCTCCACATAGGCTTCATCCAGCAGAAGCAGGCAGCCCTCAGGGATATTGTCAAACTGTGCGGCGATGTCAGTGCCTTTGAACCAGCTGCCCATCGGGTTGTCCGGATTGGCGAAGTAGACAAGCTTTGCGTCCACCTCCGCCGCCTTGGCCAGCAGCGCAGGCAGGTCTTCCGCGTCGTCTTTGTAAGGCACCGCGTGCAGCACACCGCCAAAGCCCGCCACGTGATAGTTGAAGGTCGGATAAGCCCCGAGCGATGTGACCACCGCATCACCCGGCTCAATCAGCAGGCGGACCAGATAGCCAAGTAACCCGTCGATGCCTTCGCCAACCACAATGTTGTCGGCGTCGACCTTGTGATGGGCGGCCAGCGCGTGGCGCAGCTCAAAGCTTTCCGGATCGCCATACATCCAGATGCCATCTGTTGCCTGTGCCATGGCGGCAATGGCTTTGGGAGAAGGTCCAAAGATGTTTTCGTTGGCGCCCATGCGGGCGGCAAACGCATGGCCCATAGCGCGCTCCTGCGCTTCGGGGCCGACAAAAGGAACGGTGGCGGGCAGGCCTTGGGCCAATTTGGTATAGCGAGGTCCGGTCATGGCGCGGAAGGTGCCGCATATGCTTATGCGGGACAAGGGGAATTGCCCTCACGTCAGGGTGGATTTTTGCCGGAGCGCGTCGGAGTGTATGGCAAGTATTGCCTTTGGGAGGAGAGCAGCATGGCCCGCGTTTCTGTAGAGATTGAGAACCACATAGCCCGCGTGACCCTGACGCGCGGAGATAAAATGAATGCGCTGGATCCGGAGATGCTGGAGGCCATTGCCGCTGCGGGCGAGAGCCTGATGGACAAAGAGGACGTCCGTGTGGTGGTGCTCTCAGGCGAAGGCAAGGCCTTCTGCGCCGGGCTTGACGTGATGTCCTTTGGGGCGATGGCTGGCAAAGATCCGGAAGAGCTGTTGATGCCGCGCCGCTTTGGAAACAGCAATCTGTTTCAGCAGGTGGCCATGGTCTGGCGCAAGCTGCCGGTGCCGGTGATCTGTGCGCTGCAGGGGGTGGCTTATGGCGGCGGGCTGCAAATCGCGCTGGGTGCGGATGTGCGCTTTGCCGCGCCGGGCACGAAGATGTCTGTGATGGAGATGAAATGGGGCATTGTGCCGGATATGGGCGGCATGGTGCTTCTGCCGCAGCTCACCCGCTCCGATGTGATCCGCAAGCTGACCTACACGGCGACCCCGTTTGAAGCGGCGCAGGCCGCGGACTGGGGGCTGGTGACCGAGGTGGTGGACGATCCGCTGGCCGCAGCGCTGGCGCTCGCTGAGGAGATCGCAGGCAAAAGCCCCTCGGCCATTCGCGCAGCCAAAGCGCTGATCGGGTTTGCCGAAACCCACGCCGCGGATGAGGATGCCGTGCTGCTGGAGGAAAGCCGCGTGCAGACCACGCTGATGGGCAAGCCGCATCAGATGGCGGTGATTGCCGCCAACCTGCAGAAACGGGCACCGGTGTTTAAGTAAGCGCGGGACGTGCGGCTGGATTTGCGCGCAAGCTTTGCTGCATAGCCAGCCGGTATAGTGATCAGGGGCAAGGATCACATGGGGGCCAGCCCCCATACCCCCGGGATATTTGACGAATGAGAAAGCCCAAGGGCTACTTCAGGAACTTGCGGTAGGCATCGCGTTCGATGTTATAGGCCAGCTCCAGCTCGGAGATTTTTGCCATCAGGCGCTTTTTCTCCGCAGGATCCGTGGCTTGTTGCCAGTCTTGTTTGGCTGCCTCAAGCGCCTCTTTGAGTTTGAATTCCCGGGGCAGGACGCCTGCGCGCGCCATGATGGAATGGCCCACAGAGGTGGCGGCATCCTCACCGTCATGACGTTTGGGGAGCGGTTTGCCTTCGCCCTCAAGACCGTTCAGCTGGCCCTGTGCCTGAGCCTTTTTGATCTGACGTTCGATGAGGTTTGAAAAGCTGCGGATCATGCCCAGACAATAGGCATGATCCGGCTGATTTTAAAGTGCTCCGAGCACTTTGCGTTAGACTTGAATCGCTTGTTCCCTGCCTCTCCCATTCGGTCGAACGGGAAAAGCGATCCTCTTGTCTCACATAAAACGCAAAGTGCTTCAGTCCAGCTCTGCGAGCTTGGCCAGAGCCCCTTTGATCTTGGCTTCCTCGGCTTCACGCGCGGCGAGGTTTTCACGGGCTTCTTCCACCACCTCATCCGGCGCGGAGGCGACGAATTTGGGGTTGTTCAGACGCCCGCGCAGACCGCCAAGTTCCTTGGCGAGCTTGCCAAGACCCTTCTCAAGGCGCGCTTTTTCCGCATCGATGTCGATGATGTCGGCCAGCGGCAAGCCAAAGGTTGCGCCATCGACCGCCACGGTCGCGGTGCCTTTGGGGAACGCGGCGACTTCCTCAAGTGACACCACACGCGCAATCTTGAAGATCAGCGCCTGGTTGGCGGCAAAGGCGGCGCGGTTTTCCTCGGTGATCTCGCTCACAACCACATCGATTTTTGCGCCCGCGTTCACGCCCATCTGGGCGCGCACGGAGCGGATGTTGTCGATCACGGAAATCACCCAGTTCATCTCGCGGTCGGCTTTGGCGTCGACAAACTCTGCCGCCGTGTAGGTCGGCCAGTCGGCGTGCACCAGCATTTTGGCGCGGTCGCCAAGGTTGCCCCAGAGCTCTTCGGTGATGAACGGCATGATCGGGTGCAGCAGGATCAGGCACTGGTCGATGACCCAGCGCATGGTGGCTTTGGTTTCAGCCACCGCTGCGGCGTCCTCTGAGGAGAACAGCGGCTTGGAGAACTCCAGATACCAGTCACAGACCTTGCCCCAGACAAAGGCGTAAAGCGCGCTGGCGGCATCGTTGAAGCGGAAGCTTTCCAGCGCCGCATCGACCTCTTCGCGCACCTTGGCTGTTTCGCCAATGATCCAGAGGTTGGCGGTTTGCGAGAGTGTTTCACCGCCCCAGGCTGTCACGTCGTCTTCAAACACGCCGTTCATCTCGGCAAAGCGCGCGGCGTTCCAGAGTTTGGTGCCGAAGTTGCGATAGCCCGCGATGCGCTGCATGTCGAGTTTCAGCACGCCGCCCAGAGCCGCCATGGCCGCGGAGGAGAAACGCAGCGCATCGGCGCCGTACTCATCAATGATTTCCAGCGGGTCCATCACGTTGCCGGTGGATTTGGACATCTTCTTGCCCTTGGCGTCGCGCACAAGGCCGTGGAGGTAGACCGTGTCAAACGGGATCTGATCGACCACAGCAAGCTGCATCATCATCATGCGCGCCACCCAGAAGAACAGGATGTCTTGCCCGGTGACCAGCGTGGAGGTCGGGAAATATTTTGCCAGCTCGTCGGTCTGCTCAGGCCAGCCCAGCGTGCCGATGGGCCAGAGGCCGGAGGAGAACCATGTGTCGAGCACGTCGGGGTCGCGCCAGACTGGGAAGACCAGCTTGAGTGGGTCCTGATCCACCACATATTGCGCGAGGCTTTCGGCCAGCATGTGGATGGCTTCGTGTTTGTCCGCCACCTCAACCACTTTGGCGTTGTTCAGCGGAGCCGGAATGTTGGCGTTGTCGTCCAGGAACTGCGCGGCGACATCGTCAAAGCTTGCGGCGCAGTGCATGACATTGCCCCGGTGCAGCATGCCGCCTTCGCCAAGCAAACGGCCCATTTCAACAAGATCGAGCGCGCCATTGGTCTCGTCGTCTTTGAAGTCCTCTGCGGACAGGTCAAGACCGTACCAAACCGGGATCTGGTGGCCCCACCACAGTTGGCGGGAGATACACCAAGGCTCGATGTTTTCCAGCCAGTGGTAGTAGGTTTTCTCACCGGACTCCGGCAGGATTTTCACGGTGCCGTCGCGCACCGCGTCCAGCGCCGGGCCAACCACTTTCTCTGCATCCACAAACCACTGGTCGGTCAGCATCGGCTCGATCACCACTTTGGAGCGGTCGCCAAAAGGCTGCATGATCGGTTTGTTCTCGACCATCGGCACCTCGCGGGTGGCCTCATGGCCTTCTTCATCGACGTAGGTCTCTGTGAAGGTCACGGCGAGACCTTCTGATGTGATCTGTTCGACCACCAGTTTGCGCGCCTCAAAGCGATCCAGCCCACGCAGCTCGTCTGGCACGAGGTTGACCGCGTCGGCCTGATTTTCGGTGAGGGTTTGTTCGCCTTTGGCCACAGCCATAGCCAGGGTGGCGGCAGAGGCGTAGTCTTCGCCATCCGCGCGCATTGCGCCTTTGGTGTCCATCAGGCGGTACATCGGGATGCCACCGCGCTTGGCGACCTGATAGTCGTTGAAATCATGCGCGCCGGTGATTTTCACCGCACCGGAACCGAAGTCTTTGTCCGGATACTCATCGGTGATGATCGGGATCAGACGGCGGTGCTCTTTTGGCCCAACCGGGATCTCGCAGAGCTGGCCAATGATCGGCGCATAGCGCTCATCAGACGGGTGCACGGCCACAGCGCCGTCACCCAGCATGGTTTCAGGCCGCGTGGTGGCGATGGAGATATAGTCGCGCTCTTCCTCCAGCACGACGTTGCCGTCCTCGTCCTTCTCGACGTAGGTGTAGGTGGCGCCATTTGCGAGCGGGTATTTGAAGTGCCACATGTGGCCTGCGACCTCGATGTTTTCCACTTCGAGGTCGGAAATCGCGGTTTCAAAATGCGGGTCCCAGTTCACGAGGCGCTTGCCGCGATAGATCAGGCCTTTGTTGTACATCTCAACAAAGACTTTCAGCACCGCGTCGTGGAAGTTGCCGCCCGCCACATCCGCAGGCGCACCGGGCGCGCCGGACATGGTGAAGGCTTCGCGGTTCCAGTCACAGGACGCGCCAAGGCGCTTGAGCTGGTTGACGATGGTGCCGCCGCTTTCACCTTTCCAGTCCCAGACCTTCTCAAGGAATTTCTCACGGCCCAGCTCGCGGCGGGAGGGTTGCTGGGTTTCGGCCAGCTTGCGCTCCACAACCATCTGGGTGGCGATGCCCGCGTGGTCGGTGCCCGGCTGCCAGAGCGTGTCAAAGCCCTGCATGCGCTTCCAGCGGATCAGGATGTCCTGCAGCGTGTTGTTGAACGCGTGGCCCATGTGCAGAACGCCGGTCACGTTGGGCGGCGGGATCATGATGCAGTAGGTGGAGGCCCCGGGCTTTGCATTTGCGCCTGCGGTGAAGCAGCCTGCTTTTTCCCATGCGTCATAGAGCCGGCCTTCGGCTTCGGCTGCGTTGAAGGTCTTTTCCATCGCCATTGGTCTGATCCCTTTTGTCGGTCGGGCCGTTTATCAATCGGACCTGTCTCTAGCGAAAGCGCAGGCAAAGGGGAAGCGGGAAGCGGGGAGAATTGCTTAAAGCGTGGTGATCGGGCGCATCTGCACCGCAAAGGACGGGTTTGCGGGGTGTTTTGTGCGGGATGGCGGAAAAGCGCGCCCGCCCCATTGTTGTGCCAGAGGGCATGGGGCGGGCGCGCTCTTCTTACAGGTCAAAAATACCCAATGCGCTGCCCTAAGCGTCCGCGCGCTCGGCAGCGATGGCGGCATCGGTCAGTGGCACGCGCTCGCCGGGGCGGATCACCGCGGGGTCATAGGCGGGGCGGTCAAAGACCTCGCGCACCATCGGGGCAAAGAACGATAGCGGCAGCGTGTCATACTCCGGATCAAAGCTGGCCTGATCCCAGCGTTCGCAGAACACTTCGTTGTCCTCAAAATAGGGATGGCCGCGGTGGCGCTCGCGTTTGTTCTGGTCGTAGCCGTCCAGATGCTGACCGTAGTAGACCATCTGGAAATCGCCATGGGTCTCCACCACCCATTTGCACTGTTCCCGAACAAAAGGTTTGAGGATCGTGGCGGCGTATTCGTCGTGATTGTAGGGCGCGTAGATGTCGCCAATGTCATGCAGCAGAGCGGCGACAACCCAATCCGTATCCGCGCCGTCGCGCCAGGCGCGGGTGGCGGATTGCAGGGAATGGCCAAGGCGCGTGATCTGATAACCTGACAGGCTTTCGTCAAGCTCCACCAGCGCCTTCATCAGCCGATCAGCGGTGTGTTTGGTGTGGTCAATTTCCAGCGCGTTAAGGAATTCATATTCCTCTTTGGTGCCGTCCTTCATCTGGGTGAAGGCCACTTTGTCCATTTTGGGTTCCTGTGTCATCCGTAGAGCCTTTTGGTGTCTTTGCTGCCTTTCATGAGGGCGGCGGCTTGGGCGGTTCTGATTTCTTCGTAAAGGCGCACGGCCTCTGGTGCAAAAGCGGTTGGGGGCGGTGCAACATGGATGAAGTTGCCAATGCGATCCACGCCGCGCACCAGCATGGCGTAGTCTTTGTCCGCCACCTGTTGGGCTATTTCCGGGCGGATGTAGCGAATGACAAAGCCGATGCGGCGGTCATCCGCGCTGTTGGGGCCGGAGCCGTGTATGGTGAGGCCGTGATGCAAAGACATCTGACCGGGTTGGAGTTCGATGGCAGTGCGGTCTGAGTCAGCTATGTCGACGGCGATTTCCTGACCGCGCGACAGCAGATTGTCCGCACCATGGGTGTCCGTATGCGGCAGGATCGGGTTCTTGTGGCTGCCGCTGACAAATTCCATACAGCCTGAGGCCTTTGTGGCAGGCGAGAGCGCAATCCATGCGGTCACCAGCCCGTCAATCTCGCCCAAGCCCCAATAGGTGAGGTCTTGGTGCATGGAAACAAAAGCCTCGGTCTTGGGTTCCTTGATGAAGAACTCCGCGCTCCAGACCAGAATGTTGGGGCCAAGCACGCTTTCGACGATATCAAGTACGCGCGGATCGGCGGCGAGACGCGCGGCCATGGGCAAAACCACATGGCTGTTCACCCGTTTGTAGCTGTTGAGCGGCAGCGGCAGGTCGGCGGTGAGCCAGTTGCGCTCGATGGTTTCGAGCTCTGCGCGCCACTCGGCGGCCTCGGCGGCGGGCATGACATCCAGTGGGAAGAGGTAGCCGTCTTCCCAATATTGGCTCTGTTGGTGCTGGCTGAGGGTGTCTTGGGGCATGGGGCCTCCCGTGGCTGCTTTCCAAAACGATACGCAGAGGGGGCAAAATCGCAGCATGATGGTTGTGGACGGGGAGGCTAAGTTTTTCTTATGCTCGATCCATGCAGAAACGGGTGCCATCACTGAACTGGCTGCGGGTGTTTGAGGCAGCAGCCCGGGCGGAGAGCTTTGCGCGGGCGGCGGAGCAGCTCAATATGTCGGCGGCGGCGGTGAGCCAGCAGGTGCGCAGCCTTGAGGAAAAGCTCGGCGCGCCGTTGTTTGAGCGTCATGCCCATTCGGTGCAGCTCACAGAGGCGGGTCGGGCCTATCTGCCGCCGGTGCAGCAGGCGCTGATGACGCTGGAGGAGGCCACAGAGGGCATTTTTGGTCAGAGCCGGGAGCAAGGGCTTTACCTGCAGTGTGTTCTGATCTTTGCCCATGGCATTCTGGCGCGGGGGCTGAAGGACTTTGAGGCGCAGCATCCCGGTGTCTCGGTCATGCTGAGCACCGGCAATTCCGCGCGGGATCTGCAGAGCGGGTTCAGCGATCTGAAAATCATCTTCGGCAATCCGCACGCTTACGGGGCCGAAAGTGACCGGATCATGGGGGAATGGCTGTTTCCGGTGGCCCTGCCGGAGATCGCCGCGCAGATTTCACAGCCCGGCGATTTGCTGCAATGGCCGTTGATTGAGGTGGGCACCCATCGCTCTGGATGGCGGCAGGTGCTGGAAGAGGCGCGTGTGCGGCCGGGCGCTGGGCGCATGGTGTTTGCCGACAGCACGATCATGGCCATGTCGATGGCACGTGAAGGGCGCGGGATCGCCTTGGCGCGCGCCCCGGCGAGCGATGGCGAAATGCGCGGCGCAGGCTTGCAGCCCTGTCTTGAGGGCTTTTGTGTGCGTGGCTCCCAAGCCTATCACCTGATCTATGAGGATCTGCGCGGATTGCGCAAACCGGCGCGTCAGTTTCGCGACTGGCTGCTGGATTGGGTGGCCACGCAGGGCTGGGACTGAGCCGTCTTGCCCGACGCGCAGATTGCCTCACAATATGGTGACGGTCGCAACGTCGTGCAGCGTAACATGGGCTGGACACGGGCGGGCGGGGCGATACAGTCACCTCTGGAGCCACGCGCAGGGAGCAGCCAGCCATGGAAAAGTTCGGGAAGAGTCAGCCGGTCAAACGGGTCGAGGACACACGGTTTTTGACAGGCCAGGGTCAGTATGTTGAGGACATCGCGCCGGAGGGGGCCTTGCACGCTTATTTCCTGCGCTCCCCGGTGGCGCATGGGGATATCACGGAGCTGGATGTGGCGGATGCGCGTGAGGCAGAAGGCGTGGCCTGTGTGCTCACCCAAGCCGATCTGGTGGCCGCTGGGCTGGATGCCACTCTGCCCGGCACGCAGGTCAAAAACCGCGATGGCAGCATGGGCGCAAAACCGGAGCGGCCTTTACTTGCCAACGGGCGTGTGCGCTATGTTGGCGAGCCGGTTGCCGTGATCGTGGCGGAAACTCTGGATCATGCGCGCGACGCGGCCGAGATGATCCTGTTTGATTATGAAGACCGCCCGGCACATATCGCGCTGGCGCGTGGGGGCGAACAGCTGCATGCTGAAGCCTCAGACAACCTCGCCTTTGACTGGGGGCTTGGCGATGAGACCGCGACCGAGGCAGCCTTTGCAAAGGCGGCGCATGTGGTCAGCCTTGAGGTGGGCGACAACCGCATCATCGTGAATTCCATGGAGCCGCGCGGCGCTTGTGCGGAATGGGATGGCGATAAGGTCCATGTGGCCAACAATGGTCAGGGCGTCTGGGGGCCGAAAAACGAAGTGGCGCGCGCGCTGAAAATTGATGCGGCCAATGTGCGGGTCACCAACCCCGACACCGGCGGCGGTTTTGGCATGAAAGGCATGATCTATCAGGAGCCTCTGGTGATTGCCCATGCGGCGCGTGTGGTTGGCAGGCCTGTGCGCTGGATGGCGGAGCGCACAGAGGCGATGTTGTCAGACAATGCCGGGCGCGATCTGACCTCGCTGGTGGAGATGGCGTTTGACGAAAACCTGAAAGCCACCGCCTATCGCGTGAAAACCACCGCCAATATGGGTGCCTATAACTCGCAATTTGCTCAAGCGATCCAGACCACATTGTTCAGCCGTGTTTTGATGGGCGTCTATGATGTGCAGACCACCTGGCTGCAGGTCGACGGGATCTACACCAACACCACACCGGTGGATGCCTATCGCGGCGCTGGGCGACCGGAAGCGATTTATGCGCTGGAGCGACTGATGGACCGCGCCGCAAGGGAGCTCGGCGTAAGCGGCTGGGAGCTGCGCCGGCGCAACTTCATCCCGAATGCGGCGTTCCCTTACAAAAGCGCCACGGATGAAACCTATGACGTGGGCGATTTTGACCGCGTGCTGAGCCGAATGGAAGACTTTGGCGACGTTGCAGGCTTTGCCGCGCGCAAAGCGGCCAGCGCGGTTGCGGGCAAGTTGCGCGGCGCGGGGCTGTGTTACTATATTGAAAGTATCCTTGGTGATCCCAGCGAAAGCGCGCGGGTCGAGTTCAATGAGGATGGCACGGTCTCGATCTATGTGGGCACGCAGTCCAACGGTCAGGGCCACGAGACGGTTTACGCCCAGTTCCTGAGTGATCAGACCGGCATTCCGACCGAGCTCATAGAGGTCGTGCAGGGCGACAGCGACCGGATCAAACAGGGCGGCGGCACCGGCGGCTCGCGTTCGGTGACGGTGCAAAATACTGCGACACTGGCGACCGTGGAAACCATGATTAAAGCATTTACCCCGTATCTTGCAGAGAAGATGGGTGTGGATGCCGAGGACGTGACATTTGATGATGAGCAATTCCGCGCAGAAGGCTCTAATCTACATCCGACCTTCCTTGAGGCGGCAGAGATGGCGCGCGCGGATGGGCGCACTGATCTGATGGTGCATGAAGAACGCACAACGCTGCCCGCGCGCAGCTTCCCCAACGGGGCGCATCTGGCGGAGGTCGAGGTCGACCCGGAAACGGGTCAGGTGACTTTGGAGCGCTACACTGTGGTGGATGACTTTGGCAATCTGATCAATCCGATGCTCGCAGAAGGGCAGGTCCACGGTGGCGTGGCCCAGGGCATTGGTCAGGCGCTGATGGAGCATGTGGTCTATGATGAGGAAGGTCAGCTGTTGACCGCCACCTTCATGGATTACGCGATGCCGCGCGCCAGCGATGTGCCGATGATTGGCTTTACCACGGAGGCAGTGCCCTCGACCGCCAATATCATGGGCATGAAAGGCTGTGGTGAGGCTGGCACGGTTGGGGCCATGGCCGCAGCGGCCAATGCGGTGCAGGATGCGCTCTGGGAGCGCGGCGTACGTCAGGCGGATATGCCGTTTACGCCGCACCGCGTCTGGCAAATGTTGAGTGAGGCACAAGATACGGCTGCATGAACGCATAACCTCTTGGCTGGCCGGTAAATTTGCGGCCCGCCACTCGCCCACGGCCCCGCGTCGCGGCCCTGTCACCCATGTGATTATTCTGGATGGCACCATGTCCTCTCTGATGGATGGGGAGGAGACCAACGCCGGGCGCACCTACCGCCTGTTGCAGGAGCTGGGCGCTGGCGTGTCGCTTTACTATGAGGCGGGGGTGCAGTGGCACAGTTGGCGACAGACGCTGGATGTGATGATGGGGCGCGGGATCAACCGCCAAATCCGCCGCGCCTATGGCTATCTCGCCAGCCGCTACCGTCCCGGTGACCGGATCTTTCTGATGGGCTATTCACGGGGCGCTTTTGCGGTGCGCTCGCTTGCAGGCGTGATTGATCGGGTCGGGCTGCTGAAAGCGAGCTGCGCCACAGAGCGTAATATCCGCACCGCCTATCGCCACTATGAGCTGACGCCTGACAGCGCTGCCGCCGCCGATTTTGCGCAGGCCCATTGCCATGAGAGCGTCGACATCGAGATGATCGGCGTCTGGGACACGGTCAAGGCGCTGGGCGCGCGGGTGCCGCTGCTGTGGCGGTTCACCGAGCGGCGTCATGCCTTTCACAACCACCATCTGTCACCCATCGTACGCCACGGCTTTCAGGCGCTGGCGCTGGATGAAACGCGTGAGGTGTTTGAGCCGGAAATGTGGATGTGCCCGACGCGCTGGGACGCGCGGATCGAACAGGTCTGGTTTCGCGGCTCCCATGGCGACATTGGCGGTCAGCTGGGGGCGTTTGAGGAGGCGCGCCCGCTGGCCAATATCCCGCTGGTCTGGATGCTGGAACGGCTGGAGATGTGTGATCTGAAGCTGCCGGATGGCTGGCGGGATCGCTTTATCATGGATCCACATGCGCCCTCCGTTGGCACCTGGCGGCACTGGGGCAAATTCTTCCTGTTTCGGGCGCGGCGTCTGGTCAGCGCGGATCGCTCAGAAAGCATTCACCCAACCGCGCAGCCCTTCGCGAATGCAGGTGACACCAAGGCGCGCCTGCCGGAGCAGCAAGGCACGCTCGCGGCGCAGGATTAAGCCCCGCGCCGTCGCACCATTCAGCCACGCCAGTCCACAAATTCGTCAAGGGCGGCCCGCTCGGTGCGGAAGGTGTTGATCGCGGCGGCATCATCGGGAAAGCCAAAGGAGATCGCGGCCAGCATGTTGTAATCTTCAGCGATGTCAAAATGGCGGCGCACCACATCGGAAAAGAGCGACAGGGCCGCCTGGGGCACAGTACCGATGCCCTGTGCTTTGGCCGAGAGGCAAAATGCGGTGATGAAACCACCGCAATCCAGCACACCATAGGGACCAAGCTCTTTGGGGCAGGAGATCACCGCCACATGGGGGGCACCAAACAGGGTGTAGTTCTCCCGCATCTGCTGGGCGCGGGCATCGCGGTCTCCGCGACCGATGCCAACCGCCTCATAGAGCTGCATGCCGCAGGTGCGGCGGCGTTTCTGATGCGCGCCTGTGTAGGTCTCCGGGAAAGGGTAGTCCGGCGCAGGCGCGCCGCTGTCAAAGGCTTGGGCCATGGTGGCGCGAAACGCATCGGTTTCTGCACCCGAGGTCACGGTGACCTTCCAGGGCTGCGCGTTGCACCAGCTGGGCGCGCGGCCTGCATCCAGAAGAATTTGCGCAATGGTGTCCTGCGGCACCGGCTCAGGCCGAAAGGCGCGGCAGGAATGGCGGGCGTGCAGCAACGCCTGTAATGCGGCGTGGGGGCTCATCACTTGTCTCTCAAAACTTATTGGTTTTGGGCGATGATATAGCCAAAGGCCGCGGCTGCAAGGGCTGCGCACGCAACGGCAAAGGCGATTTTCCAGGTTGAGTAGGGGCGCTCGCCCTGAACGCGACCGGTTTGGCCGTTGACCACAAACCGATAGGACCTGCCGCGGTATTTGTAAGCCGCCAGCCAGACCGGCAGCAGGATGTGTTTGAAGGTCACATCGCTCACAGCGGTTTGCACATTGTGAATGCGCTGGCGGTCCCCGCCGATGTCAAAAGCCACATCGCGCCGGATCACACGATCCATATGCGCGCGGGCCTCCTCATAGCCTTCGGTGAGTTCAACCGTGTAGCCTTCGGCTTGAAATCCCGCGAGAAATTCCGGGCTGTAGGGCTCCAGCGCAGAGAGATCCCAAGGCTGCAGCGCATCGGTGTATTTTTTGGGCAGGGCTTTTGACGCCAGCACCAGAATGTCGTCAAACCAACGCGCCACCCGGCCGGAGGCAGGCCGCCAGCGGATTTTCTGCACCCGGCGCTGCTCCGCCTTGCCTTCACGCATCACGGTTTCCGTGACATAGTAGACCGTGCCGCGCTCGCCGCGATAGCTGGATTTTGTGTCCGCATCATAGGTCCAGTAAGGCACATAGATGCCATCCATCTTGCGCCCCTTGCGGGCGTAATCCTGCAGGCCATTTGGGGCAAACCAGAGCCCGCCCAGCCAGTCGTTCATGGCGTCGTGCGCCGCAGGCTCGGCGAGTTGAAACGGCAGCACCGCGCGCGGTTTGATCTGCCGGTGGGTGCCGGTATCCACCACCACCGGTGTCGCGCAAAAGGCGCATTCCGTGGCGTGGGTGTCCCCGTCAAAAACCACATGGGCTGCGCAATTGGGGCAGGTGGTGGCGCGGGTTTCCATAACTTCCGCCGCCGGAAGCTGCTCTGCCAGAGCGGCGCGAAAATCCAGCTCAGTGATGGCGGCGGCACGGTCGCCCTGTTCGGTGGCTTCCTCATGGCCGCAATGATCGCAGATCAGCTTGCCCTGCGCGGGCGCAAACCTGTAGTCCGCCCCGCACTGTGGACAGGGGAAGCGGGTGGTCTCTTGAGGGGCGGGCGGCGGTGTGGCGGTCATCTGAAAGGTCGGTGCTGTCTGGGTTGGATCGCGTGTGTAGCAGAGAAAGTGCTGCGCCCGGCTGCGGCATCAAGAACGTCTGCGCAGCCGGGTACATGAGTTTTTCAGTTCAGCTTCCCGGTGGCGGGGGCGGAAGAATGGTGAAGAGCTGGGCCAGTTCTGCCACGTCTTCAGCGTGCTTCCAGCCGTCCTGACCGGCGGTCCAGACATGGGTCTGGCGGGTGATCTCACCGGCGGTGGCCATCCGGCCCAGCGCGGCCTTTGAGAACGGGCCTCGGGTCTGCCCGTTTTCGGCGACGTGCCAGACATGTTCCACCGGTGGTGGCGGGGGCGGGGCCGCATGGGCCGCTTGCGGAGCAGGGGCGGCCTGCGCGGCAGGACGGGCGCCCCATGGTCCGGGCTGATGGGCGGCGTGGGGCTGTGCAGTTTGCGCCGCCATCTGTTGCGCCATCGCCATGCCCATCCCCATGCCAAGGCCTGCGCCCATGCCCGAGTTTGGCGTCTGCGCGGCGGCTGTCATCGCCTCTGCGGCGGAAAACTGTGTGTATTTGCCCAGATCACCGACAATGCCCATGGAGGTGCGCTTGTCCATCGCGGCCTCCACAGCAGCGGGCAGCGAGATGTTTTCGATATAAAGCTCAGGGATCGCGAGGCCGTATTCGGCAATGGTGCCGGAGATTTCCGCCACCACCAGCTTGCCCAGATCTGCCGTATTTGCGGCCATATCCAGCACCGGAATGCCAGAGGCCGCGATCACGCGGGAGAATTCCTGTACGATGATATTGCGGATCTGGAAGCTGATCTCATCCATGGTGAATTCGCCGTCGGTGCCCACAATCTCGGTGAGGAACCGTGCCGGATCGACCACGCGGATCGCATAGGTGCCATAAGCGCGCAGGCGCACCGGACCGAACTCCGGATCACGCACCATGATCGGGTTCTTGGTGCCCCACTTCAGATTGGCAAAGCGGGTGGTGTTGACGTAGTAGATCTCGGATTTGAAAGGGCTTTTGAAGCCGTGATCCCAGTGCTGCAGCGTGGTCATCACCGGCATGTTGTTGGTTTCAAGCATATAAAGCCCCGGGGTGAACACATCTGCCAGCTGGCCCTCATGCACAAACACCGCAGATTGCCCCTCGCGCACGGTGAGTTTGGCGCCGTATTTGATTTCATGGCCCTCGCGTTCAAAGCGCCAGACCAGCGTGTCGCGGGTGTCATCCACCCAATGGATGACGTCGATAAATTCGCCGGTGAGAAAATCAAAAATTCCCATTTGTTAGTCCTTTCAATGGGCGCATTAAAATCCTTGGCCGGTCTGCTCGCGGGCCAGGATGTAGAGCACAGGGCGGGCGTCCTCCGCGCTCATACCAATGGCAAGGCGCGGGTCATAGAGCATGCCCAAAAGCATTTCGTCATGGGTGGTCAGAAGCGCAAATTCCTCGTCATCATTAAAGATCGAGGGCCGGGCGCGCGGGCTGTCATTGGTCAGACCCAGACCCTGCGCGATCTCTTCCTGAAGGCAGGATTTGCGCATCAAATCAGGGTGTTCCGCACGGATCAGCGCCACTGCAGAGGTGTAGGCATTGGGCGTGGATCCAGCGGACTGCGCCACCACAAAGCAATAGATCGAGCGCGGTGCATTGGTGAACAGCGCGCGGGTCTGAGGTGACGCATTGGGCAGCAGCACATCCAGTCGCTTCTCAAGCGTTGCGCGGTCATTGGCGCCCATCACAAGCACATGGAAATTGGCAGAGCCGCTGGTCTGGCGGATCGGATGCCCGGTGACGCGGGCCAGCCTTGGCACATAGGCGGCAAGGGTCTCGCGATCCGTGGCACGCTGGCTTTCCGGCACCGAGGGGCCAAATTCAAGGTTTACGCGCACCGGCCCTTCCCAGCGGCGCAGCTGCCCCGGCGTGGCGGCGGCGCGCTCAAGACCGGCATCCAGCACGTATTCATCGTAAAACGCGATCTGTTCAAAGTTGCGCGCCAGCATGTCCGGCGTAAACGGCGTGTCCGGCCCGCCGCCGTCGGTGCGCAGCAGCCCGCGCGCCAGCAGATCGGCCTGCACCTGGCTGTAGTAGGTGGCAAGCCGCTCGCTTTCGACCGGCACGGGTTTGGGCTTGGGCGCTTTGGGCGCAGGAATTGAGACGCCTGCTTCCTCACAGGCGGCCAGCAGGCTCAAGGTGAGCCCCATCGCTATGGCAGTGGCGCGCCTCACGCCTTGGGCACGGAGGTTGCGGCGGTGTCCCCTAGACCGTCCTCGCGGGCTTTGGCGGAGGCCAGCGTGTCGCGCAGCTCGGCTTCCATCTTTTTCATGTCCTCTTCCGCAGCGGCGCGTTTGGCTTTGCCCGCATCCGCGATCTGCAGCGATTCATTGATGGTGGCAATCAGCTCCGCATTGGCGGTTTTGACCGCCTCAATGTCAAACACGCCGCGCTCCATTTCAGTGCGCACCGCCTTGTTGGTGTCGCGCAGGTTCTTGGCGTTGGCGGTCAGCAGCTCGTTGGTCAGGTCATTGGCATCGCGCACCGCAGCCGCCGCTTCGGCAGAGCGCTGAATGGTCACCGCCTGCGCCAGCTGGGTTTCCCAGAGCGGCACCGTATTGACCAGGGTGGAGTTGATCTTGGTGACCAGAGATTTGTCGTTTTCCTGCACAAGGCGGATCGAAGGCAGAGACTGCATGGTGACCTGACGGGTCAGCTTCAGGTCATGCACCCGCCGCTCCAGATCATCGCGTGCGGCGCGCAGATCGCGCAGCTCCTGGGCTTTCATCACCTGCGCATTTTCATCCGCTGCGGCGACCTCGGCTTCTTTGGCAGGGATGTCGGTGCCATCCAGCTCGGCAATCTTGGCCTCGCCTGCTGCGATATAAAGCGCCAGCTCGTCATAGAAGTTCAGCGTTTTTTCATAGAGCAGATCGAGCGATTTGATGTCTTTGAGCAGGGTGTGCTCATGGCTCAGCAGATCGTCGGTGATCCGGTCGATCTGATCCTGCACCTCTTCAAACCGGGCGGTGAACTTCGCAAAGGGCGCAGCCCGGCCCACAAGCTTTTCCCAAAAGCTGCGCTCGCGGCGCACATCCAGCTCAGAAACAGAGAAACCGCGGATCGTGGTCACGATATTGCGCAGGCTGTCCCCGGCGGGGCCAACATCCTTGTTGCGCACATCCTGCAGCATGGCCTGCGAAATCGTTTGCAGTTCTGCCTGCGCCGCAGAGCCGAAAGAGACAATCGATGTGGTGTTGTCCATATCGAGCTCTGCCATGCGTTTGCTGATTTCTGCAGACACAGGCGCATCTGCCTCGGCGAGCGGAACAACCGCGTTGGCCTCCACAGGTTCGGGCAGAGAAACGGTTGCTTCGGTGATTTCCGCCACAGCGGCTTGGGCTTTTTTGCGCACGGTCTCAGACATTTAAATCTACCTTTCCGGTCGGTAATCGCTTACAGAGTGTCCTGATGCAGGCCTTCGCGCTCCAGGCGCTCCCGCAGGACATCAATTTCCACATTCAAGTCCCCGCGATCCTCCAAAAGCAGCTTTTGGGTGCGGGCGGCAAAGTTCTTTTCCAGATCATCCAGCAGCGCGGCATAATCGGCACGCGCTTTGGCGTCCTGCGTCCGGCTGTAGAGATCGGCAAATTTGGTCGTCGCGTCACGGGCGCCAAGCAGATAAACGCCGAGATAGCGCCGCGCCGCGGTCAGGTCGCGGGGGTCTTCTTCAACGGTGCGAAAGAGATCGCGCGCAGTGGTCTGAAACGCATCCACACGCCGCTCCAGCGCGCGGTCGCCAGCCCGCATGATGGCCTCACGCATGGCAGACAGATGCGCTTCGGCCTCTTCCACGGCCCGCGCCACACGGTCGGTCTGGTGGCTATTGACCCCATCCATGCCCTTGTCCCGCATGGGATCAAGACCAAAGGCAAAGCCATGCAGCACCCCGCCAATCACCGCAAAGATAATGGCATCCAGCGGGCCATGGCCTGCGATGCCCGCCAGACCAAGGCCAGCGGCGGTCAGCGCAGAGCCGAGCATCTTGCGCGGCAGGGCAGGGCGTCGGGCCACTTTGCGGGCGTCATAGGCCTCCTGGGCAAACAGCCCTTCGCGGGTCATCCAGGCCGCCAACAGCAAGACACCAAGCGCTGCGAGATATTGCAGCATGACCACTGGCTCTGAGGTAAAAGCCTGCCAAATCAAGGGCAAAGGCGCGATGAACAGCAGGTTGACGCGGCCACCGACGCGGCTGCGTTTGGCACCGCGAAAGCCCCCGCTGGGCGCGGGTTGTGGTGCTTGCTGATGCCCGTCAGGGCTGTATTTTCCGCCGAACTTCTGCGCCATCACGCGCCTCCTGTCACGGAGACATATAAGATCAACATGACAAGCAGACCAAAGGCCAGCCGTTGCAAACCGCTTGAGGACATGTGGCTCCAACCCTCGCTAAGTTACAGAGAAACTTAAGAACTCTGCCTCCCAAAGGCTAGGGGGAAGTTCTGCGGGGATGGCTCATTCTTGCGGAACTTCGCCCAAAGCGCAGAGCTTGGGCGCCAAGGCAGGGTCAGCGGCGGCGGCGCGTGGGTTTGCGGCGGGTTTCCGGGGCCACCGCATCCTCGAGACCAAGCTGGTCGCGCACCACGCGGCGGCGCACCTCTTCGACCTCGCCGGGTTTGAGCTGGCCCAATTGGAACGGGCCATAGGAGGTGCGAATGAGCCGGTTCACGGTGAGGCCGATGGCCTCCATCGCGCGGCGGATCTCGCGGTTTTTGCCTTCGCGCAGGCCAATGGTGACCCAGGCGTTTGCGCCCTGCTGACGGTCCAGCGTGATGTCCATCGGCTGGAAACGCTCGCCCTCAACTTCGATGCCCTTGCGCAGCGGCGCAAATGTCTCGTCGGTGGGGCGGCCGTTGAGGCGCACGCGGTATTTGCGCAGCCAGCCGGTGCTTGGCAGCTCCAGCTTGCGTTTCACCCCGCCATCATTGGTCAGCAACAGCAGACCTTCGGAGTTGAGGTCAAGCCGCCCGACAGTCATCACACGCGGCAGGTTTTCCGGCAGCTTGTCAAAGATGGTTTCCCGGCCTTTCTCGTCGCGGTTGGTGGTCACAAGGCCAGACGGCTTGTGATAGAGCCAAAGCCGCTCGTGATCCGGCGTGCCGATGGCTTTGCCGTCGACCGTGATGCGATCTTTGTCGGTCACATTCAGCGCGGGGCTTGTGAGTTTCTTGCCGTTCACGCTGACCCGGCCTGCTTCGATCATGCGTTCGGCATCGCGGCGCGAGGCCACACCGGCGCGTGCCAGAACCTTGGCAATGCGGTCGCCATCCGGGCTGGGCTTTGCGGCGGCTGGCTTTGCCGTGCCGGGCTTTGCACCACGCGGGCCGGATTTGTGAGGCGCTTTCGCAGGGCGATCAGGGCGCTGTGGTTTGCCAGCGCGGCGGGAGGAGGGCGGTTTTTGGGTCATGGCCCCCATGTAGCGGGGAAAGCGCAAGCGGGGAAGGGGGATTGCGCAGCCGCGCGTGGCAAGGCATGTCAGGGATATGACATTTACCTCCCATATGGATCTTGCGCTGGCTGAGGCCCGCGCCGCCGCCGCACGCGGGGAGGTGCCTGTGGGGGCGGTGGTTGTTGGGCCGGATGGGCAGGTGCTGGCAAAGGCAGGCAATCGCACCCGCGAAGACCATGACCCGACCGCACATGCCGAAATTCTGGCCATGCGCGCGGCCTGCGCGGCGCTTGGCAGCGAGCGGCTGGTCGGCTGTGATCTCTATGTGACCCTGGAGCCTTGCCCGATGTGCGCCAGTGCGATCAGCCAGGCGCGGATTGCGCGGCTCTATTATGGTGCGGGCGATCCCAAAAGCGGCGGCGTGGCGCAGGGCCCGCGCGTCTTTGCCCACGCGCAATGCCATCATGTGCCCGAAATCTATGACGGCCTCGCAGCGGCAGAAAGTGAAGCGCTTCTCAAAGACTTCTTTGCCGCGCGCCGCTGAGCTGCCTAGGTCTCTGCCACAAAAATCTCGCGCGGGATCTCGGCCAGCGGCACACCGCCAGATTCGGTGACCTCAAAGCTCTCGGTGATCGCCACACCCCAATCCGGCGTCCAGAGACCGGGCATGAGGTGAAAGGTCATGCCTGTTTCCAGCTCCGTGGTATCGCCGGGGCGCAGGCTCATGCTGCGCTCTCCCCAATCCGGTGGGTAGCTGAGGCCGATGGGATAGCCGGTACGGTTGTCCTTTTTGTAGCCCGCACGCGCAAAGCTGTCATAGACGCAGGCGGCAACCTCTTCGCAGGTGGCTCCGGGTTTGGCCGCGGCAAAGGCATCCTCAATTGCCCGCAAAACAGCCTCTTCGGCGCGGCGGATGTCTGCAGGCGGCGTGCCCATGTAAAGCGTGCGGCTGGCGGGGCAATGGTAGCGGTGAAAGCAGCCTGAGATTTCAAAGTAAGTCGCTTCACCTAGGCTCAGCGGGCGGTCGTTCCAGGTGATATGGGCGGCAGAGGCTTCTGTGCCCGACGGCGCGATGGGGGCGATGGCGGGGTAGTCGCCTGCGATCCCGTCAATGCCCGCGATACCGGCGGCTTGCACCTCTGCCACCAGCTCGTTTTTAGGGCGGCCTGCGCGAAAACCGGCACGCAAAGTGGCATGCATATGCGCGGTGAGCCGTCCGGCCTTGCGCATCATTGCCAGTTCGGCAGGGCTTTTCACCGCGCGTTGCCAGTTCACGAGGCTGTTGGCATCGGTGAGCGGCCCAAATGCCTCCGTCAGCACCGCATGGGATTTGGCGGAGTAGTAGTAATTGTCCATCTCCACGCCGATAGTGCGGGTCAGCCCGCGCGCCTGAAGATGTGCAACCAGCGCCTCATAAGGGTGATGGTCGGGGTGTTGGACATGGGCTTCCGGCCAATCAAGGAGGTTCTCAGCCGACAGCCATGTGGTTTGCGCCGCGCCAGCCTTGTCCTGCGGGCGGCCCCACCAGATCGGATCCCCTGCCGCAGGGACAATCACCGCCTGCGGCACGTAAAAGCTCCAGCCGTCATAGCCGGTGAGCCAGGCCATGTTGGAAGGATCCGCCACAATCAGCGTGTCGATGCCTTGCGCCGCCATGGCCCGGCGCGTCTTGGTGAGGCGCGCGGCGTATTCTTCAGCGGTAAAGTCCGTGGCGGGCATCAGATGTCGATGGCCTGCATGACCTCGGGCTCGATGACCTCCACATCAGGCAGGCCCGCGTGCAGATCATCGGCGGATTGCGCCAGAATCGGGAAGGTGCGGTAGTGGCACGGGATCACGGTTTTGAAGTTGAAATAGCGCTTGGCCGCATAGGCCGCGCCTTTCATGTCCATGGTGAAGTGGCCCCCTGCAGAGAGGATGCCGATGTCAGGCTGATAATAGTCTCCCATCCAGTCCATATCGGCCATGATGTCTGTGTCACCGGAGATATAGACCGTGCGCCCTTCCATCTTCAGCATATAACCCACTTCCGAGCCTGCCGCCTTTGGCCCTTCATCGCTGCCGAAGGTGGAGCTGTGGGACGCGGCAACCATGGAGAGGCTAACGCCTTCGCCGAGGTCCACTGTGCCGCCTTTGTTAAAGCCGATGGTTTCCAGATGTTCGTGTTCATTCCAATAGGCCATCAGGTCATATTGGCCAACGATGGGGCAGGACAGCTTGCGCGCCAGCGGCAGCATGTCGGCCACATGGTCAAAATGCGCATGGGTCAGAACGAGATGCGTCGCCCCTGCGACAGCGGCCTCATGCTGATCCTCAGGCAACATCGGATTGCCGGTCAGCCAAGGATCGATCAGCAGCACCAGATTGGCGGTTTCAATGCGAAAGGAGCCATGCCCCAGCCAGATGATTTTCATACTGTTTCTCCTTCTGATGTATGGTCAGACTAGCACGGGTGCGTGACAAGAAAAGAGAACAGGACAGAAGGGGCAGGCCACATGGATTGGACAGCGCAGGTGGACGCCTATTGTGAGCGCATGAGCCCGGCTTTTTGGGCGGAACCCGTGAATGCGGTGACAAATGCCGCCTTTGTTCTGGCCGCGCTCTGGATGTGGGGGCGTCTGCGCGATGTGCCTGCGGGCAGTGGGAAAACACTGGCGCGTACGCTCTGTGTCATTCTTGCGCTCATCGGCATTGGCAGCTTTCTGTTTCACACCTACGCCACGCGCTGGGCCGGGGTGGCGGATGTGGCGCCGATTGCGATCTATGTTCTGCTCTATATTTACGCGGCCAACCGGCATTACTGGCGGCTGCGCCCGCTCTGGGCCGCTGTCGCCACGCTCGGCTTCTTTCCTTATGCCGCGCTGACCATCCCGCTGTTTTCTCATCTGCCGCTGCTTGGGGTATCGGCCGCCTATATGCCTGTGCCCGTCATGATCCTGGCCTATGCACTCGCGTTTAGAGGGCGCTTGCCCATCGTGGCGCGCGGCTTGGCGATTGGGGGTGGCCTTTTGCTTGCCTCACTCACTTTCCGCTCGCTCGATATGCCGATGTGTGAGGCGGTGCCTTTTGGCACCCATTTCATGTGGCATGTGCTCAACGGGATTATGCTGGGCTGGATGATCGAGGTTCTGCGCCGCCATCTTGTGCAACAGGCCGATCCGCGCGCGCAGTGAGGCCAAGCGCTTGCACCGCTGCGGTGCGCGCGCTAAAGGCTGAGCATACGTTCGCAGAAAGCCCGCAACAAAAGAGTCTTGCCCCATGTCGATTGATGAAAGCACCGCCGCCAAAGTGGCCAAACTGGCCCGCATCAAGGTTGAAGAGAAAGACCTGCCCGCGCTGGCGCAGGAATTCAACGCTGTGCTGGGGTTCATTGAGCAGCTCAACGAAGTGGATGTTGAGGGTGTGGAGCCAATGGTGTCTGTCACCCCGATGCGCCTGAAGCGCCGCGAGGATGTGATTTCCGATGGCGATCAGCAGGAGAAAATCCTGAAGAACGCGCCAGACGCGCGTGAAGGCTTCTTTGCCGTGCCCAAAGTGGTGGAGTGATCCGGCCACACGCCGTTGATCCGATCCTGACCACCTGACCCGAATTTTGCCCCAGAGAGAGGCGACCGAAATGACCGAATTGACCAAACTGACGCTGGCAGAAGCACGTGACAAACTGCGCGCGGGCGATGTGACCTCTGTTGAGCTGACCGAATCTTTCCTGAAAGCCATCGACGACGCGGACGCGCTGAATGCCTATGTGCACAAGACGCCGGAAATCGCACTTGAGCGTGCCAAGGCGGCGGATGCGCGCATTGCAGAAGGCGACGCGCCGGACATGTGCGGTCTGCCGATTGGCATCAAAGACCTCTTTTGCACCAAAGGTGTCGCCAGCCAGGCGGCTAGTGGCATTCTCGAAGGCTTCAAGCCTGAGTATGAATCCACCGTGTCCCAGAAATTGCAGGACGCTGGCGCAGTGATGCTCGGCAAGCTCAACATGGATGAGTTCGCGATGGGCTCCTCCAACGAAACTTCTGTTTATGGCAATGCGGTGAACCCATGGCGTCGCGGCAATGATGACACTGCGCTGACCCCGGGCGGCTCTTCCGGCGGCTCCGCAGCCGCTGTGGCGGCAGACCTCTGCCTTGCAGCCACCGGCACCGACACCGGCGGGTCCATCCGTCAGCCTGCGGCCTTCACCGGCATCACCGGCATCAAGCCGACTTATGGCCGTTGCTCCCGCTGGGGCATCGTGGCTTTTGCCAGCTCGCTCGATCAGGCCGGCCCGATGACCAAAGACGTGCGCGATGCGGCGATCATGCTGAAAGCCATGTGCGGCCATGACGCCAAAGACAGCACCAGCGCGGAACTCGCCGTGCCAAACTTTGAAGCCATGCTGACCGGCGACATTCGCGGCAAAAAGATCGGTATCCCGAAAGAATACCGTCTTGATGGCGTGCCTGCGGAGATCGACAAGCTCTGGCAGGACGGCATCGACATGCTGAAAGCGGCCGGTGCTGAGATCGTCGACATCTCCCTGCCGCACACCAAATACGCGCTGCCCGCTTACTACGTGATTGCGCCTGCGGAGGCCTCCTCCAACCTCGCGCGCTATGACGGTGTGCGCTACGGCCACCGCGCCACTTTGGCGGCAGGGGACGGCATCACCGAGATGTATGAAAAGACCCGCGCCGAAGGCTTTGGCCACGAGGTGCAGCGCCGTGTGATGGTTGGCACCTATGTGCTGTCCGCCGGTTTCTATGACGCCTACTACAACCGTGCCCGCCGCGTGCGCACACTGATCAAGCAGGACTTCGAGAACGTCTTTGCCCAGGGCATCGACGCGATTCTCACGCCAGCCACCCCGTCTGCGGCCTTTGGTCTGGGCGAAATGTCTGAAGCCGATCCGATCCAGATGTATCTGAACGACGTCTTCACCGTGACTGTGAACCTCGCCGGTCTGCCGGGTGTCTCGGTGCCAACCGGCCTCGATTCCCAAGGTCTGCCGCTGGGTCTGCAGCTCATCGGGCGTCCATGGGAAGAAGGCGATCTGCTGAACACCGCTTACGCGCTGGAACAGGCCGCCGGATTTGT
This sequence comes from Shimia sp., assembly GCF_965227725.1. Classification (GTDB taxonomy): domain Bacteria; phylum Pseudomonadota; class Alphaproteobacteria; order Rhodobacterales; family Rhodobacteraceae; genus Shimia. The sequence continues at coordinate 391,334 of NZ_CBDDGH010000001.1, read as the reverse complement.
GGCCAAACCCGGCAAATGGTGGTAAGTCTGCCGCCAAGCAATAAGCAGGCAGAGCAGAGATGACACGGACATTTGGGGCAATCTGCGCCGTTGTGGCGCTGGCGGCATGTCAGCCGCGCATTCCCGACAGCGCAGCAGGCGTGGGTTTTGACAATGCAGTGAACGCGCCACAATCGCGATCACAGTATGACGGCGCCCGTGCCGGTGGCGCGCTGCCACCCGCGCAGGTGGTCTCAACCGAGACCGTGCCCGCCGCCCCTCAGGTCACCACCTCTCAAACCGCTCTGCCGGCTGCACCTTCTGCGCCGGCGACCCCGCTGGCCACCACGGCCACGGCAGCGCCTCAGCCTGCCTCAGAGGCGGCAGCCATCGCCAATGAAACCACCGCGGCGCTGGCGGCGGCTTCGGCCAACTCCGGTGTCCTGCCGCTTGAGGCCAGCCCGTCAAATCCGGCACCGCAAGTGTTCTCCAACCCTGGCATTTCGGATGAAAACGATTTTGCCGCCGTGGGAGAGCGTCGCTCGATTGAGGCAGACGCCGCTTTGCGCGCACAGAATCAGGCCAACTACACCGTGATTGCGCCCACCGCTGTGCCGACACGCTCTGGCGAGCAGGGCCCCAATGTGGTGGCCTATGCGCTGGCGACAAACCATCCGCGCGGCACCAAAGTGCACAGCCGTCTGGGGCTGACCGGTGCCTCACGCTATCAAAAAGCCTGTGCCAAATTCTCCAGTGATCAAGCCGCCCAATTGGCGTTTCTGGAACGCGGCGGCCCGCGTGTGGACCGTCTCGGCGTTGACCCGGATGGCGACGGCTATGCCTGTGAATGGGATCCAAGCCCCTTCCGCAAGGCCGCACGGAACTGATCTCTTGGCATCGCGCCTGCAGATCTCCCAATGCCCCTCCCCGAATTTCGGCCCGCGCCGCGAAGAGGCGCGCCCGGAGCTGATTGTGATCCACTACACCGCGATGGCGAGCACACAGGCCGCCATAGACTGGCTGTGCAATCCAGAGGCGGAAGTGTCGGCGCATTATGTGATCTCTCCCCAAGGGGATGTGACCCAGCTGGTGGCAGAAGAAATGCGCGCCTGGCACGCCGGAGCCGGGCAATGGCGGGGGCAGGGGGATGTGAACTCCCGCTCCATCGGTATTGAGCTCTCAAACCGCGGCGACCATCCGTTTGCCGCCCCCCAGATGGCCGCGCTGGAGGCGCTTCTTGGCGGGATCATGCAGCGCTGGGATATTGGCCCGGCAGGTGTCATTGGCCATTCCGATTTGGCACCGGGCCGCAAAATAGACCCCGGCCCGCGTTTTGACTGGCGACGGCTGGCGCGCCAGGGGCTGGCGGTCTGGCCGGATGATGCGCCAGCAACGCAGGGTTGGGCCGAAGGTGCTGCGTGTTTTGGTTATGATGTCGACAACGCGGCGAGCTTTGCCGCCTTCCGCGACCGGTTCCGCCCCTGGGCTTCCGGCCCCTGCGACGCCGAGGACGGCCGCATCGCCGCGCGGCTCGCCTCCGCAGAGCTGTCCTGACTTCATTCTGCCAAAAATACTCACTGCGCACCATCTCCCCCGAATGCGCCGCAAAAGGGGGGCGATTGACCTCTCCGCTGCAACCCCCTACACCGCTCTTGCACAGAGGGCTGGATGGCCGCAGGGGCGCAAGCCCGTGAGGAAAGTCCGGACTCCACAAGGCAACGGTGCCGGGTAACGCCCGGCCGGGGCAACCCGAGGGAAAGCGCCACAGAGAACAGACTGCCCTGATCCGTCAGGGTTAAGGTGAAACGGTGGGGTAAGAGCCCACCGCGCGGCTGGCAACAGCAGCGGCACGGCAAGCCCCACCGGGAGCAATGCCAAATAGGGATCGCGCGTGGCGTCAGTCACAGGGGTGTCTTGCCCCGAGCAGATCCGGGTTGGCAGCTGGAGGTGTCTGGTAACAGGCATCCTAGATGAATGGTCATCAGCGCCGGGGCAACCTGGCGCGACAGAATCCGGCTTACAGGCCCTCTGTGCAAATATCTTAGCCGTCGTTGGAGTGCCCCAGCGTTATGCAGGAAATCTGCTTGCAGCGCGCAGCCTTCACATGGCTAGAATACAAGAAAAACGGACCAAAGTTGGTATGAGTGTTATTGAGGAAATCGCCTTTCGGCAAAATCTGCGTCTGATTTTGTTGGCTGTGGGCGTGCTGGCCGCGCTGATCTACGGTGTGTTTTACTGTTATCGGCCGCAAAGCCTTGCAAAATCCATTGTCAAAACCATCCCGCTGCTCGCCTGGGCCGGGGCTGTGGCGGTCAGTTTTGGTGCCGGCACCATTGTGGTTGCGCTTGTGCTCTCAGCCATTGGCGATCTGGTGCTGTCGCGGGATGGCGAGCGGCCGTTCCTTTGGGGGCTTGCCGCCTTTGGCTTGGTGCATGTGGCCTATACCGTGCATTTCTGGATGCTGGGCGGCAGTGCGATCACCGCGTCGCTGCTGTTTCCCGCGATTGTGGCGCTTGGCCTCTCCACAGAGATCTGGCTCAGCCCCTACACAGGCACGTTGCGCTGGATTGTGCGCGGCTATGTGGTGCTGATCTGCGCCATGGGCGTGGCCGCCCTTGGGCTCGACATGCGGGTCTGGGCGATGATCGGGGCGATGGGCTTTATCCTGTCAGACACCATTCTGGCGATGCAGCTTTTCCGGATGAAACCAAACACCGGTCTGCATCATCTCACCTCAGTCGCGGTCTGGGCGTTTTATGCGGTCGGGCAGTTTCTGATCGTGGCCGGGGTCGGCTGGCAGACGCCGCTCTTTTAAATCCTGCAAATTCAGACTAACTGAGTCCCAACAGTTTCGGAGACCCACATGGCGTTTTTCTCAAAGCTCAAGGACAGGTTGTTCAAATCCTCTTCCAAACTGGAAGAGGGGCTGGAGGCGATTGTCGAAGATGGCGGTGAAGTGGAGGCAGAAGCCCCCGCAGAAACTCCAGCAGCGGACCCCGCCGCGCAGAAATCATCCCCTGAGGCACTGGCCGCGTCTAGTGCCCCCACCACTGAAACGCCTGCTGAAGCGCCAACACCCGTTTCAACTCCTGCGCCAAGCCCGGCCCCAGCGCCAACCCCCACGCCTGAGCCGCAAGCTGCACCGGCCCCCAAGCCCGGCCTGCTGTCGCGCCTGACCGGACAGGGCCGCAGCGCGCCTGTGGTGAAGCGTGAGCTTGACGATGACATGCTGGAGCAGCTTGAAGAGCTGCTGATCGCCTCTGACATGGGGGTGGACACGGCCCTGCGCGTCACCGCGAATATCGCCGAAGGCCGCATGGGGAGAAAGGTTTCCACGGCGGAGATCAAAGGCCTTCTGGCGGGCGAAGTGTCCCGCATCATGGAAACCGTGGCCCGCCCGATGCCGCTTTATCCGTCAAAGCCGCAGGTTGTGCTGGTGGTGGGCGTCAATGGCTCCGGCAAAACCACCACCATCGGCAAGCTCGCCAGCCAGTTCCGCGCGGCAGGCAAATCCGTGGTGATCGCTGCGGGCGACACCTTCCGCGCCGCCGCTGTGGAACAATTGCAGGTTTGGGGCGAACGCGCCGGCGTGCCGGTGCTGACCGCGCCGGAAGGCTCTGATCCGGCGAGCCTCGCCTTTGATGCCATGACCAAAGCGGAGGCCGAAGGGGCGGATCTTCTGATGATCGACACCGCAGGCCGTCTGCAGAACCGTCAGGATCTGATGGAGGAACTCGCCAAGATCGTGCGTGTGATCCGCAAGAAAGACCCGGATGCGCCGCACAACACGCTGCTGGTGCTGGACGCCACAACCGGTCAGAATGCGATCAGCCAGGTGGAGACCTTCCAGAAACTTGCAGACGTCAGCGGCCTTGTGATGACCAAACTGGATGGCACCGCCAAGGGCGGTATTCTGGTCTCGCTGGCGGATAAATTTGGCCTGCCGATCCACGCGATTGGCGTGGGGGAGCAGATTGATGATCTGCAACCCTTTGACCCGGAAGAGTTTGCCACGGCCCTGATCGGCGTGGAGCAGAGCTGATCTTCCTCTTGCCTGAAATATCCTCCGGGGGTCCGGGGGTGGAAAACCCCCGGCGCTTGCGCGTAGCGGATGACACAGAATGAGCGCATGGCTTGTGTCGCTCGCAGGGACCGAGGCCGGACAGCAGCTTGCGCTGATCCTGGCTGTATCAGCCGCCTTCCTGCACGCGGTTTTTGGCGCGCTTCAGAAGGGGCGGCATGATCCCTGGCTGACACGCGGTGCCATTGATTTCAGCTATGGCGCTATGGCGCTGCCGTTTGCGCTGTTTGTGGTGCCTTGGCCGGAGCCGCATATGTGGCCGATCTTTGCCGGGGCCTTCGTGATCCACACCGGCTATAAGCTGTTGCAGGGCTGGGCCTACACCAAAGGCGCCTTCACCGTGGTCTATCCGGTGGTGCGCGGCACAGGCCCGTTTTTCACCGTGATTGGCGCCTATCTGATCTTTGGCGAAACCTTCAGCGCGGTTCAGTGGCTGGGCGTGGCCGTCCTGATGTCGGGCATTCTGGGGCTTGCGGTCTACAACATGGTTTTTATGACGGAAGGCCGCGATACGCTGGTCTCCGCCATGGTGATCGCTGTCTTCACCGGATTGTTTGTGGCGCTTTACACCACCTATGACGCCTATGGCATTCGCGCGACTGCAGACCCATTTACCTTCTTGGCGTGGTTCTTTTTTATCGACGGTCTGGTGTTTCCGGTCATTGCCGCGCGGCGCTGGCGGCGGATGGAAAACCCGCCCACATTGGGCCCGCTCATGACGCGGGGCTTCTTTGGCGGTCTGGTGGCCTTTGCAAGCTTTGGCTCGGTGATGCTGGCCACACGGCTTGATAAAGTTGGCGAGGCCGCCGTGCTGCGGGAGACCTCGCCTGTGTTTGCGGCGCTGATTGGCTGGCTGGTGCTGAAAGAGACCGTTGGCCCGCGCCGGATTGCCCTGATGGCATTGATTGCGGCCGGGGCTGTGATAGTGGAAATGGGCGGATAGGACGCCTGAGGAGAGGAAACGCGCGATGGCAGAGAAGAAGATCAATCCGGTTTTGAAGATGGTGCTGGAGATGGGCCCGATCGTGGCCTTCTTTGTGGCCTATCTGCGGATGCGCGATCAGACCTTTACCGTTGGCGGCACCGACTATGACGGCTTCATTCTGGCCACCGCCGGCTTTGTACCGCTTCTGACCCTCACCACCCTGATCCTCTGGCGTCTGACCGGCAAGATCAGCAAGATGCAAATCGCCACGCTGGTGCTGGTTGTGGTGTTTGGCGGCCTGTCGGTCTGGCTCAACGACGAGCGCTTCTTCAAGATCAAGCCCACCATGATCTACTTACTGTTTGGCGGCATTCTTGGCTTTGGGCTGCTGCGCGGACAGAGCTACCTGAAGGTGGTTATGGAAGAGATGATGCCGCTCAAGGAAGAAGGCTGGATGCTGCTGACCAAGCGTCTGACCTATTTCTTCTTTGGCCTTGCCGCGCTCAACGAAATCATTTGGCGCACCCAAACCACCGACACTTGGGTCTATTTCAAGACCTTCGGCCTGACGGCGGCGGTGTTTGTCTTCTTCATGACGCAGGGCAAGATCTTTCAGGACTACGCCATTGAAGAAGACACAAAAGAAACCTGATCCGGCTTAGGCCTCCGTCCCAAACAGCTCGGCCTGCACCCAGGTGTCAGAGCGGTCTGCGCGCAAATCTGCGTGCAGGGCGCGGCCCCGGCGCAGGGCAGGGCGCTCCCAAAGTGTTTTGAGCCACCGCGCCATATGGGGTTTGTCCTCAAGGGTTTGTTCCTGCCCTTCCCAGAGCGAGGCCCAGCCCCAGATCGCCATATCCGCGATAGAGTAGAAATCTCCGGCGACATATTCGTTGTCCGCCAGACGCCGGTCGAGCACGCCATATAGCCGCGCCGCCTCGGAGCGGTAGCGATCCTTGGCATAGGCAATGTCTTCAGGCGCGTATTTGAGGAAGTGATGCGTCTGTCCGGCCATGGGGCCAAGGCCGCCCATCTGCCACATCAGCCATTCTTCCACCGCGATCCGGTCGCGTTCGCTCTGTCCCATGAACTGGCCGGTTTTGCGCGCGAGATAGGTCAGGATCGCGCCGCTTTCAAACACGGAAACAGGTTTGCCATCCGGACCGTCCGGATCGACAATCGCGGGCATCCGGTTGTTGGGCGCGATGCGTAGGAAATCGGGTGCAAACTGATCGCCTTTGCCGATGTTGATCAGATGGGTTTCATAAGGCAGCCCCATCTCCTCCAGCGCGATGGAGATTTTCCAGCCGTTTGGCGTGGGCCAGTAGTAAAGATCAATCGGGTCAGATGACATGGGCGCTCCTCCTGAGATGTGCGCCATGATGCCGGTTTCGCGCGGTGCCGCAAGAGGGGGTGCAGAGACATCCTTTTGAGGCGGCAGGGAGTAAAGCAAATGTGACCGCAGCGCTGCAGCCTTGACCTTTATAGAGCTGAGGCGTAAAGCGCGGGCGTGGCGATTTGTTACCGGATTGCGGGCCACGTAAAACATGCCGCTAAAGAGGTCAGGATGAAGGAGCCCCCTTCCGCTTGGCCGGAACGGGGCTTTTTATTTGGGCCAGCCAGAGACGGCCCGGGAGATGATGACATGAGCGATTGGAACAAACGCACGAAGCTTGTGCACGGCGGCACGCGGCGCAGCCAGTATAACGAGGTGAGCGAGGCGATCTTCCTCACTCAGGGGTTTGTCTACGAGACCGCAGAGCAGGCCGAGGCGCGCTTTATCGAGACCGGACCGGATGAGTTCATCTATGCGCGCTATGGCAACCCGACGGTTGCGATGTTTGAAGAGCGTATTGCCGCGCTGGAAGGGGCAGAGGACGCCTTTGCCACCGCAAGCGGTATGGCGGCTGTCAGCGGCGCGCTGACCTCGATGCTGCAGGCCGGTGACCACGTGGTCTCCGCCAAGGCGCTGTTTGGCTCCTGTCTCTATATTCTGGAAAACATCCTCACCCGCTACGGCGTTGAGGTGACCTTTGTGGATGGCACTGATCTCGCGGCCTGGAAGGCGGCGATGCGGCCCAACACCAAGGCGGTATTCTTTGAAAGTATGTCCAACCCGACGCTTGAGGTGATCAACGTCACCGCCGTGGCGCAGATCGCCCATGAGGTTGGCGCGCTGGTTGTGGTGGACAATGTGTTCTCCACCCCTGTCTTCAGCCGCGCGATCGAGCAGGGCGCTGATGTGGTGATCTACTCCGCCACCAAACATATCGACGGTCAGGGCCGCGCTCTGGGTGGTGTGGTGCTTGGCACCAAAGACTTCATCCGCGGCACGCTTGAGCCCTACATGAAGCACACCGGCGGCAGCATGAGCCCGTTCAATGCCTGGGTCATGCTCAAGGGTCTGGAAACCATTGATCTGCGGGTGCGCGCACAGGCGGAAAGCGCGCTGGCCATTGCCGAGGCGCTGCAGGATCATCCGGCGCTGGCACGCACAATCTATCCGGGGCTGGCAAGCCATGCGCAGGCAGCTCTGGTGCAGAAGCAGCTCGACGGCAAAGGCGGCACTGTGCTGTCCATCGACCTCAAAGGCGGGCGCGAGGCGGCATTCAAGTTCCTCAACGCGCTGGAAGTTGCGGTGATCTCCAACAATCTCGGCGATGCCAAATCCATTGCGACCCATCCGGCCACCACAACGCACCAGCGTCTGTCTGATGCGCAGAAAGATGAGCTTGGCATCACGCCGGGTCTGGTGCGCTTCTCGGTCGGTCTGGAAGACACGCAGGACTTGATTGCTGATATTTCCCGCGCACTTGAAGCGGCTCAAAGCTAAGCCCATGTAATCATGATGCAGGAGCGGCGCTTGAGGCAGACACTCGGGCGCCGCTCTTTTCTTTGGGGCGCGAAGTATGAACCAAGATGCCGTTTTACGCGTATTGGAATTCGAAATTAGCTATTTTTTCCCTGACGGACTAAGGTAGTCAGGGTCAGGACGCAAAGGGTGCTTGGTCATGAACATTCAGTCTCCCAAGAATGACGGGAAAGTGACGCTGGAAGAAGCCGAGGACGCGCTCGCGCGGTTGCGCTCATGGGCCCAGACCGCCTCTGTGACCGAGATCGCAGAGCTTGATCCCGCCATTTCCCGCCTGCTGCCCGATCAGCCTCTGGTCAATTACCCGTCGCTCTCACGCGAATATCCGCATGATTTTGAAGCGACCCCGGACTATCGCGCCACCCTGCCGGATCTGCAAAACGGCCCCTCCAGCCTGATCAAAGGCGAGAAGCAGCAGATCCAGCACGTCGGGATTTCCAATTTCCGCCTTCCGATCCGGTTTCACACCCGCGACAATGGCGACATCTCGCTGGAAACCAGCGTTACCGGCACGGTGAGCCTTGAGGCCGACAAAAAGGGCATCAACATGTCCCGGATCATGCGCTCGTTCTACAAACACGCCGAAAAAACCTTCAGCTTTTCTGTGATGGAGGCCGCGCTGGCGGATTACATCACCGATCTGGAGAGCTTTGACGCCCGCCTGCAGATGCGGTTTTCCTATCCGATGAAGATCGAGTCCCTGCGCTCGGGCCTTTCGGGGTATCAGTATTACGACATCGCGCTGGAGAAGGTGCAGAATGGCGGCACGATGCATAAGATCATGCATCTGGACTATGTATATTCCTCAACCTGCCCCTGCTCTCTGGAGCTGAGCGAGCACGCGCGCATGTCCCGTGGTCAGCTTGCCACCCCGCATTCGCAACGCTCCGTGGCGCGGATCTCCGTGGAAGTGGTGGATCAGCCCAAACTCTGGTTTGAGGATCTCATCGATCTGGCCCGCGCCGCGGTTCCGACAGAGACGCAGGTGATGGTGAAGCGCGAGGACGAACAGGCCTTTGCGGAACTCAACGCCGCAAACCCAATCTTTGTGGAAGACGCCGCGCGCCTGTTCTGTGAACAGCTGAAGGCCGATCCGCGCATCGGAGATTTCCGTGTGATCGCCAGCCATCAGGAAAGCCTGCACAGCCACGATGCGGTGTCGGTGCTGACGGATGGGCCGCTCTTTGCCGCTGAAAGTCTCGATCCCAAGCTTTTCACCACGCTGTTCCACGTTGGCTGACAAAACCACCTAGCTTGGTCGCCGGTCGAAAAGGGCGGCGCACAGGCTGTTTCCGCCAAGCGCAAACTGCTCTAGTTGCTTGACAGCGGCTTTGGCAAACGCCAACGCTGCGCCCATGCTAGACTTGCGACCTGTTGGATATGTCATCGGCCTGCTGGTGGCCATTTTGGGGGCGACCATGTTCGTGCCCATGGCGGTGGACCTGATTGACGGCACCCGCCATTGGGAAGCCTTTTTTGTCAGTGCTGTTGTCACCTGTCTGACGGGCGTGCTTGTGTCGCTGTCCTGTCACAACGGGCGCGGCAACGGGCTGACCCTGCAACAGACCTTCCTGCTGACCACCGGCGTCTGGCTGGCCCTACCGCTGTTTGGGGCGCTGCCTTTCATGTTTGGCGCAACAGAGGCGCGGGTGGTGGATGCGGTCTTTGAATCGATGAGCGGGCTGACCACGACCGGCGCCACCGTGTTTTCCGGCCTTGAAGAGCTGCCACGCGGCATGCTGCTGTGGCGGGGCTTGCTGCAATGGCTTGGTGGCATCGGCATCATTGTGGTCGCCATGGTCTTTCTGCCCGAATTGCGAGTCGGCGGGATGCAGATCTTCCGCTCTGAGGGCTTTGACACCATGGGCAAGATCCTGCCCCGTGCCACGGCCATTTCGGGCCAGATCTCCACCATTTATGCGGGTCTGACCTTTGCTTGCATGCTGGCTTACATCGTCATGGGCATGGCGCCCTTTGACGCTTTGGTCCATGCGCTGACCACGATCTCCACGGGCGGTTTTTCCACCTATGATGCGTCTTTTGGAGCGTTCTCCGGCCCGCTGGAATATGTCGCCACGCTGTTTATGATCCTCTCCGCCCTGCCGTTTGTGCGCTATGTGCAAATGGTCAACGGCAACACCACGCCGCTGTTCAAAGACAGTCAGGTGCGCCTCTTTCTGCTGACCATTGCCATTCTGGTGGTGATGTTCACACTGATCCTGACCACCTTCTTCCCCCACAGCTGGGAGCAGGCCTTCCGCGAGGCGCTCTTTAACATCACCTCGATCATCTCCGGCACCGGCTACGCCAGTGTCGACTACATGAACTGGGGCTCTTTCATCGTCGCCATGTTCTTCTTCATCGGGCTGATCGGTGGCTGCGCGGGCTCCACTGCCTGTTCGGTGAAGATCTTCCGCTATCAGCTGCTCTTCTCTGCGATCCGTGTACAGCTGCGCCGCATTCAGCACCCCTCGGGCGTCTTCATCCTGCGCTATCAGGGCCGCAAGGTGGATGAAGAGGCGCTGAACTCGGTGATGACCTTCTTTGTCTTCTTCACCGTGAGCCTTGGCGCGCTGGCTGTGCTTTTGAGCATGACCGGACTTGATTTTGTCACCTCGCTCTCCGGCGCGGCCTCCGCAATTGCCAATATCGGGCCGGGGCTTGGCGACATCATCGGACCTGCGGGCAATTTCTCATCTCTCAATGACTCGGCCAAATGGCTTCTGTCGGCTGGCATGTTGCTGGGCCGGTTGGAGCTGTTGGCGGTGTTTGTGCTCTTTACCGTTCAATTCTGGCGGGCCTAGCGTGGCTGCGCTTGGGGCAAAAACAAAGCAGACACAAAAAAGGCGGCTCCATTTGGGGCCGCCTTTTGCATGTGAGGGGGAGAGGATCTTACCAGCAGCTGACCAGCACGGTCATGTCGCTCGCGCGTTTGCTTAGATCCTCTGGCGCGAGGCTTTGGGCGCTGCTTGCCAGACCCGCGTTGATGCCTTCTTGGGCCAGCAACGCGCGCAGCGCGTCAGAGTTGACAGCAAAGTTCACGTCGCTTGGCAGCTGCTGGGCGCTCTGGGCATCCCGTGGCAGCAGCATGCCAAAGACCGCGCCGCCTGCGTCAAACACCGGGCCGCCCCAGTCACCGGGCTCGATCTCAAGCGCCAGCCGTGCCAGCTCGCGCTCACCGCGCAGGCCTTTTACGTCCGCCAGCTTGCCAAAGGTCACGGTGGGTGCCCCCAGCGCGCCTTCAAAGGAGTAGCCAGCCACAGCCACATCCGATTGGATACGCGGCGCGCCGTCGCGCAGCGCGGCCACATCAATCGGCGCGAGCGGGCTTACGGGGGCGAGAATGGCAACGCCAAGCGCCTCATCCAGCACAGCAACCTTGGCGTCGTAATCTTCCTCGATGGTGATCTTGGAGCAGCTCTGCACCGCCTCCGCAGTGGTCAGCACATGGCCGTTGCGGTCAATGAAGAAGCCGGAGCGGGATTGCTTGGGTTTGCGGATCTGAAGCCCCGCCAGCAGGTCGATGTCCTGCGCCGCGCTGTCGCCCGCGGCCGGATCCAGAGTGCCGCCAAGACGGGTGAAGCTTGCGCGCATCTCGCCAAGGATACGTTTGCGGCGCTCTTCATCGCCATTGGGCCAAACCAGCGTGAAGCCTTTGACTTCGCCATCCTCCAGAGACACCTCTGTGTGGCTGATCACCTGACCGTTCTGACCGGTCAAAACGAAGCTGCTTTTCTTGCGCTCGCGCGGGCCGTTCAGCGGCACGATTTCGAGCGTCTGCATGATGTCATAGAGGCCAAAGAGCGTGTTTTGATCGCCTGCCTGGCTGATCAGCAGCACCTTCGCAGGGCCGTTTGCCGCCTCATATTGCACAAACGGGTATTCTGCCCCTGTCTTGGATACCGCCCCCAGAGGCACCAGCATCTCAATGCCAGCGTCCAGATCGCGCACCACCTGAAGGTCCATGCCTTCCAGCACTGCGTAATATTGCTGGCGCAGCGTGTCGCGCTGAAGCGTGGTCAGAACGCCGGTTGCGTCAAACCCGTTGTCGGCTTGCCAATTCGCCATGGAGGCGCGGGTGCCACGGCCAAAGGCGCCGTCAATTGCGGAATTGTAGTAACCAGCCCACTGCAGCCACTCCTGAAGGCGCATCTTTTCTGTGCGGGTCAGCTGGGCTTCGCTGGCGCGGGCTTGGCCCACGGTTTCATCCGGCAGCTGCTGCACCACAGGCTGTGTTGGCTCAGGAGCGGCTTCAACCGGTTGCTCGGTGATCTCAACGCTGGCGCTCTGCTCAGGCTGCGCACCCGGCGTGATGCTTTCCGGATTGGTCAGCAGATTGGCACCAACAGGCCAGAACTGGCTGCGATAGTCGCGGGACAGGGCGATGTAGCTGTCAATCGGGATCAACCCTTCAGAGCGGTACACCCGCAGCACGTTTTCGGCGTCTTCCCGGCGATATGGCCCCAGAGCCACCGCATACCAGCCGCCGCCAAGCGAGAATCCGTTCACGTCATCCATCCGTTGGGCATAGCCGCGAATATTGGCGCTGGCTTCGGTGAGGCTTGGGCGGGCTTCCAGCTGGACCCAGACGATGTCATCTTGAGAAGACTGTGCGAAGAGGGCGGAAACGCTGAAAATGAGTGCCGCAAACAGCGACAAAACAGTGCGCAACATAGTGGTCGTAGTCCCTAAAACTCGTGACGTTGGTAGTTCCCGGCCTGTTTAACAGGTTCTTGCACTCATGCACCTCTATTTTACGCCATGCTGCAATTGACCCCGCGAAGGGTTGCGCATAAGCAAGACCCGCGTTTGTAAGGGGCATAAAAATGGCACATAGCGACAGCAAACCTCGCAGCTTTCAGGAGATCATTCTGCGGCTTCAGAATTACTGGGCCGAAAAAGGCTGTGCCATCATGCAACCCTACGACATGGAAGTGGGCGCAGGGACGTTCCACCCGGCCACCACTTTGCGCTCTCTGGGCAGCAAAGCCTGGGCCGCAGCCTATGTGCAGCCGTCGCGCCGTCCGACCGACGGGCGCTACGGGGAGAACCCAAACCGCCTGCAGCACTACTACCAGTATCAGGTGCTGATCAAACCGAGCCCGCCCAACCTGCAGGAGCTTTACCTCGGCAGCCTTGAGGCCATCGGCATCGACATGGAGATGCACGACATCCGCTTTGTTGAGGATGACTGGGAAAGCCCGACCCTCGGCGCGTGGGGCCTTGGCTGGGAAGTCTGGTGTGACGGGATGGAAGTCAGCCAGTTCACCTATTTCCAGCAAGTCGGCGGGCACGATTGCCATCCTGTGTCCGGTGAGCTGACCTATGGTCTGGAGCGTCTGGCCATGTATGTGCTGGGCATCGACCACGTGATGGACATGCCGTTCAACGATCCACAGACCGAGATCGCGCTGAGCTATGGCGATGTGTTCAAGCAGACCGAGCAGGAATACAGCCGCTGGAACTTTGACGTGGCCAACACCGACGTGTTGCTCAAGCAGTTTGAAGAGGCTGAGGCCGAGTGCGAGAAGATCCTCGCGCAGGAGCATATGGATCCCAAAACCGGCAAGCGCATCATCATGGCGCATCCGGCTTATGACCAGTGCATCAAGGCGTCCCACCTGTTCAACTTGCTGGACGCACGTGGGGTGATTTCGGTCACCGAGCGTCAGGCCTATATCGGCCGCGTGCGCGCACTGGCCAAGCAATGCGCGGATGCGTTTGTGCAGACAGAGGCAGGTGGCTACGCGGCGTGAGGCTTATGCTAGGCAAAGCCCGGCAACAGCACCTTCACGCCGTCCGCGACCATTTCAATCGCGATGGCGATCAGGATCAGCCCCATAAGGCGCGTCATAATGGTGCGCGCCGTGGCGCTCAGATGCTTGCCGATATTGCCTGCAAACAGGAACACCACCGCCAACAGCCCGACCACCAGCGCAACGCAGGCCGCGTAAATCGCCCAACCGGTCGCGCCATTGGCCTGATGGGCATAGAGAATCAGCGTGGTCATCGTGCCGGGGCCAACCAGCATGGGGAAGGTCATCGGATAAAACGCGATGCTCTCTACCGGCGCCTTGGCCACGGCGGCTTGCTCATGTTCAGTGCCATGATGCGCGCTGCTGTTGTTGCCGTTCAGCATGTGAAAGCCGATCTGCAACAGCACCAGCCCACCCGCGACGCGAAACGCGTCCACCGAAATACCAAAGAAATCGAGGATGGCGGAGCCCGCCACGGCCACAATCGCGCAGGCAATGCTGGTGTAGACCACCACCTGAAGCGCGGTTTTACGCTGCGCGGGGGGCGCAAGTTCCTCTGTCAGGCTCAGGAAAATCGGCAGATTTACAAACGGGTTCATGACCGCAAAAAGGGCCCCGAACATGGCCACGGCAAAGCTATCGGGCATCTCAATCTCTTGGTAGGTTCAAATCAACTCAATCACTTGGCTTTGACTGTGCGCCGCGCAGCGGTTTCGCGCAACACAAGCCTGACGGAAATTCAGGGGGCAACCGCATGACGGGCAAATTGCTGGGAGGTGTGATCGTGCTGACAGCTTTGGTGGGCGGGATCGCCATGTATTGGCTGCAAATCTATGGCTACTACGACGAGGTGCGCGTGTCTGACCTCAAAGATGACGTGCAGCTCACCCTGCTGGTCAGCGAACAGCCGGAGCCCATTCTCTATGAGGACTTCAAGGCGATCGACAGCGAAAGCTCTCCGATCCGCTACCGCGCCTGTTTCACCACCTCCATGAGCGCTCCACTGCTGACAGAAACCTACATGCTGCTGGAGAAGGCAGAGCCGCGCAATGCGCCGGGCTGGTTTGACTGTTTTGACGCCAAAGAGATCGGCGCGGCGCTGGAAAGTGGCGAGGCGCTCGCGTTTTTGGGTGAAAAAGAGGTGCAATACGGTATTGACCGCATCGTCGCCATTCTGCCCGATGGGCGTGGATTTGCCTGGAACGAAATCAACGCCTGTGGCGAAATCGCCTTTGACGGAAAACCTTTGCCGGATCACTGCCCGCCAAAACAGTAGGAGCACAGCCAAGTGCCTGAGATCTTTGTCTTCCCCGAATTCATCACCTCGACACTTGGCTTTGCAGTTTACCTGCTGGGCGCGCGCCTGACGCGCGAAGTGGCCTTTTTGCGGGAGTTCAACATTCCCGAGCCTGTCACCGGCGGGCTGATCGCCTCAACCTGCTTTGCGATTTATGCCGCGCTGTCAGGACAATCGCTGCATTTTGAGGTCGCCGCGCGGGACTATCTTCTGGTGCTGTTCTTTGCGGGCATCGGCCTCAATGCGCGCCTGTCTGATCTCTTGCTGGGCGGGCGGGTGCTGCTGTTGCTGCTGGTGCTGACGCTTGGCACGATCCTCATTCAGAATATCGTCGGCATCGCAGGCGCGCAGCTCTTTGGTCTGCCCGCGCAAACCGGCGTGCTTTTTGGCTCGGCTTCGCTGATTGGCGGGCATGGCACGGCGATTGCCTGGTCGCCCAATGTGGCCGAAGTCACCGGCTTTGCCAGCGCGCCGGAACTGGGTGTGGCCATGGCCACCCTCGGGCTGATTGCCGCCTCGCTGATTGGTGGCCCTGTCGCAAAATATCTGATCTCGCGCCACAATCTCTCACCCAGCCGCCCGGATGACGGTGACGTGGTCGGCGTGGCCTATGAGGATGAGCGCGACGAGCTGGAGATCACCCATGTGAGCCTCATGCGGGTGATGCTGGCGCTGCATCTGGCGGTCATCATGGGCTACGCCATGCATGGCGTGCTGCAACAGCTGGGGCTGATGCTGCCTTTGTTTGTGCCCTGTTTGATCAGTGGCATCATTCTGGCCAACCTGCGGCCCATTCTGGCGCCCAAAATCCCCTCTGTCGCGCGCACGCCCAGCTTGGCCATTGTCTCGGAATTTGCGCTTGGCACCTTTCTGGCGATTTCGCTTATGACCATGGATTTCTCCACCCTGAGCGAGGCGGGCTGGGCGATTGTCGTCACCCTTGTGGTGCAGACCGCGGCCACCATCGCGCTGGTGATCGTGATCCTGTTCTATGCCCTCGGGCGCAACTACACGGCGGCGGTGCTGGCGGCGGGCTTTGCCGGCTTCTCGCTGGGCGCAACCCCCACCGCCATCGCCAATATGACCGCCGTGACCAAGAGATATGGCCCGGCCCCCATCGCTTTTGTCGTTTTGCCCTTGGTTTCGGCGTTTTTCGTCGATATTGCCAACGCGGTAGTTATTCAGACCATCGTGAACTTCTAAGGATCCGTCATGCCTGATCTCTTGATCGAACTCTTTTCTGAGGAAATCCCCGCCCGCATGCAGGCGCGGGCCGCTGAAGACCTGAAAAAGAAAGTGACGGATGGTCTGGTCGAGGCCGGTCTGACCTACGCTCATGCCCGTGCATATTCGACACCACGCCGTCTGACACTGGCGCTGGAAGGCCTGCTGGCCGAAAGCCCGACCGTGAATGAAGAGCGCAAAGGCCCCAAAGTTGGCGCGCCTGATAAAGCCATCGAAGGCTTCTTGCGCGGCGCAGGTGTAGCGCGCGAAGATCTGGAAGAGCGCGAGACCCCGAAAGGCGCGGTCTACTTTGCCACCATCACCAAGCCGGGCCGTCCGGCGGCAGAGATCGTGGCTGAGGTGCTCGAAGACACCATTCGCAATTTCCCCTGGCCCAAATCCATGCGCTGGGGTGCAGGCAGCCTGCGTTGGGTGCGCCCGCTGCATTCGATCCTGTGCATTCTGTCCGCAGAGGACGGCCACAGCATTGTGCCGCTCGACATCGACGGGATCACCTCTGGCGACACCACCGAAGGCCACCGCTTCATGGGCGAGGGCCGCTTTGCCGTGACCAGCTTTGAGGACTATGAGGTCAAGCTCAAGCGCAGCAAAGTGGTTCTGAACGCCGAAGAGCGCGCCGAAACCATCTGGAACGACGCCACCAACATGGCCTTTGCCCAAGGTTTCGAAGTGGTCGAAGACAAAGGCCTTCTGGCCGAAGTCGCCGGTCTGGTTGAATGGCCGGTGGTCCTGATGGGCGACATCGCAGAGGATTTCCTCGGCCTGCCACCGGAAGTGCTGCAGACCTCGATGAAAGAGCACCAGAAGTTCTTTTCCGTGAAGAACCCGAAAACCGGCCGCATCGAGAAATTTGTGACCGTTGCCAACCGTGAAACCAAAGACGACGGCGCCACCATTCTGGCGGGCAACCAGAAGGTGCTGTTTGCGCGTCTGAGCGATGCGAAGTTCTTCTGGGAAAACGACGTGCGTACGGTTCAGGATCAGGGCTTTGAGCCTTGGGTTGAGAAGCTTGAAAACGTGACTTTCCACGCCCAGATCGGCAGCCAAGGCGCGCGCGTGATGCGGATTGCGGATCTCGCGACCACGCTGGCCCCATCGGTGAAGGCCGATCCGATGCTGGCGCAGATGGCTGCGCAAGCCTGTAAAGCCGACCTGAGCTCGGAAATGGTTTATGAGTTCCCGGAGCTTCAGGGCCTGATGGGCCGCTATTATGCGCAGGCGGCCGAGCTGCCTGCGGAAGTTGGTCAGGCCAGCGAAGAGCATTACTCCCCGCTGGGCCCATCCGATGACGTGCCAACTGCCCCTGTTTCCGTGGCTGTGGCCATGGCGGACAAGCTCGACACGCTGTCAGGTTTCTGGGCGATTGATGAAAAGCCTACCGGCTCCAAAGATCCGTTTGCCCTGCGCCGTGCGGCCTTGGGTGTGATCCGTCTGGTGCTGGAAAACGGTCTGCGCATCAACCTGCTGGGCATCACGCAGACCGCCGTTGCGGCTCTGCTGAAAGTCGAAGACTGGGAAGCGGCTGCCAAGGCGGCTGAGGGCGACGAAGCCAAACACATGGAAATGCACGCCGCTCAGGCGCGTGGCATTGCCAATGCTGCGCCTCAGGATCTGCTCACCTTCTTCCACGACCGTCTCAAGGTCTATCTGCGCGATCAGGGCATCCGCCATGATGTGATCGACGCCTGCATCGCGATGCCGGGCAACGACGATCTGGCGCTTCTGGTTGCCCGCGCCCGCGCGCTGCAGGATTTCATGTCCACCGAGGATGGCGAGAACCTGCTGCAGGGCTTTAAGCGTGCCAACAACATTCTGAGCCAGGCCGAAGAGAAAGACGGCGTCGAGTATTCCTTTGGCGCAGATGTGAAATTTGCCGAGGACGACAGCGAGAAAGCTCTCTTTGCCGCGCTTGATGGGGCGGAAGGGGCGATCTCTTCGGCCATCGAGACCGAAGATTTCGCGTCAGCCATGTCAAACATGGCCTCCCTGCGCGCGCCGATTGATGCGTTCTTTGAGGCGGTTCAGGTCAACAGCGACAACGAAGTGGTGCGCCGCAATCGCCTCAACCTGCTGTCGCGCATCCGCACAATCTGTCTGCAGGCCGCAGATCTGACACGTGTGGAAGGCTAAGGCGTAGTTCTACGTGCGAGGCAGCTAAGACTTGCCTCGCGCCCCATGCGGTTTATGCTGCGACGCGCAATGAATAGGTGCCGCAGTGCAGCAGAATGACCCGCATATCACCCTGATCACCCCCACAGCGCCCATGGCGCCTGCAACCCATGGCGGGCGGGCCAAATGCCTGCAGCGTCTGGTGCGGCTTGATCTCCCGGTGCCGACAACCGTCGCGCTGTCCTTTGATGCGGTGCACGGGCTTGCGGCGGGCGAACAGCCCGATATGGCGCAGGTGCTTGCCCCGTTTGAAGATGGGCAGCTGTTGTGTGTGCGCCCAAGTTCCGAAGACCCTGATTGGGGCGGCCCCGGCGCGATCCTGAACATCGGCATGAACGATGAACAGCTGGCCTCTTTGAGCGAGACCATTGGCGCGGAAGCAGCAGCCAAACTCTATCTGAAATTCATTCAGTCTTACTCCACCCATGTGGCGCGACTGGATCCCGACATCTTTGATGATCTGGACAATTCCGATCCCGACGCGGTCGCGGATTTTCTCGAAGCTTATGAGGACGAGGCCGAAGAGCCTTTCCCGCAGGACCGCAGCGCACAGCTGATCGGGGTCTTGCGCTCCATGGCGCGCGCTTGGGAAGGCACCACCGCGCGGCTCTTGCGTCAGGCCAAAGGCGCGCCTGCGGATGCGGGGCTTGGTCTTGTGATCCAGGCAATGGCGCTGGGTGTCGGCCATGGCGAAAGCGGCAGCGGCGTGCTGCAGCTGGTGAACAGCGACACAGGTCTGCCGCAGATCACCGGGCGCTACATGAGCCAGAGCCAGGGTCGGGACGCGATGAAATCCGGGGCAGGGGCGCTGTTTCTGCAAAAAGACGCGCGCGGTGCCTCCCTTGAGGAAAAGGTGCCGGACGCTTTTGCGCTGCTGACTGAATATGCTGGGCTGATGCGGGCCCGCCTGCGCGAAGAGATGCAGATCGAATTCACGCTGGAAAACGGCGAGATTCACATTCTGGACGGTGTGCGCGTGCAACGCAGCGCCCGCGCGGCGGTGCGGATTGCCGTGTCGCTGGCCGAAGACAAGATCATCACGCGCGAAGAGGCGGTGATGCGGATCGAGCCGCGCGCCCTCAATGAACTCCTGCACCGTCAGGTCGACAGCGAAGCGGAGCGGGATGTGATCGGCAGCGGCATTGCCGCCAGCCCCGGTGCGGCCACCGGCCGGATCGTGTTCACCGCGGCAGAGGCGCAGGCCTGCGCCGCGCGTGGTGAGGCCTGTGTTCTGGTGCGCCGGGAGACAAACCCCGAGGACATTCGCGGCATGCACGCCGCCAGCGCCGCCCTGACCGAACGCGGTGGCATGACCAGCCACGCGGCAGTGATCGGGCGCGGTCTTGGCCTTCCCTGCGTGGTCGGGGCCACCTCCATGCGGTTTCAGATTCGCAAAAAGCGGATCATCGCAACCGATGGCCGGATTTTCCGCGAAGGTGATGTGATCACCGTGGATGGCACCACCGGCAATATTCTCGCTGGCGAACCCAAAATGATGGAAGCCGCGCTGGATGATGCCTTCCAAACCCTGATGAGCTGGGCCGATCTCAGCCGCGACATCGGTGTGCGCGCCAACGCGGACACCCCGGCAGACGCCACAACCGCGCTGATGTTTGAGGCCGAAGGCATCGGCCTCTGCCGCACCGAACATATGTTCTTTGAGGCCGACCAGCTGATCGCGATGCGCGAGGTGATCTTTGCCAATGCCTCAGCGGACCGCGCCGTGGCCCTGCAGGCCCTGCTGCCGATGCAGCGGGAAATGTTTGTCGAGCTGTTCAACATCATGGGCAAACGTCCGGTCTGCATCCGTCTGTTTGACCCGCCGCTGCATGAATTCCTGCCCACCGACCGCGCTGGCCTGCGCGATCTGGCCGAATCGCTCAACCTGCCGCTGTCCGATGTGACCCGTCGCGTGGAGACACTGGGGGAATACAACCCGATGCTGGGCATGCGCGGTGTGCGCCTTGGCATCACAGTGCCGGAAATTCTCGATATGCAGGCCCGCGCGATTTTTGAGGCGACGCTGGATGCCTGTGGCGACAACGAGCCCTTTGTGCCGGAAATCATGATTCCGCTGGTCTCGGCCAAGCGCGAAGTGGAGCTGGTGAAAACCCGCATTGATGCGGTGGCCGCCGCCGTGCGCACCGAGCGCGCCCGCGATTTTGACTACCGCCTTGGCGTGATGGTGGAGACCCCGCGCGCCGCACTGCGGGCCGAGGATATTGCGCAGCATTGCAACTTCTTCAGCTTCGGCACCAACGATCTCACACAGATGACCTACGGCTTGTCGCGCGACGACGCCGGACGCTTTATGAGCCCCTATGTGCAGCAGGGCGTTTTCCCCGAAGATCCGTTCCACACATTGGATCAGGAAGGGGTGGGCGAATTGCTGCGGTTGGGGGCCGAGCGTGGCCGCCGTGCGCAGCCTGATCTGACGCTGTCTGTCTGCGGTGAACATGGCGGCAGCCCCGAATCGATTGCCTTTTGTCGGCAGATTGGGCTTGATTACGTGTCATGCTCCCCGTTCCGGGTGCCGGTGGCGCGACTGGCGGCTGCTCAACTGGCGATCAAAGATAAGCTTCAGTAAAATAACACTTTTTTTACAAACTCTCTTTAGGAGCCAGCGCAGTGTTTTGGCTGTGACAAGCCTGTGAGTGGACGTTTCGTTTATTTTTCGTTAACAACACCCCCGTTTTAAAGCTGCCGGGGTCATAAACCCCATAAAACGAGGTCATCATGCGCTACTTGATTGCATCCTTTTTGGCTGCGGCCCTGACTGTGGGCAACAGCTACGCGGAGACGACACCAGCGACCGAATCTGCCTCCACCAAACCACGACAATTGGTACTTTTTGATGGCAAGACTTTGCGCGATATTTTCGCGCCGAAAAAGCCTAAGCCAACCGAAATCAGCTACAGCCGCGCGTTTATCGACAGCCTGCCAAAGGTAAACGATGAGAAACGCACAGCGGAATGGCAATGCATGGCCGAGGCGCTCTATTTTGAGGCGCGCGGTGAAAGCGTCAAAGGCCAGTTCGCTGTGGCTGAAGTTATCCTCAATCGCGCCGAACACTCGGCCTTTCCCGGAAGCGTCTGTGGCGTGATCAATCAGGGCACTGCGAGCGGTCGCAAATACCAGTGCCAGTTCACCTACAACTGCGATGGGCTGTCTGACAAAATCCGCGAACACGGCGCTTATGAGCGTGTTGGCAAAGTGGCCGACCTTCTGCTTGCCGGCGCGCCTGCGGAACTCACGGATGGGGCAACCCACTATCACACCAAGGCGGTAAACCCGCGCTGGTCGCGTGTCTATGAGCGCACTACAACCATTGGTGTTCATCACTTCTACCGGATGCCCACACGGTTGTCTCAGAACTGACGCTTCTTTCGGTTTCGCGATTTGATGTGCCGCGTTTGCCCTATGGCCGCGCGGCACATGGCCTGATAAAGGCCGCACCACCGCCGGGTGGCGGGATCGAAACAACAGCGCGTGGAAGAGAGATCATGAGCAACGAAATCCGATTGGCGTTTGCCCATCCTTCTGAGCGTGCCGAGGCCACCTCGTCAGATGACCCGCTTGATCGCATCTCCTTGCGCGACCACACCGTTGAGGTGGAAATCGGCGCGTTTCAGGCAGAGCGGGGCACCACCCAGCGGATTTGCTTCAACGTGGTGGTAGAGGTGTTGCCGCTTGGCCCGGTGGTCGAGGACGATGTGGATCGCATCCTGTCTTATGACAAAGTCACCGAAGCCATTGCCTTCGAACTCTCTGCCGAGCGTCTGAACCTGCTGGAAACCCTCGCGGCCCGCGTGGCTGACCGCATCCTGCTTGAGCCGCAGGCCCACCGGGTTTTTGTGCGCATCGAAAAGCTGGATCGCGGCCCCGGTGCTCTGGGGGTCGAGATTGTCCGCAGCCGCAAGGCGCATCTCGCACCCGTTGAGGAGATCATTGAAGAAGAGGCACCGCAGCCGCGCGTTGTATTTGTTTCTAATGAGGCGCGCATGTCCGAGCAGCTTGCGGGCGCTATCGACGGGTTCCTGCAAACCGATGTGCCGCTGATCCTCTGTGTAGGTGCGCCTGATCTGGCAGCGCCGCAAACCGGCCACGCCATGACCCAACGCCGTGTGGATCTGCTCGCCATTGAGCAAAACGCATGGATGCTGGCGGCCCGTGATTCCCGCTGTGTGGTGGTCGACACCCGCACCGAGCTGGATTGGGCGATGAAAAATGACCAGACCTGCGTCTGGGCGCCGTCCAAAATTGTGCTCGACGCGGTGGATGGTCCAACAGCCCCTCCGAGCGACGCGCTCGCGCTTGCGCTTTGGTTCGCCGAAGAGATGCAGGCGGTGGAGTTCGTGGTGCTTGGGTCGGGCAGCGCGCATGCGCTTGAGACCGACATGCCGGTACGTCACCAGTCTCTGGATGCCGCAGCGCGTTGAACCGCTTGCCTTTTGAGGGCGCATTGGTCATGCAGCGCGCATGACTGTGTATTATAGAGCCATCCCGCAATATGACGTGGCCCGCCCCGCCAATGCGCATCGCTTGGCGGATGGCTGGTGCTGGTTCACCCATGTTGAACGCCTCACCCGTGGCCAGCCGGCGGAGATAGTCTCTGCTGATGTCGTGCCTGATGACGTGTTGCAGCGCATGGTGGCGCCCCGCACCGCTGTGACCGGCCTGTCGATGGCGCGCCCCAACCTGATGGGCATTCTGAACGTCACGCCCGACAGCTTTTCTGATGGTGGCGTGCATGAAGGTGCCGAGGCCGCGCTCAGCCATGCGCGCGCCATGACGGAAGCAGGCGCTGACATGATTGATGTCGGCGGCGAATCCACCCGCCCCGGCGCAGCCTTTGTGCCGATTGACGAAGAGATTGCCCGCACGGCCCCGGCCATTGCCGCAATCTCGGCTGCGCTTTCGGTGCCGATCAGCATCGACACCCGCAAGGCTGAGGTGGCGCAGGCCGCTGTGTCCGCAGGCGCGGCCCTGATCAATGATGTGTCAGGTTTCACTTTTGACGCCGCACTGGCCCCTCTCGCGGCCGCGCAGAATGCGCCGGTCTGTGTGATGCATGCGCAGGGCGATCCGGCGACGATGCAGCAGGACCCGCAGTATGACGACGTGCTTTTGGATGTTTATGACTTCCTTGAAACACAAATTGAGCATCTGCAAAGCCTCGGCATTCCGCGTGCGAACATCGTGGTGGATCCAGGCATCGGCTTTGGCAAAACGCAGGCGCATAACCTTGCTTTGTTGGCCCGCCTGAGCCTGTTTCACAGCCTTGGCTGCGCGATCTTGCTGGGCGCGTCACGCAAACGCTTTATAGGCACCATCGGCAACGCTCCGCTTGCGGACAAGCGCGCGCCGGGATCCATCGCAGTTGCCCTTGCAGGCATCGCTCAAGGCGCGCAAATTCTGCGCGTCCATGACGTAGAAGAAACCCGTCAGGCCCTGAAATTGTGGCAGGCCGTGACAACAGGAGACGCAGATGACGCGTAAGTTTTTTGGAACCGACGGGGTGCGTGGCACCGCCAACACCTATCCGATGACCGCCGAGATGGCATTGCGCATCGGTGCGGCCGTGGGGCGGTACTTCCGCAACGATGGCGGCACGGAACACCGCGTGGTGATCGGCAAAGATACCCGTCTGTCCGGCTACATGTTTGAACATGCGCTCACCGCGGGTCTGACCTCCACGGGTATGAACGTGCTGCTGCTTGGTCCGGTGCCAACACCTGCAGTCGGCTTGCTGACCACATCCATGCGTGCTGACCTTGGCGTGATGATCTCCGCCAGCCACAATCCCGCCGTGGACAATGGCATCAAGTTCTTCGGGCCAGACGGGTTTAAACTGTCCGATCAGGCTGAAGCTGAGATTGAGCATCTGATCGAAACCGGGGTCGAGCCCGCACAGGCGCAGAACATCGGGCGCGCCAAACGGATCGATGACGGCCGCTTCCGCTATATCGAGCGGGTCAAAAGCTCGCTGCCCCGCGCTTTGCCACTGCGTGGCGTGAAAGTGGTGATCGACTGTGCCAACGGCGCAGCTTACCGCGCCGCGCCCGAGGCGCTTTGGGAACTTGGCGCAGAGGTGATCTCCATCGGCGTGTCCCCCAATGGTCACAACATCAATGAAAACTGCGGCTCCACCAGCACCCGCACCGCGCAGGAAGCGGTGGTGACCCACGGCGCGGATGTGGGGATCTGTCTGGATGGCGATGCGGACCGGGTGATGATCATTGACGAAAACGGCAATGTGGCTGATGGCGATCAGATCATGGGGCTTCTGGCCTCCCGCTGGGCCAAATCGGGCAAGCTGAAAGGCGGCGCTTTGGTCGCCACCGTGATGTCAAACCTCGGTTTGGAGCGTTTCATGGAGGGCGAAGGCCTGCGGCTGGAGCGCACTGCCGTGGGGGATCGCTATGTGGTCGAGGCCATGCGCAAAGGCGGCTACAACCTCGGTGGCGAGCAGTCCGGCCATATCGTGATGACGGATTATGCCACCACCGGCGACGGGCTGATGGCCGGTCTGCAATTCATCGCCGCGATGGTGGAAAGCAACGCCCCCGCTAGCAAGCTGTCCCAAGTCTTTGAAACCGTGCCGCAACTTCTGAAGAACGTGCGCTACGGCGAAGGGCAGACCCCGCTGGAGACCTCCTCCGTGCAATCCGCCATTGCCTCGGCAGAGCAGGCGCTGGCCGGTCAAGGGCGTCTGCTCATTCGCAAATCCGGCACCGAACCTTTGGTGCGCGTGATGGCGGAATGCGAAGACGCGCAGCTCTTGGAACGCACCGTGGACAGCGTGGTGGATGCGGTGCAGGCCGCTGTCGCCTAAGGCTCAGCCGCCACGCGGGAAGAAGAGGCGTCGCAACGCGCCATATTGGCTGAGCGCGACGCCTGACAGGATCAGCAAAGTGGCCCAGATCAGAGAGCCGGGCAGCGGCTCTCCCATCACGGTCACACCAAAGACCACCGACCACAGCGGCACCTGATAATTGGTCAGGCTCATGAACACCGGCCCTGCCGTGCGGATCACCAGAATGCGCAGCAGGCCCGCCGCCGCCGTCGGCACCAGTCCCAGCACCGCGACAATCGCCAGCCCCTCGGCAGAGGGCATGGGAGGCAAGCCGTGCTGCAGCGCCGCCAGCGGGATCACCAAAGCTGCGCCAAACAGCAATGTGGTGGCCGACAGGCCCACCGGATCCAGCGGCGGCAAGCGCCGCATCAGGATCGAAGAAACCGCATAACAGGCGGCAGCCGACAAGCAGGCCAGCTGCCCCCAACCTTCAAGCGGGCTGCCGCTTGAGGCAAAAGCGGCCGGGCCGATCAGCACCAAAACCCCTGCAAATCCAATCAGAAAGCCCAATGTCCGGCGCAATGTCATGCGCTCGCCCGGCACCAGAAAATGCGCCAGCGGCAATACGATCAGCGCCACCGCGGCCATCGAGACGCCGGTGAAGGCAGAGGTCACATATTGCTGCGCCCAGGCAAGGAACATGAACGGCACCGCCGCGCTCAGCATCGACACCCAGATCAGCCGGCCCCAATCCCGCTCTTCTGAGCGAAACATCCCGCCGCCACGCATCTGCCAGATCACCGTGGTGATCAGCGCTGCAAAACCAATGCGGCCTGCCGCCACCCAAAGCGGCGGCAAATGCTCCAGCGCCAGTTTCTGCACCATAAAGGTGCCGCCCCAGACAAGGCCAAGCGTGGCCACCATAAGCCAGCTGGCGGCAGTGATCTGTGGGCTGTTTTGCTCTGACATGACGGGCCTCGTTTCCGCTGCGCAGTAAGGGGGCAATGATCGGGAAGGTCAAACCGCTTTTTGACTTTTTGTAAGTTCTCACTTACCGTAAGTCATGACTTACGATTCAAGTTTTGCCGCACTCGCTGATCCAACGCGCCGCTACCTCTTTGAAGCACTCTCCAAGCGTCCCCAGGCGGTCGGCGCTCTGGCGGAAACAGTGCCGGTCAGCCGCCCGGCGGTGTCTCAGCATCTCAAGGTGCTGACAGATGCGGGGCTGGTGACCATGCGCAAACAGGGGCGGAGCAATATCTACGCTGTGCGCCGCGAAGGCCTTGCAGAACTGCGCGCCTATCTCGACCAGCTGTGGGGCGATGTGCTGACGGACTTTGCCAATGAGATTGAGAACCCGAAGGGAGACATTCCATGACCGCGCCAATTGTCAAAACCATCACTGTGAATTGCACCGCACAGGCCGCGTTTGACGTCTTTGTGCGCAACACATCGCGCTGGTGGCGGCTGGATCGCCATGCGGTGTCTGCCCAATCCGGTAAACCGGCACAGGCCGTCACCATCGAGCCGCAGGTCGGCGGGGCGGTTTATGAAACCATGCATGACGGGGCGCGCAGCGAGTGGGGCAGGGTGCTGGTGTTTGAGCCGGGCGTGCGGTTTGCCATGACGTGGCATCCGGGATCTGACCCAGCGAGTCCCACTGAAGTTTCCGTAACCTTCGAAGATCTGCCCGGCGGGCAATGCCGTGTCGCGCTGACCCATTCCAATTGGGAGAACTGGGCCGACCGCGCCGATGAAATGCGCGGGAACTACAACGGTGGCTGGGATCATGTCTTTGGCACCTGCTTTGCGCAGTCGGCACAGGGCAAAGCTGCATAAGCCACTGTGCCCTAATGAAAAAGGGCGCCACACGGGCGCCCTTTCCAAACCTTGATCGCAAGGATCAGTTCTTTTCTTTGTCGACCATTTTGCCGGCAGAGATCCAAGGCATCATGCCGCGCAGTTTTGCGCCGGTCTCTTCGATCATGTGCTCGTCGTTTGCACGACGGGACGCTTTGATGGTCGGCTGACCAACCGCGTTTTCCAGCATGAAGTCGCGCACGAATTTGCCCTGCTGGATGTCTTCCAGAACCGCTTTCATGCGGGCTTTGGTTTCGTCGTACTTCAGGATGCGTGGGCCGGTGACATACTGGCCGTATTCCGCGGTGTTGGAGATAGAGTAGTCCATGTTCGCGATGCCGCCTTCGTAGATCAGGTCCACGATCAGCTTCACTTCGTGCAGACACTCAAAGTAGGCCATCTCAGGTGCGTAGCCTGCTTCCACCAGAGTTTCAAAACCACAGCGGATCAGCTCAACCAGACCGCCGCAGAGAACAGCTTGTTCGCCGAACAGGTCGGTTTCGCACTCTTCGCGGAAGTTGGTTTCGATGATGCCGGAGCGGCCGCCACCGATGGCGGAGCAGTAGGACAGGCCGATTTCCAGCGCACGGCCGGTTGCGTCGGTGTCAACCGCGACGAGGCAAGGCACGCCGCCGCCTTTGGTGTATTCGCCGCGCACGGTGTGACCTGGGCCTTTAGGCGCCATCATGATCACGTCCACGCCTTCTTTTGGCTCGATCAGGCCAAAGTGCACGTTCAGGCCGTGGGCAAACGCAATCGCGGCACCTGGCTTGATGTTGTCGTGGACGTATTTCTTGTAGGTTTCTGCCTGAAGTTCATCGGGCATGGTGAACATGATCACGTCACACCAAGCTGCGGCTTCGGCAATGCCCATCACCTGCAGGCCTTCGCCTTCGGCTTTCTTCGCGGAAGGGGAGCCTTCGCGCAGCGCCACAACAACGTTCTTCGCGCCGGAGTCACGCAGGTTCAGCGCGTGCGCGTGGCCTTGGGAACCGTAGCCCAGGATGGCCACTTTCATGTCTTTGATCAGGTTGATGTCGCAGTCGCGATCGTAATAAACGCGCATGAT
Organism: Shimia sp.; assembly: GCF_965227725.1. GTDB lineage: Bacteria > Pseudomonadota > Alphaproteobacteria > Rhodobacterales > Rhodobacteraceae > Shimia. The sequence goes on along the minus strand of NZ_CBDDGH010000001.1, from coordinate 363,288 downwards.
GAACGCTCCTCTGTTTGATGTTGCGGCCACAATAGGCATTCCTTTGGGGAAAGAGAGTGTTGTGATCGGCAAAATCAGAGGTGATTTCGAGGTTTCTATTCTTTCATGCGTGATTTATCGTCACTTTCATGCTTGATGATCTCGATAGACGCATACTGCGCCATCTTCAGGGCGATCCGAGTCAGTCGGTGCCGGAGCTTGCTGACCGTCTTGGCCTCACCACCTCCCGCCTGTCGCGCAAAATCGACAAGCTGCGCGAGGCGGGCATTCTGCGCGGCCAGCGCGCGGTGATCGACTGGCAGGCTTTGGGCTATGCGGTCGAGGTCAGCCTGCGTGTGACCCTTGATAAAACCCTATCCCGTGCCTTTGACGATTTTCTTGAGGCCGCCCGCGATATTGCCGAGGTCATCGAGATACAGACCTTTCTGGGGCAGGTTGATGTGCGCCTCTCGGTGATCGCCAAAGACATGGCCCACTATCAGGAGATCTATCGCCGCCGCATCCTGACGCTGCCCCATATCGCAGACATTGAGGCACTCATGCATGTGGCGCGCATCAAATCGGATGAGAGCCTGCCCATATGATTGATCTGGATGATATCGACCGCGCGTTGCTGAAGGCGCTGGCCGAGGATGCGACCCAGAACGCAGGAGCCTTGGGGCGGCGCTTTGGCCTCTCGCAACCGGCCACCTGGCGTCGCATCAAGCGGCTGCAGGACAGCGGGGCCATTGCCGGGCGCAAACTGGATCTGGATCGTGAAAAGCTTGGCTTCGGGGTGACGGTCTTTCTGGGCATCAAACTGGCCACCAAGGGCCGTGTCAGCCTTGAGGATTTTGAGCGCGCGGTGACCGCCATTCCCGAGGTTCAGACCGTCGAGCATGTGCTGGGCATGTATGACTACCGCCTGCGCGTCACGGCGCGAGATATTTCTGACTTTGAGCGCGTCCTGCGTCGCCGCGTCATGACCCTGCCCGGGGTGGGCAATGTGGAGGCCAATGTTCTGCTCAGCGAAGAGCGCCGCCCCGGCCCGCTGTGAACGTGGCCTAACAGCTGCGTCGCCAGCATGTGACTTTGCATTTCACAGACTGCGCGCTACATCCGGTGCAACAGAGATAGGAGAGCGCAGATGGCACATGACATTGATCCCGGTGGGCTGAGTGAATTTTCCGTGGTCTTTACCGACCGCTCCCTCAACCACATGTCCAACACCTTTCAGCAGGTGATGCGCGACATCTCCGATCTTCTGAAAGAGGTCTATAACGCCGACGGCGTGGCGCTCGTGCCCGGTGGCGGCACCTATGGCATGGAAGCGGTCGCGCGCCAGTTCGCGGCAGGTCAGACAACCCTCGTGGTGCGCAACGGCTGGTTCTCCTACCGCTGGAGCCAGATCTTTGAGGCGGGCGGCTTTGCCGCTGAAAGCACCGTCATGAAAGCGCGCCAGACCGGCAACGATGCCACCGCGCCCTTTGCACCAGCCCCGATCGACGATGTGGTGGCCAAAATTCGCGCAGAAAAGCCTCAGGTGGTCTTTGCACCCCATGTGGAAACCAGCGCCGGTGTGATCCTGCCCGATGACTACATCGCCGCCATGGCCGCAGCTGCCCATGAGGTTGGCGCGCTGATGGTGCTGGATTGCATCGCCTCGGGCTGTGTCTGGGTCGATATGAAAGCGCTTGGCGTGGATGTGCTGTGTTCTGCCCCGCAAAAAGGCTGGAGCGCCTCGCCCTCGGCGGGCCTTGTGATGATGTCAGAGCGCGCGCTGACCCGTCTTGGTGAAACGCAGTCTGACAGCTTCGCACTCGATCTGAAGAAATGGCGCGACATCATGGTGGCCTATGAAAACGGCGGCCACGCCTATCACGCTACCATGCCCACCGATGCCCTGCGCGCCTTCCGCGACACCATGCTGGAAACCCGCGACTACGGCTTTGACAAGCTGCGCGATGCGCAATGGGAATTGGGCAACGGCGTGCGCGCGCTGCTCAAAGACAAGGGCATTCAATCCGTCGCCGCCGAAGGTTTTGGTGCGCCGGGCGTTGTGGTCAGCTACACCGCTGATCCGGCCATCCAAAACGGCAGCAAGTTCATGGCCGAAGGCATGCAGATCGCCGCCGGTGTGCCGCTCGCCTGTGATGAACCTGAGGGCTTCATGACCTTCCGCCTTGGCCTCTTTGGTCTGGACAAGCTTTATGATGTGCCCGCCACCACCGCGCGGCTGAAAGCCGTGCTCGACACCGTTCTCTAAGAGGAGATAGCCGCCAAAACGAAAAAAGGCGGCGCATCCTCTGCACCGCCTTTTGCGTTTCTCAAAACCGCCTGCGTTTACAGCGCGCGCCAGCCAATGTCCTTGCGGAAGAAGCCGCCGGGCCAATTGATGCCATCGACCATGGCATAGGCCCGATCTCGCGCTTCCTGCAGGCTTGCCCCACGCGCGGTCACGTTCAGCACACGGCCACCGGTTGCTGTGATCTGCCCATCCGCTTTGGTGGTGCCTGCGTGAAACACCATGTTCTTGCTGTCAGAGGTCAACGCCTCAAGCCCGCCAATCACCGAGCCTTTTTCATAAGAGCCGGGATAGCCATTGGCCGCCATCACCACGGTGATCGCATGGTCATCCGCCCAGTTTACCTGCGCCTCATGCAGGCGCTCTTCGGCCGCCGCATGCATCAGGTCCAGCGCCTGCGCGCCAAGGCGCATCATCAGCACCTGACATTCCGGATCGCCAAAGCGCACATTGTATTCCACCAGACGTGGCTGGCCGTCTTTGATCATCAGCCCGGCATAAAGCACCCCTTGATAGGGCGTGCCGCGCTTGGCCATCTCATCAATGGTTGGCTGAATGATCTCATCCAGCGCTTTCTGGGCAATCTCATCAGACAAGACCGGCGCGGGGGAGTAGGCGCCCATACCGCCGGTGTTCGGCCCGGTGTCGCCTTCGCCAACGCGCTTGTGGTCCTGCGCGGTGCCCACCGGCAGCGCAGTCTTGCCGTCACAGAGGATGAAGAAGGAGGCCTCTTCGCCTTCCATGAATTCTTCGATCACCACTTCCGCGCCTGCGCCACCAAAGGCACCGCCAAACATATCGTCTACGGCGTCCAGCGCGGTCTGTTCGTCCATCGCGACAATCACGCCTTTGCCGGCGGCAAGCCCGTCAGCCTTCACCACAATCGGCGCGCCCTGTTCGCGGATATAGGCCTTGGCGACCTCGGCATCGGTGAAATGGCCATAGCCCGCCGTCGGAGCCTTTGCCGCATCACAGATTTCCTTGGTGAAGCTCTTGGAGGCCTCAAGTTTCGCCGCCGCCTGGGAAGGGCCAAACACCAGCACACCCGCTTCGCGCAGACGATCTGCAACGCCAGCAGCAAGCGGCGCTTCCGGGCCAATGATCACAAAATCAATCGCATTCTGCGCCACAAAATCCGCCACTGCGCCACCGTCTTCGGTGTCAAAATCCGCACAATCGGCGATCTGCGCAATCCCGGCATTCCCCGGCGCCACAATCAGCTTGTCACACTTCGGGTTCTGCATCACTGCCCATGCCAACGCATGTTCACGTCCGCCGCTGCCGAGAATAAGAATGTTCATGTCGCCGCCTTCCGCTTGGCCTTCGCTTTGGGGCGTTCTAAGGTGCGTCGACGCAGGAAACAAGAGAACTGAGCCGCCGCCCCATGTCTGACCTCATCGACGATCCAAGAGAAGGCGAAAACGCCCCGGAATTCAGCGTCTCAGAGCTCTCCGGCGCGATCAAACGCATGATCGAGGGCGAGTTTGCCCATGTCCGCATCAAAGGCGAGATCGGCCGCGTGTCATTCCCGCGCTCAGGCCACGTGTACCTTGATCTGAAAGACGACCGCTCGGTGATCGCCGCCGTGATGTGGAAAGGCGTCGCCGCGCGCATCTCCACCCGGCCCGAAGAAGGCATGGAAGTGGTCGCCACCGGGCGGCTCACCACTTTCCCGGGCCAATCCAAATACCAGTTGGTGATCGAGGATCTCAAGCCTGCAGGCGTTGGCGCGCTCATGGCGATGCTGGAAAAGCGCAAGGCGATGCTTCAGGCCGAGGGCCTGTTTGCACCTGAGCGCAAAAAGCCGCTGCCCTACCTGCCGGAAATCATCGGTGTGGTGACCTCGCCCAGCGGCGCGGTGATCCGCGACATCCTGCATCGCCTGCGGGACCGCTTCCCGCGCAAGGTGTTGATCTGGCCGGTGGCCGTGCAGGGCGAGCAATGCGCGCCGCAGGTGGCCAACGCGATTGAGGGCTTCAACAAGCTCACTCCCGGTGGTGCCATGCCGCGCCCCGACCTGATCATTGTGGCCCGTGGGGGCGGCAGCATCGAAGATCTCTGGGGCTTCAACGAAGAAGTCGTGGCCCGCGCTGCTGCGGCCTCAGAGATTCCTTTGATCTCTGCCGTGGGTCACGAAACAGATACGACGCTGATCGACTTTGTATCAGACAAACGCGCGCCCACGCCGACCGCCGCCGCCGAGCTTGCTGTGCCGGTGCGGCTGGAGCTGCTGGCTTGGGTTGAGGAGCAGGGCGCGCGCCTCACACGCGGTCTGGAGCAAGGCCTGCGCCAACGCGATCAACGCCTGCGCGATCTCTCCCGCGCTTTACCGCGTGCTGATATGCTGCTGCAAACCCCGCGCCAGCGGCTGGATGCGGCGGCAGACGCATTGCCCCGCGCGCTGCAAGCCGGTGTGCAAACCCGCCGCGTGATGCTGTCCGAGAAATCTGGCAGCCTGCGCGCCTCCACCCTGACCCGGATGATTGAAAACCGCCGCGAAGCGCTGGGCCGCCGTGCCGACCGCCTCACGCCAGTTGGCTTGCAGCGCGACATCACCCGCCGCCGCGAGAAGGTCACAGAGCTGTCGCGCCGCTTGACCGATGCAGGCACCCGTCAGGTGCAAACCCTGAAGGACCGTCTGGCCTCGCTGGATCGCATGCGCGAAACCCTGAGCTACACCGCCACTTTGGAGCGCGGCTATGCCGTGGTGCGCGGCGATGGGGCACTGGTGAAAACAAGTGCAGAAGCCAGCGCCGCCAAATCGCTTGAGATCGAGTTTGCCGATGGGCGTGTCACCGTGGGCGAGGGCACCACAGCGCCCACATCCGCACCAGCGGCTGAGCCGGTCAAACCCGCGTCAAAACCTGCGCCCAAGCCAAAACCCAAGAAGCCAGACACGCCGGAGCAGGGCAGTTTGTTTTAAACGCTACACACCCACCTGCGGGCCAAGGCACAGCATCTCTTCACCCGCTGCCGGGTCGATTTCATAGAGCACCGTGCCATTTGGCTCATTCTCAAACGTGGCGGTCAGCCCGCGTGCGCTCTCAAAAAAGCTCCAGCATTGCGGGCTGGGATTGTCCTCATAGACAAAGCAAATCTGCGCGCCCTGCTCAAACCACTCGCCCTCTTTGCATTGCCCGTCCAGAAAGGACCAGCGGACACGGCGGTTGGGCAGATATTCTTCCACGCCATAGCGCTGCCCGTCCGCTTCAAAGAACAGGGTCTTGCCGGTGACATAGGCTTCAAATTCCGCGCCTGACATGGCGCTTTGCGCCTGCGCGGTGTGGGGCAGCAGGGTAATGGCGAAGGCGGTGGCGATCAGGGCAAGGCGTGTCATGAAAGCAATGCTGCCTGACAACCGCTGCCCAATCCAGTCTCAATGCCGTGTTGCGCGCAGTTTTGCCACGCGCGGGTCCATCACCCGCCGCCACATGCGCGGCCAAAGCGCCAGCGTGGCCATCAGCGGCAGAGATTGCGGCAGGATCGGCATCTCGTGACGGTCCAGCCGCAGCGCCGGATAATCGCGGGTCGGGGTCATATGGTGATCTGAATGGCGCGGCGCATTGAGCATCAGGGCTGAGGTGTAAAGCTGCGGCGCGTTCCAGCTGTGCTGCGGCCCCACAGGTTCGGGCTTGCCATTGGCCCGCTTGGCGCGGCGCAGGCCGTAGTGCTGCACATAATCAGAAAGCAAAAGCTGCATGGTGCTGTAACTCGCCAGCCCAACATAGGCGATTGCCCCCTTGGGGCCGGCATAGATCGCCGCCAAAGCCAGCATCAGCGCGCCCCCCGCCACATAGGCCACATAGGGGTGCATCCCCTTGGCGCGGCCCTTGGCTCTGGCACGCAGGTCGGTCTCCGCCCGCAGCCCGGCCCGGAAAGAGCCCAGCCAGGCGCGCGGCCAGAAGTGATAAAAGCTCTCGCCATCCCGTGCCGAATTGGGGTCTTTGTTGGTGGCCACCCAGACGTGATGCACCTTGGTGTGGGCGGATGTGTGATGCCCAAACAGCAGCGAAATATAGACCCACATGCCAATCAGACGCGGCAGCCGCGCAGGCTTGTGGATCAGCTCATGGGCGTTGGCGTTGCTGACCTGTCCAAAGAACAGCCCAAAGGCAATGAACACACAGATCCTGGCCCCGTGGCTCAAATCCGTGATCCCGGCCAGCGCCGCAACGCCAATGGCCATCAGAGGAAAATGCAGCACGCCCAGCAGCAGGGACAGCCGCAGGCCTGAGGGGAATTCACCATCCGCACCGGCCTTCGCCGCCGCGCCGCGCACCAGACGGTCCATCACATGCACCAGCGTGCCCATGTAAACCAGTGCCGCCACCGCCCACAGGCCGCCCAGCATCCCGGCCAGCGCCAAAAGGACCACGGGAATCGTTGTTGCGATCCAGAACCAAACCATGTCATCTTTCCCCATCAAAGAGCGCGCGCCCTCTGTAATTGCGCGAAATTACCCATTCGTTGACGGGCTGCAAAGCCGTTCTGGGTGGGAATTTTCCGCGCAGCCCAACTTTCTTTGAGGATTCTCGGGAAAGCCCATTGACTCAGGCCAGACCATCAGTAAAAGGCGGGCTTCAAGAGATTTTCACGGGGTAGCTGTACCCCGGCGCAGGAGAAGCACAATGGCGAAGCCGACGACCATCAAGATCCGTCTGAACTCGACCGCGGGCACGGGCCATTTCTACGTGACCAAGAAAAACGCACGTACCATGACCGAAAAGATGGTCGTACGCAAATACGACCCGGTGGTGCGCAAGCATGTCGAGTACAAAGAAGGCAAGATCAAGTAAGATCCCCCTCTGAGACACATGCAAAAGCCGCGCCACACCAGGCGCGGTTTTTTGCTTTAGGGGAGCCGCGCCTGAAAGAACAAAAAACTGTTTCCTTCAGGAGGGTCCCCAATGCCCCACCCATTCTTTATCCGCCCCGCCACGCTTGACGACCGTCAGGCCGTGACCGCGCTGTTTGGCCAGTCCTATCCGGATCTGCTGCCCAATGATTACAGCGCCGATGTGTTGCAGGATGCGCTGCCCCTGATCACGCGGGCACGCGGATCGCTCTTGGCCTGCGGCACCTATTTCCTTGCAGAATGTGCAGAGACCGACGCCATCGTTGGGGCAGGGGGCTGGACCGATCTGTCGCCCTCACGAGGTGTCAGCGGCGTCGACCTTGGTCATGTGCGCCATGTGGCCACGCGGCCTGACTGGCTGCGCCGCGGCGTGGCGCGGGCGCTGATTGATGTGACGCTCGCTTCCGCAGAGGCCCACGGAATGCGCCAGATGAGCTGCCTCAGCACCTACACCGCGCGCGATTTCTACGCCTCTATGGGCTTTCAGGAGGCCGCTGAGATTGAGCTCACACTGGCGCCGGGGGTGCATTTCCCCGCCATCCAGATGACCCGCAAACTGGCGGACCCTGCGCTGGCGTAAGGCGCGATCATCTTCGGGCAAAAGAAAAGGGCCGGTCGCTGTGACCGGCCCTTCTTTTTGAACTGTCGCTCGGTTTACTCGCGGTTGCCGAACAGCTGCAGCAGCATCATGAACATGTTGATGAAGTTCAGATACAGGCTCAGGGATCCCATGATGGCGGATTTGCTCAGCCATTCGCTGTCGCCGTGGTGGGCGTGTGCGAGATAGGTGTTCTTGATGTTCTGGGTGTCATAGGCGGTCAGGCCAGCGAAGATCAGAACGCCGATCACGGAGATCGCAAACGCCATGGCGGAAGACGCCAGGAAGATGTTCACGATGGACGCGATGATCAGGCCGATCAGACCCATGATCAGGAAGGTGCCGATTGGGCCAAGGTCACGCTTTGTGGTGTAGCCATAGAGCGACAGGCCAGCAAAGGCGATGGCGGTGATCAGGAAGACCTGAATGATGGATTCGCCGGTGAACACCAGGAAGATCGAGCTGATCGACAGGCCCATCACGGCTGCGAATACGTAGAACACCAGCTGTGCCGCAGAGGCGGACATGCGGTTGATCGCGGCGCCAAAGCCAAAGACAAACAGCAGCGGTGCAAACATGATCACCCACTTCAGCGGGGAGCCATAGATCGCGTAACCAAAAGAGGTCAGATATTTGTCTGCGCTGATCTGCGCAGTCGCACCGGACGGATCCGTGGTCACGGCCAGACCGGAAATGGCCCATGCCGCCGCAAAGGTGATCAGCATGCCCACGGACATTGTGCCGTAGACTTTGTTCATATGGGCGCGCAGGCCCGCGTCAATTTCCGCTGAACGTGCGCCAACAGCGCCGCGCAGTGTTTCAAATTCAGCCATCTCAGCCTCCGAATAATACGTTCCCTCCCCACAACGGCTGTTGCCGGGATGTCCGTCCTAAATATCGGTGAGCATTGAAGCGAATTCAAGGATTTCCGGTGTCAGAGACGCGGAAATCCGACGCATTTTTGCGGTGCTTTTTTAATAAGCGGGGCCTGCGGTTTGCTGGCCTGCGTGGCGTGCTTTCCGCCTTGAGCGCGGATTCAGGCCAAACTGGTGGAGGTTAGCCTTTGTGAGCGCAAAGCACGGGTCTGTTTTGCGCTCACAGGCTTGTGATGATGTGCCCCGTGTCAGGGGCGGATCTGGCGAAATGGGGCGAGGCCCATAGGGTGCCGGATGTTCTCGGTGCCGGTTTAAAGGTCAGCCTTTCCAATGCGCGGGCACATCCCAAGCTGACCGTTTCAGCTCTGCCTGCACATCGGCTTCGGTCAGACCCATGTCAAACAGCGCGGCTTTGTCGAGCTGCGCAAGCTGGCGGCGCTGACGGCGCACGGCAAACACGTTCGCGACGCGGGAGAAAAGGGATTTGGATGTGCCGGAGGCAGCTGCGGAGGTGGTGATGAAGGCCATTGAGTCGCTCCTTTCTTAAATTGCGATTGATTTCGTGCTCTGCATCAAATTACTTGATGTATATGGGAGGCGGGGTATATCTTGAAAGCGAATGTTTGTGAGGTATTGCATCACAGATTCTGATGATATATCGAAATCCGTGATTTATAGGGGGAATGGCATGCGAAATCTTGATGTAACCACGTTGCGCAGTTTTGTGGCTGTGGCCGATATGGGCGGCGTCACCAAGGCCGCAGGCTTTCTGCATCTCACGCAATCGGCGGTGTCGATGCAGCTCAAGCGCCTTGAGGAGCTGATCGGTGTCGCGCTGCTGGACCGCTCAGGCCGCGGGATCGCGCTGACGCCGGACGGGGAGCAGATGCTTGGCTATGCCCGCCGGATGGTGACATTGAATGATGAGATCATGCGCCGCCTGTCTCATGACGAATTTGAGGGCACGGTGACGCTTGGTGTGCCACACGACATTGTCTACCCGGCCATTCCGCGCGTGATGCAGCAATTCAGCAGCGCCTTTCCACGTGTAAAGGTCAATCTGGTCTCCTCCTACACGCTTGAGCTCAAGCAGATGTTTGAGAAGGGCGAGATTGATCTGATCCTGACCACGGAATCCAGCACGCCGGACGGGGCAGAGGGGCTTTGCACCCTGCCATTGGTCTGGATCGGTGCGCCCGGCGGGGCCAGCTGGCGCCGCCGCCCCATTCAGTTTGCCTCTGCCCGCCATTGTCTCTTCCGTCCGCGCGCCATTGCGGCGCTGGACCGCGCGGGGATCGAATGGGATTCTGCGCTTGAGACGGATTCTGATCGCACCGTTGAGGCGACAATCACCGCTGATCTGGGGATTGGGGAGATGTTGCTTGGCACCGAGCCGCGCCATCTGGAGGTGATCGACCACGGCGGATCGCTGCCCGATCTCGGAGAGCAGCACATCAATATGTATGGGGCGGATCAGGCCAAGGGCGACGTCATCGCCCAATTGGCCAATCTTATTCGCAAAGGGTTCCAGCCCATGCATGCGCAGGCGGAACCCCCGGTGCGACTTGGGGTGGTCAGTTGATGGCCACCACCACCTTGCCGGTGGATTTACGGCTGCGCAGCAGCTCATAAGCTTCTGCCGATTCCTCAAGCGGCAGAACATGGCTCACATGCGGGGACAGCTTGCCTTCTCCGTACCAGCCAAACAGCGTTCTCATGCTGCCGACAATCACCTCTGGTTTAAATGCCAGATACCCGCCCCAATAGAGCCCCATCACCGTGAGGTTTTTCACCAGCAGGTGGTTTGCCGGGATCTGTGGAATGTCACCAGATGCAAAGCCGATCGGCAACAGGCGCGCTTCTGGCCGGCAGGCGCGGAAGGCCGCTTTGAATTGTTCGCCGCCGACGGGATCATACACCACATCAGCCCCACCCAGCGCTTTGACCTCTGCGCGAATGTCCGCATCGGTGGCGTCAATCAGGTGATCCGCCCCGGCCTTTTGCGCCACCGCGAGCTTGTCCGCACCCCGCGCGCAGGCAATCACATTGGCGCCCATCAGCTTGCCAAGTTCCACCGCCGTCAGGCCAACGCCGCCCGCCGCGCCCAGCACCAGCAGGTTCTCACCGGGCTGCAGGCGCGCACGGTAATCCAGCGCCACATGGCTTGTGCCATAGGCCACAGGGAAGGCCGCCGCGTCCTCAAAGCTCATCATATCCGGGATCGGCACCGCGCTGGCCGCATCATAAACGCCAAACTCCGCCAGGCCGCCGCTTCCGCCAAACACCAGCACACGTGTGCCAACTGCAGGGCCTTTGGTGTCCGGGCCAAGCGCGTCGACCACGCCAGCGACTTCCATGCCAAGGGTGAAAGGCACCGGCGGCGTCGCCTGATAGGTGCCCTTGATCATAAGGAGATCACCGAAGTTCAGAGCGCAGGCGCGGATCTTCACCCGAATCTGCCCGGCTGCGGGTTCCGGCGTGGGCAAATCCACCAAACGGGGGGCGGTGTCGTGGGAAACTACCTGAAAGGCGCGCATGTCTCTTCTCCTCTGTTTGGCGAGCATTCACATGGGTTCACAATCAAGTCAAAGCTGACGCTGGGAAACGGGTAATTTCGAACGAAACATCACGTAATGAGAGTATTTTATCACCATACCTATCCGAATGGACCTACCCCTTTGGGCATCCGTTCGCCTTTATGTTTAGGAGACCAACACATTCTATCCCTTGATTATAAGGGGAAAACTGTTAAGCTTAAACAATCGCGAATGGGATGCGCGATAGTTGCACTATTTAACTGGAGCCGCGTCTGAGCTTCCGCTCAGGGATTGTCTGTGGCTTGCCAATTTTATTCGAAGGAGACGAGTCATGACACACCCGGTGGATGTGCATGTTGGTAAGAAGATACGGCAGCGTCGCTGGCTGACGGGGATGACCCAGCAGCAGCTGGCCGAGCAGGTTGGTATCAAGTTCCAGCAGATCCAGAAGTACGAAACGGGCGCCAACCGCGTCAGCGCGTCTCGTCTTTGGGACATCTCGGATGCACTTGATGTGCCTGTGAGCTTTTTCTTCGAAGGCTTGGAAACAGACAAAGAGGACGGCACCACTCAATCCGTTCCTTCCGATATCATGGCAGACAAAGAAGCGCTGGATCTGATCCGCAGCTACTACGCCATTCCGGAAAACCAGCGCCGCCGCCTGTTCGAGCTGGCGCGCGTCCTCAGCGACGTCGCTTGAGTCCGGTCCCGCTCTGAGTTAGCCAATGGGCGAATTCAGGGCGGAGGCAAGACCCAAATGACCCCACAGGACCAAACGCAGTTGATGGCCGTGGCAGACGCCATGGCCGATGCCGCAAGACAGGCTATTCTTCCCCATTTTCGGCATCACGCCCTCACTGCGGACAACAAGTTGGATGGCGGGTTTGACCCGGTCACCGTAGCGGACCGCGCGGCCGAAGAGGCCATGCGGTCTGTTCTTGCGCAGATGCGTCCGCAGGATGCGATCTTGGGCGAGGAATTTGGCGAAAAATCCGGCACCAGCGGTCTGACCTGGGTGCTCGATCCGATTGATGGCACCCGCGGGTTTATCTCCGGCACGCCCACATGGGGGGTGCTGATCGCCGTGTCTGATAAGACCGGCCCGATCTTTGGCATTGTCGATCAACCCTATATCGGGGAGCGCTTCAAAGGTGGCTTTGGTGTTGCCGAAGCCCATGGGCCACATGGCACCACCTCGTTGAAAACCCGCGCGACCGCAACGCTGTCAGAGGCCATCCTCTTCACCACCTTCCCCGAAGTGGGCACCCCGGAAGAGCGCGCCGCCTTTGAGCGTGTCGTGCCTGAGGTCAAGCTCACCCGCTACGGCATGGATTGCTACGCCTACGCGCTGCTGGCTGCCGGTCAGGTTGATCTGGTGATTGAGGCGGGCCTCAATGCCTATGACATTCAGGGCCCGATTGCGGTGATCGAGGCCGCAGGGGGCATCGTCACCAACTGGCAGGGCGGCCCTGCGCATGAGGGTGGTCAGGTGCTCGCGGCCTCCAATAAAGTGCTTCACGAACAGGCGCTTGGGCTCTTGTCAGCAGGCTGACGCTGCGGCGTCACCTCCCGCTTGCTTTCTCAGGCTTGAAACCGATGCGCCACAGCCGTTAGGGTCGTGGCGCATGACGAGTCCTTTGCCCGCTTTCTGTCGCCATGCCTCAGACCTTGCACCGAATCGGGCCACTTAAATGGCCAAAGGAGTGTGCACATGTCGGCAAACAGCCGCTATCTGATCAAAACTGCCCAGACCATCCTAACGATGGATGATGCCCGCCGCGAGCTGGCAGGGCAGGACATTCGTATTCAGGACGGGGTGGTTTCTGAGATCGGCCCAGATCTTGTGGCCGCTGACGGGGAAGAGGTGGTCTTTGCCCAAGATTGCGTGATCACGCCGGGCCTCGTGAACACCCACCACCATCTTTACCAGACCCTCACCCGCGCCGTTCCAGGCGGGCAGGATGCGCTGCTTTTTGGCTGGCTCAAAACGCTCTATCCGATCTGGTCCCGCTTTGGTCCTGAGGAGATGTATGTCTCCGCGCAGGTTGGTCTGGCCGAGCTGGCCCTGTCCGGCTGCACCCTGACCTCCGATCACCTTTATCTTTACCCCAATGGCGCACGTCTGGATGACACCATCGCCGCCGCCCAAAGCCTTGGGATGCGTTTTCACCCCACACGGGGCGCCATGAGCATCGGCGAAAGTGACGGCGGCCTGCCGCCCGATGCGCTGGTGGAGCGCGAAGACGCCATTCTCAAAGATGCGATCCGCTTGATCGACACTCACCATGATGCCACTGAGGGCAGTATGCTGCGCGTCGGCGTGGCCCCGTGTTCGCCTTTCTCGGTCAGTCGCGAGTTGATGCGCGATGCGGCGCTGCTCGCGCGCGACAAAGGCGTGATGCTGCACACCCATCTGGCCGAAAACGAAGAAGACATCGCCTATTCACTGGAAAACTTCGGCTGCCGTCCGGGGCAATACGCCGAAGAGCTTGGCTGGGTCGGCGAAGATGTCTGGCACGCCCATTGTGTGAAGCTGGACGCTTCCGAAATCGCGCTTTTTGCCCGCACCAAAACCGGCGTGGCCCATTGCCCGTGTTCCAATTGCCGCCTTGGCAGTGGCATTGCGCCAGTGCGCGCCATGCGCGACGCCGGCGTGCCGGTTGGCCTTGGTGTGGATGGCTCTGCCTCCAACGATGCGGGCAATCTGGTGCTTGAGGCGCGTCAAGCCATGTTGCTGCAGCGTGTCGCCAATGGTGCGGACGCAATGAGTGCGCGCGAAGCGCTGGAAATTGCCACGCGCGGCGGGGCAGAGGTGCTGGGCCGTCCGGATTGTGGCCAGATCGCTGTCGGCAAACGCGCCGATCTCGCGCTCTGGGATGTGTCTGGCATCGAAAGCGCGGGCAGCTGGGATCCTGCGGCGATTCTTCTGGCTGGGCCGACCACCGTGCGCGATCTCTTTGTCGAAGGCCGCCAGATTGTGCGCGATGGCCAGATCACTACGATTGATCTGCAAAGCGCCATACAGCGTCAGAACCAACTGGCCCGCGCGCTCGCGTCGTAAATTTATGAGGGTTTGAAAAGCAAAAGGCGCGAAGGAAAAACCTTCGCGCCTTTTTGGCTGTCCAATTGGAGCGGGCGAGGCGATTCGAACGCCCGACCCTAACCTTGGCAAGGTTATGCTCTACCCCTGAGCTACGCCCGCACCGTTTGGATGGCCGTGATTTAGCGATCCCACCGGGGGACTGCAAGAGCAAAAAGTGAGAAAAATGCGCCGCGGCGCAGATAATTTTTCAGGCGGTGATTTTGCGAAAATTTGACCCGGAAACGCGAAAAGGCGCGGATAAATCCGCGCCTTCTTCAGCACTCCCGATTGGGAGAAATTGGAGCGGGCGATGAGATTCGAACTCACGACCCTAACCTTGGCAAGGTTATGCTCTACCCCTGAGCTACGCCCGCGTCCTTGGGTGAGGCGTGGAATATAAAGACTCACCGAAGGCTGCAAGTGGAAAATGCACCTGTGACAAAAAAAGTTCATTTTCGCGACGGAATCCAAATCCCACGACGTTTCAGTTTAAAATTCCACCTCCGGTCGGCACACAGTTAACCTATGAAGAAACGTAATTTTATTTTGGGCCTTTTGGCCACGCCGGGATTTGCCTTCGCTCATGAAGGTCATGGCGCATCTCAGGTATCTGTCAGTGTCGAAGTCATTAAACGTCGCGACAATACCGTACATCTCCTGCTGACTATGCTGAACAAGGGCACCCATACCGCAATGCTGAAAGACATAAGTGTCGAGGGCGCAGAAGTGCTCAACGCATATTGGGCCAAAATCCCGTCAGGGGCTTTGGAGGATATGCCGCTTGCGTTGCAGTTCTCCGGTCCCGTTCCGGGCATTTTTACCTTGATGCTGGATTTTGGCGACGCAGGGCATGGGCCGGTGGTGGTGAAACTCTAAATCGCATCACAAGCATAAAGGACTCTGGGATGATCAGACAAACGCAATTTGAGAATCTAAAGATGGCTTTGTTGGCCATGACCATTTTTGTTGGCGGCGCTGCATATTGCGAGGCGCAGGGCGGTCCGCCAATGCGCAAACATACCGCAACAACCACAGAGCCGCTGTCTTTGGCGCGGGCCAATCAATCTGCCGGGCGCAATCAAGTCTCGATCACCAACGAGGGAAACCGCCGTGTGATCGCTGCCAATGGCATTCCGGCGCATAAGGTTGGCAGCTTTCCCAATAGCGGCAACCCACATAGCATCGAAGCGCAAAACTACCGCTTCACAGTGTCTTTGGCCCCCGACGCCAGTTCCCGTGCCACATCCAATGAACTAAATCTGTTTGGTGTCGCAGTGAATGGCGTGCCATTTGATCCCGGCGCTGCCGAGTTCTGGCAGGGCAACCGCCGCTCTGGCTGGCAGTACGAGGCTCTGGGCGGAGCGGTCCCTCTTGGTCTGGATGCCAACTATGCGCATGTGCAGCCGACAGGGGCGTACCACTATCACGGCTTGCCAATTGGCCTTTTGCAGAGCCTTGGCTGGTCTTCCAAAGCTGCGTCCCCGCTGATCGGCTATGCGGCTGACGGCTTTCCGATCTATGCGATCACCGCATCTGTGAACGGAAGAGTGGTCGAGATGACAAGCTCTTACCGTCTCAAATCCGGCACCCGCCCGGATGGTCCCGGCGGCAAACATGACGGCACCTTTGTGCAGGACTACACCTATGTCGCAGGCGCAGGCAGTCTGGATGAATGCAACGGTGCTGTTGTCAAAACGGCGGAATATCCAAACGGCACCTACGCCTATTTCCTGACCGAGACCTTCCCTGTCATTCCACGCTGCCACAAAGCCAAAGCCGACAGCAGTTTCTCCAAACGGCGCTGATCATGCGCTTAGGGGTGGGCAGGGGCTTCCTGCCTGCGCTCACCCGTCTCGCTGCTCAAGCGGCGCATCCCGCATGAGGTCCATCAACTCTGCCCCCGGCATCAAACCCTCCGCATAATCAAACTGTCCCGTGCGCAAAATCTCTGCCGTGGCTTTCTGCAGAGTCTCATACGCCAGCCGCACCAGCGAGCCGCCCACGCTGATCCGCTTCACCCCGGCCTCCGCCAGCTCCTGCACCGAATAAAACGGTGGGCGCAGCCCCATGACCACATTCACAGGCTTGCCCACCTCGGCGCAAACCGTGCGGATCGCCTCCAGATCCGGCAAGCCCGGCGCATACAGCACATCCGCCCCGGCCTCTTCATAGGCCTGTAGTCGCGCAATCGTGTCTTTGAGGTCCGGACGGCCCCAGAGGTAATTCTCCGCCCGACCGGTCAGCAGGAAATGCCGCCCCTTGGCCGCCTCTGCCGCCGCACGCACCCGCTCTGCCGCCAGCGCGATCTCATGCACGCCGCCTTCCGGCCCGCCGGTCGCATCCTCGATCGAGCCGCCCACAAGCCCCGCCTCCGCAGCCATCTCTATGGTCTCCGCACAGGTCTCGGGTGTGAGGCCGAATCCATCCTCCAGATCTGCGGAGACCGGCAACGCGGTTGCCGCCACAATCTCGCGCGCATTCTGCAATAGCCGCGCCCGCGTGACCGCCGCGGCCCCGTCGCGCAATCCGGCCGACACCGCGCAGCCCGCACTGGTGGTCGCCAGCGCCTCAAAACCCACATCCGCAAACAGTCGCGCCGTGCCCGCATCCCATGGATTGGGCATCACAAAGGCCCCCTCTCGGCTATGTAATTGGCAAAACTTGGAAAATTTCTCGGCACGTGTCATGGCGCGATCCCCGCTTGCAAAGCATTTTTGTCGTCTTTTGATTGTGCCAGTCTTCGCGCAGCGCGCCTCAAAAACCACTGTTTTCTTGGATCAGACCGGAATTTTGGCGTTTGTTGGCGGGCCTAGGGTGCGACAATTTATTTTGATCTATGTCAAATAGGAAAGTTGCGACACCGCCTGCGGGGTTCTACAACTGCGGTGACGGCGGTTTCAGCGAGATTCCGCACACTCTAATAATACAACAGGAGGAGCGGCATGGCAGACGCAGCCCTACAAGGCCACGAGCACCATGACGATAGAGGGTTCTTTACCCGGTGGTTCATGTCCACCAACCACAAAGACATTGGTCTGCTTTATCTGATCGTTTCGGCGCTGGCCGGCTTTATCGCGGTCTTCTTCACCGTTCTGATGCGCATGGAGCTCATGGAGCCCGGCGTGCAGTATATGTGTCTGGAAGGCGCACGTTTCCTTGGAGGAGGAGACGGACCCTGTACACCAAACGGCCACCTCTGGAACGTGCTGATCACCTACCACGGCGTCCTGATGATGTTCTTCGTGGTGATTCCGGCGCTGTTTGGCGGTTTTGGCAACTACTTCATGCCGCTGCAGATCGGTGCACCGGATATGGCCTTCCCCCGTATGAACAACCTCAGCTTCTGGCTTTATGTGGCCGGTACTTCGCTGGGTGTGGCCTCCATGCTGGCTCCGGGTGGCAATGACCAGCTTGGCTCCGGTGTGGGCTGGGTGCTCTATCCACCGCTCTCCACCGGCGAAGGCGGCATGTCCATGGACCTCGCGATCTTCGCGGTGCACGTCTCTGGTGCCTCCTCGATCCTCGGTGCGATCAACATGATCACCACCTTCCTGAACATGCGTGCCCCGGGCATGACGCTCTTCAAAGTGCCTCTGTTCAGCTGGTCGATCTTTGTCACCGCATGGCTGATCCTTCTGGCGCTGCCGGTTCTGGCGGGCGCAATCACCATGCTGCTCACCGACCGGAACTTTGGCACCACCTTCTTTGATCCAGCAGGCGGCGGCGACCCGATCCTTTATCAGCACATCCTGTGGTTCTTCGGCCACCCGGAAGTGTACATCGTGATCCTGCCGGGCTTTGGCATCATCTCTCACGTGATTGCCACCTTCTCCCGCAAGCCGGTCTTTGGCTACCTGCCAATGGTCTGGGCGATCATCGCCATCGGCGCGCTGGGCTTTGTTGTCTGGGCACACCACATGTACACCGTGGGCATGTCCCTGACACAGCAGTCCTACTTCATGCTCGCCACCATGGTGATTGCGGTGCCAACCGGCGTGAAGATCTTCTCCTGGATTGCGACCATGTGGGGCGGCTCGATCGAGTTCAAAACCCCGATGCTCTGGGCGCTGGGCTTCCTCTTCCTCTTCACCCTGGGCGGCGTGACCGGCATCGTTCTGTCGCAAGCCTCTGTGGACCGCTACTACCACGACACCTACTACGTGGTTGCGCACTTCCATTACGTGATGAGCTTGGGCGCGGTCTTTGCGATCTTTGCCGGGATCTACTTCTACTTCGGCAAAATGACCGGCCGTCAATACCCTGAATGGGCGGGCAAGCTGCACTTCTGGCTGTTCTTCATTGGCGCCAACCTGACCTTCTTCCCACAGCACTTCTTGGGTCGTCAGGGCATGCCACGTCGTTACATCGACTATCCGGAAGCCTTTGCATATTGGAACAAGATCAGCTCCTACGGCGCGTTCCTGTCCTTTGCCTCCTTCCTGTTCTTCTTCGGTGTGGTGTTCTACTCCCTGTTCCGCGGCGCGAAAGTGACCGAGAACAACTACTGGAACGAATACGCAGACACTCTGGAATGGACTCTCCCGAGCCCGCCGCCAGAGCACACCTTTGAAATCCTGCCAAAGCAGGAAGACTGGGACAAAGGCCACAGCCACTAACATGGCGTCGGCACTGACCTAACCAAAGAGGCCCCGGCGCACCCCGCTCCGGGGCCTTTTCTGTCCGCACCGCCACACATACCCGACCCCGCGATGCCCAGCCCCCAAGATCTCTCAACCGTCAAAGCCAACATGCACGCGGTCTATGACCGCAATGCCGCCCATTGGGATGCACAGCGCGATCTGTCCCTGCGCGAAGCCAATTGGCTTACGAAGGTCATGGCGGGCATGTCCCAGCCTGCGGATGTGCTGGATCTTGGCTGCGGTGCCGGTCGCCCGCTTGCGGCGCATCTGGTGGCGCTGGGTCATCGCGTCACCGGCATCGATGCCAGCCCCGCCATGATTGACCTTGCCCGCAGCAACGTTCCGGCGGCCACCTTCCACGTGATGGACATGCGCGCGCTGACGCTTAAGGGAGGCTTTGACGTCCTCCTGAGCTGGGACGCCTTCTTTCACCTCAGCCCCGCAGAACAACGCGCGGCACTCCCACAGATGCTCTCTCTGCTCCGCCCGGGCGGCAACCTGTTACTGACCGTGGGACACGGCGAAGGCGAGGTTGCAGGCACAGTGGCAGGGGAGCCGGTCTACCACGGCAGTCTGGAGCCCTCGGAATACCTCGAAATCCTGGAAGGCGCCGGATTCGCGCATGCGCGTTACACCCCCAATGATCCCACCGTTCTGGGCCGCTATGTGCTTCTGGCCTGCGGCAAAGGCATGAAGTGAGGCCCCGCCCGCGATGAGACTTCCCACCACAAGCTTCTCATTCCCCCAATATCCCGGGGTGAATTGCCCGCAGGGCAAGAGGGGCTGGCCCCTGCAACCCAAAGGCTCCCGCTGATGCCTCACTGTTGGACTGACCCCGCCACGCCCGATCAACCGGTGCTCACCCTCTGGCCGCACCGCTCCCTGCCGCGCAGGGGATTCGCCGCCATGGTGCTCTTTGCCTTCACCGCGGGCACCATCCCGCTCTATGGGTTGATTGGCACGGTGCTGTTCTGGGGCCTGCTGCCCTTCATCCTGCTGGTGGTCGGCGCGCTCTGGTTTGGTTTGCAGCGGTCCTACAAGGACGGCGATGTGTTTGAGGCGCTGTCGCTGCGCGCAGACACGCTTTCGCTCAGTCGCAAACCGGCCCGCGGCGCGGTGCAGGAGTGGTCCTGCAATGTCTATTGGGCTCGTGCCGACATACATGTGAACGGCGGCCCGGTGCCCCATTATGTGACTTTGTCAGGCAGCGGCCGCACGGTGGAGATTGGCAGCTTCCTGTCCGAAGAGGAACGCAAGACGCTTTATGCGGAGCTCAGCGATTTTCTGGCCCACGCGGTGGCCACGCCAAAATCCTAGCCTTTGACTGGCCCGATTCGCGTTGTCCTGCGCCACGTTGCGGCGCGCGGGCCGTTAAAGCGGGCGTTTTTCCAAAGGGTCAAAAATCGCACCTCCGCAATACAGCCGCGATGCAGACGCAATACCGACGTTGATGTTTTGCGTCTTCCGCAGCGTCCCAAAACGTTAATGCCCCAACAAAACGCTCGCCGAGTCGCATGCAGACGCTAGGCTGGGGGCGACACAGTTGAACATTGGGAGGTTGTCATGGCTGTTTCACTGCAGGTGCTCTATCCGGTTGGGGAAGGCACCACATTTGACCACGCATATTATGCCAGCACACATATGGATCTTGTCGGGGAACATATGGGGCCGCATATGGTCTCTGCGCAGGCCAGCAAGGGGCTCGCAGGTGGGCCCAATGTGCCCAGCCCGTTTCACGCCATCGCGACGATTCTCTTTGAAGATCAAGCGGCTATGGATGCCGCCATGGGCGCAGCAGGCCCGGTGATGGCGGACATCCCGAATTTCACCAATGTGCAGCCTCAGATCATGATTGGTGAAGTCATGAGCTGAGCGTTAGGGCTGAGAGTGGGGTAGGGATGGCTCAGGCCATCCCACCTTTCACAAGGCCTGCCGCGATCTGACCATAGGCTTTGGCCATATCGCTTTCCCCCGCCGCAATCGGGGTGCCACCGTCTCCGGCCAACCGGGTGTCCAGATCAATCGGCAGCGCGCCCAGCAGCGGCACACCCAGTTTCTCCGCCTCTGCGGCCACACCACCATGGCCAAAGATATGGGCCTCATGGCCACAGTTCGGACAGTGGAAAAGGCTCATGTTTTCAATGAGTCCCAGCACCGGCGTCTTTAACTGATCAAACATGCCAAGCGCCTTGCGCGCGTCCAGCAGGGCGACGTCCTGCGGCGTGCTCACCACAATGGCGCCGGTCAGTTCGGTTTTCTGGCACAGTGTCAGCTGCACATCCCCTGTGCCCGGCGGCAGATCCACAATCAGCACATCCAGCTCGCCCCATTGCACCTGTGTCAGCATTTGCTGCAGCGCGCCCATCAGCATCGGGCCGCGCCAGACCACAGGTTTGTCTTCTTCCAGCATAAAGCCCAGCGACATGATGGTAACCCCATGGGCGTGCAGGGGAATAATGGTCTTCCCGTCCGGGCTGGCCGGGCGTTTGTTGACCCCCATCATACGGGGCTGGCTTGGGCCGTAGATATCTGCATCCAGCAAGCCCACCTTGCGCCCCTGTTTGGCCAGCGCCACGGCGAGGTTGGAGGAGACAGTGGATTTCCCCACGCCGCCCTTGCCGGACCCCACCGCCAGAATGCGCTTCACACCGGCCACTTTCATCGGACCCGCCTGCGGTTTTGGGTGCCCTCCGATCTTGAGATTCGGCGCGGCTTGTTTCGGGGCAGGGGAGGCCTCATGCGCGGTCAACGCGACCTGCACCTGAGACACGCCGGGCAGCTGTGCAACGGACGCTTCAGCCGCTTTGCGCAACGGCTCCATCATCCGTGCTATATCTGCGTTGGGCGCTTCAAGAACAAAACGCACCGACTCACCGTCAATCACAAGGGCCCGCAAAAAATCGCGCGACACCAGATCGCCCCCATCCGGTAAGGCAATTTTTGACAATACGGCCTGCACATCTGCTTTGGTCACCGGCATGCTGAACTCCTATGCTGCAAGTGCACAATGCAGGCACTTATGATTTTGATCATGTAGTAAAACCTTCATATTTCTTCAAGGTTTTCCGCGATTTGCACATTTCTTGTGCAGGGGTTTGTGACGTGGCGTCTGATATTCCGTCCGCGCATAACTGCATTGCGGAGCTGTCTATTGTGCATCTGCAGCATGATCCCATATACAGTTCACAAGCGAACGGACACACTCAAACGCGAGAGTAACGATTATGGCATATGCAGCAAACAGCGCCCCGGTGGCAGCCCCTAAAGCCTCAGGCTTTTCGGCTTTTATCGCAAACCTGGCAGAGCGCCTGCGGCAATACCGCGTTTACCGCGAGACTTATAACGAGTTGAGCGCGCTGTCTGATCGTGAACTGAACGACCTCGGTCTGAGCCGTTCCATGATCCGTCGTCTGGCCATCGAGGCCAGCCAAGACGCTTAAATAGTTTCGGGAAGCCATCTCCTCCCTCAGGCTTTCCAATTCTGCGACGATGCCTCTCCTCCTCCCTGGTATCGTCGCGGCGAACAACGGGCCAAATGGTCCAAAGAGCTCAAGTCTCTCCTCTCCTCCTCCCTGGAGGGCCTTGAACATAGCGACGGCGCCTCTCCTCCTCCCTGGCGTCGTCGCAACAAAATTCGGGCTCCGATAGCCCAGCGAGATCAAGCGCTCTCTCTCCTCCTCCCTGAGGGTGCTTGTGTCTAGAGCGGCGGCACCTCTCCTCCTCCCTGGTGTCGTCGCCCAAGAATTCCGGGCTCTGACAGCCCAACGAGATCAAGGGTTCTCTCTCCTCCTCCCTGAGAGCTCTTGTGACTAGAGCGGCAGCACCTCTCCTCCTCCCTGGTGCTGCCGCCTCGAAATTCGAGCCACGCGGCTCACCGGTATCAAGGCGCTCTCTCCTCCTCCCTGAGCGTTTTGTGTGAAGCGCGGCGACATCTCTCCTCCTCCCTGATGTCGCCGCTGCATTCTCCCTTCAAAGCATTGCAAGACATGAAAAAAGCGCCCTAGAGGGCGCTTGGCTGCTTTCGTCTTTCTGGCGATGTCAGAGCACCGCACTGGGCCTTGCTTGCACTTTGGCATACCAGGCCTGCGTCGCCGTGTTCTCTGCCGGAGGGGGGAGTTTCACGATTCGGGCAAAGTCGCAGAACACAAAGGCCGTGATGTCCGCCAAAGTGAATGCACCGCCAGCGAGCCATGGGCTGTCCAGCAGGCGGGCTTCCAGCGTCTCATAAAACAACCCCAATCGTTTTGCGCCCCGCGCCGCGAGTTCTGGGATCTGCTCATAATCCACCGCCCCAGGTAGTGCACGCCCCTTCAAGGCAGGGGTGGAGTTGCGCAATGCTTCGGCAATGGAAAGCCCGGCATGAAACTCACACACCGCATTCCACATCGACACCGCCCCCTTTTCCTCAGGCGTCCGCCCCATCAAAGGCGGCTCCGGATGCGCCGCTTCCAGATAGGTGGCAATCGCGATGTTCTCGGTGAGGCTTTGCCCGCTGTCTGTCACCAGAACGGGCACCGTGCCCCAGGGGTTGATCGCCAAAAACTCCGGTGCACGGTGGGCATCATTGCGCAGATCCACTTGCCGTGTCTCGACGCTAAGTCCCTTTTCGGCAATGAACATTCTGGCCCGGCGCGGACTGGGCGCTGTGCTGCAATCATAGAAAATCATGGGCATCCTCCTGTCTGATGCCCACTCAATGGCGCGTGTGCGGCCCTGTCAATGGTGGGGGCCGCCTGCCGACGTGTGGTCAGAACGGGATGTCGTTTGGTGCGGAAACAAACCGCGCCACAACCTTCTTCTGCCCGGCTTTTTCAAAATCTACGGTCAGCTTGTCGCCTTCGATATCAGCCACTTGGCCGTAGCCGAACTTCTGATGGAACACGCGATCGCCAACCATAAAGCTTGAGATGGCTTGCATGTCGATGGCGGAGGCTTTGGTCTCTTTCGGCTGGCTTGTGCCATATTGACCCGCGCGTGATTGCAGGCGCTTCCAGCCCGGAGAGTTGTAGCCGTCAGCCCGCATGGCCGATTGCTCAAGCCCTGAGGTGCCAAACCCGCCGCTGTCCCGCGTATTGCCACTGTGCCCATAAAGCCCGGGTGGGGTCAGCACTTCGACATTCTCGTCTGAGAGTTCATCGATAAAGCGCGAGGGCATCTGGCTCTGCCATTGGCCGAACACACGGCGATTGCCGGCAAAGGAAATCGTGCAAATTTCCTCAGCGCGGGTGATTCCCACATAGGCCAGCCGCCGCTCTTCCTCCAAGCCCTTGAGGCCGTTTTCGTCCATGGAGCGTTGCGACGGGAACAACCCATCCTCCCAGCCGGGTAGGAAAACAGCGGGGAATTCCAAGCCTTTGGCGGCGTGCAGAGTCATGATCGAGATCTTCTGCTCCGCATCCTCGCTTTCGTTGTCCATGATCAGACTGACGTGTTCCAGAAAGCCCTGAAGGTTGTCAAAGCTTTCCAGTGCCTTGACCAGTTCCTTGAGGTTTTCCAAGCGCCCCGGCGCCTCGGGTGTTTTGTCATTCTGCCACATCGCGGTGTAGCCCGATTCATCGAGAATCACCTGCGCCAGTTCCACGTGGCTCAGTTCCGCATGGCCCTCTTGTAGGCGCATTGCAGTCTGGGTGGCGCCGTCATCAATCACCGCGTCATCGTCCAGCGCAACTTCCACCTGGGGTGGGGTGCCTTGCCGCCGCCAGCGATCAAGTCCCTCCAGCAGGATGCCAAGTTCCTTCGCGCCTTTGCCGCCAATGCCCTTTTCTTCCAGAAGGATACGGGCGCCCTCCACGAGGCTCACCCCATTGGCACGGGCGCAGGTCTGGATCTTTTGCTGCGCCACATTGCCAAGCCCACGTTTGGGGGTGTTCACAATGCGCTCAAAGGCCAGATCGTCCTCCGGGCTGACCACCAGCCGGAAATAGGCCATGGCATCGCGAATCTCCAATCGCTCATAGAATCGCGGGCCACCAATCACACGGTAGGGCAGGCCGATGGTCAGGAAACGGTCTTCAAACGCGCGCATCTGATGAGAAGCCCGCACGAGAATCGCCATGTCCTCAAGCGACTTTGGGGCGCTGCCACGTGTGCCACGCTGCATGGCTTCGACTTCTTCGCCAACCCAGCGCGCCTCTTCGTCGCCGTCCCAATGGCCGATCAGACGCACCTTTTCGCCCATGTCGGCTTCGGTCCAAAGCTCTTTGCCAAGGCGATTTTCGTTGCCGCGGATCACGTTGGACGCGGCGGCCAAAATATTGCCGGTCGAGCGGTAATTTTGCTCCAGCCGCACCACATGGGCACCGGGAAAATCCTTTTCAAACCGTAGGATGTTTCCAACTTCCGCCCCGCGCCAGCCATAGATCGACTGATCGTCATCTCCGACGCAGCAGATGTTTTTGTGGCCACTCGCCAGCAACCGCAGCCAGAGATACTGGGCGACGTTTGTATCCTGATATTCGTCTACAAGGATGTAGCGGAACCAGCGTTGATAGTTGGCGAGCACATCCGGGTTGTCCTGAAAGATGGTGACCATATGTAAAAGCAGGTCGCCAAAATCCACAGCGTTCAGCTCTTTGAGGCGGGTCTGATACTGCGCGTATAGTTCGCCACCTCGGTGATTGTAGGCGCCAGCATCTGCCGCAGGCAGCTTTTGTGGGGTTAAGGCTCTGTTTTTCCAGCCGTCTATGAGCGACGCGAGCTGCCGTGCGGGCCAGCGTTTGTCATCAATATTGGCCGCCGCTACCAACTGCTTGAGCAGGCGCAGTTGATCGTCGGTGTCCAGAATCGTGAAGTTGGATTTCAGCCCAACCAGCTCGGCATGCCGGCGCAGGAGTTTGACGCAGATCGCGTGAAAGGTGCCCAGCCATGGCATGCCTTCGATCTGATGCCCCAACATATTGCCGACGCGGTTTTTCATCTCCCGCGCCGCTTTGTTGGTAAAGGTCACCGCCAAAATCTCATTGGGTCGCGCCCGTGTGGTGTTGAGCAGATGCACAATCCGCGCCGTCAGGGCTTTGGTTTTGCCGGTGCCCGCGCCCGCCAGCATCAAGACTGGTCCGTCCATTTGCTCCACAGCTTCCCGCTGCGCCGGGTTGAGTTCGTCCAGATAGGGGCTCGGGCGCGCCATCATCGCGCGCGCCGAAAGCGACGCGCCTTCAAAGGCGTCAAATTCGTCAAAACTGCTCATGGTGCCAACTTACCGCAAAGCGGCAGGATGCAAAAGGTCTGTTCCGCTTATGTTCTAGAGGCAAAACACAGTTTCTTTCGCAGGTTGTTCTGGACTTTTGAGTGGAGACGTCAGACACAAATATCATGGACTTACATGCCAGATACCCAGCCCTGAGCGACCTGAAGAAACGCGCGAAACAGCGCTTGCCCAAGTTTGTTTGGGAGTACTTGGACAGTGCGACGGGGGAGGAGCGCACCAAGCATCGCAACCGTGCTCAGTTTGATGCGGTGCAACTCATGCCGTCGATTCTGCACGGTGAGATTGCGCCGTCTTTGGAAACGACGCTGATGGGGCAAACTTATGCGTTGCCGCTTGGGGTAGCGCCTGTAGGTATGTCAGGGCTTATGTGGCCCGACGCAGAAAGGCTGCTGGCGCAGGCCGCGACCAAGGCGCAAATTCCATATTGCCTGTCCACAGTGGCCACGCAGACACCGGAAGAGGTCGCGCCGCATTTGAACGGGAACGGCTGGTTTCAGCTTTATCCGCCGCGCGATGAAGAGATTCGCAAGGACATGCTGAAGCGGGTTGGGGGCGCGGGATACACCACATTGGTGCTTACGGTGGATGTGCCGGTTGCCAGCCGGCGTGAGCGGCAGGTGCGCTCCGGCCTAACGACACCGCCCAGATTGACGCCAAGGTTGCTGGCGCAGGTGGCGATGCGCCCGACCTGGGCATTGGGCATGGCGCAGCGGGGCATGCCGCGGATGCGCCTGATTGATGAGTATGCAGGCAATGTGACGGGTCTCAGCTCCACGGCCCACGCAGGATACTTGCTGCGCACTTCTCCTGATTGGGACTATGTTCATTGGCTGAGAGAGCATTGGCCCGGCAAATTGGTGGTCAAAGGTGTTATGCGCGCAGAGGACGCCACACGCCTCAAAGAGGCCGGAGTGGATGCTATTTGGATCTCCAACCACGCCGGACGCCAATTTGATGCTGCACCTGCAACAATAGAAGCGCTGCCGCACATTCGCGCAGCTTGCGACCTGCCCATCATTCTGGACAGCGGCGTTGAGACCGGGCTCGATATCTTGCGCGCATTCGCACTTGGCGCTGATTTTGTTTTTATGGGAAGCGGTTTTCACCATGCGCTGGCCGCATTGGGTCGCCAGGGGCCTGCCCATCTTTTGGAGGTGCTCTCCAAAGATTTGGAGGCGAATTTGGGCCAACTTGGGATCAGTGATTTGCGGGATGTGACGAAGAATCTTCTCTAGACGACCCCTCCGTGTCGCAGGTGCAGAAAAATCTGCCGGATTTTGAGGCGTTTTCGTGAACACATCCTTTCACAAATCTTACATGTTTACGCAGTCCTTGGTATTGCGCGGCCCCGGTCGCGTGACTTAAGGCCTTCACACACACTCGGACAGACACCAGCGAGGGGGAGCCTGCCCATGACCGAATTTTCCAAAATCCTAATTGCCAACCGTGGCGAGATCGCGATCCGTGTGATGCGCGCTGCCAATGAGATGGGCAAGAAAACTGTGGCCGTGTTTGCCGAAGAGGACAAACTTGGCCTGCACCGCTTCAAAGCGGACGAAGCCTATCGGATCGGCGAAGGGATGGGGCCTGTTGCGGCCTATCTGAGCATCGACGAGATCATCCGTGTCGCCAAAGAGTGCGGCGCAGATGCGATCCACCCGGGCTACGGTCTGCTGTCGGAGAACCCGGATTTTGTGGATGCCTGTGCAGCCAACGGAATCACCTTCATCGGCCCCAAAGCTGAAACCATGCGCGCGCTGGGCGACAAAGCTTCTGCACGCAAGGTGGCGATTGCGGCCGGTGTGCCAGTTATCCCGGCGACCGAAGTGCTTGGCGATGACATGGAGGCCATCAAGACAGAGGCAGCAGAGATCGGCTATCCTCTGATGCTCAAAGCCTCTTGGGGCGGCGGCGGTCGCGGCATGCGCCCGATCCACGGCGAAGATGAGCTGGAAGAGAAGGTGCTGGAAGGGCGGCGTGAAGCCGAGGCCGCCTTTGGCAATGGCGAAGGGTATCTGGAGAAGATGATCACCCGCGCCCGCCACGTCGAGGTGCAGATCCTTGGTGATCAGCAAGGCAATATCTATCACCTCTATGAGCGTGACTGCTCGGTTCAGCGCCGTAACCAGAAAGTGGTTGAGCGCGCGCCTGCGCCTTATCTGTCTGAAGCTCAGCGTGAGGAGCTTTGCGAGCTTGGCCGTAAGATCTGTGCGCATGTGAACTACGAATGCGCTGGCACCGTTGAATTCCTGATGGATATGGAAACCGGCAAGTTCTACTTCATCGAAGTGAACCCGCGTGTTCAGGTGGAGCACACCGTGACCGAAGAGGTCACCGGTATCGACATCGTGCAGGCGCAAATCCTGATCGCGGAAGGCAAATCCCTTTCTGAGGCGACCGGCAAATCCAGCCAATACGACATCCGCCTCAATGGTCATGCGCTGCAAACCCGCGTGACGACCGAGGACCCACAGAACAACTTTATCCCGGACTACGGTCGTATCACGGCCTATCGCTCAGCCACCGGTATGGGCATTCGTCTCGATGGTGGTACGGCTTATGCAGGCGGCGTGATCACGCGCTACTACGACAGCCTTCTGACCAAAGTGACCGCATGGGCACCAACCCCTGAAAAGGCGATCAAGCGGATGGATCGCGCGC
The DNA here is from genome assembly GCF_965227725.1 of Shimia sp. Lineage (GTDB taxonomy): Bacteria > Pseudomonadota > Alphaproteobacteria > Rhodobacterales > Rhodobacteraceae > Shimia. The sequence goes on along the minus strand of NZ_CBDDGH010000001.1, from coordinate 334,549 downwards.
TGCGCGAGTTCCGTGTGCGCGGTGTGTCGACCAACATCGCTTTTGTTGAAAACCTGCTGAAGCATCCGACATTCCTGTCCAATCAATACACTACCAAGTTTATTGATGAGACACCGGATCTGTTCCAATTTGCCAAGCGCCGCGACCGAGGCACTAAGGTGTTGACGTATATCGCTGATATCTCTGTCAACGGCCACCCGGAAACAACGGATCGGCCAATGCCGCCTGCCGATCTGAAAGCACCGCTGCCGCCAGAGAAGCGTGGGGATGTCCAGCCGGGCGCACGCAATTTGCTGGAAGAGCAGGGCGCACAGGCTGTCGCTGACTGGATGAAAGCGCAAAGCAAACTGCTGCTGACCGACACCACAATGCGTGATGGTCACCAATCTCTGCTGGCAACACGGATGCGTTCGATCGACATGATCAAAGTCGCGCCAAGCTACGCGGCCAATCTGCCAGAGCTGTTCTCTGTTGAATGCTGGGGCGGGGCGACCTTTGATGTGGCTTACCGCTTCCTGCAGGAATGTCCATGGCAGCGTCTGCGCGATCTGCGCACAGCCATGCCAAACGTGCTGACACAGATGCTGCTGCGCGCGTCCAACGGCGTTGGGTATACCAACTATCCGGACAATGTGGTGCAGGCGTTTGTGAAGCAGGCAGCTGAAACCGGTGTGGACGTCTTCCGTGTGTTTGACAGCCTAAATTGGGTTGAGAACATGCGCGTTGCCATGGACGCGGTGGTCGAAAGCGGCAAGATTTGTGAAGGCACGATCTGTTACACCGGTGATCTGCTCGATCCCGCGCGCAGCAAATACGACCTGAACTACTATGTTGGTATGGCCAAAGAGCTTGAGGCCGCAGGCGCGCATGTGCTGGGTCTGAAAGACATGGCCGGACTGCTGAAGCCAGCCTCTGCGCGCTTGCTTGTGAAGGCGTTGAAAGAAGAGGTCGGCCTGCCGATTCACTTCCACACGCATGACACTTCCGGCATTGCTGGCGCGACCATCCTGGCCGCGGCAGAAGCGGGTGTAGATGCGGTTGATGCGGCTATGGATGCCTTCTCTGGCGGTACTTCGCAGCCATGTCTTGGCTCCATTGTGGAAGCGACACGCAACACCGATCGCGACACAGGTCTCGACATTGGCGCGATCCGCGAAATCAGCGCCTATTGGGAAGGTGTACGTGCGCAGTACACCGCCTTTGAAAGTGGTCTCGCGGCACCTGCATCGGAAGTCTATCTGCACGAGATGCCCGGTGGCCAGTTCACCAACCTGAAGGCCCAGGCGCGCAGCCTTGGTCTGGAGGAGCGCTGGCATGAGGTCGCTCAGACCTATGCGGACGTCAACCAGATGTTTGGCGACATCGTGAAGGTGACCCCATCGTCAAAGGTTGTGGGTGACATGGCGCTGATGATGGTAAGCCAAGGTCTGACCCGCGAAGAAGTCGAAGATCCAAGCGTCGAGCTGGCCTTCCCGGACAGCGTTGTGGACATGATGCGGGGCAATCTTGGCCAGCCACACGGCGGCTTCCCCTCCGCGATCATCGACAAGGTGCTGAAAGGCGAAAAGCCTAATACCGAGCGCCCTGGCAAGCATCTGAAGCCGATTGATCTGGAGGCAACACGCACAGATCTCTCGGCGGAGCTTGAGGGCTTCAAAGTGGATGATGAGGATCTGAACGGCTACCTGATGTATCCTAAGGTGTTCCTTGATTACATGGGGCGTCACCGTCAGTACGGCCCGGTTCGGTCGCTGCCAACCCGCACGTTCTTCTATGGCATGGAGCCTGGCGAAGAAATCACGGCGGAAATCGATCCGGGCAAGACTCTTGAAATCCGTCTGCAAGCCATCGGTGAGACGGACGAGAACGGCGAAGTGAAGGTGTTCTTTGAGCTGAACGGTCAGCCTCGTGTGATCCGCGTGCCAAACCGTCTGGTCAAATCGTCGACCGCATCGCGCCCTAAAGCTGAAGTTGGCAATGCCAACCACATCGGCGCGCCCATGCCGGGTGTCGTTGCCTCTGTTGCGGCAGTTGCGGGGGCTCAGGTCAAGGAAGGCGACCTTCTGCTGACCATTGAGGCGATGAAGATGGAAACCGGTATCCATGCTGAACGTGACGCGGTGATCAAAGCCGTGCATGTCTCTGCAGGTGGACAGATCGATGCAAAAGATCTGCTGGTAGAACTCGAGTAATTTTCAGTCAGGCTGGGGTGGATTTGCCCCAGCCACCACATCAAAAAAGCCCCATGTCAGCGGTCTGACATGGGGCTTTCTTTTCAGTTGGTGACGTCGCGCGTGGCAACGTGCACTGTGTTACTCAGCAGCAGGCGCAACAGACGCCAGATACGCGGCAACGTCTTCGCCACCCTTTTTGAGTTTGAAGGTCATCTTGGACTTTGTTTCGTAGCCATTGTCTGACAGCCACGCTTTTGGATCGACCACATAGGCCGCAAGCATCTCTTCTGTCCAAACCGCACCGGCTTCATTGGCAGATTGCAGCCCTGCGCCGTATTTGAAGTCCTCAGAGCCAACCGCGCGACCGACCACGCCGTACAGATTCGGACCGGTTTTGCCGCCTTTGAAGATCACCTCTCCATCAGGGGAAGCGATTGTGTGGCATGCTTTGCATTTCTTGAAGCCTTTTTCGCCCGCCTCCACGTCGCCTTCTGCGAGAACTGGCGAAGCGACGAGAAGTGCCGCTGTTGCTGCTGCTAGGAATTTCATGAGAGTAACCTCGTTGATGAATGGGTGTTCGACGCGTTGCGCAAGATAAATTTCTCAAGCAAGGGACGACCAAGTGCAACCGAAAATGGGGCGAAAAAGCCCTATTTCCAGCACCCGCGACGATCAGGCGCGCTTTCTGATGCCTTTGTGGGGCATCGCGTTTGTTGAGCCGCGAGCGACCCCAGCGAGCCTTAGAAAAGGCTCGGCAGCAATCCCGACAATGGTCTCAGATCAAGAGGTAAGAGGCTCTTATGCTTCTGCAGGAGAGGGGAACGCCAACTCAAAATTACGTTTCAAAGCAACGTCGACATCGTCCATCGTGACGGGAAGACCGAGGTCGACAAGTGAGGTGACCCCATGTTCAGTGATGCCGCAGGGCACGATACCACCAAAGTGGGAAAGATCCGGCTCAACGTTGATCGAAATGCCGTGAAAGCTGACCCAGCGCCGGAGGCGAATACCAATTGCTGCGATCTTGTCTTCGGATTTTGAGCCGTCAGCACGCAAAGGTTTGTCATCGCGTTCAATCCAGACGCCCACGCGACCTTCGCGAATTTCGCCTTTCAGATTGAATTCCGCGAGGGTCTGGATCACCCAGGTCTCAAGCTGCTTCACAAAGGCGCGGACGTCTCTGCCACGTTTGCTGAGATCGAGCATCACATAAACCACACGCTGGCCCGGGCCATGGTAGGTGTACTCGCCCCCGCGTCTGGCCTGATACACAGGAAAGCGCTCTGGATCGACCAAATCATCAATTTTTGCAGAGGTACCAGCCGTATAGAGCGGGGCATGTTCCAACAGCCAGATGCACTCCTCAGCCTCGCCGGCGGCAATGGCTGTTGCGCGCTGCTCCATAAATTCAAGCGCGGTTTCGTAGTCAACCAAACCGTCGCTGTGGATCCATTCTACCATGTGAACCTGCCGTTTATGCTGTTGATAGGCACCTAAGTGTTTTTTGGCTCGGCTTCAATTGAGGATTGGCGAACCACACCGTTTGGCCTTTGAGGTCTGCGCCTCTTTTGGTGCTCTAAGGGGTAGCCAAAAAAATATCTGAAGAAGGGCATTTTTCGCTTCACTTCCCCAGCGAGCCTAGGTATTAGCCCCTCACCCACCAGGGCAAGTGCGGTCGTGGCGGAATTGGTAGACGCGCAGCGTTGAGGTCGCTGTTCCTTAACCGGAGTGGAAGTTCGAGTCTTCTCGACCGCACCATTTAGCTGAAAATGTGGTCAGCTAAATAGCTTACAAGACTTTCTAGACAGTCGTGTGTACTTGGCTTGGTTTCTTGCTGTCCATGGCGCATCTTTAGATTTTTGACGATTATTTTCGCGGGCTGTGAAGTTGAGTGCAGGTCGGGGCGATTGATCCCGTGCTGGTCTGGACAATTCCCTTCGCGCGTAAGAACCTGTCGCCAAATAGAAATTCGTGGAGATGTTTGATGAAATTGATAGCAAGTTCAGCTTTGGCGTTGATGTGCACGTCGGTTGCAGCCTTCGCTATGGGAGAGGGCACCTGTGCTGCGGGCAAGACGCTTTTTGAGGGCACGCTGACAATCGCGACTGGCAACCCGGCTTATTACCCTTGGGTTATGAACGACGCTCCTGAGAGCGGCGAAGGGTTCGAGGCCGCTGTAGCCTATGCAATTGCGGACAAAATGGGGTTCAGTGCAGATCAGGTAACCTGGGTGCGGACGAGTTTTGATGAGGCGATCCAACCCGGTGCCAAGAACTTTGATTTCAATATGCAGCAATATTCCATCACGCCGGAGCGCGAGGAAATGGTGGATTTCAGCCTGCCGTATTATGTGTCTTCAATGGCTGTTCTGACCACACAGAGCGTGGTGGATGCAGGTGCTGAGGCAACTTTGGACAGTTTGCAGGGCCTCAAATGGGGGGCTGTGGCCACCACAACGGCGCTTCCGATCCTGGCCGAAGTGGTCAAGCCTGCAAGTGATCCCTTGCTTTACAATGACAATGCTGACGTGAATGCCGCGATTATGGCGGGGCAGATTGATGCGGCGCTTTATGACCTGCCGACCGCGCTTTATCTGTCTGCCGTGGTTGTTGATGGTGGCACGCTGCTTGGGCAGTTTCCGCCGGAACAGTCTGAAAACCCTGATAAGTTTGGCTTGCTGATGGAAGAGGGCAATCCGCTTCGGGAATGCGTCGATGCTGCAATCACTGACCTCTCCGAAAGCGGTGCGCTTGCTGCGATTGAGGCGGAATGGCTTGCCGAAGCCACTGGCGTTCCGGTCATCAAGTAAATGACTACCTCCAAGGTCGGTAAAGGCGCGGTGACTGACCGCGCCAAAACGCCAACACGTCGCGAGCTTTATGAGGCCAATGTGCGGCGTCGTGCCACCCGCATTGCGCTTATCTCCACGATCAGCGTGGGACTGGCCATCTTTTTTCTTGTGCCGTTGGCACCGGGGTGGGAAGCGGTTCAAAGGTCGTTTTTCAACGGCCGGGTCTTTGCCGCGACATTTCCCGGACTTGTTGAAGCCTTTTTGCTGAATGTGATGATCTTCGCGTGGTCCGCCCCGCTTATCGCGGTGGCAGGTCTTGCGATTGCGCTGTGTCGGGACACGCGCGCGCCTGCGCTCTTTCCACTGCGCCTGTTTGGGATGGCCTACACGGATGTGTTTCGCGGTCTACCGGTTGTCTTGGTGATCTATATCATTGGTTTTGGGGTGCCCGGATTGGGGCTGCCGAGGCCTTGGAACAGCCCATACATTTGGGGCACTTTGGCGCTGGTACTGGTCTACTCTGCTTATGTGGCAGAAGTCATCCGCTCGGGCATCGACTCCATCCATCATTCGCAGCGCTCAGCCGCAGCGTCTTTGGGGTTGAGTGATCAAGACATCATGCGTTTTGTGGTACTGCCGCAGGCCATTCGCAATGTGGTGCCTGCGAATATGAACCTGTTCATTGCTTTGCAAAAAGACGTGGCGTTGCTGTCGTTCATTGGGCCGGTAGAGATTTTTAGACAAGCAGGTGTCTATAAGTCGCTTTATGCGAATTTTACGCCCTACGTTGGCGCTGCACTTATCTTTCTGGCGCTCACCATACCGGCCACCAGATACGCGGATTATCTGATGAACAAGCAGAATAGGGCGCGTACATGACGGCAAAGTTGTCCTTGCGCGGGGTGCGCAAGTGGTTTGGAGAAAACGAAGTCTGCAAAGGCATCGACTTGGATGTAGCTGACGGCGAGATGGTCTGTTTGATCGGTGCGTCGGGCTCCGGAAAATCAACGCTTCTGCGTTGCATGAATCTCTTGGAGCCGATTGATGACGGCGCGATTTTTCTGGATGGCGTGGACATTGCAGAGCCGGGGTTGGACCCGCAGCCCATTCGTCAGAAAATCGGGATCGTTTTTCAGAGCTATAATCTGTTTCCGCATATGACCGCACTGGAGAATGTGATGCTCGCGCCGCGTCGCGTGCATGGACATGGGCGAGAGGAGCTTCGACCCAAAGTCACACAGATGTTTGAGCGGTTTGGGCTCGGGGATCGCACGGACCATTATCCTGACCAACTATCGGGTGGGCAGCAGCAGCGTGTGGCCATTATCCGCGCCTTGGCGATGGAACCACAGATCATGCTGTTTGACGAGATCACAAGTGCGCTTGACCCCGAATTGGTTGGCGAGGTGCTGGACGTTCTGCGAGATCTTAGGAAGCAGGGGATGACCATGGTATTGGCCACCCATGAGATGGGTTTTGCGCGAGAGCTGGCAGACAAGGTCTGTTTTCTTGAGGCAGGGCGCATTTTGGAGCAAGGCCCGCCAGATCAGTTGTTTTCCGCCCCTCGCGAAGAGCGCACCAAGGCGTTTCTTTCCCGAGTGCACTGATCCCTTCGACTTAGAACTGAATGGAGCGCAATAAAAATTGCCGCCAGAAAGGCGGCAATCAAAGTCAGCTGTGTGTTTGGAACGTTGTTTAGAACAGCTGCACGTCGCCGACGCTTTTGTCGACCTTTGGCTTTTTCGCGGCCATACGCTGTGCGCTCTCTTCTTCGACAAGGCGGGTGTCTTTCATGAAACGGCGCTGGATCCGGCCGCCGACGGGCCAGAACCGCAAGTTGCGACCGCGTTGTCCGCCAAGGCAGCAATCCACCAGCTCAAAGCCTTCGTTTTTTACAAACCAGGTCGCAAATTCCGCGTTCTTGGTGCCGATGTCGATGCGGCTGTTGAACATTTTTGCGCCGCCTAGCAACTTCACACGAAGCCGATCACGGCGGGCGCCTGCCTGAATGAGGCCGTTCACCAAGAGTTCCATCGCATGAACACCATGGCTCATGCCGCCGGAGGAGTCATTTTCGGTACCCGGCAGGAGGAAATGGTTCATGCCACCGACACCCGCGACTTCGTCCCACATACATGCGGCGACACAAGAGCCAAGGATGGTGGTCATCACCAGCTGGTTATCATCGGACACCTGCACATCGCCCTGCAACAGGGGGTGCACGTTAAATCCTTTGATCGCTTCTGCTTCAGCTAGGCTCATGGCGCGTTCCGTTCTATTAATTGGTGTGTCAGGGTTTCGGTCCTGGAATTTGTGCTGATTTTCAGCTCACGGATTGTCAAAAGTCTTCCCAGTCTTCGCTTGAGAGATCGTTGGGCGACTGGTTCACAACTGCGGCCTTTGTCGTTGAGGCGGAGGATGCGACCTGCGTTGCGGCTTCGCCTTTATGGGGCTTTGGGTCGGTTTTCGTTTCGGGAACTGGCGCCGGTGCCTTTTTCACTTTGGCCTTTTTGACCGGTTTGGCCTTGGCTGAAGCGGGCTTCTTTTCCTTTGATTTGACCTCGACCGCATCGCGCGCTGCGTCCTCATCCCATTCTTTCGCCTTGGCTTCAGCGTCTTTCGTGGGTTTTGGAGCGGCGGGCTCTTTGGCCTTCACCTTACTGGCCGCAACTGGAGCTGGCGCTGGATTGGGCTGCCGTTGCGGTTTTTTCACTGCAGGTTTTGGAGCGCTTGCGGTTGCAACAGCTTCGCCGGAAAGTTTGAAGGTCTGGAGCACATCGGCCATGCGGTTGGCCTCTTCGGAAAGGTTACGGCTCGCGGCCGAGGCTTCCTCAATCATCGCGGCATTGCGTTGCGTGACGCGATCCAGCTCTGTCACGCTTTCCTTGATCTCGATGAGATTGTCGGCCTGATCACGCGAACCCGTTGCGATTTGGGCGACCAGATCGGATGCATGGTTCACGCCGGTGATGATCTCCTGCAGGGCTGCGCCAGCTTTGTTGACAAGCTCGCTGCCCTTGGTGACCTGCTCTCCCGAGCGATGGATAAGGTCTTTGATTTCGTTTGCTGAATCTGATGCACGTTGCGCAAGGGCGCGGACCTCGGAGGCGACCACCGCGAAACCACGGCCAGCTTCGCCTGCGCGTGCGGCCTCAACGCCGGCATTGAGCGCTAGGAGATTGGTTTGAAAGGCGATATCGTCAATCACCCCAATGATGGCTGTGATTTGCTCTGAGCTTTGCTCAATGTTACGCATCGCTTCCACTGTGAGCTCGACGACTTCGCCACCGGCCTGCGCCTGATGGCGGTTGTTAACGATGCGTTCGCTTGCCTCCGCGGCATTCTCCGCGGTTTGCTCGACAGAAGCGCTCAGCGTTTCGATGGCTGCTGCAGATTCCTCAAGGGTCACAGCTTGCGCTTCCGACCGTTTGGATTGGTCCACCACACTCTCAGAAATCTCCTGTGCGCTGGCTCGAACAGATTCAGCGGTTTGCGACGCCGCTGAGAGGACCTTGTGAAGCTTTGCCCGCAAAGCATTGTAGTCCTCACAGATCCGAAGCTGCTCTTCTTTGAGGGCACCGAAATCTGAACTGTTGATCGTGCGGCCAACCTGACCATTTGCAATTTCTGCGAGCCCTTCAGCCAGACGGTTGAAGACCTTCTTTTGAGTTTCGTCTTCCAAGGCGCGTTCTTTACGAGATTGTTGGTCGTCTGCCAGACGATCACGGAAGGTTTCGAGCTTTTGGGCAATCACCCCGATTTCGTCAGTGCGGTCGGTGTGAGAGATTTTTGCGTCAAAATTCGTGTCTGCGATTTCCTCCACAGCATCGCCGAGGTCTTTGAGCGGGCGACTGACCAGTCTGCCGAGCTGGAAGATGATCAATCCAACGGCGAGCAGGGAAGCAACCGCCGTGCGCACCATGTCCAGAATAACTTCTTGCAAAGTCGCTGCGCGATCCGCTGAGATGTCGACCGCGTAGCTCAGTTGCCCCACGATGCCACGCGCGCCTGGCGCCTGAATGGGCAGTTGAGCCGCGTATACGTCAGCCTCAAGAACAGTTGCTTTGCCAGAGTTGCTTTCAGAAGCCGCTTCGAGTCCGTCGATGGCATCAGTCGTTGCCTGGTCCCGAGTACCCGACGCGTCATAGCTATAGAGCAACTCACCCGAAGGTGCGTGTACATCCACTGCCGAAACTTGCGGGTCCTTTTCCAGCAGTTTGGCGACTGTGGCCTGAATGCGATCAGGATCTTGGAACTGCGTAGGCGCGATGAGCTGCGTCGCAAATAGATCGGCGACCAGGTCATAGCGCTGGCTCAGTCGCCGTTCGGTGTTGCCCTGCTCAAGATAGTACTCAAAAGCCGCACCAGCGCCCAAGCCGAGCAGGGCGCAAACGCCAACAGTGACCAGAAGTTTGGTTTTGATGCTCGTGTTGGCACTCGTGGAGTTCTTCTGCTTGAAGCCGATCATGTGCGCGCCCTGATGGTAAAATCCTAATCGAGAAAAGGGTGATTGCGGTGATTGTTAAATCGTCGCCCCTTTCTGCGTGACCTGCGAGGCTTTCCCGGACAGCTCCGCCAGATGGCGGTCGGTGTTGTCGTGAAAGTTCTCCAAACGGGCGATGATCCCGTCCAAACCACTGTCGACGTCGCGCATCCGGCCGCTTTCCACTTTGCAAAGGAGCTTCACCACATCGAGACCGTTGATCCGGCGGCGGAGGCTGCGGCAGATATCGGGGATGGATTTGCCAATGGAGGAAATTTCAATGATGCGAGAGCGGCAGAGCGACTGAAGTTTCTCGCCATGCTCTTGAAGCATCCGCGCATCAGCTTCGGATTGGTTCTCTTGCGCTTGAGCTGCTTTGAAGGCTTCATCAAACAGCTGAGATGTTTGTAGCGTTGATCGCCCGTAGACAACGGCCTTGTACATCTGCTGTAGAGCGCCGGTTTCAGGGTCATGGAGGCGGCCGACCAACCCGTGCATCTCTTTGGCCATCGCATCGTAATTCTGCGAAATGGTGCCAAGTGCCGCGCCTGCGCCTTCCAACCGGCCTGCGAGGATGCGCAGGTTAACCGGTTCGCCGCGCACGCGCTCGAAACCTTGTTCGATGTTGTCGACAAGTTTCTGCATATCGCGGATCAAGAGTTCCAATTCATCCATGGATGCGAACGATTGAGCAAGTTCGGGGCTGATGATGTTACGATTTTTGAACTCGGCATTGAGGGCAAAGCCGCCATAGGCGTCGGTATTGGGGAAACCCTCTTCCGCCAGCATTTCCTTAAACTTCGCCGCACTTTGCTCTGGAGTGAGCCCTTGCGCTTCTTCGCGCAGCAGAGTGGCGTAGATCTTCTTGGTTTTTTCAAAAAGCTCGGTTTCGGGTTTGATCCGGCAGGAGAGGAAACCGTTTTCGGTGATCGTCATCACCGCCAGAACCCAATAGTAGTCGCCGGACTTGGTCCGGTTCTTCACGTAGGCGCAGATCGGCCGGCCTGCTTTGAGTGTTTCCCAAACCAGATAGAAAACGCCTTTTGGCATGTCTGGATGGCGAACAAGCTTATGTGGCGCGCCCATCAGCTCGTCGCTGCTGTAGCCGGCGACTTCGCAAAATGTCTCACTCACGCAGGTGATGACGCCACGTTGATCTGTTGCAGAAACAAGAATTTTTTCAGCTGGAAAACGGACCTCTGTTTCCGCAGAGTCTGCGCCGGTGCTGGCGATCTTGGTCATGGCGTTCATGGTTGTTATCCCAATAATTCGTTGCTGAGTCTTAGTGGATCAGAAGAGGTTAACAGCGCCCGCATCAGGCGACATTTCGATGGATTGGTCCGCGTTGGCGAGACGAGATTTGAGGTAGTCCAAGCGGACGCTGTCCTTCAGATCCTGCACATTGAGATCTGGGCCAGCGCCGATCATATTGGACATGTTGCCGAGCAAAACCGCGATGTCATCGAGATGCTGAAACAAGGCATCCACGCGCTGTAAATCCCGAATTTTTGACTGATCAGCGCCGCTCAAATCCAACTCACTGGTCAGATTGTCCAACGCGTGAGCGATGGAAGCGAGATCAGCCACATCCTTGGAAATCGTGGCCAAAACATCTGCGGTGGTACGAGTTGTCATACGCGATCCTCTATGGGAGCCCCTTACAGGGGCCCCACGACCTTTTCGATGCAGGCCTTAAGCTGGGCGGTCTGGAATGGCTTTTTGATGAAGTTGTTCATCCCAAGCTTGACGCCCTTGTTGATGGTTTCCGGGTCTGCACGGCCGGTGATCAGGATGAAGCCTGTACGCGCAGTTGCCTTGTTGGAGCGGATACCTTCGAGAAGCTGAAGACCATCCATACCAGGCATGTTATAGTCTGACAGGATCAGGTGGACAGGTTTCGATGCCAGGCTGCGCCAAGCATTTGCACCATCATTTTCTGTGCGGTAGTTGACGACCCCGATTTCATCGAGCGCCTGCGTGATTAGACCACGGCTGGTGGACATATCGTCCACTACCAGGACATGTAGCTTATCTTTCAAGCTCATTTTGGGTTCCCCATGTGCATTGATGCGTGAGCGTTCGTGCCGCCGACGCGGGAGGTGCTTGTCGAAAAGACGCCTCGACCTACTGTGTGAAACAGTTCGGCATGTTCCGGGCCGATCCCTTCGGAATGGCCCAAGAAGAGCAGCCCGTCGTCGCAAAGTTGTTCACCAAACCGTCGCCAGAGACGGCTTTGGGTTGGTGCATCAAAATAGATCGCAACATTGCGACACATGATGATGTCAAACTTGCCTTTGAACGGCCACTCACCATGCAGGTTAAGACGCCTAAAGCTGATCAGGTCGCGTGCTTTGTCGCTGACTGAACTACGGTCTCTCGCCCCTTCGTGAGGGGAGAAATATTTTTCTGCCTGTCCGTTTGGCAGGGCGGCGGTTGAGGATGTCGGATAGATACCCTGCTTGGCTGTTGCCAGAATTTCGGTGTCGATATCCGTCGCCAGAATTTTTACATCCAAGCTTGCGGCCTCTGGGCATGCATCCAAAACATGGAATGCCAAACCATAGGGTTCTTCACCGCTGGAACATCCAGCAGACCAAATCCTCACTCTTTTGCCGTGGCGCGCCTTGTCCATGAGATCAGGCAGAAACTCTTCCGCCAGTTGCTCGAAATGATGCCCTTCGCGATTAAAGCGCGTCATGTTGGTCGTATAGGCGCTTACAAAGCGCGATTGTTCGTCTTTGCCCTGCGGGGACAGCATATAGTCGATGTATGCGTCAACGGTCTCAAAACCGGTGGCGCGCAGGCGCTTAGACAATCGAGAGGCAACCATCGTACGCTTGTGTGGTTGCAGGTCGATGCCCATCATTTCCCGCACAAGCTGCGCAATACGGGTGAAGTCCGCATCGCTGATCGTTCCCTCTTCAAGGGTATGTTGCGCCACCTGGTTCATGCTGCTGACAGAGCTTCCTGAGGCATGATCTGGTGCACATCGATTGCACGCACGATCGTCTCTTCGAGAGTATAGACGCCGCGAATGAAGGCCGAGGTCTTGGACGAAGACACTTCAGGTGTTGGCTTCATCTCTTCGGTGTTGACCGTGATGATGTTGGATACGGCGTCCACCAGGAAGCCAACGCTCTTCTCATCGATATGCGCGATGATGATCACGTGGCGCGACTCCGGGATGGTTTTGCCAAGGCCAAGGCGCATGGAAAGGTCAATCACTGGCAGCACGGCACCGCGCAGGTTCATCATACCCACAACGTAGTCAGGGGCATGAGGAAGCGTGGTTGTGCTTGTCCAGCCGCGGATTTCCAGAACGTGTCCGATGTCGAGGCAGAACGCCTGTTCACCGATGGTGAAAGACACGATCTCGATGCGGTTATCGGTCTTTTCAATGGTTGCTTGTTCAGACATAGGAGTTCACCTCTACAAGTTCGGACCCTTTGCGCAGTCCTGGGTTGCCATTACCCGGTGAGGGGATCATTTGGTCGGTGTCCACGATCAGGGCGATTTTGCCGTTGCCGAGGATGGTGGCCGCTGCGATGCCGGGAATGGAGTGATAGTTCTGCTCCAGACCTTTGATCACGACTTCGCGCTGCTCGACGATGCCGTCTACGGCAAGAGCGGAGCGTCGCCCGGATTCACCTTCGATCAGCAGCAACGATTGATCACTGAGATCTTCCAGCGGTGTCCGGAAGCCCAAAGCCTCGCCAAGATCCACAATCGGTAACATTGAGTCGTTCACGGAAAGACCACGGTCACCGTCGCAGAAGTCATGGATATTGGCTTGACCCGGTTGCAGCGTTTCCCGCAGCGCCACAGTTGGCACAACAAGAGACTCGCCAGCCACTTCAATCAGCATGCCCTCCATGACCGCAAGTGTAAGCGGCAGTGAGATTGTGATCGTTGTGCCTTTGCCAGGCTCGGATTGAAGGTTGATGCGGCCGCCAAGCGCCTGAATTTCAGAGCGCACAACATCCATACCAACGCCACGGCCAGACAGCTGAGAGATCTCATCTGCTGTGGAGAAGCCCGGACGGAAGAGCAGGTTGTCGATATCGCTGTCCGTCAGGTCATCTTCAGGACGTACCAAACCCTTTTCTTCAGCTTTGCGACGCACTTTCTCGCGGTTTACGCCAGCACCGTCGTCAGACAGGGAGATTACAACACGGCCAGAGCGGTGTGCAGCTTCCAGTTTGATGGTGCCCATTTCCGGCTTGCCCGCAGCGACCCGGTCTTCCGCCTTTTCAAGACCGTGGTCTACGGAGTTTCGGATCATGTGGGTCAGTGGCTCAACCAAGCGCTCGGTCACGGTCTTGTCGACCTCGGTTGCTTCGCCAACCATGACCAGACGAGAGGTCTTGCCCGCCTGACGAGAGGATTCTCGCACGATGCGGCTCATACGTTGGAACAGGCCGCGTACAGGTTGCGCACGGATGGCCATCACGCTTTCCTGAAGTACACCTGAGAGCGTCTTGAGCTGACCAATGGCTTCGCTGACCGCGCTGTTGGCCGAAACCGGCAGCTCGTTCATCGACTGGCGCAACATCGCTTCGCTGATCACAAGCTCGCCGACGAGGTTAATCAGACGGTCGACGCGATTCAGATCCACACGGATTGTGCTGTTGCGCGGTTCAGAGGACTTTTTTCCGCCGTCTCCGCCTTTGGCCTCCTGTTTCGCTTCCTTGTCAGCAGGTTCGGGCTTTGCACGACTTGCAGGCTTAGGGGCAGCTTCCGGCACAGCGGCGATCTCTTCTACAACAGGGGCAGCTTCAACCACAGGTGCGGCTTCAGCGGCAACTTCGGTGATGTCGAGCTTGCATTGGCCTTCCACGAATTCGAAAATCTCGCGGATCGTGCTTTCGTCAATCCCGTCGTCTGGACGCAGCGTAAGCGTCCACGCGATGGCCGCAGGTGCGTCTTGCAGGCTTTCCAGAGGAGCCACGGTCGAGGTGTCTGCCTCAACGGTCATTTCACCCATTTCGCCCAAGGCACGGAACAGCAGCGCTGGATCGTGCCCACGTGCGTAGAGCACTGGTTCTGCGGAGAATTTGACCACGAAGTGAGTGGCGCCTTCTGCGACTGGCTCAAGGGAAGGCAGACCTGGAAGATCACCGGGGCCATCGCCGCCAAGATCGAGGTCCAGCCCCATGTCCAGCGTCACCGCTACGAAATCGTCAGAGGACACTTCTGCGGCGTCGTCTTCTTCCGCAACGCCACCATTGGCATTTTGGGTGACAAGCTTCAGGTCGGAAAGCACTGACGCGCCTTCGCTCTCTGGCATGTCGTTGTCTTCCCGCGCTGCATCCACAAGATCGCTCAGGTGGTCGAAACCCGAGAACATCAGTGCGGTGATGTTAGGGTCCACATCGATTTTGTTTGAACGCAAATCGTCCAAAACGTTTTCGAATGCGTGGGCAAATTTGATCAGGCGATCCAGGCCAAATGCGCCGGCGCCGCCTTTGATGGAATGCACAGAGCGGAACATCGCGTTGATGGTTTCCGCGTCTGAATTGCCGTTCTGGAGATCATCCAGACCGGTCGACAGAACCTCAAGAAGGTCGTCGCATTCCTCAAAGAACATGTCACGAAGATCGGACATCACTCAGTTCCTTTCAGACAACCAGACGATTGATGATGGCAACCAGCTTTTCGGCATCAAATGGTTTGACGATCCAGCCAGTTGCACCGGCGGTGCGGGCACGTTGTTTCAGCTCTTCACCGCTCTCGGTGGTCAGAACGAGAATTGGCAGCGAAGCGCATTCTGGGCGCTCACGGACACCTTCGATCATGCCGAAACCGTCGAGGCGTGGCATGTTGATGTCGGTGATCACCAGATCAGGATCGGAACCGGACAGTTTGTCCAGCCCGTCGATACCGTCTTCGGCCAAGTCCACGTCAAATCCAGCGTCGGTAAGAGCGGTTTGAATCATCGCTCGCATCGTGCGGGAATCATCAACTGCAAGAATCTTGGTTGTCATGCGTTGCCCCTTTCAAGAAGACTGGAATGGGGCAGGCCGAGCCGCTCCATACCTTTTAGAAAATCATCGGATGGTTGTTTGACTTCGAATGCCAGGCCGCGTGCGGCCCATTCGGCACGTGTGGCCAGCAAAAGCTCGGCACCGGCGCCTCCAAGAAACTCCACATGGAGCGCATCCAAGGCCAAGGGTTGACCACGTGAAGCTTCAATGGCCTGGCGTAGTTCTGAGCAATGGGCGAAATCCAGCTGCTGCGGAAGCGCTATGCAGTCTGGTTGGGGGGAAGAGTTTGCTGTGTTCATGGGTTTGGTTCGATACCGTTTTCGGACTGGCTGATTGAAGGCAACCTATGCTGGGAGGCCTTAACACCGCGTTACCCCGAAACAGTCCGGATGAGGCGTTTCTGAACAATGCGAAACATCTGCGGTCAGGGTGGCAAGAGCTCGGCAGGAAGCTGGGCAAAAGCTTGAAAAAGGACAGTTTTGCGGCCTGTTCTGCGCTGGTTCATTGGGCGTTCTGACCCTCAGAGCATGAACCATGTCTCAAGGAAAAAAGTCGAATTTTTGGGGAATGGGGCGGCGTGAGTTGCCAAACAAAAACGCCGGAATCGCTGATTCCGGCGTGTCAAATTTTGCATGGAAATGAACAGGCTCGGATTGCTCTGCCGGATGCAAGTGGGTCCGAGACTGAAGACGTTTTACTGTCTTTAAGTAGGCCGCTTAGCGTGCCGCAAGTTGGGTGAGGATGTTGGCAAAGACTGCCACTCCCTGGGCTCCAGATGTCGCGTGTTTGGCGTCAAAGATCATCGTGGGGACGCCCGATACGCCCCGCGAGGTCCAAAAGCGTTCTTTCTCGCGCACCACATCGGAAAATCTTTGATCCTCCAACACGGCTGTCGCTTCTTCGCCGTCTAGGCCAAGGCTTTGAGCGACCTCAATAAGCAAATTTCTATCGCTCACGTCCCGTCCTTCGATGAAGTAGGCATCAAACAGGGCGAGCTTCAGGGATCGTGCTTTTCCTTGTTCGCTGGCCCAGTGAATGAGCTGGTGCGCATCGAAGGTGTTGTAGATGCGGCTGGTTTCAGTCCAAGCAAACGCGATGTCCAACTCAGAGCCAATGTCGGACAAGCGCTTGCGAGAGTCCTCGGATTGCTCGGCCGATGATCCATATTTTCGCATGATATGGTCGCGAAGGTTTTCGCCTTCCGGCACCATGTCTGGGTTCAGTTCAAACGGATGCCAGTATGTTTCAATCTCAACTCCCGTGGTTTCGGCCGCCTTCATAAGTTGGCGATAGCCAACGATGCACCAAGGGCAAACGACATCAGAGACGATGTCTATACGGATGGGAGTTTGGGTCATGAGCGCTTCCTATTCCTTAACATCTTAGGAATTGGTGGCTCCTGTGCTGGTATGCAAGAGTTGAAGGTGGACTTAGGGCAAAACGCCGAGCCACAGCCATACGGTAAGCACGGAGAAGGCGGTGCCGATCAGCACTGTTGAGGCCGCGACTCTCATCGCGCGGCCATACATATTGGCAAAGAGATAGGCATTGATACCTGGTGCCATAGAGGCGGTGACAATTGCCGACCGCATATTTTCGACGGAGATAGAGGACAGAGAGCCAAATAGGAACGTGAGCGCAGGGTGCAGGCCCAATGAGACAGCGCAGCAAAACAGGATTGTGCGCATGTCTCCCTCGGGGCGATAGCGATAAAGCACACCACCCATCCCAAAGAGTGCTGCAGGCAACGCGGAGGATGCCAACAGGTTCACGGCGTGCATGGCAGGTGCTGGCACGGGGACCTTGCCAAGGTTGACGATAAATCCCAATGCGATGCCCAATATCAGCGCATTGGAGAACATTGCTTTCAACACAGTTGGCACGATCCGCGCTTTGCTTGTGCGCCGTGCGCGCATGATCTCCATGGTGGCAATGCCAAGCCCGTAGCAGAAGGGCGCATGGATTGAGATGATTGCGTAGTTCCCGGTCAGGCTGTCAGCGCCATAGGCCCGCTCCATAATGGCAAGCCCAAGTAGCAGGGAGTTTGAGAATAGGCATACAAACCCAATCGCTGTGGCGTCTTCCCAATCACGGCCAAAAAAGAACTTTGCTCCCAGCATGCCGGTGGTGAAACAGATAAACGCTGCACCGTAGAAGCTGCCGAGCAGGTTGAGATTGTACTCTGCCGCTAGGTCGAGAGTTGAGATGGCGCGAAACAGAAGTACGGGGACCGCAAAGTTCGTGGCAAAGCGCATGAGACCATCGACGTTGGATGCGCTGAAATAGCCACGCCATGCAGCCAAGTACCCAAAGCCAATCAGAATGAAGACCGGCATGATCACCGATATCAAAGTTTGCATCGTGAGAGCCTTTGGGCGGTGAGGTCGCTAAAGATCGACGGTAATTTTCATTCCGTCATATGCTGGTGTGATGTGGTCTGCGGTTTCGGCGGCGAGCGTTTCGTAGTCCAGATCGATATGCATGTTTGTGAGAACAGCACGCTTGGGTGCAAGCTGCTCGATCCAGGCGAGAGCTTGATCCAAATGCGCGTGTGTCGGGTGCGGAGCTCTGCGTAAGGCGTCCACGATCAGGCAGTCGAGGTCTTTGAGCTGGCCCCATGATGTCTCATAGATTTGAGAGACGTCTGGCATATAGACAACGTCGTTTATGCGAAATGCCAGTGCATCGATGCTGCCGTGGTCTACGCGTACCGGTTCAAATGTGATATCGCCGCCAGCGCCGCTGACGCTAAAGGGCTCATCACCAATGGTGTGCATCTCAAGGATTGGGGGGTAGGGCGAATCTTTTGGCTGAACAAAGGCGTAGCCAAAGCGCGAAAGCAGGTCGTTTTGTGTAGCGCCATCCGCCCAGACCGAAATCCGTTTGCGCATGTTAAAGACCACCATGCGCAGATCATCAATGCCATGCACATGGTCTGCATGAGAATGCGTATAAACGACCCCGTCCAAAGCGCCGACATTCTCCGACAAGAGCTGATCACGCATGTCAGGGGATGTGTCGATCAATACGGTCGTCTTGCCCTCGGATGTTTGCTTCTCAACCAGCATAGAGCAGCGACGACGGCGGTTTTTTGGGTTTTTGGGGTCGCAGTCACCCCAGTGGCCACCAATGCGGGGCACTCCCCCCGAGCTGCCACATCCGAGGATGGTGAAAGTCAGCGTTGCGCTCATGCGGCGTTGGCTTTCTGAAAGACTTTGCTGAAAAGGCGTTCAAAATTCGCCTGTGTTTGGGCTGCGAAATCGGCATACTCCATGCCGAAAACCTCAGCACCAACACGCGCTGTCTTCTCTACATATGCGGGCTCGTTGCGCTTGCCGCGATAGGGTGGGGGCGCAAGGTAAGGTGCGTCGGTTTCCACCAAAATGCGGTCGACGGGTGCTGCCGCAAAAATATCTCGAACTTCTTGTGAGCGCGGGAAGGCGGCAATGCCCGACATGGAAAGATAAAAGCCGAGATCGAGCATCTGCTGCGCGAGTTTTGGACCGGAGCTGTAGCAATGCATCACGCAGCCAAAACTGCCGGTTTTGTGCTCCTCCGTGAGGATCTGCGCCATGTCCTCGTCTGCGTCGCGGCTGTGGATAATGAGAGGCAAACCAGTTTGGCGCGCGGCCTCGATATGTATGCGCAACGAGACCTGCTGCACCTCTTTGGTCTCGGCGGTGTAGTGATAGTCGAGACCGGTTTCACCTATGCCCACCATTTTTGGGTGTTGCGCGATAGCCACCAGCTCATCAACCGTTGCCATGGGTTCATCCGCTGCACTCATGGGATGGGTGCCTGCGGCATAGAAGATTGGCGCGTGAGCTTCAGCAATGGCGCGGATTGTAGGTTCATTGCGCAGCTTGGTGCAGATTGTCACCATGCGTGTCACACCCGCGTCGGCGGCGCGCGTGATGATGTCGTCGATCTGGCCCTCAAAATCGGGGAAATCGAGGTGGCAATGGCTGTCAGTGATCTCAGGTAGGTCAGTCAAAACTCAAGCAACCGCTGTTTCGTGAATCTTAAAGACCGTATCGAGTACCAAAGAGGCGGGGTCAAGGTTCACAGATTTTCCGTGTTGTGTTCTGTCTGATATTTCTTGCGCGACCTGCGCCCATTGGCGCGCTTTGTGAGGGGAGTGGGCCAGTTGGCTTAAAATTTGGGCCTCGTTGGGTACTGCTTCGACCATTGGTGGTTGGCCGAGTGCGCCAGTGCGCGCCAAGCGCAACAAAAATAGGTCCAGCAGGGTCAACAGCATCTCAAAGCGCGCCTCAGCCCCGCGTCCGACCATCGTGTTGGCAAGATTTAGAGCGCTTGGGCGATCAAAGCCCTGGCGTGCGGAAAACAGCGCAAGCAGTTCGGAGTAAAGCGTCAGCCCATCCTGCTGCAGCAGCCGCAATGCTTCACCAACCGAACCGCCGGCAAGTTCGGAGAGTGCCGGAGACTCTGCGGCCTCAAACCCTGCTTGAGTGAGAGCCGAGTGCATATCCTCCGGCGTGAGCGGATTTAGGCGTAGTTCGCGACAGCGGGAACGGATCGTCGGCAGAAGGCGTGAAGGTTGATGCGATATCAACAACATCACAGTGCGCGCGGGTGGCTCTTCCAACATTTTCAAAAGGGCGTTGGCTGCGTTTACGTTCAGCTCGTCAGCGCTATCGACGATCACAACCCGGCGGCCGCCATCAGCCATGGACATGTGCAGGAAACCAGTCAGCTCGCGGACTTCGTTTACGCGGATTTCGGAAGCAAACTTGCCCTCTTGCCTGGATTTGTCGCGCGCGCTGTCGGTGCTGCCTGCCCAACCGCGGCGCAGAAGGAACACGCCAGGTTCAGACAGAGCTCGGATACGATGTGATACCGGATGTTCCGGGTCTACGTTCAGAGAGGTGTGCTCTGGCGGGGCATCACCAAAAAGGCCACCTTCTGCCTCAGGGGGCAACGTCAGCAAGAAGCGTGCGATCCGCCAGGCGAGTGTCGCTTTGCCCACACCTTTGGGGCCGCTGATCAGCCATCCGTGATGCAGCCGTTGCGAATTCACGGCCGTGAGAAAATCGGCCTCCGCGCTCTCCTGCCCAAACAAAGCATATGTTTCGCGCGGATGCGGCGCGCCCTCAACGCGATCAGGTTCCGGCGCTTGTTCGTCGCTCACGCGGCTAGACCTTTAAGCTGGTTGGTGGTGTGGCTCAGCACGTCAGCAGCCACCTCATCTTGGCTGCGTGCACCGTCAATCACGATGAAGCGGTCAGCGTATTCCTTTGACAGCTCCAGAAAACCCTGGCGCATTTGCCGTTGCAGGCCTTCGCCGAAGTCCTCAAACCGCTCCTCAGAGGTGTTTCGCGATTTTGCCCGTTTCAATCCTTCCGCAGGGTCCATGTCGATAAGAATGGTCATGTCTGGTTCGCGGCCAATCATCAAGCTGTGCAGCTTGTCGACCAACGCGCGCAGATCGCCGCGTGACAGGCCTTGGTACATCCGGGTGCTATCCGCAAAACGATCACAGATCACCACCTTGCCTGCAGCGATCGCAGGCAAAATCGTGCGTTCTAAATGGTCGCGGCGCGCTGCGGTGAAGAGCAGGATCTCTGTTTCAGCAGACCACCGGTCGGGATCTCCTTCCAGCACCAATGAGCGGATTTGCTCGGCCCCTTCCGAGCCGCCGGGCTCACGGGTCAGAACAACTTCAAACCCCTGAGATCTCAGAGTTTCTGCGAGCTTTTTGGCTTGAGTAGACTTTCCCGACCCATCAATGCCCTCAAAGGTGATAAAGCAGCCAGTGGTCACGACGCTTCCTCAACCAAAAGGCCAAATTGAGACATCAACACGCTCGATGCTGCACGTAGGCGCACGCCGAATCCGCCTTCAGGCACATCGGTTTCTGCGACGAGCGGAATGCGCATTTTGGGAAGCCCTTCGGGGCTTAGTACCAATTCAGCAAGGCGCTGGCCTTGTGCGATGGGGGCTTCAATAGGGCCATTATAAATCACTTCGCCTTCGACTTTGCCGCGAGACAGGACTGGTAGCAGCACCTCCACGTCTTCCGCGGGTACGAGGCCAACGCGTGGTGTCTTACCCATCCAGACATCCGCCTCAGCCAGACGTTCACCTTGCCGGATCAGTGTCGTTTCTGAAAACTGACGAAAGGCCCAGTTGACAATTTGTTCCGAAATCTCGGCTCTTTCCTGAACAGTGTCCAGGCCTGAGAAGGCGAAGATCACGCGACGGTTGCCCTGTTTGGCGGAGCCGACCAAACCATAGCCGGCCTCAACGGTATGGCCGGTTTTCAAACCGTCGGCGCCGATATCCAGCTTGAGCAGAGGGTTGCGGTTTTGCGTGTTCTTGGGTGCACGACCATCAAACGCAAACTCTGTCTCTGAAAACATCGGATAGAATTCAGGGAAATCCGTGATCAAATGGTTCGCGAGCAACGCAAGGTCGCGCATGCTCATACGGTGGCCAGGCGCGGGCCAACCGTTTGAGTTCGCAAAGGTGGAATTGGTCATGCCCATTTGGCGGGCTCGCCGTGTCATCAGACGTGCGAAACCTGCCTCGGTGCCATCCGGGCTCAGAGTTTCCGCAATCACGGCGCAGGCATCATTGCCAGACAGCACGATGATGCCGCGGAGCAAGTCTTCGACAGAAACCCGATCGGTGGTGTCCAAAAACATGGTCGATCCGCCATAGTTCATCGCGTGTTGAGAGACCGGCAATTTTTCGGTCATGCTCAAGCGACCGTCCCGTACAGCTTCAAACGCCATGTAAAGCGTCATGAGCTTGGACATCGACGCAGGAGGCAAAGCATCATCAGCATTCTTTGCCATCAGGACTGTGCCTGTTGTGTGGTCAATCACAAAGGCAGCTTTCGCTTTGGTTTCGAAGGCATGGACCGAAGTGGCGATGCCAAGAGCCAAGGCACTGGCGGATAGGAGTTTTAGAGCCGATCGAAACAAATGCTTGGTCTCCCTTAGTTCGTCACTGCATAGGCGTCGGTGAAGCCAATGCTATGCACAGTATCTGTCATCGTCTTCAGGCCTGATTTGCTGCTCGCAGGACCAACGAGGACGCGCCAGAATGTCTTTTCGCCAGAAGTGGTCTTGCGCACGAGTGATGGCAATCCGGCCGCTTCCATTTGAGACGCGGCGCGCTTGGCGTTGTCTTGTACGGAGAAGATACCGATCTGCACGTATGGTTTGGCGAGGTTTGAGGAGGATGGTGTCGGCGCCACCTCTGAACGGGCTGTTGTTTCTGGAGCTGCGGGAGTCGCATTTGCTTCTGCCGCGGCGATGGCTGCAGTTGCTGCGGCGATAGGCTCCAGAGGCACCTCAGCAATTTCACTTGGCTCCGCGCTGGCCTCTTCAGGAGTGGGTGTGGGGAGTTCCTCAGCCACTTCTTCACGGCGCAAGGCGGTGACGTTCAATTCAACAGGTTGTCCTGCGATCATCCCAAGCGCCTCTGCCGCATCTGATGACACTTGGATGCGCGGGCCTGGAATTTCGCGCTCCCGACGGAACAAGGCACCGATCACAAATTTCCCATTGGATTGATTGCGGATGATTACGCGTTCAGGATCTCCCACGGCAGGGTGTGCGGCCCACACACCGCCAAGTGAAGGGCGGCCATCCCAAAGACCGGCTTCGGAGGCTGAAAAGACTTCGGGGGCTTCAACATCGCGTTCAACCAGCTTGGTGGTCTGCCCCGTAACGTCTGAGGTCACGGCCGCTTCTTCGCCCTTAGCGAAAGGGTTTTCTATGTCAGAGCACGCGGACAAAAATACCGCCCCGGTTAAGCCTAGGCCAATAAGCCAACGTTTTGAATTGTCGCGCAAAACGCTCTTTTGTGTATACATCTTTTGTCCTCTGCCCGCTCACGCCTGTAGCTCCGGTTGCATCGCGGAATGTGTTCATCCCTTTGTTAGATGCCGGAGCGCTTTGGAGAGAGTGTAGCCTGCGGTTCCTTGCATGGAAAGTCTGTCCAAAGTGCTCTGCAAGTTTTTGCGCAGGTTTTTCGCTTGAAACCATGCGCTGGGCCAATTAGGGAGAGGGCGTCGGAGGAGTGGCAGAGTGGTCGAATGCACCGGTCTTGAAAACCGACGAGGGTTAACGCCCTCCGTGGGTTCGAATCCCACCTCCTCCGCCACTTTAGCAGTTTTCCCAGCTCTAGCGCTGAAGTCGTCCTTCTATTCATGTAATTGGTTTTTCTCCCGCTCGGACGACAGGGTTGACTGTCGGTGTTAGGCGCTAGAGAGGTCGCATCTGAACAGCAGATTGGCGGCAAAGCGCATCTGCGCGTCCGGTCCGATTTTCTGCAAAATGCACGTGTATCTAATAGCCATCCACAGGCACGAAATAGTGGGTAGGCCTTTTGACTGCTTGGACAGGCTTTGCGAGTATCCAGTTATTCGCCTGCGACGAGAAACCAAAAAACACGCTGTAAACACGAGAGATTTATTTTGATCTTTTAGTTGGAAAATCAGCAGCGTCTTGATTTTAAACCGTGTCTAAATGATACTGATGCTTATTTAGCTAGTTAGCGTCAGGTGATGGTTGTGGGTCACTCGGTTAAATTGATGCTTGCGGCCCTTTCGTTTGTTTTTTTGTTCGAACCGGTCAGTGCGCAAGAAGAGAATGCTCAGAGCGCTGTTTCAGCAGGGGCGGATACGCTTGTTGGGCCCGCTATTCAAGAACCCTCAGACAAGCTTCGGAGTGAGTCGGCGAGGCTAAGAGCAGAGCTTGATCAGGCGCGCGCGGAGATATCTGAGCGACAGGGTTTGATCGAGCAACTTCGAAGAGAGCATGAGGCTTTAGAGGCGCACAAGCGCGAGAAGACAGAAGAGCTTGCCTTGCTAAATTCTGAATTTCTGGATCGCCAAAATAAACTCGGTCAATTTCAAAAGCGTGCTGAGGCTGAAATGCAAAGGTTGGAAAGCCAAAAGCAAGATTTGCAGCAGCAGGTTTCGGAACTTGCTGCATTACAGTCCGCGGCCCACCTTGACCTTGAAAGTGTAGGTGCAAACAAAGATCGCCTGATCATCGAGATCGAGGCTCTCCAAACGGATTTAAAGGTCGCGAGGGCTGAATATGTAGATGTTCAGGATCGTTTGGACCGCGCAAGCCAACAGCTCGTCGCGGCCAATCTGGATTTGCTCGCGGCTGAAAAAATGGCGAGTGAAATGGCTTTTGAAGCCAGTGCTGCTGCCAGCTCCGTTGGGGAGGCGCGGGCGCAGCTGGCCGCAGAAGAGCGGTTGAAGAGGGAAGTCCTTCTCGATCTGGAGCTAGAGCAAGTTAAGGCGGAAGATACGCTTGCAGCAGTTTACAGCCGGATTGAAGGTGCCAAAGCCGAATTGGAGGAGTTGAAGGCTTCGATGCAGACTGTGCCTGCGCCCGCTCCCGAGATCCCTCCGGTGCCATCATCTGGACCTGCCGCGTACGGCACTTCCAAACCCGCCAGCCTGGTTGCCTCAGCTTTGCGCCAAGCTCCTGGCTTGGAGGTGCTTCGTTCGGAAGATCTTGCGAAACTTCAGACGATTTTGCAGGAGGGGATGTGTGTCCATGAGGCCCTTGAAACGGTGATGGACGTCATAAATCGACAAACTTTGTTGTCGCTGGTGCGAAGTCTTGGGCGGTGTTGAGTTAATTGGTACGTTTTTTAGGGGTTAAAATGAAGTTTTTAGCGGTATTTGCGTTTCAGGTTCTATGTGCTTCGCTTCTTTTGGTGGGCAAAGTGGCGCCGCTTTCCGCGCAAGAGTTTGAGAAGAACATTCTTACCGGCGGGCCGACTGGCACATACATTCAGTTTGGCCAAGACATTGCAAATTTGCTGTCAGAATGCGGACAGACCCTGAATGTGCGAGAGAGTGCCGGTTCGTTGGAGAATTTTCTGGGCGTTCGAACGCGACGCGCTACGCAGTTCGGTATCGTCCAAAGTGATGTGCTTGAATATCTAAAAACCTATTCGGCCAGCGACAGTGGTATTGCGAGAGCCATCGCCGGCGTTCGTATCGCATTTCCACTTTATAATGAGGAGGTGCATCTGATTGCGACGCGTCAGATCGCGTCTGCATCCGATCTGAATGGCAAACGTATCGCGATCGGCGTTGAAGACAGCGGGACCTTTCTCACCGCATCGTTGTTTATGGACTTGCTGGGCATAGATGCCGGAGAGCTGCGAAAAATCGGCCCCGATGAATCGATGGCGCAATTGCTGGCGGGGGAGCTTGATGCATTTTTCTATGTTGCCGGAGCGCCCACAAAGATCTTTCTAAACGGTCAGATCGATCCTGAGCGCTTTCACCTCGTGCCCATTGAGGACCCCGTTTTGCAGTCAGTCTATGTGCCAACAGAAATTCCAGCACAGACCTATCCGTTTCAAGAGGACGCAATTCCCGCGGTGGCGGTCAAAGCGGTTTTGATGACTTTTGAGTACGAGCCGCGTCGCAACGGTTACCACCGTGCCAGTTGTAGAGCTGTTTCTGACGTGGCGCATACGGTTTTGTCTCGGTTTTCTGAGCTGCGCCAAACTGGCCATTCAAAATGGCAACAAGTGGATCTCAACGACATTCCTCCTGGTTGGGATGTGTCCAATTGTGTCAATCGAGGCGTGGCTGCGAACTATGTGATGGAATGCCCATCACAAAGGGCGCCTGCTGCACCAGAAAGTGCTGCCAATTCGGCCTATCGTGCCAGGATTTGCGCCGCGATCGGCTGTTGATAAGCTTGGCGTGACATAGGTCTTAATCAGCTTTGTGATGAACCGCCACTGGGCGCTTTGGAGGGGTATGCTTTTGCCGCGACCTTGTGCTGGCCGGGCTGTTATTTAGCGGCTTGATTTCACCTTGACTGGCAGTTTGTGGGATACGTCTTCCCATTGGTGCGGGCTGGGGAAGGGGTGGTCCAAGCTGCCTATTTGTGTTCCGAACTCCCAAAATCCTGTTGACACTTCATATTTGAAGCGGCTTTATATATGAAACGTCAGCCTTTGGGAGGAGGAGGATGATTCCAGCATCCACGCTGGCGCAAGAGGATTTTCTTGCGCAGAACAGCAAGATCACAATGCAGCTTCACGGGATCGGAAAATCGTTTTCCGGAGTGAGTGTACTGCGTGATGTAACGCTCCAGATCTCCGGTGGTGAGATCCATACGTTGATGGGCGAGAATGGCGCCGGCAAAAGCACGCTTGTGAAAATCATCAGCGGTGTGCAGGGGCAGAGCTTCGGTACACTTGAGATCGATGGGCAGGAGGTGCAGTTCAACTCTCCCGCAGAGGCCAACGATAATGGCATCGTGATCATGCATCAGGAGTTGAGCCTGATCCCGGAGATGACTGTCGCGCAGAATGTGATGCTTGGGCAGGAGCCCATGATTGGCGGCGTGATGGTGGATCAGCGCGCGTTGCGCGAGACAGCCCAAAATGCGCTGAAGAAATTTGGCTTTTCTCTGGAAGTTGACACCTTGGTGAAAGACTTGCGTGTGGGAGAACAGCAGCTGGTTGAGATTGCGCGTGCACTTTTGATGGATGCGCGCCTGCTGATCATGGATGAGCCCACAAGCGCGCTGTCGCAAGCGGAGGCGGATATCCTGATGGAAGTGGTCCGCGATCTGGCGCAGCAAGGTGTGGCGATTGTGTATATTTCCCACCGCATGGATGAGGTCTTTGAGATCTCAGACCGTGTGACAGTACTGCGGGATGGGGACATGATTGGCACCACGTTGGCGGCAGATACGACACCGGAGGAACTGGTGCAAATGATGGTGGGGCGTTCGGTTGAAATCAAACCGGTCGTCCGCGAAACGCCAGCGTCTGCTGAGACGGTATTGGCGGTGCGTGACCTGACAGCTGAAGCCGGTGGTCGCAAAGTGCTGCAGGATGTTTCCTTTGATCTGCGTCGGGGAGAAGTTCTGGGTGTTGGCGGTCTCCTGGGTGCGGGCCGGACGGAGTTGCTGGAAACGATTTTCGGCGCGCGGGGTGATACCTTCTCTGGTGAAATTGTGGTGCATGGTGAGAGTGTGCGGCTTTCCACTCCCTCTGACGCTGTGCGTCATGGTTTGGCTCTGATCACCGAAGATCGCAAAGGCAACGGGCTGCTGCTGGACCGCTCTATCGCAGACAATGTGATCTTGCCGCTCTTACCCTTGAAGTCGCGATTTGGTTTGCTTTCCAAGGCGCAGCGAGACGCAGAAGCGCAGAGTGCGATTTCCCGACTGCGCGTCGCTGCCACTGGTGTCGAGCATGTGGTTGGTCGCTTGAGCGGGGGCAACCAGCAGAAGGTCGTAATTGGCAAATGGCTGGCCACAGGGCCGAGTATCCTGCTTCTGGATGAGCCCACCCGCGGGATCGATATTGGTGCCAAAGACGAGATCTACGATCTGATCGGACAACTGGCGGATCAAGGGATTTCCGTGCTGTTTGCGAGCTCAGAAATACCGGAATTTATGGCGGTCTGCGATCGCATGATCGTGCTCTGTGACGGGCATGTCGCAGGAGAACTGACGCGGGACGAAATGACCGTTGAAGCCATCAAAGACCTTTCGATGCAATTTGACCAAGCGTGAGCCGAGACATGAGTATGACAGACGCCCGACCACCCGCTGCCTCCAAATCCGGCTCTGGCCACAAGGCTGACCGCAACTGGTTGTTGCAGATTTTGGACAAAACCAAGCTCTATTGGGGGCTCGTCGCACTAATTGTGTTTGGTGCGTTGACCTCGCCGCTTTCGTCAAAGGGTAACAATATCTTTCTGTCGATAGGTAACCTGACAGACATTCTGCGGCAGGTCTCCGTGACAGGCATTGTGGCTGTGGGTATGACGCTGGTGATTTTCATTGCCGGGATTGATCTGTCGGTTGGCTCGATCATGGCGTTGGGGACGGTGATCTGCGCGATGTTGTTGACCCAATCGGGTTGGACCGCAGCGAGCATGTTTTCGGTACCCGCCGCAGGGGTGATCCTATTTGTCGCTGTGGCCGCACTGATCTTCTTTGTGCAATCTCAGATGCGTGCCGCAGGCACCAAGGACCAGCCAAGTGCACCTTCCAAGTTGCCATCGATGGCGATTGGACTGGTGGTAGCACTTGCAGCAATGTTGTGGCTGGGGTTGCAGGTAGATGACAAGTTTGGCGTGATGGGTGTGCTCATTGCAGTGCCTTGTGTGGGCATCATCATGGGAACACTCAATGGCGCGCTCATTGTGTATGGTCGTCTGCAGCCGTTCATTGTGACGCTTGCAATGATGGTGGGTGCGCTGGGACTGGCGCGGGTGATCGCTGGACAGGATACAGCGGTTTATCCGGTCTATACCGGCAGCAATGCAGTACAGGAGTTTGACGTGTTGCGTAGCTTGCTGTGGGGCGTGGTGCCGGTGCCCGGGCTGTTCTTCCTCGCGATCCTTGCAATATTCTTTGTGCTGACACGGTTCACCACCTTTGGCAGCTACTTGCTGGCAATCGGGGGCAATGCGGAAGCGGCGCGTCTGGCCGGGATCAATGTGAAGCGCAATACGATTGTGACCTATGCAATTGCGGGCGGGCTGTCGGCACTGGCGGGCATCCTCTATGTGGCGCAGTTCCGCCAGGGGAAACCGGATGCCGGGCTTGGACTGGAGCTCGATGCGATTGCTGCGGTGGTGATTGGTGGAACCAGCCTGATGGGGGGCAGGGGCGCGATTTTGGGCACCTTCGTAGGTGTCCTCATCTTTGGCTTCCTCAGCAATATTTTGCAGCTCAACAACATCGACAGCAACACGCAGTTGATCCTGAAAGGTGTGATCATTATTGCCGCCGTCCTGTTGCAGGAAGGCCGGATAGAAGAATTCCTCTCTGCGGTGAAACGCAAGATCCGTGGAGAGAAATAGCCCTGACCTCGCAGTTTGGAGGACCGGAGATCAGGGCATTTGCCAAACAGCCAAATGGCTGAAACATGACAAGGGAGAAGATTATGCAAAGAAGAACTTTCGGCAAGAGCCTTTGTGTGGCTGCACTCGCACTCACAACCAGCGCAACGGCCCTGCTGGCGGCGGACAACTACGTCATCGGGTTTTCGCAGGTGACAACTGTTGAGCCATGGCGTGTGCAGTTTAACAAAGACCTGCGGGCCGAAGCGGCGCTGCATGATAATGTTGAGTTGTTGATTGCCGATGCCAATGACCGCACCGAGAAGCAGGTGGCGGATGTGGAGAACTTTATCCGTCAGGAGGTAGACGCGATCCTGATTTCTCCTAAGGAATCTGCGGGTTTGACCGGTGTTGTGGAGCAGGCCACCGACGCAGGTATTCCAGTGTTCGTGCTGGATCGTAACGTGGACACTGACAAGTTTGTGCAGTGGGTTGGCGGCGACAACGAACTGATCGGCCGCGCTGCAGGCCAGTTCGCGCTTGAGAAGCTCGGCGGTGCGGGCAGCGCATCTGGCACCATCGTGGAAATCTGGGG
Source organism: Shimia sp. (assembly GCF_965227725.1). Lineage (GTDB taxonomy): Bacteria > Pseudomonadota > Alphaproteobacteria > Rhodobacterales > Rhodobacteraceae > Shimia. Next base: position 304,700 of record NZ_CBDDGH010000001.1, on the reverse strand, counting down.
TGGTCTGGGCACGCAGGCGGCGCATGATCGCGCCAACGGTTTCCATGAAGCCTTTGAGGGCGAGTCCGGTGTGACTTTCCTGCTGGATCAGCAATCCGGCGATTGGAAGCAGGACACGGCGTATGACATCATGTCTACTGCCCTGCGCAACTATGAAGACATCTCCATGGTTTATGGCCACAACGACCCAATGGCCTATGGCGCCTATCTGGCCGCCAAAGATGCGGGACGCGCAGATGACATCCTGTTCATCGGTGTGGATGCGCTTCCTGGAGAAGGTGTGACATGGGTGGCCAATGGCGAACTTGCGGCAACCTTCCTCTATCCGACACCGGGCGCGGAAGGGCTGCGTCAGGCTCTGGCATATCTGGGTGGTGCGAGCGTTGAGAAGTCCGTGGTTATGGGGACAGAAGCTGTAACGTCGGAAAATGCGGATGATATTCTCAAGCGTAATGGCTTGAAGTGATCCCAGTGCGACCCTTGCCCTCCCCCAAGGGTCGACAACAGCTGCGCAGGAGCTTAAGCCTCCTGCGCAACTTGCTTTAAATTCCAGAGCTTAGCGACCCTCTTGACCGAACCGACCACAAGACTTCAGAAATACTCTGCACCTGCCCTTGAGAAAGGGTTGGATATTTTGGAGCTGTTGTCACTGCGGCCAGGGGTGGCGCTGACGCATGCGGATATCGCCAAAGGAATTGGCCGGTCCAAAAACGAGATCTTCCGGATGATGGTGGTCTTGGAGGAGCGCGGATACATACGGCGTGGTGACGGGGATGTTTTCTTTCTGACACCGAAGCTCGGTGAGCTTGGCGGTGCGCGTAACCCGACGGGGCAGATGATCGAGATTGCCCGCCCCTTCATGGCGCAACTGTCCCAAAAAACGGAGCAATCCAATCATCTTTGGATCGTTGATGAGAACAAAATGCGTGTGGGCGCAGCTGCGCGGGCTGCCGGATCCTACAGCCTTGCCTTAGGTGAAGGTGTTCAGGCACCGATGTTCGGCGCCTCTGCCGGAGCATGTTTCTTAGCGGGGCTACCAAGTAGCGCGGCACGCATTGAAATGCTTGTGCAGATGGAAGAGTTCGTCAGCGAGGATGCGTTTGCAGCTTTTGATCTGGAAATCGAGCGTTGTGCCGCCAATGGCGTTTGTGTGCTTTCAAATGCAGAAAATGCCGGAATCGTAGAAGTATCGGCGCCGCTCACTTCGAAAGGAAGCGGCGGTGTTGTCGGTGCGTTGAGTGTGCCGATGATCCAAGGGGCAGATCGGCCCAATGAGGTCGGTGCGGTGGTGGCAGCGCTAAAAGAAACCGTAGAGGCGATCTGTGCAAAGCTGGCGCTTCTCGCCGTTTTTGAACGGGCGACTTGAGCGTTTTTTGGCTTGAAGCTTCTCGAAGTAGGGTAGCCGATGTTGAGGAATGCATCGCCAATTGTCGGCGTAATCGGGACAGTCTGAAGCGATCTGGCAGAAAAAACGCTAAAGGGTTACCTCAGGTGCTTAGCAGTTTCGTTGTCTTTTATGCCGCGAAGCTCATTCGATATGTTTTGGGAGTTTTGCCAGTCCATCGCTTGAACGCACGGACAAAGCTCGCCGTCTCTGAGAAACCTAGAACGTAAGCGATTTCTTCGGTGCTGAGCTCATCAGAACGTAGGTAGCGGAGCGCCAATTCAGCGCGAGTCGAATCCACGATTTCGCTGAACGTTTTGTTTTCCTGTTTGAGGTGTCGACGCAGAGTCCGACTTGTAAGGCCGAGATGTTGCGCAATCGCGTCCATGCTGGAGGCAAACGCTGCGTTTTCTAACAGGGCTCGGCGAACTTGTCCGGCCACCCCGCCATGCTCCACGAGCTCCGATAGCTCTTTGTCACAAATTTGCACAATCTGTTTGAAGGTCAGCTCGTTGCCAAGCTCCAGTTTGCGGTAGACCCAATCGCCGGAAATATGAAATCTGTTCCTATTTGCACCCATTCGGATCTCTGAAGCCGCTTCCTCAGGAATACGATAAAAAGCCTCCTCGCCAAAGCGGAGTTCCAAAAGGTGAGGCTGGAAACCTGGTCCGATCACGTCCCTATGCAAGGAGCGATGGATGCCCATCTGAAGGCATACAAGGAAAGCATAGAATTGCTGGTCAACTTGATCTGCTGCGATGGGTTCAATGTCCCAACCTTCTTCTTGTTCGTCAAAGATGAATTTCATCTCAACCGTGGGCGCAGCCAAATAGTGGTATTTGGTCGCGAATGCGACGGTCTCGCGATAACAGGTGCTACAAAGAAGCGCATAGCCGTAGAGGCCGTAGGCTGACAAATGCACATTGCTACCGATTCTGTACGGCAGGTAAGGATCCCACTTTCGGTCGGAAATGTTCTTGAACGCCTTCAGAATTTGAAGAGGCGAGACGCGAAATTGCTCATCTTCGATGGCTTTCAGGCTTAGTCCCGTACCTGCAAAGGCGTGATCTGTTTCAATGCCATCAGTGCGCAATGCGTCAAGAGCTGCGTGCAGTTTTGCGGTATTGTATACCTGGTCCTTCAAACGTTCCTCCCAAGACGCGGGCATCGGGTCATGGCCCGAAGTGTAGGTCAATATGTCCCGTTTGGTCATGAACAATCAAGTTAGCGTTGGGTAAATTTTCTGAACACCGTGGTTGATGATAGGCATCAATTGTACATGCGCTCTTCAATTCTGCACATGGCTCGGGGATGTTCTAGGTCTGCTTGCAGAGCCTCGTTGCGTGATATGGTATACGCGATTTTCGGTGGCCTTGAGCGTGGAGGTCGAGGCCAGTCGCGAACGAGGAGGACGCTGCGGGTAAATTCGACACGCGGTTTTTGTGGGTGCTGCGAGCAGCATTTCAAATGGCAATAGAGGAGGACAGGCCATGAAGATTAGCATTGATTTTGATTTGACCCCTGCGGAGTTTCGCGAGGCGATTGGCTTGCCGGATGTGAAGTCTGCTCAGGACCGATGGATGGCAGCGGTTGAAGGTGCTGTAGCCACCGAAATTGCGAAGCTGTCGCCTGAGACAATCGCAAAACAGTGGACCGAGGCTTTGATGCCAAACCCGGATTTGATGGCATCCCTGATGAAAATGATGCCTGGGGCCAACAATAAGTGAGGCGTCGTGCTTGGGTTTGCGACCCAACGTCACAAAATAAATTCAGGCTGACTTTGCTGTAACACGCTGAATTTCCGATAAAATTAGAGAGCAACAAAAAATGCTGCATTGCAGCATTTTTTGTTGCGATGCAGCATTTCACCACCTATGTTCATTTTACGAAATACTTACTTAATACGACTGAATTAGGAGGCCACTATGGCAAACGCAAAAGCCGCCGCGAAGGCAGCCGAAGAGACCAAAGCATCTGCAACCACCCCTGCGGTTGTCGAAAAGCTGCAGAACTCGTACCAGAACGTAACTGAGAATTTTAAAGGCTACAGAGAAAACCTGAGCCAGGCGGGTACTGTTGCTACGGACACTGTTCGCAGCACCTACACTGGGGTTATGGCGTTTGACCGTGCTGTGCTGAATGTTCTGCGTGCCAATCTTGATACCTGGGTCGAACACGGCCGCAATATTGCCAAAGCACCGAATTTGATCGCTGTGGCTGAACAGCACGCCAACTTTGTGAACACCCAGATTGGGGCCGTTGGCGGTCAGCTGAAAGACCTGACCAACGTGGCCGAGGAACAGACCAAAGCGTCCATGGCGCCGTTGTTCTCCGCGGTTGACGAGCTTGTTGCGTCTTCCAAATCCAAGAAAGACGATAAGGCGGCTTAATTGGCGCCACAGCTAAGATCCTGGCTGTCTTTCTGATGGCCGGGATTTTTCACGTTATATAAGACGTTGAGAGAGTGCTGACATGGCGCTCTTTTTTGTGCCAATACCGTCTGTGCTTATCCGATCGCGTGTTCGATCGCAAAAAGGCCGCCTCCGATCAGAAACCCCAGCAAGGCGCCGTTGATGCGGATGAATTGCAGATCACGGCCTGCTTCTGTTTCGAAGCGCTCCACCAGCATGTCTGGATCCCAGTTGCGGATGGTTTGGGCTATATAGGCGCCCACATAGGGCCGCAGCTCTGGCACCAGTTTTCCGGCAATCTCTGCCACGCCAGCATCAATGCGATTTTGCAGGGTTTCGTCCTCAGAAACCTCTTTGGCGCCTTTTTCAAGCGTGGTCAGAACAGTTTGAATGAAGGTCTCGTTTTCCAGGTAATCAGCGAGATGGTGTTTGATCCCTTCGATCAACTCAGTCGCTTTGTCATCAAACCTCTCTGAGTTGAGATAAGCGTCAACTGATCTGGCGATCACTTGTTGCAAGCGGTCCTGGGTTATGGCGTTGTCCAATGTGGTCTGAGCTGCGGTCTCAAACTCCTTGCGTAGCGCGCTTTCGGGATTGGACATTTCGGCTAGCACCGACATTAGCCCTTTGACGATCATATCTGCTGCGTTCTTCTCGATACGTGCGGAAATCCACCAGCGGCTATTGTCGCTGACAAGTGCCCGCGCGGTGTCGCGATGCCGATCCACAGTGTCATGCAGAAAGCCAATGATTTCGGTGAGCGTTTCTCCGCGAAAGCCCTGTTTGAGCAGCTCGGAGACCTCTTGTGTGGTGCGCGCACTGCCAGAGGCATCTCGGGTCAGTTTTTGTAGAATGCTGGCCAGTGTTTTTGTCAGATCGGCTGGCAGATCCGCCCGAAGGAAGTTTGTCGCGCTCGACAGAATGGGGCGTACGATCAGTTCAGCATGTCCGCCGGTGAGCAACCAGCCTGATACCTTTGCTGCCAGTTTGCTTTCACGTAGCTGCGTCACAAGCAAAGATGGTTGTAGGAAGTGTTCTTCGATGAAGCGACCGACATTCACGGCCACGCGTTCCTGATTGCGTGGGAGCAGAGCCGTGTGGGGGATCGGGATCCCCATGGGGTGGCGGAAAAGCGCAACCACTGCGAACCAATCGGCCAAAGCGCCGACAATACCTGCTCCGGCGGCGGCTCTGAACAGACGTAGCGGGGTGCCGGGGGAACCGCTCAGGAAGGTCAGAAGATAAACAGCAACCAGCACAAGCAATGTACCGGTTGCCGCTTTGCGCATGGCGGGCAAGTCCAGAGCGTTCACGTGTTTGGCCCTTCTATTCGCCGCTTAATATGAACCTTTCGACACGTCGGGCTGTTTCGACCGGCATCGTTACCATAAACAAATGGCCGCAAGGCATGACTTCGAGTTTGCCGCGCTTTAGGCGGCTGGCCAGAATGCGCCCATTGGCGACGGGCACAATCGGGTCGTCTTCTCCCATCAGGACCAATGCGGGCAGGTTCAGCTTTGGCAGGTAGTGCCAGCTGGTCCAGCCCATGATCGCCATCAACTGGTAGCTGTAGCCAACGGGGGTGCCGTGATCGAGTGCCTCGGAAAACTCGCGCATCAGCTCTTCTTGCATCGCGACGGTGCCGCCATAGAGCTGGCGGGCGTTATCCATCATGAAGCCGGCGTCGCTGTGCCTTTTGGGCGTGACCATTTTCATCAGGGTCTTGGGTGATCCGGGGATCATAATGGCGCCAGTGGTTGTTGCCGCCAGAGTCAGGGAGAGGCATCTGCGGGTGTGCAGATGCGCAAACTGCTGGGCCGCAGCGCCTCCCCAGGACACGCCAAAGACATGCACCTGGTCGATTTCCAACTGGTTTAGCAGCGCTGACGCCATATCCGCCACGTGGGACAAACGATAGGGTAGGGTAGGGGTGGGCGTGCCGCCCACGCCCGGTGGGTCAAAGATGATGACCCGAACGCGCTTAAAACTCAGCAGAAACCTCTCGGCACTTTCGATATTTGCCCCGATCCCGTTGAACAGAAGCAGGGTTTCCGTTGCACCTTCGGGGTTGTACTCGGCATAGCGAACGGGCCGCCCCCATATACGAGTGGTGGAGATTTGCAGCGTGTTTATCTGTTCTGCGGTTTTGGTTGTCACGGTTTCCCTGCCTCCTGCAAAACATAGGTACCCGGAGCGGGGCACAACCCGGGGAAGTCCTTGTTGCCCAGAGTTTTTGGTGCCGCTTTTTCCTTGGCTGAGCGTTCCGCCATCCATTCAGACCAATGCAGCCACCAGGTGCCTTCCATTTCGGTGCTGTTCTTCACGAACACCTCTGGATCGCTGGGCACATCATCCATCCGGCGGAATTTGGCCTTCCGGTTGGTTGGCGGGTTCACAATGGCCTGAATATGACCGGAAGAACTCAGAATGAACTCGGATTTCCCGCCGAGCATATTCACGGTTCGATAGCAGCCATCCCATGGCGTGATGTGGTCTGTGGTGCCGCCCAGAACGTAGTTGTCACAGCTGACTTTGGAGAGGTCGATCTGCTCTCCCAAGATCTCTGCCGTGCCACTCACCAGCCCGTTTGTTTCCAGCAGACCCATATAGTCGGCATGCAGTTTGGCGGTCATATTGGTGGTGTCGTCATTCCAATAAAGGATGTCAAAGGCAGGCGGGTTCTGGCCAAGCAGGTAATTGTTGATCCAGTAGGCCCAGACCAAATCATTTGGCCGTAACCAGGCAAATACCTTGGCCAAGTCCTTGCCCTGAACCACGCCCCGCGCACGTGACATCTGCTTGGCGAGAGAGAGCACCTCCAGATTGGCAAAGAGCCCCATGGATGTGTTGGCCGCACCGTCGGTGTCCAGAATGGTCACAAGGAAGGTGGCGGTTGCTGCGCGATCAATGCCCTTTGCCGCCCAATACCCCAGCAGCATCGACATGGTGATCCCGCCAGAGCATGCACCGGCAACGTGGATTTTGGGAGATTTGGAGACTTTGGTCACAATCTCAGACGCGTGGTCCAGAGATTTTACATAGTCTTCAAGGCCGTAGTCCGCATCATTGGAGCCGGGGTTGCGCCAGGACACAATGTAAACGCTGTAGCCCTGCTGCACCAAGAACTCAACAAGGCTGCGTTCTGGTGCCAGATCCCAGACGTAAAACTTGTTGATCTGAGGCGGGACTACCAGAATGGGTGTGCCTTTGACCTTGTCAGTCTGTGGGGCGTATTGGATCAGTTCGCGCAACTCATCTCTGTGAATGACTTCACCTTTTGAGATGCCCAGATTTTCGCCAACATTGAACTTTGAGCGGTCAACCATGGAGGGCATTCCCTCATTGTTCACCATATCATCCACCAGATTGCGCAGGCCGGACAGGATGTTTTCCCCGCCGGATTCCAGTGTTTTCTTCATGGCGGCGGGGTTGCCGATCAGCAAATTGGTCGGCGAAAAGCTGTCGAGTATTGTGCCCGTCAGCAGTTTCATCCGCTCGGTGTCCCGATGCTCCAGATCCAAGCCGTCGATCCAGGTGATCACATTGGAGCACCACGCCATGTAGCTCTGTTTGAGCACACGATAAGCTGGATTGCTGTCCCATACAGGGTCGTTAAAGCGTTTGTCGGCGATCTCGGCGACATCTTGTTTGCCAAGGCTGCTGAGGATGCCGAGCATCTGGTTGCTGCTGTTGAGCCCCAGCTTCATCATATCCATCGGCTGCCGCGCCAGAGCGGCGTAGAAATTGGCAACGGCCCCTACGAAGCCTTTGTCACCAGAAGTGTCGTCATTCGTCATTGTTTTCCTCCTCCGTTGCGCTGACCGCTTAGCTGAAGGCAAGCGCGAGAGATTCAGCAATCAGTGCGGGCGTTTCGGCACCAACCTGCTGGGCCACCACCTTTGACCTGATCAGGATACGACCGCCCTCCTTGCGCTCTACCCCGGTCAGCTCAGCCCGGATTTGCAGCTCAGCGCCGCTGGGCACCGGAGCCAGAAAACGGACCTTATCCAACCCGTAGTTCATGACCCCGCTGCATCCCTGTGGCACGATACCAAGATCCATCTGGGCTGCTGCCAGCAGGGACAGGGTGAGGTAACCGTGCGCGATTGGCCCGCCAAAAGGACTTTGGGCTTTGGCGCGCTCTTCATCAACATGAATCCACTGGTGATCGCCGGTCACATCAGCAAAGCCCTGAATGCGCGGTTGGTCCACCGTGATCGGATCGCTTGGCCCAAAAATGCGGCCGACGTGCTGTTCAATGTTGTCGATGGTGTAATCTGCTGGAGCTGTCATGGATCACACCTCCCGCAGATCTTTGCGGAGGATTTTACCAACGGTAGATTTTGGCAACTCGTCCAAGAAACGGATTTGTTTGGGGACTTTGTAACCCGCCAGCCCTTCACGGCAGTGCGCAATCACTTGAGCCTCTGTCAATTCGGCACCAGGCGCCAGGGCGAGGAACAGCCGGATCGCTTCGCCGGTTTTCTCGTCCGGCACGCCCACTGCAGCGCATTCCGCAACCTGATCCAGAATGGCGACATGTGCTTCGATCTCGTTGGGGTAGACGTTAAAGCCTGACACCAAGACCATATCTTTCTTGCGGTCTACGATCTTCAGTAGGCCGGTGTCGTCGAACACGCCAATGTCACCGGTGCGGAAATAGCCGTCATCTGTGAAATTCGAGGCGGTTTCTTCGGGCCGGTTCCAATAGCCCTGCATGACTTGAGGCCCTTTGACACAAACTTCGCCTGCTTCACCTGTGGCGACGATATTATCCTCGTCGTCAAGCAGGATGATGTCGGTGGACGGCAGCGCGTGGCCAACAGCCGCCGAGAAGCCCTCGCCACCCATCGGATTGAGGGTCAGAACCGGGGAGGTTTCCGACATGCCGTAGCCTTCCAGCACATGGTGGCCTGTGGCCTCTTTCCAGCGGTTGGACACAGCTTCCTGTACGGGGGCGCCGCCGCCAATCATGGCACGGTAGTTGGACAGGTCGATAGTTTTGAATTCCGGATGGGCAAGCAGGCCCGCAATCAGCGTGTTGACCGCTGTGGAGACTGTGAATTTGCTGTCGCGATAGGCCCCGATCAGTTGTGCGGGGTCGCGCGGATTGGCCACGAGATAGTTGGTGGCGCCCAAGGAGCTATAGGTGATCATATTCACCATCAGCGCGAAAATGTGATAGAGAGGCAGCGGCGTTACGATCACTTCTTCACCTGGCCGCATGGCTTCTGGCAGGGCGATTTTGACCTGTTCGGTGTTGGCGATCAGGTTTGCGTGGCTCAGCACGGCCGCTTTGGACAGCCCGGTGGTGCCGCCGGTGTATTGCAGGAAGATCAGGTCTTCGCCGGTGATGTCCGGCGCAACAAAATCCAGCTCTTCGCCTGCATCCAGAAGCTCCCCGAACTGCAGCACATTCTCCAGACGCGCATCAACGGGAGGGCTGGGAATGGTGGCCGGGGTGGCGTCGCCGAGTGACACGGCAATCGTGGTTTTGATTGGGGTGTTCTGAACGATCTCGGCCAGCGTTGGTGTGGAGCCGGTGAAGATCACGATGATTTCGGCGCCCGCGTCATTGAGCTGATGGTCCAGCTCATGCGGCGTGTACATCGGGTTGACGTTCACCTGCACCGCGCCGGCGCGCAGGATGCCCAGCATGGCGACTGGGAAGGCCAGCAAATTGGGCGCCATCAACGCAATGCGGTCGCCTTTCTTGACGCCAAGCTCAACCTGCAGATATGCCGCAAAGTCGCGCGACAGGCGGTCCACCTCGGCATAGGTCAGGCTGCCGCCGACGCCAACAAATGCGGTTTTGTCTGGATAGGTGTTGAAGGCGCCTTCAAACATTTCAACAACCGAGCTGTAAACAGTGGTGTCGATTTCAATGTTGTTTCCCGGCCAAACGGTCTCTGCTTCATGCGTATCCAGCATGGTCTCTCCTCCAAATACCTAAACCACGCTCCTCCAGCGTGTTTTCACCCATTTTTTGTGGGGGAGGGGAAGGCTTGAAACAATGATATCCGAGGACGAACTGCGGACTTCAGAGGACAACGAGCTGAGTTTTTGAACCTGAAAGGCCAAAATTGCGTAGAGCGGGCACTGGTCGGATGCCCAAAATTGTCGATAGCTTGGGGCCTAGCCAAGGCACATTATAGAGCTTCGATTACTCTCGGTCGCAGCGCGCACGACGCTAGCTCTGTTCCTTTGACGGTGTGATCTGGTCGAAAATCGCCGTACAAATTTGATCCATCTCCAGTGCGAAGAAATTCTTCGCTGCGGCAGCGTTTGGATGATAGGGGTCCTTCACCATGCCGTTCTGATTGAGGCGGAAGTAGTCTTTATTTCCTTGGTTGGCAGCGACGGTCTCTGGTGTGGCGCCGGGTACGAAAGAGCATCGCAACCCAGTGGTTTTAAAAGCGTCCATGAGGTTCTTTTGCGCGCGCAGGCGCAAATCCACGATCTTCTTCTTATAAGCGGGGGCAGTGGTCATGAAGATGCAGGGCAAATCTGCTGGTAACTGCGCCTGCAAACGCTCCACATCTCTGACTGCAGCTTCCGGGCTGTTCGCCCAACGCTTTGCCGAATTGCCAAGAAACGTCATCAAGATCAGTTTCGGGTCGTAGTATCCATCTCTCAGCATCTCTTCGAGCGGTGAGGTGCTGGGGGCGCAGAATTGATATTCTTTACCCTGACCGATTTGAACGTATTTGTTGCCAGTCTTGTTCACGAATCCATATGTGCCGGCGTTTACCTTCCATTTCGGATCCACCTTGCAGATCGTGTCCTTTGCGCGACCTGACCGTGCGGTCCAGGAGTCTATTGAGCTGGACCTGACGCCGATCACACCAACACGCATTTCACCAAGACGTTTGAGGTGTTTTTTCTGTTCGCTATCGGGGTGGCAATGTTCTTTGATGTCACTAAAAAACTCGAGAAACGCAGGCCCCGATCCAAATGAGATTTGGCTATCGCCAATGATAAGAATTTCGGGAGACGTAAAGCTGTCAGCCATTGCTGCAGAAACGCCAATCGTGAGAGCGCCAATGGTTGCGACAATCTTCTGGAACATTGGTTTTCCCCTTCCTCAGGCGAGTGGTCTTACTTCAAGACCCGAAATACCGCATCGCAAATGTCTACTGTGTTAATGTCCAAAAACGCTCGGATCGCAGCGGGTTTCGGATGGTGCGGATCCTTGACCTTTCCAGCATCATTTCGCCGAAAATAGACAGGTTTGCCCTCAATAGCGTTGCGGGTGCTTGCGTTGAAGCCTTCCACCACTGCGCATTGTTTGCCTGCTTTCTGAAATGCGCGCGCGATTTCGGTTTGGCCTTTCATGCGCTTGTCGTTTGTTTTCTTGAGGTAAACTGGCACGCTTGAGATGAACACGCAGGGCACATCATCCGGTATTTGTTGCAGCGTGCGACGAGCGTCCTCTAGGGCGAGTTCAGGTGAATTTGCCCAGCGATCTGCGGCGTTTCCAAGAAAGGTCAGCACAAGTAGTTCCGGTGCGTAGTAGCCGTCGGCAAACATCGCTTCGAAGGCAGTCTGCTTTGGCTTGCAAAACTGGTAGGCCTTTCCTTTGCCGATCTGAATGAAAACCCGCTTGTTGTTTCCATCAATGCCATAGGCCCCAGCGTTCACACCAAATTTCTTGTCGACATCGCAAATTGCGCCTTTGGCAGCTCCCTTGGGTGTTGTCCAGGATTGCAGGGAGGTTGAGCGGACACCGATAGCAGCGGTTTTTCGGTCTCCCAGTGCGGCCAAAGCCTTTTTACGCTCGTGCGTCATCTCACATCTTTCGGGGAGTTGTTCGAAGAACCGGAGATATTCTTTGCCTGCTCCAAAGGAGATCTGGCTGTCACCTAAGACCAATATGTCGGGTTGGGCGGTGGCTTGCAGGGCACTAAGGGTGCATGTGACGAACAGCCAGGTTCGTATAAATGATGATTTAAGTGACGTCACGCGGCTACCTATTTCGCACTGCCATATATGGGATGGCTTGGGTCTGCGCGGCATACTGCGACATCATTCAAGGTAATGCCATTCAAAATCTGGTTAGCGATTTGAGGGGAGGGTGCCGACAGCCCTTCAAGGAATTTTGGCAACAGAAAGCTTTAAGTGACATGGGCTGCACGCCATATTTCGAAGGGGCACTTTCGAACTAAAAATCAAAGCACTGCGCGTTTGGCGGCCCGCTCGCAACGAAATCTTGCAGTTACTGCGCAGCCTTAAAAAAGGCTGCGCAGGTTGGGACAAGCGTGATTTCGGAAGACTATGCGGCTTCTTCTTCAGTAGAGGCGATTTCTTTCCCGTACTTCAGCTTGAATTGAGCCACCAAACGCTCGAGTTCATTGGCTTCTTCTTTCAAGGTTGCACAGGTGTCGCTGACATCTTGTGCCATCACGGCATTTCGCTGCGTCGCCTCTTCTAGCTGTGAGACGCCCGTATTGATTTCGCCGAGGGTTTCGGCCTGCTGTGCCGTGCCTTCAGCCATGTTGGAGACCAAAGAAGACACATGGCTGACGCGATTGACGATAACCTCGAGAGCTTCGCCGGTTTCATTCACCAGACCTACGCCATTGCTTACGCTCGTGGTGCTTTCACCGATCAGCTCTTGGATTTCACGCGCGGCATCAGAGGATTTTTGCGCCAAAGCACGCACTTCTGAGGCCACAACTGCAAATCCGCTTCCGGCATCTCCAGCTCTTGCCGCTTCAACCCCGGCGTTCAGCGCGAGCAGGTTCGTTTGAAATGCGATGTCGTCGATCACACTGATGATTTGAGCGATCTGGCTTGAAGATTCCGATATCTTGGCCATAGCGTTTACCGCCTCTTTGACCACTTTGCCGCTTTCAGTCGCGTCTGTTTTTGCAGAGTTCGTGGTGTCCTGGACATCCCTCGCGCCGGAAGCCGCAGATTGCACGCTTGTGGTGATGCCTTCCAGTGCCAAGGCCGTTTGTTCAATTGTGCTGGCCTGATTTTCAGTGCGGCGCGACAGGTCCTCGGAGGATTGGCTGAACTTGATGGTGCCCGAGCGAATGCTGGATGTCACTTCAACAACATTGACGAGTGTTTCGTTCAGCTTACCGACGGTTTTGTTGAAGTCCGTTCTAAGGCCCTCATATTCCTCAGGGAATGGCTTTTCGAGGGAATGCGCCAAATTGCCATCTGCCATCTCTTCCAAACCTTGGCGGATTTCTCCAACAACATGGTCCTGCTCTGATTTCAGGCGTTCTTGGTCCGCTTTTAGTGCCTCCGCATCACGCCGCATCTGCAGTGTGTCTTGCTTGAAATGATAGACCGCCTTGGCCATTTTACTGAGTTCGTCTTTGCCTTCGATACCTTCGACAAAAATGTCAAAATTGCCGTTGGTGAACTCATGAATGACTGAAATCAGGTACTTAATCCGAGCAACCATGCGCTCAAAGGAGAATATCGCGAAAGATAGAGCTAGGATGGTCACTGCGGATCCAAGCCACATCAGCTTGTAGAAGCTTGCGTCCGCTTCCGCTTCGATTTGCTGAGTCAGCTTGGCAACATCTGCAACAAAGGCGAGTTCTTGGGCTCGAAGCTGGTTGATCCACGCTGTGGATATCTTGAACCATTCCGGGGCGGTGAGGTTTCCGTAGTTCTGTGCTTCATATCCAGAGCGGACTATCTCCCGCGCAGACTGCACAGCTTGGAATTCACTGGTGGCTTTGAGCCTTTCTAGCCACGCGGGCTCGTCCAAAGCGCCAGCAGTTTCGCCAATCAAGGCCATCTGAGCGCCACCCAAATAGATAAAACGGTCATGCACTACCGTTGAGAAGCCGCCGCCCAGTCCCGTTGCACCCATGGCGCGTTCCAGGCCGGCGTTCTCTTTAGCCGAGCCAATCAAGGCACGTGCGCTCAGTAAGGCTTGGACCCTGCTGTCTTTGTCTTGAATGCCTGATGGCCGAGAGAATTCAATCAAATTATTGATCGTCGCTGTATAGAACTTCGCCATTTCGGGGACGGAAAGTTCAAAGGCGTCGACCCGCTCCCTCATGCCGTTCAGCTGCGAGAGTTGGTTTTCGATATCTTCAAGACGCTCTGGTCGTTGCGTCGCGAGAAGGGAGGTCCCTTGCTGGAACTGATCAAGGGCTTGCAGAGTCAAAATGCGCTGCTCAGAGAGCTCGCTAGGGAAGTTGGCACCTTTCGAAGCTATAAAGCCAGCGGAATACCCGCGCTCTTTTTGAAGCTCATGAATCACCTCTCCAACAACAGCGCCTTCATTCGCCCGTAAGGTGGTATCGTGAGCGCTTTCCACAAAGGCCTTCTGTCGAGTGATGTCATCAAACATCAAAAAACCTGCGAGGGCGAAAATTGGGCCGATCACAAGCAGCATAACAACGCGCAGTTTCATAAGAGGAGCCTATTCTCTAACAATCACACTTATTGGTTGATAACAGCGTGGGATTTAAATTTGTCTGAAGCTCCCACTCAGACAAGGTAAGATTCGAAGAAAATGCATGATTGTCGCGCGCAACCCTTACGGACATGTCGGGTTTGTTTCGTAGGTAGAGGCCTCATGCGGGGGGTATATGGTCGCCATTGCCGCGAGTTGGATGCGAGCGTGGCAGGCGCTGATCGACCCTATTCTCTAGCGCACCGAGAAGGGTTGCAGACTCTTCTCAAAGTTGGACAAGAATTCCAGCGTAAGCACGGATGTGGCTTTGTGATTTGGCCAGATCAGCGAAAGTTGATGCGTGAGATTGGCGGAGTAGGGCCGATAAGAGACACCACGGCCGACGTATTCTCGCGCATCAAGCTCACTCAATACGGAGACACAAACGCCTTTCGCTGCGAGCTCGCAGGCGCAGGTGAACTGTCGGGTCTCAATAAAACTGTCCATGGGCACGTCTTCGCGCTCTAGGGTTTCGCGTAGACGTAAATAGAACTCGCTACCTATGCGGTCATGGGCGATACGTTCCCCGGCAAGGTCGCTGGGGGTCACCACGTCTAGTTGTTCAAGTCGGTGGCCTTCCGGAAAAACACAAACGCAGCGAATTGGAATGGTCTTGCTGTTAAGTGCATGGTGAGTGCGAAAAGTATCGGTGATTCCGCAGTCGTACTGCTCGCCAATCACCCAATCCAAGATGCGCTCTGGTCTGTCTGGTTCGATTGTCACGGTGACATCTGGTCGGGCTCTGAGGAAGTCTGCAATCACCGATGGTAGATGGCTCGTGGAAAACCCCGGTAGACAAGCCACTTTGAGATGGCCGCTGGTGCCGCCCTGAACGTTGTGGCCCAGACTGCGGATTTGCTCCATTGAGCTGAAAATGCGCTCTATTTCCGGCAGTAGATATTGTGCCTCCCGCGTGAGCACCATCCTGCGTCCGGATCGCTTGAACAGTGGATAGCCCAGCTCTTTAGAGAGATCTGAGAGTAATCTGCTGGCGGCAGGTTGAGAGATGTTCATGGCCTTGGCTGTGAGACTGATGGTGCCACTCTCACCCAGTAAGCCCAGGGCCTGCAGTTGTCGAATGCGCAGTGGCTCGATGGCGCTCATGAGGTTGGCTTTCTCTTCTGGCTTTGACGCGGAATTACTACTATAACTTCATGCTATATGTAACAGAAATAATAATGTTGAATTATAGATTTAGCTGCGGCACGTTTTGCCCGTCCAGTCAGGTGTCGGCGTGATTCACACCTGAGGCGTATGAAGGGAGTGCAACGCGTTCACACGGGCTGTTGGTTTGGGTCGGCATGACACAATGCTAATGCGCTAAGAGAGGGTCGGTGAAAGACCGCAACACGTTAGTACCTCGCTAGCAACACAGGGAAATGACATGATGTTTGATAACTTTGGAAAATTTGGAGCCGTCGCCCTTACCGCGACCGCCATCTATACAATGCCAATGTCAGCCGGCGCTGACACGCTGCGCCTGCTGACCTGGGGCGGTTACGCACCGGAAGAGGTGATCGCAAAATTTGAAGCCGAGACTGGCCACACCGTCGAGGTAACCACCTCCAACAACGAAGAAATGATCGCAAAACTGCGCGCCACCAACGGCGGCGGCTTTGATCTGGCCCAACCAAGCCAGGACCGCATCACCAGCGCGCAGGAAGAGTTCGGCATCTATAAGCCTATCGATATGTCGCGCATTCAGTCTGAGCTGTTTATCCCATCGATGCTGTCGGCGACCGCAGACAACACCACTTTTGACGGTGAAGTCTATGGCCTGCCACACGTCTGGGGCACCAGCGGCCTTGTGGTCAATACCGCCAAAGCGGGTGAAGTGACCGACTATACCGATCTGTGCGAAGCTTCAGTGTCTGGCAAAGTTTCCTACCGCCTGAAGCGCCCGACCCTCATCGGGTTTGCCTACTCCATGGGGCTTGACCCATTTGCGGCGTACGATGATGCAGACGCCTATCAGGAAATCTTGGACAAAGTTGAAGCCAAGCTGATCGACTGTAAGCCAAACGTCAAAACTTACTGGGGTGGCGGCGATGAGATCAAACAGTTGCTGCGCTCTGGCGAAGTGATCGCTTCCATGGCTTGGGACACCGGCGGATGGCAGTTGAACGCGGATGACGCGGACATCACCTTTGTTGCGCCAGAAGCTGGTGCGCTTGGCTGGATCGACACCTTTGTGCTGCCCGCGCGTGGCCGTGCGGATGACGCAGCATACGATTGGATCAACTTTGTGATGCGTCCTGACATCGCCGCAATGATCACCAACACCGCGGGCAACTTTACCGCGGCTGTGGATGGCGACGCGGGTGTGAACGCCGATCTGAAAGCGCGCTATCAGGGCAGCTTTGATCAGGCCGCCATCGACAACATCAAATGGTACCCACCTGTGCCAGCCGGTCTGGAAGCGCTGGAAGGCGCGACTCTGGATCGCGTGAACGCAGCAAAATAAATAGACTAAATCCAAGCGAAGGGTGCCCCTTGTGGGCGCCCTTTCACCAATTTTGAGGCCCTCAAGTGAGCAACAGCACCCCCGATCTTTCCTGCAGCAATTTGGTGAAAGATTTCACCGATTTCCGCGCCGTTGATGGCATCAGTTTTGATGTGCCCAAAGGATCGTTCTTTTCCATCCTCGGCCCCTCTGGCTGTGGCAAGACCACGCTGCTGCGCATGATCGCTGGCTTTCAGTCGCCCACCAGCGGGGATTTGCGGATCAAAGGCACCTCCATGATTGGCGTGCCGCCCAACAAACGCCCGGTGTCGATGGTGTTTCAACACCTTGCGCTCTTCCCAACCATGAGCATTGGCGACAATGTGGGCTTTGGTCTGCGCCAGCGCGGTGTTGGTAAAAAAGAGATCGGGAAGAGGGTGGATGAAGCGTTGGAGCGTGTCGGCCTTCCCGGTGTCGCTAAACGCCGTGTCGACCAGCTGTCTGGCGGCCAAAAACAGCGCGTGGCCATTGCCCGCTGTATGGTGCTGGAGCCGGATGTTTTGTTGCTGGATGAGCCCCTTGGCGCGCTTGATCTTAAGCTGCGCGAACATATGAAAGTGGAGCTTAAGGCGCTTCAGGCCGCTTTTGACACCACCTTTGTTTATATCACCCACGACCAATCCGAGGCGCTGGTGATGAGCGACAATATCGCGGTAATGAATCATGGCCGCTTCGAGCAGGTGGGTGCGCCTCATGAGGTCTACCACGCGCCGCAAACTGCTTTTGTCGCCGGTTTCGTTGGTGAGGCAAATAAGCTTGCCGCCAAAGTAACTGCCACCAATGGTGCGATGCTTTCGCTTGTCACCGAGGCGGGCAGTGAGGTGCAGGTTACTGCTCCAAATGCCGGTTTGGCCGTTGGTCAGCAGGCGCAAATCTTCTTGCGGCCTGAAGCGATTGATCTTTTGCCGCTTGGCTCCGATCAGGCCGCTAGCAGTAATGCCGCCGAAGCCGTGGTAGAAACCGTGCTGTTTAATGGTGCCAACAGCACTGTCACCCTGCGCGACGCTGCAGGAGGCCTCATCAGCGCCGCCTTGCCACAAACCGGCGCGCTGGCGAACTTGAAAAAGGGCGACCGGCTCATGACAAGCTGGCGCGCAGAACAGGCGCGCTGTTACGCCGCTGGGGAGGCCTAAGTCATGAGTTCTGACGCCTCCCGGCTCGGGTTCTACCTTTTGCTGGCCCCGATCTTGTTGTGGTTGGTGCTGTTGATCATCTTGCCCCATATCGGGCTGTTCATTGTGTCGATCAGCGAAAAAGTCGGCCCGCGCGAATATGAATATGGGCTTGGCAACTATGCCGCCTTCTTTGGCGAGCCGCTTTACTGGCGCACATTTGCGCGCACGGCGATCATGTCGATCCTCGCCACTGCGCTCACACTTATCTTGGGCTTCCCGATTGCCTATTACATTGCAAAACTCACCAAAGGGCGCACCAAAACCACACTGTTTTTGATGTGCATGATCCCGTTCTGGGTGTCGGAGTTGGTGCGGACCTTTGGCTGGATGATCTTGCTGCGCGAAACCGGTGTGTTCTCCAACCTGTTGCAATCGCTTGGTTTGGCGAGCGGCGGGGTTGAGATGCTCTATAACGACGCTGCCATCATGGTGGGTCTGGTTTACACCTCCATCCTCTTTATGGTGGTGCCGCTGGTGACCACGCTGGACAGTCTTGACGACAGCCTGATCGAAGCCGGCTATGACCTTGGTGCAAACAGCAGCGCCATCATGCGCGAGATTGTCATTCCCCACGCCATGCCCGGAATTGTTTCGGGCTGCATCGTTGTTTTCATGCTGTCACTGGGCAACTACTTAACGCCGATCCTATTGGGCGGCAAAGACAGCCTGTGGTTCACCGGCATGATCTACACGCAGTTCATCACCCGCTTTAACTGGGAACTGGGTGCGGCCTTTGGCTTCCTGCTGCTCGCGCTCTCCTCGTTGGTGGTGTTTGTTGGCTTGAAACTTTCGGGCCAGTCGCTTTCTGAAACGATGGGGCGGTCATGATTCCAACAATTTCCCAATCCCGCTTCACCCTCTGGGCCTACCGGGCCTATGTGGCGCTGTTCTTTGTCTACCTCGCCCTGCCGCTGGCAGTGGTCTGTGCCTTTGCCTTCAACAACAGCGTCTTCCCGTCGCTGCCATGGGAAGGCTTCACTCTGGCGTGGTTCTTTGGCACCGAAGCGCCTTTTGTCGGCGTCTTCCATGAGCGCGCCATCCTGCGCTCCATTGGCATCTCCGCCTTTGTGGCCGCTTGGGTCTCTGCCCTTGCGGTCATGGTAGGCACTTGCAATGCATTCCTCTTTGTGCGCCATGAGTTCCGCGGCAAAGCGCTGCTTTACATGCTGATGCTTCTGCCGCTGATTATTCCCGGAGTGATCTTGGGTATCTCGATCCTTGTGTTTTCAAGCTCAATCGCCAACACGCTAGAGGATGCCACAGGGCTTTGGTTTGATGGGCTGCGTCCCGGTTTGCCTCTGGTGATTTTGGGGCAGTTTTCCTTCATTACCACCTTTGCCACTTTGGTGATTTCTGCTCGCCTGCAGAAGTTTGACCCCAGCTTGGAGGAGGCCGCGCTGAATCTTGGGGCGAGCAAATGGGGAGCCATTCGGCAGATAACGTTGCCGTTTTTGTTACCAGCTATTGTTGCCAGTGCTGTGGTTTCCGTGCTGATGAGCTTTGAAAACTTCAATACGACGCTGATCTTGGTTGGCTCTGACAGTCCGCTGACGATCACTATGTTTGACAAGCTCAAACAGGGCTCTACGCCGGTTCTCAACGCGGTCTCGTTGTTGCTTATTGTTGCGTCGGCAATCTTGGGCCTTTTGTCTTTGGCTTTCCAGAAGCGAGACGATCGTTGATGTATTCGCGCTAACCAAAGATAATTCCGTTCCACACTGGTTAGATTGGTGCGGGCTTTTTGGGGGCTTCCTTTGTCAGGGAGCCCTTTTTCGTTGCGAGGTCTGTTCGATTGAGCATGTAACCGACACCACTCGTGGGGAATGTTGACATGAATCATGATTCATGTTTCATATTTGACAGAGGAGAAATTGGGAGGAGTTCCTATGTTGCGCTTTTTTGCGTTGACGGTGGCCGGAGCGTTGATGACATCTGTGGCCTCTGCAGAAATTCGGGTTGCTCATGTCTATGGCAAAACCGGTCCGTTTGAGGCCTATGCGGCTCAATCGCACAATGGGCTGATGTTGGGGCTGGAATATGCGACCGACGGCACAATGGAGATCAACGGCGAGAAGATCGTCGTGATCGAAAAGGACACGCAGCTGAAGCCGGATATTGGTCGGGCACAGCTCGAAGAAGCTTATGGCGATGATGACGCGCATATCGCGGTGGGGCCTGTGAGCTCTGGCGTCGCGCTTGCGATGTTGCCGGTGGCTGAGGAATATGAGCGGGTGCTGATTGTTGAGCCTGCGGTTGCCGACTCGATCACCGGGGCCAACTGGAATCCTTATATCTTCCGCACTGGGCGCAACTCGTCGCAGGATGCGATTGCCAATGCGGTTGCGTTGGGCGGCGATGGGGTGACCATCGCGACGCTGGCGCAAGACTACGCCTTTGGACGCGATGGTGTGGCGGCTTTCAAAGAAGCGCTGGAGGCCACCGGCGCGAAGGTTGCACACGAAGAATATGTGCCGACTGACACAACGGATTTCACCGCCGCGGCGGAGCGGATTTTCACCAAGATGGGTGATGTCGAAGGCGACAAAAAGCTCTTCATCATCTGGGCCGGTGGCGGCAACCCGATGGGCAAAATCAACGCTATGGAGCCCGAGCGCTTTGGCATTGAGATTGCGACCGGGGGCAACATCCTTGCAGCTCTGAAAGCTTACAAGGAGCTGCCGGGCATGGAAGGCGCGACCTACTACTACTATGAAATTCCACAGAATCCTGTGAACGAATGGCTTGTGAAGACCCATTTTGAGCGCTTTGACAGCCCGCCAGATTTCTTCACCGCAGGTGGTATGGCCTCTGGCCTGGCTATTGTTGAGGCGATCAAGAAAGCCGGTGGCGCGGAGGACACAGAGGCGCTGGTGGCTGCGATGGAAGGCATGGCATGGGAGACCCCCAAAGGCACCATGCAGTTCCGCGCAGAAGACCATCAGGCAATGCAAGCCATGTATCACTTCCGCACGGAAATTCAGGACGGCAAGGATTATGGCGTGCCAGTGCTTGTGCGTGAAATTGGCATGGATGAAATGAATATTCCGGTGCGCAACAACTGAGCAGCGGAAGATTTCCCAACCACTTCACGGGGCCGCCTTTGGCCGCCCCGTGGGCAGGGGAAAGAAAGATGACCCAGACACTTTTGCAAACAGATGCGCTGACCGTGCGCTTTGGTGGCCATGTGGCAGTTGACGCTGTTTCCTGCAGCTTTCATGCAGGGGAGCTGACCGCCATCGTGGGGCCTAATGGCGCGGGGAAGACCACCTATTTCAACCTGATTTCAGGGCAAATTCCGGCGAGTGCAGGCACTGTGAAGCTGATGGGCGAGGACATCACCCGCCTTGGAGTGGCGGAGCGCTGTCGGCGTGGGCTTGGACGTGCGTTTCAGCTAACCAATCTGTTTCCGAGCCTGTCGGTTTTGGAGAATGTACGGCTGGTGATCCAATCACGCCAGCACAAGGGTTTTGGTCTGTTTTCCATGGCGGACAGCCATACGGAGCTTACCATTACGGCGAAGGCCATTTTGGAGCGGGTGCGTCTGGACCGGCAGCAGGATCAGCTGGTGTCGGAATTGTCTCATGGGGATCAGCGAAAGCTGGAGGTGGCTTTGCTGATCGGGCTCGATCCGATGGTTTATATGTTTGATGAGCCAACTGCAGGCATGAGCGTCGATGAGGCGCCGGTCATTCTGGATCTGATTGCGGAGATCAAAGCGGATCGGGAGCGCACTGTGCTGCTTGTGGAGCATAAGCTTGATGTGATCCGCAGCCTCGCAGATCGGATCATCGTTTTGCACAACGGCGCGCTGGCGGCAGATGGGCCGCCCGCGGAGGTCATGGCGTCATCCGTGGTGCAGGAGGCCTATATGGGCAAGGAGTTGGAAGATGTCTGATCCGATCCTTTCGCTCAAGGCTGTGCACACGGACATCGCGCAGTATCACATATTGCAGGGCGTTGATTTGGAGGTGCCACGCGGGCAGGTGACCATGCTTTTGGGGCGCAACGGGGTTGGCAAAACAACGACGCTCAAGACGGTCATGGGGCAGTGGACCGCAAAATCTGGCGAAATTCTCTATGACGGGCAAGACATCACCGGCCTGCCGGTCTCTGTACGCGCGCGGGCTGGGATTGGCTTTGTGCCTGAGGATATGGGCATTTTCAGCGACCTGACCGTGGAAGAAAATATGGTGTTAGGCAGCACTTCTGGCCCGCTTGATCCAAAGCGCAAAGACTGGTTGCTGACAGCTTTCCCCGCGCTGGGGACATTTTGGCAAAGCGAGGCAGGAAATCTATCCGGCGGGCAGAAACAGATGCTCTCCATCGCGCGGGCGATGGCGGAAGATCGCAGGCTCTACCTCATTGATGAGCCAACCAAAGGACTTGCGCCGGCGATTGTCTCGACCATGGCGCAGGCTTTGCGGGAATTGAAGGCGCAGGGGGCGTCTATCTTGTTGGTCGAGCAGAATTTTTCAGTGGCCAAGGCGCTGGGTGACAAGGCCGCGGTGATGGATGACGGGCGCGTCATTTGGACTGGCGCGATGGCGGAACTGGCGGAAAACAAAGACCTGCAGGAGCGCCTGATGGGCCTCAGCATGGAGGCGTATTGAGATGACCGTTGCTCCTGATCACAGGCCGACTTTTGCGCGGATCAGCCTGATGGAAAGGCTGAGCGCGGCGATGCCGATCTTGCTCGTCCCGTTTCTAGTGGTCTTTGGCTTTGTGGCCATTGGTGTGCCCTCATCCTGGCTGACGCTAACGGTTTCGGGCCTTGCCATGGGCATGATGATTTTTGTGATGGCCTCGGGGCTGACGCTCGTCTTTGGCCTGATGGATGTGATCAACTTTGGCCATGGTGCCTTTGTTTCTGTCGGGGCCTTTGTTGGGGTTTCCGTGCTGATCGCGCTGGGCGAATGGACGGGCGCGGCATCACTGTTGCTCAATATGTCGGCGGTGTTCCTGGCGGTGATTGCAGCGATGGCCGTGACAGGCGTCATGGGCTGGGGCTTTGAGAGGGTCATTGTGAAGCCGGTTTATGGCGCGCATTTGAAGCAGATTTTGGTGACCGTTGGCGGGTTGATCGTGGTGGAGCAGTTGATCCATGTGATCTGGGGGCCAGATGAGATTTTCATCAACCGGCCTGAGACCCTGAAAGGTGCGATCACCTTTGCTGGCGCGGCGATGGAGAAGTATCGCCTGCTCGCCGTTGTGGTCGGACTGGTGCTCTTTGTCGCGATGCGCATGGTTCTACGCCGTACCAAGATTGGCCTGATTGTGCGCGCCGGGGTGGAGAATGGCCCGATGGTTGAGGCGCTGGGCTACCGGCTGCGCGTGGTGTTTGTCGGCGTGTTCATCGCGGGGTCCGCGCTGGCGGGGCTCGGGGGCGTGATGTGGGGACTTTATCAAGAAGTCATCACCGCCGGGATGGGCGAGAAAATGATGGTTCTGGTGTTTATTGTGGCGATCATCGGTGGACTTGGTTCGGTCGAAGGAGCGTTCATTGGCGCACTGCTTGTAGGGTTGATGCAGAACTACGTGGCCTTTCTGGAGCCCAAGCTCGCGCTTGTGTCCAATATCGCGCTGATGACCGCAATTTTGATGTGGCGACCACAAGGCATGTTGCCCGTTGTGAAGGCGAAATAAGATGATCGTCAAACTGCTTTCCGGGGATCAGCCCCGTTCCGCCATCCTGACAGCGCTGCTGTTGTTGATCCTGATTTGCCTGGCTGGCGCGCCGTTTATCTTTGAGGGCGTGCGGCCACTCGATACCGCTGCGCGAATTTGTATCTACATCCTGCTAGTCGCAAGCTATGATCTGCTTTTGGGCTACGGCGGGATTGTGAGCTTTGCCCATACGATGTTCTTTGGCCTTGGCGCGTATGGAGTGGCCTTGGCCTCGACCCACATGGGGCGCGGCTTTGATGCACTCGCGGTGGGCACGCTGGCGGGCGCTTTGGCCGCTGTGGTTCTGGCGTTGTTGATCGGGCTTTTCAGCCTGCGGGTGCGCGCTATTTTCTTTGCCATGATCACGCTCGCTGTGGCCTCGGCTGTGGCGGTGCTCGTGTCGCAGTTTTCGAGCATCACCGGTGGTGAGGATGGATTGACCTATAAAATTCCGCGTGCGCTGACCTCCGCCAATCGCATGGGCGAGTTCATGGGCACGAAGATCAGCGGGAAAATACTGAACTACTATCTGGTCTTTGGTGCGTCGCTGATTTTGTTCCTAGTGCTGCTGCGTATTGTGAATTCGCCCTTTGGGCGCGTTTTGCAGGCCATCCGTGAGAATGATTTTCGCGCGGAGGCGATTGGCTATCGCGTGGTCTGGTATCGCACTGCGGCGACGTGCCTCTCTGCGGCGACGGCGGCATTGGCGGGGAGCCTGTTTGCGATCTGGTTGCGTTATGTCGGGCCGGACACCACGCTGAGCTTTGAGATCATGCTGGATATCCTGCTGATGGTGGTAATTGGCGGCATGGGCACGATGTATGGGGCTGTGCTGGGCGCAACGCTGTTTATTCTGGCGCAGACCTATCTGCAGAACCTGATGGGCAGCGCGTCCGAGGCCACCGCTTCCCTGCCGTTGATCCCGCATCTGTTGGACCCGGATCGCTGGCTCATGTGGCTGGGCATTATGTTTATCCTGAGCGTCTATTTCTTTCCGACGGGCATAGTGGGTCGCCTGCGTGAACGGCGCGCGTCATGAGCATTCCGGTACTATTTTTACATGGGTGGGCCATGAGTGGGGCGGTGTTTGACGATGTCGCCGCGCGTCTGGGGCCAGATTTCACATGCCATGCCCCGGATTTGACCGGGTGTGGTGAGGGCGGCGGGGTTACCAGCCTTGAGGATTGTGCGTCTGTTGCAGAGCGGTGGACCGAGCAGCTGGATCGGCCTATTCTTGTTGGCTGGTCGATGGGTGCCGCAGCGGCGTGGCGCTATGTTAAGCGACACGGCACGTCGGCTTTACGCGCGCTTGTGACCATAGATATGAGCCCGCGCATGTTGCCGGATGCGGATTGGGGTCTTGGATTGATTGGGCAGAGTGCCGAGGCGATCCTTGCAACCTCTGAGAAGATCGTCCCGACCTGGCCACGGCTTTCTCAGAGTATTTCGCGCAATATGTTTGCCCGCGGCAGTACCCCGACTTTGAGCCGGGAGGCAGCACAGGCGCTTCTGCGCGCGCAAGACCCAGCCGGGTTGCGCCCGCTTTGGGATGATCTGGTAGCGATGGATGCGCGCGAGGTGATTTCGCAGATTGATGTGCCGTACCTTGTTTGCACGGGGTCGCAGAGCCGACTTTACAGCGAAGCCGTGGCGCATTGGATCGCGTCAAAGGCGCCGCGCGCGGCTGTGGCGCGTTTTGAACATTCCGGGCATTCACCACATTTGGAAGAGCCAGAAGCTTTTTGTGATGCCATCCGAAGTTTTGTCGCCGCTGAGGGGCTGGCGATGCCGTTGAAATACAGAGAAGAAATCTGATGAACAAACCAGCCAGTGCACAGCCCAAAACTAAACGCGGTGTCGAGCGCCGCGCCAAAATCCTTGCTGCCGCGGAGCAAGTGATTGGAGAAAAGGGCTTCGTGGCCGCTTCTATCGCGGACATAACCCGCGCTGCCGAGACAGCGCTGGGCACCTTCTATATCTATTTTTCTAGCAAGGATGAGGTGTTCCGCGAGTTGGTGCAGGACATGGGGCACGCGACACGCTCGCAGGCTGCGGAGCGCATCGCGGGGGCTGCCAATCGGCTTGAGGCGGAACGCGCGGGGCTTGAGGCTTATCTCATTGTCGTGCGGGATCGCCCGATGCAGTACCGCATCGTCGAGGAGGCGCGTTTTGTCGATCCGGAAGCCTACCGCGACTACTACATGGCGTTTGGGCAGGCCTATGCGGAGCAGCTTGAGCAGGCAGTGCAGAAGGGTGAGATTTCGGCAGGTGACGCGGAGGTGCGGGCCTGGGCTCTGATGGGGATTGCGAAGACCCTTGGAGAGCGTTTCGTGCTTTGGCAGGAAGAGGCTGACATCGACCGGGTGGTGGCTGAGGCGCATCGGTTCATCTGTGAAGGGCTGGCGCCATGAGTGATCGGGTTTTCTGCGAAACCAAGATTTTGGCGGATGGAGAGCCGTGTTTCTGTATCCAGATGCAGGCACCGCGGGCGAATGCGTTGGAACCTGCGTTTCTGGCGGATTTGCATCGGGCCTTTGACACGCTGGAGCAGTCTGGCGCGCAGAGGGCGCTGATCACAGGGGGGCGCAATTTCTCCACTGGCGGGGACGTTAGCAGGTTCCTCGATGCTGCCATGCGGGGTGAGGCGGAGGCTTATGCGGAGCGGGTAGTACCAGCGTTGCAGGAATTGGTGATCCGCATGCTGGAGATGCCGGTGGTGATCGTCTCAGCCCTGCGCGGCGCCACGACGGGAGGTTCAGCGGGGCTGCTCTTTGCGTCTGATCTGGCGGTGGCGGCACCTGACGCGTTTATGCAGCCATACTATGGCGTCATGGGGTTTGCGCCAGATGGCGGCTGGTCTGCGCTGTTGCCAGAGTTGATTGGCGTGGGGCCTGCACAAAGCTGGTTGATGGCGAACCATCGGCAAGGGGTTACCGAGTTGATGCGGCTTGGGCTGGTGCAGGCCGTGGATGACACGCCAGAGGTGCGCGCGATGGATTTGCTGGCGGCGGTTGATACCGGCGCGGCTTTGGCCAGCAAGGCGCTGCTTTGGAATGACGCGCGTCGGGCCGCCGTTCGGGCAGGGTTAAGCGCGGAGACCGAGGCCTTTCGCAAGTTGATTGGGCGGAAGGAGACCTTGGCGCGCATGCAGAAATTTTTCCAACCAACCGGGTGAGAGCGATGTTTGATGTGATCCCAGATATGGCGGCGAAGAGGGCGGAGCTGAGCCCGGATGCGCTTGCGTTTCATGACACGACGACCGGTCGTGACTGGAGCTTTGCGCAGATCAATGCGGCGGCCAATGCGGTTGCGGCGGGATTTCTGGCGCAGGGTCTGGCAGAAGGGGACCGGGTGGCGATCATCTGTCTTAACCGGGCGGAGTTTTTCATTGCGCTGTTTGCCTGTCAGAAAACCGGGATCATCCTGTGCCCGCTGAATTGGCGGCAACCAACGCCTGAACTTGTCGAAACGCTGGATGGCGTTGGCATAAAGCTGGTGATCACGGACGCGGAGTTTGAGAGCACCGCGCGCGAGGTGGCTGCAGAATGCGGCGCGGCGCTTGCGACGATTGAGGACGATATTGCAGGCTGGATCGCCGCTGGCGGCGCAACGTTGAATGCGCCGGTTCCGGTGGAGCGGCCTTGGTATCTGCTCTTCACATCCGGCACCACCGGGCTTCCGAAAGCGGTGATCCAGACCGCTCGGATGGCTTGGGCAAATGCGATCAATATCGGGCAAGCCATCGATATTGCGTCCACAGATCGCGCGGTGTGTTTCCTGCCGCTGTTTCATACGGCGGGGATCAATCTCTATACACTACCTGTGTTTCTCAATGGTGGCAGTTCGACAATCCTGCCCAAATTTGAAGAAGAGGTGCTGTTTGAGCTGCTGGCCTCTGACCGGATCAATCAGTTCTTCGGTGTGCCCGCGATTTATCAGGCGCTGTCGCTGATGCCCGAAGTGGGTGCGTTGGATTGGGCGTCGATCCGCTGTGGCTGTGGCGGCGCGCCTTTGCCAGAGCCGTTGATCCGTTTCTTCGCTGCAAAAGGCGCGAAGGTGCTGAACGGCATGGGCATGACAGAGACGGGGCCGACGGTATTTTTGATGGATCAGGCTCATGCGGCGGAGAAAATTGGCTCGGTGGGGCGACCGCAGAGTCTGGTCGACGTGCGGCTTGCTGGCGTGCCGGAGGGCGAGATCGGAGCGGGCGAACTGCAGTTGCGTGGGCCAGGGATCACGCCGGGTTATTTTGGCAATCCGGAGGCCACTGCAAAGACTTTCACCGAGGGTGGGTGGTTGGCAACCGGGGATGTCGCGCGGCGGGATGAGGACGGTTACTACTATATCGTGGACCGCATCAAAGACATGTTCATTTCCGGTGGAGAAAACGTCTATCCGGCGGAAGTGGAGCGGGTGTTGAACGCGCACCCAGCCATTCTGGAAACCGCAGTCGTAGGTATCGCGGATAACAAGTGGGGCGAGGTAGGGGCCGCTTTTGTGATGTTGCGCCCTCAAGAGAGACTTGAGCCGGAGACGCTGCGCCCTTGGTGCCGCGAGCGATTAGCGGGCTACAAGGTTCCTGCGCATGTCCGCATCGTGGAGGACTTCCCGCGCACAGCGGCGGGCAAGGTCTGTAAACCAGACCTCAGGGAGATGTTTTACCATGATTGACCTGCACGAACGTTGGGTGCCCACGCAAGCGGAGTTTGATGCTTTTGCCGAGGTGTCAGGCGATGACAATGCGATCCATGTGGACCCCAACTTTTGCGCCACAACGGCCTTTGGACGCACGGTGAGCCATGGGATGCTGATTTACAGCAAGCTTTGGGGCGTACTTAAACGCTATGACCCAAAGATTGCGCAGGTGAGCCAGAGCATGATGTTTCCCAACCCTGCCTTCGCGGGTGAAGCCTTGAACCTACGGATAGTCGAGGAGAGGGCGGGTTATTTGCAAATGCGAGTCACCAGAGAAGCTGATGGCGCAGCGTGCCTGATCGGGGAGGCAGAAATCGCATGTTGAGTGTTGGTCAATGTGCCGAAATCACACGCACTTACACGCGCGATGATCTTGCGCTCTACGAGACGCTGAGTGGTGCGCAGGCGGAGAGTGTACCGGAGCCGCTGATAGCCGCTCTGTTTTCCTATTTATTAGGCGTAAAGCTACCAGGTTCTGGGACAAACTATCTGAAGCAAGAGCTTGTATTTAAAGCGCCAGCTCCACTTGAGGTCGCATTGCAAGCCAAGGTGCAGATAACGCGCTTGCGGCCAGAGAAGCATCTTGTGGACTTGTGGGCCAGCTGCCTTACTCCGGATGGTATGGTAATTTGCGAGGGACGTAGCCTGGTGAAGGCTAGAGATGTTGCTGACGCATTCGCTGCTTGAACTTCTTCAAAGCAAACGGCGCGCCAAACGCGCGCCGTCTAGATTTCGTACAGATTCTGATTGATTAGTCCGCAGAGGCCAGTTGCTTGGGCAGGCGGAAAGTCCAAAGCATGCCGCCTTGGTTCAGATAGTTCACCTTCTTGGCAACTTCTCCGCCCCAAAGTGGAACAGCGCCGCCCCAACCGGAAATGATTGAGACATATTGCTCCCCGTTTTGTTCCCAAGTGACGGGCTGACCGACAATGCCGGAACCGGTTTGGAACGACCAGAGAATTTCTCCTGTGGCATCATCGAAGGCGATAAATTTGCCTTCGGGAGTACCGGTGAAGACCAATCCGCCTGCAGTGGTCATCACGCCGCCCCACAAAGGTGCATCGTTCTTGAATTCCCAAACCAGTTCGCCGGTGTCCGGGTCGATCGCTTTCAGGCTACCGATGTGATCTTCGTAGTTGGGTTTGATTGTGAAGCCAGCGCCAAGATAGGCAGCACCTTTTTTGTAGGTGATCGGCTCATTCCAAATGTCCATTCCCCATTCATTGGAAGGGACATAGAAGTTGCCGGTATTTTGGCTAAACGCCATTGGCATCCAATTTTTTCCGCCCAAGAAAGAGGGGCTCGCGAAAATCACCTCACCTTTTTGGCCATCAGCTGCCGCGGCTGGATCGCCCGGGCGATTTTCCTCAACCCAGATCGGACGGCCGTTTTCATCAAGGCCAGATGACCAACTTATGTCCTTCACAAACGGTACACCGCGCACAAAATCCCCGTCTGCGGCATCCAGTACGTAGAAGTAACCGTTGCGATCTGCGGTCGCCAATCGCTGCTCACCGGCGCGATTGTCATAGGCGACAACCTCATTTACGCCGTCATAGTCCCATCCCTCACGCGGTGTTGTCTGGAAGTGCCATTTGATGTCGCCAGTCGCCGGGTCGATGCCGATGCGGGAAGCTGCATAGAGGTTATCGCCAGAGCCATCGTTTTTCTGTCCGGCATCACGCAGCCAGGAATTCCACGGCGCCGGGTTCCCCGCACCCATGATGATGGTGTCGGTGCGGGCATCATAGGATCCACCAAGCCAGGTGGCGCCGCCACCGGTCTTCCACATGTCGCCGGGCCAGGTGGCATTAAGTGTACCGGTCATGGTGCTTTCTTCACCATTAAGGGTACCCATATGCCCCTCAATGACCGGGCGTTCCCAAACCATCTCACCGGTCTCTGCATCACGCGCTTGCACTGCGCCAACGATGCCAAATTCGCCGCCCGAATTGCCGGTTACCACCAATCCGTTCACAATCATTGGTGCCGCGGTGTAAGAATACCCTGCCTTGTAGTCTTCGATTTTGTCACGCCAGACCACATCACCTGTGTCTTTGTTGAGCGCCACAATGCGTGCGTCGAGTGTGCCGAAGATCACGAGATCCTTATAGAGCGCAGCGCCGCGATTGACGACGTCACAACAAGGGAGAATACCCTCAGGCAGACGCGCATCATATTGCCAAAGCTCTTCACCGGTTTCGATGTCAATTGCGTACATCCGGCTGTAGGAACCGGTGATATACATCACACCATCATAGACAAGCGGCTGGGTTTCCTGGCCGCGTTGCTTCTCGCCGCCGAGCGAAAATGCCCAGGCAGGGACAAGGTTTTTGACGTTGTCTTTGTTCAGAATATCCAACGGAGAATAACGCTGTAGCGCGCGGCCCATACCATTGGTGACAATTTGGTTGGTGATCGTTGAATCATTGGCGATGTCGTCATCGGTCACCTCTGCTGAGGCGTAGCCGAACGAAAATACCGCAGCCGTCGTGGCCAGCAATAAACTTCTCATAATGTCCTCCCTGTAGAATGCGCTGAAACGGTCCATGCGCGCGCAAATTCTGGTGTCACTATCTTTGAGATCACCCGTTCGTGAAATTGCACAATGGTCGTAAAGATCGCCGAGGCACTTTCGAGACAGTGCGGAATGACCCGACAAGGCAGCAATGAACTTAGTTTGCAGGGTTGAGGGCGCTCGGTCTTCCTCAGAATTGGCCCATGCTTTGGTCGTATTCCGGAGAAAAGCCCGGATGCTAGTATGCTGCAAACGGGAGGATGTGATGTCATATTTTGACAGAATGGTTGGCTTAGTCGCCGGCGCTTGTTTGAGCGTTGGTCTGACAGCAAATACGGTGATCGCGGAGACGCAGGTTCTACGCGCGGCAGTTCTTAAGTTTGGGACGGTGAACTGGGAATTGGATACGATCCAGCATCACGGATTAGACACAGCGAATGGATTTGAGCTTCAAGTCAGTGGCGTGGCTGGTGGCTCTGCCGCTAAGGTGGCGTTCCAAGGTGGTGAGACAGATGTGATCGTGTCTGACTGGATCTGGGTCGCGAGGCAACGTGCAGCAGGCAAAGACTACGTCTTCATTCCTTACTCAACCGCAGTTGGTGGATTGATGGTCCCAGAGGGCAGTTCAGCACAGTCCCTTGCGGACCTCAGTGGACAAAAAATTGGTATTGCTGGTGGCCCGCTCGATAAAAGCTGGCTGATCCTAAGAGCTTATGCGCAGCAAGAATATGGGGTCGATCTTGCCGCAGATACGGAACAAGTCTTCGGAGCACCACCGCTGATCTTTAAAACAGCATTGTCCGGGGATCTTGGTGGGGCGATAAACTTTTGGCATTTTATGGCGAAGATGGAAGCCGGCGGCATGCGCAAACTGATTGACGTATCTGATGCTGCTCAGGCGCTGGGGCTTGATCCGAAGACCCCTCTGCTCGGCTACGTCGTGCGCGGTGAAATGCTGCGCGATCAGCCAAACTTGGTAAATGGGCTAGCGGCCGCGTCACGTGGTGCAAAAGAGCTTTTGGCAACTGACGAGGCGGAATGGGAACGTTTGCGCCCTCGTATGAACGCCAAATCAGACGCGCAATTTGCGGCACTTAAAGCGGGTTTCCGAGCGGGCATTCCCTCTGGCGCCGCTGTGGATGAAATCGCTGCCGATAAAATGCTTCGCTTGATGGCTGAATTTGGCGGAGACGATCTTGTTGGTGAGGCCAAAAGTCTTCCGCCTGGCCTATTCGCGCAGCTCACCAACTAGTGTCTGAGAATGTTCTTAACCTAGATCTGCGTGGGCTGTCCTTATCAGGGCAGCCCATTTTGGCAGATCTGTCCTTGACTCTTTCAGCAGGCGAAACTGTCGCAATTACGGGGCCTTCGGGTATTGGAAAAACCAGCATATTGCGAATATTGGCTGGGCTGGAAACCGGGTTTTCCGGAACAGTCCAAAGGCCTGAGCGTGTCGCAATGGTTTTTCAGGAGCCTACATTGCTGCCATGGCGTAGCTTGGGGGATAATTTATGCCTCGCAACCGGGGTCAGTGCACAAAAGGCTGAAGCAAAGCTCATTGATGTCGGCCTGAAGGGGCTAGGAGATCGCTTTCCCGGGCAATTGTCCCTCGGACAGCAAAGGCGCCTTTCGCTTGCCCGCGCTTTTGTCGCTGATCCGCAAGTTTTGCTTATGGATGAGCCATTTGTCTCGCTTGATGAAGCGTTGGCGGAAGAGATGATGGGCCTGTTTGAGGAACTGCGGAGTGGCACCGATGTGGCGACGGTTCTCGTGACACATGTCCCAAAGGAGGCAGAGCGCTTGGCAGATCGCGTCTTGCGCTTGGAGGGACGCCCAGCGACCTTCTGCTAACCTCTTGGACGCTTCATCCCGCGCGCAGGATCATATCCCCATATCGCGAGGGTGCCAAAACAGAGCGTTGCGAGTAAAACCCAAAACGTCGCTTGGAGGTTGATCTGTTGGTGCAGGGCAAATCGGATCAGTTCGACCCCATGTGTAAACGGATTTACGGCGCAGATATCGTGCAAAAGCTCCGAACTTTCGGCCATTTTCCAAAGCGGATACAGTGCCGACGATAAGAAGAACATCGGGAAGATGACGAAGTTCATCACACCTGCGAAGTTCTCTAGCTGCTTGATAAAGCTGGATAATGCCAACCCTAGTGCGCCAAGCATGAGGCCCGTCAAAATCAGCGCTGGTAAGACAGTAAGGTATCCCACAGTGGGCCAGCGTAGCCCATAGAGATCGGCGATTAGTAGGAAGGTGTAGACCTGTGCAATCGAGATGATAGTTGAGCCCAAGAGCCTGCAGAAGAGCAGCCACCAGCGCGGCAAAGGTGCGGTTAAAAGCAATCGCATTGACCCCATTTCGCGGTCGTATACCAAGCTGAGGGAAGATTGCATCCCA
The DNA here is from genome assembly GCF_965227725.1 of Shimia sp. Taxonomy (GTDB): domain Bacteria; phylum Pseudomonadota; class Alphaproteobacteria; order Rhodobacterales; family Rhodobacteraceae; genus Shimia. The sequence continues at coordinate 271,518 of NZ_CBDDGH010000001.1, read as the reverse complement.
TTGAAAAGCATAATCATTCCGCACAATCCGGGAACAATGTAGGTCTCATATTGGATATAGGTTTGGTACGGAGGCGTGATGGAAAGGCCAAGTGCTGCGCGAAAGCCAGCGGCAAAAACGAAGAGCCAAACGAGAGGGCGCACGAGCGCTGCAACAAAACGCCCGCGTTGTTGGATGAACCGCAGTGCTTCGCGTGTGACGATGGCTTGAAGCGCGACAAAATATGGTTTCACGCTTCAGCTCCGGTGATTTCAAGAAAGGTTTCAGTGAGTGAGCTGTCGCCCGTTATGTTCTTGGCATTGTCGTTGGCTAAAATGGCACCTTTTTGGAGGATAACCAATTGATCTTTTGGAGATATTTCGTCCGCTAGATGTGTTGCCCAAAGTACGGTATAGCCTTCTTCCGCCAGCGCGTGTGCATGTTTGGTGATTGCTGAGCGGCTGGCAGCGTCGAGGCCCACGGTGGGTTCGTCAAAGAGCAGGACCTTCGGGTCGTGTATCAGAGATCTGGCGATCTCAGCGCGCCTGCGGTGTCCGCCATTGAGCTTACGAACCGTCTCTCCCGCACGGTCCGCCATCGACATTTTCTCAAGGGATTCCATGATCTTGTTCTCAGCGTGGGTCCCGGAAAGTCCTTGAAGAGCGGCGAAATACTTGAGGTTGCGGTAGACGGTCAGATCAAGATCCAGCGTTGGCTGTTGAAAAACCACACCGATCTGCTTTAGCGCTGAAAGAGGCTTTTGGGAGAGGTCTTGTCCCGCGATTTCAATCGTGCCTGACTGTGCTGTGAACAATCTGGTAAGTATCGAAAAAAGCGTTGTTTTTCCGGCTCCGTTTGGGCCGAGTAAAGCGCAGAATGTGCCAGAAGCGACGTCAAAGGACACGTCATCCAGCGCTTTTTTTGCGCCGTAGTCGTAGGACAGTCCTTTGACACTCAGGCTCACTTGATTTCGATTTCAATGCGTTGGGTTTCGCCAGTCGATCCGGGGATTTTCATGTGGTAACTGCCTGGCTTTATTGCCAAAAAGCCTATCTCCATTGCGCCTGCTTCGTCAAACTCTACGGAGTCCAGACCAAGCGGGCGGATTTCCAAACCCTCGATCACGATTTCATCAATCCAAATGGCGCGAAAGAACTCTGCGCCGACAAGGGCAAGTTCTTGGCTGCCGTCTGCCTCGATCTCAAATTCATAATAAGTGCCTGATTTTAGTTCCCAATTCTCTTCAGAAAGCGGCACACCCGCGCTGAGAGTGATGGGGGGTAGGTCCTTTTTGTTTTTGGCAGAGAGGATGCCAGCAAGACCAAAACCGTCATCATCATCGTCATCAGCAAAGGCACCGGTTGCAGCCAGACAGGCCATGGCGGTCACGGAAATCAATGTGCGTAAGAAAGTCATTTTGCCCTCATTTTGTGGTCGGTATTGCGTATGTATTGCGTCGTTATCGCGTCGGTGCATTGTCGGTTTTTTTGCTTAGGGACGCAGCGCCGCGCCCCAAGGGAAGCGACCGACCTTAATGGTCTTCACTGCGGCGCGTTCGGCCACGTCAATCACGGTCACATCGCCGGAGACACCGTTTGTCGTGAACAAGAGAGATTTGTCCGTGTTGAAAGCCATGTGCCAGACACGACGCCCAACCAGAATGTACTCTTCAACCTCGAAGGTTTCGGCATTCACGACGGCGACGTGATTGGAGGGACCGAGTGCGACGAAGGCTGTTTTCTCGTCGCCGGTAAATTCAAAGCCAACAGGCTGCACACGGTCCGGATGAACGCCTTTTACTTCAAACTCGATTTTGGCCTTCTCGGCTTTGCTCTCCACATCAAAAACCGAGAGGGTGCCTCCAATCTCAGCACTTACCCAAAGTTCGGAGCCGCCAGCCGCAAATTCGGCATGACGTGGGCGTGAATCGACAAGGGTATTGGCCACGAGTTCCTGAGTTTCAGTGTCGATCCAATGTGCCATATTGGTCGTTTCCGACGTGGTGATGGCGTATTTGCCATCGGGTGAGACAGCCATGCCTTCGGGTTCGATCCCTACATCAATTTGGGCTACAACCTTACGGGTCTCTACGTCCACCACCGTTGTGATCGCGTCGTCTTCGTTCGCGATGTAGAGGTGGCGGTTGTCTGGGTGCAGCACAAACTGTTCCGGATCTTCACCAGAAGGCAGGTCGTGCAGGATCTTTCCGGTTTCAGGATCCATCACCTGAACAGCATCGCTGTCTGAGGCGCAGATGTAGAGGACCTTGTGGTCATGGCTGAAGGTGATGCCGCGGGGGCGCTCTCCGGTTTCGATGGTGCGGACGACCTCTAGAGTGGCGACATCTATGACCGATATCGTGTCGTCCTTTTCGTTGGAGATCCAAATCTCTTCGGCCTGTGCAGGACTGAAAGGCAGCGCAAGGCAAAGAGCCAAGGCGGTTGATTTGGCGGTGTTGGGCAGCAAAGGCATGGCGGACCTCCTATTCAAAAGCCGTGCAAGTGGTTTCGGGCTGATCCTGACCCAAAGTGTCGAGCTCGGAGACTGGGTGCAGAAAGCCTTCGAGTGGCGCCATGGCCACCAGGGCGCGGGAATGTGTCAGCGGGATCGGTTGGCGCAGCTGACCGTTCCAGGGGCGAAAGGACAGGGGGCGGCCTTTAAATCCCGCCAATTCAAACTCGGGGCTGAGAATGAACGCACGTAGGGTTTGCAGATCTGCGGAACTCGTGCGGGTGACAGCCTCGCCAATCGCGCGCACAGCTGCCCAGGCTGCGTAGTCTTGAGGGAGCATCTTACGCTCTGCCGCCTTTTCAAAACGCGACTGGAGCTGGGCTGCCCCCCATTGTTCTACCACAGGTGCCCAAGCGGTGGCTGTCATGCCTTCTGAGCCGGCAATTGGGCGTGGCTCCCAGGTGTTGAAGGCGATGTAGCGCCCAAAATCATGGACTTCATCGGCCACGAGCAGAACATCATGGTCTTTCAGCTCTTGTGTGAAGAGGGGCACTTCTTGGGCTGCATTGCGGCGCATGTCAGCGTCAAAGGCCCATGTCTTTGATGATCTCAAACCGAGGCCAAATTTGGTAAGGCTTTCGCGCAGCGCGTTTGCGTAGGATTGATCTTGCGCATAGGTGCCTTCGATCAACGCGAGCCGGTCCCAGCGGCGTTTGACGAAGAACTGTGCTAATGCATCGGTGCGCATCGCGAGGCTGGGCGCGGTGTGTAGCACATTGCGGCGGCAGTTTTCGCGACGAAGTGTATTGTCAGGGGCAGTAACGTTAAAAAGCAGCGCGGATTGTGCTTCAGGCAGATCAGCAATTGCCGTGACGATCGCTGCTGGGGCGTCGATGAGGAGGAGCGGGGTTGTTTCAAGTGCTTGCTTCGCACTGGCAAGGGGATCCTCTCCCAAATAGACCTCGATGGTTTCCAAGGCGTAGTCATGACCGAGAAAACGACCGGTGGTGGCGTTGTCTTTGAGCGCCACCTCTGCTCCGGAAACACCAAGGTTTTCTGGCACAGGGTCGAGGTTTGATAAGGTCGGGGGCAACGCTCGTTCGACCTTGAGATAGTGTATGTTCACATTGATCTCGGCCGAGGCGGCGGCGCTCAATCCAAAGGCTAGCAGCGCTGCAACAGCAATGGGTTTCAAAATACTCATGGCTGCAGGCTATCTAGACGCATTTGCGGCACCATAGGACTTTAGTCGAAAGAGGTGCCTAATCGAAACTTTGGTCTAATAGCCGCGTGCCCGAACCCCGCTCTAGAACATGAGCAACTTGTGTAAACTGTCTATGGAGGGTCTCATGGCAAATCGGGTTGTGATGGCAATTTCAGTGGTGGCGCTGAGCGCAACGTCTGTTTTTGGGCATGGAGATGTGGCCCCGCAGCCGGTGAACACGGAGGCATTGCCGGATGTGGGTGACGAATGGCTGATCGAAAATCCGTATCGGGCCATGGGCGAAGAGGTGTGGTCTGAGGCCGTGCGGATTGGGGCGTCAGGCTACAATCAGAATTGTGCGCGCTGTCATGGCCTGGAGGTGATTTCTGGTGGTCTGGCCCCGGATCTGCGCTATCTGGAAGCCGAAGAATACGGGGATGAATGGTATGTGGAGCGGTTCCGATATGGCTATACGCAGAACGGGATCACCAAGATGCCTGCTTTTGACGAGTTGCTGGGGCAGAAAGCGGCTTGGGCAATCCGGACCTATATCGAGGCCCGTCCCGACGATGGCGCGCTGGATGATGTGACGCCAAGACTCAAAGAAATTCGCGACGCGCTGGTATCGATTGAGACTGGTGGTGCGGGAGACGTCAGTGCGTTGCAGGTGGAACTGGCGCAGATTGCTTCTGGTGTTGAAACGGGCTCAGGGGCGCCGGTGGCGGACAGTGCGCCGTTTCGGGCGGCAAAATATCTTGCGGCAGAGGTCGTTGACGTCAAAAGTGCTCATGAAGCACTCACCATTGGACTATCGGCGGCACAGTAAGTGAAGATATACTCCCATGTTTTGATATGTGCAGCGCTGGCCTTTCCCGGGTTGGCGCAGGCGCGTTGTGAGAACCATATCCCCCAACCCAAGCCGCAAAACGCGAGCCGGGATATTGTGGGCGTAGATCTGGACACCATCCAGGAGCGGGGGTGGATCGAGTTCGCGGTCTACGAGGATTTCCCGCCCTATTCCTTTGAAGAAAATGGCGCAGCTGCCGGGATCGATGTCAAGATTGGCGAGCTTATCGCTGAGGACCTCGGCGTCAAAGCCAGGTTCAAATTTGTGTCGCCTGATGAAAACCTTGAGGCTGATCTGCGCAACACGTTGTGGAAGGGGCCAATTGTCGGGGGCGCAGTTTCCAATGTGATGTTGCGTGTGCCTTATGACAGCGAATTCACCTGCCGCGTCGAGCAGGTGGTGTTCACAGGGCAGTATGCCTCGGAAACGATTGCGATTGCTTATGATGAGGCTAAATATCCCGAGGATAAGCCGGTTCCGGCATATTTCCGATTTGACACTGTGGCGGTCGAAAATGACTCGATCGCAGACTTCTACCTGACGAGCCTGATTGGCGGTCGGGGCGGTGGTGACAAGATCCACCGCTTTCCTTCGATGGCCGGGGCAATGGCGGCCTTGCAGGCTGGTGAGGTGATGGCCGCGATGGGGCCGCTGGCGCAGCTGGAATACGGAGCAGGCGACGGTGTCGGCGTGCATCAGCCGCCGTTGCCGGGCTTTGCAGTTGGCAAATGGACCATCGGGTTGGGCGTGAATTTCCGCTATCGACCACTCAGCTATTCGGTTGATGATGCGATTTATGCGGCCTTGCAGGATGGGCGGATCGCAGAGATCTTTGCCGGTTATGGGCTGACCCATTTGCCGCCTGAACGCTAAGATTTAAGTGCAAACGAGCGCCTCGTCAGGCGGACATACGTTCGCGTGACCGTGCGGCGAGGACCAGCGGCACACACGTCTGAGCGTCGTCGTGGATGGTTACGCAATCCAAACAGCCGAAGCACTCTGAATATTGGATCTGTCCTTTGGGGGCGATGGATTTGTAGTTGCAGCGTACTTTGCAGAGTTGGCAGGGGGAGCCGCATTCTTCGCGGCGCGCAATCCAGTCACGTCCGCGCAGAAGGCCGCCAATCGCCATGAAGGCCCCCAATGGGCAGACATAGCGGCAGAAGCCTTTGAAAAGCACGGTTGAGAGCAGTAGCAGCCCGACAGCGTAGGCAACGTAATACCATTCGCGAATGAAGAAGGTGGTGATTGCAGTTTTGAACGGCTCGACTTCTGCCGCTTTGTCGATGTGTTGAGGGGATATGAATATCAACCCCACCAAGCTGGCAAGAATGACATATTTTAAAGCCTTTAGGCGTTTGTCCCAGAGTGCTGAGGGTTCAATTTCTGGAAGGCGCAATGCACGGCCAATATGGTGCGCGAATTCCTGCAACGCGCCAAAGGGGCAAAGCCAGCCGCAGAAAAGAGCACGTCCCCAGAGGATAAACCCGATAATGGCGGCGCCCCAAACCAGAAGTGAGAAGGGGTCGTAGAGCAGAAAGGCGTAAGTGCCTCCTTCCCAAGCGGTGCGCAAAACTCCGATGACAGTGACAATCGACAGCTGTCCTTGCCCCCAGAACCCCACGAAGCCGGTCATGACGGCCAGAAAGGTCAACCGCGCCGGGGTGAACCAGCGCCAGCTGGCGAGTGCGTTCATCTTGAAAAACAGAGCGGCGAACAGAGCGATGAGGCTGACGCCAAGAACAATCAGGTCGGCTTGCCGGTTGCGCAGCGCTTCGCGCCATGGGGGCAACGGCTTGGGGACTTCGGGGCGTGTGAAAAAACGCGCGTCGGTGGAATGTGTGACAGAGAGTGTTTCACTGCCGATTTGCGGCATGAAAGAGCCGTGTTCGCGCAACGCCAGCACATTAAGCTGCCACTCTGAAGTGGGGTCAAAGCCAAGCCGTCTGTCCGTGCGCAGGATCATCGCGGTGGCATCGTGCAGGTGATCGGGCAAATCACGGTGGAGATCGACAAACAGGTCGCTGTCTCGCAGGGCGACAGGCAGGCCAAATTGCTCCGCTGACAGCCAGTCAGGAGAGGTGTTGCGGATGAAGTCTTCGGAAACCAACCCATGGCGCCCCGCTTCCAGCAATAGCAGCGGTTCGTCAAAGTCTGAGATTTCAAGAAATCCCTGAAGCTCTGCAAAGGTGTCTTCGTCCAGAACTGCTCGCGCGATTGAAGGAGGGCCGACATCGACGATCCAGAGGTCAAGATAGGCACCATTAGGATCATCTTGCGCTTCAGGATCGTCATCAGCCCAGAGGGTGCCTTCAAACACAGCTTCGATCTCGGCGTTGGTGACCAGGAAGCGCTGGGCGAGGCCCTGTTCAACCAGAGCGTCCCAAGTCAGGTCTTCGACAAAATCTTGGTTTGGATGTGCAGGCGGACCGGCGGCGACACCCTGCATTTTCTCGCGCGCAATCTGTGTGGTTGCCGCCAGAATGGACTCATGGGCGATCCGCACGCTTGCCGTCGCCTTGGTCACCCCATCAAGGTAGACCAGTGAACCACTTGCGCTTCCTGCATCGCCATAGGGTGTCCCAACCACAAGAGAGGATGCGATGTTATGGCCGCGGTATTGCTCAAAGAACTTGTGGAAAGCGGCGTTGCCGAGACCGGACACAAATATAGGCTCGTTGTGCTGCAAGAGCCGCATATCCAGATAGTTGCCCTCAAGGTCGAGGGTCACCAACACGTTGATTGGGGCGCCGGCGAAACCGGGCAAAGGGGCCAGCGGCTCTGTTTCAAAGATGTAGCCTGCATGTTGACCGCCTGAATTATCGAGTTCCCACAGCCCTTTGTCATTCACCTGATCGCCCAGACTGTAAGGGGGAATAACAAGTTCCGAGAGCTCATTCTTGGTAAGAACTTCGGCCTGAGCGGCGGTAACCAGTAGCATGAAAATTGTGACGAGAACCCGCATGTCGGAGACGCTAAACTCTGGTGGGGCGACTCTAAATGCGACCTTTGTCTAAATTCCAAAGCGGGGCCCTTTCTGGACTGGATGGCACTTATGGCGAAGGCTTTTCAAAACGCAGGCGCATCAGGCACCGCGCGACGTCCCGTCGTGGTGGCGATTTCGCTTTGCGCGTTGATTACACTTTGGTGGGCTTGCGCCCTGGGGATGGCGGATCCAACGGTCTTGCCATCCCCCGTGGAGGTGATGAAGGTGACGGTCGCGGAGGCCAGTGCCGGCGATTTGTGGCACCACATGAGCGCGACACTCCTGCGTGTGACAGCAGCTTTCACATGCGCCATGCTCTTTGGCACGGTGATCGGCATCGCATTGGGACTGATGCCGCGGTTGAATCACTGGGTCGATCCATGGGTTGTGGTGTTCTTGAACCTGCCTGCTTTGGTGGTGATCGTTCTGGCCTATCTCTGGTTGGGTCTAAACGAGTTTGCAGCCATTTTGGCGGTGTCTGTGAATAAGACGGCTATGGTGATTGTGACCATTCGCGAAGGTGTGCTGGCGCGAGACCGTGCGATTGCAGAGATGGCACAGGTGTTTCGCATGTCGTTGTGGAAGAGGTTACGCCATGTGATTTGGCCGCAGTTGGCACCCTACGTCTCGACATCTGTGCGCAACGGTTTGGCGATGATCTGGAAGATCGTACTGGTGGTCGAATTTTTGGGGCGTGGGAACGGTGTTGGATTTCAGATCCATCTCTATTTCCAGCTCTTTGAGACAGCGCATGTGATGGCCTATTCCTTGAGCTTCGTGGCGGTGATGTTGCTGATCGAGTATTTGCTGGTTCAGACCAGTGAGACCCGCGCCCGCCAGTGGCGGGGCGCAGAGTTGAAATAGTCTGCAGAGTTGAAATAGTCTTCTGGCACTTCGTGCGCATTCAGAACAACAGCGGGCACCCGAGTGTGCGTTGCAGTGCGCTCACCAATTCATCGACGGTTTCGGTCCCGACATAATATCCGCCTGTGCGCTCTGACAGGCACTGTGCCACGCTGATTTTTTGGTCGTAATCACTGTCTTCCGCCCAGCTAAACCGATCTCCGCGTACTTTGAAGCCGATGACATGTACGGTGAGATCGGTGGTTGCGGCCAATTCGGCAGCCACTTGGCACGGCGCACCTCCGCAGGTTTCTTTCCCGTCGGTCACAAGAACAATTGTACCCTTGCCATTGAGTGTCTTGGCCGCAAGGCTCACTGCGTCAGCGATCGCTGTTTCGCCAGCAGGCTGCAAGCGTTCGATGGCCATGATGATAGGTCCTGCCGCATCCGTCGTCGGAGGAAAGCGGAGATCAAGGCCGGTGCAGTTGTTTTCTCCGCCGGGGCCATAGACAATCAAGCCGAGGCGGCGGGTTTGGGCGATGTCGGGGACAGCCCGTTTGATTGCGCGCCGGGCTTCGAAGATGCGCGGTTCGGAGATGTTGTTAAAGCCCATCTCAGCCATAGAGCCAGAGCCGTCAAATACGATCATGGCGTCTTTGGGGCAGTGATTTTGAGCTGCGGCGGCAGAGGTGATCAGACAGAAATAAAAGGCAAGGCGGAACATATCGTCAGGGTCAGACCACAGCCCGCTGCCTGTCAATCGCGCTTTGGTCGGAAATGTGCGATTTTAGGACGTTGGCCAGCATGTGCATGAAGTCCACACATGGTGATTTTTGATCATCTTAAGATTGTATTTCTGTTTAAGCATTGGCTAGTTTTTTTGGCGCATTGTTGCGCGGCAGATTTTACTGAACTGAAGGTCGAGCAAAGTGAAACTATCCACGTCCAAACTGATCGCATTTGCTTTACTACCGGCACTCGTGGCCGGATGTGGTGGCGGAGAGGACGACTCCTCCAGCACCAGTGGCGGGGGAAGTGCGGGATCTGGATCTTCGCTCCCCTTCACAAATAGTCCGACATTGCTTGCGTCCTTCATTGACAATTTGGACGCGGTGCGCGGTACTGCCAATCGGCTTTTGACCCGCGATGCGCGTTATCGCCTGCAAAATGCTCCTGCGGGTGTTTATGTGGATCGGAATGGCAATAACCGCCTGGATGCGGGTATCGATGTTGAGCTGAAGGGCAATCCTATCGAAACGGCGGGCATTCATTATGCCCATGCCGCCGGGCTCACCGGGGCAGGCCAGATCATCGCCTTTTCAGACAATGGGTTCCTGACCTCACATGAAGCCTTCTCCGGCAAATCGATCGCAACAGGATCCAGCCTGTCTGTGGATGATCACGGGACGTTTGTGGCGTCGGTGGCGACTGGGAATTCTTCGGATATGATCGGCGTTGCACCGGACGCTGATGTGATCTTTGGGAGCTTTGATACATTTGCGCAACTGACCGAGACCGCAAATGCCGCCCGCAACGCGCGTGCGGTCGCTCTGAACAACTCCTGGGGATTTGCCAGCCGTCGCGCGAACCTATCGAACTACAATAGTCTTGTGAGCACGTCAGCGGGGTCTGACTACGTGGATGCGTTGTCGCGGTATGCTCAAGACGGGATTGTGCTATTTGCGATCTCCAATGACTCCACAATTTCAAGCGTAGGTTTGCTTCCGGGGTTGCCTATTTTTGAGCCTACGTTGCAGGACAGCTGGATCGCAGTGGTCAACGGCGTTCCCGTCTTGAATGGAGACGACATCGTGGCAGCAGAGCGCGTGTCGGGAGCCTGCCTTGAAGCTGCAGCTTGGTGTATTTCTGCCAACGGCAGTTGGACAGGTGCCAATGCGAGTTCAACGAGTAGCTATGGGTTTGGCACAGGAACTTCTTTTGCTGCGCCAACCGTAGCAGGGGCACTGGCGCTATTGGCAGAAGCCTTTCCAACGATGACAAACAAAGAGCTGCGTGTTCGACTGCTCGCCACCGCCGACAACGAGTTTGACGGCTTTTCCCAAGATGGCACGGTGGAACTGGTCCCCGGTTTTGAGCATGCCTATAGCAGCGAATGGGGACATGGGTTTCTCAATGTCGGCGCGGCGCTTTTGCCGATTGGACAATCCACCGTCACGACAGGGAATGGCACGGTCCTCAACATGGATAAGCCCCTCGTTGTAGCAGGTGGCGCAAGCGGGGATGCTGTTTCGCGGGCGCTGCGCAATGTCGACCTTGTCAGCCGCGATGCATTGTCTGCCAACTTTGTGGTAAACGCCGCGCAATTCGTGGCGGAGCGCCAGTCGGCACCGCTGTTTTCGCTCGCTGACATCGCTGCTTTTGACCGGATCGAGACGCCCCAGTCTGGCGGAGCAGCATTCTTCGGGGATCGGCGCAGCATCCCGCTTTTTACAAACAACACAGATCTAGACATTCGGCTTTTCCAATCGACCGGCGACGGCCAAGACAATATGGGTTTTGGCGTTACGCGCGGGTTTGATCTGGGCCTTGCCAGCTTGCACGTCAGTGCGACTTACGGTGATGACACGGCAACCCTCCTGTCGGACTGGAATGGCGGTACCAACTCTTCGATCTTTGCAGTGGATATGGCCTTGTCCGCGGATATCACTGAGGCGGCGCAGCTTAGTTTTGAGTTCGGCTATGCCTTGGGCGAAGAGAACTCTGGCCTTGGTCAAGCTGCGGACGTTCTAATGAATGCCGGAGCGCTCAGATTGTCTCATCACGGGGTGTGGGCGCACAATGACCGGCTGAGTGTGGCGGTGTCGTTGCCTGCGGCGATTTCATCTGGCTCCACCTCAGTTGCTTTGCCGGTGCTGTCCGCCAATGGTGTCGCCACGACCCGAAGTGTTGCGATTGATCTGGCGCCAGAAGAGCGGGAAATGCGGATCGCGCTGAACTATGTGCGGCCGCTCACCGATCATACGAACTTTGGGGTGTCGCTCGCGCATGCTCAGAATCGGGGCAACATCGCCGGAGAGCGTGAAACGGCCATTCTGTTCGGGTTCAGGACGCGCTTCTAAGGAAGCTGTGACTTGCGGTTGATACGATTTTAATAGCCCCATTAAGTGTTTGTTAATACTCTCATTTGTGAGTTCCACCTTTGAGGGCGGTGACAGGGGCGTACTCTCCCTTTGGGCGGCTTTTGAGCCAGCCTCTAAATATTCGCATCAAACCTGAATGGAGTGTCACACCCATTGCGCGGTGATGACACGATCAAAACACATTTCGTTCACAACTTGGCCCTGTCGCTGGGGATCTGCACTCGCATTTCTGAGCCAACAGCCACAGGAACCAAGGGGATGAGCGTGCATGCACGACGCTGAAGAAATATATGCTGCGTTGGCGTCAGGCACCGAGTTACTGCGTGGTCAGTACAAGATCATTCGCCCGCTTGGTCAGGGGGGTTTTGGACTTACCTATTTGGCGCATGACAGCCTGAACCGCACGGTGGTCATAAAAGAATGTTTCCCGTCTCAGATCTGTGGGCGAAATGGCATCTTCGTTCAGCCGTTTGAGGCGCAGGACGCCCCGTATTTCAGCGCCATTTTGGAGCAGTTTCAAGAAGAGGCCTTACGTCTCGCGGAACTCGATCATCCGGGTATCGTCGGTGTCCACCAGACCTTTGCTGAAAATGGCACGGCATACACCGCAATGGATTTTGTGGAGGGCGTTGACCTGCTGGATCTGGTCGAACGGGCACCTGGGCGGTTGACCCGGAGCACCATCGACAGCGTTTTGCGACAGGTTTTAGACGCGCTTCGGTATTTGCATGATCGAGGTATTTTGCATCGTGACATTGCGCCAGACAATCTCATTCTCAGCGAGACAGGCCAGGTCACTTTGATCGATTTTGGTGCGGCCTATGCTTCTAGTGAACACGACGACGGTCAAAAGCGTCGGATGTTGGCGGTGAAAGACGGCTATTCCCCGCCTGAGTTTTATTCGGCAGAGGGCAGCCAGGGATCCTATAGCGACATCTATTCGCTAGGAGCGCTCTGTCATCTGATGTTTGTGGGGGATCCCCCGCCGGATGCGCAGGCCCGGGTTGAGATGACCGAAGCCGATCAGGGTGATCCTTACGCGGCGTTGGAAACGACAAACTCTGATCTGGATATTCGGCTGTTGATCGCAACGGATCGTGCTTTGACTTTGGACGCCAAAGAGCGTTTGCGAAGCGCCGATGACTGGATCCGCGTGATGGATGGACCGGTTCCCAAACCTCTGGCAGAGTTTGACCCCGCAGTGGTTGGCGTCATCAAAGATCTTGTGAGTGATACAAATCGTGTGCTGCAGCCTGGCTTGCCGCAAGCGCTTAAAGCGCAGCGGAAGATCGACCAGCCGATAGCGCCGAAACCTCAGAAGCAAAAGCAGTATGTCGATGTCTTTGGCGATCCGATTGAGGACGTTGAGGCCTATCTGGCTGAGCAAGACAAACTATGCAGTGCGCGCGCGCGACAGTCAGAAGCGTCTTTGAAACATGGCGGTATGCTGACTGCCGCTGCTGGCGGTCGGAAGGCTCCAAGGAATAAGTCAGGCAAAGCCTCTTTGTTCCACCGTTTCTGCGACCGCTTCAGAGCACGCCATGACGTCCCCGAAACCCGTATTCTCCAAACCTGAAGGAACAGCACATGAGGTTCATTCGAGATATCATCAATGAAAAAACGCAGGCCGCCAGCAGTGGTGATGCCTCAGCACTGCGCTATCCGCTGCGCTTGAGAGAAGAGGATCGCACTGACCTCTCACCAGAGCCGGAGTTGGTGGAGGAAGAGCTGTCCTCAACCGAGGCCGAGCTGGAACATGGCTCCTTTTTTGATGTCCCTGAGGAGACTGCAGCGGCAGATGAGTTCGAGGCTCCCTCGGAGGAGTCTTCTATTGATTTCTCATCCATTGCTGACGCGCTGGGCTCGCAGTCTTCTACGGTTCAAGGAAGTGTCCAGACTTCGGTACAAGAACTTCAGGAGGCCGCGCCCGTTATGGAAGGGGCCTCAGAAGGTTTGAAACCTGAAATCGCTGAGTCCGACGTTTTCTCAGATGTTGAAGATAGCGCTTCCTGGGCAAGCGATATGCCTAGATTGGTTGAAGCGGATGCGTTCAATTGGGCGGGCCAGAAACCGTCGACTGCGCCGGCACCGTCGTTTGGCCAGCCTGCGGCAGAAGAGCCAGAGCGTATACTGCAGAAAGCTCCGGAGGCTGTCGCGCCACACGTTGCGGAACCACTGGCAGAAAAGCCCGCTATGGTACGGCGCTCACCTGAGCGTTCTCAGGACGCTGTAGGAACACAGGAGGTCCCAAGTGTTTCTGAGCAGAAGCCGTCTCCGGAAATGGCTCCCTTGCCGTCTTCGGTGACTGCGCATCGCACCGGTGGCGGTCGCGGCTCCAAAGGTCGTGTTAAAACGCGCTTGCTCGGGTTTAGCGGTCCACAAAGCACAGTTCATGATCCCATGAGCCAATCGCGTGAAGCGGCGCCTGCGGTGCAGGCGCAGTTCCCAGTTGGATGGCTTGTCGTGGTCGATGGCCCCGGAAGAGGCGCTTCTTTTGCTTTGTTTGACGGGCTGACCCAAATAGGGCGGGGCGAAGGCCAGACGGTCCGATTGGATTTTGGCGACAATACGATCTCTCGCGAGAACCATGCGGCCATTGCCTTTGATGGCGAACAGCGTCGGTTCTTTTTTGGGCATGGCGGAAAGGCCAATCTGGTGCGCCTGAACGGTCGTCCTGTTCTGAGCACAGAAGATTTGGCGACCAATAGCGTCATCCGCATCGGCGAAACCACGCTACGCTTTGTGGCGCTGTGTGGCGAAGAATTCTCTTGGGTGGGCCAAGATATGGAAGTTCCTGGACATGCCCAATTTGGATGATGTTTGCTTTGATGTCGTAACCGGTCTGAATATCGGTAAGCGCGAGCGTCAGGAGGATGCGGTGATCGCCGATTTTCCTCTTGGGGCGCCTCTTGGCTTTGCCGTTCTGTCTGACGGGATGGGAGGGCACGCCTCAGGCGATGTGGCCAGCGGCATCGTGGTGACAGAATTGTTTAGCGAGCTGAAAATGCTCGCTGAAAATCCGGAGGCACTTGAAGCCAACATCGGCGATGCCTTGCAGGCCGCAGTGGTGGGCGCCAATGACTGCATTCGGCTCTATGAAAAAGAGAATCCAAACGCGCGCGGGATGGGGGCAACCCTTGTGGCGCCGATCCTCTTTGGCAATCGGCTGTATTGGGTGTCGATTGGGGATTCACCTCTGTTTTTGTTTAGAGGCGGGCGGCTTTTCCGGCTGAACGAAGATCACTCTTACGCGGCGCAAATAGATGAGCTTCATGCGCGTGGTGTCATCCCATTGGAAGAAGCTCTGAACCACCCAGACCGCAGCTGCCTGATTTCGGTGATGTCTGGCGGGCAAATTGCCAAGGTCGACTACCGCACGGAGCCGATGCGGTTGCAGGACGGTGATATACTGCTGGCTGCCAGCGATGGGCTTCTCTCCCTGACAGAGAAGCAAATCAGTGAGGTCTTGAGCGATCAAAATGATGCCTCCAGCCAGCAAATCGGCGCGGCTCTTATGGAGGCCGTCCATGCAGCTGGAGATCCTGAGCAGGACAATCTCTCAATTTGTTTGATCAAGGTGCAAAGCCGCGAGGCCATGCTTGCGCGCAAACTTGGTGAAGATGCGGAGGTATGTGCTGTTGAGGACCGCTCAAAAGATGAGAGCCAAGTGGCCAGCGAAGTCATGCATATCGACCGGACGGCGCGCGCCGGCCGTGTACACACTGTCTTAAGTCTTTCGCGGAAGGTGAGAAACGCATGAGGGGTCAACAGCAACGCGTTGTGCAGGAGTTGCGTGAAGCGCTTGATCAGGGCCGCATTGGTGGACGGCATCAAGCCATCGGCGTTCAACTGATCAATCATCTATCCGATGCGGTGCGCGTTGTGCTGCTCGGAAGACCTGGTAGTGGGAAATCTGCTGTTGTGAATATGATGCTGGGTGAGGACCTATTGGGTAGCTTGCCGCAGGCATCTGTGACCGAAGTGTCTTATGGAGAGACTAGGCAAGTCACTGCGGAATGGAATGATGGCACGGTACAGCCTTTAGATGGCAACCAAGCACATCAGAGGGATGCGCGCCGTCTGATCGTCACACTTCCGCACTCGCTTCTAAAAACACACAGCTTTTGTGAAGTGAGCCTGCCAGAAGACGTCAGTAAACAGGCGGATTTGTTCGATTACGCGTTGCAAAAAGGCCAGGTGTTTATCTGGTGCAGTGAGGCTTTTGATGAGACGGAGCGAGGCATTTGGGCAAAGGCGCCGGATGCTGTCAAAGATCATAGTGTGCTCGCTCTGACGAAAGCGGACCGCCAGATCATGAAAGGTGATCTGGCCCAGAAAATTGCGGATCTCGAAGCCGTCACTGAGGATGAATTCCTTGGCCTCTATCCTGTAGCCGCGCTGCACGGGCTGACAGCTCGAATGCCTGAAAGCGAACAGCCGGAGCTTTGGGAAGCGTCAGGCGGGAAAGATTTGTTTAGTGCGGTTCAGGCACAGGTGAATTCCGGCAGAGCGGCCGAGTTGGATCGTGCGGCTTTGTTGCTTGCGCAATTGGCGTCTGAAAATGGGAACTCAGGCAAAGACTCGTTTGACGCCCCTACCTGCTCAACCGAGATTTTAGATCCGGCGGCTGAACAGCAGGTAGAGATGCTGGAGCAGTTGCAGGGGCAACTGGTCTCTTTTGCTAAGGGTCTCATGGCAGAGCTGGATGAAGGCAAGACGCCAGATGCCAAGATCGTGCTGCAGCAATGCACAAATGCAGTGCGTGAGATTGTGGGGACATTGGAACCACAGGTTGGGCAAAGCGCTGATTTTGCGTCTCTGCTTGATGACGCGAGAGATGGGGAAGACATGCTGATGTTGTTGCAAGTGGAGCAAGGGCCAACTGCTGCCGAGGACGCGATCTTCTTGATGTTGCAGCTGAAAAAAGAAATCGGAGCGAGGGCGCAGGCATGAACGTTCAATTGAGACAGGCCCCTGAAACTGAGGTGCGCGCTCCAAAACGGCTTGTAAGCCGGCGCTCTGGCCTGGAAACGCTGGAAAATTTCGGTGCAAATCTTTGCGCTTTGGATGAGCTGCTGAAAGACCTGTCGCAAATGACCGGAGACAACGCGACACGTGCGGTGGAGCGTTTGCGTAAAGATATTGCCGGGTTCGAACCTACGATCACTGTGCTGGGGCAGGTCAAATCCGGCAAAACAACGCTGGTCAACGCTTTGGCAGGCTGGTCCGATCTCCTGCCGTCTGATGTGAACCCCTGGACCTCTGTTGTAACGTCGTTGCATTTGAAGCCAGCTTCCAAACCATCTGAAACCGGTGCGTCCTTTCGTTTCATGAAGGAAGCGGATTGGGAGCGCTTGCTCAATCAGGGCGGACGGATTGGTGAAATGGCCAGCCGTGCGGGTGCTGAGAGTGAGCTCAAAAAGATCGGCGAGCAAATTGAGAAGGTGCGGAACAAGGCGCAGAACCGTCTTGGGAAGAAGTTTGATTTGCTGCTTGGGGAAACCCATGACTACGGCTATTTCGACAAAAATCTGCTCGAGCGTTATATCGTCATGGGGGATGACTTTGGCGTAGAAGATGACGCGCAAGCCGATCAGGGGCGCTTTGCTGACATTGTCTCCTCTGCTGATCTGTTCCTGAATTGTGAAACCGTGCCGGTGCCTTTGTGTCTGCGGGATACGCCAGGTGTGAATGACACATTTATGATGCGTGAGCAGGTCACCATTCAGGCTATTCGCGACAGCAAGATGTGCGTGGTTGTATTGTCTGCGGGGCAGGCTCTGACATCCGTGGACATGGGCCTCATCCGCCTGATTTCGAACCTTAAATCGCGCAATGTTCTGATCTTTGTGAACCGCATTGACGAACTCTCCAATCCTGCACAGCAGATCCCGGAGATAGAAGCGAGCATCCGGCAAACGCTGCGCGACAAGCAGGGGCCGGAAGACGCGCAAATTCTCTTTGGCAGCGCTTATTGGGCCAACAAGGTGTTGACCGGCAGCATTGAGGGAATGCCGGATGTGTCGAGCCGGGCGCTGTTTGAGTGGGCCGAAGTCGCGCTTGATCCCCAATACAGCCAGACTGATCCCAACGAAATGGTGTGGGAACTTTCAGGTTTGAGCGCGCTGTTTCGTGCTGTCTCAGAGCGGATACTAGAAGAGCAGGGCGTGCCCTTTCTGGAGAAAACTACGGGTGCCGCGCTGACGATTGCGACCAGCCAAATGGCGGCTGGCATGGTCAATATCCCAAGTGACGGGAGCCGTGCGCAGACGCTGACGACGTATGATGCAATTCAGGCCTTTGAAAAACTCGCGGCTTTCCATGCCGACGCGTTCCAAAAGGAATTGGGTGCGGCGATAGCTGAGTTTCATTTGAGAGCAGATCGCGCCCATGCCAAGTTCATTGACCGGGCCTTGCGATCTCTCCTGAGCCACTTGGAAAACTATGGCAATCATATCGTCTGGGACTACGACCCGGTTGGGCTGCGGATGTTGTTGAGATCCGCTTACACCGTGTTTGGTGCAAACGTGCGATCTGCGTCTGAGGGGCGTTTTGAGGCGGCCATGGCGGATATTGCCATGCTCTATGCCGATGCGTTTGGTAGCGCAGTGCAGGGCATACAGATGGCGCCACCAGCCCTGCCAAACATGCCTGCGCCGGTTGCGTTTGGTCAAACCATCGCGCTTGATTTCAATGATGGCTGGTGGATTTCCTGGTGGAACCGCATCCGCGGCCACAAGGCCTTTGCCAAGCGGTTCCAGAACCTCATTGCACGCGAGACTGAGGATTTCATGCGCCAGTCCAAGGAAATTCAAACTGCTCAAGTGCGCGAGATGGCAGCGGTCACCTTGCAAGATTTCTTTGCGCAACACCGGGACATCATGAAGGAAATTAGCGTTGACCCTCGCGGCGGTGACTTGCAGAAGCTGTTCCACAGTGGAGAAGAAGGACAGAAACGCGAAAAACTTGAGCGGCTGATAACGGAATTCGAGGAATTGCGAGATAAAAGCAGGATTGGGCTTGAAGGACACCACGCATGACACAGCCGAACTCCGACCATGTGGCCAACCCTGCAGGTGTGGCTCACCGTAAGCCACGGATTGCTTTGATGGGCGAATTCAGTGCCGGTAAGAGCACGCTGATGAATCTCCTTCTTGGTGGAGAGCCTATGCCTGTGCGTATTACGGCGACACGCGTTCCGCCCGTTTGGGTGACTTTTGGCACTGATGCAGCGACCCGTATTCTTGAAGATGGCTCCTCAGAAGCCCTCGAAGTGGAAGGGTTTGCGGAAGCGCCGGTTGAAGGGACGCGCTTGATCCAACTGGCAATGGATGCGGATATTCTTCAGCTTTGTGATCTCATCGATATTCCCGGAATTTCCGATCCGAACATGAAGCACGAAGACTGGATGGGGTTGCTGGATGAGGTAGACTGTGTCCTTTGGTGCACGCACGCAACGCAGGCTTGGCGACAGTCGGAAGCGGCGTTGTGGGAGCAGGTTTCCGCTGCCGTAAAAGGGCCGAACTATCTTGTGGTCACTCAGTATGACAAATTGCGTGCCGAGCGTGATCGAGCGCGGGTTCTTGCGCGGCTCAATTCCGAAACGGAAGGACTTTTTGCAGCCATACTTCCGATTGCGACACTGGACGCAGTGAATGCGGGACAGGATGAAGAGGCCTGGAAAGCAAGCGGTGGCGCCGATTTGGTGGCGCAGATCGTGCAAGCGTTGGTGGCGCTGACACAGCCTGAGAGCGCTTTAGGGATTGAAGTCCACGCAGGCTGTGAGCTGCAGGATGAAGACCATCAGCTCGATGCTGATCTGGGGATTGAGGATGCGCCAGACGAAGAGCTGGCAACCGCAGAAGAGGCGTCACAAAACCGTGTTGTGCCACGCCGAGTGCGCCCAAAAATCAGCAACCCAGAGCGACCGCCGGCGCCGCCAAAGGAGCTGCCACCCTTGAGCGTAGTCACGCCATTGGAGAAGCACTGATTTGTTTGGCGGGGGTAGATCAACTGTCTCGGGTGCTTCGGGTGAGAGGAAAGGTGGGCGACAAGCGTGAATATTGCAGCACAAATTGATGTGTTACGCGCAGAAATTCCCGGATGCCGTGTGGTGGCTTTTGCGGACCTAAAAACACGCCTTGTGCTCAAGGCGTCTCACCAACCTGATGTGCGGCGTGAAACGCTTGATCAACTCTGTATCCAGGCAGCGCAGAGCTTTGATCTGTTGTCGGGTGAGGGCGTTTCCATTCCGGAAGACGCGTTTGCATTGTCGCCCGAGGACATGCGTATTTTTATGCGTGATGCGGCGGGCACGTCCGATTTGTTGTGTTTTGTTTGTGGCCTAGAGAGCGATCCTGATCAGGTCGTGGCTATGGGGCGTAAGGTGCTTACTTCATTGACGGTCCCATCATGATGGCCGCGCGGAAGGGGCATAAGGCCGAGGTGAGTCAAGTCGACGATGGCTTTGCTGATGCGATCCGATTGTTTGCACAGGATCGGGACGGGTACTATGGCATGTGGCATGCCTTTAAAAGCACTCAAGATCTTTTGGCGGCAATTGTCGCTGAGATAGGTGAAACGGTTCTCGCGCGTCGCATCGCCGTGTTTGGGGAAGAGCAAAATGTGCGGGTGCTTCTGACCGTGAGCAACCGCCACCTTGTTGATATCGAGGGCGTTGGCCCGCAATTGGAAGATGCGAATGGTGCGGCGGTAATCGAGCTGTTGAGTAAAGCTCTCGCGGGATGCGCTACGCTGAAGTTTGAGATCGTAGAGCGCAGTCCTGAGCTGCTTGAAACAGGCCGCTCTTGGTCGCATGCGTCACTATTGAAAGCCTTGCATGAGGAGAGTGCACCAGACGGGCAAAGGCAAGTCTTGGAGACACTCAGAGACAAGCTAAAGGCTATGGCTCTGTCTTGGCGTGATTTCGCTCCTGTGGCTGGGCAGCCACTCTCAGATGGTAACCCCGAGGATCTTGGACTGATTGACCGATGTCTCACGCGCGCTTCTGAAAACACCGGCAAACAAAAGCTCTGGAAACCTGCGAATGCGACCCTCAACATGCTATCTGTTGCTGACGATCGCGTGCTTGTTCTCCTTGAAACGCCTGAAGGTAACTTGGGTGTCGTATGTCGCGCCAGTCACCGTGCCGCGATATTTGAGCTTTGGCGCGCGTTCGTGGCAGCCACTTCATAGGGCTGCGGTGAAGAGCTGGTGTTTTGATTTGGTGACCTCTGTACGGTCAGAATCTCACAGTTGCTCTGTCCGAAAGTGCTAATCTCTTGTCCGTCCTAATCATGTGCTGTGTGAATGGAATTGCTCATATTTGCTGTGACTTAAAGTGGGGATCTGAGCCGGATCGAACGGCATTCGTTTGAAGGAGTGTACCAACACAGAATGCTGTTGATCTTAGCGAGCGACGTAGCGGAGCTAAAATGATCTGCTGTGTTTCGTTGTAGTCGTCTTAAAAATATGGGCGTTTCAACCAGCTTCCCAAATTCGCCTTTGCGGTAGTAGCATTTTTACTTCCGCGCCCCGATTGTCCACGTACCCTCTCTCTCTTCCTTCCACGTGGATGATCGGGGCTCTAATTTCAGGCTTCCCGAGCATGCGGCAGCCTCTTTCATAGGTTCGTTGAGTGGTTTGCTGCTCAATGGGCAGCAAACACAGACGGAACGATCACATGTCGGTAAAAAAACTTCTTGCCGTTTTTCTAATCCTTGCGGCCGCCATTGGCGGTTATTTTTATTATGAGACGCAGGGGCCTGCCGCCTTGGTGGTGCAGGGTGAAGTTGAGGCCACGCGCATCGATTTAGCAGGCAAGGTTTCCGGCCGTGTCGCAGAGGTGAACGCAGATTTTGGTGATCGCGTTGTTGCCGGAGATGTCTTGGTTGTTTTGAACAGCCCCCAGCTTGAAGCGTCGCTTGCAAGCGCAAAGGCTGCACAGCGTGTGGCGGTGGCGAATCGTGATCTTATCTTTGCCACCCGGCCAGAGACGATTGATGCACGTGCAGCCGAGTTTGAGCGTGCGAAAGCCGATCTGGTGCTCGCTGAGAAAGTCTATGAACGTATCCGTCAGCTTACAGAGCATTCCACAGCGTCTATTCAGCGCCTTGACGAGGCATCCAATACGCTAAGTGCCGCAAAGCAGAATGTTCTGGCCACGGAAGCCAATCTGCGCCTTGCGCAGAACGGCAATAGCGTGGAACAGAAGGCGGCGGCAGAGGCGCAAGTTCTGCAGGCGGATGCGAGTGTGTCGCGCACAAAGACGGATATTGCCGAGCTAACCATTTCGGCACCGATCAACGGGCAAGTCACCGCGCGTCTTGCGGAACCTGGTGAGCTGTTTTCTTCCGGCGCGATTTTGATGTCGATTGTGGATATTGAAAATGCCTGGTTCACCTTTAACCTGCGCGAAGATCTGTTGAACGGGCTTAACGTTGGGCAAGAACTCGACGTTCAAATTCCTGCACTCAACAATCGGATGATCCCCGCGAAGGTCACCGCCGTCAATGCCGAGGGCAACTATGCAAACTGGCGCGCGACCAAAGCCACGGGTGATTTTGATCTGCGCACATTCTCTATTCGTCTGGAGCCGATTGAGCGTGATGTGGAACTGCGTCCTGGCATGAGTGCGCTGATTGCCTGGAAGAGACGCTGAGCCATGGCGCGCCCACTCCCTGCCGGCTTTTGGCGCGTTTTTCGCCGAGAACTCAGACGGATACAGGCACGCCCCAACCTTGCATTTATGCTCGGGCCGTTTCCTCTGTTTTTGATGTTGCTGCTTTCCGCGGTGTTTTCCGCGGGGTTGCCGCGTGATCTGTCGGTGGCTGTTGTCGACAACGACGGCACGTCTTTGTCGCGACAAGCGATCCGTATGGTAGATGCAACACCGGATGTCACGGTGACGCTGCAAGTGGCAAACCTGGCAGAAGGCAAGCAGGCGATCATTCGCGGCGATGTCTACGCGGTTATCCTCTTTCCTGAAAACATGGAGAGAGATTTGCTGAGCGCGCGCCAGCCAGAAGTCGTTACCTTCTATAACAATCAGCTTTTGACGATTGGTGGCATTGTCTCCCGCGCAACGCGGCAAGCGCTTTCGACCTTTTCTGCCGGTGTCTCGGTGCGCGTGTTGACAAACAATGGCCTAACCCAAGAGGCGGCACTTGAGGCCATTCGGCCAATCCCGTTGCAGCAAAGCCCGTTGTTTAATCCGGCGTTGGATTACACTCAGTTCCTGCTCGCAGCGCTAATGCCGACGGTTCTTTTGATTTTTATCAGTGCCGGAGCTGCGCTGAACGTCGCGCGGGATCTGCAACAGCACAATGGCGCGCGGAATTTGGTGCGTTTGGGAGGCTCGGCGCTGCCTGCTTTGGCGGGCAAACTGACACCCTACCTATTGGCGTTTTTGCTGACGCTTATCTTTGGCGACGCCATTCTTTTTGGCTACTTTGATGCCCCGTTTCAGGGCAGCATGCTGCTGCATGTGGCGTATTCGTTGCTGTTCATCGCAAGTTCTCTTTGCTTGGGGGCATTCATTGCGACGGTTGCTGGCGATACGGTTGCTGCACTTGGCATGACTGGCGTTATGACTGGTCCTGCCTTTGGTTTCGCAGGGATCAGCTTTCCACGCATTATGATGAACAATTTTGCCTGGGCATGGGGCGGTTTGCTGCCCTTGATTCCGTATCTGCAATTGCGGGTGGATCAGGTTTTGCGCGGAACCCCAATTGAGACTTCGCTTCCAACCTTGGGATGGTTGGCGCTGCAAATGCTGGTGTACGGCGGGTTGGCGCTGTTGGTGCTAAAGCGCAAAGCTTCACGCCCTGAGCTGTCCAAGGAGGCTGCCGCATGAAGATGTTTGTGTTGGCAATGATGGATGCCCTTAAGCGCCTCTTCGCAAACAAGGGCGCCCGGATGACCATGGTGGTGTCGATCCTGATTTATGCTTGCTTGTACCCGCAGCCCTATCGGGGCGAAGTCGTACGCGATGTGCCGATTGTGGCGGTTGATCAGGACGGATCCACCGCGAGCCGTGAGTTTTTGCGCCGGATACACAACAGCGATAGCGTCGAGATCATTGCTACAGTCGACGGGCTTCCTGCGGCAGAGGCAATGTTCTTTGATCGCAAGGCTTATGGTGTTGTGATTGTGCCTCCGTCATTTGAGCATGATCTGCTGAAGGGACAAAATGCGCCGGTGGCCGTTTATGGCGACGGTGGCTACTTTTTGATCTATGGAGCATTTGTGGCTGCGGCGAACAACGCAGCGCAAAGCCTAGGCGCTGAAATTCGACAGCAGAGGCTGACATCCGTAGGATTGGATACGGATGCGGCGCAGACGCTTATATCGCCGATTAATCAGACATCTGTGGCGCTCTTCAATCCGCAAGGCGGCTTTGGCAGCTATGTTGTGCCAGCAGCATTCGTTCTAATTTTGCAGCAGACCCTGCTGATGGGTATCGCCATCATGCACGCCGGCCAACCGGCCCGCCCCGGTATCCAGAGAGTGGCGACCCCCGCCGCCTATATACTCTTGTATCTTGTTTGGATCATTGTGACGCAGCTCGCATTGCCTGCGATCTATGGGATTCCCTGGATTGGCAACATCTGGACGCTGTTTGCTGTCGCGGTTCCCTTTTTGATTGCGGTGAATGCGATGGGGTTCGCGTTGACACATTTGATCCGAAATCGGGAAAGTGTGGTCTTCTTCCTTGTTGTGCAGGGGATGCCGCTTTTCTTCATTGCCGGTGTTGCCTGGCCGATGGAGAGCATTCCTTGGTGGATCGCCTGGGCCGCCCATATTGTTCCATCGACGTCAGCGATTGATGCGTTCTTGCGTGTCGATCAGATGGGGGCGTCTGTTCAGGACGTACTGCCGACCATCCGTCTGCAATTGGCGTTGGCTGTTGGGTATTGGTGTATCGCGTATGTTTTACACGATCGGCAGTTCCCCAAAGCGCAGGGGAACCACCTGAAACCCGCTGATACGCAGACTTCGTAGGCGTATCAGCCGACGATAAGCTGTTTGAGTTGGAGCGCTTCGTGTTCCAGCTCTACCAGACGGTAATTGACCACATCCCCGATGGTGACCATTCCGGCCAGACCGGTCTGGTCCATCACCGGCATATGGCGGAAACGGCCCTCTGTCATGCGCCGCAGCACGTCGACCAGCGAGTCGTCAATTGTGCAGGTTTGGACGTTTGTCGTCATCACGTCTTCGACCTTTTGTGGAAGCGTTTGGCCGGGTGTTTCCGCGAGTTTGCGGACGATATCGCGCTCAGACAAAATGCCGATCAACGCTCCATTCGCATCAGTCACGAGCAAAGCACCAATGCGGCGCTCTTTCAGGACTTTTACCGTTGCTCCCAAAGTGTCTTGCGGACGGATCGAGAAGACGTCTTTGCCTTTTTGGTTGAGCACCATCTGCACGGTGGCCGTCGTGGCCGAGGTATTCGTGCTTGCGGTCTGGCTGAGCGTCCGCTGTTTTTCTTCGGATTGGCGGTTTGGGGCCTGATAGGAACTTGGCATGTTTGGGCTCCTTGCGTGTTCAATATTCTAACGATATGCCACCAGCCTATACGCAAGATCCGCGTTTTGGGGACTTTTCTTTGCCTGATTTGATTCTTTCGCCCGCTGTTGCAACGGTTCTGTTTGTGCTCGCCTGTTTGGCGGGGCACCGCTATCGGCGTGTTTGGAAAGAAGAGGGGCCAAGGTGGCAGCTTTGGCTCTTTGGGCTTGTTGCTGCGTCCTGCCTGCTACTGGTGGCTTTGCTACCAGTCTCCACGGGTTAAGCTGGCAACAAAAAAAGCCGCACATGATGTGCGGCTTTTGGGGTTCGATCTTTTCCAAGCGTTTAGCTCTCAGTGGTTTTCTCAGTTTCCATCTGCTCAAGCATTTTGCGCGCGCGCGGGCACTGAAGGCGCTCACGCAAGGGGCTGTCTGGATCAATATCCTTGCTGCACACCACGCATTTGTCCGCACCGCTGATGGCGTTCAACCCGCCGCAGGAGCCTTTGATTGTGCGGCCCATCATGATTACGCCAAGGGACATGCCCAGCGTGACGAGCATCAAAAGTACAAATGCGAAGAGGAAAGTTTCCATAAGAGTAGTGCCTTTTAGCCAGCGATGATGGCGTCGAACTCTGTGCTCGGCGTCGCGTTGAAGGTTACATGGTCTGTCTTTGCTGAACGTTCAATAAACAAAGCTGCGATCTTGTGTTTTTCTGCGACATCAAGGCCACGCTCCTGCCCAAGCGCAAGCAAAGCGGTCGCCCAAGCATCTGCCAGCATCGCGTTTTCTGCGAGTACCGTCACTGATGCGGTTGCATGGGTAACAGGACGCCCCGTGTTCCGATCGATGATGTGGGAATAGCGAACACCGTCTTTTTCAAAATAATTGCGGTAGTCGCCTGATGTGGCCATGCCCAGATCTGCCACACCAACCACTTGATGAATGCTGCGGGTAAGGGCGTCAGGTGTTTCGATGGCGATCTGCCAGGGCTGGCCTTGCGCGTTGGTACCTGATGTGACGATGTCGCCGCCAATTTCGACCATGTAGTTGGTGAGGCCAAACTGCGCGAGTGTATCGCCAAGCCGGTCTACGCCAAATCCTTTGCCAATGGCCGAGAGATACATGGCTGCGTCAGGGTGGCCTTTGTAAAGTTGGCCGTCTTTGACTTGCAGCATCTCCTTTTGACCTACGCTGCGCATAGCGGCGGTGATCTCGGCATCTGCCGGGATGATCCCTGGTGGGCGCGCTGCGCCGAATCCCCAGAGATCGATCAAAGGGCCGAGTGTGATATCAAACTGACCTTCGCTCTCTGCGTGCACGTGATGGGCCGCTTCCAGAAGCGATGACATGTCCGGAGAGAGGGGCAGCGGTGTTTTCAGGGAGTGTGCGTTGATTGTTGAGACTTCTGAGGCGCCGTTCCAATTGGACATCTTGGTGTCGACATCCAATAAGGTCTCGTTGATTGCGTCTTTGAGTTCTGTTTCGGCGACGCCAGAGGAATTCACGCCCACAATTGAATAGCTTGTCCCCATTGTCTGCCCGCTGAGCAGAATGTCCGCTGCCCCGCGCTTACATGCCGCAACGGCCAGCGCCATAAAAATGAAACTGCGACGAGAAAGAGAGGGCATTGCTAACACTTCGTTGTGAGCTTGGAGGTATGAGACGTGTCGTCGATGACGCATTGCGGCAAAAACGAGCGCTTTTTTTTGTCGGCGGCACATTATTGCTCTGAGGGACGAGAAACAATAGAAAAATGGTCGAATTGCACTGGCTGTCTGGCGAGACTCCGCGTATACGCAGCCGCAATCAGTCGCGACATTCGCAACACTAACCAGCAACGACAGGATGACATTGGCGTGCAGCATTTTGCGCTACGAAAAGGCCTGAATCTTCCAGTCACCGGGGCGCCCGGCGAAGGAATACATGAGGGAGCAGCGGTCAAGACCGTGGCTGTCCTCGGGGCCGATTATATAGGATTGAAGCCACGCATTGCCGTCGCAGAAGGCGACGTTGTGGCTGCAGGAGCGCCGATCATGGCGCATAAAGATTCGCCGGAAGCCAAAGTGGTTTCACCGGTTTCTGGTCGTGTGAAGGCGATCAACCGCGGTCCGCGCCGAGTGTTGCTCAGCGTTGAGATCGAGGTGGATGCATCCGCGGCAGAACCGATGGACTTCTCGGCTGTTGGCGACGTCGCCACACGCGAAGGTCTGGTTGAACGCCTGTGTGCTGCGGGCCTCTGGACCTCTTTCCGCACACGGCCTTACTCCAAGGTTCCTGCGAGCGACGCACAGCCTGCAGCGATCTATGTCAATGCGATGGATACAGAGCCTTTGTCTGGCGATCCTGCTGTTGTGATTGCAGATGCTGGTGAAGCCTTTGCCAAAGGTCTGGCCGCGATCACCGCACTGACAGATGGCAAAACCTATCTGTGTCACGCCAATGGTGCGCAGATTTCTGGTGCGGATGTTGCTGGTGTAACCGTTGCGACCTTCTCCGGTCCGCACCCTGCCGGTTTGGCGGGTACGCATATGCACTTCCTTGAGCCACCCAGCGCATCCAAGACTGTCTGGACCATCGGTTATCACGATGTGATCGCAATTGGCCGCCTGCTGGAGACTGGCAAGATCGATTCGTCGCGCGTAATCGCTCTGACCGGTCCGCTGAGCAAAACTCCGCGTCTTGTACGCACGATTGAGGGGGCCTCGCTGACAGAGCTCACCGAAGGCGAGATCGCCGGTGACGCGCCTGTGCGTTTGGTCTCCGGCTCGATCCTGAGCGGTTATGCAGGCGAAAGCGTCGAGGCCTTCCTTGGCCGCTACGCGCGCCAGGTCACGATCATCGAGGAAGATCATAAGCAGATTCCAATGGGCTGGATTCGCCCAATGCCAAGCAAGTTCTCTTTCTTGCCGGTTCTGGGATCTGCTTTCTCCAAGAAGCTCTACCCGCTGACGTCCAACCTGAACGGTGGCCGTCGCGCGATGGTGCCGCTGGGCACTTTCGAAGAGCTGATGCCGCAGGATTACCTGCCAACGCAGCTTCTGCGTGCTCTGCTGGTGATGGACACCGATGAAGCGCAGAAATTGGGCGCGCTGGAGCTGGACGAAGAAGACCTTGGTTTGGTCGGCTTCGCGTGCCCCGCGAAATACGAATACGGTGAAGCGCTGCGTGACAGCCTGACCAAAATCGAACGGGAGGGCTGATAATGGGGTTGCGTAACTTCTTTGATCGGATCGAACCGAATTTTGTGAAAGGCGGTAAGTACGAGAAGTATTTCCCTCTCTATGAGATGGTGGAAAGCTTCATCTACACGCCTAAGACTGTCACGACTGCTGCGCCGCATGCACGTTCTTACGTGGATATGAAGCGGATCATGACCTATGTGGTGATCGCGACCATCCCATGCATCATCATGGGGCTTTATAACGTCGGTCTGCAGGTTAACTCTGCTTACGGGACATTCGAGCCTTCTGGTTGGCGCGCGGGCATCATCTCTGCACTGGGTATTGGTTTTGACGCGAGCAATCCGCTGGCTAACTTTGCGCATGGTTTGCTGTACTTCCTGCCGATCTACATCACGACATTGGTCGTGGGCGGTATCTGGGAAGTGATTTTCGCGACCGTTCGCGGCCACGAAGTGAACGAAGGCTTCCTCGTCAGCTCCATGCTGTTTGCGCTGATCATGCCGCCGTCTGCACCACTCTGGCAGGTGGCTCTCGGGATTTCCTTTGGTGTGGTGATCGGCAAAGAAGTGTTCGGCGGTACAGGTAAGAACTTCCTGAACCCTGCACTGACAGGGCGTGCGTTCCTTTACTTCGCCTATCCGGCCAATATGTCCGGTGACACGATCTGGACCCCGGTTGATGGTTTCTCCGGCGCGACAGCACTGTCTGTTTCTGCTTCTCAGGGTTACGACCAACTGGCCGCGCAGGGCATGAACTGGATGAACTCCTTTGTGGGCACCGTTCAGGGCTCCATCGGTGAAACATCTGCGCTGGCGTGTCTGATTGGTCTGGCGTTCCTGCTGATCACAAAGATTGCCAACTGGCGTCTGGTTGTAGGCTGCATGGGCGGAATGATCGGCTTCTCGCTGCTTCTGAACCTGATCGGCTCTGATACCAACCCGATGTTTGCGATGCCTTGGTACTGGCACTTTGTTGTGGGCGGTTTTGCCTTTGGCATGGTGTTCATGGTGACCGAGCCGGTCTCTGCCAGCCACACCAATGTTGGCCGCTATATCTACGGTGCGCTCATCGGCTTCATGGTGGTCATGATCCGTGTGATCAACCCGGCCTTCCCAGAAGGCATGATGCTTGCAATCCTATTCGGTAACGTTTTTGCGCCTCTGATCGACTACTTCGTTGTGCAGGCAAATATCAAACGGAGGGCCCGTCAACATGTCTGACGCTTCCAACGAAAACAAAGGCGCGATTGCACGCTTTCTCGCGGCACCGCCTGACAGCGTAGGCAAAACAGTCTTTATCGCTGTGACCCTGTGTCTGGTGGCTTCGATGATCGTATCTGCGGTCTCCGTTGCGCTGCGTCCGCTGCAGGAGCAAAACAAGCTCAAGGACAAACAAGCCAACGTTCTTCAGGTGGCGGGCCTCTATGAGCCGGGTATGGATGTGCTGGAAGGTTTCAGCGTGTTCGAACCCCATGTTCTTGAACTGGAAACCGGCACCTTCACCGATGCGTTTGATGCCGCGACTTTTGACGATCGTGCTGCTGCTTCGGACCCAGAGCTTTCTGTGGCCCTGAGCGATGACCCCGCAGGCATTGGCCGCCAATCCAAGTTCGTGACAGTTTATCTGCTGCGCAACGACGATGGTTCGCTAGATAAGGTGATCCTGCCTATTCATGGGTATGGCCTGTGGTCGACGCTCTATGGTTTCATCGCACTGGAAGAGAACGGCAACGACATCTTTGGTCTGCAGTTCTACAGCCACGCGGAAACCCCTGGCCTTGGCGCCGAAGTGGACAACCCACGCTGGAAATCGCTGTGGAATGGAAAAAAGCTGGCTGATGACGCGGGTGAGCTGCAGATCACAGTTGCAAAATCTGCCTCGGCTGCTGGTGCCGATCACCATGTAGATGCCCTCGCAGGTGCGACACTGACTTCGGTTGGTGTGGACAACCTCGTGCGCTTCTGGATGGGGGAAGCTGGCTTCGCACCGTTCCTTGAAAACCTCAAAGCGGGAGAGATCTGATGGCGCAAACCAAGAGAGACCTTCTGATCGACCCGTTGGTCGACAACAACCCGATCACGCTTCAGGTTCTGGGCATTTGTTCTGCCCTCGCCGTGACCTCCTCGCTGCAGGTGGCCTTTGTGATGGCGCTGGCGGTGACCTCTGTGACCGCGTTCAGCTCCATGTTCATCTCGGTGCTGCGCAACCAGATCCCTGGCTCGATCCGTATCATCGTGCAGATGGTGATCATCGCATCGCTCGTAATCATCGTGGACCAGGTGCTCAAAGCTTACGCCTATGATGTGTCCAAGACACTTTCGGTGTTCGTGGGCCTGATCATCACCAACTGTATCGTGATGGGGCGCGCGGAAGCTTTCGCCATGAAAAACACGCCCATCGATAGTTTCATCGATGGCGCGGGCAACGGCCTTGGCTATGGGGCATTGCTTCTGGTTGTTGGCTTCATTCGCGAACTGTTTGGCGCGGGTAGCCTGTTTGGCATCACTATCCTGCCGACTGTGAACAACGGTGGCTGGTATGTGCCCAACGGCATGCTGCTGCTGCCGCCTTCGGCGTTCTTTATCATTGGCTTGCTGATCTGGGCTGTGCGTGCCTGGAAACCTGAGCAGGTGGAAGAGCGTGAATACAAAATTCAAGTTGTGGAGGGCCACTAATGGAAGGGCTTCTCTCTCTGGCCGTAAAGGCCGTCTTTGTTGAGAACCTTGCGCTCTCTTTCTTCCTTGGCATGTGTACCTTTATCGCCGTGTCCAAGAAGATTTCGACCGCGCTTGGTCTGGGTATTTCTGTGATGCTGGTTCAAGCAATCACGGTTCCAACCAACAACCTGCTTCTGACATACCTGCTGGCGCCAGGTGCGCTGGCATGGGCGGGCTTCCCGAATGTGGACCTCACCTTCCTGGGTCTGATCTGCTACATCGGCGTGATTGCGGCGATGGTTCAGATCCTGGAAATGGTGCTCGATAAGTTCTTCCCACCGCTCTACAACGCGCTGGGTGTGTTCTTGCCGCTGATCACCGTGAACTGTGCCATCCTTGGCGGCTCGCTCTTCATGGTGGAACGTGACTACAACTTTGCCGAAGCCACCACATACGGTCTGTCTTCTGGATTTGGTTGGGCACTGGCGATCACTGCGATGGCGGGTGTGCGCGAGAAGCTGAAGTACTCCGATATTCCTGACGGTCTGCAAGGCCTTGGGATTACCTTCATCACCGCAGGTCTGATGGCTTTGGCCTTCATGTCCTTCTCCGGCGTGAAACTCTGAAGGGGAAAAGGACATGGAAACATTTACACTAGGCGTCATTCTTTTCACGCTGATCGTTCTGGCGCTTGTGACCATCATTTTGGCCGCGCGCTCCAAGCTCGTGTCTACCGGTGATGTGAACATCACAATCAACGGCGAGAAAACGATCTCTGTGCCTGCGGGTGGCAAGCTGCTGCAAACGCTGGCGGAACAGAAACTGTTCGTTCCTTCTGCCTGTGGTGGTGGTGGTACCTGTGCTCAGTGCCGTGTGCGCATTCACTCCGGCGGCGGTTCCATCCTCCCAACCGAGGAAAGCCACATCACCAAACGTGAAGCGGCTTGCGGTGATCGCCTGTCTTGTCAGGTGGCTGTGAAGCAGGACATGAACATCGAAGTGCCTGAAGAGGTTTTCGGCGTTAAAAAGTGGGAGTGTACTGTGCGCTCCAACGAAAACGTTGCGACCTTCATCAAGAACCTCGTTCTGGAACTGCCTGAAGGCGAAGACGTGAACTTCCGTGCAGGTGGCTACATTCAGATCGAAGCGCCGGCCCATAAGCTGTCTTACAAAGACTTCGCGATAGAAGAAGAGTACCACGAAGATTGGGACAAGTTTAACCTGTGGCAATATGAATCCACGGTGAGCGAGCCAATCGAACGTGCTTACTCCATGGCGAACTACCCGGATGAAAAGGGCCTCATCATGCTGAATGTGCGTGTGGCCTCGCCACCTCCGGGCAGCCAAGGCATCCCACCGGGTCAGATGTCATCTTACATCTTCAACCTGAAGCCAGGTGACAAGGTGACGATTTCGGGTCCGTTTGGTGAGTTCTTCGCACGTGATACCAACAAAGAGATGGTCTTCATCGGTGGTGGTGCGGGTATGGCCCCAATGCGGAGCCACATCTTCGACCAGCTTAAGCGGCTGGAAAACCGCGATCGCAAAATCACTTTCTGGTACGGTGCACGTTCCAAGCGCGAGATGTTCTTTGTTGAGGATTTCGACGGTTTGGCCGAGGAGTTTGATAACTTCGAATGGCACGTGGCGCTCTCTGATGCGCTGCCTGAGGACGATTGGAAAGGCTACACCGGCTTTATTCACAACGTTCTGTTTGAAGAGTACCTCAAGAATCACCCAGCACCTGAGGATTGCGAGTTCTACATGTGTGGTCCGCCCATCATGAACCAATCGGTGATCAACATGCTGTTAGATCTCGGTGTGGATCGCGAAGACATCATGCTTGATGACTTCGGTGGCTAAGCCAAACGCAATGAGACATCAAAAACGCCGTCCCTTGGGGCGGCGTTTTTCTTTGTGTCATGAAAGCAGAAATCGCCATTTGGCCGACTGTGTTGGGTTGGTCTTGATCAGAAGCGGTGGCAAGGTGTCGCAGCAGCATTGACGTGGGGAGGCGCCGAATATGCGCGTATTGGTCTATCAGGCGCATCCGGGTGCGCAGCATTCGATGGCAAACAAAGCTATGAATGCGGCAACACAGTCAGTGGAAGGCATCGAATTTGTCGATCTTTACGCCAAGTATCCTCGGTTTGATATCGATGTAGCGGCCGAGCAGGAGCGTCTGCTGCGTAGCGATGTGATCCTCTTTCAATATCCACTATTCTGGTATTCCTCACCCTCGATCATCAAGGAATGGCAGGATTTGGTGCTGGAACATGGGTTCGCCTATGGGACTGGCGGAGACAAACTAGCGGGTAAGATCTGGTCGATGGGTATTACCTGCGGCGCGCCAGAAGAGGCCTACGGAGCAGATGGCTATAACGGTTTTGGCCTGCGCACTTTGCTGACGCCGATGGAGCAAACGGCGCGGTTGTGCCATATGCAATTTCTTTCACCCTATGTGCTCTATGGCGCTTTGGCCAAGCGTGATGGGCACGGATTAAGCCCTCATGCAGAAGGGTGGCGACGCTGGTTGGTCGCGTTGCGCGACGACAAAGTGTCGTTTGAAGCGGCCAATGCATTTGAGGTGGTACAAGCCGAAAACCTGAATGAGGTGATCCAATGACCAGCTTCTTATTGCTTGCCACCGTCATTTTGATTGCGGGCGTCATTGCTGTGCCTTTGGCGTCCAAGCTCGGATTGGGATCTGTCTTGGGCTACCTGTTGGCAGGTATTGCGATTTCTCCCATCCTCCATTGGTTGGATGTGGACATCATTGAAATCCAGCATTTTGCCGAGTTTGGCGTGGTGATGATGTTGTTTCTGGTGGGCTTGGAGCTTGATCCGAAGATGCTTTGGGCCATGCGGCGACGACTGTTAGGGCTTGGCGGCTTGCAAGTGGGGTTGAGCATTGCATTGATCGCAGCAATTGCGATGCTTGTTGGGCTGCAGCCCACCGTTGCTTTGGCGCTTGGAATGGTTTTTGCCCTGTCCTCTACGGCCATCGTTTTGCAGACCCTCAACGAAAAGGGCTTGATGCAGGCACAGGGCGGGAAATCGTCATTCCAAGTTCTGTTGTTTCAAGACATTGCCGTGATACCAATGCTGGCTTTGTTGCCACTCTTGGCCTTGCCGGAATTGGCAGAGCACGGTGCCGATGTGACCCATGGCGGAGGGCACAATGGTGAACACGGGGAGGGGCATGGCGATGGCCATGCAGCGATCAGTCTGGTTGATGGGCGTCCGGGCTGGCAGGTAGGTCTGATCACTTTGGCCGCAATAGGCTCCATTGGCGTGATCGGTAGCTTTCTGACACGCCCTTTGTTCCGCTTTGTAGCGCTGGCAAACCTGCGCGAGGTGTTTGTGGCAACGGCGCTCGCGCTGGTGATTGGTATTGCGCTCTTGATGAGCCTTGTTGGGTTGTCACCTGCGTTGGGCACTTTCCTGGCAGGCGTGGTTCTGGCGAACAGCGAATACAGACACGAACTTGAAAGCGACATCGATCCATTTCGGGGGCTTCTTCTGGGGCTATTTTTTATGACCGTCGGGGCGGCGATCAACTTCAGTTTGCTTGCTGAGAACCTCTGTATGGTGGTGGGCATCACGCTTGGTGTGATGCTGATCAAAGCCTTGGTTCTCTACGTTTTGACCCTGATCTTTAAGCTGCAAGGGGCTGATCGCTGGCTTTTTACCTTAGGGCTCGCTCAGGCGGGTGAATTTGGCTTTGTGCTGTTGAGTTTCACTGTTGCCAACAATGTGCTGCCGCAGGAGATCGCGCAGATTGCATTGCTTGTGGTGACACTCTCCATGCTGCTGACGCCGGCGTTGTTCATCTTCTACGATCGGGTGGTTGCGTCTAAGTTTGCCCATGACCAGGAGGCTGAGGCAGATGAGATTGATCATAGCAGCCCCGTTATTGTTGTCGGCTATGGCCGCTTCGGTGGTGTTGTTGCACGTATGCTGCGGCAAATCGGGGAACAGCCCGTGCTGGTGGACTACTCCGCAACGCAACTTGAAATGGTTCGCCGGTTTGGCACCAAAGTGTTTTTTGGTGACGGCACTCGGCCGGACATGCTGCATGCTGCGGGCATTGATGACGCGAAGATGCTGGTTGTGACCATCGACGGTAAAGAACAAATTACGCATCTGGTGGAGTATGTGTCGCGCCATCACCCGCATGTGCATATCGTAGCGCGTGCGGTCGACCGGGAGCATGTCTATGACCTGTACCAGGCTGGTGCAAATGACATTGTGCGGGAAACCTTTGACAGCGCGGTGCGGGCCGGGCGCTCTGCCTATGAAGCTCTCGGGATTCACCCTTACCAAGCGGAGCGCTTGGCGCGAAGGTTCACCAAAGCGGACCGGAAACTACTTGTGGATACAGCTTCTGTTCATAAACCGGGGGTGCGGGCAGGGGACAATCCTGAGTTTGTAGCCTTGGCGCGTGAGCTAAATGAGCAGATGGAAGAAGAGCTGCGCAATGCCAGCACAGGTTTTGGGGTTCAAGCCTCGGACGGGTGGGTGCCGCCACCGGCGAACCTGAAGAAAGATGAACCGGAACAGGGGCGATAAATTTGGCTAAGGCAGTTTTCCTTCAAGGCGCTTTGATGCGGCATGTCACGGTGATGTCGCTCACCTCGTCCGTCGGCTTGATGGCGATTTTCGCAGTCGATTTTGTCGACATGATTTTCATCTCAATGCTTGGCAACAAAGCACTTGCGGCTGCCGTAGGTTATGCCGGTACATTGCTGTTCTTCACCAACGCGACCAATATCGGGCTATCGATCTCTTCAGGCTCTCTGGTGGCGCGCTCGGTGGGCGCGGATCAGCCGCAGCTGGCACGCGAATATGCCACTTCGGTTGCTGTTGTTGTCGCTATGATTGGCGTGCTCGTTCCGATTGGCGTATTGAGTTCGCTTGATCCAATCATTTCCTGGCTGGGCGCTGAGGCGGAGACCTTAGCGCTGGCAAAGCGATACGTCAGCATCGTACTGCCAACCATGCCGCTGATGGGCATAGCGATGGCAAGCATGGCGGTGCTGCGGGCATATGGCGATGCGCGCCGATCTATGATGGGGACGGTGTTTGGTGGCCTCGTGAATGCCACGCTGGATCCAATTCTGATCTTTGGCGTCGGGCTTGGACTTGATGGAGCCGCTTATGCCTCAGTGGTGGCGCGGATGGTGATGTGCGGCTACGCGCTCTTTTGCGTGATCCGTATTCACAATGGCTATGCGCGGCCTGCGGTACGTCTCCTCGTGCGCGACGCCAAGGCGATTGGCGGGATTGCAGGGCCCGCTGTGTTGACCAATGTAGCCTCGCCTTT
Organism: Shimia sp.; assembly: GCF_965227725.1. Lineage (GTDB taxonomy): Bacteria > Pseudomonadota > Alphaproteobacteria > Rhodobacterales > Rhodobacteraceae > Shimia. Next base: position 235,430 of record NZ_CBDDGH010000001.1, on the reverse strand, counting down.
GGGAACTGCCATCGTAACCCGTGAAATGGCGCGCTATGGCACCGATGCGGTGGCTGCGATGGCGGTAATAGGGCGGTTGCTGCCGGTGGCCTTTGCCGTGGTATTTGCGCTGTCAGGCGCAATCGGGCCAATCGTTGGTCAGAACTTCGGGGCGAGCCAGTTTGACAGGGTGCGCGGCACGTTGAAGGCCGGTTTGCAGTTTCTGAGCGCCTACACGCTGTTTGCGGCGCTGATCCTTTTCGTGCTGCGCGCGCCGATCGCGGATATCTTTGACGCTGAGGGAGAGATGCGCACGCTGATCTTCCTCTTCTGCGGGCCGCTTGCGCTTCTGCAGTTTTTCAACGGTGTGATCTTTGTCTGTAATGCTTGTTTCAACAATCTTGGGCACCCGATCTATTCAACCTATGTGAATTGGGGGCGGCATACATTGGGGACTTACCCCTTTGTAATCGCAGGCGGGGCGCTTTGGGGCGCGTCGGGGGTGTTGCTTGGCCAGGCCTTTGGGGGCGCAGTGTTTGCAATCGTCGGGTTGATCGCGGCCTCAAAGACAATCAACCGGCTCAGTGCACCTGCGCCGGTTGATCCATTCGCTGAAGAAAGCACGCTGCATCATGTGAGCGGCCGTCGGAATTGGTGAGGAGGGCTAGCGCGGTAGTTGCGATGCTTCTTTGGCCAGCGCTTCGATTTCGTCCCATGCGCCAGCTTTGACAAGCTTTGAGGGGGCGACCCAACTGCCGCCTGCGCAAACCACGTTGGGCAAAGACAGGTAATCACCAGCGTTTTGCGGGTTCACACCGCCAGTTGGGCAGAAGGAAATTTGCGGTAGCGGGCTTGCCAGGGAACCGAGGAATTTTGCGCCACCTGCTGCCTCAGCTGGGAAAAACTTCAGCATGTCATAGCCGCGTTCCAGCAGCGCCATGGCCTCACTGGCGGAGGCTGCACCGGGCAGGAGGGGAAGCCCCTCGGCCTCACATGCGGCAATCAGCGTGTCGGTGGCACCGGGAGAGACGCCAAATGTGGCACCTGCGTCTTTCGCGGCTTTCACATCTGCCGGTGTCAGCAGGGTACCAGCACCAACCATACCGCCAGGCACCTCGGCCATTGCGCGGATCACATCCAGTGCGGCTGGTGTGCGCAAGGTTACTTCTAGCGCGGGCAGGCCACCCGCAACCAGTGCCTCGGCCAAAGGTTTGGCGTCAGAGGCATTTTCGACAACGAGTACAGGAACGATTGGGGCCGCGTTGCAGATATCGCGGGCCTGTGCGCTGGCATCCTTTGGGGTGATCGGCATCAATGTGATCCTTCAAAGATAGAGGCACCGGTGGTGGCAGAGCCGACGGCATTGCGGAAAGTGGCAAAGAGATCGCGGCCTGTGCCGGATTGATAAGCGGTCAGATCTGCAACAACAGGAGGGCGTTCTTCGACACCCTCTGTGAGCACTTCGAGGACACCCGCCTCGGCATTCACACGCACGATATCGCCGTCTTTGAGTTTGGCGATGGTGCCGCCGTCGAGCGCTTCCGGGCTCACATGGATTGCGGCGGGGATCTTGCCAGATGCACCCGACATACGCCCATCGGTGACAAATGCGACCTTGAGGCCTTTGCCCTGCATAATCGACATCAGCGGCGTTAGGCTGTGCAGTTCCGGCATACCGTTGGCCTTGGGGCCCTGGAACCGCACAACAATCACCACGTCTTCGGTCAATTCGCCGGCTTGGAAGGCGGCTTTTACTTCGTCCTGATCATGGAAAACCCGGGCCGGTGCCTCGACCAAGCGATGTTCTGGAGCCACGGCGGAGATCTTCATCACAGAGGTGCCGAGATTGCCGGTAAGCCGTGCAAGACCGCCCGTTGGTTGGAAGGGATCAGTCGCCGGGCGTACAATTTTGTCGTTGAGCGACACTTTTGTCCCGGGCTGCCAGATCAAGGCACCGTCTATCAGTTTCGGTTCTTGCGTGTAGTTTTCCAATCCTTCGCCTGCGACGGTTTTGGTGTCGCTGTGCAGAAGGCCCGCGGAGAGAAGTTCTCCAATCATGTATCCAAGTCCGCCGGCTGCGTGAAAATGGTTCACATCAGCAAGGCCATTGGGATAGACGCGTGCCAGAAGAGGGGTCGCGTCAGACAATTCTGCAAAATCTTCCCATGTCAGCACGATACCGCCTGCACGTGCCATGGCGATCAGGTGGATCAGCAGGTTGGTGGAGCCGCCGGTGGCATTGAGGCCGATCATGCCATTCACAAAGGCTTTTTCGTCCAGAATATCGCAAGTTGGGGTGTAGTTGTTGCCGAGCGCAGAAAGAGAGAGCGCGCGTCGTGCACCTTCTTCGGTGAGCGCATCGCGCAAATCGGTGTTGGGGGAGACGAAACTGGAACCCGGCAGGTGCAGGCCCATGAACTCCATCAGCATCTGGTTGGTATTGGCGGTCCCATAGAACGTGCAGGTGCCCGGGCCATGATATGCCGCCATTTCTGAGGCCATAAGCTCCGCACGATCAGCCTCGCCTGCCGCAAAGCGTTGACGGACCTTGGCTTTCTCATCGTTTGAGATGCCAGAGGTCATTGGGCCAGCGGGCAGGAAGACCGCTGGGAGGTGGCCAAAGCTCTGTGCCGCGATCACAAGGCCGGGCACGATTTTGTCGCACACGCCAAGGTAGACGGATGCATCAAAGGTGTTGTGGCTGAGCGCAACGCCGGCGGCGAGGGCAATCACATCTCGGGAGAACAGGGAAAGTTCCATGCCAGCTTCGCCCTGCGTGACACCATCACACATGGCGGGAACACCGCCAGCCACTTGGGCTGTGCCACCGGCCGCGCGCGCGGCATCGCGGATCAGCGTGGGATAGCGCTCAAAGGGTTGATGCGCTGAGAGCATGTCATTGTAGGCGGTGATGATGCCGAGGTTGCCAGCGGTGCCGGTCGACAGTGCAGATTGATCTTCGCCCGCACCTGCATAGGCATGGGCCTGGCCGGAGCAGCTGAGATGTGCGCGGGCAGGGCCTTGGCTGGCGGCTTGTGCCATGCGCTCCAGATAGGCGCCACGGTGCGGTTTGCTGCGCGCAATGATGCGCTCGGTGACTTTTTCAACGGTTGGGTGGAGCGGCATGGGAGCCATCCTTCCTATCTTGGGCCGATTGGCCTTAGTTACCGATCGGGCGCCAGCGACGCCCGCCCTGATGCATCAACATAAGCGCTTCTTCGGGGCCGGAGCTGCCCGGATCATAGGGCACGGGGCGCTGTCCAGCCTCTTCCCACGCGGAAATCAGCGGATCGGCCCAAGCCCAAGCGGCTTCAACTTCATCACCCCGCATGAATAGCGTTTGGTCGCCGCGGATGACATCCATAATAAGCCGCTCGTAGGCGTCTTGTGAGATAAGATTTTCACCAAGAGCTTCGGCAAAGGACATATCCATCGCAACCTCGGTCAGGCGCATACCGCCCGGGCCAGGCTCTTTGATGGTGGTGCGCAGGGTGATGCCTTCGTCCGGTTGCAAACGAATGATCAGCGCATTGCCTTTGCGCCCTTCCATCTTATTGGGGAAGATGTTGTGAGGCGGGTCGCGGAAGACAACGGCGATTTCGGAGCTGCGACCGCGCAGGCGCTTACCGGTGCGCAGATAGAAAGGCGTGCCGGCCCACCGCCAGTTTCCTACAGCGAGTTTCATCGCGATAAAGCTTTCGGTGCGGCTGTCGGTGTTTTCGACGTCTTCGAGGTAGCTGCTGCCATCCCTGCCTGCGAGATATTGGCCGCGCACGATGTCGCTGAGCTCAACTGGTTCCAGCGCTTCGATCACCTTGACCTTCTCATCGCGCACGGAATTGGGCGTGAACTTGGAAGGCGGCTCCATCGCGATCAGGCACAGCAGCTGCATCAGGTGGTTCTGCACCATGTCGCGCATTGCTCCGGACTGGTCATAGTACCCGCCGCGACCAGCCACCCCGATGCTTTCGGCGACGGTGATCTGAACATGGTCGATGTGGGTTGAATTCCACAGCGGTTCAAACAGTGAGTTGGCAAAGCGCAGAGCCATGAGGTTCTGCACGGTCTCTTTGCCAAGGTAGTGGTCGATGCGGTAAATCTGTTGTTCGTCAAAATGCGACAGCAGATCCTTGTTCAGCGCCTGGGCGCTTGCCAGATCGTGGCCGAAGGGCTTTTCAACCACAATACGGCTGTCTGGTGTGGCGATGCCATGCTGGCTCAGCCGCTGGGCGATTGCGCCAAAGAGAGATGGGCTGACCGAGAGATAGAAGGTGCGGATGGTGTCATTCCGCAGATAGCCTTTCAGCGCCTGCCAGCCGTCTTCGCCGGTTGCATCGACGTGAAAGTAAGCGAGCCGCTCAACAAACGTGTCAACCGTGTCGCCTGGACGGAGGCCTTCGTCCACAAATTCCACAATTGCGTCTTTGATCAAGGCGCGGAATGCGGCGTTGTCCATGTCGGACCGCGCCGCACCAATGATGCGCGCCTCAGCAGGCATTTGGCCCGCGCGAAATCTGTGAAACAGCCCCGGCAAAATTTTGCGACGGGCCAGATCACCGGTGGCTCCAAAGATCACCAGATCAAACGGAGCAACGGGGATAACGCGCGCGACCATCTGATTTAACCCTTCAGAAGCGCGCCCATACGGCGGCCTGTGTCGAGCATGCGGTTGGAGAAGCCCCATTCGTTGTCATACCAGCTGACCACGCGCACCAGACCTTCTTCGGTGACGCTGGTCTGAGCCGGTGCGAAGACCGAAGAATGACTGTCATGGTTGAAGTCCGCGGAGACAAGTGGTGCTTCCTCATAGCCGAGCACGCCTTTTAGCGGGCCTTCGGCGGCAGCTTTGACCGCGGCGTTCACACTCTCTATAGAGGCTTCTTTGGAAGGCACAAACACCAAGTCAACCATAGAGACATTGGCGGTGGGCACGCGCACGGCGGAACCTTCCAGTTTGCCTTTCAGGTGCGGCAATACGAGAGAGATCGCCCGGGCGGCGCCAGTCGAAGTTGGGATCATGGACAGCGCGGCGGCACGGGCGCGGTAGAGATCTTTGTGGTTTGTGTCATGGGTTGGCTGATCGCCGGTGTAGGCGTGGATCGTTGTCATGTAGCCGGTTTTGATGCCGAAAGCATCGTCGAGCACTTTGGCCACGGGGGCAAGACAGTTGGTGGTGCAGGACGCGTTTGAGACAATCACATCTTCAACGGTTAGCGCATCATCGTTGACTCCGAACACAACTGTTTTGTCAGCATTTGCGCCGGGGGCGGAGATCAATACGCGCTTGGCACCGCTTTCCAGCAGCAGCGCCGCCTTATCGCGTGCAGTGAAAATGCCTGTGCACTCATAGGCTACGTCCACGTCTGACCAAGGCAGTTCCTGCGGGTCGCGGATCGCGGTAAGGCGGATCGATTGGCCTGCCACTTTCATCACGTTGCCTTCCAGCGACACATCCGCGTTCAAGCGGCCGTGCACGCTGTCGTATTTCAGCAGGTGAACGAGGTGGTCGTTCGGTGACAGATCGTTAATGGCTACGACTTCAATATCGTCTACGCCGCTTTCGATCAGGGCACGCAGTACACCGCGCCCGATGCGGCCAAATCCGTTGATGGCTATCTTGGTGGTCATGTCTTTCTCCCAACACCCTAAACAGCGCTTGTGGTAGCGCCACCGTTAGCGCTATCGGTATACTCTAATCTTTCTGGAATCAAGGGGTCTCACGAACTTCGGCGAGGTGCGCTTTCAGGGTTGCGTTGGCGGTGGTTGTGTCAGACGATCTGGGCATGGGAAAAAAGCTACTTCTCAAAGACATCGCCAAGCTCGCGGGCGTGAGTGAAATGACTGCGTCGCGCGCCATGCGTGGTGCTCAGGACGTCTCTGAAGCCACGCGTCAAAAGGTCGAACAGATCGCGCGTGATGTCGGATATGTGCCGAATCGAATTGCCGGAGCTTTGGCTTCGAGCAAAGTGAATCTTGTGGGCGTGGTGGTGCCGAGCCTCAATTCCTCTGTTTTTCCAGAGGTTCTCTCGGGCATTAGCTCAACGCTGAAAGACACGCCGCTGAAGCCGGTGATTGGTGTTACTGGGTATGATCTTCTTGAAGAAGAAGAAGTCATTCGCGAGATGTTGAGTTGGCGACCAACTGGCGTGGTCGTTGCAGGGCTTGAGCACAATGATGCTGCGCGCACGATGTTGGCAAATGCAGATTGCCCGGTTGTCGAAGTAATGGATGTGGACGGGGATCCGGTCAAACACTGTGTCGGCATCTCGCACCTTGAAGCTGGTCGCGTTATGGCGCGCACCATTTTGGATGCGGGCTATCAGAAGATCGGCTTTATCGGCACCAAGATGCCGCAGGATTATCGGGCCGAAAAACGCCTGAAAGGTTTTGAGCAAGCGCTCGAAGAAGCGGGTGTTTCACTTGTGGATCAAGAGCTTTATTCTGGGGTGTCTTCGATTGAGACAGGCCACCAACTGACAGAGATGTTGCTGGCGCGGACGCCGGAGTTGGAATGTATCTATTTCTCAAGTGACGTTTTGAGCGTTGGTGCGTACATGCATTGCCTGGCTAAGGGAATTTCAGTTCCCGACGAGTTGGCGCTGGCTGGGTTCAACAATTTGAAACTGTTGCGTGGTTTGCCGATGACCTTGGCAACGACGGACGCCCATCGATTTGAGATCGGCCAGAAGGCCGCGGAGATCATTCTGGCGTCACAGGGGCCGAATTCTCCAGCCCAGACTGTGAAATTGGAACCACAAGTCACGCGAGGCGGCTCGCTTTAGGCACAGTTGCGGAAGGTGTCAGCAACCATTTTTGCCGCTTCGTCCCATGTGCCAAGAGGTGGCATGAGGAGCCCGGAAAACTTTGCTTCGTCAAGCGCTTCTGGGATGTCCTCTCGACAATGCTCTCCTTCCAGCGCGAAGAATGGTAGGCACAGGCTTTGCTTTGGCAGGTCCCTCGCGGCGTCGGCTATAAAAGGCGCTTCTTCGACAAATCCTGTGGTGATTTTTAGGCCCTTGAGGTGGTCTCTGAGCAGTTGAGCGAAGCCATTGGCAGAGGCTGCGGCTTTGGGGCCTTTGGCGGACCCATGAGCCGCCAAAAGTAGATGACTCTCTGCAGTCTCCCAACCTAGCGAGGAGAGCTTCTTTCGGATGCTCGCAGCTGCGACGTCCGGCAGAGCAGGGTGAAAACCGAGCGGCGGCAGAATACTGAGATCAGCACCGTTGAGGCGCCTAGGCAGGACCTTGGAGACAAACCAGCCGTCCGCCATGAACATCGGGAAAATTTGAGAACCTGTTGGCATTTCAGACACTTGCCGCTCGAGAGCGTCAGGCATCGCCAAGGTGGCGGCGCGAATGTGCCAACCAGGCAGATGCTTGCCAACCGCTGCGGCAAACCCTTGTAGCCACAGTTCGGGAGGAACGGGCACAGACGGCTGTCCATGTGCTACGATGAGAGCTTCCCGTTGCGGAGTGCTCATGCGTTGGGGGCTTCGAAGGCTGCGGCAAGATCAGCGGGCAGGTTGAATTCAGCGAGCACGCGGGCGCGGGCGTCGGCGGACATTTTACGCGCCGTTTTGACCACGATATCGAGTACTTTTTCTTCAGGATGCTTGGCTGCGAAAGGCGCGAAGTACCACTTCAGGAAGACAAAACATATAATATCTTCAAGAGCTTGGACTTGATCGTTGCGTTTGATGCCTTCTTTGCGCAGCATCGCTCCGGTCTCAGAAATCTCATCTTCTGAGAAACCTGCATCTCCCATGATGGCCGAAACACGATCAGCGTGGTGCACTGCGAGGTCGCGACGCCATTTGAGATAACCTGCGCGGCCTTCAGGGTAATCGGCCCGTTTCAAGACCCAGCGCTCGATATGCTGACCCCGTGCTGCAATCTGTAAGCTCTCGGAAGCATTAGGAAAAAGTCGGTTGGCTTCCTCCGACATCCGCGTTCCATAGAGCAGGGCTTCGGGTTGGCCTTCATCCAGTCTGGGATCTTTTGCGTTGGCTTCGTCAATGGCGTCCAAGGCGGTTTGAAGGCGGGTCATGGCTGGCTCCGAGCTGCTGCAATATCATTTATTTAGGCGGTGTCGGGGCGCGCGGAAAGGGGCAAATTTGCGCGTCGGTATCACCTCGGTATTGCGTCAATATCGCGACTGTATCGCGGGTGTGCGTTGTCGGTGTCTAAGTCGACGGAGTTGGTGCGTTCTGAAGGGCGTCTTGCAGGGCTTCCAGATCCAGTGGTTTGTGCAGAAGTGGCGCATGCAGAGCCGCACAGAGCGCGGACAAATCGGGGGAGCGGTTTGCAGAGATAACGCAGGCTGGCAAAGGTCCGAACAGCTCGCGCAGGATAGAAATGAGATCTGTCCCTGTCGCACCATTGTCGAGTTGGTAGTCTGCCAGAACGACATCGGGTGCGATGTCGATTTCCCGCAGGAGCTCGAGCGCTTCTACATCGCTGCCGCAGGCCAGAACATCGGCGCCCCAGTTTTCAAGTGTCATACTGATTGCCTGCCTAAGAGCTTCGTCATTTTCCACAAGCAGGACGATCCGGTGGGTCAGAGGCTCGCTCGACTGAGCTCGTAGGACCTCTGTCGGAAGAGGGCTTTCATGCGCGGCGGCCAGAGGCAGTGTGACACAAAACCGTGTGCCGCGGCCCGGTGTGGAGTGAAGTTCCAAGGGGTGTTTTAGAAGACGGCATGCACGCTCAACAATCGCGAGGCCAAGTCCCAATCCTTCGGCGGGGCTGGCGGCTGCGTTGACGCGGTGGAACTCGTCAAAGACCTTTTGGTGTTGTTCAGGCGGAATGCCGGGGCCAGTGTCCCAGACTTCCACAACGACGGTGTCGCCTCGCTGCCTTGTGCCGACCAGAACGCGGCCAGCATGGGTGTAGCGTAGCGCGTTGCCCATGAGGTTCTGCAAAATTCGACGCAAATAAGTGGCGTCTGAGGTGACGGAGAGGTCGGCGGTTCGCAGGTCAAATCGCAACCCCTTCTCTGCGGCTGCAGGTGCCAGTTCGCTATGAAGTTGCTGCAGCAGTTCATTGAGCGGGATGCGGCTCTCATGGACGGCGACACGCCCGGAATCCAGTTTGGAGATGTCCAAAAGTGCTCCGAGTATATCTTCGACGCTTTGCAGCGCGCCGGTCGCTTTCACGAGGCGTTCGCGCTGATCCGGCGCTTCAAGGTCATTTTCCAATGAGGAGAGGTATAGCTTCGCCGCAGAGAGCGGTTGCAGCAAATCGTGACTGGCGGCGGCCACGAACCGTGATTTGGATGCGTTGGCGCGTTCGGCTTCGGCTAGAGCGTCGCGCAGTTCCAAGGTGCGTTCCTGTACGCGGCGCTCCAGCGTTTCATTGACCTGAGAGATCGCGCGTAATGCCCGGCGCTCGGTTGTGATGTCTGTGAAGGAAATCACGAAGCCACCATCGGGCATGTGCTGGGCAAAAACGGCTAGCGTGCGGTCTTCCCCCAATGCGACTTCAAAAGACAGCGGTGCGCGGCGGCCTTGATGGGCAGACCATTCAAAGAGGTCCACCGCGTCGGTTGCGTTGCGGAAGGTCACGATGCGGGAGAGTTGGTCATAGACAGTGCGAAAAGGCAGGCCCAAGCGGAAGCGGCGTAGCGGGATCGACAGAAGTTCGCCCAAGCGGCGGTTCCAGCCGACCAGTCGGGCTTCGCGATCAAAGATGCCCACGCCTTGATTGAGGTGTTCCAGGGTTGCTTTCACCAGCCGGGCTTGATCGTCCAGCAGGCGTTCGCGTTCCTGCCGCTCGATCAGCATCATGTCGGTGACATCGGTTTGCAGCACCACGGTGCCGCCGTCGCGGGTGCGGTGCTCTGACACCTGCAGCCAGCGGTCGCCCGCCATGCGGGCGTTGAAGACCACGTGCTGTTCGCGATGGCGGATCATGCGACGTTCCTGCCAATCCTCCGAGGTGGTGCCTTGGGGTAGTTCCAAATAAGGGCTTTCAGAAACGATGCGCACATATTCGGCAAAGGGCAGGCCGGGTTTGAAAAGGTGGTGCACATCGCGCATGTGTTTGCCAAAGCGGCTGTTGCACATCACCAAATTCTCGTTCGCATCAAAGAGCGCAAATCCCTCCTGCACCGTTTCAATGGCATTGGCGAGATTGGCGCGCGCGGCCTCGGCCTCCGCGTTGGCTTGCGCAAGAGAGGCGTTGGAGGTGTTCAGAAGATCCAGAGCACGCTCAAGTTCGAGCGTGCGGGCGCGGACCTCCTCTTCAAGCATCACAGCGCGTTCAAATTGCGCATATGCCACGCCGGTGCTGTCCGGGTTGGCTTCTGCCCGCCGCATCAGCGTGTCAACGATGGTCAGCAGTTTCTGATTTTGCCGCTCAAGTGTGTCGGCGGGATCGATTAAGGACTGAGGCGCCATGGGTTTAGTCTTCCAGTGGCGGATAGATGGCGACGCCAGTGAAGGTTTGGTTCACGTGCATGGAATTGATCTGTTCACCGTATGTCGAAAAGCCAACCACATTGTGTTTGGCAAGCACGCGGGAAATCTCTGTGGTGACCTGCTTTTGCGTGGCTTCGACGCGCCGGAGCAGGCAGTCGCAGCCCAGGATCATATCGGGGGCGCGCTGGTCAGACAGAGCCGACAGTTCGCGCTCCAGATGGGACACCATGTCTTCGGGTTCCGCGAGGGTGAGAACAACTCCCTCGTCAATGGCTGAGAAAAACACCAGATCGCCGTTGTCCGCCACACGTTGAATGGCGCGGACGTGGGTTTGATCACCGATCCGCACCACAACGGGATGTGCGGCAAAGGTGAATGTGGAAAGCTGTTCCGGATCTTTGCCAAGGATGCGGGCGTATTCCCGTGCGGCGGGCTCTGCGTTGATTTCATGCACCAAGCGTGTGGTGGGGTCTGCTGCGGTGACCACCATGCGTTGCTCGGTGGGCCGCAGATGATCGGTTTTAAACACATGGATGGGGCAATTGGACCGAATTTGGATGAGAACGGCCGCGTTGGTGTGAAAGGCGCCCTCATAGAAAATATGCGTCGCGCCAAAGTCTTCCCCGTCACCGGCAGAGCCACCAAAAAGCGGCACTGGCCCCAATCCCATCGCCAGCTCAGCGGCCAGTGCATCTTCGCGGGTCGAAAGCCCATCTACGAGCAGAAACGCAAATTCTGATGCCCAGCGTGGGTGATCGGCTGCGAGCGCATTGCGGTTTTGGATCATTTCGCTGATCCGCTCCTGCGCTTGCAGTTCAGAGAGATCATCGATGAAAAGCGACTTGATGGCGAAATGCGCGGTGGGTAGGCCGACGGCGACAATTTCACCTTCTGTGTAACCCTTCGCGCCAAGCTCTCCTGCGGTGGTGCATCCGACAACCCTTGTTTCGTTGAAGTGGGTTTCGGCCTTGGCAACCAACTCAAGCAGGTTTGTCTCCGGTGACACAAAGAGGATGACCAGCGCCAAAGGGTCTGATCCAAGTGCGTTGGCGAGTTCCGCCATGGCATCGGGCGCGCGGCAATCCGCAAAGCCCGTGCGCACAATTTTGGCGTCCGTAAATGGCGTGCTGGCGTCCATAGCTGGCAATGTCCTCCCGTGACCGCTCCCCCGATCACCTCTACAAGGTAGCCATGCTAACCGCTGCTGCGCAAGTGTTCGTCAAAACTGGCTTCCTTGGCGATCAGCACGGCTTGGGTGCGGCTGTGGACCCCAAGTTTGCGCATGATTGCCGTGACATGTGCTTTGACGGTGGTTTCAGCGATGGAGAGCTCATAGGCGATTTGCTTGTTGAGCCTGCCTTCGCAGATAAGGTCAAGGATACGCGACTGCTGAGTGGTCAGAGAGGCGAGGCGGGCCACAGCGTCCTGGGTGGCATCCGCTGTTTCTGAGCTGTTTACGTGGCCTTCCGGGGTGAAAGTCTGCCCGGATCCAATCGCCTCAAGAGCGCGGCGGAACATATCGCGCTGGCTGTGCTTGGGGACAAACCCGGCGGCTCCCGCCTGAAGGGCGGCGTTGACCGTGCGGCTGTCAGCCATTGAGGAGACCACAAGAACGCGTGCTGAGGTGGCTTTGCCGAGACGAAGCAGGCCGTCAAAGCCGTCGACATCCGGCAGGTTGAGGTCAAGCACAACAAGGTCCGGTGCTGGGTTTGTTGACAGCCAGGTGATCGCATCGGTGAGGCACGGAGCTGTCGCAACCTGTTTGATGGGCGAGATGGCCTGCAGCGTCATCACAAGTGCGTCGCAAAAGAGCGGGTGATCGTCCACCACAAGGGCGCTGGAGAAGCGGGTTTGCGTGGTTGTCGCGTCAGAATGGAGCATAGGGGCAGGTTAGCAGAGAGATGCAGAAGGCCAAGAGGGCCAAAGGTCGTAAAAGGTAAAATGTGCTGCTTTGACTTGGCTTGATGGGCGATGGTTTGCCGTGCCGATCCCGTTGGCTTGGAAAGCGCAAGGGGCTGTGCTTAGGTTGTGGCGGAAGAGGTTGATTTCTCTCTTGGAAATTTTGTGCCACGTTGCGCTAGGAGGGTAGATTTTATGCTGTTTGGTCAAACAGTCGCAAAGTTGATTTTAGGTGCTGGGCTAGCGCTACCACTGATCGCCGGGAGCGCAGCGGCCGACATTCAGGATTTGCTTGGCAGTGTTTCTTATCGAGAGCGGGTGGCGCTGCCGCCGGAAGCTTTGGTGGAAGTCACGCTTGAGGATGTGAGCAAAATGGATGTGGCCTCCGTCGTTGTGGCACGGCAGGTTTTGAAGCCAGAGGGGCAGGTGCCGATTGCCTTTCGACTGGCCTATGATGACGGGATGGTCGCTGAGAACGGGCGGTATTCGGTGAGAGTAATTATTCGAGTTGGTGAGGATGTGCTTTGGCGCAGTACGCAGAGCTTTGCGGCCCTGACCCAGGATGCGCCGGAGGAGGTAGAGGTCATGGTGGAGCGAATGCCGTCTCGTGGAGATGTGGACCTGACCATCGGCAGCTGGCTGGTGGTGGTGATGAACGGCGAGGTGGTGCAAAGTGAGCGTGTGCCCCAGATTGAATTTGGCGCAGATGGTCGCGTGAGCGGGAGCAGCGGCTGCAATCGGTTTACCGGTAGCTACACACGCACGGTCGATCGTTTGAGCTTTGGCCCCTTGGCGAGCACGCGAATGGCGTGCAGTGATGAGCTGAACGCGCAGGAAACGGCTTTCTTCAAAACGCTGACGCAAGTCGCTTCTGTCGGCATCATGGACGGCGGCACGGTGTTCATGGATGAGCAGGGCGCGGTTGTGATGCGGTTTTTGGCGGAATGATCTGTTAATAGCGGTTCAAAGCTGATCCAAATCAAGGATTTGGGAGCTGCCTGTGATAGGTCATCGGGGAACGAGAGAAGGAGCTTTCCTGATGCTGAGACTGGCCACTATTTTGCATATTTTCATTGGCTCGACCTGTGCAGGCGTAGCCGTTATTGCCGCGCTGGTCGCCGGAATGAACACCGGTCTCGGGCTCTTTGGTGCTGCGCTGATCGGCTTTCTGGTGGCTTTTCCGGTGAGCTGGAAAGTTGCGCAGGCGCTTTACGCCCGCTGAGGCAAGGGCGGGCGCCTTGCGGTCAAAGATCCAGCCAGGCTTGCACTGAAGCGATAAACTCGCGGGGTTTTTCAGCGTGCAACCAATGGCCCGCATCGCGAATCTTTGCGAAGCGGGCTTTGGGAAATTTCTCCCGGATGGTTGGGCGATACTCGGTGGCGACATAGTCGGAGTCTGCACCGCTCAAAAAAAGAGTGGGGCCCTCAAAGGCGCCTGGAATGTCTGGAAAGCTGAGGATTTTCGGCATTTCACTGTCCAGAACATCGAGATTTAAGCGCCACCGCTGTTCTTTTACGTCCAGCGACTGGGTAAAAAAGGTCTGCAGCGTTGTGTCTTCAAGGTGCACGGCCAGCTGTGCGATCGCGTCCGCGCGTTTTGTGACCAAAGAAAGATCTACAGCGCGCATGGCTGCAATGTTTTGGTTCTGATCATGGGCATAAGCCACAGGTGCGATGTCGGCCACGATCAACCGGTTCACGAGCGTGGGCTGGCTTAGGGCAAGCAACATGGCCGCTTTGCCACCCATAGAATGGCCGAGCACATCCATTGGTGCGCCTTGGGCTTTGATCACCTCAGCCAGATCCGCGGCCATGTCTTCGTAAGAATGGCTGTCGTGCCATGGGCTTTGCCCATGGTTGCGCTGATCGACGCAGATCACGCGACGTGTGGCAGAAAGCCGTTTGGCGACCGCGCCCCAATTGCGGCCTGAGCCGAAGAGGCCGTGTACAATTAGCAAATCAGGTTCGTCGGTGGCGGTGCCATGGGTGATCAGATTCAACATGACCGCGTGATAGCGCGGCTTGGTCGCGGGTGCCAGCGCTGAGTGTGGTGGTGCAAAGCTTGGAAATTGTTTGTTGAGAGCTCTGTTGCCAAGGCGTCGCGATCTCATGCGCTTGTACGACCCACGCTGAAAATCGGTTTCCCCATCGGGAATTGCGATTTAGGCTAAGCCGATGATGACAGGTGATGAAATTGAAGCAAAGGTGGCCCGTCTCTTGGAGCTGGCGCGCGAGAAGTATGGCGTTCGGGCCAAATCACTTGAGCGTGCCATGCGCAAAATTGGCCGCCGGGCACCAGCCCGTCTGCATCGACAGGCAGGAGTGATCGCGGAGGCTCATAAGCTGGGTCAGCACCCCAAGCTTATGATGCAGGTTGATGGCGCGGCGGTGAAGCGGGCCTTTGTTGAGATTGAAGCGCATTTGAAGGCGGTGGACGTGCGTGAGCGGCGCATTCACCGCATTTTGGATGTGCTGGGTTCCGTGAGCTTCAACCTGATCCTTTTTGCGGCTTGCCTGATCGTATTCTTGCGTTGGCATGGCGTGCTTTAGGAGATTTAGGCGTTTGGCGTTTGGCACGTCCACTGAATGTCTGATGTTCCGATAAACCGACCCATGCGTGCAAGTTCCGCGTCCAATTTGCGCGCTCTCGCGTCCGTCCAGCGCACGCCGGGTTCGGCCCAAAGCTGCGTCACGGTCAACAAGCCTTTCTTTCGGTCAGCCTTGCATTCGATCCGGCCCACGAAGCGGTCGCATTCCAATAGGGGGTAGACATAGTAGCCCCAGATGCGTTTGGCGGCGGGAACGAAGATTTCGATGCGGTAGTCAAAGCCAAAGAGGCGCGAGAGCCTGTCGCGGTCCCTGATCACCGGATCAAACGGGTTGAGGAGGCGAAGGCGGCTCGTGGGGGCTGGTGCGCTATTCAGTTGTACCTCTATATCCGGCGTGGCGAGCATGGGGATCCAATCACGGTTGGCTGTCTGGATTTCGACGGGGATCAGATCAGATGCTTCGACCCAGGCGCGGACATCGGGTGTATCAACGGCCTCCCAAAAGCGCTTGATGTCGCCAGAAGTGGCAAAACCCAATCGCGCAACGGCCTCGCGGCAAAGCCAGTCAATTTGGTCTTCGTGCGGGATATCGCGGGTACGCAGCGCTTCAGGAATGACCCGTTCAGGTAGGTTGTAGAACTTTTTGAAATTCTGCCGATAGCAGGTCGCGAGTTCTCCCGCATACCACATGTAATCGAGTGCGCGTTTGTGTGGTGGGCGGGACCACATCTCCTTTGGGCCTTCGATTTTGGTGTCAAATGCCTCGGTGGAAAGCGCGCCTTCGGCTGTGATGCGGTCTTTGATGCCAAGATCGGCACAGCTGGCCAGCGCATCAGCATACCAGCCTTTTGCATCCATCTTTGCCTTTCGCCGGGCAAATTGCGCGCGCCAATAAGGGTATGTTTCAATCGGCAAAACAGAGGCATCATGGGTGAAATGTTCAAACACGGCGCGATCATCGGCGAGAAGCGTGTTGAGCATTGGCTCCCGATAGTTCTGATTGCGCGACCACAGGATGTGGTGATGTGCGCGGGACAAAACCTGAATGCTGTCGAGTTGCACAAAGCCAAGCTTGCGGATCGTGGCGCGCGGATCAGCGGGACCTGTCGGCGTTTCAGCCAATCCCTGCAAAGAAAGCCAGAGGCGGCGGGCGTCGCGGTTTGAGATGCGTAGAACCATGCGGCGACGCTAACGTGCAGATTGGAACAAAGAAAGAACAATTTGCGGATGGTCAGCTTTTTGCGACCTTCATCAGCCATTTGCGAAAAATGCGTAGGTTTGGGCTGTCACGGCCCGGAAGCGTGACGATGTGGTAGCCCAGCTCCTCACGCATCAAGGAGCAAATATGCGTGAGCGTGCCTGCGACGACGTCGCGCTCGACCAGCGATCTGGGGTGTACTGAAACGCCAAGGCCCGCCAGAGAGGCGGAGATAACAAGTTCGTTGGTTTCCAGAACGGTAAGGTCGATTGTCGAGAGGTCGAGATCCGCATCTTCGATGACGCGGCGCAGCTCCAGCATGTGGTTTTCCATCAGCCATGGAAGATGGCTCACGTCTCGCATGGTTCGGGGTGTTTGGCCTGAGAGGAGTGTCGGTGACGCGACGACCCAGAATTCGCCTCGTGTAAGTAGGGTGCTCTCCAGTCCTGGCCATTGGCCGTCACCAAAGCGTATCGCCATGTCAAACCCGTCGCGGCGGAGGTCAATCAGTGCAGAGTTGGGGGTGAGGCTGACGGTCACCTCGGGGTGCGCCTGCCAGAAACCGCCCATTCGCGGCATCAGCCAGTTGATCGCAAAAGACGGGGTGAGGCTGACGGCAAGCGGCCGTGCGTTGGTTTGTTGGCGCAGGGCGTCTACGCCCTCTGAAATGATGGAAAATCCCTCGCTGAGCTGGCGGGCCAGTTGTTGGCCAGCCTCTGTAGTGGCCACCCCGCGACCTGACCTGTAGAGCAGCGGTTCTGAAAGCTCAGCCTCCAATTGGCGCACGTGTTGGGCAATGGCCGCATGGGTGACGTTGAGTTCGCGTGCGGCGGCGCTGAAGCTTTGATGGCGCGCGGCGGCTTCAAATGCGCGTAGGGCGGAGAGAGAGGGGAGCGTGGACCAGTCCATATGTAATTCCAGCTTACAATATGGAAATCATATTGAATCGCATGAATTGCGAATGTCCAGCAATATCGGATGCAGGAGAACTCTAGGAGTGCATGATATGTTGGGAATTCTTTCAAATACGCTGCGAGTGGCGACACGGGAACAATCTTGGAGTGGGCAGGACGCTGCAAAAGAGGATGCGCCTGTTTTGCCGGATCATTGGCGTGAGCGAGAGACGTGCTTGCGAAAATGTGTTTCTGAGCGTCCAAAGCTTTTTGGCAAGTGACGCAGAATCGCCCGGCGATGCTGCCGGGCGTTTGAAATTTTGGGAGACCCCGAAGGAGCGTGATTAGACCGCAACCGGTGCGCCACTCTCCAGAGACTGCGCAGCGGCGTCTGCAAGAACCTGAGCGCGGAGCCCATCCGTGATGTTGGGCGAGGGTGTGGTGCCCTCTGAAACAGCTTGCACAAAATGGGCCATCTCAGCGCGGTAGGCGGCTTCGTAGCGTTCTAGGAAGAAGTGCTGTGCAGGGGCGCGGCGGAAGCCGCTCTCTGTTGCCACTTCCACGGTGGTTTCCAGCATGTTTTCCGCCCGCAACATACCTTTTGCGCCATGCACTTCGATGCGCTGATCATAGCCATAAGTCGCGCGACGGGAGTTGGATATTTGACAGATCTTGCCGCTTGCGGTGGTGAGTGTGACAGCCGCTGTGTCCACATCACCAACTGCGCCGATTTCCGGGTCCACCAGCGAGGAGCCGACCGCGAACACGCTGACTGGCTCTTCGCCAAGCAGGAAGCGTGCCATATCGAGGTCGTGGATCATCATGTCGCGGAACAGGCCGCCGGAGGTCTTGATGTAGGACAACGGGGGTGGGGAGGGGTCGCGCGACTGGATGGTGACCAGCTCGACGTTGCCGATTTCGCCCGCTGCGATGCGCGATTGGGTCTGTGCAAAATTTGGATCAAAGCGGCGGTTGAAGGCGGTCATAAAGGCGACCCCGGAGGTTTCGACAGCTTTGGCACACTCACGGATACGCTCGGCTGACATGTCCACCGGTTTTTCACAGAAGATCGCTTTGCCGGCAGCGCAGGCGGCATGGATCAGATCATAATGCGTGTCGGTGGGCGTGCCGATGACAACCGCGTCGACATCGGCGCTCTGGATCAGATCCTCAGACGACAGCACTCTGGCGTTGGCTTTGGAAGCCAGATCGGCGGCAGGAGCGTTAAAAGCGTCAGCAACGGCGGTCACTGTGACGCCGTCCAGTTGAGATACCGAGCGGGCGTGAACCTGACCGATGCGGCCACACCCCAGAAGTCCGATTTTGAGCATGTTAGGCCCCTTTGAAGGCGCGCAGCACAGTGCGGGTGGCTGTGACAAGCGGCTCATGTGTGTCCTTGAGGATTTGTACCCGGTCAAAGCGTGCGGAGTCTGCATTCACCGCGTCGCGCATGGCGGCGCCAAATGCCATGCGCAGCTCGGTGCCGATGTTGAATTTGCAGATTTTAGAACCTTGGGCGAGGGCTGTGCGTTGCGCGACAGGCACGCCGGAGCCGCCGTGAATGACCAGAGGCACCTCGGTCACGGCCTCGATTGCGCGGATGCGAGGCTCGTCAAGCCCGCCTTCTTTGTCTTGCTGCAAATGGACGTTGCCAACAGAGATTGCCATTGCGTCAACGCCGGTTTCACGGGCGAATTGCGCCGCTTCTGCTGGGTCTGTCCCGTCAGAGTTTTCGCCGCCGGAATAGCCTACAAAACCGATTTCTCCTTCGCAGGACACACCTGCGGCATGGGCCATTTCCACAATCGCGGCGGTTTCAGCGATGTTTTCTGCCAAAGGCTTGCGTGAGCCGTCAAACATCACGGAAGAAAACCCGCTGTCGATGGCGATCCGGCATTCCTCAGCCGTGTAGCCGTGATCAAGATGCGCCACTACGGGTACGGAGGCGCGCTCTGCAAGGTGGGCGAACATCTTGCCCAAAACCGGCAAAGGTGTGTGCTCGCGGCAGGACGGGCCAGCTTGCAAAATCACAGGCACGTTTTCCGCCTCGGCAGCCGCCACATAGGCGCGCATATCTTCCCAGCCAAGGGTCACGAGACCAGCCACAGCGTGGCCCTGCTTCAACGCCGGTTGAAGCACTTCAGAGAGAGAAACAAGGCTCATTTGAACTTGGCCACCATATCCATGATACCAGGGATTGTGTGCAGCTGTTCCGCGTGTGTTGGCTGGAAGTATTGCTTCAGGCTGCGCTGGGACAGGCCACCAAGGATGGTGAAGTAATACATCTCATAGCCCGGCAGAACCGCACAAGGGTGATAGCCTTTGTCTAGCAGGATCGTGGAGCCATCCATGATGTGATAGGCATCGCCCGGCTTGTTATCTTCGCGCTGAAGCATCTGCACGCCGGAGCCATAGTTGGGCCTGAAACGGAAGTTGTAGGTCTCGTCGTGGCGGGTTTCGATCATCTCGCCATCATCGCCTTTGCGGTCGGTGTCATGTTTGTGGCTTGGGAAGCCGGACCAGCCACCTTGGCCCACGGTGTAGAGCTCACTCACCAGAAGGCGGCCCACTTTGTCGTGGTGGTTCGCGCCAAGGATGTGCTTGATTTTGCGGTGGGTTTTGGTGTCGTCAGAGCCGTATTGCACGAGGTCCAGCTCTGGCACGCGCACGTCGAAAGGCTCAAGAACCTTGTCGTATTTGGCCCCGGCGATGAAGGTTTCTGTGGTGTCTGTTACGCAGGTGATGCGCACTTTGGCGCCGGTCGGAACGTAGACGCCCTCCGGCTCGCCGTCCCAGACATCAACCGTGCGGTTGCCAAGGTTTTCATAGCGAGCGCCTTCGACCTCCACATGCACGGTGCCGGTGGCCGGAACGATACAGGTTTCATAGCCCGGCACGGCATAGTCAAAGCTTTCGCCTTTTTTGAGTTTGACGATGTTGAAATAGTTCAGCGGCACCAGATCGTGTTCTGCGTCCACGATGGGTTTGTTCTTATTGTCATAAGGCGCGATATGCATGGGCCTCTCCTTCAGGGATGCGTGGGGCCGGCGTGCGCGGCGAGGAACGCCTCAAGCTCGGCTGGTGTGGGCATGGCCGGGGCGCAGCCCGGCTGAGAAACAACGATGGAGGCGCAGGCAGAGCCTTGCAGCACGGCGTCTTTTACGGACAGACCGTCCGCGATGCCCGCCAGCAGGCCTGCCATGAAGCTGTCACCCGCGCCGTTTGGTTTGACCGCGGTGACCGGATAGATGCCGGTGCGGATTTCTGCGCCATCTGCGAGGGTGATCGCGCCATCCTCGCCCATTTTGTAGATCACCATTTTGCCGGAGGCGGCGAGCTCGCGGGCTTTGCTAAGCCCTTTTTCGATGCCGCCTGCCATAAAGCCGAACTCCTCGTCATTGCCGACAATCAGGTCGCTGGCGTCGCCTGCGCGCGAGAGCACCTCGGCGGCGACCTCCGGTGAAGGCCAGGAATAGGGGCGGTAGTCGATGTCAAAGATCACCGGCATGCCAGCGGCGCGCGCGTTGTCAAAGGCACGGAAGGTGGAGCCGCGGGACGGCTCGGATGCAAAGACGGTTCCTGCGGTGATCAATGCGCCAAAAGCATTGTAATCCACGCGATCCACGTCGTCATTGGTGACCTGAAAGTCTACTGCGCCGTTGCGATAGATCACATTCTGAAAGTCTTCAATGCAGCTCTCGTAAACAGCGAGAGAGAGGCGATACTCACCTCCAACTGTCCGTAGGTATCGCGTGTTCACGCCGTAGCGCTCTAACCGATTTTGAGCGAAGCGACCCACAGCATCATCAGAGATGGAGGTCACCAAGGCGGCCTCGCACCCAAGTTTGACGAGGCCTGCGCAAATATTGGCGGAGGAGCCGCCGAGGTCGGCGCGAAAGGTCTCTGCCAGTTCCGATTTTGTGCCCACGGGGTCGGCAAACATGTCCATTCCCGCGCGGCCAAAGACCACAAATTTGCGGGAGATGATGGCGTCGATCAAACTCATGTGCGACCCTCGGTATTGCCCGCTTTGGCCACATCCAGCACTTCGGGGTAGGGGTAGTTGAGGCCCAAAAGTTGGCGCATGTCCGGGCTGGCGGTGTCGATAAATGACTGCTGCAAAGCAGCGGGCATATCCTCCATCGGTTTCACCCATTTGGGCAGATATTGGATCAGGATCGCGCTGCGGTCGTGATCTGCGTTGTTGGGCATGGCGCAGTGCCATGTGACGCCATAGAAAAGCGCGACATCCCCCGGCTCTCCGGTCATACGGGCGCAGGTGTCGTAAAACTTGTCTTCAGGCGTTGGGTAGCGCAGCTCTTTTTGGGAGCCGGGCATGTAGGCGGTTGCGCCGCTTTCTTCGGTGAAAGGGTCCAGCAAAACAGAGACCTGCGCGTTCATCGGGAAAGAGCTGTTCAGACCAATGGGATGGGTCTCAGGTTTGTGAAAATCCCAGTAAGGGTAGTCTACATGCGGTTCCTGACCCGGCCCACCGGGCAGGATACGGTTGGCCGCGATGGACCCCATGATGAACTCAGAGCCGAGGAATTGGCGCAGGATGGCCATCAGAGTTGGATGCGCGGCCATGCGCGAGAAAACCTCCCCTTTGGCCAGAAGATTCCAAACCCGCCGCTGCAGGTTGATCTTGCCGTCGTCTTCGGCAGCACCTTGAAAATGTGTGACCTTTGGCGCCTCTTGCTCTGAGTGCTCCATAACGATGGCGCGTGCCTCTGCGATGTCTTCTGGCGAGAACAGGCCAGAGATCCCGACTGCGCCGCCGCCATGCAGAAGCTCTTCAACAATTGTGGCCGGGTCCCCGTTATCTTTGGTGAAGCGGCGCATCAGACACCTCTGCGCTGCTTGGAGCGTTCGGCCTCGATTTCGAGGTGTTTCTCGCGGACCTTTGCGTTTTCGGTTACATGCGGCGTGCCAACTTCCCACCAAGCATGGCCTTCCGTTGTCCACCCTTCGTAGGCGTCCACATCCATGACAATCACATAGGTTTTGTCGCTGGCCTTGGCGCGTTTGAAAGCTTCGCCCAGCTCGGCGGGGTTTGAGACCTTTTCTGACGTGGCGCCCATCGATGCGGCGTGAGCCGCGAAGTCGACGCCGAAGGCTTCGGGGATTGTGGGGCAGTCTTCCAGAAGGTTGTTGAAGCTCTCGTTGCCGGTGTTGTTCTGCAGCTTGTTGATCACCGCAAAGCCGCCGTTGTCGAGCACCAGCACAATCATCTTTTTGCGGCTCAGTACAGATGAGTAGATGTCTGAGTTCAGCATCAAATAAGAGCCGTCGCCGCAGAAGGTGATGGTGTCTTGATCCGGCTCACGCTCGGACTGTGCAATGCGGGCACCCCAGGCGCCTGCGATTTCATAACCCATGCAGGAGAAGCCGAATTCCACGTCTACTGTGCCAATGTCGAGCGTGCGCCAATTGGCGGTGACTTCGGCCGGTAGGCCACCTGCGGCGGCAACAATGCGGTCGCGTGGGTCACAGAGGTCGTTCACCACACCAATGGCTTGGGCATAGGAATTGGGGCGGTTGCCGTAGGAGACATTGTCTTTCACATAGGCGTCCCATTTGGTGCGCTCTTCTTGTGCGAAGTCCAGCCAACTTTGGGGGGTAGACATAGTGAGTGCTGCATCAAGCGCCTCGAGAGCCAGTTTGGCATCGCCGACGACAGGCAAAGACATGTGTTTTCCGGCGTCGTGCCGGGCGGCGTTGATTGAGATGAATTGCGCGTCCTGAGCAAAGGCTGTCCAGCTGCCGGTTGTGAAATCTTGCAGGCGCGTGCCGACTGCGAGGATCACATCAGCCTTCGCCGCAAGCGCATTGGCGCTGTCAGAGCCGGTCACGCCGATGGGGCCGCAGTTGAGCGGGTGTGTTGCCGTCATATTGGCGCGGCCAGCGATGGTTTCGACCACCGGAATTTTATGTTTTTCTGCAAAAGCGGCGAGTTCTGCCGTGGCTTGGGCGTATTGTACGCCGCCACCTGCGATGATCATTGGGCGCTGCGCCTTTGACAGTGCGGCGACGGCATCTGCAACCTCCGCGCTGTCAGCAGCCTGTCGCCGGATGCGATGGACCTTTTTCTCGAAGAATTTTGCCGGGTAGTCGTAAGTCCAGCCCTGAACATCTTGTGGCAGCCCAAGGAAAGCCGGGCCGCAATCGGCCGGGTCCAACATGGTGGCAAGGGCATTTGGCAGTGATTGAATGACCTGCGCAGGGTGCGTGATGCGATCCCAGTAGCGCACAACCGGTTTGAAGGCGTCATTCACCCCGAAAGTCGGGTCGTTGAAGTTTTCCATCTGCTGCAGCACCGGGTCGGGCAGGCGGGTCAGGAACGTGTCACCGCAGAGCATGAGCATGGGCAGGCGGTTGGCGTGTGCTAGCCCGGATGCGGTGAGCAGGTTTGCGGTGCCAGGGCCGGCGGAAGCGGTGCAAAACATAAAGCGCTGGCGCAGCCATTGTTTGGCATAGCCCGCTGCAGCAAATCCCATGCTCTGCTCGTTTTGTCCGCGATACAGGGGCAGCTCTTCACGGACCTCGTTCAGGGCTTCACCAAGGCAAGTCACATTGCCGTGCCCAAAGATGCCAAAACCGCCGCCGCAGACGCGCATTTCCTGTCCGTCAATTTCGATGAACTGATGGGAGAGCCAACGAATAATAGCTTGCGCCGTGGTGAGGCGGATCGTGGAGTTTTTTGTCGTCATTTGAGCGCGAACCCTTTGGAGTTTTCGGGGAGAATTTTACGACCTCCCTCGAATGCAGCTTGCGAGCTTTCGATTCTCACGATACAAGTTTTGCAACCGGTTGCAAACTGAATTTCAAAACGGAGCGCCAAAGGTGACAGAGATTGGCATAGGCATATGTGGCGGTGGCTACATGGGGAAAGCCCATGCGGTTGCGATGTCCGCAGTCGGCGCTGTGTTTAATACGGCATTGCGCCCGCGGCTTGAGATGGTCTGTGCCTCGCGGTCTGAGAGTGCAGAGCGATATCGTGCTGCGTTTGGGTTTGCGCGGGCCACAGCGGATTGGCGGGAATTGGTAGCGGATCCGAAGGTGGAAGCAATTGTCATTGCGACGCCGCAAGAGACGCATCGTGACATTGCTGAAGCCGCTTTAGCTCTGGGCAAGCCTGTTCTTTGTGAAAAGCCCTTGGGTGCGTCGATTGAGGATGGCGCGGCTATGGTCGCTGCGGCTGAGGCGGCAGGTGTCGCCAATATGGTCGGTTTCAACTACGTGCGCACGCCTGCAACGCAATTTGCGCGCCAGCTGATAGCGGATGGCGTGATTGGGAATGTGACTTGGTTTCGAGGGGAGCACACCGAGGATTTCTATGCAGACCCGGAGGCGCCCGCGAGTTGGCGCACCGAAGGCATGGCCAATGGCACCATGGGCGATTTGGCGCCGCATATGGTGAACGCCGCACTCGCATTGTTGGGACCGATTTCAAAAGTTCTGGGGGAAGTCGAGACAGTTCATGCAGAGCGCCCGGGTGGTCGTGTGACCAACGACGATCATGCGCAGATCATGTGCCGTTTTCAGAATGGCGCCATGGGCCATATGTATTTCTCGCGCATCGCAACGGGTCGCAAGATGGGCTACGCCTATGAAATCACAGGGACAAAAGGGGCGATCCGTTTTGATCAGGAAGATCAGAATGCGCTTTGGCTTTATCGTATGGAAGGCCCTGAAGAGACGCGCGGATTTGTTAAAATCCTGACCGGCCCCGCGCATCCGGACTATGAGCCCTTCTGCCAAGGACCGGGGCACGGTACCGGATATCAGGATCAGATCATCATCGAGGCGCGGGACTTTCTGCGCGCGATTGAAACCGGGGAAGCGGTCTGGCCGACCTTTCGCGATGGACATGAGGTAAACCGCGTGATCGCGGCAGCTTTGGCGTCAAGCGAAGCCAAGAGCTGGAAAGATATCAAAGGCTTCTGATTTTCGGAGTGACAAGCAATGACGATGCGAATTGGCAATGCGCCCTGCTCTTGGGGTGTTGAATTTGCGGAAGATGACCGCAATCCAAGCTGGAAAACTGTTTTAAAGCAATGCGCTGAAGCGGGATATAAGGGCATAGAGCTGGGCCCGGTGGGCTTTATGCCAGAAGATCCTGCAATGTTGTCGGATGCTTTGGCGGAGCATGAGCTGGAGTTGATTGGTGGCGTGGTGTTCCGTGCCTATCATGATCCAAGCGCTTGGGAAGATGTGCTCGACGCCACCCATCGGACAGCTAAGGCTCTGAAGGCGCATGGTGCGCAACATCTTGTTTTAATTGACTCAATCTCTCCACGTCGGGCGCCAACTGCTGGGCGTGCGGGTGAAGCGGAGCAGATGGATCAGACTGAGTGGAGCGCCTATCGTGACCGTATTGCGGAAACGGCGCGTATCGGCTCTGAGGAATATGGGCTGACTGTTGGTATTCACGCGCATGCCGCGGGGTTTATGGATTTTGAGCCAGAACTTGAGCGTCTGCTGGATGAAGTGGATGAGAGCCTCCTGAAGATCTGTTTTGACACAGGGCATCATTCTTACGCGGGTTTTGATCCGGTTGCCTTCATGAAAAAACACGTGGGGCGCATTTCCTACATGCACTTCAAAGACATAGACCCGAAGGTCAAGGCTGAGGTGATCGCCAATCGCACGGGTTTCTATGACGCTTGCGGACAAGGGATTTTCTGCAACCTTGGTGATGGGGATGTGGATTTCCCGGCTGTTCGCCAGGTTCTGTTGGATGCCGGATTTGAGGGGTGGTGCACAGTGGAGCAGGATTGTGATCCGCTCTTGGATCCAGACCCTGTCGGAGATGCGCGTAAGAACCGAGAGTATCTGGAAACCATTGGTTTTATCTAAAATGTGGCGTCGGTATCGCGTCTGTAAGGCGTCGGTATCGCAACAGTATTGCGGGGGTGCGATGTCGGTGCATCTCCGCTGACATCATGGGGAGGAGAGAGCTCATGAAAAAGCTGAAATGGGGCATGATTGGTGGCGGCGAAGGCAGTCAGATCGGACCGGCTCACCGATTGGGGGCGCTGGCGGATGGGCGCTTTGAGTTTACCGCTGGCGCGCTGGATCATCGGCCTGACGTGGGCAAGGAATATGCGCAGCGCCTTGGTGTGGCTGAAGATCGTGCGTATGGCGACTGGACTGAAATGCTGGCGGGAGAGCGAGGTCGAGAGGATCGCGTCGATCTGGTCACGGTGGCCACACCAAACTCCACTCATTTTGAGATCACCAAGTCGTTTCTGGAAGCGGGTTTTAACGTTCTTTGCGAAAAGCCTATGACCATGACTGTGGAGGAGGGGGAGGAGATTGTGAAGATTGCCGCTGCCTCGGGCAAGATCTGTGCGGTGAACTATTGCTATTCCGCCTATCCGATGGTGCGTCAGGCCCGCGCAATGGTGCGTGCAGGTGAGATCGGCAAGGTGCGTTTGGTGGTGACAAACTTCAGCCACGGCCACCATGGGGATGCCGCGGACGCTGACAATCCGCGTGTGCGCTGGCGCTATGATCCTGCGATGGCGGGCGTGTCCGGGCAGTTCGCAGATTGCGGGATTCACGCGCTGCATATGGCGAGCTTCATTGCGGATGACGAGGTGGAAAGCCTGTCGGCAGATTTCGCTTCAACCATTGCAAGCCGCGAGTTGGAAGATGATGCGATGGTTAATTTCCGCATGAGCGGTGGCACCGTGGGACGGCTGTGGACTTCTTCGGTGGCCATCGGGCGGCAACATGGCTTTGATATTCAGGTGTTTGGTGAAACCGGCGGGCTGCGCTGGGCGTCTGAGCAGCCGAACCAGCTGATCTACACGCCTGTTGGTGGCCGCACGCAGGTTATCGAAAAGGGTGAGGCGGGGCTCTATGAGGATGCGCAACGGCTGAGCCGTGTGGCGATTGCCCATCCGGAAGGCTTCCCGTTGGCCGTTGCCAACATCTACTGCGATTTGGCCGATGCGATTGCGGGTGAGGTGCGTGACGGTTTGCCGGATGCTGCAGCCGGTGTGCGCTCCATGGCGGCGGTTTATACCGCAGTGGCCTCTGCCAAAGACGGTGGCGCCTGGATGGATGCGCGACCAACGATGTTTCGATGAGGCCTCTTTGATCTTTCTAGAGGTCAATAACGCTACATGTGTGGAGGGGCACGTATACCGCTTTCAATCGCCTTCAATAGGTGCGCGTAAGGTGCCTCTTTCCACAATCGAACAAGGGAAGATCCGCGTTTCCGGGTAGCGCTCTGGATCGTCGAGCATCGCGACCATCAGTTCAATTGATGACGTTACAATTTGTCGGATTGGTTGGTGGATGGTTGTGAGGTCGATGTTCTCCCAGCGCGACATTTCCATGTCGTTGAGGCCAATGAGGCCGATATCTTCCGGGCAGCTCAAGCCGCTGTCGTCAATAGCTGAAAGCGCGCCGATTGAGAGAACGTCATCCCCACAAAAGTACGCTTCTGCGGGGCTGTTCTTGAGCAGGCGAAGCATTTCACGCCGTCCGGCATCAAAGGAATATTGGTCGGCGAATGAATAGCTGACCTTCACATATGGGTGTGCCGACATCTCTGACATGAAGCCGGTGTAGCGATCTTGGGTCGAGGTTGCGCCTTCTGGGCCACCCATGAAGCCAACATGGGTGTAGCCGCGTTCAACAAGCTCGCGGGCGGCCATGCGACCGCATTCTGCGTTGTCGATTCCCACCACATGCACTTGGGGGGAGGAGGAGGCGCGGCCAAAGGAGTGCACCACCGGCACACCCGCATCGCGGAACGCTTTGGCAAAGCCTGGGGGTAGGGTGGAGGAGGCCACCACGACCCCATCCACAGAATACTGACGCAGCATACGCACGGAATTTTCCGGGTCGGTTTCGTCTGTGAGGTTCACCAGAAGGGGGCGTAGGCCGCGATCCTGAAGGCCGCGTGTGAAGAGATCAAAAACCTCCAAAAAAATCGGGTTGTGGAAGTTGTTGGAGATAAGACCGATGAGTTTTGTGCGGCCGGTGGTGAGCGAGGATGCCAGCGCATTTGGGCTGTAGCCCAGCTCGCGCGCTGCCTTTTCCACCTTGCGGCGCATCTTGTCAGAAACGGAAGCGCCGTCCGTGAAGGTGCGTGACACCGCGGAGCGGGAGACCCCGGCGCGTTCTGCAACCTCTTTCAATGTCACGGCCATAATGTTCTGATCCTAACTCTGCGTTTTGGCGTGTCTACTCTGTTTCCCCAGTGAATGCAGCATGAAATGGAAATTCACTTTTTGCAACCGGTTGCAAAGTGAATTGGGATGTGCTTAAACTTGTGTCGGAGAAGGCGGATTGGAGCCGCCTGCGTGCCATGAAGACGTAATTTTGGGAGGAAAACATGACTTCATTTACCAAGAAGCTGGCTTTGGCGGCTGCCGTTGTGGCCGCGCCTTTTGCGCTGGCCAACACTGCCGCCGCTGATGGCGAAAAATATATTCTGGTCAGCCACGCACCAGACAGTGACAGCTGGTGGAACACCATCAAAAATGGCATCGCGTTGGCGGGCGATCAGATGGGTGTCGACGTCGAGTATCGCAACCCGCCAACCGGCGATCTGGCGGATATGGCGCGGATCATCGAGCAGGCGGCGGCTTCTGGGCCAAATGGAATCATCACCACGCTGAGCGACTATGATGTGCTTTCCGGCCCTATCAAAGCGGCTGTGGACAGCGGTGTGGATGTGATCATCATGAACTCCGGTACGCCAGATCAAGCCCGTGAAGTGGGTGCGCTGATGTATGTTGGTCAGCCTGAGTATGATGCCGGCTATGCGGCGGGTGTACGTGCCAAAGGCGACGGCGTTGGCAGCTTCCTCTGTGTGAACCACTACATCTCCTCACCGTCTTCGACCGAGCGTTGTCAGGGCTTCGCAGATGGTCTGGGTGTGGATCTGGGTGACCAGATGATCGACAGCGGCCAAGACCCTGCGGAGATCAAAAACCGCGTGCTGGCGTATCTGAACGCAAATCCAGAAACCGACGCGGTTCTGACGCTTGGCCCAACATCTGCTGACCCAACTCTGCTGGCGCTGGATGAAAACGGCATGGCCGGCGACATCTACTTTGGCACCTTCGACCTCGGCGAAGAGATCGTGAAGGGCATCAAAGCGGGCGTGATCAACTGGGGTATCGACCAGCAGCCTTTCTTGCAGGCGTACCTGCCTGTTGTGGTTCTGACCAACTATCACCGTTATGGCGTGCTGCCAGGCAACAACATCAACTCCGGTCCGGGCTTTGTAACCGCCGATGGTCTTGAAAAAGTTGAAGAGTTTGCGGGCGAGTATCGCTAAGCCACTGGCTTGATAAGTAAAAATAGGCGAGGGGCGCCGCCACATCCGGTGCCCTTTCCCCACCCAGACAAACCAATCCAAAATTCACAGCAGATGGGAGATGTCGCATGACAAACGCGACGCAACCCGCGGCCAATGCCGATGAGCGCATCAAGGAAATCTCGCGTTTCCGCAAAGCGCTGATCCGTCCGGAACTGGGCGGGATCGTTGGCACCGTTGCCGTGTTCACCTTTTTCCTTTTGTTCGCTTTTGACAGCGGCATGTTCAACAGCCAGGGCATTATGAACTGGAGCCAGATTTCGGCGCAGTTCATGATCATTGCGGTGGGGGCCTGTCTGCTGATGATCGCTGGTGAGTTTGACCTCTCCGTCGGGTCGATGATTGGTTTTGCCGGGATGTTGATTGCGATCTTCAGCGTCACTTTGGGCTGGCCGGTCTGGATGGCCATTATCGTGACCTTTGCGATTGCGGTCTCTATCGGCGCGTTGAACGGTTTTATCGTGGTGCGCACAGGGCTACCGAGTTTCATCGTGACGCTGGCGTTTCTGTTTATTTTGCGCGGCTTTGCGATCTATCTGCCACAGACCATTGAGCGTAAAACCATCATTGGTGGCGTCGGTGAAGCGGCAGAAGGCGATTGGCTGGCGGCCGTGTTTGGGGGCAAGATCTTCACCGGATTCTTCCAGTGGATGGGTGATGCCGGGATCATTGCTGTGTTTGAGCGTGGCACCCGCAAAGGCCAGCCCGTGGTAGACGGCCTGCCGATGCTTATTGTCTGGGCGATCCTGCTTGTGATTGTTGGCCACATCATCCTGACCAAGACCCGCTTTGGCAACTGGATCTACGCGGCTGGCGGCGATGCGGAAGCGGCGCGCAACTCTGGTGTGCCCGTCGACAAGGTGAAGATCCTGATGTTCATGTTCACCGCTTTCTGCGCAACCGTCTTTGCCACCTGTCAGGTGATGGAGTTTGGCGGTGCCGGCTCTGACCGCGGCCTTCTGAAAGAGTTTGAAGCCATCATTGCTGTGGTGATTGGCGGCGCCTTGCTGACCGGGGGCTATGGCTCCGTGATCGGGGCTGCTTTGGGAGCGCTGATCTTTGGGGTGGTCCAGCAGGGGCTGTTTTTTGCAGGCGTGGAGAGCTCGCTGTTCCGCGTGTTCCTCGGAGTTATCTTGCTGGGAGCCGTGATCCTGAACACCTATATCCGTCGCATCATTACGGGGGAGCGTTGATATGAACCCGGAAAAAGCCCCCATCATTCAGATGCAAAACATCGCCAAGCACTTTGGTCGCGTGATTGCGCTCGCCGGTGTGTCCGTCGATGTATTTCCAGGCGAATGTCACTGTCTACTCGGTGACAACGGCGCGGGGAAATCCACCTTCATCAAGACCATGTCTGGCGTACACAAGCCGACCAAAGGGCAGATCCTGTTTGAAGGCAAGGAAATGCATTTTGCCGATCCACGCGATGCGATTGCGGCGGGGATCGCGACAGTTCACCAGCATTTGGCGATGATCCCGCTGATGTCGGTGAGCCGGAACTTTTTTATGGGCAATGAGCCGGTGAAGAAGATCGGTCCGATGAAGTTCTTTGACCACGACTATGCCAATCAGGTCACGATGGAAGAGATGCGCAAGATGGGCATCAATCTGCGCGGACCAGATCAGGCTGTTGGGACGCTTTCAGGCGGTGAGCGGCAGACGGTTGCCATCGCGAGGGCGGTGCATTTTGGCGCAAAAGTTCTGATCCTTGACGAGCCGACGTCCGCGCTTGGGGTGCGTCAGACGGCCAATGTGCTCGCCACCATCGACAAGGTGCGCAAGCAGGGTGTCGCGGTGGTGTTTATCACGCATAATGTGCGCCATGCTCTGGCCGTTGGCGATCGCTTTACGGTGCTCAACCGTGGTCAGACGCTCGGCACTTCGCAGCGTGGGCAAATCACGCCGGATGAACTGCAAGATATGATGGCCGGTGGTCAGGAACTAGTGGCGCTGGAAGACAGTTTGGGCGGCACGGTTTAAGCTTTCTGCCTAAACACTTCAGAGGCCCCGGCGCTATCGCGCTGGGGCTTTTTGGTTGGATAGCTCAGGTCAAAGCGACGACGAAACGATCGGGGATATCCACAATCGCGCCGGGTTGGGTGACCACATGGGCGGCGAGTTGGTGGCCCGTATGCATGGCTGCTTGAATGTCCTTGCCAAGGCAGGTGGCGGCGAGAAAGCCCGCGTCGAAACTGTCGCCTGCCGCGGTGCTGTCCTCCATTTTGGAAGCCGGGCTAGGGTTTGTGAGTGGAGCGCCTGTTGCGATTTCGCGTGGACCGTCGGGGCCACGCTTGAGGGCGCCATAGGTGAGTCCGTAAGACCGCAGGCGGGCGAGGGCTGCATTCTCGGAGGTGTCCTCAAAGAGCGCGATTTCGTCATCCACGGAAGGTAGGGCGATGTCCGTGCGTTTCCACATTTGTGTGTTGATGTCGCGGGCGACCTTAGTGCTTTCCCAAAGGCGAGGGCGGTGGTTGCTGTCATAGGCAACGAGTCCGCCATCCGCACGGTAGATGTCGATCCAGTTGAGGATCGCGGTACGCGTCTCAGGTGGCAGGATTGCCATGCTGATGCCTGTAAAAAGCACCAGATCAAAGCGATTGAGGGTGGAAAGCGGCACGTCACAAGGCTCGGAGAAAAGCGTGCGGGCGGCGGAGGCGGAGCGCCAATAGCTGAAGCTACGCTCCCCATTTTCGTCGGTTTCGATGGCGTAGAGGCCTGGCATCTGGCCTTTGCGGGTTTCGATGCAATCGGTTTTTATGCCGTGCCTTGCGATGGTGCTGCGGATGCGATCTGAAAAGGTATCATTCCCGAGGGCCGTGACATAGGTGGTCGATACCCCTGTATTTGCGAGAAGTCTGTTAAGATAATAGGCCGTGTTAAACGTGTCTCCTGCCACGCCGAGACGCGCAGTGGCTTGATCTTGCAGGGCCATTTCGATCATCACTTCTCCAACACAGGCGATGGACCGGATCGGGCGGTGGTGTGTGAGCATGAGTGGTTCCTGCGCAGCAAAGTGAGGCTGTGTGAAACGCTACGAGCAACCGCTGAGATGGCAAGGGTTTTGCGGTCCCTTTGGGGATGTTTCGCTGAGATGAGATGTTTTTAGAGCGCCTGAAAAACAGGAGGCTTTGCGCTTTTTGCGGCCAAAACTTGGGCTGAACGCATAAGTTCGTGCCCTGATATTGCTTGCCGAAACCGGTTTCGGAAAAAATAGTCATGCCATGTCAGCGATTCGAAACCCTTCCGAAAAAGATATGCGCGCACCGCAGAACCGCGCGGGCCGTCGGGTGACGATCAATGATCTGGCAGCGCATTTGGGCATGTCCAAAAGCACGGTTTCGCGCGCTATGAACGGCTATGCCGATATTTCTGAAAGCACCCGGAAGCGCGTGGCGAGCACTGCCCAGAAACTCGGATATCAACCGCTGAGCCATGCGCAGGCGATCCGCACGGGGCGGGTGCGGGCGTTGGCTTTGGTGCTGCAAATGGATGAGCCGGACCGGCACAATCCGTTTTTGCAGGAGTTCCTGATGGGGGCGTGTGAAACCGCAAGTGGTTTTGGCTGGACAGTGACTGTTTCGACAGCGACCTCAAATGCCGATATGCAAAACGTGCTTGGACGGCTGGTTGATGAGCGTAAAGCAGACGGATTTATTCTGCCCCGTACCGAAGTCAAGGACGCGCGGATTTCGCTGTTGCAGGCGCGGGGCGTGCCGCACGTTTTATTCGGGCGCACCGAACATGGCGTGCCAACCGCGCAGCAAAAAAGCTCCTGGTATGATATTCTCGGAGAGGCGGCGATGTGTAGCGCGGTGACGCGGCTTGCCGGGCTGGGCCACGAGCGCATCGGCTATGTTGGCAGCACTGCAAACTTTAACTACACCCATCTGCGCCGAGAAGGGTTCAAGGCCGGGCTCGCGGCTGCAGGGCTGACGTATGACGCCGCGCTTCTGCGGGAAGGGGCGCGGACACGCGAAGAAGGGGCTGAAGAAGTCCATGCGTTGATGCGGCTTGAGCGTCCCCCGACGGGCGTGGTGTTTGCCACCGATATGGCAGCGCTTGGCGGTTATGATGCCCTCAGCGATTTGGGCCTTCAGGTCGGGCGTGATGTGTCTGTCATCGGCTATGATGGGGTGCCTGAAGCGGATTATGTGCGACCTGGCTTGACCACCTATCACGTTGATACGCGAAAGGCTGGCGCGCGACTTGCGGAATTGCTGATCCGCCAGATCCGGGGGGAGTCTCCGGAGACACTTCGAGAGGTGTCTGATGCCATCCTGGTGGAGCGGCAGTCAGATGGGCCACCCGCGCTGCGCCCGGATCAACTCGCAGAAAAGATTAAAAATACCCAATAACGACAACACGGGAGGACAATCATGTCACGTCACTTTACTTCGAAACTGATGGTAAGCACCTCGCTTGCCCTGGCCTTGACGGCGATGTCGGTACAAGCCGATACGATCCGCTTCTGGACCACCGAAGAGCAACCTGAGCGGCTTGCCAAACAGCAAGAAATGGCGGAGCAGTTCAAATCCGCGACCGGCACCACTGTTGAAGTCATCCCTGTCACGGAAAGTGATCTGGGTACGCGTGCCACAGCAGCCTTTGCCGCGGGCGACCTGCCGGATGTGATCTATCACACTTTGCAATATGCGCTGCCTTGGGCTGAGGCGGGCATTCTGGACACAGAGGCGGCCTCTGAAGTCGTCGAGGATCTGGGTGTGAGCACCTTTGCACCTGGCGCGGTGGCGATGGCGGATTTCAATGGAGAAGTGGCCTCTGTGCCGGTTGATGGCTGGACGCAGATGGTGGTCTACCGCAAAGATCTATTTGATGCGGCAGGCCTTGAAGCGCCCAGCAGCTACGCCAATGTGCTGGCGGCACTTGAGAAGTTGCACAATCCGCCAGAGATGTATGGCTTTGTTGCTGCCACCAAAGTGGATGAGAACTTCATGAGCCAGGTGTTGGAGCATGTGTTCCTTGCAAATGGGGTCAGCCCGGTTGGCGCAGATGGGTTCCAACCGCTGGATGAAGCCAAGACCACCGAGGTTCTGGATTTCTACAAGGCAATCTCCAAAGCCTCGCCTCCGGGTGAACTGTACTGGAAGCAGTCACGTGAGCTGTATTTCGCGGGTAAAGCTGCAATGATCATCTGGTCCCCGTTCATTCTGGATGAGCTTGCAGGCCTGCGCGATAGCGCTCCGCCCACCATCACGGACGATCCAACCTCCAACAAGCTGGCGGGTATGACTGGTATCGTGACCAATTTCTCCGGTCCTTCCAACCCAGATGGGGCTGCTTGGGGTGACGTGCGCTACTTCGGTATTACATCGGATGCAGACACCGATGCGGCCATGGATTTTGTGAAGTTCGCAATGGATGACGGCTACACCCAAACGCTGTCGATTGCGCCTGAAGGCAAGTTCCCGGTGCGTCGCGGTACGACGGACAACCCGACTGCCTTTGCGGATGCATGGTCCAAACTGCCGGTTGGTGTGGATCGCAAAGCGCCGCTTGGTGAGCTTTACGATCAGGCGATGATCGACGAAATCGTTGGCGGCCTTGATGTGGCTCAGCGTTGGGGGGTGGCGGAAGGCCAGCTGTCTCTTGCGTCAAAGATCATCAATAGCCAAGCGATCAACCGCATTGTGCGTCAGTATATCGATGATGAGATCGACGCGGCCGCTGCGGTTGCCGCCATGAACGACGCCCTGTCCAAGGTTCAATAACCAAAGACATAATTGCAGCGGCCTGCCGATGTGCAGGCGGGCCGCTCGCGCTCTTTTCTCTTGAGGTTCCCCATGTCTACGGCTCTCCCGCCGACAGGCACGGGC
The DNA here is from genome assembly GCF_965227725.1 of Shimia sp. Taxonomy (GTDB): domain Bacteria; phylum Pseudomonadota; class Alphaproteobacteria; order Rhodobacterales; family Rhodobacteraceae; genus Shimia. The sequence goes on along the minus strand of NZ_CBDDGH010000001.1, from coordinate 200,315 downwards.
GCATTAGCCAAACGCGAGGCACGGCTGGCTTGGGGCTTGTTGGCTCCGACGCTGATCAGTGTTGCTTTGGTTGTGGTGTTGCCCCTGCTGGCTGTCATTTGGATCAGTTTCAAACCCTTTGCGCTGTCTGACCTGCGCCCGCCTGCGCCGATTGTGCGTGAGAGCCTGCGCGGCAGTGGCGATGACCTGCGGATCGAATACCGTGTGCGGAACTCGTCGCAAGCAGAGACACTCAAAGGGGTAACCCTGTCCGATCGTCTGCCAGAAGGTGTTGCCCTTGTTGGGGATCTGCCTGAAGCCTGCACGGTGACCGGCCAGGATCTGTTCTGCGACTTTGGTGACATGGAAGGGGGCGAGCGGGAACGGCTCCGTTTGCCCATCACGTCCGAGCTGGACGAGGATGCGCTGGAAGCGGCGGTGGAAGACAACGAGCCGGTCATGTCCGGTGCCGGCAAGAGCGTTCTAACAACCCCGCAGTTGTCGATGGAGAACTACCAGCGTCTGTTTGATGGCGGCGAATTCTGGACGGTTTTTGGCGTGACCATGTTTTACACCGTTTTTGGCACGGTTGGTGCGTTGGTTATGGGGCTGTTTGCAGCGCTTCTGCTGAACAAGAGTTTCCGGGGACAAGGGATCATTCGGGGGCTTTACCTGTTCCCTTATGTCGCGCCGGTGATTGCGGTGGCCTTTACTTGGGTGACGCTGTTTGACCCGTTCTCTGGCTCTGCAAATGCGTTGCTCATTCAGATGGGCGTCACGGAAAGCGCGATCAACTTCTTTGGCGAGCGTCCACTGGCGCTGATTATGGTGACGGTGTTTGAGATCTGGCGCTATTTCCCGCTGTCGTTCCTGTTCATTCTTGCACGGATGCAGAGCATCGACTCCTCGATGTATGAGGCAGCGGATATGGATGGCGCGTCACCTTTCCAGAAGTTCTGGCTGCTGAGCCTGCCACAGCTGTTGGGCATTCTGTCGGTGCTTTTCCTGCTGCGCTTCATTTGGACCTTCAACAAGTTTGACGACATCTTCCTGCTGACTGGCGGTAATGCGGGCACGCGGACTCTGACGGTGAACGTCTATGAGCAGGCCTTTGCGATTTCCAACATCGGTGCGGGGGCGGCGGTGGCGGTGGTGATCCTGCTGTGTCTGCTGTGTTTTTCCTTCTTCTTCTTCAAATTCATCAGCCGTGAGGAGGGCCTCTAAATGCGTAAAGGGTTTATTACTGGCCCCGTGCTTGGGGCACTTTGGCTGATTGTTATGGCAACAACGGTTGCGGTGGCGATGTCATTTGCCACCGGGGCGGCCTTCCGTCCGCAGTTGTTGCTTTGTCTCGTGTGGGGGGCGGCGGCGGGGCTGATCTATGTGCGCTTCCCGTCGCAGTACGCGCCCGTGCGGTTTGCGATCAGCGCGCTTATGGCGATTGCCATGGCGTCGCCGGTTGGACCGGTTGTGACCGGCGAGGGTGTTTCCTTTTCAGCCATCATCGTGGCAATGGTTACTCTTGCGGCAGGTATGCATTTTGCCATGGCCGCGATCTTGCAGGACACGCCGTTTGGCGCGCTGACACGGCATGAGTATGAGGCGGCGGTGATCCGCTTCCTCACTGGCTTTGGCTATATCTTTTTCACCGCGATTGTGCTGATCCCATTCTACGTGATGGTGATGACAAGCCTGAAGTCGCAACAGGCCTTGCTGCAAAACCCGCTCGATTTCTCAATTGAAATCAGCAAGGGCGCAGAGCTGTTCCGGAGTTATGTGGAGCTGTTTCGCGACTTTAATTTTGGCACCTATCTCTGGACGTCCTTCTACGTGTCGGTGCTGACAGTGTTCATCACCTTGGCGTTCAGCGTGCCTGGGGCATATGCGGTGGCGCGGTTCCGGTTCAAGGGGCAGAAGGCATTCTCGCGTTCGATCCTGCTGATTTATATGGTGCCGATGATCGTTTTGGCGCTGCCGATCTACATCGCCTTTTCGATGACGGGGCTACGCAACTCGATCCTTGGCATCGTAATGATCTATCCGGTTACGACCATCCCCGTCGCGCTTTATATGCTGCAGGGGTATTTTCGGGGACTGCCAACCGAAGTCGAAGAAGCCGGTCTGATGGATGGGCTGTCGCGTCTCGCGGTGATCTGGAAGATCACGCTGCCGCTGAGCCTGCCGGCGCTGGCCTCCGTGTCGCTCTATGTATTCATGATTGCGTGGAACGAGTTCCTGCTCGCTTTCATGCTGCTGGATGATCCATCCAAATTCACGCTCACACGCGGTGTGGCGATGCTCAACTCTTCTGAAATTCCCAGACAACACCTGATGGCGGGTGCGGTGATCGCAACCTTGCCAATCATGGTGCTGTTCCTAGGGCTCGAACGCTTCATGACCAAAGGCCTGACGGCCGGGTCAGTCAAAGGATAAGAAAATGACTTCCGAAAACACACTTACCGATCAGGCCCAACAGATCCTGATCGACAACGATCGGGGCGGCTACACCGTGCCGACGGCGGGGCTCTACCCCTACCAGTGGAACTGGGACAGCGCCGTGGCAGCGTTTGGATTTGCACAGTTTGATGTCGAGCGCGCTTGGGTCGAGCTCGAGACCCTGTTTCAAGGTCAATGGGCCGATGGCATGGTGCCGCACATCCTGTTTCACAAGAATGATCCCGGCTATTTCCCAGGCCCGGATGTCTGGGCCTGTGAGGGGCCGATCCCGTCATCAGGCATTATTCAGCCACCAATCGCTGCCACAATGGCGCGGTTTGTCTGGGAGCGGGACCGGGAGGTTGGGCAGACGCGTATGGCGGCGCTTTATCCAAAGATGCTGGCTTGGCACAATTGGATCATGCGCTGGCGTCTGCATATGGGCGCGGTTTGCACCACTCACCCGTGGGAAACCGGTCGTGACAATGCGCCCGACTGGGACAAGACCATGGCGCGCATGGATGCGTCTGATGTGGGGGAATACACCCGGCGTGACACCGCCCATGTGAACAGCGAAGATCGCCCGACCAAATTTGACTATGACCGTTACATCAAACTGGTGCAGCTTGGTCGGCGGCTGAAGTGGGATCAGGCGGCGATGATGGCGGAAAGCCCGTTCCGTGTGGCGGATCCGACCATGACGTTTACCACTTTACGTGCGGCGCGTGACTTGCATGCAGTCGGCGAAGCGCTTGGCAAGGACGTGTCGCAGATCGCAGCGGATATCAAGCGGTTGGAGGCTGGTGTCTCAACGTTGTGGAACAAGGATCTTGGCGGGTTTGACAGCCGAGATGTGCACAGCGGCGAGTGGGCGGGGTGTGTATCAAATGCATCGTATCTCTGCTGGTTTGCAGGCGTCGAGAACCCGGCGATGCTGGCGCGGTTGCGTGATGTTCTGGAGCGGGTGCCGTATCCGGTGCCAAGCAATGATCCCGATGCGGAGACCTTTGATGCGCGGCGGTATTGGCGTGGCCCAACCTGGGCCATTGTGAACATGCTGATTGGTCTTGGTCTGAAGGACATGGGCCACGAAAAAGAAGCGCAGGCTTTGGCAAAGAAGACTGCCGATTTGATCGCGAAACACGGATTTGCTGAATATTTTGATCCATTTAGCGGCGATGCTGCGGGCGGCGGGTCCTTCACCTGGACCGCAGCGGTATGGCTTGCATGGGCGGGGAGAGACTGATGGGGAGTATCCATCTAAAAGCTGTAGAAAAGTGGTTTGGTGACATTCAGGTCATCAAAGGGATCGATCTGGACATTCAGGACGGTGAGTTCGTGGTCTTCGTTGGTCCGTCAGGCTGTGGCAAGTCGACATTGCTGCGGATGATTGGTGGCCTTGAGGATATCAGTCGCGGCGCGTTGGAGATCGACGGAAATGATGTCACCGATCATCCGCCAAGCAAGCGTGGTCTGACCATGGTGTTTCAGTCTTATGCGCTCTATCCGCATCTGACCGTTGCTGAAAACATGGGTTTTTCCCTGAAAGTTGCAGGGGTTAGCAAGGATGAGATTGCGCGTCAGGTTGGGCAGGCGGCAGAGATCCTGAAGCTGACAGATTATCTGGAGCGGCGCCCGAAAGACTTGTCTGGTGGGCAGCGGCAGCGGGTTGCGATTGGACGGTCGATTGTTCGGGATCCAACAGCCTTTTTGTTTGATGAGCCGTTGTCAAATCTTGATGCCGCTTTACGGGTCGAGATGCGCTATGAGATCGCCAAACTTCACCAGAGCCTGAAGCGCACGATGATCTATGTGACCCACGATCAGGTCGAAGCGATGACGCTAGCGGATCGCATTGTGGTGCTGGAGTATGGACATATCGCGCAGGTGGGCACTCCGCGCGAACTCTATGAAAAGCCTGGGAATTTGTTCGTGGCGCAGTTCATCGGTAGCCCGAAAATGAACATTCTGGACTGCCGCGCCGCCGCAGGGGATGCACAGTATCAGCTGGCAATCGGTGGCAGCGGCCCCTTTGGCAAAGCCAGTACGGCGGCCAAGGTTGGCGTGCGTCCTGAACACGTTGAGGTTTGCGCGACGGGTGCTGGCCAGTGTGACGGCACCATTGAGGTGGTCGAATACCTCGGCGCAGACACGTTTCTTATTCTGGACGTTGGTCAGGAAGAGAAGATCGTGGTGCGCGTGACGGGTGGAGATGTGCCTCATCATGTCGGAGATCAAGTGGGGTTGAGCTTCCCAGAAGCGGCGTGTCATTTCTTTGATGGCGACGGTCAGCGGGTGGGTGATTAGCGTTAACACTTGCCAAAATGGAGGGTCTGTATCGCGTCGGTATTGCGACGTTATCGCGGCGGTGGATTTTCGCGTTAACCAATTGGGGCGTGGCGGCCCATCGCTGGTGTCAACAACGCGTGGCTGAGACCATCACACAGGGGGCTTGGACATGGTATCCATCGGCCTCGTGTCGGCCCAGCATCTGGACGCGTTCTGCAAGTGAGGCCCGAATGGCGCCGCGGGTGTCTTCGGACTGTCCGCTCAATAGCACCGCGGCGCGCACGGCCCCTTTGTCAAAAACGTCAAAAATATCTGAGGGCGATTTTACCAACAGCTCTGAAGGGACATCTTGTGATGTGATGTCTTCAAAGCCTGCCGTTGTCAGCGTTTCTCTGACCAGGCCATGATCGGTGAATTGGTGTGCGTCTGGGCCGTCAGGCAGTTTGATGGAAGTGTCGGCCAATCGGCCATAAGCTTCAAACAACCACCCGAGGGCACCTGCGGAACCTTGGCCGCACCAGATCGAGAACGCGAGGCGACCGCCGGGTCTGAGAACGCGCGCGATCTCTGCAAAGCCGCGTGCCGGGTCGGGAAAGTGGGGAACGCCGAAACCGACAGTGACCGCGTCAAAGGATTGATCGGCGAACGTCATCTCCAGTGCGTTGCCTTGGACAAAGGTTGCGCTGGGCGCAGTTTCTTTGGCGAGTGCAAGCATGGCTTCAGAAAAATCCAACGCCACAACGGAAGCTCTGGCTGCGAGGAGTTCAGCGGCGACAATGCCGTGCCCGGTGCAAAGATCGAGAATATGTGTGTCAGGTCCAGCAACTACCGCAGCCGCAAGATGGCGCGCAGTCAATCGCGTGGCCGTGGCGAAACCGTCGGCGTAGCCGCGTGCGATTTTAGGGTCTGTCCAACCCTTAAACTCCATGTCTTCGAAGGTGCTTTGGTTGGGCATGTTCTTCCCTGACTGAGCAGCAGATGCTGTGCATTGCATGCCCGACTAAGCAGACCAGCCTCTTATTGAAGAGCGTGCAGTCGTCTGCTTGTTTTCATTCAGCATCTATACCTTTGCTTTAATATTCTACATTATCCGACGAAAGCGGCCAAGAAGGCCGTTTTCCCGCGAATTTTGCGGGTTGGTGGGGTGGGCAGTCCGGGAATTGGATGATATGCCCCCGCCAACCGCGCATGGCGCACCTCGATTTTGACCCGATTCTGGAGACCTTTTCATGACCCGGATGCATCGCCGCCGTTTTCTGACCATCGCCGCAGCCAGTGCTGCTGTGCCTGCTGGCCTGAGCCACGCTGCTACCGTTACCGAAACCGCCAAATGGCAGGGTGTGGCGCTGGGCGCGCCTGCTCAGATGTCTCTGGTTGGCCTGACCGAAGCACAAGCCGCGCCGATTGTAGCAGCCGTCACCGCAGAGCTTGATCGTCTTGAAGGCATCTTCTCTCTGTACCGTGACAGCGCGCTGACCCAGCTGAACCGTGACGGTGTGCTTTCCGCGCCTTCCGCTGATCTGCTGAACGTTCTTGAGCTGAGCGATGCGCTGAACAAAGCCAGCGGTGGCGCGTTTGACCCAACCGTTCAGCCGCTCTGGCTGGCGAAAGGTGGTCAGGGCGATGTGACCGATGCCAAGGCACGTGTCGGCTGGGACAAGGTTGCCTTTGACGCCAATGAGGTGCGTTTTGGTGCAGAAGGCATGGCGCTTACGCTGAACGGTGTGGCGCAGGGCTATGTTACCGACCGTGTTGCCGCGATCCTGCGCGATGCAGGTCTGAAAGACGTTCTGCTGGACATGGGCGAAGTCGCAGCGCTGGGTCACCGCGCAGATGGCGCCAAGTGGACCGCAGGCGTGAGCACTCCGGCAGGCGACGTTGTTGCACGTGTCAAGCTGACCGATCGCGCGCTGGCAACCTCTGCACCGATGGCGACCGTTCTGTCCGGCAGCGATGCACATATCTTCCGTCCTGACGGCCAGGAAGGTGCGCTTGATCTGGCATCTGTGTCTGCACCATCCGCAGCGGTTGCTGACGGCCTGTCCACAGCGCTTTGCCTGGTGGATGAAGCCACTGCACATGCCATGGTGGCCCAGTTTGCAGGCGCGCGCATCGAGACCGCCGCTTAAGAGACACTCGTCTGCAAAGACTGAGATTTCAGAACACCGCTTGCAGCTTCTGCAGGCGGTGTTTTTTATTGCAGCGGCTTCATTGCATTTGCGATTTTTTGCCCAGCTCCTGCTCTTTTCGTTTTGGTTAAGGTTTCTGTTAACCAACTCTCTTCTACTGAGGGAGAAGAGAAAAAGCGTCCGGGAAGAAGGGGCTCGCCGATATGGCCAACGCGTTGGAAGAATTCACAACAAATATGCGTTTGGATAAGGATGATCTGGCTCTGCTGGAAAGCATTGGTGCCAAGTTGGCGCCTGAATGGGATGCGGCGCTTGAGATTTTCTATCGCGAGACCGACGCGGAATTGACCGTGGTTGCGGCCGCCAAAGCGGCCATGAAAGACCATTGGCAACGCCTGTTGAGCAAAGATGCCGAGGCGTCCTTTGCAACGTCTGTTGAGCGACTGTGCGCCCTGCATTTTGAGCAAATGGCGCTGAACCTTGACGGCTACTTGGCGGCCCATGCGCGGGCATCGTCCTATTTGCAAAAAGTCTTGATCCAAAAGGCGGGCCTGATGATTTTTTGGGGCGACAAAAAGCGTCTCGCCAAGCGGGCAGCGCTGTTGTCGCAAATCATGCAAATGGATCAGGCCGCGGCAGCGGTGGCTTATACCGCTGCGAAGAAAAACCAGCAGACGCAGGCATTTGCCTATCTTGAGGCGGGAATGCAGCGGGTCGCGGGTAAGGATTTGTCAGAAGACATTCCCGCTCCGGGTGAAAGTGATTTCCCGGAAGCCTTTGACGGGCTTCGAGTGGCGTTTAATGAGTTGCAGCGCGGGCTGCGGTCGGTGATGAAGACCATCAAATACGCAACAGATGACCTGAACCTGACCGCGTCAGAAATGAATTCCAGCGCGGGTGATCTGGCGCGGCGCACGGAAACGCAGGCCGCGACCTTGGAACGTACGGCGTCGTCCATCTCGGAGATCAGCACGCGGCTGCAATCGTCTTCTGAGGCCACACAAAAGACTGATGTGATGATGCGCCAGACCCATGCGCAGGCCAAAACCGGTCAGGAAGTGATGGGGGAGACGGTCGGTAAGATGCAGGAAATCGCCCAGAGCTCGGCCCAGATTTCCCAGATCACCGGCGTGATTGACGACATCGCCTTTCAGACGAACCTCTTGGCCTTGAACGCCGGTGTTGAAGCTGCGCGTGCGGGAGACGCGGGGCGCGGCTTTGCCGTTGTGGCCTCTGAAGTGCGCGGGCTTGCGCAGAAGGCAGGGGATGCGGCGAAAGAGATCAGCGAGTTGATCAAGACATCGTCAGAGCTGGTGGAGACCGGTGTGACGCTGGTGGACAGAGCGGGGCATGTGCTTGAGGAAATCGTGGAGGACGTGGAAAACGTCTCGGCGCTAAGCTCTGAAGTCGCGCAATCGACCAGTGCCCAGTCAGACGGGCTTTCGGAGATCGCGCAGGGGCTTGGGCTTCTTGATGAGGCCACACAGCAGAACGCTGCGCTGGTGGAAGAGGTGGTCGCCGTGGTTGACAATATGCGGCGCGACACATCACAGGTGGCAGATATGGTGAAAGGGTTTGAGACCCGCATGTCACATGAAGAAATGCCTGTGGAGATTTTTGCAAGCATAAGAGCCGCTTAGAGCTCTTTAAGCATCAGCGCGGATTGGGAATGCAAAAGGGCGCGTGATGCGCCCTTCGTTGTGGTTAGAGTTTTTTGCGGTCATCCACGATGGTCATTTTCGCCAGCCCACTTTCCCCAAGCTCAATGGTGGTGAACGGGCCGCCAATGCACATCTGAGCCGGATCGCTTGGATCTGCAAGTGGCGCGGCAGCGAGGATTTCGGGCGCAAATTGTTCGGCATTGTCCTGTGGCCGATACCCGAGGTGGGACGCGCCGGCATTGTTGACGGGCATGCGGTCGTTGTTGGAGATGCCGTACACGATGGAAAAGCCCGTTGTCGGCGTATCAATTGCACGGGTCACAAGTCTGATCAGGTCGTCATAGCTGAGCCAAGTCGCGAGGGAGCGGGTGCTGACCACTTTGGCGCAGGAGAAGATGCGCATATGTACGCTTTCCAGTCCGCGTTTCTCCCAATAGAGGCGGCCGAGGTCTTCGGCGAAGCACTTGGCGAGACCGTAGAAGCTGTCGGGGCGGTGGGGGGCGTCAATGCCAATGCAATCGGCGGACGGGTACATGCCAACCGCGTGCACCGAGCTCGCGTAAACCACTCGGCGCACTCCGTGCCGATGTGCGGCTTCCCAGACGTTGTAAGCACCGATGATGTTAGGGCCGAGGATCTCATCAAAGGGGGCTTCATCCACGATTGCGCCAAAATGGACCACCATATCAGCGCCTTCTAAAACTGCGCTGATTTGCTCCAGCGAGGCAAGATCGGCCTGCATGTAGCTTTCGCCGGGATACAGGGTCCCGATGTCTTCGGCGATATCGGTGGAGACAAGCTCGTCTGCCATTTTGCTGAGCGGTTCGCGCAGATAGGAGCCTAGGCGGCCAGCGGCACCGGTGAGGACGAGCTTTTTCATGGTCAGGATCCTGTGTTTGGAGCTTTGAGGTCGGCGAGCCGCTGGTCTGCGGACTGGGCAAGAAGGCCCGTGTCAGATCCGCATGCGACAAAGGTGAAGCCTGCGCCAAGCAGGCGGCGGGCAAAGGCCAGATCAGAGATCACAGTGCCAACCGGGATCTTCTTGCCAATCAGGCGCATGGCTGCGGGCAGGATTTTTGCCCAAACCTGATCATGCATCGGTTGGCCGAGATGGCCCATATCTGCGGCGATGTCAGCAGGGCCAAAGAAGATCCCATCCACACCGTCAACGGCGGCAATGGCTTCGATGTTTTCCAGCGCTTCAAGGGTTTCGGCCTGCACAAGCACCGCAGTTTGGCTTTCGACCTCAGCAAAATAGCTCTTATCCCGGCCATAGGCGGTGGCGCGGGTTGTGCCGCCCACACCGCGCACGCCGCGCGGCGGATAGCGCGTGGCCGCAACAGCAGCCTCTGCCTCTTCGACGGTGTTGACCATTGGAAAAAGCAATCCGGGCGCGCCCATATCAAGCAGGCGCTTGACCTTCACGGGGTCGTTCCAATCCGGGCGGACAAGTGCTGTGGTCTCAAATCCTTCCAGCACCCGCAGCTGATCCATCACGGTGGAAAGCTCATTGGGAGAATGCTCCATATCAATGAGCGCCCAGTCATAGCCGGAATGCGCCACGATTTCTGTGGCCTGTGCGTTGGCCATGCTGAGCCAGATGCCGATTTGCGCATTGCCTGCGCGAATTTCGGCAAGGAAGGGATTGGGAGCTACCATCAGATCACGGCCTTTTCGACGATTGGTGTGTTTGTGAGCACACGTTCAAACGCAAAAGGCGACATGTCCAGAGCGCGGTATTCGCCGTAGGTGAGCCATTCCGCCATTGCGCGGCCCATTGCGGGGCTTTGCTGTAGCCCGTGGCCGGAGAAACCGTTTTGGAACAGGAAGTTGCTGATTTCTGGATGGGGGCCGAGAATAGCGTTTTGATCCAGGGTGTTAAAGGCGTAGTGCCCAGCCCACTCGGTGACCACTTTGATAGCCTCAAACTGGGGGATACGGGTGGCGATAATGGGCCAGACATGATCCTGCCAGCGGTTGTGATCCATGTGGAAGTCATCATAGGCAACGGCTGGGTCAGGGTCGGCAGCACATCCTGCGAGATAGGTCTCTGGTCCGTCCTGGCGGAAGTGAACCCCGCTTGGATCGATCGTGAGCGGCAGTTCCATTGGCAGGGGTTGCTCTGCGGAGAAAATCCAGGTGAAGCGCTTGCGTGGTTCTACCGGGAGCGCGATGCCTGCCATTTCGGCGGTGCGCGCGGCGCGCGGCCCTGAGGTGTTGACCACCTGACCACAAGAGATCACATCGCCGGAGGCTAGCGTCACGGATGTGATTTTGCCTGCTTCGCGTGCCATGGCGACAACTTCGCCCTGCACATATTCTACGCCGCGTTCGCGTGCGGAGCGGCGAAACCAGTCAAACACCACGCCGCCATCCCAATAGCCTTCGTCCTTGGTGTTGATGGAGCCAAGCTTGATGTCTTCGACGTTGTAAAACGGGTAGCGTGCGGCAATTTCTTCAGCAGTGAGCAGCTCGGTTTCGGCACCAGCCTTGCGTTGGATTTTCTGGTTTTCGCGCAGTGTTTGGGCAAAGGCGTCATTGTCGGCGAGATAGAGATAGCCGTAGCTTTGAATGTCGAGTTCGGGAACGCGGTCATCCCCGCCCATGTAGCTGCGCAGGTTTTTGACAAAATCTGCCGCGAATTGCGAAATCTCTACGTTCAGTTTGTTGGAGAACTGCTGCCGCATGCAGGAGTTGGTGTGGGCGGTGGAGGTGAATTCGTAAGACGGATCCTTTTCGACCACCAAGACGGACCCATTGAAATCGGGGTTGTCGGACAGAAACCACGCGGTGGAGGAGCCCATGATGGCCCCGCCAATGATCACGACGTCATAAGATGTTTTGGTGGGTTTGGTTGCCCAGGTGCCAGTCGCCATTAAAGAGTGTCCCCCCGTTTTGCCCGTGTCAGGGCCTCGGCAATATCTGCGTCCGAGATGTTGTAGTGCTGTGCGGCGTGCTCTGGTGTGATGTAGCCAAGGGCCAGATCGCGTTTCACCATGTCGGCATCGCGCGCTTGAGGGTTACCGTAGCCAGCGCCGCCGGGGAAGGCCATTTGCACAACTTCGCCGTGTGAGATGAAATGTTTGCCTTTGCCCGGGATCGGGGTGCCGTCATCGCGTTGGATGGTGGTTGCGCCCCCTGCAAGGCCGTCGCGGCGTCCAAGTGCCGGGTGGTCCACACGGTCCAACATGAGCGAAATGTCAAACTCGTGTCCTTCGCGGGCGCCGACGTCCATATATTGCCCGAGACCGCCGCGATACTGACCCGCGCCGCCGCTGTCCGGGCGCAGCTCCTTGCGCCAGATGATCACCGGGCCGACCTGTTCGGTGGCTTCCACGGGCATGGTCATCACACCAGATGGGAAGGCCGTAGCGCTCATGCCATCCAGCGCCGGGCGCGCGCCGGAGCCACCGGAGTTGAAAGTGAGCACTTCGGCGCGTGTGGCGTCTGGCGGGGCGGGCGCGTCCATTCGGGGCCGGAGGGACAGTTGGAAATTGCACAGGCACCCGGCGCCCTCGGCAGGAACCACACCGGGCAGGAGTTTGTCGAGCGCGTTGTAAACCGTGTCAGGCACCATATGGCCAATCACGTGGCGCAGGGCCACTGGGGCCGGGAACTTGGCATTTACAATACTGTTTTCCGGCGCAGCGATCTCAAACGGAGCCAGTGAGGCGGCATTGTTCGGGATTTCCGGTGCGATGGCGCATTTGAGCGCGTAGCAGGCGTAGGCCTTGGTGTAGACCAGAGGGACGTTGATGCCTTTTTTGTCGAGGCCGGACGTGCCGTCCCAATCACTGACAATACGGTCTTTCTCGATGGTCAGCGTAACATGCAGATCAATCGGTTTGTCGTAGCCGTCGATGCGCAGATGCCCGGAGGCGGTGCCGGGGGCGAGGGCGTTGATGCGCTCCAATGTGGCTTGGCGTGAGTTGGTCAGGATGAAGTCGGAGATGCCGGTCAGATCCGGCAGATCAAACTCCTGCACCATGTCGATCAGGCGACGGTGGCCGATATCGTTGCAATTGGCCAAAGCGTAGATGTCGCCGACCAGCTGATCCGGTTCGCGTACATTGCCGCGAATGAGCGCGATTAAAGTCTGGTCCACTTCGCCACGGTTGGCGAATTTCATGATCGGGATGTAGAGCCCCTCTTCGTGGACATCATTGGCATCCGCGCCAAAGCCACGACCGCCAATATCGGTGACATGGGCCGTGCAGGCAAAGAAGCCGATGAGTTGCCCTGCGTAAAACGATGGTGTGACCACCGTGATGTCATGTTTGTGGCCAGTGCCCTCCCAGGGATCATTGGTGAGGTAGACATCGCCTTCGCGCATGTTGTCGCGCCCGATACGGCGGATAAAGTGCCCCACAGCATCGGCCATGGCGTTCACATGGCCCGGGGTGCCGGTGACAGCCTGAGCAAGCATGTCCCCGGCGGCGTTGTAGACACCAGCAGAGAGGTCGCCCGCCTCACGCACAGACGTTGAAAAGGCTGTGCGCACCAGCGCCTGTGCCTGTTCTTCGACGACGGAGATCAAGCGGTTCCACATGACCTGATAGGCGACTTTGCTGTGCCCGGTTTCTGGACGGTTCATTGGGCGGTCTCCTTCAGGCGGACATCCAACGTGCCGTCGCTATGGGTGCAGACATCGCGGCTGCTTGGGACAACAACGGTGGTTTCATCCTCTGTGATCAGGGCGGGGCCATGCGCCATGTGGCCTGCAGGCAGATCAGAGCGCGCGAGCGCGGCGGCGTCTACCGTTGCGGCGCGTGCCGGATCAAAGAGGGGGCGTGTTGTGGTTGCGTCAACTTTGATCAGTGCGCCAAGTTCAGTGAGCGGTGTTGTGGCAGCTTGCGCGGTGTAGGCGTTGACGCTCCAGACCGTGATTTCGACCTCCATTCCCTCGACTGCACGGCCAAAGAGGGCTTCGTAGTCGGCCTCAAAAAGGCGGAGGAAGGTGGCAGCGTCAGGGGCAGCGGCTTGCTCAGCTGTCAGGGAGATTGGAATTTCCCAGCCCTGACCCGCATAGCGCATGTAGATCTTGTGATCGCGCAGGATTTCGGCATCTGCATCGCAGGAGCGCACAAATCCTGTGGCTTCTTCAGACATCTCGGCAAAGAGGGTTTTGACCTGCGTCGGATCAAAGGCGTTGAGGCGCATGAACACAGAGCGGTTGGCCTCAAAACTAAAGGGCGCGCGCAGGAAGCCGATGGCCGATCCAACACCGGCCCCTTTGGGTACGAGGCAGCGGGCGACACCGAGCTTTTCGCAGAGCCTTGCTGCGTGAAGCGGGGCTGCGCCTCCAAAAGCGATCATGGTATATTCGCTGAGGTCTTCGCCGTTTTCGACCGCATGGACACGGGCGGCATTGGCCATGTTTTCATCGACAACCTCGGCCAGCCCAAAGGCGGCCTCAATCGCGTCCATGTCCAGAGTATTGCCGATGACAGTGTCCAGAGCCTTTGCAGAATTGCTAGGGTGTAGCGGGATTGAGCCGCCGGCGAAATTGTTGGGATCAAGCTTGCCAAGGATCAGATCCGCATCGGTCACAGCTGGGTTTTCACCGCCACGCCCATAGCAGGCCGGGCCGGGCTCTGACCCTGCGCTTTCGGGGCCAACGCGGATCTGGTTCATGCCGTCGACATGGGCGAGCGAGCCGCCGCCCGCGCCGATTTCCACCATGTCGATCACGGGAATCGAGATGGGCATGCCTGATCCCTTTTTGAAACGATAGGTGCGGGCCACTTCAAACACGCGGGCGGTTTTTGGGGTTTGATCCTTGATCAGGCAGATTTTGGCGGTGGTGCCGCCCATATCGAAACTCAGGACCTTGGAAAGCCCGTGTTTGGCGGCGATGTCTGCGGCGAAGATCGCGCCACCCGCCGGGCCGCTTTCCACCAGCCGCACAGGGAAGTCAGCCGCGCTTTCCAGAGACATGATGCCGCCACCTGAGTGCATCAAAAAGACAGGGCAAGCCGCGCCTTCGTCTGCCAGGCGGGATTTCAAACGGCCGAGGTAGGACTTCATCAGCGGTTTGATGTAGGCGTTGGCGATGGTGGTGTTGAAACGCTCGTATTCGCGCATCTGTGGCGACACTTCGCAGGATAGCGAGACCATCACGTGGGGCAGCTTTTCCGCCAGAACTTCGGCAATCAGGCGCTCGTGGGCATCGTTCACGTAGGAATGCAGCAACCCAACCGCGATGCTTTCATATTCCGCTTCGGCAAGCTCATCGGCGAGTTGTTCGATCTCTGCGCGGTCCAGCGGGATCAGAGGGTTGCCGGTTGCGTCCATGCGTTCGCTAACCACATAGCGTCGGTTGCGCGGCAGCAGTGGTTCGGGGAGCGTGAGGTTGAGATCATATTGTTCAAAGCGGCTTTCGGTGCGCATTTCGATGACGTCGCGAAAGCCCTTGGTTGTGATCAAAGCTGTCTTTGCGCCGCGCCGTTCGATCAGAGCATTGGTGGCCAGCGTGGTGCCATGGATGATCTGCGTGATAACCGCTGGGGTGACACCTGCTTTGGCGCAGACCTTGTGCATCCCGTCCACAATGGCGTTTTCCGGGGCGGCGTAGGTGGTCAGCACCTTTGTGGAGTGCCGATCTTCGCCGATCTCGAGCACCACGTCGGTGAATGTGCCGCCAATATCTACGCCCAAGCGGGCCGCTGGTGTGGGCATGATGCGCCTCTTTGCTGTCTTACTAAGATCAGCCTAGTGGCAGGCGGGTCATGAAATCCAATTATTAGATTGAATGTGAACGATAAAGAAAATTTATCCTTTGATTGCGCGCGCGTGAGTTTTAGCCTCAATCTGGGCGAGCTCTGCAGCGGCGCTGACAAAGCTGGGGCAGGTGTCCGCATCAAAGCGGGCAAAGAATTGCAGGGCGTCTGGCACCCAGAGATAGCGCAAGGGCAAGAGCGTGCCTTGGGCGAGATCATCGCGCACCATCGCTTCGGGCAGGCAGGCCACGCCAAGGCCGTCGCGCGTCATCTGGTGGCACGCCGCAAGGTTGGATGACGACACATGACGGACCGATATGTCGGGGAAGGCGGCAAAGTGCTCCTGCATCTGGCGGTAGGGAATGGTGCCGCGGGCGTGGGTCAGGACGGGATGTTGCGCAAGGTCGCGCAGCGAGAGAACTTTGGTGCCCATCTCCAGCTTCGGCGATCCCACCCACATCATCGGCAGTGGGCCTAAATCGGTGTTGCCCGTTGTCTCGTAGTGAAAGGGGCCGTTCTGCAATGCAAGATCAATGCGCCGCTCCAGCAGGGCATCAGACAGATTGAGGGAGAGATCGACGGTGAGGTCGACGTCGATGTTGGGGAAGCGGGCCTTCAACGCGGCGAAGAAAGCGCCCAGCCATGTGTGTACGATCATTTCGGTGACACCAATGCGCAGGGTGCCATCAAACAGGCTATCGTCTTCTGCAGACAGTAAAAAACCATCCATTGCCTGTAAAACTGCGCGCGCCTGTATGAGAAGCTTCGTTCCTATTGGCGAGAGGCGCACGGAGCCTGCGTCGCGGGACATCAAGCGGTGACCAATTTGCGCCTCAAGCGTGGTGATACGGCTGGAGATATTGGGCTGCGTTGTGTTGAGTTTGTCCGCTGCGCGGCGGAAGCTTTGCAGGTCGGCCACGGCCACGAAGGCCTGAAGCTGTTTGAAGCTGATCTGAGCCACGTGCGTGTCCTGTCGGCATGTTCTTGTGGAACTTAGTGCCGCGCAAACTGCGTGGAAAGCAATGGGGTTTTTGAGGGCTTTGCTGCTGGCTGAGAAAAGTCTCAAAAAGGGGATTGTCAAATTTAGAACGTTCCAATTATGGTGTGACTCGGAAATTAGATCGTTCCAATTTGGTTGCGAGTGATCTGACAGGGAGGCGAAGTTTCTATGCGTTGGGTTTTTGTCGGGGCGAGCACGATCGCATCTCAATACATGTTGGGAGCGGTGCGCGCTCAAAAGGGCGGTGACGTCGCTTGGGTTGTGAGCGGTTCGGCGCAGCATGGCGCGGACTGGGCGTCGGCCCACAATGTGCCGAAATCCACGACGGATCTTGCCGAAGCGCTGGCTGATGAGAGCTGCGATGCGGTTTATATCTCCTCCACCAACGAGAAACACTTGCCTCAGGCCATGGCGGCCATTGCCGCGGGCAAACATGTGCTTTGTGAAAAACCTCTGGCGATGAGCGTTGCGGATGCGGCGGATATGGTGAAGGCCGCTGAGACGGCAGGCGTTACCTTTGCAACGAACCACCACCTGCGTTGCTCCGGCACGCATCGCGCGATGCAAGCGCTGATTGCGGAGGGCAAGATTGGCAAAGTGCTGTCGCTGAGGATTTTCCATGCGGTGCATTTGCCGCCGCATTTGCAGGGATGGCGGATCAATGACGCCACTGCGGGTGGCGGTGTGATCCCCGACATTACGGTACATGATGCGGATGTGGCGCGGTTCTTGCTGGGTGAAGACCCTCAGCGCGTGGTGGCACAGGTGGCGGCCTCGGGCATGGGCGAGGGTGTGGAGGACAGCGCCATGTCCGTCTGGACCATGCCAAGTGGTGCCATGGTGATGAGCCATGAGAGTTTTACCCATCCTTTTGCGGGCAGCGGATTGGAGGTGCATGGCACCGAAGGGTCGATTTTCGCAAAGGACGTGATGACACAGGAGCCGGTTGGCGATGCGGAGCTGGTTACTGCTGCAGGACGTGCAGCTGTCGAGGTGTCTCGACACAACCTTTATGAACAGGGGCTTGCAGATTTCTACAGCGCTGTCGCCGGGACCGGGCGCGCCGCAGCGGATGGGCAGGATGGCGTGAAGTCTTTGGCGGTTGCCATGGCGGTGCGCGACGCAGCACAGACCGGTCAGGCAGTGGATGTGGACTACGGAGATCTGGCATGAGCAAACTGGTTTCCGCAAGCGATGCAGTCGCACGTATCAAAGATGGGGCTGTTGTGACGGTGTCCTCAAGCTCGTCGCTTGGCTGCCCTGATCTTGTTTTGAAAGCCATCGGAGCGCGGTTTGAAGCCGAGGGACATCCGCAGAACATCACGTCAATCCATCCGATTGCCGCCGGTGATATGTATGGCGTCAAAGGGATGGATTATCTGGCGCAGGATGGACTGCTCTCGCGTGTGATTGCAGGGTCTTATCCGTCTGGTCCCTCAAGCCTTGAGATGCCTGCGATCTGGGAGATGATCGTTGAAGATCGGGTGGCGGCCTACAATGTGCCATCAGGTATCCTGTTTGACATGCATCGCGAAGCGGCGGCGAAACGGCCCGGGGTGCTGACGCAGGTTGGATTGCAGACCTTTGTCGACCCCGTGCGCGAAGGCTGCGCGATGAACGACAAGGGCGCGGCAGCACCGATTGTGAGCCGAGAAGATTTTGGCGGGCAAACCTGGCTGCATTTCCCAAACATCGCACCGGATGTTTGTATCTTGCGGGCGACCACAGCGGATGAGCGCGGCAACCTGACCTATGAGCACGAAGGGGCCTATCTTGGCGGCCTCGAACAGGCGATTGCCGCGCGTAACAATGGCGGGCTGGTGATTGCGCAGGTGCAGCGGATGACCGCGCGCGGCAGCCTGCGGCCACATGATGTGCGGGTGCCGGGACATCTTGTCGATCTGGTGGTGATTGACGCGGACCAAAAGCAGACCTGTGAGACTCCTTACGATCCAGCGATCAGCGGGCAGATCATGCGCCCGTGGGACAGCTTTGCTTTGGCAGACTATGGCGTTGAGAAAGTGATCGCGCGCCGGGCGGCGATGGAGCTTGCCAAGGGACAGACTGCCAATCTCGGCTTTGGCATCAGCGCCATGGTGCCGCGTATTCTGCTTGAGGAAGGCCACCCGGAGGCGGTGACCTGGGCGATTGAACAGGGTGCTGTTGGTGGCGTGCCATTGACCGGATTTGCCTTTGGCTGTGCGTCCAATGCAGATGCGTTTGTGCCAAGTCCGCAGCAGTTCATCTACTTCCAAGGGGGAGGGTTTGATATGTCCTTCCTTTCCTTCCTTGAGGTTGATGTGGAGGGCAATGTGAATGTCTCCAAACTGGGTAAGAAGCCTTATTTGACAGCAGGTTGCGGTGGCTTTGTTGATATCACCGCGCGGGCGAAGAAGATCGTCTTCTCGGGCTGGTTCGAGGCCGGGGCGCAGATGGACCTGTCTGAGGATGCGCTGAAGGTGGCAACGCCCGGTAAGTTTACCAAGATGGTGGATCAGGTTGAACATGTGACCTTCTCCGGTACGCGGGCGCGGGAGACAGGTCAGGAGGTGCTTTACATCACCGAGCGCTGTGTGATCCGGCTCACTGATCAGGGACTTGTTGCTACGGAGATTATGCCCGGCATTGACGCTCAGGCGGACATCGTGGGGCCAACCGAGGGCCGTGTGACGGTGGCGGAGAACGCTGTTGTCATGGACAAAAAGCTGTTGAGCCAAGCACCTATGGGGCTGTCGCTGTGAGCGGGGTCGCGCTTGAGGTCAAGGGCGGGGTCGCCACGCTGACGCTTCAGAATGACGCGAAATACAACGCGTTGGATGTGCCCATGCTGGAGGCTCTTGAGACCCATATTGGCGCGATTGAACGAGACAGCGCCGTGCGTGTGCTGATTTTGACAGGCGCGGGGCAAAAGGCCTTTTGCAGCGGTGCGGACATTGCGGCCTGGGGCATCCTGAGCCCGGCCGAGTTTGCGCGCCATTGGGTGCGGGACGGGCATCGTCTGTTCGATCGCATTGCGAGACTGTCCAAACCAACAATCGCTGCGATCAATGGCCATGCTTTTGGCGGCGGCTTAGAGCTGGCAACGGCCTGTGATCTGCGGATCGCGGCGCCCAAAGCGCTGCTGGCGTTGCCTGAGGCGCGTGTGGGGATTATTCCCGGCTGGTCGGGCACCCAGAGGTTGGTGCGGCTGATCGGTGAGGTGCTGGTTAAGGAAATGGCGTT
This sequence comes from Shimia sp., assembly GCF_965227725.1. GTDB lineage: Bacteria > Pseudomonadota > Alphaproteobacteria > Rhodobacterales > Rhodobacteraceae > Shimia. The sequence continues at coordinate 180,880 of NZ_CBDDGH010000001.1, read as the reverse complement.
GTTTGGGCGCCGTATTAGTGCTGAACGCGCTCAGCAGGCCGGATTTTTGGCGGAGATTGCCGAGGATCCGCTGCAAGCGGCGCAGGCATTGGCAGAAGAGCAGATGGCGCTTTCGCCGCGCGCGGTTGAGATCACAAAATCCATGATTTTGGCGGGAAGCGGTGAGGACAGCGGTGCGATGATTGAGGCGCTGGGCAGCGCCGCCATTGCCGCGAGTGACGACAGAGACGAAGGCGTGGCGGCCTTTATGGAAAAACGCGCTGCGCAGTTTACGGGGAAATAGAGAATGAACGAGCTTGCGATACGGCCTTCGGTTGGCTTTGTGCCCGCAGCGGATCCTTTTGAGGGACGTCATCTGATTGATGGCATCTGGCAGGGCAGCGCAGATGGTGGGACGTTTGAACGGGTGTCTCCTAGCCATGGCGTCGTGGTGAGCCGTTCCGCGATGGGTGGTGAAGTCGAAGCAGAGGCAGCGATTAAAGCGGCGCGCAAGGCTTTTGATGCAGGTGTCTGGAGCCGTATTTCCGGCAAGGAACGCGCCACCGTTTTGCTCAAAGTGGCGGACCTGATTGAAGCCAATGCAGATCGTATGATTGAGCTTGAGGTGCTGGAAAGCGGCAAGCCGATTGCGCAAGCGCGGGGCGAAGTGACCGGAGCTGCGGATTTGTGGCGCTATGCGGCAAGTCTTGCGCGGAGTGTTCACGGTGATAGCCACGATACGCTTGGCGAAGACATGGTGGCGATGGTTTTGAAGCAGCCTATTGGGGTTGTGTCGATCATCACACCTTGGAACTTCCCTTTCTGGATCCTGAGCCAGAAACTGCCTTTCGCGCTCGCGGCGGGCTGTACCTGCGTGGTTAAGCCCTCTGAGATGACGCCAAGCACAACAGTGATGTTGGGGGAGCTTTTGATTGAGGCGGGCTTGCCTGCGGGTGTGTGCAACATCGTGTTGGGGCACGGGGAGCCGGTTGGCAGCGTGATGGCTGCACATAAGGACGTGGACATGGTCAGCTTCACCGGGTCCACCCGTGTGGGTAAGCTGATCAGCAAAGTTGCAGCGGATACACTTAAGAAAGTGGCGCTGGAACTTGGAGGAAAAAACGCGCAGGTTATTTTCCCAGATTGTGATCTGGACGAAGCCGTGGACGCGGTGGTGTTCGGCACCTACTTCAACGTCGGACAGTGCTGTAACGGCTCGAGCCGCGTGATTGTGCATAAGGATATTGCGGAAGAGTTCGTTGCCCGCGTCGTCGCGCAGTCTCGCAACGTGCGCTTTGGCGACCCGATGGATGAGGCCACTCAAGTCGGTGCGATTGTGACAGAAGCGCATAAAGCGCAGATTCACCAGCATGTGGAGGCCGCACAGGCCGCCGGCGCGAAAGTTGCCTTGGGTGGCGGACCGCTGTCTGTGGACGGATTGGACGGTCAGTTTTACCAACCAACTGTTTTAACTGATGTGAGCGCTCACATGGGGGCTGCACAAGACGAGATTTTTGGTCCAGTGTTGTCTGTGATGACATTTGACACGCTTGAGGAGGCGGTCACGTTGGCCAATGGCACGGATTACGGTCTGTCTGCTGGTGTGTGGAGCAACAATGTCCACACCTGTCTGGCGTTTAGCCGTCGTGCCGAAGCGGGCACCGTTTGGACGAACACATGGATGGATGGATTTCCTGAGGTCACATTTGGAGGGGCCAAGCAATCCGGTCAGGGGAGAGAGATCGGACGCTATGGCTTTGAAGAATTTATGGAGGTGAAATCGGTTGTGATGCGGATCGGGAATACCCGGGCGCGTTGGGTGACCGACACAAACGACGAATAACGAAAGAAACTTCGCAGATTGGGAGGATAACATGCGAATTTTTACAAAAACTAAGGCCGCCGTTGTGGGCGCACTTCTGGCCAGCACCAGCATGGTGCAGGCGGCAGACGTAGAGGTGCTGCACTGGTGGACGTCCGGTGGTGAAGCCGCCGCGCTGAACGTGCTGAAGCAGGATCTGGAAGGCCAGAGCGTGGGTTGGCAGGATATGCCGGTCGCCGGCGGTGGTGGTGAACAGGCGATGACTGTTCTGCGCGCACGGGTTACTGCGGGAAACCCGCCAACCGCCGTACAGGCGCTGGGCTTTGATATTCTTGACTGGGCCAACCAAGGTGCGCTTGCAGATCTTAATGAGGTTGCGGCGAAAGAAGGTTGGGACGAGGTTGTCCCTGATGCGTTGAAAGCCTTTGCCAAGGCAGACGGCAAGTGGGTCTCCGCGCCGGTGAACGTGCATTCGACCAACTGGGTCTGGGCCAATAAGGCCGTGCTGGACGCCAATGGCATTGCGCAGCCTACCTCATGGGATGAGTTTGTGTCCGCGGTTGAAGCTCTGAAAGCTGCAGGCGTGACTCCGATTGCGCATGGTGGTCAGGCTTGGCAGGACGCTACCGTATTTGACGCGGTCGCAATGGGTGCGCTTGGTCCGGATGGCTACAAAGCGGCCTTCATCGATCTGGACAGCGAGACCCTTGGCAGCGACGCCATGAAAACAGCCTTTGATCGCATGGCCTTCATCCGAGACAACGTGGACGACAACTTCTCCGGCCGCGACTGGAACCTCGCGACTGCGATGGTGATCAACGGTGAAGCTGGTTTCCAGATGATGGGAGACTGGGCAAAGGGTGAATTCCTGAACGCGGGTAAAGTACCGGGCGAGGATTTCCTGTGCTTCCGCTTCCCTGGTACGGCGGAGCAGGTCACGTTTAACGCCGACCAGTTCATGATGTTTGACCAAGGCGGCGAAGTTTCTTCGGAGCAGGCGGCGCTTGCAAGCGCCATCCTGTCGCCAAGCTTCCAGTCCGCATTCAACGTGGTTAAAGGCTCTGTACCAGCGCGTACCGATGTGTCTGACGCGGACTTTGACGCCTGCGGCAAGCAAGGCATGAAGGATCTGGCTGCGGCAGCTTCCAGCGGCAATCTGTTTGGTTCCATGGCGCATGGCCACGCGGCACCAGCCTCTGTGAAAAACGCGGTTTATGACGTGGTAACGGCGCATTTCAACGGCGAGTATGACAGCGAGACCGCTGTGCAGGAACTCGTCGATGCGGTGGATATCGCGAAGTAATCCAAAGGGTTACCTCCCCAGGCGGGGCTGTCACTTTAGGCCCCGCCACCTAAAACGGACTTATCTACTTTCCCAATGGAGGTCGCGTCATGGCGCAGACTGCTGAGGCGGATTTCAAAACCCGTCTACAGAATTGGATTCCCAAACTGGTGCTTTCGCCCTCGTTGGCTGTGATCCTGGTGTTTGTCTATGGGTTTATCCTGTTCTCCGTTTATCTGAGTTTCACCGACAGTCGTCTGTTGCCGTCTTATGGCTGGGTTGGCTGGGAGAACTACTCCAAGCTATGGCGTCTGAGCCATTGGGAGATTTCGCTGACAAACATGGGCATATTTGCCCTGCTTTACATCACGCTTTGCACAGCGATTGGCTTGGGGCTTGCGATCTTTCTGGATCAGAAAATCCGCGGCGAGGGTCTTTTGCGCCCCCTCTACCTCTATCCGATGGCGTTGAGCTTTATCGTGACCGGGACGGCCTGGAAATGGTTCCTTGATCCGGGGATCGGGTTGGAAAACGTGATGCACACTTGGGGCTGGGAAAGTTTCAAGTTTGACTGGATCAAGAACCGGGACTTTGCGATTTACACAGTGGTTCTGGCCGCTGTCTGGCAGACCTCCGGGTTTGTGATGGCGATGTTCTTGGCCGGATTGCGCGGGATCGACAATGAGATTCTGAAGGCGGCGCAGATGGACGGCGCGAGCAATTGGAACCTGTATCGCCGCATCATTATTCCGCAGCTCCGGCCCGCGTTCCTGTCAGCCTTTGTGATCCTGAGCCACCTCGCGATCAAGACCTTTGACCTGGTGATCGCGTTGACAGGTGGTGGACCGGGGCGAGCCACGGAGCTCCCTGCGACCTTCATGTATTCCTACACGTTTACGCGCAACCAAATGGGAATTGGCGCGGCTTCGGCCACCATCATGCTGATGGCGATTGCCTCTATCATGATCCCCTATCTTTACTCTGAACTGCGGGAGAAACGGTGATGTCTGTTGCGACCCAAGACACTGCAATCCGCACTGGGCGTTTCACGCGCACGCTGATCTATGTGGTGCTGATCCTGTTTGCCTTGTTTTACCTGCTGCCGCTTTACGTGATGCTGGTGAATTCAGTGAAGCCGCTTGATGAGATCACCGGCGGCGGCATGATGAGCCTGCCTGATGCCTTCACGCTTGAGCCTTGGAAGCAGGCCTGGGCGAGCGCGCAGATTGGTGTGGAGCCAACGGGCCTCAAGCCTTACTTCTGGAACTCGATCAAGATGGTGGTGCCTGCGGTGGCAATCTCCACCGTGCTTGGCGCGCTGAACGGCTATGTCCTCACCAAATGGCGCTTTAAAGGGGACACGATCCTTTTTGGACTGATGCTCTTTGCCTGCTTCATCCCGTTTCAGATCGTTCTGATCCCAATGGCGCGTATGCTGGGGCTGATGGGGCTGGCGGGATCGACCTATGGCCTGTCCTTTGTCCACATCGTTTTTGGTATTGGTTTCACCACGCTTTACTTCCGCAACTACTATGCGGTGTTCCCAACCGAGCTGATCCGTGCTGCACAAATCGACGGGGCGGGCTTCTTTCAGATCTTCTGGCGCATTCTGTTGCCAAGCTCCGGCCCTATCGCGGTGGTCAGCGTGATCTGGCAGTTCACAAACATCTGGAATGACTTCCTGTTTGGGGCTTCCTTCGCGGATGCGAGCAGTCAGCCAATGACCGTGGCACTCAACAACCTCGTGCAATCGAGCACAGGTGTCAAAGAATACAACGTGCATTTTGCCGGGGCGATCCTGGCGGCGATGCCCACTCTCTTCGTTTACATCGTGGCTGGACGGTACTTCGTGCGCGGCCTGATGGCGGGCTCAGTTAAAGGATAAGACGTCATGGGCTTTCTCGACATTGATAAGGCAACCAAATCTTACGGGGCCATCGAAGTGCTGCACAATGTGGACATCTCGATTGAGGAGGGCGAGTTCCTTGTGCTCGTAGGGCCATCGGGGTGCGGTAAATCCACCCTGCTGAACATGATTGCTGGACTGGAAGATATCACCGGAGGCGAAATCCGGATCAAAGATCGGGTGATGAACGGGGTTCATCCCTCCAACCGCAACATCGCGATGGTGTTTCAGAGCTACGCGCTTTACCCAAACATGACCGTTGGGCAGAACATCACCTTTGGCCTGGAAATGCACGGAGTGCCAAAGCCAGAGCGTGAAAAGGCCATGAATGATGTGGCCAAGCTTTTGCAGATTGAGCAGCTGCTGGATCGCAAGCCGGGTGCACTTTCGGGTGGTCAGCGGCAGCGGGTCGCCATGGGGCGCGCATTGGTGCGGGATCCGGATGTGTTCCTGTTTGACGAGCCGTTGTCAAACCTTGATGCAAAGCTGCGCGTGGACATGCGCACGGAGATCAAGAAGCTGCACCAGAAGCTTGGTACGACTATTGTTTATGTGACGCACGACCAGATCGAGGCGCTAACACTGTCTACCCGGATTGCGGTGATGAACGGCGGCTATGTTCAGCAACTTGGCACGCCGCAAGAGATCTATGACAACCCTGCCAATATCTTTGTGGCAACATTCATGGGGTCTCCCGCGATGAATGTGGTGCCTGCCAAGGTCGTCATGCAGGATGGGCGCCCCGCGGCGCAGGTCGCGTTGGCTGACGGAAGCCCGGCAATCCTGCCATTCAGTCAGGACAATCTGGCCCCTTTTGAAGGGCGCGAGATCCTGTTGGGCATACGGCCAGAAACCATCACTGATCCGGACAGCGCAGACCGCAAGTCCAGCAATATCGCGGAGCTGACCAACCGCATTGATGTGACGGAGCCTGCGGGATCTGACACATTTGTGTCGATGCAACTTGGCGGGCGCGATGTGATTTCTCGTATGCGGTCAGATGTGCCGGTGGCTGCGGGGCAGCAGTTTGCTTTCGCCGTCAACATGGAGAAGGCGGTTGCGTTCGATCCTGATACCGAGATGCGGATTGCCCCCTGATGGACGCGGATGTGGTCATCATCGGCTCAGGCATTGGCGGGGCAAGCATGGCGGCAGCTTTGGCGCCGAGCGGCAAGCGCATTGTTGTGCTGGAACGTGGCGAAAGACTACGCCCTTGTCCGCAAGATAGGGACGCCAAGGCCATCTTTGGTCAGGGGTACTTTCGGCCGGATGAAACCTGGCTTGATGGCGCGGGCCGCGCCTTTTCGCCGGGGAATTACTACAATGTGGGAGGCAATTCGAAATTTTATGGCGCGGTGATGCTGCGCTACCGGGAGTCAGATTTCCGCCCCATTGTGCACATGGAAGGTACCACGCCGGGATGGCCGATTTCTTATGCGGATCTGGCGAAAGACTATGCTGCCGCCGAAGCGCTCTTTGACGTGCGTGGGGCGGCGGATGAAGATCCAACCGATCCGGGGCGCTCAGGCAATCTGCCCTATGGAGCGGTGCCGGACGAAGCTGACATTGCCGATTTGCGTCGCCGCCTGAAAGGCGTTGGGTTGAAGCCGGCTTCGCTGCCTTTGGCGGTGGATATTGAGACTTGGCTGGCCAATGGGCAGACCACTTGGGATGCCTATCCCAATACGTGCTCAGGCAAGCAGGATGGTGAGACCGTGCTGATGAAAGCCAGCGCCAAGGGGCGTATTGCGCTTTGGACGGGTTGCGATGTGCAGCGACTGGAGATCGGCACGGATGGCCGCGTTTCAGCCGTACACTATAGGCAGGAGGGCAGAGAGAAGCGGATCGCCGCGCCGGTGGTTGTGCTGGCGGCAGGTGCCGTGCGCTCGGCCGCGCTGTTGCTTTCGTCGGCTAATTGCAATTGCCCCACGGGTGTGGCGAACCGATCTGACCAGGTTGGGCGTAACTTTATGAACCACAATTGTAGTGCGGTCTTGGCATTGCATCCGCTGCGCCGCAACCGGTCGATCTATCAGAAAACGTTGATGGTGAATGACTACTACCATGATGATGGGGAAGGGGGCGCCCCTCTGGGCAATGTGCAGTTGCTTGGCAAAATCACCGGGCCGATTTTGTCAGCGACGTCGGGACTGCCCAGTGTTCTTGCCAATTGGATCGCCGCGCGCAGCTTTGATTTCTATGCGATGAGTGAAGATCTTCCCCGTTCTGATAGCCGCGTCACCGTCAAGAATGGGCAGATTAGCTTGGTGTGGCAACGCTCCAACTGGGCGGCGCATGAGGCTTTGGTGAAGCGGTTGAAAGTGAAGCTGCGGCAAGCCGGGTTTCCCGTGGTGCTGAGCCGCGCCTTTGACCGGTCTACGCCCTCCCACCAATGCGGCACAGCCCGCATGGGATCTGATCCGAAGCAATCCGTTGTGGACAGCTTTGGGCGTAGCCATGACCACCCCAATCTCTTTATCACGGATGCTTCCATTCTGCCGACCTCTGCGGCGGTGAACCCGGCGCTGACGATTGCGGCCCTTGCCCTGCGTGCCGGTCGGCATATCGCGGAAACGGAGTTTGCGGCATGAGTGGCGTTGCGCTGATAACAGGTGGTCAACAGGGTATCGGACTTGGCATTGCTCAAGCGTTGCAGGGGGCTGGTTTTCGCATCGCAATTGCGTCTCTGCCTGAAGCAGATGCGCCAGCGGTGCAGGCTGGACTTGCGGCGCTTGATGGAGACGCTGTCTATTTCCTCCATGATGTCAGTGACATCGTGGCCATCCCGCAACTGCTTGATCAGGTGGAGGCGGCGCTGGGGCCGATCACCGCATTCGTGAACAATGCGGGTGTCGGGGCGCCCGTACGCGGTGATTTGCTCGATTTGCAGCCAGAGAACTGGGATTTTGTGCAGAGCATCAACCTGCGCGGGGCGTTCTTTCTCGCGCAAGAGGTTGCGCGGCGCATGGTGACACAGGACGGAGAAAACTATCGCTCGATCAGCTTTGTCACCTCTGTAAGTGCCGAAATGGCCTCTCCTGAACGGGCAGAATACTGCGTCTCCAAAGCAGGGGCGTCGATGGTTGTGAAGCTGTTTGCAGCGCGTCTGGCGGCAGAGAACATCGGTGTTTTTGAGATACGCCCAGGCGTGATTGCCACGGAAATGACGGCGGGCGTGAAAGACAAATATGACGCGCGGATCGCAGATGGGCTGATCCCGGCGGCGCGGTGGGGCAAGCCTGCAGATATCGGCCAAGCGGTGGTGCCGCTGGCGACGGGGCAGATGGCATATTGCAGCGGATCGGTGATCGCCGTGGATGGCGGTTTGTCGATTGCGCGGCTTTGAGGAACGGACATGAAGACGGACTTTGATTTCATCGTTGTGGGCGGCGGCTCCGCCGGGTCGGTGATTGCCGCGCGGTTGAGTGAAGTGGCAGACGTCTCGGTGCTGCTGCTTGAAGCGGGGGGAACCGACCGCCATCCGTTTTTCCACCTGCCAGCCGGATTTGCCAAAATGACCAAGGGCATTGGCAGCTGGGGATGGACGACCGTTCCTCAGAAACACATGAAAAATAAAGTGTTTCCCTATACGCAGGCCAAAGTGATTGGCGGCGGGTCTGCCATCAATGCGCAAATCTATACCCGGGGTGCGGCGCAGGATTATGACGATTGGCGTCAGATGGGATGTGAGGGCTGGGGCTATGACGATGTGCTGCCCTACTTCCGAAAGTCTGAGGACAACGATACCCATAACAACAAGTTTCACGGGCAAGGTGGCCCGCTTGGCGTAAGCCAGCCCGCCGCGCCGCTGCCGATCTGTGATGCGTTTATTGCTGCGGGTGGTGAATTGGGCATCCCGGCAGCGGGTGACATGAATGGCGAAAAGCAGGATGGGGTCGGCTACTACCAGCTGACACAGCGCAATGCGCGGCGCTCTTCTGCGGCGATGGCCTTTCTGGCGCCCAATCGCAATCGACCCAATTTGACCATTCAGACCGGCGCTCAGGTGCGTCGCTTGAGTGTTGAGAGCGGGCGAGTGACCGGGGTCGAATTGATGGATGGCACCAAGCTGCGTGCGGCACGCGAGGTTGTGCTGTCTTCTGGCGCTATTGGGTCGCCACGATTGTTACAGCTGTCCGGTATAGGGCCGGCAGATGCGCTGTCTGAATTGGGTATTGAAGTGCAGCTGGATCAACCCAATGTAGGAGCGAATTTGCAGGATCATCTTGATCTCTATGCGATTTGCGAGGTGAGCGGACCACACACCTATGACCGGTTTGCCAAGCTGCATATGTCTGCCTTCGCTGGGCTGCAGTATCTGTTTGCGCGCAAGGGGCCGGTGGCGAGCAGCCTATTTGAGACCGGTGGATTTTGGTACGCCGATGAAAATGCGCGCTCACCTGATATTCAGATGCATCTCGGGCTGGGCACCGGCATTGAGGCGGGTGTGGCGGCCATGCCCAACGGTGGTGTGACGCTGAACGCCTGTTTCCTGCGTCCGCGCTCGCGCGGATCGGTGCGCCTGCAGAGCGCTGATCCGAATGATGCTCCTCTAATCGATCCGAATTATCTGGCCGACCCTTATGACCGGGAAATGTCGCTGCGCGGTTTACAGCTTGTGCGGGACATCCTCGCACAGGATGCGCTCCAGCCATATATTCTGGCGGAGCGATTGCCGGGGCCGGAAGTGCGCACCGAGCAGGACGCGTTTGAATTCATCTGTCAGCATTCCAAAACCAGCCATCATTGTGCGGGCACGTGCCGCATGGGGCCGGATGACGCGGCCGTTGTGGATATTCGTCTGCGATTTAATGGGCTGGAGGGGCTGCGTGTGGCAGATGCCTCGATCATGCCCACCGTCAACTCATCCAACACCAATGCACCATCCATCATGATCGGCGAGAAGGCCGCCGATATGATCAAAGAAGATCAAGGGCTTACAACATGATCAAACATATCGTTCTGACCCGGTTCCGTTCCGACGTGTCTGAGGACACCATTTCGGAAATCTACGCGGGGCTTGCAGGTGTGACAGCGCGGCTTGAAGGGGCCTCAGGCTTTCATGGTGGTCGCTCAACCAGCCCGGAGAAAATTGAGCGTGGTTACATGCACGGTTTCACCATCGATTTCGACAGTTTTGATGATCTGGCAGCCTATTCCGAAGATGCAGAACACAAGCGCTGGGGTGCGGAGATTGTTGCGCACGCAGAGGGTGGGCTCGATGGGGTTCTGGTGCTGGATGTGGAGGCCTGAGCCGATGATCGGAGGAGTGATGTCATGCTGAAGCTGCCAACACAGGATGGGCGCATTGAGGACTATCGCCTTCATGGCACGCCGCTTGTGCCACGCGCGCCTAAGGTTGCGCTGACCCGCACGGCCTTTGCAGCGGCGCATGTTGTGTCAGATCCGGTCGCGGAGCGAGATCCCTGGACAGGCCGTCCGGCGGTTGATTGGGACACCACCTTGGTGTTTCGTCAAGGTCTCTGGGATCAGGGACTCGGTCTGGCAGAGGCCATGGATACAGCGCAGCGTGGCATGGGCGTGGATTGGGCCACTGCACGTGAGTTGATCGAGCGCACAATGGTGGCAGCCAAGGCGCATCCGCAAAAGCCACGTGTGGCCTGTGGTGCCGGGACCGATCATTGTGAGCTGTCTGAGCTGACCACTTCGGAGGCCATCACCGCGGCTTACGAGCATCAGGCAGAGGTCATTGAGGCGGCTGGGGGGCAGTTGATTTTGATGGCGACCCGGGCGTTGCCGGCAATCGGCGCAGACAAAGAGGTCTATCGCAAAGTTTATCGCCGCCTGATCGATGGGGCTGCGCAGCCTGTGATCCTGCATTGGTTGGGTGACATGTTTGATCCCGCGCTAAAAGGCTACTGGGGCTGTGACTCTGTTGAGGCTGCCAGCGACTTTGTTCTGGAGCTGATTGCCGAGAAACCCAACCAGGTTGATGGCATCAAGATCTCTCTGCTGGATCAAGCGCATGAGGAGGCATTTCGGGCGCGGCTGCCTGAAGGCGTGCGTCTCTACACGGGAGATGATTTCAACTATGCGCCACTGATTGAGGGAGATGGCACAAATCATTCCCATGCGTTGCTCGGCATTTTCGCCGCCATAGCTCCGGCGGCCAGTCAGGCGCTTGAGGCTTTGGCGATGTGCGATATGCATCGTTACCATGCTTTGCTGGCACCGACTGTTCCTTTGTCTCGTGAAATCTTCCGCGCACCGACGCGATTTTACAAGGCTGGCATTGCCTATCTTGCCTGGCTCAATGGCGCGCAGAGCCATTTCATTATGCCGGGCGGATTTCAGGCGAGCAGAGATATCACGCATTATGCTGAGGTGTTTCGCCTGGCCGATGCTGCAGGGCTGCTTTCGCAGCCGGAATTGGCGGAAACCCGCATGAAAGCCTTGCTTTCCCTGCATGGTATCTGACACCTAGCGGCCATGGAGCGCAGACCGACGATCAAAGATGTGGCCCGCGAGGCTGGGGTGTCCAAATCCACCGTCAGCCTCGTGTTGCAGGGCAGCAGTTTGGTGAAGTCCGAGACGCGCGAGCACGTGCAAAAGGTAATGGCCGAGATCGGTTATGTTTATAACCGTGCCGCGGCGAAACTGCGTTCGGGGTCAACCGGTCTGATTGGGCTCGTGATCAATGATCTGCGCAACCCGTTTTTTTCTGAGCTTGCAGCGTCCTTGCAGCGAAGTCTGAGCCAGCAGGACTATGCGGCTGTGGTTGCCAACACCGAAGAAGATCCCGCCCTGCAGCAAAAGATGATCAACGCGTTGATTGAGCATGGTGTGTCTGCCTTTGTGATCTGTCCTACCTATGACGATAGTGGGCAGGCCCTAGAGCCGATTGCGCGCGCAGGGCTTCCTGCGATGCAGGTGTTTCGGCGCGTAGACAATAGGCTGGATCAGTTTCCCTTTGCCGCCCCAGACTATGCCGAAGGCGGGCGGCTGGCGACCGAGCATTTGCTTTCGCAGGGGGCGAAGCAGATCGCCTTCGTTGGCGGGCTTGACGGGCGACCTGTCACGCAGGAGCGCGTGTCGGGATATCTCAAAGTGATGGACGAGCGTGGTCAGCAGCCGGTGGTCTTGACCGGTGCTGCCACAAGACAGTTTGGACGCGAACAGGCACAGGTGCTTCAAGAACGGTTTCCGGAGGTTGATGGGGTCATTTGCTTCAATGACTTGGTCGCGCTTGGGCTGGTTGCATCTGCCTCAGCGCAGGGACGTCTGATCGGAGCGGAATTAAGGGTTGTCGGCGTCGATGACATCGAAGAATGTGCACATAGTGCACCGCCGCTGAGCTCGGTGAGCTGCCGTATCCCCGAATTTGCCACCCATATCAGCGATACGTTGCTTGGATGGCTGACCCAAGGTCCGGCGCCTGCGCCGGACGTGCGCACACCCGTGTCATTGATGGTGCGGGCCTCCAGTGGAGAAAGCTAAGTGATTGATGACCCGAATGACTTCCTGAGAGCGCTTTTTGCCAAAGCTGTGGCTGTTGCCGATCCTATGGCGGCGCTGCCGGATGCATTGCCTCCAAAACCTACAGGTCGTTTGATCGTCGTAGGTGCTGGCAAGGCGAGCGCACGGATGGCGGAGGCTTTGGAAGCGGCTTGGGGTCCCTGTGAAGGGCTGGTGATCACGCGCTACGGATATGAGCGCCCCTGTGCGGGCATTCGGATCGCCTCTGCCGCCCATCCGGTGCCAGATGCCGCCGGTGAAGCGGCGACGCTCGAAATGCTGGAGCTGATGCGCGGACTTGGGGCCGACGACACAGTGATCTGTTTGATTTCCGGGGGTGCGTCTTCGCTCTTAACAGCGCCTGTTCCGGGGGTGACTTTGGACGAATTGCAGCAGGTGAACGCGGATTTGCTGGCGTCGGGTGCGCCAATTTCAGCGATGAACGCGTTGCGTAAGCATTTGTGCCAAGCCAAAGGCGGTCAGTTGGCTGCGGCGGCCTATCCCGCCAAGGTGGTGTCTTTCCTGATCTCAGATGTACCGGGTGATGAGCCGGGTATGATTGGTTCTGGCCCCACGGTTGGAGAACCCTCTGATTTGGATGCCGCGTTGGCAGCGGTTGCGCCCTTTGGCGTGACTTTGCCCGCGCATGTTGAGGCGGCGGCACGTGCGCATGGTGGCGTTGTGGCGTTGGATGATGCGCGTCTTTCGACCACGGAGAATGTGCTCTTTGCCTCGCCGATGCAGTCGCTTCTAGCAGCGAAGGCGATGGCGGAAGACGCAGGATGTGCGGTGGAAATTCTGGGCGATGCCTTGGAAGGCGAAGCGCGTGAAATTGCCGCAGATCATGCCACGCTGGCAAAAGAGCGCGCCGCGACAGCCAAAGAGCCTTTGCTTTTGTTGTCTGGTGGCGAGCTCACAGTGACCCGACGCGGTGACGGCGTGGGTGGCCCAAATGCGGAATATGCGATGGCACTTGCCTCAGCTTTGGACGGCGCGGCAGGCATTCATGCGCTGGCTTGTGACACGGATGGTGTCGATGGGGCTGCGGAGGTGGCCGGGGCGGTCATTTCGCCGAACACTCTGAAAGAGGCAGAGGCGCGTGGTGTTGATGTGGCAGAGGCCTTGGCGATCAATGATGCGCATAGCTTCTTTGCCAAGCTGGATACACAGGTTGTACCGGGGCCGACCTTGACCAATGTGAATGATTTCAGGGCGATTTTGATCACCCCGTAATGAAAAAGCGCCGCAGAGAGGTCTGAGGCGCTTTCTGTTTACTTGAGGTAGTCCAGCCAAGGGCTTTGTTCGGCGATCATGTGATCCACCAAGGCCCCCATGCCTTTGGATTTGGTCACCACTGGATCCACAAGCAGGGCCTGCACCACGAGATCCCGGCTGCCTTGCAAGATGGCTTCGGCGGTCATGTCGTGGATGCCAATCTGGTTGGACAGAAGGCCGCGCACGCCGACTGGGATGTCGACCGAAATGCCGTGCAGCCCGTTGGTGTCGATCATCGCCGGAACTTCGACACAGATCCACTCCGGCAAGTTGGCGATAAAGCCCTTGTTTGGGATGTTGACGGCGGCCTCTTCGTAGGCGGGCGCGCCCAGCAGGGCTTCCATGATGGGCACCACGCGCTCTTTCAAAACGGGTTCGATCACCGGGTCCGTTTTGCCGAGGAAGTTACGGTAGTAGGTGTAGAAATCCAGAATACCCTGATGGTCAGAGCAGTCATGTGCCCACTGAATATATTCGCCAAAGTGGCTGTCATAGGTGATGGGAAGCGCGCCGAATTTCTCAAGGATTTCGGCAAACAACCAACGGTCAGACCATGGGCGAACGGTGTCGATCATGCTGAGGTCGATGTCCATCCAGCCCTCGGTTTCAATCGACGTGCCGGTTTTGCGCGAAGCTTGCAGAATTTCTGAGTAGCCCGGCATTTCCCCGAAATAGCCCTCTGCCTTGGCGCGGACATCTCCATAGGCGTCCGAGCCATCTTTGACATAGGTGCAATCCGTCATCACCGAGAAGTGGTTTAGTCCGCCCGCACGATAGCTGATGTCTGCGCGTTCAACGCCCAAGAGCGGCGCGAGGTGACGCTCCAGAGACGCGATTTCGTGGCACATGCCCACAAAGGTGAGCTCTGGGAATTTGCGGTGCACCGTTGTGCAGATCCTGCTCATCGGGTTGGAATAGTTGAACACTGTGGCGTCAGGGCAGATGTCCATGACCTGCTGGCAGATGTCGAGGATTGGCGGGATGATGCGCAGGCTGTGAAACAGACCGCCGGGTCCACCATTTTCGCCGTAGACCTGTTGAATTCCGTATTGTTGCGGGATCTTCCAGTCCATGTCCCAAAGGGCAAAACGGTCGCCAACCTCGATAGAGATGACGACAAAACGTGCGCCTTTGAGCGCTACTGGAAGATCTGTGGTCGCCGTGAGCGCATGTTGGAGGTTGTTGCCGGCCACATACCCTTCAGCCACTTTCAGCGTGCGCTGGGCGGCGTCCAGATTGATGTCATGCAGGACAATCTCGGCTTGCTCCAAATGAGTGCTTTGGAAAATATCGCCCAGCATCCCGGTGCCAAATTGCAGGCTGCCTGCCCCCACGAGTACGATTTTGGTCATGCAGTTATGTCCTTTGAGATGCCTCAGGAGGCTTGGATTGGTTTTGCAATATGAGAGATGCCCGCGTGACCTTTCGGGAAAGTCCAGTGGGTCGCGCAGGCTGGTCGGCGAAGGGCCGTTATCGGTAACATGTGCGGCGAAATTGGTTTCGGCAAGTGTGTTTTTGAACGTGCATGCTGCGAAACATGTTTCGGACGGATTTGGAGCGGAGTGAAGCATGCGAGCGCGTGATTTCAGTTGCCCCAAGGGCGGCCTTTTGCCATAGCATATTGGACAATGTTAGCGCTAATGGTCGGCTTGCTTGGGGCATCCCATATGTGAGAGGCCAGTTTGCGAGGGAGATTGCGATGAAACGCTCAACCATCAATGAGATCATGGCTGCTGCGGACGAGATGATCCGTTCTTATGGTTTCAAGCTGCCACCATTTGCCTATTGGACGCCAGACGAGTTCGTAGCGCGCAAGCAGGCTGCCAAAGCGCTGGTTGATGCGCGCTGCGGGTGGGACATCACCGACTACGGCGCTGGCAATTTTGATGAAATGGGCTTGTTCCTTTTCACGCTACGCAATGGCCGATTGGCTGATCTTCAGCGAGGTGGTGGCATGTGCTACGCGGAGAAGCTCCTGATTTCACGTCAGGATCAACTGTCTCCGATGCACACGCATGTGATCAAGGCCGAGGACATTATCAATCGTGGTGGGGCGACCATGGTGGTGGAGCTTTACGGCTCTGATGATGACGGGAACTTTGCCGAAGATCGCGGTGGTATGATCATGTGCGACGGTATCGCGCGCGAGTTTGCACCAGGTGAAAAGCTTAAGTTCGCGCCTGGAGAAAGCCTTACGCTCATGCCCGGCGATTGGCATGCCTTCTGGGGCGAAGGGGGCGATGTTCTGATTGGGGAGGTCTCGACTGTAAACGACGATGAGACCGACAATATCTTTCGTGAGCCGATTGGGCGGTTTGCCGATATCGAGGAAGATGTGGATCCGACACATCTGCTCGTGAGCGACTATGCCAAGTGGCTTGGGTGAGGAAGCACCATGATCCTGTGTTGCGGAGAAGCGCTGATTGATATGATCCCGGAAGCGACGGTGGGCGGAGCGGAAGGTTTTGTGCCACATGTCGGAGGCGCGGTGTTTAACACAGCGGTCGGGCTTGGTCGACTTGGCGCCGATGTCGGGCTTTTGAGTGGTATTTCAGAGGATCGATTTGGCGCGCAATTGATTGCGCGGCTTGAACAAAGCAAAGTTGCGACAGGGGCTGTTGTGCGCTTGGACCGCCCCACAACAATGGCCTTTGTGCACCTCGAAGACGGCCATGCGACCTATGATTTTTATGATGAAAATACGGCAGGCAGGATGATCGCAACTGAGGATGTTGCGCCGGTTTCTGACGATGTACATGCGCTCTTCTTTGGCGGCATCAGTCTCGCTGTGGAACCCTGTGCCGATACATATGCAGATGTTTTGGAGCGCGAGGGCCAAAGCCGTGCGGTGATGATTGATCCCAATATCCGCCCGGGGTTCATCCGAGATGAGGCAACCTATCGCGCTCGATTGGCCAAGATGTTTGCCAAAGCGGATGTGGTTAAAGTCTCTGATGAAGATCTGACGTGGTTGATGCCAGAGCTTGCCGATATGGAGGCGCGCGCCGCGCAGCTTCTGATGCAAGGGCCAGCCTTTGTGATTGTCACTTGTGGCGGCGACGGCGCGCGCGGGTATTTGGCTTCTGGGGAAGCGTTTTCTGTGGCGGCGGAAAAAGCCAACGTGGTGGACACCGTGGGCGCGGGCGACACATTCAACAGCGGGGTACTCGCGAAGCTTTCGGAACTTGGTGTCTTGAGCAAAGACCGGGTGCGAGCGGTTACGGCTACCGAAGCCCAGGCGGCGATGGCATTCGGGGCTAAAGTCGCTGCTGTGACGGTGGCTCGGGCTGGGGCCAATCCGCCTTGGGCAGAGGAGCTTGGCTAGGGCTCGTCTAGCAACGGTGCCGACAAGCCATGTGGAGGGCAAGACCGCAGGAGGCGGTGCTCATATCCTCTGAGAGCACGGCGCCAGATAGAGGGCGTGGTGAGCTCTTGTCTTCCGCGAGGTTGCGCGGCATGAAGCTGTGATGGTTTCAGGAGGCTGGAAATGACACCGCAGGATGTTGAAGCGCTTTTTACCCGTGCCGATGGCAGCTATGGTTTTGCCCGCTGGGGACGCCCGATTGCCCCCGTGGTGTTCGGTGTAGAAGACGCAACCCTGCGCACAGTCAAAGGCGCTCTGGAGGCGGTTGCCACGCTGGTTGGCCATCAAATGGCGGAGACGGATCCGGAACTTGGCAGCAACCTGATGATGTTCTTCTTCCGCGAGTGGGAGGAGCTGTTGGCGGTGCCGGATCTGGATCGTTTGATCCCCGACTTACCAGCTTTGGTTGCGCGTTTGCAGGCGGCAGATGCGACCCAGTACCGCGCATTTCGCTTTGACAACGACGGGGCGATTCAGGCGGCCTTTGTGTTTTTGCGCATGAGTGGCGAGATGACGAAGCTTCCTGCAGAGGCGCTCGCGCTCGGGGAGGCGGTCCAGACCATCGTGACCTGGGGGCCGGCGGCCTTTGCCGAGACGTCACCATTGGCGGTCGTGCCTGAGAGCGGAGCTACAGTGCTGCGCCCTGAGGTGGCGGCGGTGATTGCCGCAGCCTATGACCGGATGATGCCGGCCGCAGCCGAAGATCCAAGTCATGCCCTGCGCCTCTTTGCTCGGTTGCGATTGGAATAAACACCGCTTTGTTCCGCTTGCATTGAACACGTCTGCGGCCTACCCATAGAGTAGCCGAATTTGGAGCAAGTTCAATGATCTACACCCTGCCAGTCCGCATCTACTACGAAGACACCGACATGGCGGGGATTGTGTATTATGCCAACTACCTCAAATTCATCGAGCGCGGCCGCAGCGAGTGGGTGCGCGAGATCGGGCTTGATCAAAAAGAGATGAAAGACGAAGGCATCGTCTTTGTCGTGCGTCGGGTCGAGGCGGATTATCTGGGGTCTGCCGTGTTGGACGATGAGCTGACCGTTGAAACCGAAGTGCGGAGCGTGACCGGCGTGCGGCTGACAATGGATCAGCGGGTTAAGCGAGGCGAAGAGCTTCTGTTTCAGGCTGTGGTGACCGTGGTTTGCATGAATGAGGCAGGGCAACCGGTGCGTTTGCCGGCAAATATTCGCCAAATGATCCATTAGAGCGCGCAAATTTTCGCGATTGATGCCAATTCATTAGATTTCCCAGTGGAAACCCGCTAGGTTTGCTCTCAAACAAGGCTCCACAAGAGAGCCTCAGAAAAGAGCAGGCAAAATGGAACACGCAGCAGTCGATTTTTCGATGTGGGCGCTTTTCGCGCGCGCAACCCTCACCGTAAAGCTGGTCATGGTGATGCTTATTGTAGCGTCGTTCTGGTCTTGGTCGGTGATCATCCAAAAGCACATCATGTACCGCAAAGCCCGCCGTGAAGCGGCGCGGTTTGATCGTGCGTTCTGGTCTGGCGAACCACTCGATCAGCTCTTCGAAGAGCTCGGGCCTGAGCCCAGTGGGCGGTCTGAGCGTGTGTTTGCCTCAGGCATGGTGGAATGGCAGCGCAGCCATCGGCAGGATGGCGGTTTGATCGCGAATGCCACCAGCCGGATTGATCGGTCGATGGATGTGGCGATTGCCAAGGAAGCGGATGAACTGCAGCATGGCTTGCCGATCCTGGCCACAGTTGGCTCCACCGCACCATTTGTTGGGCTGTTTGGGACGGTCTGGGGCATCATGAACGCGTTTATTGAGATCGCTGCCCAGCAGAACACCAACCTTGCAGTGGTTGCTCCGGGCATTGCAGAGGCGCTTTTGGCCACGGGCCTTGGCTTGTTGGCGGCTATTCCGGCCGTGATCTTTTACAACAAACTCAGCGCGGACAGCGATCGGATCGTTTCAGGCTATGAAGCCTTTGCCGATGAGTTTGCCACCATCCTCAGCCGCCAGCTGGACGCATAAAAGATGGGTGCGGGTGTGATGAAATCTGGCGGAGGAGGCGGCAAGCGCCGCCGCCGCAATCGCCGCAGCAGCCAGCCGATGAGCGAAATCAACGTGACGCCTTTTGTGGATGTCATGTTGGTGTTGCTGATCATCTTTATGGTGGCGGCGCCGCTACTGACAGTGGGTGTGCCGGTTGAACTGCCAAAGACAGCAGCCAATCCGCTTCCCGGTGAACAGGAAGAGCCTTTGACGGTAACCATCGACGCAGATCTTGGCATCACCATCATGACCACGCCCGTTGCAGCGGAAGAACTGGTGCCCAAGCTTCGCGCGGTTGCTGCCGAACGCAGTTCGGAACGGGTTTATCTGCGCGCAGATGGCGCTATTCCTTATGAGGCTGTGGTGCAGGTGATGGGCGCGCTCAATGCGGGTGGTTTCAGTGATGTCGGCCTTGTGACCGATGTTGGCGGGCCGACGCTCAGCGGCGCGGAGCCTGCAGCGGCCGCTGGTACGGACAACTAGGACGCAGGCGTGCATATCGGCCACTATATATCCGGCATCGCCCACACCGGTCTGATTGGTTGGGTGTTGTTTGGCGGGGTGCTGAACCCTGATCCACCTCCGATGGAGGTGACGGATGTGTCCGTGATTTCCTCTGCAGAGTTTGACGCTTTGGTGCGCTCTCAGGAGTCGCCGGATACGGTCACGGAAGTTGCCTTGCCTACGCCACCTGAAGAGTTGGAGCCGACACCGGAGCTGACATCTCAAGCGGACGACACACCTGAGCAGGTGACGCCGCCTGAAGCGCTGCCCACAGAGCCGGATGTGACTCCTGAGCTGACAGAGGTCACGCCACCAGCGCCAATTGAGCCGGACGATGCTGCGCAAGAGGCGCCTGAGTTGCCGACTCCGGTGAGTGACAGCGCGGTGATCATCCCCGATGCACCTGTCCGTCCAGCCGCCCCGCAGGCAGAGCGGGTGGCGCCAGAGCCAGTGGCCCCGCCGGAGCCTGAAACAGCTATTGCGGATACATTGCAGGAAGCGACACAGCCGGACGAAAGTGCTGAGGTGCAGGACGAGGTGCAAGAAGAGACAGCGCCAGAAGCCGCCAGCACTGAAATAGCGACGGAACCCAAACAAGAAGAACTCGCCAGCGCAGCGCCAAGCCGATCCTTACGTCCACGTGTGCGCCCAACAGCGCAGCCGGCACCAGCAGCCGAAGCTCCGACAGCTGAGACAACCGATGACGCCATTGCCGCGGCCTTGGCAGAAGCCAGCGCGTCTGAGGCCACTGAAACCACCGCTGCGCCTTCGGGGCCACCCCTGAGCCAAGGGGAACGGGATGGTCTGAGAGTTGCTGTGCAGCAATGCTGGGTCGTGGATGTGGGCTCGCGTGCAGCAGACGTGACGGTGGTTGTCGGTCTTTCCTTGGACCGCAACGGTAAAGTGCAGGGCGATATTAAGTTGCTGAGCGCAGAGGGCGGCGATGACGCTGCCACGCGGACGGCTTTTCAGGCCGCAAGACGCGCGGTTTTGCGCTGTCAGAAAGACGGATATGACTTGCCAGTGGAAAAATATGACCATTGGCGAGATGTTGAGATTACATTTAACCCAGATAATATGAGGCGCCGATGAGCAGACTTTTTGCCACAGTGATGATCGGGGTGATGGCCCTGACCCCTTGGGCGCATAAGGTAGAAGCCCAAAGCACCCCTCTGCGCATCGAAATCACGGACGGGGTGATTGAGCCTTTGCCTTACGCGGTGCCAGATTTTGTTGCGGAAACGCAGGGCTCTAATCAGGTGTCGCGCGACATCAGCCAGGTGATCGCCGCAGATCTGAATGGCACGGGGCTGTTCCGTCAAATCCCGGCCAGCGCGCATATTTCAAGCATCACAAACTTTGACAGCCCGGTGCAATACGCCGACTGGAAAGCCATCAACGCTCAGGCTCTGATTTCCGGAGGCGTCTCTGTGAGCGGCAATCAGCTTGAGGTGCGCTTCCGGGTATATGATGTGTTTGCAGGGACCGAGCTGGGCAGCGGCCTGCGGTTCAAAGGCACCCTCGACGGCTGGCGGCGCATGGCCCACAAAGTGGCGGATGAAGTCTATGCGCGCATCACCGGTGAAGGTGGATACTTTGACAGCCGCGTGGTGTTTGTAAGCGAGACAGGCCCCAAGAGTGACCGCAAAAAACGACTGGCGGTGATGGACTATGACGGCGCCAATCTACAGTTTTTGACCGACAGCCGCGCGATTGTGTTGGCACCACGGTTCTCTCCGAAAGGAGACCGCGTGCTCTACACGAGTTACGAAACGGGCTTCCCGCAGGTGTATGTTCTGGATGTTGGCTCTGTGCAGCGCCGGGTGCTGTCCAATGAGAGCGGCACCATGAGCTTCGCGCCGCGTTTTTCGCCGGATGGCTCAAGTGTTGTTATGTCCGTGACCGAAGGCGGCAACACTGACCTCTACAAAATGAACATCGCAAGCGGGCAGCGCCAGCGTTTGACGTCGACTCCGTCGATTGAAACCGCACCGAGTTACAGCCCGGATGGCAGCAAGATTGTATTCGAGAGCGACCGCTCCGGCACACAGCAGCTCTACATCATGAATGCCAATGGTGGCGAGGCGACGCGTATCAGCTTTGGCAAAGGGCGTTATGGTACGCCTGTCTGGAGCCCGCGCGGTGATCTGATTGCGTTCACCAAGCAGAACAAGGGTCGTTTCCACATTGGCGTCATGCGCACCGATGGCAGCGAAGAGCGCCTGCTGACGGCTTCTTTCTTGGATGAGGGGCCAACATGGTCGCCCAATGGCCGTGTGATTATGTTCACACGCGAGACCAAAGGCTCCGGCGGTGTGTCGGCGCTCTATTCGGTGGACGTGTCCGGACGGAACCTGAAGCCGGTAAGCGTAACGGGGGGCGGTTCTGACCCAAGCTGGTCGCCACTCCAATAACGCTTGAGCGAGCAAAGCACGGCGGCGTTTTCTAAAACGCAGGCTTGTGATACACGAATGGCACAACAGGCAAGAGACGAAAGAACTTTCGGGATAAAAGGCGAGGCGATTTCATGAAAACTTGGACAAAAGCGGCGTTTTTGGTGGCCGCGGTGGCGCTTGGCGCTTGTACGGATGCCGATCGGTTTGGCGGCGGATCTGGTGGCTTTGGCGCCGATGGTACTGGTGGCGTAGCGGGAAGCAGCGCGGATCCAACCTCCATCGCCTATTTCCAGGAAGCTGTCGGAGATCGTGTGCTCTTTGCGGTGGACCAGTCCACGCTGAGTGAGCAGGGGCGTCTGACGGTTCTTTCGCAGGCAAACTGGCTGCTTGAGAACACGGATTATGTGGCGGTCGTGGAAGGCCATGCCGATGAACAGGGCACCCGTGAATACAACCTCGCGCTTGGTGCGCGGCGCGCGAGTGCTGTGAAAGAGCTGCTCGTGTCCCAAGGCGTTGCGTCCAATCGCGTGCGCACTGTGAGCTACGGCAAAGAGCGCCCGATCGAGGTTTGTTCGCAGGAAAGCTGCTACGCGCAGAACCGTCGCGCGGTGACCGTGCTGACGGCAAATGTTTCGGGATAAGTCACGATGCGAGCGCAGGTATTTGCAGGACTAAGCGCACTTGCGCTTGTATTGGCCCCAGTGATGGGCAGCGCGCAGACGCGCGAGGAAACGCTGGCGGATGTGCGCCAACAACTCTCGGTGCTCTATGTCGAAATTCAACAGCTCAAACGAGAGCTTTCGACAACCGGTGCGCCGGGCACTGTAGTGGCGGGTGCCTCCACGTTGGAGCGCGTCGATGTGATTGAGCAGCAGCTTCAGGTGCTGACCAACAAAACCGAAGAGCTGCAATATCGCGTGGCACGCATCGTTGAAGATGGCACCAACCGCATTGGGGATCTGGAGTTTCGTCTTGTGGAGCTTGAAGGTGGAGACCTGAGCCAGCTGGGCGAAACCACCACGCTGGGTGGTGATATCGAGGCTGTGCCCGATGTCACCGAAGGTGAAGATGATGGATCGGGTGATGGCGAGCCGACAGAGCTGGCCGTTGGGGAAGAAACGGATTTCAATCGCGCGATGACCGCTTTGGACAACGCAGAATATGCGTCTGCGGCAGATCAGTTCGCCTCATTTGTGCAGACCTATCCGGGGAGTCCGCTGGAATCTGAGGCGCATTTGCGGCGCGGGCAGGCGCTTGAAGGCACAGAAGACAAAACCGGCGCGGCGCGTGCGTTCTTGGAAGCCTATTCGGGTGCGCCTGTGGCGGGCACAGCCCCAGAAGCGCTGTTTCGCCTCGGAAAATCCCTTGGCGCGCTTGGTCAGGTCAACGAGGCCTGTGTGACGCTGAATGAAGTTGGTGTGCGCTTCCCGGGTGGTGTGTTTGTCTCTGAGGCGCAGGCCGAGATGGCCAACCTGCAGTGCCCCTGATCGCGCTAGCTGATGCCTTGTCAAAGGCACTTGATACGGCTTTCGGACACGACTTCCCCGACAAAATTGGCGTCGCCGTCAGCGGTGGCGGAGACTCCATGGCGCTTCTGGATTTGCTGCGCGCATGGGGCAAAGCAGAAGTTTTTGTCGCAAGCGTCGATCATGGGCTTCGGCCGGAAGCGCGCGATGAAATCGCCTTGGTTGCGGAGTACGCGGCGTGTCATGGATTGTACCACAGCGTTTTAAATTGGCGGTGGGATCGGCAAGGCAATCTGCAGCAAGCGGCCCGAGACGGGCGGCGCACGGCTTTGCGCAAATGGGCTGAAGAGTGCGGGTTGACCTGCGTTGCCTTGGGGCACACCGCTGATGATCAGGCGGAAACATTTCTGATGCGGCTTGCGCGTGGATCGGGTGTGGATGGGCTTTCTGCCATGGAGCTGACACGTCATGACGGAGAATTGACGTGGTTGCGCCCTCTCTTGAACGTGCGCCGTCAGGCACTTCGAGATCATCTGCGGCAGGCTAATGTGCCTTGGGCGGATGACCCCAGCAACGAAGATCCAGCGTTTGATCGTGTTAAAGCGCGCCAAATGATGGAGACATTGGAGCCGTTGGGATTGAGCGTGGCGCGCCTGACCCAAACCGCTGATCATATGAGAGAGCAGCGGGCGCTGGCGGCTTGGGCGGCAGAGCGTGCCGCGCAGGATTTGGTTTCACGGGATGCAGGCGACGTGATTTTTGATCACGCAGGGCTGCTAAACCTGCCCGACGCTCTGAAATCACGATTGCTCGCCGACGCTTTGGGGGCGGTGTCCGGAAATCTCTATCGGCCGCGTTTCAAGACGCTTTCGGGTGTTTGGAACATTGAGGTCCCCAAGCCCTTGCACGGATGTTTGGTGATCCCGAAAGCTGGACGGTTGCGTATCACACGTGAATGGCAGGCTGTGAAAGATTTGCGTACGTCGACAGACAGCCTTTGGGACGGACGGTGGCGCTTGGCCGCACTCGTAGAGGGTAATGAGACTGGCCTTGAAATTGCTGCGCTTGGCGAGGCGGGGCTGGCAGACGTTCCAGACTGGCGCGCCACCGGGCGTCCGCGCCAGAGCCTGCTGTCTTCACCTGCAATCTGGCAGGGCTCAAAACTGATCGCGGCCCCCATCGCAGGCCTTTCTAACGGATGGGATGCGCAGGTTTTGGCGCTTTAGTTACAAAATGGCGCGACTTGCGAGTGTGTTTGCCAAATATCGCATTGATAACGAGGCAGCGATCTCTATTTAACTGTATACGCGCCCGTGATAGGGAACGGGCGTACTTAAAGGGAGACTTGCCTTGGGCAATGCGCGAAATGTAGCTTTCTGGGTCGTGCTTTTTCTGCTGATCCTTGCCTTGTTCAATCTGTTCAGCGGTGACAGCAGCACTCTGCAAAGCCGGGAAATCAGCTATTCTGACTTTGTTGCGTCTGTGCAAAGTGACCAGGTGGCCAGCGTGACGCTTGATGGCGAGAAAGTGCGCTATGCCACGAAAGATGGCTCCAACTATGTGGCTGTGATGCCTGCGGATGCCGAAGTCACGGGCCTGCTGATCGAGCAGGGTATTCCGGTGCGCGCTGAAAGTCAGGAAACCTCCGGGTTCCAAGCCTTCCTGATCAGCCTTCTGCCCTTCCTGCTTTTGATCGGCGTCTGGGTCTACTTTATGAACCGCATGCAGGGCGGTGGCAAAGGTGGTGCAATGGGCTTTGGCAAATCCAAAGCCAAGATGCTGACCGAAAAGCAAGGCCGCGTGACATTTGATGATGTGGCAGGCATTGATGAAGCGAAGGAAGAGCTCGAAGAGATCGTTGAGTTCCTGCGCAACCCTCAGAAATTCTCCCGTCTTGGCGGCAAGATTCCAAAAGGCGCGCTGCTTGTTGGCCCTCCTGGCACCGGTAAAACATTGCTCGCGCGTGCCATTGCAGGCGAAGCGGGTGTGCCTTTCTTCACCATCTCCGGTTCTGACTTCGTTGAGATGTTTGTGGGTGTTGGTGCGTCACGTGTGCGCGACATGTTTGAGCAGGCCAAGAAAAACGCGCCTTGTATCGTGTTCATCGACGAGATCGACGCGGTTGGTCGCCATCGTGGCGCGGGTTATGGCGGCGGTAACGACGAGCGCGAACAAACCCTCAACCAGCTACTTGTTGAAATGGACGGCTTTGAAGCCAACGAAGGCGTGATCATTCTGGCGGCAACCAACCGTCGTGACGTGCTCGATCCTGCGCTTCTGCGCCCGGGCCGCTTTGACCGCAACGTGACCGTGGGTAACCCAGACATCAAAGGCCGCGAAAAGATCCTTGGCGTGCACGCACGTAAAACACCCCTTGGCCCTGACGTTGATCTGCGCATCATTGCGCGTGGTACACCGGGCTTCTCTGGTGCGGATCTTGCCAACCTCGTGAACGAAGCCGCGCTAATGGCCGCACGTGTTGGCCGTCGTTTTGTCACCATGGAGGATTTTGAATCCGCCAAAGACAAGGTGATGATGGGTGCGGAGCGTCGCTCTATGGTGCTGACGCAGGACCAGAAAGAGAAAACAGCTTACCACGAAGCCGGTCATGCGCTGGTTGGCCTCAAGCTGCCAGAATGTGATCCGGTCTATAAAGCAACCATCATTCCGCGCGGTGGTGCGCTGGGTATGGTTGTGAGCCTGCCAGAGATGGATCGTCTGAACTGGCACAAGGCTGAATGTGAGCAGAAGCTTGCTATGACCATGGCCGGCAAAGCGGCTGAGATCATCAAATACGGCGAAGACCATGTGTCCAACGGCCCTGCAGGCGACATTCAGCAGGCAAGCCAATTGGCGCGTGCGATGGTCATGCGCTGGGGTATGTCGGAGAAGGTCGGCAACATCGACTATGCCGAAGCGCATGAGGGCTATCAGGGCAACACTGGCGGTTTCTCTGTCTCCGCGCATACAAAAGAGCTGATCGAGGAAGAGGTGAAACGCCTGATCCAGGAAGGCTATGACAAAGCGCACCAGCTGCTCACCGATTTCAATGATGAATGGGAGCGTCTGGCGCAGGGGCTTCTGGAATATGAAACCCTGACAGGCGATGAAATCAAACGCGTGATGGACGGCGAGCCGCCACAATCGGGCGATGATGACAGCAATGACGCAGATGAGGGCAACGCGCCAAGCGTCACCGCGATCCCGAAGACCAAACCGCGCAGCAAACCAAGCGGTGATGGTGGGATGGAGCCGGAGCCGTCGGCCTGATCTGACCTTACTTACAAAACAAGACCCCGGAGCGATGAAACGCTCCGGGGTTTTTCGTTTTGTGCGCTCTGTTGTCTGCGCAGTTAGGGGCAGGCCAAAGGTGAGAAACGTCACCTATATTGATATTTGCCATCAAGGCTCGTCGTTTGTTGTGCTGCCCGCCTGTTGTTAGGTTCGTATGGTAGACACTCAGGAGAAGACCCAATGCCCGCGCTCAAACCCACCTCTTTTGAAGCAGAGATCACCTGGTTGGGGCGCGTTGCTCCCGCGGGAAAAGATCTGCGCGCGACTGCTGCGGAAACACTGACCTTGTCGATTGGGGGCGCGGTCGGCGAGGCGCACTCAGGCGTGACGCGGAAATCCTGTGTGCGGGTGAAGGCGCTTTATGAGAAAGGCACAGAGATTGCCAATGTGCGCCAATTGTCGGTGTTGTCACAGGAAGAGCTGGATCTGATTGCGCAAGAAATGGGGCTGGAGACAGTGAACCCGGCGTGGCTCGGTGCCTCTATCGTGGTCAAAGGCATTCCGGATTTCACCCATGTGCCTCCTAATGCGCGGCTTCAGGGGCCGAATTGGACGACCATTACGATCGATATGGAGAATCGCCCCTGCGTGTTGCCGGGGCGTGTGATCGAAGGTCACCATCCGGGGCATGGCCCGAAATTCAAGGCGGCGGCTGAAGGGCGTCGGGGCGTGACTGCCTGGGTCGAGCGGGAAGGGCATTTTGCGGTGGGCGACAAACTGCGGCTGTTTGTGCCTGATCAGCCTGTTTGGGCGCATTTAGACGCCGCGCGGGCGGATTGACCGCTGCATCGCAGCGCGCGTCGGTCCGTTGAAGCCTATATTGACGTAACGTTTCCTAAAAGAAACCGCCGCCACGATCGCCGACGCAACAAGCGCGGGAAATGTCGGAATTGCATCCCTCGGGCGACGTTGTGAGCGCTAGAAGTGGGTCAGAACGTCAACATCCTTGTGACAGGGACCGCCATGAGTTTCAAAACCGACATCGAAATCGCCCGTGAAGCCAACAAGAAACCGATTCAGGAAATCGGTGCAAAGCTGGGCATCAGCCCTGATGACCTGCTGCCATATGGCCACGACAAAGCCAAAGTCAGCCAGGAGTTCATCAACTCCGTCAAAGACAAAGAAGACGGCAAACTGATTCTGGTGACCGCCATCAACCCGACACCTGCGGGCGAAGGCAAAACCACCACCACCGTGGGTCTGGGCGACGGCCTGAACAAGATCGGCAAAAACGCCATGATCTGTATCCGCGAAGCGTCTCTCGGCCCGAACTTCGGCATGAAAGGCGGCGCAGCGGGCGGCGGCATGGCACAGGTTGTGCCAATGGAAGAAATGAACCTGCACTTCACAGGTGACTTCCACGCCATCACTTCCGCACACTCCCTGCTGTCGGCCATGATCGACAACCACATCTACTGGGGCAATGAGTGCGAAATCGACATCCGCCGCGTGGCATGGCGTCGTGTGGTCGACATGAACGACCGCGCTCTGCGTCAGATTACGGCTTCCCTGGGCGGCGTGTCCAACGGTTTCCCACGCGAAACCGGCTTTGACATCACCGTGGCGTCCGAAGTTATGGCGATCCTGTGTCTGGCAAACGATCTGGAAGATCTGGAAAAGCGTCTGGGCGACATCATCGTGGCCTACCGTCGCGACAAGACCCCGGTTTACTGCCGCGACATCAAAGCAGAAGGCGCAATGACCGTCCTGCTGAAAGACGCGATGCAACCAAACCTCGTGCAGACTCTGGAAAACAACCCAGCGTTTGTACACGGCGGCCCATTCGCCAACATCGCACATGGCTGTAACTCCGTGATCGCAACCAAAACCGCTCTGAAAGTGGCCGACTACGTTGTGACCGAAGCGGGCTTCGGTGCCGACCTCGGTGCTGAGAAGTTCATGAACATCAAGTGCCGTAAAGCAGGCATTGCGCCTTCCGCGGTTGTTCTGGTTGCCACTGTGCGCGCCATGAAGATGAACGGCGGCGTTGCCAAAGCTGATCTGGGTGCGGAAAACGTTGAAGCTGTTAAAAATGGCTGTGCCAACCTTGGCCGTCACATCGAGAACGTGAAGTCCTTCGGCGTGCCGGTTGTTGTGGGCATCAACCACTTTGTGACCGACACCGACGCAGAAGTGCAGGCCGTCAAAGACTACTGCGCAGAGCACGGTGTGGAAGCGGTTCTGTCCCGTCACTGGGAGCTGGGTTCTGAGGGCTCCGCACCGCTGGCAGAGAAAGTTGTGGAAATCGTGGAAGGCGGCTCCGCCAACTTCGCACCGATCTACCCTGACGACATGCCGCTGTTTGAGAAGATCGAAACCATCGCGAAGCGCATCTATCGCGCAGACGAAGTTCTGGCGGACAACAAAATCCGCAACCAGCTGCGCGAGTGGGAAGAAGCGGGCTACGGCAACCTGCCGGTCTGTATGGCAAAAACCCAGTACTCCTTCTCCACCGATCCGTCCCTGCGTGGAGCGCCAACCGGCCACTCTGTCCCGGTGCGTGAGGTTCGCCTGTCTGCCGGTGCTGGCTTCATCGTGGTTGTCTGCGGTGAGATCATGACCATGCCGGGTCTGCCCCGCAAGCCTGCGTCGGAAAGCATCCGTCTGAACGACGAAGGCTTGATCGAAGGCCTGTTCTGATCCGGATTGCGGTTTGGGCATAGGCAGGGTAGGGCATGCGCGACACGTTCTGGAGAACAGCGATGCTTGCCCCTGCCAATTGCCCCGACATGCCAACTTTGCGAGAGCAAATCGATATGCTGGACCGCACATTGGTCCAGCTATTGGCCAAACGGGCGAGCTACATCGACCGGGCGGTTGAGATCAAACAGGGGGTCGGTCTGCCGGCCTCCATTCCGGCCCGCATCGAAGATGTGGTGGCCAAAGTCCGCGCCACAGCCGAGGCCGAGGAACTGGATCCAGACCTCATAGAAACCTTGTGGCGTCAATTGATTGATTGGTCGATTGCGCGAGAGGCGCAGACCATAGAATTCGAATAGCGGAGCACGACATGCGCGCAGCAGTGATTGATGGGAAAGAGATTGCAGCGACGCTGCGCTCAGAGGTCAGGGCAGAGGCGCAAACGCTGAGCGAACTGGGGTGGGCCCCACGCTTGGTCTCGATTTGCGTTGGCGATACGGCCGCCGCCGAGATCTACGTCCGCAACCAGCAGAAACAAGCCGAAAGCGCGGGTGTTCAGTTTGAGGCGCGCAGCTATCCGGCAGAGACCTCTTTGGAGCAGCTGATTGGCATCCTTCAGGGGCTCAACCACGACCCACGCGTGAATGGGATCATCATCCAGCGCCCATTGCCAGAGCATATTCCGGTGAAGGCGCTGCAGAAAACGGTGCACCCGCTCAAGGACGTTGAAGGCATGCACCCGGCCTCTATCGGCAACATTGTTTACAACGATTTGGCGCTTGGCCCCTGTACGGCTGTGGCTGCGGTCGAGATCCTGAAAACCCTGCCTTTGCAGATGGAAGGTCTCAATGTCACCGTGATTGGCCACAGCGAGATCGTGGGCAAGCCAATTGCCTTCTTGATGATGGGCCTCGGTGCAACGGTTACCGTATGTCACCACATGACCCGCTCGGTCGCCATGCACAGCCGTGCCGCAGATGCGGTGTTTGTCGCGGTGGGCAAGCCGGGTCTGGTGACCGGCGACATGATCAAGCCGGGCGCAGCTGTGATTGATATTGGCATCAACCGTGTGGAGACGCCGGACGGCCCGCGCACGGTTGGCGACGCAGATTTTGCCAGCTGTTCTGAGGTGGCGGGCTGGATCACACCGGTGCCCGGCGGCGTCGGCCCTGTGACAGTGGCCACACTGATGAAAAACGCCGTGTTGGCAACACGGATGCAAATGGATCATTACCGGGCGTCTTATGCCCGGGCGGATGCGTAAGGGGAGACCAAGATGACTGCGCAAGTGATTGACGGAAAGGCCTTTGCGGCCACTGTGCGCGAGAAAGTAGCGGGCCATGTGGCACGCCTGAAAGAGGAGCATGGGATCACGCCGGGCCTCGCGGTTGTGCTGGTGGGTGAAGATCCTGCGAGCCAAGTGTATGTGCGTTCCAAGGGCAAGCAAACCGTGGAATCAGGCATGAACAGCTTTGAGCACAAGCTTGACGCAGACACGTCTGAGGCCGATCTGCTGGCGCTGATCGATCAGCTCAACAACGATGAGACCGTGCATGGCATTCTGGTGCAGTTGCCGCTGCCTGGGCATCTGAACGAAGATTTGGTGATCAACTCCATCGCGCCGGAAAAAGACGTGGACGGCTTCCACATTTCCAACGTGGGACTTCTTGGCACTGGTCAGAAATCCATGGTGCCTTGCACACCGCTGGGGTGCCTGATGATGCTGCGTGATCACCACGGCTCGATCTCCGGCATGAATGCTGTGGTGATTGGCCGTTCCAACATCGTTGGCAAGCCAATGGCGCAGCTCTTGCTGGGTGACAGCTGCACCGTGACCATCGCACACAGCCGCACCAAGGATCTGCCCGGTGTGGTCAAACAGGCCGACATCGTTGTTGCCGCTGTGGGCCGCCCAGAAATGGTGCCAGGCGACTGGATCAAAGAAGGCGCAACCGTGATTGATGTGGGCATCAACCGCATCGACGCGCCTGAAAAAGGCGAAGGCAAAACCCGCCTTGTGGGCGACGTTCACTATGAAAGCGCCGCCAAAGTGGCCGGTGCAATCACCCCGGTTCCCGGTGGCGTTGGTCCGATGACCATCGCCTGCCTGCTTGCCAATACCGTGACCGCCTGCTGCCGTGCAAACGGTTTGGAAGAGCCCGAAGGGCTGACAGCGTAAGCCTTTGGCGACACAAGATTTTAAGGCGGTCCTTTGGGCCGCCTTTTCTATTTGGGCAGGATCGGCACCATTGTGCCGGTGAGTAGAGCAATTTGCGTGCGCAGGCCTTTGTCTAAAGCAAACACTTCGGCTTGCACGATCACCAGACGGCGGCCGGGTTTGACCACGCGACCAATCGCTTCAAGATGGTCCCCCTGGGCAGGAGCCAGCAGGTGAATTTTCATTTCGCTTGTGAGAACCTCTGCCTCTTCAGGCATCATGGAAAGCGCCGCATAGCCCGCTGCGCTATCGCCCAGCCCAAAGGTCAGCGCGGCGTGGCCGAAACCATGCTGTTGCGTGCAAGTGGGCAGAATAGGCGCGCTGAGCGTCACTGTGCCAGCATCCAGGTTGGTCAGATTAGCACCCAGAGTTGTCATCATGGCCTGCTTGGCAAAGCTGTGGTGAATTTTCTGCGCGATTGGTTCTGATAGTGGCATTTGTTTTCCTCTCCCAAAGGCAGAAGAGGGCAGACAAACCCGAGCGTCAACCTTGTCAGCGCGGCATGGTGACGAGCCGTGGCGTTTGACCGGTGATCACCGCCATCGCCTCTGGCCGCATCAGCTCTGACAGCACCTTGTTGTCGCTTCGCAAACCTCCGGTATAGGTGCCAAAGGCCGGCAGGATGATGCGATCTCTGTCAAAGAGAAAGGCAGGACGAGAGATTTTTCGCAGCCGGGTCTGGACCGTGACCTTAGGGTGGTAATGCCCTGAAACCTCGCCACTTTGGCCAGGCTGCGCAATATGGCGAAAGGCCAGAGGGGGCAAAGGGAGTTCTGACAAATGTGCGCCGCCCAGATCGACGGGGCCGGGATCGTGGTTGCCCTCAATCCACACCCAACGCCGACCAGCTTGCAATCGCGCGATCCAGAGGCGTTCACCCTCTGAAAGCGCACGGGCAGCTTCTACATCGTCAAAACTGTCCCCCAGACACACCACGGTGTTGGCCTCTGTCGCTTCAAGGACCTCTTCCAAACGCAAAAGGGTGTCTCGCGTTTCATAGGGGGGAATGGCAGGCCCGCCGCGCCGCAAAACGCGTTCTGATTTGCCAAGGTGCAGGTCAGAGACCACCAAAAGCCGCTGATCTTCCCACCACAATGCGCCGGATCCCAGCGCGGAAAGCGTGCAGCCTGCAAGAGTGATCGAAACGCCGTTCATGGTACGTTCTTATGGGCTGAAGATAGCCAGATCAATGGGTATCTCTTTGTTTCTTTGACGCTTTGCACAGGTTCCGTTCAAACGCTGGCAAGGCCACTGTCTTGCATCAGCGCTGCGGTTTCTTCTGCGAGCAGGCGCTCTTCGGCGCTGCCACTCTGCACGGGGACTTTACCCACTTCCAAAAGCAGAGGTGCGGCGAGGGGCGTGACATGTGGCGCGCGCACGTGGTCGATCTGGTCTCCGACTTGGGACAGCATCGTCTCGATCCGCGCAAAGTCGACGAGCCCACGCATGGCCTCAACCCGTGTGACCTCCATCAACAAATGATCTGGGTCGTATTTGAGCAGGGTGTCGTAGAGGATGTCTGAGCTGAAAGTGGCTTGGCGGCCTGATTTCTTTGTACCCGGTGTGTTGCGTTCGATCAGTCCCGCAATTGTCGCTGAGGCTCTGAAGGTGCGTTTCATCAGCGCGTTGCCCGCCAGCCAACCGTCCAGCCCGTCGCGCAACACATTGAGATCAAAGAGAGGTTTGGGCTCTATCACCTCATCCAACCCCCAGATCAAAGTGGCATAGTCTGAAGCGACAAACCCCATGGGAGCGAGGTCCAAGTCTTCCATCCGCTTGGTGAGCAGCAACCCGAGTGTTTGCTGCGCATTGCGCCCAGCAAACCCATAGACGCACATGTTCTGCCGCCCGTCCCGTTCAAAGGTCTCGACCAGCAACCGGTCAGGCTCCGGTAGCTGGGAGATCTCCCGTTGGAGCCGCAGCCAGTCGGCGGTGTGCTCTGGCAGGTCCGGCCAATGCGCTTGCTGGAGATAGCGCAGGGTGCGTTGTGAGAGCTGTGTGGATGTTGAGAATTTGGTGCCGGAGAAGACGGCGACGCGCGGCTTGCGTGCGGCATTTCGCGAGACTTGCACCGTCATGTCGCGCAGGCCCTCATAGCGCACGATCTGCCCGCCGATGAGGAAGGTGTCTCCTGCGGAAAGCGTCGCGGCAAAAGCTTCCTCAACCTCCCCAAGCGGCTTGCCACCCCGATTGCGTTTCAGCTGCACCTTCAGGGTGTCGCTGTCCTGAATGGTGCCTGCGTTCATACGGATGCGCGCGGCGGCGCGGGGATCGCGCAACTGCCACAGCCCATCGGGGCGCTGTTGCAACCTTTGCCAACGATCATAAGCCTTTAGCGCATATCCCCCTGTGGCACAGAAATCGAGGCAGGCGTCAAAACCTGAACGGGTCAGGTCTGTGTATGCGCCGACACTGGCGACCTCATCAAAGAGGGCGTCAGCCGCAAACGGGCCAGAGGCCGCCGTGAGCAATATGTGTTGGCAGAGCACGTCGCGCGGGCCGGGGCCGCGGGGATCGCCATCTAGATCGCCGGCACGGGCTGCTTCCAGCGCATTGACGCACTCCACCACCTCCCAGCGGTTGGCAGGCACCAGCAGTGCCTTGGAAGGCGCGTTGTAGCGGTGGTTTGCGCGCCCGATGCGCTGGATCAGGCGTTTGACGTTTTTGGGGGCACCGACCTGGATCACAAGGTCCACATCGCCCCAGTCGATACCGAGATCCAGACTGCCGGTGCAGACAATAGCGCGTAGGTCGCCGCGCACCATGGCGGCCTCAACCTTCTCCCGCTGCGCGCGGTCGAGGCTGCCATGGTGGATGCCGATCGGAAGGCTCTCATCATTGGCAAGCCACAGATTATGAAAGAAAATCTCAGCCTGTGCGCGGGTGTTGTGAAAGATCAGCGTGGTCTTATGCGCTTTGACTTGCTCAAGCACCGCGGGGATGGCGTAGGCGGCTCCTCCACCCGACCAGGGTGGGGCCTCCTCGGTTGTCAGCATGGCGATGTCCGGTGCGGGGCCCGGGTCTGCATAGAGGATGTCGCAAGGGTCAGGATTTCGCGCGAGCAGGCGGGCGATTTCCTCGGGATGGTCGACGGTTGCAGACAGGCCGACACGGCGCAGATCGGGGCAAAGCGATTGCAAACGGGAGAGGGCTAGGAAGAGTTGATCCCCGCGTTTGCTCTCTGCAAGTGCATGAATTTCATCAACAACCACGCGCTTTAGTCCAGCAAAAATGCGTGGGGCATCTTCGTAAGATGTCAGGAGCGCAAGGCTTTCGGGGGTGGTCAGCAGAATGTGGGGCGGGTCGACCCGCTGGCGTTTCTTCACGGTTTGTGAGGTATCGCCGGTGCGATCCTCAATGCGAATCTGAAGGCCAATCTCCTCGACGGGTGCGCGGAGATTGCGCTTGATGTCGGCAGCTAAGGCCTTGAGAGGAGAGACATAAAGTGTGTGGAGCCCCTCGTGATCATTGCGTGCGAGGTCTGCGAGGGTGGGCAGAAAACCGGCGAGGGTCTTGCCGCCACCTGTGGGAGCGATCAGCAGTGTGCAGGGGGCGTCAGCGCGTTCCAGCATGGCGCGCTGGTGGGGATGGGGTTGCCAGCCGCGCGCTGCAAACCAATCCTCAAGGGCGGTTGGAAGCGCTTCAATCAATCAGATCTACTCCGGCTTGGGGGCGCAAAAGATGTTGTAAAGCAACGAGATAACCTGAGAGGTGTTTGAATCTGCCAGACGGTAGAAGATGGTTTTACCTTCGCGCCGGGTGGCCACCAAGCCCTCTTCGCGCAGGCGTGCGAGCATCTGGCTGACCGCCGCTTGACGCACTTCCAGCAGGGCTTCCAATTCGCCGACCGATTTTTCTCCACCCTCCAGATGACACAGAATCATAAGACGCCCGGAGTGGGCCAGAGTTTTGAGGTAAGTCGCTGCAGCATCGGCGTTTTTCGCCATTTCGGACTGCGGCGCGGTGGGGTCTTGAAGGGTCACGTCTGTTGGTTCCGGTATGGCAGAAAGTTCGTTGTCCACTTCTCATATAACATGTGTAGCATCCGGTTGCGAGATGGCTCAGACTTTTGGTGGTGCGCCTCCTTCAAAGCTGTTTCCATTGACATAATCGCACGGCGCGTCCTGCATCTGGAGGTGTAAGCCTTTGCCATCAAAGGGATTTTCACGAGCCAGAGCTTCGTCCACGTCGATGCCGAGACCGGGTTCGGTTGGCGGGATCACATATCCGCCTTCAACTTTGACGGTAGATTTGATCAGCGCATCGTGGAACGGCGTTTCGATGGTTTCGATCATCAGCAGGTTGGGAATGGAGGCGGCCAGATGGATATTGGCGGCCCATTCTATTGGCCCAGCATAGAGATGCGGCGCCATTTGGGCGTTGTAACACTCTGCAATTGCAGCAACTTTTTTCATTTCCCAGATGCCACCCGCGCGACCCAGAGCGGGTTGCAGGATCTCGGCGGCGCCGGTGCGCAGGACGGTGGCGAACTCCGATTTGGTGGTCAGACGTTCACCGGTGGCGACGGGAATGCGGACGTTACGGGCCACCCGTGCCATGTCTTCGATGTTGTCGGGCGGGGTGGGCTCTTCGAACCAGAGCGGGCTGTAGGGTTCCAACGCCTGACCAAGCCGAATGGCGCCTGCTGTGTTGAATTGGCCATGGGTGCCAAAGAGCAAATCTGCTTTGTTTCCAACGGCTTCACGGATCGCTTTGCAAAAGGCCACGGACATGGAGATGTCGCTCATGGCGGGCATGTGGCCACCGCGCATGGTGTAGGGGCCAGCGGGGTCGAACTTGACGGCGGTGTAGCCTTGATCCACAGCGGCCAGCGCACTTTCGGCGGCCATCTCAGGTGAGGTCCAGAACTCGGAAATCTTATGATTTTCAAGAGGGTAGAGATATGTGTAGGCGCGCAGGCGTTCGTTCATCAGGCCGCCCAGCAGCGCATAGACGGGGCGGTCGCGGTCTTTGCCGAGGATGTCCCAGCAGGCGATTTCCAGACCGGAAAACGCGCCCATCACTGTCAGGTCGGGGCGCTGGGTGAAGCCTGAGGAATAGGTGCGGCGGAATAATCGCTCAATGTTTTCAGGGCTTTCGCCCAAAAAGTAGCGCTCAAACACGTCGCGGATGACATGGGTCATCGCGTCGGGGCCAACGGAGGAGGCATAGCATTCGCCCCAGCCGATGATGCCGGTGTCTGTGGTGAGCTTCACCAAGATCCAGTAGCGCCCGCCCCATCCGGGGGCTGGGGGGGCGGTGATGATCACGTCCAGATCGGTGAGTTTCATGGCGCGGCTCCTCAATGCAACGGGCAAAATTAACCATAAAATTGCACGTCGGTATCGCGACTGTATTGCGACGGTGCGAATTTTGGCGAGCAAAAAACCTTACCGCACCGTGCGTTGCGTGGATTTACAGCCCTTTGGCGGCGGCGAAAGCCTCCAGTTCCTGCTCAATCTCCTGCACCGCCTCCAGCGTGCTGAAGAAGGAGAGATCCGGGGCGTTCACATCATCCATGAAGGCTTCGATTTCCAGATGAATCGGCTGACGGTCGAGATCGCAGGTCAGTTTCCAGCGCCGGGTCTCCTCGACCGCCATTTCTTGCAGATCCTGCTGCACGAGCTGCGCCACGCCTTCGGGAAACACAAACCGGGGGTTGTTGGCGAGCTGGATGAGGAAGGGGGTGACTTCCTCGGTGTCAAAATTCATGGATGTCTGCGAGGAGATCGGTGCTGGCGGTTTGGGCGCCGAAGGTTTGAAAAGATCGGTGACAAATTTCAACACAGGGGGTCTCCTCGCAGTGAGTGGTCAGTCGGCAAACACAATCACATTGCGCTTGGCGCTGCCGGTTTTGGTGTCCGCAATGGCTTCGTTGATCTGATCTAACGTCCAACGGCCAGAGATCAACTCATCAAGTTTCAATCTGCCCTGCTGATAGAGATCGACCATCCATGGGATGTCGCGCTTGATCACCACATCGCCCATCTTGGAGCCTTGCATGCCCTGACCGATGGCGGCGAGGATCACCGGCTCATAGCTCGACTTCTCGCCGGAATGCGGCATGCCAACCATGATGACCTTGCCACCCGGGGCGAGATAGCGGGGGGCCTGATCATAGGCGGGGATCGCGCCAACGGTGACGATCACCGCATCAGCGCCGCGGCCCATGGCGCGGATCGCCTGCACAAATGGTTTTTTGTCGGTGGCGAGCACGCCGTCGGTGGCACCAAACTCCTTGGCGATTTCGAGCTTCTCTTCGCTCATGTCCACGGCGACGATGCGGCGGGCTCCGGCGATGCGCGCACCCTGAATGGCGTTGAGGCCAACGCCGCCTGCGCCGATCACCACCACATCCTGACCGGCTCGGATCTGAGCCGCATTGACCACAGCACCCACGCCGGTGATCACGCCGCAGGCGATGAGGCTGGCGGCCTCCATGGGGATGTCATCAGAAATTTTCACAACTTGGGACTGATCCACCACCACCTTTTCGGCAAAGGCGCCACAGGCCATGGCCTGATGCAGGGTGCCGCCATCGGCGGTGGTCAGCGGGCCTTTGTCACCATCATAAGGCGTGCCGCAGATGGTGGGTTTGCCTTCGGCGCAGCTTGGGCAGCTGCCACAGGCACGGATCAGAGTGACCACCACCGGGTCACCTTCGGCCAGACCCACCACGCCCTCGCCAACAGAGGTCACATGACCCGCCGCTTCGTGGCCGTAGACAGCGGGCAGGCTGCCGCCCCATGCGCCTTCGGCAAAGGAGATGTCGGAATGGCAAACGGCCACAGCTTTGAGGGTGACCTCAATCTCGCCCATTTGCGGTGCGCGCAAAGTGATGTCTTCGACCACTAGGGGCTCGCCAAACGCATGGCAAACGGCGGCTTTGACTGTGCTCATGTGGATCTTTCCTCCTCCGGTCCCTGTCACTCTGGCAGCTTAGAGGTGATCGGTTGGTCAGTTCCAGACAAAGCACGTCGTTTTCAGGTTAAGTTCCCCTACGTGAGTTCATGAAGACACCAAGGGAGAGGACCATGAGCACGGCGGCCAGCAGGAAGGGCGCGCCGGGCAGGTAGAGCGGGGCGTGATCGGCGGAAAAATAGGCAAATGCCTGCGTCATCACCAAAGGCGCAAGCACATGCGCCAGTGAGGTCAGCGAGGAAGAAATGCCCTGCAGCTCGCCCTGCGCATCATCGGCAACGCGGCGGCTCATGATGCCTTGCAGCGCGGGCAGGCCCACCGAGGCGAGCGCGGCGATGGGGATGCCCATCAGGAGCAGCATGCCGGTGGGGACAAAGCCGATATAGATCAGCGCAAAGACCTCCAGCGCGAGGCCGATGATCACGGCGCGGCGGTTGCCAAACCATTTGATGGTGGGGGCAATCAGCGCGGCCTGAACTATGGCGTAACAGAGCCCGTAGGTGGAGAGAGACAGGCCGATCATGCCTTCTTCCCAGGCAAAGCGCTCGGTCACGAAATAGGCCCAGATGGCGGGATAGACGGCGGCGGCCACCTGATAGAGGAAGAACACCACCAGCAGTTTGGTCATCGTCGGCAGATGGTTGAGCGCATAAAGCGCGCCCAGCGGGTTGGCGCGGCGCCATTCAAAGGTGCGGCGGTTGGCGGCGCTGACGGTTTCCTTGAGCACCATGTAGCCCAAAAGCGCGTTGCCACCTGCCAGAAGGGCGGCGGCCCAGAAGGGGGCGCGGGTGCCGAACTGCCCAAGGATGCCGCCCATCGCGGGGCCCAGCACAAAGCCGATGCCCACACCTGCGCCGACGATGCCAAAGGCGCGGGCCTTGTCCTGCGCGCTTGAGATGTCGGCCATATAGGCCATGGCGGTGGCATAGGTGGCGGCGGTGATGCCGGCGACGATGCGGCCGACCACCAGAACCCAGATATTTTGCGCCAGCGCCATGATCACATAGTCAGCGGACATCACGGCGAGCGATATCAGCAGGACCGGGCGGCGGCCAAAGCGATCGGACAGGTTGCCCAGAAGCGGGCCGCAGAGAAATTGCATGAAGGCAAAGACCGTGGAGAGCACGCCGCCCCAGATCGCCGCCGCGCCGAGATCGCCTCCGGTGACCTCGCGGATGAGATCGGGCATGACCGGCAGGATCAGCCCGATGCCCATGGCATCAATGATGACGGTGGCGAGGATCACCAAAACGGGGAGCCGGTTTTTCATAGGTCTGTTGTCTGTCCTGCGGATGGCCGGGGCCGGGATTCTGGTGTGAGTACGCAGGGAGCGGGCCTCTGGATGTGCCGCTCTTTGAAGTGCCTCCCCACAGCTCCAAAAGTTGCGGGCAGGCTGGCGCAAGCCTTTGAAGGGTGCAATGTTTCCCTTACGGCACCTTTGGCGCGAGTGGGGTTTTTCTTACTCTTTCGGCCTTGGTGGCAATCCGTATGCGTCAGGTGTTGGGCGCGGCCATCAAGAGGAGCGACAGGCTGCCCAGAGCGATCTGCGGCAGGTGCAGGGCTTCGGCCATGGCGGCGTGGGGTTCAACCGCGCTGAGTTGCAGGGTGCCGTTGAGGGTTTGCACCTGTTGCAGTAGGGCTGCTGTGGCGGTGCAGTGGGGCATCTGAGTGGCGGCGGCCTGCGCGGCGGCAGTGAGCCATTGCGAAATGCTGCGGGTGCTCTGACGGACATCCCCAGTCGTCCCAAGGGAGAGGGCTTTGGCGATCTCACCACCGAGCTCTGTATCCTTGGCAAACGCCGCGTGGATGCTCTCTGCGCGCAGTGCGGGCAATTCCGCCAGGGCGGCGGCGGTTTGATTGGTCTCGGGCAGCGCCTTGAGGGCGGTTTCCGCGAGGCCCAACAGTTGGCGCAGGCGCAGCATCAGGGCGGTGTCGGCGATGTCCTGCGGGTCTGCGTTTTGACCGATGAAGCGGCTGTGCTCCGGCGCTTCCATGGCTTTGTCAAAGGCGGCCATCAACGCAGGCACGTAGGTTTGATCCGTGGCGAGACCATCAGACAGGCCTGCGGGGTCAACCTGCACCTCCATCGCGCTGCGGTGGATGAAAAAGCCGCTGTCTTCGGGGATGTCACTACGGGTGGCCTGAACCTTGGCCAAGGTGCCCAGCACCAGCAGGGCGGCGCGCAGCTCGGCGCTGTGGGTGAAAAGACGCCCGGCTTCCCCGACGGGGAAGCGTTTGGTGAACATCGGGCTATCAAAGACGGAAGCGGTCATCAGGAGGCTTTCAGAATGCGGTCGATCAGCGCGGCGAGCCCGGCTGGATCGGCGAAGAAGGGGGAGTGGCTTGTGGCCATCTCATAAACCTCCGCGCTTGGCCAGTCCTGCGTCATTGTGACCTGAAATTCCGGCGGGATGGTCTGGTCATCAAGGCAGCGGATGTAGCTGCGGGGCAGGGGGCGGTGGCCGTCGCCCAGCGTGATCGGATCGGATTGCGCGCGGATCGACTGGGGGCAGAGGTGTGCGTTGGCAAAATCCTCGGTGCCAGCGGGGCAGTCGTGATAGAAGGCCGCGCGGGTTTGGGCGGGATCAATGGTGTAGCTGAGGCCGTCCTCGGATTTGACCACGGCCTGCATCAGCGGCTGGCGCGGGGCTGCGCGGCGCATGTCGGCAAGGGCATGGCCATCCCACGGGGTGTAGGCACAGAGGTAGATCAGGCGCGCGATCTGTGCCGGCGCAATGTCGGCAGCGCGGGTGATCGGGAAACCGCCCCAGCTGTGCCCCAGCACCACGGTGTTCTCGCCAAGAGCATCCACAACAGCTTGCGCGCAGCTTTCCAGTGTCACCTCGGAAACGGGTGTTTGATCCTCGCCATGCGACGGCAGGTCGATGGCGCGGGGATGGTGGCCAAGCGCTTTGAGCGCGGGGATGAGGTCTCGCCAGCACCATGCGCCGTGGCAGGAGCCGTGTACCAGAAGAATGTCAGCGCCAGAGGTGGAGGTGTCAGACATGGCCGGTTTCTTTCATGAAGTCGGTGAGGAGCTGGGCGTATTCGACGGGCTTTTCCACGCAGGGCAGATGGCCTGCGCGGCGCAAAAGCGCCATGCGCGCGCCGGGGATCAGCTCGACGGTTTCGCGCACCAGATCAGGAGGCGTGGTTTTGTCCTCCGGCCCCGCGATACCAAGCGTTGGCAGGCGCAGCCCGGAGGTGGGCGTATAGAAGTCTGTGCCCTTTATGGCCGCGCAGCAGCCGATATAGCCCTCTGCCGGGGCGGCCGCCAACATCGCTTGCCAATGGGCCATCTCGGGACGTGCCTGAAAATCGCGGCCAAACCAGCGGGTCATGATCTCCGGCGCGATGGCGGCAAGCCCTTTGGTCTGAACCGCCTCGATGCGTTCATCCCACATCTTGGGGGAGCCGATCTTGGCGGCGGTATTGGAGAGCACCATGGCGCGCACCAGATCGAGCCGTTTGACCGCCAAACCCTGCGCAATCATGCCGCCGATGGAGAGGCCGACAACCAGCGCGTCTTTGACGTTCAGATGATCGAGCAGCGCCTCGGTGTCTTTTACCAATTGGCCCATGGCGTAGGGCGCGGGCGGCACGTCGGTCTGCCCATGGCCGCGCATGTCGGCGCGCAGGATGCGCAGACCGCTGGGCAGATGTTGCAGGACCGGATCCCAGAGCTGCAGCGTGCTGCCCAATGAGTTGATAAACACCACAGGCGCGCCGGTTGGGTCTCCTTCGTCGCGGTAGTGGATTTGAATGCCGTTGAGCGTGGCAAAAGGCATAGCTGTCAGTCCTTCAGGCGCATGTGGGCCATGATCTGCCCGTGATCAGACGCGAGCTTGTTGTAGGGCGCTTCGGCGTGGCTGCCATCGGTGAGATGGTCGTTCAGAACGCTGAAGTATTCCATATCGCCCAAGCGCTCGGGGTTGTCCGGGTGGAAATGGCGCGAAAGGTAGATTTGGTCAATGCTTTCATAGACCCCGCCAAAGGCTGTGGTGTAGACCATGTCGCGCAGGGATTTGCGGATGAAGAGCGCCTCGGCAGAGGTGAGGCGCACCGCACCAACGGCTTCCTGAATGGCATCGTTTTCGCCGCGCGTGTAGCGGTCGTTGGCGTGTTTGGCGTCATGGCGCAGCATCCAGCTGTAGTTTCGGAAGGGCACCTCGCCTGAGATGATTTCCGAGCTGACCGCATGCTCGCCGTCGTTGAAATCTCCGAGCACCATGACAGGGCGGCCAAGGTTCAACTCTTCGACAATGGCGCGGCGCAGCACCCAAGCCTCGGCCATGCGGCGCAGGCTGGCGCGGATCGCCCCCATGGCGCGGCCAAGCGGGTCATAGGTGGTGAGATCAGCCTCAGTGGCGGCACCGGTTTCGGGATCGCGCGGGAACTCGCCCAGCTTTGATTTGAGATGGCAGTTGAAGACGGTGATGATCTGATCGCCCACGGGAATGCGCGCCTTCAGGATCGGGCGTGAGGTGCGGGCGAGCGTGAAATGCCCAGCGTCGCCACCGCCCAAGGCCGCAAAAGGGATTTTGATCGGTTCGGCAAGTTCCTGAATGATCTCTGGTGGTTCCGCAAAGCCGAAGCGGGACAGGATGGCCACGCCCGGGCGGCGGTTGCCGGGTTCTCGCGTGTCATTCACGTTGGGGGCCACAAAGAGGCCCTCGGTGCCATAAGGCGTGTAGCCCAGTTTGCGGAAGATGGCTTTGCGGTGATAGCGCTTGGAGCGGTCGGGGATGACGGCCTCATTAGAGGCGGCCCCGATGCGGTCGGCCTCTGCCACCACATCGCGCAGCGCGCTTTCCTCAAAGATTTCCTGAAAGCCGATGATGTCGGCGTCCATGGAGAAAAGCTGGGAGGCGGTCCAGTCTTCTTTCCAGGCGTATTCCTCAGGCGTGTAGGATTGGAAGGTGTAGTATTCCTGATCCGGGCCGATGAGGTTTTTGACGTTGAAAGAGGCGATGGTGAATTGGGTCATTGAGCTACCTCTGGAACTGTGGTTCCCGGAAGGACAACAAGTGTGTGGTCCAGCCCCGAAAGCGCCTTGTCTATCGATGGAGCTATGATCGACCAGTCGCCACCTGCAAGGCCCGCCCCGATGAGGGGGTAGCCTATGCGGTGCCCCGCGAATTCAGAGGCAATACGCGCAAACACGTCGGCGACGGCTTCATAGCTGACGCGCGGCTGGGGGCCTCTGAAGTTGAACTGGGTGTAGGCGTTTACGATGTGGAAGCTGTGGTCTTGAAAAGCGACGTTGGCCACGGAGTAACTGCCGAGTTTTTCCCGACTGCCTTCGTCAGTTTTGCGGTCCGCGTTGAGTGCT
This sequence comes from Shimia sp., assembly GCF_965227725.1. Taxonomy (GTDB): domain Bacteria; phylum Pseudomonadota; class Alphaproteobacteria; order Rhodobacterales; family Rhodobacteraceae; genus Shimia. The sequence continues at coordinate 136,983 of NZ_CBDDGH010000001.1, read as the reverse complement.
TCTGGAAATTCGGCGGCGATGGCCTTGGCGATGCCAGCGCCCATCGTGCAGAAGCAATTGCAGCCATGTACCATAACATCGAACTGGCCGGATTTTGTTAGGGCAATCAGGTCGCCTTCGATCACTTGCATGGGCTGAAAATTCCTTTGTTCGCTATATAGTTTCTCAGATCGCGCCCAGCCCTTCGGGGCCGGGCGCGATCCTTTTGTTAGGCGTATTTGGCAAGAGCATCCGCGAACACATCCGCGTCCACATTGCCGCCGGTGCAGATGGCCACAACCGCGTCCCCTTCGATCTGATCGCCATGAAACAGCGCGGCGGCCAGGGCGACGGCGCCCCCCGGTTCCACGATGATTTTCAGGCGCTTGAAGGCAATTGCCATGGCGTGCAGGGCGTCGTCTTCGGTGACCACAAGGCCGGGGCCGCAGAGGCGGGACATGATCGGGAAGGTGATCTCGCCCGGGCTTGGCGTGATGATCGCGTCACAAAGCGAGCCGGAGAGGCGGGTGTTGCTTTCAATGTCGCCTGAGGCCAGCGAACGGGCCACATCGTCAAACTCTTCCGGCTCGGCGGTGCGCACGCGCATCTTAGGCGCTTCGGCCTCAAGCGCCAGCGCGATGCCAGAGGACAGTCCGCCGCCACCGCAACAGACCAGAACGTCGCCTGAGGTCACGCCCAGTTCCGCTGCCTGCTCTGCGATCTCAAGGCCGGTGGTGCCTTGACCGGCGATCACCTGCGGCTCGTCATAGGGGCGGATCAGGGTCAGGCCGCGCTCTTGGGCAATGGTGCCGCCAACCTCTTCGCGGTTCTCGCCGCCGGCGCGGTCATAAAGCACGACCTCGGCGCCAAGCGCGCGGGTGTTGTCGATTTTGAGCTGCGGCGCGTCTTTGGGCATGACAATCACGGCTGGCGCGTCATGAGCTGCCGCCGCCATCGCGACGCCTTGGGCGTGGTTGCCGGAGGAATAGGCGATGATGCCGCGTTTGCGGGTTGCCTCGTCCAAAGCGGAGACCGCCGACCAGCCGCCGCGAAACTTGAACGATCCGGTGTGCTGCAGGCATTCCGGTTTCACCAGAACGCGGCGGCCTGCGATCTCATCCAGAAAGGGTGAGGTCAGCATGGGGGTGCGCCGCGCGTGGCCGTTCAGGCGCTTCTGGGCGGCGCGGATCATGTCGATGTTCATTTGGTTTCACGCTCTTTGAGGTTGGCAATCCATTGGTGCAGCACCGCGAGGCTTTCCGGCTCGTCCAGAAACGGGACATGGGCGCGGTCTGGCACCTCTGCGAAGAGCATGGGCGCGCGGGCCTGCATCTCTTCAACGGTGTCGCGGCTGAGGATGTCGCTGTTTTCGCCGCGCAGCACCGCGAGGGGCAGGCCCGCGAGTTTGTCAAACTGGGGCCACATGTCGCTTGCGGGGGCTTTGGGATCAAACTCCGCCAACACGGCGTTGCGCAGTTTGGGGTCGTAGTTGATCGCGAGGCCCGTGTCTGTTTCGACAAAGTGGTGTTCGGCCTCTTCCGCCCAACGGCTGGCGGGGACGTTGTGAAAGCCGGGCAGGCGCTGGGCGAGGGCTTCGGCGGCTTCTGCGCGGGTTTTCCAGACCGGGTTGCGGCCAATGAAAACAAGGATGACCTCAAGCCCTTCGGTTTCAATCACCGGGCCGACGTCATTGAAACAGACGCCGGTGATGCGATGCGCGGCCATCTCCATGAGCAACAGCGCGATGAGGCCTCCGCGAGAGGTGCCAAGGATGGCAGTTTTCTCAAGGCCGAGATGGTCAAGCAGCTCCAGCGCGTCCTGGGCTTCGCGGGGCAGGCTGTAGGTGTTGAAATCCTCGGCCCAGTCCGACTGCCCACGGCCGCGGTAGTCCATACGGATCACACGGGCGTCGGACAGGTGCGGGAGGACGTAATCAAAATCGGTGGCGTTGCGGGTGAGGCCGGAGAGGCAAAGCACTGCGGGGCCGTCGCCGCCGGTGTCGTCAAAGTAGATCGACAGGCCATCAGACGTGGTAAAGTGGGGCATCAGGCGCTCGCAAGATCGGGGATGGTGGTCAGGTCAGACAGGATGTGGGCCGGTTGCCAGGGCAGGCGGTCCACCGGTTCGCCCGCGCGGTTGACCCAGGCGGTGGTGAAACCGTAGCCGGTGGCGCAGCCTGCGTCCCAGCCATTGGAGGAGACAAAGAGCACCTCGTCTTTGGCGCAGTTAAACCGTTTGCCAACAAGGTCATAGACGGAGGCGGCGGGCTTGAAGATGCCCACGTCTTCGACGCTGAGCACATCATCCAAAAATTCGCCAACCTGCGCTGATTGCACCGCGCCGTTGAGCATATCGGGCGAGCCATTGGACAGGATTGCGGTGTTGAAACCGGCGGCCTTCAGTTTGGCCAGCATGGCGGGCACTTCGGGATAGGCAGAAAGCTCCCAATAAAGCGCCAGCAGACGCTCGCGCAGCTCTGCATCTCCCTGCAGGCCCGAGGCTTCCAACGCCCAGTCCAGACCGTTTTGGGTGACTTCCCAGAAATCGGTGTGGGCATCCGCCACGGCGCGCAGCCATGTGTATTGCAGCTGTTTGAGACGCCAGTTGTTTGCCACATCCATCCAATGCGCGGCAAAAGCCTCTCGTCCCGGTTCGCTTGCGGCTTCCCGCGCGGCGGCGGCGACGTCAAAAAGCGTTCCGTAAGCGTCAAAAACACAAGTTGTGATGGCCATGTGATCCTCCCATTTAAAGTGCAGACTGGCAGGTTTGACGCAGGGCGAAAAGGCCTGTTTGCCAATTAACACCAAGGTCTATAGGGTGCGCCTTTAAAGCCGACGCTTTGGTCGGGACATGCTGACAGATGGGACATTTTATGACCGCAGCGAAATCGGGCGACACCGTCCGCATCCACTACACTGGCACCCTGAGCGACGGGTCTGTTTTCGACAGCTCTGAAGGGCGCGACCCGCTGGAGTTCACCCTTGGCTCCGGACAGGTGATTGCGGGCTTTGACAGCGCCGTGGATGGCATGAGTGTGGGCGACAAGAAAGTCGCTGAGATCCCAGCGGATCAGGCCTATGGCCCGCGTAATGATGAGGCGGTGCAGGATGTGCCGCGCGAGCAGATCCCAGCGGAGATCCCGCTGGAAATCGGCCTGCAGCTGCAGATGCAATCCCCGACAGGTCAGGTTGTGCCTGTGACCGTGGTTGAGATCACCGAAGAGATCGTGAAGTTGGATGCCAACCACATGCTGGCGGGCAAAGATCTGACCTTTGCGATCGAGCTGGTCTCGATCAACTGAGCCTGCGCTCACCAGAATAAAGTGAAGAGCCCGTCTTTTATGGCGGGCTTTTTTTGTGGGCTCAGCGATGCAGGCAGGCGACGGAATTGGGCTCTTTCGCGGGGCAACACTGAAAATTGCCTTGCTGCGTCAGCGGCCCGCCTGCCTTGGCAGGACAAGAAGAGGCCCATTGCAGCTTGGACAAATTGGCATGGGCGATGCTTTCGGAAAACGGCTCTGACTTGCCGGTGGAGGAGGTGAGCAGCGCCCAGAACACGATGCCCAGACTGAGGCCGACAAACAGCGGCTCAAGCTTTTTCAAACGCGGGGTGTCGCTGAGGATATTCGCGGCCAGAAAGACCATGAATGCCACGCCAGTGATGGCCAATAAGAGTGTGTAAAGCTGCATTTTAAAGAACGTCCGGGCAAAGACAAAATGAAGCCCTCTATATTGCGCCCAAAACCGGGGTTCCAAGGGGGGCGCTATGCTGTTTGTGACGTTCCGTTATGTAAAATTTGAAAGGCTTTACACCTTGTCAAACGAGAGGGTGCGCACGGCGTTGTCGGCTGCGCCGTGTCAAAAGATCCGCACGGCGGCGTTTCTCGGGTTTTCTTTTGGTCGCGCTGCAGTAGCGTGAGTGCAAGGAGGAGTGCTCATGGATTTGGTCACGCGGTTGGGGCTTAAGTGGCCCCTATTTCAGGCCCCGATGGCGGGGGTGTCCACGCCGGAAATGGCGGCAGCGGTCAGCAATGCGGGCGGTTTGGGCGCGCTGGGGCTTGGCTCAGCCGGTGTAGAGGGCGCGCGCGCGATGCTGCGGCAGGCGCGGGCGCTGACGGGGCGCCCGATCAATGCCAATGTGTTCTGCCATGCGCCCGCTGTGCGCGATGCGGATGTGGAAGCGGCCTGGCTGGACGCGCTTGCGCCGACCTTTGCCAGATTTGGCGCCAAGCCACCGGACGCGCTGCATGAAATTTATCAGAGTTTTGCCGTGGATCGGGCCATGTGTGAGATGTTTCTGGAGGAAAAGCCTGGCGTGGTGAGCCTACACTTCGGTCTGCCGGAGGTGGGTTGGATCAAAGAGCTGCAGGCGGCGGGCAATCTTGTTTTCGCCAGCGCCACCAGTGTGGCTGAGGCCTTGGCCTGTCAGGCGGCAGGCGTGGATGCGGTGGTGGCGCAGGGCATCGAGGCGGGTGGGCACCGGGGCGTGTTTGATCCGGATGCGGAAGATGCGGCGTTGCCAACGCTGGCGCTTGTGCGGCTGTTGGCAGAGGCCGTGGATGTTCCGGTCATTGCCGCTGGCGGGCTGATGGATGGCACGGATGTGGCGCGGGCCTTGGCGGCGGGCGCCTCTGTGGCGCAGCTTGGCACTGCGTTTCTGGACAGCGCGGAATCCGCGGCGGATTCGGGATACCGTGCAGCGCTTAAGGATGAGGCATTGCGGCCTTCGGTGCTGACACCGGTGCTGTCAGGGCGTCCGGCGCGGTGTTTGCAGAACAAATATGTGGCGTTGGGGGAGCAGCTTGGCGCACGTCTGCCGGATTATCCGGTGGCCTATGATGTGGCCAAAGCGCTGAATGCGGCGGCGAAATCGGCGGGCGAAGCGGGCTTTGGCGCGCAATGGGCCGGTGCCGGTGTGGCTCGGGTGCGCCAAGGCGGTGCCGCAGAGATCCTTCAGGCCATTGGCGCGGAGCTGGAGGCGGCCTCGGCCTAGAGGTTTTCCGTCAGCGGCATGCCCAGCACGTGGAAGCCGCCATCCACGCGCAGCACTTCGCCGGTGGTACAGGCCCCCGCGTCGGAGGCCAGATAGACGGCGGTGCCGCCCACGGCATCAAGCGTTGCGTTGGCGCGCAAAGGGGCGTTCTGCTCGGCATGTTTGAAGGTGGCACGTGCACCGCCGATCGCGGCCCCAGCCAGGGTTTTCATCGGCCCCGGCGAGATCGCGTTGACGCGAATGCCGTCAGGGCCGAGATCATTGGCGAGATAGCGCGTGGCGCTTTCAAGGGCAGCTTTGGCGACGCCCATGACGTTGTAGAATGGGGTCACGCGGTTTGCGCCCTGATAGGTCAGGGTCAGAATGGTGCCGCCGTTTTTCGCCATCATCGGATGGGTGCGGCGGGCGACTTCGATCAGGGAATAGCAGGAAATATCCAGCGAATTCTTGAAGTTGCCCCGCGTGGTGTCAACAAAGCGTCCGGTCAGCTCGTTGCGGTCTGAATAGGCAATCGCATGCACCACAAAGTCGATGGTGGGCCATGCGTCTGCCAATGAGGCAAATGCCGCATCAAGTGAGGCATCATCGGTCACATCCACGTCGAGCAGCAGATCGCTGCCGACACTTTCGACAAGCGGTTTGACCCGCTTGCCAAAGGCGTTGCCTTGGTAGGTGAAGGCGAGCTCGGCTCCGGCCTCATGCATGGCGCGGGCGATGCCCCATGCAATCGAGCGCTCGTTTGCGACGCCCATAATCAGGCCGCGCTTGCCCGCCAGAACACCTGTCATGGCGTTACCCTTTGTATTTACTGAGAACCATGGAGCCGTTGGTGCCGCCAAAGCCGAAGCTGTTGGTCATCACGCTATCAAGGCCCGCGTTCTCCACCAAAGAGGTTGCCACTTCGCCCGGCTCGATGCCGGTGGCCAGTGTGTCCACGTTGATCGACGGGGCGATGAAATCCTGATCGAGCATCAGAAGGCAGAAGATTGCCTCCAGCGCGCCTGCCGCGCCCTGTGCGTGGCCGGTCATGGATTTGGTGGAGGAGATCGGTGGCACATTGCCTGCGCCAAACACGCGGCGCGCAGCCTCAACCTCACCCACATCCCCCACAGGCGTGGAGGTGCCGTGGGCGTTGATATAATCCACTTTGCGCCCCTCAGGCAGGGTCGACAGCGCCAGACGCATGGCGCGCTCGCCGCCTTCGCCGGATGGGGCCACCATGTCATGGCCATCAGAGGTCGCGGCAAAGCCGGTGACTTCGGCGTAGATTTTTGCGCCACGGGCCAGTGCGTGCTCCAGATCCTCAAGCACCACAATGCCGCCGCCGCCGGAGATCACAAAGCCGTCGCGGTCCTCGTCAAAGGCGCGGGAGGCTTTTTCCGGGGTGTCGTTGTACTTGCTGCTCATCGCGCCCATGGCGTCAAACAGGCAGGACAGGGTCCAATCGAGCTCTTCGCCGCCACCGGCAAACATCACGTCCTGCTTGCCCATCATGATCTGCTCTGCGGCGTTGCCGATGCAGTGCAGCGAGGTCGAGCAGGCCGAGGTGATGGAGTAGTTGATGCCTTTGATCTTAAAGGCGGTGGCGAGGTTCGCCGAAATGGTCGAGCTCATGCATTTTGGCACGGCAAAAGGCCCGATGCGCTTGGTCGCGCCGGTTTTCTCCACGGTCTGGTGCGCAACCAGCATGGAAGAGGTCGAAGGGCCACCGGAGCCTGCCACAAGGCCGGTGCGCTCGTTCACAACCTGCTCTTCGGCGAGGCCGGAATCGGCAATCGCTTGGCTCATGGCGATATGGGCGTAAGCGGCACCGGGGCCCATGAAGCGCAGGGTGCGCTTGTCCACATGTTCCTTGGGGTCGATGTCAATATGACCGGCGATCTGGCTGCGGAAGCCATGCTCAGACATTTCCGGGCTGGCAGAGATGCCAGATTTGCCTGCTTTCAGCGAGGCGGTGACTTCTTCGGCATTGGTGCCGATCGAGGAAACGATACCCAGTCCGGTAACGACGACGCGACGCATGTGCGCTCTCCCTTAGTTTGCTGGCGTCTATGTAGGGGATTTGTGCAGGCAGGCGCAAGGTGGGTTGGGGTGGGAGGTAAGGCACGGTTGCGCGCTACTCGAGCCGTATTAACAATGAAATGCATCTCTGGGTTGCGTTTTAGTGCGGTGGTGCCTAATCAGGCGTGCAGAAATACTGGGGATTGCGATGTTGAACAAAACGATTGAGATACGAAATGTAAAAAGTGTTTCCAGCTTGAGGTTTGAGATGCCTCCTCCAGGCACTTGGTTGCTGACTGGACAAAACGGCGCTGGTAAAACAACGCTGTTGGCTTGCTTGGATCGTCTTGGAAACAGGCTGGCTTTTCCTCAACACTTTATGACGTCAAGAGTATCTGATCGCTTAGATTCATTTTCAAAATCTAAAGTATCTTTCTCGATCAATGAGGAAACAGTGACTTACTCTTATTCAGGTGTCAGGTGGATGCCTAAGCCTAAGAATAAGGCAAAGATTGTTGCTGGCTTTGGATATGCAGGAGTACTTTATGTCGGCGCAAATGCAGAGCGAGTGACACCTAAACCAGAAGACTTTGAACCGAAAAAAATACATTCTGTCCCTCAGCCCATCAAAGATGCGGCTAACCGGATCTTTGACACTAAAAAGTTTGACCAACTACGAAAGGTTAATGTGACGCGAGGGAATAATCAGGCTTTTGTATTTAGGGTTGGGGCCAGCTACTATTCAGAAAAGAATTTCAGCTTAGGAGAGCTTTGCACCTTAAAATTGATTTTAAAGGTTCAGCACATGCCTGCAAATAGTCTAATCGTCGTCGATGAGCTAGAAATGGCTTTGCATCCATCAGCACAGGTACGACTCTTTCAATACTTGGATCAGGTTGGCAGTCAAGCTGGCCATACAATTATCTTTTCAACTCATTCGGTGAGTTTGATTAAATCTGTTGATCGTAAACAGATTTTATATCTGAGAAGAGAAGGTGACGGTGTCATCGTGGAAAAGGAGCCATACCTTTCTGCGGTTCTGGGTGGGTTGGCATTCGTTGAGGAAAAGTCCGCAGATACAGTGATTTATGTTGAGGACTATATGGCAGAACTGGCAACCCGAACGCTTGTCCGTTTGGTGGCAGCGGAGAGGCTGAAGCATAAACAGAACTCGCGGCCCAAAGTCGAAGTTGTGCCCATAGGTGGTTTCGCTCAAGTCGTGGCTTTTCTCAAAAGGCATGACGCATTGCATCGCGCAAGCGTGAAGAGCTATGCATTGCTCGACCTTGATGTTAAGGATGAAACAGTTTCTGGATGGGAAGCTGAGAACAATCATATCAAACTTGCATGGTTTCAAGAGTACGAAAATCGGATCGAGTATCTCCCTTGGACACCCGAAAAGGGGATCGTAGATTTGTACCTAAGACCTGAAAATCAGTTGCTCGAATTTCTGCGCTCCAATCTCGATGACGCGCAACTCAGTTTTCCGCCAAAAGCCGGAGAAATTAAACTCTCAGCCAACCGAAAAGAATGTAAAAATTGGGTCCGTGAGGTGGTTGAATATTGGAGTGAACACTTTGCTATCGAGCCGAATAGGTCAAGGGAGGCGTTGTGCGCAGCGATTGCTACGACTTATTTTGAGGAGCATCGGTCTGCGGCGCTCTCAAAGATCTCTCCGCTGATTTCATGAAATAATTAATGTGTCGATCTTTTCACCCAACAAAAAAAGGCCCCTTGGGGCCTCTTCCTTATCTTCACATGTCGCTGAAGATCAGCTCTCGCTGAGCGCGACTTTCATGTCTTTCACTTCGTAGATCACTTCGCCGTCGGCTTCGACGATGCCATCCGCAACACCCATGGTCAGGCGGCGGGTTTGGACGGCTTTGGTGAAGTCGATCTTATAGGTCAGCATCTTGCGGTCCGGGCGCACCATGCCTTTGAGTTTCACTTCGCCCACACCCAGCGCGTAGCCGCGGCCGGTCCAGCCGCGCCAGCCGAGGTTGAAGCCGGTCAGCTGCCACAGGCCATCAAGACCGAGACAGCCGGGCATGATCGGGTTGTTTGGGAAGTGGCAGTCAAAGAACCAGAGGTCGGGCGTGATGTCGAATTCTGCCAGAATGTGGCCTTTGCCATGGGCGCCGCCGTCGCTGGAAACCTCGGTGATGCGGTCCATCATCAGCATGGGCGGGGCAGGGAGCTGTGCGTTGCCGGGACCAAAGAGCTCGCCACGGGCGCATTTCAGCAGATCGTCTTTGTCAAAGCTCGTTGGGTAGTCGGCCATTCTGGGAGTCCCTTGTCCATCTATCTTGATTTGGACCCCTCTAGCACTTGCTCCTATGCTCCTGCAAGGCGGCTCTCGTGCCGCAAAAGAAGCACTTTGGAGGTGCGACATCTGGTGTTGCGACTCATTTTCAATTGAAACTGCCCCTAAGGCTGCGTTAAACATGACGCGCACAAGCAGGATTTGACCCATGAGCACGACAGACGGCACACAGGCACATATCTCCGATGACCCCACCCGCGTGGGGACAAAGTGGCTGGCCTCCGGTGGTCTGCGCCCGACCCGGCAGCGGGTGGCGTTGGCGGCGTTGTTGGTGGGCGATGGCAATGACCGGCATGTGACGGCCGAAAGCCTTTATGCCTCGGTGCAGGATTCGGGGGATCGCGTGTCTCTGGCGACGGTCTACAACACCCTGCGCGCGTTCTGTGATGCGGGGCTGATGCAGGAAATCACCGTGGATGGCGCCAAAAGCTATTTTGACACCAACACCGGCGATCACCCGCATTTCTTCTGGGAAGATGACCGTATTCTGACCGACGCGCCCTCTGAAGAGCTGAAGATCGCGCGCCTACCCGATGCGCCTGAAGGTGCTGAGATCTCCAAGATCGACGTGGTGATCCGCCTGCGCCGCACCTGAGCGACGACCCAGCCAAGTTCCTTTTTCCTATTGTGACGTGGCGACGCGCGGCGACGCCCTGTGATTGTGCGCGGCTGTGGCCTGTGACAGCATGAGTGCGGCTCAGATTGGGGCGGACCACGAAGGAGAGGGCAATGAAGGCAGTGACTTGGCGCAGGTTTGGCGCAGCGCAGGATGTTTTGCAGGTTGAGGATTTGCTCAAGCCGACCCCGGCAGAGGGCGAGGTTCTGGTGCGCGTGGCGTTTTCCGGTGCGAATCCCTCGGATGCCAAGGCGCGCAGCGGCACACGTCCGGGTGTGACCAAGCCGCCCTTTGAGGTCATTGTGCCCCACAGCGACGGCTCCGGCGTGATCGAGGCGGTGGGCGCGGGCGTGGATGCGGCCCGCGTGGGCGAGCGGGTCTGGATCTGGAATGGCCAGTGGCAACGCCCTTTTGGCACCTGCGCGGATTATGTCGCCTTGCCAGCCGATCAAGCAGTGGCTTTGCCGGATTGTGTCTCCCTTGAAGTTGGGGCGGTGCTGGGCATTCCCGGGCTGACGGCGGCGCAGACGGTGTTTGGGGGCGGGGATGTCACGGGGCAGACGGTGCTGGTGGCTGGCGGCGGTGGCGCTGTGGGTTACCTGGCGGTGCAGCTTGCGGTTTGGGGCGGGGCCACGGTGATTGCCACTTGCGGCGCGCGCGATGTGGATCGGGTCCGGGCAGCAGGGGCAAGCCATGTGTTTGACTACGCGAGCCCGACATTGGCGGAGGATATTCTGGCGGCCAGCGGCGGGGGCGTGGACCGTGCTGTGGAGGTGGAGCTGGGGCCAAACCTGCCGCTGCTTGCAGAAGTTATGAAGCCGCTTAGCACCATTGCGGCTTATGGATCGGCAAAGGACATGGCGCCTGAGATGCCTTTTGGCCCAATGCTGTTCAAAGCGCTGAAGCTTGACATCACCCTGATTTATATTCTGCCAAAAGCGGCCCGCGATGCGGCGATTGCCCGCCTGCATGAGGCGCTGGAGGCGGGGGCGCTGACCTTGGAGGCTCCGAACGTCTTTGCGCCAGAAGAGGCGGGGCGCGCGCATGATCTGGTCGAAGCGGGCGGACGCAAAGGTGCGGTTTTGGTGGGGTTCTAGTGCATCGCTCAACAAATCTGAAACGGCTGTATCCGGTCACATAGGCCAGCCCCCGGCCCTGGGTGGGGGTGAAGCCCCCTCCCTTGGGGAGGGTCGGGGTCTGGTCGGCTTTGCCTCCTGAGCATTGGTTGAGACCGTGTGATCCACGATTTCAGGACGATGCTCTAAGTCAATTCTCTGGTGGGGCGATTGTGGCTGGCGACAGGCCTCCTAAAGCCCTCAGAACGCTTATCCCTAAAACCACTGCCCCGGTTCCATCAGGCCGAGGTCGAGCAATTGGCGGGAGTGCCACTCAAAGCGCACGGAGTTGTGCCAGCTGAATTGTTGAATGTCGAAAGTTGAGCCGGGGTTGGACTTCAGCGCCTTGGCGGTGCGGAAGGAGCAGACGGCGGCGGTCAGGTTGTTGTGCCACGGGCAGGCGTAGGTGTTGTATTCCTGATCGTTGAAGGTGAAATCCTCGTTCAGGATCAGGTCCGGCTTGCTGCGGAAGATCGAAATCCGGTCGATTTTACGGCGGTTGGCGGGGATATGCTCCTCAAAGCGCCAGCGCAGGCCGCCAAAGAAATCGAGTTGCCGCTCTCTGGGATGGTTGTGGTTGTCGGCATCCAGCCGTGCCAGCGCGTAGTAGCCGGAGCGGTCCAGCTGTGCGGTGTCCAGCGCCACAGCGTTTGGCGTCTGGTAGAGGTCGGCGGCATAGAGATCGATCACATAGGTGAGCATCGCGTCGCGGCGCTCCTCGGTGTGAAAGGTCAGCATTTCGCCAATGCCGCGCGTTTCACAGAACGGGAAGAACAGATACTCGGCGTTAAAGCAGTAGTAGATCCAGATGTCCGGCGCGGCCTTGGTGATCGCATTGACCGTCTCGCGCATCGGCGGGCCGGAGGGTCTGTCCATGGTCACACGCTGACAGCGGTCCACAAGATCCGTTGCCATCTCAAAAGACGCGGGCATGAAGGCGATGACGGCTTTGAAACCGAGCGACAGATGGTGGCGCAGGGTGCTGTCCACCTCCACGTCATCTTCGGCAAAGATCAGCGCCACCGGCCCCTTGGCGAGATGCTCTTGGCCGGTTTGCAGGAACTGCTCCAGCGAGTCGTATGTCATACGCTGCCCCACATGCGATTTTTGCCCGTTCTTTCATACTCTTGTTTCCGTCAAAATCAGGTAAAAGCCTCCGCATTGCAAGCACCCCTCATTTTGATGTAGGGAAACGCCTTGAAACCGCGAGACGCGACAGGATGTGAGCCATGGCCGAGAACACTGCAGCTGAGAAAAAGAAGCTCTTCATCAAGACCTACGGGTGTCAGATGAATGTTTATGACAGCGAGCGGATGGCCGAAGCCATGGGCGGCGCGGGCTATGAGACCACCGACAGCGCGGATGATGCGGATATGATCCTGCTCAACACCTGTCACATCCGGGAAAAGGCAGCCGAGAAGGTCTATTCCGAGTTGGGCCGCTTCAAGGGGCTGAAGGCGGAAAAGCCCAACCTGAAGATCGGCGTGGCGGGCTGTGTGGCCCAAGCTGAGGGCGAAGAGATCATGCGCCGCCAGCCGTTGGTGGATCTGGTTGTGGGGCCGCAGGCCTATCACCGCCTGCCGGAGATGGAGGCCAAAACCCAAGAGGGGGTGAAGGCGCTCGACACGGATTTCCCGGAAGAAGACAAATTCGAAAAGCTCAAAGGCCGCTCCAAAGCCAAGCGCGCGCCCACTGCGTTTCTGACCGTGCAGGAAGGCTGTGACAAATTCTGTGCCTTCTGCGTGGTGCCTTACACCCGTGGGGCCGAAGTGAGCCGCCCTGTGGATCGCGTGCTGACCGAGGCGCGTGATCTGGTGGAGCGCGGGGTGCGTGAGATCACTCTCCTGGGGCAGAATGTGAATGCCTATCATGGCGCCTATGGCGGCGGCGATATGACCCTCGCGGGGCTGATCTGGGAGCTCGATAAGATCGACGGGCTGGAGCGCATCCGCTTCACCACTTCCCACCCCAACGACATGATGGATGACCTGATCGAGGCCCATGGCACCTGCGAAAAACTGATGCCTTACCTGCACTTGCCGGTGCAATCAGGCTCCAACAAGATCCTCAAACGTATGAACCGCAGCCATGACCGTGACAGCTATTTGCGGCTGATCGAGCGCATTCGTGCGGCACGGCCGGACCTGCTGTTGTCTGGTGATTTTATCGTTGGCTTCCCGGAAGAGACCGAAGAGGATTTTCAGGACACCATGGATTTGATCAAAGAGGTCAAATACGGGCAGGCCTACAGCTTCAAATATTCCACACGTCCGGGCACCCCGGCAGCAGAACGTCCGCTGGTGGACGAGGCCGAGGCCAACGACCGTCTTCAGCGCCTGCAGGCCCTGCTTGGCACCCAGCAGCGTGAAATTCAGGACGGCATGGTGGGGCGTGAAGTGAGCGTGCTTTATGAAAAGCCCGGTCGCCTTGAGGGGCAGATGGTGGGCAAGTCCGACTATCTGCACGCAGTCTATGTGCAGGACCCCAAGGGCCGGGTTGGGGACATCAAACGCGTGAGAATCGTTGAGAGCAGTGCGAACTCGCTTGGTGCGGTGCTGCTGAGCGATTGATCGCGCTCTGGAAACATTTCCATACACGGTAAAATATTGGTCACGGCGTCTCATATCGGGTGGGGCGCCGTCGTCACATTCTGACCATATTTTTGTGATCTGCGCCCGAAAATGCTGCATTTTTTCTTCACTTAGGGGGCTTTTCACGGCATCTTAAGCTAATTGTGAAAGCCTTGATTTAGAACGTGTTTCAACTGAACCGGGGCCTTCGGGGGATATGGAGAGGTAATCGCAGTGGCGAAAAATTCCAAAAATATGGCGCGGGCAATTATGACAAGCGCGGCAGCTGCCTGTGTTGCGCTTATGTCTATTGCTGAACCCGCCGTCGCGCAGAACCAGCGCACCGTCTTGGGGCAGCGCTATGTGCCCACCGTCTGGGTTGATCCGGATGGCTGTGAGCACTGGGTGATGGACGATGGCGTTGAAGGCTACATGACCCCCCACGTGAACCGTCAGGGCATTCCGGTCTGCCGCCGGGGCAATGTCTGTGGCGTGATGAACTCTGACCAGTTCTTTGCCACCGACAAACATTACATCAACGCGGCCAACCGGCAGCGTCTGGCGGAATTCTTCCAGAATGCGACCGCTTCCGCCTTCATCATCACCGGTCACACCGACAGCCGGGCGAGCGATTCCTACAACATGCGCCTGAGCTACAACCGCGCCAATGCGGTGGCCAAAGTGGCCCGTCAGAGCGGTGTACGCGTTGCGGATGTGCGCGGTTATGGCGAGCGCCAGCCTCGTGCCACCAACAGCACTTCGGCGGGTCAGGCGGAAAACCGTCGCGTCGAAATCATCTGCCTGCGCTAAGGGGAGCGAATATGAAACTGATCAAAGGTGTTCTCCTTCTTGGGCTGGCCGCGAGCGTGTCTGCCTGTGTGGAGCCAAAAATTGACAAGACCGTGGACAATGGCCGCGACTCCGGCCACCTGAGCAACCTTGTTGCCGGTGTCTGGGTGGATCCAAACGGCTGTGACCACTGGATCATTGATGACGGTGTGGAGGGCTATCTGTCCCAGCGTCTTGACCCCTATGGCAAGCCGGTGTGCTCCGGTGCAGCCCCTCCCGGCGTGGCGACCGGGCCTTATAAAGAAGGCTCCGGCTTTGGCGATTGGATCTGATCCCAGCAAGCTGACATAGTGAAATGGAGCGCCGTCTGCGGATTGCAGGCGGCGTTTTCTTTTTGCGCGAGGAGGTTGGCATCGGCATTGGCAGGTGGTGACACAGCGAGGCCAAGTGGTTGCGTTTGGGATTTCAGCGCCTGTGCTGAAATTTGCCTGCGTCATGGAAAATTCATTGGCCTGCGCTTGCACGTGGCCGCGCAACTTGGCACGATAAAGACAGACCCTTCGCTACAGGAGATGTTATTGCCCACCGGCACCAAGTCCCAACCGCTCGCCGCCACCGCACCCAAGCCAACTTCGGTGGAGTTCCCAGACAACCGTTTGTTGATCGAACTCTGCGGTGAATATGATCGCAATCTCGCAGACATTGAGCAAAAGCTTGGGGTGCAGATCCTGCGCCGGGGCAATCAGCTTGATATTCATGGCGAAGAACCTGCCCAGGCAGAGGCCGTTGAGGTGCTGACCGGGCTCTACACACGTCTTGAGAGCGGAAAATCCGTGGATCCCGGCGATATTGACCGTGAGATTCGCATGGGGCCGTCTGAGGCGGAAACCGGCGCGCGTGATGGCGACCAGCTGGAGATGTTCAAAGGTGGCCCTGTTGAGATCAAGACCCGCAAAAAGCTGATTGAGCCGCGCACAGACGCACAAAAAGCCTATGTGCTGTCGCTGTTTAACAATGAGCTGGCCTTTGGCATTGGCCCGGCGGGCACCGGCAAAACCTACCTCGCCGTGGCTGTGGGCGTGAGCATGTTTATCTCCGGTCAAGTGGACCGGATCATCCTGTCCCGGCCCGCTGTGGAAGCCGGTGAGAAGCTCGGCTATCTGCCTGGGGACATGAAAGACAAAGTCGACCCCTACATGCAGCCGCTTTACGATGCGCTGAATGATTTTCTGCCCGGCAAACAGCTCGCCAAGCTGATTGAGGAAAAGAAGATTGAAATCGCGCCATTGGCGTTTATGCGGGGGCGCACGCTGTCTAATGCTTTTGTGGTGCTGGATGAGGCGCAGAACGCAACCACCATGCAGATGAAGATGTTCCTCACCCGTCTGGGCGAAGGCTCGCGCATGGTGATCACCGGCGACCGCAGCCAAATCGACCTGCCGCGCGGCGTGCCGTCCGGTCTGAAAGATGCGGAGCGTCTGCTCAAAGGCATTCCCAACATCAGCTTCAACTATTTCACGGCTGACGACGTGGTGCGCCATCCGCTGGTCGCGGCCATCATCAAGGCCTATGACGCCGATGCGGTGCGCGCTTTGGCGGAAAAAGAAAAGAAAGCATGAGCGTTTCTCATTCGGAAAATATCCACGGGGGTGCGGGGGCAGTCAGCCCCCGTGCGACGCCTGCATGCTGACCGACACGATCCTGGAAGATCCGCGGTGGGACACGCTCGATTTTGAAACCCTTGCCGAAACCGCCGCGCACGCGACCCTTGCGCATCTTGCGCTCAAGGCAGAGGATTTCGAGATTGCCGTTCTGGCCTGTGATGATGCGCGCATTGCGGTTTTGAACGCGGATTTTCGCGATAAGGACAAAGCCACCAATGTGCTGAGCTGGCCAAGTGAGGAACGCGGCGCAGAAGATGACGGGGCAGATCCGCTGCCACCGGAACAGAGCCTGCCGGGCATGCCGGAGGAGCTTGGCGACATTGCGATCTCCTATGACACCTGCCTGAAAGAGGCGGATGCGGCGGGCAAATCGCTGGCCGATCACTGCACGCATCTTGTGGTTCATGGCGTGTTACATCTTTTGGGCTATGATCACATTCGTGACAAAGATGCCACTTTGATGGAAGGTCACGAGGTGGCCATACTTGGCAAACTGGGTCTGCCGGACCCATATGACGACACTTAAGGGGCAGAAAGCCTCCAGACACAGACCAATGACACCGATCATCGGAAAGGACAGATGGGCGACAGTATAGACGGGTCTTCTAACGCAGCGCCCCGCGCGCAGCCGGAAGGCCAGAGAACCGCGTCAAAAGGCTGGCTTGGCCGCCTCTTTGGCTCAAATGACACCGCAGAACCTGGTGCAGAGCGCCCGGTCGCCCCCTTGGCACCTGCTGGGCAGGTGCATGGCATGGTCAACCTGCGCCGCATGCGCGTTGAGGATGTGGCCGTTCCCAAGGCAGATATCATCGCGGTGCCCAACACCATCACTAAGGCCGAGTTGGTGCAGCTGTTTCGCGACAGCGGCCTGACGCGCCTGCCGGTTTATGACAACACGCTGGACACGCCGGTGGGCTTTGTCCACCTGAAGGACTTTGCCCTGCGCCACGGCTTTAACGGCAATGGCGACGGCGATTTTGACGTGACCCGCGTGTTGCGCCCGCTGCTGTTTGTGCCGCCTTCGATGACCATTGGCGTGCTGCTCACCAAGATGCAGACCGAGCGGCGGCATATGGCGTTGGTGATTGATGAATATGGCGGTGTGGATGGCCTGGTGACCATCGAAGACCTGATTGAACAGGTGATTGGCGACATCGAGGACGAACATGACATCGAGGAGGCGGACCTTTTTGTCGAGGAAAAGCCCGGATGTTATCTGGCGCTTGCCAAAACCCCGCTGGAGGATTTTGAGGCTGCCATCGGCCGCTCGCTGACCCACCACGAAGAGGTGGATCGCGAAGAGATCGACACATTGGGCGGGCTGGTCTTTATGCTGTCTGGCCATGTACCCGCGCGCGGCGAGGTTGTGGAAAGCCCTGACGGTGTGGAGTTTGAGGTGGTGGACGCGGATCCGCGCCGGATCAAACGCCTGAGGGTCTTTGTGCCAAGCCCGTCGGTGGTTGTGCAGGATGGCTGATATCAACAGCTCGGAGGGGCGGCGCGGCTGGCGCGCAGTGCCCTTCCGAATTGCGGCGGGCGGGGCCATGCTGGGCTCCATGGCCGGACTGGGCCATCCGCCCTTTGATCTGTGGTGGGCAACCCTTCTGGCTTTCGCGGCGGTCTTTTACCTGCTGCATGAAGTGCAGCGCGGGCGGGAGACCGTCTGGCTTGGGCTGGGATTTGGCACCGGTTACTTCGCCATGTCCCTGCATTGGATCGTCGAGCCGTTTTTTGTCGACCCATTGCGCCACGGCTGGATGGCGCCCTTTGCCATTGTCTTTATGGCGGTGGGCCTGAGCCTGTTTTGGAGCGCGGCCTTTTGGCTGGCCAAGCGGTTGCACCCTTCGGGCTGGCCGGTTGTGCTGACACTGACCGGGGCGGAGCTGTTGCGGGCCTATGTGTTGACGGGCTTTCCTTGGGGGATGCCGTCTTATGCGCTGGTGGACCGGCTGGCAGGGCAAGGCGCGGCCTTTGTGGGGCCGCATGGGCTGAACCTCATGTTGTTTGCTGTGAGCCTGGCGCTGGGGCTGGCGGCGGTGGCGGCGCGCGGGCGTTTGCCGTTGGCGGCGCTGGGCGTGAGCGGCGCGGTGGCCTTGGCCTGGCCGATGGCTCCGGCAGAGCCTGTGGCGCAAACGGCGCAGCCTGTGGTGCGTCTGGTGCAACCCAATGCGCCGCAGCATCAGAAATGGGATCCGGAATACACCGGCCTTTTCTTTGAGCGGCTGGTGCGCGCCACCGCAGCGGGGGAGAACCGCCCTGATCTGATCGTCTGGCCGGAAACAGCGGTGCCGGTTCTTTTGAACTACGCTGAGGAGACGTTGCAGATCATCAGCCGGTCGGCTGCAGGTGTGCCGGTCGTGCTGGGCATCAATCGTTTTGAAGGCACGCGCATCCACAACGCTGCGATCTTGCTGGATGGCACTGGCGAGGTTGCCGCCACCTACGACAAACATCACCTTGTGCCCTTTGGCGAATATATCCCGCTTGGCAATCTGATGGCGCGCATTGGCATTACCGGTTTTGCAAGCCGCAGCGGGGACGGGTTCTCGCCTGGGCCGGGGCCTGCGCTGATGGATCTGGGGGCGCTGGGCAAGGCGCTGATGCTGATCTGTTATGAGGCGGTCTTTCCGCAGGATGTATTTAACGCACCGGAGCGCCCCTCATTCATTCTGCATCTGACCAATGATGCGTGGTTTGGCTCTTTCTCCGGCCCGTTTCAGCATCTCGCGCAGGCTCGAATGCGAGCAATTGAAAGCGGCTTGCCGGTGCTGCGCGCAGCCAACACGGGTGTTAGTGCCGCAATTGATGCTCAGGGGCGCGTTTTGCAGGCGCTGGAGCTCAATACCGAGGGGTATCTGGATGTTGCCTTGCCCGCGCCGCGCCCACGCACGGTTTATGCGCGCAGCGGGGATTGGCCGATCATTGCAGTGGTGTTCTTGCTGCTATGCGCGACAAGCTTAAGCCTGTGGCGTAAAAGCAATTGACCTGACATTTTTGCTCGGGTAGGGCGGAACACACTTTGTCGTCACAACGGCTTCCTGACGTGGCGATCGACTTTCTAATGGAGCACTTCATGACACGACAGAACTACACGTTTACTTCCGAAAGTGTTTCGGAAGGGCACCCAGACAAGGTCTGTGACCGTATCTCGGACGCCGTACTTGATGCCTTTTTGGCGGAAGAACCGGAGGCCCGGGTGGCCGCAGAGACCTTTGCCACCACCAATCGCGTGGTGATCGGCGGGGAGGTGGGCCTGTCAGATCAGGACAAGCTGCACGACTATATGGGCAAGATCGACGAGATCGCGCGCGCCTGTATCAAAGACATCGGCTATGAGCAGGAGAAATTTCACCACGAGACGGTGGAAATCACCAACCTGCTGCATGAGCAATCTGCCCATATCGCGCAGGGCGTGGATGCGGCCGCGGACAAAGACGAAGGTGCCGGGGATCAGGGCATCATGTTTGGCTATGCCACCACGGAAACCGAGGCGCTGATGCCGGCCCCCATCCAGTATTCCCACGCGATCCTGCGCCGTCTGGCGGAAGTGCGGAAATCTGGTCAAGAGCCAACTTTGGGCCCGGATGCGAAGTCTCAGCTTTCTGTTGTCTATGAAGGCGGCAAGCCGGTGGGTGTGAGCTCCATCGTGCTCTCAACCCAGCATCTGGATGAAAACATGTCCAGCGCGGATGTGCGCGCCGTGGTCGAGCCTTACATTCGCGAAACCCTGCCTGAAGGCTGGATCACGGATGCCACCGCATGGCACGTGAACCCGACCGGCAAGTTTGTGATCGGTGGCCCGGATGGGGACGCAGGTCTGACAGGGCGCAAGATCATCGTGGACACCTATGGTGGCGCAGCCCCACACGGCGGCGGCGCATTCTCTGGCAAAGATCCAACAAAGGTGGACCGCTCGGCCGCCTATGCGGCGCGCTACCTCGCCAAAAACGTTGTGGCTGCGGGCATGGCGGAGCGCTGCACCATTCAGCTGTCTTATGCGATTGGTGTGTCTGAGCCGCTGTCGGTCTATGCTGACACCTTCGGCACCGGTGAAGTGGCCCCGGCAGAGATCGAAAAAGCGATCCGCAAGGTGATGAGCCTGACCCCGCGTGGCATTCGCGAGAAGCTGCAGCTCAACAAGCCGATCTATCAGCGCACCGCCGCCTATGGCCACTTTGGCCGCACACCGGATGCGGATGGTGGCTTCAGCTGGGAGCGCACAGATCTGGTGGACGATCTGAAAAAAGCGATCTGAGCACCGCTGTGATCTGAAATTTGAAAGGCCCGCCGGTGATTTCGGCGGGCTTTTTTGTTGCGCACAAGGTCAGGCAGGGACCTGTGCAGTAGCTCTGCTAAGGAGCGCATTGGTTTTGCCGCGTTTTTGTGCGAGTTTTGCAAAAAACGAGGGAGGACAAAGGGATGCTGTTGGAAGTGGCACTGCCGCTGGCGCTGGCCATTATCATGTTTTCGCTGGGCTTTGGTCTGACTTTTGCGGATTTTGGCAGGGTCTTCAGCCTGCCGCGCGCGGTTCTGACGGGCATCCTGATGCAGGTGGTGGCCCTGCCTGTGGTGGCCTTTGTGTTGGTCAGCCTCACCAGCCTGCCGCCCGGTCTGGCGCTGGGGGTGATGATCCTGTCGTTCTGCCCCGGCGGCGTGACCTCCAGTATTCTCACCAAGCTCGCGGGCGGGACGGTGGCCCTGTCGATCACGCTCACAGCGGTGGTTAGCTTGCTGTCCGTGCTGACGGTGCCTGCGCTGGTGGGCTGGTCCACCGGATATTTCCTTGGCAGTGCGGCACCTGAGCTCAATGTCACGGCGATTGGCATGAGCATGTTTGTCATCACGGCGGTACCGGTGATGATTGGTTTGCTGTTGCGCTTTGTCGCACCTGCTTTTGCCGACCGTCACGAGGGCAAAGTTTCTTTGGTGGCGCTGGTGCTGTTTGTGATCATGGTGGCGGCGGCGCTGGCGGACAATTGGGCGATGTTTGCCGCCAATGTGGGCACGCTCGCGCCGGTCCTGATCGGGCTGAATGCGGTGTTGTTGCTGTTGGGGGTGGTCGTGGCACGGGTGGTTGGCCTGTCCGGTGCGGACGGCCTCTGTATCTCGGTGGAGATGGCGGTGCAAAACGCGACACTTGGCATCACCGTGGCTGGTATGGTGGCCGCAGTGGTAGGCATCCCGGAATATGCGGTGCCCTCGGCGGTTTACGGCATCACGATGTTTGTGGTGACCATTCCCGGGGTGTTCCTGTTGCGCCTGATCTTCGGCAAAACTTGACCTTTGGCGCGGCTTTGGGCAAAGGCTGCGCGCAAAGATCGAGGATCAAGCTGCCATGTCTGACGACACCAAACCCACCAACCATCCCTCAGGCGCGCCCTGGCGCAACTTTTACGGCCGCTTCAAAGGCAAGGGGCTGCGCCCAAGCCAGGAGGCCTATCTGGATGAGGATCTGGCGGTGCTGTCACCGGGCAAGGTGAGCTGGGAAGAGAACCCGGAGCGCGACCATATCGATCTGAAGGCGCTGTTTGGCGACAAGGACGTCTGGCTTGAGGTCGGCTTTGGCGGCGGTGAGCATATGGTGCATCAGGCGGTGCAGAACCCGGATGTGGGCATCATCGGCTGTGAGCCTTACATCAACGGGGTGGCCATGCTGCTGGGCAAGATCCGGCAGGCGGGGGCAAACAACATCAAGGTGCATCCCGGTGATGCGCGTGACATGTTTGACGTGCTGCCCGACCAGAGCCTCAGCCGCGCCTTTCTGCTCTATCCTGATCCATGGCCCAAGAAGCGCCACCACCGCCGCCGTTTTGTGACGCCGGACCATCTGGAGCCGCTGTCACGCAAGCTCAAGCCCGGTGCGATTTTCCGTGTGGCCACCGACATTGAGGATTACGTGCGCCAGACACTGGAGCAGGTGCCGCGCCACGGCTTTGAATGGCTGGCCGAAAAGCCCGAAGATTGGCGGGAGCCTTGGGAAGATTGGATTTCCACGCGCTATGAGCAGAAGGCGTTTCGCGAAGGCCGCAAGCCGCATTATCTGACTTTCAGGAAGGTGTGAGGGGGCCAGCCCCCTCAGCCTGCGGCTTCACCCCCGGGATATTTTTTGAATGAGAAAGCCCCACGCATTTACGGGGGGGCTTTGTTGCGCTAACAGCTTTGGCAACTGAACAAAGGATGACGCGCATATGTCCGGCCATGGCACCCCGATCCCGATGACTTCTTCCCCCTGCGGCCCGCTTTCTGGTGAGGCGCATGTGCCGGGTGACAAATCCATCAGCCACCGCAGCCTGATCCTTGGCGCGATGGCGGTGGGGGAGACCAAAATCAGTGGTTTGCTTGAAGGCGAAGACGTGCTGGACACCGGCAAGGCGATGCAGGCTTTTGGCGCGGAGGTGATCAACCACGGCGAAGGCAGCTGGTCTGTGCATGGGGTTGGTGTGGGCGGTTTTGGCGAGCCGGACACGGTGATTGATTGTGGCAACTCCGGAACCGGTGTGCGCCTGATCATGGGGGCGATGGCCACCAGCGACATCACGGTGACGTTTACCGGCGACGCAAGCCTCAATGGCCGCCCCATGGCGCGGGTGACCGATCCGATTGCGCTGTTTGGCGCCACCTCTGTGGGCCGCTCCGGTGGGCGTTTGCCCATGACCATTGTGGGCGCGCATGATCCGGTGCCGGTGCGCTATGAGGTGCCGATGCCCTCGGCGCAGGTGAAATCTGCGGTGTTGCTCGCTGGCTTGAACGCGCCGGGGCAGACTGTGGTGATCGAGAAAGAAGCCACACGCGATCACACCGAGCGGATGCTGGCAGGCTTTGGCGCGGAGATCACGGTTGAGGAAACCGATGAGGGCCGCGTGATCACCCTGACGGGCCAACCTGAGTTGAAGCCGCAGACCATTGTGGTGCCCCGTGATCCAAGCTCGGCGGCCTTCCCGGTCTGTGCGGCGATCATCACGCCCGGCTCTGATGTGCTGGTGCCCAATATTGGTCTGAACCCGACCCGTGCGGGCCTGTTTTATGCGCTGCAATCCATGGGCGCGGATCTGACCTTTGAAAACGAGCGTGAAGAGGGCGGCGAGCCTGTGGCCGATCTGCGCGCGCGGTTCTCACCTGATTTGAAGGGCGCCGAGATTGACCCGCTGCGCGCCGCCAGCATGATTGATGAATATCCGGTGCTGTCTGTTGTTGCGGCCTTTGCCGAAGGCGACACGGTCATGAAAGGCGTGAAGGAGCTGCGGGTCAAAGAAAGCGACCGGATTGACGCCATGGCCAAAGGTCTGCGCGCCAATGGCGTTGAGGTGGAAGAAGGCGAAGACTGGTGGATCGTCAAAGGGCGTGGCCACGGCAATGTGCCGGGTGGGGCGACCTGTGAGAGCTTCCTGGATCACCGCATTGCCATGAGCTTTATGGTGATGGGCATGGCCACACAGAAGCCGGTGAGCGTGGATGACGGCAGCCCGATTGCCACCTCGTTCCCGATATTTGAGCCGCTGATGGCTGGGCTGGGTGCCGCAATCACGCGGAGCTGAGGCCCGCGCTCTGGCGCTCTACATTCGATAAGACACAAAAAACGGCTCGGGTTTCCCGGGCCGTTTTGCGTTTGGGATGTCTGCGTGAGGGCTGAAAGGCGAGGTGCCTCGCGTCAGCTTTCAGGCGCGTTCAGCATATTGTCGATCATGGTGAGATGATCGCTTTTGAGCGGCTTGTTGATATAGCCGCGGACAACCGGGAAAGATTTTGCGCGCTCCATATCCGCCTCTGAAATAGAGGTGGTGAGCATGATCACAGCGGCGCGGGCAAAATCATCGCCAAATTCTTGGCTGGCGGCTTCGAGGAATTCAAAGCCGTTCATGCGGGGCATATTGATGTCGAGCAGAATGGCGTCTGTTGTGATGCCATTTTTTGAGCGCAGGAATTCCAATGCGGATTCTGGTTCATAAAACTGTTCCAGCGAGCCGACGATCTGCGAGCGCTCCACAATTTTCTGATAGATTTTTTGTTCGACTTTGCTGTCGTCGATCATCATCAGATTATTGATCATCTTAGCTTTCCTTAATGCGCACCCGGAATTGGCTGCCCTCGCCAACGTCGGACGTCACCTCAATTTTGCCGCCATGGTTCATCGCTATGCGTTGACATATCGCAAGGCCGAGCCCAGAGCCAGCATAGTCTTCTTGCGCATTAAGTCGTGTAAAAGGCGTAAAGATGCGCCCCTGAAGCTCACTTCGCATGCCAATACCGTTGTCAGTGACCGCGAAAGCCACTTCGCCGCGCCGGGATCTCTCTGTGGTGACAGAGATTTTGGGGGGCCGGTCGGGTGCACGGAATTTGATCGCATTGCTGATCAGATTTTGCAGAAGCTGCCGCATTTGCGCCGGGTGGGCGTTGATCTTGGGCAGGGGGGCGCGCTCGATTTCTGCACCGCTTGCGATGATGTCGGCTTTGAGGTCATCCAGAATCTCGCTCAGAAGCACATCCATATCCACCTCAGAGCGCTTCATCTCGCTGCCGATCGCGTTGGTGTATTCCAGCACATCGTCGATGAGCTGTGCCATGCGCTGATTGGTGGCGGTCAGATCTTCAAACATCTCTGCATCATCTTCCGACATATGCGGCGCGAGGGCTTCGCCCAGTTCAGAGATGAGCAGAGAGGTGGTGTTGGTCGGGGCCTTCAGATCGTGGGAGGTGGCATAGGCAAAGGCGCGCAGCTCGGCGTTGGCGGCGCTCGCGAGGCTCACCTGCTGAAGCAGTTTGGCATTTAGGTTGCGGATTTCAGTCAGCTGGCGGCGGTCCTCTGTCACGTCGGCGTAGGTGAGCAGCGTCCCGTCAGCACCCAGCGGCAGTGTGGTGCGCACATAGGTCTTGCCGCCGGAGAATTTGAACTCATTGGCGCTGTGCAAGCGCAGCCCATTGCCGTCGAGCTGTCCGAGAAAGGCTTCTTTGGTCCTGCCGTTCATGGAAATCGTGCCATTGTCGATCAGGGTCTCGACCATTTTTTTGAAGTTATTCCCGCGTTTCATGAGCGCGTGACCGTCTGGGGTGCGGTCTTTGACAAATTGGTTGGCGAATTCGATGACACCTTGAGGCGAGACCAGAACCATGCCGAGGGGGATCTGATCCACCAGCGTGGAGGCGAATTTGCGGCGGGCCTGCGTGGTGCGTTTTTGGCGCCAGCGGGCCCAGGCGATAAACAGCAGCAGAAGGGAGACGGCGCCGATGATCAGCGCGTTTCTGACAAATGTGATGCGGCTGTCTGTCCAGAACACCGGTGTGCCGAAATATTCTTCGCGGATTTGGGTGTCCATGGAGGAGGCGAGATAGCCGGGGATCACCGCATTGAGGCGCTCGCGGGTCTGGCCGAGCCCAAAGCGCAGCGCGATGGCGCGGTCGACGCTGTGGATCGGGGTTTCGATTTCGCGGATCTGATCCTGCACGCCGAGACGGGCGGCGGCCACGGTGATGGCATGTCGGGGGTACAGGATCGCATCAACCTGTCCAACCAAGAGACCATTTAGCAAAGCGTCCGGTCCGTCAAAGATGCGCAGTTCCAGACCTTCATGGTTTTCCGCCAGTTGCCGGGCCACGCCAACGGCCTCGACACCGAGGCGTGAGCCCATCAGGGAATAGAGGTCGGAAATCTGGCGGCCTTCGCCAACCCGCGTGAAGACCGCAAAGGAGGCCCGGTCAATCGGCGCGGTGAAATCCATGCGCTGGCGGGCCTCTTCGTTGACCGCCGCCTGAGGCAGCAGATCATAGCGGTCTGGCGCGGGGCCGAGGGCGAGGCTTTCCTCGTCGATTTCCACAAACTCGATGGCGATCCCGGCGGATTTTGTGAGATGGCGGATGGTGTCGACGGAAAACCCGGAAAAGGTGCCATCCGGATTGATCATGGAGTAGGGCGGGGCGTGAAACACCCCCACTTTCAGCACGTCAGGCTCCAGAGGCGCAACGGAAACCCGATTGATGCCGCGCAGCTCCTCTAGGGTGCCATCTGCCTCCAATTCGGCGATCGCCTGATTGATAGCGGGCATGAGGTCTGCGAGCTCGCGGCGCAGGGTGATGACACGATCAAAACTCCGAAGCGGCGGGCCGACTGCGAGGATGCGGTGATCAAGGCGCAGCGCATGGGCGTCTGCAATGGTGACGTTGTCACTGGCAATCAGCGCGTCGACTGTGCCGCGCAGGAGTTCCATGATGGAATTGGTTGAGACCGGAATGGCTACGGGGACGTTGCGCGCAATAAAGGAGGTGCCTTCGGTGCCGACCGGGACGCCGGGCACAGCGATACGGACATCTGCCATTGTGGCGGGGTCGAGGGTTTCCGCGTCTTCCGTGCGGATAAATATCCGCATGTGGGTTTGGGCTATTGGATCTGAAAAGATATTGTTTTCCGCCAGCACCGGCAGGGCGGCAATGGCCGGCATCAGGTCGATGTTGCCAAGAACCTGTGCGCGGATCAGATCTTCGGCGCGGGAAAATTTCCGAAACGAGATGTGAAAGCCTGCGCGCTCCGCCACTTCCCGCATGATCTCGGCGCCGAAACCGCCAGCCCGGCCGTCCGGCTCCGCGCGAAACAGGGGGGCGATTTCCGTCCAGCCCACAACCAGCGGTTCTTCGGAGTGCTGCGCACTTGAACGTTCTGCCACGCCAAGCATCACCAGCAGCGCGAATACAAGGATCGCAAGGTACTTATTCATAGTCGCTCTCGTATTGCGCGAATGGTTGTGGAAGGTTTAACCGTTTGACCGCTTTGCAAGATATCTGGACAATTCATGGACGATACCAGCATCTGTCGCGATGATCTACCTTTGGGTGAGGTGCATACAACTTTCGGATAGTTGCGTATTTATCACGGTCTGGCGACGCTAAGGACAGATTTGAGCCGGACTGCCTGCAGGGATTGGGTGAAAGGGTCATGAGGCGGAGGAAGCTTGCGCGCTGAGCAGTGCATTGAGAGTGGCGATCAGAAGCGGTTTGTCCTCTTGCCAGTCCGCATCGGGGCAGTGTTGCAGAGTCTGCAGCGTGTCCCACATGTCGGTTTGTCCCAATACGGCGGCAGAGCCGGAGATCTTATGCGCGGCGTCGCGGTCTGCCTCGGTCAGGTGCGTCTTCTGCTCAAGGGTTGCAATGAGTTGCGTCAGATCTGCGTTCATTTCCGCAAGCGCGCTGGCAAAGCGTTCGGGGCCAAAGCGGGCGAGATATTCGTTTTCCGGCGCGGCAGGCGCGTCGGCGGGCTGACCGCTCAGCCGCATGTCAAAGACGCCTGCGAGGCATTGATGCACCGAGGCGCGGGAGACGGGTTTGACCAGCAGGTTGTGAAAACCGGCGGCAAGGATCTTTTTGTGATCCGCGGGTGCCGCGTGCGCGGTCACGGCGATTGCCGGGAGCGGCAGAGTGCCCTGAGCGTCCTCGCGAATTCTGCGCAGGGTCTCGATGCCGTCGATTTCCGGCATGCTGATGTCGAGCATCAAAACGTCAAAGTCCTGTGCTACAACCTCGGCGATGGCGTCAAACCCGTTGGAGACAGAGGTGACGGTGGCCCCAAGCTCTTCAAGGATTGCGGACAGGATGTTGCGGTTGATCTGGTTGTCGTCACAGACCAGAGCGTGAATGGCGCGCGGTAGGCTTGTAAGCGTTGACGGGGCGGAGGTGCTTTGTGGTGCGGTTTGCGCATCGGCAACGGGAAGCGGCAGGCGCAGGACAAAGAGGCTGCCTTCGCCCAAGAGGCTGTCCGCGTCGATGTCCCCGCCCATCTGGGTGATCAGCCGTTTTGTGATCGCCAACCCGAGCCCCGTGCCGGAGTTGGTGCGGGCAAAGGCGGTGTCGATGGTGACAAACTCTTCAAAAATCCGTTCGAGATTTTCAGGGGCGATGCCCACGCCGGTGTCGGCAACACGGATTTCGACGTCGCCACCTGAGAGACGCTCGACCTCAACGTTGACGACGCCGTTTTGGGTGAACTTATTGGCATTGCCGACCAGATTGACCAGGCAGCGCTGAAGCGCGCGCGGAGCGCCGCGCACATAGCCAAGGTCCTCGGACTGGAACGAGACCGAAAGCGTGTTGTTCTGCGCTTTTGCGCCCGGTTGAAGACTGTCCGTGACTTCGGTGATCAGGGCGCTCAGATCAAAGGTGGCGCTTTCGTCGAAATCCGCGTCTGAGGTCAGCTTGGAGAAATCGAGCACGTCGTTGACATGTGACAGAAGCAGATCGCCGGAGACGGCGATGGCGTTGAGGTGCTGTTTCTGACTGTCGCCAAGTGACGTCTGATCAATCAGGTCGAGCGAGCCGAGGATGCCATTGAGAGGGGTGCGCATCTCGTGGCTCATCACGGTGAGCAGGTTTGATTTGGCCTTTTCGCCAAGTTGGGCTTTTTCCAGCGCATCCTTGAGCGCTTCTTCGGCTTCAAGCTCGGCCGTAATGTCGCGCAGGTAGGAGACAAACACAGTTTCCCCCGCCGCCAGCGACAGGGAAATGGAGAGCTCGACCGGAAAGACCTCGCCGGATTTGCGCAGGCCCTGCAGGCGAACACGGCCCGCGTCGATGACCTTGCGCTCTCCTGTGCGCAGGAAACGGGCCATACCTTCGCGGTGGGCATCGCGCAGGTGTTGCGGCACGATCAGGTCAACCATGTCCTGCCCAAGAACCTCTTCGCGCTGATAGCCAAAGACCGACTGTGCAGCGCCGTTAAACTCGATGATGTGACCCTTGGCGTCCACAACCAAGACCGCATCAAGGGAAGAAGAAATGGCCGCCTCAAAGCGGGCGCGGGCGATGTCGCTGATCAGGGAAATGGATTTGCCCTGCCGATGCAATCCGATCAGCGTGGCCAGCGCCCCAAACAGCACGGTGATCAGAACAACGATGCCAATGGCAAGGCTGCGCAGGGTGTCAGAAAAGCTTTCCCGACGGGCCGCTTCTTGCGCCGTGAAGCTTGCGATGCCGGAGTGCGCCAGGCTACGCACCGCCGGGGCCAAGGCGGTGATGTCGCGATAGATGCCATCAAGTGCTGCGCGTAAGGCCGCGTTGTCCGCGTCGATGGCGGGGGTGGTCTTGTCCAGAAAGTCGGTGGCCATCTTCAACTGGCCGACAATTTCGGGCTCGTCCTTGAAGGACTGATACAGCGCGATTTGCCGCAGGGTGGTGATGCGGCTGTAGAAGATGTCATAGCGTTTGCGCAGGACATTCAGCTCCGCCTGCGGGTCGTTCAATGCGTCCAGCGTGACATTCTGCAACCGCAGGAGTTCGACCTCCAGCTGCGACATGCGCCAGCTAACATCATCGTGCTGCGCGGTGGACAGCACGCGCAGGTCGGTGGTCACAGAGCGGCCAAGCAAGCCGATGATAATCAGACTTGCGATCAAAAGCGCGCCAAGCGCTATGAGTGGCCACCGCCCCAGCATCAAAGAGTTTCGATCGCGTATCGTGCCTACCCCAGATGGTTAATTGGCAACCACTTCAATCTGACTGAGCTGCCATATGCTGCGAGAATAATATTCTTCAGACTTATACGCCGCGTTGCCTGCGAATGGGTAAACGATCCAAAGTGGCCCTTTGTCGCGCAGGGACATTTCTTCGCCGTTGCGCAGATAGGCCACGATGGGGCCGTTGGGCACCGCGTCAGTTGTCGGGATCGACACAGCATAGTCATTGGCAGCAATGGCAATCAATTTGCCGGTGCTTGCGCCGACATGTTCCAAAAGGCTGTGAAGGGGGACGCCCACAAAGGTTTGTTCGCCTTCGGTCCAGATGGTTTCGGTCTGAAAGCTTTCCCTGGGCAGGGTGCGCAGGTCTTCAGCGCTGAAGCTCCAGGCACCGCCATCGGAAGAGGTGGCAACATCGCCGTAGACCGCAAGGATGGTTTCGCTGGCTGCCGAGGTGGCAAGGCAGGCTGCAGCGGCGGCAGAGAACAAAACGGATTTCAACATATTCATGGGGCCGACTCCTGTGGATTTCTTACATCGCAGGACTGTTGTGCCACGGCTTGATTTTGGGCGGGGACGCGCATTGGGTTACGCGACTAACCTTTCGTATAGTCGCCCATACCTTTCGCCGCGCGGGCGCACCGGAAGTGTGCCTCGCCATGGCGCAATCTATGCGGGTTTACTCAAACCTATCGAATTTGCGTTGTTTTTGACCTTGGGTCTTAGGGGAAAGGTAAGATTACTATGCCATTTGAGTACTATAAGGATAAGGGAGCGCTCTCTGGTTCTGGCACCGCTTGCGAGTTAGGCTCGGGTCAGGCCAATCACATAGGGCGACCGGTTTCGATGCGAATTTTACTTGCTGATGATCATGGAATGGTTCGTGAAACCATTTCTGCCTACCTCACCTCTGAGGGGCGGGCGGCCGTTGTTGCGGTGTCTGACTACTTTGAAGCCATGAAGGCGCTGGAGCAGAAGGGGACTTTTGATCTCGTTTTGCTGGATTTCAGCATGCCCGGCATGAACGGGCTTCAGGGATTGACCGACGCTTTGGCCAAATATCCGGAACAGCCCATTGCGATTGTCAGTGGCACCGCCCACAACAAGGTGGCGCAAGAGGCGCTGGATGCGGGGGCGATCGGGTTTCTGCCCAAAACCATGGGTGCCAAATCCTTGGTGAACGCGGCGCGCTTCATGATCGCGGGAGAGAGCTTTGTGCCGCCCAGCGTGATGGCGGGGGGCGAAGCGGATGAGGAAACCGCTTTTGCCAAGCAGTTCAGCCAGCGTGAAAAAGAAGTGCTGACCGGGCTGTGCAAAGGGCAGTCCAACAAGGAAATCGCGCGGGATCTGGATCTTCAGGAGGTCACGATCAAGCTGCATGTGCGTACCCTTTGCAAAAAGCTGAATGCGAAGAACCGCACGCAGGCGGCGCTGATCGCCAAAGAGGCGGGCTTTGAGTAGGGGCTTGCGCCCCCAAGCCCACCTCTAAGAGCCTGTCAGAACAGGATGGTGTCATAGAGATCGCCGAGATCTGCGGCTGTGCCGTCCAGCACCAGCGTGGTGCTGTTTGACAGGGAGATCTGCAGATCATCGCCAGAGCTTGTGACATGCGTGGCAAACCATTGCAGATGTTCCGCGTCACTTGCGCCCAACTCCAGGCGGCGGAAGTCCAGACGGTCGCCTCCATCTGTGTCGAAGTCCAGAATGCGGTCGGTGCTGCCATCCAGATCATCGCTGCGGAAGATGAAACGGTCAGCGCCGCTGCCGCCGGAGGCGAGGTCTGCGCCAGCCCCGAGGTAGAGCCGGTCGCCGCCTGCGCCGCCGTCCAGAGTGTCATTGCCTGACGCGCCGCTGAGATAGTCGCGATCATCGCCACCGTTCAGGACGTCGTTGCCGCTGTCGCCGCGCAGGCTGTCGCGACCCACGCCGCCGGTGAGCACATCGTCGTTCACACCGCCGCGCAGATCGTCACTGCCTGCGCCGCCATCCAGCTGGTCGTCGCCGGAACCACCTCGGAGAGAGTCTGCGCCGTCCTCGCCGTTGAGCGAGTCGTCACCTGATCCACCCACAAGACTGTCATCGGCTGCGCCGCCTGAGAGTGCATCATGGCCGCTGCCGCCTTCGAGCGTGTCAGCGTCTGCGCCGCCGTTGAGGGTATCGTAGCCGGACCCGCCGCGCAGCAGATCAGCGCCTGCGCCACCTGAGAGCGCATCGTCGCCCGAGCCGCCGTCGAGGGTGTCCGCGCCGGTGCCGCCCTCCAGCGTGTCGTCTTGGCCGCCGCCTGACAACACATCGTCGCCAGTGCCGCCATAGAGGGCGTCTGAGCCGGATCCGCCATTCAAGACATCATTGTTTGCGCCGCCATCCAGCGTGTCGTGACCCGCGGAGCCTTCTAGTGTGTCGTCTCCGGCACCGCCAAGAAGCAGGTCGTCGTCCT
This sequence comes from Shimia sp., assembly GCF_965227725.1. GTDB lineage: Bacteria > Pseudomonadota > Alphaproteobacteria > Rhodobacterales > Rhodobacteraceae > Shimia. The sequence continues at coordinate 105,067 of NZ_CBDDGH010000001.1, read as the reverse complement.
CCGGCAGGAGGTTGCCGTACTGGTCATAGCGCAGCCCGCCGTCGTAGTCGGATATGATGCTGCTTTCATAGTTGGGACCAGCTCCGCCGTGCAGATAGTCGTTGCCGTCGTCACCGCGCAGCGCGTCTCCGGCGCTGCCGCCGAACAGGGCGTCGGTGCCGATGCCGCCGTTGATGGTGTCATGCCCCGCATTTCCCGAGAGATGGTCATCATAGGTCAACGCGCCTTCGGTGGTGGCGACAAGCTCCAGATCGCGCAGAAGCACGGAGGAGCTGAGATCCACCTCGGCAAAGGGGCTTTCTGCGGTTGGGTCTGCGGCACCATCGTTGGAATAAGACCGCGGTGCATTGGTGATTAGGTGCAAGGCCGCTTCGCCGGTGTCCGGATCAATGATGACCTGATAGATGCCGCCGGAGCTGCGGGTGCTGTTGTTCATATCGTGATCGCCGGAGTTGCCGCCCACATAGAGCGTGCCATCGGCATCCACGATCGCAGCACCAAAGGTGATCGCAGGCGCGCCAGAAAGGGTCTGTCCATCCACCACGGTTGATGTGACCGGAACGGTGGAGAATGTGGGCTCACCAGAAGAGATGTCGACGACCAGAAGGATGGTGTCTTGACCTTCCCCCGGTGGGCGGGCAACGCCGTAGAATTTCTGGCTGCCGGCATCGTAAGCCACATCATAGACACGATGCTGCACCAGAGAGCGGGGCAGGTGATGCACGGTGACCTCGGGATTGCCGTTTTCGTCAAACGTATCGACGTCGATCACCGCGATGCGGTCCATGCTGGATTCAAAAGACCAGAGATTGCCCTGATCATCAAAATCCCCAGTCCAGGAGCGGTAAGGCGTTTCACCGATCCGGTAGCTGTGGCCTTCAGCATCGAGCATGATCAGGTCAGAGCGCTCTACCGCATTGCCAAGGCTGTCGACACCGTTGCTGACCGCAATCGCATAGAGCAGATCGTCTTCGGCGTTGTAGCCCATGGAGTTCACATTGATCGTGCCTGCGGCGCCTGCGATCTCATAGCTTTGGGTTTCCACGTCAAAGACGTGCAGCGTGCCGTTGAGCACCTGATAGAGATTGGATTGGCCATCCGCAAAGGCCGCGACTGTCACAGTCTGCCCGCCGATCTCCATCTCTTTGTCGTAGTGAAACGCGGGGCCAGAGGTGTCGATGACCGGGCCTTGGCCCTCGCCCTGAACCGAGCGGATGGTGATTTCAGGCGCATTGCTTTGCGCGGTGAAGGTGGTCTCAAAGGTGGAGAAGGCCCCGCTTTCTGAAGAGAAGTCGCCGACCACCACGCCGTCCACCAGCACCTCGATTGAGGCGTTGGTCAGACCGGCGGAGAAGTTGGCCGCGAGATCAAAGCTCAGGCGGTAGACGCCGTTTTCAGCCAGAGAGAGGCTTTGGCTCATGGATTGGTGGCCGCCATCCAGGTCGGTGATGGTCCAGTTGCCGCTGTTGGCATAATCCTGAAAGCCGGAGGCGCCAGAGGTGCCAGACAGCAGGTTTTCCTGAGCGTGATCGCCGTGGATGATATCGTTTCCTGCAGAGCCGGTGAGCGTGTCATCCCCATCCAGCCCGACCATGAGGTCGCTGGCTTGTGTGCCATCAAAGGCGTCGGACAGAATTGTCCCGATGAGTGTGTTTTCTGTTGGATCAGGCATAGCCGTTCCTTTCCTGTTTCTCGGAGGCGTGCGGGCTTACCAGCCGATGCCGTTTACGGCGATGTTGCGGGGAGCGGTGTCAAAGAGGCGCACCACGTCGATCACCTCGATGTCCGGGTGGCGGGTGACGGCCTCCCTATAGGTGTCGCTGGCGTGGCAGACGATCACCGCATCCACCGAACGCATCAGGTGGTCGATGTCGTCACACAGCATGTCTTTGAGCTGTGCCGAGAGGGTCGCCAGACCCTGGCTGCCATGTTTGGTGTAGCTGGCGAGGCCTTCCAGCGGGGTGTCTTTGGTGACGGCGGCGTCATGGGCCAGCAGCTCCACGCCCTGGGATTGCAGGGTGGCCATCGCCTCAAGGATCGGGCTTTCGCGCAGATCGTCGGTGCCCGGCTTAAACGCAAGACCGAGGACGCCGACGCGCCGGGCACCTGTGGCCGAGGCCATTTCGACTGCGCGGTTTATCTGTTCGGCGTTGGAGCTTTCCAGATTGCCGATCATCGGCAGCGACACACCGTGCTTTTGTGCCACATATTGCACCGCGCGCACCTCTTTGGGCAGGCAGGAGCCGCCATAGGCAAAGCCGGGTTTGAGGTAGTAGGAGGACAGGTTGAGTTTCTGGTCCTGAGTGAAGATGTCCATCACGGCGTGGCTGTCGACACCCAGAGGTTTGCACAGACGACCGACCTCATTGGCAAAGCAGACCTTGGTGGCGTGCCAGACGTTGTCGACATATTTGATGGTTTCCGCCACTTCGATGGTGGTGAGGATCGGATTGTCATCCACGGGGGCATAGATCCGGCGCATGATTTCTGCGGTGGCAAAATCGGTGGTGCCGATCACGGTTTTGGGCGGGTGGTGGAAATCAGAGATTGCCACGCCTTCGCGCAGAAATTCCGGATTGAAGCAGATGCCGAAATCGCGGCCCGCAACTTTGCCGGAGACCTCCTCCAGAATAGGGGTCATCACAGACATGGTGGTGCCCGGCGGGATCGAGCAGCGCATGGCGAAGACGTGAAACCCCTCTTTGTCACGCAGCCCTTCGCCCATCGCGCGGGAGGCGGCCCGAATGTATGTGTCGTCACAGCCGCCATCGGCAGCGGTTGGCGTGCCAACGGATACAAAGGTCACATCCGTCTCGCGCACAGCGGCGGTGAGATCGTCGGTTGCAGAGATCAGCCCATCCTTGACGCCCTGCGTGAGGGTTTCGTTCAGATCTGCCTCATGGATCGGGCTTTTGCCGCGGCCGATTTGCGCCACTTTGCCAAGATCAAGATCGACGCCGATCACACGGTGGCCAAGTGCTGCGAGGCAGGCGGTGGACACTGCGCCGACATAGCCGAGGCCTACGATGCTGATGCTGGACTTCTCGCTTGGGATGGGGGTGACAAGTTCAGCTGGTTGGTTTGAAAAGTCGCGGAATTCCATAAATACGTCCTCCTGTTTGAATTGAGCTTAGGAGGAAGCCCGCGGTCGTTTTGCTGGCGATAGATCAGGTGGGGATGGCTTTGGGTCACGAGGCTATCCTTTTGATAAGATTGGAGATACCTCCAAAAACGACAAAGCCTGCATGAGGGGACATGCAGGTTTGCCGCGTGGGCTGCATCGGGGTCGGCGTTGCCACAACCCACGTTGTGTCCTTCACTTTAGAGCAGGGGCGGGCCAAGCGGATTTGCGCGAAAGGATAGAACGCCCCTCAAAACGGCAGCTCGATCAGCCCGACGTATATCATCAGCAATGTCAGGAAGCCTGTGACCGCTGTGACCAGCTGGAACTTGGCAAAACCGTTGCGCAGCTGCTCCAGAAGACCATCGCCATCGCCTGCGCTTTGATTGCCCCGGTTGGACCATTTCTGCTTGGAGAGATGGAAGATCATGTAAATCTTGACCGACGCGTTGATGACCTGATTGAGATAGAGAATGAACGGCCAGGTCATGTCGGCGCGGCGGCTGTAGCCAAACAGGAACATGCAGAGCACGACGCGGGAGAAGATCACCCAGATCAGGCAGTTCCAGATGTAGCCGGGGGCCACGATGCTGCCGAGCACGGCCATGAAAGGACTTACCATCATGGTCCACATGGCGATGCGCTGATCGACCACGCACCACCAGATGAAAAACGGCATCCGGCGCGGGCCAAGCGCGATGGCGCGGCTGCCATTGCGCAACATATTGCCGGACCAGCGGCGGAAGTTCTGCACCATGCGCAACAGGCCGTTTTCTTTGATGACTTCGATGGTGTAGACTGTGGCGTCCGGCACATAGGTCATCTTGGCGCCCACGCTCAGCAGCCGGTACCAGGTGGATTTGTCATCCCCTGACAGGAAGCGGAAGCGCCCCCAGAGCCAGTGATTGAGGTGGTCGGCCTCAATGGTGCGGATGAACTTGGGATCGACAATGTGGCGGGCGCGAAAGACGCTCATCCGGCCGGTGAGGGTGAGCACCCGATTGGACAGGGCGTGGCTCTGCATGGCGAGGCGGCGCTGGGCAAAGCGCATGTCGAGCCATTTGGCGATCCATGTGGGGCCGTAGCAGATCACCTCTTCGTCGGTGGTGAGCGCCTGAAGCTCCGGATCATAGGCAAACATCGACAGGGTTTTCTTGAGAACGTCCTGCCCGTAAAGCGCGTCGCCATCCATAAAGATGACCATATCGTCGGGGTCCGCACCGGCCCGTGAAATGGCGCGTAGGATCAGCCCAATGGCCATGCGCTTGCCCGGTTGGTTTTGCCGGATAAAGACCAGCTCAGCCAGATCATCGGGGATGTCCTGGGCATAGGTGTCTACGAATTGGCGGATGATGTTTTCATCATAGGCGCTGCCGGTGCCAATGTAGAGCGTGGTGGGAATGCGCTCGCGTTTGATCTGGCCAAGGATGGAGCCGATCACCCGTTTGGTGATCGAAGGTTCCTCATAATAGGTGGTCATCTGGATGTGCAGGCGCTTGGGGCGCCAGCCTTCCTGCCAAAGCGCGTCGGCGCGGGCGCGGATGTGGGGCCACTTCAGGCGGGCGTAGATCATGGCGCGCACCGAATGGGTAAACCACCAGCCAAAGCGCCACAGGCCCAAAGCGCCTAGGATCACGGTGATATGCAAAGCGTTGGGATCGACAAAGCGGTTGGGCACATTCACCAGCAGCCAGAGCAGCGCTGCGATCACCGCCATGAGCGCCAGCATGTTGGGCAATGTCCAGCGCGCCCAATAAGGTTTGATCGGAGTCTGCAGATCGCGCAGCTTGAGGGTCAGATCCTTGTCAAAGGCGAACTCGGACAACTCACTCATCGCGGCTCACCAGGGATTGAATGCGCGCAATCATGCGCTGGCCAACCGCGCGGCGGGTCTGGATATTGACCGGCGCGTCGCGGCGCAGCAGGGATTTGGTCTGAGCCGGAGTGATGTCTTGGGGGGTGACGGTGACGATGATGCCAAATTCGCCGGGGCGGCGGGGATCAGCGCCCGCCCGCACATCGGTGACAGTGCCTGCGATGGTGGTTTTCTGACCAAGGCTGTTGACGCCGATATGCGCCTCCATCCCGATGAAGATGGCCTCTGAATACCGCTCGGAGACCCAGCCCATGGCCACGCGCGGTGTGTCGGACTCAAAGACAACCGCGAGATCATCATGGCGGTAGGGCTGCCCCTTGCGCACCAGAACCTCGTGCACCACCCCATCTGAGGGCGCGCGCACGTGGCTCATGGAGATCGCCGATTTGTTGGCGTCGCGGGTGGCGCGCAGGCGGCGCACTTTGGCGTTGTGTTCAAATTCCAGCTCTATGAGTTTATCCAGCGCAAAGGCAAAAGGGTCAAAGGCTGTGGCAGCTTCGGGATCATGTGTTTGAATATCGAGCCAACGCTTCCAGAGGGCGTCAAAGCCGCGATCTCCGATGAACTGTGCATAGATCTGGGCTGCGAGCGCGCCCCGCACCTGCAGGGGCTGAGATTCATCTAGGGCCTCCAGCATGGCGCGGGCCTCAATGACGCGATCGAGCTCCTTCTCCGCAAGGCTCAGGCGGGCGCGGGTCTGGGACAGCTCTGCCTGTGCGGCCGGATTGCGCAGGCGCACCATGACCTCGCCTGCCTCAACCCGCTGTCCGGGGACCACGTGGATGGATTTCACAAAGCCTTCGCTGGCAGGCAGGTCTTCGGCGATGGGCGCGACGACGCGGCCGTGCTGGATGTTGATGCGGGTGAGGCCGTTGAAGAGAGCCGATCCAAGAACGGTGGCGATCAGGCCTGCCAGCAGCAGGTAGATCACCACATGTATCACCGCACGCACAGAGCCGGGCATCCTGGATTGCTGGTTGGTGGTTTTCTCTTCTTCGGTTTCTTCCATGGGCACGAGATCAACGGGCGTATCAAGGCTCATGATCACGTCTTCGCTGCTGGCCATACGACCGGACAGGATGGAGCGGTAAAACAGCGCCAGCGTTTCGCGCTGACGCCCGCTGAGGCCTTCAAAGGCCACTGTGCCGTCGGCATCCGGTGCGGTCAGACGCACGTCAAAGCGGACATCAACCCCCTGAAAAGGCACGCTGAGGGTGCCGGATTGCGGGGGCGATCCGGCGTCCTCGGGCCAGTCAAAGCCAGCCAGAGACCACGCCTCAATGCGGATTTGGTCGCCGTCTGGCGTGTCCAAAAACAGCGGGGCGTGCACCTTCCAGCTGAGCTGGGCGCTGGGGTTTTCATGGCGGATTTGCACGGGCACTCTCACAGGTTGAATGCCCAGAAGGTAGCTGGCCGGTAGCGCAAGCGCGCGCCGCGCTCAGGTATGGTTGGGGTGGCAAAAGGCAGGGCGACTATACACAGGTATAGGTCAGCGCACTTTGGGTGCGACAAAGCCGGGTGCTTCGGCTCAGCGGGACAGTCCGGCGTGGGTGTTGAGGAAGAACTGCGAGAAGATCGGGCCGCTGGCGGCGCCAATTTCGCGGGCGTCCTGACCCACCACAGCCTCTTCGATACGCGGCACGATCAGGCCGCGTGTGTCCTGATTGACCAGATAGCGCCGGACCCGCTCCACCAGCTCTTGGCGGACATCGGCGGGAAAAGCCCCGTCGATCAGAATGGCCTCAAAATCGACCACGGAGCAGACAGACAGTGCGGCCTTGGCCAGCTCCTGCGCGGTCTGGCCCAGCCACGGATCGACATAGCGGCTGAGCACTGACCAATCTTGTGGCTGGCTCCAGAGCATGTCGGGGTTGAGGCCGGCCTCAATCAGCCGCGTTTCCAGAAGGTGGATCGAGGCCACATCAATGAGCTGGCGGCTTTCGCCCATAGGGCCTGTGGCGCGCATGGAGCCAAGCGCGCCTGCGTTGCCCTGATTGCCCTCAAACACACTGTCATTCATGACGATGCCGCCGCCAACAAAGGAGCCAACGAAGAAATAGGCATAGTCGCGGAACTCTTTGCCACGGCCATAGAGATGTTCGGCGCGGCAGGCGGCAGTGGCGTCATTGCCAACAAAGATGGGCAGGTCGCTGAAGCGCGCCACCTCTTCGGCAAAATCGATGTCTTTCCAGAGCTTGAATTGCTCTGCGGCGGGGCCTGCCAGATCGCTCCAGCGCCAGAGCTCAAAAGGGGCGGCGACGCCGATGCCACAAATGCGCGCGACCTCCTCGGTGCTTAGGGCGGCGAGCAAAGTCTCAAGGCTGTCATGCAGGAAGGAGAAGACATCTGCGGGCAGAGGGTAGTCGTAGGTGGTGTGCTCTGAGGCACGTACATTGCCCGCAAAATCCAGAAGCAAGAGATCCGCAGTCCGGCGGCCGATCTTCAATCCCAACGCCAGGACCCCGTCGGGGTTGAGGTGCATGGGGATGGAGGGCTTGCCCACCTTGCCGCGCGTGGGTTCGCCGCGCTGAAGCAGGCCATCGCTTTCCAGTTTGCGCAGCATGGTGGAGATCGCCGGTGGCGTCAGCCCCATGCGCTTTGCGAGGTCGATGCCGGGCAGGGCGCCCTGCCGCTGCAGGATGGACATCAGAAGGCGTTCATTGTGGTTGCGGACGCGCCGTTGATTCACGCCGCCGCTGAGTGCTCTGATTTTTCCGCCATCCATATGGCTGACCATAAAAGGCTCCTCCCAGCTTTGGAAGATAGGGCGCTTCGATTATTTAATAAAGTTAATTTATTTATTGACAGCTCTCGGGGAATCGCCGTTACCTATGGGGGCATCCTGCGTCACGAATTAGAGGCAGGCCTGGAGCTGGAGGGAGCCAGATCCAAATATTGCGAACCTTGGGAGGACATTATGAAAAAGCTACTTGCGACATCGGCCCTTGTTTTGGCCGGAATGACGGTCAGTGCGGCGGCGGATGTGAGCGCGTGCCTGATCACCAAAACAGACACCAATCCGTTCTTTGTGAAGATGCGCGAAGGCGCGACGGCAAAGGCCGAAGAGCTGGGCATCACGCTCAACAGCTATGCCGGTAAGGTGGATGGTGACCACGAAACTCAGGTGGCGGCGATTGAGACCTGCATTGCCAATGGCGCGAAAGGTATTTTGCTGACCGCCTCTGACACCAGCTCGATTGTGCCAGCGGTGCAGCAGGCGCGGGATGCGGGCCTTTTGGTGATTGCACTCGACACGCCGCTGGAGCCGATTGACTCTGCGGATATGACCTTTGCCACCGACAACTTTCTGGCCGGAGAGCTGATCGGCAAATGGGCCGCAGCGGCGCTGGGCGATGAGGCGGCCAACGCAAAGATTGCGATGCTTGATCTGGCGGTGAGCCAGCCCACTGTGGGTGTTCTGCGCGATCAGGGCTTCCTGAAAGGCTTTGGCATTGAGCTGGGCGACCCCGGTAAATGGGGCGATGAGACCGATCCACGCATCGTGGGCAATGACATCACCGCTGGCAACGAGGAGGGTGGCCGCCGCGCCATGGAGAACCTACTGGCCAAAGATCCGATGATCAACGTGGTCTACACCATCAACGAGCCTGCCGCTGCCGGTGCTTATGAAGCGCTGAAGGCGATTGGCCGTGAAAATGACGTGCTGATCGTGTCTGTGGATGGCGGCTGCCCCGGTGTGGACAACGTCAAGGACGGCGTTATTGGCGCAACCTCACAGCAATATCCGTTGTTGATGGCGTCCAAAGGCATTGAGGCGATTGCCGCCTGGGCCAAAGACGGCACCAAGCCGCAGGCCTCTGACGGCAAGGAATTCTTTGACACCGGCGTCTCGCTTGTCACCGATCAGCCGGTTGATGGTGTGGACAGTATCGACACCGCCAAAGGCACCGAGCTTTGCTGGGGCTGATCGCGGCCAAGTCGTGTTAACCTGACGCGAGAGGGTGGGGGCAGCCTCACCCTTTTGCACAAGCTCAGACAGAATGCCGGGGGAGGGCTCACATGTCTCAGTCGGAGAATTATGAGGCTGTGGTGACAGATTCAGCGTCCGAAGTTGCTCATTTTGACGAGGGCAAAAAGGGGATTGTCGGGCGGTTTCACCACGCCTTGCACACCACACCGGCGCTGGTGCCGCTGATCGTTCTGGTTGGGGCGGTGGTGATTTTTGGCCTGCTGCTGGGCAGCCGGTTTTTCTCACCCTTCGCGCTTACCCTGATTTTGCAGCAGGTGCAGATCGTCGGCATTGTGGCGGCGGCGCAAAGCCTTGTGATCCTGACCGCAGGCATCGATTTGAGTGTCGGGGCCATTGCGGTGATTTCCTCCGTGGTGATGGGGCAATTCACCTTTCGCTATGGCTTGCCACCTGCGTTGGCGGTGGCCTTCGGGCTGGCTTTTGGTACCGCGATTGGCGCGCTCAATGGCTGGCTTGTGGCACGCATGAAGCTGCCGCCGTTTATCGTCACATTGGGCATGTGGCAGATCGTTCTGGCGGCGAATTTCCTTTATTCGGCCAATGAAACCATCCGCTCACAGGACATCGCCGCAGAGGCGCCTTTGTTGCAGCTCTTGGGGGCGAAATTCAAACTGGGCGGGGCCGTTTTCACGTTGGGCGTGGTCTTCATGGTGCTTCTGGTTGTCGTACTGGCCTATGTGCTGAAACACACGGCTTGGGGCAGGCATGTCTATGCGGTGGGCGATGACCCTGAAGCGGCGGAGCTGTCGGGCGTGAATGTGAAAGGCGTGCTGATCTCTGTCTATGCGCTAGCCGGGCTGATCTGCGCCTTTGCGGGCTGGGCGTTGATCGGGCGGATTGGCTCTGTTTCGCCAACATCGGGGCAACTTCTGAACATCGAGAGCATCACCGCGGTGGTGATCGGGGGCATCTCGCTCTTTGGCGGGCGCGGCTCCATTCTGGGCACATTCTTTGGCGCGCTGATTGTGGGGGTCTTCACACTGGGGCTGCGACTGGCCGGGGCGGATGCGCAATGGACCTTCCTGCTCATCGGCGCACTCATCATCGGCGCGGTGGCCGTGGATCAGTGGATTAGAAAGGTGGCGGCATAATGGAACCGATTTTGAAAGGCCGCGGCCTGGTCAAACGCTATGGTCGTGTGACGGCGCTGGATCATTGTGACTTTGACCTGATGCCGGGCGAGATTTTGGCGGTGATTGGCGACAACGGTGCCGGGAAAAGCTCGCTGATCAAGGCGGTCTCCGGTGCGGTGATCCCCGATGAAGGCACGGTGACGCTGGAGGGCAAAGAGGTGCGCTTTACCTCCCCCATTGAGGCGCGGGAGGCGGGGATTGAGACGGTTTATCAAACTCTTGCGATGTCGCCTGCGCTGTCGATTGCTGACAATATGTTCATGGGGCGAGAACTGCGCAAACCCGGTTTTCGCGGCAAATGGATGCGCCAGCTCGACCGGCCCGCCATGGAGAAATTTGCCCGCGACAAGCTGAGCGAGCTGGGTTTGATGACCATTCAGAACATCAATCAGGCGGTGGAAACCCTCTCTGGCGGTCAGAGACAGGGCGTGGCGGTGGCGCGTGCGGCGGCGTTTGGCTCCAAGGTGATCATTCTGGATGAGCCCACCGCGGCGCTGGGGGTGAAAGAGAGCCGGAAAGTGCTGGAGCTGATTCAGGATGTGAAGGCGCGGGGCATTCCGATCATCCTGATCAGCCATAACATGCCGCATGTGTTTGAGGTGGCCGATCGCATTCATGTGCACCGTCTGGGCAAGCGGCTCTGTGTGATTGATCCAAAGGATTACACCATGTCAGATGCGGTGGCCTTTATGACGGGGGCGAAGGCTGCGCCATCGGAGGCGGCGTGAGCCGCGTGTTGCAGGATTTGGAGGTGCTGGTTGCGGCCATAGGAGCCGCGCCGCGCAAAGGTGCGCGCCGGGTTGTGGCTGTGGCGGGCGCCCCGGCGAGCGGGAAATCCACGCTGGCAGAAGAGATTGCTGTGCGGTTGAGTGCCGCCGGATCAGCGGCGCAGGTTGTGCCGATGGACGGGTTTCACATGGACAATCAAGACCTCGTGGATCTGGGGCTTCTGGCGCGCAAGGGCGCGCCAAATACCTTTGATGCCGAAGGGTTTGTGGCCTTGGCGGGCCAGCTGTCTCAAGGCGGGGTGCTGGCCTACCCAACCTTTGACCGTGCCCGCGATGTGACCATACCCGGTGGTGGCGCGGTGTCGGCGGATTGCGATACGGTGGTGGTTGAAGGCAATTACCTGCTGTTTGACGCGCCGGTCTGGCGGGCGCTGCCAGGCATTTGGGATGTATCGGTTTTTCTGTCGGTGCCAGAGGAAGAGCTGCGTCGGCGTCTGGTGGAGCGGTGGCTGACCCACGGGCTGTCACAAGAGCAGGCGGTGCAGCGCGCAGAGGAAAACGACCTGACAAACGCGCGTTTGGTGCGGAGCCAGCGATTGCGCGCGGATGTCGAGTTTCAAAACACCGGCGCTTTTTAGAGCGGGGTCTTAGCTGCGCGGCACTTCATGATCAGAGATCAGGCGCAGCCCGAGATGAGCGGGCGGGGAGCCGACGGCGCATCCACCGCGGGCTGGATCGCGGATCAGATAAGACATCGCGGCGACGTGTTCACCGCCCACAAAATATGCCGGACAACTGGCGCGGTCGATACCTTCCTCGGCACCAGCGTAGCATTCCATGGTCCATTCCCAGACGCTGCCATCCAGATCAACCACACCCTCAGGAGAGGTGGAAAAGCTGCCTTGAGGTTTCAGCGCGCGGGGTGTTGTGCCTTCGGTCAGGTAGGTTGAAGCCCAGGTGAGCGACGGATCAGTGAAGAGCGGATCGGGTTCTTCTGGTAGAACATCGACCGCCATATGTTCCCACTCCGTGGCGGTGGGCAGGCGAAAGCGCTGTCGGGTCTGCGTGTTGAGCCAGCTGATATATTGCTGCACATCTTCGTAGCTGAGGCCGGTGGCCGGTGTGGTCTCGGGCTTTTGGTCCGGCCGCACCCGCAACGACACCGCGCAGCGGCCTTCTGCCGCGCATATGTTCCACTCCGCGACAGAGACCTCAAAGCGCTGCGCAAAAAACTGTTGCCCGTCTGGCATGACAACTGCATGGGCGGCCATCTGCGGCAACAGTTCAGGCCGTGATGGTGATTTGGGGGCAAAGTGCAGGGCAGCAGCCCCTAAAAGAGCCACCGCCAAGACACCAAAAACCGCAAGACGAAGGGAGGGTCCGCTTGTGTGGTTCGGGCGCTTGGCGGCGGGCATGGGCTTATCCTTTCAGATCAGGTTTCAAAGTATCTGGGAGCGACCACCTGCTCCATCAGTTCGTTGTTCCACGTGCCATTGACAACGAAGTGGGCCGTGGCACCAAGCATGACACCTTCGATCAGGTTGTGGTTGACGTAGGCATAGACGCCCGGTTGCTCGAAGGTATACATCGCCGCCACCGCGCAGCCGCCACGCACGAACCAGGTTTCCATGTCCTGCAAGGGCGCATCAGTGAAGGAGCTTTCCCAGACATAGTTACCGTGCCCACCGATCAGGTGCGGACGGGAGTCGCGGTTGGCCTGATTGTGGATCATCAGGACCGTTTCACCCACCTCGGCTTTCAGGGCATTTTCGCCGGTCAATGCGCCCACGGCTCCGTTGAAGACAGAGTGCGTCGGGATCAGGGTGCGCATGGCGTCAAGGCTGTCAGAGAAGTCTTCGCCCGCTTGCTCATACTGAATGAAGTCGCCGTTTTCGTCTTGTGGCAGGTAGTAGTCCTGCTCGCCGATGTAGGCGATGCGGTCATAGCGCAGCGGATTGCCGTCTTTGTCCTTCAGTCCGTCTCTTGGCAGCACCATCACAGCGCCGTTCATGCCGTGGGTGACGTGGTAGGGGATCATCGCGCCGCCGGGGGCACAGTGATAGGTGAAACAACCGGGTTTGGTGGCCTTCCACCGCAACACTACCTCTTCGCCGGGCAGAACATGGGACAGCCCGCCACCGCCAAGCGCCCCGGTGGACGCGTGGAAATCGATGTTGTGCTCCATCATACTGCTCTCAGGATTGCGCAGAGTGAGCTCGATCATGTCGCCCTCGTGGCAGATGATCAGCGGGCCTGGCACCGAGCCGTTGTATGTCAGCGCCCAGATGCTGGCGCCGGTGTCTTCGTCCACCACCATCAGACGCTCTTCGGTGATCATGGTGATTTCGATGATTTTTGGCCCACCAGTGGCGACCTGCTCATGTTCAGGTGCAAAGGGCGGCGCAACCAGCTCCTGTTTCACACGGGTGTAGCCGGACAGATCTGCTGGCTTCGCGGCGCTCGCTGTCTCTTGTTTGCCAGCTGTTTTGTAAAGGTGTGTGGAGGTTGCATTGATCGCGTCGATTTTGGGCGCACGCGGTGTCGCTTTTACCGAGGCACCCGCCATAACGGCGGCCCCTGCGAGCATGCTGCCGCGCAAAACATTGCGGCGGCTTGTTTTCATGAGACCGGGATTGATGATTTTGGCCATTTTACCCTCCATGAGGTGGTTGCTTGGCACCGGGTGGTCGACCCATGTGCTGCTTTTGAAAAGAAACGCGCAGTCACGCCTTGAAAGTTTTTGCAGTGTTCAAAGTGGGCTGTGTGTTGAGGCGAGATTTACCGGGTTTGAAAATCTGAACTTTGTTCCAGCGCAAAGAACTTTGGTTTTGTCGGCGCGCGGGCCTTGCGGCAGGTGGTCTTCGCCTTGGTGTTCTGGCACAACTCATGCATGGACCGTACGCCGCCGCATAAAACGCTGCCTAGGCTGGATGAAAGCCTGCTCACGCACTTGCCGCCGTTTTCCGAACTTGAAAAACGGCAGATCCGCAGGATTTTGGATCAGGCGACCTCCAAGCGTTATGAAGCGGGGGTGGCGATTTTTGACGAAGGCGCTCCGGCAGAGCGCTTTTATATGCTGCTCGATGGGTATGTGCGCGTTGTGCGGATCACGGCGACCGGCGAGCAGGTGACTTCCCTGTATATCCCGTCGGGCCAGCTGCTCGGGATTGCAAAGGCCATTGGGCGCGAAACCTATCCCGCAACTGCAGTGACGGCGACGGAGTCGATTGTGCTAAGTTGGTCGATGGGGCTGTGGGAGAGCTTTGTTTCCGACTATCAAGGGTTTGCCGTGAACACCTATAAGACGGTGGGCAAGCGCGTCGGAGAGTTGAACACCCGCATTGTGGAGCTTGCCACGCAGCAGGTGGAACAACGTTTGGCCAATGCTTTGCTGCGGCTGATCAATCAGACCGGACGCAAGACACCCGAGGGCATTGAAATAGACTTCCCGATCACGCGGCAGGATCTTTCCGAGCTCACAGCGACCACGCTGCATACGGTTAGCCGTTTGTTGAGCGACTGGGAAAAGCGTGGGCTGGTGCAGAGCAAACGCAAACAGATCAAGGTGCTTGATCCCAGTGCGCTTGTGGATTTGAGCCAGGCCTAAACGCGGCTTTGGCCTTTACTGGCGTGCCTGAGCAACCTGCAGCGATCTCTTCTCGTCCGACATTTTCTCCGCAGGCATTGGTGTGCTGCGTTTTGAGAGCAGGTTTGCCCCAATAACCGTTTCAAAGGTTGTGCTGGCACAAACTTCCACGTGAGCTGCCCCGCTATGACAAGGCCATCCCGAATCCAAGGAGGCCGGCTCATGGCTGAATTTCTGACAAAGTCGCGGGCGCGAAACATCTTCTACGGAGGTTCGATCTTTTTTGTCGTGATCTTCGTGGGGATGACCGTCCAATCGCACAAATACGTGGTGAACACCTCGACCGCCGGAATGGCGCTGAGCGAGGCGGTGATCCACGGCAAACATGTCTGGGAAGAGAACTCCTGTATCAATTGCCACACCCTGCATGGCGAGGGCGCCTACTTCGCGCCGGAAGTGGGCAATGTGATGACTCGCTGGGGTGTGCAGGACAGCCCCGAAGACGCCTTTGAAACGCTGAAAGGGTGGATCGAAAGCCAGCCCAGCGGGATCGAAGGGCGTCGCCAGATGCCCCGCTATGAGTTGAGCGATGAAGACATACGCGGGCTGTCTGAGTTTTTGCGCTGGGCGGATCAGACAGACACGCAGGGCTGGCCGCCCAATGACGCCGGATAAGGAGGCGAAACCATGAAATATCAATCTCAAAAAGTGGCCCTTTACTATTTCGCCGCAGCGCTGGCGCTGTTTGGCGTGCAGGTATTGGGCGGTCTGCTCGCAGGTTGGGTTTACGTTTCTCCCAACTTCTTGGCGGAAATCCTGCCTTTCAACGTGATCCGTATGATCCACACCAATGCGCTGGTGGTCTGGCTGTTGCTGGGCTTTTTTGGCGCGGCTTATTTCCTGATTCCCGAAGAATCTGAGCGAGAGCTATGGTCACCCAAGTTGGCCTATATCCAGCTGATTATTCTGACAGTGGGCGCGCTGGGCGCAGTCGGCTCTTACCTTGTGGGCATCCACGGTGGCCGTGAGTTTCTGGAGCAGCCGCTGTGGGTGAAGTTCGGCATTCTTGTTGGGGCGCTGATCTTTCTGCTCAACATCTCGATGACTGTGCTGGCGGGAAAGAAAACTGCGATCACCAATGTGCTCCTGATGGGGCTTTGGCTGCTGTCGCTGTTGTGGGTATTTGCCTTCATCAATCCGGCTAACTTGAGCCTTGATAAAATGTACTGGTGGTTTGTGATCCACCTCTGGGTAGAAGCCACCTGGGAATTGGTGATGGCCGCAATCCTCGCCTTTCTGATGCTGAAGTTGACCGGCGTGGACCGTGAGGTGGTTGAAAAATGGCTCTATGTCATCGTGGCCACGGCGCTCTTCAGCGGCATTCTTGGCACGGGGCACCATTTCTACTGGATTGGCTTGCCGGGCTATTGGCAGTGGGTTGGTTCGATCTTCTCCACCTTTGAGGTGATCCCATTCTTCCTGATGATGTCCTTTGCCTTTGTGATGGTCTGGAAGGGCCGCAAGAACCACCCCAACAAAGCCGCGCTCCTGTGGTCTTTGGGGGCAAGTACAGTCGCCTTCTTTGGCGCAGGGGTCTGGGGCTTTTTGCACACGCTGCATGGTGTGAATTTCTATAGCCATGGCACGCAGATCACCGCAGCTCACGGTCACCTGGCCTTCTACGGTGCCTATGTTGCGCTCAACCTTGCGGTCTTTACCTATGCGATGCCGATGCTGCGCAACCGGATGCCGTATAATCAGGTGCTGAACATGGCGTCGTTCTGGCTGATGACCGGTGGCATGGCCTTCATGACATTTGTGCTGACCTTCGCAGGTACGATCCAGACCCATATGCAGCGCGTGGTTGGCGACTACTTCATGGACGTGCAGGAGAGCCTGTCGGTCTTCTATCTGATGCGCTTTGGCGCGGGTGCCGCTGTGGTGATTGGCGCGCTTCTGTTCATCTACTCGCTGGCCGTTGTGCGTGAAAAAGAAATCATCGCACCGGGCTCTGCCAAAATTGTTGCAGGAGAATGAGTATGAATATCGCAACTGTTCCTTCGCTGCCGTTTTATCAAGAAACCGGCCGTGAGTGCGATCTGTTTGAGACCGCTTATGACAATGGTTTGCCCCTTCTTTTGAAGGGGCCGACCGGCTGCGGCAAAACCCGCTTTGTTGAGCACATGGCCGCCAAACTAGGCAAGCCGCTTTATACGGTGGCCTGCCATGATGATCTCTCTGCGGCAGATTTGATCGGGCGTTATTTGCTCAAAGGGGGTGAGACTGTCTGGGTCGATGGACCGCTGACACGCGCGGTGCGCGAGGGCGGGATCTGTTACCTTGATGAGGTGGTCGAGGCCCGTAAAGACGTGACCGTGGTGCTTCACCCGCTCACAGACTCGCGGCGCACATTGATGATCGACCGTACCGGAGAGGAGCTGGTGGCGCCAAAGGACTTTATGTTGGTCGCCAGCTACAACCCTGGCTATCAGAACGTGCTTAAGCGGTTGAAGCCGTCTACACGCCAACGCTTTCTGTCTATCTCCTTTGACTTTCCGGATGCGGAAACCGAAATCTCGGTTGTTGCACAGGAAAGCCGTCTGGAAGTGGGGCGGGTCGCGCCCTTGGTGCGGCTTGCCGGGCATATCCGGAAGCTCTCCGGCATGGATCTTGAGGAAGGCGTTTCGACCCGTTTGCTGATCTATGCCGCCAGCCTGATGGCGGGAGGCATGGGCGTGGATCGCGCGCTTGAGGCGGCGATCATTGAACCTTTGAGTGATGAGCCAGATGTGCAGCAGTCCCTCAGGGATCTGGTTGCAACGATCTACGGGTGAGCGGTATGCGACTTCTCGATTTGATGGAGCCGGAAGAGACCGTGGGCAACCTCTGGCATGAGATGGCCAGCGGATTGGGTGCGGAGGCACATTATCCGGAGGCGGCGGTCACGTTGGCGTCTGTGCGCCCAAGTCTTGCGGTTCTGTTCCGTGCGCTGGGGGGCGATGCGGCAGTGGAACTGGGGGAGGCCGCTGCAACAGTGATGCGGCATCGCCGTCCGCTGCGCCGCAAGTTGGGTGCGGAGCGCGAACAGGAATATGTGGCGCGTTTTGATGGCGAGCGTCTGGCACTGCCGCCACAGATCGCAGTCTTTCCCGAGAAGTGGTTGAACCGCGCGGCCTATTTCTGGCTGACCGCGCTGGCGGCCAAGGCAGACATCACGCCAAACACATTCTCTGGCGATGGTGCCGCACTTGATTGCGCGCAAATTCGGGCAAATGTGCAGGCCGCAGATGCCGCTTTTGAGGCCTGCCCAGGATTGCGCAAGGGCTATGCCCAGATGGCGCGGTATTGCCTGAGTATGCGGCCCGAGGTTGCCCGCCCCGCGCAGGAGGCCGCCCTTGAGCAGGCTATCCGCGATCAGCTGTGCGGCACACAGGCCACTCTGGAAGCTGGTGTGGCAACGCGGGGCTATATGCCCTTTGCGCCAGTACCAATTTGGCTGCGTTTTGCGGCCCCCGGCACAGGTGCGGCGGCTGGCGAGGAAGACGCTGCGGATAAGGCCCCGCCAACGGCAGCGGTCTATTCAAAACGCAAAGCTGGTGAGCGCAAAGATCAGGAACAGCAAAGCCGTAAGGACAGTTTTATCATTCACCGTTTTGAATCCATCCTGTCCTGGGTGGAGTCGATGAACATCAACCGCAGTGTGGATGATGATGACGACGAAAACGCACAGAAAGCCGCGGATGATCAGGATCGCATCACTCTGTCCAAACAAAATCGCAAGGCGGCAACGCGCTTGCGCCTGCACCTCGACCTGTCCCCCGCGGATGCGGATCATGAGGCGCTTGCTGGTGTGCATACCTATGACGAATGGAACCACCGGGCGCGCAGCTATATGAAGGATCACTGCCGTGTGCTGGAAGCGCTCGCGCAGCCTGACGGTACCGAATTCATTCCCCATGCACGCACAGTGCGCGAGGTGCGCAGGCAGTTTGAAGCCTTGCGACCGCGCCGGATTTTGCAGGCCCGCCAAATCGACGGCAACGAGCTGGATCTGGAGGCTGTGCTGACGGCAAAGGCGGATCTTGCAGCCATGGGGCGTGGCTCTGATCGCATCTGGCAGGCTGCGCGCAAAGTTGAACGCGATGTCTCGGTTGCCTTCTTGATTGATGTGTCCCGCTCGACTGAGGCAGCGATTGGCGACACCAGCGTTATTGAAGTGGCCCGTCAAGCCATGGCCGCTTTGGCCGTGGGTGTGGATGCTGCCGGTGACCGGATCGGCATCTGGGGCTTTTCCTCCCTGCGCCGGGATCGGGTGTTTTTGACGCGTTGCAAGGATTTTGAGACGCCGATGACCCGTGAAATGACCGACAACATAGGCGCGCTGCGGCCCGGACACTTTACGCGGCTAGGGGCCGCGATACGGCATGTGACCGCGCAGCTGGCTGAGGAGCCGAGCGCCCATAAGCTGTTGATCGTGCTGACCGATGGCAAGCCCAACGATCTCGATCACTACGAGGGGCAGCATGGCATTGAAGACAGCCATATGGCCGTGCGGGAAGCGCGAGACATAGGGCTGAACCTGCATGGTGTGATCATTGATGAAGACGGCCAGGATTGGTTTGCCCGCATCTTTGGGCGCGGCGGCTTCACGCTATTGCCAAACCCGATGCGACTGTCGCGCGCATTGCCCGACATTTACCGCAATCTGACACAGGAGACTTGAGATGAAACATTCTGTCGCTCTTTTTGCATTGATGGCTTCGCCTGCAATGGCAGAGGCGTTTGACCGCCCGATTCCGCAGGCGCAATCTGCCACAGCGGAGTTCTGGTATGCGCTGGCCTGCCTGACGCTGGTTGCGTCCATGGCTGCGGTGCAATGGCTGGTGTCGCGGCGATGACACAAGCGGGCTGGTCAACACAGAGAATTGCGCTGGCGCTGTACCCGTTGGGGGCAGGGGCCGCAGCAGTGAACGTGTTTTTCCTATCTTTGATCTTCAGCTGGGTAGGTGGTCCGGTGGTATCGACCGGCCTTTCGATCTTGCTTGGCGCGCTGATTGGTGCGCCTGCGACATGGTACTTTGCCCGCCACATTCGCCATCTGATGGATGTGGCCGACGGCACGGATGCGCGTTGAGCGCCATCTCACACATAAGGAGGCCGCAACATGGCCCTGTCTTCTTCTGAACAAATGCGCCGCTGGTCGGGACCGGCGTTGCTGAGCTATGGGTTTCGCCCGTTCTTTCTGTTTGGCGCGCTGTGGGCGGCGCTTGCGATGCCGGTCTGGATTGCCGCGCTGAGCGGCGCCGTGGAGCTGCCGTCACGCTTTGACCCGGTGACATGGCATGCACATGAATTTCTTTTTGGCTATCTTGGCGCGATCTTGGCGGGGTTTCTGCTCACCGCGGTGCCAAATTGGACAGGGCGTTTGCCTCTGGTGGGCTGGCGGCTGGGTGGGTTGTTTGCGCTTTGGGGAGCAGGGCGCTTGGCAGTGCTTTTCTCGGCAAGCTTACCCCTAGGGGGCGCTGCCGCTGTTGATCTGGCTTTTCCCATCGTTTTGGGCGGCGTGATTTTGCGAGAGATCATTTCTGGTCAGAATTGGCGCAACCTGATTGTACTGGCGATGCTGGCCGTTTTCACGCTTGCGAATGGGGTGTTTCACCTTGAGGCGCTGGTGGACGGCTTTGCCGCGCAGGGGCTGGGCCTTCGTTTGGGTCTCGCGACCTCTGTGATGATGATTGTCGTGATCGGTGGGCGCATCGTGCCATCGTTCACGCGCAACTGGTTGGTCAAGCAGGGCAGCGATGTGCGCCCCGCACCTCCGATGCCGCGCTTTGACAAGTTTGTACTGCTGACAACGGTTGCGGTGCTTCTGCTTTGGAGTTTTTGGCCAGAGGAGGCTGGCGTAGATGGGCTGTTGATCGGTTTGGCACTGCTGCATGTGGCGCGCCTCTGGCGTTGGAAAGGCACGCATACGCTGGCTGAACCGTTGCTGTCGGTGCTGCATGCTTCCTATGCTCTGATCCCGCTGGGAGCCTTGGCGTTGGGAGTCTCCATTCTGGGAGGCGGGGCAAGGCAGGCTGCCGCGCAACACATATGGATGGCAGGTGCGATCGGGGCAATGACCTTGGCGGTCATGACGCGGGCGACGCTGGGCCATACTGGGCGCGCGTTGAAAGCGGATGGGCCCACACTTGCGATCTATCTTAGCCTCTTTGGCTCCGTCATCGCACGGTGGCTGGCGGGCGAAGTGCCTGTGTTTCTGGAGATTTCCGCCGTGCTTTGGGTTGCGGCATTTGGCGGATTTGCGCTGTGCTATGGCGCTGCGCTGATGCGGCCAAAACCGCGCAAAGAAGGTTAGTGGCCCTTCCCACAAAAAAATAGCCGCCGCAGAGGGTGTCTGCGGCGGCTATATTTTTCGCTAAGCGCTGGGCTTAGAGGTTCGGGTAGAGTGGGAAGCGTGCGCAGAGATCTGCCACTTTGGCTTTCACAGCCTCTTCCACTTCGCCGTTGCCCTCTTCGCCATTGGCGGCCAGACCGTCGACCACTTCCACAATCATGTCAGCAATCGCGCGGAACTCTTCCTCGCCAAAGCCACGGGTGGTGCCGGCTGGGGTACCCAGACGGATGCCGGAGGTGACCATTGGCTTTTCAGGGTCAAACGGGATGCCGTTTTTGTTGCAGGTGATGTGCGCGCGGCCGAGAGCTTTCTCGGTGGCGTTGCCTTTCACACCTTTGGGGCGCAGGTCGACCAGCATCACGTGGGTGTCGGTGCCACCGGTGACGATGTCCAGACCACCTTTGACCAGCTGATCCGCCAGTGCCACAGCGTTGGCGCGAACCTGCTTCTGGTAGGCTTTGAACTCAGGACGCAGCGCTTCGCCAAAGGCGGCGGCTTTGCCTGCGATCACATGCATCAGCGGGCCACCCTGAATGCCGGGGAAGATCGCGGAGTTCACTTTCTTGGCAATTGCCTCATCGTTGGTCACGATCATGCCGCCGCGCGGGCCGCGCAGGGTTTTGTGGGTCGTGGTGGTCGCTACATCCGCATATGGGAATGGGGAGGGGTGCTCACCTGCGGCCACGAGGCCAGCGAAGTGTGCCATGTCGACCATCAGGTATGCGCCAACGGAGTCCGCGATTTCACGGAACTTCGCGAAGTCGATTTGACGCGGGATGGCGGAACCGCCTGCGATGATCAGCTTTGGCTTGTGCTCGTTGGCCAGCTCTTGAACCTGATCGTAGTCCAGCAGGCTGTCTTGCTTGCGCACGCCGTACTGCACCGCGTTGAACCATTTGCCGGACTGGTTTGGTTTTGCGCCGTGGGTCAGGTGGCCACCTGCGTCCAGGGACATGCCGAGGATAGTGTCGCCAGGCTGCAGCAGTGCGGTGAACACACCCTGGTTGGCCTGGGAGCCGGAGTTTGGCTGTACGTTTGCGTACTCAACGCCAAAGAGCTCTTTTGCGCGGTCGATGGCGAGGTTTTCCGCCACATCCACGTGCTGACAGCCACCATAGTAGCGGCGGCCCGGGTAGCCTTCTGCGTATTTGTTGGTCAGCACAGAGCCCTGCGCTTCCATAACGGCCGCAGACACGATGTTTTCAGACGCGATCAGTTCGATCTCGTCGCGCTGGCGGGCCAGCTCATCGGTGATGGAGCCAAACAGCTCCGGGTCGCGGGATGCGAGGGTTTCTGTGAAAAAGCCAGAATCACGGGAGGTGCTCATGGACGTTTGCTCCTGTTGAACGGTTCGTGTTGCGAGTTTCCTAATGGAAACATGCCCGGCTTGAAAGGTCCCAAAGCGACGCAACACCTTGCCTGAGCGCCGCAGATGGTGCAGGGGGTAAACATATGTCGCTATCGGAAACCTTTGGCGGCGCAGGGAAACCTGCTTTTTGGGAGTTGGGAGCATGAGCGACGATGTCTGAAAGAATCGCTTTTATGGCCAGCGATGCGCCAGTTGCGCAGACCGCACGGGCGGCCCTGATCGGGCGTTACGGCAATGTCGCGCCTGAGGAGGCGGATGTGATTGTCGCGCTTGGCGGGGATGGTTTCATGCTTCAGGCCCTGCACATGACGCAGGCGATGTCTGCGCCGGTCTACGGCATGAACCGCGGCACGGTGGGCTTTTTGATGAATGCCTATTCCGAAAGCGATCTGCTGGAGCGGCTGGGGGCCGCAGAAGAAGAGATGCTCAATCCGCTGGCGATGCGCGCCACAGCTGCGGACGGATCGGTGCATGAAGCGCTCGCCATCAACGAAGTCTCGCTGCTGCGGGCAGGGCCACAGGCGGCCAAGCTGAAGATTTCGATTGATGGGCGTCTGCGCATGGAAGAGCTGGTCTGTGACGGGGCATTGATCAGCACCCCAGCGGGTTCCACAGCCTACAACTATTCAGCCCACGGACCCATTTTGCCCATCGGGTCGGATGTGCTTGCTCTGACGGCGATTGCGCCGTTCCGCCCGCGGCGCTGGCGCGGGGCGCTGCTGCCAAAATCTGCGGCAGTGACCTTTGATGTTCTGGAGCCGCAGAAACGCCCGGTGATGGCCCATGCCGACAGCCGCGCGATTGAGAATGTGTCGCGGGTTGAAATCCGCTCGGACGCCCAAATCGCGCACCGCATTCTGTTTGACCCGGGCCATGGGCTCGAAGAGCGGCTTATTCGCGAACAGTTTGTCTAGAAACAAAAGAGGCGCGCGAGCGGGGTGCGCGCCTCTCTGACACAGGTCACGCGGATGCGTAGCCTATGGTTTTCAGGGCCTCGGTGATTTCATCGAGGATGACGGGATCGTCGATGGTGGCGGGCATTTTCCAGTCTGTGCCATCGGCGATGGAGACCATGGTGCCGCGCAGGATTTTGCCCGAGCGGGTTTTGGGCAAACGATCCACCACAACCGCGAGCTTGAAGGCGGCAACGGGGCCGATTTTCTGGCGCACCAGAGCGACAACCTCTTTGACCACATCGTCATGGGCGCGGTCGCTGCCAGCGTTGAGGCAGAGGAAACCGACGGGCATCTGGCCCTTGAGCTGATCCGCCACGCCAATCACCGCGCATTCCGCCACATCCGGGTGCTCTGCAAGCACCTCTTCCATGCCACCCGTGGAGAGGCGGTGCCCAGCGACGTTGATGACGTCATCGGTGCGCGCCATGATATAGACGTAGCCGTCCTCATCCTTCATGCCCGCATCGCCGGTCTCATAGTAGCCCGGGAAGTGGGTGAGGTAGGAGGATTTGAAGCGCTCTTCGGCATTCCACAGGGTGGGCAGCGTGCCGGGAGGCAAGGGCAGTTTGATGGCGATAGCGCCAAGTTCGCCAGCCGCGACGGGATGGCCGCCTTCGTCCAGAATTTCGACGTCATATCCGGGCATGGGAACGGTTGGGGACCCCAGTTTGATGGGCAGCTCTTCGATGCCGAGCGGGTTGGCGGCAATCGACCAGCCGGTCTCTGTTTGCCACCAGTGGTCCACGATTGGCACGCCCAGTTGCTCCTGCGCCCAGACGATGGTGTCCGGATCAGCGCGTTCCCCCGCGAGATAGACCTGCTCGAGGCAGCTGAGATCATATTTCTTGACGTATTCGCCTGTTGGGTCTTCACGCTTCACGGCGCGGAAGGCGGTGGGGGCGGTGAAGAAGCTCTTGACGTTGTGCTCTGAAATCACGCGCCAGAAGGTGCCCGCATCCGGCGTGCCAACCGGTTTGCCCTCAAACACAATGGTGGTGTTGCCATGGATCAGAGGGGCGTAGCAGATATAGCTGTGGCCCACGACCCAGCCCACATCGGAGGCCGCCCAGAACACATCGCCGGGGTCGACATTGTAGATGTTTTTCATGGTCCAGTTCAGCGCGACCAGCTGGCCTGCGGTGTGGCGGATCACACCTTTGGGCTGCCCTGTGGTGCCGGAGGTGTAGAGGATATAGGAGGGGTGGTTGCCTTCGACCGGAACACATTCGGCCGGCTCCACGCCATACTGAAAGCCGTGCCAGTTGACGTCCCGCCCCTCGACCAGCTGCGCCACCTCTTGTTCGCGTTGGAGGATCACGCAAAAATCGGGCTTGTGTGTGGAGAGGTCGATGGCGCCGTCGAGCAGAGGTTTGTAATGCACCACGCGGCCCGGCTCCAACCCGCAGGAGGCGGCGATGATGGCTTTGGGCTTGGCGTCGTCGATGCGCACCGCAAGTTCGTTGGCGGCAAATCCGCCAAATACCACGGAATGGATGGCCCCCAAGCGGGCACAGGCCAGCATGGCTTCCAGCGCCTCGGGGATCATCGGCATGTAGATGATGACGCGATCGCCTTTCTCAATGCCTTTGGCGCGCAGGGCGCCTGCGAGTGTGGCGACACGGTTGCGCAGCTCAACATAGGAGATTTCGCGTTTGGTGTGGGTGATCGGGCTGTCATAGATGATGGCGGTCTGCTCGCCGCGCCCGGCTTCGACGTGGCGGTCCACCGCGTTCCAGCAGGTGTTGACCTTTGCGTCCGCGAACCACTCATAAAGATGGTCACCTTTGTCTGTCAGAGCCTTACTGGGCGGCGTATGCCAATCAATTGCTTCTGCCGCCTGCATCCAGAAAGCTTCCGGATCATTTTTCCAGCGTTCGTATACGTCTTGATATGACATGTGGTCCTCCTCTTCCTGCCAAAAGCCATAGAGGAGGTATTGCCGTGGCGGCAAGTCCGGGGCGAAAAAGCGGGACAGATTATCGCATTTGTCGGGCCAGTTTTCGGGCTTTGAAATTGCAAAGTTTAGTAAAGTCGCCAATTTTTGCAGGAAAAATTGAGAAATTTAGCGTTTTTGCAAATTTGCAAATTTTGCGACAGTGGCTGATGGCCGGCTCACCTTTTCTCGCAGAAACGTGCAACTCTGTAACGGTTTTCTCTGCCATAGTGAGGGGGACTTGCCCATCCGGGCCTGTGAACTGGGAGGAAGATCATGATTGGGACATTGGTTAGCGTGAAAGGAAGACGTCATGGTCTTTGGAGTGGCTTGCGCGTTTTGGCGGCTGTGACACTGCTTGGTGGGGCTGTTGCGCAACCCGCGCAGGCGGCGCCCGTGCAATATGAGCTTGATAAATCGGCCAGCGTTGTTGGCTTCACCTATTACTTCAATCAGGACGGCACAGAAGGTCAGATGCCGGTTGAGGCAGCAGATCTGCAGTTGGATCTGGGCAATGTCTCCCGCAGCAAGATTGATGTGACCCTGAGCCCCAAGCGGGCAAAGGCAGGGTTCCTCTTTGCCACAGAGGCGCTTAAGGGCGCGCAGGTGCTTGATGCCAGCAACCACCCCACCATCCGTTTTGTTGCGCGTGAAATTTCGGGCACGATTCACGGGGCCAAGGTGCTGGGGGATCTGACAGTGCGGGGCGTGTCGCGCCCAGTGACGCTGGCGGCGCAGCTGTTCCGTCAGCGCGGGACTGATGCTGGCGATCTGGACAAGCTGTCGATTTTGCTGACGGGCAGTCTGGATCGGCGGGAGTTCGGCGCGGATGGCTATCCCGATCTGGTGGGGCCAACCATTGATTTGCGCATCCTTGCGCGGGTGAACCGCTCAGACAGTTGAGCGGTACGGCGGGCTTTGGGCGCCCGCCGCTAAGTGCTTCAGACGTTAGCCGTAGTGGGTGACCGGAGAGCCAGCAATAGCGGCCATGTTCAGCAGGCCGCGTGGCGTGATGGATGGGCTGACAATATGGGCGCGGTTGCCCATGCCCATCAGGATCGGCCCAACTTCCAAGGCATCAGCGCGCATTTTCAGGATGTTACGCACCCCTGACGCCGCATCGGCGTGGGCAAAGACCAGCACGTTGGCGGCCCCTTCAAGGCGCGTGCGCGGGAAAATGCGGCTGCGCAGCTCTGGGTCAAGCGCGGTGTCCACGTTCATTTCCCCTTCATAGGCAAAATCGCGCGGCTTGCTGTCCAAGATTGCGATGGCTTCGCGCAGACGCTTGCCGGAGCCCTGACGGTGGTTGCCAAACTGGCTTTGCGAGCACAGGGCGATTTTTGGCTCCAGACCAAACCGGCGCACGTGACGCGCGGCGCCTTCCGCGATGCGGGCGATGTCCTCAGGGCTTGGCAGCTCATGCACCTGCGTATCGGCGATGAAGAGCGGACCATCTTCCAAAATCATCAAGGACAGCGCGCCATGCGGAGAGAGTGTGCCTTTGCCCAGCACCTGTTCAACATAGTTGAGGTGCCAGCGGTATTCACCAAAGGTGCCGCAGATCAGGCTGTCGGCCTCCTCGCGGTGCACCATAATCGCGCCGATTGCCGTGGTGTTGGTGCGCATGATGGCCTTGGCCAGATCAGGTGTGACCCCCTCGCGCTCCATCAGCTCATGATAGCTGTTCCAGTAGTCATAATACCGGGGATCGTTTTCCGGGTTCACGATCTGGAAATCACGGCCGGGGCGGATTGATAGGCCCGCGCGTTCACAGCGGGCTTCGATCACCTCGGGACGGCCAATCAGGATGGGGGTTTCGGTGGTCTCTTCCAGAATTGCCTGCGCGCCGCGCAGCACGCGCTCATCTTCGCCTTCGGCAAAAACGATGCGACGGGAGGCTTTCTGGGCGGTCTCAAACACCGGACGCATCAGCAGGGCGGATTTGAAGACCGATTGATTGAGCTTGTGGACATAGGCGTCGATGTTTTCAATCGGGCGGGTCGCGACGCCGCTGTCCATGGCCGCTTGGGCCACGGCGGCGGACACCACGCCGACAAGGCGCGGGTCAAACGGTTTGGGGATCAGATACTCTGCGCCAAAGGTCAGCTGTTCGCCTTTGTAGGCTGCCGCGGCCTCAGCTGACGTGGTCGCGCGGGCCAGCTCGGCAATTCCGTTCACGCAGGCGACGCACATTTCATCGTTGATCTCTGTTGCGCCCACATCAAGCGCGCCGCGGAAGATGAACGGGAAGCACAGGACGTTGTTGACCTGATTTGGGAAATCGGAGCGGCCGGTTGCGATGATCGCATCCGGTGCCACTTTGCGTGCCAGATCCGGCATGATTTCTGGAGTTGGGTTTGCCAGAGCAAAGATGATCGGCTGGCTGGTCATCTTTTCGACCAGCTCAGGTTTGAGGACGCCCGGCCCGGACAGGCCGAGGAACATATCCGCGCCGTCGATCACCTCTTCGAGCGTGCGCAGCTCGGAGTTTTGGGCAAACTCGGCTTTTTGCGGATTCATATCCTCTTCGCGGCCTTCATAGACGAGCCCGTGGATGTCGCAGAGCCAGATGTTCTCGCGTTTGACGCCAAGCTTCACCAGCATGTTGAGGCAGGCAATGCCCGCCGCGCCGCCACCGGTGGAGACAATTTTGATGTCTTCAAACTTTTTGCCCGCCACGCGCAATGCGTTGGTGGCTGCGGCGCCGACCACGATGGCGGTGCCGTGTTGGTCGTCGTGAAACACCGGGATGTTCATCCGCTCGCGGCAGATTTTTTCCACGATAAAGCAATCAGGGGCTTTGATGTCTTCAAGGTTGATCGCACCAAACGTTGGCCCCATGGCGCAGACGATGTCCGCCAGTTTTTCCGGGTCTGCTTCGTCCAGCTCGATGTCAAAGCAGTCGATGTTGGCAAATTGCTTAAAGAGAACAGCCTTGCCCTCCATCACCGGCTTTGAAGCCAGCGCGCCAATGTTGCCAAGGCCAAGCACGGCGGAGCCGTTGGAGACCACCGCCACAAGGTTTTGGCGCGCAGTGTAGAGCGCGGCATTTGCCGGATCATCTTTGATCTCAAGGCAGGCCTCGGCCACGCCGGGGGAATAGGCGCGCGACAGGTCGCGCCCGTTGGCGAGCGGTTTGGTCGCGCGGATCTCCAGTTTGCCGGGTTTTGGGTTGGCGTGATAGGCCAGCGCCGCCTCGCGCAGGGATTGGTTGCGGTTTTCAGACATCGGAGACCTCTGTTTGGCACTTTGGGTGCGGTCAAAAAGAAATTAGTTCAGCCTTAAACCAATTTTCTCCCAGTTAAAATGCACAAATCTGACGCAACGGCACAAGCTTGTATTTTTGACCATTTGGTCTCAATCTCGCGCAATCAAATGAGCGGAGAGTGACACCTTGGAGATCAAAGCCGAATTTCGCCTGCCAACGCAGGAATTGCGCGACGATATCCCGTTTTACACCAAAGTGCTGAAAATGCGGATGGACATGATCTATCCCGCGGATGACCCGACGATTGCGGTGTTTTCCGGCCATGGACTGCGGCTGCGGATTGAGAAGGGGGCTGAAGAAGCGCCGGGCACGCTGCGGATTTTAACCGATGATCCGGACGGGTTTGCTGACGGACAGCGTCATCTGACCGCGCCCAATGGCACAAAAATCGAGATCGAAGAGCTGAACCCGCCGCTGGTTTTGCCCAAGGTGCAGCATTCTTTTGTTGTGCGGCGGCTTGCGGATCAGGCGCCCTGGGTGATCGGGCGGGCCGGAATGCACTATCGGGATCTGGTCCCTGATCGGCTGGGCGGTGCGATGATCGCGAGCCACATTCGCATTCCTGACGGCGGGCCGGTGCCGGATATGGT
This sequence comes from Shimia sp., assembly GCF_965227725.1. GTDB lineage: Bacteria > Pseudomonadota > Alphaproteobacteria > Rhodobacterales > Rhodobacteraceae > Shimia. Next base: position 76,119 of record NZ_CBDDGH010000001.1, on the reverse strand, counting down.
GCATTATCATAAGGTTGGATTTCAGCTGATCTTCTGCGTCAACGGGTGGGTCGACGTGCTTTACGAAGATCAGGGGGGTATGCGCCGCCTGAATGCGGGCGATTGCTTTATTCAGCCGCCTGAAATCCGCCATCGGGTTTGTGAGGCGAGTGATGATCTGCAGGTGATCGAGATTGGCGTGCCAGCCGATCATGTCACTGAGATTGATCATGAGATGGAGCTGCCGACACCCCATGAGCAGCCTGAGCGTGAATGGGATGGCCAGCGTTTTGTGCACAATCTGGCAGAAGGTGCGGCGTGGGAGCCGTTCCGCTTGCCCGGATTTGAATGCCGCGACACCACCATTGCGGCCAACACCAAAGATGTTGCGGGTGTGCAAGTTGTGCGCCGGGGCGCGGGCACACCACAGTGGAGCCGCCATGACGCGGATATCCACTTTACCTTTGTGATGAAGGGCACGATGCTTTTGGAAGGGGAAGAGCGCGCGCCATTCCCGCTTGAAGCCGGTGATGCCTTTGTTATCCCGCCGGGCATGAAAACCCGCTACGCCGAGCCAAGCGACGACATCGAACTGTTGGAAGTGACCTTGTCAGGTGCGTTTAAGACGAAAGTGATCGAGACATGAGCCAAGACAAAAGCCTTGAAACCCTTGCATTTGAGGTGCGTGAAAACGCCTATGCGCCTTATTCCAACTTCAAGGTTGGGGCGGCGATCCTGTCTGAAGGCGGCGTGAAATACGCAGGCTGCAATGTGGAGAACATTGCCTATCCTGAGGGCACATGCGCGGAGGCCGGAGCCATCGCGGCCATGGTGGCGGCAGGGGAGACCCGTCTGACCGAGGTTTTTGTGGTGGCCGACAGCAAACAGCCAGTGAGCCCCTGTGGCGGATGTCGTCAGAAGCTGGCGGAGTTTGGCGGCAAGGACACCAAGGTCACTTTGGCCAATCTGGAGGGCGTGCGGGTTTCCATGACCATGGCAGAGCTGCTGCCCGGTGCCTTTGGCACAGATCATATGGGCGCTGATCACAAGGACCGCGACTAAATGGACGCGCGGGCGATTATCGCGCATCTGCGCCGCGGAGAGACGCCAAGCCGAGAGGAATTGGCGTGGTTTGCCAAGGGCCTCGCGGATGGCACTGTGTCTGATGCTCAGGCCGGGGCCTTTGCCATGGGCGTTTGCTTGCGCGGACTTTCAGAGGAGGGCCGCGTCGCGCTGACACTTGCGATGCGCGACAGTGGCGACCGTATGGCGTGGGATTTGCCCGGCCCGGTGTTGGACAAACACTCCACCGGTGGCGTTGGCGATTGCGTTTCGCTGGTGCTTGCCCCGGCTTTGGCGGCCTGCGGGGCTTATGTGCCCATGATTTCCGGGCGCGGCCTGGGGCATACGGGTGGCACGCTCGACAAAATGGAGGCCATTCCGGGGCTGTCCACGAACCTGACGGAAGAACGCTTCAAAGAGGTGGTGGCCGATGTGGGCTGCGCCATTGTCAGCGCCACGGCGGAGATCGCCCCGGCTGACAAGCGCCTCTATGCCATCCGCGATGTGACCGCGACTGTTGAAAGCCTCGATCTGATCACCGCCTCCATTCTGTCCAAGAAACTTGCGGCGGGGCTTGAGGGCTTGGTGCTTGACGTGAAAGTCGGCTCTGGCGCGTTTATGAAGTCCGTTGAGGATGCGCAGGCCCTGGCGGACTCGCTTGTCAGCACGGCGAACCTTGCGGGCTGTCCCACAAGTGCGGTGATTTCCGACATGAACCAGCCCTTGGCGGCGTCACTGGGCAATGCGCTTGAGGTTGCAGAATGCATGAAGGTGCTCTGCGGACAAAATGGCGGGCCGCTTGCAGAGCTGTCTGTGTCACTTGGCGGCGTGCTCTTGGCCAACGCCGGGTTGGCGGCGGATGCAGAAGAGGGTGTCGCGCGAATGCTTGACGCGCTGTCCAGCGGTAAGGCCGCAGAGATCTTCGGGCGCATGGTCGCCGCGATGGGTGGCCCGATGCGCTTCACAGAAGAGTGGCAGAGGTTCCTGCCGGAAGCGCCGATCATTCGCGAAATTGCGGCACCGCAAGCTGGCGTTGTGCAAGCCATTGATGGTGAGGCGCTTGGGCTGGCGGTTGTTGGTCTAGGCGGCGGCCGCCAGGTGGAAAGCGACGTGATTGACCCTGCGGTTGGCCTGTCAGACGTGGTGCGGCTTGGCGAAACAGTGCAGGCGGGGCAGCCCCTGCTGCGTTTGCATGCGGCGCGTGAGGATGCGGCGGCAGTGGCTGAGGCGGCGGTGCGAAAGGCCATTGTCATTGGCGAGGGAATGCCCGATATACCCCCGCTTATTCATGAGAGGAGCCGGTAGGGCGATGGCACGTGTGTTTCTGGTGGTGATGGATTCCGTTGGCTGCGGCGGGGCAGTGGATGCTGCGCGGTTCTTCAACGATGATCTGCCGGACACGGGTGCGAACACGGTTGCGCATATCGCGCAGGCCTGCGCCAAGGGGCTGGCGGAGGAGGGGCGGTCCGGCCCACTGACTGTGCCACATCTTGATGCGCTTGGCTTGGGCGCGGCGGTGCGGTTGGCGTCCGGAGATGAAACGCCCGGATTGGATGCAAAGCCAACTGGCTTCTGGGGCGCAGCCAGCGAGCAGAGCCCCGGCAAAGACACGCCATCGGGCCATTGGGAGCTCGCCGGACTGCCTGTGCCGTGGGATTGGGGGTATTTCCCCAAAGGCGCGCCATGCTTCCCGGATGAGCTGGTCGCAAAGGTCTGCGAGTTGGCAGGAACGGACGCGATCTTGGGCAATTGCCACGCCTCTGGCACGGTCATCATCAGCGAACTTGGGGCCGCGCACGTGAAATCCGGCGCGCCGATTTGTTACACCTCTGCGGACAGCGTGTTTCAGATCGCAGCGCATGAAGAGCACTTCGGGCTGGAGCGTTTGATTGATCTGTGCCGCGATCTCGCGCCGATCCTGCATGAGATGAAAATCGGCCGCGTGATTGCGCGTCCGTTTGTCGGCAATGCGGAAGAGGGTTTCACCCGGACCACCAACCGGCGCGACTTTGCGATTGCGCCGCCAGCGCCGATCCTGACCAACTGGGTACAGGACGCGGGCGGTGCGGTGCTGGGTGTTGGCAAGATTGGCGACATCTTCACGATGGCAGGAATTGACAGCTGCACCAAAGGCAGTGACGCGAAGCTGATGCAGGATTTGCATGGGCTGGCCGAGACCGCGCCGGACGGCAGCTTGATATTTGCGAATTTTGTGGAATTTGACAGCCTTTACGGGCATCGCCGCGACGTGGCGGGATATGCACGCGCTTTGGAGTGGTTTGACCGCGAGATTGGTGCCTTCATCGCGAAGATGCGAGAGGATGATTTGCTGATCCTGACGGCCGATCACGGCAATGACCCGAGTTGGCCGGGCACAGACCACACCCGGGAGCGCGTTCCGGTGCTCTGTGCCGGTGTTGGCTCCGGTGAGGCTGGATTGATTGATTTTGTGGATGTGGCCGCGACTGCGGCGTCCCATCTTGGCGTGACACCGCCGCGTGGAAGGAGTTTCCTATGACAGTGGCAGACCTGAAAAAGATCGAGCTGCACATTCACCATGAAGGCGCGGCTCCGCCCGCTTTCATCAAGCAGCTGGCGCATGAAAAGAAGATGGACCTGAGCAAAGTCTTCACAGAAGACGGTGGTTATGCGTTTGAGAACTTTGTGCATTTCCTCAGCGTCTATGAGGCGGCGACCAGTGTTCTGACCGGCCCGGAAGAGTTTGCGCGGCTGACATCTGCCTGGCTTGAGGAAAGCGCAGCGAATGGTGTGGTCTACACCGAGAGCTTCATCAGCCCCGATTTCTGCGGAGGCGGCGATGTGGGCGCGTGGCGTGAATATCTGCACGCCATTGAAGAAGCGGCGAGCGCGGCGGAAGCCAAGCATGGCATCACATTGCGCGGTGTTGTCACGGCGGTGCGCCACTTCGGACCAGAGAAATCTCGTGCCTCCTCGCTCTGTGCGGCGGAAACGGCGGGCGATTTCATTGTTGGCTTTGGTATGGGCGGTGATGAAGGGCAATTCACGCAAGGCGATTTTGCCTATGCCTATGATCAGGCGCGTGAGGCTGGTTTGAAGCTCACCACCCATGCGGGCGAGTTTGGCGGGCCGGAAAGTGTTTGGAATGCGATCAACGACCTGAATGTGGAACGTATCGGCCATGGCGTGCGCTCGATCGAAGATCCTGATCTGGTCAAGGAACTGGTGGCGCGTCAGGTGACGCTTGAAGTGTGCCCCGGATCCAATGTGGTGCTGGGGGTCTATCCCGACTTTGCCTCTCACCCGATCCAGAAATTGCGGGACGCGGGTGTGAGGGTCACTGTAAGCACGGATGATCCGCCGTTCTTTCACACCACCATGCGGCGCGAATACGAGATGCTCGAAAAGGCCTTTGGCTGGGGTGAGGCAGATTTTGCCGAGATCACCAAAACCGCGCTTGACGCCGCGTTCTGTGACGCAGATACGAAGGCAATTGTGGCCAAGAGACTGGAGAAAACCTGATGGATCATTTGACCGTAGTGAACCACCCACTTGTGCAGCACAAGCTCACGATCATGCGGGATGAGGCAACCTCAACGGGCGAGTTCCGTCGCTTGCTGCGCGAGATCAGTCAGCTGTTGGCCTATGAGGTGACACGCGAGTTGCCGATGACAACCAAACGCATCAAGACGCCTATGGTCGAGATGGATGCGCCGACACTGGATGGGCGCAAATTGGCGCTGGTGTCGATCTTGCGTGCGGGCAACGGCCTGCTGGACGGCATGCTGGAACTGGTGCCTTCTGCACGTGTTGGCTTTGTTGGTCTTTACCGCGACGAAGAAACGCTGGAGCCGGTGCAGTACTATTTCAAAGCGCCTAGCGAGCTTGGCGAGCGTTTGGTGATTGCTGTGGACCCGATGTTGGCAACCGGGAACAGCTCTGCGGCAGCGATTGATCTTCTGAAGAAAGAAGGCGCGACCAATATCCTGTTCCTTTGCCTGCTGGCGGCCCCTGAGGGTGTCCAACGTATGAAAGAAGCGCATCCTGACGTTCCAATCGTGACAGCAGCGCTGGATGAGCGTCTGAACGAAAAAGGCTACATCCTGCCGGGTCTTGGCGATGCGGGCGACCGCATGTTTGGCACAAGATAGGCCGAATTTGGGCTTTTCAGTGGTTTACTCACTGTAAAGATTTTGGCTAATGTACCCCTACATCTTGTGGGGGCAAAATGACATTAGGCAAATTTCTTGCGATTGCTGCAATCGCAACCGCTTCTGGATTCGGCGCAGCCCATGCGCAATCGATCAGTGACAGGCAAACACCGGCGGAGTTTCCGCCGGCGAATTTCCAGGGCAAGCAGTTCGTGGACAGCCGCGGCTGTGTTTACATCCGTTCAGGTGTGGACGGGGTGACCACATGGGTGCCCCGTGTGACCCGCGACCGCAAAGTGATCTGCGGGTTTAAGCCGACCTTCGACGCCGCGACCCGCCCGACCAATGCAGCGCCGCAGCTTGATGGCGACGTGGTTCAGATCGAGCCAGCCGCGCCACCGACAGAGCGGCCTTCGCTGTTTGGCAATGCGCGGCCCACGCCACAGGCGGCACCCACGACGACGCCAAAAGCACCAGCGGCGACAGTTGCGACTCCGGCACCAAAAGCCGCGCCGGTTGTGATCCAGCCCAAAGCGCAGCCTGCGCCCACCAAATCGACCGCAAAGGCTGCCCCCAGCACGGTAAAAGCTGCACCGGCAAAAACCACTGCAGCAGCTGCGGCGCCGTCACCTGCGCCCGCAAAAACAGTGGTTTCAACAACCGTACCGGCACAAGCGGAGCGTCGCACCACTGGGCAGGCCCCTCGGGCCTCCGGTATTATCTCGCCATGTCGCGAAGGCGTGACCCAATACAAAGGGTCCACCGTGCGCTGTGGTCCGCAGGCGCAATCGCCTGTGACGCCCGGCGTTGGCGGCCCGATTGCGACCCCGCCGCAAATCAATCTGGGGCAAAGCAGCGCGCTGCCGCGTCCACCTGTGGGCACTGTGGTGCGCGTTGGCGAAGCGGCGCCGGACGTGCGGATTGTGCCCAAGCATGTCTATGAGGCGCGCCTGACCAACGCGGTGTCTTCCTATGTGCCGGAAGGCTATCGCCGCGCCTTTGAAGATGGCCGCCTGGACACCGAGCGCGCGGTGATGACCTTTGCCGGGCACGCACAGACCAACCTGATCTGGACTGAAACAGTGCCGCGCCGCTTGATCCAGGTGAAGCTGGACTCTGATACGTCCGAGCAGACCACCACCAGAGTGAAAACCGGTGAGCGGGTTCAAACCAATACGGTGTCCACCAGGTCGGAAGCCCCGCAGAAGTCTCTGCGTCTTGCGGGCACACCTTATGTGCAGGTGGCGCAGGCCACTGATGCGGCGCAGGCGCAAGCTTTGGCGCGGGACGTGCGCAGGCTGGGCGTGCCTGTGCGGATCGGGCGGTATGAGCGCAATGGCGCAACCCAACGCATTGTGCTCGCAGGGCCTTTTGCCACACAGGCAGAGGCGGCCTCTGCGCTGGCCAAAGCCAAAAGCGCCGGGTTTGGCAGCGCGTTCCTGCGTAAGTAAGTTGACAGTTTTTGAGATTTGCGGCGGTCAGCTGTCGCAAATCTCCTGAAGCGCCACCCAATAGCGGTCAATCAGCACCGGCTCTGGCAGATTGTCTGTGAACGGAGCCGCTTCAATCAGTGCCAGCGTGCTTTCCCCGGACGGATCCTGGGCCAAAGCATAGGGTTTGAGCCGCACGCGCTTTTCCTCAAAGGCAGCAATCAGAGTGTCATCCGGTGCCGCCATTGGCGGAGCGCTGATCAGCTCTTCAATGTGGCTGCTGAGCAGCGTGTCTGGCAATGTGCCAGTGGTGAGTAGCCGGAGGCTGGCGCGAATGCCGCCGCTCTCCAGAAGGCCGCGAAGCGGGTCTGCGACCGCGGCTTGCGCGGCAATCACATAGCCTGCAGCCACATCCGGCTCTTCAAAATCTTCCACCGTGTCGCGCCCCAAAAGCACGATGTTGCCAGGCAGGGCGACCGCGTCCCGCAGGGCGCTTGGCACCACCGTGATGGCGCGCACTTGCAGGCGTTTTTGAAAGGCATCAAGCGCAGGCAATGCCTGCGGGCCGGTGCAGGCTTTGCCGGTCAGCCGCAGTGCATGGGTCTGCATCTCCTGACCAATTGTCTGGCGGGTCACATTGGGCACAACCCGCAGCGCGTGGTTGACCAACGCATTTGGCAGCCAGAACACGCCCAAGGCGGCAATTGCGGCCACCGATCCGCCGAGAATGAACTTGCGCAGCCTGCCTGTGGCCTGGCCCGGGTTGGCGACCGCTTTGCGCAGCTTCTCGATGGCTTCGACCACCTCGGGGTGATCTGCACCGATTTCCAAGGTCTCGCTTGGGTCGCCGTCCGGATAAAACACGGCAGGCCGTTCGCCGGGGTTGAGCCTGCGCACGGCGGGAAGAGACCAATGGGTCAGCGCCCGATCATTGCTGTCTTTGATCACCAACGTCGCATCTCCCAGCGACACAATCACATCCCTGCGTTGTGCGTCAGGTGTCTCGCGCCACAGGGCTGTGGCTTCCAGACGTTGGAATTTTTCAAGTGCAGTGCTCATGGTGGGTCTGCTCAGGCCTCTGATTGGCTCAATCCCTAGCATGGGCGCGAAGGGCGGGGCAATCACTTGCCCTTTGAAGGCGAGGCATAAAAAAAGGCCCGCGCGCGATGCCGGGCCTTGAGGATTTTTATTGCTGATCCTGGATCAGAGGATCTTGATGTCCGCCGCTTTGATGTCCGCGAGGAAAGCATCAAGACCTTTGTCGGTCAGCGGATGGTTGATCATGGATTTGATCACGCCGGGAGGGGCGGTCATCACGTCGGCACCAACCAGCGCACATTGGGTGGCGTGGTTCACGGTGCGCACGGAGGCGGCGAGGATTTCGGTTTCAAAGCCGTAGTTGTCATAGATCTGGCGGATGTCGGCGATCAGGTCCATGCCATCAAGGTTGATGTCGTCCAGACGGCCGATGAAAGGCGAGATGAAGCTTGCGCCCGCTTTGGCGGCCAGCAGCGCCTGATTGGCGGAGAAACACAGGGTAACGTTCACCTTGTGGCCCGCATCGGTCAGGGTTTTACAGGCTTTCAGACCGTCCCAGGTCAGCGGCACTTTCACGGCGATGTTTTCAGCGATCTCAACCAGCTTGCGGCCTTCAGCGATCATTTCGTCAGCGTCGGTCGCGGTGACTTCGGCGGAAACCGGGCCTTCGACCAGATCACAGATCTCTTTGGTCACTTCGAGAATGTCGCGGCCGGACTTTTTGATCAGGGAGGGGTTGGTGGTGACACCATCCACCATGCCAAGGGCGTTGAGCTCGGCAATGGCGTCGATTTCGGCAGTGTCTACAAAGAATTTCATGTCAGGTCCTTTGCTGGGTTTGACAAGTGCATGGATGATTGGTGCAACTGCGGGATTGCGCTGCGGCTGTGATGGCTTTACCCGATAGAAGGCCGCGCCGAAAGCTGTAATGCGCCATTTGGGCGCAATTATCGTTAGCGATAACGGCATTTGGTGGGCAAAGCTGGCAAGAGGGTCTGTTGAGCGACGCAGAGTTTTATCCCGAAGGGGCTTTGATTGCGGTTCTGACCACGCAACCGCTGGACCGGGTTTTGGATTACAAAGCGCCGGAGGGAGGCGTTTTTGCGGGCAGTTTTGTCGAGGTGCCGCTGGGGCCGCGCAAGGTGCTTGGTGTGGTCTGGGGACCGGGCAAGGGCGATTATGACATCTCCAAAATCCGAGCGGCCAATAAGGCGCTGGATGTGGCGCCCATGCGGGCCGATATGCGCAATTTCCTGCAGCGGGCAGCGGATTACACTCTGACGCCGCTGCACGCGATGTTGCGCCTGGCAACCCGTGCGCCGGGCCTCAGCGATCCGCCCTCGATGCGCAAAGTCTATCGCCGTGGCACAGGGGAGCCCGACCGGCAGACCGATGCGCGGCGGCGGGTTTTGGCGACATTGGAAGACTACGGCGGGCTCGCCTTCACGCTGGGCGAGCTTGGCGAGATGGCGGGGGTCACAAATTCCGTCATCAAGGGGCTGGTGAAACAGGGCGTGGTGCTGGAAGAAGCCGCGCCTCGGGACACACCATATTTGCGGCTTGATCCGGACTACGGTGGCAAAGAGCTGACGGCGGATCAGGAAGCCGGGGCGGCGGAATTGCGCGCGGGTATTCAGTTAGGCGTCTATGGCACCACTTTGCTGCGCGGGGTCACAGGCTCCGGCAAAACAGAAGTTTACCTTGAGGCCGTCGCGGAATGCCTACGCAAAGGGCGGCAGGCGCTTGTGCTCTTGCCGGAGATCGCGCTGACCGCAGAGTTCCTGACGCGCGTTGAGGCGCGGTTTGGCGCTCGGCCCGCAGAGTGGCACTCCGGTGTGACCATGACCGAGCGTCGGCGGGCGTGGAAAATGGTGGGAGAGGGCGGCGCGCAGCTTGTGGTCGGCGCGCGCTCTGCGCTGTTTTTGCCGTACCGTGATCTTGGATTGATCATTGTCGATGAAGAGCATGACACCTCCTATAAGCAAGAAGACGGCGTGCTTTACAATGCACGCGATATGGCGGTGCTGCGGGCTGCGATGTGTGACGCGCAAGTGGTGCTGGCGTCTGCCACCCCTTCGCTGGAAACCTGGGCCAATGCGGAAGCGGGCAAATACAAACGGCTTGAGCTGACCAGCCGCTATGGCGCGTCGGTTTTGCCGGAGATGCGGGCGATTGATATGCGCACGCAGGAGCTGCCGGCCAGCCGCTGGATTTCGCCTGCGTTGAAACAGGCGGTGGACGCGCGCATTGCTAAAGGCGAACAAGCGCTGTTGTTCATCAACCGGCGTGGCTATGCGCCGGTGACGATTTGCCGGGCCTGCGGGCATCAGATCGGCTGTGATCATTGTGACGCGCGGATGGTGGAACACCGCTTTCTCAAGCGTTTGCTGTGCCATCAGTGCGGTGAGACAAAGCCGATGCCGGAGGCCTGCCCGAGCTGTGAGGTCGAAGGCAAGCTGGCTCCGGTCGGGCCGGGGGTGGAGCGGCTGGCCGAAGAGGCGCAGGCGCTTTGGCCGGAGGCGCGCCAAGCGGTGCTGAGTTCGGATCTCTTTGGCTCGGCGCGCGCGCTGAAGGAGAGCATTGAGACCATCGCCAACGGTGGCGCAGATATCATCATCGGCACGCAGTTGGTGGCGAAAGGCCACAATTTTCCGTTGCTGACGCTGGTGGGCGTCATCGACGCGGATCTTGGCCTGCAAGGCTCTGACCTGCGCGCAGCAGAGCGGACCTTTCAGCTCATGCGACAGGTTGCCGGGCGGGCAGGGCGCTCTGAACGCGCGGGGCTTGCGCTGTTGCAGACCTTCCAGCCGGAACATCCGGTGATCCGCGCGATCCTGACCGGCGATGAAAACGGCTTCTGGCGGGCTGAGGCGGATGAGCGGCGTCACGCTGTGGTGCCGCCTTTTGGCCGTATGGCGGGGATCATCCTCTCAGGCAGCGATGTGGGGCAGGTGTTTGATCTGGGCAATGCGCTGGCGCGCAATTCGGACGCTCTGCGCGCGATTGGCGCTGAAGTCTACGGTCCGGCCCCGGCACCGATTGCGCGGGTGCGTGGACGGCACCGGGTGCGGCTTTTGGTGAAAGCCGACAAATCCGCGCCGCTTCAAGCCGCCCTGGCGCGTTGGATTGGCCAGTTCCGCCTCAAGGGTGATCTGCGTCTCGCCGTCGATATTGACCCGCAGAGCTTTTACTGAGCGCAGGGTTTCCTCTTGCTGCCAATATCCCGGAGCGCGAGGCAGAGCCTCGCATCTGTCTTGCGTGCAAATACGCAGCCCACCCTGTGCATCCTTTCGCTCTCGCCTTTTTGGGTATTTCCCCGTATGCGCTAGGCATGTTCGAAAAAATTGCCATTGATGACGCACAGGCTTTGCCATGGTGGCGTCGCCCGATTGCGCTTTTGTTCCTGATGGCGCTGGCCATGCCCATCGCGTTCAATACATGGAGCGCGCTGCTCAACAACTTTGTGGTTGAGGTGGCAGATTTTGACGGCTCCGACATTGGCCTCTTGCACACTGTGCGGGAAATTCCGGGCTTTCTGGCGATTGGGGTGATCTTCCTGCTGCTTTTTATTCGCGAGCAGGTGTTGGGCATGATCTCCCTACTGCTCTTGGGCGTAGCGACAGCGTTGACCGCCTATTTCCCGAGCATGGGCGGCATTTTGATGATCACGCTGCTGAGCTCTATCGGGTTTCACTATTATGAAACCGTGAACCAGTCTTTGCAGCTTCAGTGGCTCGACAAAAAGCGTGCGCCCAAGGTGCTGGGCTGGCTGGTGGCTGCAGGCTCTGGCGCAACGCTGCTTGCCTATGGGCTGATTGTGCTGAGCTGGAAGCGGTTTGATCTGAGCTATGAGCTTGTTTATCTCGCTGGTGGCGGTGTGACCGCGCTGATCGCGCTCTACTGTATTTTTGCTTTCCCGCAGTTTGAAGGCCGCACGCCACAGGCGCGCAAGATGGTGCTCAAAAAGCGCTACTGGCTCTACTACGCGATGCAGTTCATGGCCGGTGCACGCCGTCAGATTTTTGTGGTTTTTGCAGGTTTCATGATGGTCGAGCGTTTTGGCTTTGACGTGCATGAAATCACGGCTCTCTACCTCATCAACCTTGTGGCCAATATGATCTTTGCCCCGATGATCGGCGCGGCTGTGGCCCGGTTCGGGGAGCGACGCACGCTGATCTTTGAATACGCCGGTCTGGTGATCGTGTTCCTCGCCTATGGTGGCATCTACTTCTTTGGTTGGGGGCTTGTGCTGGCGGCCACGCTCTATGTGGTGGACCATTTGCTGTTCTCCCTCGCGCTGGCGCTGAAGACCTATTTTCAGAAGATTGCCGACCCTGAAGATATGGCGCCGACCGCTGCTGTGGCCTTTACCATCAATCATATTGCGGCGGTGTTCCTGCCGGTGCTGCTGGGCTTGCTCTGGTTAGCATCCCCCGGCGCGGTGTTTGTGCTGGCGGCGTCTATGGCGGCGGTGTCGCTTGGCTTGGCCTGCCTGATCCCGCGCTACCCTGAGAAGGGCAATGAAACCCGCCTGACACGCCCTTTGGCCGCCGCTGCAGAGTAGTTTGCCCCCGTCAGGCTTGACGAAGCTGGGCCAAGACCCTAGGCCCGGCACAAAGTTTCTGGAGATCTGTTATGGCCACATTCACCGCGCTGACCACGCTCGTCGGGAAATCCCAAGCTGAGGCGCTTGGCGAAGCCATGGAGCGTCTGGTGCCGGAACCCACCGGTGTGGGCGTCTTTGAGATCGAAGACGGCTCTGGTCTCTGGGAAGTGGGCGGCTATTTCACCGAGGCGCCTGATGAGGCAGGCCTTGCGGTTCTCGCAGCTGCTTTTGAGGCAAAGCCCTTTGTGGTTTCTGAGCTTCCGGAAACCGACTGGGTGGCCCATGTGAAGCGCGAGCTGGCCCCTGTGGAGGCCGGTCGCTTCTTTGTCTACGGCAGCCATGATGCGGACAAAGTGCCCGAAGGTGCGGAGCCTCTGTTGATCGAGGCGGCGATGGCCTTTGGCACCGGTCACCACGGCACCACCCTTGGGTGTCTGAAGGCGCTGGACCGCCTCGCCAACGAAGGCTTTGTCGGCGAGAACGTTGCTGACATCGGCTGCGGCACAGCTGTGCTGGCCATGGGCGCGGCGCGCATCTGGCCCAACAAGGTGCTCGCCAGCGACATTGACGAAGTTGCCGTGGATGTGGCGAAGGCCAATGCAGTTGCCAATGGTCTGGAAGACAAGCTGATCTGTCTGGAGGCGGCCGGTTTTGGCCATCCGGATCTGGCAGCAAAAGCGCCCTATGATCTGGTGTTCGCCAATATTCTGAAAGCCCCGCTTGTGGATCTGGCACCGGACATGGGTGCCAATATCGCGCCACAGGGCCACGCGATCCTGTCCGGTATCCTGAATGAGCAGGCGGATGAGGTGGTTGCGGCCTATCAGGCAGCGGGCTTTGCCGTGCATACGCGCGAGGAAATCGGCGAATGGACCACTTTGACCATGACCCGCAATAGCGCAGGCTGACACTTCCAGACGGATAAGGCGGGTTGAGATAAATTTCGCAATCAGCCCTTGTCGAATCATGGATAAGGCGTTCCGCGACGGAGCGCCTTTGTTATATGTTTTTGCGGGATTGTTTGGCTTGCGGGGATAGTCAGAATCGCCGCTCTGCGACTGTTTCCAAATGAGCGTGATCTGTTAAGCATAAAAACAAGTTTTGTCTCGAATTTGCCTTATTTGTCAGGGCTCGCCTTGATTTTAGGGCAATTTTTGGTCAATTTTATTCATGTTTGGTGGGGGCCAAACCTGAGTATTTGCTATGAGTGAATCCAACGCTGAGTTTCATGAGCGTCTCGCACGGATTTACCGCAATCAAGCGGAAGCCGGGCCTAAGGCGCGTGAGGCAGTTGCTATTGACCGCAATGGCTACGTCATCGTGCGCGGTGCAGGACGCAGACGCACGATCCCGTGGCACGGTCTGAGCATGGTCGTAGTCTCTTTTTTCGTCATCAAAGGCTTGATGATGTCCCAGCTTGGTCCTGACTTCTATTCGCAGGATGTGGCGCGTTTGAGCGGCGGAAATGCTGTGGAGAAAGCCGCAGCCTGGACCATGCGCCCCGATCCGGTCTCGCGCTGGATCGCGCTCAAGATCAATTCACTGGGCTAACACCCTTCTTTTTCATGGATCCCTCCAAGATCCTTGCGGCCTCGGGTTCTCTCCCCCGGGGCCGCGTTTGTTTTGGGCACTAAAAAACCGCAGCCTCCCCAAGCAGGCTGCGGTTTCCGACCCGAAGGCCCGACCATGTGAGTGGTGAAGTGCCAGACTCAGCGATAGCGGGGGATGTCGGCGCGAGACATGCCGATGTCCTCCAGCTCGCGATCGCTGAGCTGTTCCAGGGCTTTCCGGGTCAAACGTTTCTCGTTCCAGTCTGCAACCTGAGCAGCGAACACAGTGAATGTGTCGCGGATACGGCCAGCAAAACTGGGGGTCGACGTCGTTTCAAAAGAGGCCATATCAGTGTTCCTTCTGCCAATTTGGTATGGTCTATTCTTCAAGATGGACGGCAAATATGGAGGTCGATCAACGCTCACAAGACGGATTCCGGCATAGGTCCTATGCAGGTTTTGCATGGGTCGGATCGGCTTGGAAAAATGCGCGTTGATTTGGTTTTTGCGACAATTTTGGTGACAAAAACGACCGCTTTGTAACAGTTATGTAACGGGTGCAAGGCGGGGCTGCAGAAAACGCATGCAGCTATTGGAATGGGATTGGTCTTGGCGTTTGTTCTCGTTTCGTGCTACTCCGAGGCACAACAGAACAAAAAGAGCAGAATGGGGCGGCAGATGCGCGTATTGGGAATTGATCCCGGCTTGCGGAATATGGGCTGGGGCGTGATCGACGCTGATGGCAGCCGGTTGAGCCATGTGGGCAATGGAATCTGTCATTCGGTTGGCGAGGATCTGGCCGCGCGCCTGCTGTCTTTGCATGAACAGCTGACGGATGTGGTGGCACGCTTCCTGCCGGATCATGCGGCGATTGAGCAGACCTTTGTGAACAAGGATGGCGCGGGGACGCTGAAGCTGGGGCAGGCGCGCGGGATCGCCTTGCTGGTGCCTGCACAGGCGGGTCTGATCATCGGGGAATATGCGCCCAACAAAGTGAAGAAAACCGTGGTTGGGGTCGGCCACGCGGAAAAGCATCAGGTGGAGCATATGGTGAAGCTGCAATTGCCCGGTGTGCAGATTGCCGGGCCTGACGCTGCAGATGCGCTGGCCATTGCCATGTGCCATGCGCATTATGCGCGGGCAGGGGCCGGATATGCGGCCGCATTGAAAAAGGCGCAGGCATGATAGGCAAGATTTCTGGAACACTGGAATACCGCAGCACGGATCACGTTCTGATCGACGTGCGCGGGGTGGGCTACATGGTCTACTGCTCTGACCGGACGCTGGCGGCGATGCCGGCCGCTGGGGAGGCCGTGGCGCTTTATACCGATCTTTTGGTGCGCGAAGACCTTTTGCAGCTCTTTGGATTTGGCAGTCTGTTTGAAAAAGAATGGCACCGGCTTTTGATGAGTGTGCAGGGCATCGGCGCAAAGGCCAGTCTCGCCATTCTGGGCACGCTGGGGGCCGAGGGGGTCAGCCGCGCTGTGACGCTGGGCGATGTGGCGGCGATCAAGGCGGCCAAAGGGGTTGGCCCCAAAACCGCACAGCGGGTTGTCATTGAGCTGAAGGACAAAGCGCCTGAAATCATGGCGTTGGGCGGCAGTCTCAGCAATGCGATGGCCACAGCCACCGGCGAGGCGGCACAGAGCGCACCTGAGAAAGATGACGCCGTGCTGGAAGATCCGGCACATGCACCGGTCACCCAAGGCGGCGCTTCCGGCGCGAGCGGCTCGGCGGCTGCGGCGTCCATGAGTGTGCAGGCGGACGCTTTGTCTGCACTTGGCAATTTGGGCTACAGCCCCTCAGATGCGGCAACTGCAGTGGCGCAAGCGGCGGGCGAAGATCCCGAGGCGGATACGGCAACCTTGATCCGCACAGCCCTCAAGCTCTTGGCGCCGAAGGGATAATCTATGGATCAACCAGACCCGACATTGCGCCCGGAGCCACGGCCTGAAGATGCGGATCGCGCCCTGCGCCCACAGGAGCTTGACGCCTTCATTGGCCAAGCTGAGGCGCGGGCTAACCTGCGGGTGTTCATTGAGAGCGCCCGGCGTCGTGGCGAAGCGATGGACCACACCTTGTTTCACGGGCCTCCGGGGCTTGGGAAAACAACGCTGGCGCAGATCATGGCACGCGAGCTTGGTGTAAATTTCCGGATGACCTCCGGCCCCGTGCTGGCCAAAGCGGGCGACCTCGCGGCGATCCTGACCAATCTGGAAGCGCGCGATGTGTTGTTCATCGACGAAATTCACCGTCTGAACCCGGCGGTGGAAGAGGTGCTTTACCCGGCGATGGAAGACTTTGAGCTTGATCTGGTGATCGGCGAAGGCCCTGCCGCGCGGACCGTGCGCATCGAGCTGCAGCCGTTTACCCTGGTTGGCGCAACCACCCGACTGGGGCTTTTGACCACGCCGCTGCGCGACCGTTTCGGCATTCCGACACGTCTGCAGTTTTACACCGAAGATGAGCTCAACGAGATCGTCACCCGCAATGCACGCAAGCTTCATGTGCCTGCACAGGATGGCGGCGCGCGTGAAATTGCACGCCGGTCGCGTGGCACGCCAAGGATCGCAGGGCGGCTGTTGCGCCGGGTGGTGGATTTTGCGCTGGTGGAGGGCGACGGCGTCATCACCAAGGCGCTTGCGGACGGGGCGCTGACGCGGCTTGGGGTGGACAATCTCGGGCTGGATGGGGCGGATCGCAGATACTTGCTTTTCATCGCAGAGAACTACGGCGGTGGCCCTGTTGGGATCGACACGATCAGCGCTGCGCTGAGCGAGAGCCGCGATGCGATTGAAGAGGTGATCGAACCGTTTTTGCTGCAGCAGGGGCTGATTCAGCGGACACCGCGCGGCCGGATGCTGGCGCAAAAAGCGTGGCGACATCTGGGGCTTTCGGCCCCCAAACGCCCGGATCAGAAAGATTTGTTCTCGCCCGGCAAGGGGTAAGAGAGGTCTTTAAGCGGGTGAAGGTGGCGCAGTTGTTCAGATCTGTGGAGTGTGTGAATGAGTGAAATGGATCGGCCCACGGGGCGGAGCGTCGCGGATCTGACGGCTCGGGCCAAACAGGTCAGCGACATCTATGCTGAGACCTTTGAGATCGCGCGCGACTCTGCTTGGTATCTTGCAAAACTGACGGAAGAGCTGGGCGAGATGCAATCCGCCTATCTTGCGTCCATTGGCAATCAGCGTGGCAGTGGCTCTGGTCAATGTGCCAAAGAAGCTTTGGCGGACGAAGCCGCAGACCTGTTTGGGTTTCTAATGGTCTTTGCCCAATGGCAGGGGATCGATTTGGAAGCCGCCTTTGAGCGGAAGTGGGGGAAGTATCTGAGTGGTGCTCCCGGCACGCAAGCTGCTCCAGATACCTCTCAACCAGCCGTCTGACGCTTGGCTTTTGCCTGCAAGCTCGGAAGCGCTGCGGAGAGCACGCCCGCGCTCAGGATCAGCGCCAGACCGAGCCAGGTGAGGGCGGCGGGCAATGTGCCAAACACCACCCATCCAAGCGCTGTTGCGCTCAGCAGTTGAAGGTAGACCAGAGGCGCAAGCTGTGCGGCTTCGGCGCGGCGATAGGCGAGTAACAGGAGGAGGTTTCCTCCCATCGAAAAGGCCGCGCTGCCAAAGGTGAGCAGGCTGAACTCCAGTGAGGTGGTGGTCGGCAGATGCGGCAGGCCAAAAGGTGTCAGGATCAGAGCGCTGAGCGCCAGTTGCGTGACAAGCAGGTCGGTGGCACGCACCGTGCCTGAGAGCCAGCGCGAGGCTGTGAGAAAGGCACCATAGCAGAGGCCTGCCGCCACCGCGTAGAGAAGACCGGCAGACATGTCAGCACTTGGTCGCACCACGAGCAGAACCCCGAGAAATCCAAGCGCCATCAGAAGGTTGCGGCTCCGCGTTGCCGGCTCTTTGAGCAAGAGAACAGACAAGATGTAGGAAAAGATCGGCCCGATGAAAAACGCGGCAAAGACGTCGGCGATGGGCGCGGTCTGCAGGGCGTTTTGAATGCAGAAGATGCCGCAGCTCATCAATGCGGCGCGCAGCCAGATCGCCCAATGGCCAAGCGCGCGCAGGGTTGTTGGTCGCAGCAAAGGCAAGGCCATCAGCGCGCCAAGAGCAAAGCGGGACCAGGCAACAAATATCGGGCTGGCACCATGGGTCTGCATCATGAGTTTGCCTGCCGTATCCCCTGCGGGGATCATGGACATGGCGACAAACATTAAGGCAAAGACTTTCCACATGGCACAGCGGTAACATGTTAACAGCCTCACCAAAAGCCCGCTGATTTTTGTATATTTTGTGAAGTCGCACGGGCACTCTGCCGGTTGAACCATCAAGCGGTTCAGAGGTACGGTTGCGGCTATGAAAAAGAGCTTCACACGCCGGTCGTTTCTGACCTTGAGCGCCGCCAGTTTGGGGACACCTCTTTGGGCCAATGCGCCGAGCCGATCATTGCGGCCCGTGCTGCGCCCGGATGCGCAGAGACTGATCAACAGTGCGCCTTCTGCAGAAAGTTTGATCCGCGACAGTGGCCTCACTGGCAAGGTGAGCTACGCGGTGGCGCGCGCCGGAGATGGCGGCATTCTGGAAGGGCACAATGCGGCCTCGGGGTTGCCACCCGCCAGCGTGACCAAAGTGCTGACGGCGCTTTATGCGTTGCACTATCTGGGGCCAAACCACCGCTTTCTCACAAGCCTGGTGGCTGTTGGGACAGTGGAGAACGGTGTTCTGAATGGCGATCTTGTGTTGCGCGGCGGCGGGGACCCGACACTTGACACAAACGGCCTTGCTGACTTGGCAAGAACGCTGAAGGCCTCAGGCATTCGTGAGGTGACCGGGCGGTTTCTGGTGTGGGGCGGGGCGCTGCCATCGGTCAAGAGGATCGACAAGAAACAGCCCGATCATGCGGGCTACAATCCAGCGGTCTCTGGCATCGCGTTGAACTACAACCGGGTCCACTTTGAGTGGAAGCGTGGTGCAGACGGTTATGGCGTGACCATGGATGCGCGCAGCAACAAATACCGTCCGGCCGTGACCGTGGCGCAGATGAAAATTGTCAATCGTGCGGTGCCCGTTTACACCTATAAATCGGCGGGGCAGACGGATCAGTGGACCGTCGCCAAAGGCGCGTTGGGACAGAGTGGCGCGCGGTGGCTTCCGCTGCGCCAGCCGGAGCTTTACGCAGGTGAGGTGTTTCGGACTCTGGCTCGGGCGCATGGCATTGTGTTGCAGGCACCTAAGGTGGCGCAGGGCGCACCACGTGGCACGATTGTCGCCCGCCAGCAAAGCCCTGATTTGAAGACCATCCTCACCGGCATGCTGAAATACTCCACCAACCTCACCGCGGAGATGGTGGGGCTGGCGGCCTCTCAGGCGCGCGGGGCGCAACCTTTAACACTGAAGGAGTCCGCTGCAGCGATGAATGCCTGGGCCAAGGAGCAGCTTGGTATGCAGGCGGCTGCATTGGTGGACCACTCAGGACTGGGCGAGGCGTCGCGACTGCGTGCGGATGAAATGGCTTTGATGTTGGCGCAGGCGGGGCAACATGAGGTGCTTCAGCCGATCCTGAAAGACATACCTGTGAAAGACGCCAAGGGACGGCCGATCAAAGCCCATCCGGTGAAGGTCCGTGCCAAAACCGGGACGCTGCATTTTGTGAGTGCGCTGGCGGGCTACATCAATGCGCCTGACGGCAAAGTTCTGGCCTTTGCAATCTTTGAGGCCGATGTCAGCGCGCGCCAGCGTCTGATTGGCCCGGACCGCGAACGCCCGAAAGGCGCGCGCACCTGGAATGGGCGGGCCAAGCGGTTGCAGCAGGCGCTGATCGCGCGGTGGGGCACGGTCTACGGGGCGTAGAGCGGGCAGGATTTAGCGTGCGCACTTCTTGAGGGGCCTGCCGGATTTCAGGAAAGCGTTTGACCGCTATGATGCGGCACCCAGCCGCCAAGGCTCTTCGTTGAGTGACAAAGATCCATGGCGCGTGCAGGCGTATGTAGAAATACGGCGCGTGTTGTATTTGGCGTTTGGTAGCAATAGTTTCGTAATTATTGCTAAGTAAATGATTTTGTACCCATGTTTTGGAAAGGGCTGTTGCTCTAGTGTGATGAATACCCCCAGGAAGCCCAGTAATCTCTCAAACCATTTCGCGTTTCTGGACGCGGCTCAGGGTGCGATCTTCGTCTTGGAGGTCGGCACGGATGGTATGCCGCGTTATGTGAAGGTCACCAAAGAGTGGGAGCGACGCACAGAGGTCGCCGCCAAGGATGCGCTCGGCAAGACTGCCCTTGAGATTTTTGGCGGTTGGAATGGGGAGCGCGGGCTCGCGCTGCATCTTGAGGCTGTCAAGGCGCAGACCGAAAGCGTGCATTTTGTGACCATCCCGTTTGATGATCGTATCGCTGATTTTCGGACGACACTGAGGCCGGTGTTTGATGACGCTGGGCAGCTGACGCATATCGTTGGCACAACAGAAGACATCACCTCGCAGCGGGAGCGCGATCAGGCGCTTGAGCTGAACAAGCTGGCGCGCGAGGAGGCTGAGGAGGCCAACCGCGCCAAAGAGCGCTTCTTGGCAAATGTCAGCCACGAAATTCGCACGCCGATGAACGGGATCATGGGGATGTGCGAGCTGTTGTCGGAGACCGAGCTGGACGACCACCAGCGCCTCTGCACCAACACAATCTACAATTCCGCCAACGCGCTGCTGACCATCGTCAATGATGTGTTGGATTTCTCAAAGATTCAGGCGCAGAAAATCTCTCTGACGGATGAGCCGTTTTCTTTGCGTGAGCTGGTGCGGGAGTGTTGTGCGCTTCTTTCTCGGCATTCTGATGCCAAGAAGCTGGAGTTGGTTTTTGACTATCCGGAGGATATGCCGAGCAGCTTCATAGGTGATATGAGCCGCGTGCGTCAGGTTTTGCTGAACCTCATTGGCAACGCGGTGAAGTTCACAGAAGTGGGGGGCGTGTCGGTGAAGGTCTCATTCGCTTCAGGAGCGGATGAGATGCCGCTTAAAATTGCCGTGTCAGACACGGGTGTCGGCATCGAGCCGGCTCAGCTTGAGATGATCTTCACAGCCTTTGAGCAAGTGCACGAAGATGGCAAAATGCGGGGCAAAGGCACAGGGCTCGGCTTGGCGATCAGCAAGGCGTTGGTGGAACGTATGGGCGGAAAACTCTCGGTTGAGAGTGTGCCTAATGAGGGCACCACGTTCCTTGTGGCCTTGAACTTGACCCCGACAGATGCGGTGACGCCCAAAGTGGGGGCAGGCCAAGGGAGCCATAGTGAACCGACAGAGAGCGTCATCTGGGATAGTCGCAAGATTGCCCGAACCGATGCGAGCCTGGCTGTCGGGAAGGGGCCGCTCTCAGGGCGTCAAATCCTTGTGGCGGAAGACAACAAAACCAACCAGATGGTTGTGCGGAAAATGTTGGAACCTACCGGTGCCGACATGCGTTTTGTGCAGGATGGGCTGGAAGCCTTGGAGTGCTGTCGCAATCAGGCCTACGATGTGATCCTGATGGATCTGTCGATGCCGGTGATGGGCGGACTGCAGGCGACGCGGGAAATTCGCCTTTTTGAGAAGGAAAGCGGAAGAGCGCCCTGCCGTATCGTCGCGTTGACCGCAAATGCGCAGCCCACCGATACGGAGGCCTGCTTTGAGGCGGGAATGGATGGGTTCCTCAGCAAGCCGTTCCGCAAGCAGGCTCTGATCGACATCCTTCAATAGCCGCGCAAGCGTGTGACCTGCGCAGCTCATTTTGTTACCGAAATCTGCTTAGGTCATGTGGCGCGCTCGCGCACCGCGCTCGATTGCGGCTGCGTGCAGGCGGTCGATGTTCAGCTCATAGCGGATCTCTTCAAGCAGGCGCAGCTCCGGCTCAGCCAGAGTGCCATCCGCAGCCCCGACATCACAGGCCAGCGCATAAGCGGTTTCAAAGAGCCGTTCATCCAGATTGTCGCGCACCAGACCAAACAGCGCGGCGAGACCGTCTTCTTGTTCAAACAGGTCAAACACCAGCTGGCTGATGACCTGCATCCGGTCCACGTCATATTCTGCAAACACTGGCAGGTGGTTCACGGCCGCCTGAATTTTCACGAGTTCAGCGGTGCGGATGTTCTCGTCAGAGGCGGAGACAGCCACCATCACCAACACCAAGCAGTCCTGCGGGGTGAGCGGGTGTGGAATTTCTTGGGTCACTTGCAAATCCTTTGCATTGCTGTGTTGCAGTGCAGAATATTGACTGCCAGTCTCAGGAGCAATAGGAAGCGTCGGATTGTCACGTGCAATGAGGCGCTTGGCATTCTTTCGCTGAAACCCGATCCTGAACCGGAGATGGACAATGTCTGACCTGCGCGCAGCAGCCCTCGAATCCAAAGCTTGGCCCTTTGAAGAAGCCCGCAAGCTTCTCAAACGCTATGCAAAGGGTGCGCCAGAGAAGGGCTATGTTCTGTTTGAAACCGGCTATGGCCCCTCCGGCCTGCCGCACATCGGCACCTTTGGCGAAGTGGCCCGGACCACAATGATCAAAGTGGCTTTTGAGGCGATCAGCGACATCCCAACCAAGCTGATCTGTTTTTCCGACGATTTGGACGGGCTGCGCAAAGTGCCCTCCAATGTGCCAAATCCGGAAACGCTTGAGCCTTATCTGCAGATGCCGCTGACCACGGTACCTGATCCTTTTGGCACGCATGACAGCTTTGGCGCACATAACAACGCCATG
The DNA here is from genome assembly GCF_965227725.1 of Shimia sp. Lineage (GTDB taxonomy): Bacteria > Pseudomonadota > Alphaproteobacteria > Rhodobacterales > Rhodobacteraceae > Shimia. The sequence goes on along the minus strand of NZ_CBDDGH010000001.1, from coordinate 53,611 downwards.
CTGCGCCGCTTCCTTGATACCTTTGGCTTTGAGTATGAATTCTACTCCGCCAAAGAATTCTACGAAACCGGTCAGTTTGACGAAGTGCTGAAACGCGCGGTGGACAACTATGATGCCATCATGGCGATCATGCTGAAATCCCTGCGCGAAGAGCGCGCCGCGACCTATTCGATCTTCCTGCCGCTGCATCCGGAAACCGGCCGCGTGCTTTACGTGCCGATGAAAAAGGTCTGTGCGGAAACCTACACCGTCACTTTTGAAGATGAGGACGGCAAAGAATGGACCGTGCCTGTGACCGGCGGCAATGTGAAGCTGCAGTGGAAGCCGGATTTCGGTGCGCGCTGGGCGGCTCTGGGCGTGGACTTTGAGATGTATGGCAAGGAGCACGCCACCAACGAGAAGATCTATGACGCGATCTGCCGGGCGCTGGGCGGGCGTCAGCCCAACCACTTCTCTTACGAGCTGTTCCTAGACGAAAACGGGCAGAAGATTTCCAAATCTTCCGGCAACGGTGTGTCGATTGATCAGTGGCTGACCTATGCCTCCACCGAGAGCCTCGCCTATTTCATGTACCAGAAGCCTAAAACCGCGAAGCGGATGCATTTTGATGTGATCCCCAAAGCGGTGGATGAGTATCACCAGCAGCTGCGCGCCTACCACGGTCAGGACATCAAGGCACAGCTGAACAACCCGGTGTGGCACATCCACGGCGGTGACGTGCCGCAATCCGATATGGTGGTGCCATTCAGCATGCTGCTGAACCTGGCCTCTGCCTCTTCCGCGGAAGACAAAGAAACCATGTGGGGGTTCATCAACAAATACGCCCCTGATGCGACTGCAGAAACACATCCGGGCATGGATGCGGCGGCTGGCCATGCGGTGCGCTATTTCAACGACTTCGTGAAACCGGCAAAGGTCTACCGTGCGCCCACCGAACAGGAGCGCCGTGCGCTGGAAGATCTGGCCGGCGCTCTGAGCTCGCCTGAGACCGCACTGGCGGTGATTGCGGCGAAGAACGCGCTTGTGGGCAACGAGGATCCGCTTCCGGAACCGGATTTCACCGATGAGGAGTTCCTGCAGTCCATCGTCTTTGCGATTGGCAAAAACCACGAGTTTGAGCCGCTGCGCGATTGGTTCAAGGCGATCTATGAGGTGCTGTTGGGCGATTCCCAAGGCCCGCGCTTTGGCAGCTTCATTGCGCTTTACGGCGTGGAAGAGACGGTGACGCTGATCCACAAAGCGCTTGCCGGAGACCTCGTTTCAGGCGCGTGATCCGCAAAATGTGTTTGACGTTTCAAAAGGCTCTGCTCCGGCGGGGCCTTTTCTTTTGGCGATACCTCTATGTGTGGCGGCATGACTTATGTTCCCAAACTGCCCCTTGTGATCTGTAGCCCCGCATGGGCCGTAGCCTCCTAAAGGGAGGACGTAAGATGAAGCATGTTTTGCTCGCCTTTGTGGTGGTTTTGGAATTTGCCCGCTCGGGGGCTGCGCAAGCACAAGAGAACGCCAAGGCGGAGATCGAAGCCGTGATCAGCGCGCAGATAGAGGCGTTTCGTGGCGATGATTTTGTGACGGCCTTTGGCTTTGCCGCAGACAATATCCAGCGCATGTTCCTGACGCCCGAGAATTTTGGCGCTATGGTGCAGCGCGGCTACCCGATGGTCTATCGGCCTCAGACCGTGCAGTTCGGATCGCAGACCTTGGAAGGCGCGGCTGTTTGGCAGCGGGTGCTGATGAAGGACGCTCAGGGTGTGACCCACGCATTGGATTATCTGATGGTGCCGCAAGGGGGTGTTTGGCGCATTGCGGCTGTACAATTGCAACCCGCTCTTGATGCCGCGGCTTAAGGGGTGGGCCTGTTGCGGCCTTCGCGCCAGACCAAAATGGCTGCGGCGGTCAGGATGACACCCGCACCAACCCAGCTCACCACATCGGGCAATACCGAAAAGACCAGCGCATCGTAGAGCGCGGCAAAGGCCAGCGTGGCGTAAAAGAACGGCGCCACAAAACTCGCATCTGCAAGCCGCATTGCGTTGATGAAGCAGGTCTGGGCAGAAGCCATCAACAGCCCAATCCCGGCGAGCGCGGCCCATTGCGCTACAGTCGGCACTTGCCAGACAAAAGCGGCGGCCGCTGTGGATATGGCCAGACCAATGGCGTTGTTGATCAGCAGTATTTGAAACGGGCGCTCGCGGCCGGTGAGCTTCTTGATGAAAATCAGCTCGCCGCCCATGGCGACCGCGGCACATAGCGCGAGCACCGCCCCAAGCTCCAGCGCTCCGGTGCCGGGGCGGGTCAGGATCATCGCACCGCAAAACGCCAATGCCGCAGAACCCCAGCGCCACGGGCCGATTTTTTCTCCAAGAAACGGGATCGCCAGCAGCATGCCCACCACGGGGTTCAGAAAGCTGATCGCTGTGGCATCCGAGAGCGGGATGAACGCCGCCGCCGCAAACATCAGCGTCACGCCGCCCCAGCCAAGTGTTGAACGACCAATATGGAGACCCCAGTGAATGCGCTCAATTTGCGGGCGCAGGATCATCGCTGCAGTGGCAAACCCGATGAAGGCAAAGAGAAAGCGCCCGTGACTGATCTGCAGCGGGTGCAGCGCTGGCCCCAGCGTTCCGGTTCCGAGCGCTTTGGCCAGAAGTGTTGTGCCAGCGGCAAAGGCAGACGCGGCCAATGTCAGCGCGGCAGCGAGTGCGGGATTCGTCTTGGGGGCGGCGATGGGGTGCATAAGAGGGTTATGGGGGCAGTGCTCACTGCTGACAAGTTGCCGATTTACACAGCCCAAAATCCGCCGCGTATCAGTCCGAAATGAACAAAAAACTACAAAAATGATCCAAAGTGGAAGTTTGGGGTTCCCATTCGTCGATTGCCGCATTAGGGAGAGGTCATGAACAAGTGCATCCATATCTCTTTGCTGCGACGCCGACGCTTTACCGCGTAACAGGCGCGTAAGCCTGTGTTTGTTCTGATGCGTTAGAAAGTGACGCAAACCCCCTCAAAAACATTGACCTAAATGCCTTAAGTGATGCAGTCACTGAGGCTCATGATCTGAAAAAGGAAGATCGCAATGATCCCGTCCATTCTGCCGACATACAACCGTGCGTCTCTCACTTTTGAGAAGGGCGAAGGAAGCTGGATGATCGAGGCGGATGGCCGACGTTTTCTGGATCTGGGCGCAGGCATTGCGGTGAACGTGCTGGGCCACGCGAACCCTGTTCTGGTCAATGCGCTGACGGAGCAGGCTGGTAAGCTCTGGCATGTTTCCAACCTTTACAACATCACCCAGCAGCAGGCGCTGGCGGACAAGCTGGTGGCGCATACTTTTGCCGACACCGTGTTTTTCACCAACTCTGGCACCGAATGCTGTGAGCTGGCCGTCAAAATGGCGCGCAAGCACTGGAATGACAAAGGCCAGCCCGAGCGTGTGGAGATCATCGCCTTTGAAGGGGCGTTCCATGGCCGGAGTTCTGCAGGTATCGCCGCTGCGGGTTCTGAAAAACTGGTGAAAGGCTTCGGGCCTTTGCTGCCGGGGTTCCATCAGGTGGCTTGGGGCGACGTGGAAGCCGCCAAGGCGCTGGTGGGCGACCAGACCGCTGCGATCATCGTAGAGCCTGTCCAAGGCGAGGGTGGCATTCGCCCGCTGCCGGACGCAGACCTGAAGGCGCTGCGGGCCATTTGTGATGAGGCGGGCATCCTGCTGATCATGGATGAGGTCCAATGCGGTGTTGGCCGGACAGGCAAGCTTTTTGCCCATGAATGGGCGGGCGTGACGCCTGACATCATGATGGTGGCGAAAGGCATCGGTGGGGGCTTCCCGCTGGGCGCGGTGCTGGCGACGGAAGAGGCCGCAAGCGGCATGGTTGCAGGCACCCACGGCTCCACCTATGGCGGCAACCCTCTGGCCTGCGCCGTGGGCGGCGCGGTGATGGATGTTGTGGCGGATGATGCCTTTTTGAGCGACGTGAACCGCAAGGGCGGACTTTTGCGCCAAAAACTCGAGGGACTGGTTGCGGCACACCCGGATGTCTTTGAAGAGGTGCGTGGCGCGGGGCTGATGCTGGGGCTTAAGTGCTCCAAAGCAGCCTGCGGCGATGTGGTTGCAGCGGGTTATGACCATGAGGTTGTGACCGTGCCAGCGGCCGACAATGTGGTGCGCCTGTTGCCACCGCTGAACATTACAGATGAAGAAATTGCCGAAGCCGTCCAGCGGCTGGAGAAGGCGGTAGCCCAAGTGGGCGCGCAGGCGTAAGGACCAAATAAGATGAAACATTTTCTGGATATCCACAAAACCGAAGTCGCCGATCTGCGCGGCATGATCGACAGCGCCAAAGCGATGAAAGATGCGCGCAACGGCCGCCCCAAAGGCGCGTTGGACGATGATTTGCCGCTGAAAGATCACATGGTTGCGCTGATCTTTGAAAAGCCCTCCACTCGGACCCGCGTGAGCTTTGATGTTGGTGTGCGCCAGATGGGCGGGCAGACCATGGTGCTGTCCGGCTCTGAGCTGCAGCTGGGCCATGGCGAGACCGTTGCAGACACCGCCAAGGTGCTGAGCCGCTATGTGGATTTGATCATGATCCGGACCTTTGAAGAAGCCACGCTTCTGGAAATGGCGGAAAATGCCACGGTGCCGGTGATCAACGGTCTGACAAACCGCACGCACCCCTGCCAGATCATGGCGGACATCCTGACCTTTGAGGAAAAGAACGGCCCGATCGCGGGCAAAAAGGTTGTCTGGTCCGGCGACGGCAACAATGTGTTTGCAAGCTTTGCCCATGCGGCGGGGCAGTTCGGCTTTGACCTAACTTTCACTGGCCCCAACACTTTGGATCCGGAGGCCGTCTTCATCGAGCAAGCGCGCGCCAAAGGTGTGAAGGTGGAGATCGAGCGTGATCCGGTGAAAGCTGTGCAGGGCGCGGATCTGGTGGTCACCGACACTTGGGTCAGCATGCATGATGCGGTCTCGACGCGCGAGCGACGCCACAATCAGCTGCGCCCCTATCAGGTGAATGAAGAGCTGATGAGCCACGCAGCGGACAACGCACTGTTCATGCATTGCCTGCCCGCCCACCGCAACGAGGAAGCCACCGATGCGGTTATGGACGGTCCGGCCTCGGTGATCTTTGACGAGGCGGAAAACCGGTTGCACGCGCAAAAAGCCATCATGAAATGGTGCCTGAGCTAACGCTTGGTTCCGCAGTTTGCATAAGAAAGGCGCTGGCTTCGGCTGGCGCTTTTTTGTTGGGCACCACTGTGTTGTCCGCCGGCGTTTTGGCGCTCGCATGTCTGTTGCCGTAGAATTGCCTCAAATTGTCTATACTGGCGGAGCTGGCGCAACAGGGGACAGAACACATGAGCGATGCGGAACGCAGCGCGCTCCATCCACGTATCGTGGTGGCAGGGGCGGGCAGTATTGGCTGTTTTGTGGGTGGAATGCTTGCACGCGCGGGGCGCAATGTGACGCTACTTTTGCGGGCGGGAACCCTTGAAGAAATCAGCCATCATGGCCTGTCACTGACCGACTATGACGGCTTGGATGAGGCGCTTTCTCCTGACAGTTTTGCCATGCAGACGGATCCTTCCTGCCTCGCTGAGGCTGATATTGTGTTGGTGACCGTCAAAAGCGGTGCAACAGCCCAGATCGCTGCTGAGATTGCGCGTCATGCTCCAAAGGGGGCGATTGTGGTGAGCTTGCAAAACGGGGTTGAAAACGCAGACACCCTGCGAAAGGCCTTGCCGGATCACGATGTGCGCGCAGGCATGGTGCCGTTCAACGTGATCTGGGTCGGTGGTGGGCGCTTTCACCGGGGCACCAGTGGTCAGATTGCGATCGAGAAGGGGCCAGGTCATGTGGCGCGGCATCTGAGCTGCCTTGGGCTTGAGGTGCATGAGAAGCGCGATATGGCTGCTCTGCAATGGGGCAAGCTGGTGATCAACCTCAACAACGCGCTCAATGCGTTGTCAGGCCTGCCCCTGCGCCAGCAGATCGGCGACATGCGGTGGCGGCGCTTGATGGCGGCGCAGATGTCTGAGGCGTTGACGGTTCTGGAGGGGGCAGGGATCACCCCAAGCAATCCCGTTGCGGCCGTCCCGATGAGCGTTGTGCCCCGCGTGCTCAGGCTGCCAACCTGGGCGTTTCGCTGGGTTGCCCGCGCGATGCTGTCGATTGACCCAAATGCGCGCAGCTCCATGTGGGAGGATCTTGATCGCGGGCGCCGCACCGAGATTGAAGAGCTGCAGGGGCAGATTGTGCGGCTGGCACGGCAGAACGGTCAGGACGCGGCGATTAACGGGCGCATCGCGGCGCTGATCCGTGCGGCAGAGGCGGAGGGCGTTGGATCACCCTGCCTGAGCGCCAAAGAGGTGCAAAAACGCCTGCGGGGCAGATGATCCCCACAGGCGTATGCTGTTAGTTTGTGATGGCGTTGAGCAGCAGGAAGATCACTGCGGACATGGACGCTGCAGCGGGCACTGTGATGACCCAGGCTGCCACAATCGTCATGAAGTGGCTGCGGCGCACAAGCTTGCGGCGGCGGCGTTCTTCCGGTGCGATACGCTTGGTGACCGGGCGCTGGCCGGCGTTCTTGCGCAGGCGGCGCTCCGCGTCCCATTCGCGATAGAAGCCGACGCCAAAGATCCCGCCCACCGCAATGTGGGTGGAGCTGACCGGCAGACCCAGCCAGGACGCTACAATCACGGTGATGGCGGCAGACAGAGCCACACAATAGGCGCGCATGGGGTTCAGCTTGGTGATCTTCTCACCCACCATGCGGATCAGTTTGGGGCCAAACAGGAAGAGGCCGAAGGAGATGCCAAAGGCGCCGATGATCATGACCCAGCTTGGGATCGCCACTTTGGCTGCGATGTCGCCAAATTCTGCCGCGTGCACAATGGCGGCGAGCGGTCCCACCGCGTTGGCCACATCGTTTGCACCGTGCGCAAAAGACAAGAGCGCAGCGGAGAACACCAGCGGAATGCCAAAGAGCACTTTGAGAGATTTATTGCGGTTCTCAAGCCCTTCGGATTGCTTGCGAATGAAGGGTTTGGACACCGCGTAGAGCAGCACGCCCGCCGCGAGGCCGATCAGCAGGGAGGTTTGGATGTCGATCTTGATGATCTTCTTCAAGCCTTTGAGCGCCAGATAGGAGGCAAAGGCGGCTGCCATGATGCCAATCAACACCGGCACCCAGCGACGCGCAGCGGCGATCTTGTCATCCTGATAGATGATCTTGGCTTTGATGAAGGCCAGGAACATGGCGGCAATCACACCGCCCAGAACGGGGGAAATCACCCAAGAGGCGGCGATTTTGCCCATGGTGGGCCAGTTCACAGCGGCAAAACCCGCCGCTGCAATGCCCGCGCCCATCACGCCCCCCACAACGGAGTGGGTGGTGGACACTGGCGCGCCGACCCAAGTGGCAATGTTCACCCACAGCGCGGAAGAGATCAGCGCGGCCATCATGGCCCAGATGAAAATAGACGTGTTCGCCATGCCCGAAGGATCAATGATACCTTTGGAGATGGTGGACACAACATCGCCCCCAGCCAGCAATGCGCCTGCGCTTTCACAAATCGCGGCGATGATGATGGCGCCGCCCATGGTCAGGGCGTTGGCCCCCACAGCGGGGCCCATGTTGTTGGCCACATCGTTTGCGCCGATGTTGATCGCCATATAGGCACCAAAGCCAGCGGCGGCGATGATGATCATGTTACCTGAGTCAGCGCCGGTCAGCAGGCCTGCGAGCACAGCGGCAAGCACGATGAACGCCAGCGCAATGCCAAGACCCACCATGGGGCGGGAGACATAGAGTGTGGCGGCTTCGAGGTGAGAGATGCGGTGAAGGTCGCGATCTAGCGTGGACCATTCGTTGCCAGAGGTTGGCGAGGACATAACAGAGAATCCCAGTTTGCTTAGCGCTGGGGCCTATCCCCGTTGGCGCCGCAATGCAAGAAACGGGTTATAAAACTGTTACATTTGTCGCAGGAGCGCCTGCAATTCGGGTTCATCGACCATATGCGCGGCCTCAGAGGGGGCCACCCATTTGCGGGTGCGCTCGTCCGCTTCGGGGAAGTCATCCACCAGTTTGGTCACTTCCGCCTCAAACACGGTGACGTCCACGCCAACAGCAAGACCACCTTCAAGCCGCTTGTCATAGGCATAGATGCCCAGAGGCTCGCGATTGATATTGGCGTCTTTTACCCCGGCTTCTTCCCAGGCTTCGCGCAGGGCCGCACCGGCGGCATCCAGCCCGTCAATCGGCCAGCCTTTGGGCAGAACCCAGCGGCCAGTGTCGCGAGAGGTGATCAGCAGAACTTCACGGCCCTGGCCCGATCCGCGCGTGCAAAGCGCCGCCAGCTGAATGCGGCGGGGACGGCGCCAAAGCGGCGCAATCACGCTGTCGTAAGCGGTTTTCAAGGCGTTGGTCATAGACGTCTGCTCAGCTTGTGGATAAGTCCGTTTGGCGGACCCGTTGTTAACTAGGAAGTGTATATACGTTTTCCAGACAGGTAAATCAAGGTTTGGTAAATTTTCCGCTAATTTCCACGTCTTTTGGCGCGCAATGTCGGATCAGCTTGCGTCGGATCTTCGGGCCAGGGGTGCTTTGGATAGCGCCCGCGCATGTCCTTGCGCACATCCGCATAAGAGCTCGCCCAGAAGCCGGGAATGTCCATGGTGGTCTGCACGGGTTTCTGGCCGGGAGAGAGCAGGGTGACACGCAAAGGGGTGTTGCCGACCATCGGGTGGCTGGTCTGGCCGAACAGCTCCTGCAAGCGCAGGGTGATTTCAGGGTGCTCGCCGCCGTAGTCGATGGGAATTTTGCGATCCAGTGGCGTGGTAAAGTGCGCAGGGGCCAGGCGGTCCAGGAGCTGCATCTGGTTCCAATCCAACCGCGCGCGCAGAGCGTCCAGCACGTCAAACTTCTTCCAGTGCTCAGCTGTTTTCACGCTGCCAAGATGCGGCAGGAGCCAGTCTTCGATACTGTCCATGAGGGCATCCGGTGCCATGTCTGGCAAATCGTGCCCGGCGTCGTGGAGCAGGGTCACACGCGCAACAAAACGTTGGGCGGCGGGTGAGAGCGTAAGGCCAAGGTCACGCACACCTTCCAGCATGGCATGTGCGATTGCGTCTGAGGGAGCTTCTTTCCAGATGCGGTCGTCCAGAGCGATGGAACCAAAGCGCTCCTGGCGTCGGGCAATTACGCGGCGCTCGCGCTTTGACCATGCGCAGCTGTCGACCCACTCAATATGCGGCTCAAACAGGCTGCGGACCTGTGCTTCGGTGATCTGGATGGCTTGCCGGATGCGGGCTTCGCGCGGGTTGCCGTCGGTGTCGGTCACCACAATCAGGCGGCTGCCGGCAAGCGGATCGCCGTCTTCCATCACCGCGCCCTTGCCGCCGGAAAGGACAAATCGAGGAGCGTCGCCTTTGCGGTGCAGCCCGATGCGGTCAGGATAGGCGAGCGCGGCGAGTTCGGCGGGCGCATAAGCGGGCGCGTCTTTGGTCTTGCTCGATTTGGCGAGGCGTTTGGCTTCGTCTTTCAGAGTGTGCAGCGCCGCGCGGTTGACCCCGAAGGGCCGCCGGTCTGTGAAGGTTTTGAGGTCAGTGAGCGCTTCAAGACGTAAGACCAGATCTACAGGGGCGCCGCGGGTCAGCGGATCGCGTGCCGCCAATAGAGCTGCCATTTGCGCACCCTGAGGTCCGGCGATGGTCAGCATATGCGCAAGACGCGGATGCAGGGGCAGCGCAGCGATGGCTTTGCCGTGTTCTGTGATCCGGTTGCTGTCGTCCAGCGCATCAAGCATGTTCAGCACGGCCTGCGCCTCAGAGAGACTCCCGGGATTGGGCTGAGACAGCAATGCGAGGTCGCTGGGCGCTGCGCCCCAAAGCGCAAGCTCAAGCGCGAGGCCGGTGAGGTCAGCAGCTTCGATCTCTGCAGGCGGGAAGGGCAGAAATGCGCCTTCTTCACCTTTGGTCCAGAGGCGGTAGCAGACCCCTTCGGCCACACGGCCTGCGCGGCCCTGACGCTGGGTGGCTTCGGCGCGAGTGACACGCTCGGTCACAAGGCGTGACATCCCGGAGCCGGGATCAAAACGCGCGCGGCGGGCGCGGCCAGCGTCCACCACCACCCGCACGTCCTGAATGGTGAGCGAGGTTTCGGCAATGGAGGTGGCGAGCACCACTTTGCGGCCCTGTTCAGCGGGGCGGATGGCGGCTTGCTGATCCTTGAAGGGCATCGCGCCAAAAAGCGGATTCACGGTGCAATCATCTGGCAGTTTCAGCAAAGACTGCGTGCGACGGATCTCCCCTTCGCCGGGCAGGAACACCAGAACGCCGCCGGTTGTCTCGCTCACCGCTTGAGTGATCAGCCGCGCCGTGGCCTCCTCAAGCCGCGTGTCTTTGGCCAAGGGTTTGTCCAGCCAGCGGGTCTCCACCGGGAAGGCGCGACCTTCGGAGGTGATGATCGGGGCATCCCCCATAAGCGCGGCCACCGGGGCGGCGTCCAGCGTGGCGGACATGGCAACAAGGATCAGATCGTCGCGCAGGGCTTCGCAGATCTCAAGGCACAAGGCGAGGCCCAGATCAGCGTTGAGCGAGCGTTCGTGAAATTCATCAAAGATCACCGCCCCCACACCGGCCAGCTCTGGGTCAGACTGGATCATGCGGGTGAGGATGCCCTCGGTGACCACCTCAATCCGCGTGGCTTTGGAGATTTTGCTGTCGCCGCGCACGCGATAGCCAACGGTTTCGCCCGCTTTCTCGCCCAAGGTTTGCGCCATGCGCTCAGCGGCAGCGCGGGCGGCAAGGCGGCGCGGCTCCAGCATCAGGATACGGCCCTTGGTCAGGCCTGCCTCCAGCATGGCGAGCGGCACCACGGTGGTTTTGCCAGCGCCGGGAGGGGCTTGCAGGACCGCGCGGTTGTGGCTGCGCAGGGCAGCGAGGAGCGGATCAAGGGCGTCGTGAATGGGCAGCTGCGTCATGGCGCTGTTATCGGCCAGCTGCGCCTGAGGGTCCAGAGGGTTACTCGCGCCGTATCAGCTTGGCCTTGCCATGTCTTGAGGTGAGCTGCACCTCGCGCGCGCGCCACAGATCGCCGTCGCGCTCATAGGTCACCGACAGCGGAGATGTCTTGAGCTCCGTCAACTCTTCCTCGGAGTAGCCGCCGATGCGGTCATAGGTGCCTGAGCAGGTCACGCTGTTGCCCTGAGAGGCGCGGGTTTTCAGAGTGATGCGCACAAGGCGGGTGCCGTCAAACTGGGTCTGTTCGATCTGGCACAGTGTTTGATCCGTCTGGTCGCGCAGGCTGAGCCACATCATGCTCATCGGATCAAGCGCGCCCTTGGTGGCACTGGGCGCAATTGGCGTTGCGGGATCCTGCGCGCCTTTGGTTTTGATAAGCAGGCTGTTTTGCGCCTGAAGGCTGGTTTCAGACACCCGCTTGCCGGTGTTGATATAGCCGTCATAGCGCGCGGGGCGCAGGTTTTGTCCTGCCTGCGTGCCTTGACCTGAGACCGTGAAGCGAATGCTGCGCAGGATGCCCGCGAGGCCTGTGGTGCGAAAGCTGCCTGATCCCTCATAAGCGTTGTCCGTTTCATCTACGGCCAGCGTGAGCTCCCCCACTTTGATGCCAAAAGCGTGTACCGACCAGAGTTGCGCGTGACTCTCAGCCCGCGCCGCAGGTGCCGCCATCACCGACGCGCAAATCCACAGAGGCAGCAAATTGAAGTGGCTGACGTATCGCCGGACTAGACAAGACAGGGTGGGGCGCGGCATGTAGTTTTCCAAACAAGAAACACGGGTTGTCGCCATGGATATCGCAGAACTGCGGGACAGAATACTGAAACAAGACCGCAGGGCTCTGGCGCGGGCGATTACATTGGTGGAAAGCGCACGGGATGACCACCGCGCACAGGCCAGCGCGCTTTTGGAAAGCCTGCGCGGCGCTGGGCGACAATCCTTGCGCATCGGTCTTTCCGGCACGCCGGGGGTCGGGAAATCCACGTTTATTGAGAGCTTTGGCATGATGCTGACCGCGCAGGGTTTGCGCGTGGCCGTGCTCGCGGTTGATCCCTCATCGGCCCGCAGCGGCGGCTCAATTCTGGGGGATAAAACCCGCATGGAGCGGCTGAGCCGGGAGAAAAACGCCTTCATCCGCCCCTCGCCAAGCCAAACCCATCTGGGAGGCGTGGCACGCCGCACCAGAGAAGCGGTGGCGCTTTGTGAGGCGGCCGGGTTTGATGTCGTCCTGATTGAGACCGTTGGGGTCGGGCAATCGGAAACGGTTGTGGCAGAAATGTCTGATCTCTTCCTGCTGCTGTTGGCGCCTGCGGGCGGTGATGAGCTTCAGGGTGTGAAACGCGGGATCATGGAGATGGCGGACGTGATCTTGGTGAACAAGGCTGACGGTGCGCTGAAAACCACCGCCATGCGCACCTGCGCCGATTATGCCGGAGCGCTCCGTTTGTTGCGCAAGCGACCGCAGGATCCGGAAGGGTTCCCAAAGGCAATGACCGTCTCGGCGCTCGAAGAGGAGGGGCTGCTGACGGCATGGTCTGAAATGACCGCGCTGACGGATTGGCGCAAGTCGGAAGGGCATTGGGATATCCGCCGCGCCACGCAGGCGCAGTTTTGGTTCCACGAAGAGGTGCGTCAGGGTTTGCTAGCGCGTCTGCATAAAGAGCAAGCGCGCAAGGACCTGCAATCATTGGATGAAAAAGTGGCCTCTGGTGTCATCACGCCGTCGCAGGCCGCGCAGGAGATGCTTGCGCGACTGGCCTAGCTGACGCATGGTTTTCTGAGAAAATTCAATTTTGAGCGCACGTTGGCGTTCAAGATAGAGGCAGAAAACCTATGGGGAAGAGGTCAATTGCACCGGCAAAGCGCCCGGAGCTTGAAAGGTTTGAGTGGCCCCAGCGCCGGTTGGAAGACGCCACCACTGCCTTTTCGCAAATGCCGGACGGTCGCCTTGAGCTGACGGTTGAGCATCAACGGCTGAACGGCATCAGCTGTGAAATGCTGTGCTGGTGGTTCGGTGTCTATGCGTTCCTTGAGGTCGACTTGGGCGCGCATGTTGCAAAGGCGTTCTCGGTTTGGCATCCGCGAGATCACATAGACATCAGGCCTTTTCTGGCCACGCAGATGATGCCGAGCGAGCCAGGCGATTATATCGTTATGGAAGAGGCTTACGGGGCTGAACCCTCTTATCGCACCATCGAAAAGTTCAAGATCGTGCAGCGGGATACCTCCAAATACGCGATCGAAGTCTATCGCGCCGGGCTCCGGGTGGCGGGGCTTGAATATTCCTTCGAAGCGCACCCGGATGGTGCGGACGTGGTCTCCTGCCTTTGGGTCGGCGTTGACAAAGGGTGGTCCCGGATCCTGATCAACAATCTCGTCGTGCCGTTCCTGTTTGATGTGAAAAAGACAGAGGCATGGATGCAGCACAATGTGGAGGAGATTGGCGCCTTGGAGCACCTGCTGCCGATCCTCTATGAGCGCCGCAGTGAAGGCCGTCGCATCACATGGCCCACGCCAACTGACGGTGCGTTTTAATCCCCCATATCCGCAAGGCGACGCAGCGGGACTTCCGGAAAATCTTGCGTGGCTTGTCGAAAATGCGCAGCCTGTCCTGAGAAATATCAGGTGTTGTTGTCAGTGGAGAAAGCAGAGGCGGGTTTGGCCTAAGATGAGCTGGGAGGGTGGTGCATGGAGTTTCCTGAGCCGCGAGACTTCGGATGGGACCTCAAGAGTTTTGACAACGCGTTTTCGACTGTGACGCATCTGTCAGATGGGCGGACCCTATTTGAAATCGAGCACCCACCGGTTCGGGAAGTGACAGCAGAAATGCTCTGTTGGTGGTACGGGGTCTATGCGGATCTTTCTCTGGTGATTGATGGCACGACCTATCCGGCCTTTTTGGTGAGCCATCCTAAGGACCATATCTCTTTGGAAAGCGAAAAGGCTGACAAAGAACGCCCGCTGACGGCAGGAGACTTTATCACCATCGTTGAGGGCTATCAGCGCAACCCCGATTTCACGACAAATGAGCGGCTGGAGGTCGTGCGCAGAGATGAGACCCGTTTTGCCCTGCGCGCCACCAGAAGTGGCGTGCCGGTTGCGGATGTGGAGTTTCACTATGAGGATGGACCTGAAGGGCTGAAGGTGCGCAATCTCTTGACCGTTGGTGTGGCCAAGGGGATTTTCAAACCGATTGTGAACCGGATGATCATTCCTTGGCTCTACTATGAGGATAAGAATTACGCTTGGCTCTTGCACAGCGTTGAGGAAATCGGCAATTTCGAAAACTTCCTGCCGGAGATCTTTGCCCGCCGTGATCAGGGCATGACGATCAGATGGGATCGCAACAGCCTTCCGCCTAAAAAGCCGCTCAGAGGGCCTTCCCCGGCGGATGTGTAAGGTTTAAACGCCTTTGCAGGCCATCAGAGTCATTATGTGATGTTGAATCACTTGACGGCCCTGCCAATTCCGCCTAATCACGCCAAACAAAATTCCGGGCGCGGCCTAGGCAGCGCCCTTATGCTTTGACGGGGCCGTTATCCCCGTGCACCGTAAAACGAGGATGAACCCATGTCGCGCCGTTGCGAATTGACCGGAAAAGGCCCGATGACTGGCAACAATGTCAGCCACGCCAACAACAAAACCAAGCGTCGTTTTCTGCCTAACCTGAACGACGTGACTCTGCAGTCCGAAACTCTGGGCCGTGGCGTGAAACTGCGCATCTCCGCAGCCGCGCTGCGCACCGTGGACCACCGCGGTGGCCTGGACGCGTTCCTGGCAAAAGCAAAAGACACCGAGCTTTCCGACAACGCTCTGAAAGTGAAAAAAGAGATCGCAAAAGCGCAGGCAGCAAACGCCTGATCGCACTGATCTTTTTTGAGATTTTGACAGCCTCACCTTCGGGTGGGGCTGTTTCCTTTTGTCGTCTTCACAAAGCTTAGCGGCCATGCATATATGCGGGCATGACGGCAAACTTCCGCGCATATATTTCCGGAGTGCTCGCGCTCGTGCTGGTCCTGACAGGGCACAGCATGGCGATTGCGCGCGGTATGCCCGGCGTTGCGGGCTATGCGGAATACTGCATCGGCGAAAATCCGGTGATGGTGCCCGTGGATGCTGATGGCAACCCCACAGGCGCGCCGCATCTATGCCCTGACTTTTCGGCATCTTTGCTGACTTGGATCGCGGTGCCCGAGGCCACAATAGAAGCCCACTTTGGGCAAAGCCGCATTGCGCGATTGGCTTTGGGCGACCATGTAGAAGCGATTCGTCAAACCTCCCCCAGCGCCCGTGCGCCCCCGATTGGTGTGTTCATTTTCTAATCTGACACATCAACTCACAGGGACAGGAGACCAATAATGTCCGTCAAAACCTTCACCCTCGCCGCCGCCGCTGCTGTGGCTTTCGCGCTTCCAGCATTTGCCGAAACAACCATTGCCGTGAAAGATGCCTACGCCCGCGTCGCCACCAAGATCTCCAAATCCGGCGCAAGCTTTATGGTGATCGAGAACACCGGCAGCGAAGATGACCGTCTGGTCTCTGTCAGCTCCGATGTGGCCAAGCGCACAGAGCTGCACACCCACAAAGACATCGGCGACGGCAAAATGAAAATGCTGCATGTGAAAGAGGGCTTTGTGATCCCGGCAGGTGGCAAGCACATGCTGCAACGTGGTGGCGATCACGTGATGTTCATGGGGCTGACCCATGGTCTGGAGCATGGCGACGTTGTGAATGTGACGCTGACCTTTGAAAAAGCAGGCGACATTACACTTGAGGTGCCTGTGGATCTGGAGCGTAAGCCCGCCGCAGGGGCGCAAGGCCATGGCGAGATGAAAAAGACCGACGGCTGACCGCCGCGTCTGTTTACGTCTTCAATCTGGGCCGCCCGTTGAGGTGGCCCTTTTTGTTTGCGTCAGCTGTTGGTGCGGGCCAGCTCGCTCGCCACCCATTGCGGGACCGTTTCCGTGGCGGGGCCAAGATGCACTTCGGCAAAGCGGGATGCCCCGGCAGAGGGCTCCAAATTCAGCTCCACCGTATGGGCGCCAATATAGTCGGCGTGGGACACGAAGTTCGCCGCCGGATAAACCTCTCCCGACGTGCCAATCGAGACAAAGATGTCCGCCGCGGAAAGCGCATCCTCAATGCGCTCCATCTCGTAGGGAGTTTCGCCAAACCACACCACGTCCGGGCGTGTCTGAGGTGCGGCGCAGGCCGGGCAGGGGTCTTCTTTGGCCATCACCGCTGGAGCCTCCCAGCGGTGGCCGCAGGCGGCGCAAAGTGCTCCAGCAAGGATCCCATGCATATGCAGCACGTTCTTGCTGCCAGCTTTTTCGTGCAAGCTGTCGACGTTTTGGGTGACAATCAGCAGCGTGCCGTCAAGTTTGGCTTCAAGTTCTGCCAGCGCATAATGCGCGGCGTTGGGCGCCGCCTCTGCCGCATTGGCGCGACGGACGTTATAAAACTCATGCACCAGATCGGGATTGCGGGCAAAGCCCTCAGGTGTGGCCACATCCTCAATCCGATGCTGCGCCCAAAGTCCGCCTTCGTCCCGAAATGTGCCAAGGCCGCTTTCCGCGCTGATCCCGGCGCCGGTCAGGATAACGATGTTGGTGGTCATATGCGCGTCTCGCTGGCTGCTGCTTGTGGTGCCTCTCTGTTGACTGTGGCAAGGTACCGGGGTGCTGGCAAGGTAAGGGAATGATCCGCCATGAAAATTTTGTTTGTCTGTCTGGGCAATATCTGCCGGTCCCCCACCGCCGAAGGCGTGTTTCGCAGCTTTGCGCCGGAGGTGGACGCAGACAGCGCTGGCACTGGAGGCTGGCACGTGGGAGAGCCGCCCTATGGCCCGATGCAAGCGGCGGCCAAGGCGCGGGGCTACGATCTCTCAGATTTGCGCGCGCGCCAGTTTGACGTCGCGGACTTCACGCGTTTTGACCTGATCATCGCGATGGACGGAGACAATCTCGCCAATATTGAACGGTTGCGTCCGGCGGGCAACGAAACGCCGGTGCAGCTTTTCACCGATTATGAAGACAGCGCCGCCGATGCGGTGCCTGACCCTTACTACACCCGTGACTTTGACGGGGCATTGGACCTGATTGAAACCTGCGCACGTGGGCTCGTTGCTGCGCTTTAGATTTGCGCAAATGGGGCGGTAGTTTCAGGAAAATGAAAAGTAGAGGCTGCTGTTTGCAAAGCAGCGCCACGGCCTCTTGCTGAAATGAGCGGCACCGGCAGACAGTGAAACCGAAGTTGTTTCGGAGCCTGACCTGTGCGGAGCCTATCGGTCCAACACGCGAAAATCATCTTCCAGCCACGGGAGTTTCTCGAGGGCCGGGGCAATCATGTGGCTGCTCAGCAGGTTGCGCATGGTTTGGGCCACGTCGCGTGGCACTGTGTCAGCCCAGTCTCCGCTTGCCAGAAGAGAAATCGTGCGGCTGAAGGGGGCAAACGGCAGCGGGTGCGCGGTCACGCGATCATGAAAGCGCGTCGCGCGCAGGTAGCCCAGAGGCGTGGTGATGGCCCAGCCAATCCCGCGCGACACCATGGCAATAAGCGACGGGTTGGAGCCGATTTCAAACCGTTGCGGAATGTCGAGCTTGCAGCGTTTCAGGTGGGCTTCAATCTGACGTCCGATCAGTTGCTCCTGCCCGTAGCGCAGCATCGGCAGATCGGCCAGCGCGCCCATCACATCGCCTTTTGCAGGTACGCGACCGGCAGGGGCAATCAGAATAAACGGATCGCGGGTCAGCGGGTATTCGGTAATTCCGTCAATGACTTCTCCGGAGGAGGCGGTGATTGCGAGATGCAGATCACGGGCGCGAATGGCTTCGGTGATCTCATGGCTCGGCGCGGTGACAAGGCGGAACTGACAGCGGGTCATCGACTCCGCCAGTGTCGTAACAAGGCGCGGGGTCAGGTCATTGTCAAAATCATCAATGATGCCCATGGAGAGCTGCGTCAGGTGGGTGAGATCCATCACCGCCAGCTCAGACTGCGCCAGCCGCAATTGCGAGAGCACCGCACTGGCACGGATCAGATAAGCGCGCCCTGCAGGGGTGAGTTGCATCGGCCGTTTGCTGTGGTCCAGCAAGTCGGCACCAAGCGCCTTTTCGAGATTTCGGATCTGCTGAGACACCGCCGGTTGCGACAGCCCCGTGATCTCCGCCGCCTGCGCCACGGCACCGGTTGCTGCGAGCGCTTCAAACACTTCCAACCCTCTGAGGGTGACACCTTTGTTCAACATTTTGGCTCTCCGGCAGATTTGCCTTTTGTGAATAGTCGCAGGGATTGGGTCAAGCCAAGAATAACATCGAGATATGGCAGGAGACTGACATGACCATCACTTATCTGAAGCGCGCGGACGCCACGATTGCAGAGGCCGGTACGGCGGATGCGCGGGACACCGTCGAAATCATGCTGGCCCGTATCCGTCAGGGCGGAGAGGCGACGGTGCGCGAGTATGCGCAGCGGCTGGATCGCTGGGATGGCGAAGTTGTGGTGGGGCGGGACCAGATGGCCGAAGCCGCACAGCATGTCACGCCTGAACTGCGTGATGCGATCCGCTATGCGCATGACAACATTCGCCGGTTTGCCGAAGCGCAGCGCAGCAGCCTCAGCGAATTTGAGGTCGAGCTGCGCCCGGGATTGATGGCCGGGCAGCGGGTGATCCCACTGGATGCTGCGGGCTGTTATGTGCCCGGCGGGCGCTATAGCCACATCGCCAGCGCGTTGATGAGCATCACCACCGCGCGTGTGGCCGGGGTCGGAGATGTGACAGCCGCCTCGCCGCCGCGTCCGGGGGAGGGCATTCCGGCGGCGATCCTCTATGCGATGTGGCTCGCCGGGGCGGACCGCGCCTTGGCGCTTGGCGGTGTTCAGGCGGTGGCTGCCATGGCAGAGGGGCATTTCGGGGCTGGCCGTGCTGACATTCTGGTGGGGCCGGGCAATCAATATGTCGCTGAGGCGAAGCGGCAGCTTTTTGGCGAAGTGGGCATCGATATGTTTGCGGGTCCCACGGATGTCCTGATCATCGCGGATGAGACCGCTGACCCCGATCTGGTGGCTTGGGATTTGGTGGGGCAGGCGGAACATGGCGGCAACTCTCCGGTTTGGCTTGTGTGTGACAATCGGGCGTTGGCCGAGGCTGTGATGGGACGGATTGCAGATTGCGTGGCGCAACTGCCGGAGCCCAACCGCAGCGCCGCGCGACAGGCATGGGCAGAGCGCGGCGAGGTGATCCTCTGTGAGGGGCGCGAAGAGATGGCTTTGGTCTCAGACAGATACGCGCCGGAGCATTTGCATGTGCAGGCAGAGGATCTGGCATGGTGGAAAACGCGGCTGCGCAGCTATGGCTCGCTGTTCCTTGGGGCGCGGGCCTGCGTGACCTTTGGCGACAAGGCGGCGGGGCCAAACCACGTGCTGCCCACAGACAGAGCCGCGCGCTACACCGGCGGGCTGTCGGTGCATAAGTTCCTGAAAACCGTGACCTGGCAGCGGGTTGCGGATGAGGCCTTGCCGGAATTGGTGCGGGCCTCCTCTGTGATTTCACGCGAAGAGGGCATGGTTGGCCATGCCATCAGCGCGGAGATGCGGGAGGAGCATTTTCTGACGCCGCCGAGCTTGAAGCTGGTCAGCGGCGCGTAAATGCGCCTTAGCGCAGGTGGTTGCAGCTGCGCGTGGCGTCTTCACCAAAGGCCTTGTAGCGCTTCCAGAAAATCTCATGGCTGCGGCTGTCTGACTGGCGGATTTCCTGCGCTTTATGCGGCTCTTTGATGAAGCTTGCGGCCAGTCGCTGATCCGCACGGGACAGCGATTTGTTCGCCACTTTTTGAATGCAGCGGCACAGGCTGCGGTTGGCGGCGTCACGCTCTGATTGCTGACAGGCGCGGTTCAGCACGCGCGCGTCCGCCTGCTGTGGGATCGAGGGGATCAGAAAAGCTGCCATCAGCAGCGCAAAAAGTGCTCGGGTCATTACTGCCTCATGTGTCTGCTCGGGCCCGCGGAAATTCTTTTGCTCCGTCATTTGGCCTGACCGTATTTGCGCCCAGTATGGGCCAGAGGCGGGTTTGTTGCAATCACAAGCGCGTGGGGTGCGGTTGCGTGGCGCAGCCCGACAGGCGCGGCTCTGTGCCGATGCGGCTTTATTCATTGGCCAATCGCGGCGTGGCTGCGCTAAGCTGAGGAAAAGGAAGGAGGAACTATGCCCAAAATCACCAAGGAGGCGGACCTTCAAACCGTCATCACGACATTTGAGATGACCCCCGGCACTTGTCAGGATCTGCTTGATGCGCTGACCGAAGCTTATGATCAGTTTATCTCAAAACAGCCAGGTTTTATCGCGGCGGGGTTGCACGTGAATGATGCGCAAACCCGGATCGCCAATTATTCTCAATGGCGTCGCCGTGAGGATTTTCAGGCCATGCTGCGCAGCGAGGAAATGCGGGAGCGAAACCGGCGTATCCATCAGCTTTGCCGCAGCTTTGAGCCGGTGATGTATGATGTTGTAGAGGCTTTTGATCGGGCCTAGTCTGGTTTGGGTTGCAAAGGCTTGGGAGAGTCACATGTATCAGCATATATTGGTTCCCGTGGCCTTTGATGACGCGCATGACCCGAAAGAGGCGATTGCGGTGGCGCGCCGCTTGGTTGCTGAGGATGGTCAGGTGACGTTGCTGCATGTGATGGCAAATGTGCCCAACTATGTGATCAACTATGTGCCAAAGGGCTTTCAGGAAGAGGCACAGGCCGCCATTGTTGCCAGCCTTGAGGCGATGGGGGCGGAAATGCCCAATGCGCGCGGGGTGGTAACCGAAGGTTCCGCAGGGAAAACCATTGTCAATTGGGCCAAAAACGAAGATGTGGACTGCATCGTCATTGCGTCGCATAGACCCGGGGTTCAGGATATTGTACTGGGCAGTACTGCGGCGCAGGTTGTGCGCCACGCCACCTGTGCGATTCACGTGACCCGTTAACAAGGAGCCCCGGCAAAATGATCAAGACTGTCAAATGGTTGCGCGGAGCCGCGATGATTGCGGTATTGGCTTTGGCGGGCGCTGTTTCTGCGGAGGAGGACAATGGATTCTCCGAGCATCAAACGAAACGGGCCGTTGACACTTTCACCTATGGTGCCGAGCAATGCGCCACCCTGGATCCGATCTATCGCGTGGATTGCCTACGTCAGGCCTACAGCCAGACCGTGCGGGTGGTGGCCAATGCCTCCGTGTATTGGGAGGCCGAAGTTGCGCTGACCCGTGTAAATCGCGGGCTCTATGCCTTTGTGCGCGAGCATCTTGATAAGAACGTCGACCGGGTCCGCGTGAATGGCGGTCGTATCAAGGCCGTCACGGCTGACTCGGTGCCCGTTGCGCAGGCGCTTTATGGGGACGGTGTGGATCGGGCGGTGGCCGCAATGCGGGGCGCGTCATCACTGGAAGTGCGCTACTTTGAGCCGATCGCTCAAGTGCTTCTGGCGTCCAAAGCTTTGATGCAGTGAAGACTTAGCGGTAGCGGCGCTCATCGAATGCGCGCCACTGGCTAAGCCGGGCGGAGTTTCTCCGGCAATTCATCAATGTGAAAATCCACATGCAGATGATTGCCGTCTGGATCATTGAGATTGACCTGCACAATCGGAAAGCCCGGCGGAAAGCCGAGGTAGTAGTCGATCTTGCGGGATTTCAGCAGGTCGAGAAACGCCGCCATGCCCGTCGCACCAAACGCGGCATGCTCAAGCGCCAGATCGCCATCCGTTTGCGGGCTGCCCTCCACCTCCACAAGATGCACCACCGCTTGCTTCCCCAGATACATCCAGGCGCCGGGAAAACCGAAATCCGGTCTGGGGCCGGCCTTCATCCCCAAAACCTCCTCGTAAAAGGAGACCATCCTGCTGAGGTTGCCGGTGCGGATGTTTGCGTGATCAAGCGAATGTAGGGGCATAGCCTGACGGTAGGGGCGGGCACGCCATGGGTCAAGCTGGGCTGGATGGCGTCAACATGTCAGCCGGTGTCAGCTTGAAAGCCTTGCCAAATCCGCCGTTCAGAAGGCCACCTATGGCGTCAAACCGCACAAAGCTGAAGTCACCAAAGTCCACATAAAGTTTCGCCTTGGGCCGCTGCGCCAGATAATGGCTGCGCAGGGCAGCGTGCGCTTCACTGTTTCGCGACACAAAGCAGGCCTTGGCGTGAACTGTCAGGCGCGGATGGGTGAGGGGATCACCCTTCTCGGCAGGCTCGCCTAGCAGCAAAGCGCAGCGTGGATCAGCGCGCAACGCTGCCGTGTGGCTGGAGAGGTCGGAGATCAAAGTGAGCGGGGCCGCATCAGGCGCAGTGGCGATGGCGATCCGCGTGACCGAGGGTGCGCCTGTGTTGGGATCTGTCACTGCCAGCGCGGCAAAGCGAGCCTCTGAGATCAAGGCGCGTGCCAGGGCACGTGCATCTTGATCGGTGGGGTGGATCGGAGATTTTTCAGTCATGTCAGCACTTTGCCAGCCTATGGCCCAAAACAAAAGCGGCGCTGGGGATTTTCCCTTGCGCCGCATTGTATCGCTGGCTTGATCTTTGCTGCCTACGTGCGTGGCTGGCTGTCTGGCTGGACCTGGCGTTGGGCTGGGCCTTGCTGGAGCGCTCGCTTCGTACGTGAGTTGCCGATCTGGCTCGCTGATGTCTTGAGTATTTATCTAGAGTGAGTCGCAGGGAGGTGCAAGAGAAAATCGTTTAAAAACATATAGTTGACTGGTTTTGTCGGAATTATAATTTGAGCGTTTCAGTCGGGTTTGCGCAAAATTTTGCGCGTGTGGCGCTATGTCTTTGCCTGCGCTCATGAAATTTGAACGGTGCGTGCCTATCTCTGTCTCAGGAAACATAGGAGGAGTTCTTTGATGAAATGTCCGGTTGATGGCGCGACGCTGGTGATTGCAGATCGCAACGGTGTGGAGATTGACTATTGCCCTGAGTGTCGCGGCGTGTGGCTCGATCGCGGGGAGCTGGACAAGATCATTGAACGCGCAAGTGCCTACAGCCCGCCACCTCCTCCGCCCCAGCAGCAGGCCCCACAAGGCCGTGGCTATGAGAGCCGCGACTATGATCGCGGGCACGATCGCGATTACCACAGCAAACCGCGCAAAAAGAAAAAGATGAGCAGCTTCCTGGATGACATCTTTGATTTCTAAGCTTGCGCTCAGAAGAGATGACAACGGGGGCCATGCGCCCCCGTTTTTGGCTCAGCCTTCGGGATAGGCCGCAAAGCACTGATCCGATTGCCGCGCGGCCTGTGTGCGTGCAGCCCGCAGATCCCGTCGCAAGCCGTCGCGCTTTTCCCGCTCCGCCCGAATGTCGATGTCCACCGGCACTTCGACAGTGTGGTATTCCGTCTCATCACAACGGTACCAACGCCCGTGCTCATCGTGACAATCTTTGGGCACCACAACCGGCTCCTGATACGTATGGATGGCATAGCCGCGCGAGATATTGCCCTCGGCTGTGGCGATGGCGTTCTGCAGCTGCGTCACCCGGCTGTTGGCGGTGTTGAGGCAGCGCTCCAGCGGCGTGGCGCAGGCGGCAAGGGAATAGAGGGTGAGCAGGGCGAGGGCGCATTTTGCGTGCATGTGAGACTCCGTTTTTTCGGAGCCATGGCCTAGGGCGCTGTGACAGGCAAAAACGCGGCGATGTTATCGGATAACGGGTGGCTCAAGAGAGTTGCGCGGCGGCGCAGTCACGAAATTTCTGCACTTCCGGCCCGGCCCCTTCAAGCGAAAGTGGAACGGTCTGCGTCTGAGTGAACGCCACCGCGGTGTGGTTGAACTGCAACCCGTCCAACACATTGCCAAACCCGCTGTCCGCCACATTGAGCGTTTGGTCATTGTCCGACATCGCATGTTTCGGCGTGGAAATGGTGATCTCATTGGGGCCAAGGAACCGCATCGCGAACCAAGGCGCGCTCTGCCACGGGTCGGACTTGCGGGTGATCGCAAGAGTGTAGAGCGGTTTGCTTGGGTCGTAGGTGAGGTGGACGCGGGTGTCGGCGGTCTCATGCGTGAGGGTGCAGGTTTCGCCGGTGATGGCTTGCCACGCTGTGGCCGGGGTGGCGAGGGTGGCTAAGAGGAGAGGGAGAAAGAGGATGCGCATGGGGGAAGGGTAGCGATTGGCATGGCTTGCGCCAAGTCACGGGTTTGTGCTGCCTCAGGGCGCGGATGCCGCCGCACATCGACCTAACAGGCAAAACCCTCGCTCCAATTGCTGAGCCGACAAAGTCTTTCTGAGTTAGCCCGGAACAAGGCGCTTTGCGCCGCCGGGCCAGCGCCGGACCGGCCCCATGGGTCGGCGCTTTTGCGAATGTCGTGCCCGCTTGGTGGGGGGAGATGCCGGCGGACATAAAGTGCCAAATTTTGCGCTTTGGTGCGCCGACCCCCGGTCCGGCGCTGGCCCTTTGTTGTGCGTGCGTCGGTGCGCAAGGATTGCGCACCCTACGTTTTACCGCCCCCGCTTGCTCCGCACGTTCCCACCACGTTGCCCGGCACGGCCAGCCGTAGACCGCCCCTTGCTCTTAACCGCTTCTTCCTCGGCGGCCTTGATTGCGTATTGCCGTGCCATCGGGTCATCTGCCACAGCCAGATCCACGGCTTCCAGACGTTTGATCTCGTCACGCAGGCGCGCGGCCTCTTCGAACTCCAAGTTCTCCGCCGCCTTGCGCATATCGTCGCGCAGCCCGTTGAGCACGGTTTCCAGATTGCCGCCGTGCAGCGGGTTGTCGATCTTGGCGGTGACGCGGGACTGATCGGTGTCGCCCTGATAGAGCCCGGCCAGCACATCCTCGACGTTCTTTTTGACCGTCGCGGGGGTGATGCCGTGTTCCTCGTTATAGGCGATCTGTTTGGCGCGGCGGCGGTTGGTTTCGCCAATCGCGCGCTCCATGGAGCCGGTCATACGGTCCGCATACATGATCACGCGGCCCTCAGCATTCCGCGCGGCGCGGCCAATGGTCTGCACAAGTGAAGTTTCCGAGCGCAGAAAGCCCTCTTTGTCCGCATCCAGAATGGCCACCAGACCACACTCCGGGATGTCCAGCCCCTCCCGCAGCAGGTTGATGCCGACCAGAACATCAAAGGCCCCAAGCCGCAAATCTCGCAGGATTTCAATGCGTTCCAGCGTATCGATGTCGCTGTGCATATAGCGGATCTTGATGCCCTGCTCGTGCAGATATTCGGTGAGGTCTTCGGCCATGCGTTTGGTGAGTGTGGTCACCAGCGTGCGGAACCCATCGGCTGTGACCTTGCGGATCTCATCAAGCAGATCGTCCACCTGCATCTCGACGGGGCGGATTTCCACCTCCGGATCAAGCAGGCCGGTGGGGCGGATCACCTGTTCGGAGAACACACCGCCGGATTGATCCAGCTCCCAGCCCGCCGGGGTTGCGGAAACAAAGACCGATTGCGGACGCATGGCGTCCCATTCCTCAAACTTGAGCGGCCGGTTGTCCATACAAGACGGCAGGCGGAAGCCGTGTTCCGCGAGCGTGAATTTACGGCGGTAGTCGCCCCGGTACATGCCACCGATCTGCGGCACTGACACGTGGCTTTCATCGGCAAAGACGATGGCGTTGTCGGGGATGAATTCAAACAGGGTGGGGGGCGGCTCACCCGGCGCGCGGCCCGTCAGATAGCGCGAGTAGTTCTCGATGCCGTTGCAGAAACCCTGCGCTTCCAGCATCTCCAGATCGAAATTGGTGCGTTGCTCCAGCCGCTGCGCCTCAAGCAGTTTGCCCTCGTCCACCAGCTGATCCAGCCGCTGACGCAGCTCTTTCTTGATGTTCACAATGGCTTGGTTGAGCGTTGGCTTGGGCGTCACATAGTGGCTATTCGCATACACGCGGATCTGCTCAAATGTGTCGGTCTTCTCGCCTGTCAGCGGGTCAAACTCTGTGATGCTTTCCAGCTCTTCCCCAAAGAAGGAGAGCTTCCAGGCGCGGTCTTCCAAGTGAGCCGGAAAGATCTCAAGGCTGTCGCCCCGCACCCGGAAAGAGCCGCGCTGGAAGGCAGCGTCGTTGCGGCGGTATTGCTGGGCCACCAGATCGGCGATCACCTGACGTTGGTCATATTCGCCACCTGCTTTGAGATCGAGGGTCATGGCGGAGTAGGTCTCCACCGAGCCGATACCGTAGATGCAGCTGACCGAGGCCACGATGATCACATCATCGCGCTCCAGAAGCGCCCGCGTGGCGGAGTGGCGCATCCGGTCGATCTGTTCGTTGATCTGGCTTTCCTTCTCGATGAAGGTGTCAGAGCGCGGCACATAGGCTTCCGGCTGGTAGTAGTCATAAAAGCTGACAAAATATTCGACCGCGTTTTCCGGGAAGAAGCCTTTCATCTCGCCATAGAGCTGCGCCGCCAGCGTCTTATTGGGCGCAAGGATGATGGCGGGGCGCTGGGTCTCCTCAATGACCTTGGCCATGGTGAAGGTTTTGCCGGTTCCGGTGGCGCCAAGCAGTACCTGATTGCGGTCGCCGTCATTCACGCCTGCGGAGAGCTCGGCAATGGCGGTGGGCTGGTCGCCTGCAGGCTCAAATTCTGTATGCATAACAATGCGTTTGCCGCCTTCAAGCTTGGGGCGGCGGGGGGCGCTGGGATCAGGGCCATTTAAGAGCGGAGCATTGGCGGCATCGGTCATCGTGAATATCCAGGCGCTGGGCAAACGTTCTGCGCGCGCGGGCGCGTCGGTCTCTGATGTTGGTCTCTTTTTGTTCTTATGCAAGGGCGAAATGGCAATTCAAGGGTGGTTGAAGTGCGATGCTGACAACAAATGACAGGAGGGGAGATTTTGCACTTGCAGAAAAACAGCGCGATCTCCGTTTTGGCGCTGCAGCAATTCGGCTTAAATTGACCTAAGGGAAGCATCCAGT
Source organism: Shimia sp. (assembly GCF_965227725.1). Lineage (GTDB taxonomy): Bacteria > Pseudomonadota > Alphaproteobacteria > Rhodobacterales > Rhodobacteraceae > Shimia. The sequence continues at coordinate 26,697 of NZ_CBDDGH010000001.1, read as the reverse complement.
GCGCTCCACTAAGTAAGTCGTTGTGCTTGCTTTTGAAATTTTAGAACAAAATTCTAGCACTTTGCGTAATTAAATATATGTTGCACTTGCATATAAAGCGGCATGTTCGATATGCTCATTTCAGCAAGCAACCATGTGCAACGACCGTTTCAATCTGCACTTACACCCCTCGCTCCCCGCAGTTTGGAAAGGCGTTTTGGTTGCTTGCGAGCCTTTCCTTTCCAAAGATTGAATATTTGCAAGTGCTTCTGCGCTATTCTGCCACTTGTCGCAGCGTCCGGAATCCGTGATAAAGCGAACAGTCCAAGGAGAATGCGATGATTGCGCGTATCTATCAGCCAGCCCGGACAGCGATGTCATCGGGCACCGCCAAGACACACCAATGGGTGCTGGAATACGGCCCTTCGGAGGCCAAGGACATTGATCCCCTGATGGGATGGACCGGCTCCGGCGACACGCAGAGCCAGGTGCGTCTGAAGTTTGACAGCAAGGATGCGGCGGTGGCTTACGCCCGTGATCGCGGGATCGAAGCACAGGTGGTTGAGCCGCAAAAGCGCAAGCCAAACATCCGCGCTGGCGGCTACGGCGAAAACTTTGCCACCAACCGTCGCGGGCCTTGGACGCACTGAGGTAGGATCTGCCAAACCCCGTGCGGAGCTCTTTAGGGAATGTCGCGGGGTGAGTGTTGATAGAGGCGCCTGCGGGCGCCTTTTGTATGTTTGGAGGCCACATGGCTGCACCTGAATTTCTGATCAATCCGGCGGGCGAGGGCGCGCCGACCTTTGTTTTTGCACATGGGGCGGGGATCGGCATGGACGCGCCGTTTATGACCACCGTGGCCGAAGGTCTGGCAGCGCGCGGTGTGCAGGTGGCGCGGTTTGAATTTGCCTATATGGCGCAGCGGCGCACGGGCGGTGCAAAACGGCCGCCGCCCAAGGTGGCGCTCTTGCAGGAGGAATATTGCGCGGCGCTTGCGGCGTTGGCTGAAAGTGGTCCGATTGTCATTGGCGGCAAATCCATGGGCGGGCGCGTGGCCAGCCTGATTGCAGACGACCTTTTGGCGGCGGGGAAGATCAAAGGCGCCCTGTGCCTCGGCTACCCGTTTCATCCGCAGAACAAGCCAGAAACCCTGCGGGTTGCGCATCTGGAGGCGCTGCTGACACCGACCCTGATATGCCATGGTACACGTGATCCCTTTGGCACCCAAGAAGAGGTGGCGACCTATGCGCTGTCACAGCAGGTGGAACTCGCTTGGTTTGAAGATGGCGACCATGATCTGAAACCCCGCAAACGGGTGACAGGGCTGGATCACGCCGCGCATTTGGAGCGGCTTTGCGATGTCGCGGCTGCGTGGATCAAACGAGTCTGTGCCCACTAAATAGCCGACGCGAGAGACATGTTGCGGGGACGTTGCGTAGCGACCCAATGCGCTGACTGGCGCAGTGCGAATGCAATCTCTAGGGTGTCTCAAAATCCTCCTTCCAAGCCAACGTGAGCGGTGCACATGACAGATCAAGAGATCGAAAACCTCGCTGATTTTCCAAACTCTTACTGGAAGCGGTTTCAGGTCACCAAAGTGGATCTGGACGGGTTTCACCACGTCAACAATGCGGTTTATCTGAAGTGGCTGGACGCCACCGTTTGGGAGCACACGCGCGCGGTTGGGTTGACCGAAGAAGTGTGCCTGAAGATGGAGCGCGGCATGGCGGCTGTGCGCCATGAGATCAAATACCTGTCGTCAGCCTTTCTGAATGACGAGGTCGTGGTGTTTAACTGGATCCTGTCAAACGACGGGCGTTTGCGCTGCAGCCGACTGTTTCAGGTGGTGCGCCTGAGCGATCAGAAAACCATCCTGCGGGCGCAGTCTGACTATGTGAGCACCAATTTGACCACAGGCCGCCCTGTGAAGATGCCAGAGATTTTCAAAACCGACTACGCCGTGACCGTGCCGGAAGGGGCCAAGCTGGTCTGAGTTTTCACAGATTTTGGCCATAGAACAAAGCCGATGCAGGGAGGTCCTTGCATCGGCTTTCTTGTCTTATTTGAAGACCGGTTTGCGCTTTTCGGTGAAGGCTGCGTAGGCCTCTTTGAATTCGTCCTTGTCCAGACCGGCGGCAAATTCCGACAGCTCGTTGCTGACGCGGTCCCAAAGGGTGCCTTCCAGGTCACGACGCAGGAACGCTTTGGTCAGACGCATGGCTTCCGGCGGCTGTTCGCACAGCGCCTTGAGCGTCGCCTCAACCGTGGCCACCAGATCGGCCGCAGGCAGAACCTGATTGATCAAACCCGCGCTCAGCGCTTCGTCCGCGTCAAACATGCGGCCCAACAGGAGCAGCTCCGCCGCTTTGGCTTGGCCCATCAGACGTGGCAGCACGTAGCTCGCGCCGGCTTCTGGCACCAGACCAAGGTTGACAAAAGGCAGGCGGAAACGGGCGCCCTCGGCCACATAGATCAGATCACAATGCATCAGCATGGTGGCGCCAATGCCGATTGCCACGCCTTCGACCTCTGCAACGATCGGTTTCGGGAACTCGATCAGCGCCTTCAGGAAGGCAGCCACCGGAGGGTTGTCCCCTTTGGCGGTCTGATCAAAGCCAGAGACCACATTGCCGCTGGTGAAATCATTGTCAGCGCCGCGCAGCCAGACGGCGCGGATCTCGGAGTTGGCTGCGGCCGCGTTGAAGGCGTCGGCCAGACCAAGGTACATGTCTTTGTCGATGGCGTTTTTCTTGCCCGGCGCGGTCATGGTGATGCGCATCACCTGGCCGAGCTGCTCGGTGAGAACGCCGTTTTCTGGTGTGGTTGTATCGGTCATTTTAGGTCCCCTTACGCTTTGCTGAAGCCAACAAGGCGCTGATTGATGATCTCGTCAGCTTCCCGCATGATGCGCGAAATCAGCTCCTCGCAGGTCGGGATGTCGTTGATCAGGCCCGCGACCATGCCGCAGGACCATGCGCCCGCATCCATTTCGCCATCCTGCATAACACGCGGATAGACGCCTGCGACCTCATCAATGATGTCGTCAAACTGGATTGCGTCGCCTTTTTCTTTCTCTTTGGCGAGAACACGTTCCACCGCCTTGTTGGTCAGCACGCGCTCGGTGTTGCGCAGCGGGCGCATGACGAGACGGGTGTCAAGCTCTGTAGCAGCGACCAGCGCGTCTTTGACGTTCTGATGCACAGGGGCGTCCTGAGTGGCCACGAAACGGGTGCCGAGGTTGATCCCCGCAGCGCCAAGCGCCAGCGACGCCACGAGAGAGCGGCCGTCTGCCTGACCGCCGGAGGCCACAAAGGGGATCTCCAGCTCATCTGCAGCGCGCGGCAGCAGGATCATGTTGGGGATGTCATCTTCGCCCGGGTGACCACCGCATTCAAACCCGTCCACGGAGACCGCGTCACATCCAATCTCCTGCGCCTTCAGCGCGTGGCGCACAGAGGTGCATTTGTGGATCACTTTGATGCCCGCATCCTTGAGGTAAGGCATCACCTGCGCAGGGTTGCGGCCTGCGGTTTCCACCACGGTCACGCCGCCGTCGATGATGGCTTTGATGAGCGCGGGATAATCCGGTGCGTTAACCGTTGGCAGGAAGGTCACGTTCACCGCAATCGGCTTGTCGGTCATGTCCTTGCAGCGGGCAATTTCATTGGCCAGATCTGCCGGTGTTTTCTGGGTGAGGCCGGTGATGGTGCCAAGCCCACCCGCGTTGGAAACCGCTGCCGCCATCTCGGCAAAGCCGACATAGTGCATGCCGCCCTGAATGATCGGGTGTTCAATCCCCAACATTTCGGTGATGGCTGTTTTCATGAGAAGCCTCCTCTATCTCTTACGATCCTGATTTGGCGCCTAACAACCATGGGAGGCGCTCGGGATGAAAGCGCTGTTCTTGAAAACGTAGCGTCCTTGATCGTTCAGGCCATTCTGAGAACATCAATGGCCGGAAATGGCAATTTTTGGGAGGCCGCTGAGGCCTGTTATCCCGGCGCGTCCGGAGCTTCGGCCATGAATGGCGCAAGGCTGTCTGTGAAGGCCTTGATAAAATCAAAAACCAGCGGCGAGGCATTGGCTGTCACCGGGCGCAGAATGGTCAGCCGGTGGTCGATCTGTGGCGAAAAAGGCCGGATCGTCAAACCCTTGTTGCGATATTGCTCCGCGTCCAAGGCGCTGACAATCGACACACCATGGCCCTGGCTGACAATGGTGCAGGCGGCGGTGAACTGGCGCACTTCGATCCAGGATTTGAGCTGCTCACCATGATCGGCAAAGGCACGCTCCACCCGGCGAAAGAACGGGCTGTCGCGGCGCGAGTGGATCAGTTTCTCATCCCGAATGTCGCTGGGCGTGATCACCTGCTTGACGGTCAAAGGGTGGCCTTCCGGCATGATCAGCACGGAGCGGATGGAAATATCGGTGGCCTCCGTCGCCGGATGCCCGGCAAACCCGTCGGTAATGCCACAGTCATATTGCTCCCCGATGATCCACTCCAGAATGCGCTCAGGCCGATCCGGCTCCAAGGTGACGGTCACTCCGGGACGGTCGCTGAGAAAATCCACCAGCACGCCGGGCAGGTGGCTGGTCGCAAATCCGGGAAGGCAGGCAATGCGGATGTGTCCCGTTTTCCGCTCGGCAATGTCGCGACGCAGATCATCCAGATGATCAAGCCGGTCCAGAATGCGAGTCACCTCTGCCAGCAAATAGCGGGAGTCGCTGGTGGGTTCGAGCACCCCGCGCCGCCGGTGAAAAAGCTCAAAGCCGACCGACTTGGAAAAGTCCGACATAAGCCGACTCACTGCCGGTTGTGAGACGCCAAGTGCCTCCGCAGCTTTGGTAATTGACCCGCTTTCCGCCACCGCGCGGAAGGCTTCGAGTTGTCTCATCTGAAATTTCACGGCACCCGAACCCTTGGTTTTTCTTATGTTTGTATCGTTTTATCGCACCTATATAACATTGAGTTATGTTTGTGTCTAAAAAGTTTAACTTGCATTATTTCATCTATTTTCGAATGCTTTGCCTGAAATTTGGTCAGTTCAGTGAGGGGACGAGAGAGATGAATTTTACCAAAGTAGCATTTTCCGGCGTGGCATTGGCGAGCCTGATGGCAGGAATGGGCATGGCCCAGACCGAGATCCAGTGGTGGCATGCCATGGGCGGCGCCAATGGCGAACGCATCGACAAGATGGCGGCAGACTTCAACGCCAGCCAGTCTGAGTACAAAGTGGTGCCAACCTACAAAGGCAACTACACCGAGACGATGACCGCGGCAGTCGCGGCCTTCCGCGCCAAAGAGCATCCGCATCTGGTGCAGGTGTTTGAAGTGGGCACCGCAACCATGATGGCGGCAAAAGGCGCGATCTACCCGATTGAGCAGATGATGGCGGATGCGGGCGAAGGCTTTGACAAATCCGACTATCTGCCTGCGGTGATTTCCTACTACCAGACGCCCGAAGGCGAACTGCTGTCGATGCCGTTCAACAGCTCCACACCGGTGCTGTGGTACAACGCCGATGCCCTGAAAGCGGCGGGTGTTGATGCGCCAAAGACTTGGGATGATGTGAAAGCCGCCTCTCAGGCGCTGGTCGACAGCGGCATGGACTGCGGCGTGAGCTTTGGCTGGCAATCCTGGGTCATGATCGAGAACTTCTCCGCATGGCACGATCTTGAGATGGGCACCAAAGAAAATGGCTTTGCCGGCTTTGACACTGAGTTCACCTTCAACAACGACAAGGTGGCGGCCCGTCTGGACGATGTCGCGGCGATGTCAGACGGCAACCTGTTCAAATATGGCGGCCGTCGCGGTGACTCCCTGCCGATGTTCACCAATGGTGAATGCGGCATGTGGATGAACTCCTCCGCATACTACGGCTCAATCAAATCTCAGGCGGGGTTTGAATTTGGCCAGACCATGCTGCCGCTGGACACCTCCGTCGCAGACGCGCCGCAGAACTCGATCATCGGCGGGGCAACGCTCTGGGCGCTCGCAGGCCATGAGGCGGATGAATACAAAGGTCTGGCCCAGTTCATGACCTATCTGTCTTCCGCTGAGGTGCAGGCATGGTGGCATCAGGAAACCGGTTATGTGCCGATCACCACAGCCGCTTATGAGCTGTCCAAGGAACAGGGCTTCTATCAGGACAACCCGGGCACAGACACCGCCATTCAACAGTTGAGCCTGAACACGCCAACCGCCAATTCTCGCGGCATCCGCTTTGGCAACTTCGTGCAGGTGCGCGACGTGATCAACGAAGAGATGGAAGCGCTCTGGGCCGGTGACAAAACCGCGCAAGAGGCGCTGGACGCGGCGGCTGAGCGCGGCAATGCCCTGCTGCGCAAATTTGAGCGTGCAGCCAACTGATCAAGGTTAACTCCGGGCGCCTGGTGGTCTTTCATGGCTGCCGGGCGTTTTTTGTCGTTCAAAACGACCACAGGTTTTCAGGGGTGACATGCTCAAACGCGTCCATTTCCCATCCTCTGCGCTGCCCTTCCTTCTGGTGGCCCCGCAGATCATCATCACGCTGGTCTTTTTTATTTGGCCAGCCGCACAGGCGATCTATCAGTCGTTTCTGATTGAGGACGCCTTCGGGCTGTCCACAGAGTTTGTCTGGTTTGAGAATTTCCAGATCCTGTTTCAGGACAAACAGTATCTCGCAACATTCTGGCGCACGCTGTTTTTCTCGGCTGCGGTGGCGATCTTGTCGATGTCGATTGCGCTGATCCTTGCAGCCTTTGCCGATCGCGTGGTGCGCGGTGCGACGGCCTACCGGACGCTCATGATCTGGCCCTATGCGGTCGCCCCGGTACTGGCGGGCGCGCTTTGGGTGTTCATGTTCAACCCGACGCTGGGTATTTTCCCGTTCCTTCTGGATATGGTGGGGCTGGATTGGAACCACTACCTCAAAGGCAGCCATGCAATGATGCTGGTGATCTTTGCCGCCGCGTGGAAGCAGATCGCCTACAACTTCCTGTTCTATCTCGCCGCCATGCAATCCATCCCGCGTTCGGTGATCGAAGCTGCTGCGATTGATGGGGCAGGGCCGGTGCGCCGGTTCAAAGATTTCATCTTCCCACTGATCTCGCCCACGACGTTTTTCCTCCTTGTGATCAACGCGGTCTACGCCTTCTTTGACACCTTCGGCATCATCCACGCGGTGACACAGGGCGGGCCAGCGAACAGCACTACAATCCTTGTCTACAAAGTGTTCAACGACGGTTTTGTGGGCCTCGATCTGGGCGGCTCTGCGGCACAGTCGGTGATCCTGATGTTCCTCGTCATCACCATGACCGTGGTCCAGTTCCGCTACGTTGAGCGAAAGGTCGAATACTGATGGTTGAAAATCGTCCCATTCTGACTTTGGTCAGCCATCTGATCCTGATCTTCGGTGTGGTGCTTGTGGCGCTGCCGATCTGGATCACCTTTGTGGCCGCCACCCATGACGCCGTGCGCATGACCCAAGCGCCAATCCCGCTGCTGCCGGGCACGCATTTCCTGGAAAACCTCAAGGCAACGCTTTTTGGCTCTGGTCTCTCCAGCGCAGAGGCTGCGCCGGTCTGGCGCATGCTGCTGAACTCGCTGGCGATGGCGCTAATGATTGCGCTGGGCAAGATCATCATCTCGCTCTTGTCGGCCTTCGCCATCGTTTACTTCAAGTTCCCCTTCCGCATGGGCTTCTTCTGGCTGATCTTCATCACTCTGATGCTGCCCGTAGAAGTGCGCATCCTGCCAACCTTTGAGGTGGTGGCCAATCTGGGGATGCTCAACAGCTACTGGGGTCTGACCGTGCCGCTGATTGCGTCGGCCACCGCCACCTTCATGTTCCGGCAGGTGTTTCTGACCATCCCCGACGAGATGCTGGAAAGCGCGCGGATTGACGGGGCGGGGCCGATGCGGTTCTTCATCGACATCCTCGTGCCGCTCAGCCGCACCAACATTGCCGCGCTGTTTGTGATCCTCTTTATCTACGGTTGGAACCAGTACCTCTGGCCGCTGTTGATCACCACAGACAACGACATGACCACGATCGTCATGAGCATCAAACAGATGCTGGAGGCGGCAGAGCAATCCCCGCAATGGAACATCATCATGATGACCGCGCTACTGGCGATGATCCCGCCGGTGTTTGTGGTGATCGCAATGCAGAAGCTCTTTGTGCAAGGGCTGACCGAGACAGACAAATAGGCAAACGACCATGGCATCCATTACATTGAAAGACCTTGTGAAAGCCTATGGCGACACCGAGGTGCTGCATCACATCGACGGACAGATTGAGGACGGCGAATTTGTTGTGATCGTCGGCCCGTCCGGCTGCGGTAAATCCACTTTGCTGCGGATGGTGGCTGGGCTGGAAACCGTGTCCGGCGGGGAAATCCACATTGGCGACCGCGTGGTCAATGAGCTGGAACCCGCAGATCGTGACATCGCAATGGTGTTTCAGAACTACGCGCTTTACCCGCATATGTCGGTGCGCGAGAACATGGCTTATGGCCTGAAAATCCGCAAAATCAGCAAGGATGAAATCAACCGCCGCGTTGAAGAAGCCGCGGATATTCTTGAAATCCGTCCGTATCTCGAGCGCAAACCGCGCCAGCTGTCCGGCGGTCAGCGCCAGCGCGTGGCCATGGGCCGTGCGATTGTGCGCGACCCACAGGTCTTCCTGTTTGATGAGCCGCTATCGAACCTCGACGCCAAGCTGCGCGTCCAGATGCGTCTTGAGATCCGCAAATTGCAACAAAAGCTGGGCGTGACCTCGATCTATGTGACCCACGATCAGGTCGAAGCCATGACACTGGGGGATCGGCTGATGGTGCTCAATGGCGGCTATGTGGAACAATTCGGCACCCCGATTGAGCTCTATGACCGCCCTGAAACCATGTTTGTGGCTGGCTTTATCGGCAGCCCGGCCATGAACTTTCTGCCTGCCGAAGTGGCGAACGGGGTAACGACTCTGTCCAATGGAGCACGTCTTGGCGTTGCTCTGGGGCAGGGCCATGTGGTTCTGGGCGTGCGGCCGGAGCATCTGGAACCCCAAGAGGACGGTGCAATTGAGGTACAGGTGCAACTGATGGAACAGTTAGGTGCCAACACATTGTTACATGGCGCACTTAAAGGTACCGACACTGAAATGGTGGTGAGTCTTCCCGGACATGTGACGGCAGCACCCGGCACCGAAATGAAATTTGGTGCGGCGCCGGAGAATATGCACTTCTTTGCGCCGGACACGCAAAAACGGATCGAGTGATGCGTCAATATGGGCAACTAGATGGATTTCGCGCGGATGCGGCGGGGCCCCGGATTTCCGGGCACCGCGGTGCGCGGGGGGTTTTGCCGGAAAATACCATGGAAGGCTTTGCCTTCTGCCAGCAGATCGGCGTGGCGTCGATTGAATTTGATGTGGTGATGACCAAAGACCGGGTGCCGGTTGTGGTGCACAATCATACGCTGGACGGCGCCTTGGCCCGTGGCGCAGATGGCCTCTGGCTGCCCGATCCCGGGCCGCGCGTGGCCGAGATGACCCTAGCCGAAGTGCAGGGCTGCAATGTGGGTGCCGCCAATCGGGACACTGAATACGGCCGCCGGTTTTCGGATCAGGCGACACTGCCGTCAGCCAAAGCGCCCACTCTGGCCGATGTGCTGGCCTTTGCCGCCAAGCCTGAGAACGCATCGCTCTCGCTGTTGCTGGAGATGAAGACAGATCCTGATGCGCTTGATATGGCGCAGGAACGCGAAGAGATGGTTGCCGCCGTTGCTGCTGAGGTGCGCCGCGCCGGTGTGGTCGAGCGCACGGTGATGCACAGCTTTGATTGGGGCATTCTCGATGTGGCCCGCGCGCAAGCGCCTGAGATGCCGACTTCCTACCTATCTTACCTGCCCAAGGGCTTTCCGGGTGAAAACGTGGACCGCACAGTGATGCCGCGCTGGAAAGAAATTCCGCCGTCCCTGCCCAAAGCGGTCGTGGAGGCCGGAGGCCAGATGTGGTGCCCGCATTTTCTGGATGTGACCGCCGAGTTGGTCGAGGAGGCCCACGGCCTTGGCTTGGTTGTCGGCACATGGACCGTCAATGAGGTGGCAGACATCAACCGCATGATTGAATGCGGCGTGGACAGCATCGTGAGCGATTATCCCGGCCGCGTGCAGGATTGCCTGCTCCGCCGCGCTGCCGCTTAACAAGGCTTCCTGCTGCAAAGAACAAGGGCCGCTTGGGGATCTCTCCAAGCGGCCCTTCTTTGTTGCTTTAAGCAGCGCCGAAGCCGCCGCCCCCCGGAGTTTCCATCACAAAGATATCGCCAGCGGTCAGTTCAGCCTGATCATTCCCGGTGAGCTTTTCTTCGCTGCCATCGGTGCGGACCACGCTGTTGAGGCCGACTTTCCCTGTGCCACCACCTGCTGCCCCATGGGGCGGGATCACGCGGTGTGAGGACAGCACCGTCACCGTCATCGGCTCATTAAACCGCAGTCGCCGGATGATGCCATCGCCACCCTGCCACCGGCCGTCGCCACCAGACCCATGCCGGATCGAAAACTCTTCCACCCGCACCGGGAAGCGGGTTTCCAGTACTTCCGGGTCGGTCATACGGGTGTTGGTCATATGGCTGTGCACCGCACTTGTGCCATCAAACCCGTCGCCCGCGCCGGTGCCACCACAGATGGTTTCGTAGTTCTGATAGGTGTCGTTGCCGTAGACAAAGTTGTTCATCGTGCCCTGACTGCCCGCAATCACCCCGAGCGCGCCATACAACGTGTCGGCAATCGCCTGACTGACCTCGGTGTTGCCAGAAATCACGGCCGCAGGGAATTTCGGGTTGATCATCGAGCCTTCCGGCACAATGAGCGAGAGCGGTTTGAGGCATCCTTCGTTCATCGGGATGTCGCTGCCCACAAGCGTGCGGAAGACATAAAGCACCACCGCGCGGCAGATTGCCATCGGGGCGTTGTAGTTCGTCGCGCTCTGCTCTGATGTGCCGTTGAAGTCGATGGTCGCGGTGCGGTTTTCCTTATCCACTTTGATCGCGACGTCGATCTTTGCACCGCCGTCCAGCGGGTAGGAAAACGCGCTGTCTTTCAACACATCGAGCACCTGCCGCACGCTTTCTTCGGCGTTATCCTGTACGTGGCCCATATAGGCTTGAACGGTGGAATGCCCGAACTGTGCGGTGATCTTCGTAAGCTCGGAGGCACCGGTGGCATTCGCGGCAATCTGCGCGGCCAGATCGGCCATGTTTTCATTCACGTTCCGGCAGGGGTAGCGCCCGGACGTGAGCAACTCGCGTGCGGCTGTTTCCCGCAGGCTGCCCTGATCCACCAGAAGGAAATTGTCGATCACGATGCCTTCTTCTTCGATATGGCGGCTGTCGGGCGGGGCGGACCCCGGCGTTTTGCCGCCAATATCGGCGTGGTGCCCACGTGAAGCTACGGTGTAGATGATGGTCTCGCCCGCCGCGTCAAACACCGGGGTAATCACCGTCACATCCGGCAGGTGCGTGCCGCCATTATAGGGGTTGTTCATCATGAACACATCGCCGGGGCGGATCTTACCCGCGTTCTCGCGCAGTACCGTGCGCACGCTTTCCGACATGGAGCCCAGATGCACAGGCACATGCGGCGCATTGGCCACCAGATCACCGTTCTGATCAAAGATCGCGCAGGAGAAATCGTAGCGCTCCTTGATGTTGACCGAATAGGCGGTGTTCGCAAGCGTCGCGCCCATCTGCTCGGCAATCGACATAAAGAGGTTGTTGAACACCTCCAGCATCACCGGATCCACCGAGGTGCCAATCGCCTCAGAGCGTTTGAGCGGCACAATGCGCTTCAGCACCAGATTGCCCCCGGTGGCGCAGGTCGCCTGCCAGCCGTCTTCAATCATATTGGTGCCGGTTGGTTCGGTCAGGATGGCAGGCCCCGTCACCGATTGCCCAAGCGCCAAGGTGGCGCGATCCACCAGCGGCACCTCTTGCAAACGCCCGCCCGTGTAAAGCATCACATTGGGGGCCGCGCTGTCGGTGCCCTCAGGGTCTGGCATGGTCACCGCTTCGCCGGTCTGCCCGATCGCCTCGGCCACCACCACATCAATGATCAGATCATCGGTCTCCGGCGCAAAGCCAAAGCGCTGTTTGTGCGCGGTGATAAAGTCGTCCCGCATGGTCTCGGGAGCGCCGAAAGCCACGGTGAGGCTCTGCTGCGCCCCTTTGGGGCGAATGTGCGCGGTTTGGGAGACGGTGATGTCCTGATCTGCAACCCCTTGCTCAGCCACTTCGGCATGCGCCGCAGCGGTGAGATCCTGCAAAGCCGCAGCGGCCTCCGGCGCATTCAGCGCGCAGGCCACTTGGCTTTCCCGCATCGCGCGGATGTCTGCAAGCCCCATGCCAAAAGCAGAGAGAACGCCCGCAAACGGGTGGATGAAGATGCTTTCCATGCCAAGCGCATCCGCCACGAGACAGGCATGCTGTCCGCCCGCGCCACCAAAACAGTTCATCGTGTATTTGGTCACGTCATAGCCGCGCTGCACTGAGATCTTCTTGATCGCATTGGCCATGTTTTCCACGGCAATCCGCAGGAAGCCTTCGGCGAGATCCTCCACGGATTTCTCGCTGCCAATCTCCGCCTTCAGCGCTTCGAACTTCACGCGCACAGCGTCCACATCCAGCGGCTGATCACCATGGGGCCCAAACACATGTGGGAAATGATCGGGCTGCAGTTTGCCCAGAAGCACGTTGCAATCCGTCACGGTGAGCGGCCCGCCGCGACGATAGGCGCAAGGCCCCGGATTGGCCCCCGCGCTTTCCGGACCCACCTGCATACGGCCATCACGGTAGCTCAGGATCGAGCCGCCACCCGCCGCAACCGTGTGGATTGACATCATCGGCGCGCGCATCCGCACGCCGGCCACTTCGGTCTCAAACGAACGCTCATATTCGCCCGCATAGTGGCAGACATCTGTGGAGGTGCCGCCCATGTCAAAGCCGATCAGCTTGTCAAAGCCAAGCTCCGCCGCAGAGCGCACCATGCCAACTACGCCGCCCGCAGGGCCGGACAGGATCGCGTCACGCCCCTGAAACAGCCGCGCATCGGTCAAACCGCCATTGGATTGCATGAACAAAAGCCGCTCACAGCCGCCTTTGGCCGTGTCGAGCGCGGTGGCCACCTGATCCACATAGCGGCGCAGGATCGGAGAAAGGTAAGCATCCACCACAGCGGTGTCGCCACGCCCCACCAGCTTGATCAGCGGGCTGGTCTCATGGCTCAGCGAAATCTGCGAAAAGCCAATCTCTTCAGCAATCTTCCCCAGCGTTTTCTCATGTGCGGAGAAGCGGTAGCTGTGCATCAGCGCAATGGCGACAGACCGGAACCCCGCCGCATGGGCCGCTTCCAGCGCACTCCGCGCCGCTTCAGCATCTAGCGCGGTGATGACATTGCCATCCGCATCCAGCCGCTCTTCAACCTCGATCACCTCATCATAGAGCAGCTCAGGCAACACAATATTGAGATCAAAAAGCGCCGGGCGGTTCTGGTAGCCAATCCGTAATAAATCGCGCAACCCTTTGGTGATCAGGAGTACCGTGCGTTCACCCTTGCGTTCCAAAAGTGCATTGGTTGCAACCGTTGTGCCCATTTTTACGGCATCGATCGCGCCTCTAGGAATCGCGTCGCCTTCAGCCAGATCAAGCAGCTGGCGGATGCCATGCACCGCCGCGTCTTTGTAGATTTCTGGGTTTTCTGACAAGAGCTTATGGGTTTTGAGCCCGCCATCCGGCGTCTTCGCCACGATGTCGGTAAACGTGCCGCCACGGTCGACCCAGAATTGCCATGCGCTGTCGTGCTCTGTGGTCATCGGTCTCTCCTAGAATCGAATTATTGTTGCTTTATTGTGAGAACGCTGACAATTTGTCAACGTTATGTGAGCGTCAGATTCGACGTTCTGCAAAAACAGGGAGCACCAAAACAATGCGCAAAATCACATTTGCCGCCGCCGCCATGGCCTGTGCCACAATGGTCCACGCCGAAGGCTGGGATATGCCGACACCATATGGCGACAGCACATTCCACACACAGAACATCATGCAGTTTGCCGATGATGTGCGCGCCGCCACCGACGGCGGGCTGGACATCACCATCCACTCCGCAGGCTCGCTGATCCCGCACGCGGAAATCAAAAATGCCGTGCGCTCGCGTCAGGTCCCACTGGGTGAGTTTTTCCTGTCGCGTCTGTCCAACGAAGATCTGGCCTATGGTCTGGACAGCCAGCCGTTTGTCGCCACCAGCTATGATGACGCGCGCGCCCTTTGGGAAGCGCAAGAGCCGGTTGTGACCGAGCTTCTGGCAGAGCAGGGCCTGATGCCGCTCTTCTCCGTGCCATGGCCTGCACAGGGTCTTTATACCAATGGCGAAATCGCCACCGTTGAGGATCTGAACGGCCTGCGCTTCCGCGCCTATAACGCCGCATTGGAAGAGTTCGCCACCCTCGCCGGTGCCGCGCCTGTGCAGGTTGAGGCGTCCGACATTCCGCAAGCCTTCACCACCGGTCAAGTTGCTGCGATGATCACCTCACCCTCCACCGGCGTGAACTCCACCGCTTGGGATTTTGTGAGCCACTACAGCCCGATCAACGCCTGGGTGCCAAAGAACATCGTAGTGGTGAACAAGCGTGTGTTTGACCGTCTGGATGCGGACGTGCAGGCCGCGGTTCTGGCCGCAGCAGACACGGCCGAAGCCCGCGGCTGGGAAATGTCCGCCGCTGAGGCCGACGCCAAAACCGCCGAACTCGCCGCCAATGGCATCACCGTCTATGAGCCAAGCCCGGCTCTGGTCGAAGGCCTGCAGGGCATCGGTGCCAAGATGCTCGAAAACTGGAACGCAAACGCTTCCGACGCCGCCAAAGCGGCGCTGGCGGATTATTCCAGCAAGTAAGCCCCATAGCGAACCGGCGGTGCTTGTCATCGCCGGTTTTCATATGTGGCGAACAAGACCAGACCATACAGGAGGGCAGGGCGTGAGCAGAGCTTTGGACGGAATTTACCGGGCCGCCGGATATCTCAGCGCCATGCTGATCTTGGCGATCTGCCTTCTGGCCAGTGCGCAGATTGTACTCAATGGCATGGGGCGCGTGATGCCCGGTGTGCTGCCTTCCACCATTCCCTCTTATGCGGATTTCGCGGGCTTCATGCTGGCGGGGGCCACCTTTCTGGCCATGGCCTACACCCTGCGCTCAGGCGGCCACATCCGGGTGACGCTGTTTGTGCAGCGTATGGGGCGCCGCGCGATTGTCACGCTTGAAGCGATCACGCTTTTGGTGGCCATCGGCTTTGTCGGCTATGCGCTTTATTTCAGTGGCGCGCTGGTGATGGAAAGCCTGCATTACGGGGATGTTTCCAACGGCATCATTCCGGTGCCGCTCTATCTGCCCCAAGGCGTGATGACCTTTGGCATCGGTCTGCTGTTTCTTGCGCTTGTGCAGTCCTTGGTGGAACTCATGGCAACCCGCAAGCCGGTGCTGCACGCCGCGGAGGAGATGTGACATGGCCGATCCAATGATTGCCGCGATCCTTTTGGGGCTGATGCTGGTTTGCCTCGCCGCTGGGCTCTGGGTAGCTATGGCGCTGGGCGTTGTGGCGCTGGTGGCGATGACCGCCTTTTCCAACGCCCCCGCCGGACTGGTGCTTGCCACCACGCTTTGGGGGCACTCCCACAGCTGGGCGCTCACCGCTCTGCCGCTGTTTATCCTGATGGGGGAGATCCTGCTGCGCAGCCGCTTGAGCCAAGATATGTTCTCAGGCCTTGCCCCATGGCTCACCCGCGCGCCGGGGCGGCTTTTGCATGTGAACGTCTTTGGCTGCGCGATCTTTGCCGCCGTCTCGGGCTCAAGCGCGGCCACCGCCGCCACCATCGGCCGCATGTCTGTGCCCGAACTCACCAAACGCGGCTATCCTGAAAGCCTGATCATCGGCACGCTCGCAGGCTCCGCCACCTTGGGGCTGTTGATCCCGCCCTCCATCATCCTGATCGTCTACGGCGTGGCGACCGAGCAATCCATCGCGCGCCTCTTTGTGGCGGGCATCTTGCCGGGCTTTATGCTGATCGCGCTTTTTGCCGGCTACGTCGCTGTGCGTGCGTGGATGAACCCGGCCCTGATCCCACAAGAGGTGCGGGATTTCCCGCTGCGTGAAAAACTCGCCGCCTCGCGTAATCTCATCCCCGTGGCCCTGCTGATCATCGGCGTGATCGGCTCGATCTACACTGGGCTTGCCTCGCCAACAGACGCAGCCGCGCTGGGCGTGGTGCTGGCCACAGTGCTGGCTTGGGCCTCCGGCAGCTTCAGCGTGAAACTCTTCATGGAGGCGCTGCTGTCTGCCACCCGCACCAGCTGCATGATCGCCTTTATCCTTCTGGGTGCCGCCTATCTTTCCGTGGCCATGGGCTTCACCGGCCTGCCGCGCAATCTGGCGGCTTGGATTGGCGCGATGGAGCTCTCCGTGCCCGCCTTGTTAGTGGCGCTGACGCTCTTCTTCATCGTGCTCGGCTGTTTTCTGGATGGTATCAGCGTGGTGGTACTCACCACCTCCATCATCATGCCGATGATTTCTGCTGTGGGCATCGACCCGCTGTGGTTTGGCATCTATCTGGTGATCGTGGTGGAGATGAGCCAGATCACACCGCCAGTGGGCTTCAACCTCTTTGTCATCCAAGGCATGACCCGGCTCGACATCCTGCGCATCGCCAAAGCGGCCTTCCCGTTCTTCCTGCTCTTGCTGCTGGGTGTGCTGCTGATCTGTGTCTTTCCACAAATCGTGACCTACCTGCCTGAGCTGATGAGCCGCTAAACCTACGGCCGCTTCGCTCAATCAAAGCGAGGCAGCCGCCCGGCTGGCCTGATCATACTGCCCGGACAGCGACCGCAGTGAGGCCGCAATCTCGCGCATCTCTTCGCCGGAAATATCCAGCCGTGGCAACCCGTCGATAAAGCACCGATTGCGCACCACGCGGTAGGCCTCACAGACGTCTTTGCCCTCGGCTGAGGTGCTGTAAAATACCTCTTTGCCGCGTTTCTCCGATTGGATCAGCCCAAGCTTCAAGAGCTTCTTCAGCGCATAATTGACCGTATGGCTGTCCTCAATGTTGAGCAGAAAGCAGATGTCTGTCAGCCGCTTGTCCTTGTCGCGGTGATTGACGTTGTGCAGCGCCAGAATCTCCAGCGGGGTCATCTCAGGATGTCCCGCCGCCGCCATACACCGCGTCATCCAGCGCGAAAAAGCGTTGTAGGCGATGATCATCCCGTACTCGACCTCTGAGGCTTCCCAGCCATCCCCCTCAGCGAGGTGACGGGAGGAGACGATAGGGCGTTTTTCCATGGATTTGACCAATCATATCAGCGTTACGTCAGTAAATTGATAGCATAATCCCTCGGATTTGCGAGGGAAACCCCGTGGTTCCGCCTCAGCGAAACAAAGCGTTTGGGGAATCCGCCTGTCGCCCGCTATTCAAAAAGCACCGCGCATTTTCGCGGGAAATTTGGAGGAAAGGGCAGAGGATGAGTTTGGACAAAGAGATGTTTGAAAAAGGTCTGGCCGCGCGCAAGGCGACGCTGGGGGCCGAGTATGTTGAAAAGACGCTGGACGGCGCAGATGATTTCAACCGCCCATTTCAGGAGGCCATGACCGCATGGTGCTGGGGCTTTGGCTGGGGCGATGACACCATTGACGCCAAGACCCGCTCGATGATGAACCTGTCGATGATCGCGGCCCTTGGCAAAATGACCGAATGGGAAATTCATCTGCGCGGCGCGCTTACCAATGGCGTGTCGGCAGAGGAGGTGCGCTCCATCATTCATGTGATCGGGATCTATTGCGGCGTGCCGCAATCGCTGGAGTGTTTCCGCGTGGCGCGGCGCGTTCTGGAAGAAACCGGCCATATCTGAAGCATCGCGCTGAAAAGACGCCAGAAAAAATCCACCACGGGGGTGATCCGTCTTTTAAGCCCCCGCGTATTGGGGATATGGTGAGTGCAACACTTGATATTTCCCGCAATCGGGCGAAAGTCCCGGTAACGCGACCAAAGGAAAGGCAGCGCGTGACGCAAGCCAGAGCGGAGCCCTCACAAGAGACTCAGTGGATGATCGCTGTGCGCGATCACCGCGACAAAGCCGCATTTTCGCGGCTGTTTGATCACTTTGCCCCGCGTTTGAAGGGCTTTGTGATGCGCAATGGCACCTCTGCGGCGCAGGCCGAAGAGATTGTGCAGGATGTGATGCTGACGTTGTGGCGCAAGGCCCATATGTTTGATCCGCATCGTGCTCAGGTGTCCGCTTGGGTCTACCAGATCGTGCGCAACCGTCAGATCGACGTGGCGCGCAAAGAAAACCGCCCGATGCCGGAGGCGCTGAAGGAAGAACCTGATGCGGAGCCGGACGCCAGCCAGATCCTGGCCATCGAGCAAGAAACGGGACAGCTGCGGGCCGCTTTGCAAAAGCTGCGGCCTGAACAGCGGGAGGTGATTGAGCAGGCCTATCTTGGGGAGCTGACCCATCAGGAGATCAGCACAAAAACGGGCTTGCCGCTTGGTACTATCAAATCGCGCATCCGCCTTGGATTGCAGCGTCTGAGACACGAATTGAAAGACCTGAGTGAATGACAGCCATCAGCCATCATATCCCAGAGCCCATGTTGGCGGCTTACGCGGCGGGCAACCTGCCGCACGCCTTCTCCCTTGTCGTGGCCACCCATATATCGATTTGCGCGGAGTGCCGTGCTGTGGTCGAAGCCCATGAAGCTGTGGGCGGTGTTGTGGTCGAAGACAGCGGCGCGGTCGCCGTATCAGCGTCCATGAAAGCCGACCTGCTGAGCCTTCTGGATGATCCTATTCCAGAGGCCCCCGTCTATGCGCGCAGCGGCCCCTATCCGGGTCCAGTTGTTGAGGCGCTCAAAGGGCGTGAGCCTCGGTGGAAGAAACTTGGCATGGGTGTGCGCCAGGATATTCTCGCCGAAGACAAGCACGGCAGCGTGCGTCTGCTCTATATTCCGCCGGGACAGGCGGTGCCCGATCACGGCCACAACGGGTTGGAGCTGACACTGGTGCTGCAAGGCAGCTTCACCGATGAGACCGGCTTTTTCGGGGTTGGCGATGTGGAAGTCGCGGATGAAACGCTGGAGCATACGCCGATAGCCGGAGCCGGAGATGCCTGCATCTGCCTTGCCGCGACGGATGCCAGGCTGAAGTTCAACGCCTTCGTGCCGCGCATGTTGCAGCCGATCTTCCGGATTTGACGCACCAGTTCATCCTCCGATGATCACCCCTGCCAGCAGTGGCAGGACGATCAGCGACAGGATCGTCTGCCAGGACAGGATATCCGCATAGAGATCGGCATTCCCCCCCATCTGTTTGGCAATAATGTAGCCATTGGTGGCGGGGGGCACCGTCAGGATAAACACGCCTGACAATGTCTCAAAGCTGCTGAGTTGCATCACCTGCGCACATCCCAAAAACAGCGCTGGGCACAGCACCAGCCGCAGAGCGACACCTGCAATAACATCGCCTGACACATGCATCAGCCGTTTTGCAGACAGCGCGGCCCCCACGGTCAGAACGCCAATGCCAATGGCGGCGCGGCCAATAATATCAAGCGTCTGAAGCACCGTGTCTGGCAATGAAATGTCGGTCAGGTTGATCGCAAGCCCGATGACACAGCCCTGCACAAGCGGGTTCTTGGCCACCTGCACGCTCACAGACCGGATCGAAGCAACCGCGCTGCCGTAATGGGCCAGAACAATGATGTTGCCGATGTTGATCAACGGGATCAGCACCGCCATGCCCGCCGCAATCAACACCAGCATCTCCCCTCCCAAAGACAACTCCGCTGCGGCCAATGCAATGAAGGCGTTCCAGCGGGTTGTCGTCTGGACCAACGTGGTGAAATCGGGGTTTGGCAGGCGCGCCTCACCGCGCAAATGGCGATAAAGAAACACGGCAAGTGTCGCCAGACAAAGCGTGGCAATCACCGCGCCCAGCATGCCGCTGATCTGATCAAGCGACAGGTCTGATTTCGCAATCGAATGTATAAGCACCGCGGGAATGAGCAGCCGGAAGCTCAGCGTCTCAATACCCTTCCAGCCCTCTTTGGAGATGGTGCCGGTCACCGCCAGCACATAGCCGCACAGCAGGGTCAGAAGAATGGGGAGAAAGGCAAAGGCAATGGTCATCGAAAGCGCCGCAGAAGGGGAGTGTTGTGTGCCCTTCTGTCGTAAAAGTGGCGCTGCTGTAAACGCCTTTCACTTCCCGCGATAAATCAGCCAATCCGGTAGATATTGCAGCAAGCGGATCACCCAGGAAAACGGCCTTGGAAAATCGGTGCGGAAGCGGCGCGATGTCATTGCTCGCAAGATATGATCTGCGGCCGCATCCGGTGTCATCAGCATGGGCATCTTGAACGCATTCTTGTCGGTCAGGCGTGTCTTGATGAAGCCCGGATTGACCAATCGCACCGTGATGCCAGTGCTCTTGAGGTCGTGGCGCATGGTTTCCGCAAGGCTCACCAAGGCGGCTTTGCTGGCCCCATAGCCGATGGCATTGGGCAGCCCGCGATAGCCCGCGAGGGAGCCGACAAGCGTGATGTCGCCCGCACCCCGCGCGGTGAACCCGGGCATGAGCGCGCCCAAGACACGCATCGCGCCCATGAAGTTGACATCGGCCACGGTCAGCGCGCTGTCAGTCTCCCATTGGGTGGCCGCCATCGGCTCATAGGCGCCTGCGTTGTAGATCACCCCGTCAATCTCACCCACGGATTTGGCGGCCGCTTTCACCGCCTTGCCATCTGTGACGTCCAGCATCAGCACCCGCGTATTGGGCAGCTTTGCCGCCAGTGACGCAAGTCTTTCACCATTGCGCGCTGACACAATCAAATGCGTGCCTTCGCCGCTCAGCTTCTCGGCCAATGCGCGGCCCAAGCCTTCACTGGCCCCGATGAGCCAGAAAGTTTTGCCGGAAAACGCGCTCATTGGTTCTGCGCCGGGGCGGGGATATTGTCTGACAAGAGGGCTTCGGGCGCGGGTTGTTTCTTCAGGAATGGCGCGCGTTTTGCCCACAGGATCGCAGCCTGCCAATGGATCAGAGCGACCACCCGCGCCGCACCAAGGGGCCGGCGCACAGCCGCCCAAAGCAGGCTTGCGTTGCTTGCGGGTTTGCGCGGGCCAAAGAGCGTGGCAATCACACCCTGATCCCCGTTTTCATAGGCAATGCGGATGTTCAGCGCGTCCGCACTGAACCCGAAATTGAAGCGGTAGCCGCCTTCGATCTTCTGGAACGGGGACACATGCATGAGTTTCTGGGCATGCATCTGGTCTGAGGCCGCAATTGGGCGGAAATCGTCATGGGCACAGAAATAACAGTGCCGGTCCCCAAAGGTGTTGTTCACCTCAGCCACAAAGGCGCAGGGCTGATCGTCGATCAAGGCAATCCAGAAACTGACCGGATTGAAGTGAAACCACAGAAAGCTTGGCTGTGTGAGCAGCACCAGCCGCGCGTTCTCTACCGGAAAGCCACGGTCGCGGAGCACATGTTTGAACCAATCGACCCCATCACCCGCGCCACGCGTCCCTCCATGGTGACGATCCCAGATCGACCAGAGGTTAAAGCGGTTGCGCGACAGGAGGGCAGGCTTGCGGCGCTCAGAAAGGTCGGTCAGGACAAAATCCACGCCATAGCGAAAGGCGTTTTTCAGCTGTCCTCTGCGGGCATGTGTGGTGTGGCCCTGTATGTGCTCTATCGTCATGGTCCCTTTACGCTTTTGCCTGCGTCACAGATCACACAGGTCAGGGTTTTCTGACCTTTTAAAGCGCCCGCGCTGTTGAGCGAGTTTTGCATGTCATTGAGAGTGAACCAAGGTTTAGTTCGCCGCGTATCTGCTTTCAAACGATCAATAAATGAGGGTTTCATGTTCGATCAGTCGATGAATGCACGCCGCAAGATTGCCATTGTCGGGGCCGGTATCTCAGGCCTCTCTGCGGCCTATGCTTTGTCGGAGCAGCATGATGTCACCATTTTTGAGGCCGAAGGGCGTCTGGGCGGCCACGCCCGTACAGTGCTCGCGGGTCTGAACGGTGATCAGCCGGTGGACACAGGGTTCATCGTATTCAACTACGCCACCTATCCCCATCTGACCCGCCTGTTTGATGAGCTGAACGTGCCGGTTGCCAAAAGCGAAATGAGTTTTGGGGCCAGCATCGACAATGGCTGGCTGGAGTATGGCCTGAACTCCTTGGGGGCGATTGCCGCGCAAAAGCGCAATCTGCTGCGGCCCAAGTTCTACGGAATGATCGCGGACATTCTCCGCTTTGGCAAACGCGCAGAGGCCGCCGCGCAGGACGACGACAAAACCATCGGTGAGCTTGTGGATGAGCTGAAGCTCGGCCAGTGGTTCCGCGAGTATTACCTCATGCCGATGTGCGGCGCGATCTGGTCCACACCGATTGCCGAAGTGGATCAGTTCCCGGCGCGCTCGCTGGTGCAGTTCTTCAAGAACCACGCACTGCTGGCGGGCAACAAACAACACCAGTGGTACACGGTGGATGGCGGCAGCATCGAATATGTCAAACGGCTGGAGGCCGCGCTGGTCACACGCGGCTGTACCATTCGGCTGAACGCCCCCGTGGAGCATGTGATCCGCGGGCTGAACGCCGAGCGTGGAGTGCCGGGCGTAACGGTCAAGGCAGCCGGCAGTGAAGCGCAGAGTTTTGATGAGATCATTCTGGCTTGCCACTCTGATCAGGCGCTGCGCATTCTTGGCAAAGACGCCACCGCAGCCGAGCGCAAGGCGCTCAGCGCTATTCGCTATCAGCCCAACCGCGCCGTGCTGCACCGCGATCCGGCACTGATGCCAAAGAACCGCAAATGCTGGTCAAGCTGGGCCTACCGGTCTCAGAACGGGGCGATTGGTGTGACCTACTGGATGAACCGGCTGCAAAACATCGACACCAAGGACCCTCTGTTTGTGACGCTCAACCCGACGCAGGAGATCGCTGAGGGCGCCATCTATGATGACGTGAGCTTTGCGCATCCGGTGTTTGACAAAGCGGCTCTTGTGGCACAGCGCGAAATCCGTGAACTGCAGGGCCACAACCGCACCTGGTTTGCAGGCGCCTATAACCGCCATGGCTTCCATGAAGACGGCATCGACAGCGCCATGCGTGTGGTGGCGCAGCTGAGCGCCCAGCAGGAAGCCGTGCAAAACGCCGGTGCGGCGGCAGCACAGGTTGGTGAGGCCGAACGCGCCGCCAATGCTGTTCTGCTGCGTGACAGCGCATAAACCCAATGTCTGAAGCGGCAGTCATAGAGCAAACGCGCGGCCTCTATCCGCGCGTCAGTCTTTATGCGTTGATTCTGGCCGCCGCAGGCATTCCGCTCTATATCCATTTGCCGCGCTATGCCTCGGTGGAACTTGGCATAGGTCTGGCCACGCTTGGTGGTCTTCTGCTGGCGATCCGTTTGGTTGATCTGGTGCAGGACCCGCTGATTGGCTGGGCCATAGACCGCTTCCCGCGGTTTCAACTTGGCTTCGCGCTGCTGGCTGTCGGCGGGCTGTCCGTAGGCTTCCCGTTGCTGTTCACCCGCGCAGAGGCGCTGGCGCAGGGCGGTATGGGCGCACTTGCGGCGGTCTTGGTGCTGCTGTTTTCGGCCTATAGCCTCGGCATGATCCTGCTCTACGGCCGCAGCGCCACCCTCGCACTTACGCCGACACCGCCCGAACTGATGCGCATTGCCGCGTGGCGGGAGGCAGGGATGCTCGCGGGCGTGATCATGGCCGCGCTGCTACCAACGCTTTTGGTCGCCATGGGCGCGGCCGGTTCTGGCTACGGGGCCTTTGGCTTGACGCTTGGGGTGGCTGCGCTGTTGGTCGGGCTGCTCACACGGCCGATCTGGCAACGTCCGGTGATCCAAGGCGCGCGCTTTTCGCTGGCGGATTTGACACAGGCAGGCGCCACCCGGCTGATCCTGCTCGCGCTGGTCAACAGCCTGCCGGTTGCCATCACCTCAACGCTCTTCCTGTTCTTTGTCGAAGACCGCCTGCAGCTCGCCAATGCCGCCGGGCCGCTCTTGGTGCTCTTCTTCCTCAGCGCCGGGCTCAGCGTGCCGCTCTGGGCACGTGTCGCTGCGCGTCTGGGCGGGCGCAAAACGCTGCTGATCGCCATGCCCCTGGCCATCGGCGGCTTTGTTGGCGCAGCCTTTCTGTCAGCAGGCAATCTGGCGGGCTTTGCCCTCATCTGTGTGGCCTCCGGCGCGGCATTGGGTGCGGATATGGTGATCCTTCCGGCGCTCTTCTCCGTATCTCTCACAAAGGCACGTTTGAGCGCGTCTTTGGCCTTCGGGATATGGTCTTTTGCCGGAAAACTGGCACTGGCTCTCGCGGCGTTTCTGGTTTTGCCAGCGCTGCAAACCAACGGGTTTGTGCCCGGAGAGACCAACACGCCCGAGGCCCTGAGCGCGCTCAACATCGCATATGCGGTGGTGCCCTGTGTGTTGAAACTTGTGGCGCTGGCGATGGTGCTGGCCCTTCCTGCCGAGGAGGCAGAGTGATGAAACTACTGACTGTATTGTTGATTTTGGCATTGGGGCTGACCCTTGGCGTGGTCTATCTCAAAGGCCGGCTGTTCAGCTTCCGCTCTCAAGAGCCCTCTGACTATGCCGAACTCGGCCCTTTCATCTCGCTCAAAGAGCACCTGAACGGCCCCATCCTGTCAGAAGGGCTGATCTACGGCCCCAACGGACGTGTGGCCAACAGTTTTGTGGCCCGTATGGAAGGCAGCTGGGACGGCGACACCGGCACCCTGAAAGAAGCCTTCACCTACTCCAACGGCAAACAGCAAAACCGCCAGTGGAACCTTACAATCGTGGATGACACCACCTTCACCGCCACCGCTGATGACATCATTGGCGTGGCCAAAGGCAAGGTCTCCGGCGCCACCATCCGCATGGATTACACCATCGTGCTCACCGAGGAAGCGGGCGGTCACAGCCTGAACGTGACGGACTGGCTCTATATGACCGAAAGCGGCGTGATCATGAACCGCTCAGAGATGCGCAAGTTTGGCATCAAGGTTGCCGAACTGATCGCCACCATGCGCCCGCAGCCCGAGGAAGAAGAACGCAGAGAGGCGGCGGAGTAGGGGGACGTTGGTGGTGGCTTCTTGTGGACAAAGCGCCAATGTGTTGCATTTGCACCGATGTCCGCTTTCGTGTGGATCATCAAACAAGCTCTCGGCTTGAAGTGTTCTCATTTCTTTATGGAGCCAAATGCAATATTCGCTGCGACTGTCGCCATGAGCAGAGCCAACGCACCTAATGGCAGCGCCCAAAGTCCCAAATTGATTGCTAGCGAGCTAGCTATTCCTGAACCAAACGCAATGCCAAGGTAACTTGCGGACGAATTCAATGCGAGTATGAAACCGTGATGTTCGCTGGAAACCAAACCCACAAGACGGCTTTGTTGGGGCGTTGCAAACAGAGTGCCCATGAAAGCGCATCCTGCTAGTGCTGCTGCTGCTAGATATGGCGTAAGATCGATAAGCATCAGCGAAAGAGACGCAGCAAGACCTGCAAAACTCACCCAAACCAGTGGACCGGGCCCAACTCGATCTGATAGCGCCCCAGCCACTGCATTTCCCGCGACACCAAGAACCCCAAAAAGAAGAATTGCGATTGGAAGTCCGCTATCGCTGACTCCAAACTGCTGTCCCAGGAGTTCCCCCATCAGGGCATAGATCGCAAACTGCGTTGATAGCATTCCCACCGTTCCCAAAAGCAGAATTGCAGGAGCAATGATCTTCACGTCGTCTAGCGCCTCTCTATTTCCGGGACTTGCTATACCGGTGTCACGGGGCATGAAAACAGCGGCCAATACGACAAAGAGGATCGCGGCTAAACCTATGCCCCAAATGGCACCTCGCCATCCAAGCATTAGCGTGAGCCAGGTCGCAATCGGCACTCCTCCGACGGTTGCGAGGGTAAATCCCGCAAAGACAGTGGCTAAAACCGAGCCTCGACGATCAACGGGTACCAGAGAGATGGCAAGCGCCGCGCTGGTAGGAGCAATGAGAGCACCACCAAATGCTGATGCTATGCGTGCATAGAGAAGCGTGCTGAACGAGGTCGCCATCGCTGACCAGATTAGTGAGGCTGCGAGAATGCTCGCTCCTGCGAGGATAAGCGCTCCAGGCTTGAAGCGCCGTCCGAGGGTGAATTGCGCGATGGGTGCGGCCAAAGCAAAAGTTGCCGCAAATGCCGTCACAAGCCATCCGGCGTCAGACGGGTCTACGGCCAGATCGCGCGTCAGCGCTGGTCCCAAGCCCAAAATGCTGAGCGACGTCGTGCCTATCACAAACATTCCCAACGCGAGAATCCAGGGCACGCGTTTGCTGCCTTCTATCATCAGTATTTCCCTGTTCTGAAAAGAGGTTTTTTAGAAATCTCGGGTGAAGATACACACATTGCCATCAGATAGAATCCGTCATTCGTGCAAGGCGCAGCATCTGCCAAAATGGACACGTAGCGGAACTAAAGCGTCCATCTGGCCCCTCACTCCGCGCATATCACGAGCACTTACCTAATCCGCAAACGCTCAATGTTCTCCCGGTGCCGCCAGATAACAGCCATGGCGAGCGCCAGTGACAGAAGCAACAGGCTGCCGCAGCCCCGAGCAAAACACACGCCTGAGCCTCAACACATTGATA